>NZ_JAHKRS010000010.1 GCF_018863235.1 Pseudomaricurvus albidus
GTGGCTTGGAAGAAGCGAACGGTGCAGCCGGCAGCAGTGTGCTGGGTACTACCGGTGATGATACCTTTGCTGCCAGTGGCGAAGCTGGAAAGGTCAGTCAGAAAGGTTTGACGTATAGCAACATCACTTTGGTGGACGCGGGTACCGGAATAGACACCTTGACGGCCAGTGATGGTCATACCTGGACGTTAACCGGTGTCGACAATCAACTGAGTGAAGATGGCATTACTTACTCCAATATGGAAGTGGCGGATGCTACAGATGCTACTATCCTCGGGCAGGATGATACTAATGAAACCTTTGAAATAGGACTTACTGATCAGAGTGTGGAAGTAAACGGTCTGATATTTAACACAGTATCGAATGTTGATGGGGGTAGCAGTTCTGGTGACATTGTACAGTCCAATAGTCTTCGGGACTGGACCTTAACCGGTAACAGTAAAGAATTGCAGGCTGCAGCAATCACCTTTTCGGAGATTGAGTTTGCAGAATTCGATGCCGCCATAACTGGAATGTCAAAGTTGATTGGTTCATCTCTCGATGATTCTTTTGATGCCTCAGATGCACAAAATAATATTATTACTGGAAATGATATCCAATTTACTCAGACTTCTTCTGTAGAGGCTGGTTTAGGTAACGATTCCGTATTGAGTGATGCCTCAGAAAACTGGGTGTTAACCGGTGTTAGTGGCGGCGTAACAGTAAATAGTGTCCAATTCTCAGATATCGAGTCTGCAGGTGCAAAAAATGGTACCTCACAGACCAGTCTAATAACCGGTTCATCGAGTGATGAGTTATTTGTACTGGATACGGCCAATAATACAACTACAGTCTCCGGTATTACTTTCGATCATATAGGAGCCGTAGATGCTGGTGGCGGTGCAGATACAGTCGATAGTGGTGCTGTAAATAACTGGCAAGCAGTGGAACAAGGCGGAAGCCAGGTGAACAACAGCATTGAGGCAGAAGTGAACAGTGTCTGGGTGTTGTTTGCCAATGTTGAAGAGGTCTTGAATGTAGGTACCTACACTGGGCCATCAATAGGTGCAGATTATACCTTGACCGATGTCAACACTCTGACTTTGGGTGGAATCAGTTTGGATGGTGTGACGACACTGAATGCAGGTTCTGGCAACGATACGTTGTATGGCCTAAATCTGGATACCACCTGGACAGTTAATGGTCAGTCCGGAAGTACACAGCATCTCAATTTTACCGGTATTGATTCTGTTCGGGCTGGCTCTGGCAATGATGTTTTCACGTTCAATAGTGGAACAAGTGGTGACATTCATACCGGTGCCGGCAATGATATTGTCAATTTGAATGGCGGTTCGGTTGCTGGATTGTATCTTGAAGAGGGATCGGATCAGGTCTTTATCAACAGTAGCACTTCATCAGCCACCATTCTTAATGGTGGCTCAGGGACAGATTTATTGACTTCCAATGTCAGTGATTTGACCTGGAAAATTACCGGAGATGTCAGTCAGACCAATTATGTTGGTGATTATGCGTTTACCGGCTTCGAGAATTTGATGAACGGTACCAATCAAGTCATTGTAGATTCCGCTATTGCCGCTGTATTTAATACGAACCGCGTTTCATTTACCGGGTCGGGCATGAATCTGGGGTTCTCAGCGTCAGGGGAAATCCTGTTTACCAGCAGTTATCTTGGCGGAACAGCTATCAGTGGTTCTGTGTCTGCCGACTCTCTGGAGATTACCAGTGCTTCGGATATTAATCTGGAAACTGATATCAATACGTTGAATGTACAGGCTTCGGGGGGACGCTCCATCAATGTTGATATCCAGGAAGCAGACGATCTGATGATCGGTCAGGTTTATGCCGGAACTGCAGGAACTATCTCGTTATCCTCCATGGGGCTTGGAGAATTAACCGCAGAAACTCGTGGTGTTACACACCTGACAGCGAATGTTGTGAATCTCGGGACAGAATTGTCTCGGTGGGCTGCTATAGGTGAGCAGTTAAATCCTTTGCGAATGGAGGTGGGAAACAGTGTCAATATTGTATCTCTGAGCTATGTGGATCCAGAGTTTGTGAATGGCGCACCGACTTTGAATGCAACGGGTGACCGCTTGGAATCTCTGTCTGGTGCGATAGCGTCTCAAGGCTTGAAAAGTGCGGTTCAGAACGGGGTGGTAGAATTTACTCAAGTTGATCCGGCGATCTTCAGTGAGGTCAGTTCGTACAGTATAGGCGCCAACTCAGTAAATTCTCCAGAGTACAAGTTGGTCGCAGGTGAGCTGATTGCAGCTGGAGCCATTGCCAGTGCTTCTGGTGATGTCGATAAAGATAAAAAAACACTGACTGAAGATTAACAGACTCTTTAACAAAGAGTGGGTCTGACCAGTATCGATTTTGTCTGGTCAGACAGTGAATGACAGGAAAATGGATTATGAATACTCAGGCAATTCTAACGCCAGAAGGTTTGATCAAGGATGATGTTGTGGATGTGACTCTGCTTGGTTACAAGGATATGCAGACCAATTTTTTATCTACATTGATCAATAATGAACTCAATATGCGCTGTGAAATACAGTCTTACAGTAACTCTGAAAGCTATCAGGATATGATACTTGGTCAGCTCACCCTGGTGGATTGCAAGTATGTACCTCTGGACGATATTGATTTGTTTTTTGACAGTAAGTGTAGCGATAGCAGTCGGGTTGCGTTGATTAATGTACAGACCAACGAGGACTACGAAAAGCTGGCACTCTGGCCGCAGGTAAAAGGTATGTTTTATGAGACGGTTAAGCAGGATGTGTTGATATCTGGCTTAAAGGTTCTCTTAAACGGTGGAGATTGGCTGCCTCGTCATGTCATGCAAAGGTTGATCGATGAGTATCGTAGTGCGCCCAAGCGTCCACGAAACAATGTCAAATTGACTCGCAGAGAGCAACAAATTCTGAAGATGTTATTGGATGGCTCCACTAACCTGCAAATTGCTGAAGTACTTGAGGTGAGCGAATACACTATCAAGAGTCATCTTTATAATGTATTCAAAAAAATCGATGTCAAGAATCGTATTCAGGCGTATAACTGGGCTCAGCTTCATCTCAGTGATGGCTGAGCTATTTGCAGGTTAAGGTATCAAAGCTAAGTCCCTTATGTGAGGTTCATGGCTTTTAAGTTCTCAAAACGTGTTAAAACCCGCTCTCGGGCATCCTTGTAATCAATGATCGGCTGAGGGTAGCCCAAGCATTTGCGCAGTTTTTCCGGCGGGTTATGGATCGATTTAGAGTCAAGTTCGCCGAGTTCGGGGACAAATTTCCGAATGAATGATCCATCAGAGTCAAACTTTTCCGATTGCCGAACAGGGTTGAATACTCTGAACCAAGGTGATGCGTCACACCCGGTCGATGCGCTCCACTGCCAGCCCCCATTGTTTGACGGAAAGTCTCCATCAATCAACTGACTCATAAAGTAACTCTCACCTATATGCCAATCTTCCAGTAACAGCTTGGTGAAAAAGCTCGCTGTTAGCATTCTGAGTCGATTGTGCATCCATCCTGTCTGATGCAGCTGGCGCATTGCTGCATCTATAATCGGAAATCCGGTTTTACCCAGCTTCCAGGCCTCGACCAATTGAGCATTATCTTCCCAGAGTAAAAACCGTGTTTCTGGTTTAAAAGGTTGATCTCTACTCAGAGAAGGAAAATTCAGCATAAGGTAACGATAGAACTCACGCCATGCTAATTCTCTTAACCATGGGTCTTCCAACCAGTCAGTACCGTAATGTGCGTGCGTTTCCTGGATCAATTGCACGCAATGACGAGGACTGATAGCGCCACTGGCCAAATAGGGTGACAGTATGCTGGTGCCGTGTATTCCTGGAAAGTCTCTTCGCTCAATGTAGTGGTGGAGGCGTTCATTGCAAAACTTTTGCAAACACTCAAATGCGGCAGATTCTGTACCTGGCCATAAATCGTGCCTGTACGTGTCACTTCCAGGCAGCTCGATAGGGTGGGTAGGTGAGGCTATCGGAGCACCTTGAGCAGCGGGCTCGGGAAACAGTTCAACTGGATGTTGTGCCAGACGATTCAGCCATAATCGATACCAAGGGGTAAAGACCTTGTAGACACCACCTTGCTGAGTTCTTAGCTGCGCTTGGGGAACAATAAACTCGTTCTCGCAGGGATGGCAGACAATGTCAGCTGTGTGAAGGTGTTGAGTTATTTGTTGATCTCTTAACCGTTCATTGTGAGGGATTTCGCTGTTGAACCAGAGGTCACTGATTTGGTGTTTTTGACAATATTCAAAGATTAATTCAGGAAGATCGTTGAATCGATCTGCTCGAATAACTTCGAAGGAAATTCCCAACTGGTGTAAGCGCTGTTGAATATTGGTAAGCAGCTGGCTACGAAGCCCCAGCTTGGCAGGTGCTTCGTGGTGTTCCTGCCATTGCTGAGGTGTTGCACAGTAGACCACTCTTGTACCTTGCCCCGTCTGGCAGGCAAGGTACAAGGCCGGGTTGTCAAACAATCTTAAATCTGTACGTAACCAAACTAAATTCATGAGTAACCTGATGTCTTTTTATGTGTCAAATTTCTGCAGTGGTCTTATATATTGTTTCTTAGCCCCAGATCATCAGGATAGGGATGCCAATAATACTGAGATTTCAGGTAATGCTCCAAAGGACGCCCCTGACGGTGTTTTTTGCCACTATCTTGTGGGAGGGTTTCGTGCCTGTTTTCGGGACCTCCGAATTGTTCAATGTAATGCTGCAGCAAGGTCACAGGGGTAATCAGAGGAAGCTTTCCTTCCCGATAACGGAGAATGGTCGAGACAATGTTTTGTCTCGCTGAACTGTTGACAGATTTTTTCAGATACCCGAGCAGATGCTGCAGTACATTGCAGTGGCCAGCCCGACGGGCTGGAACCGCCAGAGTTTCCATCATCCGTACAAAATACAGATTAATCACTTGCTCAACGGGTTGCTTTTCTGCGTTGGCGACCAGTCTTCCAAGCTTGCGGTACTCTTGTTGATTGTGAGCCATGATTAAATACTTATAGCGGCTATGAAAATCAACGAGTGAGCTCATTGTGGGGTTGCTCTGTACCGTGTGGCGGAAACGGTGGTGGGCATAAACCCGCAAGATAAAGTTTTCCAGTAGATGTGGATCGTGCAGACGTCCTTCTTCTTCCATTGGAAGTTGAGGGTACCGCTGTTGCAGGGCACGAGCGAAAATTCCCTGGCCTTTTTCGTTATGTGGGTAACCGTTGTCTTGATAGACTTTGACTCGTTCCAGTCCACAGGATGGAGAGTTTTTCATCAGAATGTAGCCGTCCAGTTCACTGAAGCTTTCCATCTTATGCTGGAAACCGTTGATCAGCTGTTCGGTCAGCGATTGAGAACTGTCGCCATCGCTGTAAATCAGGTCCGGTTGTTTGGGATCGCCAGCCAGTCTCATCGTAGGGCGCGGGGTACCGAAACCGGCACTGACTTCTGGACAGAAAGTCACAAACTGAAAATACGGACTCAAGCCTTTGAGGCACAGGCTGGATTGACTATGACCGCCGTTATAACGAACGCTCTGACCTGCCAGACAAGCACTTAAACCGACCAAAATGTCAGATGTAGGCTTCTCCGATGGATGGTTAGAGGTGCCCTGTGGAGTATTTGAAGATGCAGTGCGTTGATTTGTCATGCTGATGCCTCCGGCTCATTGCTATACGTTTTCTATTTTTGTACAACTTTTTTGGTTGTGCAAATATTATTTTTGTATAACAATTGTCTTGGCTGGTGGTGTAAGTGATGGGTAAGCGGTATTTTTAAAGCAAAATCAAATGCTTACACCAAATTGAGAAACTGATGAAACGACGAAAATACGACAATGACTGTGGATAAACCGGCTGAACCCGATACAGAAACCTTCCCAATACGGGTTTTAAGTGAGAAAACACAAGTCAATACGGTGACTCTCAGAGCCTGGGAACGCCGTTATGGCCTTTTAAAACCCATGAGAACAGGTAAAGGACACCGACTTTACACCAGTGCGGATGTGTCGAGAGTCCGGCAAATTCTGGCCTGGATCAACCGCGGCGTTTCGGTGGGACAGGTGAAAAGCCTGCTGGATACGGATTCATCTTCTGCTCTAGCGAGCGCCTCTCGAGCGGAGTCGGAAGAGGTGGACCCACATTGGGAGGCCTTGATTGATCAGCTGGTTCTGGCCGTTGAGCAAGTAAACAGCGGCCGAATACAACACCTTTTACAGGATGTTCTGATTCAGTATCCGATTCAGTTGTGTGTCAGCCTTTGGCTGGCGCCTGTGATGGAAAGGCTGCAGGAGCGACGAGCCGGGAGGGCTGGCATGGCAGCATCTGGAGCCGCCAGGGCTCTGCTGCAAAGCGAGTTGATTCGCTACGCGTTACTGAGGCTGGAAGGGCATAAATCGACAAATGGTCAGAGCGTGTTACTGGTGTTTGGTGAACAGAGTGAAGGCTGGCGCCTGGCCATGACGGGCTTACAGTTCGTTGATTCCGGTTTTGGCGTCTTTTTTGTTAACCAACCCTGCAGTGTCGAAGCCAGTGTCACGTTGATCCAGTCTTCAGGGGCTGACCTTTCGATCTTTTTGCAGGACGGTCGATTTAGTCCGGCTGATGAGGACATTCTGGAGCAAGTTGCGGAGGATAAAAGCCTGTATCTGTGCGGCTCGGCAGGGATTCTGTCCAGTCTGGGGGAGTCTGTGCAGGTATATAGGTCCACTGAAGAGTTAATGGATCAGGTGTTGTTTAAGGCCAGATAGTTCAGGTCAAAGCCTGCATCAGGCAGTTATTGAACTTAATGCGGAGTTGCCTACCTAAATAGTCACGAAGTGGTTGATGATCTTCAGGTGACTATGAGCATTAAAGTTTCTGCGAACAAGTGGCCGTTTAGAGACTTCTTGACTGCGAGCTGGTTGATGATTCTGTTTCTCGGGGCAGCCTGGGCAATAGCGGGTGAAGAACGTGACTCTTCATCATCGGTCATGATCTTCGACAGCGGAACGCAACAGGTCAATTTACTCGAGCTCTACAGCTCTCAGGGATGCAGTAGCTGCCCCCCCGCAGAACAGTGGATATCTCTTCTCAAGTCGGATAAGCGCCTTTGGGAAGAGTTCATCCCGTTGGTTTTCCATGTGGATTACTGGGATTATCTGGGCTGGAAAGATCCCTATGCCAGTTTGAGACATTCTCAGCGGCAGCGTATGTATCAGTTGCATGGACACACAAAGGCCGTGTACACACCCGGTTTTATACTTTCAGGAAAAGAATGGACCGATTGGTTCCGTACCCGCTCTTTACCAGAGTTTCCTAAAGAGATTGCGGGTCAGCTAACCGTCAAAGTTAGCGGCGATGAACTGCAGGCAAAGTTTATCCGCGATAAAGACAATCGCGGGTTGGTGTTAAATGTTGCTCTGTTGGGCTTTGGTATTGTGACGGATGTCGGGCAGGGGGAAAATAAAGGCATGAGATTACCACAGGATTTTGTGGTGCTAGAGTACAAGTCCTTTAACTCTAACTCGGGAATGTGGAATATTCCCATGCCCGAAACGGATTTTCACGGCAAGTCAGCTGCTGTCTTTTGGGTTAGTCAGGGCAGTGATCCTGCGCCTCTCCAGGCAACCGGTGGATGGCTGCCTGTGGACTAAACCGTCACTTTTCGTAAACAGCAAAGGCTTCCTCTACCACCATGCTGTGCCGCATAGCCAGTGCTTTCCGGTCATTGTCATACCCGCCGCCAATCACCGTGGCAACCGGCAGTCCCTTTTCATGACATATCTCCAGAATGGTTCGTTCTCTTTGGCGTATTCCGTCGAGGCTGATATTGAGCAACCCTAAAGGGTCTCCCTCGTAAACATCCACGCCCGCATCGTAAAAAACCAAAGCTGGTTTGGCTTTATCAATAGCTGTCAGAAAGGCCTGTTTTACAATTTCCAGATAGGTGTCGTCTTCCGTTCCTTTGGGTACTTCTACATCCATATCGCTGGTGGCTTTGCGGGCTGGAAAGTTCTTGTCGCAATGAACTGAGCAGGTAAAAACCCGGGACTCATGTTTCAGAATGTTTGCCGTTCCATCACCCTGATGGACATCGCAGTCAAAAATCAGGATGGAAGGGCGGGCCAGCTGTGACTGACGCTGTGAATGAAGGATTCCAAGAGAGGCCACTGCCAGATCATTCAGAATACAGAAGCCTGAGGCTTCAGTTCTGTGGGCGTGATGCGTGCCTCCGGCAAGGTGACAGGCGATGCCATGTTGTAACGCCAGGCTGGCTGTGAGCAGGGTGCCGTTAGGCGCAATCAGTGTTCGCCGCATGAGCGCAGGTGACCACGGCAAACCCATACGGCGAATCTCTTGTGGGCTCTGTTTATTGTGAATAAACCGATCCAGATAATCAGGGCAATGTGCCAGTTCCAGCAAGGATTGTCGGGCCCGGCCAGGGCGGAAGGTATTTTGCTCGGTGGCAAGTCCGCTTTCCTGCAGGCGCTGATGCAGGAGTCGGAATTTCGCCATGGGGAAGCGGTGCTTATGCGGGAAATCAAAGCTGTATTCAGGGTGATAGACCAGAGGCAGCGTCATCTGCAGTTATTTTCCTGTTTTGGCTTTGATTCGGATACTGGCAGTGTGCTCTTCGCCAGGTGCCAGCTGCAATGTGTTATCGGCGGTATTACCCCTCTCTACGCACACAAAGCCTGTGTAATGTTCTGCGCCAATATCGGCCATGTTTGTCGCCAGCTCTTTACCTGGATTCCAAACAATGGCGCTGTGGCAGTTGTCCGCTTCGACGGTGAGTTGATGTCCTTCGCAAGACAATTGCTGTGTTGATGGAACCGAGACATACACCCGATCCACCTCGCCGGTAAAAAAAAGATTACCCAACTGAAGTTTGCGGCGCTTATGAGTGGGGTAGCTTTCAGAGTCTTCCAGATCTGTATTGTCCAGATATTCACATTGATCCAGCCCGGTTACCTCTGCAGAGGCTACATTGGCTACTGGATGATAGCTGTGCAGGGCCCAGCTCAGAGGGAAACTGTCGCGGCCGGTATTGTTAACCCTAAGCTGAATATCAATCGTATCGCTCAGTGTCATGATCAGTTGAGCCGTGAAACTGCCTTCGAAAAGAAGAGGTTTCTGATCAAGAGATGAAGACGGATAGTCCAGTTCCCAGGTGAGCTGTGTGCAACCAGAATGGATGGCTTTGGCGTCAATCAGAGACCAGAGCCGATTTCTGGCAAACCCATGCTGGGGTTTGGCAGCGTCGGATGCGTGCGGGCCAAACCATGGCAGACAAAGTGGAATCCCGCCCCTGATGGCCTTTCCGTTCTTGAAAATTGCTGTTGGGCTCAGCCAGAGAAGATCTGTGGCTGGCAGCCCCCTGGCAGACAGAGAGCTGAAGGTGAGCAGTTGTGCCCCTTGAAACGCGATGGAGGCAATGCACTGATCGTTTTTGACCACAAGTAAAGGCAGGGCGTCTTCATTTTGACGATCAGGATACAATGCTTGACTGTTACTCAGTCTTACGTGGGCGCACTCCGACAAGATGGGGTTGATTTTATCCAGGTAGTTGTCGGTAAAGTGTGTGATAGAAGACATAGCCTTTCCTTGCGTTAGGTCGGGCTATGTTAATGGCTATGTGGACTCAATTGAAGGTGTAGCTTGGTATCTTTGACCGAGAGTGACAAGTAAGCCTTAATCGCGGTTAAACACATCCGGCTCTACATCGGGTCTGGGTTCCGTGTAGTTGAGCCTAAGCATGAAGTCTTCCTGTTTGCCGAGATAGATAACAATGCCACTTCGCCCCTCATCAAGGTTGTTAACCACTTCAAACTTTTGCTTTTGCAGTAAAGTAGACTCTTTTTTGGGCTTTTTGTCCGGACGCCCCATCACGATCACTTCTTCGATATCTGAGTTTGCTCCATCGGGCAGGGAAACGTGGATTTTTACCGTTTTTCCATCTTCCATTTGCTCGACAGACTCGATTCGGGCCCCCGTTTTACCTTCCTGATGACCAACGGTTGGCTGAAGAACATCTGTTTCCAGTGAGGGTTTGGGTTTTACGGTGGTTGTGGTTATTTTCTGCTCATCAGCTTGCGCCTGGCTGAACACCAGGGCGAATACAAAGCAAATCAATGAAAGCACTGATACCCGGCGATTACGCAGAAAACCGGAGAGGGGAAACGGGAATGTGAAAAGGGTTCTGGTCATGACTGAACTGTAAGCCTCTATCGCTTGAAATAGGTCACCGCCAATATAAGAAACACAGTTGCAGCGACTACTTCAACAATAGTACATCCATGGGCTAATCCCAAATTCATCTCATAAGTACCGACGCTAAGCATGCATTGGTTTAGAGGTAATCGTTCTAAATTGGTGTTCGGTCAGTTGGTTACACTCTAGGTATGCAGCGCCCATTTGATCGCTGCTTATGCATCCAGACAGGAGCGGAATATGTTAAGCATGACATTTCGGTTTACAACAGAGTGTGAACTGACCCTCGAAGGCAACAGTTATGAAGAAATTTATCTGCAATTTAAAGATTTTCAGCATGGAGTCCCCGGTGTTCAGGAACGTGGAGTCCTAAAAGCCTATCCTCCTGAAACGGATCAGATTTTCTTTCAGTTGGATAATAATGGCAGTTTGCAGGAAATTCCGTACTTTAAAGGCAGTTTTCAAGAGGATATTGCCGAGCGTTGCCAGGCTAAGGCGTTGCAGGCTGAACCGGCCAGCGTCCCGCTTATCACACTCCCCAAACAGGTTACTGACCGGATTCCGGACGTATACTGGTAAGTTTTACCATCAGTTGGGCAACGGAGTTCTGGCAGCACTGCCTGTTCATAATCAAATAGATTAAAGGCCCGCAGGCAACACATTGCTTCATGTCGACATCAGGGAAGGTGTCGAATCGGCAATTTTTTTGGGATTCTGTTTCTGTGGGGTGGCGTGTTATTCTGACGGGCTGTATTCAAATGTAATTGTGTCAGTACTGTGGTTATCAGTTCCTGGCGCTATGGAACCGGCCCCACATCTATGCGTAGTATGAGAACCGACGTCGCCATCGGCGATGTAAGTTGGACAACCCTCAAATCCCTGATTCCTTTTCTCACTGAGTTCAAACAGCGCATGGCGGCAGCTCTGTTATGCCTGGTTCTGGCTAAAGTGGCCAGTGTCGGACTGCCATTTATCTTGAAGCATATCGTCGATGATCTGGACCATATTTCCGAGCTGGGGACAGTAGTGGCCATCCCTCTGGGGTTGCTGCTGGCTTATGGACTGGTTCGTTTTTCCAATGTCTTGTTTGGTGAGTTAAGGGATACCCTGTTTGGACGGGTCACCGAGCGTGCCATGCGCCGGATTGGGCTAAAAGTGTTCAACCACCTCCATTCACTGGATCTGGACTTTCATCTCAATCGCCGCACTGGAGGTTTGTCCCGTGATATTGAGCGAGGTACAAACGGAATAGCCTTCCTGCTTCGTTTTATGGTGTTCAATATTGTCCCCACACTTCTGGAAATCGGGATGGTGATTGGATTATTACTCTGGAATTATCAGGTGTGGTATGCCGTCATCGTAGGGGTGGCAGTGGTGTGCTATGTGGCCTATTCGATAATGGCCACCGAGTGGCGTACCCGTTTTGTAAGGGAGGCCAATCAGGCAGAGTCCCAAACCAGTACTCGCGCCATCGACAGTTTGCTGAACTATGAAACTGTCAAGTACTTTACTAACGAAGAGTACGAGGCCAGACATTACGATTCTGAGTTGGCTGATTGGGAGCAGGCGCGTCGCAAGAATCGCCTGTCTCTATTTGCCTTAAACGGCGGTCAGGCTTTTGTTATTGCTGCAGCCATGACTTCGGCAATGGTTCTGGCTGCCAGAGACGTCTCTCTGGGGGCTATGACTCTTGGCGATTTTGTCCTGATCAACGCGTTTATGATGCAAATTTTTATGCCTTTAAACTTTCTGGGGTTTGTCTACCGGGAAATGAAGGGATCAATGGCAAACATCGAGAATATGTTTCGCTTGATGGATGTTGCTCCCAAGGTGACGGACCGCCCGCAAGCAGTTGGGCTTGAAGTCATTGGTGGGGAGGTGGAGTTCAAGGATGTCTCTTTTCGTTATCACAATGAACGCCCCATACTCACTGGAGTGAGTTTCAAAATCCCGGCCAAAAGCAAAGTGGCGGTTGTCGGTAGTAGCGGGGCGGGCAAATCCACTTTGGCAAAAATACTGTTTCGTTTTTATGACGTGGAAAGAGGGGCGGTTTTGATCGATGGTCAGGATATACGGTCTGTCACCCAGAAATCCCTGCGTCAGGCGATAGGTGTTGTACCACAGGATACCGTTTTATTTAATGTTTCGATTTTTGAAAATGTGCGTTACGGCAAGGTTGATGCTTCAGATGTCGAGGTGTGGGAAGCGATCCGCATGGCTCATCTGGAAGAGTTTGTAAAGCAATTGCCAAATGGCGCTGACACCATTGTGGGTGAGAGAGGGCTGAAATTGTCTGGAGGCGAAAAACAGCGGGTAGCGATTGCAAGAACCCTCTTGAAGAGACCTCCAATCATGGTGTTTGATGAGGCCACTTCGTCACTGGACAGCCGTTCAGAGCGGATCATTTTACAGGCTATCGCAGAAATCTCTCGCCAGCAGACCAGTCTGGTGATTGCTCACCGCTTGTCGACGATTGTGGATGCAGACAATATTGTGGTGCTCGATCAGGGGCGGGTGGTAGAGCAGGGCCGTCATGAAGAGTTGCTGCGACATAATGGCCATTATGCTCGATTGTGGCGGATTCAACAGGAAGAACCCGCAGAGGAAATGTTGTGACTCAGGAGTTATTCCACAGTTTCAATATCAAACAGAATTTCCAGGTCATGTTCGTCAACCCATTCGCGTAGCCGCTGGATGGCTTTCAGGACCTGATTTAGCTCAGCATTGAGTGAATCATACTCGCCTTTGATTAAGAGGTTGTCCAGGGTTGCGCAGGCTTTTCTGAGTTCAGGGACACCGCAATAACAACAGCCTCCATACAGTCTGTGTACTCTTTCCTGGAGCTCATTCCAGTTTTCCTGCTGGTATAACTCAGTTATGGCCTCACTGTCTTCTGGCAGGCCCTCAGCAAGTTTGCTCAGCATGTCCCGGGCGAGATCATTTTTACCATTGCACAGGTGTAAGGCTTCCTGCAGGTTCATGATCGAGCTTTGGGGGATGTGGTTTTTAGAAACCAGGTTGGCAATGTCGTAATTGGCATCCGAAGAAGAACCCGGAGTGATATGCAGCCAGTGCTTGAGTGCATGGATAAGCTGATCTTCACTCACAGGTTTGCTAATGCAGTCATCCATTCCTGCTTCGAGAATCTTGGTCTTTTGCTCGTTGATATTGTGTGCGGTCAGAGCAATGATCGGAACATGCTGGCTTGAGTGTTCCTTGTCGCGAATGCGGCGAGTGGTTTCCATGCCATCCATTCCGGGCATTTGAACATCCATAAAAACCAGATTAACCGCATGATTATCAATAATTTCGATAGCTTCCCTGCCATTTGTGGCTTCATGTACAGACACCCCTAGGCTGCTTAAAAACGTACTGACTAACTGCAGGTTTGCCGGGTTGTCATCTACGACCAGAACCGATGCGGATGTGTGACGAGCCGGTTTGGTATCAATGTTTGTTGGGGTGGTTTTGAGTGTATCGCAAAGCACTTGGTAAAGGTGCTCGTAAGACAGCGGGAGAAATAATAGATCAGCGCCGGTATTCTGGAGGGTGTCGTCGTACGCCATAGGGCTATCAGGCAAAACGGCAAGAATGGTTGGAGGCACTTTGCTGTTTTTATTGAGCAGGTTCAGGTCACCGGATGTGACACTGCCTTCGCGAGCCATAACAAAGACAAAGTCAGCAGGGCTATCGCCAATCTCGACATTCTGACTGCTGTCGTTCAGGGCACAGTAATAGTTCCTGAGGGCGTCGGTTGACTCAAAACTGCGGCTTTCAACCCCCCAGAGTGAGAAGTATTCTTCAAGCTGTTGTTCTATCCGGGGGTTGTCGACATGGATAAACGCACGCTTGCCCTTGAGTTCGGTTTGGCGAGAGGCAATTAGCGTCTGTTGTTTCGAAAGTGGCAGGGTAAACCAAACAATCGTACCTTCCGCAGGTCTGCTGTCTATGCGGATAGTGCCGCCCATTTTTTCAACCAGTCCCTTGGCAATGGCAAGGCCAAGGCCTGTTCCGCCACGTGCACGGCTGTCTGAGGCGTCCGCCTGCTTAAAGGGTTCGAAGAGAAGTTCCCGCTGATTGGGGTCAATGCCGATGCCGGAATCCTTGACGCTGATTTTAATCCGGGCAGTTTGTTCTGAGTCTTCTATTAAATGTGAATGAACAACAATGTCGCCACTGTCTGAAAACTTGATGGCATTACTGACAAGATTGATCAGGATCTGTTTAATGCGCAGCGCGTCTCCCAGCAGATGTTGGGGCACGTCTTTATCGCTGGTGGCAATCAGGTACAGCTGTTTTTCGCTGGCGCCAGGGGCAAGGATCTGTAATGTCTCTTCAATGACTTGTCGTAAGGTGAAAGGGGTGTAATCCAGAGACAGTTCGTCTTCTTCCAGTCTGGAAAAATCGAGGATGTCGTTAATGATCGTCAAAAGTCCCTGCGATGAATGGGCAATGGTACGCAGATACTCTCGTTGCTGTGTTGTTAGCGGACTTTTCAGCAGCAGGTTGGTGAAGCCCAGAATACCGTTGATTGGAGTGCGAATTTCATGGGTGGTGTTGGCCAGAAATTCGGATTTTGCACGGTTGGCGGCTACCGCATTCTTGCGGGCAATATCGAGTTCAATGCTCTGTATCTCTACAGTTTCCAGGGTTTCTTGCAAATCTGAAGTGGCCTGGTCCACCTGTTGACGGATGTTACTCTGGGTCTGTTGCAGTGACTTGCCGAGTTCATTGATTCCGTTGGCCAGGTTCTGCAGTTCAATACAGCCGGAAACCAGCGTGCGACTTTCATACTTTTGTCGATTGAAGTCCTGTAGCGCTCGCTGGGCGTTATGCAGCGGTATTTCAATTTCACGAGTCAGTCTCCAGGAGAGAATCATGAGAACGATGGAGGTGGCCAGAATGCCAAATAGTATGATTGCGGCGTTTTTGTAGTGCCGAATATTGAGGTTACTTTTGTTCAACGACACAACCAGCCAGCCCAGCTGGATAACCTGGTTCGCGTTCTTGTAGTCGAGTACCGGTACGCTGTAAAAGTAGGTTTCACCATGACGCCAGTGATGTGGCTTGTCGGTCAGGTTGGGAAAAATATCTTTATCAGGACGTTTACCCAGTTGGATAGTTGGCTGCCCCTGGGGATCGAACAGATAAACGCCACGCACATTGGGCATTTCCAACAGGTCGCCAAAGGTTTCGGTGATATGCTGGGTGTTATTGGTGGAAATTGAGTGCTGTGTGAGGCTCTCCAGCCAGCGGATAGCCATCTCAGTTCGTTTGTGGCTGAGGTTTTCGCTGTCTTGGATTTGTAGTAATGCATAGCCAATGCCCGCGAGGGTGATGCAAATCAGTACAGGTAAAACGCTTAGCTGCTGTATCTTGAACGCTAAACTTTTGGGGGAAATGGGCAAATGCACCTGAAAACTCCTGTAGGGCGATTTTTCGTCGTTTGACGGCTACCAACTGTAAATTATTACTATATTGGGCTCAGAGGGTGCTGGATCCTTTGCTTTGCCCTGAGTGCGTTTTAATTGCAGGTTCCACCATACCATATTCGGCGCTAAAATAGACCGCCGCGTCACACAGTTACCGGCCGTTTTACGGCTTGAAGGATATTATGGATTACCCCACCGTCGAATCTTGCATCGGACAAACACCACTGGTGCGTTTGCAGCGCCTGCCAGGCAATACCTCCAACACAATTTTAGTTAAGCTGGAGGGCAATAATCCGGCGGGTTCCGTCAAAGACCGTCCTGCACTGTCCATGATAGAGCGTGCTGAGCAGAGGGGGGATATTCGTCCCGGAGATACGCTGATTGAGGCTACCAGTGGCAATACTGGCATTGCGCTGGCTATGGTTGCCGCGATCAAGGGGTATCGTATGGTATTGATCATGCCGGATAACATGACCTCTGAGCGAAAAGCCGCCATGACGGCTTATGGTGCTGAGCTGATACTTGTTACTCAGAAGCAGGGTATGGAAGGTGCCCGGGATCTGGCCAAGACCATGGAAGCTGAGGGTAAAGGGAAGGTGCTTGACCAGTTTGGCAATGGTGATAACCCTCTGGCTCACTATTACTCAACCGGCCCCGAGATCTGGCAGCAAACCGGAGGTGAAATCACCCACTTTGTCAGTTCCATGGGAACAACTGGCACGATTATGGGGACTTCCCAGTATTTGAAAGAGCAGAATCCAGCCATTGAAATCATTGGCCTGCAACCCGAGGATGGCGCGAGTATTCCGGGCATTCGCCGATGGCCGAAAGAATATCTGCCCAGTATTTTTGATGAAACCCGTGTCGATCGGGTTATAAACATGGGGCAATCAGAAGCCGAAGAGACCATGAGGGCTCTGGCTCAGCGTGAAGGCATATTTTGTGGTGTATCCAGTGGTGGTGCTGTAGCCGGTGCGCTGCGTTTAAGTCAGCAGGTAGAAAACGCGGTGATTGTGGCCATTATTTGCGATCGTGGAGATCGTTATCTGTCATCCGGCTTGTATAGCTGATTATGGCTCGTCTTTTTAAGCCGCGCATTTTCAAGGCTCAGGCGGGCAAGCGTCCGTCCAGTGAGTCAACGCCCTCTGACTTGACCATTGAAGACTTGTCTCACGATGGCAGGGGAGTCGCTCGCCATGAAGGTAAAACTGTCTTTGTCGCTGGGGCCTTACCTGGGGAAAAAGTGCAAGTAGCACATTACCGTCGTCAGAAACGCTTCAGCGAATGTGAATCCCGTAACATTTCTCAGCTTTCGGCAGACAGGGTTGAGCCACTGTGTCCCCACTATGAAGCCTGTGGTGGCTGTCAGCTACAGCATTTATCCCCGGAAAAGCAGCTGTATTTCAAACAGCAGAATTTATTGTCACTTCTGAAGCGTCAACAAGAGGTTGATGTGGGAAAGGTATTGGAGCCAATCTTCTCTTCACCCTATGGGTACCGATCGCGCGTACGACTGGGTGTGGATGCACAGCAAAGGCTTGCGTTTCGCGAGCAGCACAGCGACAAGCTGGTTCCAATTGGAGAGTGCTCTGTACTTCAGCCGTCTCTGGCAGCCGTATTGCCTCAGCTCCAAGCCTGGCTGGACAGTTTGCCACCCAAATCCGGGGTCAGCCATATCGAGTTAGTGGCAGGATATGAGCTTTCTGGAGAGGTTGTCACAGGTGTCATTATTCGTCATGTAAAACCTTTATCAGATGCTTTTAAACAGGATGTTTCCGCTGTGACCACCCCTCAGGGTGTCTTTAAGTGTTGGTTTCAGTCTGAGAAGAATGGTGCTTTGCAGGGTCTTACGGGAGCCATTGTTGACCCGCGGATGTATTTTGAACTGGGAGAAGACAGTTCACTCCAGAAACCGATTCGTTTAGGGTTTCATCCGCAGGATTTTACTCAGGTTAACGCTCAGGTAAATCCGCTGATGGTAAGGCAGGCGCTGACTTGGCTGGAACTGTCTTCATCCGACCGGGTGGTGGATCTGTTTTGTGGTATTGGGAACTTCACTCTGCCGATGGCTCTGAGCGCTTCAAAAGTGATCGGCATTGAAGGGGTGGAGTCCATGGTGGTGCGTGGCCAGGAGAATGGCGCACAAAACGACCTCCAAAACAGCACATTTTTGGCCCTGGATTTGAACAGTCAGGCATTGGGGGCTTTGATGCGCCGAGAAAAAGTCAATAAGCTCTTATTGGATCCCCCTCGGGCTGGCGCAAAATTTGTCTGTGAACAAATGGCTGAATCCGAGGTCGAAAGGCTGGTTTATGTCTCCTGTAACCCTGCCAGTTTTGCCCGTGATGCGGCTATTTTAGTGGGGGTCGGCTATAAACTGACAGAGTTGAGGGTGCTGGATATGTTCCCACAAACTGCTCACATGGAAACAATGGCACTATTTGTGCGTGTGTAGGCCGTCCGCATGGATACGCACATTTGGTCTGTTGAAAGGTATTGGCTCTAAAACACTATGGTTAAAGTAAGAGAAGATCATCCGGTAAAGGATGACGGCAGGGTAGATATTGAGGCGTGGTTACACCGTCTTATTGAAACTCACTCCTTGAAAGATATTGAACTTTCCCCGCTACAGAAGGCTTGCGAGCTGAGTCTCAAAGCTGAAGAAACCGCCATTGCCAATGATAATATCTGGGCTGAAGGCGCAAGCAGTTTCCACACCGGTTTGGAAATGGCTGAAATTCTGGCGGATCTGCAGCTGGATGGCGAAACACTGCAGGCCGCGATTCTCTACCGTGCGGTCCGCGAAAACAAAATTCCCCTAAAGGATGTCGAAGCGCAGTTTGGCGAAACCGTGGCCAAATTGATTAAAGGCGTCATTCGCATGGCGGCAATCAGTACACAGCGCAATGATTCTGAAGAGAGTGTGCTGGGGTCTCCATCGCAGGAGCAATCCGACAACGTTCGCAAAATGCTGGTCGCCATGGTGGATGACGTTCGTATTGCGCTGATTAAACTGGCGGAACGTACCTGTGCCATTCGGGCCGTGAAAAATATTGACGACAGCAAGCGTCGGCGTGTGGCACGGGAAGTTGCGGACATCTATGCGCCACTGGCGCACCGTTTGGGTATTGGTCACATCAAGTGGGAACTGGAAGACCTGTCTTTCCGGTATCTTGAACCTGACGACTATATGAGTATCGCGCGGCTGTTGGATGAACGCCGGCTGGACCGTCAGAATTTCATTGAAAATGTGATCGACATTCTCGAAAGTGAAATGAAAGCCGCTCACATCGATGCCGATATCAGCGGTCGAGCCAAGCACATTTACAGTATCTGGCGAAAGATGCGGCGCAAGGATATAGGCTTTTCCCAGGTTTACGATATCAGAGCCGTCAGAATCCTGGTGCCGACGGTTCGGGATTGTTATTCGGTGTTGGGGATTGTGCACAGCTTGTGGCGTAACATCCCCAATGAGTTTGACGATTACATCGCCTCGCCAAAAGAGAATGGTTACCGATCCTTGCACACGGCCGTTATTGGGCCGGATCGAAAGGTTCTTGAGGTGCAGATTCGTACCCGCGCGATGCACGAAGAAGCTGAATATGGCGTCTGTGCACACTGGCGCTATAAAGGAACAGATCAGGAAGGCAGTGCGGACAGTTACGAACAAAAGATTGCCTGGCTGCGTCAGGTTCTCGAGTGGCACGAAGAGCTCGGTGGCCACCCGCTGGAAGATGATCTCTCTGCGGGTATTGAGCAGGACCGGGTTTACGTGTTCACTCCCGACGGACACATTATCGACTTTCCGCAGGGGGCAACCCCGCTGGACTTTGCCTACCGAGTACACACTGAAATTGGACACCGCTGCCGGGGTGCCAAGGTGAATGGCCGGATTGTGCCGTTGAATTACGCGTTAAAAACCGCCGATGAGGTTGAGATTCTCACGGGTAAGCATGAATCTCCCAGCCGTGACTGGATGTCGCCGGCACTGGGTTATCTGAAAACCGGGCGCGCACGGGCAAAAGTGCAGCAATGGTTCAAATTGCAGGCCAGAGATCAGAATATCGCTGAAGGCCGTGCGGTGCTGGATAAAGAATTCCGTCGTCTGGCCATGGATGAACTGGATTACGACGCTCTGGCCCGCAAACTGAATCTGGTTGGTCTGGAAGACTTGTATGCCGCCGTCGGTGCCAGTGATCTGGGCGTTGGACAGGTGGTGCATGCGGCCCAGAAAATGTTGGCCAAAGACTCCACATCCGAGCCTGTCATCAGTCTGGTAGGGCGTGCATCCCATCAGCATAACGACGCTGATTTGTTTATTGATGGTGTTGGTAACCTGTTGACCCACATTGCCGGCTGCTGTCATCCGGTGCCCGGTGATGCGATCATGGGCTACATCACCCTTGGTCGCGGTGTTTCCATCCACAGACAGGATTGTCACAATATTCTTCAGCTACAGACGGATGAGCCTGAACGCATTATCAAAGTTGACTGGGGTGAGGCACCACAAAGTGTTTATTCTGTTGATGTGATGATTGAGGCGTTTGACCGTCATGGTCTGTTGCGTGATATCACTGCGCTGTTGGATGCCGAGCACATTAACATCAGTGCGATGCAAACTCTGTCGGATAAGCGGAAAAACACCGTGGATATGCTGGTAACGATCGAAATCAGCAGTTTTACCGAGTTGAGCCGGGTGTTGAGTCGTTTGAATCAACTGCCAAACGTAGCTTCGGCGCGGCGTAAACACAGTTAAAGTTCCGTGCTTAAACGACATTAAGCGAAACATGTCATAAAAGCCGAGGGCCAGTATCGATTGGTGCTCGGCTTTTTTCTTCAGGCGAACGTTCAAGGAGTCCCTGTGACTGAATCCCGACACTATTCTTTAGAAGACTTGAAAGAGCTCATGCGTCGTCTTCGAGAGCCTGAAACAGGTTGCCCCTGGGATGTTGAGCAGACTTATCAATCGATTGCTCCCTCTACCATCGAAGAAGCCTATGAGGTGGTGGATGCCATTGAAAGGCATGACTACAAGCATCTCCAAGAAGAGTTGGGCGATTTACTGTTCCAGATTATTTTCTACAGCGAAATTGCTTCGGAGGAAGAACTTTTCCAGTTTGACGACGTGGTTTCCGGGTTGGTCAGCAAACTGATTCGTCGTCATCCCCATGTGTTTCCGGACAATACCCTCGAGAGCCGGATTTCAGGAGAGCGCACAGAAAACGATGAAGCAAATATCAAACGTCGCTGGGAGGCATTAAAACAGGAAGAGCGCGAAGCCAAGGGCCAGGTGGGGCTGTTGGACGATGTTCCCGTAACGCTTCCGGCGATGACCCGGGCAGCAAAATTGCAGAAGCGAGCTTCATCTGCGGGATTTGATTGGCCTTCAATGGATGGGGTGCTAGAGCAGGTCGAAGAAGAGCTGGCAGAAGTCAGGGGAGCGGTTCAAAGTGGTGATATGGAGGCCGTGCAGGAAGAGTTGGGAGATTTGATTTTTTCTGTTGTGAACGCCTGTCGTCACGCCAAAGTCGATCCGGAAACCGCAACGCGTGGTGCTAATAAAAAGTTTGAGCGGCGGTTTCAATATATCGAAAGAAAGCTTGCGGAGCAGGGAGAAACTCCGCAAGAAGCTTCGTTGGAGCGAATGGATCATCTTTGGGATGAAGCCAAACAACGGTTGGGATAGCGCAAGGTTTTAACCGCTAAAGAACGTTTAACCGTCCAAAGAGAGCAGCGCTCTATTTTGACGTTGCCGGTTGCTAAGTTGCCGTATTCCGGCTCTCAATTCCGCTTTCGTTTCGCAATTTGGCCTGATATTGCTTGGCCAGACTTAAAAAACGCGGTGTCAGGCCGGAATCTTCATAGATTTCATCACCCCATTCATCAGTCGCGATCACCTTGCTGCCTTTTTCATAGGGAATAGACTGTTCCATGTCTCGCAAAGCCGCCGACAGTAAGTCTCTGATGATTTCATCAGTGCTTAACCGGGGATAACGCTGACAGAGGCTGTCCAGAATGCTCTTGTCTGCAGCGGATAATGCAATCCGATAGGACTCAGGGGTTATTTCACCCTGGCCGAACCGGCTCCACTTTTGCGTCAGGTCACTGAATGGTTCCATAAGTCTCCCGATTCAATCTTGTTTAACCCTGTGTCAGGGCCTCTGGTTAGATGAACGCCCAAGAGTGGGCATGAAAGTGAGGTCTGGATTCATCAACTTTCGCCAGGCTTTTCTATGACGGTTAAAGCGTGGTGGAGCAGCGCGGTAATCAGGCTTTCGGTGGTGTGTTGCGGGTAGAGTTCGCTGAGTGCGGCAAGTTTTGCGGCGTCATCCAGGGGGAGTGGAGTGTGGCAGCACTCAATTGTTGGCGTCGTTGAAGGTGTTTTTAATTCGTCCATTAAATGGTGGGCGCTCATAATAACCTCTCTTTAAAAGCACTCGGTAAAAAACACTGCAAATATCACGTCTCTGTTGGTTTAAAGGTCAGTGTTTCGGAGGATTTCGGGTGTCGGCTTGATCTTGCAAACATGCGACTGTTCCTGAGTCACTGCGTGTCCTTTAGACCATCGTCCTATAGGCCGCCAAAAGGAGGTGTCCTATAGTTCCTCCTAACAATAGTTATAGCCCACCTGTAGCAGGTTAAGGGGAAATTCGCGTGATAATTTCAGCTTGATGACCAATTTACCCTGTGTCAGAGACCATACTCATGGGGTTGGCTGAAAATATTATGTAAAAACAAACAGTTAGAGAGGCCTGATAGGTATAGGTCGGGACGTGAACTTGAGATTAAGGGGTTCAGCGTGTATTGTAGCCCCTTTTTTAGATCCCTTCTTTCTGATCAGTACCCTTGGAGATATTGTGTCTGGCCGTTTTGGCAGTGGCATTTGTATCGGGCGTCCCAGAAATGTCGGCTAAACAGGAGTTAATCCCATATGCGTATCATCTTATTAGGCGCGCCTGGCGCAGGTAAAGGCACTCAGGCTCAGTTTATTACGGAGAAATACGGCATTCCGCAAATCTCTACCGGAGACATGCTGCGTGCAGCGGTAAAAGCCGGTACCCCTCTGGGACTTAAAGCAAAAGATATTATGGCTTCTGGTGGTCTGGTATCAGATGACTTGATCATTGCTTTGGTGAAAGATCGTATTGCCCAGGATGACTGTGCAGCAGGATTCCTGTTTGATGGTTTTCCTCGTACCATTCCCCAGGCGGAAGCTCTGCAAGAGGCCGGTGTAGACATCGACCACGTATTGGAAATTCACGTAGAAGATGAAGAAATCGTAAAGCGTATGAGTGGTCGCCGGGTTCACCCAGCTTCTGGCCGTACTTACCATGTGATTTTCAATCCACCTAAAGTTGAAGGTAAGGATGACGAAACCGGTGAAGAACTGGTTCAGCGTGAAGACGATCAGGAAGAAACCGTGCGCAAGCGTTTGGCCGTTTACCATGAGCAGACTGAGCCACTGGTTGGTTTTTACCAGTCTCTGGCTGAATCTGGGGAAAAAGCACCTCAGTATTCCCGCATTGCCGGTGTTGGCAGTCTGGAAGATATTAAAGCCAAGGTCTTTGCTGCTCTTGACTGAGTGTGAATGATTCCCGACGCTAAAAGCATGTAGAATGGGCTCCTTTATAGGAGCCTATTTTTTTGCCTGTCATAAAGGAAATGCACGATGAAATCGGATAAAAACACCAGGCTTGGTGTCGTATTGATGAATTTGGGCACGCCGGTAGAGCCAACCCCTAAAGCGGTTCGTCAATTTCTGGAGGAATTTCTGGGGGATCGTCGGGTTGTTGAAATACCCCGACTGATTTGGTGGCCGATTCTCTACGGTATTATTCTGCCATTTCGTTCACCGAAAGTGGCCAGGTTATACAAAGAAATCTGGCTGCCGGAAGGGTCACCGTTAAAAGTCATTACCGAAAAACAGGTAGATGCTTTGCAGTCCCGTTTCTCTTCTGGTGATGTTCAAGTTACCTATGCCATGACCTATGGTGCACCCAAACTGGAGCAGCGAATTTCCGAGCTGGAATCGTCCGGCGTTGATAAAATCGTTGTCCTTCCTTTATACCCTCAATACTCAGCCACGACGACTGCGGCTATTTATGATCAGTTCGCGAAGTTGATTGTCAGACAGCGAAATATCAGTAATGTCACGATTCATAAAGAGTATTACAGTCGGAGAGACTACATTATTGCCTTGGCCAACTCGGTTCGCCGCCATTGGGAGGCTGGTGAACAGTCAGAAAAGCTTTTGTTTTCTTTTCATGGCATACCAAAACGCTGTGTCGATAAAGGGGATCCCTATGAGTTGCAGAGTAGGAAAACAGCCCAGCTGGTTGCCGAGGAGTTAGGGTTGGTAGAGTCACAATGGGCAATCAGTTTTCAGTCTCGCCTGGGTAAAGCCGAGTGGCTTAAGCCCTATACCGATCTTTTGCTGGAAAGCTGGGGCAGGGAAGGTGTTGAGAGTGTAGATGTGCTTTGTCCGGCTTTTGCTTCCGATTGCCTCGAGACCGTGGAAGAAATTGATAAAGAAAACCGCGAAATCTTTCTGTCTTCTGGTGGTAAAAGGTTCGAATACATTCCCTGCCTCAACGATTCCGTCGATCACATAGATCTACTCGAAAAAATTGTTACGGAATACCGCATTTAGTCTTTGAAAGGGTCTTTTTGAAACGATTTTTTCGTTTTCGGGACCCTCTGCAATTTATTATCTGAGGTGACTCAGATACGACCCATCAAGTCAGGTAGTGTTTTAAAATTTCTTTGTGACGTCCAGGCGAGAACCTTTGCTGAAGTTAATCAAAAAACTGTGGTCAGCAGCCTTTTCTTTGGTTTGTTCTTTAAAAACTCAGGAAAATACTTTTTGACGACCTCAAAAGTAAAAAAATCAGTAAAAAAATCAATTTTTATGGAAAAAAACAGGGCGAAAGGGTGCAAAAGCTGAGTTTTTTAAATAATATTCCAGTCGACGTCTTTGACGTTTAATATTTGTGCTATGGTTCAATGTGTTAGTGGTACTGCATCTTTTAATGATGAGGAGAATTAAGGATGGCAAGAGTAGCAAAAGCGAAAGCTAAAAAGGCGCCGGCAAAACGTCGTGCTCCAGCTAAAAAAGCGGCAACAGCAAAAAAAGTTGAGTCATCCGCTGTTGTCAAAGCTCAAGATGCTTTGAGCAAACTGCAAAAAGACATCAAAGCCCAGGCTACTGCCCAGGCAGCCGCTCGTAAAAAAGCTGCTACTGCGAAAGCTAAAGCTGCGAAGTCTAAAAAAGCTGCTGACAAGCGTTCTGCTGTTTCAGCTTCTAACCAAGCTGCTAAATTGGGCGACAAAGTGAAAGCTCTGCGTGCAAAAGCTGCTGAAGCCAAGCTGGCTCTGGCAAAAGCCAAGAGTGTTGCGGCGGCTAAAGCTGCTGAAGACGCTGTTATAGCCAAAATCGACGGTATGGCTTCAGACTTGTCTGCCAAAGCCGATGCTGATCTGGCTAAAGCCGTTAAAGCTTTTGAGGCCAAGTGGAAGAAGCAACGTGCCTCTGCAGACGCCAAGAAAGTAGCTGCAGCCAAGAAGAAAGCCATGGCTAAAGCCAAGGCAGTAGCCAAGAAAGCTGCTGACAAAGCGAAAGCCGCAGAGAAGAAAGCTGCCGCCAAAGCTAAAGTAGCCGCTAAAAAGGCCGCTGCAAAGGCAAAAGCCGCAGAGAAGAAAGCTGCTGCTAAAGCCAAAGCTGCCGAGAAGAAGGCCGCCGCCAAGGCTAAAGCCGCTGAGAAGAAAGCAGCTGCTGCAGCCAAGAAAAAAGCTGCTCCTAAGCCTAAGCGCAAGCCAGCTGCCAAAAAAGCAGCTCCAAAGCGCAAAAAAGCTGCTGCCAAGAAGAAAACTGCCGCCAAGAAGTAATTCTGTTTCAGGGCTAAACGCTGTTTGTTAGCCTGGCGAAGGTTCGAAGCTGTTAAAGCTTCAAAAAAATCCCCTCCATGTCCTCATGGTGGGGATTTTTTGTATCTGCTACCTGTTTCCACTCTCTGAAATCTGAGAAAATGCCACCGTAAGTCTGTGTGGGATTGCTAAGACGTTGATCGGCGCCCGCTTTTGGGGGATTTTTCCCTTAGATTGGTTAAAGGTTGTTTGGAATGAGCACAATTTTGGCTGTGGATACCTCATGTGATGCATGTTCGATCGCATTGTTGAAGGACGGGCAGGTGTATGCCGAGTTTATACAGGCACCCAGGCAACATTCTCAACGTTTACTGCCGATGATTGATGCTTTACTCAAGAAGCACTCGGTGGACCTTTCTGATCTGGATGCAATAGCTTACGGAAGAGGCCCCGGCTCATTTACCGGATTGCGAATTTGCCTGAGTGTTGTTCAGGGATTGGCGTTTTCGGTGGATTTACCCGTTATTCCCGTCTCTACCTTACATACCATGGCTGTTGGAGCTGTAAACACCGGTTTGGCCAAAGATCAGGATTTAATATTGGTGGCTCTGGACGCTCGTATGGAAGAGGTGTACTGGTCTCTGTACCGGTTACAAGATGGTCAAGCTGTACCCGTGACTGAAGAGTTTGTTTGTTCGCCCAGTGATGTGCCCGGCCATGGGGATCTGGGTTTTGTTGCGGCGCAAAATTTAATCAAAGTTGGAGCCGGTTGCCATTATCCTGCGCTTGAGGGAATTGATGCAGCCAGTGAAATCCGGGAATTGCTACCGAGAGCAGAGCATATGCTCGGATTGGCACAGTATGCGCTTAAAGAAGGTCAGGTTCATATGGCTGAAAATTCTCAGCCGGTTTATCTGAGGGATAGCGTCGCCTGGAAAAAGCGACAACGCATCCGATAGATAGTTATGTGACGACAATTTTCTGGCCGCCGTGGATGAAAGGATAATATGGATACGTTGCACCTCGTCATACTTGCCCTGATTCAGGGGCTTACCGAATTTCTCCCCATTTCCAGTTCTGCCCATCTGATTTTACCCAGTGAGGTATTAAACTGGCCCGATCAAGGTCTGGCTTTTGATGTGGCTGTCCATGTAGGCACTCTGATTGCCGTCGTAGGTTACTTCAGAAAAGACATTGTTCATCTTGTGACAGCTTGGTTTGTAAGCTTTAAAGGCGGGCAGACCTCTGATAGTCGATTAGCCTGGTATGTGATCTGGGCAACCATACCCGCCGGGCTTTGTGGCTTGATTTTCAGTGGTTTTATTGAAGAACACCTGAGAAGTGTGTTGGTAATCGCGGCAACGACCATGATTTTCGGTGTGGCTTTGGGGATGGCAGACTGGAAAGGAAAGCGCACCACACCGCTGGAACAGATGACCTTAAAGCAAGGTCTATTGATTGGTTGCGCTCAGGCTTTGGCGTTAATTCCAGGCACTTCTCGTTCCGGAGTAACAATCACCATGGCTCTGGCTTTGGGGCTGGAGCGGCAAGCCGCTGCCCGTTTTTCGTTCTTGCTGTCAATTCCTCTGATCGTGTTAAGTGGCGGATATGAAGCATTAGGGTTGCTTGAAGATTCCACCATCGACTGGTCTGACTTGTTTTGGGGGATCACTATTTCTGCGGTAAGTGCTGCCTTGTGTATCCACTTCTTTTTGAAATTAATTGACCGCATCGGCATGTGGCCATTTGTCGTGTATCGCCTGATACTCGGTGTCATTCTCTTATTGATAGCATTTGGTTAATTCAGGCGTCTAAATACTGCCAAAGAGGTTCTGCAGGGGATAATTATGAAAAAGGTTGCCTTTATTGGGTTGGGAGTTATGGGTTATCCCATGGCTGGACACTTACAGAAAGCGGGTTTTGAGGTCACTGTGTACAACCGTACTACAGTCAAAGCCGAGCAGTGGGCCAAGGAGTTTGGAGGCGACTTTGCGTTAACTCCCGGGTTGGCTGCTGCGGGAGCTGATGTGGTCTTTTCCTGTGTTGGCAACGATGATGATTTGCGGCAGGTAATGACCGGATCTGATGGTATTCTCCATGGTTTGAAGCCCAGTGCCATTGTTGTTGACCATACGACTGCCTCGGCTTTGGTGGCGAGAGAATTAGCAGCGGTCATCGAAGCCAAAGGATGTCATTTTCTGGATGCTCCTGTATCAGGTGGGCAGCAGGGGGCTCAAAATGCGGCGCTGACGGTTATGGTTGGGGGGGACGCAAACGTATTCGAAATGGCGAAACCTGTAATTGATGTGATGGCGCGTTCAGTGCAGTTGATGGGGCCGGTAGGCAGTGGTCAGCTGTGCAAGATGGTGAATCAGGTGTGTATCGCGGGTCTGGTGCAGGGGTTGGCAGAAGGATTACACTTTGCAGAGCAGGCTGGACTGGATGGCAAAAAGGTCATTGATGTCATCAGTAAGGGCGCAGCCCAATCCTGGCAGATGGAGAATCGTCATGAAACCATGTTGGCCGGCGAGTATGAGCATGGTTTCGCTGTAGACTGGATGCGAAAAGATCTGGCGATAGTGCTCGATGAAGCCCGGCAAAATGGAGCTTCGTTACCGGTCACGGCACTGGTCGATCAGTTTTACGGTGATGTTCAGGCGCTGGGCGGTCAGCGTTGGGATACTTCCAGCTTGCTTGCAAGATTAAAGGCTAGGTCCAGCCAGCCGAAAAAAGGCTAACGGTATCTTTTCAGAGGCCACTTCGTTGGAGTGGCTTGCTATCAAATCGGACGGTTCATAGCAGTAAACTGACCGTTCGTTCAGATGAATTCAGGTGTGCGCAGGTACAACACGAGATATGACACAGAATACGATTGAATTTAATCAGCAATTGCTCGATTTTCTCTCAGAGTCCCCAACTCCTTTCCACGCTGTTCGAGCGATGTCGTCACGCCTTGAGGCTAAAGGTTTTAGCCGGTTGCTGGAATCGGAAAGCTGGTCTTTGACGCCGGGTGAGCGTTATTACTTCTGCCGCAATGACTCTTCCATTATTGCATTTGTCTACGGTTCCCAGCCGCTGGCCGAGGAAGGTATTCGCATGGTTGGTGCGCACACCGATAGTCCTTGCCTGAAGGTGAAGCCGCAACCTGAAATGGTAAAGCAGGGCTATTTTCAGTTGGGTGTTGAGACCTACGGTGGCGTCTTGCTGCATCCCTGGTTTGATCGGGACCTCTCCATTGCAGGTCGGGTCACTTACCGTACCCGGCAGGGCACCGTTGCCAGCCGTTTATTGGATTTCATAAGGCCAGTAGCTGTCATACCCAGTCTGGCGATTCATTTAAATCGTGAGGCAAACCAGAATGGGGCAGTGAATGCCCAGCAGGATATTCCGCCAGTGCTGATGCAGGTTGATGGATCTGATAAGCCGGATTTCCGTGAGTTGTTGGGTAAAGTGTTAACGGAGGATGGCGTCGAAAATCTGGACAGTGTTCTGGATTACGAGCTGAGCTTTTATGATACCCAAGAGCCTGCGCTTGTCGGGCTTAAAGAGGATTTTATCGCCAGCGCCCGTCTGGATAACCTGCTCAGCTGCTTCATCGGTTTGCAGGGACTGCTCGAGGCTGATGGCACCCAGTCCGCACTGCTGGTCTGTAATGATCATGAAGAGGTTGGCAGTCGCTCGGCGTGTGGTGCCCAGGGCCCCATGCTGGAAGATTTCCTGACTCGTCTCTTGCCAGACTCAGAGACAAGGCTACGTTGTCTGACACAGTCGTTGATGATCTCGGCTGATAATGCTCATGGTATTCACCCTAATTACAGCGATCGTCACGACAGTAACCACGGACCGATTCTGAACAAGGGGCCGGTGATTAAAATTAATGCAAACCAGAGCTACGCCACCAACAGTGAAACCTCATCGGCGTTTCGTCACTGGTGTGAGCAGGCGAATGTTCCGGTACAGGCGTTTGTTGTGCGTACAGACATGGCTTGTGGCAGTACTATTGGGCCAATTACTGCGGCAGAGGTGGGAGTCCGAACTCTGGATGTCGGGGTGCCAACATTTGCCATGCACTCTATCCGCGAACTGGCCGGTGTCGAAGATGCCCAGGGACTCTATCGAGTACTGGGGCATTTCTTTTCTTCCTCTGCCACATTTCTAGAGACTCCACGGTGATTCAAGTCACAGTGTGAGGTTGATCATAACGGTATAATGGACAACGGGCGGCAGCGACTCGTCCAAAACAGGTCTTATTTATAGCTTTTTCGTCTAAAGTCGAGTGGTATCATGTCCAACCCAGCACTTATTGCCCAGCTTAAACAGTTCAGTCCATTCAATACACTTGATGATCAATATGTTCAGCAGGTCGCTGACCACAGTAAGATCATTACTGAGGAAAAGGGCAAGCTGTTGTTTCGGCGAGGCAAGAAAGCCGATTCACGTTATTACCTGCTAGAGGGGACGGTGGATCTGGTCGGTGCAAACTTCGCAACGGAAAGTGTTGTTGCCGGGGATGAAAGAGCTTCTCAGACGTTAACCGATACTTCCCCGACTCAGGTATCCGCGGTGGCCAAATCAGAGGTCAAACTGTTGATGGTTGAGGCGGACTTTCTCGATCTGGCGCTGGTTTGGAGTCAGGCGACTCCTGAAGAGGAGGAAGAGGCTAATTTAACGGCACCTCTGGCCAAGTCTGACTTGTTTTCAAATGATGACCCTCTCTCGGGGCTGAATCTTTCCAAGGCTCACGTGGAAGTTGAAGAAAGCCACGGTGACTGGATGTCGGGTTTGTTTTCCTCCCTGTTATTCTCCCGTGTGCCGCCAGCGCACATCCGCCAGCTTTTTACCTGTTTTGAAGCCATTGAAGTCAAAGCGGGTCAAAATATTGTGAAAGAAGGGGAGACAGGTGATTATTTTTACGTGATCGATCGTGGTCAGGCTCAGGTAAAAAATGTAACCGGTCAGGTGAATGTGAAACTGGAAACCGGACAGTACTTCGGTGAAGAAGCGCTGGTGGCGGAAACACCCCGTAATGCCACAGTGACCATGCTCACCGATGGCTTGTTGATGCGCCTGGGTAAAGAGGACTTCACAAAACTGTTGCATGAGCCGGTGCAGAAAACCCTGTCCTTTTCTGAATACGAACAAGCGAAAGATAAGTGTGTATTACTCGATGTACGCATGCCGCTGGAGTTTCGTTTCCAGCATATGGAAGGCAGTAAGAATATTCCTCTGTCATCCCTTCGTAACCGGTTTTACGAGCTGGACACAGACACTCAATACGCCATTGCAGACAACGCCGGTCGTCGCAGCCAATTGGCAGCGTATTTACTGTGTCAGGCAGGTTATGATGCCTGGATACTGCAGAACTCTGAAGAGACTTATGAAGCGAACTCAGCAACTCAGCAGAGGGCCGGGTAAGGATAGTAGAGGGTACTGTGCCTTTGTCCCTTCTGGGATCGCCGTTAATTTGTTGATTGTGTTATTGTGCTCCGGATTAAGCTTTCCGGGGTTCAACTGCTTTGCGTATTCTCTTACTCTCTGCCTATGATGCTGATAGCCACAAGCGTTGGCATAAGGGCCTCAGATCTCATTTCCCTGAATACCAATGGACCTTGTTGACCCTGCCGCCACGTTATTTCAGTTGGCGCATACGCGGTAACAGCTTAAGTTGGAGTTTTGAACACAGGCAGCTTCTTGAAGAGCCCTATGACCTGATGGTTGCGACTTCCATGACGGATCTCTCGGCGTTAAGGGGGTTTGTTCCGGCTTTGGCTGCTATTCCTACTGTGGTCTATTTTCACGAAAACCAATTTGCCTACCCCAGCAGCGATAATGCGCATAAGTCCGTAGAGCCGCAGATTCTAAACCTCTATACCGCACTCTGTGCCGATGCCATCGTCTTTAATACGGATTACAATCGACAGACTTTTTTGAATGGAGTGGAGGAGCTGCTTCGTCGCCTGCCGGACCACGTTCCGAAAGATGTCGTGTCTCAACTTTCCGGACGAGCATCGGTTCTTCCTGTGCCTCTGGAGGCTTCATGTTTTGAGCCGGTTTGTAGTCCGGTAAGTGAACAACTGGCCATGTGGCCTCTCAAAGTCCCGGGAGAAGCTCGCCCCCTGCGCCTGCTTTGGGCTGCTCGCTGGGAATACGATAAAGGTCCTGAATTACTGCTGGCTATCCTGCGCTCGCTTCGCGAGCGGAATATTGATTTCCAGTTATGTTTACTGGGGCAAAGCTTTCGGCGTTCGCCGCCGGAGTTTGAAATTATCCGGCAGGACTTTACTGGTGAGTTGGTGCAGTTTGGCCATGAGCCGGACTCTCTGCGTTATCAGCAATGGCTGGCGTCCGCTGATGTGGTCTTGTCCACTGCGCTGCATGAGTTTCAGGGATTGGCGGTTCTGGAAGCAATGGCTGCGGGATGTATCCCCCTGTTGCCTAACCGCTTGTCATATCCCGAAATGGTAGCTGATGATTTTTTGTACGACATCAGTTCCGAACATCTGGTTGATCAGGCTCAGGCAGCCGTGGACCGATTGATGTCGTTCATTCCGGATTTGCCTGCAAGCGGAAAAGCGAACAATCGTGTCTTTGGAGTGGATGTTTCCTGGTGGAGCTGGGAAAGGCAGCAAGAGGCTTATCGTCAATTGCTGGAGGGATTGGTATGATACCGCCTCCTGTGACCTCTGATGGTGTCATTATTATCGTCAAAGGTTACGAACAGAATATCGGTTGATCGGCTGTTCCTGTCGATAACCCACTAAGCAGTTAAAGAGTATTATGGCCAAGACACGCATTCTTACGGGTATTACCACAACAGGTACCCCTCATTTGGGCAATTATGTTGGTGCAATTCGTCCGGCGATTGAAGCCAGCCAAAGCGCTGACAACCTGTCCTTTTATTTTCTGGCAAATTATCACGCTCTGATTAAATGTCAGGATCCAGAGATGGTTCATCGTTCTACCACTGAGATTGCGGCCACCTGGCTTGCACTGGGGTTGAATACGGATAATGTGGTGTTTTACCGTCAGTCTGATGTGCCTGAAATCACCGAGTTAAGCTGGATGCTGACCTGTATGGCGGCCAAGGGTCTGATGAATCGTGCTCACGCCTATAAGGCGGCAGTTGCGGCTAATCAGGAGGCGGGTGAAGATCCGGATTACGGTGTCACTATGGGTCTCTACAGCTATCCGGTTTTGATGGCTGCAGATATTTTGATGTTTAATGCGAACAAAGTCCCTGTTGGTAAAGATCAGATCCAGCACGTAGAAATGGCCCGTGATATTGCTGCTCGCTTCAATCACCATTATGGCGAGCACTTCACGTTGCCCGAAGCCGTAGTCGATGACAAGGTTGCTGTGCTACAAGGGTTGGATGGCCGTAAAATGAGTAAAAGTTACGGCAATACCATCCCTCTGTTTTTGACTGAAAAGCAACTGAAAAAGCATATCAACAAGATCAAGACCAATTTGCTCGAGCCGGGTGAGCCCAAAGATCCTGATACCTCCACAGTCTTTCAGATCTGGCAAGCTTTTGCTTCAGAAGAGCAGACCGCCGAGATGCGACAGGCGTTCCTTGATGGTATCGCTTGGGGCGAAGCCAAAAAGCAATTGTTCGAACTGGTCAATGGTGAGTTGTCCGAGGCTCGGGAGCGTTATAACGAGCTTATGGCGAATCCAGGTTTCATCGAAGAAAAACTGCAAGAGGGCGCTGAGAAAGCACGCTCTTTCAGTGCTCCGTTGATGACCAAGTGCCGTAAAGCGGTGGGGCTACGTCCGATTGGTTAAATAAACCACTTGGTTTAATGTTAAAACCGTCCGTATTCAAAAAAGCCCCTGAAACGGGGCTTTTTTTTGTGAAGGCTAAAACTCTCAACTCTGAATAGATTAGCTCTGAAACAATTCCGGGCGTGACAGTACGCGCGACATGGCTGAAGTCAGTGTGTCGAGTTCGTCTGGGGTCATCACATAAGGCGGCATGACGTATACCAGCTTGCCAAAGGGGCGAATCCAGACACCTTCTTCCATGAAAGCTTTTTGTATCTCGGCCATAACCACCGGCGCTTTCATCTCAACCACACCAATTGCGCCCATTACGCGTACATCTTCTACATGGGGGTAGTCCTTGCAGGGGGCCAGGCCGCGTTCAAGTTGCGATTCAATACGCTGGATATTGGCTTGCCAGTCCTGACTCAATAACAGGCGTGTCGAGGCCAGAGCCGTAGCTGCGGCCAGAGGGTTACCCATAAAGGTGGGACCGTGCATAAAGACGCCTGCCTCCCCGCGACAGATGCCATCGCTGATACGATCGTTGCACAAGGTTGCGGCCATGGTCATGTAGCCACCGGTCAGGGCTTTGCCGAGACAGAGAATGTCGGGCTCGATGTCTGCGTGTTCACAGGCGAACAGTTTTCCTGTGCGGCCAAAACCTGTGGCAATTTCATCGGCGATCAGTAATACACCGTGCTGGTCACACAATTGACGTACCTGGCGTAAATACTCAGGTGGGTAAAAGCGCATGCCGCCTGCACCCTGAACAATGGGCTCTAAAATCACTGCTGCGAGCTGTTGGTGGTTGTCTTCCATCAACGATTTGAAATTGGCTATGTAGCGATCATCCCATTCGATGTTGTAACCACTGACTGGAGCATCGGCGAAAAAATGCTGTATCAGGTTGTCATTAAACAGGTGGTGCATGCCGGTCACCGGATCACACACTGACATCGCGCCAAACGTATCGCCGTGATAACCGTTACGCAGACACAGCATTTTATTTTTTTGTGGTTTGCCCTGGCTGTGCCAAAACTGGATGGCCATTTTCATGGCGACTTCAACAGCGACTGACCCCGAATCCGAAAAGAACACTTTATTCAGACTTTTTGGGGTGATATCGACAAGTAACTGTGCCAACTCTGCCGCAGGTTGATGAGTGAGGCCACCGAACATCACATGAGACATCTTGTCCAGCTGGGCTTTGGCCGCCTGATTAAGGACCTCGTGATTGTAGCCGTGAATCGTACACCACCAGGAAGACATGCCGTCCAGCAATTGGCGGCCATCGGTTAACGTCAGGGTGCAACCCTGGGCGGATTCCACCGGGTATACGGGAGGCGCATCAATGAACGAGGCATAGGGGTGCCAGACGTGAGTTTGATCGATATTGATGATCTCTTTTTCGGAAATGCTCATGAATAACCCCTGTCGCTGTGGTGAGCTGATAATAGGGCGTCATTGTAGGCGTATGCAGGCTGAACGCAAGGCGTGAAGAAGGGCAGCAGAGGAGGGGCGTAAGAAAGTGAGGCTTTGACGGGGCACTTATCCTTAGCTCTATCGCTATTATCTGACAAGCGCCCTGAAAGTAGTGTGTATTGTGAACTTACTGGAAACGTTCAACCAGCTGGTGTTGTTTTTCCGCCAGTTCAGTCATTTCCTGATTGATGCGGGCGGCAGCCTCTGACTCCTGCTGAGTTCGGTTGGAAATTTCGGAAATCGACTGAGTGTTTTGTTCAATTTCAACCGCAGTGGCAGATTGTTCTTCAGCGGCAGCGGCAATGTGTTGCGACATTTGGTCGATGGAGTTTACTGACGCAGAAATGGCATCCAGAGCACCACGTACATTACCCATTTCTTCGACACTCTTGTCTGCCAGAGTTTGACAGCTGTCCATATTGTTGGCGGCATCACTGGTCGCAGAGCTGAGTTTTTCAATAATGTCTTGAATATGCTGGGTCGATTCCTGAGTTCGTTGTGCCAGAGTGCGCACTTCATCGGCTACCACCGCGAAGCCGCGTCCCTGTTCTCCAGCCCGAGCAGCCTCAATAGCGGCGTTCAGTGCCAGCAAATTGGTTTGCTCAGCGATGCCCCGAATGACATCAATCACGGTGGAAATCTGATCGCTGTCCTCCGAGAGACGATTCACCACGGCGCCAAGGTTGGCCACATTATCGGAAAGTCCCTGAATCGCATTGCTGGCCCCCTGCAGAACGTCGCCACCCTGAGATACCTGTTCGAGAGCTTCCTGAGTTGCCACAGAAGCCTGACTGGCACCGGCAGCAACTTCTTGTACCGCTTGTGACATTTGCTGCATGGAAAAGGCAACCTTCTCGGTCTCCAGCTGCTGTGCTGTCATGCCGTTATGGCTGCAACGAGCTTGCTCCAGTGACATCTCCGAGCGTTGTTTCACCTCTTTCGAAGATTCGATAAAACGACCCAGAGCCGTACGCAGACGAGCGGATTGCGCAATCTGAGCCAGTTCAAGCTCTCCGATCTCGTCAGATCTTCCAGTATAGATATAAGCCGCCATGGGATTACAAATCACTGTGTGGGCCGCAGAAAGTGCTTGTTTGCGATATTGTTTGGCAATCCAGCGGAAGCCAAAGCCTGCAATCAGTGAGACCCAGGCGCTGTGAAGCAAAGACAGGGAATCCAGATTGCCGGTAATCAGTAAGCAGGCCAGTAAAGCTACAAAGGTGGCACCGGTATAACCGGTGATCTCAATCGCCGGATGTTTCCAGCGCGATGCAAGGGGGATTGCTGACTGCTTGGTGCTGAGCCGCTTGTAGGTTTCTTCAGCTCTTTGAATCACTTTGCTGTCGGCCTTTACCCGAACCGATTCATACCCAGTGATGGTGCCTCGTTCTTTGAGAGGAGTAACGTAGGCATCAACCCAGTAATGATCACCATTCTTACAGCGGTTCTTCACTATGCCCATCCACGGCCGGCCGTTTTTCAGGTTGTTCCACATATCCGCAAATGCTGCTTCAGGCATATCCGGGTGGCGAACTATGTTGTGGGGTTGGGTTAAAAGCTCCTCGCGGCTGAAACCGGCGATCTCGCAGAATTTGTCATTGCTGAATGTGATATGGCTGCTGGTATCAGTTGCGGATACCAGCTCATCGTCAGGTTTTAGGACGACTTCTTTACCAGTGGTGGGGCCGTTGTTTCGCATAGCTTTTGTCCGAATCGAAAAATGTGTCAAGGACTGGTTAGTAAGGACTTCAATGAAAGCCCTTGTCTCTTTGTGGGTATAACGGCCGAATGGGTTAGTTCTGTAGTGTTAGTTCAGTGGTGTGAACAGAATTTATTGCTTGCTTTCAGCCATTGGTTAGTGTAGTGGGCTATAAGCCCATCAGGCAGCCTTTGCCGGGGCTTGTAATGCGCTAATTAACTGATGTAACTGAAGGCTCTGTTGTGGTCCGAGATCCTTAAATTCGATACTGATTTCAGTGCGACGATAGGGGCGGCGGACAAAGCGAAATGCTTTAACCGTTGCCTGGCAGCGGATTTGAAAGTTTTCGTGAAATTTGAATTCACATTCTGGCAGCACGCTGTCCCGAGCCAGTTGATCCACCACATTACCGCCGACGACCAGACGCATGCCGCCTGTGGAAATGTTATTCGCTGTGGCATACCACGGGGTTCGCCACGGAGACTGCAGGCGAACAGAAAGTGGTTGCTGTCGGCTGAGGCTGATGCGTGGGTGTTTGCGCCGGTGTTGATAGCTCACCTCATCGGGCAGTCTCAGGCAATAAACCGGACTGTTAAGGCTGACTAGAATCGATTCCAGTGGCGTTGACACGGTCAGGATTTGTCCCTGATGGTGGTGTTTCAGGGTGAATATATCGCCCGGACGGTAGATATGGCTGGCAGGTTGAGGAAATAACTCGTCCAGCTCCAGAGTTTGCCTGTTCAGGTCAATGGCCAGAATCATACTTTGGTAAGTTTCGCCGGTTCGCTCACTGGTGACTTCGATCAGCTGGCGTTTCTCTTGCAGCGCAAACAGGGGGGCGTAATGCTCAATTTTCCTGGCCAGGCGTCGGGCGGGCTCTGCCAGTTCGGTGACGGGTGGCTTACGGCTGAATTTTTGCAGTACGGATTGCAAAATGGCCATAGGTAAGAGACTCCTGATCTGTTCTCACCGCGATTGTGAGAGTTTGCTTGCGATACCTCATTGCCCGGTACCTCGTTTAATTCACATAACAGCAAAGGGTGTGCCAAATCCTGTCTGATTCCCAGGTTCTGGACTTCATTGGACTGCAGCCCAGAGATGACGTGGTGCCACGGAAATCAGGGCATGGTTTGTGGCTGGATTAGGACAAAAAGGATTGCCGTTTTTGAGTGGCTGTTTGCCGCATTACCAAGGGCGGTGGCAGGAGGCTGCCGCTTTTGCGGCAAACGGAATATGCGGGAACACCATTGTGAGTAGATAGTGCTTCAGGAAGTGTGAAAGCGTATTCCCTGTATCGCTTAAAATCCGTACAATGGCCGCCTTTTCTCAACAAGCACCGTGCCCCAGGTTTTATTATGTCCGATGTTACTGCTCCAGAAACCCTTGATCGCAAGCAGCAGCTCGAGTTCAACAAATTGCAGAAACGCCTGCGCCGTAATGTGGGTAATGCCATTGTGGATTACAACATGATCGAGGATGGTGATGTGGTTATGGCATGTATCAGTGGTGGTAAGGACAGTTTTGCCATGCTTGATATTTTGCTGAATCTGCAAAAGACCGCGCCGGTAAAGTTTCAGGTGATTGCGGTGAACATGGACCAGAAGCAGCCGGGTTTCCCTGAGCATGTGTTGCCGGAATACTTTGAGTCGATTGATGTCCCTTATTACATTGTCGATAAGGACACATACAGTGTTGTGCGTGAGAAAATCCCGGAAGGTCAGAAAACCTGTGGACTATGTTCCCGTCTGCGCAGGGGGACTCTTTACGCCTTTGCTGAAAAAATCGGGGCTACCAAATTGGCACTTGGGCACCACATGGATGATATCGTGGAAACACTATTCTTGAATATGTTCCATGGTAGCCGGCTCAAAGCCATGCCTCCTAAATTGCGCTCGGACGATCAGCGCAATGTGGTTATTCGTCCACTGGCCTATTGCCGGGAGTCGGATCTGATAGCGTTTGCTGATCACAAGAAGTTTCCGATCATTCCCTGCAACCTGTGCGGGTCTCAGGAGAATCTTCAGCGGCAAGCCATCAAAGCCATGTTGCAGCAATGGGAAAAGGACGATGTCAGTCGTGTTGAGCGTATTTTCAAATCCATCCAGAATGTTTCTCCCAGCCAGCTGGCCGATCGTGACCTGTTTGATTTCGCCAACCTGCCGTTAGATCGCTCCGGTGATCGCGCCGAATACGATTACGACGAAGCTACCATCGGGGCTTCCAATGTTGAAAGAACCGGTTCAGCTATCCCGAATGGCGTTCAAATCGTTGAGGCGATTCAGCTTCCCTAAATCAATTCTTGTATTGGTTGTGGCCTTGTGTGACTTTTCCGCCTATGGTGTAAGAGGTTGTACAGGGACTCTAGCGTCAAGCCAGTTATAGATATTTCAGAATTGCCAACTTTTGGTTCTTTGTAAATCCTGGTTGTGGCTGCTATTTCTTCTTAATGGGGTAAGCAACGTGCTCCAGGTACCTTGTTGCTCCAAGAGAAACAGCCAGATGTAGCGTGTTTTTGGAAATGGCTTTGAAGACGTGAAGTGGCTCATAATTAGACAATTTGTGCGCTTCAAAGTGAGTCGGGAATGCTAAATCGATCATGGAAAGCCGCGGAACCTTTCTGAGACGATAGCAGCACATGGATAGCGCTTGTCGCATAAGAAGAGGTGGTAATGAGAGAGACTATGGTGAACGCGGCTATGGTTAAAACCTACGAAGTGGTTTACATCGATAAATTCTCTGATGCCATTGAGGCAGACTTAGCACGGATAAGCCTTAAAGAGCGTTTTCAACTCAGTGATCGCAAATTGGACATCATGGCCAGCGGTACTCCGGTCGTGGTCAAGAAAGGCATTTCCTACGAGGAAGCCTGCAAATTTGAAGAGGCAATCAAGCGCTCAGGTGGGGTTTGCTGGATTCAGGAAAGCTCTCCGGATGGCCTCTATCACGAAAGACGTGGCAGTAAACGCCGGGCTCTGATGGATCGCCGTGACCATTACCGTGGCTCTGCTATTCAGCCAGATCGCAGAATGGGGATAGGGCGCCGTAGCATGGATAAAAGACACTAGACCAGTACCGGTTCGGGTAATTACCGGTCTTTTCCTCTTGTACTGTGTCTCCCGAACCGTTCAAGCGCCAGAAACCTTATCAGTCAAAAACCTGACCAAACACCTTTGGTTAAGCGGCTGACACTTGCGGGCAGCCGCTGACATACTCTCTGTAGTGCCTGATAAACTCTTCCCGGCTGGGGTTTGGATGTCGCTGGTAGTGGCGCTTCCAGAATCTCGCCAGCCCTTCCAGGTCATGCGCATCTGGCAGTGGCTTGAAGTTTCTGTAATAAATCAACCAGGCAATTGCGGTGGCATAACGCAGGTTTGTTGCCAGCTCTCCATGTGGGTTGATCAAAAAGTCATGTTGACTGGCGAGTCCCCGTATCGTTGAAGCCAGATTGGGATGGTTGATCAGGAACTGGTCCCAGATCTTTCGGTGGGTGTAGGGGCGAATGCGGAAAATCCCGAGCCCCTGCCGACAGTGGAGCCTCTTTCGGTGGTTGTCTGTCAGATGAAATCCCAGGCCGGATTCGCGAGCTGCGGTACCCAACAACAATTCCTCGGCGGCGTCGGAACGATGTTCAAGCAGTTCCAGCGTTGGCCGGATAACGAAAGTACGCAATTCTTCAGCACAAATACCCATGGTCTTACCTCTCAAGGGTGGCTTTTATTGGTTCTGATCGTTTGGTCTTGCTCTTAATTCAGTGGTACTTATTGATGGTTCTGCTGCTCTCCTTGAGTGTGTCGTTACCGGCTGGGTCAGGTGACCGATAAACCCGATCAGATAAAACTCAATGAGTGCTGAATTAAGTAGTAGCTGTTATCCGAAGGCTATTCCAGTTTCTCTTGATATTTTAGTCGCTTAGATTACCTTCTTAAGGCTCTTTGGTACGTTATTGAGTTAACTGGTGTTCGAACTGGCATCAAAAACATTCCTTTGTTGTTATGTGTGCCAGTTGCTTCAGCTCGGTCTAAAGGTCGGAAACGGTATGTCGCGTAGAGAGGGAATGCAGATCTGGGTGGGTTAATCGTCCAGAATGAGCAGGCTGAATGTTGGCAGATCCGAATCGGTCAGGTGTTCGCGTCCTCCGAGAGAGCTGAGATCCACAATAGTGGCGATTTCAGAAATGGAAGCCCCTTGCTTGTTAACCAGCTGAGCCGCGGCATACAGGGTTTGTCCGGTTGCCAGCACGTCATCCACAATCAAAACCCTGTCGCCGGATTTGAAAGAGTTTTTCTTCAGTTCCAGACGGTCATCAGAGTATTCACAGGTGTAATCCTGATGATCCACCTCACCCGGGAGCTTGCCCGCCTTGCGAATCAGAACCAGAGGCTTGTTCAGCGCGTAAGCCAGATTGGATCCAAGTAAGAAACCTCGGGCTTCCAGGGCGGCTATATGTGTTATGTCGCTATCCATGTAACGCAGGACCAGCTCATCAGTGATATGACGCGCGGCTCTGGGGTTGCAGAACAGCGGGGTGATATCGCGAAAATTCACCCCTGGCTTGGGCCAGTCTTTAATGATCGGCAGGTGGGACTTAACAAGAAATTCATCCACAGGCATAGGTCACCTTCTTCCATGGGTTAAAAAGTAATGGCCATAAGCCTAAACCACTCGTGATGTTCAGATCGGGTTATTTCGTGATTTCCAGGCCAGGTCGTTTAAACGTTATATCTAGCGATTATAGTGCACGGGGATTTCCGTCGTATCTTTCACTTCTTCCATAACCACATAGCTCGTACAGTCCTGCACCCCCGGCAGTGTCAGCAGGGTCTCGCCATAAAACGTGCGATAGGAGCTCATGTCGGCCACTCGCGCCTTTATCAGGTAATCGAAGCTGCCACTCACAAGATAGCATTCCTGAATTTCGGGAAGGGCGATAGCGGCTTCGCGAAAGGCTTCAAACGTATCCTGGGCGGTGCGGGATAAGCTGATTTGTACAAACACCACCAGACCGGCCGAAAGATAGTCGGGGTTGATCAGTGCTGTGTAGCCTTTAATCACCTTGTCCCGCTCCAGTCGTTTGACCCGCTCCTTGCAGGGGGTAGCGCTAAGGCCAACTTTGCGAGACAGCTCGGCATAGCTCATTCGGCCGTTTTTTTGCAGTGCGCGAATAATATTCTTATCAAGGGTATTAAGTTTTTCCATGGAAGAAGCCAAAAGTTATTGTTTCGCCACTTATTCTAGTCGATTCGGCTAAAAAAATTAAATTATAAAGCGAATTATGTGAGTCGAGCTTATTAATATAACACTCAGTTCGAGCTTAAATGAAAGTTTGAATGTTGGTATACAGTCCTGACGGTTGAGGCGCCGCAGGAAGTGATATCCGGGTAAATAATAATTGGAGAAGCAGCATGTTGATTGGCGTACCTAAAGAAATTAAGAACCACGAATACCGTATAGGCCTGACTCCTGCAAGTGTCAGGGAGCTGGTTGAGCGTGGCCACAGTGTCATTGTAGAAACCAATGGTGCCGTGGAAATTGGCTTTGAAGATGCAGACTATCAGGCGGCAGGAGCGACTATCGTCGACACGCCAGAAGAGATTTTTGCCAAGGCAGACATGGTGGTCAAGGTTAAGGAACCTCAGCCACATGAATGTCGTCAACTGCGCGAAGGTCAGTTGTTGTTTACCTATTTACACCTCGCTGCAGACGCCGAACAAGCTGAGCTGCTGGCTGCTTCGGGTGCAAGCTGTGTGGCTTACGAGACGGTTACTGATGCTGCCAATGGCCTGCCTCTGCTGGCTCCAATGTCAGAAGTAGCGGGTCGCTTGTCAGTACAGGCTGGCGCTTATCACCTGCAGAAGGCTCAGGGTGGTATGGGCGCTCTGTTGGGCGGTGTTCCTGGTGTTGCCCCAGCCAAAGTTCTGATCATCGGTGGCGGTGTTGTCGGTACTCAGGCTGCGACCATGGCCGTTGGCCTTGGCGCCGAAGTGACTTTGCTGGATCGCTCTTTGCCGCGTCTGCGTCAGCTGGATACTGAGTTTGCTGGCCGGGTGAAGTGTGTGTACTCCAGCTCAGAGTCGATTGAAACCTATGCACTGGAAGCCGATCTGGTCATTGGTGCCGTTTTGATCCCGGGAGCGGCGGCTCCAAAGCTTCTGTCCCGTGATTTGATTTCCCGTATGAAGCGCGGCTCGGTGGTTGTTGATGTTGCTATTGATCAGGGTGGGTGCTTTGAGACCTCCAAGGCAACAACTCACCAGGAGCCAACTTATGTAGTGGATGGTGTTATTCACTACTGTGTAGCCAACATGCCTGGCGCCGTGGCTCGTACATCCACTATGGCTCTGACCAACGCTACCTTGCCGTTTGTGCTGGCTTTGGCCGATAAAGGTGTTGAGCAGGCAGTAGCCGCTAACCCTCACCTGTTGGCTGGCTTGAATGTCTACAAGGGCAAAATAACCTGTCAGCCAGTTGCCGAGGCCTTGAACGCAGAATATGTACCACCAGCAGCGCTGTTGGGTTTGGCCCCTGAGCTGTCGCAGGCCGCTGTAGCGTCTGTGAAATAACGGAAAACACTTTATTCAGAATCAGACATGAGTCTCTCATGGACATTCCTCTCGAATGTTCTCTGTTGAGGAGATGCCCTCAATCCGTTTTCCCGCGGATAAAGCACACCTTTTTAGCCGGCTTCTAGCCGGCTTTTTTTTGTTTGTATGTTTTGGTGTAGAATTTGGCGACGCAGGGGTCGTGCTTTGCGGTTTGGGCGGTAAGATTACAGACTGATTCAACGAATTGGTAAATCGGCCGACATCCTTTTAAGTCTTTGGTCCTTGAGTGGCGTGAAAATTGACTCGTGCGAAATATGAAGCCAGTCTTACTTTACATTTCACCGGTCAGTGGCGATGTTAATGACTTTTACGGACACTCCAGTTTGAAAGTGTAAATCATTTGTGTTTCGGTCCTGGTTTTGTCTGATGTCAGGTCATGTGAATAAGATCATTATTACAGGGTTGATCGGACCTGTCTGAAATTAGCCTGATAAACGTAAGAGAGCTCATTAGTGCATTCATTTTTCCAAGGGATATCCTACCGCCTGGCTTCTGTAGGGGTCATATTAGCCTTTGCTCTGGGAATCCTGATGAGTTCTATCCAGTTATATCTGGATTTTGTCTCACAAGAGAGCGAAGTTGATCAGCTGATTGACCGGGTTGTTGAAGTGGCTGGGCCACCGGCAACACGTGCTGTACATACCCTGGATGATGATCTTGCTTCAGAAGTGGTCAATGGCATGCTGGCATATGACTTTATTTACGACGTGATGATCCTGGATGAGCTGGGTAATGTGTTGGCAGACGCGACTAAGCCGCGAGTCAAACACCCTGTGGGCTGGTTAACAGAGAAAGTTATCGCCGATAGCAAAACCTATTCTGCCAAACTGCTCCTGCCCGGATATGAGCAGGAGACTTTCGGTTCCATTATCTTCAAAGTTGATTTGAATGCTGCCTTGAGTACCTTTTATCAGCGTTCCACTCTTGTCGTTCTGAGCGGGATGCTGCGTAATATTCTGTTGGTTCTGCTGCTGTTTTTTGCCTTTTATTACCTTTTGGCCCGCCCACTGATCCAGATGTCCAGAGAGTTTCGATCAATACGGCTCGACATGCCGGGGGCAAAACGTATTACTGTCCCGCATCCGGATAAAAACGATGAATTAACCCAGTTGGCGTTGTCCAGTAATCATATGCTCGATGCCATTGAGGAAACTTTCGCCAAGCGTCTGGAAATAGAACAAGACCTTCGAGACAGTGAGGAGGCCATACGACAGATTATCAATGAGTTGCCAGCGATGGTGGGTGTCAGGCATCTGGATGGCCGCCTCGAGTTTGCCAATGAAAATATGGCCAGTTTCTTTGGGCGGGATGTGGATACCATCAGCGGGCTGAATGTTCTTGATTCTCATCTGATAGTCGATGTTGAATCCCACGAGCTTGATGGACAAAGTGATCGGGGAAATGTGGTAGAAGGGGCGTTTGAAGGCTATTTCAAAGGAGCCAATGGCGAGCGAAGATACCTGCAGGGCAATGTGAAGCCCATTGTTCTTCATGGTGAAACCTTACTGTTGATGGTGATGAATGACATCAGTGAGCGTAAGGAAACGGAAGAAAAAATGGAGTACATGGCGTATCACGATGCACTCACCAACTTGCCTAACCGGATGCATTTGGTGGAACGTCTGGAAAATGAAATCCGCAGGGCCCGCCGCCATCATTATTATGGTGCAGTTCTGTTTATCGATCTGGATCACTTCAAAAATATCAATGATTCGCTGGGGCATCCAGTGGGGGATATTGTTCTCAAACAAGTGGCTCAGCGCCTGCAACATTCAGTGCGGGAAGAGGATTTGGTCGCTCGCCTGAGTGGTGATGAATTCGTAGTAGTGCTCACGGTTTTGGATCAGGAGCTGGACATGGCTGGCCTCAAGGCCGGTGAAGTGGCCGAAAAAATCCGTAAAAGTATTTCCGAGCCTTATCCCTACGATGACATCACTCTCCATGTGTCCTGCAGTATCGGCATTGTGGTGTATTCGGATAATGAAAGTTCTGTGCATGAACTTCTGCGTTTTGCCGATACTGCCATGTACCAGGTGAAGGCCAAGGGGCGTAATGCCATTGAGTTTTTCAATTTGGGTATGGCAGATAAAGTCAGTCATCAACTTAAACTTGAGAGTGAATTACACAAGGCGCTGAAAGAAAATCAGTTTGAACTGTATTTTCAGCCCAAGGTGGGTGTTACCAGCGGCCGAATCCTGGGCGGGGAAGCCTTGCTCCGCTGGAATCATCCAGAGCGGGGGATGATCTCACCTGGAGAATTCATTCCTGTGCTGGAAGCATCCGGTTTAATGATTGAAGTGGGGCAGTGGGTGATCGAGGAAGGTTGTCGAACGTTGAGCCACCTGGCTCGGGCCGGCCTTTGGGAACAGGGTATGCGCCTCAGTCTGAACATTAGCCCGCGGCAGTTTCGTGGGCAGAGTTTCGTAGAAAACATGGCCAGAACTTTGGAAGAAACACCGATTCCTCCTAAAAGTCTCGAACTTGAGTTAACCGAAGGGGTGGTGATTCAAAGTGTGGAAGAAACCATCACCATTATGACGGCGCTTTCGTCCATGGGTATCGATTTTTCTCTCGATGATTTCGGTACCGGCTATTCCTCGATCAGTTATCTCAAACGTTTGCCGGTGACTACACTGAAAATTGATTACAGTTTCGTCAGGGATATTGTAGAAGATCGCAACGACCGTGTTCTGGTGGAAACCATTGTTACCATGGGGCAATTGCTGGATCTATTGGTAGTCGCCGAAGGTGTAGAAAACGAACAGCAACTGGATATCCTGGCGGGATTTGGCTGTGATTGCTATCAGGGGTATTACTTCAGTCGTCCGGTTCCTCTGGAGGAGTTCAAGCAATTGCTGCGGCGCGATCAGTCGACGGAGTTTGCGGGTCAGGGGGGCATCTAGACAGGAAATAATCTCGCCAGCAATACCGGTACTGCGGTTTCAACCCGCAAAATCCGGGAACCTAAATGAATCGTTTGGCAGCCAGCCTGATTCAGTTTTTCAATCTCATAATCTATGAATCCGCCTTCAGGCCCAATAACCAGAAGCGTGTCCTCATCACTGGCTGCAGGGCAGGGAATAGCTTGTTTTGGATGAGCGACCAGTGCGCGCCTTCCCTCACAGAGCTGTGGCAGTTCATCTTCTACGAACGGTTTGAAGCGCTTTATCAGACGTACGGTCGGTAAAACTGTGTCCACGCCCTGTTCCAGTCCGAGAATCAACTGCTCCCGAATGTTCTCCTCGTTGAGCCAGGGAGTCTGCCAGTAACTTTTCTCTACCCGGTAGCTATTGATCAGAATCAGTTCTTTAACACCCATGGTGGCAATAGTCTGAAAAATTCGTTTCAGCATTTTAGGTCTGGGCAGGGCAATTATCAGGGTAAGCGGTAAACCTGCTGGAGGCTCTTTGTTCAGAGTAACTTCCAGGAGAATGTCTTTTGGGCAGATCTCGGTGACTTGTGCTTCTCCCTGCTGGTTGTTGATTAAACCCACGCGCACGCGATCACCGACTTCAACTTTGTGGACGTTGAGTAGATGGTCACGCCGTCTGTCAGCCAGCTTGACGGTGGTGGGGGTGATAAAGTCAGATTGGGAGAGCAGTAAAAGATTCATTGGGCTTCATGGTGTTGAACAGGCAGCCATTATCCCGCAAGTGAGGAGTGAATGCACAGATATCAGTGTGTGGCGAAGAGGAGGTCGACCGGTTGAGAGATGGAGCGGAAATCGCTAGAATCCCTTTCTCTTTACGATTGATGTCACGTCAGTCGGTCTTTCCGCCCTTAGCTCAGCTGGATAGAGCGTCCCCCTCCTAAGGGGAAGGCCAGTGGTTCGAATCCACTAGGGCGGGCCATTTAGCCTGCCATTCTCAAGTCGCTTTAGGTGAGGGCTTTTACACAGCGTTCTCTTGATCTAAAAGCCGCCACCCTGTTTTACGGTTAAGCCTTCACCACGGTATGGCTGTTGCTGTGTGTCTGGGTAGAGCCCTTGGCAGTATAGAGATTGGCTGGTTCTATCATTTGACCTCGCATTAAACCCATCAGTTTTTGCAGGGTTTTCTGGCCTCGGGCGATCATTTTGCCATTGAGGTCGTTATGTTGCTTACACTCATTGATCAAGGCCTGAAGCTCGTTCCAAAGAGGTGGCAGTTGAACCGGATCAAGTTCGTTTAACAGGCGATTCCAGCAGACTTCATTGGACATACCGGTGCGCTGTACCAAAAAATTGACCCAGGCACTGCGTTGTCTGGTGCTTTGTTCCAGTTTGGCCATGAGCACCTGTTTTTCGCCGACCAAAGTCCCGAGACGTGTGTGATCTCGTTGTTGGAGAATCTGATGTTCTTCTTTCAGGAGGACGAGAAGGGAGCCAGCAGTCTGAATGTCCTGACTGAGGAGTTGCTGTACCGCAGGTGCCGATACATTGGCGGAAGCGGTGTTTGACGGTGTTGTAACGGACATGGCTACCTTCCACTTAATCAGAATTGGAAATGGTCAAAATTGCATAACGAGTCTTAAAGAATCAAGCACGCACAGCCGGGAATTGCAGCGTGGAATTCGGTGTTGTTCGTCATGCGGTCGTCTTTGGGGCTTGTTGACAAGCCTTTTCAGTGAGACTTTAGATCACGCAGTTTTAAAACAGTCGATCCTGAGCCAACATGCGTTCAGCAATGCGCTCTGGATTGATTTCATAGGTGCCTTCGGCAAGGGCCTGTTTGATTTCGGCCACTCGCTGGGTGTCTACGTCCGGCGTCGCGTGAATTTTACTTTCCAGCTGGTTCAGGCTTTGAGCTTGTGAGCTGAGCGAGACTTCTGGCTTTTGTACGCTTTGAGAGGGTGTTTCGGCAGTATTGCTTTTGTTGCCGGTACCCGCATCTATCCGTCCTTTGGCGCTGTTGCCTGAAGAAAGGATGTTGGTGTTATTTGAATCAATAACCATTGCTGCAATTCCCATTGTGTTGTGGTGCTGTCATCTTTGGGTTTTTTGACCAAAGCTGTCCTTGCTGAGGGTTTCGGCCGTTGCCGGGATAACTTTAGTCAAAACCTTATCTTTTTTACTTCTTTTTTTTAAAACCCGTGCATAAGGGTCAAAAAATTGAACTTTTGTGCTCTGCGTCTCATTTCAATCCCGCTTTTACGGGGTTTTGGCTCTTTCTGTGGAGGGTTAAGAGTAATTACCCTCAAGTTTGGTTATAAGAGCTGTTGTCACATAATGACCTGAACCTGGCCTTTGGCGGTCACCCGGGCTTTAATGATGCGCTCACTCTTCAGGTTCTGGACGCGTATCTGCTGTCCTACCTTGCCATCATTCATTGCGATACCCGAGGTAGACACAGCAATTCCGCCACTGACCGCTGTGACATTTACGGTGTCACCTCTTTGAATAACCTCTGGTGCCGTGACACTGGAGGTTCTGATGCTGTCACCCAGATTAATAGGGCGCTTGGCAACCTTGCCGCTGATTCTGGCCGGGTCGGATATAGTTCCGTTACCCAGACTGCTGACACTGCGCAGCTCCAGAGAGACATCATCCTCTGACAGACTTTCTCCACGACCTATATTGCGCGTGGCTACCAGAATGTGACGAAGGCGATCGACCTGGGCCGTCAGGTAGAACGACCAGGTCGAAGATCCGGGGCATTGAACCCTGAGTGTCACATTGCTGGCGCTCAGTTGTCTGCCATGCAGGTCATATGTCAAAGGTTTGTCACAGGCCTTCAGTCTTAACCGAGTGTCAATCGAACTCACATCAACGCTGATCTGGTCATGTGGAAAACCATCCTGTAATACCTGAGTCAGGTATTGCTTCGCCGCTGCCGGAATGTCAGACATTTCTTGCCATTGACTGGCCTGAGACGCCGTAGCAAAGGCTATGCAAAGGCTTAAGGCGAATTGTAGACCTCCAAATTTCATGGCTTTCTCTTGTTAATTTCGTCGTGATGGCTGAGCTCTGTTAAAGGCTTTACCGCGCCTGCCGCTATAGCTATTGATCAAGCTGCAGTCAGTCCCGGACCAAAGGGACGACGGATTTGCCGTGATGCTGATAACAGACTTAGCAAGCACCGTGCCGATTTTTAGCAGCATTACCGAAACCGTTACAAACAGGCTTTGAGGAGACGTCATGGCTGGAGTTATGGATAGCGTGAACCAACGTACACAGCTGGTGGGACAAAACCGGCTTGAGTTGTTGCTTTTCCGTCTCGGCGGACAGCAGCTGTACGGTATTAATGTATTTAAAGTGAAGGAGGTTCTGCAGTGTCCCTCCCTGAATGCGATCCCGCAGCGTAACCGCGTGGTTCGCGGGGTCGCTCATATTCGTGGCAATACGGTTTCCATTATTGATATGAATCTTTCCATTGGGCGCAAGCCGCTGGATGATATTGAAAACTGCTTTGTGATTATCACGGAATACAATCGGTCTACTCAGGGGTTCCTGGTCCGTGGTGTTGAACGTATCGTCAATATGCACTGGGAAGAGATTCATCCGCCACCAACAGGCGCCGGCAAGGATAACTATCTGACAGCAGTGACAGAGGTTGACGGGCAATTGGTGGAGATCATCGATGTCGAAAAGATTCTGGCTGAGGTCTCGCCGATCAGTGAGGAGGTCAGTCCTGGCATTATTGAAGATGGCATTGCCGAGCGTATTGTGCAGAAACATGTACTGATTGTGGATGACTCCGCTATTGCCCGTAAGCAGGTACAGCGAGTGGTGGAGTCCATGGGGATCAAGACAACCCTGAAAAAGGATGGCCGCGAAGCCATTCAATATCTCAACAGCATGCTGGAAGAGGGATTGGATCCCAATAGCGAATTGATCATGGTCATTTCAGACATAGAAATGCCGGAAATGGATGGTTACACCTTTACTGCCGAAGTGCGCAGTAATCCGGCGCTCAAGGATTTGACCGTGGTTTTGCATACATCGCTCAGCGGCGTATTCAACGAATCCATGGTGAAAAAAGTGGGTGCGGATGACTTTATGGCCAAATTTAACCCGGATGAACTGGCTCGTCGGGTTAATGATCGGGTGCTGCAAATCAGCGGCGAAAGTTTACTGGAAGAACCGCTGGAAGCGGTGGGCTAGACTTAGACCTGCTTCACTATCTTGACTGTACTTTATTTGCCCTTCGGGCAAAAATAGAAGGCTGACAAACTCTTGGACTTTAGGGCGACAATACGCATGACTGACAGTGGTTTTACGGCACCCCAGCCACGCCTGGTGAGCCCCACTATGGATTCCGGTGAGTTTGAAAGTTTTCGGCAATTTTTGCAGGACGCTTGCGGTATTCATCTGGCGGAAAACAAGCAGTACCTGGTGACCACCCGCATTCGCAAAATTCTGCAGGATAATAAGCTCGAAAGTCTGAGTGCTCTGGTGGATCAGCTACGTCGAAGCCGCCACTCCAAGCTTCGTGAGCAGGTAGTGGATGCCATGACGACTAATGAAACCTTTTGGTTTCGTGATGTGCATCCCTACGACTATCTGCAGTCGACATTGTTGGCCGAAATACAGCAAAAGCCAGAGTCGGGGCCGATTCGTATCTGGTCCGCTGCCTGTTCGTCGGGGCAGGAGCCTTATTCAATCAGTATGACCGTAGAGGAAAGTCGTCGACTGAATCGTCTGTCTTCGGCTCGCCCGGTTGAAATTGTTGCTACTGATTTGTCTGCCAGTATGCTGCAGCAGGCTCAGGCTGCAGAATACGATAAAATGTCTGTCCTGCGTGGTCTGTCTTCGGAGCGGCGGGAGATGTTTTTTGACCAGCTGTCGGATGAAGTATGGCGGGTTAAGCCCTTTGTTCGCAGTCGTGTGCAGTTCAGGTCACTGAATTTGCTGGATTCTTATGGTGGCCTTGGTCGTTTCGATGTCATCTTTTGCCGTAATGTTTTGATCTATTTCACCGGTGAGCTCAAGCAGAATATCCTTCAGCGTTTGCATGCCTCCCTCAAACCCAACGGGGTGTTGGTGCTCGGATCTTCTGAGGGGCTTGGGGGGGCTTCAGATCTGTTTGAAATGGTTCACTGCAAGCCGGGAATCATGTATCGGGCCCGTTGAGTTCAGATTGGACCCTGCTTCGCTTCTATTTCCTCGTTGCCATCCGTTTGTGGAATATCCCTTCTTTTTTGCCTGTCATAGCCTTTGCCGTTTTGCGGTAAAGGTTTGCCGCTTTGGTTTCTCGATTCTGTTGTTAGACCATTTTATGCGGTCTTATTGAATGGGAATCGTCCTGTAGCCCCCTGTTTTAAAGGGGGGTGTCTGATATTTTAAATTTGGCACAGCTATTGCTATCTACTGTGAAGAGAACTGTTGATTGCCGGTTTGAGGCAAAGATCAGCAGGGTATTCAAAGAGTTGAGGTGACAAATGGCTATTGGTTTTGATCAGGCGTTAGGGATTCATGATGATGCATTGCGTTTTCGCAGTCAGAGATCATCCATTCTCGCGAACAATCTCGCCAACCTGGATACCCCCAACTACAAGGCTCGGGATATCGACTTCAAGTCGGCTCTGGCCAAGGCTGCATCGGGTTCTTCAGCATCACTGGAAATGGCTGCTACAAATTCAGGGCATCAGCACGGTGTGAGCATGTCATTGGGTGATGGCGGGGCTCAATATCGAATCCCGACTCAGCCCAGCATTGATGGTAATACCGTTGAAGAGCATGTTGAGCATGCCAAGTACATGGAAAACTCTCTGGATTTTCAGGCGACGTTTACCTTTTTGAACAGCAAATTTAAAGGCTTAACCACAGCCATCCGCGGCGACTAATTACAGCGGTAATCAGAGGAGAATTCATCATGGCGTTAGGCAACGTATTTGATATCGCGGGTTCAGGAATGACGGCGCAGAGCGTCCGGTTGAACACTACCGCCAGTAACCTTGCGAATGCGCAGTCGGCCAGCTCCAGCAGTGATCAGGTGTATCGCAGTCGCCAACCGGTTTTCAGTGCAATTTACCGTGATGCAGCGGGCGATGTGACTGACAAGACCAACCCTCAGTCACAGGCGGGTGTACAGGTGATGGGAATTGTTGAGAGCGATGCGCCTCTGCAACGTCGTTACGAACCCAATCATCCTGAGGCTGATCAGGAGGGCTATGTGTTTTACCCCAATGTGAATGTGGTTGAAGAAATGACCAATATGATTTCGGCATCGCGTTCGTTTCAGGCGAATGTTGAGGTGATGAATTCTGCCAAGCAAATGGTTCAGCGTGTACTGACTCTGGGTCAGTAAGGCGATAGAGGGCGAGTGAAATGGATGTAAATGCAACAAGCAGCAGTGTCCTGAGTCAGCTTTCCTCCTCCAGAGCTTCGGAGGAGGCCAAAAGCAATGAGTTGGGTAAAGACGAGTTCCTGACCCTGTTGGTGACCCAGATGAACAATCAAAACCCACTGGAGCCACAGGATAACGGTGAGTTTATTGCCCAATTGGCTCAGTTCAGTTCGCTGGAAGGTATCGATAACCTGAATGACACCGTTGATGGTTTTGTCAGCAGCTATCAATCCAGTGCCGCGCTGGAGGCTACAGCGCTGGTTGGACGCCAAGTGCAGGTGCGTACTGATACTGCCTGGATGCAGGAAGGTGAGGCCTTCCGCGGTGTGGTAGAGCTGCCGGTCAGCAGTCCGGAAGTGAAGGTCAGTATTTATGATTCTGCCGGCCAACTGGTGCGCAATGTGGATCTGGGCAGTCAGACAGCAGGTAATCATGATCTGGTTTGGGACGGATTAAATAACGACGGCGAGGCTTTACCGTCCGGATTGTACACCGTGAAAGCTGAAGCGCGTTTTGATGGTGAGATGTATCAGGTAAGCACTCTGTTGGGCGCTAATGTCAACAGTGTGACTCTGGGTAGTGCCGGATCTTCTCCGACCTTGAATCTTGCAGGTCTGGGCAAGGTGTCTCTGGATGATGTACAAACAATCATGCAGTAACGGTCAAGACTGGCTCTGAAGCCGGCTGAAGGAATGGAAACGCCAGGCAGTGGTCGGCGTGTAAAAAATGACAGCGCAGCAGCGCAACAGCATCAAGTGAGGACAGGCAATGTCGTTTAATATCGGATTGACGGGTATTCGTGCAGCAGATAACGATTTACGGGTAACGGGCAACAATATTGCGAACGCCAGCACCACCGGTTTTAAGCGGTCGCGCACTGAGTTTGGTGATGTGTATGCCAGTTCCATTGTTGGTACAGCCAATAACGCTGCTGGGAGTGGCGTGATGTTGGCGGACATTGCCCAGCAGTTTACTCAGGGTAATATCACGTTTACTGACAATGTGCTGGATCTGTCTATCGATGGCAGTGGCTTCTTCATCATGAGCGATGGCGGGGACATCAGTTACACCCGTTCAGGCATGTTCTCTACCGATAATCAGGGGTATGTGGTCAACAACTCCGGTTTTCGTTTGCAAGGGTATGGCGCAGATGAGGAAGGCAATATCATTAATGGTGTGCTTACCGACCTGCAGATTGATGCCAGTACCCAGGCGCCCAAATTAACCACCGAAGTAAACTCAAACTTCAATCTGGACTCAACAGAGCAGGCTCCGGAAAAAATTACCCAAACCTTGAGCTCGGCTAATCTGGCGGCCAGTTTGGCAGGATTGGAATTGCATACGACAACGGGGAGTATGGATCTGGATGCTCTGCTGGCCGGGGTGGATCTCACTTCTGCTCTCAGCGTTGCGGATGCCTTAAATACCAAGGGTACCGAGCTGGGGCTGGATATTATCGCAACGGCGGATACCGTCAACTCGACCGTCTCAGTAACTCTGGGTGATGGCCTGGTTTTGAGTAATGATGTGAATGGCGATGATGTTGTCGATGCCGGTGAGATCCTCACCGTAGACAGCCGTTCTGCGCAATTTGATCCAACTGATCCGGATACTTACAACTCGGCTACTTCGGTCACTATTTATGACAGTCTGGGTAACCCTCATGTCATGACTCAGTATTTCGTGAAAGGTCGTACGGAATCTGCGGACGAAACCACCGATGCGGCTACCAGTGTGGCGACTACTTCCAATAACTGGACCATGTATATCCAGATTGACGGCGAAAACGTAGGCCCTGTGGATGCCGCTGGCGATTCTACCGGGTTTGCCATGCGCTTCAGCAGTGATGGCAGTTTGCATCCGACGTCTGATCAGTCTTTTGTTATTGATAACTGGACCCCGCTGGACGAAAACGGCAATTACAACGGTGCCTTGCCGTCTGCCCCCGGCGCAACCTTGCCGCTTCCAACTCCCGCAGCGTCTTCAAATTTTGTCATCAATATTGGCGGCTCTACACAGTACGGCTCTGATTTTGGTGTGAATGATGTGGATCAGGACGGTTACACCACGGGCCGTCTGTCTGGTGTCAGTATTGATGATGGCGGTGTGGTATTTGCCCGTTTCACTAATGGTCAGGCTCAGGTTCTGGGTCAGGTAGCGCTGGCAGGCTTTAATAATGAACAGGGCTTGCAGCCTCAGGGAGCTACGGGTTGGACAGAAACCTTTGAGTCAGGCACACCTTTGGTTGGAGCCCCGCAAACAGCGGCTCTGGGATTGATTCAGTCCGGTGCTCTTGAGGATTCCAATGTGGATTTGTCAGAAGAGTTGGTCAATCTGATTATTGCGCAACGCAACTACCAATCCAATGCCAAGACCATTGAGACTGCAGACCAAGTGACCCAGACAATCCTCAACATCTAAATCTATTTGGTCTAAAGAGGGGTAACTGTTCATCGGTTTCCCCTTTACTTTTCCTGCCGATTTAAAATTGGCCTGCTCCTTGCAATATCTCTGACAGAACCCCAAAAGCGGCAAACTTTGTCGCACTGGGGGAAATGTTTAAGAGGAGATTTGCAGTGGACAAGGCTCTATACATATCCATGACCGGCGCCAAACACAATATGATGGCGCAAGGTGTTCATGCCAATAATCTGGCCAACGCCAATACCAATGGCTTCCGTGCTGACTTTGCTCAGGCGCGGAGCATGCCGGTATACAACGGCGAAGGTTATCCCACCCGTGCTTACGCCCTGACGGAAAACCCCAGTACAGATTTTTCTCAGGGGCCGATGATTCAGACCGGTAACGATCTGGATTTTGCCATTGAAGGTGAAGGCTTCATTGCCGTTCAGGGGATGGATGGTCAGGAAGCCTATACCCGTTCAGCCAGTCTGCAAATCACCCCACAGGGCCAACTCCTGACCGGCAATGGTTTTCCGGTGTTGGGCGATGGTGGTCCGGTGTTTATCCCGCCCAACAGCAAAGTGGATATCGGTGCTGACGGCACGATTACCACAACCGGTGATACGCCGCTGGATCAGGCTCAGCTTGATCGTCTGCGTCTGGTCAAGCCCGATATGGCGCAAATGGTCAAAAGTGAAGATGGTCTTTTTCGTCAGAAAAACGGCGCTCAGGCTCCCGTGGATGGCAGTGTGCGTCTGCAGTCCGGATTTGTGGAGGGCAGTAACGTAAACACGATTACCGAGTTTACCGAAGTGTTGTCGTTATCCCGCCAATATGAACTCAGCATCAAGATGATGAAGACCGTTGAAGGTAATTCTGAAGCTTCGGCGCGGTTATTGCAGAGTTAACGGCAGAGCGAATTAGCGTCAGCATTTTGTCATATATGCAAGCGGGCGTGGCGGAGTGACGAAATACCACCAGCCACCATCCGATAAAAGAATGAATGAAGAATAGGTAACCGTATGATTCCAGCTCTATATATCAGTAAAACAGGCCTGAGCGCGCAGGATACACAACTCAGTACTATCTCGAACAACCTGGCTAATGCTTCAACGGTGGGGTTCAAGCGTGAGCGGGCCGTGTTTGAAGATCTGTTCTATCAGGTGCAGAGACAGCCTGGGGCGCAGTCCAGCCAGGACACTCAACTGCCATCGGGTCTGCAGGTAGGTACCGGTACCCGTATTGTCGGAACTCAGAAAGAGTTTACTTCTGGCAGTATGCAGGTGACTGGCAACAGTCTGGATGTGGCCATCAACGGCCGTGGATTTTTTCAGGTACTGGGTGCGGATGGAGAGCTGGCTTATACCCGTAATGGCGAATTTCACCTCAGCGCTGAAGGGGAGATCGTCAACGCGGCGGGGCTGCCGCTGCAGCCTGGCATTGTGGTTCCGGAGGGTACCATGCAGCTGACCATTGGTGATGACGGTATGGTCAGTGCGACCGTGAGTGGCCAGACCGATCCACAGGAACTGGGTCAGATTGAATTGGCGGATTTCATCAATCCGGCTGGTCTGCAGGCAGTGGGTGGCAACATTTTTCGTCAGACGGCTGCCAGTGGTGATCCGGTTACCGGTATTGCCGGTCTGGATGGTATGGGCTCGGTTAAACAGGGCGCTCTGGAAAACTCTAACGTGGATATCGTGGAAGAAATGGTCAACATGATTACCACGCAACGGGTTTACGAATTGAATTCCAAAGTGGTTTCAACGGCAGATCAGATGCTGCAGTACATCAGCCAGAATCTGTAATTACACGAATAGTGCAAAACGATAGGTAGCGTCATGCTTTCTGTGGTGAAAACAAAAACTGTCTCTCAAGTCGTGGCTAAGCCAGTACTTCTGATGTCTGTTTTAATGGTCTTCATGTCCGGTTGTACCGTCTACAACACCGTGCAACCAGGTGATCCGGCTTACGCGCCGGTACTGGGGCAGACTCAGCAGCAGGTTCAGCAATCCTCCGGTTCTCTGTACCGTCAGGGGTATGGGTTGGAGTTGTTTTCAGACAGCAAGGCCCATCGGGTTGGAGACGTGATTACCATCGTTTTAAACGAGCGAACCGTATCTCAGAAGAGCAGTAATGTCTCTATTGCCAAAGAGAGTGATAACTCCCTCAATGCCGGTCCCGTGTTGGGCACTTTGCCGACCTATAAAAATCTGAGTCTGGACACTGATATCAGTCAGAATCGGGATTTCTCCGGAGAGTCCGATGCCGACCAAAGTAACCGGCTGGAAGGCAATATTACCGTGACAGTTGCCGAAGTGTTGGCCAACGGCAATCTGATTGTGCGTGGTGAAAAGTGGATGACTCTGAACCGCGGGGATGAATACATACGTATCAGTGGCATCGTGCGACCGGATGATGTGACTCCTGAAAACACCGTGCTATCCAATCGTCTGGCGAATGCCCGAATTTCTTACAGCGGCACAGGTGACCTGGCCAACAGTAATCAAATGGGCTGGTTGAGCCAGTTTTTTAACAGCCCGCTCTGGCCACTTTAAGCTCTCTACCGGATATACATCTGATGAAAACATTATCACTTAAGTTACAAGCTGCAATCAGGCCTCTTTTGGCGATTGTTTGTGTAGTAATGGTCACAGTAACGGTAACAACAGGTTCTTCCCCGGCCAGTGCCGAGCGCATTAAAGACCTGGCCGACATTGCCGGTATCCGCTCGAATAAACTGTTGGGTTACGGATTGGTGGTTGGTCTGGATGGTACCGGTGATAAAACCAATCAGGCGCCTTTTACGACCCAGTCTTTTAACAGCATGGTTAAGCAGTTCGGCATTAATATTCCTGCCGGTACGCGTTATAACCTGAAGAATGTGGCTGCAGTCATGGTCAGTGCAGAATTACCTGCCTTTGCCAAGCCTGGCAAAAAAATTGATGTCACAGTTTCGTCCATCGGAGACTCCAAAAGTCTTCGTGGCGGAACGCTTTTAATGACACCCTTAAAGGCTCTCGACGGGAATGTCTATGCAGTTGCTCAGGGCAATTTGTTGGTAGGGGGCTTTGGTGCTGAAGGCAATGATGGCTCTAAGTTAACGGTCAATATTCCCAGTGCCGGCCGTATTCCTAATGGCGCTATGGTAGAGCGCAGCTCACCCAATGATTTTAATGATGGTTCTCCCATTGTTTTTAATCTGCATCAATCAGATTTCACCACCGCAAAATACATTGCCAAGGCGATTAATGACATGCTGGGCCCCGATGTGGCGAAGCCATTGGATGCAGCCTCCATTATGGTCAGTGCTCCTCTGGACCCTGCACAAAAAGTGAATTTCCTGTCGCTGCTCGAAAATATCGAAGTCAAAACCGGTCGGGCACCCGCACGGGTTGTGATTAATTCCCGTACAGGAACCATCGTTGTTGGGCAGGACGTGCGTGTTGAGCCAGTAGCGGTAACTCACGGCAGCTTGACCGTGAGTGTATCGGAAAGCATTCAGGTCAGTCAGCCTGGGGCGTTGTCTGGTGGAGAGACGGTGGTTACGCCTCAGACCAATGAAGTGTCTGCGGAAGAAGAAATCAACCCCATGTTTAAACTGGAAGCCGGAACCAGTCTCGAAAGTATTGTGAGAGCCGTCAACCTTGTCGGTGCAGCGCCCAGTGATTTAATGGCAATTCTTGAGGCTATGAAACAGGCAGGCGCATTGAAAGCCGACCTGATTGTTATATAAACCTAATTGCTTAATCAGAATCACAAGTTAATCCACTTCAATCAGTCATCAGTTTGGAACCTTTTATGAGTCTTGATCAATACAGCGCAATGCCGCCCGGTCTGGGTACAGACGCCAGTGTCTATACAGATTTGACGGGACTGCAGAAAATCAAGCAATTGAATAAAGGCAGTACCGAGGATCGGGATCAGGCTCTGGAACAAGTTGCACAACAGTTTGAATCTGTATTTCTCGGCATGATGATGAAATCAATGCGAGATGCCAATAAAGCATTTGAAGATGATGAAATGTCTGGTTCCAGTGAAATGAAGTTTTATCAGCAAATGTTTGATCAGCAATTAACATTAAGTCTCTCAAACAAGGGTGTCGGTATTGCCGAGGCGATGGTAAGACAATTGAAGCAGGGCGTGTCGACCAGTGAAATACCTTCTGTGACTTCGCCAGTAACAGACGGCTCTGACATGAATAACTACTTCAAAAACGTGATCGAGAAAGTGGTTAGCAGTGTTGTGGATGATGCTGGCCAGAGCCCGGTAACCAGCACCCCGACCAGTGATCAAAAGACCTTACGGAACTCTGAAGAAAGCCTGACACTGGAAACATTTAAGGAGCATCTGTTACCTTTGGCCCGCAAAGCGGCAAAAGCACTGGGTGTGGATGCCGGTGTTATTCTTTCCCAGGCGGCGTTAGAAACTGGTTGGGGTCGACATATGATTAAAGATCAGGATGGTCGCAACAGCTATAACCTGTTTGGCATTAAAGCAGACAGTGGTTGGCAGGGGGATACGGCCGTGGTTTCAACTCTGGAATATCGTGATGGTATCCCCGCTCAGGAAAAGGCCAGTTTTCGCTCTTATAACTCCTACGAAGAGAGTTTTAGAGATTACGTATCCTTTATACAAAGCCACAGCCGTTATCAGGATGCACTCAAGTCCGGGGCAGATGCCAGCAAGTATTTAAATGGCTTGCAACAGGCAGGCTACGCAACAGACCCCAAGTATGCTGACAAGATTATGGGAATCGTCGAGCAGCATTTCCCGAAACAACTGGCGGATAGAGGTTAAGTATCATGGCCGGATTATTAAGTTCCGCCATTTCAGGTTTGAAGGTCAGTCAAAATGCTTTGCAGACGACGGGTCACAATATTGCCAATGCCAATACCGTAGGCTACAGCAGGCAAAAAGTAGAGGTTGCCAGCAATACCGGGCAATTTACCGGAAGTGGATTTATTGGGAACGGCGCCAGTGTTACTACGATTGAGCGAGCCGTTGACCAGTTTTTGATATCGCAGTTACGAGGTGAGACATCACTGTCGGCAGGCCTCAATGCGTTCAATGAGCAAATTGGCCAGCTGGATAATTTGTTGTCTGATTCAACAACCGGGTTGTCGGGAAGCCTGAATCAGTTTTATGCCGCCATGGAAAATGCAGCCGATGACCCGGGATCAATCGCATCCCGTCAGCAGTTGATCAGTCAGGCAGAAAACCTTGCGGGTCGTTTTAACACTCTTTATGACAATCTTGAAACCCTGGAGCAGGGCGTCAGTCAAAATATGATCGCAGCGGTCGATCAGATTAACGTTTTGTCCAAATCCATTGCTGAACTGAATCTGAGTATTACCAAGGCTGCTGGAGAAAGCGGTCATATGCCCAATGATTTGCTCGATAAGCGCGATGAGCTGTTGCGACAAATGTCTGAGCTGGTCAATGTGGATGTGGTCGATCAGGGCGATGGCATGATTAATGTGAATGTCGGCTCTGGACAAGCGCTGGTCGTCGGCAACTCCTCTCGTGAAATTGCAGTAGTGAATGGCAACCCGGATCCCCAGAAAAAAGATATTGCTTATGTCGACGGTACCCAATCCCAGGTGATTTCCCGATACATCAATGGCGGGCAGTTAGGCGGCTTGATGGAGTTTAACAGTGAAACCCTGGCTGGAGCTTATAACGAGCTTGGGCGGCTGGCCATTGGTCTCAGTGATTCCATTAATAGTGCACACAGTCTCGGCATTGATTTAAATGGCCAGCTGGGCGGTAACTTTTTTAAGGATGTTAACAATGCCAGCCTGACGAGTAGCAGGGCACTGGCGGACAGTCGCAATTCCCTGTCCAGTGGTCAGGTGACTGTCGAAATCACTGATGTCACCCAATTGACCACCAGTGACTATGTGATGGAAGTATCCCCCGATGGTGTGAGCTATCAGGTCACTCGCGAATCCGACGGAAAGGTGGTATTTGCGGATAGTACTTTGCCGATAGAGTTCGATGGTGTGGTTCTGGATATTTCCGGAACGTTGAATGCCGGAGATCGTTTTTTGATTCAGCCTACCAAAACCGGGGCTCGAGACATAGATACCGTTATTTCCCAACCCGCACAGCTGGCACTGGCAAGCCCTCTTGAAACAGCCACTGACAGCGGTAATGTAGGAGCTGCCAGTATCAGTGCGGGTTCAGTGACCAGTCTGACGGACATCAATGGCAATCCTTCGTTTTTCTCAACCAGTGGCACGATGACTCCACCGTTGGTGGTTCAGTTCACCTCAGCGACCACCTACGACATTCTGGACAACAGTGACCCGGGTAACCCGGTGGCGTTAACGCCACCCATTACCAATCAGACATTCAATCCGGGGGCCAGCAACACGCTACCGCTTGAGGATTTTGGAATATCGGTGAGTATCGATGGTGCCCCGGCAACCGGTGACCGTTTTACTCTCAGCTTCAATGACAATGCCTCGACAGATAATCGAAATGCCTTAAGCCTGATTGGTGTGACTCACTCTAATGTGTTGGACGATGGCCAGACAGCCCTCAGCGATGCATACAGCCAGCTGGTGCAAACAGTGGGCAGCCAGGCAAATGCATCGAATATCAATTTGGAGGCCAGTCAGCAAATACTGACACAAACACAGAGTTTGCGGGACTCCGTTTCCGGGGTGAACCTGGATGAAGAGGCCGCTAACCTGATTCAATATGAGCAGTTGTATAACGCCAATGCTCAGGTGATTTCTGTGGCTCGCGACTTGTTTGATCGCTTGACCAGCATCTTCTGATTGCGGATTTAGTTTTTGACAGGCATTGACCTATGAGAATTTCAACCATACAGATCTTTAATATTGCCAATAACAGTATTCGTGATTCAAGCAATGCTATTGCCAAGACTCAGGAGCAGTTGTCTACAGGGCAACGTATTTTGACCGCCTCTGATGATCCAGTGGGTGCAGCCAAGGTATTGGAGTTAGAGCATAATCTGTCACGTATTGAGCAATACGGGAAGAATATTGATCTGGCTGAAAACAGCCTGTCGCTGGAAGAAACAACCCTCGACAGCGTCTCAAACCTGATTCAGCGTGTTCGGGAGCTTGCAGTAAAGGCGGGCAACACAGCAACACACACGCCACAAGACTATCAGAACATTGCCAGTGAGATTAACGCACGCATCGACGAGTTGAAAGAATTGATGAATGCTCAAAATGCTGCTGGCGATTATATTTTTGCAGGTTATAAAGGCGGCGAGGCGCCGTTTACCGGTAATGCACAGGCTGGCTTTGAGTTTTTGGGCAGTGAGGGCGGGCTTAACATCAAGGTCTCTGAATCCACTTCTGTCCAAGTCAGTGATTCGGGTAAAGATATTTTTTGGAATATCCCGGCCGCTGAAAACTCAATGCGAACGTCTGCCAGCAGCGTCAACACTGCGGATCCTGCCGCTAAAATCAGCGTGGGACAGATCGTAGATCAGGAGGCGTACGATGCTTTTTACCCTGAAGATATGATCATTACTTATGATCAGGGGACAGACAGCCTGTCGTTCACAGAACGTTCTACCGGCTTGCCGGTGACAGATCCTGTCAGCGGTCTGCCAATGACGGGCATTCCTTACACTCCGGGTACGGATATAGAAGTGCATGGCGTCAGTGTGAGAATGACAGGGCAGCCTGATGACGGCGATCAGTTTTTTATCGACTCTTCTCCCAATCAGGACATATTGACGACCTTGAGTCGCTTCAGTGAAGCGATGAGTAACTATGACGGCTCTGAAGACAGTAAAACCGCATTGACTACCGTGGTAGGCAATACGTTGGATAATCTGGATAACACGCAGGAAGTCTTATCTCAGACGACTGCAACGCTTGGGGCGCGTTTCAATACGCTCGACAGTATGAGAGAGCAGCACCTGGATACACAGCTGTATACTCAGGAAGTTCTTGGTGAGATTCGCGATCTGGATTACGCCGAAGCGGCCACGCGTTTGTCGGCCCAATCTTTAATTCTTGATGCTGCCCAGGCGAGCTTCATGAGAGTCAGTCAGTTAACCTTATTCAGTCGTATGTAATAGACTGTCTGCTCTTCTCGTTATTGTTGTTGATAGGCGTTGATGGATTGCTTCGCCTTATTGAGTTTCATTAATTCTTCCTGGGACTGTTTCTTCAGTTCCTTGGCGTTTTCCAAAAGACGTTGATCCTGATTTCGTACTTGATCGAACAGGCGTTTTGCGTATGAGTGAAGATCTGCAGGCAGATCTTCTGTAAACGTATCACTGACTGCCTGGTTACGGTCTTTTATCAGGCGTTCAACGTTCTCCCAATTCTCTCGCTCAAATTCAGCCTCGAGTTTCTCAACAATTGACGCGACCTTATCCAGAAGGTTTTTAAATTCTGTTGAGTTGTCCGTCATGTTCGAGCCTTCTTCATATCTACATGGTGTAAAACAGGCATGGTATTGCCTCAGCCATAAATATTAAAGGAAAAATGAATAACTTGAGGCGGCAAGGGGAGGAAGACTCTTGCCGCTTTGCTTGAAACTCCTCACTTAATAATAGGCAAGGAATATTTTTAATCCTTTGTTTTCAGTGAGTTACAGTTTTTTTTAGATTTTGGCACAGCCATTGCTATATCTCTGGTGTGAAAAAACTTTCGCGGTAAAACCGGCAAGCACAGGCCGCTGTTACCAGAATGATCATTTGGCCAATGCTAAGAATTGGCGAGCTCTTCAGTAAACAGGAGAATTATTATGCCATTAGTCATCAATACGAATGTGGCAGCGCTGAACTCTCAGCGGCAGTTGGTTAAATCAGGCGATGATATGGCTCAGGCTATGGAACGTCTGTCATCAGGTAAGCGTGTTAACTCAGCAGCAGACGATGCCGCTGGCCTGGCGATTGCCAACCGTATGACATCACAGATTAAAGGTCTGGATCAGGCCGTACGAAATGCCAACGACGGTATTTCCATGATTCAAACCGCAGAAGGTGCGCTGGATGAAACCACAAACATTCTGCAGCGTATGCGTGAGCTTTCCATTCAGTCTGCGAACGGAATTTATTCTGACGCCGATCGCTCGACTCTGGATGCTGAAGTTCAGCAGCTGAAAACCGAGCTGGATCGTATCGCTGAAACCACTTCTTTCAATGGACAACCGCTGTTGGATGGTTCCCTGAAAGATGTTGATCTGCAAGTCGGTGCAATGGCAAATCAGGTTGTGACCATGGAGATTGGTTCGTTCAGTACCAGCTCTTTGGGTGGCAGCTCTGGTGATATTGTTGGTTCATCAGCCGTGAATGGGTTGGCAGATCTGACAACTGCTTTCACCGCAACCGGTGATATTACCATCAATGACACAGCAATTACCGCCATCGATCATACCGCACCTGAAACCGATACCATCAATGAAATCCTGGCTTCCATGAATGAAGATCTGGACGGTAAAGGGGTTGAGGTTTCTACTCTGGTGAGTGTGGAAGCGACCTCCGTGGGTACTGGTCTTCTGCGAGGCGGAACGGACACTTTGTCTATTAGTGTGATTGATGGTGATGGTAATACCCAGGCCTATGTCATCTCCGACACTGAAGATATGAAAGATCTGGTGGCAAAAATCAATGCCGAAACCAGTGTTGAGGCCAGCATTAACGAAGATGGCAAGCTGGTTCTGTCTCAGGAAAATGTGCAAAGTATCACAATTGTCGATAGCACCACCAATCCAGATAACAATGCCAGTGGTCTTGCAGATGCGACCACCAACTTTTCGTTGGTGCTGACAGACACGAGTGCAGATAAGAAGGGCATCAAGGTTGAAATTGCAGCAACCACCACGGCTGCTGAAATGGCGGCATTAGGTCTGAACGTTCAGGACGACGGCGGTGCGCTTCAGGGAGCTACGGTTGATGCCAACGCTCTGACCGAAGGTGATCTGATTTTGAATGGCGTACCGGTCGGAGCAATTGTCCCGGCTGCAGCAACTGCGACAGCCAAGGCAACAGCAACCATCGATGCGATTAATGAGATTTCTGAACAAACAGGCATCGTGGCCTACGCGGGTACAGCCGCCGATTCAATTGCATTGCGTTCAGCCGATGGGACTGAGTTCTCCATCGAAGCTGGTAATGGTCTGACTGCAGCGCAGTTGTTCACCTCCATCGGCCTTACTGAGCAAAATGCCTTGTCCGGTGTTGGGTCCATTGCCAGTGTAAGCATTGCGACGGCTGAAGGTGCTCAGAAGGCAATCGAAATTGTCGATCGTGCCTTGGAGCAGATTAACGCCACACGCGCAGATTTGGGTGCAGCCAATAACCGTCTGGATTTCACCATCTCCAACCTGATGAATGTGTCCGAAAATACTTCAGCTTCCCGCTCACGGATTATGGATGCGGACTTCGCTGCGGAAACGGCCAATCTTTCGAGAGCGCAGGTTTTGCAACAAGCATCCCAGGCCATGCTGGCTCAGGCGAATGCAAAACCACAGCAGGTTTTGCAACTTCTGAACGGATAATCAGCACCAGAAGTTCTAAAAAATTTGTTGATTTTTTTCTTGAATGCCCAATTGCTGGTGACAGTGGTTGGGCATTTTTAATGCCCGATAGTTTCGTAACTATATGATATAAAAGGAGTATTTTAGGATTTTGGTCACTGTCTTCAGCTTTGTTTTTCAAGTGGGTTGATCATTAAAGTTAGATCGTGTGGTGCCGATAAGAGTTTCAGAAGCGCTAGAAACAGTTTGTTTGTGACGCGTTTCACAAGCCAAAAAACGACTGGTCACACAGGCTGGCGTTGGTAATGAATACTTATGGGAGCATACAATGGCTTTAGTAATTAACAGTAATATTTCTTCATTAAGTTCACAGCGCCAGTTGGTTCAGTCCGGTAGCGATATGGCACAAGCCATGGAGCGTTTGTCCTCTGGTAAGCGTATTAACAGCGCGGCTGATGATGCAGCCGGTCTGGCGATCACCAACCGTCAAACTGCGCAAATTAAAGGTTTGGACCGTGCAGTGGCTAACGCCAACGACGGTATTTCACTGATTCAAACTGCAGAAGGGGCACTGGACGAAAGCACAAATATTCTCCAGCGTATGCGTGAACTTTCAGTTCAGTCTGCCAACGGAATCTATTCTGATGCCGACCGCTCCACTTTGAACGCAGAAGTAGAACAGCTGAAAGCTGAAATTGATCGGATCGCAGAAACGACTTCTTTCAACGGTAAAAATATCCTGGATGGCAGTAGCTCACAGATATCTCTGCAGGTAGGTGCCGAAGCCAACCAGACGATTGATATCAGCCTGGAAGCCTTCGGTGCCAGAGAGCTGGGAGGTACTTCTGGAGATGTTGTGGGTGAAGCAACCGCTAATGGTTTGAGTGATTTGAGTGCATTTACCGGTGCTGACGCAAATACCACACTCTACGTCAATGACGTTGCCCTCAGCAGCTTGGCTGATGCGGCTGCCGGTACAACCTTGAATGATAAAATCGCATCCATTAATTCAGATCTTGATGGAAAGGGCGCGGAAGCTAGTGCTTTGGTTGAGAGCGAAGCTAATTTAACCGGTAACGGTGTGCTTGTGGCGGGTACTGACAAGTTAACTTTGACCGTGGTGGATGGTGATGGCAACACTCAGGCTTACGACATTACCGGCACTAACAACATGGAAGAACTGGTTGATAAGATCAACTCTGATACCTCCATTACTGCCAGTCTTTCAGAATCCGGAAAACTGGTTCTGAGCCAGGAAGGAGTAACTTCCATCTCAGTGGGTGGTTCAGGTACAGCTGCCAACGATGCGGCTGGTTTTGATGGCTCTGAAACTGACAGCAATTTCCGTCTGGTCTTCAACGATACCAGTGGGACTGGTGCTGGCGTGAAAATTGAAGGCGGTGACGATGTTGCAGCTACCGCTGGGACTATGACTTTGGTTGCTGCTCTGGGTCTTGATGTCCAGGATGATGAAGGCCGCTTGCAAGGTGCTACAACCACCACACAAAATGCCTTGAAAGAAGGTGACCTGATAATCAATGGTATTGCGGTGGGCGAGGTTGATGCCGGAGCTGATGCTACGGGTCAGATGAATAACCTGATTGATGCTATCAACAAGATCAGTGATCAGACTGGAGTGGTTGCCTTTGCAGGTGAGCAAACCGATGGTATCGCTTTAAAATCTACTAATGGTCAGTTGAGTATTGAATACGGTGAAAATGCTGCGTCATCCATTGCCACAGATACTGGTTTGCAGGAGCGTAATGCTGTTGGCGGCACTGGCTCCATTGCTTCTGTTGATATTTCAACTCAGGCGGGCGCTCAAAAAGCCATCGATATCATCGATTCCGCTCTGGAGCAGGTTAACGCCCAGCGTGCAGATCTGGGTGCGGTAAACAACCGCCTGGACTTCACTGTAAGCAACCTGATGAACGTATCTGAGAATACTGCAGCTGCACGCTCACGTATTCAGGATGCGGACTTCGCGGCAGAAACTGCTAACCTGTCCCGTGCTCAGGTTCTGCAGCAAGCCTCTCAGGCGATGCTGGCTCAGGCAAATGCAGCTCCACAACAGGTACTGTCACTGCTGAGATAAGCATAAACAGTATTAATTTTGGCGAGAGTCTTTGAGGAATCAAAGGCTCTCAATAAAGTTAAGGAGTAAGCCCTATGAGTGATATTGGATTTCCTCAGTTTAAGCAAGACGTCGTCGCCAGTATTACCCCGGTTTCAGGTAGCGGCAATAGGGGATCGGTTTCCGTGAGCAGCGGCCAATCTTTGCCGCAAGGTATTTCCGCCGAGCCCACGGAAACTGATTTCCCCGTTACCGAAAGTGGTGTCAATCAGGCTATTGCAGAGCTAAATAGTTATGTCCAAAACGAACAAAGGGATTTAATGTTCAGTTTGGATGAGGGAACGGGGGATATGATTGTTCGCGTTATAGACCGCTCCAGCGGGGATTTAATTCGTCAAATCCCTCATGAAGTCGTTCTGGATCTGGCTGCAAAAGCTCGTGAAAACGAACCGCTGCAGTTGATCAGTATGCAGGGATAATCAATCTCTTTGATACAGCTTGTATCTAACCTCTAAAAAGCACGCCAATGGCGTGCTTTTTGCATTTTGTCTGTTTGATATTGTTTCGGGTAAAGATATCAGAGTCGCTGCCGATAGCGAGAGTGAGTAATAGTCTGTTTGGCAGTGTAATGATGAGATGTTCAGAGGCTTAATTGATGGATTCCATTGGCGGTAATATTATCAGCAGCTTGGGCGCAGGTTCGGGGTTGAACTCAACCTCACTGGTCGATCAGTTGACTGAAGTCGAACGAGCCCCCAAGCAGGCACAAATCGACACCAAAAAAGAAACCATTGAATCTCAGATTTCAGATTTCGGTTTGATCAGAAGTGCGCTGTCGACTTTGCAGGACGCTGCGGATGTATTAACCGATTCCGCAACCTTTAACAGTAAGTCTGCCAGCTTTGGTGAAAGCAGCGCATTTATTCCTGTGTCTCTGGATGAAGAAGCACCGGTTGGTAGCTACTCGTTCGAAGTGCTGGATGTGGCACGTTCACAATCTCTTGCAACTGGCGCCACTTTTGCCGCGCCCACCGATGCTATTGGTAAAGGCACTATTACTCTGGATTTTGGCAGCTGGGACACGGCTGAACCACCCACTACTTTCACAAACAATGATGACAAGGATTCATTAATCATCACTATTGATGACACCAACAATTCTCTAAATGGACTCAGGGATGCCATCAATGAAGCTGACGCGGGTGTAACAGCCAGTGTGGTTAATGATGGTAATGGGTATCGCTTATTGCTGACGGCTGAGTCTGGCGCGTCAAATCAGCTTCAGATCAGCGCCACAGAAGAGGCCGGGGCAGAAGGCTTGTCGGCTTTCAATTTCAATGAAAGCTCCATGAATATGACTCAGGCCCAAAGCGGCAAAGATGCGCTATTGAAAATTAATGGTCTGGAGGTCTCCAGAAGCTCTAATAATATTGACGATGTGTTGGATGGATTCAGTTTTACCCTGGCCAAAGCCGACCCCGGCAATGTGGTTAATGTTTCAATCACTGAGGATAAGGCAGGCGGCGAACAGGCAGTTCGTGATTTTGTCGATACATTCAATGCGTTTTTGGAAGCCATTGAACCAGCGATTGGTTATGACAGCGAAAACGAAGAAGAGGGAAGTCTAAAGAAGGATCCCACTGCCAAATCGATCCAATCTCAAATCCGTGGCCTCATTAGTGCCGGCGTTCCCGGGATAGAAGAGGGGTTTACTGCGTTAACCAATGTGGGGATACGTACTGAGATTGATGGAACCTTAAGTATTGACGAAGAGGACTTTAAAAAGGCTTTTGATAATAACTATGACTTGATTAAAGATCTGTTTAATACAACGGCTGACAGTAGCTCCGACAAAATTATCGTCAACAGTACACGTCCGGAAGCAACTCCGGGATCCTATGATGTTGTGATTACACAAGAGCCTCAAAAAGGCGGGCTCACTGGCTCTGCTGCTTCTGCTGGATTGTTAACCGATTTGGCGGCCAGCCCCACTTTCGGTAGCGCGACAGGATCACCCAGCGCTTTTACCGGAACTGATTTGGCAACCCGTGGTGCTGTAGCGGGTGATTATGGGTTTGATATTGCCGTTGACGGTGGTGGTGCTGTCAGTATTCAGTTGCCAATTGCTGACTATGCGGATGAATCTGCTATAGCGGCTGCTTTACAGGCAGAGTTTGATAACCAAAACGTCGGCGCCGACATTGTTTATAACGGTACAGAATTTGTCGTGACATCTCGCACGGCAGGTTCAGCCTCTTCGGTTGCTATATCCAATGTTCTGGAGAATGTACCGGGTGAATTTGGTCTGAGTGCAGCCACAACCACCCAAGGCTCCGGGCCGGTTGAAGGTGATTATGATTTCTCTATTACCGTTGATGGTGTGAAATCCGGAACGATATCTTTGGTTCCTGGTAATTATTCCAGTCATGAAGAACTTGCCACATACCTGCAATCCCAGATCAACAATGACAGCACTCTGAAGGCCGCAGGCGCGGATGTGGATGTGGCGTGGAATGGTGATCATTTCGAAGTGAACTCGCGTTCTTACGGCAGTAAATCCAATGTCAGTGTGACGGCCATCGGTGCTAATGCCTCTGATCTTGGGCTGGATACCGGGGTAAGTCAGGCGGGCCAGAATGTTGCCGGTACGATTAATGGTGAAGCAGGCTTCGGTCTGGGAGAAGCTTTATTGCCAGCTCTGGGAAGTGAGGCTTATGGCATCAGCTTGATCGTTCAGCCTGGCGCGACTACAGGAAGTGTTAATTTTTCCAGGGGCTTTGGTTCAGAACTTAGCCAGATCATTGACGGATATCTTGAAAGCAATGGCATTCTTGCTCAGCGAGAAACGGGGCTGAATGACAAGCTGGAGTCACTGGATGTGGAGCAGGAAAAGCTCGATACGCGAATGAGTGCGTACTATGAGCGTTTACTCTCTCAGTTTATGGCTATGGAAAATATAATTAACAGTTTAAACAGTTCTGGCAGCGCCCTGGATAATCTCGCAAACAGTTTGCCGTTTACCGCGCAAAATAATTAAGCGCTCAGTATGGCTCATGATCGCAGAGATTTCGAAAACCGTTAAAGTTTTGTCTTGAGTCGCCGTAATAATTTATAGACATAACTGATCGCAACTATCGGTAACAGGAGAACAAAGTGAACGCACGTGCCGCAATGCAAAGCTACGGACAGGTACAGGTTAATGCTGGTGTAGAAGATGCCAGTTCCCATCGCCTGATTGGTATGCTGTATGAAGGTTTGCTGACACGAATTGCTCAAGCCAAAGGAGCTTTGTTGCAGAAGGATATTGAAACCAAAGGTAAAAAAGTTTCCGAAGCTATGAATATCCTTATGGGTTTGCGTGAATTCCTGGATGTGAACACCGGTGGTGAGCTGGCTCAAAATCTGGATTCACTTTACGACTATATACAACGCAGTCTGATGCAGGCGCATATGAAAAATGACGAATCCAAGTTCGATGAATGTCGTGATCTGCTTTTGCCGATTACCGGAGCCTGGGCCGAGATTTCTTGATTTCAGCCACGTTTGCTGAAGGCCCCTGAGTATAGGGGCCTTTTTTTTACTTTTGTCTTATTCTTCCCTTTCTTTATTCTAATCTTAATATTACCCTCGATCTTTGATTGGCACAGTCTGTGCTTTATTCCACAGAGAAACGATCAGGTGGCAAAAAACTGCCACTTCCGGATTTTTCCTGTTGAGAGGAGATGACTATGTCAATTGCAGTGACTCAGGCCGCCGTTCAGATGGAACAAAACGCCGAAAACTTAACACCCCACGCGGTGATTCAATTATTACTTGATGGCGCTCTGGAGCGTCTGGATCAGGCCGCATTGCAGTTACGCTGTGGCCGTGAAGATCAGGCCGGGCAGTTGATGCATAAAGCCATTGGCATTATTAATGGCCTGCGTGAAAGCCTGGACTTTGAGCTGGGCGGCGATATGGCAATCAGACTGGATCGTTTATACGGTTATGTTATCCAGCGTCTGGAAGAGGCTGAGGCGGATACAGGTGAATTGATTCTGGCTGAATCCAGTAAGATGCTGGCGGAGCTGAAGTCCGGATGGGATGCCATTGAGGCTTAATCTTTCGTCGGGTCTTTTAAAAGGGGCTCAATTGCAGACTTTCTCTTAATCATTCTAAGTTAATTGCCTGTTCTGCCGTTATATACTTCAGTAGAGATTAATAACTGGAGTGGGTATGACGCTTATCCCAAATACTCAGATGGTTCTGGGGCGAGAGAAAAAGCAACTGGCTGAAGCGCTTTCCGATAGAGACTGGCACGCTGTCAAGCATGGTGACCTCCGCATGATGGAGGCTGTATCCAATGCGGCAGACGATCCTTCTAAAGATATGGCTACCTTACTTAAGGAGCTGCGTGAGGTCGTGGGCTTGTATCGGGATATCCTGGCACAATGCGATATTAATGTTCAGGCCTTGTCAGCAAACTCCGATGGTTGATTTTTGATCGTCTTCTCTGTTTTTAGAGAAGCATAAGCTGAGGTGTATGCCTGACTTCAGTGTGTAGTTTCAGTGTTTTCTCTGGTTTTATGCCTTTGTAGCAGGCATCAGCAATTCAGTTGTTTCTATATCATCAGTCATTTCCTTTCTGGGCGTCTTCATGATGGTGTCCCATCATTTTTGCCTGCTTTACAATCTTTCCGTCTCTTTTTTGGGATTTCTGATCAAAATGTTGTCAGGAAAAATCAGGGGTTACAGAAAATTGACTAAGTGTCCATCCTTTTTTTGAGTGCTTCGGCGCCATTATTTTCCATTAAAACATCAGCTGTTGAATTAAAAGTCTCTCGAAGAGGGCGTTCGCTTAAGTGAATTATTACCCAAATATAAGTCAAAAGCTGAAAGAACTGCATCCCTCACAATTGCGTCATAGGCTCTCAAAAAAATATAGCATTTAGATCTAAAGGCATACTTTCCTTATTCGAGCGGTTTCTATACTATAACGCCATAAATTTGACCTTTGTGAAGTGCGTCACAAAAAGTGTGTGCTTCATGTCGCAGAAATAGCGCGAGGGGGTGGTCAGATTTACCAGCTGTAAAAAAACCGATGACCAGATTAAGAGTCATATAACGAAGCTATCTTCGCCGTTGTAAAAGGTATTACGCTATGTGGCGCGAATTAAAAGTACTTGTTGTCGACGATGATATTCAACGCCGACACAATCTCAAAGTCGTATTGGATTTTTTGGGGGAGCCGACGGTCGAAGCATGCTGCGATACCTGGCTCGAGGTTGCTAATCAGTCTGTAAAGACCGGCTCGGATACACCTGATGCTGACTACCTGGCTCTGATTCTGGGAGACAGCTGTAACGACAAGCCTCTCGAACAGCGTCTGGAAGCTATTCGTGACTGGAATCCGGTGGTTCCCGTTATCCTGCTGGGCGAGCAGCAAGTTTTGCCAGAGGATGCCAACCCCTATCTCAAGCATATGGTCATTGCCACTCTGGATGTTCCCCCTGGTTACAACAAGCTGTTGGACACCATTCACCGTGCGCAACGTTATCGTGAAGCACAGGAGCTCAGTCGTCGCACACAAGGGACTCGGCCAAGCCACCTTTTCCGCAGTCTGGTAGGGACCAGTCGTGAAATTCAGGGTGTTCGCGAGATGATGACTCAGGTGGCCAACAAGGATGTCACTGTGCTGATTACCGGTGAGTCTGGTACCGGCAAAGAAGTGGTCGCTCGCAATCTTCATTACCATTCAGATCGTCGTGAAGGTCCTTTTGTACCTGTTAACTGTGGCGCGATTCCTGCCGAGTTGCTGGAAAGTGAGCTGTTTGGCCACGAAAAAGGTGCATTCACCGGAGCGATCAACTCCCGTGCCGGTCGTTTTGAAATGGCCGAGGGGGGCACCCTGTTCTTGGATGAAATCGGCGATATGCCCTTGAATATGCAGGTTAAAATCCTGCGTGTGTTGCAAGAGCGCTGCTTTGAGCGGGTAGGGGCTAACAAGTCCCAGCCTGTTAATGTCAGGGTTATTGCCGCAACACACCGTAATCTTGAAGAAATGATTACCGAAGGGACTTTCCGGGAAGATCTGTATTACCGCCTGAATGTATTCCCCATTGAAATGCCTTCACTCCGGGAGAGGACGGAGGATATTCCACTGTTATTGAGTGAGCTGGTTTCACGTCTGGAAAGTGAAAACCGTGGCTCAATTCGTTTCAACTCTGCGGCTATTATGTCTCTCTGCCAGCACGAGTGGTCCGGTAATGTCAGAGAGCTGGCCAATTTGGTTGAATGAATGGCTATCATGCATCCTTACGGTGTCATTGGTGTGCAAAACCTGCCACAGAAATACCGTCACGTGGACATGCTGGATGAGGATGAGTTTCAGGTGTTGGCCGAGGCCGGCGGTGCCGCTCACCCTACCGTGGTCAGTATGACGGATACCACTCTGTTGCCTGATCAGGGGATTGATTTGAAAGAATATCTGACCAGTCTGGAGCGCAGTCTTATTCAGCAGGCTCTGGATGATTGCGGTGGCATTGTAGCCAGAGCGGCCGAGCGTCTGTCCATTCGTCGCACGACTCTGGTGGAGAAAATGCGTAAATACGAGCTGCAAAGAGGTTAGTGTTACTGCTTTTTTACCCTGATGTTCCTAAAGTGATACCCCAAAAGCCGCAGCTGATTACTGCGGTTTTTTTTGTTTTTGTTGTGGCAAAAAAACCAACAGTAGAATCAATATATTCCGCTAATCAATAACTTGGCATTACGTTTGCAATAACCCTGATATACACGCTAAAGCGTTAACTCTTTGACGCTTTACGCAGAATACCGATCAGGAGCAGGCCATGAGTTATGCAGCACAGGTAACTGAGCAGCAAAGTGTCAAAGTTAAGCCCGAACTGCTGGATGTTTCCATGCGTCCGGCTCAACAGCTTTCAGCGTTAGATGACAAAGCTTTGACTCGCGCCTCCTTGGCTGAATCCCTTCCCGGCGAATCTGGAAAAGAGGATCTTCGCGCTGCATTTGAAATGTTTAATCAAATGTCGCAGCAACTGTCTGAATCCTATCAGCATCTGGAGACGCGCGTCGCGGATTTGACGGCTGAGTTGAATGCGGTTTCAGCCAAGCGTATGGAGGAGTTGGCTGAAAAAGAAAACATCGCTGAGCGTCTGGAAAGCCTGCTCAATGTATTGCCGGGTGGGGTGGTTGTACTTGATGCGCGGGGTTTTATCACACAGGCCAATCCCGCAGCGCGGGAAATGCTTGGTGAGCCGTTGGAAGGCCTTCGTTGGTTCGAGGTTATTCAGAGAAGTTTTTCTCCCCAGGATGATGATGGGCACGAGGTTTCGACCAAAGATGGTCGCAGAGTCAGTATTGCGACTCGCTCTTTGGCTGAGGATGGTCAGATTATCCTGCTGACCGACCAGACAGAGACACGCCGTTTACAAAGTGAATTGAGCCGGCATGAGCGTTTGTCGGCGTTAGGGCGGATGGTTTCTGCCCTGGCGCATCAGATTCGCACGCCGTTATCAGCAGCAATGCTGTATGCAGGTCACCTCTGTGAAGGTGAGCTGTCCAAAGACCAGCAACAAACCTTTTCCGAAAAACTGCTTAAGCGCCTCAATCATATGGAGCGACAAGTGCAGGATATGCTGGTCTTTGTCAAAGGCGATATGCCTTTGAATGATGAAATTACCTGTGCAGAGCTGCAGCAAGGTATCGAAGAAGAAACTGAAGTTCTGCTCACGACCCACGGTGTTCACTGCCAGTGGATCAACGAATGCCCGACACACTTATTGCGCTGTCATAAAGACGCCCTTATCGGAGCGGTCTTGAATTTGATCAATAACGCCGTCCAGGCGGGTGGCAGTAATGTACGCATTGCCCTGGCCATGACGCTGACAGATCGCGGCGATGTGTGCCTGTCGGTTACCGATAACGGACCGGGCATTAATGCCGAGCTTCTGAAATCGGTTAAAGATGTCTTCGTGACAACCAAGGCTCAGGGAACCGGGTTGGGCTTATCTGTGGTCGATACGGTTGCCAAGCGCCATGGAGGAAAGTTTTTGCTGCATTCAGAACAGGGCAAGGGCACCTGTGCAAGATTGCTTCTGCCGCTTGCAGAATTTACCCAGTTTACCCGTACAGCCTTTTAAGTAAGCTGTGCCGACTTATCCAAGACAGTAATCAGAAACGCTAAACGGAATATGGTATGACTCAGGCCATCGGTAACAAGAAAACGTCGACTAACAGTAAAGCCGGGATCAGAATATTGATCGTCGAAGACGATCTGGATCTGCGTGAAGCCGTCGAAGATACCCTGCAGCTCGCGGGATACAGTGTTATTACCGCTGACAGTGGCGAAGCAGCACTGGTAGTGCTAAGTCAAAATCCGGACATTCACTGCGTCATATCTGACGTCAATATGGGGGGAATGGATGGCCATCAACTGTTGAAAGAGATCAAAGCTTCCTATCCACACCTGCCCGTTATACTGAACACCGCCTATGGCAGCATTGACCGTTCCGTCAAGGCCATGCGTGAAGGCGCGGTGGATTATCTGGTCAAGCCTTTTGCTCCCCAGGTGCTGGTTGATACTGTGGCCCGGTATACCGGTGAGTCATTAAAGCCCGGCGATGATGCTCCAATCGCACAGGATCCTTCCAGTCAGCAGTTACTGCAGCTGGCCAAAAGGGTTGCGGAATCAGACTCTACAGCATTGATTATTGGTGAATCCGGTACCGGTAAAGAAGTTTTGGCTCGTTATATTCATGCCCATTCGCCGCGGGCAGACAAGCCGTTTGTCGCCATCAACTGTGCTGCCATTCCGGAAAACATGCTGGAAGCAATGCTGTTTGGCCACGAAAAGGGAGCGTTTACCGGCGCTTACAGTAGTGCGCCCGGTAAGTTTGAACAAGCCAATGGCGGTACCTTGTTGCTCGACGAAATCTCTGAGATGGAACTGGGCTTGCAGGCCAAGCTGTTGCGTGTACTGCAGGAGAAAGAAGTAGAGAGGCTGGGTGGCCGCAAGACCATTCAGCTGGATGTTCGTGTGATTGCAACCTCCAACAGAGATATGCGCCGTCATGTTTCTGAAGGCAAATTCCGTGAAGATTTGTATTTCCGTTTGAGTGTATTGCCTCTGCAGTGGGCTCCGTTGCGAGATCGCCCTGCGGATATTTTACCTCTGGCTGAAAGCCTGCTGGCTAAACATGCCAGCAAGCAATATCGCAAGGGGGTGCGACTGGATCAACAGGCACAACAAACCTTGCAACAATATCCGTGGCCGGGCAATGTTCGTGAGTTGGACAACGTAATGCAAAGAGCGCTGATTCTACAGCCCGGGGCCACCATTTCGGCTCATGATCTTGGCTTGATCCAAACTGCCCAATACAGTGAAAAACCCAGCCTGATGGCTGCGTCGGACTGGTCTCAAAATGTAGCTTCTGTTGAAAGAAACTCTGCGCAAAAAGCTTCGCCTGCTGGTTCCGCGGGAGTAGTTCCAGCGTCCCAACAGGATTATCGACATGGCGAAAATTTGACGGGCTTTTCCATGCCTTCGGCGATGTCCAATGCTGCTCCTTTTGCTCAGGAGGCTTCGACCACCGCAAGTGCAGATGATGCCGGTGTTCTGGGAGATGACTTAAAGCAACGGGAGTTTGAAATCATCGTCAGTACCTTGCGTCAGGAGCGGGGAAGCAAGAAAAACACCGCGGAGAGGTTGGGAATCAGCCCAAGGACGTTGCGCTACAAGATTGCTCGCCTTAAAGAGTTGGGGCTGGATATTGGTCAGGCACAGGGTGCCTGATCTCATCAGATACTCAAGTGATCAGAACACAAAAAAAGGCCGGACTTAACAGTCCGGCCTTTTTTATTTCAAGTCAGTAGCCTCTGTGGTTGAAGAGACTGCAAATGATTATGTGGAGATTTCTGGTTTAAGCGAAGTCAAAGTCGAACTCGATGGTTTCCTTTCTGAGTCTCATGTCTTCCAGGCGCTCCTCCAGTTTGCGACGTGCATCCAGGGTCTGGTTTTGAGACTCGGAACTGCTTTTGCGTCGGCTTTTGGCGGTGGTTTTGGTTGAATTGTTTGCGGTTAGGACCTCACTGCTCATATCGAAATTCCTCCGTGTCGATATCTGTGGCTTGGTGGTTTTCTTATGTACTTATTTTTCAGGTCTGGGTGAAAAATATACTGATTTGTTCATGAGGGTCAAGCTTTCAACGTGATGATTTGGTGAATTATGTATGACGAATTGATGTCGTTGGCATTTAGGGGGCAGGAAGAGAGGGGCCAGGGGGAGGCTCGAAGCGGCAATTACCTGCCTGCGGCAAATGTTGGCCTGTTTTGTGCTTTTATCTTGGAAAGAGTCTTTAAGAGCCGTTTTTACGGACAAACTGCCAAAGTTTTGTCGCTGCAGGAGTCTGTAGCGACGGGTTAACCTGAAGTGAGGTCGTAGAGAAAATATTATGACAGATCGAGTGGATATCAACCGTCTTCTGGTCGAAATGCGATCAATGAAAAGCCAGGCACAGGCCTTTCAACGCCCTGAAAATCTGTCCGCAAAAGACGTCGCTGGTGTGGCTGGTCAGGGGCTTAATGTATCCAGGCCTCAGGACGTTCCCTCGTTTGGCCAAATGCTGGATCAGGCTGTCAATAAAGTGAACAACGTCCAGCAAACTTCCAGCAGTCTGGCCAAAGCCTACGAGCTGGGTGATCCCAATGTCGATATCACTGACGTCATGGTGGCGTCGCAAAAAGCCAGTGTATCGTTTCAGTCTATGGTTCAGGTGCGTAACAAGTTGATTGATGCCTATCGGGACGTCATGAACATGCCGGTTTAACATCGACATAAATTTTTCGGTTTATTTAAACGGTTACTAATTTCTGACACGGAATAAGACCCCATCCATGGCTACTGCAGATACGACAAATCCTGAAATGACCTCAGGAGCTCAGGCTTCATCGAGCAATGATCTGATTGAAGGGTTCAATAATCTGAACCTGATTCGTCAGGTTGGGCTTATGGTGGCATTGGCGGCCAGTGTGGCCATCGGGTTTGCCGTGGTTTTATGGACTCAGGGTGAGGATTATCGGCCTCTGTATGGCAGTCTGGATCATCTGGACTCTTCAGAAGTTATTCAGATTCTCGAATCGAATGACATCAAGTTCAAAATGGACGATGTCAGTGGTGTCATGCTGGTGGCCGATGCCGATATTCACAAGGCACGGTTGAAGTTGGCAGCTGCAGGTGTCCCCGGTGATAAATCCGTAGGTTTTGAATTGCTGGATCAGGAGCAGCCACTGGGTACCAGCCAGTTTATGGAGGGAGCCCGCTACCATCGCAGTCTTGAAGGTGAGTTGGCTCGAACCATTGTCAGCATCAATTCTGTTCGCAATGCCCGTGTGCATTTAGCGATTCCCAAACGCTCTGTCTTTGTCCGTGATCCGCGCAGACCTTCCGCATCGGTGTTTGTTGAGCTGTACCCTGGCCGTGGAATTAAGCCTGAACAGGTTAAGGCCATTGCTAATCTGGTCGCTTCCAGTATTCCTGAGCTGACGCTGGAAAATGTGACCGTTGTCGATCAGAAGGGGAACCTGCTTTCTACCGGGGAAGAAGACCAATCGATGATCGCAGCCGGTAAGCAGCGCGACTACAGCCGTAAAATTGAGGGGGATATTGTTCAGCGAATCAACAGTATTCTTGAGCCGGTGGTGGGATCCGGCAAATTCAGGGCTGAGGTCAGTGCCGATATTGATTTTACCGAGATGGAGCAGGCCAACGAAAGCTTTAACCCCGAAGTGCCAGCAGTTCGCAGCGAACAGACCCTGGAAGAAGCCAATCTCGGTAATAACAGAATTGCCGGTATTCCCGGAGCCCTCAGTAATCAGCCTCCGCTCGAAGGAGAGGCGCCGGAAGTGGCCATGGATGCGCAGGATATTCAGGCAGCTGAACGCTTAAAAAACACCCGTAAAGAAGCTACGCGTAATTATGAGCTCGATCGTACGGTCAGTTATACCAAGCATCAAAAAGGCAGCCTGCGTCGCCTGACGGTTGCTGTGGTAGTTGATGACCGAGTAGTTATTGATCCTGCCACGGGAGATCAGGTTCGTCAGCCCTGGACGGATCAGGAGCTGGATCGTCTGTCCATCATTGTACGCAATGCCGTTGGCTATTCAGAGGCGCGGGGAGACAGCGTCAATGTATTGAATTCCCCTTTTGTGGGGCAACAGGATATTACTATTGCCGAAGTGCCTTTCTGGGAAGAGGCCTGGTTTGCGTCATTGGCCAAACAAATTGTCGGTTTGCTCATTATTGTGGCTCTGGTTCTCGGCTTACTGAGGCCGGTACTGAAAAGTCTGTCCAGTGCCGGTGCTCAATCCAAAGACGAAGAGAGAGCAAAAGAGTTGGCGGCTCTAGAGTCGTCCGGTCTTAATAATTTCGAAGGTCTGTCAGATGAGACAGTCACTTTAACCGGCGGGGAGGCACTGGCGCTTCCCAGTCCGGAAGAGAATTACGAGCAACAGTTGAATGCGATCAAAGGTCTGGTGGCTGAAGACCCCGGTCGAGTGGCGCAAGTGATCAAACGCTGGGTCAACGAAGAAGAGTGATGTCTGGATATGAGTGAAGCGCAAGGTGTAGCGGCAGAGCAGGGCAATGCATTTCCGGCTCTGAAAATCTCCAAAGTCGAACAGGCTGCAATTCTGTTGATGAGTATGGGCGAGGCGGATGCTGCAGAAATCCTCAAACATATGGGGCCCAAAGAGGTTCAGCGGCTTGGTACCGCCATGTCTCAACTTTCCAACGTCCAGCAAGGTACGGTTGAAGCGGTATTGGGGGGCTTTCTGGATGAAGTCAGAACCTTGACGGGGCTCGGAATGGGGGCGGACAGTTACATTCGCAATATGCTGGTGACGGCATTGGGTGAAGATAAAGCCAATGGCTTGATTGATCGCATTTTGCTGGGTGGTAATACCACGGGGCTAGATACCCTGAAGTGGATGGAGTCTCGTTCTGTAGCTGACATCATCCGTAATGAACACCCGCAGATTCAGGCCATTGTGATTGCCTATCTCGACCCGGATCAGTCTGCCGAAATTCTGGCGTATTTCACTGAAAAGGTGCGTCTCGACATCATGATGCGTGTCGCGTCACTGGATACCGTGCAACCGGGAGCACTGCAGGAGCTGAATGACATTCTTGAGAAACAGTTCTCTGGCAATGCGGCTTCACAAACCAAGGCCATGGGTGGCTACAAAGTGGCTGCCGAGATCATGAACCACCTCGAGAGTGTCATTGAAGCTGATCTGATGGAGTCGATCAAAGATGTCGATGAGGATATGGGTAACCAGATTCAGGATCTGATGTTTGTCTTCGACAACCTCAAGGATGTCGACGACAGGGGCATTCAGGCGCTGTTGCGTGAAGTATCATCCGATATTCTCATTGTGGCCCTCAAGGGCGCAGACGATACCCTGCAGGACAAAATCTTTAAAAACATGTCCAAACGTGCCGCCGAACTGTTGAAAGATGATCTCGAAGCAAAAGGGCCGGTGAAGCTTTCCGAAGTGGAGGGTGCGCAGAAAGAAATCCTGGGCATTGCCCGTCGTATGGCTGATGCCGGTGAAATCATGCTGGGTGGCAGTGGCGAGCAGATGCTCTGATGGCATTGCGCATACGCCCCGAAACCTTTGCCAATGGATAACTGTTAAGTTATGAGTGCCAAACTTCCTAACCTGATTGCCTCTGAAGACCTCCAGAACTGTAATACCTGGAGTCTTCCCGAAGTGGGAAAAGGTGCAAATATCCTGTCTGCCGAGACCAAAAAACGTCAGCGTCTTGAGACTGAAAGGCAAGCTCAGAAGCTGTCAGAAAATACGCCAGATTCCGAACGTGTCGAGACAGACTGTCATGGAGAAGTGATTGAGGATGTCGATGATGAACAGCTTTCCTATTCTCCGTTAACCGCTGACCAGCTGCAGGAAATGGCCGACGCTGCCGAGAAAGAAGGTTTTGATCTCGGTTATGGTGAAGGCGTTGTCAAAGGCATCGCTGAAGGTAAAAAGCAGGGTTATGAAGAAGGACTGGCGCAGGCACAGGCAGAGATCCGGGAACAGTTAACCACTCAGGTGAGTCAGTTGCTGCAGGTGGCCGAAGCGCTGGTCGAACCCATCCAGAGTCAGGAAGAGCAACTCCAGAAATTGCTGTTACGCTACGTGACGACATTGACCGAGCAGGTGATTGAGCGTGAGTTGCAGCAGGACTCTTCCCACATTCTCTCTGTGGTCCAGCGTGCGATACAGGCACTGCCGGTTGGTGCTGACAACATTAAAGTCGTGGTGAATCCGGATGATCTGGCGCTGGTAGAAACCTATGCCGAAGAGCAAGGTGAACCCTGGATCTTCAAAGGGGATGGCCAGTTATTGCCCGGTGGCTGTCGTATTGAAAGCGCCGAAAGTCTGGTGGATTTCAGTGTGGAATCACGCATGAAAGCGATGTTCAGTCAATTTCTGGATAAGCAGTTGGTTGGCCAGGAAGCCGAATGGGATCAGCAGGAATCATCCCCACAAGCCGTCGAAGCGTCCGAAGCTGCAAGGCAAGAAGACAGGGATGATGTAGCTGCCGATGCTGAAGCGGAGCACAGCCTGTGAGCCTGCTTGATCAGCTAAAGGAGTATCGACCTCAACGGACATTTGACTATACCCCTCAGGCTGAAGGGCGCCTGGTACGTCTGGTTGGAATGACACTGGAAGCTGTTGGTCTGAATATCTCTGTAGGGCATCAGTGTGAAGTGATCACTGGAGACGGACGTCGGATTGAAGCCGAGGTTGTCGGGTTTTCCGGCAACAAAGTCTATCTCATGCCAATTCAGCACGTCGAAGGTGTACAGCCCGGGGCCGTGGTCAGGCCTTTGGGATCGAATAATGGCATTCGGATTGGGCCGCAATTGTTAGGCCGTGTCATCAATGGATTGGGACAGCCTCTGGATGGCAAGACCTTATGGCAGGGGGACGACTTCCTGGATTTTGCGCCTCACACCATTAACCCCCTGCATCGTCACCCGATCAGTGAACCTCTGGATGTGGGCATTCGAGCCATCAATGCACTCCTCACCGTGGGGAGAGGCCAGCGGTTGGGCCTGTTTGCCGGCAGTGGCGTTGGTAAAAGTATGCTCCTGGGGATGATGACTCGCTTCACGACTGCCGATGTCGTTGTGGTGGGGTTGATCGGTGAGCGTGGTCGAGAAGTGAAAGAGTTCATCGATCATACCCTGGGTGAAGAAGGGCTCAGTCGCTCTGTTGTGGTGGCATCTCCTGCGGATGATGCTCCTTTGATGCGTTTGAGAGCTTCCCAGCTGTGTACCCGAATTGCCGAGTACTACCGGGATCAGGGTAAAAATGTTTTGTTGTTGATGGACTCTTTAACCCGGTATGCCCAGGCGCAGCGGGAAATTTCCTTGGCTATAGGTGAGCCGCCAGCCACCAAAGGCTACCCACCTTCTGTTTTTGCCAAGATTCCGCAGTTGGTTGAACGCGCAGGTAACGCGGCAGAAGGGGAGGGTTCTATTACTGCGTTTTACACGGTTCTCACGGAAGGGGATGATTTACAAGACCCTATCGCTGACGCCGCCCGCGCGATTCTTGATGGCCACATCGTTTTGTCCAGAAGATTGGCTGAAGAAGGTACCTATCCGGCCATTGATGTAGAGGCCTCAATCAGTCGGGCGATGCCGAATATTGTACCTAAGGAGCACTTGCAGAAGATGCAGCTCTTCAAACAGACCCAATCCTTGTATCAGGACAACAAGGACCTTATCAATATTGGTGCCTATAGAGCTGGTACTGACCCGGCTATCGACAGGGCCATCGAGCGTAATCCTCATATGAAGCAGTTCGTGCGCCAGGATCTCGGGACTTCCGTAATGTTTGATGAGGCCTGTCAGCAATTGCAGGCTCTGATGGCGCCGGTGATGACAGCTCCCGCTGCAAAACCATAGGTAGGGCAAGAGTATGGCAGTTAAACGATCCCAAAGGATGGGCGTGGTTTTACAGATGGCTGTACGCGCAGAAGAGGGCGCTGCTGCCCAGCTGGAGCAGAGTCGTCAGCAGTTATCTCAGGCTCAGCAGCAATTACAACAGGTGGAAGACTACCAACAGGGTTACATCGACGCTTTAAATCGTCCCAAAAGTGGACAAAGTGCTTACAGCATGATCAATGATCGGCAATTTCTCGAGCAGCTAAGTTTTGTCTGCCGAACCCAGGCCGGTCAAATCGAAAAGCTGCGTCAAAATGAAGACAATAGCTTGCACAACTGGCAGCAGTGCTATCAGCTGCGTCGGAATATTGAGCAGTTAATCGAAAAACTCAAACAAGGTGAAAACCTGGCCATGGAGAAACAGCTGCAAAAAGAGCTGGATGAGTTGTCTTCGTCACTGCTTGCTCGCTCTCGCTAAGTTTTGATCCCGACCTGCATTTTGACTGGCTAAGAGCCAGGGCAGTGTTGATGTGTCACCTGTTATTGTCTTTGGGCGCCGGATTCTTCAAGCTGGCTGCATTGAGAGGCCATAAAATTTGATACCTGACGCAGGATAAGGCTGGATTCGGTAGGGTGTTTGATATTAGTCTAGTATTACAGAAGTTCAGCAGTTGGCTGTTACGATATTACCTTAATCTATAAAGATATTGTTTGAGGTATTTCGTTTCAGAAAGGAATATAGACAAGTGGCGGCCAGGTTTGGTGGAGGGATAAAAGAAACTATGGGCATTCAATCCAGCGTATCTGAGGATGGACAGGAGCTGCGGATATCGATCCAGGGGCGCTTTGACTTTAGTGCGCATCAGGAGTTCAGAGGCAGCTATGAGTCTCTGACAGAACAACCTTCCCGATATCTAGTGGACCTGGCTGAGGCAACCTATCTGGACAGCTCGGCTCTGGGCATGCTGTTGTTGCTGCGCGATCACGCCAGTGGCAATGACGCTGATATTAAAATTGTTAATTGCAGCACTGATGTAAAAAAGATTTTAGCCATCTCAAATTTTGAGCAGCTCTTTAATATCCAGTAAAGGTGGCTGCAAACCTATGCCGGACCTCGGAAGACAAACCATACTGATTGCCGATGATACCGATTCTGACCGGCTGATTCTTGAGACAATTGTTAAAAAGGAAGGCCATCAGGTCATTAGTGTCTGTGATGGTCAAGAGGCGGTGGATGCCTACCGTGAACACCGACCGGATTTGGTATTACTGGATGCCATGATGCCTCGCCTGGACGGCTTTGAGGCGGCACGTCAAATCAAGGCTCTTGCAGGGCAAGAGTTGGTCCCTATCATTTTTCTGACGTCACTTTCCGATACCGAATCTCTGGTGCAATGCCTGGATGCCGGTGGTGATGATTTTCTTTCCAAACCCTACAACCGTGTGATCCTGCAAGCCAAGATCAAGTCCTTTTCCCGAATGAGAGAGATGCACCGGGTCGTACAGGAGCAACGGGATCAGATTTCGCGCCATAACGACCAGTTAATGCAGGAGCAGGTGGTTGCCAAACAGGTGTTCGACAACATCGCTCATACCGGTTGTATGGACGCCCCTAATGTTAAGTACTTTTTGTCCCCTCTGGCGGTGTTTAATGGTGATGTGATTGTGGCGGCAGTCAGACCCTCGGGCAGCATGATGGTTTTGCTGGGGGATTTTACCGGCCATGGTTTGCCGGCTGCGATTGGTGCCATGCCTTTGGCCTCGATTTTCTACGGTATGGTTCAGAAAGGTTTCTCGTTAGTGGATGTGCTGCGGGAAATTAATCTGAAACTGAAACAAATTCTGCCTGTGGGGGTGTTTTGCTGCGCAACCATTGTGGATATGAACTTTGCCAAGGGCTCGATCAAGATCTGGAATGGTGGACTGCCGGAGTGTTACATCTACCGGGCTGAGAGCGGGGTGGTCGATACCGTCCGCTCTACCCATCTGCCGTTGGGCGTCCTGGATGATATGGCCTTCAAAGACGATTGTGTACGGTTTGAAATGGCCCCGGGTGACCGTTTGTATATGTGGTCAGATGGCATTATTGAATCCCGTAACAGTCAGGGGGAAATGTTTGGTGAAGAGCGGTTGATGCAGTTGTTCACGAATCATGTCCGGGAACAACAGCAGTCTGATGCGGTATCCAATGGCATTTTCGAGAAAATCCTCAACGCAGTGCACGAATATGCCGAAGGTGAGCGCGATGATGATCTGTCGTTGATTGAGTTAACCATGGACCATCCAGAGCGCACTCGGCAACAGACGCAGGAGCTGGCCAGTCATCGCTATGGCGGGTTGTTGGAGTGGTCCCTCAGTATGGAACTCAAGCCCTCAACCCTCAGGATGTTTGACCCTCTACCTCTGTTGTTGAATGTTTTGATCGATGTACCAGGGTTGCGAACGCACAGCGGAACGCTCTATACCATTCTGGCAGAACTCTATTCAAATGCTCTGGAACATGGCGTATTGGAGCTGCCTTCATCCTGGAAAAAAACACCGGAAGGCTTTGAGCGTTATTACCTCGAACGTGAAAAGCGGGTTCTGGCCCTTGAGGAAGGCGTTATTCAGTTCGATCTCGACCACGAACTACAGGCTGAAGGGGGCATATTGACCATCAGGGTTCGTGATTCAGGATCGGGGTTTGAGCATAAAGACAACTTTAATAGCGAGTTTGAGACTCAGGAATACAGTGGGCGTGGTATTGCACTGCTGCGCTCCCTTTGTGACACAGTTCAATACAGTGATAGCGGTAACGAAGTCGAAGTGACTTTCCATTGGAATTCGGACGATTAAAATAACAAAACCGTACTACAGCATGGGCAGCCTATGAGCGATTCAATTGATAAAGACATCATCGTTATGTTGAAAGAGGTTATGGAGGAGGATTTTCAGGAGCTCCTCGATACCTTTCTCAATGACAGTCGCGAGCGTATTCCCCTTTTACAAGAGCAGTTGGCGTCAGGCGATTCTGAGGGACTCAGGCAATCAGCCCATAGTCTCAAAGGCAGCAGCAGCAATCTGGGAGCGATCAAACTGTCCGAGTTGTGTTTTCAGATAGAACAGAAAGCCAAACAGCAACAGCTGGAGGACTTGGCTGGCATCCTGCAGCAGGTCGAGTCTGAATTTGAACGGGTGGCGCTAGCGCTACAGACCATTTAGTTGACTGCTAATCCCCAATCTCCCTTGCTTTGTGCGTGCCAAATAGCTTTTGGCACTGACCTTGCATTTCTCATCAATAACGAAAAACAGGCTCAAAAGCGGTAAGACCTTGCCGCTCTGGCTGTGTTTTGGCGAGCTCAGTTTGTTTATTGAGCACTGTGTATCTATTGAGAGAGAATCATGAATTCACACACCAGCGTGTCATCAGCTGCTGCAGATTTCTGGGGGAAAAGCCCGGGGGCTTCCAAGCAGGCTATCAGTGTACGTGCAGAAGGCGCTCAGGCGATTGCATCGGTTTCCTCAGACTCCAAGGCAGACTTCAAGCGCATGCTGGCACAAGCGTCAGAGGAAAAGAGCGCGGCTCGTAAGGCTGACGAGCGTCAGAATAGTGAAAAGCAAGCTCAATCCCGGCAACTGGAGGAGAAACGTCAGACAGAGCAGCTGCAGGAAGCCCGTCAGCTTGAGAAACAACAGCTTGAGAAACAACAGCTGGAGCGCCAACGGGAAGAGCAGCAAGGACTTGAAGAGCAGGAGCAGGAAAGGCTTTACACCTCTGGAGATGAGGTTTCAGATCTTTACAAGAAGGAGGATAGCTCCGACTCATCACCGGTACTCACAGGCAGTGATGTAAATGCGTCAAAAGATGAGGGCGGCATCACAGAAAATACCGCTCTGACTGAGAAGGCAGAGAGTCAGGTGGAATCTCAACCTGTGGATGCTTCTCTGGCGGCTGGAAAGCCTGACGAACCCGTTGAAGATCCGTCGTTAACGCCAGATACCGTGGTTTCTGATCCTTTTGGCGCCAGGCGTCAAAAAGGCGACTCTCGGGTGGACGACAGCGGAGCTCAGAAACTGGATGTTTCAGAGATGACCCGGCCCGGCTCCGAACCGCGACAAATCTCATTGGAGGAGCTGGCTAACGCGGTAGCTGCTTTCACGGGGTTGGGGGATGTGGCCTCCGGAGATGCTTCGGCGGCTGGTAGCTGGAATACCCGATCCTTTACAGGTGCTTCAGGGGGCGCCTATGGAATGCCTGGAGGGGGCTTGGGAGGTGCTTTCCCGGGTACTGATCCGCAGTCTTTCAGAAATATGATGGAGGCAAATGCGGGGAAAGCCGCTGCCGGTGACAGTCCGGCACAGCCCAGTCCGATATCCGCTGCAGGTGTATTGCCAGGCGCAGTTGTGACTCCCCAGCAGTCCTCATCTGTTACCCGGCTTCAGTCCCTGGCCGTTGGCCAGGCCCTGGACGCATCTGAAGCTGGAAGTAAGGAAGGCTCTGCCGTCGAGCTTCTCCGGGAGGGTGGGCGTAATGGAGACGGAGGCTTGTTCGCAGCTGCCCAGCGCAGTGAGGGCCGTTCAGCGGCAGTGTCTCAGGGCACAGTGCAGTTTACGGTTCCAACCAGCAAAGGCGAGCTGGGACAGCCGGAATGGCATAACACCGTTGCTGAAAAGGTGGCGGTCATGGCGACCAAGAACCTTTCATCTGCTGAAATTCAGCTGGACCCTCCAGAACTGGGGCAGCTGCAGGTTCGCGTGACGCTGAATCAGGATCAGGCCAGCGTCAGTTTTGCCAGCCAGCACGCCGTTGTTCGCGAGGCTCTTGATCAGACAGCCGTCAGATTGAGAGAGATGTTTGACGCTGAGGGCCTCAATTTGGTCGATGTCGACGTGTCTGACCAGTCTTTCCAGCAGCAGAGACAGCATCACGAGAATTCATCAGCAGAAGGTGGGGTTATTGGCTCAGAGGAAGTTTCCGCTGAGCCGGTGATGGCCCAGCGTTCTGTGGGCCTGGTTGATCACTTCGTATAGTGAGTTGCTTTCAGGTCTTATCTGCTAAAACCTGCCTCGACCGTCCAATTAGCCTTTTAGAGCAGCTCCGGTTGTTCTGAAGGGCCTCGTTTTATGTAGTTCGATGTTTTATGTAGTTCGATCCCCATCTCCGGATTTATCCATCCCGACCCCATTATCCCGACCCCATCATCCCGTCAATCCCACCGCTGGAAGTGTGTGGCATGGCTCTTGCTGTCTTATGATTATCTCGTAATAGCGACAGGTTTTTGACATGGCAGAAGACAACGAAGATATCGAGGATATGGGCACCAGCAAGAAAAAGATCCTCATTATGGTCGTTATTGGTGTAGTGCTGATGGGGTTGTCTGCCGGAGGCACCTTGATGGCTCTGGGGATGTTGTCAGGGGAGCCGGAAGTATCTGCAGCTGCTGAGGGCGAACAGGGAGTGGATGGCAATACAGAGACTCAGGCTGAAGTCAAAAAGCCGGCAATTTACTACCCCATGAAGCCCGCGATGATTGTGAGCTTCAATGTTCGTGGTCGGCAACGTTACTTGCAGGCTGAAATTAGCCTGATGACCAGAGACAAATCCGCGTTGGCCGATATTGAAGAGCACAGCGCTCTGCTGCAAAACGGACTGTTGATGTTGTTCAGCGGTCAGGACTATGGCGAACTGCAAACACCTGAAGGGAAGGAATTGCTGCGTCAGCAGTCTCTGGGTGAGATTCAGAAGCTGCTGGAACAGGAAACTGGCAAGCCCAGTGTCGAACAGGTGCTATTTACAGCCTTTGTGATGCAGTGATTTATAACGGACACCAGAAAGATCGAATTACCGAATGTTCGGATAATCGAAAGAACTAACACAGGACAGATGTGTGCAGGATTTACTTTCACAAGACGAAATTGATGCGCTGCTTCACGGGGTCGACGACGGTGATGTTGATACCAGTAGCGATGACGATCCGGGTGCGGTCAAGTCCTATGATTTAACCAGTCAGGATCGGATTGTTCGCGGTCGCATGCCCACGCTCGAAATGATTAATGAGCGTTTTGCCCGCTATACCCGAATCAGTATGTTCAACCTGCTTCGCAGATCGGCAGATGTGTCCTCCGGCGGTGTGCAGATCCAGAAGTTCGGTGAGTACGTCCATACGCTGTACGTGCCAACCAGTTTGAACATGGTGAAGTTCCGCCCCCTGCGAGGTACTGCACTGGTTATCCTGGATGCCAAGCTGGTGTTTAAATTGGTGGATAACTTTTTTGGTGGTGACGGCCGACACGCCAAAATCGAAGGTCGGGAATTTACGCCAACAGAACTGCGCGTTGTACAGATGGTGTTGGATCAGGCCTTTGTGGATTTGGCCGAAGCCTGGAAGGCTGTAATGCCCATCGAGTTTGAATTCATCAACTCCGAAGTCAATCCCTCAATGGCCAATATCGTCAGCCCCAGTGAAGTGGTAGTGGTTAGCACATTTCATGTCGAGCTGGACGGTGGGGGTGGCGATCTGCACATCACCATTCCTTATTCCATGATCGAGCCTATCCGCGAAATGCTCGATGCCGGTTTGCAGTCAGATACTGATGAGCGTGACGATCGATGGATCACTGCGCTGCGAAACGATGTGATGGAAGCCAAAGTGGATCTGGAGTGTGAGCTTGCTCGTCGGGAAATCACTTTGCGGGACATCGTCAATATGAAAGCAGGCGATGTGGTACCGATTGAGATGGGCGAGTTTCAGATTGTCACCGCCAATAAAGTGCCTATGTTTCGAAGCAAAATCGGGCAATCCAATGGCAATCTGGCTTTAAGAGTGAATGAATTGATAGACCGTTCAATTTTTCAGAATACCAACAACCTGGACGCCAGGTCAGGGGATAGTAATGAGTAACGATGATCTTATGCAGGACGAGTTGTTAGAAGAGGGCGGCGATGTGAATCAGGATGCTATGGCAGACGAGTGGGCGGCAGCTATGGCCGAAGCAGAAGCTGCAAGCCAATCTGATGACGATGTCAGCCAAATGGAACTGAGTGAGTTCACCGATCAGGCCACACCTTCCATCGGAGATCAAAGCCCGGACCTCGATGTGATTCTGGATATTCCGGTCACCATTTCGATGGAAGTGGGTTCTACATCGATCACCATCCGTAACCTTTTGCAGCTGAATCAGGGGTCTGTCATTGAGCTGGATCGTCTGGCCGGTGAGCCTCTGGATGTACTGGTGAACGGTACTCTGATTGCCCACGGTGAGGTTGTGGTCGTGAACGAAAAGTTCGGTATTCGTATGACGGACGTGATCAGTCCGGCCGAACGCATCAAGCGTCTGCGCTGAAAGCCATGGTATCTGCGATGGCTTCATTTCAGGTTTTTCGGGGAAAGTTTGAGCGCCGTGAACTCCATGGCCTGCCCGTGAAATTATTAACGGGTCTAGGGTGCTTGTTCTCTGCCACACTCCAGGCGGCGGAGAAATCTGAGGGTGGGGTTGTTCAGGTAGGTAAAGCGGCAACTTCAATGCCGGATCAGGGGAGTTATTTGCTGCAGGTCCTGTTGGGTTTGATGTTTGTATTGGCGCTGGTGTTTGCCTCCGCCTGGTTGTTGAAACGTGTAGGACAGGGCGGATTGACAGGCAACAGCCATATGAAAATTGTTGCCACCTTACCGATGGGAACACGGGAAAGAATTGCTGTGGTTGATGTCGGTGGGCAACAGTTGCTATTGGGAATAACGCCAACGTCTATCAATACACTGCACGCCTTCGACGAGCCGGTGATCAGTCAGGACAACAGTCCAGGATCCTCAGATTTTGCCAGCAAAATACGTGAAGTTATGGCAAAAAGCATGGTGAAGCCCAAATGATACAGTGCAGAAATAAGGATTCTGGCCTCAATATTCTATCGGATCGTTATTTTGCGCTTCTGAGGTGGGTGTTTTGTCTGTGTTTGATGCTTGTGTCGTCAGCAGTTTTTGCGCAGGCCGAAGCTCCGGCGAGTACAGTTCCTGCTGCGTCGTCAGCAACGACAACTGCCAGCGGCAGTAATGTTCCCGTGGCGAGTATGAAAGGTATTCCAGGCTTGCCCGCCGTTACTGTGCAGACAAATCCCGATGGAACTCAGGACTACACAGTAACCCTGCAAATCCTGGCAATTATGACAATTTTGTCTCTGTTGCCAGCATTGCTGATGATGATGACCTCTTTTACCCGGATCATCATCGTGTTTGCGATTTTACGACAGGCACTGGGTTTACAGCAGTCACCGTCAAACCAGATTCTGATTGGCTTAACCTTGTTTTTAACGATGTTCATTATGGCGCCCGTATTTAACAAGGTTAACGAAGAGGCCCTGCAGCCGTACATCGCTGAGCAAATCACTGCCCGGGATGCTTTTGATAAAGCCACCCGGCCATTTCATGAGTTCATGTTGGCGCAAACCCGTGAGACGGATATCAGTCTGTTTATGGAGATTGCCAATGAGACGGATATCCAAACGCCTCAGGATTTGCCGTTACACATTCTGGTACCGGCATTCGTTACTTCCGAATTAAAAACCGCTTTCCAGATCGGGTTTGTCATTTTTATTCCATTTCTGGTGATTGATATTGTGGTAGCGAGTGTATTGATGGCGATGGGGATGATGATGCTTTCGCCGTTGATTATCTCACTGCCTTTTAAAATCATGCTGTTCGTTCTTGTGGATGGCTGGGCATTAATCATAGGGACACTGGCTGCCAGCTATGGTTGACCGTGTTATCAAATTCCTAATGGGTAAAGGTCACCGTTATGACACCTGAAGTGGTAATGGATTTGTTGGCAGATGCCTTTTTGCTGACCGTGACTATTGTGGCCTTGATTGTGGGCCCAAGTTTGGCTGTGGGCCTATTGGTCAGCATGTTTCAGGCTGCCACACAGATTAACGAACAGACACTCAGTTTTTTACCGCGTCTGCTGATTACGCTTGGGACCATCATGGTGGCAGGCAGTTGGCTGTTGACCCAGTTTATGGACTTGTTTCGTGGCTTGATTACACAAATTCCACAGTTGATTGGGTAGCCTTCGGTGTTCTACCTGACTGACAGTCAAATTATGGAGTTTGTGGGGCGATATCTCTGGCCGCTATTCCGTATTTCTGCGGTATTTATGACCATGCCGATTTTGGGAACACGCATTGTTGCAGCCCGAATTCGCATTGTTCTGGCTTTCAGTTTGACCATTCTGATTGTCCCCTTATTACCACCAATGCCAGCTGTGCCACCTCTGTCGCTGGGTAGTCTGGTGATTATCGTGCAGCAACTGATCATTGGTATCACCATTGGTTTTTTCCTGCAGGTTGTCTTTCAGATATTTGTCCTTGCCGGGCAATTTATGGCAATGAAAATGGGCTTGGGCTTTGCCGCGATGAATGACCCCGCCAGTGGGGTTTCAGTCACTGTGCTATCCCAGTATTACATGATCCTGACGACTTTATTGTTTTTGAGCATGAACGGTCACCTGGTGGTGTTCCAGATGCTGGTTGAAAGTTTTACCACCATGCCGATATCTGCAACAGGGATAAGTGCAGATGTATTTTTACAGATAGCCACCAGTGGCAGCTGGATGTTCAGCAGGGCATTGTTGATTGCATTGCCGGTACTGACTTCTCTTTTGGTTGTCAATTTGGCGTTCGGTGTGATGAGCCGTGCAGCTCCGCAAATGAACGTGTTTGCCGTGGGTTTCCCGATTACTCTGGTTTTTGGTCTGATCATCATCTGGTTCAGCATGCCCAGCTTCTTCCCGAATTATCAACGATTCATGGATGAAGGCTTTAATGTGCTTTACAACATCTTGAGGATTCCCTGATGGCGGATGACAGCAGTCAGGAAAAAACAGAAGAACCCACGCCGAAACGGTTAGAAAAAGCCCGTGAGGACGGGCAGGTTCCGCGATCAAGGGAGCTGACGACTTCTGCGATTCTGATCATTGGCAGCATAGGCTTGTTCGTCTGGGCACCTTTCATGTCCCAGCGCCTGATGGATATCCTGCGCTTTAATTTTACCCTCGAGCGTGAAGTAGCTTTTGATACCGAATTGATGTTTTCACACCTGGGCAGCTCCTTTGCCGATGCCATCATGTTCCTGTTGCCTTTGTTTGCGGTATTGGCGATCGCCTCCATTGTCGGGCCTATTGCCTTGGGTGGATGGTTGTGGAATCCCAAAGGCATGGCGCCAAAGCCCAACAGGATGAATCCCGCTGAAGGTCTAAAGCGGATGTTCGGTGTTAAAGGACTGGTGGAACTGGTCAAATCTTTGGCGAAGGTCCTGGTTATCCTGGGGGTAGCCATTCTTTTGTTGTTGGCGATGCAGCAGGATATGTTGGAACTTTCCAATCAGGCTGTAATTCCGTCGATAATGGATTCCATGACGCTCACCGGCTGGGCTGCCATTATTTTGTCGGCAGTAACGATTTTAATTGTCATCGTGGATGTGCCATTCCAGATCTGGGATAACAATCGCAAGCTCAAGATGTCTTTGCAGGACATCAAGGATGAGATGAAGGACTCCGAAGGCAAGCCCGAAGTGAAAGGGCGAATCCGTCAGTTGCAACGGGAAATGGCTAATAATCGTCAACTGGCCGAGGTGCCTCAGGCGGATGTGGTCATCACTAACCCGACTCACTTCGCGATAGCCGTCAAATATGACCCGGAAACCATGGAGACCCCCATAGTCATCGCCAAAGGGGTGGATTTCTTTGCTCTGAAGATCCGTGAGGTAGCCAAAGCCAATGATGTTCAAATCATGGAGTCGCCAGTATTGGCGCGGGCTATCTATCACACCACCGAGGTCGATCAGGAAATCCCGGCGGGCTTATATATGGCGGTGGCTCAAGTCCTGGCCTACGTATTCCAGTTGCGTAATTACCGTAAAGGGCAGGCGGAACAGCCTGACTTCCCTCGTAACATTACCGTGCCAAAAGATATGCAGTTCGACCCCTGATCATTTCTTGTCCTTTGTCGTGGGTCGAATAAAACCGCTAGCAAAGATCTGACTTTTTTCTCGCCAAATCAGTTTTTTTGTGAATCAGTTCAAATAGGTACGCTTCTTGCGATGTGTTTAAAAAACCACACGCAACGTCAAGAAACCGTTTTCCATGGCCTCACAACAACTGACAGAATTCCGCCAATTTGCCCGTGGCATTGATCGCAAAAAGCCTTCAACCATGTTCTCAGTGTGGGGCAGGGCAACCTGGGTATTCCTATCCTGCTGTTGATGCTGCTGGGCATGATGACCTTGCCGCTGCCACCTTTCCTGTTGGACATGTTCTTCTCGTTCAATATTGCGCTGTCTATCGTCGTTCTGCTGGTTGGTGTTTATAGCTTGAGGCCTTTGGACTTTGCCGCATTTCCAACCATTCTGCTTGTGGCAACGCTGCTGCGTCTGGCTTTGAATGTGGCGTCAACCCGGGTGGTTTTGCTGGAAGGGCACGAAGGCGGTGATGCTGCCGGTAAAGTGATTCAGGCCTTCGGCGAAGTGGTTATTGGTGGTAATTATGCTGTCGGTATCATCATCTTCATTATTTTAATGATCATCAACTTTGTGGTTGTGACCAAAGGTGCGGGTCGTATTTCTGAAGTCAGTGCGCGTTTTACCCTGGATGCCATGCCCGGTAAGCAAATGGCCATCGATGCGGATCTGAACGCAGGTCTTATTGATCAGGACGAAGCCCGCCAGCGCCGTGAAGATGTTGCTTCAGAGGCTGATTTCTACGGGGCGATGGACGGTGCCAGTAAATTTGTCCGTGGCGACGCCATGGCGGGCATTCTGATTCTGGTGCTCAATATATTTGGTGGCCTGATTGTCGGAATGGTTCAGCACCAGCTGGAGTTTCAGGATGCGCTGGAGAAATACATCCTGTTGACCATTGGTGATGGTCTGGTTGCACAGGTTCCCTCTCTGTTGCTCTCAACCGCTGCGGCAATCATGGTTACCCGGGTAAACAGCTCGGAGGATATGCGCAATCAGGTGATGCGGCAGATGTTTGACTCACCCAAGGCTTTGGGGGTCGCCTCTATCGTACTGTTCATTATGGGGGCTATACCCGGAATGCCGCATGTGTCCTTTCTGGGGCTGGCCTTTTTGGCCGCAGGCCTGGCTTTGTATTTGTATTACCGACAGCACCAGGCCGAAATAGCAGCAGGTTCGCAATCCGGCTTGCCAGCCGTTAAGTCAAATGTTGCAAATGGACAGGTGCCGGCTCAAGTATCCCAGCAGGGTGGTCCTGTGACTCTGGATAACGACGGTGGGCAGAAAGAATCCGCTGATATCGGTTGGGATGATGTCCAGCCGGTGGACATTGTAGGACTTGAGGTTGGCTATCGACTGATCCCCATGGTGGATAAAAACCAGGGTGGTGAGTTGTTGGGACGCATTAAAGGCGTTCGCAAGAAACTCTCGCAAGATCTGGGCTTTCTGGTTCCGTCGGTCCACATCCGGGATAACCTCGACCTTATGCCGAATGGTTACCGAATCAGTCTGATGGGCGTGACTTTGGGGGAGGCAGAAGTCTATCCGGAAAAGGAACTTGCGATTAACCCCGGTCAGGTGTTTGGTCAGATCGATGGTATCAATACCACGGATCCTGCATTTGGGCTTGAAGCTGTCTGGATTGATCCGGATAAAAAAGACAAAGCGCAAACTCTGGGGTACACGGTGGTGGATGCCAGTACCGTAGTGGCCACGCAAATCAATCATATTTTGCACAAACACAGCTACGAGTTGCTGGGGCATGAAGAAGTTCAGAAGTTGCTCGACAAGCTGGAAGAGTCCTCGCCAAAGCTGGTAGAGCAGTTGGTCCCGGGGGCGGTCAATCTCAATGTTCTGTTGAAGGTTTTACAAGGCTTGTTGCATGAGCGGGTGTCCATTCGTGACATGAGAACGATAGCCGAAGCTTTGGCGTCAGCCGGCGGTGCGAGTCAAGATCCCGACGCTTTGATTTCTGTGGTCCGTGTCGCACTTTCCCGTCAAATCGTGCAATCCATTGTGGGACAAGACCCTGAGGTCCCTGTAGTAACACTGGAAGCAGGTCTGGAACAGTTATTGCTACAGTCCATTCAGCAGTCACAAAAATCTGGCGGTGGCGGTGCTTTCATAGAACCACAACTGGCAGAAAAACTTCAGCGCTCATTGATTGACGCAGCGCAGAAGCAGGAAATGAAAGGAAAACCGGTCGTTCTGTTGGTCGCTGCACCGATTCGAAATGTGATGGCGAAGTTTGTTCGCTTCAGTTTGCCCGACATGTCGGTGCTGGCTTACACAGAGATACCGGATAACAAACAAGTAACGATTGAAGCCTCTGTAGGTGTAGATCAGTAATTGACCATTGACGGCAGTCAGTGGTCAGGCGTTTAAGGCCAGCTCTTCGCAATCATCAGCGACGAGAGTGATGGGGAAAACTTATGTCAGTAAAACGTTTTGTTGCTAGCGATATGCGCCGGGCGCTGGAACTGGTTCGTCAGGAGATGGGACCGGAAGCCATTATCTTGTCCAGCAGAAGGGTGAAACAGGGTGTCGAAATATTGACCAGTGCTCAACCGCAGGCGGAGAACGTGTCATCAGTGTCCTCAATCAATGGACGTTTTGCTGATGTGGCTGCAGGCAGCGACATTCCCATGGGCAGCGATGGCGCCTGGCGAGACCAGTTGGCGATGGATGAAGTGATTAATCGTCACGATCCCTTGCGCAACAGCCAGCCGGCATTGGAGTCTTCTCTCAGTGCTCCAGAGTTCCGGGCACAACAATTTACTCCCAATACAACGACTCCCGCTTTCCGTGGCAGTGCTTCGGGCAAAACGCCTGCGGAGCTGGCCGATGAGATCGAACAAGCTCGTATGAAAATGCTGGCAGCCAGAAAGCAACAAGAGCAGGCGGACCTGCCCATTGGCCAGATGATCGGGCGTCAGCATGAAGAAGCACCCGAAAGTTATTCAAGAAACCCGAGCCATGCAGATGGCCGTTTTTATGAGGATGCAAGAAGCAAACAGCAACTGCAATCTCATCGGCCACAGGAGTCATACGAGTCACAGCGTGACTATGGGTATGACCGTGTTCGTGAAACCCCGCAGCAACAGTCTCATCCACAAAATCAGCAACAGCAAGAACAGCAAATGCAGCTTCAGGCATTGCAGTCAGAATTAGCGGATATGCGCCTGTTGCTGGAAGAGCAGTTGACCCGTATGGCCAATACGCCGCAAATGTCGACACCCTTACACTCAGGCTTGATGCGCCGTTTAAAGCATATGGGGTTGAGTGATCGTCCAGCAGAAGCCATTGTGAAGCGTATCAAAAAGCACAGCACCATTCAGGAAGCCTGGGCGGATACTCTGGCTACTCTGTCTCGATTTTTGCCGGCATCGGCAGATGATAGGGTGATGGATGGCGGTGTCTTTGCCTTTGTTGGTCCAACCGGCGTGGGCAAAACCACCACAATTGCCAAGCTGGCCGCTCGCTATGTGCTGGAGCACGGAGCCGAAAATGTCGCATTGATTACAACCGATACATACCGTATCGCAGCACATGATCAGTTGCGTTCTCTGGGCAAAATTCTGAATGTTCAGGTCAAGGTGGTGGAAGATCACAATGATCTGCCTGCAGTGTTGAGAAGTCTTAAAGGCTGTCCGCTGGTGTTGATAGATACCGCCGGTTTCCGATTGGGTGACGCTCAATTAAAAGAGCAGTTGCAGGCGCTGGATTCAATTCCAGAAATCCAGACGTTACTGGTCATGGCCTGTAACTCCCAGCTGCAAATGATGAAAGCGACCGTTCATGCCCATCAGAGTGCCCGACTGCAAGGTTGTGTACTGACAAAACTGGATGAAAGCAGCAGTCTGGGTGAAGCCATGAGTGTGCTTCTCGAGCACAAGCTGGCTGTCCAGTACACCACCAATGGACAGGAAATCCCGCAGGATATTGAGGTTGCCAAAGGACACAAACTGGTCGCAAAGGCCGTCGCTTTGATGAAAACCGGTATGGGCAGTCAGGCATCGGCAAATGAAGCCCAAGGGGCTTTTGACAGATATTAATCCGGCGGGCATTTAGCTGTTGTCAGGTATTTACCCGGATATTGATTACGTTTTCGGCATAAAACGAAAACAAATTTAGCTAGGAGAGTGAACTTAAATGAGTTCAACACGACCAGTACAAGTGATTGCCGTAACAGGCGGTAAAGGTGGCGTAGGAAAGAGCAATATCTCCCTCAACCTGAGCATTGCATTAGCGGAAATGCGCCGTCGGGTAGTGCTGTTGGATGCAGACCTGGGGCTGGCGAACATTGATGTCTTGCTGGGTTTAAAGGCAGACAAAAACCTGGCTGATGTTTTGAGTGGAGAGTGCAGCCTCTCGGACATTCTGGTCACCGGACCGTCTGGTATTAAAGTGGTTCCAGCTACATCAGGTGTGCAGCAAATGGCCGCGTTGGGGCCTCAGCAGCACGCCGCTTTGATTCATGCTTTCAGTGAATTAAGCAATCAGCTGGATGTTTTGGTGGTCGATACGGCAGCGGGTATTTCCGATACCGTGGTCAGTTTTGTACGGGCATCTCAAGAGGTTGTGGTCGTTGTGTGTGACGAACCTTCCTCAATAACGGATGCCTATGCGCTGATAAAACTACTGAATAAAGAACATGGACTCTTCCGTTTCCGGGTGATTGCGAATATGACCCGAAGTGTTCAGGAAGGCCAGGGACTATTCAATAAATTGAATGTGGTATGTGAGCGTTTTCTGGATGTGTCCCTGCAGTATTTGGGGAATGTCCCGTTTGACGAAAACGTGCGTAAAGCGGTGCAGCAGCAACAGCCGCTACTCAAATATGCTCCCCAGTCCAAGGCGGCGATCGCTGTGCGGAAGATTGCGGATCAAGTGGATCAGTGGCCTCTACCCAGCAGTGCAAGAGGGCATCTGGAATTCTTTGTTGAACGGCTCTTGCAGACGGCTCCCCAAAGGGCTTGCCTGTAACGTTCCGGGTATAAAGCAAACAGGACTGACACCATGCCAGCAGCAGATGGCTTAGCTATGTATGATGAAACACAACGCGGCCTGACAACCATTCAGGTAGAAGAATACGCACATCTGGTGAAGCGCATCGCACATCATATGATGATGAGGATGCCGGCCTGTGTGCAGGTTGAGGACCTTATCCAGGCCGGTATGCTGGGATTGCTGGAAGCCGCTCAGAAGTATGATGCTTCGAAAGGAGCCAGCTTCGAGACCTATGCCGGAATCCGTATTCGCGGATCGATAGTCGATGAAATGCGCAGAGGCGATTGGGCTCCCCGCTCGGTTCACCGCAACGGACGTCGGGTAAGTGAAGCCATCAGTAATGTTGAGGCCAGAAAAGGCCGTGACGCTACGGATCGGGAAGTCGCCGAAGAGCTGGGTGTGGATGTCAATGAGTACCATGCCATGCTGAACGACACGGCCTCAAGTCGACTTTTCAGCTTTGAAGAGAGCTATGGGGATGACGATTCTGGCTTCGGTAGTGACAGTATCAGCATGCCTTTTATCCCCCCTCAGGAAGATTTTCAAAGAGAATCGCTAAAGCAATCGCTTTCGCAGGCGATAACCCAATTGCCGGAAAGAGAAAGGCTGGTGTTGGCGCTCTACTACGATGAAGAGCTTAACCTGAAAGAGATTGGTCAAATTATTGGTGTAAGCGAGTCCAGAGTCAGTCAGATTCACTCGCAAGCAGCCTTGAGGTTGCGTACCAAATTGGCCGATTGGCAGGAAAAAGCGGAATAACGTACATAGGGTTTGTACAAAAAATCGACACGGAAATACAGCTGATGGTGATGATTCACCTCAGTGACAGAACTTAAAGTAAATCCCATGCCGGGGACGATGGAGGTTGCATTGGACAAAAACATGAAGATTCTGATTGTCGACGATTTCTCGACAATGCGTCGGATTATCAAGAATCTGCTACGGGACCTGGGTTTTTCAAATACCCAAGAGGCAGATGATGGCCTGACAGCATTGCCAATGCTGAAAAGTGGCGATTATGACTTTCTGGTAACGGACTGGAATATGCCCGGCATGAGCGGGATAGACCTGTTAAAAGCCGTGCGGGCTGATGAAAAACTGTCCTCTTTACCAGTGTTGATGGTAACGGCAGAAGCCAAGCGTGATCAGATTATCGAGGCAGCCCAGGCCGGTGTTAATGGTTATGTGGTTAAACCCTTTACTGCAGCAGCACTGAAAGAAAAGATTGAAAAAATCTTCGTACGTGTGGGTAGTTAATAAATAACCAGAAAGGTTGAATGATGGAAATGCAACCCAAACCGCACACGAATGATGTATTTATCAAAGAACTTCAGGATTGTGCCAAGCAACTTTCTGACAAGCTCAGTAGCGATGACATTGAAGGCGCGTCACAGTTGATCGAACAACTCGTTCGGGTTCGTGATGACAATATGTATAAAGCGGTCGGTAAACTGACCAGAGGTCTTCACAGTGCCATTGTCAACTTTCATGTGGACGGTGATCTGAACGCAGATCCACCTGATATTGAGTCCTCTGAAATTCAGGATGCATCTGATCGCCTGAATTACGTCATCGAAATGACGCAGAATGCTGCAGACAAGACCATGGATATGGTTGAAGCATCAGCGCCTATCGCATTAAACCTCGGGGAAGAAGCCGCGTCACTCCATGAAGAGTGGGCACGTCTGAGACGTCGTGAAATGACGGCAGATGAATTTCGTGAGCTGTATGTTCGTATTGATGGTTTTCTCGGCGACATGCGCGATGGCACCAGCGAACTGAATAAAAATTTGCAGGATATCGTTCTTGAGCAAGGGTTTCAGGACCTCACCGGTCAGGTGCTCAAGCGTGTGATTGGCCTGATTTGCGATGTTGAAGAAAATTTGGTCGATCTGGTTCGTATCGCGAGCCAGGTAGAAGACATTACCGGGTTGAGTACATTTTCAGAAGTAGAGCAGAAAATGACCGCCCAACAAAAAGCTGTCGAAGCTGAAGGCCCTCAAATTCACAGTGATATACGTGAAGACGTGGTCTCCGGGCAAGATGAAGTAGATGACTTATTATCAAGTCTGGGTTTCTGATTTAAGTTCTGAGGAGCTGGTGAATGAGTTTCGGTGAAGACGAAGAAATTCTTCAAGATTTTCTGGTTGAAGCAGGAGAGATCCTGGATCTTCTCTCTGAGCAATTGGTGGATTTGGAGCAGCGCCCAGACGATACCGATTTATTGAATGCTATTTTCCGTGGTTTTCATACGGTTAAAGGTGGCGCAGGCTTTCTTCAGTTGAATGCCATGGTGGACTGTTGCCACGTAACCGAGAACTTGTTCGACATTCTGCGAACCGGCAAACGTGCTGTGACCTCCGAACTGATGGATGTTGTACTCCAGGCTCTGGATACGGTGAATAGCCAATTCTCACAAATATCGCAAGGAGTCGAAGCCGATCCCGCTGCGCCAGAATTATTGGTCGCTCTCGAGCGTTTGGTTTCCTGCGAAGACCTCTCTGAAGCCACTGCAGCCGCTCCTTCATCAGAGTCTGATCCTGAACTGCAAAGTTCAGCGGTACAAGCGTCTTCTACGCTTGGATCAGGTCAGGGGAGTGGTGATATCACTGACGCGGAATTTGAGGAATTGTTAGACGCCATTTCTCAAGGCGACTCATTCGTTAGTGAATCCACCGCTTTGGAAAAAGCATCTAAAGCTGAGGGTGAATCCAGCCCTGCTCAATCGAGTGATGACATTACTGATGATGAGTTTGAGGCGTTGCTGGATCAGCTCCATGGTGCCGGTAAAGGCCCAGGGACAGAAGCTTCAGTAGTGGCTGCCCAGGATATCACGCTCAAACAAGGCACATCATCGAATGATGATATAACCGATGATGAATTTGATGCATTGCTCGATCAGCTGCACGGCAAGGGTAAGGGGCCCGGTGCAAATGGCGGTGAGGTGCAGAATAATGTACCTAAGCAGGCAGCAGTATCAACATCATCCGGTGGTGATTTGATTACCGATGATGAATTTGAAAAGTTGCTGGATGATTTGCATGGTAAGGGTGGGTCACCGACGCCTGTGGTCAATAACTCTGCCCAAAGTACTGCCAGCATCAGCAGCGATAAGGCAGAATCTGCGAAAACAGTAGCACCTACATCGAGTACAGCTCCCCAGCCTGCTCCAAAAACAGCTCCGGTGGCACGGGAAACTGCTCCTGCTGGTGAAACGACAGTGCGTGTTGATACCCAGCGCCTCGATGACATCATGAATATGGTGGGCGAGCTGGTACTGGTTCGCAATCGGTTGGTTCGTCTGGGGTTAAAAGCGAATGATGAAGTGCTGTCCAAGGCCGTTGGCAATCTGGATGTAGTCACTGCCGACTTGCAAACTTCGGTCATGAAAACCCGCATGCAGCCAATCAAAAAGGTTTTTGGCCGCTTCCCTCGGGTGGTGCGTGATCTTGCCAGGAGTTTGAAAAAAGAGATTAACCTGGAGCTTCAGGGTGAAGATACTGATCTCGATAAAAACCTGGTTGAAGCACTGGCCGACCCGCTGGTTCACCTGGTTCGAAACTCAGTCGACCATGGCATTGAATTGCCGGATGATCGTGAAGCCAAAGGCAAGCCGCGCGTAGGTAAAGTAATACTCGCAGCCGAGCAGGAAGGTGATCATATTCTGTTATCCATCACTGATGACGGCGGCGGTATGGATCCCAACAAGTTACGTAGCATCGCTGTAGAAAAAGGTTTGATGGATGAGGACGCCGCTGCACGGTTGCCGGATTCAGAAGCTTTTTCTTTGATCTTTGCTCCTGGATTTTCGACCAAGAAAGAAATCTCAGATGTGTCAGGTCGTGGTGTGGGGATGGATGTTGTAAAGACAAAAATCACCCAGCTTAATGGCTCCATTGATATTGATTCTGTCATGGGAGAGGGAACCCGAATCAGTATCAAGGTGCCTTTGACGCTGGCCATCATGCCGACATTAATGATTATGCTTGGTCAGCAGACATTCGCTTTGCCGCTGGTCAGTGTTAATGAAATATTCCACATGGACCTGACACAGACCCATGTTGTAGATGGCCAGGAGTGCGTTACGGTTCGCGATAAAGCGGTCCCCATTTTCCACCTGAAACGCTGGTTGGTTCGGGGTGCGGTTAACGATGAGCATCTGGAAGAGTCTCACGTTGTTATTGTGTCTGTGGGCACGCAACGGGTCGGTTTTGTGGTTGATCAACTGATCGGTCAGGAAGAGGTGGTCATTAAACCCCTTGGAAAAATGTTACACGGAACTCCCGGCATGGCCGGAGCGACTATTACTGGCGATGGCACTATTGCTTTGATTTTGGATGTTCCCAGCATGCTGGATCGCTATGTAGGGTTGGCATAATGCAACTGCAGTCTCCATCGTTTAGTACTTGGCCAGTGAGAGAGTTATGAGCCTGAAGGTTCTGGTGGTCGACGATTCCAATTTTTTTCAGCACCGCTTGAAAGAGATGTTGAATGAGCATCCTAAGCTAGAGGTCATAGGGCTGGCCGCTAATGGGCGAGAGGCTGTGGAAAAGACCAGGAGTTTACGTCCTGATGTTATAACCATGGACTACGAAATGCCTATAATGGATGGCGTTAGTGCTGTCCGGCAGATCATGTCCGAGCAGCCGACTCCCATTCTGATGTTTTCGTCTTTGACTTATGAGGGTGCCCGCACCACGCTGGATGCTCTTGAGGCAGGGGCCGTGGACTTCCTGCCCAAGAACTTTGCCGAGATATCCAAAGACTCTGCTTCACTGAAACAGAGGCTACACAGTCGTTTGTTGGCGATAGCATCTCAGGCCAAATCATCTTTATCAAGACCGACAAGACAAGCCAGTTACGCAGACACCAAGCCAGTTGATAGTGTTAACCGAAGTGTGATTTCTTTGTCATCCAGTTCACGTGGCGCGGTTCGTAACACTCCCGCTCCCGACCTGAAAGGTAAAGTGAAATTACTGCTTATTGGTGCTTCTACTGGTGGTCCGGTTGCTCTTGCAGACGTGTTAAGCAAGTTGCCTGAGCGTTTTCCTCTGCCTATTGTCCTTGTTCAGCATATGCCTGAGAACTTCACCAAAGCCTTTGCAGATCGTTTGAATCGACAATGCAAAATTGAAGTTCGAGAGGCTCAGGATGGTGATTCCTTAAAGCCCGGACTGGCACTGTTGGCTCCCGGAGGCAAACAGCTAATGATTGACAAACGGGGTTCAGGAACTGTCAGGGTTCTGGAGGGTGATAGCCGGGTGAACTATAAACCCTGCCTCGATGTAACCTTTGGTTCAGCAGCCAATGCGTTTGGTAATCAGGCGCTGGGTGTGATTTTGACGGGAATGGGCTCGGACGGTTGTGAAGGTGCACGACTGTTGAAACAGAAAGGCAGTGCAATCTGGAGTCAGGACGAAGACAGCTGCGTTATTTATGGCATGCCCATGGCGGTCGCCAGAGCACAGCTTACTGATCGGGTGTTACCTCTGCGTGACATAGGTTCAGTGTTGGCTAAGGAATTTTAGTCAGCCATGGATATCCTGAGTTTGCTGGGATTGCTACTGGGGTTAATTGCCCTGATCGGCGGTAATTTTCTGGAAGGTGGAAGCTGGCAGGCGTTAGTAAATGGCCCTGCGGCTCTGATTGTCATCGGCGGGACCCTGGCAGCGGCCCTTTTGCAATTCCCCTGGTTGCAGGTTCGTCGAGCGTTATCGATCTTTCCCTGGGTATTTTACCCGCCGCAAACACCCTATAAAGCCGGCCTGCAATCCGTCGTCGGCTGGGCTGATACCGCTCGTAAACGAGGCCTGCTGGGGCTTGAGCATTATACCGAAACGGAAACGGATCTTTTCGCCCGCAAAGGTCTACAGTTGTTGATTGATGGGCAGGAGCGGGAAGCGATTCGCAGGACTCTTGAAACGGATATGGTGCTCAATGAACAACGAAACCTGGATGCGGCCAAATTTTTTGAAGCGATGGGGGGCTATGCTCCTACGGTAGGTATTATAGGCGCGGTAATGGGCCTGATTCACGTGATGAGGAATCTGGCCGATCCTGATCAGTTGGGTTCAGGTATTGCTATCGCGTTTGTCGCGACGATTTACGGTGTGACTTTTGCCAACCTGTTTTTGCTGCCTGTAGCCAACAAGATCAAAAACTGTGTGTATCAACAATCCCAATATCAGGAGTTGATCACTGAGGGCATTGTGGCTATCGCGGAGGGTGAGCATCCGCGCTCGATCCAGACGAAGTTGGAAAGCTTCCTGCCGCAGGTTTAATGCATGCCCAGGAGACGTCTTCAGGAAGAGGTGAATCACGAACGCTGGCTGGTTTCCTATTCGGACTTCATCACGCTGTTATTTGCTTTCTTTGTTGTGATGTATTCAATATCGCAGGTCAATGAAGGAAAGTATCGGGTTTTATCTGAAACACTGAACTCGGCTTTTACGCATTCTTCGGAGGCCAATAAGGTACCTCTGACATTGAAGCCGATTCAGGTGGGGCACCCTGAAAGACATTCCAGCCCGGGAATAGTGAGCGATGATTCAGGGGATGCCGCTGAAACTGCTTTACCTCAGCCCGCAGCGAGTATGAATGATGCTGTGATGGATTCATTGTCTGAACGGCTTGGGCAGGAGTTTCCGGATCTGATAGATCAGGAATTGATTCTGATACAGGGCAATGAACTCTGGTTGGAAGTAGAGCTGAAGTCGAACATTTTGTTTGATTCAGCAGATGCAGTTCCCAGTTCCCGGGCTCTTGAAATTTTCAGGGATATGGCGACGCTACTGCAGGGTTACGATAATGAGATTCGGGTAGAGGGATTTACCGATAACCTCCCCATAGCGACACATAAATTTCCCAGTAATTGGGAATTGTCTTCAGCGCGGGCGGTTACGGTGGTCAAATTGTTGGCAGAATCCGGGATTAAGCCTCATCGGTTGTCAGCTGTTGGTTACGGTTCTCATCGGCCCATTGCAGACAACACGACTGAGCAGGGACGAGCTGCCAACCGACGTGTGGTCTTGATGATCGCCCGTGAGGGGCAGAGGGAACGCCTGAAAAACGTTACTTCATCGGTTGAGAGGTCGTCCACGGATGAACAAATTGAGCCGGTAGAAACCAATGGGGGCGGGTGGTTGTTCAGCAGTAACCCTGAACTCCCTCGTTTGCCAAACTAATTTTAAGCTAACTGTTTACAGTTGAGAGGGTGTCACGTGCTTGCGTGGACTATAGCCAATCAAAAAGGCGGTGTTGGTAAAACAACCACTACGGTTGCTCTGGCAGGGCTTTGTGCCGAACAGGGTAAACGAGTGTTGTTGTTGGATCTGGATCCTCATGGCTCATTAAGCAGCTATTTCAAGCATGAGCCAGACCAGGTTGTAAACAGCACGTTTACCCTGTTTCAGAAACGCAAAGAGCTGTCTATTGATCTTGTTCGTGAGTGTATCGTCGAAACAGGCTATCAAAACATTGGCCTGATACCTTCGTCGATGGCGCTGGCCACACTGGAGCGTCAGGCTATCAGTCAGGACGGGATGGGGCTGGTCATCAGTCGCGCGTTAGCCGCTATCAAGGGCGAATTCGATATTGTACTGATTGATTGCCCGCCATTGCTGGGTATTTTGATGATTAATGCTCTGGCTGCGTGTCAGCAACTTTTGATACCGGTGCAGACAGAGTTTTTGGCCCTGAAGGGGCTTGAGCGAATGACTCAAACCCTGGATATGATGAGCAAATCCCGCAAGCATCCTCTGCAATACAGTATCGTGCCGACCATGTTTGACCGACGGACTCAGGCCTCTGTGGTGAGTCTCCGTTCTATACGCAATAACTACGAGTCAAATGTCTGGCCAGGCAAAATCCCTGTCGATACCAAATTACGGGATGCCAGCAAGGCGGGGGTTCCGCCTCACCTGTTTCAGCCTGATAGCCGGGCTGTAGATGCCTATCGTTCATTGCTTAAATGGCAACTGTCCCGTCGAGCATCAATGCGTCCAGTTGAAGCCTCTGCTGATGGGGTTGTGTCGTGAGTAATGTGTCCCATGATGTCTTGCAAGGGTATTTCGACGATTTGTTGACGTCTGAACCCAATGATCTTGATATTCGTCACGAGCCCGCAGCCAGAATCAAAACGGCCATTTTATCCCGTGAATCGGTCGTTGAGCCCAATGAACAGGATCTGGCACGGGAGAAACTGGCCAAATTACTGGCATCATCACCTCTGACCGTTGCTGAATCCACCGAACACCTTGATGTTCCGGTGGTGGAAGAGGTGGCTGCGGAGTCTGTTGTTCTTGAAACCACCTCAATAGACGAAAGCCCAACGACAGCTCAGGTTGTCGCTCGGCCATCATCTATCGAGGAGGTCGCCGAGCCGGTCAGTGCCGCTGTAATCCAGGACCAGGTAGAAGAAACCCACGCTGAGCAGGACGAACCCACCATTCAATGGATGGAAAACGGCCGCCCGTCCTGGGCTCAGGATCGATTTGAAGTCCTCCTGTTTGAAGTGGCTGGTCTGACATTGGCTGTTCCTTTGATATCTCTCGGGCAAATTCAGCCTCTGACAGATGAATTGACCCCATTATTTGGCCAGGCAGAGTGGTTTATGGGGTTGCAGCCGACACCGGTTGGCAAAATTCGTACGATCAATACGGCCCGTTTTGTCATGCCCGAGCGCTATGAAGAGAAGTTTGCCGATAACGCCAAATACGTGGTTTCTATCGATGGTTTGCCCTGGGGTCTGGCTGTGGACGCAGTTAACCAGCCTATTACCCTGCAACCGGAAGATGTGAAGTGGCGTGGTGAGCGGAGTAAACGGCCCTGGTTGGCGGGTACGGTAAAGCAGCATATGTGCGCTTTGCTGGATATTCCGGCGATGGGGATGTTGCTCAATGCAGCTGACCGTAAAAAGTCTTCACAAGATCCGCTGAAAACTTAAGCACTGAAAGAACGTTTTCTTGTTCAATTATTTTTCCTGCTGGCCGATATGCTGGCATAGAAGCTGCAATCTTATACTGCAACCGTGTGAAATTGATGTTTTTTTGACGCTTCCCGGTGTTTGCTTCCTGGCATTGGTTTTGCCAGAGGCGGGCAGGAGCTGCGCAGCATAAGACACAACACGACAAGATCCTTTGAGGACTGATTTATGGCAAACAACGCTGCAATGAGTAAAACCAGTGATGATCCGATTTTGCAGTGGGTCACTTTCAAATTGGCTGGAGAAACCTACGGCATTAACGTCATGCAGGTACAGGAAGTTCTCCGTTACTCGGAAATTGCTCCTGTTCCCGGCGCACCGTCGTATGTACTGGGGATTATCAATCTGCGTGGTAATGTGGTTACGGTTATTGATACCCGCCACAGATTCGGCCTTGAAGATGGAGAGCTGACAGACAATACCCGAATTGTAATCATTGAAGCTGATAATCATGTTGTCGGTATATTGGTGGATAGTGTTGCAGAAGTGGTTTATCTGAAGCAGTCAGAAATTGAAACCGCACCGAATGTCGGTAATGAAGAAAGTGCGAAGTTCATTCAGGGTGTGTGTCATAAAAATGATGAACTTCTGATATTGGTAGAACTCGACAAATTACTGACCGACGAAGAGTGGGCCGAGATCGAGAACGTTTAACAGCAACAAGCGCATACAGTCCTGGTTGCTGGGCTTCAGAAAACTGTGTTGGTGATTGATGGAACTTATTGAGCGGAGAATACAGTGATAGTGTCCGACAGCTTATTGGTGGATGTACTCTTGATTTCGGCGCTGGGTATCAGCGTGATTTCTCTGGCGGCTGCGCTATTGTGCTTTTCTCTGCTGCGGAAACAGGCCGCAGCCAATATTCAACTTTTCCAAAAGCTGGAGAAAAGCCAACAAATGAGCAACAGCAACACAGTCCGCCTTGGCAAGCGCTTGGTCGCTCTCGAAAAACAGTTGTTGGCGGTGGAGCAGGGCAGTAGTGCTGCTTCCCGAGAGACGCCTGATCCATCTTCAAACGTAGTTTTGGATGAGAGCCTGAAAGATGCGCTTTCGTTGCTGAATGCCGGGCTGCCACCGGAAGAGGTGGCCCGACGTTGTGGGATTTCAAAGGCTGAGGCCTCATTGATGAAACTCATGCGGACTCATGCACAGCAATCTGTGGCAGCTTGACAGTTATTGGGGATATTCTCCCCCAAGCGCCTGATTCATTCTTGGCCTGATTACTTTTTCTGCTTGTTCCCTTTTGCTCAACCTTCCAGTGCCTTTTTAGTTAAAAAGACACTAAGGCTCAGGTCTTTCCTCACCTACACTTTTTAAAGTTATGTGGGTTTGGAGGGCACTATGGGCTTTTTAAACGGCTATAAACGTTACTTTATATTGTGTTTGTGCGTGTTTTTCACTCTGTCGGCAAAAGCGGATGAGACACCCTTGGGTGTGTCTGGTGCCACAACAATCAACGTTTTTAAAGCCAAAGAGCTCTATGACCGAGGCGCAGTGTTTATCGATGTTCGGAGTGATGAAGAATGGACCATTGGGCATATTGATGGCGCACTCCATATGGACTTTCAAAAGGACTTTTCCAAACTTTATAACTCAGAGTATGTCTCACGCGATACCCCCATTGTTATTTACTGCAACAGCTCAAATTGTTTGCGCAGTGCTTATGCTGTTGCCGTCTCTGTTTATTGGGGTTTTCGCCAGGTCTATTACTTCCGTGGGGGATATTTCGCCTGGATCTTGCAGGATTATCCCGCAGTGATGAGCCACATAGCCAGCAAATAGCTGTTCTGCGTTACATTGACCCGCCTGGTAACGCGTGGCAAACTCCCTTACTGTCATGGTAAGTAATAAACACTTGATACCCAGCTTATCGCCAAATCCTGTAGGTTTGGCGTTCGAACAGAAGTCTGATTAAACGAAACGGCAAACCGGGAGTAATTCCGGGACGCAAAGCCAGTGCCCGCAGTGCTAACGACCAGTTCTTTCACCATTAGAGCTGGATGTTTCTTTCCCGGGTCGAACGGTTACCGAAATAAGGTCGGCTTGATGCCTGAAAAAATTCCCAAGAAATCCACTCTTCAGGTAACGCTGCAGTACGCTTTGGCGATATTCATCATTGCCACACTGACTTCTTTGCTCACATTACTCGGCGCCAATGTCTTCGCATGGTTTTCTGCGGATGAACAGGAAGCTACCTATTATCATAAAATTCCTTTTGATCAGCAGGATGCGGTCAGGCTTTGTGAAGAGAAAGCTGAGAGTAAATTTGGCGAAAGGCTTGTCCGTACCGATACCGATTGGCGTTCCACCCGTTTCGAGGCGAAAAAGCAAACTTATCTGGTCTTGTTGAATGGCACGATTGGCGATTATCAGCAAAACGAGCAGGCGAAGCTCTATTGCTATGTAGATCCAGACGACAAGGTGGTGACCTACTTTAGAGCCTATGATCTCAATGGCAAATCCCTGTTAAGCCGCAGTATCAATATGGAAGCGATGTTAGAGGGGCTTAGTAGCCCTTAACTCCTCTATATTCCCTCTGAAAATTCCAGTATTCCCTCTGAAAATTCCAGTTTTCCCCAGCAGTTGCGGTGATGTCAGTGCCGTTTCCTGGGGGACGAGATTTGCTGTTTTCCTGATGAGAAATTGGCAAATCTGCCCTTTCAATGTAGCAAAAAAGGACAAAATGGCCGATTTGCTGTTCATTTTCGCGCAATCTGCGGCTCTGCCGGGCTGGAGAGGATGGACTCTCTGGGGGCTGTGGTAGACTCGGGGCATTGAAAACCCGAGGAAGAGATTGATGAAATTTGAAGGTACACAGAATTACGTCGCAACAGATGATTTGAGAATGGCTGTCGATGCGGCCGTTGCCCTGCAGCGTCCGCTATTGGTCAAAGGGGAGCCTGGAACCGGTAAGACCATGCTGGCAGAGCAGGTTGCTGATTCCATGGGCATGCGCCTGATCCAATGGCACATCAAATCGACCACAAAGGCTCAGCAAGGCCTCTACGAGTACGATGCTGTGTCGCGTCTGCGTGATTCTCAGCTGGGTAACGACAAGGTTAACGACATTTCCAACTACCTGAAAAAAGGGAAGCTTTGGGAGGCTTTTGAATCTGACGAGCAGGTGGTTCTGCTGATTGATGAAATTGACAAAGCCGACATAGAGTTCCCGAATGATCTGCTGGTGGAAATCGACAAGATGGAGTTCTTTGTTTACGAGACCGGTGAGGTGATTAAAGCCAAACACCGTCCCATTGTCATCATCACCAGTAACAATGAGAAGGAGCTTCCGGACGCCTTCCTGCGCCGCTGCTTCTTTCATTACATCAGCTTCCCTGACCGAGACACCATGATGAAGATCATCGATGTCCACTTCCCGTCAATCAAGGCCGACCTGGTACGTGACGCCCTGGATATCTTCTTTGACGTACGTCAGGTTCCTGGCCTGAAGAAAAAGCCCTCTACCTCAGAGCTGGTCGATTGGCTCAAGTTGCTGATGGCGGATGATATTCCTGATGAAGTCCTCAAAAGTGGCGATACCAGACAGGCTATTCCACCCCTGTATGGCGCTTTGCTGAAAAACGAGCAGGACGTGCATCTTTTGGATCGTCTGGCCTTTATGACTCGCCGTAAAAACGCCTGATCACCGGTCTGTTTAAGTTTGTGAGCAAAACTCAAACAGACTCTTAAAAGGAGTATTCAATGCTAGTCAATTTTTTCTACGGCCTGCGCAAGGCTGAAGTGCCAGTCTCCCTCAAGGAGTTACTGGTGCTGTTAGAAGCAATGGAAAAGCAATTGGCGTTTGGTAGCGTGGACGAGTTTTACCTGCTGGCCCGTACCTGTTTGATCAAAGATGAAAAATACTTTGATAAGTTCGATCGTGCATTTGGCGCTTATTTCAAAGGTTTGGAGAATCTCGACGGGATCGTCGAGGCTCTGATTCCCGATGAATGGACCCGTGCCGAATTCATGAAGAGCCTAAGTGACGAAGAGAAGGCCAAAATTGAATCTCTGGGTGGGTTGGAGAAGCTGATCGAGGAGTTTAATAAACGCCTTGAAGAGCAGAAAAAACGCCACCAGGGAGGCAATAAATGGATCGGCACCGGCGGTACTTCACCGTTTGGCAACAGTGGCTACAACCCGGAAGGGATTCGGGTCGGCGGTGAAAGCAAAAACAAATCCGCGGCCAAAGTGTGGGATAAGCGCGAGTTTAAAAACCTGGCTGATGATGTCGAGCTGGGGACGCGCAACATCAAGGTTGCACTGCGCAAGTTGCGCAAGTTTGCCCGAACCGGGGCCGCGGATGAGCTGGATCTGGATGATACGATTCGCTCAACAGCCAATAATGCTGGTTTTCTTGACATTAAAATGGTGCCTGAACGTCATAATGCCGTAAAGATTCTGCTGTTTTTTGACGTGGGTGGTTCTATGGACCCTTATGTACGAGTATGTGAAGAGCTGTTTTCTGCCTGCAAAACAGAATTCAAGCATATGGAGTACTTCTATTTTCACAATTTCATTTACGAGTATTTGTGGAAAGATAATCGTCGCCGGACCACGGATACCACTAAATTATTTGATGTTCTGCACACCTACTCGAGTGATTATAAGGTGATCTTTGTGGGGGATGCCTCAATGGCACCTTATGAAATCAGTACTCAATACGGATGTGTGGAATATATGAACGAGGAGCCGGGCTACGTTTGGATGCAACGTTTGACGGAGACCTTCAATAAAGTAATTTGGCTGAATCCGACGCCAGAGAAATACTGGAATCATACCCAGACTATTGATATGACCCGCAAGTTGATGGATGGAAAAATGTATCCGTTGACGCTGGAGGGGTTGGATAAAGGGATACAGTACTTGACCAAATAGATATTGGTTGTCTGATTGAACGTTAAAAATGCCAGCCTGTCGCTGGCATTTTTTGTGGCTATTAGATAGATGTCAGATTGATGTAAGTGTCAGATGTATACCACTTAGTTCGTTGTTGTGTTTTTTACCGACACACAAAATTATCGATAGAAAACTGGTTGACTTTCTATCGGTAATCTATAATCTTGCAGTTCGTTTTTTTATTAAACAAACCTTTACAGATACGAAGAAACTGATCATGAACATGATTGAGACCAAACAATCTGCAGCAATGAATGCTGTCGCAGCTACGCGCCACGGTTCAAAACCGTGTTTTGCGCTGGTGCGTATCGTGATTGTATAACGTCTCTCATATGTGGGAGGCGTTAGGGCCTCCCGGTTAGTTTCTCTGGAAAACCCGGTAGGTCTTGGATCTACCGGGTTTTTTTATGTCTGAATTTTATGCCCTGATGAGTGTCCGGGCTTTTAATTTAATGTTCAAAAAGGAGAGGGATGATGGAGCATGATGATGATATCGACCAAGTTGCCATATTAAGCAACAACTAAAGCCTCCGGGACGGAGGGTAAAACAGACTCTGTTCATGCGGTGTCGCATGAGGATGGATCTATGCTGTCATTTATTCGTACTGACAAACAAACTTTAAAATTACTGATAGCCATTGCTTTGCCAATGATTATTTCTCAGGGAACTTTTGCGGCCATGATTTTCACTGACCGCTTTTTCATGTCCCTGATTGGTCCTACTCATGTGGCTGCCAGTTTGGGTGGTGGTGTTGCGGCTTTTATGTGTATGTCCCTGTGGATTGGTTTGCTGTCCTACGGTAATGCTCTGGTCGCACAGTTTCTTGGGGCGGGACAAAAAGCCTTATGCTCCAAAGTTGTGACTCAAGGGTTGTTGATTACAGCGCTGTGTACGCCGTTGCTTTGGCTCATGGGTTATGGTGTCTACGTTGGTTTTGATGCATTGGGGCATGATCCGGTCCAGCTGGTTTTGGAAAAACAGTATTTCAAGATACTTTTGGCTTGTGGTTTTCTGGCTTTGATCAAAACCTGCTTCTCTTCATTTTTTGCAGGCATTGGCAACACTAGAGTGGTCATGGTTGTGGATGTTTTAGGTGTGTTTCTAAATATCCCATTATCTTACGGGCTGATATTTGGCGTCTGGGGACTGCCTGAATTGGGTATTGCCGGTGCAGCATGGGGAACAGTACTAAGTAATCTGATCGCGATGGTATTGTTCTTTGCGTTTTATCGTGCGGCTAAAAACAATCGTGAATATTCAGTAGCTGGCTCGTTTGTTTTTGATAAAACGCTGTTCAAACGTTATTGGCGTTTGGGATTTCCCTCAGGGCTTGAATTGTTTCTGAATGTGGCAGCATTTAACGCTTTTATTTTGCTGTTCCAGTCATATGGTGTTGCAGCAGGGGCTTCGGCAGCGATTGTCCTTAACTGGGACCTGTTGTCTTTCGTTCCTATGGTGGGTTTGAATATAGCGGTTATCAGTCTTGTTGGACGCTGTATTGGTGCGCAGGATCATCAGCGGCTCAATTCGGTCATTAGCTCAGGGTTCCTGCTGGGGCTGACTTATTCTGGAACCTTGGCGCTGCTGTTTATTGTATTTCGTGAGCAGCTGGTGGGTGTCTTTATCACATCGGCAACTGACGGCGAGGCGATCAATCAGTTGGCCAGCTGGATGATGATTGGCATGGCCAGCTACGTGATGGCAGATGCTGTTATTTTGGTGTCTGGTGGTGTGCTTCGTGGAGCAGGGGACACTCGCTGGTTGATGGTGACCTCAGTTTTGCTTCACTGGCTGATGGTGGTTGCTCAGTATGTGGTTATCATCGTGCTGGAGTTGGGGCCAAAAACTGCGTGGATGGTATTTGTCGGATTGATTCTGGCATTGGCGCTGTCCTTTACTTTGCGGTTAACCAGTCCGGCCTGGCGCAGACATTTCCCACAGGAATGGGCGACCAATGAACCTGTGAGTACTTAATCTGGCTTCTCTGTGAATCAGTCCTCTTCAGGCGGCCTTGAGCCGCCTGTTTTTTTCGTAGCCGTTTCGTCGTCTTAACTTTTTCTGTGGTAGCCTGTTCTTCAGCAGAACACCATTTAATTTATTGTCACCACATCACTGCCATATGATTACTTTCCGTACCCGTTTAGACCGTTATTTAAGTCAACAGCTTGAGATTCCTCGTGGAAATATGCGTTTGATCCTGGCACAGGGGCGGGTCATGGTTAATGGTGAGGTGGCAAAGTCAATCCATCAGGTAGTGGACAAATTTTCCCGGGTTGAGTTTGATGGTCGGCTGCTTTCAGCAGATGCCCCCCGTTATATCATGCTCAATAAGCCCAAGGGCGTGGTTAGCGCTACCCGGGATGATCACCACACGACCGTGATTGATCTTTTACCGGGCAATAACAATGACGATTTACACCTTGTTGGTCGGCTCGATTTTAATACAACGGGCCTGGTGCTACTGACCAATGACGGCCATTGGTCCCGCCGTTTAACCCAACCGGAAACCAAGGTTCCCAAGCACTACCGTGTATGGTTGGAGAGACCGGTGACAGATGATTATATTGAGGCGTTTGCCAATGGGATTTACTTTGCTTATGAGGGCGTCACCACTCGACCAGCCTCTCTCAAGATCATCAGTCCTTTTGAGGTGAAAGTGGTGCTGGAAGAAGGACGCTACCATCAAATCAAAAGAATGTTTGGCCATTTCAATAATAAGGTGGTGGATTTGCATCGAGAGGCCATAGGCGATTTGACGCTGGATTCCTCCTTACCCCAGGGGCGATCCAGGTCGTTGACGGCAGCTGAAGTTCAGCGTTTGACAATCTCTGTTTGCTGAAGCCTTTTTAGTGATAACAAAAGTGATCACTAATGCCTTTTATTTTCTTAGTGTTAAAAAATCTTGTCACTTTAGTGTTTGAAGACTAACATCTGATTAGAAATCTTATCTTTATTGACTTTTTTGGCTATTATATAAAGAAAAGTTATCTTTGTGGTCGCGCTGTAGCTTTCTAAGAGGTGAAAATGAGCTTTCGGACAATGACTGATGAGGCAATTGCCGCCGAAATCGGTGCACGTATTGAGCAGATGAGGCTGGAAAAAAACCTCACGCAACAGCAGGTTGCAGATGCCGTGGGCTTGTCCCGAGTGAGTTATGGCAAGCTGGTCCGAGGGCAGGGGAAGTTTACCAATGTGATTGCCGTTTTACGGGCCTTGGATGCATTGGAGCTGGTGGAACACTTTGTACCAGAGGTGGGTTTTAGTCCCATGGAATTGCTACGCTTAAAAGGCAGGCAGCGCCAACGTGCCAGACCAGCTGATACGGCAGGAGATCAGAGTGGCACAGAGGGTGTGTCTGGGGATGGCAAGCAGGAGTTGGACTGGTAAATGCAAAATCTCGCGGAAGTGCGGTTGTGGCAACAGCAGGTAGGAGCTTTAGTCTTCGATCCCAAAACCCGGACGGCATTATTTGAGTATTCGCCTGAGTGGTTGGCGAAAGGCGTGGAGATCGCCCCGATTCATATGCCGCTGTCCAGGGGTAAATTTCAGTTCCCCGGTTTGAATCCTGACACTTACAAAGGGTTGCCGGCAGTGTTTGCTGATACCTTGCCAGATGATTTTGGCAATGCCGTCATCAATGCGTGGTTGGCGCGTAATGGTCGTAGCAGTGAAAGTTTTTCCCCTCTGGAGCGCTTACTGTATAGCGGTCAAAGAGGTATGGGGGCACTGGAATATGCCCCGGCCATACGCGCCGGGCAAGATGCCCCCCAAAGTTCGCTGGAATTGTCATCGCTTGTGGCCATGGCGCAGGCAGTATTGGATCAACGAGCCAATCTGGATGTGAGTTTGAGTCCCGCCCTGCAAAAACAGGACTCACAGAGCATGTCTGCGATCTTGCAGGTGGGTACCTCTGCGGGTGGTGCCAGGCCAAAAGCCGTGATAGCCATTAACCGCGAGCGCACAGAAATCCGGTCTGGACAGCTCGATGCCCCGGAAGGCTTTGAGCACTACCTGTTGAAGTTCGATGGAGTCGAAGAGCATAAGGTGGATAGCGAGGTCTTTGGCGATCCTCAGGGGTTTGGGCGTATGGAATATGCCTATTATCTGATGGCCTGTGATGCGGGTTTGAATATGTCCCCGTCAGAGCTGTTAATGGAAGGGAAGCGGGCCCATTTTATGACCCGGCGATTTGATCGAGAAGGCAATAGAAAGCTGCACTACTCTTCTTTATGTGCCATGGATCATGCAGATTACAAACGCCCCGGTAGCTACAGTTATGAAGAAATGCTGACACTGGCGCGGCGCTTGAGGTTGCCTCGTGAGGATGCCGTCGAGATATTCCGGCGTATGGTGTTTAATGTCGTTGCCCGAAATCATGACGATCACAGCAAAAACTTTGGTTTTATCCTGGCTTCACCTAACGATGCCTGGCGTTTGGCGCCAGCTTTTGATGTGGCGTACAGCTATAAGGCGGATTCGCCCTGGGTAAATAGCCATCAACTTTCCCTGAATGGTAAGCGAGATAGCTTTGAGCATGAAGACTTGCTGGCAATTGCTTCGTTGATTGGCAATTTTCGTCAGGAGGCAAAAAGAATCATTGCTCAGGTGACTGAGGTGGTTTCAGAGTGGGCACATTATGCCGAGACTGCGGACGTGTTTGAGGGATTCAAGGAAGAAATTAACAATAATCTGCGTCTGAATCTGACCTAATCCTTTACATCTCCCGTGCCATGACCAGGCTGGAGAGCCCTTGAAACGTGGCGGTTAGGGCTGCTTTACTGTAAGCTGCACGGCTTGACGAATGCGGCGGCTATTAGTGTTGACGGGCAGTATTGACTGGCTTTTCATGAAACTGCATTCCCCAGATGTATTTTGAAGAGTTCCCCTCCCTATGAGTTTTGATTCCCTCGGTTTGTCAGCGTCCATTTTAAAAGCGGTAGAAGGTCAAGGTTATGACACTCCTTCGCCGATTCAGGAGCAGGCCATTCCGGCCGTATTGGGTGGTCGTGATGTCATGGCCGCCGCCCAGACAGGAACAGGGAAAACCGCCGGTTTTACTCTGCCATTACTGGAATTGTTGTCGAAAGGTGACAAGGTCAAGCCAAATCAAGTACGGGCACTGGTTCTCACTCCTACTCGTGAGCTGGCAGCGCAAGTAGCGGAAAGTGTCGACACTTATGGCAAATTCCTTCCCCTGACTTCGACCGTGGTGTTCGGTGGAGTAAAGATCAACGCACAAATGATGCGTTTGCGCAAAGGTGTTGATGTTTTGGTGGCAACACCGGGGCGCTTGCTGGATTTGTATCAGCAGAATGCCGTACGGTTTCAGCAGCTGGAAGTCCTGGTTTTGGATGAGGCTGACCGCATGCTGGACATGGGCTTTATTCACGATATCAAAAAGATTCTGGCAGTTTTGCCGAAGCAGCGGCAAAACCTGATGTTTTCCGCGACGTTTTCCGATGAAATACGCAGCTTGGCCAAAGGGCTGGTTAATGATCCTGTAGAGATATCGGTGGCCAAGCGCAACACCACAGCAGAAAGTGTCAGCCAATGGATCTATGGCGTCGATAAAAATCAGAAGGCTGCGGCTCTTACTCAATTGATTGAGGACAATCAGTGGGAGCAGGTGCTGGTGTTTACCAAAACCAAGCATGGCGCCAACCGCTTGACCAAACAGCTGGATTCCAAAGGAATCACTGCTGCTGCCATTCATGGCAATAAAAGTCAGGGCGCACGTACAAGAGCCCTGGCTGACTTTAAAGACAAGTCAATTCGAGTGTTGGTGGCGACGGATATTGCCGCCAGGGGATTGGATATTGACCAGCTGCCACAGGTAGTCAACTATGATTTACCAAATGTTGCTGAGGACTATGTGCACCGAATCGGACGTACAGGTCGAGCGGGAGCAGTGGGTCAGGCGGTTTCTCTGGTTACGGCTGAAGAGTTTAAACTCTTGTCGGCCATTGAACGTTTAACGAATCAATTACTGGAACGACGGGAGCTGGAAGGTTTTGCTCCGGTTCACAAGTTGCCAGAGTCTCGATTGGACACTCGTCCGCGCAAGCCGAAAAAACCGAAAAAGCCGAAAGAACATCACGATGGTCAGCGCTCAGGAGAGAATGCGCGAGGGCACAAGCCGGCAACACCGGGACGCAGAAGATCGCCTCGACGTAAGCCTAGTGGTGCCGGTGGTCAATCTGGTGGTAAAACTGCTTCATAAATTGATGAGGCTGATTCAATAGAATCTCGATAAAAATGGCAGTACAAAGATGGCAGGGCTGGCAGAACTGCCTGAAGAATAAAGGAAAAGAGGATTCCCGTGAGCAACAAAACCCGAATAATGCTCGGGCTGAGCGCAATCTTGTTAATTGGATTTATCAGTACCAGTGTCCTGAGCTATTGGGCTGCTCGGGAATCCCTGTCGAAAGAAATTGAAGAGAATACTCTACCTCTTACCAGCGATAATATTTACTCAGAAATTCAGCGGGATCTTTTGAAACCGCTGTTTATTTCCTCTTTGATGGCTCATGACACGTTCCTGCGTGACTGGGTTATTGCTGGTGAAAAAACGCCTGAAAAAGTCACTCATTATTTGAAAGAATTCAAAGAGCGTTACGACACGGTAACGAGCTTTTATGTGTCTGAAGCAACACTTAAGTATTATCACCCTCGCGGTATCATTAAAACATTGTCTCGTGACGATCCTCAGGATGAATGGTATTTCCGGCTGCGTCAGGGGATTGAAGATTATGAAGTTAATGTGGATACAGACACGGCTATCAAAGATGCCGTGACGGTCTTCATTAATTACAAAATGTACGATTATGAAGGCGAGCTGCTAGGAGCCACTGGGGTCGGGTTATCGACTGTCATGCTCAAGAGCCTGATTGAAGATTATCAAACCCGATACAACCGGGAGATTTATTTTATCGATCGTCAAGGTGATGTGGCTTTGCATGGGGCTTCCTACACTGGGAGAAAAAGTCTCAGAGACAATCCGGAAACGGCTGTCTATGCGACCCGGATCCTCACTTCTCCAAGTACTTCATTCCATTTTGACTGGGATGGAAAAATGGTTTTTCTGAGTACACGCCTGGTACCTGAACTTAACTGGATTTTGGTGGTGCGGCAGGTGGAGAATCCATCAGATTTACGGATTTACCAGACCCTGATCAACAATATTCTGGTCTCATTGATGGTTTCTGCTGTGGTTCTCTTTATTGCCTGGATAACCCTGGGTCGTTATCAGAGAAGACTGGAAGAAATGGCCTCAACCGATAAGTTGACGGGGTTGGTGAGCCGGCAAGTGATGGACCGGTTATACCAGCAGGTAGCCAGGACCAGTAAACGGCATCATTTGCCCTTGTCTCTGATTATGGCGGATATTGATCATTTTAAACGGGTTAACGATACCTATGGACACCCTGTAGGTGACCGGGTAATTCGATCGGTAGCCATTTTGATGAAAGAATTAACCCGCGAAGCGGATGTGTTATGCCGCTGGGGCGGAGAAGAGTTTTTGATTTTGTTACCTGACTGTAATTTGAAGCAGTCTGCAAGGGTCGCGGAGCATATACGGCAAATGCTGGAAGATCAGACCATCAATGTGGATGGTCAGGACGTATCCGTGACCTTGTCACTGGGGGTTGCAGAACTTAAAGAGAATGAAACACAAGACAGCTTGATCGCCAGAGCGGATGAAGCCTTGTTCAAAGCGAAAAATCAGGGGCGTAATCGAGTGGAAGTTGCCGGAACCGGAATTCGTGGCTAGTCGCGGTTTACCGCAATGGCTGGCATGATTTACGCAATCTCATTCCCAGGGTGTTAGTCATTGAATTGTTCAATGACTTCCAAAAACGCATCACCATACTTTTCCAGCTTGCTGGTTCCAACCCCGTGAATGAAACTGAGCGCATGGGTGTCCTGTGGGCGCTCCTCCATCATTTGCATCAGTGTGGCATCGTGGAAAATCATATAAGGCGCCAGGTCGTGCTCGTTGGCCAACTGCTTTCGACATTCTCGCAGAGCTTCCCACAGAGCTCGATCCGCCTCCGAAACACCATTGCGTATTGAAGCTTTTTTGCGCTCCTGTGGTTCAGCCAGTTGTTCCCGGTAGTGGAATGTTTTTTCGCTTCTCAGCAAGGCACGGCTGTGTTCTGTCAGGGTCAGGGCTCCAAAACGCTCAAAGTCATTGCTTAAATATCCTTGTACCAGCAGTTGACGAGCAATGGATTGCCAGTGCGCGGCACTGAGCTCCTTGCCTATGCCAAATGTACTTAACGTGTGATGACCGTGCTGTTGTACTTTTTCGGTTTCAAGCCCCCGCAGTACATCGACGATATGGGACGTACCAAAACGTTGACCCGTCCGATAAACGGTCGATAGAAACTTCTGTGCCTCAATTGTGGCTTCGACAGTCTTTGGTGGTGACAGGCAAATGTCACAGTTGCCGCAAAAAGTTGGTGCTGCTTCTTCAAAATAGTTAAGCAGGCCTTGTCGTCGGCAATGAGTGATCTCACACCATCCAAGCAAGGCATTCAACTTGTGTCGCTCGACCTGTTTCTGTTGTTCACTCATTTGTGACTCAGTCAGCATCTGATTGAGACGCACAACATCCTGTAGACCGTACACCATATGTGCTTCTGATGCCGCGCCATCTCGGCCAGCGCGACCGGTTTCCTGGTAGTAAGCTTCGAGACTTTTGGGCAAATCCATATGAAAGACAAAGCGCACATCGGGTTTGTCGATACCCATGCCAAACGCAATCGTTGCTACCATCACAACATCGTCTTCCCGCAAAAAACGCTGTTGGTGAGTTTCGCGCATGGCGGCAGGCAGACCAGCGTGATAGGGCAGTGCATTAACACCACGGCTGACAAGCCACTCGGCGGTACTCTCGACTTTTTTGCGGGACAGGCAATAAACAATCCCGGCTTCCTGTTTGTGCTGTGCCAGAAACTTGATCAGTTGCTTGCGCGCATCCTGGCGGATGCTGACGTGGTAGCGAATGTTGGGGCGGTCGAAACTGGCATTGAGCTTTACCGGCGATTGCAGTTGCAGGCGATGTTCAATTTCATGTTGTGTTCTTTGATCCGCAGTGGCGGTCAATGCCATAAGGGGCGTGTTGGGGAAATGCTCCTTTAGGATGCTAAGGCCCAGATAGTCCTGGCGAAAGTCGTGACCCCACTGCGACACACAGTGTGCTTCATCCACTGCAATCAGAGAAATGGGCTGACTGGATAAATAGGCCAGGGTCTTGGGTTTGAGCAGACGTTCTGGAGCAATGTACAGCATCTGCAGTTCCCCGGCGGCAAATTGCCGGGTGACTTTTCTCTGTTCGTCCGGCGATAGCGTCGAGTTGAGGTAGGCCGCATTGATGCCGAGTTCTTTCAGTGCTGTCACCTGATCTTGCATGAGCGCAATCAGTGGAGAAATCACAATCCCTGTGCCTTCACGTAATTGCGCCGGGATCTGATAGCAGAGTGACTTGCCACCACCCGTTGGCATCAGTACCAGGCTGTCTTGCCCGTTCAGTGCGGACTCAATGGCCAATGATTGCTGGCCGCGAAACGAGTCATAGCCGTAAGTATTTTGGAGCAAGGCCAGGGCGGCGTCAGAAGTCATTCTTTCGTATGCAATTAGTGTATGAGCCGGACATTGTACCAGCCCTTGGGTGCAAGATGGGGTGGGAGTGCAGGCCATTGGTGGTTATTCTGAGAGTGTCTGCAAATTTTCATACCAAGGAGTGGTGGCTGTATGCGGAGTAATCCATGGAAGAGAGTTGGATGTATTTCTGTGTTTTTGTTGATGAGCGGTGTCTATAAGCCAGTCAGCGCGGAAAAAGTCTACCGCTGGGTAGATGAAAAGGGGCGGTCGCATTTCACTGATCAGCCTGTTCAGGGGAGTAAGGATGTTGAAGCCATTGAGATCGAGAGGCTTCCCATACTTGAACATTCCGCCGAAAGCCAGCAACGGCTGGAAGAAAACAGGCGCTGGTTTCAGCAGCGTTCCAAAGAGCGTAGGGCCGAAGAAGCTCGTCGAGCAAAACAGCAGGCCAGGTTAGCTCGTGCTAGCGACAAAAAACATCAGGGCTGTCAGAGAGCGCGGCAGAAGTTGGCTGATGCAGAAACGCGATATGACGTTCAGCGACGCACATGGTTAAAGGCAAGCGCCAAGCAAACGCTTAAAAAGAAGCTGGAATTGTATGCCAGTGAAGTTGAAAGCAGGTGCGGCGACTAGTCAGAAACAAAAACGGAAGCCTGCATGCCAATTCAGGTTGGCAGACCTGTTACGGCCCGAAGGCAGAACTGTTTGATGTCATTGATCAGTTTTTGTTCGCCCTCCATATCTAAAGGGGGTTGCTGGTCTCGCCCCAAGGGGGCTATGAGGGTTTCAGCAATCACACCCACCAGTGCCGCAGAGCTGACCGCAGGCGATTGCATAGGGAATTCCTTTGCTTTTATCCCTTCAGCGATCAACTCGGAATAAATATCAGCGTAAGCCTGACGATAGACAAGGCGCTGGGTGTCTACCATCGGGTCTACTGGCTCAGCGATAAGGGCATAGGCCAGTTTTCTTGCCTGAATGGCGCGTTGGGCAAAGGTCGTGATGGCGTTTATCAGGCGCTGCCGGCAAGGTAATGGCTGGCTTGTCGGCGCCGGAAATGCAGCTTGCTGTACTTTGTTCACCTCTTTCTCTGTGGCTAATTTAAATACTTCAGTACAGAGCGCTGCCTTGGAATCAAAATACTTGTACAGGGTTCCTGTGGCCACATTGGCTTCCTGTGCTACCGCGCTGATGGTGAGCCCCTGAAAACCTTCTTTCGCAACAATAGCCAGAGCCGTTCTCAACAAATGCTCATGCTGGGCTGCGCGGCGGGCTTTTGTTTTCTCAGTAGGGCGGTAGGCCATTATGGTCCCTGGCTTCAGTCTGATTGGTGGTTTGGTTGGTCTATTCTAACGGGTGTGGTGTTCGTTGACTATAAGTGTGAATCATGATTCACTTTATAGAAGGTGTGAATTCCGATTCATTTTATGTGTTGATAATTCTTCAATGAGGTGCCATATGGCCAAGAATGCTGACTTTACTCCCAGTACCCGCTACTGGGCTGAAACTCACGAAGTTGAAAACCAGCCGCCGGCTTTGGAGAATTACAACGCCTTCACCAGTGATGCAGGGCTGCAGGAGAGTCTCGTTGCTCAGGGCGGGGAATGGGCGCAAGCCGATCTTGAACACTTTGGGGCGATAACCGGCTCTGCAGAAGTGATTGAGTGGGGATTTCAGGCGAACGAGAACAAGCCTGTCTTACACACCCATAATCGTCATGGTGCACGTGTTGATGAAGTAAGGTTTCACCCGGCTTACCACCAGTTGATGAATTTATCCGTTAAAGAAGGCATTCACTCACTGCATTGGACAGAAACCCGTCCCGCTGGGCATGTGGTTCGCGCAGCAAAGTCCTACCTGATCAGTCAGGTAGAGGCAGGGCACGGCTGCCCGATCACCATGACCTCGGCGGCAATACCGGCGCTCAAGCATCAGCCGGATTTATTTGAACTGTGGGCTCCCAAAATCCTGTCTTCGGAGTACGATCCTCGCAATGTGCCCGATGGCGAAAAGGCTGGTCTGACCATTGGTATGGCGATGACGGAAAAGCAAGGGGGCTCAGATGTCAGAACCAATAGCACCCGTGCTTATCCTGTAAACGAGCCCGGCCCCGGAAAAGAATATGAGCTGGTAGGCCACAAGTATTTTGTGTCGGCTCCCATGAGTGATGCGTTTTTGGTACTGGCTCAAACGGAGTCTGGCGTTTCTTGTTTCCTGGTACCTCGCTGGCGTCCTGATGGCAGCAAAAATCCGATACAGATTCAGAAACTGAAAAACAAAATGGGCAATGTTTCCAACGCATCTAGTGAAACCGAGCTGCGTGGCGCTCTGGGCTGGATGGTTGGTGAAGAGGGGCGTGGTATTGCAACCATTCTGGAAATGGTTGCGATGACCCGCTTTGACTGCATGATTGGTTCTTCCGCGGGCATGCGTCAGGCGGTGGCGCAGATTACCCATCATTGCTCGCAGCGGGTGGCTTTTGGCAAGTTGCTGACAGAGCAGCCACTTATGCAAAATGTGCTGGCGGACTTGATTGTCGAGCAGGAAGCCGCGCTGGCTCTGACCATGCGCATAGGACGGGCTCTGGATAACAGTGCTCATGACGAGCAGGAAAAGCTGTTGGTGCGAATGGGGACTGCGGTGGGTAAATACTGGATCTGCAAGCGCACACCGGGCCACGCCTATGAGGCGATGGAATGTATTGGCGGTATGGGTGTTATGGAGGATGGCATAATGCCTCGTCTTTACCGTGAAGCGCCGATCAATACCATTTGGGAGGGCAGTGGTAATGTTCAGTGTCTGGATATGTTGCGGGCAATGTCCAAAACCCCGGGATCACTTGAGGCTTTTATTCAGGAGATCAGCAAAGCGAAGGATCTTCATCCACAGATGGCACCGGCCGTGTCTGATTTGATTCAGGAGTTTAAGTCGCAGGAAAACATGGAATACCGTGCCCGTACTATCGTTGGAAAGATGGCACTGGCCATTCAGGCATCCACTTTATTGCAGTTTGGCAACGAGATAGTGGCCGATGCCTTTTGCCGTTCAAGACTGGGTAAGAATACTTCAGGCTGGGTTTATGGGACCCTGCCTGAAGGCATCGATTGCAAAGCCATCATTGAGCGTGCGACCCCATTTATTCACTAGTAAATAAATGGGTGGGGAGTCTTAAGGCTGATGCTGCAGATTACTCTTCGGACTCGACGATGGGCTGAGTTTTTTGGGTTTGGGCATTGCTGAGGCGGGTATCTTCCTCAGCATTCTCCGTCGGCATTACTGTCGAGGGCGATGACGATGGCACCGACTTGGGGGCGCTGGCTCCTGGCTCATCCGGGTCTTCCGGGTCACCCTGAGAAAGGTCGGAATCGTTCGTCAGTGGATTTTCTTCATCTTCCGGTACCACTTTGGATTCGTCTTTTGCGGCAATGCCAATGTGGTAGGCTGCAAAGCCTGGCAGCATGACCTGGTTCAACGCCATTCCTATAATTCGACCTTCGTGAGGTGAAACGATTTCATGGCGAACATTGGTGATGGGGTCTGTCACTGTTCCCAGAACATCACCAGCCTTGATTTTTTTACCCAGCTCAACGTTGCTGAAAAGAATTCCGCCATGGTTTACCCGAATCCAGCTGGATTGGTAATACACGGGTTCCGGCTTGCCCCAAAAACTGAACTTTTTGATCATGCCCATGCTGTTGAGCAGAGTTTGAATGCCAGCAACACCGTGACTGACACTGTCTTCTTCCAGACGCAATGGCCCGCCAGCTTCCAATGTGGCCGCAGGTATGCCGCTTTCGGCTGCTGCCCTGCGCAATGTCCCCGGTGCACCGGCGCTGTGTAATACGACGGTTGCGCCAAAGTTATGTGTCAGTTTGGCGATCTCTTTATCTCGCAAATCGGCTCTGAGTTGCGGCAAGTTGATTCGGTCAAAGGAGCCTGTGTGAAGATCAACTAGTGCATCACAATGACTGATGACACTGTTGAAAAATGAGTAGGCAATACGGGATGCAGAGCTGCCATTAGGGTTTCCTGGGAAATAACGATTCAGATCGCGTCGATCCGCAAGGTAACGGGAGTTACGACGGAACCCTTGAAGGTTAACGATGGGCACACCAATAACCGCGCCGCTCAGTTTGTCAGGGTCCAGCCCGTAAAGCACACGACGTACAATTTCGATACCGTTAAGCTCATCACCGTGTACCGCCGCGGTCAAACACAGGGTTGGGCCATTCTCTGCGCCGTTGACCACGAGCACGGGGGTTGGCAAAGACAGTCCTTCAAATGACTGACTGGGCGACCAGGCGAGGCGGGTGGAGGTTGCCGGTGGAACCTTGGTTCCCAGGATCAGCAGCGATTCAGCCTCTTCAGTGGCAGCAGGCTCTGGCGTGTCAGTATCATCCTGCGAAAGTGCATTGCTGTCTTCAACGGATGGTTGAGATGTCACTGAGGTTGTTTCCGCAGAGCCGTCAGTACCGATCGCTTTTTCAGTGTCTGCTTCTGGACTCTCTTCACTCGCTTGTACGGTTTCTTGTGGCTCTGGTTTTGCCTTTGCCTTTGCTTTTGTCTGAGTGTCAGAATCGATTTCTTTCGGTTCTTCGGTGGGATCCGTTACCGCTTCCTCTGTAGTTTCTGCTTTTGTGGCGGCGGGTTCTTCTACCGCATTGAGTTCATTGTTGGAAATAGGTTGAGCCAGATCGACACTCTTGGCTTTAGGAATGCTGTTGCTTTCTGAAGAGGCAATCAGTTGTTCGGGGTGATCTTCTGCAGACGTGTCTGAATGAGATGTGCTGTTGTCAGAAAAGTTTTGAATACTGTCCTGTGCTGCAGTTGAGGCGCTAACAGACTCAATTTTTTGAGAGGTGGTTTGGCGTGCACCAGGTCCGGTTTCAACTGTTTCGATGTCGCCTGTGGTATTGGCAGCAACCACCAGTGTGCTCATCTCTTCGGCGATATTGCGTGCCTCTGTTTCATTGGCGTATGCCGTACTGGCCCCAAACAGGACAAGAGCGCAGGCGCTGAGAAATGCTCCGGTTCGGAAGGGGAGGCCTTTGAGTCCGGCGCGAATTGTTGCTGCTGTTGAGGCTGACGCCGGCGCTGCAGAATAAAAGGGTTTGTGAAGCAAGCTTACGCGCTGTTTTAGCATTAATCAGTCAACCTGGGCCAAAGCCTCTGCCTGAAGATGAGTGGTTGTTATTTCTCGATTTTTAACTCTGATTAGTTATATAACGGCTGCTCAATTATATCTAAAAAAAAGAGTGGATGTGTCAAATACTTCGGCTTAACGGCTTGATTTGGCTGTGGGTGATGATAACGGCGCCAATATTTTTCTACGGGCTCATATGCCAAGAGTTGCAGTCATTTTGAAGTGAAGGGCTGGTGGGTATTGTTAAACTTATGTGACGGCCAGATGGAGTGAGTGTCGGGTAAGATACAGGTATTCACTATGTTGCGGATTGCGCTAAGTTACATCGTGCTACGTGCTACGTGCTACGTGCTATGCGATATCGATATAAGAATCTTTGTCTTTGTCTTTGTCTTTGTCTTTGTCTTTCGCTAAGCGCTGGGATTGTACACCATGATCGGACGGCGTAGTAAAAACTGCCATTTTCCCACAGATAGTTTGTGGTTATTTTGCGAGTTTTGGGAGCATCGGGAAGTCCTCCAGCCCGGCTTTGGATCTTGAATCAAAAAATAGGTTCATGCCTGTAAGTTCAGGGTCACGCTCGGCAATAATGATATTTTTGTCTGTCATGATTTCGGCATTGGATTCTCGAGTGTGGAACAGGTTGTTGACGCCCTGGCGTTCGAGCAAAAAGATGTTCTCGCTCAAGGTGACTTTGTTTTCAGCATGCTTTAAGCCTTCGAGTCCATAACCAATCACGTCCTGATTTGATGAACGTGGCCCTTGCTGGAGTATCGAGCGGGTTATAACCAGAACTCCACCGTTAGGTACATCAACCAGTCGACTGTCTTTAGAAGACAGAGACGCAATGATCGTGTCCTCAATAAATGTCATGGCAGCACGTGATTTGACTTCGTGACCCTCGCTTTTGGCGGCCAGCATCAGGCTGTTGCTGATTCTCAATTGGCCGCCGTTTACGTAGACTCCGTGCGCCTGCCCCCGATGACCCAAATTTTCGAAGCGACTGTCTTCGATTTCTACCAGCCCAGGCTTTTTCACGGTGAGAATGCCCTGTTGACTGTCGTGAAAATACACATGAACCAATTTAAGGTTAGAGCCCTGGTGGCGTATGCAGGCGCCATTTCCGGCAGATACTTTAATGTTTCTGCATTCAATGTTTCTTATCTGGTTAAAATTTCCGATGTTGACTATCGCGGCTTTGCCTCCGGCAGCCTTACCTTCGAGAACGACGTGTCCCAGGCCTTCAATGACAACATTGTTTGCTTTTAGCGTGAACGCTTCGTTGTAGATTCCGGGGCTTATACGCAGAATATCACCATCGTTAAGGGCGTTGGCGGCCGCCTGCAGTGACGGAAACTGGTCAGAGCTGATTACCTTGTTGGAAAGGCTGGCGGTGGGCGATTGAAGCGGCTGCCAGGGAGGAAAGTTGGCGGCTAATTCCTTTTTTATATGATCCTGATCGACCACCGGCTGAGAGTGATGCCTGTCTGGCATTACTTTTGTAAAGAGAATGTCCGAAGCCTTCCATAGCCAGCTGGGTTTGAAGATCAGCAGGGCAATGAATATTGCGTTTACGGCGGCACCACAAAAAAGCAAATACTTTCTGAACCACCCATTGAACGAACTCATAGCATCCCCGCTGATAGTGTTTCACTGTCCCTGATATTTGTAAGCCGGATAATTAAAACGCCCACCCATAACTATAGAAACTCTTGAGTAGGTGTCTAATTTATTGTGTGTTATTGGATAATTTCTCCATTGTAAGATTCATTTTTTTAACAACTTGTCAGACATCCTGTTTTAGCTTTGGTCACACTGATGATTCAGGAATACAGCGGCGGCAAATTTGATGCCTTATTGGCCGACGCAGGAGTGTAACCATTGCGACGCAAGTCTACGAGAGCTTGTTGGAGGCTCTCGGTGTCAATCTGAGTCTCATTTTGTCCATAGATCCCGGCTTCAATCTGGCGGATAGGTGCTGCCAAGGGCGGCAATGTCTCTGCCAATTGCTGCAATGAGGACAGGCTCGGATCGTTCTCGTAAATACGTGCCCAGATTAATAGTGCCGACCGTATGGCAGCTGGATCCTGTTTCTGCAATGCGCTTTTCAGACTTTTATAGGCCTGTTTTTCGCTGGGCTGGTCTTTCTTAGGCTCAGGCTTGGGGTTGGTCGATGAAGGAGGTTTGCGCGCTTGTAACCACAAAACCAACAACATCAGATTGGTTACCAGCAGGGCCATGGAGATGTAAAACCAGCGGTCATCCTGAGACAGGGGTTGACCCGAAAGGGATGAGGTCCCGCCGGTGGTAGTTGGCTGGACATCCTGAGCCACGTCTGGAAATGCACTGCCCTCAGATAGGTTAGACTCTGATGGAGATTGGCCTGCAAGCGGATCAGTAACGATGATCGTTTGGGCGGGCACGCTGGCTTCCCGGACCTGTTTGGCCTGAGTATCCCACCAATGCAGGGTGATGGCAGGCAGGGTAATCTTTCCTGCTTGACTGGGGACAATCGCGTAACTTTCGGTTTTGGTGGTGGTTACGCCATCGGAGGCGATGCTTTCATCCGACTGAGGTTTATCCGGATAGTATTTAACATCACTGAGATCCTGCAATTCCAGAGGCGGAAGCTGCGATGCCATCAGACCCTCTGCCCGAATGGTGATACTGCGAGTGATGGGTTCGCCGACCTTGAAGTCATCCGGGGACTGGCTCCAGCTTTGCGTGAGCTGAATATTCCTGGCTGGCAGCCATTCATCGGCTGGGTAATTGCCCGGCTTGGCATCAATCTGAATAACTTCAGGGGAGGTTCTCAGGCGCAGCTGCTGGCCGCCTTGCCTTAAGAATGGATCGTAGGAGTAACCGCGGCGGTTTTGGACAGACACGGTCCAGATGGTTGAAGGTATTTCAAGCGAGCCGCTTTGTTGTGGAAATATGGCGTAGGTGGTTTCAACTACCCCATAAGGTACGCCTTTTATGGTGCGCTGGAATTGACTTTCTGAAACGGGTTTAACCAGGGCATTTTTGATCTTTAATTCACCCCGGTCGAGTCCATTCAGATCCACAGATGTAAACAGTCGAATGGTGTACAAAAATTGTTCCTGGACATAACCTTGCTGCTTGTCCAGTTCTGCTTCGATATACACAGGCTTGTCACTGGCTGATGCAGCGGCGGGTGTCTTGGTGACGGTAATCTCAATGGCATCACTGAAGCTGCCTTCGTATTTGAACGATGGAATCAGTAATTTCCCTTCGCGTTTGGGCGCCAGTGTCAGCGTCCACTGTGTCCATGATTCTACTTTGCCGTTGATGCTTCGATATTGGTTGCTTCGGCTGTTTCCCAGAATGTCAAAGTTCTGTTCCAGCTCGGAAAAGTCAGGTTCGCCAAACATGACCTGCTCGTTGAATTTGACCTGCAACTTCAAGGTTTCTTCAAGACTCACTTGTGATCGGTCAACGGTTGCGGTTAAGACACTCTGTGCGTGAGCTGTGATTGCAAAAACTGACAGCGTCAGCATTAATAATGTGCCTAGAGACGTTTTCAGAAGATAGTTGCAATAGTGTTTCATGGTTTGTGTCTTAAAAGTCATTGTCATGTTTTGAGCACAGTCATTGTTTGGTTGATCGCTTTCGCCTGATTACCAGCGCTGTTCAGATTGGCCGCCGGGTAGTTGCCAGTTTTCTTGTTGGTTCTGCAGGCGACGCTGTCGATACTGATATTCAAACTTTTTGCGCATTAAGCCGCTGGGGTCATCCGGAATCTTTCGGAGCCATTGCTCCATAGCCTGTTTTTCTTCATCCTGCAGTCCGTCCTCTTCGGCAGCCTGCATGCCTTGTGCAGATTGTTCGGAATCTTTGCCTTGTTCATCGCCATTGCCCTGGGGCTCGGCCTGTTGAGATGGCTGTTCTTGATCCGTGTTTTCATGGGCTGGTGGAGTAGGGCTGTCGCCAGTGCGCTCCTTATCATTATCGCCGGAGCTTTCCTGCTGCGAGCCGTCCTGTTGTGAACCATCCGATTGTTCTGAATCATCCGAGGGCTCCGGGTTCGGTTGATTTTGAGATCCGTCGTTCTGTTGTCCCTCAGAGTCATTGTTTTGAGACTGCTGTTGGTTCTCTTGCTGCGACTCCTGATCACCTGAGTCCTGATTTTGCTGTCCAGAGTTTTGCTGGTTTTGTGAATTATCACCCTGTGAGTCCTGCTGATCGCCTTGTTGGTTCTGATTGTCAGAGGAGTTTTGTTGAGGGTTTTGCTGCTGTTGTTCCAGCAGTTTCTCAACCAGATCCTTATTTGCCTTGGCGTCCTCAAAATCCGGTTGTTGCGAAAGTGCCTGGTTATAGGCTTCGATGGCTTCTTTCAGCTTTCCGGCTCTGGCAAGGGCATTACCGGCATTGTAATGCCCATCGGCCGTCTCTTGTCGGGCAAAGGTTTCTGCGGCTTGTTCGTATTGTTGGGCGCGATACTGGGCTGTGGCTTTCCAGTCCTCGCGGGTGAAGGTTTCAGCAGCTTCGCTGGCCTTGTTTTGTCGCAACAGTTCCTGAGCCTGCTGGTCTTTTGTTTGCCAAAGGTCTTTCCACTCGAAAGCGTAGCTGCGCTCGGGAAGTATCAGGATTAAAGGCAAAACCAAAAGCCAGCCACGTCTGAAACTAAAAGCGACAAAGGGAATCAGCAGTAAGGCCAGCCAGGCACCGCGATCGAGCCAGGAATCAAATTCCCGCTCCAGTTCACGGGTCTGATTGTCCAGTAATTCGGGCTTTGGATTCAGTGCTTCAATATCACTGTCGTCATGACTCAGTGTGCGGTATTTGCCACCACTTTTGGTCGCCAGCTCAGAAAGTTCTCCTTCATTCAGGCGGGCCAATACGATGCCGCCATTGCGATCCTTGGCGAAGCCGCCAATGTTGACTGGAATCGGGGCCCCAGCTTCAGTGCCGACGCCGAGTATGGAAAGGCGGAAGCCCACAGGGAGTTTTCTGCGGATGTATTGCTGGGCATCAATGGCAACACCGTCCGTAACCAGAAGAATATCTCCCTGTGTGAGGCCGCTATCCCTGAACAGGGTCAGGGCCTGATCAAAGGCCATTTCAGTATTGCTGCCACTCATTGGCATAACATTGGGAGACAATGAGGGGAGCAGGCTGCTGATGGTGTCGGTATCGTCAGTCAATGGTGTCACGGTGTGAGCTTCGCCGGCATAGGCAATCAACGCTGTGAGTCCCTCTTGTCGCTGCTTGAGCAAATCGATGAGTTTTAACCGCGATCGGACAAGACGTGAAGGTTTCAGATCTTCGGCCATCATGGATGGTGACATATCATAGAGTATCACCAGTGCACTTTCGGTTTTATGAATTGGTTGTGGCAGTTTTTCCCAGCTTGGGCCAGCCATAGCGAGGCTGGCCAGAATCAGCGCAAAAGTCAGCATGAACAGCGGCCAGCGTTGTTGCTTGCTGATTTTTCCCTGCAATAGATAGGGAAGTAACTGTGGGTTGATGAACTTACTCCACTGACTGTTGTGTGCCCGGCCACGTAGCAGGTAAGCACCAATCAACAATGCAACTGGAATTCCTAGCAGCCAAAGAGGGCGCAGCCAGTGAAATTGCGATTGCAGAGTAGCGAAATCCAGATCAGGCATTAGAGCTGTCCTCCTGATGGGAGGTGCTCTGCTGGACGTTAGCCTGTGCCGTGGTCGGAGAGCTTGATAATCGGTTCATTGCATCCAGTAACAGCCGTTGTACAAACATCAGTGCGCACAGAGCCAGTGCGAAGCCGAGTGCCCAATAAAAGAGGGATTGCGTTGGGCGGAACACTTCTGCTTCCTGCTCTATTGGCTCCAGCTGATCCAGTTGTTCATAGATCAGCTGTAAGTCTTCAGGTGAGCGGGCGCGAAAATATTGGCCGCCTGTTTGTTTGGCAATCTTTTTAAGCGTTGTTTCATCCAGGTCGGCCGATGGATTGACCCGTCGCGCACCGAAGGAGCTGCCAAACAAGCCCGGGGTAATCATTTCGTCAGCGCCAATCCCGATGGTGTAGATTTTGACATTGGCCTTGGCTGCCAGTTCAGCCGCTTTCAAAGGCGTAACCTGCCCGGCGGTGTTGGCACCATCGGTGAGGAGAATCATCACGCGGCTATCTTTGGGGCGGTCACGCAGGCGTTTAACACCCAATCCTATCGCATCGCCAATGGCGGTTTTCTCCCCGGCGAAACCCAATTGAGCTTCCTGCAAGAGCTGGTTGACGGTGGTTCTGTCAAAGGTGAGAGGCGCCTGCAGATATGCACGGGTGCCAAACAGAACCAGTCCCAGGCGATCGCTTTGTCGTCGCTTGACGAAGTCACCGACGACGGCTTTAACGATGCTCAGGCGGTCGTAGTTTTCGCCTTGCCATTCCATATCGGGGGTTTCCATGCTGCCGGAAATATCCACCCCCAGAAGCAGGTCCCGTCCACTGGCTGGCATGGCTATGGGGTCGCCAATCCACATGGGGCGGGCAGTGGCTGTCAGGGTGGCAACCCAGATGAGACTGAGCAGTAACAGACGAAACCACTGGTTAAATCGATGTGTTCCACCGGAGCCTTCAGTGCCTGGCAGGCGGTCATAGAAAGGGACCAGCAAAGCGGCGTCTTCCTGCTTGGCAGCAGGCCAAAAACGGTAAATCAATAATGGCAGTGGCAATAATACAAAAATCCAGGGCCAATCAAATTGCAGCATGACTGGTCTCCGTTTGAACAGACAGTTTGGATTCTTTAAGGTGCTGTTTGATCCAGTTTGAGGCGTAAGCCTCCAGTATCTGGACCTGCTTTGTTTGCTGTGAGGGTGATGCGTAAAGGCCCGTGCTCAAAATTTCAGGTAACTCTGGCGGTTGCTGTAGATCCGGTGCTGACCGTTGCAGAAAGTGTGTCCAGCTATCGCCATGAAAACTGGCCACGCCGGAGTTCGGATATGCTACAAGTGCCACGCGTTTAAGCAGGCTGTTGATATTCTGCAAACGCTTCGAGTCGTCGCTGTCTGTGTCTTCCACCGTTTGTTGGAGCAGATACAGGCCTTCTTTACGATAGCGGTTTTGTTGGCGGCATCGGTGCAGCCAATATCCTCCGAGTATCAGTGTTGCCAGGCACAGGGCAGCAAGAATCCACCAGCCAGGAGCAATAGGGAGACCAGAAATTTCTGCAGGAGTATGAATATCCCTTAATCCGGCCAGGGGATCTGGCGGAGTTTGTGGTTGAGGTGCCGATGGCGGAGAATTTAGCGTCGGCATGACTGTTTTCCAAATAGAGTTTGCAGTTGTAACAGTGGAGCCTGGTCTGTTCTGATATTCAGCAGAGGTAAAGCCAATTGACCTGCCAGGGAGTGCAAATGTTCCATATGGCTGCTGAAATTTTGTTCAAAGGAACGATTGAACATTTGGTTGCTGGTATCAATCGTCCGTCGACGTTGCCCGTCGCTTACCGTAAGACGTAAATTGTCAGGCAGGTGCATTTCCAGGGGATCCGATACGTTCAATAAAGAAACGTCTCCGTGACGGGCAAGTTTGTAGAGCTGCTCATCACAGGCCTCATCAAGGTCATTAAAGTCACTGATGATGATGATCGCACTGCCGGGCTTGGCAATTCGGCGCAAATCACTCAGCCGCTGGGCCAATGGAATATGATTGGCGGGAGGGAGAGGGGATTGAAGTTGCTCATTATATCCCTGTACTGCTTGCAGCACGCTCAACAGCGTATGACGACTCCGTTTGGGACGGATGTCGCGCTCCTCAAGGTCGTTGAACACCAGCGCACCAATGCGATCATTGTTATCCAGTGCGACCCACCCCATGAGTGCCGCAGCGTGAGCGGCAACGACGGATTTAAAGCAGTGTTGTCCCCCAAAAAACATAGAGGCTCTTTGGTCCAGCATGATGATTACCGGACGTTCACGCTCTTCACGAAACAATTTGGTATGTGGGACCTGAGTCCGGGCAGTAACCCTCCAGTCAATGCTGCGGATATCGTCCCCGGCCTGATAGTGCCGGACTTCTTCGAACTCCATGCCACGCCCGCGGAAACGGGTGCGGACACCGCCACTCATCTGTGAATGGCTTTGCTTTCGAGGTTTCATTTGCAACTCGCGGGCGGCAAAACGAAGACCGAGCAAATCATCGAGGCTGACATAGGCCCCTTGAGCGGGTTGGCGAAAGTCCAGCTGTTTCATCAGGCCACAGGTACCCGCTGAATCAACTCTTCAATCACCTGATTGGCATTTACGCCAGAGGCTTCGGCCTCAAAGCTAAGCAGCAAACGGTGACGGAACACGTCAGGAAGTACTGCCTGCACATCATCGGGACTGACAAAATCTTTGCCATTCAACCAGGCTCGAGCTCGGGCGCAGCGGTCGAGAGCAATAGTTCCACGAGGGCTGACCCCAAACTCAATCCATTTGGCGAGTTCTTCACTGTAGGTGGAGGGCCAGCGGCTGGCGATGGTCAGGTTGACAATGTAATCCTCAACAGCTTCGGCCATGTGCAGATCGAGCACTTCCTGACGCATGCGGAACAGGTCTTCCTGAGACAGGGTTGGCGGCTGGGAAATAGGTGTGTGGGCTGCCTCGTTTCTGGCCAGACGGAGAATGTCTCGTTCGTCACTGGCGTTGGGGTAGTTCACGGTAACGTGCATCAGAAAGCGATCCAGTTGAGCTTCCGGCAGAGGGTAGGTGCCTTCCTGCTCAATCGGGTTCTGTGTTGCCATAACCAAAAACAGTTCAGGCAGGGGATAGGTCGTGCTGCCGACACTGATCTGGCGCTCTGCCATAGCTTCAAGCAGTGCGGATTGCACTTTGGCCGGGGCCCTGTTGATTTCATCGGCCAGTACCAGATTGTGGAAAATAGGACCGGCCTGGAATTCAAAACTGCCGTTTTCCGGGCGGTAAATATCCGTACCGGTGACATCAGACGGAAGCAAATCGGGCGTAAACTGAATCCGGTGGAAGTCGGCTTCAATTCCATCCGACAGGGTTTTAATCGCTTTGGTCTTGGCCAATCCTGGGGCGCCTTCAACCAGCAGGTGGCCATCAGCGAGAAGGGCGATGAGCAGACTGTCTACAAGGTGGCTTTGACCAATGATCTGAGATTGAAGCCACTGTTTTAAGGCGTTGAGTGGTGATTGGGTATTCATGATGTTGTGGTGCTCTCCAAAGCGTTGCTTGACGCTTAAACGCTGATAAGTAAGTCACTGAATTAACATGGAATTCTACCGCTTGAGAAACGTGTATCAAGTGCTTCCACTATCTGAGTGTGAGTAGACCACAGAGTGTGGCATCGGTTCCACTTTTGAAGAAGTTACGGCCGATGAATCGTAAAAATTCGTATAGGGTGAAGGCAAATGCCATGGTCTATGCTATGGGAAGGCTATTCACACCGTTTTATGTCAGAGAGTTACGGTGATTTCGCAAAAATAAGGGGTAAACAGTGCGTATTAGTTCGGTAGTAGCTGATTCACAAGAAGCATTCCTGCAACAGCTGTTTGAGTGTATTGATGAAAAGTTAGCCAGCGGGCCAGCGGCCAAGCTGAAATCGTTTGCCGAAATATATTACTGTCAGGCAGATCTCGATGAGCTTCAGGGTAAATCCCTGAACGACGTGTTTGGCAGTCTCCTGGGTTGGTGGAATTTTATACAGGATGGGCCGCTAAGGGCGGCCAAAGTCAGGGTGTTTAATCCAGGATTGGAAGAGGATGGCTGGTTGTGTGGCCATACCGTGGTGTCTGTTTTGCAGCGGGATATGCCTTTCCTTGTGGATTCAGTGCGTATCGAAGTGAATCGTCGCAACATTGCTCTGCATGCGATTAGTAGTACTGTCGTTAGTGTTGCCAGAGACAAGCATGGAAAACTGCTGGATCTGGTAGCTAAAGGCGATACCAGTCGTCAGTCAAAAAATCGTGAGTACCATCACGAGGCAATGATCTATCTGGAAATCAACCTCCATACAAACGAATCGGCGATGCAATCCCTGTCTGATAGCCTGCGTTCGGTGTTGCGCGATGTCGAAGTGGTCGTGGCGGATTACCAGCCTCTGTTGGATCAGGTGAGCCGTTCTCGTGATAATCTCAGTAAAATCAAAAGTGGGTCGCTGCTTGAAAACGCTCAGGAAGCGGATGCCTTTCTGGAATGGATGGCGGATGCCCATTTCACGCTTTTGGGTTACGTGGAGTATGAGTTTTCCGGCAAGGGTAAAAATCGGGTGTTGCAGGAGAAAACCGATTCCCGGTTGGGGTTGTTTCGAATGCATGGCACCAAGCCCGACAGCGTCAAGGTCTCCGATTTCAATGCGGGCATGACCCACTTTCACTCCAGTTCAGACATCGTCTCATTTACCAAGTCTTCTGTGAGGTCGAGAGTGCATCGCCATTCTTATTCAGATTATGTGGTGGTGAAGCAATTCAGTGAGGACGGTGATGTCTGTGGTGAAAGTCGGTTTATGGGGTTGTACACATCTCCGGTCTATACTGCATCGCCCAGTAATATTCCTCTGATCAAGCAAAAGATCTCCAACGTATTGGCGCGTTCCGAGCTGGACTTGAATTCCCATGATGGGAAGGCTTTGAGGCAGATACTGGATACTTTCCCCCGGGACGAGTTATTCCAAAGCAGTGAGTCTGAACTGTTTGACACGGTTATGGGTGTGGCGAGAATCAAAGAACGGCATAAAGTGAAGCTTTTTGTTCGTCGCGATCCTTATGGCAAGTTCGTCAATTGTATCGTCTATGTGCCACGGGATGAGTTCAGTACTCAGATCCGGGTCAAAATTCAGGATCTTATAGGCGAGGCGATCCACGCCCGAGAACACGAATTTACCACCTACTTTTCTGCCTCTGTGTTGGCCCGCTCTCACATCGTCTTTAAAGTTGATCCCGATAAAGATATCGATATTGATGTGAAAAAACTGGAGCATCAGATTGTTGATATCACCCGATCCTGGACCGAGCGTTTGTATCAGTCCCTGTGTGAAAGTCACGGTGAAGAGGCAGGGTCGAGGTTGTTTTCAGATTATGGAGATGCTTTTTCGTCCAGTTACAAAGAGAGTTATGAAGCCAGAGTGGCGGTTCAGGATATTGATATCACCACCGGGCTGGATGAAGACAACACTTTGGCAATGAGTTTTTATCAGCCGTTTGGTGCTGAAAAACAGGACATGCGTTTTAAGGTCTTTCATCTGGATAAACCTCTGGAATTGTCAGATGCTATTCCTGTGCTTGAAAACCTGGGCTTGAGAGTGATTGGTGAGCATCCCTACAAAATTGTGACCAAAAGCGGTCGCTGTGTCTGGATGCAGGACTTTAATTTGCGATTTGATCTGAATGCTGAAGTGGACGTGCATTCGGTGAGAAATAATTTCCAGGAAGCCTTTGCTGCAACCTGGTACAAAAAGACCGACAGCGATGCGTTCAATCGTCTGGTTTTGGGCGCGCGTTTGAATTGGCGGGAAGTGGCCATGTTGCGTGCCTATGCCAGTTATATGAAGCAGACAATGTTCAATTTCAGTCTGAGTTATATTGCCAATACCCTGTCGCACCATCTGGATATCACTCGCAATCTGGTCGCTTTGTTCAAGACAACCTTTGATCCTCGGGTTAATCAAAAGTCAGACAAGGACAATACCCGCATCAGCCGATTGACGAATAAAATTATTGAGAGCCTCGAGCGGGTTGGCAACTTAAGTGAAGATCGTATCATTCGTCGCTACCTGGAGTTCATTCAGGGGACCTTGCGAACCAATTTCTATCAATTCGATGAGAATGGCGATCCCAAGACTTATATTTCCTTCAAGTTTAGTCCGAGGGCGATTGCCAACATTCCTGAGCCGCGGCCGATGTATGAAATCTTTGTCTACTCTCCAAGAATGGAGGGCGTGCATCTGCGTGGCGGCGCCGTAGCCCGGGGCGGTCTGCGGTGGTCAGATCGCTTGCAGGATTATCGTACAGAGGTGCTCGGGTTGGTAAAAGCCCAGCAGGTGAAAAACGCAGTCATTGTACCCAGTGGCGCCAAGGGCGGATTCGTGGCCAAAAGATTGCCCACCAGTGGCGGTCGGGAAGCCTATATGGCAGAAGGCATATCCTGTTATCAGACCTTTATTAAAGGTCTGCTCGACATTACGGATAATATTGTCGATGGCAAGATCGTGGTGCCTGAGCAGGTTGTACGGCGAGATGGTGACGATCCCTATTTGGTGGTGGCAGCGGATAAGGGTACCGCTACCTTCTCTGATATAGCCAATGCCATCTCAAAAGATTACAACCACTGGCTGGGTGACGCCTTTGCCTCTGGTGGCAGTCAGGGGTATGACCATAAAGGAATGGGGATTACAGCGCGTGGTGCCTGGGTGTCTGTGCAAAGACACTTCAAAGAGAAGGGCATTGATGTACAGAGCGAGGACTTTACCGTTGTTGGAATAGGCGATATGGCCGGCGATGTGTTCGGCAATGGCATGTTAATGTCCGAACATATTCAACTGGTAGCAGCGTTCAACCATCTGCATATCTTTATTGATCCGAAACCCGATGCCGCCAAGAGCTTTCAGGAACGTCAACGGATGTTCAATACTCCAGGGGTGACCTGGGAGCATTACGATAAATCATTGATCTCCGAAGGGGGAGGTGTTTTCTCCCGCTCGGCAAAATCCATTCCCATGTCCAAAGCGATGAAGGAATGTCTGGGTGTAGAAGCCGATCATTTGACGCCTGCAGAAGTCATTACCGCACTGCTCAAAATGCCTGTGGATCTTATTTGGAATGGCGGTATTGGTACCTATGTGAAAGGTTCCGAGGAGATTCATGCGAATGTTGGTGATAAAGCCAACGATGCTTTGCGTATCAATGGGGATGAGCTTCGCTGTCAGGTGTTTGGTGAGGGCGGAAACCTGGGCATGACCCAATTGGGGCGTATCGAATACAGCCTTAATGGCGGTCGCTGTAATACGGACTTTATTGATAATGCTGCCGGTGTGGATTGCTCGGACCACGAGGTCAATATCAAAATCCTGTTGGATGGTGTTGTGATGAACGGTGATATGACTGTCAAGCAACGTAACACTTTATTGGAAAAAATGACGGACACCGTTGCAGATCTGGTGCTAAGCAATAACTATAAACAGACTCAGGCTATCTCACTGGCTGAGTATCAGGTATTCAATCGTATTGGAGAATATCGTCGTTTCATCAATCATATGGTAGACAACGGACATCTGGATCGCACTCTGGAATTCCTGCCAACGGATGAGGCTCTGGTTGAACGTCAGCAGCAAGGTAAATCGCTAACAAGGCCCGAACTATCAGTCTTGATCTCTTACGCCAAAGTACAGTTGAAAGAGGCCTTGGCAGATAATGCGCTGACGGATGATGCCTACATGATGAAAGCGGTAGAATCTGCGTTCCCTCTGGAATTGCGTAAAAAATACCACGATCAGATTTATCAGCACCGTCTGCGTAAGGAGATTGTCGCCACGCAAGTGGCAAATGACATGATCAACTATATGGGGATTAATTTCTCCCACCGCCTGGTCGAGGCAACGGGTTGCACTGCCATTGATGTCGCCAAAGCCTACGTGACCGTACGGGATATCTATAAGTTGCATGAATTTTTTGCCGCGGTGGAGGCGCTGGATTCAAAGCGGGACTCGGAGCTGCAGTATCAAATGCAGGCCAAAATGATGCGTCGCATGCGTCGGGCAACGCGCTGGTTCTTGCGTAACCGTCGAGGCTTTTTGTCTCCAGAACAGGAGGTGGAAAAGTTCTCTGACGCGGTGGATCAACTGGTGGTTAATTTACCCTCGGTGATGTGTGGCGCTCCCCGTGAGGACTGGGATCGGGATACAAAAGCGCTGATGGATCAGGGAGTACCCCAGTCGTTGGCCTCCTGGGCAGCGTTGCCGGCAACCCTGTATTCGGCGTTGAATGTTGTTGAGGCTGCGAGTGTGACCAACGCCGATCCAGTGGTAGTGGCCAGTGTTTATTTTGCCCTGAGTGACAGGCTGGGTTTGCATTGGTTCGCTACCCAGATGTCTGAAGTTAAAGTAGACACATTCTGGCAGGCCATGGCGAGAGAAACGTTTATGGATGATGTTGAGTCACAGATGCGTACTTTGGCCATTTCCATCATTCGGCTCGCCGGCGACAATATGGATGTGAATGCAACCCTGGATCGTTGGATGGTTCAGCACAGTCTGTTAATAGGACGCTGGCATTCGATGGTGAATGAGTTGCAGGCAACCCCGGGAATTGATTTTGCCATGTTTTCAGTGGCGCTCAGGGAACTGTTGGATCTGGCGCAAGCCAGCCAGCATTGTACGTCCCTGGATGACGACAGCATGATGTGCGTTCTGGGGCAGTAAATCGATTTTAGGGCGGTAGAGGAGGCTTGATTTTCCCGTGCCGCCCTTGCAACATGGCGCTTGTTTTACTTGTTTGAGAAAACCAGCCATGCCCGCCCTTGTCGTCAATCTGACTATTGCTCCGGAAGAGTACCAGCGTATGTACGCGGGTGCTGCCAAGCATGTGTCTGCGGTATCTGTTGATGGCAGAAGGGTGCAGTTTCCTGCCAATATTTTACGCCCTTATGTGACTCGGGACGGGGTCAGGGGGCGTTTCATGATTCGTTTTACAGCGGATAACCGCTTTGAATCCATCAAGCGCCTTTAACCTCTGAGCTCACTGTCTCTGGACGCGCCGGGAGAGTTGCGCTCAAGGCCTTGAATAATGGGGCTCAACCTCGCATTGGCTTACGCTTTACAGTATCCTTGCGGCCATCTTAATTATCACTTCTCAGGATCCCGCTCATGTACAATTTGGCGCGAAAAGCATTGTTTTGCCTGGATGCAGAAACCTCTCATGAACTCACACTGGATATGCTCGGTGCTGGTGAGCGATTGGGGTTGATTCGGCCCTTTGTTAAGCCCATTCCGGCCAACCCAGTCGAGGTTATGGGGCTGACGTTTCCCAATCCTGTAGGTATGGCGGCCGGGCTCGATAAAAACGGTGATTGCTTTAACGCTCTGGGACAGCTGGGGTTTGGTTTTGTTGAGATTGGTACTATCACCCCAAGGCCTCAGCCGGGCAACCCCAAGCCGCGTCTTTTCCGCCTGCCTGAACATCAGGGCATCATTAATCGCATGGGCTTTAACAACAAAGGGGTTGCCCATCTGGTCGAGCAGGTGAAACGTCGTCGCTACTCGGGCATCCTGGGTATCAATATCGGTAAAAACTTCGATACTCCGGTGGAAAAGGCGGCTGATGATTATCAGCTTTGTATGCAGGCAGTGTATGAGTACGCCGACTATATTACTGTCAATATTTCCTCTCCGAATACCCCGGGACTGCGAGATCTGCAATTTGGTGAAAGCCTGAAATCATTGCTTGAGACGGTAAAGGCAGAGCAGCTTGCCCTGGAGAAAGCACACAACCGCTATGTCCCGATCGCCGTTAAAATTGCGCCTGATATGGATGAAGTCGCCATACAGCAAGTTGCTGAGGTCCTTATCAATAGCGGTCTGGATGGCGTGATTGCCACCAACACGACCATTTCTCGTGAAGGCGTCGAAGGATCCAAAAATGCCGATGAGGCTGGTGGGCTGAGTGGTGCACCGGTTCGTGACAAGTCCACTGAAGTCATTGCCCGTTTGTCTGAAGCGCTGGGCGGCAAGCTACCGATTATAGGTGTAGGTGGTATCCTGAACGGTGCCGATGCAGCTGAAAAAATTGAAGCCGGCGCCAGCCTGATTCAGGTATACAGCGGCTTTATTTACCGTGGGCCCGAACTGATCGCAGAATCTGCCAAAGCCATTGCCAGGTTAAAACACCGTTCTTGAGTGATGATCTGACTGATAGGTGAGATGGCCTGGGGTAAGGATTTGGTGGTAGAGGTGAGGGGATTAAGCTGGCTTCAGGTCATGATTTGACCGGGAGCCCTGAATTGAGCCCCCGTGTTCAAAAAGGCCAATTCGGATTACATGTTACTGAGCTTTTGAGCCTTGGCGGCTCGATTGAAACCGTCCCAGTGGTCTGTGCGTCCTTCTCTCCAGCCGCTGAGCCATGTTTGTCGTGTGAGTTCGTTTTCGTGAGGGCAGAGACTGCGCGAACGCCCATCGATACCAGCTTGATAACCTTTGCTGAAGGCGCGTGTAGTTTGACTGCGTTTTTGGGTTTTCATAAGAAGAGGTACCTCTCAGTTTTTTGATGAGTTGTCTACGCTTTCTGAACCGGACGCATTCCTGCGAGCGATCCGTTCCTGAATGCCTGAGAAAAAGTACTGCTCGTGCCGGGCGACAAGAACCCTAGTCACGAACTCGCAGTACAACAAAGTAATGACAGTCTTGTGAATGATTTATTTCTTATAATCCTGAGGCTGTTTAGTCGGGTGTGATCTAGATACTCGATAATGTATTCAATTAATGATTTAACTAATTGAAAAGCTTGGATTTATCACATTGAAAATCGAGGCTTTCTAAAGGGCAAAATGACCATTCAACAATATTTCGCTACCTGTCCGAAAGGATTGGAAGGCCCATTAATGGCAGAACTGCGGTCTTTTGGCTTCGAAGAGCTGAGAGAAACCGTGGCTGGGGTCTATTTCACCACCGACCAGAAAGGGGCATATCGTGCCTGCCTTTGGTCGCGTATTGCCAACAAGGTGTTTCTGCCTCTGGGTCGATTTGAGGTAAACAGCGCCGAAGATCTCTACGATGCTGCACTCAAGATCGATTGGTCCGAGCATATGAACCCTACAGGCACACTGCTGGTGGATTTCACGGGTTCCAGTAATGTGATCCGGAATACTCAGTTTGGCGCGGTGAAAATCAAGGATGCCGTTGTGGATGGCTTTCGTGAAAGCGCCGGGGCGAGACCCAGTGTGGCCAAACAAGATCCTGACCTGCGGATCAACGCCCGGCTCAATCGTGGCCATGTGACCCTCAGTATCGACCTCTGTGGCGATAGTCTTCACCGTCGGGGCTACCGAACCAAGCAGGGTGCCGCGCCTCTGAAAGAGAATCTGGCAGCGGCTCTGTTGATGCGGGCAGGTTGGATGGAAATCGCCAAACACGGTGGCGCTTTGATCGACCCCATGTGTGGTTCCGGAACCATCCTGATTGAAGCAGCCATGATGGCTTTGGATTACGCGCCGGGTCTGGATCGTCCCACGTTTGGATTTGAGCGCTGGTTAAATCACGATGAAGAAGCCTGGTCAGAACTGCGTCACGAGGCGCAAAGCCGCTATCGTGAAGGCTTGAAGCGCAAAATTCCTGAAATCCGTGGATACGATGCCGATCGCAAAGTCCTGTTTGCCGCGGAATCCAACATCAGTATGGCCGGGTTGGATAATTACGTAAGAGTGGTGTGTAAACCGCTGGAAGAACTGGTTAAGCCAACCCACACAACCCTGGATTTTGGCCTGATTCTGACAAACCCGCCATACGGCGAGCGATTGGGGGAGCAGGAAGCGCTGAAAGGACTTTACCGCCAGCTGGGGGACAAGTGCCGCGAACACTTCGAAGGCTGGAAACTGGGTGTGTTTACCGGCAACCCGGATCTGGGCAAGAGCATGGGGTTGCGTGCGAAAAAGCGGTACAAGCTTTTTAATGGCGCGCTGCCCAGCGAATTGTTGATGGTCGATATTGAGCCCTCACAGTATGTGAATGCGCCACCGGCTGAGTTGAATAAGCCCAAGCCCTTGTCTGCCGGGGCAGAAATGCTGGCCAATCGTCTGCGTAAAAACCTCAAACAGCTGTCAAAGTGGGTCAAGAAAAACGAAATCTGTTGTTATCGCCTCTACGATGCCGACATGCCCGAATATTCTGCCGCCATTGATATCTACAGTGACAAGGTTCACGACGGCAGTGGCCATGAATTTTATGTTCATGTGCAGGAGTACGCTGCACCCAAAAGTGTTGATGAAGAAAAAGCGATTGCCCGGTTTGAAGAGATTCAGGCGGCTGTTCCGGCTGCGCTGGGTGTCGATCATGAACATGTCAGCTTCAAGCAGCGCCGTCGTAATCGTGGCAAAGAGCAATACCAGCGCCAAACCGAAGAGCGTCACCCGTTGGTTTCCGTAAAAGAGGGACCGGCAACCTTCCTGGTTAATCTTTGGGAATATCTGGATACCGGTCTGTTTCTGGATCATCGACCTGTGCGCCAGCGCATCGCCCAGATGGCTCGCGGCAAACGATTCCTCAATCTGTTTTGCTACACCGCGACCGCCAGTGTTCACGCAGCGCTGGGAGGGGCAAAAGAATCGGTCAGTGTGGATATGTCGAAAACCTATCTGCGTTGGGCTGAGAAGAATTTTGAAGCGAATAATCTCTCCACCAGCAAGCATCAGCTGGTGCAGGGGGATTGTTTGCAGTGGTTGCAGGACTGCCGTGAAGGATTCGATTTGATCATGCTGGATCCACCGAGCTTTTCCAACTCCAAACGAATGGAAGGGGTGCTGGATATCCAGCGAGATCATCTGGATATGGTGACCCGCTGTATGGATATCCTGCTACCCGGTGGTTGTCTGGTGTTCTCCAACAACTTGAGAAGCTTCAAGCTGGATGAAGAAATCGAAGCGCGTTATGCCGTGGAAAATATTACCCAGCAGACGCTGGACCCCGATTTTAAGCGCAATGTCAAAATCCATCAGTGCTGGTTGATCCGGGCAAGGTGATCTTGTCCGGTCGCCGGTTTCTTGCGACTATATGTGATTCACTGTGCCCGATAGATGAAGATGTAACCCATGAGCAAGCCATTTACTGTATCCAGTCCATTCAAGCCTTCCGGTGATCAACCCTCGGCCATCAAGGGCCTGGTTGCGGGAATCGAGGCGGGGCTGGCACACCAGACTCTGCTCGGGGTTACCGGTTCTGGGAAAACCTTTACCATCGCTAACGTCATCGAGCAGATCCAGCGACCCACCATGATCATGGCGCCAAATAAAACTCTGGCGGCCCAGTTATACGGTGAATTCAAAGAGTTCTTTCCCAATAATGCGGTGGAATACTTCGTATCCTATTACGATTATTACCAGCCCGAGGCCTATGTGCCGTCATCGGATACGTTCATCGAAAAAGACGCGTCGGTTAACGAGCACATCGAGCAAATGCGACTCTCGGCCACCAAGGCTCTAATGGAGCGCAAAGACGCCATTGTTGTTGCAACGGTTTCCGCCATTTACGGTTTGGGTGATCCGGATTCCTACCTGAAAATGGTGTTGCACCTGGTTCGGGGCGACATGATTGATCAGCGCGAGCTGGTAAGACGCTTGGCTGAGCTGCAATACACCCGCAATGATATTGATTTCCATCGCGCGACCTATCGCGTGCGCGGTGATGTTATTGATATTTTCCCGGCGGACTCTGACCATCTGGCTCTGCGTATTGAGCTGTTCGACGAAGAAATTGAACAGTTGTCGCTGTTTGATCCGCTGACAGGTGAAGTGACGCAAAGGCTGTCCCGGTTTACGGTGTACCCGAAATCTCACTATGTTACACCGCGGCAAACCATCGTAGATGCCATTGATGAAATCAAGCAGGAGTTGAAGGAACGCCTTAAACAGCTTCGTGATAACGATAAGCTGGTGGAGGCGCAGCGTCTCGAACAGCGAGTCAAATACGATGTGGAAATGATGCAGGAGCTGGGTTATTGCACCGGCATCGAAAACTACTCACGTTATCTTTCAGGACGCGCGCCTGGAGAGGCTCCTCCAACGTTATTCGATTATTTGCCGGAAGATGCCTTGTTGGTGATCGATGAATCTCACGTTGGAGTCCCCCAGATTGGCGGAATGTACAAGGGTGACCGTTCGCGCAAGGAAACCCTCGTAGAATACGGTTTCCGTCTGCCCTCAGCTCTGGACAACCGTCCCATGCGTTTCGATGAGTGGGAGCGGTTAGCGCCTCAAACGATTTTTGTATCGGCAACTCCCGGCTCTTATGAGGAAGAACATGCGGGGCAAACCGTTGAGCAGGTGGTACGTCCTACGGGGCTGATCGACCCTGAAGTTGAGGTTCGTCCAGCCGGCACTCAGGTGGATGATGCGCTGTCCGAAATCCACAAGCGGGTCGAACTGGATGAGCGGGTGTTGATCACCGTATTGACCAAGCGCATGGCGGAAGATCTGACCGACTACTTGCAGGAGCACGGTGTGCGTGTGCGCTATTTGCATTCGGACATCGATACCGTTGAGCGGGTAGAAATCATTCGCGATTTGCGTCTCGGTGAGTTTGACGTATTGGTGGGTATCAACCTCTTGCGGGAAGGGCTGGATATGCCCGAGGTATCTTTGGTGGCTATTTTTGACGCGGACAAAGAGGGCTTCCTGCGCTCTGACCGCTCTTTGATACAAACCATTGGCCGTGCTGCCCGGAACGTCAATGGCAAGGCGATTCTCTACGCAGACAAGATTACAGGGTCAATGCGTCGTTCCATTGACGAAACCGAACGTCGCCGGGCCAAGCAAATCGCCCACAACGAGAAGCATGGTATTACGCCACAAGGCATTCGTAAAAACGTCACTGACATTATGGAAGGCACCTATGTGCCTGGCGCCAGAGCGCAGCGCAATAGCCGTAAAGCAGCGGAAAAGCAGGGCAAATACGAAGCGGAACTGGCTACCGGGGATGTCTGGAAACACGTGGCTACTTTGGAAGAGCAGATGTTCCAGGCCGCCAAGAACCTCGAATTTGAAGAGGCCGCCCGTTTGCGGGATCAGATCAGCAAGTTAAAGGCTTCGCAGGCTTAACCGAGACGAAGTGTCTGAAGGCGGTAAGCCCTAAGCGCCGGCCGTCCGAAGACCAGGCTTTTTCAAGGAGTGATTTGATCAATAAAGATCTACGATCACTCTGAACCCGACGTCATCATACCCGAGCCCAGGGTCCCGTTTATCCCGCGAGTAGTTCTTGATCTCGGTAACATTGCTGTCTTTGGAACCGCCGCGGACACTTCTCATCTGGCAGTTCTCCTGATCAACCGCTGAGCCATCCTTAGGGGCCCCGAGGTAGTGATCCTGATAGCAATCCTGAGTCCATTCCGCGACATTTCCCGAGGTGTCGAAAACCGAAAACGGGTTGCTGGGATAGGTGCCGATAGGGGCTGTTTTAGCTCGGAAAAAGTTGCTGAAATCACTCGCACAGCCACGGCGACAGTTGGCTTTTTTCTCGCTGCTGCCGCTCCACCAGTAGTCGCCTGTAGTTTTGGCGCGGGCAATGTATTCCCACTCAGCTTCAGTTGGTAGTCGATACTTGCGTCCGGTTGTATCTCGAAGCCAGGCTACATAGTCCTTGGCGTCCTGCCATGTAATATTGATTACCGGGCGACTGCCTTTGCCCCAGCGATTATCGCTGGGCATAGGGCGCTTTGTGGCTTTGGCGAAATGCTCGTAATCGGCAAAGGTGATTTCATACTGGCTTACAGCGAAAGGATTTTTAAAGCGTACTCGGTGGCTCGGGGAAGTGGTGCTGTCTCCCGCGTTGCCCATAACAAAGCTTCCCGATGGGACAATGACCATTGATGGACCTTTGTTTCCATTAGCCAGATCGTTGTAGAAGGTGGCGCCCGGTACCGGGGTTTTTCGCAGGGATACCTCAAGGGATTTATCTTCGTCAGTCAGTTCTACCCATTCTTCATAACGATCGAAACCCTTGCTGGTAACTTCAACATGGTATCGGCCTGGCAGTAGAGGAATCCCTGGATAGTAAACTTCAGGGATGTTGAGGATTCGAACCCGTGCTTCTATGGGCGCTGCATCTACAGTCAGCTGATAGCGGGGAGGTTCAGGAGTAACAGGCGGTGCTTCTGTTACCGGTAGTGCTTCAACGTCATTGCCTTCAGATATCCCGTTAGAATCCGGGGCTAATATGCTTTCTGACGGTGTTTGAGTAATTGCCTGAGGTATTGCGGGCGTAGTGGTTGAGTCGGCAGCCCTGTCGGCTTCTGGAGCGATCAGTTTGCCGTTTACCCACAAATCAGTAAATTCCGTTGCTGAAAGAAACCCTGATGGCAGAGCATCTTTAAAAGGGATGTTGAAGCGAGTGGTGGCCATGCTGATCGCGACCCAGATGACGCTTAATAATATGGCCAGGGAAATGCCACGAAAAACCTGTCCGATGCGGCGATTTTGCATTGATTGGTAGTGTGCTGCTTTTTGAACCCGTGTAGAGACCACCGTTGCACGGTTATCCTCTTCGGTGGCAGCACTGGTGCGGATTTCTGTCACCGTAACGTTCGGATGCCGAAATACGCCTCGTCGGGGAGTCCATCGCCAACTGAATAACCACTGGCCGAAAATGCCCAGCTGGGTAGAAATGGCAGCGTAACTGGTCAGAACCAGAGCCTTAAACAGCGACATGATTTGCAGTGCAGTCGGCTCTGTCTCAGTCAGATATCGAGGGTTGGTGTTGTTGCGATTTCCCTGAATGCTTTGAATGGCTTCAACCACTTCACGACCACGTTGATAGCGATCATCGGGATCTTTAGCCAGCAATTTGTTGAGCAGGGGTTGAAACAGCGAATACTGAGCTGGCAGTTTGGGGATGGGCGCAGTCAGGTGCTTGATGGCAATGGCTACGGCTTCTTCTGCCTTGTAGGGAACGCTACCGGTAAGCATCTCATAAAACACCACCCCCAGGCTGTAGAGATCGGATCGACCGTCAATGGGTTTGCCGCGAGCCTGTTCCGGGCTCATGTAGTGTGGGGTGCCGACCACTGTACCGGCGTTGGTCATTCTTGATGCGCTACTGACAGTCTTGGCGACACCAAAGTCGGACAATACCGCGGTATCATCCTCCCGGAACAAGATGTTTTCCGGCTTGATATCACGGTGGATATAGCCTTTTTCATGGGCGTGATCCAGCGCGTTGGCTATTTCTTGTGTAATGCGCAGGGCTTCGGTAGCACTGAGGCCTGAACTCATCTTGTCGTGAACCGAACCTCCCGCCAGATAATCCATGGCAATGTAGTTCAGGTTTTTATAGCGGCCGATATCGTAGATCGAAACAATGTTGGGGTGTGATAGCTGACCGACAATATTGGCCTCGCGCTGAAACCGTTCGCTGAAAACCGGATCGGCGTTGAGGGCAGGGGACATCACTTTCAGGGCAACTTCCCGTCCCACACTGAGTTGTATGGCAAGGTAGACGGTGGACATGCCGCCCTGGTTGATTTTACGAATGATTCGATAGCCTGGAATCTGCATTTGTTTTTTGTTTCCTGACTTACCGAAGTGTCCAGTAGCCAATCAGCGCTGCACTGCACAGTGCCAGGCTATAGAGGCTGAAATCTATCCAGTCGTGGCCCGTGATTCGAGGTAACCAGTCGCGCAGTTTGTAAAGCAGGCTGCGTGAAAACAGAGGAGATTCGATAACCTGAATGGTGATGTTGTCGTGACCACCATTATCCAGCGCTTGTTTCAGCAGGGCCTGTGATGCTTCTCTAGGGTTGCGGGCCTGACACAGAATCTGGGCAATGCTGGCGTTGTCCACTTCATCGGTTAGGCCGTCACTGCAGAGAATAATCCATTGCTGTTTTTGCCACTGGCCGCGAACAGTGTCCACTTTGATCTGAGGGGTATCCAGTGAACCGATGCACTGGGTAATGATGTTTTTGTCCGGGTGATGGTCAACTTCATCCGCACCGATGGCACCGGATGCCAACAGCATTTGAACGTAGGAGTGATCAACCGTGAGTTGCTCAAGGCGACCGCCATCTCGTTCTTCTGTCCATAAATAAGCTCTGCTGTCACCGACCCATGAGACCTGGTAATCATTGTCGTCGCTGTTCAGAGCTACAACGGTAGACCCCATTCCCGAGACGCCTTCACCTTTGCTGGCAGCTTTGAGGACTGCTTTATGAGAGGTGACAATGGCATTTTCCAGAGTGCGTCCCCGACTGGATGCTTCGTCGAGTGTGCGTCGGACAATGGCACTCGCAACTTCACCGGCTTCGTGCCCACCCATGCCATCTGCGACCGCCCACAGGCCTTCTTCAGGTTTGCTGAGAAAGCAATCCTCGTTGTTGTCTCGGTAATGTCCCTTGTCCGTAACCGAGTGGGATTGTAATGGCGGCATAATCAGTCCGTTAGGTCTTTTCAGTGTTGCTCATTTTGCGTGCTAAAGGTGATTCAGGCGCATGTCAAAATATCGTCGCGCATTGTTATTTTGCACATGGCAGTTTGTTGAGCCCATATGAATCTCAACCGATACGAAGGATGACCAACCACTAGAGCAACCCCGCCTGTTTCCTAGATCGTATATTACTGGGTATTGGCAGGCAATAAAGTGAATTATTTCACCTAACCTATTGATAGACTAAAGGCTTTTATGCATTATCGAACGCATTTTGAGACATTTGTAATTAGGGAACGACCGTCTATGCTCAAGCTCCGCTTTACCAATAATAAACAAAATGCGGTGTGGCTTGTTGAGCCTAAAGTGACAATCGGGCGTAATACCGGCTGTGATCTTGTGTTGGATGATCCTTCAGTAGCCGATGTTCATGCGGAAATTCGAGTAAATTATGAACAGCTGCACTTTTTGTTACTGAACGATTCCGACAGCACGTTTATTAACGGCAAACCAGTACCAAAGGGACGGCTGGTTATTCTGCGACCACAATACGGTATTCGTATTGGCGATACCGAATTACAGATTATCGATCCCAAGCAGGAGACACAGCTTACACCGACCATCCCTCGCCAGATGGAAACAACGGGCTGGGCGCTCAAGGCAAATCACTCAGCGCTTGCGAATCGTGTGTTCCCTGTAAAGTCGAATACTGTAGTCGGCCGCTCCAATGAATGTGACATCACCCTGGCAGCAGCACATCTTTCCCGCCGTCATGCCGAGCTGATTGTCAGAGAGGGGCTGATGTATGTGAAAGATCTCGGATCTTCCAACGGCACTTTCGTCAATGGTCGTCGGGTGACCGAGTCCAGAGTCAAACGCGGGGATGACTTGCGGTTTGACACTCTGAGTTTTGGTGTTATTGGTCCTTCTGATGATCTCGATAAAACCACTCTGCGGACTGTTCCGAGAGGTGGGCCCCGTCCGTCTCCGCCAAAACCCACAGGGGCTTCAGGTGCAAAATCATCGTCTGCGGCGCAGGGCCCTCGTGCGGCTGATACGGTCCGACGCCCTGAGACTGGCCGTCAAGCATCGCCCAGCCTGGATCCTGCGGTAGAAACAATTGAACCAACAGCCAAATCGTCGTCGGCGGGGATTCTTACCGGAATGATTTTACTGGTGGTCATTGGCGGTGGTGTCTATCTGGCTTGGCAAAACGGCCTAATCTGACTGGCGAGCAGTATCAGTCAAATTAGGCCGTGATACCGTAAAGATAAATCCTCATTAAGTTATTCCTGCTTCTGCCGTTAATAGGGTATTAAACCTATTTTCATACAGAAGAGGATCTTGTGTTAACGCCTGTTTCATCCAGTGTATCCCTTGGGGTATTGAACTCATCGGCAGGTGCCCAGCCTGTGAAATCTGCCGCTGAGCAGACAGAGCCTCAGGCAGGGCTCGGTCAGGGCGTATCCACTCCTTCCGCCATCTTTATTCGCTCAGAGCGCTATGAAGCCCTTCAGCAGACATCCGCTGTGGATTCATCCACTAACGTTTCCGGGGCGGATACGGAAGTGTCTCCCTTATCCGGTAGCACTGCGAGAATTCAAGAAACAACAAATACCATACTGGGGTTTATTGAGGCTCAGTTAAAACGCGACATGGAAGACGGTGCTACGGCCGAGGAATTGGCTTCTCGACTGCAGGCTGGATTGGAGGGTGTGAAACTGGGTTTTACTCAGGCCAGCCAGCAGTTGGAAGAGATGGGGCTGATGACTCCAGAGCTGAATCAAGAGTTGCAGCTGACCTTCGATAACCTGTTAAGCGGAAGTGAAGCGTTACAGGATCAGTTCGTGGAGGGGGCTGCAGGTGCTGGCTCTGCGATCAATGTGGATCGGGATTTTAGTTTTTCTCTGATCACCAAAGAGGGTGTCACAGCGGACATTCAGGTTTTGAGTAACCAAAATGGATTATCCCAATCCATCTTGAATCAACTGCAGGGCGTTGAGGCATTGCTGGATTACTCCGAAATCCGTGATCGATACAGCCTCTCTGCATCAGAATCTCTGCCTGAAGGTGATCTTGCGTCAGTGGCAAGCCTGTTGGATCAGTTTTCCGGCATATCAGAAAAATTCCAGCACAGTGGTGGGCCGGAGGCCTTTGAGTACGCTCAATCCCTCGGATATGACCGTCAGGAAATCAGTCAGTTTATTCAGGGTCTCAATCATCCTTCTGCCCATCGTTTGCAACAGACCTATGGTCAAGTTCAATCCTTTGCGGGCACAGACAGCGGGAATATGAGCCACAGTTTGAAGCCTTTGGCCGATTTCGCTCTGGGGTTACAACAGTCGCTGGAGATGGCCTCCGTGTTTCAGCAGCCGGAAGAGTTGCTGGTGAGGATCAGCGAGGTTTTTGATCATGGAGATGCAAGGTTGCAACAATTGACAGCGTCTTTGCTGGCCAAGCAAGACTGATCACTGGCCACAGTACCCGTTTCCCCATGAGTGAAACCTTTCTGTGGTGAGTTTTTGCCTCAAGTGACGTTAAGTTGGTGTGAGTAGCGGGCTTTGCTAAAATCCACATTTCCTTTTCCGACGTTTGTCCGTTTATGCAAAAGACCCTGTTTCTCTATACAACCCTGGGCTGCCACCTGTGTGAAGACGCCAAGGCTTTGGCGTGGCCCGTTATGCAACATTTTGGTTATCGGTTGCACGAGATTGAAATTGCCGATGACGATCAATTGGTAGAACGCTACGGGATCCGGATTCCTGTGGTTCAAAGGGAAGATTCCGGCCAGGAGCTGGGATGGCCGTTCAGTCAGGAGCAGTTAGCTGAGTTACTGGCGGATTAGCCTGCGGTAGGTGATTTGGGATGTTTCAGGTTTCTGTTTAAGCTTTTCAGTCTTTGGCCGATGACGTTACAAGGTGTTTAAAGCATCTTGATAGTCCTATTTTGAATCAAGTCAAAGGCGCGCTCTATGTCAAAAATATTGCAAACGGTGGATCAACGTACCCAGCTGGTTGGAGAAAACCGTCTTGAGCTGTTGATGTTCAGGTTAGCCGGACGTCAATTGTTTGCGCTGAATGTTTTTAAGATTCAAGAAGTCGTCAAACTCCCGAAGTTAACAGCTCTGCCGCACAGTTGTCCCCATGTGGTGGGGGTCACCCATCTGCGCAATCAAACGATTTCGGTGATTGATCTCAGTGCTGCCATTGGCGGACCGCCTTTGAGGAATCGCGAAGACTGTAATCTGATTGTGACTGAGTACAATCGCAGTATTCAGGCGTTTCTGGTGGGCGCTGTGGATCGTATTGTTAACCTTAATTGGGAACTGGTATTGCCGCCACCAAAAGGGGCCGGTCGGAGCCACTTTCTGACGGCGATTACGCGCATGGATGACGACATCGTTGAGATTCTCGATGTTGAAAGAGTATTGGCGGATATCGTCCCTTATGAAACCAGCGTATCGGAAGATGTTCTCGATCGTGATCTTGTTGATTTTGCGCTGTCCAGAGAGCTTAAAATTCTGATGGCGGATGATTCCTTAACCGCCTATCGGCAGGCCAGTGCTACCTTGTCAAATATCGGAATCGAAACCGAGTATTGCCCGGATGGTTTAACAGCTTTAAATCGCCTGAAAGAGCAAGCTCGCAATGGCGTGGATATTCCCCGTGAATACCTGATGCTGGTGACAGATGCGGAAATGCCAGAAATGGACGGATATCGCCTCACCCATGAAGTGCGTTCGGATGCGGCTTTAAAAGACCTGCACGTGATTCTGCACACGTCATTATCGGGCAGTTTCAATCAGGCTATGGTCGAAAAAGTAGGGTGTAACGATTTCCTATCCAAGTTCCAGCCTGATGAGCTTGCGCAAAAAGTGCAGAACTTTTTGCGTGAACAGATTCAGTCTGGACGTTTGGTCTGAATAAAAGCACTGTCTGGGTTTGACAGCATCACAGCAGCCTTTGGGCTTTTGGGTGGATACCAAAGGCTGTGTCAGCAGGTGGTCAGAGTTATAGCATTTTTTGATTTTCTTTCGCGCTTAACATCGGAGGAACGGTACCGGTTCGGTAGCCGTAGATGACCGAGTAAGCGAGTACGTTCTGTACGTACTTTCGGGTCTCTTTAAAGGGAATCACCTCAATCCACACATCATAGGGCAGTTGGCCGTCAGACCGCTTGAGCCATTGATTCACTCTATGCGGACCAGCATTGTATGCCGCTGTAGCCAAAATCCGGTTGTCGTTAAATCGATCCAGTAATTCTGTGATATAGGCGCTGCCTAGCAAAATATTGGTGTCGGGCTGATAGAGGTCGTTCTTGTGGTACCTGACTCCGGCCTTACGTGCAGTTTGCTTTGCGGTAGCCGGCATCAGTTGCATTAAGCCCATTGCGCCCGCCGGTGAGCGGGCTCTGGCATAAAAGGCACTCTCTTGGCGGCTTATGGCAAACAACAGCAGCGGAGACACCTGGTTCTTTTTGGCCGCAGTGAAATACTGCTTGTTGTAAGCCAGCGGAAATCTGAGTTTGAGGTCATCCCAGGCCTTAACGGTTGCCAGGGAAATAATGGTTTTCTGGTGCCAGCCCCACGAATCGGTCAGCTTGGCTGCCGCGAGATGTTCTTCTTTTGTCGAGAAATTCTGCCCCATGTAATACCACTCGCGGTTCGAGTTAAGGAAATCCTTAATCTCATACAGCTCTTTTGCCCTGACCAGAGAGGGATTGTTTGCAACAGCCGCGATAACCGTTGGGGATGGTGAGACAGGAATGTCGCTTAGCTTATAGGGGCGTTCAAGCTGATCTGCTGCAAGAAATCCATAAAAGCTGCGTTCGTTAGCAAGCTGACTGTAAATTTGCTGAGGATCGTTGTTACCTTCGGCTTTAATATCCATATGCTCAAGAGCACGGGCTCGCCAGTACTGCCAGCGCTCAGTTTTTTGTTCCTCAACTGGTAACTGGTCCAGGTAACGATAAACCTGTGCCCAGTCCATCCTTTTCAGCGATTCGCGGATCAGTCTCTCGGCGACATAAGTGTCAGTAATTTGTGGCACATTGGCCATCAATTTATCCGCAGCTTCGTGTTGGTCGTCTCTTACCAGTTCAATGGCCAGCTTTTCCTGAACTTTCAGGCGTTGCTCGGACGTAAAGTCTTGCCGTCTGTCGTAGTGCTGCCATTCTTTCACGGCCCGGACAGGGTTCTGGCGAGCGTAACGGGACAGGCCGTAGACGATCACATCACGCATGGCCGGGTTCTTGACCTGGAATCGACGATGATGACGAATGATATGAGGAGCATGTCTCAATTCGATGGCCAGGGCAGCGGCAGAGTTGTATGGGGGGGTGAATTTCCTGGAAATGTATTGAGCGAGTGACGTCTTGCCGGCATCCAGTGCTTTCTGGAAGCGGCTCCAGGCGATTTCTTGTGTCAGGCCTCCGGCTTGCATCCATAGATCAAACAGATGGTCGCACTCTTTCGGCTGTGACTCGGCGACATTCCACAGTGGTTCTACTTCCTGTAGTGCGCTGTCGTCTCCCTTTGTGAGACGAGACTGAAGTGCCTGGCATTGGAGTTCTGTGGTGGCAATGCGGGGGTCATAAAACTCCTGAAACTCAGTCCAGCGGGACTGCTTTGCTAATACTTCTAGCCAGTTGGTACGAAGCCGATCACTTAAGTAAGAGTTTTGGTTGCTATCCAAAAAGTGCTTTACCTCTTCGGATGGGCGTCGTTCCAGATTTCTCTGCAGTTCGTAATAATCCAGGTAAACCACCAGAGGGTAGGTGTTCAGGCGGTCGCGGTATTCTCTGTACGTGGTTAACTGGCCACGCCGTAGTGCAATGCGGGCGCTTTTGTAATCAGCCCTTTGTTTTTCCAAAGCCAGTTTAGCTGCAGCAATCTCTGCCTCGGTTCGACTGGGGATTGCCGCACTGGGCTCGGATGACTCGGTGGTTGAAATCTGAGTGGATGATGATTCAGTGGTCTGCGAGGCCGAGGTTTCCTCTGCGCTCCATGCCGGCATTGCTCCCAACAAAGAGCAAAGACTGATGAGTACGGCTCGCTGAATGTGTTTGCGATGAGGTATTTCGCTTGCCGGGAGTGTGGGGATGCCCAGATGGCTGTTCATGTATTTCAATGGACTCATATACCTATAATTCTCAGAGTCGTGCGTGGTTGAAAGCCGCTTAACTGGCCGCTATTGGTGAACCAGATATTGCCTATGATAGATGTTAGTTATTGGTAAGGCACTTGTCAGTTTTCATTTCAGGTTTTTATGGTCATAAGACTGGCTTGCTGCCGTAGATGTATCCTTCGCCAGCGAGTAATGCCGCATAGTACGTTTTTATAGTCCATGTCAGTGTGAAAAAGTTCATCAATAATATTTTAAAAGCGGGTGGGTCTTCTTTTTTGGCACTTGGCTCTGCTTTTTGGGTGTGGGATTGTTGATTTTTCTGCCTTCATTGGGCTACAGGTGCTTTGCCGTGGCTTTGCAGGTAGTATGGCGTCCCTGATGTCGTCTGCTCCTTGAAGTGAGCAGAAATTGAACAGGTTCAGGCACCGATTATTACGTTTCAGGTAGTACAAAATATGTCCTTGATTGAATTGAAAAAAGCCAGTTTGCATTACGGCACCCGGATTTTGCTGGACGGTATCGATCTGTCCATCGACAAAGGACAAAGGGTCTGTTTGATTGGGCGTAATGGGGCAGGAAAGTCCAGCCTTCTGAAGGTGTTGTCAGGCGATGTGCTTTTGGATGACGGGAGTGTATGGCGACAGCCCACCCTGAAGGTGGCTCGTTTGGAACAGGATCTTCCGGAAGCCGATGACTTGAGTGTGTACGATGTGGTTTCCAGTGGCCTGAATGAAGTTGGGGCACTATTGGCGGAATATCACCGCCTGTTGTCACACATCGAAGAAGAAGGTGCGCTGGACAAACTGGCGAGAGTGCAGCAAGGCATCGACAGTCAGGACGGATGGAGCCTGCAACAGCGAGTCGAAACGGTGATCACAAAACTGGATCTGCCGGCAGACAAGACTATGGCTGAGTTGTCCGGAGGCTGGCGTCGTCGGGTGGCTCTGGCAAAAGCCCTGGTGATTGAGCCGGATTTATTGTTGCTTGATGAACCTACCAACCACTTGGATGTATTGGCCATTGAATGGCTTGAAAAGCAGGTGCTGGAGTTCCGTGGTGCAGTGGTGTTTATCACCCACGACAGGTCCTTACTGCAAAGCCTGGCGACCGATATTGTTGAGCTTGACCGCGGACACATCCGCAGTTGGCATGGGGACTACAAGAGTTTTCTGGAGTTCCGGGAGCAACAATTACTGGAAGAGGAGCGCCATAATGCCTTGTTCGACAAACGTCTTGCCGAGGAAGAAAGCTGGATTCGTCAGGGGATCAAGGCGCGCAGAACCCGCAATGAAGGTCGTGTCCGGGCGCTGAAAGCGATGCGGGTGGAGCGTTCAGAGCGTCGGGAAAGACAGGGTAATGCCAAAATTGAGATCAATGCTGGAGGTTTGTCTGGCAAATTGGTCGCCCAGCTTGAAAATGTCAGTCATCGTTTCTCCGATGAGGCTGCCTGGGTCATTGATCGTTTTACATCTACGGTCATTCGGGGAGATCGCATAGGCTTTATTGGCCCCAATGGTGCCGGAAAGAGTACCTTGTTGAAAATCATACTGGGCCAGCTGACACCGACAGAAGGTAAGGTGCAGTGCGGTACCAATATCGAAATTGCGTATTTTGATCAGCTTCGTGATCAGCTCGACCTGGAAAAAAACGCCGTCGACAATGTTTCTGAAGGCCGCGATAGCATCACAATTGGTGACAGAACCCGTCACATCATCAGCTATTTAAGTGACTTTCTGTTTACAGGTGACCGGGCCAGAACCCCTTTGAAGGCACTCTCAGGTGGTGAGCGCAACCGGGTACTTTTGGCCAAGCTGTTCAGTAAGCCCAGTAATTTGCTGGTTTTGGATGAGCCAACAAACGATCTGGATGTTGAAACGCTGGAACTGCTGGAAGAGATCCTGGCGCAGTTTGACGGTACCATTCTACTGGTCAGCCACGACCGGGCATTTCTGGATAACGTAGTGACCAGCACGATTGCCTTTGAGGGTAACGGCAAGGTCCGTGAATACGTTGGTGGTTATGAAGACTGGATCCGACAGGGGGGGCGCTGGAATTCTGAGCAAGCTACAGCCGGAGCGGATAACGCTAAGCCCGTCGACACTCAGGAAAAAGACAAAAAAACGTCCATAAATGAAGGGGGGGGCGCTGCTGAAACGGCACCTTCCAAGACCAAGTTAAGCTACAAGCTCCAGCGAGAATTAAATTCTCTACCGGCTGAAATCGAGTCGCTAGAAGAGCGAGTTTCCGAAATTGAGGCTGAAATGGCAGAGCCGGGGTTTTATGAGCAAGATCATCAGGCGATCGATGCTGTTGTTCAAAAGCTGTCCGATGTTCAGACAGAGCTGGAAGCTAAATATGCCCGCTGGGATGAACTGGAGGCTATGTAGCCTCCGTTCGTTCATTCTGAACTTAATCCTGTACTCTGACAGCCAGAACATCCCGTTTGGCACCGTGGAGTACACCATTGGCTGTTGAACCGAGCAGCAGGGCCAGACCTTTTCGGCCGTGGCTGCCGACCACAATCAGGTCTGCGCCCAGCTGATCAGCCAAATCATGGATTTCTGCGACGGGTTGTCCCACCTGAATATTTTGCGCGTCAGCAGGGATGTTGTGGGGTTTGGCTAGTGTGGCCAGTTGCTCCGTGGCCTGTGTTTGAAGCTGTTCCTGAATATCCGTGAGATCCACGGGAATATCGCCTCCATAGGCGAATGTCAGGGGTTCAACGACATGGACAAGCGATAGCTTGGCGTTGTTGGCTTTGGCGAGAGTGACCGCTCTATCCAGCACCTGCTGTGATTCATCGCTGAGGTCCAGACTGACGAGTATGTGAGTGTAATTTGTCATGGTTAACTCCTGTATTTGGCTACGACAGTTGCGCGTAATCACCGACAAAACCGACTTATGGCCTTATTATTAACGTTTCAGGTTATAGATAAAGTTCATACTAGACCCTTGTTTTAAAAAAAACTAGAGAATATCCCTACTGTTTCAAGTGTTTTAACTTTGCTGCAGTCCGCGGGAGTTCTGATGTTACGGAAAGGTACGATATCGATGTGGATCCCTGTCGCAATATGTCTGGCTGCAATAGCCTTGTTTTTAGGTCCGATTTTATTGATGCAGCCGACGGCCTCTCAGCGTCGTGAAGCTAAATTACGCAAATTGGCACTTGATCATGGCTTGCGAGTGCATCTGCAGCAGTACCCTGAAGGGGCCGAGAGTGACGGCAGGACGAAAACTATTGCCAGTTACTGCTTGCCTTGGGCTGATAAAAAAGACGCACAGCATGCCTGGGTGCTGGTGAAAAAGAAGTACGAGCATGGTCTGCACTTCAGCGGTCGCTGGGATTGGAATAAAAAGGCTGAAGGTGTGAATCTGACTGCTTTGGAGCAAAGTCTTGATACTGTTCCAGAGCGAATTATTGCCATCGCCTCCGGGCCTCAGGGGCTGTGTTGTTACTGGAATGAGTTGGGGGGAGAGGGCGTAGTGGATGAGATCAATGCCTGGCTTCAACGGACTTCGGGAGAGCTGGCAGGTTTTGGCCGCTAGCTTCTGAGGATCGTTGTGAAAAAACAGTAAGCAAGATAGAGATTAGGTTGGCAGGGCATCCAGATTATCAAGGCTGCGGTTGCTTTCCTCTTCTTCTGGCCCGGCAATGGATGTGGTGCTCAATGCACTAAAAAGTGAGTCGTCATCATTTGCAGACCCTGAGTTTTCGCTCTGGATTGAGTGAATTTCCGGCATAAGGCGAGGGGAAAACCCGTTGCGTCTGTTATTGAGAACGTCCGAAATCTCCTTGATGAAATCCTGTCGGCGAGGGTCAGGATGGGAAGACTGAATCAACATTTGTTGCGCTTTTTTATAAAAAGCGTGTGCTGATAGAAGATCCCGACGTCGCATGGCTTTGTAGCCCTGACCAATGTGTGAGATCACATCAATCATCAGGTGAGCCCAGCGAAGATCAGACATCAGTGGCTCCAGATCTTCCAGTGTGATCTTCCCGCTACTTTGTTGTCGCCTCAGAATCAGGCCGGCTTCTTCGACGGTTCTTTTCGAGCGAGCAATCTGCGCGTCACTGTGTTTACGTCTGTCCAGAGCAGGCTTTTGTGCTGTAGCCAGGTCGCTTTCGTATTGTTCAAGACGGGCCAAAGCGGTCTGGTGAATGGCATTCAGATAGCCCGTGTCCGGGTGAGCCTGTTTCATAGCCAGTACTTTTTCCAGTATCTCATCATTAAGCAGTTTGGCTATGAGACGGTTTTCGACAAGTCGGTCTATTTCAAGCACAACTTCTTCCATATCCTGTACCTGAAAGCGGAGTTGACGCAGTTTTTGCTGCACAATTCGCCGACGATTTTCCTTTTCGTTCACAATGCTGACGACAATGAGAGAGCCGGTAGCGAGTGCGCAGAAAATGAACAGATAAGTCAGTGAAGACATAGTGATATCTTGAAAGTGAATTGTCCCTAATACCTGATTTAGCGGCCTGATTGCAGGGATCTTTAGTGGAGCTGGGTGATGTGTCGCTCTTTTATTACTGCAGCCAGGTCTTTTCAATCGCCCTTAAACTGTGCTATCTCTAAAAAAGAGCAACAGCTCAGAGAGTCGGGAAGGTGTGGTCTGGCAAGGATAAAGTAAGAATTGGCCTTAAAAATTTGGTTTTTTCGACTTTTTGCACTTAAATCCTCAAGATGGCTTGACCCTCAGGCAGCTAGCAATTATACATGCGCATCCTGAGGCCGGCGCTAGATTGGCCACGTCTCCCAAGACGCATTATTGAACAGGCACTGACCATCGGTAAGCGTCAGGTAGTAAAGAATTAATGGTTAGCGGTTCATAAAAGCCGGTAACTGTACGTATAAATAGAAGGAAGATATGGGCAAATCCTTAGTTATTGTTGAATCACCCGCAAAAGCGAAGACAATCAACAAATACCTCGGCAATGACTTTATTGTTAAGTCCAGTGTCGGTCATATCCGGGATTTGCCTACCAGTGGTGGAGCAAAAAGCACAGTCGATCCTAAAGAAAGGGCGCGTCAAGCTGCTATCACCCGTAAGCTATCACCTGAAGAAAAGGTGATCCATAAACGTAAAAAAGCCAAAGAACAGCTGATCAAGCGTATGGGTATCGATCCTGAAAATGGTTGGGAAGCCCATTACGAAATTTTGCCCGGCAAAGAAAAAGTTGTTGATGAATTAAGAAAACTCGCAGAAAAAGCAGACACAATCTATCTCGCGACGGACTTGGACAGAGAGGGAGAGGCCATTGCCTGGCACTTGCAGAAGGCAATCGGTGGTGATGAATCCCGTTACCGTCGGGTAGTTTTTAATGAGATTACCAAAAGCGCCATCCAGGAAGCTTTTAAGCAGCCGGGACCCATCGACCAGAATCGGGTAAACGCTCAACAAGCCCGACGTTTCCTGGATCGCGTGGTGGGGTATATGGTATCTCCGCTATTGTGGGAAAAGGTTGCGCGTGGCTTGTCCGCAGGTCGGGTGCAGTCAGTTGCAGTACGTCTTGTGGTCGAGCGTGAGCGTGAAATTCGTGCATTTATACCGGAAGAGTACTGGGATGTTTTTGCCGACCTTAAGTCTGCCGGTGGCGATGATGTTCGCTTTGAAGTTAAACGCTGCAAAGGGGAAGCCTTCAAACCCCTGAGCGAAAAAGACGCCATGGCTGCCGTTGAGGCGCTGAAGAAAGCCGCTTACAGCATCAGCGCTCGGGAAGACAAGCCTACCAAGTCCAAGCCCGGAGCACCGTATATCACATCGACCTTACAGCAAGCAGCGAGTACCCGGTTGGGTTTCAGTGTCAAGAAAACCATGATGCTTGCGCAGCGCTTGTATGAGGCTGGTTATATTACTTATATGCGTACGGACTCAACCAATTTGAGTAAAGAGGCCGTCGAATCCTGCCGTGAGTTTATTCTCGAGCAATTCGGAAAACCTTATTTGCCAGAGTCTGCTAACAGTTACTCCAGCAAAGAGGGCGCACAGGAAGCGCACGAAGCTATTCGTCCTTCTTCTGTAACAACCAAGCCTACCCAGCTCAAGGGTATGGAGCGTGATGCTGAACGCTTGTACACCCTCATCTGGCAACAATTTGTAGCCTGTCAAATGACGCCCGCTGAATTTACCAGTACCTCTCTGACAGTAACCGCCGGTGATTACGAGTTGAAGACCCGCGGTCGTGTTATTCGTTTTGATGGTTTTCTTAAGGTACAGCCGCCTGCGGGTAAAAAGGACGAAGATGTGGTCCTGCCAGAGCTGGCGGTTGGCGATACCATGACACTGAAAGAGATAGATCCGAATCAGCATTTCACCAAGCCGCCTGCGCGTTATTCCGAGGCCAGTTTGGTAAAAGAGCTTGAAAAGCGTGGTATTGGTCGCCCTTCCACTTACGCTTCCATTATTTCCACAATTCAGGATCGTGGTTATGCGCATGTGGACAAACGTCGTTTTTATGCGGATAAAATGGGTGATATCGTCACCGAACGCTTGACTGAAAGCTTCACCGATCTAATGGATTACAGCTTTACCGCCAACATGGAAGAGTCATTGGATGATGTCGCTGACGGCAAGGTCGAATGGCACAGTCTGCTGGACCGGTTCTATAAAGACTTCTCCGAAACACTGCTGAATGCTCAAAATGATGAGGGCGGTATGCGCCCGAATGAGCCAACAGAAACCGACATCCCCTGTACCACTTGCGGCAGACCAATGCAGATTCGCACAGGGACAACCGGGGTCTTCCTGGGATGTTCCGGCTATGCATTGCCTCCGAAAGAGCGTTGTAAATCGACGATGAATCTCGTGTCTGGAGATGAGGCGGTCAATGCGGATGAGGACGATGAAGCCGAGTCCAAGCAGTTACGTAATAAGCGTCGTTGTAAGCTGTGTAACACGGCAATGGACAGCTATCTGCTGGATGAATCTCGCAAGCTGCATATCTGTGGTAACAATCCGGATTGCCCGGGTTTTGAAGTTGAAAAGGGCTCCTTTAAGCTCAAGGGTTATGATGGTCCGACCCTGGAATGCGACAAGTGTGGTAAGGAGATGCAACTGAAGACCGGACGTTTCGGTAAATACTTCGGTTGTACCGGTGAAGATTGTAAGAATACCCGCAAGCTGTTGAAAAACGGTGAGGCCGCGCCGCCGAAAATGGATCCGGTTCCGATGCCTGAATTACAGTGCCAGAAAGTCGAGGATCACTACATCTTAAGAGATGGTGCATCGGGTTTGTTCCTTGCCGCGAGTCAATTTCCTAAAAACCGTGAGACACGCGCACCTTTGGTTTCCGAGTTGCTTCCTCACAAATCAGAGATCGATCCCAAGTACAGCTTTCTTTTCTCAGCTCCAACCGAGGATGATGAGGGTAACCCGACACTGGTTCGTTTCAGTCGTAAAACCAAGGAGCAGTACGTTCAATCCGAGATTGAAGGCAAGGCCACTGGATGGAAGGCCTTCTATGAAAATGGTGGCTGGGTTGTGACGACCAAAGGCAGCAAGAGTAAGGCGCCTGCCAAGAAGAAAAAAGCAACTAAGGCCTCGTAAACATATAGACCGGCAACCAAATCAGTGAATGAAGATAAGTGGCGCTTAGAGCGCCACTTTTCGTTTTGGCCAATGTCAACAGCTTGGTCATTTAAGGAAAAGCTATGTACACCCCTAAATACTTCCAGGTCTCGGATCGGGAAGAAGCGTACGCCTTTATCGAGACGAATGGTTTTGGTCAGTTGATTTCGAAAGTTGATGGCAGACTGTTTTCGACCCATATGCCATTTTTACTTTCTGATGATAAAACCAGGCTCTATGGTCATTTAGCTAAAAATAACCCTCAGCATATTGAGCTTGAAGGGCAAGAGCTTTTGATCAGTATTCAGGGGCCTCACGATTACATTTCGCCTGGCTGGTATACATCACCGGGAGTCCCTACCTGGAACTATCAATCTCTGAGCCTTTATGGTGAGGGAAGAGTATTTAGTGATACCGATAAGCTTAAAAGTGTCGTTGATACATTAACCCGAAAATATGAGTCAGGCCTGACTCAATCATGGGAACCGGAATATAATAAGGCCATGCTGAACGCTATCGTTGGTGTTGAAATTAAGATCAGCGATATTCATTGTACTTACAAACTCAGCCAGAACCGCCCAGCAGAGGATAGGGCGAAGGTAATAACTGAATTGAAAGCTAGAGGATCAAATGCTCTGGCAGCTGAAATGGAGCGTTGTCAGTAGCGCAGTGTTGTCTGTAGTTAATTGTTTTCCTACAGACTCAGAGCCGCGTATGTATGCCCACAATGTTCATTGTATTGTCTGAGATGGAAGGTCCGCCATGAGTAATCCATACCAACCAAGAGTGCAGCAGAAATTGTCCCATTGCCGTATGAGCTTGCAGTGGCTCGATGCCTCTGAAAGGGTTGGGCGACAGGAGGAGGAAGCATTGCTTCAGGGAGCTTTGGTGCATCTGGCTATTGCCTGTCGTTTGTATTTAAGAGAGTTGGCATACAACTTGTCAGTGACAACCCCGGAAAGAATTTATCAGGTTCTGGATCTGGTAGACGCTGCCCCGGCTGGTGCCGGCGTTGAGGAACTGAGGGGGCAGAAATGGATTGCACCGCTTTTTGCTGCAGAGCGGGAGATTCTTAACCCTACAGTTCAGGGGCCGTCAGCATCTCCAGGGCCTCATATTATTGCTGCTGATAGGGCCGTTGGTACTTCAGAGGTAACCATAGAGAGAGTAAAGCAATTCTTGAATGAGTTGTCTCAATTGGTTGAACGTCAGCGCCTGTCTTTCGAAGAGTACTGATCAGAGCTGTTATTGGCTTTCCTCTGCCTATTCAGGTGTCATTTAGCTGCTTTAGATCACGAGAATAATCTGCGAACCGGGAGTTTGCAGGTCACGGGGGCGGCCGAATTGGAATTCCGTACCGGAAAAATGTTAGAATCCACCCTTCTTATTTGATTGCATTGGCTTGGGCAGACAGGGGAACACCTGCTGATCAACTCCTTTGGCATGTTTTTCTTCTTTTGGAGTTGTTATGTCTTCCGCCCTGTACGAAATTGTCGAGCTAGCTGACGGAGGTGTCGGTTTGCGTCGCGCAGGTGAGGACGAAAGTGAGCCGCTGGTGTGCATCAAATTCTCTAAAGAAGCCGAAGAATTCCTGAAAGAAGCCCGCTTTGATGTTGTTAAGGCGATGATTGAAGCTGGACTCGAAACGGTCGGGGATCTGGCTGAGCAAAATTACGCTGAGTTCGAGCTGGAGCCCGAGCAGCGTACGTTACACTAAGTTTCTTACTTGTCTTCGCAGTTTCCTGCTGACTTCTCTTCGTTCCGGCTGGTGGTAATATAAAGACATCTGGCCAAATAGAACCTTAAAGCATCCAAAATCTCAATTTACCGATACCGGATCAGTAATGCCCGGCTCTTACCCGCTTGTGCCGCTGATTCCAAATGAGAAAACACGCTTTCACTCAACTCATCCAGTGAGGCAATCACTGTGTGACTGGTACCTGTATTCAGTGCTTCCCATAAAATCCAGCGAGTCGATTCATCACAATTGCTTCGAATGATGCGTACCTTGTCGGTTTCCACACCGTAAGACGCAAGCACCTCTCTGTCCACTGGGGCGTCTGCAATCCAGGTGATCCAGCGCTCAGCGTTGCGACTCAGGTGCGCGAGCATCGGCAGTAGCAGCATTTGTGCGTCAGGGCTGTGCTGGGTAAGTACCAGTTCCGTGATTCCGGAGCTGTTAGTTGCCTGAGTCTGAGTATCAACAGGTTGAAACACACCATGACCGGAGCCGGCAGCAGATGTATTTTCCTGTGCGTTTATGGCAGGTTGAAGTTGTCTTGCAGTAGGCATTATGTTCTCCAGTCTGTGATTTGCGGCTGTTGATAGAGGTATTTGATAACGCCGAGGTGTCCGAGTGTGGATGCTCGGAGGGATTAATCCCTCCGGATCACCCCTACGCTTAGGCCTTCGATGGCAAAGTCCTGATCCTTCAAGTCCACCTCAATGACGTTAAATTCTTCGTTTTCGGGGAAAAGCTCAATTAGGTGGGAGCCCCGTTTGCGCTGGTAGCGTTTCACTGTGACTTCATCTTCGATACGGGCTACCACAATATCGCCATTGCGAACCTGATCGGTCTTGTGAACAGCCAGCAGGTCGCCGTCCATAATGCCCACGTTCTTCATGCTTTCACCGGTAACACGTAGCAAAAAGTCGGCGCTTGGAGAAAAAAAGTCATGAGGGATGCTGCAGTATTCTTCGATATGTTCCGTGGCCAATACTGGACTACCGGCAGCGACACGACCCACAACAGGAATGCCTGTTGTTTCTTCTGGCAGGCGAATTCCCCGAGATGCACCGGCAACCATTTCGATAGCGCCTTTACGTGCCAGGGCCTTCAGATGTTCTTCTGCCGCGTTGGCGGATTTAAACCCAAGCTCTTTTGCGATTTCAGCACGGGTGGGCGGGTAGCCGGTATCTTCAATATTGCGTTTGATCAGATTGAGAACTTCTTCCTGCCTTGAGGTGAGCTTGATCATAAGAACTTGCCTTTCCTGATTTTTTATACAGTGACTGTGATTATATACAGTGTTTGGCACTGTGCAAGTTTTTTTGGTGAAGTTAACTATACTTAGGATAAATGCTCCGTAACTCCTTGTTTTCAGGAGAATTTAAATTCGGTTCAGGAGGTTTTATGCTTGATGCAAAAATGCCTGAAGCGTGGCGGGTGCTGCGTATTCAGTCGGAAGTCGTTGATGGTATTGAGCAGCTGATCAAGCTCAAGGGGGCAGTTACGGTCTTCGGAAGTGCCCGATTTAGGGAGGGCAGTCACTATTATCAACTGGCTCGGGAATTGGGGCAGTTACTGGCAGAAGAAGGGATTCCGGTCATAACCGGAGGCGGCCCGGGCATTATGGAAGGTGCAAATCGAGGCGCTTTTGAGCGTGATGGCTCCTCAGTAGGGTTAAACATCACTCTCCCGAGAGAGCAGGGTGCAAACCCTTATCAGAATGTCAGTCTCACATTTCGATACTTTTTTGTCAGAAAGTTCATGTTCGTGAAAAATGCTGTTGGTTTCGTCATATTTCCCGGAGGTTTCGGGACAATGGACGAGTTATTTGAGGCATTAACACTGGTGCAGACTCAAAAAGTAGAGCCGTTTCCTATTGTGTTGCTCGGGAGAGACTACTGGCAGGGACTTTTGAGCTGGATGAAGGGTGCCATGGTTGAGCAGAAGTGTATCGACACGGAAGAGTTGGCTCTCTTCAGTGTGGTGGATAGTGTCCAAGAGGTGCGCGATATTCTAAAAGATCATCTGGCTTGCCGGGCACAACTGCCTTGAGGTCACGCAGACCCTTAAAGCTCGTCCGAACCCTGAAACAGATCGGGTTCAATCTGGTTTAAAGGGTCGTTCCAGTTACAAGGGTTCAGATTCGATTCGTCGTTCCAGCTGTTTGGCATGGACATTTCAAAGGCGGCACTGGCATCTTCGGGGGGAGATGCCGGAATCAAAGACATTTCAGACCAGGTGTCCAAATCAACTTCGCCAACTTCACCGTCGAGATACTGTAATTCGACCGTCCCTGATCGGGTGTCGAGAGCAACAACCTCAAAATACAGATTTTCGACGATATCCTGATACCATTCCCCGATAATGGCGCGCGAACTTGGGCTTGTAGTGGCCATGTGGTGTTACCTTCCGTTTTCTGAGTCTTGATTAATTTTCTATTGTGATTTCAAAACCTTGATGTTGTGTTTGGTCTTTGTCTGGATAATGGGTGAATAAAATTTATTGGTTATGATCAAAACATACCTTCTTGAAGAGGGGGTTGAAAGCCTGTCATTTTAGTCTGTAAAAGTAACTCAATCTGGTTGTATTTCATCCGATTTATGGGGGAGAGCTAACGTATTAATTTCAAAGGTGTTTTTAAAGTCGTCGGTAAATTGTTCACGAAGCTTACTCCGCAGGGCTATTCAGACAGTCGGGCAGATAATAAAACAGTCTAAAAAATTGACGCTAAAGTACTCTTTCATATCAGATGAATCATCGGGTCTGGCTCCCTGTTTTTGTGTTCTTGATTCCCGTTGACGGCGTGCTTGCAGGTGAGGTGAGGCTTTATACCAGCTTGACATCAATATCTTCTAAACGTATGTTCCAAAGCCTTGTTTGAATAAGTAAAGAAAGGACGGCAATGAGCCAGCCGGATGATCCTGCCCACCAATGATGGACACCCTGCTAAGCGAGTAAGCTACGCTACAGAGGTGAACCATGACAGAAAAGGCAGGAAAGAAGAAAGCAACCCGAAGGCAGCACCCTCCCGAATTCCGGCGTG
>NZ_JAHKRS010000011.1 GCF_018863235.1 Pseudomaricurvus albidus
ACTGGTGAACCAACTGACAAGGAAAATGGTTATCAATCTGCAAAAGATAAATGAAGAATATTATTAACTAAATCAATTAGTTACAGGCGAAGTGGCTAAATCCAACACTTTTGCCGGCCGGACCTCATTAAAGGTTAACTTTGAACAAAGCTCGGCTTCAATTAATCGCAAAATATAATCATTACCGAAAACTCTAGCATAGGCAAAAGCGGGCGCGAGGAGTCTGTTTTGCAGAGCACCGATGACCAATAACTGGGATAACAGTGCTTTGGGGCTGCGTGCCTGATTCAGCTGCATTCTGTGCAGTTCGGCGACATAGCGCTTGCGGCCACTTTTTCGATGTTGCCAGCCAGAAGGCATAAACGGCAGCAAGTATTTGAGTGAGCTGCCCTCTTTTTAAATAGTGCTTAGCGCAACAGACAGCCGCTAAGTGCATCAGATACGACCGCGCCAGTCAGCGTGACCATCATGCCGCTGTTGATGTAGCGGGCATGTCGGCGTTGTTCTCGCTTTAGGTTTTCGTCACCATTTAGATGATTGGTGAAACTCACGGAGCACATGTCTAATCCTTCACGGGATGCTTGATCCAGATTGCGCAGTTATTGATCGTGCTGGTAATTTTTACTATTTGTTTCGATCGTGAACTGTCGTTGATCAAATTTACCCCAGCTTCCCCAGGCAGAGATTTCAGACTGAGAAATCCAGTCTTTGAAAGATTCAATGACGTTATCTAGTGGAGGCGTTGTATCCGCCTGAACTTGCTGAATTCCAGTAAGACTCGTACAGAAGCTCTATAACGTTGAGGGCCCTTGTGGTTGCACATAGAGTTGACGTTTATCTATGACCTCAAATCCCTTCTGACTTAACATCCCAACTACGGCACAGATTTCAATAAATTCCATTTCGGAGTTTGGGATTGGTGGCTGATCATTACAGGTACATTCAAGATCTACTAACAGCATAGGTACACTTTGCGAGTGAGAATGACTCATATAGGCCCCTGCGAAAGTAAACGATCTACATGACAATCAAATTGAAAGAAATATTGCAGATTTGGAGCATATTTCAGGGCATGAATAAACGGCATGACTTTTACTTACATGGTCCAAAAAATAGTCAAAACCATTATGAATTTTAAAATAAAACTCTATTTATTTAGAAAGGTTACAAGAGCTTACACAGGTTTTGGGGTAAATCTTTTAATTCATCCCAAATGAGAAAACAGGAAAAAAAATTTTACTTTAATTCTAGACATTTCAATAGGTTATGAGGGTTTGTACAGGTTTTAGGCCAAATTTCGTAATTCACCCTATTTATTATAACTTATTGTTATTTCTGCTTACTTTCTTATCAGTGAACACAAGCAGTTCATTAACAAAAAGAAACATATGTAGATGTTTTATATTTGCAGGCTCTGAAATATACTTGATGCACACTGTAAAATAAACATGTTAGATTGTTTATTTTGGTCAGTTGTACAATAAATGGAAGCAGGGGGAATTGCTCATGTCAAAGTTAGATACGCCATCAGGGGCGCATCGATGCCCGGGACCTTCCACCCGAGACATTATTCTGTCCGATAAAGATGAGGTGCCTGAGCATCTGGTGGAAGAGTCATACTCATACCTTGGTGATGCGGATATCCCTTTTGAACGTTACACATCAAACGATTTTTTTCAGCAAGAAATAGACAATATGTGGCTTAAAACCTGGCAGTGGGCTTGCCGGGAAGAAGAGGTATCGCAAACTGGCGATTATGTCGTGTATGACATTGTCGGTAAGTCAGTGATTGTACTGAGAACAGAGAGCGGTGACATAAAAGCCTTTGCCAATGCCTGTCTTCACCGTGGAACACAATTGAAACCATCCGAGAGCTGTGGCCGAAGTAAAAATCTGCGTTGTCCTTTCCATGGTTTTACATGGTCGCTTGATGGCAACTTGGAAGATGTTCCCTGCCGGTGGGACTTCCCGCACGTGGAAACAAAGCAGTTTTCGCTGCCGCAACTCAGAGTTGAGTGCTGGAACGGATTTGTGTTTATCAACTTTAACCCCGACGCCGCGCCACTCAGCGATCAATTAGGGGTTTTACCGGAACACTTTAAAAATTGGGACTTGAGTGGCAAGTTTACTTCCATGTATATCCGTAAAAAGCTTCCTGCCAACTGGAAAGCCTGTCTGGAAGCCTTCCTGGAGTCTTATCATGTTTTGGAGACCCATCCACAGGGAATTACCACCGTAGGCGACGCTAACACTCAATACGATATTTATGGTGATTTCGTGTCACGTTTTGTACACCTGGTTGGTTATCCAAGCCCACATCTTGAGTCCCAGCCTGATCAACAGATGATTCTGGATGCCTTGTTCGCTGAGGCGGTCGTTGAAGGAGCTCAGAGTGAAGGACATGACTTAAAAGTCGGGCCAGGCGAATCTGCGCGTAAGGTCTTTGCTGATCATCTGAAAAAAAATCTGGGTGAAGCCTATGACCGGGATTTCTCACGCCTCAGTGTCAGCGAGACGATTGACGCAATTGAATACTGCCTGTTCCCTAATACCTGTTTTTTCCCGTCGCTATTGTTTCCTATGGTGTATCGATTCCGTCCCGACGGTTGTGATCCTGATAAAACTATTTTTGATCTGCTTTATCTACAACCATTGCCAGACTCTGGCAAAGTTCCAGACTCTGCGGAACCTTTTGAACTGGATGAGCAGCAATCGTTTCATGAAATCCCCGGTTTTGATCCAGGGCTGGCCACTATCTACGATCAGGATACTGGTAATCTGCTTAGCCAGCAGCGCGGTTTTAAGGCGTCGTTAAAACCGGGTGAAACTCTGGGTAATTATCAAGAGATTCGTATTCGTCAACTTCATCAAACACTGGATAAATATTTAACTGGAGAAGTCTCATGATACGCGGAGCTCATCATGTCGCGATATCGACGCAGGATATGGCGCAAGCCCTTTTTTTCTATCGGGATCTGTTGGGATTTAAAGAGGTTTCAGCAACCAGTTGGTCTTCAGGTACTGATGTGATTAATCAGGTTCTGGATTTACCGGACAGTGCGGCTAAACAAATCATGCTTAAGGGCAGTAATTTGTGCATTGAATTGTTCGAATTTTCAAATCCTGCCCAATCTCTACTAACAGAGAGGCGCCCTGTCAGTCAGGTGGGACTGACACACCTGTGTCTTGATGTTGATGATATTCAGTTTGAATACAATCGTCTGCTTGAAGCAGGTATCGAGTTTCACGTACCGCCTCAAGATTTTGGGGCGGTAAAAGCGACCTATGGTCGTGACCCGGATGGGAACGTATTTGAACTGCAGGAAATTGTTGATCCTTGTTCGCCAGACCGGTTGTTTGAGTGATGCGAAAAACTCTCTGGCCGGCCTGTGTGCGACAACACAGTTTTGCAGAGCAATTGGCTGCCGCCAACCGGCATGGTTTCACCCATTTGCCCATTGGTTTAATGACCTATCGTCAATTGAAAAGCCAGGGTGTTTGGGATGATGATATTCGACAATTGGCGAGTGGCCATAATATGGCGCTGGGTCATTATGATGGTTTTAGTGGTTGGGCTCCCGTCAAGTACAATCCTGATTTTCCTGAAGTGGCAAAACAGGTCTTTGATGCCTGCAGTGAAGAGTGTCTTGATATCTGTTCGGCATTGGGTATCGATCGAATCTGTGCTACGGGTACTTTTGCCCCGGGTCAGTTTGAATTGTCCAGACTTGCGGATGGCTTCGCACGTTTTTGTGAGTCTGCAGCCGCACGTAATATCCAAGTAGACCTTGAGTTTTTACCCATGTGGGGGCTTCCCGATTTGGCAACTGCCTGGTCGGTCTTGAAAGTCCATAGACCCTCTAACAGCAGTATCCTGTTTGACACCTGGCATTTTTTTCGTGGCAATCCTGATATCAGATTACTCGAAGCGTTGCCCGCTGGCACGATACAAACGGTTCAACTGGCTGATGCCAAACCGGTATGTCCGGACATCGGCTTGTTAGAGGAGTGCCTACAGTATCGTATAGAGCCCGGGTTTGGGACGCTGCCATTATCAAAAATTTTGCCGATATTGAAGCGCCAGGGTATTAGGGATGTTGGTCCTGAAATATTTTCCAGTGAGCTCGATCATCTTTCTGCGGATGAGGCTGCGCTTAAGGTGGCAGCAGCCTGTGAACCTTCTATCGAATGGCTTTCATAAGGTACTAAAAGTTTAAGCGCCCTGTCCGGAAGGATAGGGCTTGGCCAACACACCTCCGTCCACATACATTTGATGGCCAGTCATAAAACTGGCCTCATCTGAAGCCAAAAACAAACAGGCATTGGCAACCTCAGAGACGGTGGCAATACGATTCAGAGGCTGCATACCTGCGTAGATCTTTTCAAGGCCTTCCGGGTCGTCAGCGCTTTGTAAATACTGCTGCAGTAATGGGGTGTAGGTTGCGGCTGGGTGTAGAGAGTTACAGCGAATGTTATAGCCTTTCTCGCCACAGTCCAGTGCTACTGTTTTTGTCAGTGCATCCTGTGCAGCCTTTGCCGCGCCATAACAGGTAAACAAAGGGCCGGGCCGAATACTTTCCACTGAAGAAATATTGACTATTGACCCTCCACCCGTGTGCTTCATGCTAGCGACGGCATACTGACATCCCAGGAATGCCCCCTCTCCATGCACGCGCATATGGTCACGCCAATCAGAGAGATTGGTATCCTCAATACTGCCCGGCCGAGAGATCCCGGCACTTTGTATCAGAATATCCAGCTTTTCCTTACGCGCCTCTATAATGGCGAATGCTGATTGCCATTGACTCTCGTCGGTAACATCAAGAGCCAGATACTCCACAGAATCCCAGCGCTGACACAAGGTTCTTGATTTCGCTTCATTGATATCGCCAATGAATACGTAAGCTCCTTCTTCAGCTAATTGTTCAACGATACCCGCACCAATACCGTCAGCACCGCCGGTAACCAGCGCCACCTTGCCCTGAAACCTTTGTCTGAGGCTTTGAGACATACAGTGATCCCCCTTTCGATTTAATGCTCGCTTGTTTAGGGTGTTATTTTGACTGTTACTGTGCTGTCCAGCCGCCATCCACAGGCAATAATGTACCTGTGTTAAAGCTGGACAGATCGGAAGCCAGGAACATCACCGCATTGGCAACTTCCTGAGGTGTGCCCAACCGTTTCATGGCGTGTAAGGAGGCCAGAGCGTCCAGATCTTCGATGGTGCTTTCAAGCAATGGGGTTGTGACATTGCCAGGGCAAACGGCATTAATCCGAATTGGAGTTTCTGCATATTCTACAGCTGCCGTTCGGGTCAGACCGGCAACTGCAAATTTACTGCTAACGTAGAATGATGCTCCAGGGAAAACCCGCTGTGACAAGGCAGAAGCCATATTGACGATGGTTCCCCGGTTTTGCCTGAGCATTTGATTCAGTTCAGCCCGCATACTCAACCAGACACCTTTAAGATTGACAGCCATGACCCGGTCAAAGTCTGCTGCGGAGGTTTCCGCTACCGGTTCCAGAGTTGAAGATATACCCGCATTATTGACCGCGATATCGAGCCCTCCCCAGGCACCCACAACTTGGTCTACCATTGCCTGAACTTGATCTGCACAAGAGACGTCGGCGGTAATTGCCAACGTCTCGCTATCAAGTTGAGCGGCAGCTTGCTGCACCGCTTCGGCCGAAATATCCACCAGCGCGACACGAGCCCCAGCCTTGGCGAAGCTTTCCGCACAAGAAAAACCCAGCCCGGCAGCAGCACCCGTAATCAGTACGGTTTTACCGTTAAAATCAAACATAGTTATTATTCTCAACAGATCGTTGTTTACAGGTGACAGTTAACAGGCATTGCCGCCATCCACCATATACACACCACCGGTACAGTAGCTGGCATCATCACTGGCCAGGAATAGCATCATGCCGCTAATCTCATCTGGACGACCATAGCGTCCCATGGGGGTTGTCTGTTTTAGGGTATTCTGGAATGCGGTTTCAGCACCCGGTGCATAGCCGGTCTCGATGGAGCGCATCATTCGTGTATCCAGAGGTCCAGGATTGACGGTATTAACCCGAATATTGAAGGGGGCAAACTCTTTGGCGGCACAACGCATCAGACCAATGACGGCATGTTTACTGGTGTTATAAGGCATCATGTTCGCGGTTCCCATAACGCCTGCACCGGATGAAGTAATGATGATGCTTCCACCGCGATCTTTCATGGCCTCGACGACCACTTTCAAACCGCACCATACGCCGATGACATTGATGTCCATCACCAGACGAAAACTATCCAATGAGCAGTCACTAATAGGACCTATTTTGCCTTCAATACCCGCATTGGCGATAAACACATCCAATTGACCAAAGCGTTCGAGAGTTGCATCAACCATTTTTTGGTTGTCTTCCAACTTGGATACATCCACTGCCAGGTATGCGACATCGCCTTTTAACGTTCCCGCAAAATCTTGTAACGACGACTCATTCAGATCGGTCATCATGACTTTGGCCCCTTCAGCCAAAAAACGGTTTACTGTGGCGCGGCCAACTTCACCGGCGGCGCCGGTGATCAACACGACTTTATCTTTTACGCTCATTGTCTCTCTCTTATGCTTGCTTGTTTTTACAACGCCAAGTATTTATTAAACTTAGGTGTGTGGTAAACAACTTAAGGTGCAGGAATTTCACCGGCCGCAACCATCGCTTCCTGAATTTCTTTACCTAGCGGGTTGCGTCGGAGTGTGAGGCCGCCATTAACCTGAAGATTTTGACCGGTCATAAAGCACTCGTCAGACGCAAGAAAAACGGCAGCTGCTGCAATATCTTCGCTGGTTCCTACCCGGCCTAATGGATAGCATTTACGGAACGTTTCCACCAGGGCCTGACTTTGCATGGCATCAGCAGTCATAGGGGTTTCAGTCACTCCCGGTGATATGCTGTTCGCTCGAATGCCTTTTTCGCCGTATTGATTGGCCACGCAACGTATCAAGTGGTCGGTTCCGGCTTTGGTGCCCATGTAGGCAGAATGATCATCCAGCATAATCGTTGCGGTGGCAGATGATATTTGGATGATCGAACCACCAGTGGAATCCATCGCTGCAAGCAGTTTCTGTAACCAGAAGAAAGGTCCCTTGAATTGCAGGTCGACCATGCGATCCAGTTGTTCTTCGGTATTTTCAGTCATGGGTATCAACAGTCCCCAGCCGGTGCAGTTGATGGCGACATCAAGACGACCGTGCCGATCCAGAATACTGTCAATCATTTGATCAATAGAATCCTTTTTGGAAAAGTCGCACAAAACCCAATCACCCTGAATTTCTTCTGCCAGTTCCCGTAGGGGGTGTTCATGACGACCTGAAACGATGACTTTTGCTCCCTCTTGAGCGAATCGACGGGCAATAACCTGCCCCATATTGTCTTTTCCGGCTGCCCCTACGATTGACACCACTTTGCCTGCCAATGAACTCATGAATTACACCTCTCTTATTGTATTTCTAATAGCCCATCCAGATAGATGGCAACTGACATGAATCTCTGATGTAAACCATACACGATTCGTAAAAAATAAAACAGTCAAGATTAATTGTTTTAGTTTGGGTTGACTAAAGCATAACTTGCATACAAAATTTAGTCGATTGTATAAACAATTATGTTTGTTTTAATAAATGATAATAATAGGAGATCTTGTTATGCCGTTTTATGGCCCCCTTGAAGACCGAATACTTATCCAGGAGCTGGTTGCCACTTATGGTGATGCAGTTTCCCGTCGTAACAAGATCGATTTTGCCAGCACCTGGGATGTGGATGCTGTCTGGCACTTGCCCTGGCTTGAGCCTGTGACAGGGCGTGATGTCATTGCCGATCTTTGGGAAGAGCAAATGTCGAACTACCCTTTCCATAACTTTTCCGGTTATCTCGGTTCATTGGAAATCGACGGTAATCACGCCAAAGGTCGATTATGGACGTCCGAGCTGGTTGAGAGTGTTGAGGGCAAGTCCGGTGTTGTGACCGGTATGTATGATGACGAATTTGTTAAGCGTGGTGATCGATGGCTCTTCGCACGCAAGGTTTTTACCCCGCTGCACGGCATGGATACGATCGTTACGGAGGAAAGCTGATGAGTCTGCCTGTGTTTCCCAATCGCCGTTTTATGCAAAACAGCTGGGTAGTTAATGATCTGCAAGAGGCCATGGAGCGCTGGTCCAAAACACTGGGAGTTGGCCCTTTTTTTCACGTTAAAGGTGTAGAAATCGAGCAGCAACTGTATCGTGGGCAGGAGGTATCCGTCGAAGCAGAGTTTGCTCTTGCGCAGGCCGGTGAGATACAAATTGAGTTGGTTTGCCAGCTCAATGACAGCCCTTCAGCCTATCGCGACACCATTGCCAGGGGTGAAGAGGGATTTCATCATATGGCGCTGTATTGTGAGAATTATGACGCTGATTTGGCTGCTTACAGGATGTCTGGTGCCGAAATTTCTTTTTGTGGCAGTGTTGGAGGTAAGCGATTCTGCTATCTGGATACCAGTCCGCAACTGGGATGCATGATCGAATTGATTGAGGCTTCCCCCTCGCAGGCAGAGTTTTTTGCGCGCATACGTGAAGAAGCTCTCAATTGGGATGGCAACGATCCCGTCAGGCCTGCGTTTTAAAGAACCCTGCGGTTCGGCTTTACTCAGCTTGCTCTTGCGGGCAGAGGCTTAAAAAGCCTGCACTGAAAAAGAGCGACATTTTATCCACGATCTTGTTCAGGTCCCGCGCACGGCAGAGCCCTCCGGATTGACGATCAATCAGGCCGGATTCAGCCAGTACGTGGGTAATGGCGGCTTGGTAAAAATAAAACGCCCAGTGCACATCTTCTGCATCCATGGATGGAAACCGGGTCCGAAGAGCTTCGATAAACCGGGCCACGATAGCATCGTAATAGGTTGCCACAGGAGCAATGTAGGACTCCTGCTGTGGGACATGAGCCAGCTGAGCCATCAGTCTGATGTAATTCTTCCAGCCCTCTCCCCCGTTCAGAGTACGCTCAACTACCGGGTGCAGAAACGCTCGCAATATGGCCTGTAGTGCCTTTTCCGGCTCGGCATCGAGTGCCAGAGCTTCCTCAAGCGCAAGTTCCAGACCTTGGGCGTTATCTTCAGCGCGTCGTTCTATCACGGCTTTGAACAAATTCTCTTTGCTGCCGAAGTGATAATAGCTCAAAGCTACCTGTAAATTGGCCTCTGAAGTAATGTCCCTCAAGGAGGTGCCAAAGTACCCCCTTTCCACAAACATGGCTTCGGCGGCATCGAGAATACGGTTCCGGGTTTCCGGAGAGCGACTTTTCACCGCAGACTTTTTGGTTGCCGCTGATGTCATTTACACAATACCTCTGGGCATTTGATAGCGTTGCCTGTCCTTGGGCCAGGCTTTGCCGGGCCTGGTTTCATCTGAAGCCTTGCCGGGTTATGAAGCCTTTTGGGAGGTGTCGGCGAGATTGGCTTCTTCATAAATTTCCGTAAGGATATGGGCCAGATAGTCCATGACCTTCTGGGCGCGGGCATTGCGGCGCGAGGACATATGACTCAGTGCCATGCCTTTCATCAGAAACTGCACTAGGTCATGTGCGGGCTCCAGAGCCGGCAAGGTCTGCCAGTGAGGGAAGACAGCCTTGGCCAGGCTCAGGAACTGCTTCTCAAAGTCCTTCTCTACAGGGGTCATTACAGATCTTAATTCAGGGTCGGTGCGAGAAGCCCCTAACAGCTCCTGATAGGCGATAAAGGACGGCATATTGACGTAGCTCCAGGCCTTTTCGACGGAGTTGCGTATGTCTTCCTGTGTCAGTTGACGCTCGGGGGTGTCTATATCCGACATCAATTCCCGGTATTCATCCAGGCGGAGCTCATGGAGGTGCTGGATTACCGCTTTAATCACCGACATCCGTGAAGGAAAGTGATGCATCATCGCGCCTCTTGATACACCTGCGTGGTTGGCAATCAGAGCTGTGGTGGTGTTTGCGTACCCCAGCTCAATAAAGCAATTGACCGCTGCGTCCAGAATTGCCCTGCGGGTCATTGCGCTTTTTTCGGCTTGCCAGCCATCTTCTCTGCGAGTGGGCTTTTTTCGGCTTTTAGATGAAGTTTGTGCCATTTCTCGACCATTCCTTGCTGTAATACACAATTTCAAACCAATTAAAGACACAAATTTACAATAACCGACACGTGTTTGTATATAGATAAAAGACAATCCTAACCTTAGAAAACAATCAGTATTGTTTTTTATGTGGTTTTCTGTAAGTATGTGGCTGTCCGTTAATAACCAGTAGAAAGGGGCAGTTCAAATGCCATATCAAACCGAGTTTCTTCTGCGTGTTTACCGCACGATGAAGACCATCCGCGTTTTTGAAGAGCGTTGTATTAAAGAATTTGAAGGCGGCAATATCCCTGGTTTTGTACACGCCTCCAATGGTCAGGAAGCTGTCGCTGTTGCCGCCTGTATCGATCTGACTGACAGAGACATTATTGGCAGCACGCATCGGGGGCATGGTCACTGTATTGCTAAGGGCTGTGACGTCATCGGGATGATGAAAGAAATCATGGGTAAAGCTACGGGTCTGTGTAAGGGCAAAGGTGGCTCTATGCATATTGCAGACTTCGATAAAGGCATGATTGGTGCCAATGCCATCGTTGGTGGTGGCCCTCCCCTGTGTAACGGCGCGGCTCTCGGCGCGAAAACTCGCGGCACCCGCGATATTGCCCTGTCATTCAGTGGCGACGGCAGTGCTAATCAGGGCACCGTTCTGGAAGCCCTTAACTTTGCCGTGGTGCTGAAATTGCCGCATGTATTCATGTTTGAGAATAACGGCTATGGCGAAGGCACCGGAGCTGATTATGCCCTGGGTTGTTCCAGTCTGGCAGAGCGTAACGGTGCCTTTGGAATGCCCTCCGAATACGTTGACGGTCTCGATTTCTTTGCCACTTATGAAGCCTGTCAGCGAGCGATTGAGCGCGCGCGAAATGGTGAAGGCCCCTCAGCTATTGAGGCCGAGACGGTCCGCTTTGACGGCCATTTTATTGGCGATCCTCAGCTATATCGCGGAGAAAATGAAATTCAGAATGCAAAGGACACACGTGATTGCATCAAGATATTCCGCGAGCGTGTCACTGGTGAGTCCTGGCTTAAGGATGAAGAGATGGACCGTATAGATGCTGAGGTAAGCGATCTTATTGATACGGCGGTCGAGGAAGGTCTGGCAGCGCCAAACCCGGATCCAGCAACGGATCTTATGGCTGACGTGTACTGCTCTTATTAAATAAAAATCAGGAACTACGCATGACTAATAATACTTCATCAGGCTCCAGTTCTATCAAAACTTACCGGGAAGCCATTAACGAAGCCCTGCGTCAGGAAATGCGACGCGACCCTACCGTTATTGTAATGGGGGAAGAGGTCTCAGGCGGAGCTGGGTGCGCAGGACAGGACGACGCCTATGGCGGTGTGTTTGGTGTAACCAAGGGGCTGATGCCGGAATTTGGGCGCGAGCGAGTGATCGATACCCCTATCAGTGAATCAGCCATTATTGGTGCTGCTTCTGGCGCTGCGAATAATGGCTTACGCCCTGTCGCAGAGTTGATGTTCTTTGACTTTATCGGTGTCTGTTTCGACCAGATATTCAACCAGGCGGCCAAGTTTCGCTATATGTTCGGTGGCAAGGCCCGTACCCCCATGGTAATCCGCGGCACAGTCGGTGCCGGTTGGCGAGCAGGAGCACAGCACTCCAGCATGCTGCACCCAGTGGTAACTCACACTCCGGGGCTGAAAGTGGTCATGCCAAGTAACGCATACGATGCCAAGGGGTTAATGATTCAGGCTATTCGTGATGATGACCCGGTGCTGTTTCTTGAACACAAGATTATGTACGACCTGAAGTGCGAAGTGCCGGATGACCCCTACACCATTCCTTTTGGTGAGGCTGCATTTCCTCGTCAGGGTAACGACGTCACGATCGTGGCCATGTCCAATATGGTAACCAGAGCTATTGAAGCCGCGGACCTGCTCGCTAAAGAAGGCATTCACTGTGATGTGATTGATCCACGTACAGTTTCGCCTCTGGATGAGGAATCCATTTTGGAAAGTGTTGAGGTGACCGGTCGTTTGGTGGTGGTCGATGAGGCACATGAGCGTTGCAGCCTTGCCGCTGATATCTCAAGCATTGTTGCTGAAAAAGCGTTCTCCAGTTTGCGCGCGCCAATCCGTAAAGTGACCGCGCCACATGCACCGGTACCCTTTTCTCCGGTTCTGGAAGATGCCTACGTACCCAGTGTTGACCGTATTGTCAGTGCCGTGAGAGATGTGCTGGGAGGCTGATTATGAGTGCAATAACTGCGATCAACATGCCCAAGTGGGGCATGGAAATGTCCGAAGGTGTCATCAGCGACTGGCATGCCAAGCCTGGCGATCAGGTCACTGAGGGCGCGGATCTGGTCGATATTGAGACCAGCAAGATCATCAACACTGTGACTGTTCCCAAAAGTGGTTTGCTGCGGGCCATTGTTGCCCAGAGCGGTGAAACCTGGGATGTGGGCGCTCTTCTGGGGGTGATTGCACCCGCGGAAGTGAGCGATGCGGATATTGAGAGTTTTGTGGCTGAACGCACTGGCGGTGCTTCTGCGGATAATGTATCTGCGGCTTCGTCAGAAACTGTAGCCGAGGACACCCCTGCACAAACACCGGCGGTTACAGCGACGCCAATGAATGTTGGCGATGAAGATTCTCCATCAGCTTCATCTCAAAACGGTTCAGCAGCGACCACCTCAACTACCAACGCCGATGCTTTGAAAGCTCTGGGCGAAGGCGATGATGACAGCAACGTTCAGGCCACGGTTATCGCTCGTCGTCTGGCGAAGCAGTACGGTATTAATCTGAACAATTTGACAGCCACGGGGCGTCACGGTCGTGTAAACAAGGCCGACCTGGAACAGGCGGTTCTGGCCGCGGGTGGACAACTGCTCGCTTCGGCCTCTTCGCCAAATGTGTCCTTTCAGCGTGACGACAGTGCCGTGAAAGCCACCGCAGTCGCTCGCCGACTGGCGGGAGATCTTGGCGTCAACTTGCTGGACTGTCGTGCCAGTGGCGACCGCGGTCGCGTGTGCAAGGCGGACGTTGAAGCTCAGGCGGCTCGTCAGGGACAAAGCGTTTCGGCGAGCAGCGTTTTTGCTCCCGTATCTGACGAAGCGCCTGAAAGTGAAGCCGTTGCGATGACGGGAATGCGCAAAACCATTGCTGCACGTTTGCAGGCATCCAAGCAAACCGCTCCGCACTTTCGAGTCAATGTTGATGTCGAAATTGACAATCTCTTAGCGGCTCGCCAACAGATTAACGGTGCGCAGCGTGAAGCAAAAATATCCGTGAACGATTTTATCGTCAAGGCCTGTGCCTGTGCGTTGCAGCGTTATCCGGCTATGAATATACAGTTTGACGGAGAAACCATTCGCCGTTTTAAACATGCGGATATTTCCATCGCGGTGGCCATTGATGAAGGCCTGATTACACCGATAGCCAAAGCGGTTGAGGGTAAAGGTCTGATTACTTTGTCAAACGAAGTCCGTGATCTCGCGACCCGAGCCAAAATTGGCCGCTTGTCCCCCGAAGAGTTCCAGGGCGGCACTTTCTGTGTGTCCAATCTGGGAATGTATGGCATTAAAAGTTTCGACGCCATTATCAACCCTCCTCAGGCTGCGATTCTTGCTGTGGGTGCTGGTGAACAACGTCCTGTGGTTAAAGGCGGTGAACTCACGGTTGCCACTGTGATGTCTTTGTCGCTGTCCAGCGATCACCGTGTGATCGATGGCGCATTGGCTGCGGAATTTATGCAGTGCCTCAAAGGGTTGTTGGAACAACCTGCGACCATGTTGGGTTAAGGGAGAGGATCTATGAGCGACTTCGACCTGATGGTGGTAGGCGGAGGCCCAGGTGGCTACGTCGCCGCCATTCGAGCCTCTCAACTGGGGTTTAAAACTGCGTTGGTGGAAAAAGCCGAGCTGGGTGGTGTGTGTCTCAATTGGGGGTGTATTCCCACCAAAGCACTATTGCGTGGTGCCGACATTGCCCAGACGTTGAAACATGCCGCTCATTTTGGCTTTGATATCGATCCGCCGCAGGTGGATCTGGCCAAGCTTGTCGGTCACAGTCGAAACACGGCTCAGCGTCTTAGCCAGGGCATTGATTACCTGATGAAGAAACACGGCATCACGGTATTGCGCGGCGAAGCAAAGTTGGAGGATGTGTTTACCCTGTCTGTCACTGATGCAAGCGTGACAACTCGCTACAAAGCCGATCACATAATTCTGGCCACTGGCGCGCACGCACGTAACCTGCCAAATATTGTGGTGGACGGCAAGATTGTCTGGAGTGCTCGCGAAGCCATGACTCCGACCGAACTGCCCGAGCGGCTATTGGTTATTGGGGCCGGAGCCATCGGCGTTGAGTTTGCCAGTCTCTACAGCGATCTGGGCAGTCAGGTGACGCTGGTTGAAGCGGCGCCCCGCATAGTACCGGTTGAGGATTCAGAGGTCTCAGCAGAACTGCAGAAAAGCTTCCGTCAGCGTGGTATCGAGGTGCATACCAATACGACAGTCAGTGATCTGGAACTGCATGGCAACTCGGCAACTGCGACCCTGCAGGGGACGCAAGGGGCACAACAGGTGACCTTTGATCGAGTCATTTTGGCGGTAGGTATCAGCGGCAATATTCAAAACCTCGGACTGGAGGCGTTGGCTGTAGATACCGACCGCGGATTCATTAGCACAGATGCTTACAGCAAAACCAATGTTGTCGGCCTCTATGCCATAGGTGATGTAGCAGGACCTCCATGGTTGGCGCACAAAGCCAGTCACGAAGCAATCATCTGTGTGGAGAAAATTGCTGGTGTGTCAGGTGTTAAGCCTCTACGGAAAGATCGGGTACCCGGCTGTACTTATTGTCGACCTCAAGTGGCGAGTGTGGGTATGACAGAACAGTCTGCCCGTGAGGCTGGCCATGACTTGAAAGTCGGCAGGTTTAATCTTTCGGCAAACGGTAAGGCACTTGCCATTGATGAGGCCAGTGGTTTTGTGAAAACCATTTTTGATGCCCAAAGTGGTGAGCTGCTGGGCGCTCATATGATCGGTCCGGAAGTTACCGAGCAAATTCAGGGTTTTGGTATTGCCCAGCAACTGGAAGCGACAGAGCAGGAACTGGCACACACGATATTTGCCCACCCTACTCTGTCCGAGTCGATGCACGAATCTGTGCTCGACTCTCTCAATTTAGCGATTCATCAATAAGGACGGATTGCATATGACGCAACAAATTCCTATTCAGGACGGACTCTTTACCTGGCCGTCCGCTCAACCAGAACTGCTCGGCAGCCGCTGTGATCACTGCGGTGAAGCCAGCTTCCCGTCGCAACCGGACTGTCGTAATTGTGGCAGTCGTGAAACCAGCGTTGTACCGATTGGTTCAAGAGGCACATTGTGGACGTGGACCATTCAGAGCTTCATGCCCAAAGACCCTTACCGCAGTGATGAGACGCCGGAGACATTTACTCCCTATGGCGTCGGTTATGTGGAAATGCCCGGTGGCGTTCGGGTTGAGAGTCGACTGCAGTTACCAGAGGGCGAAAAACCGGAGATCGGTATGTCGCTGGATCTGGTGATAGAGCCATTCCGTACCGAAGAGGACGGAACTCAAATCATGATGTTCAGTTTTAAGCCAACGGAGGAGTAACACGATGGACGTTGCCATTATCGGAATCGGGTTGCACCCGTTTGGTCGCTCCCCAGACATGACCGGCCAGTAACAAGGCGCCAGCGCTGTACGCGCAGCGCTGGCAGATGCAGGGCTCGAATGGAAAGACATGCAATTTGCCTATGGCGGAAGTCAGGATGCTGGCAATGCCGATGCTCTGGTTAATGAACTTGGGCTGACAGGCTTGCAATTCACCAACATCTGGAACGGCTGCGCTACCGGTGGCAGTTCTCTCAATGCCGCCTATACCGCTATCAAGTCCGGAGAATACGATTTGGGGGTCGTGGTTGGCTTTGATAAACATCCCCGTGGAGCCTTCAATCCCAAACCGGCCGAATGGGGTCTGGATGATTGGTACGGTGAAGCTGGTATGATGCTGACAACCCAGTTCTTTGCCATGAAAACCCAGCGCTATATGCACGATCACGGCATTACCAATGATGCCCTGGTCCGGGTGGCCGAGAAAGCTTTTCACAATGGCTCCCTGACTCCCACCGCCTGGCGTCGGCAAGCTTTGAGCTACGACGAAATTGCCAGCTCGATGATGGTGAGTGATCCTCTACGAAAGTACATGTTTTGCAGCCCCGCCGAAGGTGGCGCAGCGCTAATTCTCTGCGATGCCAAAATTGCCAAACGTTACACCAGCAACCCCATCTACCTCAGTGCAGCGGCCGTACGTACTCGTCATTACGGTAGCTTTGAAGTGTTCAGTCCTTCACAACCTATGCAGGTTGCTGATGCACCTACCGTCACGGCATCCAAAGCTGCCTTTGAATTGGCAGGCCTGGGGCCGGAAGATATTGATGTTCTCCAGTTACAGGACACTGATAGCGGGACAGAAATTATCCATATGGCAGAAAACGGCTTCTGCGAACACGGTGATCAGGAAAAATTATTACGTGATGGAGCCACTCGTATCGATGGTTCATTGCCAATCAATACCGATGGTGGATGTCTCGCCAATGGTGAGCCGGTTGGAGCATCGGGTTTGCGCCAGGTCCATGAAATTTGTGTTCAGTTGCGAGGCGATGGCGGAGCCAGACAAGTCCCGGGCAATCCCAAAGTTGGATACACCCATGTCTACGGGGCACCCGGTATCAGCGGCGTTAACATTCTTACGGTCTGAGACATTACCAATAATAAAGTAGGAGTCAGAACAATGGCCAAGACAAACAATCCTCAACAAGGTGGTAACGCTCGTTGCCCAGGCACTTCGTTCCAGGATCTGCTCGATCTTGAAGAAGTAGAAGTCCCTCTTTATCTGCGTGAAAATTCTTGCGATGACATGGGAGATGATGACCTCGACGTGGCTCGCTGGGTATCCCGTGAATACCATGATCTGGAAGCCAAAAAATTATGGCCAAAAGTTTGGCAAATGGCTTGCCGCGAAGAAGATATTCCAGAAGTGGGTGACAATCATGTGTACGAGGTCGTCAATGAATCTGTGATAATTACTCGTTCAAGCGAGAATGAAATCAAGGGTTTCATCAATTCCTGTCTTCATCGGGGCAGATTGCTGCGTGATGAGGATGGTCACGTGAAAGAATTCAAATGCCCTTTCCATGGTGCTACCTGGGATTTGGATGGTGAATTTAAAGGCATTCCCTGCAAGTGGGACTTTAAACATCTTGATGACAAGGATATGCGTTTACCACAAGTAAAAGTGGGCACCTGGGGCGGTTTTGTCTTCATCAATTTTGATCTGGATGCTGAGCCATTGGAAGAGTATCTGGCTCCCATGCCTGATCACTTCAGTCGTTTCCCCCTGCATGAGTACTATAAAGGTATTCATGTGCAAAGAGTGGTTCAGTGTAATTGGAAAGTGGGGGCTGAAGCCTTTATGGAATCTTTCCACACGGTGGAAACTCATCGCCAGATTATGACCTTTACCGGGGATGCGAATTCACAGTACGACACGTTTGGCGATAACGTCAGTCGTTCGGTTACCCCTATGGGAACGCCAAGTCCCCATTTATCTGGCATCTCTGAAGAAGATGTCATGAAAGATATTCTCGAATTATCCGGTCGAATGGCTCTTTCAACAGCGGATGGACAGTTGTTGCCGGAGGGCGTCACGGCACGAAAATATGTGGCTGATACAAATCGGGAAATATTTGAAGAGGCCAGCGGTGAAGATCTGTCCCATGCGACGATGGCTGAACTTGAAGATGCCATATTGTACAGCGCATTTCCAAATTTTCAGATTTGGGTTGGTTTTCACGGCAATATTGTTTACCGCTTTCTGCCCAATGGTGATGATCCCAACAGTTGTATTTTTGATATTATGTTGCTGTTTCGTCATCCCAAAGGCACCAAGCGCCCAGCAGCGGTACCTGTGCATAAGCTGAATCCGGATCAGTCATTCAGTGAAGCTGAAGAACTGGGTGCTTTGGGGCCGGTATTTGATCAGGATGACAGTAACATGCCCGCAGTTCAGCGAGGTATGCTGGCCTCCAAGAAGGGGGCTGTTAGCCTGGCATCTTATCAGGAGAGCCGTATCCGTCATTTGCACAAGACGATTGATAAGTACCTGAAAGCCTGATTGGGCCAAGTAATAATAAGTATCATAAAGTGAGTGACATGACTATTTTTCACGATGCATTTCCCTCCAGTGAACTGGAGGACAACACCAGTAAATCGATCATCCTGGCAGGAAAGAACATTTTGATCTGTAACGCCGGTGGTGAGTTTTATGCTGTCAATAACATCTGCACCCACCAGCACGCAGAACTGGAAGGTGGTCGTATACGTAATTGTTTCATTTCCTGCCCGTTGCATGGTGTACGGTTTAACCTTGAAACCGGTAAGCCAATGGGACAATTGACCAATATTCCGTTACCAACCTACCCTCTCGAAATAACTGAGGAAGGTATGATCCGAGTTGGATTGTCAGTTTGAATAACTAACACGGATAAATAAAAAAGGGGCTTTAAAAGCCCCTTTTTTATACGGCACAGAAAACTTACCGGATTTTAATCAGCGTCTTTCCCTGATTGCTGCCATCGAACAATTTGTTGAAGGTGTTCAGGCATTGATCAAAGCCCTCTACAATTTCATCCTTGAATTCGATTTTACCCTCATCGATCCACCCTCCGAGAGTTTGTGCAGCGCTGGAAAATTGATCAAAATAGTCACTGACCAGAAAACCACGGACTTCCGCACTGCGTGCGAGTATCTGCCACCAGTTATAAGGACCAGGGACCGGATCCACGGCGTTGTACGTGGATATGGAACCACAAAACAGTACACGCCCGAACTGGTTAAGATTCATCAAAGCCGCGTCCAGGATTTCACCACCGACATTATCGAAGAAAACATCAACCCCCTCCGGACAAGCCTCTTTAATGGCGGATGTCATATCTTTTGTGGTTTTATAATTAATTGCATCATCAAATCCAAGTGACTTTATACGCTCGCATTTATCATCGCTGCCAGCGATTCCCACGACTCGACAACCCATTAGCTTGGCAATCTGGCCACCCAATGAGCCGACGGCTCCGGCAGCTGCACTCATTAGCAGTGTTTCACCTTTTTTCAGTCCAGAACGATCCGTCACTCCAAAATAGGCCGTCAGTCCGACGGCACCCAGTACACCGATATAGTAATGAAGCGGATGATGATTGTTCTCGGGAACCTTTGTTAGAAAATAGCCATTGGAAACACTGTAAGTTTCCCAGCCATTTACGCCGTAAACCACGTCACCAATGGCGTAGTCCGGGTGCCTACTTTCTACAACTGTGCCAACTGTGGTGCTGCGAATGACTTCATTTAACTCGATAGGTGGCATATAGCTCGGTTCATCCCGCATCCAGCCCCGAATAGCCGGATCTATCGATATATAGTGATTTTCTATAACCAGTTGCCCTTCATTAATTTCACTGATAACCCGTTCGCGAACAGGAACTGCCTCACTGGTTACCACACCTTGTGGACGGGTCTTTAAATAAAACTGTTTGTTTTTATAGTTCATAGTGGCCACTTGATCTCTGAGTCTGTTAATTAGCAGGAAATCATTGTAGATTTAGTCAATTAAAAATACAATCGTGATTGTTTTATAAGAGTGCGTAATCATAACATAAGGAGAGAACTATGCCTTTCACAGGCTCAGTTGAAGATCGTCTAATTATCCGTGAGCTAATGGATATCTACGCCGATGGAGTTAACCAGCGCAGTGCTGAAATTTGGGCCAGTACCTGGGCCGAAGACTCTGAATGGTGTCTCCCGGTGGTTCCGGGAATGGAATCCGTCGTAGGAAAAGACAATATTGTCTCTGCCTGGCTACAGGGCATGGAGTTGTTTCCCTTTGTGTTTATGTCAATTTCTGTTGGAGATATTCAAATTTCAGGTAATACCGCTACCGCACGTAGCTATACCTCTGAGGTGGCTGTTACTCAGGATGGCACTGAGATAAGACCCCGTGGTCAGTACGATGATGAACTGGTCAAAGTTGACGGCCAGTGGTTGTTCAAGCGCCGCTCTTTCCGATCAATCCATGGTGAATAATGACAAAGTGTCTGAGTTGTCAGGTTTTTAGCCCTGTATGATTGAATATTGATTTTGTTTTTTATTGGATAAAACAATCGTATATGTTTATATTTATACAAGTGACTAAACTTTAGGTTTTAGGTACACGATAATAACAAACATCTGTGAGAGGTTCTGATCATGAGCAACACCCCCTACTCGTTAACACCTGAGCTGGATCGTCCCATCAAACTGCCTGAAGCGCCTTTGCGAGGCGATGAGGTCTGTGCCGAGCGTTATATTGACGATGACTACGCGAAGCAGGAATGGCGCAACATGTGGATGAAGACGTGGAATGTTGCAGGCCTCTCTTATCATGCTGAAGAGCCCGGTGATTACGTCACCACCAATCTTGGCGCGGAATCAATCATCTGTGTGCGCGGTGACGATAACGTGATTCGTGCGTTTTATAATACCTGCCCACACCGTGGTACCCGGATTACCGACGAAGGTGAATCCTTTGCTAACCAGTTCACCTGCCCTTACCACGGTTGGCAGTTTGATCGTCAGGGGAATACCATTCACGCTCCCAATGACAACGATTTCAAACAGGGAAGCCCCTGTGGTAAGGCACGCTTGAAAGAAATCCAGTGCCGGGATCTGTTTGGTTTTATCTGGATCAATATGGACCCGGATGCTTCTTCTCTGGAAGAGTTCCTGGGGGAAACTGTCTGCACGGATCTGGCTTCTTATAATATTCAGGACATGGTGCGTGTATTGAATATGACCGCAGACAGTCCCTGTAACTGGAAAATCATTACCGACAATTTTAATGAAGCCTACCATGTGCAGGTTCTGCATCCGGGCCTGATTCCATACATCGAAGCCAATCACGAAGCCTGTCAGTTTGATACGTTACCTGAAGGCCATAACCGAGGCTGGTTTCCATCTCATAACCCGTCCGTCCTGCACGAAGGCGAAGAGGTCGCCGAGCATCTGGCTGTCATTATGCGTCAGTGGAATTTGAATCCTGAGGATTATTACGGCAAGGAAAACCACGGCAAGATTCGCCATGCCTTGCAGGAAGCGAAGCGAGAGCTCGGTGAACTGAAAGGTTATAAGCACTATCAGAATTACGCCAGCTACCAGTTTACGGATTATGTGATCTATAACATTTTTCCCAATACGGTACTCTCCGCCGGCCCAGATGGTGTGCAGCTGTTAAGACCACGCCCTCACCCATCGGGTGATCCACAACGCTGTCTTTTTGATCATTGGTGGATGGTGCAACCTGTGAAGGGTATGAAGACTACTCCATCACCGGCAGGCGGTCCTGATCTACCCGTACGCGATTGTGAGCACGATCAATTCATGTACGGAGATAAGTCTTTGGGGCGTACCGCTGATGAGGACTTGAGCATTGCCAAAATGCAGCAGGAGGGTCTGTCTTCAGCGGGTTTTCAGGGATATTATCTGACGCATCAGGAGCGTCGTGTTCAGCGTTTTCATGAAGTGTTGAACGATTATATGAATTCTGAAAAGAAATAAATTCAGACAGTGACAAGCTAACAAATAATCTGAAATTACGTTAGTCAGTTTCACCCTCGGCCGAATCTGGATTTAGTACATCTCTGGTGACCTCTGCCATTATTTGGCGAATCCACTGAGATGCCGGGTCCAGTTCGGCATTTTTATGCCAGTAGAGATTCCAGGACAGTGGCTCCGTTTTAAAAGGGAGCGGCGATAGATATAAATCGGTTTTGTTCGCTAAAACTTTGGGCGCGGTCCACAATAGATCGGTCTCTTTTGTTATTTGACTGGCAACCAAATAGCTTTGCACCCTCATTTTAATACGCCGCCGTTTCCCCAACCCGTGGAGTGCAATATCCATCTGCCCTCTTCCTTTTCGGCGGCTGGAAACGTGCAAGTGGTCGTTGTCCAGATAGGCCGACAAACTCAGTGATTGCTGAGCCAGGGGATGTTCCTGACGCATGGCCACTACATACGGCAGCTCTCCCAGTGCCTGATGGCCAAATTCTTTGGCATTAACCGCGGGTGTGTCCAGTAATAAATCGAGACTGCCGGCTTTCAAGTCTTCAGTCGCAGTGGCACGATCTACGTAGTAACTCTGAATGGTAATGTTGGGCGCTGCTTTTTGTACGGTCAAGCGTAAATGAGGCAACAGCAAAGATTCTGCCAGGTCATTCATGCCCAGGCGAAAGACCTTCTCCGAGTGTATCGGCTCGAACCGGGCATTCACCGTCACGCTGCGTCCTAGAAGAGACAGCGCTTTGCGTATATCGCTGACTACATTATCCGCAACCGGTGTAGGTAACATCCCTTCGGGTGAACGTACAAATAATGGATCATCAAACAGCTTGCGCAAGCGGCTGAGTGCATTACTGACTGCGGGTTGTGTCAGATTCAAATTGGCAGCGACACGCGTGACGCTCTGTTCCTGATATAAAGCATCGAATACCACAAACAGATTTAAATCCACTTTTTCCATGCGCATGGGGGTTACCTCAATCATTATTCAAATCAATTCTAACATGCAAATAAAATAACTGAGGGTGATTCTTTATGATTATCTTGCTCCTCTATAAAACCGTGGTTGGTTGAACAGTTTATAGTCAGGTGAGCTTGTGTCGGAACCAAACACAAGTTCTGTAATCCTATGCTGGGTGAAGTGTATTCTGCCGGTGTTGTGAAGGAATTTTTTCAGGTTTGTCGTCTGAATACTTTTTGGGGTGTGATTTTTGAGAAGAGCCGTATTGACTTATGAATGCTATATTTACTTTGGGTCTTTCTGTGAGGACACCATCATAAATTTTCATCTCTCATTAGGTGATGTCACTTGCCTTAGGTAGAATCATAGAAAGATGCAACCGACTTGGAGTTCCTGCTGGTAATGAGAAATACGCTGTTTGTTCGTGCGCTGCTGGCTTTATCTGTGACCCTGTTCGCAAGCAGTCAAACGTTTGCGGAAGAAGAAACATTCTCACAATGTATTCTGCGCTTGCAGGGAGAAGCCAGAGAGCAAGGGTTACCAGACAATCTGGTCGCTGTGCTGGGCGACGTCAAACCGCTGGAACGCACCATCACCTACGATCGCAACCAGCCAGAGTTTGTACAGACATTCGCCGGGTATTATCAGAATCGGGTTAACAGCTACCGCATTAACACCGGACGCAAACTGCTGGCCAAACATCGTGAGTTCCTCGATGAGCTAAGTCGTGAGTATGGGATTCCGGGGCAATACCTGGTGTCCTTCTGGGGAATGGAAAGTAACTTTGGGCGTCATGTTGGCAAAATGTCGATTCTGGACACCTTGGCGACCCTGTCATGTGACACCCGTCGCAGCACTTTTTTTACCGGTGAATTGTTCTCGGCCCTCCAGCTGATGGACCGCTACCAGTTTTCCGTATCGGACATGGAGGGATCCTGGGCTGGCGCAATAGGTCAAACTCAGTTTCTGCCTTCGGTATACCTTAAATACGGCGTCGATGGTGACAATGATCAGCGCGTGGATTTGTGGAACAGCGAAAAAGACGCGCTGAAGTCAGCCGCGTACTTTCTGCAACAGTTGGGCTGGAAGCCGGGACTGCGCTGGGGGCGAGAAGTTCAACTGCCTGAAGCATTTCCCTATGAGCTGGCCGGCAGTCAAACTCCCCGTCCATTGCAGGAGTGGAAGAAGCTGGGGGTGAGTCAGGCTAATGGCAGCCCGTTACCCAGCGCAGATATCGAGGCTGCGTTGTTGGTTCCGGTGGGTGCCGACGGTCCGAAGTTTTTGGTGTATGACAACTTCGATGTCATCATGAAATGGAATCGTTCCCAATTTTATGCCTTGTCCGTCGGAGTCCTGGCTGACCGGATCAATGGTGCGGGTCGATTGCAGCATCCCTTTCCTGATGTTTCTGCGTTAACACGCGATCAAATTATGCAAATACAAACCGCTCTTGAAGCCAGCGGGTTTGATCCTGGAAAAATTGATGGTCAGCCCGGCCCTCAAACTACCCGTGCGATACGCGATTATCAAAAAAACCAGGGAATCTTGGCCGACGGGTTTGCGGATCAGGGTGTATTGAAGAGTCTGATGCCTGACTCTGAGTAAACGTCTCGTCTTCAATTGTTTAAATGATCGTTTCTATCTCTTTTTGGCTTTGCTGAAAGTTTGGGGAATGGGCGGGCGTAATTCGATTTAGCGATTACACTTATAGAGTTTCGACACTCTATTTTACAGTCGCTGGTTGAATATTATGACATCAAGCTGGATCGACATTAAGGATCTGAATTTCAGCCATGGGCCGCGGGTAATCCTTAATGGCATTGATGTCTCTATCCCTAAAGGCAAGATTACGGCAATCATGGGGCCCAGTGGTTGCGGTAAAACTACCCTGTTACGACTGATCAGCAGTCAACTCAAACCCAGTCAGGGGACTATCCATGTCGCCGGGGTAGATATTTCTTCCCTGAACCGAGAACAGCTACTCATCCAGCGGCGGCGAATGGGAATGCTGTTTCAGACTGGTGCCCTGTTCACAGACCTCTCTGTGTTCGAAAATGTTGCTTTCCCCCTGCGTGTCCACACAGACCTTCCCGAGCGGATGATTCGGGACCTGGTATTGATGAAGCTCCATGCTGTTGGTCTCCGTGGTGCACGGGATCTTATGCCCGCGGAATTATCCGGAGGGATGACCCGTCGCGCAGCCTTGGCCCGTGCCATCATTCTGGATCCGGATCTGATCATGTATGACGAACCTTTCACCGGTCAGGACCCCATATTTGTCGGATTGTTGCGGCATTTGATTCGGCGTATCAATCAAACTATGGCCTGCACTTGCATTATTGTCTCCCACGACATTAATGAAACCTTGTCGATTTCTGATTATATGGTTGTACTGGCAGACGGTAAGGTGATTGGTCACGGTGAACCGGAAACCGTCATCAACAGCGATAACCCCCATGTACGTCAGTTTTTGCAAGGACTGCCTGATGGTCCCGTGCCTTTTCACTACCCCGCACCGGATTATTTTCAGGATCTTGAGTTAGAGGACGCTTAAATGCTTGATCATGTACAGCGGTTCGGACATCAGGGATTAAGTGTGTTAACCGGCTTCGGGCGAGCTGGCATTGTGTTGTGGCAATCCATGTGGGGCGCTCCGGACTGGCGAGCCGGACCAGGCTTATTGATCCGGCAATTGTATTTTATTGGAGTATATTCTCTGGTCATTATTGTGGTATCCGGAGTCCTGATAGGTATGGTGCTGGCTCTGCAGGGCTACACTGTATTGGTTCGCTTTGGGGCTGAATCGGCTCTGGGCCAGTTTGTTTCCCTGACCCTGTTAAGGGAGCTTGGACCCGTGGTGGCGGCTTTACTGTTTGTCGGTCGCGCAGGCTCGGCAGTCACCGCCGAAATAGGATTGATGAAAGCCACAGACCAGTTGGCCGCGATGGAAATGATTGGAGTCGATCCTTTAAAACGTGTGGTACGACCACGCTTGTGGGCCGGGATTATTTCCATGCCGATCCTTGCTCAGATATTTAATATGGTAGCGATTCTGGGGGCAGTTGTGGTTGGTGTGAATTGGCTCGGTGTGGATGCGGGATCTTTCTGGGCGAACATGCAAAACACGGTAGAATTTCGCGAAGATGTGCTCAATGGCAGCATCAAAGCTTTCAGTTTTGGCGTGGTGGTTACCTGGATCGCAATATTTCAAGGCTATGATGCCATTCCCACATCGGAAGGCATCAGTGCAGCTACAACCCGCACGGTCGTACACTCTTCCCTTGCCGTATTGGCTATGGATTTTTTATTAACGGCCGTGATGTTTGGCGTTGATTAGCGAATTGCAGCACTGATATTGCTGTGTGAAGACATTTGGAGACTTCTGAATATGTATTCACGATCAATGGAAATTTTGGTAGGTGCGTTCATGTTGTTGGGGATTGCCGCGTTGGCATTTCTGGCGATCCAGGTGAGTGGATTAAGTCTGAATCCGAGCAATCGTGACACTTATCAGATCTCAGCAACGTTTACCAATGTCGCGGGGCTGACAACTCGTGCCAAAGTTTCCATCGCGGGGGTCACCGTGGGACAGGTTACAGCCATCCATCTCGACCCTATGAGTGTACGGGCTGTGGTGGATATGTCGATTCAAAAGCAGGTGGATTATCTGACGACTGACAGTATCGCGGCGATTAAAACGGCGGGAGTGTTGGGTGATCAGTATGTAAGCATCTCTGTGGGTGGAGCACCGGAGATGTTGCAGAACGGAGATGTAATTACAGATACTCAGTCTGCGCTTGTCCTGGAAGATCTGGTTGGCAAAATCATCACCACACTGGGGACCAACAACTAATGCCTATAGCAAAGGTTCAAATTTTACGGATCTTTTTTGCATTAGCGTCTTTAATCCTGACTGTTCTGGTACACGCTAATACGATTCCTCGCAATGATCCTGAAAAAATGCTGGTACAGGCGACTAATGAATTGTTGAATCTTTCACGGGAAGCTCGCGACTACGCTAAACAGGATCCACAACGGTATTACGACGAAGTGGCCGGAATTATCGGACAGGTTATTGATAAAAACTATTTTGCGCGCGGAGTTATGGCAACCTACGCCAGCCAACGTCTGTACAGGTCACTGCCAACAGACGCAGAGAAAACCGCTTTTAATGCCCGAATCACACGGTTTGCAGATACACTACAGGCTGTGCTCATAGAAAAGTATGCTGATGCTTTGTTAACCTTTGGAGGTGAGCGTATAGATGTCCAGAACATTACCAGTTCAGGAAGCCCTGATACTAAAGTCAGTCTTTTGCAAACTATCTATGATAAAAACAATAAAACATACAACGTGCAGTACAATCTTCAAAAGAAAAGTGATGGTTTATGGCTCATTAATAACGTGATTGTCGAAGGGATAAATATGGGGGCTACTTACCGCAACCAGTTTTCTGAAGCTGTGGATAAACATCAGGGCGACGTTGATTATGTGGTGGATCACTGGGGCGAGTTAATGAACAATCCGCAAAAAAGCACAGAGAAAAACGATGCCCAGTGAAGTTTCTTTGTCCTTTAAAGGCGATACGTTATTGTTGGAAGGGGTTCTGGATTTTACGAATGTAGTCTCTCTGTACCAAAAAGGAAATCAATGGCTTCAAACTGAGGCACCTGAGCATTGCAAGATTGATTTTGGTGGAATAAACCGTTGTAACAGTGCCGCTACGACTCTATTGTTGAGCTGGCTGCGTACAGCAAAGAAATCAGGGAAACATGTCAGCATTGAAAAAATTCCAACGGAGTTTCGATCGCTGATGACACTGGGTGGATTGGAGAGCCTGCTGCCACAATCATAATTCTGTAAATACAGCATCCTCTGTATTTTCAATTTTGAGTGATTTATTGTTTCGCACTTTTACGATACGTATAAGGCGTCACGCCTGTCCATTTTTTAAAGGCACGGCTGAACGTACAAGCCTCTGAGAAACCCACCAGATAAGCTATTTGCTCAAACTATTCGCTGGTTTTCGCCAGATGTCGAATCGCATATCACGTCGTAATTGACCTTTCAGTTCGGCGTGGCGAATACCGGTGCTCACAGAGTTTTTGGATATGTTGATAGCCTTAGAGCAATCTGGATATTGATTAAATCAATGTGAGTCTATTTATTAGATAAATTAGGGTGATTTAAAGGTTGATCTTATACTGTTTGCAAAGCGCTAATTAGGAATACGCTTATGGCAGAAATTACCCTGATTCGACATGGTCAAGCTTCATTCGGAGCGAAAAACTATGACCAGTTAAGTGAGCTTGGTCATCAGCAGGCTGTCTGGCTGGGCAAGCATTGGCGAAATATAGGTGCGAATGTCGATCGTATTGTCACCGGTACCATGGTACGTCACCGTCAGACTGCAGAAGGTTTGCTGCAGGGGCTGGGCATGGAACTGCCTTTGGAAGGTCACGAAGGGTTAAATGAATATAACTTTCAAGGACTGCTTGACCCACTTCGGGAGCAATACCCTGAAATGTGGCAAGACACCGGACACGCCAAGCGGGATTATTATCACAACATGAAGCAAGCCTTAGCTTTCTGGATGACCGGTGATATTACTGACGATGGGCAATACAGTTGGAAAACATTTTGCCAGCGGATTCAACAAGGTTTTGAGTTTTGTTACCAGTCGGACGCCAAACGTACATTGGTAGTGAGCTCTGGGGGGCCAATTTCGGTCATCCTCGCAGAAATACTGAAGCTGGATCACGCAACCACGCGCAATATCACTTTGCAGATCAAAAACAGCAGTTGCAGCAAACTGTTGTACAACGGACGTGAGTTCAGTCTGGACAGTTTTAATGACGTCAGCCATCTGCTGATACACCAACCCTCTTCAACCGTTACCTTTTCCTGAACGGAGAATACCCATGTTTCAACACAGCGAAAAATCCCAGCAGTTGCTGGCAAAACTCAAAGTCTTCATGGACGAACATATTTATCCAAATGAGACTGCCTACGCAGAACAGTTACACCATGCAGAAAATCGATTTGCACCACTGCCTCTAATGGACGAATTAAAGCAAAAAGCCAAAGCGGCTGGCCTGTGGAATCTGTTTGTGCCTGAAGACCATGCTGAGTACTGTGATCATGGTGGTTTGTCTTTCTTTGACTATGCGCCATTGGCTGAAGAAATGGGCCGTGTAATCTGGTCTCCTGAGGTGTTCAACTGTAATGCACCGGACACAGGCAACATGGAAGTGTTTATGAATTACGCCACTAAAGAGCAGCAGGATCAATGGCTCAAGCCTCTGTTAGCTGGTGAAATTCGCTCTTCCTACGCCATGACTGAGCCTCAGGTTGCATCCAGCGATGCCACCAATATCCAGCTCGAAATCAAAAAAGATGGTAACGAATGGGTTCTTAACGGCCGCAAGTGGTTTATCACAGGCGCCATGTACGAGCGCACTAAAATTTTTATCGTGATGGGAAAATCAGATCCTGAAAATCCCAGTCGCCATCTGCAACAAACACAGGTTCTGGTTCCGAAGGATACTCCTGGTATTACCCTGATTCGTCCTCTGACCACACTGGGTTATGACGATGCACCCATTGGCCATGCAGAGATTGTTTTTGACAATGTGCGTGTTCCTCTGGAGAACGTATTGTTAGGTGAAGGACGTGGCTTTGAAATCGCTCAAGGACGTTTGGGACCGGGTCGTATGCACCACTGTATGCGTTTGATCGGTTCGGCGCAGCGGTCTTTGGAACTGGCCTGCAAACGGGCTGCCAGCCGTACCACTTTTGGACGGACGTTGAGCAAACATCAATCCGTTCGCGAAGAAATTTCCAAAAGCTTTTCTGAAATTGAAATGGCAAGATTACTGGTATTGCACACCAGCAAGAAGATTGACGATGAAGGCGTTCCTGCTTCTGTCGACATGATTGCTGCCACCAAGACTACAGTACCACTGTTGGTTCAAAATGTTATTGATCGCTGTATGCAAATGCACGGCGCCGGCGGGCTGACTGAAGATTACTTTATGGCAGAAGCGTTTAACTATGCACGCTGGTGTCGCCAGGCTGATGGTCCTGATCAGGTACATCAGATGGCTCTGGGTAAAAAGATCATCGACCGCTACGCTGACGCTTAAGGGTGATGAGATGAGTGATTCCAATCAGAATAATTTTTCTTTTGATACCGGTAAATTGGCGGATTATCTGGAACAGAATATCCCTGGCTTTAAAGGCCCTGTGAATGCCGAAAAGTTTGCCGGTGGTCAGTCAAACCCGACTTTTCTGATTCAGGCTGAGAGCGGACAATATGTCCTTCGTCGCAAGCCACCAGGTGAGCTACTGAAGTCGGCGCATGCTGTAGATCGGGAATATCGGGTGATTGCTGCTTTGGCCGGCACTGAAGTCCCTGTAGCCAAAGCTTATCATTTGTGTGAAGACGATAGCATCATTGGCAGTATGTTCTACTTGATGGAATATATCGATGGCCGGGTGATGTGGGACCCTGCGCTCCCCGGAGAGACGCCTGAAAATCGGTCAGCTATATACTCGGAAATGAACCGGGTATTGGCTGCTCTGCACTCAGTGGATGTTGAAGCTGTTGGCTTGAGTGATTACGGTAAGCCGGGAAACTATTTCGAGCGTCAGATTGGCCGCTGGAGCAAGCAATATCGGGCATCAGAAACCGAAAACATTCCTGAAATGGAAGCCTTGATAGGGTGGCTTCCGGCAAACATGCCTGCTGATGATGGCCGTATCGCTCTGGTTCATGGGGATTTTCGGCTCGACAATATGATGTTCCACAAAGAGAAGGCGGAAGTTCTGGCTTTGGTTGACTGGGAGCTGTCAACTCTTGGGCACCCTTTTGCCGATCTGGCTTATCAATGCATGCAATTGCGAATGGAATCTACCGGTGTTATGACAGGTTTGGGAGGTGTAGATCGTGAGGCTTTGGGTATTCCTTCAGAAGAGGCGTATGTAGCGCAATACTGCGAGCGCATGGGGATTGATGGTATTGATGATTGGAATTTCTACATTGTTTTCAGTTTTTTCCGTTTTGCAGCCATTTTGCAAGGGGTGAAAAAGCGTGCACAGGAAGGTAATGCTTCCAGTGAGAAGGCGCTTCAGATGGGCGCCCTAGTGAAACCTCTGGCAACACAGGCGGTAGCTCTTATTCAGTATTGATTTCAAGTCGGTTCAACGGAAGAGGTCTGTAAAGGATGTGTTTCCTGAGCAGACCTTTTTGGATTGGTCCTTCTGACAGGGAAACTAACCATTCTGAGTTTCCTGACTTCCGCAGCACCCATCGTATGAATATCTCTTGATTTCAGTAGGTCCGAACCTCAAAGCTGCCTCAAGAATACCCGCCCCCCCCTTTGTGGCGGGCATATCCGGCCAAAACAGGTCTCCCGAGCTGAACGAAGCTTTTGCTATTTTCAGGCTGTCGCTGTGGGTTAATCCCAACATCTTGCTGTATAAAAAAAAACCATAACGCACGAAAGGCGTAAGGCGGCTGATTCAACTTCCGCCCGTTTTAAGGGAGATGCATAGGCCACGGTTTAATGGCAGGATTATCAGCCAATTAGACCAATAAACCTCAAGTTGTTTGCCAAAGTATGATGCGTTTTGACTCTTTTTCTGGCTTGTTTGCCGTTCGGGCTTTAGCCCTGCTACTGATCTCACCGATTCTTTGGGCTGCACCCTCCTCAGATGAGCCTTCAGGCAGTGAGTCTGTAAAGCTCACCAAGAGACTCCTGGTTGATACCCATGCCCAAACGCTGAAGCTCTTACAGGGCAGTAGAGTGTTGTATGAAGTAAAAAACATTGCCATTGGCAGTAACGGTACCGGGGCCAGTCTGGATAAACGCACATTGGACGCCAAGACCCCGTTGGGTGATTTCACCATTACCGCGATTCGTGGCAGTTCACGCTTCCACCTGTTTATGGGGTTTGACTACCCGACCATGGATTATGCGGAAGCAGCCCTGGCCGATGGACGTATCAACGAGGAAGAGTACGAGGCACTCAACAACGCCTGGCATAAAAAGCTGCCACCCCCACAGACCACCGGACTTGGAGGATATTTTGGCATTCACGGTATTGGCGCCGGCAATCCTCAGATTCATAAGCTATTCAACTGGACAAATGGTTGTATTGCACTCACCAATGAGCAGATTGAATCGTTGGCAGCGATGGTTGAAGTTGGCACGCAAGTCAGTATTCGTTAACGATTTTGGTACGTTTTGGCGCAAAACTCCTTCTAAGGACAAATTTTTTCCTTTCAGCACCTGCGTATCCGGTGTGACCTGCTATCCTCTCAGTAGTCACTAGGAAGTATCGGTCGAACATCGCGTTTCAGCGATTAGATTGTCCCTCTTGATGGCCTTTGAGCGGTAATCGTTCCGGCAGGAGGGGGTTAATTGTGACCTTGACCTAAAAGTACCCTCATTTTGAGGGGCTGGACGGGTCATACTGACGGTGAACAACCCACGTTAGTTCTCTAAATCATTGATGAATTCCGTAGAGGGAGTCACTAGTATGAATACTGTTTTAAAAACGACCACCATTGGCTTGTTTCTGACTGCTATGGCCGGATTGACTGGCTGTGCTGCAACCACGAAAGAAGAGATTGCTGGTATGAAGGCTGACATTCAGGCCGCAACTGACACCGCAAATCGCGCCGCCAGTGAAGCCTCTGCAGCCAGATCTGAAGCGGCAGCTGCCCGAGCTGCAGCTGAAGAAACCAACGAAAAGCTGGATCGTATGTACAAAAAATCCATGTACAAATAAGTACGTCGGATAAATCCGGGGACTCCCCCCAGGGCGGCAGCCGTCACTGACGGTTGCTCGCTGCCTCTCCATTTCACTGTTTGCAGGTCTTTGACAAGGCTTGTGTCTCACTGTGTCTCTCTATGCCTTTGTTTGACTGGGCGCATGTCACTGGAAGAACCCATAACGACTTTATGGAAGCGTTCTCGCATGTATGCCGCCAGCCTCGGCTGGAAGAATTAATTCGGGCGGTTCCGGATAGAGCTCGCCGATGGCTATAGGTAACCCATTGCTGGACCGAATTGCCGCTTCAATAGCGGTTGTATCCAGGTTGATCCGACGTCCGGTTTGAGACTCCTTGGCCTTCTGTGCTTTCGCAATAGCTTCGTTGGCAGTTTGAGAGAGGTTCGCATCTGCAACCTTTTCCTGCATGCTGTCCAGTTGGGGATGAACCTCCATATATAAAGTATCCCCTTTCCAGCCGACTTTTACGGGTTGATTCACCAGCCTCACAACGGTTCCCGCCGCGACTTGAGAAAACAGCAGCTCCACATCTTTTGGCGACATACGAATGCAGCCATGAGACACCTGCAAGCCAATACCGAAAGTTTTATTGGTGCCATGAATCAGATAGCCGGGAATATCCAGTAGCAGGGCATGATCACCCAGCGGGTTGTCAGGGCCGGCAGGCACCACAGCAGGCAGAGGCTCGCCTCTTTCCTCATGTTCCTTGCGGATCGAGTCCGGTGGATACCAGGCGGGATTTTTGACCTTGGTGACCACCTTGGTGATGCCCTCTGGCGTATACCATTCCCTACGGCCGATGCTGACCGGAAATGTCTGAACTTCCTGAGCCTCTCCTTTACGGGCTTTGGGATAATAGTACAGGCGCATTTCTGGCAGGTTCAGAACCAACCCCTCATACGGGGTTTCAGGCAGGACAAAGCTTGAGGGTATGACGACGGGAGTCCCATCCCCCGGCAACCAGCGATCCACATGGGGGTTGGCCAGCACAATTTCGTCCTGTCCGACATCGTATTTCACCGCTATATCAAGCAGTGTATCCTCATATCGGGCAGAGACGCTTTGTATGGCGCCAACCACCGAGTCGTTCTGAGCGGGAAATGGATAAGTCACGGCATGAGTGGCTTCGGATGACAGGAGCAGTGTTATCGCGAGCAACGCAGTGGTACGGATCCAGAGAGCAAGGGATTTTGTTATCAGATTCAAGGCAAATACAGCACACATAAGGGATGATGGTCTCAAGCGACAGGCGCTTTAAAAGACTCTGCAGAGGTTGTGTCTCATTTTAGCACAAGCGCATTTAATCACCGTTTGGTGAAGTGATGACTGCTTCACCTTTTATCGATAAAATCGAAATTTAATTTCGAAACATCCTGATTTTCCGGAAACAGTGTTTGGGGTACTGTGCCTTGATGGCCGTGTTTACCCATAACCGTCCGGGTCTGTTGCAAACCCCGGGATTTGAGTAGTACAAAAAGTGATTAGAAGGTTTATATATGACAACCCATTACGACGTATTTAATGGTGATGCCGATGGCATTTGTGCTCTGTTGCAGTTGAGACACCATGAGCCAAGAGAGGCTGTTCTGGTCACTGGCGTTAAACGGGATATTGATCTGCTGAAACAAGTGGACGCCGAGGCGGGTGATTCGGTCACAACCCTGGACGTTTCTCTCGATAAAAACAGAGAAGACCTTGTGCGACTGCTCGAGGCCGGAGCCGAGGTTCTGTATGTGGACCATCACTTCCCTGGCGAGATTCCCCAGCATGCCAATTTAAAAGCCATCATCAATGAAGCTGCCGATACCTGCACCAGTATTCTGGTCAATACTCAGCTTAAAGGTGCTTACACGCCCTGGGCCGTTGTGGGTGCATTTGGTGATAACCTGAAGAAAAGTGCCCACGCCCTGGCCAAGGGACTCGATCTCTCTGAAGACGATGTTGCACTGCTGGAAAACCTGGGGATCTATATCAATTACAACGGTTATGGGTCTGATCTGAGTGATCTGCACTTCGAGCCTGCTGAACTGTTTAAAACACTGTCAGCTTATAAAAATCCACTGGATTTCATCAAAGACGGTAATGCCGATTTTGAGAAGCTGGAAACCGGTTACAAGACGGATATGGATCTGGCCCAGAACAGTCAGCCTGAGGTGTCTACCGACAATAGCGCAGTGTTTATTCTGCCCAATGAAAAGTGGGCGCGTCGTGTCAGTGGCGTATTTGGCAATGACCTGGCAAACCAGTTCCCGGATCGGGCTCACGCAGTTCTCACCGAGAAAGCCAATGGTAATTATCTGGTCAGTGTGCGGGCTCCGCTCAACAACAAAACCGGAGCGGCAGACCTCTGCCGTCAGTTTGCTACCGGGGGTGGCCGAGCGGCTGCCGCAGGGATCAATGATTTACCGGCGGATGAGTTTCAACTGTTCGTGGACAAGCTAGAACTCGCCTACGCTCAGGCTTAAGCATCAAATAAAGACTCAGGCGTATCGACGCCTGAGCTGATCCTGTCACAGACAACTTTGACTGGCCGCAATCAGATGGCCAGTTCTACCCATTCCTGAATGGGCTTAACGTAAACAAACTCGGCATCCAGAGACTCGACCCTGCGCAAGTCACCGTGACTGGGAGGATCGTAAGATTCCAAACCTTCCAGTGCCAGATTGGTGGCCATGGACGGTTTTCGGTTGAGTGACTCGGGGATGGTGTTTAGTTGTAGCTCTTGATCGTTCCAAATCAGCCCCTGCCGCTCAACCGGGGTGTTTGCATGTTGATCGGCGTAGACAAAGACTGCCGCCGTACCTGCCATCTTTTTGTACTGCATATGGGCTGCTCTCCAGGACACAGTGAGTTCGGGAAGGCGCATACTAAAAGATGGGAGAAAGTGTTTTCTGATGTACATCAATCAAAGGTCAAATTGTGCAGTCACAATGTGTACGGCAGGTTGTGGCCGGTATACTGGGTCAGGTTAGAATGGCGACTTGAGGCAATCTGCCCAAATGAAAAAGCGCTGTCGTGATACACGACAGCGCTTTATTAAGGCATCGACAAAAGGCAGTCGCCAGTACTGATTACGACGCCAGCTGGTTGCCGATCGGCAGTGTGCGAATGCGCTTGCCGGTAGCCGCAAAGATGGCATTACAAATAGCGGGGGCGACCGGGGGAATACCGGGCTCCCCGACGCCTCCGGGAGGTAAATCCAGTCGATTGTTGACCTGATGCACATGGATCGTCTTCGGTGACTCGTTGATGCGGGGCACCAGATAGCGGTGGAAGTTATCCTGTTCGATCTTTCCTTCGCTGGCGGTAATTTCTGTCATCAGAGCGATGCCGGTGCCCATAACGCCGGCACCTTCAATTTGTGCCTGCACGCGATCCGGATTGATTTGCGGGCCGCAATCGAAGGCCATATCCAGCCGATGGATGATGACACTACCGGATGGCGTGACTTCCACATCGGCAACTACGGCACAATAGGACACAAAACTGTTATGGAATGCCAGCCCTAACCCGCGGTTGGCTGGCATATCTTTGCCCCAGCCGGCCTCTTCCGTCGCCTTCTCGATGACATCCCGACAGCGTTCAATATCAATGGGGTAGCGTTTGAGATCTTCACCGTAGTTCCATACAGGGTTCTTGGGATCCGGGTTGAGCTGGCGGGCAGCACCCAGCTGTTCCAGCAGAAACTGCTTATGATCTTTTCCGGCTTTGTCCGCCAGTTCGGCCATAAAGCTCTGGATCGCAAAAGCGTGGGGAATGTTATACACCGATCGAAACCAGCCGATGCGTACATGGGCTTCTGCTTCACCGGTTTCAAGTTGGATACTTGGGAACTGGAAAGGCATGTTACGGATTCCTTGAGCCATTTCCGGAGCAGACTGATGCTCCGGATCTGGTGCAAAGGTCGCGGTTATGGTCGGTGCCAGCGAACGATGCAGCCAGCCGCTGACATCGCCTTGCTTGTCCAGCGTAGCTTCCATATGTTCCAGTGCGACAGCGTGAAAATAGCTGTGCTGTAAATCATCTTCCCGTGTCCATTGCACGCGCACGGGGCGTCCATTCATGGCTTTGGACAAATCGGCAGCTTCATAGACATAATCCGGTTTAGCCTTGCGTCCAAAGCCCCCGCCCATAAGACCACACCGAACCGTCACATTGAGAGGCTTTAACCCCAGACGTTTGGCAACCCCGTCTCGGGCTGCCTGCGGATTTTGAATCGAGGTCCAGACTTCTGCCCGATCACCGTCGATCTTGACTACGGCAGCCATGGGTTCCATCGGTGCTTGTGCCATGTGAGCAGCGTAGTAGTTGGCTTTATGTTCTTGCGCAGCGTTTTTCTGCGCTTCCGCAAAGTCTCCGACTTTATGTACTACCTTACCCCTTGTATCCGCTCGCTGTTCCAGCGTGGTGCGATAAGCCTTGGAATCATAGCTCGCATTATCGCCGGCACTGCTGTTGTCCCATTCGATCTTCAGGGCCTTGCGTCCCTTGATGGCTGCCCAGGTATTTTCAGCCAGCACGGCCACGCCTCCAAGGGGTTCAAAACCCGAAGGTTGCCTGGGCGTCGGCATGGCTATCACTTTAACCACACCGGGAATCTGTAGCGCGGCCTTATCGTCGATTGAGCCAACAGAGCTACCGTAACTGGGTGGCCGGGCAATCACTGCGTAAAGCATGTCATCATAAAATACATCGGCCGCAAACAGGGCTTTACCCTGAACAATATCCCAGCCATCAACGGCGAGTGGTTGTTCCTTCTGAGTACTTTTGAATTCTTTTGGCTGACGCATCATGTAGCGCCACTGCTCAGGCTTTTTGGTGGTCAGAGTTTGACGATCAGGCACTGGCAGCTGGGTAGCCGTGGACGCCAGTTCGCCAAACGACAGGCTACGTTGAGTCGGTTGATGAACAACCCGATGCACGTCGGTCTGACATTCTGCAACCGGAACCTGCCATTGCTGTGCGGCAGCCTGTTCCAGCATCATGCGCATGGCAGCTCCTGCCCGGCGCAGCGGATCAAACCAGTGGCGCATGGAGCGGGAACCATCGGTATTCTGGTTGCCGTATTTCTCTTCGTGCCCAATGGCTTGTTCAACACGGACCTTTTTCCAATCGGCCCCCATTTCATCGGCGATGACCATCACCAGACTGGTGCGTATCCCCTGCCCCATTTCGCCGCGATGATGGGTGATAGTGACTTCGCCGGTGTCACTAAGGGCAATAAACACGTTGGGGTTATCAACCCAGCCGTGGGGCATGGCGTCGGCACCGTAGGCCTTGTTTTTATCACTCTCTGCCTGGACGAGATCCCAACGTGCGGCCAAAACCACAGCGCTGGAGGCGGCCAGCCCCTTCAGGAAATGACGGCGACTGACGTTCGCGAGCAACAAAGTATCAGGTGCTTGAGTATCGTCTTTCATGCGGTCACCTCGTAAAAAAGAGCTTGAAGGTCAGATGTCGTCTGGTTCGCTGTAGATTTCGGTGCGTTTGCAGCCTGTTTGGCCGCACGATGAATGGCTTTGCGGATTCTTGGGTAGGTACCACAGCGGCAAATATTGCCACTCATAAACCCATCGATGTCATCATCACTGGGTTGTTGATTGTTTTTTAACAGAGCCACCGTGCTCATGATTTGACCACTTTGACAATATCCGCACTGGGCTACCGCCTCGTCCATCCAGGCCTGCTGTACGACCTGGCCAACAGGATCATTTTCCATGGACTCGATGGTGTTGATGCTTTTTCCAACAGCCTGAGAAATAGGCGTCATGCAGGATCGGATCGGTTGACCGTCCAGGTGAACCGTACAGGCTCCGCAGAGAGCCATACCGCAACCAAAGCGGGTTCCGGTTAATCTGAGAGTGTCCCTCAACACCCAAAGTATGGGGGTGTCTGAAGGCACATCCAGTGACTGCGTTTGTCCATTTACCGTGACGGTCAGCATGTTGGGCTCCTGTAGGTAAAACCTGAATTAAACGAAAATGTTAAGGTAAAACGAATGCATAAAAGAAGAGTCAGTACTTGAGGCTTCAACACCAGAACACTCAATTTACCGAGTAAGCGTTTGATAAACATATCATATAGAATCTGTGACCTCCCCGGATGCTGCACAATGGACTCACGCAGGATAATCTGCGTCTGAGTCGAGTCATACAGATGCATAAGTCTTAGTGCTATCTAGGCATATTCTCTCGTATAACAGGAGCTACAACAATCACTCACTGCTCATTGTTATCATGACCTCTTTACGACATGGGTGTACAAAGTCCTGCCGCAGGTATCAACCTATTGGCCAGACCGGTAAATTCACACCTGTCAAAGACGCTATCGGCGAAACAGCCTGAGCAAAAACTTGTGGAATATGGGGGACCACTCACTGACGGATGCTTGCCTTCAAAAAGCCGAACGACTGGCAGGCTTTATCGAGGAACGTGACACGCCCTGTTAGAATCTTCAATCGCCTGGCTGTTGACGTGGCCAGCCGGGTGCAGCGTAATTACCGAAGCCACCACGCTGCAAAAGCTGGAACAAAACCTTTGGTCCGGTGACTGGAAGTAAAAAAGCAGATCCGTTGTTATGTCTGAAGAGGTAGTGGAAGTTCACTATGTTCTATTTATATCATTAACGTTAAAAGCGATCGGATAAATCAGTGCGTCAAATAGGCCAGTAGATCTGCAATCTCACTTTCATCTTTTAATTGGCTTACAATGGCTCGCATGCCTTTAGATCTTGTGGTTCCCCACTCGTGATCTCCACGCCACCCGTTGCGGTAGGCTTCGAGCTGACGTTCGATATAGGCTGCACTGAGGATGCGAAGATTGGCTGTGTAAAGAGGGGTGACGCCTCGACCATCTACACCATGACATGCCAGGCAGTTATCGGCATAGATTTGCCTTCCGCGTTGGATATCCCCTTCTGTGGAATCAACTTTTTCTTCTGGCAGTTTGGCAAGAAATACCCCCAGTCTTTGAATGTCTTGATCATTTATCTTTTTGACACTCTCAGCCATCATCTGCCCTAACACATCATCTGCATGAATCCCTCGTTTGCCAGAGCGGAAATTGTGTAACTGTTCAGTGATGTAGGCTGCATTTTGTCCTGCGAGACGGGGTGCAGAAAGCGCTGCATTACCTTCTGCCTTATCACCATGGCAAACAGCACAGGGTTTATATAGCGCACTATCAGCGTACAAATGTGCTGATGCGAATGCGATGTTTAGCAAGACCACATTAACGATTTTTCTTTTTATCACAGATATTCTCACAGCTTTAACTTCTCAATTTTCTTTATCAAGAGCGCACGTGTACTTTTGACCTCCACTAGAGGTGAACGGCGCAATCTGCTCACTTCAGTGACGGTGTAAGGTTGAAAGTTGTCGGGTAACTCAGTTTGACTGAATGTGATCAGCATCCAATTAATCACCGCGGTCAGGCGTGAGTCGTTTAGGTCTGACTGGGCTGATCCAGGGACCTGAATTAAAAACTCACGCCCTCCTTCAACATGCAGAAACTTTCCTAAATGGTTTTTAATTCTTGGTACATCTCGTAAAGGGAAACCCTGCCCTTCTGGTAAGTGACACCCCTGACAATGCATCATATAGTCAAACTGAATAGGTTCTGTTGCCTGAGTCATTACTGGTAGCAAAGAGACCACTGAGATGATGACACCAATGATGGATAACCTTGGACTGCGCATCATCAACTCTCCTTGACGCCAATCACAACGGATAAAGAACAATGATAGGGGACATCGGCCTGACTACCAGAGCACCAGTTAAGGTTGTTCGTGTTTTGTGGGCGGTAAACAGGCGTATCCCCTTCATCGCGCTGACACAAGCAGTTGCCGCAAGCACTTTTGCCACAACAGTCGTTATACGATATTACATAGTCCTTGCCATCTTTTGGATTACGGCAGGTACCAATCCAGGTAATGTCAGAGACTACCGTACCCGGCGGACAGCTGCTCACGGTGCCACCACAACAACCACACATAAATCCGTCAATGGCACAGTGGCGCCAATAGTTACAATCATTCGGGTCACCACTCTCAGGAATATTCCCAGGCTCCTGTGCAAAAGCATTATCACGAAAGACCGGTAATAAGGGATAAACACTCACTCCAATCAAAGCGATACCAAAAGTTCTTATAAAGCTGCGGCGTGAAGTATGGCGGGCCTGTTTGCGTGTTGCTTTTTCAGCAATCTTATCCAGCCAGTTGTTCAACATGGACCACCTCCTTCGTTGATGCATCATAAGCCTCAAACAGGCTTTCAATATGTTCACGATTATTGATCAAGCCATGAGCGGCCACATAGCCTTGCGGTGCAATCAGAACGCCATAGGGCAACTTGCTAATCTGATAGGCCAGGCCAATCTCCGTCGACAGTAAATAAGGATAATCGTGTAGCTCATACTCACTAATTAGTTCGCGGTGCTCAACTTCATGGCCATCGCTGGAAAACACCAAACGCAGCCACTGGCTTTCTTGCCGGCCCATTTTTTTCAGCAGGGGTAATAAATTCTTGCAAACTGGACAAGTGGAGGACATAAAGAATACCAGAGTGGCACGACCATCGGCGTTTATACCGCCAACGCTGGCCATACCACCGGTTAAACTAGTTTCGCGAAAGAACGGAGCGCTTTCACCTACTTGTAAAGCCTTACCCATGGAGAGCGCACCAACCGGTTTGATTCGCTCGTGCAATACACCAATCTGTCTCGATAAGGCATAGAGCATCAAGCCAATCGCGAGGATCGTGATCCAACTTAAGATAATCATAATTTCCAGCATCAGAGTATTTCCCGAAAGGAGGTAGTGTTAGCTATCAATTCATTCAACGTCATATAAAATAAAATGCACGCAAATGATCCAAATGCCACGGCAACGTAATCGTAAACCCCAAGGGTACGATCGGTTGTTGGCAAAAACAGAATCAGGGCCGCAGAAGCAAGAGCAATATTTCGATAGACAAGTGCTATGGTAATGGTTTGACGTGTTTTACTTAACTGACAGCCGCAATCCAGAGACAGGTTGCCACGATGAATGTTGATTAAGATGGCAGCAGCATAAACCGTTAACAATGCCGAGATAACTAAGGCCGCCAGTTTTACGTGGACCCAAATTACACTTAACGCCAAAACGATCTCAATTAACGGAAGGACCAAAGAGGCAGATGATATCAAGCCAATGGGTAACAGCCGGTAACCCCTGAGTACCTGTGAGAAGGCTTGTTGATTTTTAAATTTTTCAATGCCGCTGATTAACAATAAAGCAAACAGGCCATATGCAATAATTTGGGCGATAACAGGATCTATCATCATGGTCACCATGTCTGAATGTTCAAGACAAATCCACCGTGCGGCACTAAATCAGAATGGAAAAGTAATTGACCGTTTTTCGCATTGTAGATACTGGCCCTTTGTCGTGCGATCTCCATAAGCGACTTTTCACCATCGATCAGATACATCCACAACTGGGTGAGAAACGGGACAGGAAAATGAATGCTATTAATGTATAGCCTTGGATTGGGTTTTTGAGAGACTGCAATACTTACTGCAATTTCTTCAAGCTCGATTTCACGTACCTTTTTTTTAGTCTTTACATCATAAACCCACACATGCGTCCCTGGTTCTTCGAATGTTTTCTCTTCACCTTGGTGCATCAGTACATATAATTCACCGCTGGATTCATGCACGGCTGTGTGTTTCATGCCGCTGATAATCCAGTTGTCCTCACGTTCTGATTCGGTAGTCAGGGACCATTTATCCAGCAATTTGATATCATCACCCTCCATTTTGATGGCATAGGCATTATGCTGTCGTGAAATGAAGTACCACACATTGCCAATGCGGGAAGCTGAAATCGTCAAAAAATCATTAACTGAGTCAAACAGAGGTTCGGTACGGGTGCGGGAAATGACATGACCATCTTCTCCCAGCTTTATCTGCATAAATCCACCGTTACCGCAAATGGAGTAAAAGTCCCGATTTCCGGCTGCATAGAGTACTGAGCAACCCGGTGTTTCGACCTCCTCAATAAATACTCCTTTATCCAGATCAACAATCGAAACTGATTGAGCTGGGGTGTAGTTGACAACCAAGAGAAATCTTTCATCGTCCGTCAAATTCACAAGACCATCATTGCGAACGGCATTCATTCGCTTAGGGGGAAGTTGAATTTCGTGTTTAAATGACAGGTTGTTGGCGTCATACATGACGACCAAATCATTTCGATTGCCTCGTGTACCACGATCAAAATGAGTTTCAACCGTTATTATCTCGTTGCGTTTATGAGCATTGATCAAACTATTAAACCAATACCCCGTAGAAAGCTGGCCCAGCCGCTTGCCGTCCTGTCCCATCAAATATGCCTGACCGTCAGCCAGACTGGGAATTCTATTGCCTGAAATCCAGAACCATTCTTCTCCATTGTTGTCAGGCAGAATTTCAGTCTTGGGAATTTCTGGTGTAAAAGCCCAGAGCTGGCCAGAAGCCACAATCCAAGTCACAAGAAAAGAAATCAAAGATAACGGTATTTTGTAGGACATAAGTAATTCTCTCATGTTGTCTCGCTTCTGTGACAACAGCCTCTTAATCTGAATTCCCTGTATTTTGGTCTGCCACATGATTAGATTCATACAAAACCACATAGGCATAATACATAGTCACAAAAGCTGCACTCCATGTTAGAAGTGCCAGAAAGAAGAAGTTAAACACTACATTGGTTTCTTCCCCCGGTATCACGTAAAAATCATAGATGCTTGCAATGACGATATTTGCTATCGTCGTCAACATAAGAGAAAACCCAGTTTTTCTTCTCTTCAGATCAAATACTTTTTTAGCCACATACAGCATGAATAAACAAAAGGGGTACATCACAGCCAGATAAAAGTACGCCAATACCGGTGCAAAAAAATCGGAATAGAGAATTACCGCTGTCAATGCCAGTGTGATTGTGAACAACATGATTTTACTGCTATTTGACAGCTGCAGTTGATGAGTTAGCTGCATAAATCCCAGGGTTCCAAGAAGAGGAAAGCCAAATGCCCTTGAGAACGAATCGAGGTAAAGCATCAGTTCATATGAAGGTGGATAGAGTGTTGTATTATAAAAAAGAAAGTTCACAGATGAAGACCCAACGATAAGGTATTCATACCCAAGTATTTGATTTCCAAGTTTCAGAAACTTAAAGCCGTAAAAAAAACCTGAAAGTGCAAGAGAAAAACAACCGAGCAAGAGCAGAGCTGTCCTGGAATCTATACCCATCATGTCGAGGAGCATTTTACTAATCTCCACTTTATACAGCCTGTGCCGAAAGCTTGTGGCCAGCCGTCGCCAATCCCTTGATTTGTACCCCGTTATCAAGGAGCAATTGAAGAGCCGCACTGATGTTCGCCGCTTTCTCTGGATAGCAAATACCTGCCTTGGGTGCCGACTTTCCATCCAGGCCCAGTACCCGTTCCAACTGAATCACAGCGCCACAGGCAGTTAGATGGGTTTGTCCTTGAGGATCAAAAACAGTCACTCGATTTTTATGAAAACAACCCTCTTTATCTTTACCTTCTACTTCAATAACGATTTCGTGAGCAGCGCCTTCTCCCGGGTCATACAACATGCTCCTGCGTAGATTATCGAATATTGGCCGGTTCAATAGCCTCATAATGCCGCTCTTGACCATAAAAGCGAGACTGCCTGTTGCTGAAGCGCTGTCAAAGCCGATGCGACCACTGACACTTCTAGCATCTAAGGTAACAGGTAACGTTATTTGGTCTGGCACATCAAATCGGTAAACTTTGCCGCTATAGCCTCCAGGGAAATCTACCGATTTAGAGTCAGAAAAAGGCATCCGTTGCTCGATCTTGCCATTCACCGTGATATCAAACGGTATCGTCAGACGATCCATATATTCAGCCGAATTCGGACCAGCCTTGTCAGCCATCGCATACAAGATATTTAGATCAATGTTGTCAATGATATCCAGTGATTCACTCGCAGCCTTCGCTAAGATCACCGCTACGCCAGCCATCCAAGCAGAACTAAACATGACAGGCGCCTGAATCTCTTCCATAGAAACATTCACCACTGCTTCACGCATTCGTTCAGTCCAGCGGGTAATGTCCACATAGGCAATGCCATTGCGTACGCTATCTTTTAGCAGGTAGTTATGTTGATCATTAACTGCGTTCAGTACCGCTGTGGGCTTGATTGATAAGCCATCCAAAGGGGATGCAGACTCAACGTCCAGGGCAATGGCTTCGGCATTATCCAGAGTTTGCACCAGTTCCATGGCTTTAGCGGGATTGCGACCACCAATCAAAAGTTTGATATCGGGATGTCGCTGACGGAATATTTCTGCTACCTGACTTCCTACCACACCGTATCCACCAGCAATCAATATTACGTTTTTCTTTTCTACACTCATCTTATTGTCTGTCCTCATTGATGTTTTGTGAGTGTCCTCGTCGTCCTGAGTGCCCGTTTTTGACAATTTGGAAGGAATTGGACACAAATCCTGAAGCCACCTTATCAGCACAAAATAGGTAATACAACCTAAAAATATGTTTTTTTAATCAATATCAAGAGGTCATCCATTTTTGTAAATATTACCTATTACTGTTAACACGCTGTGAGAGCGGCGCTATAATTGCGATCAATCGATACCACTTTCGCATCGCCAAATCAGGAGTTAATATGGCCAAAAACGCCAGTAAGGATATGGGTAATCGCCCGGGAACAGCAGTACAGCGCAAGGGGCGCGAACGGGTAGAACAAATTCTTGATATTGCCACCCAACTTCTGATTGAAGAGGGGCACGGACAGTTCACTATGAACCAGCTAGCTAAACGCCTGGGTATTCGCATCAGTAATCTTCAGTATTATTTCCCTTCGCGAGAACAATTGATTCAGCAGTTACTGCAGCGATTCCTTGATAAGGCAAGAGATGGAATTGACGCTATCGTCAAACAAGACACTACCCCTCGCAAACGTTTGTTATCGACAGTGGACTACGTTTTGAAAGATCAGGAAAACGAGAGTTCATGTAAGATTATCTGGGAGATTTGGGCACTTTCAGCAAGGGACGACAAGATCAGCGAGGCTATGGATAATTTCTATGAAAGCTACTGTAAGCAGGTTTACGATATGCTGATTGCCCTCAATCCAGAGGTCCCGGCGCGTAAAGTAGGCCGTATTTCGGCATTGATCGTATCGATGATTGAGGGACTCTCACTTATGCGTGGATTTGGCAAGCGGCGCCATACTTACTTGCATGGAATCGAAAAGGAGCTAAGAGAAACCATACTTCAATTGATCCACGCTTAAAAATCTGATGCCAGACAAGGCCATTTCAATGGCCTTGTGTAGAGCCAGCACAACCAACATTTCTCTAACTTTCCCTCCTATACTATCTAATCGCCGCGCTAACCGTATTTGTCGATACTGTACCTGCAACCCCCTGTTATCCCCAATCGATCTCATTATTTACAATTAACCTGTTGACAATATAGGTATATGTACCTATTTTAAAAATAGGTAAAGTTACCTATATGTATGTGTATGGACAATAACAGAGACACTACCATGAAGATAACCTCACAGATTTCCCGATTAGCCCTAACAGGTACAATTGCTACTCTCGGTTTACCCTCTTTTGCTGATAACAGTTCTTACGCTATCGAAGAAGTTATTGTTACTGCACAAAAGAAAGCTGAAAGTATGCAAGACGTTCCCTTGTCCGTTTCGGCACTGTCTAGTAACGAGTTAGGAGCGCTCAAGCTTCATGATTCAACAGAGATAGCCGCTCAAGTGCCCAACGTTCAGGTTGCTACGCCCTATTCTGATAGCCAGCCAGCCTTCTCCGTACGCGGAGTTTCCATGTCTGATTTCAGTCAGAACCAATCCAGCCCCATCGCCATGTACGTGAATGAGGTCTACAAAGGTGTTGGGGCTCTCCAGGCGTTACAGTTGTTTGATTTAGAGCGCATCGAGGTTCTGCGGGGGCCTCAGGGTACTCTCTACGGCAAGAATGCTACCGGCGGTGCAGTGAATATCATCAGTAAAACACCAGAACTGGACGGCATAACCCTGGGTGATATCAGTTTTGGAATTGGTAACTTTAATCGCAAAGAAACAAACGGCGCCGTGGAAATATCCGATGCTGAAAACGCAGTTGGCGCACGTTTAGCCTTCACCTATGCAGAATCTGATGGCTGGATAGAGAATAAGCTACCTGCAGCTGAAGATCCCGGTGCTTTCCGTGATTATGCCCTGCGCCTGACTGGGCGTTATCAGCCTACAGATAACCTGGATGTGGTATTAAGGGTCTCGAAAAGCCGTAGTACACAGGACAATGGGTATGAAGTATACGCCACCAATATTGGCTCAGGAGGTGTGGGATTTTTCACCGGTTATGAACGTACCGGGCTGGATTTTTTTGAGAGCGAAATAGATCGGCAAGATGGCAACTCACTCGATAACAACAGCACATCGGTGACAATCAATTGGGATATAAACGATGAACTGACATTAACCAGTGTGACTTCTTATGATGAAGGCGATTGGGTTACTCGGGAAGATGGTGATGGATCACCTTTTAACATTCTGCATATCGATTTTGGTTCCGAAGTCACCTCGATTGCCCAGGATCTAAGGCTCAGTTCGGCTTTCGTTGGTAACTTTAATTTTTTGTTAGGGCTCTACGGTAACCGGGAAGACCTTGATGCAACGATGGTTCAGCGGATGTATTACGCTTTTGCCGGGGATAATGACGCTAGCGGAACTCTCGATTGCTTTGAGGACTTTATCACCGGCTGTCGTCTCAGTAATAGTTATAATCAGGTCAAAACCAGTCTGGCAGCCTATTTCCAGGGCAGCTACGACATTTCACCAGATTTGAGTTTTACCCTTGGTCTTCGTTTTACGAAAGATAAAAATGAAATAAAAGACTATCGAGCTGACCTTGGTTATCTTGATCCTGCGACCAACACTGAAATATTCAGTGCAATGACTACGATTAACAACCATCAGGACGAAGTCACTGATCGCAACTGGGGGACACGATTTGCGTTGGATTACGCCCTTACCAGTGATATTACGTCCTATATCAGTTTTACCACCGGTTACCGTGGCAGTGCTTTTAACGGACAGGCTTATTTTGATGTCTCGGAAATCACCACGGCTGAGCCAGAAGAGGTCGATGCCTGGGAAGTTGGGTTCAAATCTGATCTCCTTGATAACCGCTTGCGCATCAATGGTGCCATATTCCATTACGCCTATGAAAATCAGCAGTTTCTAGATGTAACGCCAAATTTCCTGCAAGTATTGGTTAATGCTGACAGGTCTACTGTACAAGGCGCGGAGCTCGAAGTGACTGCAATTCCTCACCCGGTTATAGATGTAAGAATGGGATTGGGTTATCTGGATGCCAAGTATGACAAGCTGGAATTGCGTGGTCTTGACCTTTCCGGTAATGATTTGATAAATGCGCCTTCATTAAATTTTAACGCTATGATCAATTGGCGACTTCTGGAAATGGAAGCTGGTCATGTAACTTTAACATTGGATACCAGCTACACCGGCGATCAGTATTTTGACGCCTTTAATAATGAAAACACTCGTCAAGAAGCTTACTGGCTGACAAATATGCGTATGGGCTTCCAGACTCAAGATGAACAACTGGAAATAGCTGTCTGGGTCAAAAACCTGACCGATGAGGAGTATACTTCTTCAATATTGGATTTACAGGAATTGTTTAACTTTGATTATGCTCACCGTGGACGCACTCGCACTCTGGGGGTAGATGCCAGTTATCGCTTTTAATTTGATGAGTAAATAGCTGTTTACTCTGGAGGATCACGAAACCCCTGCCGCTCTAAAATTTTCAGTCACTTTAGGACGGCGGGTAAATCATTTATTGAAAGAGGCCATGCTGAATGGTTAAAAGTAGTCTTTATGAACGGTTTTTTTCTTCCATCGGAAAAGTTAACTTTAGTAGTGTATGGCACTCACGATAATGGCGTGCGAATCGAAAAAACGATGTTTTGATCAGCATTGTCGCCGCCATTTTGGGAAACTGACCAATATGGTCATATTAAATCCAATCATGCTCACTAACTAACAGTCAGTAACTAATAGCCACTAACTAATAGCCACCAGATAGGTCAGAGCCGAACATTAATGCCACATCTGAGAAATAGTTTGACTTTAGTTGGTAAGCCCTATACTGTGGTTAAAGCTTGAAAGTAAGTCTATTTTTATTTCCTCCATTTCGTCGCGTTCCTAGTAGTTCTTCGTCCTGTAGCTTATAAATCTCAATTTATATTTCCCGCTTATTCGTGCCTTACGAAGGCATTCTATTTTTAATTTACAGGATATTTATCATGTCTAATACAACTACTGGTACCGTTAAATGGTTTAACGAATCTAAAGGTTTTGGTTTTATCGAGCAAAAGTCTGGTCCAGACGTATTTGCACACTTCAGTGCAATTGTTAGCTCGGGTTTCAAAACTTTAGCTGAAGGTCAAATGGTTGAGTTTATTGTTACTCAAGGCCAAAAAGGCCCTCAGGCTGAGAATATCGTAGCTATCTAATTGCTCGGTACTTCTTTAAAAAAGGCAAGCTGTAATGGCTTGCCTTTTTTTGTGCTTTGAGTTTCGTAAATTTCTCAGTCAATCGCAGCGTATACCAAAATACTAATGTCGGCTTGTCATCAAAACGCGGAGGCTTCGTTTTTTGTATGTTTGTGTCGAGCTGCCACTGAAAAAATGCTCTCAGATGTATATTTTGGTATTAAGCTTACTGCTCTGTTTAATTTGTCTCTTTCTTTTTGTAGAATTTATTGCGCCTGATGCGTAAAAAGGGCTTGAACATTGCAGAAAATTGTTCGGAGCACCCCAATGAGTCACGCAGCATATTATGCAACACGGCAATAATTGCCAGCTGTGCCAGCCAAATCACGACGCTCTTGATAAGAGCATGTCGCTTGGCGACAGTCTCTATCCTATGTATGTGTGTGACACTTTTCGTGCTAACTTTTTAGTATCAAACTTTATGCGATCCGTAGGGACGACGAGTTATGACATCAGTACCTGATTCAGTCTTCACCATGCCATCGATTACCCGGAATTCAGACGGGCAAATTCGCACTGTCGGTTTCGAACTGGAGTTTTCCGGTATCACGTTGGCGGATACTGTTGCCGCTGTGGTTTCATCGCTGGAGGGTGCCGTTGTAAATGAGACGGCGGCCGAAGTCAGTGTAGAGACAGTTTTCGGAAAATTTAACGTCGAAGTCGACTGGGAATTTCTGAAAAGCACGGCTGCCGGTGATCAGCAAGCTGATGATCCTGATCTGTGGCTGCAAAAGTTGTCGGAAGCGGCCGCGTTGCTGGTGCCCATTGAAGTGGTCTGTCCGCCTATACCCGTAACAGAAATTTCGCGCTTGGAAAATCTGGTGGTGGCATTACGCAATGCGGGTGCTGTGGGTACCGAGGAGTCATTGATTGCGGCTTACGGTGTTCATATCAATCCCGAAATACCCGCACTTGATGCCGGGACGATATACCGTTACCTGCGAGCGTTCGTTTTATTGCAATGGTGGTTGGTGGATGCCCATAAGGTAGATCTGGCACGCCGTGTCAGTCCTTATATTGATCTGTTTAGTGAGTCCTATATCAAGTGTTTGTTGAGCTGTAAAAAGCCAACGTTAGAGACATTGATTGATGATTACCTGCAATTCAATGCCAGTCGCAACCGGGCGCTGGACATGCTGCCACTGTTTGCCGAAATAGACAGTGAACGGGTTCGTTCTGTAATCGATGATCCCAAAATCAAGGCACGCCCGACGTTTCACTATCGCTTGCCCAATTGCCTGATTGATAAACCCGAATGGAACCTGTCTTTATCATGGAACCTATGGTGTGTTGTTGAACAACTGGCTAATGATGAAGCCGCTCTGGAGTCTCTGGGGGATGCCTTTCTGGCAGCGGACAGACCCGTAATAGGTGTTGATCGGTCAGCCTGGGTTGAAAGGATTACGCAATGGCGCAACGACCACGCATAGGCGTAACCGGCAATCACCGACGCTGGGCACCATCATGGTGGTGTACGGCACTGGCTTTATGGTTGTGTGGTGCAATCCCGGTACGTATTTCTATTCGTCACCCATGGGACGGGCCTTTGCCTGATGCGCTGGTCATCAGTGGCGGCAATGATATCAGTCCGGAACATTATGGCGGTGAAATTGACGCTAAAGTCAAACTGGATCCGGCTCGCGACAGGCTGGAAATCGAGTGGATTCAGACGGCACTGAAGCACACGATTCCCATGCTCGGCATCTGTCGCGGAGCACAGCTGATTAATGTGGTCCTGGGCGGCAAACTGCATCCGGATATTCGTCATATCCGCCGTCTGACCTACAACCGGCCCGGTTTACTGCCAACCAAACAGGTGTGGCTGGAGCCTGACTCTGCCGTGGCCCGCATCACGGGAAAAACCAAGTTACGCGTCAACAGCTTGCACCATCAGGCCGTCGATCTGCCGGGAGATAGTTTGCGCCGCACTGGCTGGGATCTGGACAAAATCACTCAGGCGATTGAGTCGACAATCAATTGCCCGGTTATCGGGATGCAGTGGCATCCGGAGTATCTGATCTATTTGCCGTCACAGCTGAAAATCTTCCAGTGGCTGGTAGATAACACCTCTGAAGAGGCAAAGCGCACTCATTGCCAAAGTAATACGAGATAATATGTTAGCTCATATCAAAACTGCCAAGACAAATCGGTGAAAGAGTAAGCTTGATTAGGTTGACAGTCATATTTCTGACGATTTCTATTCGTTGCGAGTAAATGATTAGTGAATGATGTAGCGAATTTATGTATGGAAACTTAACGATTTCGCATTTTTCACAATGGGTGTGGCAAAAAATTAATTATTTTTGATTTTTTTGCAATGTGCATGTGATCATCATTGGAACACTCGACTCACTCCATCATAGCCTTAAGATGCGCCACGACTGATCGCCCCAGCGCCGACAAATCGTATCCACCTTCCAAAAAAGACACCATACGTCCCTCGGCATAGGTGTCTGCTATTTTCTTAAGCTCCTTGGTAATCCAGGAATAATCCGCTTCAGTAAGGTTCATATCCGCCATTTCATCTTCCAGGTGACCGTCGAAACCGGCTGAGATTAAAATCAGTTGCGGTTTGAAATCATGCAGTGCCGGCAGAAAGGTGTCGGAGACTTGTTGTCGGAATTCGGCTTGAGCAGTGCCTGCTGGCAGTGGCAGGTTGATGATATGGTCGGGTGTGGACTCGTCACCGGTGTAGGGATAAAAAGGGTGCTGGAAGCTGGAGCACAGCAACACCCTGTTGTCCTGTGTAAAAATATTTTCGGTTCCATTGCCGTGATGGACATCGAAATCCACAATGGCCACTCTCTCCAGATTGTATTCCTCCAGTGCGTGTGCGGCAGCAACGGCAATGTTATTGAATATGCAAAAGCCCATGGCAAAGCCTTTGCCCGCATGGTGGCCCGGTGGCCGCACATTGCAAAAAGCCGTGTGGGTTTTGCCAGAGAACAGTCGATCGACGGCTTCGATGCCCGCACCTGCTGAGCGCAGTGCTGCCTGCAAGGTGTGCGGGCTCATGCAGGTATCTTCTGCCAGTTCGATACTGCCTTCTTTTGGCGCGCGGGCAAACACCTGATCCACATAGGCCTCGCTGTGTACCCGAATGAGCTGTTCCCGGGTCGCCAGAGGGGCATCGACGGGCAGCAATACCACATCGATACCAGAAGAGATCAACTGGTCATTAATGGCTGACAGACGCTGTGGCGACTCGGGGTGGCCTGAAAAGTTTTCATGCAACTGGCAATCGGCATGGGAGATCAGGGTTAAAGTCATTTTATTAATCCTTGGATGGGTACTATTCTGTCAGTGGCGCACCGATAAAATGTCACGGAGCTGGCCGAAGTTCCATGTTTTAGCAATAGTCCCATTTAATGCACGTCAATATAAGCGGTCTGTTTCTCTATGGGCTTACATTACCTGAATCATCTGTTCGATCCCAAATCCATTGCGGTGTTTGGCGCATCCGATCGTCAGAATTCTCTGGGACAGATTCTCTTTCGTAACCTGTTGGCAGGTGGCTTTAGTGGCAAGCTTTATCCTATAAACCCCAACCATGTCATAGTACAAAATCATCAAGCCTACAAATCCATTGCTGAAATTGATGAGCAGATTGATCTTGCCGTGATTACGGCCCCGGCGCTTGCCGTTGAAGAGATTATTCGTCAGTGTGGCGAAGCGGGAGTGCGTTCAGCGATTGTGCTGTCGGCAGGCTTTGGTGAAAATGTGGCCGGTGAGCCCGGCCGGATATTGCAGCAGAATTTGATGGCCTGCGCCAAGGAGTACGGTGTGCGTATACTTGGCCCAAATTGTCTGGGGCTGATGCTGCCAGCCAAAGGCTTAAATGCCACGTTCAGTCACGAGATAGCCAGTCCCGGCCACATGGCATTGGTGTCACAGTCTGGTGCCCTGTGTACGGCTGCCATTGATTGGGCCCAGAGTGAAGGATTGGGGTTCTCGGCGGTCATTTCGCTGGGGGATACGTTCGATATTGGTTTTGGCTCTGTGCTGGATTATCTCGCTCTTGACCCCAACACCCGTTCCATCTTGCTTTATATCGAAGGCATACGGGATTCGCGACGTTTTCTCAGTGGCTTGCGGGTCGCAGCCCGGATCAAACCGGTGGTGGTGGTCAAGGCGGGTCGTTTCCAGCAGGGATTGCGGGCGGCCATCCTTCACACGGGGGCGGTAGTCGGCAGTGATGTGGTTTTCCATGCAGCTCTGCGCAGGGCCGGTGTGGTCAGGGCCTATACCATCAAGCAGATGTTAAACGCCGCTGAAATCCTGTCCCGACGTCGTTACGAGCTGAAAGGACACAATCTGGCCATTATTACCAATGGCGGCGGGCCTGGCGTGATGGCCAGTGACCGGGCAGCAGAGCTGGACGTGCCGTTGGGAGAACTGGATGCCTCGGATATTGAGCAGTTGACTCCCCTGCTCTCGCCTCACTGGTCAAAGGCCAATCCGTTGGACCTGCAGGGGGACGCCACAGTAGAGCATTATCGCGTTGCCCTGGATCACTGTCTGAAAGCGGATAAATTCTCCGGTGTGCTGGTGATGCTGACGCCACAGGCCATGACGGACAGCACCGCTGTTGCCCAACTGGTGATCGAGGCGTCCCAGAAGAGCAAAAAGCCGGTGATTGTCTGCTGGCTGGGCGGCAAGCAGCTGGCCGGCGCTCATCAGTTGTTTCGCGATCATAATCTGCCGCATTTCGATACGCCGGAATCCTGCATTCAGGCTTATGCCCTGCTCACCAGTTACCAGCGCAACCAGCAGTTGTTACTGCAAGTACCCAACCCTTTGACGCAACACCGTAAACCCGATCTTGATGGCGCACGTCTGGTGGTCAACGCGGCTCTTGGTAATGGCCGTAACTGGCTCAATAATGTTGAGTGCCGTGCTGTACTCAGAGCTTTCCATCTTCCGTTGGCACCTGCCATTGCCGCCAGTACCCCGAGTGATGCGGTGGTCGCGGCGGAAACGCTTGGTTTTCCCCTGGCGTTAAAAATCAATGCTCAGGATATCCAGCATAAATCCGATGTGGGAGGGGTGCGTCTCAATATCAGTAATGCAGACTCGGTACGGCAAAACTTCAATGAGATGATCAATACCGTTCGGTCACATTGTCCTGACGCTGATATACAAGGGGTCACGCTTGAGCCGATGTATCGTCGAGCACACGGTCGCGAGCTGATGATTAGCATCCAGCGTGATCCGGTCTTTGGGCCTGCCATTCGGTTTGGTGCCGGTGGCACCATGGTCGATGTGATACAGGATCAGTTTGTTTCACTGCCGCCGTTAAATAAATTTATTGCCCGGCAAATGATCAATCGCACCCGGGTGTATAAGCTGCTTCAGGAAGCTCAGGGTATGCCGGCGGTCAATTTTGAAGCGCTGGAAGATGCACTGCTGCGCGTGTCAGAACTTGCCTGTGAGATGCCAGAGATACATACGGTGGAAATCAATCCACTGATGGCAGATGACGAAGGAGCCCTGGTAATTGATGCCCGTATTCAGGTTCAACATCCTGTCGAAAATGCCAAGCCTTATGATCACATGGCGGTACACCCTTATCCCGGATATCTGGAGACTCAGACCGTATTGTCGGATGGGACTGCGTTGCTGATTCGGCCGGTGAGACCGGAAGATGCCAACATTGAACAGGACTTTATTGGACGTTTATCGCCCCAGACAATTTACTTTCGGTTTATGCAGTCGTTGCACGAGTTGACACCACAGATGCTGACTCGATTTACCCAAATTGATTATGATCAGGAAATGGCGTTGGCTGCCATTGTCAGTCATGAGGATGAAGAAATCGAAATCGGTGTGGCTCGTTATCTGACCAATCCGGATGGTGAAACCTGTGAGTTTGCCATTGTCATTGCCGATGATTGGCATCATAAAGGCATCGCGACCCTGTTGATGACCGAACTGATTAATGTTGCCCGTCAGCGTGGGCTAAAACAAATGGAAGGGGAAATACTGACTGAAAATCGGGGTATGTTGTCTTTAATGAGAAAACTTGGGTTCAGCGTTCGTATCAAACAAGATGACTTTAATTTGAGAATGGCTGTTCTCCAATTGAATTAAATCTGTAGCATTCATTTGTTCTGTAAATACAGATCAATGATTCTTACCTTCTTTCACTAATGTATTGTCAAAGGCATTGATAATCCACTCTCGAACCTTTTTAATCCGTTTCACACTTCTAAAATCCTTATGAAATAACATATAAGGTGAGCGTAATGGTACCTCAGGCGTTGCAATTTTAATCAAGCCGGCTCTACGCGCAATGAAATCCGGTAGCATCGCAATACCACAATGCAAAACCGCTGCCATACGCAGAGTACGTACACTACTGGATTCCAGGATTTGTCTTGACGATAATCCCTGTTCAGTGATCCAGAGGCTTTCAGGGATTTCACCAAAGCTTTTGTCCATACCTAAGAACGTTTCCTGCCTGAAATTCAAATGATTCGGATCCCTGCCTTTCAAATAGGCTTTTGAAGCGTAAAACCCTTGCCGAATCACAGGCAGTTTTTTAATGACCACATTGTCTTGTGTTGGGCGAGCAAGCCGTATTGTTATATCGGCATCGCGCCGGGCAACGCTGATGTTCTCTGTTGCCACGGACAATCTCAACTGGATATCTGGGTTTTCTCGCCAAAATGCAGGTAACTGCTCGGCTAAAATATCTGAAATGATCGGCTCGGTTGAAGACACCACGACCGGCTCGATATCTACGCCCTCTCGAAGTGACACGGCTGTTCGCTCGACCTCTGATATCTTTTCCAGTGCGTTTTTTGCACTGTTGTAAATCACACCTCCTTCGGCGGTTAATTCGACACCGGTTGTGAGGCGGGTTAATAAAGTAAGTTTCAGTGATGTCTCAAGCGATTCAATTTTACGACTAACCGTTGCCACAGATACTCCGAGGCGTTTTGCCGCTGCACTGAGACTACCGGTTTCGGAGGCAACGACAAAGCAATGGATGTCATCCCACATGATCAGTTTCTTCCTTTGCAAATATGAAAAGTCGATTTACGTATTTAAGCATGCCATTCATGCAATGCCAGTGTCAGAATCAGGAAATGTATCTTTTGGCAGGAGCCTTCCATGAGACAGCTTACCTTCACCCGTCAGGGCACACTGGAGTGGCACGATGTGCCTGCTCCAAGACTGACCTCGGATAAAAATGCACTGGTACGGCCCTTGGCGGTAGCCCGCTGTGATTTGGATTATTACATTGCTTTAGGGCTTTACCGAACTCGCGGACCTTTCGCGCTGGGGCATGAAATCACCGCAGTGATAGAGTCGGTTGGTGATGATGTTACCAATTTTGTCCCTGGAGACCGTGTCATCGTGCCCTTCCAGATTAATTGTGGGGAATGTGACAATTGTTTGAGGGGATGGACCAATGCCTGCTCTTCAGTTCCGCCATGCGCGGCTTATGGCTTGGGTACCAATCCCGACGGTGATTTTGGCGGTGGTTTTTCCGATTGTTTATTGGTGCCCTTCGCCGACGCTATGTTGGTACATCTACCCGATTCTCTGTCCCCAGAGGCTGGTGCAGGCTTGTCGGACAATGTCGCCGATGGCTACCGTACTGTCGCCACCGGCTTGAAGGAGTTTCCTGGTGAACCTGTATTGATTGCAGGTGGCCTTGCTCAAAGTGTGGGACTGTATGCAGTGCATGCGGCTATTGCTCTCGGGAGCCGGCGTGTGGTGTATGTGGACACCGACACGCGTCGTTTATATCTGGCCAAACTCGCCGGGGCTGAGACAGTGCACCTGGAGAGTTATAAGGATGAATCCAGACACTCCGATGATTTTTTGATCACTGTGGATACGGCAGGCACTGCTGAAGGGCTCTGTTATGCCCTGGCTTCAACCGCGCCTTGTGGATATTGTACGGGCGTCAGCGGAGGCTTGACTCCAACGACAGAACTTCCCTTGTCCACAGTGTATTTACGAGGTATTACTTATACGGTGAGCCGTGTACATGGGCGGGCGCTATTACCGGAAACGCTCCACCATGCCTGTTGTGGGACTATCGACCCTCTGGCTCTGGCAGACCATATTCTGACATTCGATGACTGTATCGAGGCCATGGTCGACCCGGCACCCAAGCTGATTTTCCGTCCATAAAAACCATGGAAAAATTGGGGAATTAGCGGCATAATGCGTCGCCTTCGAAACGCTAGCTGATAGCGTGCACCGTAATGCCACCTGACCCAGAGGTACTGCCGATGAGCGATCTGCCTAATTGTCCCAAATGCGACTCTCCTTATACTTATGAAGATCGTGATCTTTTGGTTTGCCCGGAATGTGGCAACGAGTGGTCTGCCAACGCAGGTCAGGAGTCGGCTGAAGATGAGAAAGTCATTAAAGACTCCAATGGCAACGTGTTGAGCGACGGTGACACGGTTACAGTGATTAAAGATCTAAAAATCAAAGGCTCTTCGTCTGTCGTGAAGGTGGGAACCAAAGTGAAGAACATTCGCCTGGTGGATGGCGATCACGATATTGACTGTAAGATCGACGGTATCGGCGCGATGAAACTCAAATCCGAGTTTGTGAAAAAAGTATAAATCCTTCAATACTGAACCCCACAGTGGCATAGCTGCCGCTGTGGGGTTGCATCAAATCAACACCTCTTTTACATCTTCCAGGCGAATCGCGCACCGTAAGTACGTGGTTTACCCCAAACACCGTAACCCCAATCATCATCTAACGTATTTTGATAGGTGAAGTATTCTTCATCTGCAAGATTGTTGACGAATACCTCAACGGTATAGCGTCCATCTACGGAGGCCCAGCTTACTTTTGCGTTAGCAATACCGTAGCTTTCGTGGTGAGAGTATGGGTCATTTTCCACCTGCAAGAAGTGATCATCTTGCCAGGAGTAGTCTGCCTGTAATGCCAGTTCACCAGCATCTCCGATGGGAATGTAATAGCGTGCGACCAGGTTGTAGCTGATTTCTGGTGCTGAGGGTAGCTCATTACCATCATATTCATAAATATCCGTAGCAACTTCACCAGATTTGTTTGATTCCATTTCGGTTGAAAGAAAACCAACACCGGCTAAGACTTCGAAATTCTCAGTAATACTTGCAGCTACTTCGGTTTCAAGACCATATCCAGTAACATCTCCAGCATTTAGAATTTGGCTACCATCTTCCAGACTATTAAATAATTGAGCCTGAAAATCTTTTAACTCATACCAGTAGGCAGCTGTATTCAGACGAACAGCACCATCGGCAAAAGACGTTTTTAAGCCGACCTCATAATTGGTGATAGTTTCTGAATCAACAGGATCAAGAGTTTCTGGAAAACTGTTGTAGCTGGCTGAAAAGCCGCCGCTACGAAAACCAGTGGAAACGCTGGTGTAAATCAGAGTGTTATCGCCGGGCCGCCAATCCAAACCAATTTTTCCTGAGACATTATCTTCAGAGATGGAATCTTTGCGGCTAAATGACGTCGTGGAAGTCGGAGTGTTGTAATAAGAAACATCCCGCACGTAGTCGAAGTCCCGCTCTTCATCGGTATATCGCGCACCCAAAATCAAAGTTAGAGTCTCGGCGAAATCCCACTCCCACTGACCAAACAAAGCCATGGATTGCGTCTCAAGCAATACCTCTTCTCTGTGAGCAAAATCGTAAAGAGCGGCATCTGCAAATTCCACTTCGGTCGGGTTTTGGGTGCTCATATCCCGTTCATCGTCATACAGATATAAGCCGACCACCCAGTTGGTGGTTTCATCCGATTTGCTCAGGCGGAATTCCTGAGACAATTGCTCAGCATCTGATGTGTATTGTTCATCGAAGAATACGTCAAATCCCGGACCACTGCCGACGCCATCCCCATCATCTTGCAGATATTTATCGAGGGATTCGTAAGCGGTGACAGAGGTAAGATCCAAACCGTTGGCAAAGGCCCAGGTGAATCGGGCTGAAACACCAAAGGTGTCGATTTCCGTATCCAGACCGCCACTGACACTGGATGAAACATCTTCTGGATTGTAGTCGCCACCGGCCTGTTCAATCCCGGTTGTTTGGAAGGTTGCACTGGTACAGGCTCCTTTGTGAATTAGCGAGACAGAACAGGTATCTCCGCCGGGGGTTTCCTGATACCCCATATGAGCAAATCCGACACTGGCCTGATCTGCCTGACTGCCGTGCACATCCAGGAGCAATTCACCTTCTGAGCCAATATCAAATGCCAGTTTTGCCCGATAGCCAAAACTGTTGGTTTCGTTTAAATCCTGACCTGTATCCACAGGGAAGCCGTAGTCGTTGACAGAGTCTGCATTGTTTTTTTGCCAGCCGTCAGCATTGTTGTATTTGATGGCTACCCGCCCTCTTACTCCATCGGTGATTGGACCACTTATCATGCCTTCAAAAATTTTCTGTGAATAACTGCCATACTGGAAGCTGGCGGAAGCATCAAATTCATCGGTGGGCTCGTTGGAGATATAGTGCACCAGACCACCGGTCGCGTTGCGACCGTAGAGTGTACCCTGCGGTCCCCTCAGTACTTCCACCCGTGTCAAATCGAACAATTGAATCGCAGACCCAGCAGGATTGCCGCGATAAACATCATCCACATACATGGCGATAGGCGCTTCCCACGAATCGGAATAGTTCACGAGACTGATACCACGCAAGCTGATCGACGGACTCGAAGCTTCGCCGAAGATTGCGAAAAAATTCATATTGGGGACTTGGGCAATAATATCCATACCTTCTTCGAAGCCCATTTTTTCGATAGCGTCTCCGGAAAACGCACTGACTGCCACAGACACATCCTGCAGATCCTGATCACGCTTCTGAGCGGTAACGATAACTTCATCCATCACCGATTGAGCCGCAAAAACGCTTGTAGATCCCATGGTAATCGCCAATATACTCGCCCCCAGTCTGGATAACTTAAACAAGGCTTTACCTTGTCGGGACATAACAGATTGCTTTGATAGAGAGGCGGGAATTGCCGTAGGCGAGGATGTACAAGCGTTCATCATGAACATTTCTCCTTGTCGCGGTTTTGAGGGTATTCAGAGGATGAAACACTCTTCTGAATACATTGGGATTTTTGTGGTTCTCTCTGAAACCGGCCAACGCAGTGGCTGACGCCAACGACCGAAAAGATATGCAGGCTTTATCCGGATGATTTTTGATATGACCGGTTGCTGTACCTGACTTGTTGTTGAAAACAAAATGTTGATAGCGACTTAAAGTACCAGCCTAGAGGCCTGTCACACAGCTGTCAAATGACATGGGCTGCTATAAGTAAGGATTTGTGAATATATGTGCCAAAGAGGGCGCGTATTTGTTGCAAAGGTTTCTGATCATCGTTAATCTGCAAAACCTATCGATAACACCCGCTTTAATCAGGTAAACCAATGACGGTATCCGATAAGGCTGAACAAACAGACCTGCTTATTCGCCTGAAAGCCGGAGAAAAGTCGGCTTTTGATCTTCTGGTTAAAACCTATCATGTTCCCATGCTGCGCTTTGTCAGCCGTATTATTGGCGATGCTCAGGCTGAAGAAGTCGTGCAGGACGCCTGGTTGGCCGCAATTCGTAACCTCAACAAGTTCGAAGGTCGCTCTACGCTGAAAAGCTGGCTGTATACCATTGCCGCCAATGAAGCGAAAAGTCGTTTACGCAAAAGCAAACGGGAAGCTGTTGTTCCGCTGTCGACCGATAATGAACCTTTGTTTGAGGAGGGACGATTTTCCAGTAATGGCCACTGGGCTCGTCCACCCTCAAGCTGGCATGATGATTCGCCTGAGGCCTTGCTGGGATCTGAAGATTTTATCCGATGCCTGGAGTTTCATATGAATAAGCTGCCTGAGGTTCAGAGAGAAGCCTTGCAGTTACGTGATTATGAAGAAATGGAATTTGAAGAAATCTGTAACATTTTGTCGGTCAGTGCATCTAATGTCAGAGTACTTATCCATCGCGCCAGAGTGAAAATACACTCCATGATTGCACATTTCGAGGAGACGGGAACATGTTGAGTTGCCATGATCTTGCCCACAAATACGCCAGTGATTATATCGATGGCCAGTTGAATTGGCGTCAGCGTCTGGCTGTATTCATGCATCTGCTTATCTGTGTGAGATGTCGTCGTTTTGTGACTCAATTGCGTCTGGTGTGCAGGGTGGTTAAGCAACGGGGACGGGATGTTATTAAAGGCTCAACTCCGGATCTGGATGCCCTCGCCTCTCGTTTACACAAAGAATACGCTACGCAAAAAAAATCTTCTTCTGAGCTGTAACAAAATAAAAGATCGTTCGTCTACTACACTGTGGACGGCAAGTTCACACTACACATCAACAGCATCAGGAGATTTATAATGAATTCTATCACCAAGATTTCACTGGCAACGGCTGCCGCAGCACTTTTTTCAACCGCAGTAGTACCCACGGCCATCGCCCAGGACAAAGCAGATACATCGGTCAAGTGCATGGGGGTCAATGCCTGTAAAGGGCAATCTAAATGCCAAACCGCTGAAAATGCCTGTGCTGGACAGAATGTCTGTAAAGGTCACGGTTGGATCAAGGTTGCTTCTGCCGAAGAGTGCACCAGCAAAGGTGGCAAGGTCCTTTAATTGACTTTTGGAATGCTCGCAAATCCGCTCTGGAGTTATTAGCGTATCTGCGACGTTCTTTAAGGGCATGGCTGGGTTTGTGCTGTTTGCCCAGCCGGCTGCCTTTTCTTAATACCAAAGTATTGGGACCATACCATGAAAACAAAAGCCCTCTCAGGCTTTGGCCTTGGTTTACGTCCGGAGCATTATCTGGATTTTTTGCGAGAACCCCAGCGAGTGGATTGGTTAGAAATCTTAACCGATAACTATCTGGTTCCCGGCGGCAAGCCTATCTACTATCTTGACAGAATCCGTGAACAATACCCTATGGTGATGCATGGGGTCGCCATGAATATTGGTTCCAGTGACCCATTGGATCTGGAATATATTCATGAGGTCAAAGCTCTGGCAGACAGAGTCCAACCTCTGCTGGTATCCGACCACCTCTGCTGGACGGGCGTCAAAGGTGCTCGTATGCACGATTTATTGCCTCTCCCCTATACTGAAGAAGCCATTATTCACGTAGCGGATCGTATCCAGAACATTCAAGACATTCTGCAGCGACGTTTAGTAATCGAAAATGTATCGACCTATCTACAGGCGGCTACCCCCATGCAGGAATGGGAGTTTGTAACTGCCATTGTCGAACAAGCAGACTGTGAATTGCTCCTAGACGTGAATAATATTTACGTCTCTGCACGCAATTCGAATTTTGATCCTCGAACCTATATCGATACCATTCCCATGCACAGAGTCCGTCAAATCCATTTGGCCGGGCACTCCGATTATATGGATCATTGCATAGATACTCATGATCAACCGGTATGTGATGACGTATGGGAATTGTATCGATACACGATTGAGCGTGCGGGAGATATTCCCACCATGATTGAACGTGATGACAATATACCACCATTGAATGAGCTGATCAGCGAGCTGGACATCGCCCGAAATATCTCTTCTCAGGCTCTTTTGCTTCATAGTAACAATCTTGGAGACAGGTGTTATGAAGCTTCGTGAATGGCAAGCCGAATTCCAGAATTTGGTGTTGGGACCCGCTGTATCTCAGGATCAACCACCTGAAGACATCCCCAATCACCTGGATTTCATTCAACAGGATGCCATCAGATCCCAACGTCTTGAAATCTATCAAAATGCTTATCAACAGAGGCTGAGCGAAGCCTTGCGCAGTAACTTTACTTGTGTGCATGAGTTACTGGGCGATGAAGAGTTTTATCAAGCCGCAAAAAAATTAATATTGTATTTTCCTCCGCAAACAGCATCAATCCGATGGTATGGTGCACACTTCCCCGATTATTTGAAAAATCATGAGCCGTATAAATCCTGCCCTGCCATTGCCGAACTGGCCCAGTTTGAGTGGGCAATGCGACATGCAATCGATGCTAAAGACGCCGAGAGGATTACGGTAGAACAGCTAGAGAAAGTTCTTCCGGAACAGTGGGCCAATTTGTGTTTCAAGTTACATCCCTCCGTAACGATATTAAGTCTGAAGTGGAATGCGGTTCAGGTCTGGCAGGCGCTTGATAGTGGTTTACCTCCACCGCAGCCGATGGAAGCTCCCGCTGCATGGCTTATCTACCGCAAACAAAATTTAATGAACGCCTGGCAAAGTGCTGAACCGCTGGAAATACAGGCTTTAGAATTCATCACCACTGGGAATAGCTTTGGAGATCTCTGTGCATATCTCCTGGATCAATACAAAGATTCGCAACAGGCTATCACTCAGGCGGCTGTTTGGCTTAAAACCTGGACAGAGCAGGGATTGCTGCTGAAATCGGACTCGTTACAAGAAGGTGGGTGAAAAATGATGACGTTAACAAACAAAGTTGTCTCGCTGTGGTCGCCGGTAGACAAAATACTTTCATCTCTGATTCCATTGACGGATTTGACGGCCCGACTCTATATTGCCAAGGTCTTCTTTATGTCAGGCTGGTCAAAAATCACTGACTGGGAAACCACATTGTGGTTGTTTGAGGAAGAGTACAAGGTTCCGCAACTGCCGCCGGAGCTGGCTGCTTATATGGCCACCGCCGGTGAGCTGCTACTTCCGGTACTGTTGGTGATTGGTTTTCTAACCCGATTTGCGACGACAGGTTTGTTTATTCTGAATATCGTTGCGGTTATCTCCTATTACACGACGTTACAGAGCTCTCCTGCGGCACTCCAAGATCACTTGCAGTGGGGAATTATTTTGGCGATGTTGGCGACTGCACATGTCAAATACTTTACGATAGATAATTTTGTTGAGCGTAAATTAATGTCGAATGGAAACTAAAGTATTGCACGGGTTCTTTAGGTGTATCTGTTCAGACCCAATTTTGAACTTCGGATTTATCAAATGTGCCTAAACGGCACTTTACTCCTGCGGGAGTTTAATCAACGTTCCCTGATATCGGCTGTTATGGGTCATAGCCAGCCGTATCTTCACCTCACCGTGACTACCGACCTCTGGTATGAACGGTCAGATTTAGACAATTCCTAACTTTCTATCATGCAGACTAGGCGAAAAGTTTTATTCTTTAAGGGTTCATGTAGATATAGTAGACAGGTCTATAGGTCTTTGGTTAAACCGGACTTTAGGCTCGTTGTGCGTTAACAGCCATTTACGAAAATTACTGATCGCATATTCGTTACGGCGATCTTCGTTATAAACCAGATAGTAGGCTCCATCTATTTGGTGCTCCAACTCACAGACTAATTTCAGGGTCCCGGCTTGAATATCTTTTTCGACCAAATATCTTGGCAGTACCGAAACACCTAAGCCATGTTTTACCGCTTCTAGCAGCAAGGAGAAGTGTTCAAATTGTCCGCCTTGAATCTGGGAAATTTCTTTTTCCGTTTTACCTGCCGCTTTTAACCAGGATTCCGTAGAGGAAATTGGGTGATTGTGATGCAGGAATGGAAGCCCCAAAATTCCTTCGAGGGTAGTCGCGATCGGTTTACGCCCCATGAGCTCCTTGGAGGCTACGGCAACCAGGTTGTCATGTCTTAGAAAATCAGCAACACAGCCGCGCCAGTTACCATGTCCAAACAGAATGGCAACATCGCACTTCCTTACATTGCGCTCAACGGACAAAAAGTCGGTGTGTAAGTGCACTTTAATGTCCGGAAAGCTGGTGTTGAATTCCGACAGGCGCGGAACCAGCCAATGCATTGCCATCGTGGGTTCAGTAACCACCTTCAGGTCAAAACTGCCCTGAACAAATTCGGCAATAGAGACCCGATCAGTAATGTCGCCCAGTCGGGTTAGCAAAGCCTTCACTTCGTGGGCATATTGCTCCCCAACCGGTGTCAGACTCAGTTGGCCATCATGCCGATAAAAAAGGTTCCGCCCTAACTGCTGCTCCAGGCTTTTGATCTGCTTGCTGACGGCACTTTGGGTCATATGCATCGCATTTGCGGCATAGGTCATACTCAAATGTTGAGCAACGGCATCAAAGCACTGCAAGGTAGTAATTTTTGGTAGGTTCCGACGCATATTCTCAAGCCTGTGGTGTCTTTCTGCCAATCATCATGTCTATTTTCAAAAAAGATAAATGCATATAAAGATCTATTTTTGCCCAATATGAGCATATCTCCTTCGAAATAAAGGTCTTTTTCAATTTTTATGCGCTGCTGTGGTGCGCGAGACGTATTTTCATGCACCATGCTGGCCGCCATTCCATTATGGAATACCGCAGTGCTTTTTGTGAAGTATTTATGTCCGGCCGTTGGGGATAGGATTTATCGAAAACAAGGCAGGCTTTTAGGCAACGACACAGAAAGGTAGAGCTCACATGTTCAAACGCACACAACTACATACAGCAATATGTTCGGCAATACTCGCGATTCCTACTCTGGCTGTAGCTGAATCCAAATCGCAGTTTCAGCTGGAAGAAATCACAGTAACGGCCACACGTCGAGCGACTAATGTTCAAGACGTTCCTTATAACATTTCTGCCTTTGATGGATCCAAGCTTTCAGCGGAAGGCATCAATGATTTCTCTAAAATCGCCCGCAGTATACCCGGTCTGACCCTGTCCGACAGCGGTCGCAGTAAGAACGGTATCAATAATGGCATCGTAATGAGAGGTCTGAACGTTTCGGGCGCAGGCAATGAAGATTTTCCAAGCCTGACAGATCCGGTGGTATCGGTCTACATGAACGAGACCCCAATTTTTGCAAACCTGGAATTACGTGACATGGACCGTGTAGAGGTACTGCGAGGCCCGCAAGCCACGCTTTACGGTTCTGGCTCACTGGCGGGCACGATGAAATACATTCCTGCAGCGCCTAATACCGATGAGCTGTCCGGTTCTGTAAAAGCAAAAGCATCCGTGACCGACGAATCTGATGATTACAATACCGATATCGAAGGCACAATCAACATTCCATTGTCAGAAAACCTGGCGTTTCGCGGTACTGTCGCCAACCTTGAAAACGCCGGTTATATCGACTCAAACTACATCGAAGAACTGGACAGTAATGGCCAGCCAACGGGTAACAGACTCTCCAAAAAAGACATCAATGATGAGTCCGTGAAGATGGCGCGGGGAACATTGTTATACACCCCTACCGATGCCACGGAAATATCATTTATGTACAACTACCAAAAAGATGAAATTGGTGGTTCTTCTGCAACCGCGACCGGCCTGGATGGCTATGAGTCCGGGACAAAAGTTCTCGAAGAATTTGAGCGGGAGGTATCCCTGGGATCTTTGATCATCAAGCACGATTTCGGTTTCGCTGAGCTCACATCGGCCACTTCCGTTACCAAAAATGAAGCGGACAGCATACACGACCAGAGTTATAACTACGGCTATTCCGGGTTTTGGGCTTATTACGCCGGTGTGCCTCGCGAAGTTGTGACGGGTAAAAAGCATTATGAAAGTGAATCAACAACCCAGGAATTTCGGCTCACTTCAAACAGTGACGGCAAGCTGGATTGGTTGATTGGTGCCTACTATAACGACGTGGAGCACGATGCTCAAAGTTACGATTACATCGCTGGTGTAGATGATCTCTACGGCATCGTAAATCCACAAGCTCCTGATCTGGGATACAGTAATTTTCTCGATACAGAATTTGAAGATCGGGCAGTATTTGGTGAGTTGACTTATCATATGACGGATCTTTGGCAAGTGACTGTTGGTGCTCGCTATTTCGATCAGAAGTTCTCTGCTGCGCAATCTATTACCCTGCCACCATGTGGCACATTCTGTGGTGAGGGTCCGGAGGGCCTGAGTGAAGCTTCTGGAAAAGAAACCTTCAGTGATACCCTTTACAAGTTCAATACCTCCTATGATTTCAGCGATAGTGGAAAAGTCTACTTTACGGTTGCCGAAGGTTTCCGCCACGGTGGTGCCAACGGGGTTCCGGTCGACAATCTGGCTACACCGACTGTTGAAGGTGGTGTGTTTGCCGAGCACCCGGACTACCTGTTCTTCGATCCAGATAAATCTCTCAACTATGAAATCGGTGTGAAAGGTTATCTGGGCGATGCTGCCAGATATTCGGTTGCTTTCTTTTATGTAGACTGGAGTGATCCAATTCTGATCGTACAGACCCCGAATGGTGGTTTCCCGGTAATGTACAACGGTGATGAAGCCGAAAGTAAGGGGGTCGAGCTGGAATTGAATGTGCGTCTTTCCGAATCAGTGGAGCTTAACCTGGGGTATACCTATACAGCAGCCGAGCTGACCAAAGATTTTTATATTCCGAATGTCAGTGGTGGTGTTGAATCAGCCACTTTGGGCGGCCAGAAAGGTGATGAGCTGCCAGGAATTCCAACCCATACCGCTACGGCATCAGTATCCTATACCAAACCTCTCGACTTCGGCGCAGATCTCACGGCCCATCTGGGCATGTCTTACAAGGGGGATTTTGTTACGGGCTTTGAAGAGCCTTCGTCACTGGCACCAGACAGCTATGATGAAATTGACAGCTCAACTCTTATGGACGCCTATGTAGCTTTGAATTTCTCTAACTGGAGTGTGTCCTTATACGCAGACAATCTGACCAATGAAGATGACATCACCACCAGTGATGGTAATGGAAAGTATTTGGGCAGTAAGCCGGGTCTGCAGTATGCCACCAATCTGGGTGACCAGGAGTATCGAGTGCGTCCACGTACGATCGGTGTCAGTGCCAGTTACAGCTTTTAATTTCAAAAGTCTGTACCCCTTGAGGGAGATTTAATCTCCCTCTGTATTCTGTGTATCATTCCTTATCCAGCCAGTATGGGCAAAAGGCAGAGTCTATATCTATGTTAAGCTCAATCGACTCTTATCAAACATTGCAGCCTGGCGAGCCTGTTATGAATTCATACTCTCCCCCCAAAACGGACAAAGCGCTGTCTGAATTACTCGAAAACGCTCGAAACTTTCTCAATTCTGGGCGTCTGGATGAAGCAGCAACCGCCTGTGTACATTTGGCGAAACATTATCCTGAGTTAAGTGAAGGATGGATTCTTTTATCTAAGGTAAGTCTGGCGCTCAAAAAGTTGCCCATGGCTGTTAATGCTGCATTACGTGCCATAGACAGTGACAGGTCTGATCCTGAGTGTTTTATGCAGCTCTCCCGTTGCTATCTGGTGAGTCAGGAGTGGGGGCAAGCCCGTAAAGCTTTGGGTTATGCACAACAACAGGCAACAGAAGATGCGGATCAACTCAGTCAGTTAGGAACCTTATTGTTCGAAGCAAATCTCCTGGACGAGGCGCTGGAGTGTTACAACCATGCGATCGATGTTGATCCACAACATATCGCCAGTTTATATAACAGAGCGGCCGTTCGGCGTTTCACTGGAGACAATACCGGTGCGGAAGATGATTATCGGCACCTGCTTAAACAGCAGCCTTCGGATTTTGAAGCTTGCCATAATGTGATGCAGCTTCGTTCTTATTCCCCTACTGAGCCAATGCTTGAGCTCATTGAAAACTGCATTCAAAGAAACCCGGAAGACTGGAGAGCGCAAGTTCAGCTGGGTTATGCAAAAGGGAAATACTACGAAGACAGCAAAAATTACGACCAGGCTTTCGATGCCTATATCCAGGCTGCGACGCTAAAACGTCAAAACAGCCATTATGATCTGGAAAAAGACATTGAGCTGATGCGTGAGTTGCCGTCGATGTTTGAAGGTTTTCCTGGCTTGAAGTACGAGAGCGGATCTTCTTCACCTACTCCTGTTTTTGTGACTGGTTTACCACGAACAGGAACAACTTTGGTAGAACGCATTATCAGTAGTCATTCAGATGTGGTCAGTGGTGGTGAGCTTAACAGCTTTCCTCTGGCGATGCTGGAAGCATCTGGACTTGATTGTTTTTCTGATCCCTTTGGAATCTCTATTAAAAACTGTCGAAGTATCAAGCCTGAACAGCTCAAATTGATTCGTGACAGATACCTGAAGTTGAGTCTGGATCGTCTGGGGCAGAATGCAAATACATCCCGTTTTTTGGATAAATTACCTTATAACGCTCTGTTCATGGGCTTTATTCTTTCAGCATTTCCCGATGCCAGAATTATCCATCTGAACCGGAACTCCATGGATGCAGCCTGGAGTAATTTCAAGATGCTTTTCAACCATGGCTACGGATATTCCTACGACTTGAATGAACTTGGGCAATACATGATTGCTCATCAAAAGATGATGGATGCCTGGGTTGAATGTTTCCCCGGCAAGATTCATCAAGTCAAATATGAAGAATTAGTTGAAGATCCAAAAACTGAAATATCCAATATGTTGGATTTTTGTGAACTGCCTGTGGAATCAGCCTGTTTTGATTTCCATAAAAATACCGCTGCCAGTCTTACTGCCAGCGCCAGTCAGGTCAGACAGCCTATGTACCGAAATTCCATAGATCACTGGAAGAATTTCGAAAATCAAATTTCACCTCTCAAAGAGATGTTTGTAAAAGCAGGCATAAACATCTGACGTAGATCGTCAATACACTAGGATTATTATGAAACAATTGAAAATATTCCAGTCCATGTGGGGTATGGAATTCGACCGCCCGGATGGATTTCAATGGACTCTTGAGCAAAAACTGAAAAAAATTGCAGAAGCCGGATTTTCTGGTGTCAGTTTTGATGTGCCCCATCATAATCAGGCCTTTGTGCAAGCAGCACAGCCATTCCTGAAAGAATATGGGTTGAAATCGGCTTTTAATGCATTCGTAGACAGTTCCGAGAGTTATCAGGCAATTATCAATTGGGCCAGTGAGCTGGAATGCCCACCGGAGTTTATTGGTTTGATTGGGCAGATCCAGCCATGGGATGTTCAAAAGGTCGCTGCGCAAACACAGGAGTGGCTTAACATCGGAAAAGCCGCGGAGATTGCAACATACGTCGAGGTTCACCGTAATTGCATGACAAATGATTTTCACTTTACGCTGCAACTGATGGAGGAAGTACAGGAGCTATCCATGGTTGCTGATCTTTCTCATGCACTCGTGAATCAAGAGTGGTATCTGCCTATTTCTGAAGAAGCGAGTGCGCTGGTTTCCCGTTTTTTGCAACGAACTCAGGCTTTTCATGGTCGCGTTGGAACCCGTGAGCAAGCTCAGGTGCCATTGGGATTTCCTCAAAATCAGCCCTGGTTTGAGTTGTTCCAGAGCTGGTGGCTGGAAGGTTTCAGGAGCTGGCAATCACGTCACCAATCCGATGCTAATGCCGAGTGTGTATTTGTGTGCGAATTGGGGCCGCCGCCTTATGCCATTACAGGTGCTGACGGCCATGAACTCAGCGATCGCTGGCAGGAAGCCCTGATCCTTAAGGGTGTTGCAGAAAGACTTTGGAAACGGGCATCGGAAGTAAATATTGCTGCAGAGCTACAGGAGTCCTGATACATGATGAACTGTGGAGCATTAATCCCTCAAATTCTGAAAAGTTATGGTGTAGATACCATTTTTGGCATTCCCGGTGTTCATAGTGTCGAGATGTACCGTGGTATTGAGGAAAGTGGACTTCGCCACATAACGCCACGTCATGAACAGGGAGCCGGTTTTATGGCGGACGGCTATGCAAGAGCGACCGGCAAACCCGGAGTGTGCTTTATCATTACCGGACCGGGTATGACCAATATTGTAACGGCGATGGGACAGGCCATGCAGGATTCCATTCCAATGCTGGTAATCTCCGCGGTCAATGGCAGATCGGATCTTGCCATGGGAGAAGGCAGACTGCACGAACTGCCGAATCAATTAGCATTGACATCCCAGGTTACTCGATACAGCCATACACTGATGGATGTTAAAAATCTGCCTAAAGTCATGGCCCGTGCATTTAGTATTTTCAACAGCCAGCGGCCAGGGCCTGTACATATTGAGATTCCTCTGGATGTGATGATTCAGGATGCGAGTGCGATAGACAGCAGTGCATGGCCAATTGTAGAGGCATCAGTAGCCGCCCCTCAATCCGTTGAACGCGCGGCTCAGGTACTGAAGCAAGCCAAACGCCCGCTTATGGTACTTGGTGGCGGCGCTAAAAAAGCCTCTGACTCCGTAAAGACTCTGGCTGAGAAACTGGGTATGCCAGTGATCAATACCAATAATGGCAAGGGGGTAATACCTGCTTCACACCCTTTGTCTGTCGGTGGTTCTCCTTCGCTTAAACACCTCCGCGAAGAACTTGAACAAAATGCAGACGTCATTTTGGCAATTGGCACTGAATTTTCTGAAACCGATTATGATTTCTTTTTTCTTGGCGACCTGAACATCGCGGGAACAGTAATTCGTATTGATATTGATGCGGCTCAGTTATGCCGAAACGTTAAAGCAGATATTCCGCTATTGGGTGATGCTGATCAGACTTGCACCAGTCTTTTAAACGTACTTGAGGCTCACGATGATCTTGAAACCAATAAAGGCGAACAACGAGCCGCTACCTTAAGGCAGGGACAGGTCGATCTTAGAAACCCAGAATACCACGCTTTTTTCTCCGTCATAGACAAGGTACTGCCAACGGCAACCATTGTTGGCGACTCCACTCAGCCGGCATATTTCGCTCAGGTTCATTACGACTGTGAAGTCCCTGGTAAATACTTTCACTCGGCGACTGGATTTGGAACACTCGGCTATGCCTTTCCTGCGTCTCAAGGGGCCAAATTAGGTTTGCCTGATACGCCTGTGATTTGCCTTACCGGTGATGGCGGTGGTCAGTTTAGTGTTAATGAACTCAGCAGCGCGGTGGAAGCAAACATTCCAGTCATATTTTTGGTTTGGAATAATCAGGGGCACGGTGAAATTCGTCGATTTATGGATGACAAACACATCCCTCAAATTGGAGTCAATATTCATACCCCCGATTATGCGGCTTTGGCTCAGGCCTGTGGTATGCCAGGCAGAAATGCAAACAGCCTTCCTGAGTTTGAAGATTGCCTGAAAGAAGCCGCTGAATGTGAGGGCCCTTTTTTGATCAATGTGTCTGAGGCAGGTCTGGTTTCAGGATACCCCTGGTAAATCATTAGCCCAGAAATGATATTCAGCCACCCTTAGTAATACGGGCGTCAGTATTGCCGACCAATGAAAAGACCAAATTCTATGTTGAAAGCATTTCTTACCCGACCCACTTATAACACACCTCTTCTGACAGAGATGTTACTGGCTGAAGGCATTGAAGTCGAAGTCCGTTCGGAGCCTTCTGTATGCCCTGAGCACATTCTCAAACAGAAGATTTCCGAGGTCGACGCTCTATTGACCCACACCGAGGATCGTATTGACGAATCACTGCTTGAGTTGGCATCTGCAAAATTAAAAGTCATCTCAAATATGGGAATTGGGTACTCAAATATTGATGTTGCGGCAGCGACCAAACGCGGTATTACAGTAACCAATACCCCAACTGAAGAAGCTTTTGAAGCCACTGCAGAGGCTACTGTTGCCATGTTACTTGCCATTGCTCGTCGTATTCCGGCATTACACCTGGAAAGAAAATCAATGGACCATGACCCAGACCCCTCTTTTCTACGACCCACAGCCACTTCTGTTCGAGAGAAGGTAACAGGCGTTGTTGGTATGGGCCGTATTGGATCACGAGTGGCTAAAACGATGCATTTGGGATTCGATAATCAAATTCAATACTACGATTTATTGTCAAAGCCTGAATTAGAGTCTTCACTGGGTGCCCGTCAGGTCAGCCTGAGTGACTTAATGAAAACCAGTGACTTTATTGTTGTGAATATGCCCCTGAGCAAAGAGAGTCACGGATTGCTAAGCGCTGAGATGATCAACCTTATGCAAGATCATGCGACCTTTATCAACACTGCCCGAAGTGAACTCGTTGATGAAGAAGCCCTTGTTGATCGTCTCAATGCCGGAACTCTGCATGGAGCCGGTCTGGATGTCTATGGTAACGCTGTTAATAAAATAACAGCTGAAAATATTGCCTTGACCTCTCATTTTGCGAACTTTGAGGATCGGGCATATACGGATATGACTCAGTTGGTGGCGAACAATGTCATCGCAACATTGACGACAGGTCACGCACTGACACCGGTTAAGGAGTGATATTAAACATGACGACTACCACAATGACAGCAGAAAAATCCAAACCTCAAGTAGTCATTTTACTGAAATTGTTTCTGTGCTCGTTGCTGGGCATAGTTTTCTTCTTAATGCCCATTCATTACGATGGTACATGGACCATCCTGATGGGAATTTTGACGAATCTGATTAATAAAAGCATTGGCGATAATATGGCTTTTTTTACGCTGCCCATGTTTATTATCAGTTCCTTGATTTCGTTAGTGTATTATCTGTTACCTTCTAAAGCGGCAAAAAAGCTGCCATTTTCCAATTACCTGATTGCATCTCACTGGGCCTGGGTTGTTCTATCCAGTCTGGGGGGTATTGTCTCCACTATGCTGCTGTTCAACCTGGGGCCTGAATGGATCATAGGAAAAGACACTGGGATTACCGCTTATATCGATGTTGCCGGTGCCATATATCTGATTATCGGCCTCGGCTGTTTATTTCTGCCCTTCTTGACCGATTACGGTTTGCTTGATTTTATTGGTACGTTGATGCGTCCATATTTTCGTAAACTGTTCAACCTGCCTGGCAGGTCAACGGTGGATACTTTGGCGTCATGGGTAGGATCATCCAGCATTGCTGTTCTAATGACCAGCTATCAATATGAGCGGGGCTATTATACCGCCAGAGAGTCTGCTGCTCTGGCAACCAGTTTTTCGGTTGTCTCACTGCCTTTCGTTCTTTTAACGTCTCAGGTGGCTGGGCTTTCGGAGTACTTTTTTCAGCTCTATGGCTCAATGGCTTTTATCTGTGTTTTATGCGCGATTATCATACCCAAGCTACCCCCTTTGAACCGTATTCCCGATGAATACTACCCGCCAGTAGGCAAGCAGTTGTTTGAAGAAGCGCAAGGGGAACATTCTTCATTTTCCTGGGCTTGCAAGAAATCCTACGATGTTGCGAGTAAATCATCCAATCCATTACTTGCCTTAAAAAAAGGCGCGGGATCAATGCTAGATATCTTCATAATGATGATGCCTGCTGCGATGACTATCGAGTTTCTGGCATTGGTGCTCTACTACCATACGCCGATATTTCAGACACTCACCTACCCTTTTGTTTATCTACTTACCTGGATGCAAGTCCCTGAAGCCACGTCTGCTGCACCAGGCTTAATTATTGGCTTACTTGATCAGTTTGTACCCGCCATTATTGCTGGTGAGCGTGAATCCTTGTTAACACGTTTTGTGTTGGCGGGTCTTTCGGTAACTCAGCTTATTTTCTTTGCCGAGACCGCTCTATTAATTATGCGCTCGAAAATTCCGATTTCCGTAATGAATTTGATTGCAGTTTTCTGTATCAGAACTGTGATCGCTCTTCCTATTCTGGTGATTATTGGTCATTGGTTATTTTAGTAACGATGCAATTAGATTGATGGTTAAGCATATTTGAGGAAACAGTATGTATATCGATGTAAAACAAATTGACGAAGAGAAAACACAAGAGCATGGCCTGCCTCCTGATGTGTTCAAATCACCAGAAATATTCGAAAAAGAGTGTGACGCAGTTTTTCGTCAAGGCTGGGTTAGCCTGGCCAGTGCTCAACAGCTCCCCGAGGTTGGGGATATCTTGCCTGTCAAAATTGGCGATGCCAGTCTGATTATTATTCGCGGCGCCGATAATGAAATCGGTGTTTTTCATAATGTCTGCCGCCACAAGGCTGCACCTCTGGTTGATGGCCCCTGTCGTAAGCGAGTCCTTGTGTGTCCCTATCACCGCTGGGCTTACAGCATTGATGGCAGTCTCCGAGGTGCCCCTAAGTATTATGGCAAAGAAGATCAGGTCCTGTCGGCTGAAGATAAACAAGACAAGGGGCTTCTCAAAGTACGCTCTGCAGTGTGGTGGGATACGATTTTTGTCAATTTATCCGAGGAGGCAGAACCGTTTGAAGACTTTATCAGACCTCTTGACCAGCTTCTCGAAGGGTACGACAGCAGTGGTTTGAAATTGATGTCCACTACAGAATATCAGTCTTCCGCGAACTGGAAACTGGCAGTTGACAACTTTCTTGATGGTTATCACGTTCCTTTTGTCCATTCTCAGGCTGTCACTGTCGAGTCAGTTTTGGATCAAGAGGATCTGTTTCTCTCAGACAATATCACTGGATTGCGTCTGGCTAACGGCGCTAGCGACAAGCCCGCAAAAACCGACAAGCCTCTGCCTCACTTCAAGCACCTGACCGAAAAGAACGCAGGTACTCAGCAATGGTTTTGTCTCTTCCCGAACACGTTATTGTTTGTTGATCCTGTGTGGGTTCAGGTAATTATTGTCCGACCTGAATCAGAGAAGTATGCAACGGAAACTCTCACAATTTACGCAGCAAATCCGGAGGCAATGAAAGATGAATTTGCACTCCAGAGAGAATCTCTGATTTCAGCACTGAATGAAGTGAATCAACAAGATATTGAGCTTTTGGATAAGATACAGTTTACAAGGACATCACCAGAAGCAAGCAAAGGCCATTTAGTGCAAGCGTGGGATCAGGTAGGGATTCGGTTTCATCGGATGTGGTTGCAAAAAATGCAACAATCGGAGGGATAGCTAAACAACGGATGTTCCGATATTGAAAGAGTGAGAGCCTATATGGCTCTCACTCTTTCTGAATTATTGAAGCAGGCTTTCGAAACACTGCTTAATGCGTCCACAGGCATCACGCATGACATCCTGGTGTGCAATCAAGCCTAATCGAATATGTCCAGAAGCGCTCGGGCCAAATGCATCTCCGGCCAGAACCGAAACACCGTATTCGTCAAGTAACTTTGTAGCAAACTGTTCGGCAGAGAGGCCAGTTTTTCTTATGTCTACCATCATAAACATGCCGGCTTCAGGAAGGTGACATACCAACCCTTCAACCTGGCTTAACTCTTCAAAAACGGTATCTCTTCTCGCCTTATACTCAAGCCTCATGGTCTCAAGCTCATCAAGCTCTTCGGTTAGTGCGGTAACCACAGCAAGTTGTGAAAAAGTGGGACAGCCATAAAGCATACAGGTGCTCATATTGGCAAGATGATCACTTAATTCCTTAGGGCCGATAGTCCAGCCAACCCGCCAACCCGTCATGGCATGTGATTTTGAGACACTGTTTATTACAATGGTTCTTTCCTGCATCCCGTCAAAACCGGCAATGCTGCAATGGCGTTTATCAAACATCAATGAAGCGTAGACTTCATCAGAAACCACCCACAGATCGTACTCTATTGCAATTTCGGCAATTTCTTTCAGACATTCATAGCTGATAACACTGCCGGTGGGATTGTGAGGTGTATTCAGTAAAATAGCTCGAGTTTTGTCTGTCACTGCGTCGCGAATGGCTTTGGCAGATAAGCTGAATCCTTCCTCGGCAGGCATTGATACGCCTACTTTTTTTGCTCCTGTGGCGCTGATTACGGCTTCATAGGTGACGTACGCCGGTTCTGGTACGATTACTTCATCTCCTGCATCGACAATACAATGCATGGCACAGTAAAGAGCACACTGAGCCCCTGAGAGGATGACCACATTTTCTTCGTCGATCTGGCATCCGGTCTCTTGAGAGTGCTGCGCAGCTATCACCTTTCTCAGAGCTGTTTCACCGGTGAACTCGGTATAGTGGGTATGGCCTTCTCTGAGGGCGTTTACAGCAGATTCTATGACGGGTCTGGGGGTATCAAAATCCGGATCGCCCATGGACAAGAGGATCACATCTTCACCCTGTTCAGCTTTTATAACAGCACGATTATGGATATTCCATGCTTCTGCGCCTTCTCCGCCAATTTTCTCGGTGAACTTTGAATACTTCATATTGGTGACTCTCGCGTTTATGTCTGAATATAGAATATATGTCCTTATATAATATTAAGCAGTCACAGTGCGTTGTAGAATGGCCAAATTGGGTTGTTTGTGCCCCCCCAAATGGGGGAAAATGAGTACACAATCGTATTGGCGGTTAACATTCCCCCCCCCCTCCTGGCATTTACAGAGCTGACTTATTGTGAGTAACCCTATATCTGAGACGCAATCACATTCTGTGGTGCCACCTGATTCCCTGCTTTTAAATGCACTGGTTTCTGCAGCTCAATCACTGATGCAAAGTTTGTATTCGGATACTTTTTATACCGGATTCCTCGAAGTGATCAATCAGTTGGTACCGACGGACAGTCTGGTTGTGTTGGAATTCGAAACGGGAAAGCAGCCAGTGGTTCTTCACGATGCTTTGCATCCCAGAGAAAGAAGCTCTTTTTACGATATTTATATGAGTGGAGCCTATTTATTAAGCCCGCTTTTCCAGAATTGGCAAGAGCTTCCTGACGGCTTTTTTCGAATTGATGACATCAGCCTCGATGAACTGGAAGGCAGCGATTTTTCCAGAGCTTACTACCAGGACTGCGGGTTATCTGATGAAGCAAATTTTGTTGTACATTTGAGTGAAACCAAGGCTGTAGCGGTCTGTTTCGGACGGCAGCAATTGTCAATCCCGTTCAGCCCTGTGGAGGTTCATTATCTTCATTTGATTGAACCTATGTTCCGTACTGCTATCCATCAACATGAAGGGAAATTAAGGTCATCAAGTTCTCGACAATATGATGCAAGTATTGAGAAGAAAACCCCGGGGTTTCCTGGACACGGCTTGTTGCAAGAGCGCTTGAAAGCTTTTGGTGCATCTTTGCTGACCGAAAGAGAACAAGAGGTGGTTGCTCAAATACTTAAGGGCAAGAGTTCAAAGCTTTCCGCAAGAGAATTAAAAATAACCCCTGACACGGAACGCAGTCATCGGAAAAGGATTTACAGCAAGCTTGGTGTCACTTCTCAGGCAGAGCTTTTTTCCCTGGTGCTAAATCATCTGGTTTATGCTGAGTGACCTGCAAAATAATCTCAGATAATCTTACTGTTTCCTATTTGGTGTTGAAGCCCTGCGGATTTTTCGATTTTGTCTCAAGGCGATGTCATTTCAAAATAGACAGTGTCTATATTTGGCAGATAAATCATCTGTAGTGAGTCAGGTTTTGATATTAAGTTCCATTAAAACACCTCACAACGTCATGGATTGGACTAAGATCCAAGATGAACTCTCGTAAGTCTAGAAATTATCAAGTATAGTTTTTTGAAAATCTGAAATACCGCTGTCCAGTGTTTTATCGGTTGATTTCTTTTTTTCAGATTACCCTTGTGGATCTGCATTACTGATTTATTGAGACCACGTTTATCATCGTATTTCATCTTAGTTTTTTGAGAACAGGAAAAGGAGTTCCATATGCTAACTCAACTACGCTGCATGGTGCTGTGCCTTGTTGCATTGTCATCATATGACGCTATAGCCGCAAAACCCTGGCAAGAAGTTAATCTGTTGGAAGCGGGGCTGGTCAATGAAGCAGGGGAAGTTGTCGATGTTTCAGGAAACACCCAGACTGATGAGTCAGGAAATCCTCTTGTTCCCAACTGTGCCTTGACAGACCTTAATATTGGTGAAGGTTTCAAGTTTTTTTATCAGCCCGGGAAAACTGATGAGCTTGTTATTTTCCACACCGGTGGTGGCGCTTGCTGGGAAAATAACACCTGTGGTTCTGCCTTGAACCCGGGAGGGGAAGCGACCTATTCACCTGTCATGGTATCTTCTGCCCAGATGCTGAATTACGCTAGAGGCATTTTTGATACAACTGCTGGTACCAACAACCCTTATGCTGACGCCAGTAAAATTTATATACCATATTGTACCGGTGACATTGGCTGGGGAAATCGAGATGCTCACTATGTAAATCCTTTCAACCCCGCATCGACTTATACCGTTCATCACCGGGGGTATGCCAATATTCGTGCAGTGGGTGAATGGATGAAACGTTTGTATCGTAAAACCCCTCTTCCCCAAAAGGTGCTGGTTTCTGGAGCAAGTGCCGGTGGTTATGCAGCTATTGGCTCTTTATTACCAGAAGTCGCAAAAGTCATAGATCCTCGACGAAGCAAAATATCTGTGGTGATCGACAGTTCAAATGCTGTAGTGAATAATCGTTTTGTCAATGATGCGGGCGAGGCCTGGGGGATTGAGGCTACCTTGCCGGAGCATATTCTTAAGGCTCTGGAGGGAGATGTGATAGGTTTGGGATCCCGTTTTTACTTGAACAGTACAAAACGCTATCCGGATGTTTTGTTTGGTCAATATCAAAATAACTTTGATATCGTGCAAGGACAGTTTTTGAACATCATGAAGCACATTGATGAGCCAAATCTCTGGAGCAATCCAGAGAAAGTTCAGGAGTCTCTTGCTGAATGGAGCTATCGCATGAATCTTAACACCCAGTTGACCGCCCTTTTAACTCGCCAATATCGTTTTTACACCGCTGCTGGGTTTCAGCACGTTATTCTTGAGTACGAACCTGAAATTCAAAATGGTTGGTGCAGTGATGTTTTTGCGACAGAGAATACGGCTAACAGTTTGAAACAGTATCAACTGCCGTTCTATGAGTGGTCAAAAGACTTGTTTAAACACAAAGACAAGATTTGGCGGGGAAGCGATTGGTTGAATGCCAGTTGTGGTGTCGATTGTTTGGGCGGTGGACCAACTTTTTGTCCTTCTTGACAGTGACGTGAAGACTTAAACTTCGGAAAAGAAAAATCCGCTGACTGCGGATTTTTCTGTGGAGAGTGTTCATTTGAACGCTTGTTTTAGCTGAATTAAAAGCTAAGCCCCTCGCCCTCTTGGCCCGGCAAAGAACCAGATCAGCAAGCCAAGTACCGGCAATAAGAGCACCACCAATATCCAGATCAGTTTTTCAACCATACTGGCTGACGATTGCGCAATATTGATGATAGCCCAAACATCCGCAATCAGAATCAGCAGGCCCAATATACCTGAAATTTGAAAGTCCATATAAATATCCCCTTATTAAATTCCAACAGGTGTTTAAAGCCTAGTATTATTTTTTAACTTTGCTAGAAAAACAGGCAATTCATCATCCAAAAAACCAATAACCCACCAATATGGCCGTCACAATACCGACAAAGTCAGCGAACAAACCGCAGGTTGCCGCGTGCCGGATTCGTTTAATGCCAACGGCACCAAAATACACGGCTAAAACATAAAAAGTCGTTTCTGTACTTCCCTGAACAGTTGCCGCTATAAGTGCCGGAAACGAATCAACTCCGTAATTGTTCATGGTTTCCAGCATCATGGCTCTGGCTCCGGAACCACTAAGCGGTTTCATAAACGCAGTGGGAAGAGCATCCACAAAGCGAGTATCCATGCCCAGCCAGTCAAAGCTCCAGCGCAATGCTGACAGACAATAATCCAGCATGCCACTGGCCCGAAAGACACCTATGGCCACGAGCATGGCCAGCAAGAACGGCAATATCGTGATTGCCAGCTGAAAACCCTCTTTTGCACCCTCGATAAAGCTTTCGTAGACATTGATTTTTCGACGTATGCCCATTGCCATGAATAGAATGACAACCGAGAACAGCAGGCTGTTTGCCATCAAGGATGAGACTTTTGATAATTCATCTGGATTGAGACTTGCAAGGTAAGCCACCAAAGACAATAACACGGCTACCATAACACCTAGATATCCAAGCACGACCCGGTTAAAAATATTCAGCTTTTGTACAAAGGCAACGGCCAACAATCCTGCGATACTGGATGCGCTGGTTGCTAGCAGAATAGGCAGAAAGACCACTGCAGGATCAGGAGCGCCCTGCTGAGCACGGTACATCAGTATAGCTATTGGAAATAGCGTAAGCGATGACGTGTTAAGCACTAAAAATAAAATTTGCGCATTAGACGCTGTCTCACGCTCAGGATTAATCGTCTGTAGACTTTGCATCGCCTTGATACCAATAGGCGTTGCAGCATTGTCCAGCCCCATAATGTTGGCTGCAAAGTTCATCGAAATGTGACCCAGAGCGGGGTGATTTCTGGGCACCTCCGGCATCAAATGTGCGAAGAGTGGCGACAGTAATCGTGACAGTTTTTCTACCAGACCGGCATGTTCCCCAATTTTGAGAATACCCATCCAAAGGGTCAGGATGCCTACCAGACCCAATGCAATGTCGAAAGACAGTTTCGCCATATCAAACAGAGAGGCGACGAGGAGATTGAAAATGTCAGTATTGCCCTGAAAGAGCAATTGGCTGATGGCACTGAGAAAAGCAGAAAAAAAGAAAAACAGCCAAATCCAGTTGAGCATAGCGGGTACCGTCGGAGGTTTACCCTATTCTAGAGGAGATTACCTAAGGCTGCACCAGGACATAAGATACAACTCCTCAGATGTAAACCCAGTCTATACCGACAGGTAATGCACTTAAGTCACAGTTGTCAGTAAGCTTTAATTGCATCTCATAGTCAGTGAAAGACTGGTTGACCCGTTCTACACAAATATCCTTTTGACTTCAGCTCGGCGGTACTCTGTTCTTGAGGTCTGAAATGTTAAAAGCGGACTTAAATTTCTAGTGATACAGTTCAACTTGACGAGTTTGTTGGTACTTAGTTAGTTTCTGATTTGTTCTCATGTATAAGTTCTATCGCTGCTCTAGCAAAGGCTTCACCCAACTTGATATACCCTTCAGGGGAATAATGAAGTCCGTTTTTTGTTTTCTTCCCATCGGAGCTGATCATATCATTGTAAGAATCAGTATCAATCCAGGTTCCTAATGGGCTTGACTCTGCCACCTCCTCCTGAGCTCGACGTACTGTGGTCCAGTCAGGGTATATTTTATTTTCCATATCAAAATCGCTGAGACGTCCAATGACAAATGTGATGTCATTACGATTCAAATCATGAGCGAGTTGCTCAATAAGCCCTTTTAAACTCTCCGCATAAACTGCACCGTGCCTTTTTCGAGCATCCCGTTCACCTTGCATCCATATAAACGAAACTGTCTTAATTTTCTTACCCTTGATGGATTTATAGACTTTTTCCATTAATCGATCATATAAATCACCGGTGTCTTCAGGAGATACTCCCCTCTCAAGTGTCCAGGCTTTATACCAACGCCTGATAGGCTGCCCAACTCGGGCGCTTTTAACGATAATAACCTTATCAGCGCCAAATTCAGACTCTACGATTGGCAGGAAAGAAGCTTTTGCGTCCAGTTTCGACATATTGGACTGGCCGGAAAGGATAAACAGGTGCATGCCCGACCCTTCAGCCTGGAGGCCCAGTGACATTGACAGGATCAATATTGCGATCTTAATCGATAGTTTTTGTATTGGGATCTTTTTCATACATCAAAGCCTAGTTCAGATTATCTGAGGCGGATATTAAACCTGTCTCTAAATGGATTAATTTGAAGTTGGTGTATATTCAGACGTCAGATTTTGGTAACAAGTCACAAATCAGCCTGAATGAATAGACTGCAACTCATCATCCACTAACTGAAAATAAACAATTTTCTTGCATTTAAATGTATATGCATGTTTAATTGTTTTTATGAAAAAAGTTACCTCTGATGCTCATATTGAACCGTGTTTGGCGCTCAAGTTACGTCAGGCCAACAGGGTCTTGACCCAAATTTATGACCAGGACATGAATGGCCAGGGCATTAAAATCACCCAGTTTGCGATGTTACGTGCGATTTACTATATGGGTGAAGCGACCAACAGAAGCTTGCAAGAGGTACTGGTTCTCGACCAGACAACCCTGTCTCGCAACCTCAAACCCTTAATCAGAGATGGATATATCCAATCCCAACCAGGCAGGGACAAGAGAGAAAAGGTCCTGCAATTAACCGATGAAGGTAAAGCTCTATTTAAAAGTGCTTCAAAGGATTGGCGTCACACCCAGCAACAGCTGAAAGCCACTTTGGGTGACGAACTGGTCGATAAACTGTTGTCCGTAGGTGACGCGATTGTCGAGTTAAAAGACAACGTACAATAGCGTATCTTTACAAATAGTCTTTATATGAAACCCGATTAAACTACGAATTATTATGACGTTGTGATTAACCACTAAAAATACATGTATATACATATTGAGTTGATTGATGGAGGTTTACATGTCAGACACATTAAAAAATCACGTCGAGAAAAACAGCAGTGACAGTCAAAAAAGAGGATTCCCTCCGATTACAGACTTTATGACGCTGTTTATTCATCCCCTGACCCATAATCCGATAAAGTTACAGCTGGTGATGAGCTATATGTCGCATGAGTCAGAACGCATTCGGCAGTATTTACGAAATATTCAGGTCAAGACCGTTGAACTTGAACAACTGGAGCACAAATCTGATCATTTTCAGAGACTTAATCCTAACGGTAAAGTCCCTGTTCTCATTCATAATGATCTCACCCTGTGGGAGTCCAATGCCATTGGACAATATCTGGCCAACTACTTCAGCTCTGAGCTTTGGCCTTACGGTGCTGATCAACAAGCCAGTCTCTTGCGCTGGTTACTCTGGGAAACCGGTTGTTGGGATTCTGTAGTAGGAAACATGCTGCTCAATGAGTTCTATTTTCCATTTTGGGGTTTTCCCGGAGATGACAGAAGAAAAGACAGAAACCGTCGAAAATTTAAGGAACTGGCCACGGTTTTAAACCGACAGCTACAACGGAATCGTTGTATTAACGGTGACGATTTCAGTCTCGCAGACCTCAGTATTGGGGCCAGTGTCATGCATCTGGATTCCATTGATCTGGATGTCACCCCCTACCCCGCTTTTCAGGCATGGCGCAGCCTGCTTTCACAACAACCCTGGTGGCAAGACGTTCAAAAGAATATTCAAAATTTCCAACGCAATGGCGCAATGGAGTTATCCATTTGATTGCTATGAATATCTCATTCGCATAATACATGCATATACATATTAAGGGTAAATCCAAGGAGTTTATCATGACATCTGCAAACGCAAGGGCTGAGGCCTATTTTCAGTTTGTTCGACGTTTCCCCAAAACACTGGTTTTAATAAGTGTTTTGGTAATGATCGCAACAGCTACATTTCTTCCTCAATTGGTAAAGGACACGCGTGGTGATGCATTTATGGATCCCAGTAATCCTGCATTGCTTTATCGCGAGAAAGTTAAGCAACAGTTTGGTTTATCCGACCCTTTTGTGATTGCTGTTGTTACGCCGGAGTCGTCTGATGATCCTGCTATCTCGACTTTTGGTATTTATAGCCCCGAGACATTGTCTTTGGTCGAGTGGTTGTCCGATGAAACGGGCAAGGTCAACAATATTGATCCAGAACGAGTCATGAGCCTCGCCACCGAAAACAATATTGAAGGTAGCGCCAGCGGAATGGATGTGACCCCTTTCTTTGATCCCCGTCCTGAAACAGAAGCGGCAAGTACGAGTTTGCGCCAGGCCATTGAAGATTTTCCTTTATATCAGGGAAAGCTGGTGTCTCGTGATAGTCGTGCGACTTTGATTGTGGCAGAAATGCTTGATGAAAATCTGGCTGAGTCGACATATCTGGCGTTGCAGGAATTGATTGAACGCGCACCGCAGGTTGATGGAGTAGAGTTACATTTGGCCGGCGAGGGAGCGGTTGCGGGTTATCTCGGTAGCTATATCGATAGTGATGCCAGCCGTTTGAATCCTGTTGCAGGGATCATTATCACTTTGATCATAGGTTTTGCCTTTTTCCGCCTGGCTCCTGCGCTTCTGGCCAATGTCATTATTGCCGCATCTGTACTGATGACCTTAGGCATCATGGCTGCGAGCAAGGTTCCCTTTTACGTCATTACCAACGCCCTACCTGTGATCCTGATTGGTATCTCGGTCGCAGATGCGATTCATATTTTCAGTCGCTACTATGAGTTGCAATTGGAAAAAACCGAAGAAGATCGTCGTCAACTGGTGGTTGAGGCGATGGTCGATATGTGGCGTCCGATCACATTAACTACTCTGACGACTATGGCGGGTTTTATGGGATTGTACTTTGCATCTCACATGCCTCCGTTTAAATTTATGGGTGTATTTACGGCTCTGGGTGTTTCCATTGCTTGGTTGTTCTCGATGGTTTTCTTACCCGCCGCTCTGGTTTGGACAAGACCCAAAGTCAGTGAGAGATTTGCGCGCAATCAGAAGAGTAACCGAGATGTTTTTTCACGGATAATGCAAGCCCTGGGCGGCATCAGTATACGTCATCCAGGTTTTACATTGGGAATAGGTGCAGCGGTGATCATTGCAGGTGGGTTCGCGGCCAGTCAGTTAAAGGTTGATGAAGACCGCATTGAGACCTTTCATCACAGCGAAGCCATTTATCAGGCCGACCGCACAATCAATAAACATCTGGATGGCACCAATAATCTGGATATCGTTATTGAAACTCAAAGCGAAGAAGGTCTTTTCGACCCACATGTTTTGCGAAAAATAGAGGATCTTCAGGAATTCGCATTAACCCTCCCCCACGTTAACAATGCCACATCCATCGTCGATTACCTGAAACAAATGAATCGGGTACTGAACGACGGCAAGATTGATGCGTATACCCTGCCCGAAAGAAGAGAAGCTGTTGCCCAATATTTTCTGCTGTACTCGACATCCAGCGATCCAACTGACTTTGAAGAAGAGGTAGATTACGACTACCGATTAGCCAATGTTCGTTTGTTATTGGATAGTGCCGCCTTCCGTAATACAAAGCCGGTGGTGACGCAATTACAGGATTATATCGACAAGAACTTTAACGAAGAGGGTTTGACTGCAACACTCAGTGGACGTGTGACCGTGAATTACCACTGGATCAAGGGCATCGGCGACACACATTTTTACAGTCTTATGGTTGCTTTGGTCCTCGTGTGGCTGGTTGCAGCACTGCTTTTCCGTTCAGCACTTGCCGGACTATATGCCCTGCTGCCTGTCGTAACGGCTATTCTTTTGATCTATTCGTTTATGGCGGCCACAGGCATTGCTCTGGGGATTGGTACATCCATGTTTGCCAGTGTTGCAATTGGTTTGGGTGTGGACTTTGCCATTCATACGCTGGATCGTATAAAAGAACGACTGCACACGAAATCGCTCAAAAAACCCAACATCACTCATCATGAAATGGATGAATTACTTCTGTCGATATTTCCAACTACGGGACGTGCTCTGTTGTTTAACTTTTTGGCGATTGCCTTTGGCTTTGGTGTGTTAATCTCCAGCAAGGTCGTGCCATTGAACAACTTTGGAACCATTGTTGCGCTGGCAGTAACTACCAGTTTCATTGCCAGTGTTACTCTGTTGCCGGTATTGATAAAAGTGTTTAAACCAACATTTATAATGTCTGGCGTGAAAATAGAAGAAAGCATTCCGACATTGCAAAGTGGATCTTCCCGACTGTTAAACAATGGCCGTCTATTAGCCTTCCTGCTGGCTGGCCTGGCTGTTGTTTTAACCTTGTCACTCTGGGGAGAAAAAGCTGTCGCTGGTGAAATCCAATCCAGTGAAGAGTTACCAACCAGTGAATGGCTGGTAGAAAAAGTGAACAGCCGTGATGATGGTGAATTTGTAACCCGTACATTGACCATGACACTGACCGACCGACACGGAAAACAGCGGGTTAGGGAGACCAGAGGATTCCGCAAATACTATGGAGAAGATAAGTATTCAGTGCTGTTCTATGTAAGCCCCACAAATGTCAAAGACACCGCGTTTTTGACTTACGACTACCCACAGACTGAAGAACGTGACGACGATCAGTGGTTGTATCTTCCTGCCTTGCGAAAAGTTCGCAGAATTTCGGCTTCAGACCGGGGAGACAATTTTCTTGGCACAGATTTCAGTTATGAAGACATCAAGAAAGAGGGGCGTCTCGAGCCAGCAGATTTTGCTTACACAATAATTTCAAAAGAAACCTCTGATGATCGCACTGTCTTCCATGTAGAGGGTGTACCCCACAACGATGAAATCGCAGAAGAGTTAGGTTACGGTCGCACCGAACTCTGGATCGACAGTACTACCTGGATGGTAACAAAGGCGCGCTTTTGGGATGTTCAGGGCAATGACTTGAAGTCTCTTAGAGTCGAAGATATTCGGCCTGTAGATGGCATTCTGACTCGGCACAAGATGATTATGGAAAACCAGAAGACGGGACACCGCAGCGTTTTCACTTTCAGTGATGTTGATTACAAAACCCCGGTTGATGATCAACGCTTTCGTCAAAGAAGTCTGGCTAGAGGTTTGTAACGATGTATTCCTTAACCTGTAGAAATGAGTTGATAACAGGGTCTTTATTATCTGTGGCACTGTTAACGTCATCTTCGGTTTTTTCGAATGGTGTAGAAGATGATCGCTGGATTCAGACCCTGACCGATAACTTCACGGGTCAGTGGCAACAGGAATGGGCCGGTGATGCACAACTGTCTCAGAAAATGGAGAGTCAACTTCAGCTTGAATGGGAGAAGGATTTCAGAGAGGGTGTTCTGGAAAACACGGCTTTGACAGTGATCGGCCGACTGCGTATGGACGCAGAAGGCCGTTTATCATCGGATGACCGATCTGAGACATTCAGTGACGCCACGAAACCGTGGATCAGCACGAGTCATACAGAGTTCGAATTGCGTGAATTCTATCTTGATGCCGAATGGTTTGACCTTTACTGGCGGCTGGGAAAGCAGCAAGTTGTCTGGGGACAAGCTGATGGTTTGAAGGTATTGGATGTTGTCACACCACAGAGTTATCGTGAATTCATTCTTGATGACTTTGATGATTCGCGGATTCCACTGTGGATGGTGAATGTAGAATGGTTAACGTCATCCAACAGCAGTCTCCAGTTTTTGTGGATACCTGATACCACCTATCACGACCTGGCTCGTTCAGAGACTTTGTATGAAGTGACCAGCCCATTGCGAGTTCCCTCTTCTGAGAATATTCAACAGCCAGTTGCTCGTATTGATCGCAATAATCCTAATAAGCCTGATCATTGGTTGAAGGACAGTGATGCAGGGTTGCGATACAGTCAGTTTTGGAAAGGCTGGGATATCACGTTAAATTATTTTTACCATTACCGGGACTTCTACACTCCCTATCAGGACATCACTAGTTTGTCTGGTAACATTTACGATAACCGATTAACCATTTCACCCGAATACAAGCGCAGCCATTTGTTGGGAGGGACAGCGAGTAACGCTTTTGGTGATTTCACCCTGCGTACCGAAATTGGCTGGTATAGCCACAGCTATCAGATTGCTCGATATACCGCTGACAATCGGGGAATTGAAGATTCGGAGGAATTAACGTCGGTTATCGGATTGGACTGGCAAGGTCTTAGCGATACCTTGGTGAGTGTGCAGTGGTTCCAGAGTCTGTTATTGAATTACGATTCCACTATGATGAATGATCGCAGCGAACAAACGGTCACACTCTTATTGGAACACAAAATGCGAAACGACACCTGGACTCTCAAGTTACAGGGACTCTACTCACTGAATCATAAGGATCAGCTATGGCGCCCCAAAGTCACTTATCTATGGCAAAGCAATGTGGAGCTGTGGGTCGGGGCTGATCTGTTTTCAGGAACATCCGACGGCTTGTATGGACAATTTGATGCAAACGACAGGCTGGTTCTGGGCGTAGAGTGGGGATTTTAGCCCCGTAGTGAAAAATTCCGTCAGCTTTCTGGTAGGATGAAGTCATCATTTACCTTCTAAGAATAAGACGATGACTTCTGATCAGACAACGGAATTGCCGAGTCAGCCGGGCTCCACTGAATCCTCCTCACAACACTGGCGATTTATAGGTCCCGGGCTAGTGGCCGCGGCTACAGGTGTCGGAGCTGGTGACCTGGTTGCGACACTGGTGGCGGGCAGCCTGTACGGTTATCAACTTATATGGGCTGCTGTGTTGGGCTGCCTGCTAAAAATTATATTAGTAGAAGGTGTAGGACGCTGGACCCTGGCGAGTGGTCAGACGATATTCCACGGTTGGCGCTCACTGGGACGTTGGGCTACGGTGTATTTTGGTATCTACATTGTACTCTGGGGCTTTGTGTATGGTGCCACAGCCATGAGCTCTACCGCGCTGCCACTTGCCGCCCTGTTTCCTCAGATTGATCTCAAAGTCTTTGCGATAGTTTCCGGTTTGCTGGGTTTAACCCTTGTCTGGTTGGGATCTTACGCTTTTTTCGAACGCATCATTGCAGTATTGGTCGGCATCATGTTTGTGGCCGTGGTTGGTTCTGCCGTGATGACCCTGCCGAACATTTCAGGTATTGCCAGTGGATTGATACCCAGATTGCCGGAAGGTTCTGTGTTTTATGTGTTGGGTCTTGCGGGAGGGGTGGGTGGCAGTATTACTCTTGCAGCTTACGGTTACTGGATTCGGGAAAAAGGCTGGCGACAACCCGGATGGATGCGGGTGATGCGCCTTGATAACACCTTTGCCTATCTTATGACCGGTATCTTTGTGATTTCCATGTTGATTGTCGGCGCTGAGTTACTGCACTCTGCGAATATTGCACTATCCAGCGGATCCCGTGGTTTATTGGATTTATCAACCGTCCTGGAAGAACGCTATGGTTACTGGTGGTCTGTCATTTTTCTGGTCGGTTTCTGGGCATCATCTTTTTCTTCACTACTAGGAGTCTGGCATGGTGTGAGTTTGATGTTTGCCGACTTTGTTGCCCATTTACTGGCTTCTGACAATGATTCAGGAGAGCTTGTGTCTGATCATGTTCATGCTCGTTGGTACATGTTGTGGCTGACTTTTCCCTCGATGGCACTACTGTTTATCGACAGGCCTTTTATGCTGATCGTAGGCTACGGGGTATTAGGTGCTTTGTTCATGCCATTTCTGGCAATGACTTTATTGTTGCTGCTGAACAGCCGCCAGATGCCTGCTGATTGGCGTAACGGTTGGATCAGTAATGGTTTACTGGCCATCACCTGCCTGATCTTTGCCGCATTGGGTACTCAGCAATTGTTTAAAGTCTTATGGTGATCCCATGGCCTGTTAGCCTTGGGATTGTCGTTTTCTAAAGACTGCGGCCAAGCACGCTTTGAACCGTACAGCCGGCGAAGTGCTCGAAACCACCGATTGGTCCAGATATACAATCGACCCGAGTACGAAGGTCTCAGGGCACACGTTTGAACTTGATGACCTGTTCTAGATTTCGGTCTTTGAAATAGTGAAGGTTGCACTCTGGAGAGATCAAAGATCTACAGCCCAATCGGGTAAAGGCGTCTGATGTAATGTCTTGATTCCGCGTTTAATTGTAAGGACCGGCAGAAATGGCCGATCGAGTCTTGAATTATCCAAGACCCTCACCTGATCGCAGAGTGGTATCGTCACCTTCACATTTTCGAGCATTCTGGGAATTCGGGACAAAACCTTATCATCCGGGACATGGTGGCCACCTGCTTCAACCCTTTGCGCCACCCTGGCTTGATTCAAGCCCGGATTCTGCACATGAATAAGCACTAAAATAATTTCATAACCCAAGGCTTTGGCGTGTGCGACAAAATCAATTTTTGACGGATGAGAAAACACGGTTTCAAAACAAAAGCTGTTGCCTTCATTCAGTTGTTCATAGCGCAATTGCTCAGCCAGCCGGGCCGCTTGATAGCTGTTGGCTTCCGGATTGTCGGGATACAATTCTTTGGCGATCAGGTCGGCATTAATAAATGGCATACCCAACGGTTTGAGTGCCTGCTGGTAAAACGTGCTTTTCCCTGCGCCATTACCGCCCACGAGCATCCATAATTGCTTCATGAATCAGCAGAAACTTTTCCAGACTGCTCTACAGGCTCAAAGCATCCATTCTGAAATTGGCCAACCAATATCGTTCCATCAGGATGAACTTGCTCCAGCAGCCCTGGATGGGTAGATGAGGCCTGGTATTGGATGGCGTTAGATGCGATAGCTGCCTGTAATGAGCCGGATTCACGAGCGCCATCAAGTGCTGCGAATACCGCATCAGGGTCAACACTGATTGGTACAACCCTTTCCAGCGATATTTTGACCAATCCCGCGTTAATTTCCAATAAAGTCTCTGGATCAATAACTTTTGAGACTTTTCGGCCAATATCAGCCCAATATTCCACCTGTTCCGACGCGCTACGGTGGAGAGCTTTACCGGCAACCTTGGCGGCGTCCATTAGCGAACTTTCAAGCCTGATGGGGGAAGCTGCTTTTGCCATATTAATGTCTCGCTCGTTTGGTGATGTATATACAAACCGATTGTAGCATATTGCTACAATCCTTTCGCAAACATAATTAACCCATTTATTGGGGATTCATTTAACTTGTTTATTCTGAAAATGGTTAGTTACTTTACCTTCAGCTACGATGAGAGCCGACAGTGTCCACTGCACCTGACGGGCCAATGAGGACAACTACAATTAAACTCCCCGCATTAACTCAAGAAAACATCCATTAATTAACGGGTCTAGATATTTTAAATAATAAACCAACTGATGAACCTCTTAACTTTGAAAAAGTAGCCAACATATGTCAGTCTGTGCCTAGACCCGTTAACTTGGTTTTTTGAATGATTACCCAATACGTTATTGAATGTGAAAAACACCTCGAACACTTATTTCCTCTTGTAGACCGATTACGTCAACAAGTAGAAAAGTCCAAAGGCTATGTTTTCTACCAACAGGGAGATGAGGCCCCTCTTTCGGGTAACCTCGCACGTGAAGCCATAAGTGGTCATCTGGGAGAAATGCGCTATCGCGGAATAGAAGACATTGGCCTGCAGCCTAAAGAACGTTTTATGACTCTGGCCATCAATCCGGATTCTCTTCCATTAATAGAATCCGTCAACGAAGCCAAGAAAGCCCTGCAACTATGGCATGAAGCTCTTGCCCGAACCCAGGCAAACAGCTATGCCGCTGCTCAACTAAACCGTGCAGTCTTAAAGAAAGCTCAAGAACCACTTCTGAATCTTCAAATGGCAGAGCGGGGAATCATCTGGCTGGATGGCTCCCCTACCCGTCTGAGTTGGCACTACAACACAACATCCAACAGCCGCAGAAAGACTCTCGGGGATGCTCTGCAAGCCTTAGAAAAACTCGCGGATAAACTCCCCCAACATCGAATGGGCGAAATAGAATCTACACGCAACACCCTGGCTTCATTGCCCCTGGATACACCCGTAGCGCACAGGCCCAGTAAACCCATCACCCATCTAAAATGCCAATACCGATTTCTGGATGAAGATGGAGCATCCAAACGAGGAGTGTGTTACGCCAAGAATCCGATTTTCTATCCTGATACCGGCTCTGACAAGCCGCCGATAATTTCTTTGCCCGCCGAAATAGAGGGCAAAGAATTAAGAAAAGGCGTAGGCAGACCATCGCTGATTAGTGACAAACAGGTCAGTCGCCTTTTGCCGAATTGGTTTTGGTATAAGGAGAATGAGTAAGTCAGGGCTATTTCAATAAACACAAAATGTCAGTGTAGCAAAGACAAAAACCAGTACGTAAAACCAGCGGCGCTAGAAATGGATCCTACATAACAGATTTGCATCTCATGGGCTTTGTTTTCCCACACCACACATTCCCATAGCCGCAATTTCGTTTTAATAATAATAGCAAGTTCTGCTGACTCGGTTGTCTCTTGAAGCGCAGACAACATGCGAAGTTATCTTCAAGCTTTGCATTTTTAAATACGCTACGGTTTTCCAGACAACGTATACAGCACTCGATATTATCGGGTTAAAGGGAACAGATTATACCCATGCATCAAGTAGAGTTCGAATGGCTCTCACAACAACCACTTTTTCTGATCACTGTTCCATTGAACACGCTGCCAATTTTGACTGTATACCTCTCCCAAACTGCTGTTCTCAGACGCAACCAGATTCGTATACTGACTTACCATCCTGGCGTAGTGGTTTTTTGAATACTCATAACTGTGAGTTTTAATGTAATCGATATCCGTACCCTGCAACCAAATTAACCATCGCAATGCTGGTCGATAACCGGTCGAGATCAAATGCTCCATCAGTGTGACATTGTCATAACCCAACGTGACACCATGCTCCCATGCGGCAATCACAACTTCACGGGGAATCTTCTGAAGATCCAGGCCTTCTAAAGCCCTCCCACCATTCAGTCCGTTAGTGACCCATCGCTCCAAAGCTTGCCAATTATTGTGTTTTGCCAGACCAGCTCCCACCGTCCGGGCAGTTTTCGAATCCCCTGCGGATGACAGATTTGCATGTATAGCCAGTAGCTCGGGTAGGTTATCCACGTCATTATCCCGTTCGGCTATGGCGGAAAAATAACGTGGATTTAAAACCAGAGGATCCACCTTGTGATTCCAACCGGATGCACTAAGGCCCAATAGATTTATAATGGCTTGATCGTGAAATGACCCACAATATGTACACCGACTGGCGGCAACCAGCTGAGGGTTAGCATCCCAGGCTCTGGCATACGCAGCGATCAATCCATCCTTAATTTGATTGTAAGCACCGCGTTGATCTTTCCAGCCTTCAGCAACACTCTGGACCAACATTAAGTATCGAACGATATCTCTATCATTGTGCAAAGGGATATTGATCTGCTGGATGGCCTGGGCAAAACTGGGGGCAGATGCCACCAAACGATTAACATCCTTATCGCCTAAATACATTAAGGTATCATTGTCTTGGCAGTGTAAACCGGGGATTCGTATATTGCCCCGGCAAATGGTTTCATGGCTTGACTGGTACCAGGTTTGAGCAAGTTTTAAATTGTCAGGATGACTGATCCAATCCTGAGAAATCAGAAACCCACAAACAAAGATCAATATTACCAGTAAAATATTTACTTTCTTGGGCTTGTCTTTGATGACATTAGTTTCCATGACCAACCTCCAAAATCTTTTCATCCTTGCGGCTCATAATGAAAGGATAATCCTCTGATATGATCAGAGATCTTGAAATATAAGCATTTTCAAGCGATTCACCTAACAAGCCCTCTGAATGCATCGCCAAATAACACGCACTGCAATAAAAATTCGTAGGTTGCTTACTGTTGGTTTTCAGGTCATCCAAGAGAGGAGGAAGATAGCTTTTATCACCCAATGACAGTGCCGTTTCCATATACGACGACATCGATCGAGATGGATAAGCCGTTTTCTTAATCAAGCTCACCAGTTCTTCACGGCTGAACCAGTCCAAACGAGTTAAAGAGGCAACTGACCGTGGGTCATAGGTCAGGCTTCCATTCAACAATGCATCTTTAATTTCATCCCTTTCCTGATTGGTCAGGCCTGGGTAAGCATAAGCCACAAGGTTTAGATTAACTTTGGAATTTTGGCTGGTCAGCTTGATCAAAGCTTTTCCAACCTCTCTGCGGGCAACCTTATCACCGGTTGAAGAAGCCAAACTGATAACCGCTGAGGTTTGATTCATCAACCACGCCTCCGGATTCTCTACCTCAGCGTACCAGTTATTTAAATAACCATGTTTAAAGAGATGGGTAGTCAGGGATGAATCCAATGTGCCATCGGACATTTTTTGATAATAGATTTGTGGTTGATAATGCGCAGCATAAGCATGAATACTGACGATTGGGCTTAGATAATCCCAAGCACCGCGCTTACCTTTCAGATCGATTGAGCCCAAAGACGCTAAAAATAATTCCCAAGTTTGAGCATCGTCTTGAGGCGTCGGAATATCCAGCCTGGCAATTCTGTTTAGATCCGGTAATTTCTTTGAAATTTCCTCATTAATTGCCTCTGCCTTCAAAGCAGGCTCGATGTTACTTTGCGGATCTTGAACTACAAGAGTTTGATGACTTGAGTCTGCCCCTGATATCTCGGTCCAGTACTGACTGATGCCCAAAATAGAGCCTACTATACAGCTGGCTGCTAGATACTGAAAAGATTTAGAAAACACCACCGCTCCTTAGTTGGTTTTAATAACACAATAAAATACCGCTCTTCCATATGATTTCCGAGATTAATCTATAGCCTCTCTTTATCGCCAAATGGGCCCATAGGTCATACTAAAGAAGATAGCCATCCGATTTGCAACAAGAATACCATGGGTTGCTACAATGACGTTTCCATAACCACATCAGGATACCGTTTATATCCTGCTAAAACGCAGTTTACTGACACTGGAGATTCCCTAACAGATATATAGGGTATCCTATTATGTATTAGGTGCTTGTGTGTTTTATATAGATGACCAAGGCCCAGAAAATATAATTTTTTTTAACTTAAAAGGTCGGTCTCTTACCTTCTTTATCAGTACTCTTATTCACTCTGATCGATTTCATGAAACATAGGTTTTTCTGTCCCCTTTCTTACAAAATTTTTAGCTGTTGTTTCTTTAAGAGCTTCAACTCATGGTATCCTGCAAGGTCTACATCTCTCTAATACCTCGATCACAGGCCGTTATGATTGATGTCAGATGAAAATGCCGTAAACTTCTAGTCGAATAAAGAACGTGAGGCCATGGAAGGCCAGCAGTTTCTCAATACTCCTTCCGCTCGCGTCCAGGGCAATTCTATTTTATCTGTAATTTCAAATAAGCCTGACTCAAACTTTAGTTGCAGACAGAGAATTATTTCTCCAAAAAAATTGGATAAGCGGCTAACGAGTCTTAACGAAAAAACCAGACTCTGCATCGTGCTCCAGTGCTTTGGGGGGGTGATATAAGAGTCGGTGTACAGGAATAACTACAAAAACAGGAGTTAACATGAATAAATCTTTATTGCTGATTGTATTACTATCTATATCGTTACCAGTTTTTTCCACAAGTTTGTTTCAGGAAGACAGTATTCTTATTTCAAGCAACAATACACTGTACGAATATAATCAAAATGGTGAGAGAATAAATCAAATCCCAATTCCATTAAATGCTTCAAATGAAGTAGCTCGGGATATAACTGTCCTGGAAGATGGGAAACTGGCCGTTTTCAATGGCACCTTTTATCCTGAACTGTCAGTATTTAATGGGACACACTGGGAGAGCCTCAATGTTGATGGTTGGAGTACCCCAAATAACGTGTCTTATGGCGGTATTACCAGTATCGGGCCAGTCGTTTTTGTTACTGATGGATATACAGCATCCGGTGGAGAAGCCAAAGGGCTGATTGCCATAGATTTGGATGATGGGATCAGTGAACGCTTTATTAATGCCAGTGATTATATTGATATCACACTGGGTAGAGATAATTTGTTATATGCATTACGAAATACGTATGGTGACGTTGATGTTATTGATCCTGCTACGTTGGAAATTATCCGCAGTGTTGATCTAGGCCACACCTCTTCGTCTCGGGGTGTAACTGCTAACGCTGAAGGTATGATTTTCATGGTTAGCTGGAATGGTTATATTGGGCATTATGACGCAAGCGGAGTTCTGCTGAATACGTTGCCGATTGGCGGTAACCTTCATGATATCGATATAGACTCGAACGGAAAAATCGCAGTGGGCAGTCGTTTTGGTCAGGTATATTTGACGGATGAGACACTGTCAACTTTTACGGAAATACCCGTTACCGGCTCAAACACCTTTGTTTCTTTTGCCTCCACCAGTACCTCCCCGGAACCACCTGTTCTTACTGGCACACACAGTAAACAGGGTCGAGATGTTGTAACGATCTTAAGCTGGTCAACAGATGCACCTGGTGTTGATATCTATTTTAATGGCCAATTAATCGAGAGCATTTCAGGAGAGAACAGCGCGACCTATTCTTACTTCAAAAAAGTGTCGCAAACCTTTGTCGTTTGTAATACTGGTACTACCGACTGTTCCAGTGAATACATAGCAAACTAGTTCAAAATTATTCAATCAAAAAACTCTTTCGGTTTTCTTTACTCAGACATGCCGTACATAGGGCATATAAAAATAGAAAAGGAAGATTCAAATCCGGGAGCAACCCTCTGCCCCGGATTGAATTTTTTTCAAAAATCTCAATCAGAAAGAACTGAATTTTATTTGTTCACGTTGACGATCAGTCGTCCACGGATTTTGCCTTCCAGCAGATCAGAAGCTGCAGGGATGGCTTCAGCGAGGCTGATTTCGTCAGCGATGGTATCCAATTGACCAGGATCCAGATATTTGGCCAAACGCTTCCACGCCGCTTGCCGTAATTCGATTGGAGCCATAACACTGTCCACACCCAGCAGAGAAACACCGCGCAGAATGAATGGCATGACGGTTGCCGGGAAGTCAGGGCCTTGAGCCAGACCACACGCTGCCACCACACCGCCGTAACGGGTTTGAGCACAGGCATTCACAAGTGTGTAGCTGCCTACCGAATCAACAACACCAGCCCAGCGTTCTTTTTGCAGTGGCTTGCCTTTTTCAGACAGCTCAGAACGCAGGATAATATCGGTAGCCCCCAGACCTTTCAGGTAATCAGCTTCAGCCTCTTTACCCGTTGCAGCCACAACCGTGAAACCGGCTTTCGCCAGCAAGGCAACGGCAAAGCTGCCGACACCACCGGTTGCACCGGTCACCAGAACTTCACCCTGATCGGCTGTTACGCCGTGTGCGATCAACGTGTCTACACACAGGGCAGCGGTGTAACCGGCAGTTCCAATCGCCATAGCCTGACGGCTGGTAAAAGCTTCTGGTAGTTCAACCAGCCAATCACCGTTCAGACGGGCTTTTTGAGACAGACCGCCCCAATGAACTTCACCCACACCCCAACCGTTCAGCACAACTCGGTCACCGGGTTTCCAGTTTGGATGGCTGCTGTCAGATACAACCCCAGCCAGATCGATACCAGGCACCATTGGAAATTTACGTACGACCGGTGAACTGCCGGTAATTGCCAGGCCATCTTTGTAGTTCAGTGTTGAGTATTCAACATCAATGGTTACATTGCCTTCAGGCAGTTGCGATTCGTCGATCTGGGTAACGTCTACGGACTGCCCCGCTTCGTCTTTGTTGATGGAAATTGCAGAGAACATACACACCTTCTACAGTATTTTATAGATCGAATCTGAGTTAACCGGATTTACGTTAACCCTTCCAGCAGTTAACGCTGACAGGCGTCCAATGACACAAAACAACTGAGCTGTTTAACAGTCGATTTAAGCACAGACTTCCAGCAGATGCCAGCTACGCTGAGCAGTGTGGTGACTGGCCCTTGACTGAATCAGGCAACTCACCGGTACCTCACAATTGGCCGCAAGCCTTCATTATGCCGCGCAAACAGACCAACGAATCGCTGGCTAACCAATTGGCAATTCCGTCGGGCTCTGGCCAACAATGATGTGCAATGAAGCCCAAATTGAAAACCGAGCCAGACCCTAGCAGGAGCCGAATAGAAGAGACGTTTCACGAGTTTAGCGATTCGCAATCCATGCTTTGGTCACATCGGTAGTGCTATTTCGATGACGTCCTGACCCAGAATCTGGCGTTACCCGAGAATATCTCCATCTTTCGCAAGGGCTCAAAAAGTGACCAAAATCCCGTCACGAAGAACTTTATTGCTCCACAAGGTTGATTATCAAATAGCGTAAGTTTTCACTGGCGCGTCCCTTGTCCCCTTTCGACAGACAAAACCTTACTGGCTTACTGGAGGAACTGGGCCCATATAATGATAGACTTTGACTTTGGGGCAGTCTTTCAGGATTGTAAATCCAGAGCCCCCACCCTGCTGTGCCGCACCTTGTGATGTTAATTAAGATCCACAGGGTAAAAGGATGCGTAATACCACAACAGCAAATTTGACGTCACAGATGTATCGGACATAAAAAGGCGAGGAACCAACGTGGAAAAGCTGACCACCATCGATATCACCAAAGAGGCTCTGCACTTTTCTGCGGCTCATTTCACCATCTTCTCCGCCACCGAGCGCGAGCGCCTCCACGGTCACAACTTTTTCGTCTCGGCCGCCGTCACCGCCGTCGTGCAACCGGACGGTATGTGCTTTAACTACAGTCAGTTAAAAGATTCTCTGCGTGAGCTGTGTGTAAAACTGGATGAATACCTGTTGCTCGCCAAGGACTCTCCCTATCAGCAAATCAGTGACGATGGCGACAATTACAAAGTCAGATTCAACAATGAAGAAATGACGTTTTTGAAAGCCGACACCCTGCTCTTGCCCGTAACCAATATTACCATTGAAGAGCTGTCGCACTACCTGTTGCAAAAGCTGCTGGAAGATTCCCGTTACCACAACAACAAAGACATCAAGGAAATTACCCTGCGGGTTGCCTCGGGCCCTGGCCAGTGGGGCACAGCTCTATGGCGCAACGATCTGGTGAGTTCATAAATTATGGAGACCACGACAAGTTCCTCTGCGGCGCACACCGATACCTTTTGCACCGATGCCCAATTGTACGAACGGCGCGAGCGTGTCTTTCTGATTTTGGCGGGCGTATTCCTCAGTTCCATGACGCTTTTAAACGTTATAGGCATTACCCGTTTTGTGCAGCTCGGCCCCATGTCGCTGGCCATTGGCGTACTGCCCTACCCTATCACCTTTCTGTGTACCGATCTGGTCTGCGAGCTCTATGGAAAACGACGAGCCAATTTTCTGGTAACCGTTGGACTCGGCCTGAATATTTTTATCCTCGCCTGTCTGTACCTCGCCCAGGCCGTGCCGCCGGTGAGTCCAGATGCCATGCCCCCCTGGCAGGTTTTGAATCTGGCCGAGCCTGTGAGCATGCCCAACGGTGATACCGTCTCCGGCTCGGTCGAGCTGTTTGACTTTATCTACTCGCTGACCAGCGGTGCGATGTTTGCGTCAATGATGGCGTATATCGCGGCACAGTATTGCGATGTGCAACTGTTCCATTTCTGGAAACGACTGACCAACGGCAAGCACCTCTGGCTGCGCAACAACTTCAGCACCCTGATCAGTCAGGGGGTGGATTCATTTATGGTGATCAGCGTCACCTTCGGCGCAGTCTGGCTGGCGGGAGGCATCAGCACGCAGCAAATGCTTGTATTAATGGGCAGTAATTATCTGTTCAAGATGTGTTGCGCACTGGCCGACACGGGGCCGTTTTACTATCTGACGTTTAAACTGAAACGCTATCTACAGCTTTAATGCTGGCGCTACAGACAATCAATACGCAAGAAGCCCGGTATCAACCGGGCTTTTTAGTTTTCAAGCCGCTTTTCAGACAGTGGCTGGCCGGTTAGTTTTCCACCTGCCCCAGATTCGCATGCAACACCGCCCCGTTGATGACCGGATTGGTCGCGCAGAAATAGATGGTATCGGCAATTTCTTTGGGTTCGATCAAGCGGTTGTAAGTACACACGGTGGCAATGCTTTTCAGCACGTCGGCCGAACCGCCCACATGTTCACGTAACATGTCGGTGTCGGTGAAACCTGGACAGACACAGGCCGTGTGGATTTCACGGCCGACCAGATCCTGGCAAGTGGAACGCATCATTCCCACCACGGCGTGTTTTGCGGTCACATAAGAGGTGCAACCCGGCACTGCTTTTTCACTCAGCGTAGAACCTATATAAATGATGGAAGAACCTGGCAGCAGATACGGAGACAACAGTCGGTTGAGAATCGCTGGAGCCACCACATTCACCTCTAGCGAACGCCGCAACCCCTGCGGATCAATCTCCAGAGCGTGATCGTTCACATGCACGCCAGCATTGTGCACCAGTGCCAGCTGTTCGCATCCTTGCAGATGCTCTTCCAGCGGTTGCTTTACGGCCAGCTCCCAATCCGGTTGGGAAAAGTCCACAATCAGACTGATGCAATCTTCCATCGCCACCGGCTTGCGCGACAGATTAATGACCTGAAACCCCTCTTTCTGAAAACGCTCGATAGTGGCTCGGCCAATTCCGGTACGTCCGCCAGTGATGACTGCGATTTTCTTCATGCGACTCCCCTTCTGTCATGCTGTGTCTGCAGCGCTCACGATGGCCTGCTTTTAATGTTGAGCGAGGTTATACCGCCCGGCTTCAATCGGATCAACCATTGAGAGTTTAGAAATCATCTTCCGGCGGAAACAGTTTAGCCAGAATTGCGTCCAGCTCATCGAAAGAATCGTAATCCAGAACCACCTTCGCCCTGCGGCGGAATAACTCTTCCGGAATCTGCTGGGCAATATGTGCAGCACCCGCCTCGTTGAAAGGCGAAAATACCAGCTGCCCATGACCGCCCTGCCCTTCCACAATTTCTACTGGATAGCCCATGGCTTCGGAAACCATCTGCTCGTATCGCCGGGTATCGTTACTTTTCGGTGCCACCGCCGCTTTGGCGGTGCTCACCACCCCCGCAGCGTCTGCTTTTGGCTCCTCTTCCTGTTGTGTGCCTTCATGCAAGGTACCGCGGCCGTGAATTCTCGCCATCATTTGCTGGTTCGACAGAGGCTTCACCCCAAACTCCTTCGCCAGCTCTATCTGCTTCCTGGCCGGCAATGACAGCAACTCACGAGCGATGGTGTAGGTAATTTTCCCCAGCTGAGCTGCTTCCAGCACTTCCGGTTCCAGCCTTAACAGGCGACGGGCATTGGCAATGGCTGAACGACTACTGTCAGTGTAGTTCGCCAGCTGTTGATCGCTGAGCCCAAAGGTTTGTCTCAGTCCTTCAATGGCTCTCGCCCGAAAGCCCACATCAGTCTCAGGATAGGCATGCCCCGGATGCAGCATCAGGCGGGCAATCTCTTCCGTGGTAAAATGTTCCCGTTCGGCCACCCGCACCGGTATGGTCAAATTAGGGTTACGGCGTTGCAGATAGGACAACTGATACGCACCGAGGAAAATCTGGGCCAATCCATCGCGGGCAATCCCCCAAAACGGAGCGATCCCCTCATCCGAATGCAGCAGCTGCTCTTCAATCAACGACGCGGTTGCCTGAGAAAATTCCAGCTCTGGATAAAAAGGCGCGCACTCACATTCAGCAAGAGCGACACCGACCACCTTGAATGATGGTAACTTATTGATTTTATTGACTTTAGGCATATTCTTTAAACGCTTTCCCTACCGCAATACCCGCTTATACTACCTCACCCGGCACATCCAAGGAACAAAAAGGAACATCTAGTTAAACAATCGATATGATGTTCAACAGGTCATTCACGCTCACCGAAATTCCCTCGCGGAACTGTGAAGGTATTGATCGGGCTGCCAGTCAGCTGACAAGTCATAAACGCTAAATTCCAGGGGACTTTAATGCCCCGACGAACCATGACTGTGATCGATGGCCAGAGTCACGGCTACAGAGGGCCGACAACCTTGCACCCGCTAATAATACCTGTATATTAACAGCCGTATACCTTTTACCCATTGATTTCTGTTTAATCTCCTGCAGAGAGAATCCGTATGTTCGAATATTCGGGAAAAATTTTGGCGGTGTTGAACCAGAAGGGCGGCGTGGGTAAAACCACCGTTGCCAGTGTTATCGCAGAATACGCAGCCATTTACGAGAAAAAGGATGTTCTGGTAGTTGACCTGGACATGCAGTGTAACTCCTCCGATTACTGGGTGGGAATGGAAACGGCTCCGCAAGCCACCGGTGGTCAGTTACCGCCACCGCATCCGGATTACGATGGCGACACCGATCTGGAAGAACGTTCCAGCATTGCCGACATTTTCTTCGGCAAAGCGGTTCTGCCACACAACACCTTTATCAACAAGGACAATGGGTTTGATGCTGACGTTGATATCATGGTGGGGCATCCAGCCTTGCTTGAACGCATCAACAGTGAATTCGATAACGCCAGCGGCAAAATCGCTACAGAAATCATCAACAGGCTAGGGGACTTTCTGCATATGCAGGAAGTCGTCGATACCTACGATCTGATCATTCTGGATACTGGCCCCAGCCGGAACCCGATTTTCCGGGCTGCAGTCCGGGCTGCCACACACGCCATTATCCCGTTTGAGCCGGAAGAAAAGAGCCTGCAGGGTATCAACGCCATGTTGCAGGTCATTCAGTCTGAAAACTTCTCCCGTGACGATGACGATCAGCTGGTACTTACCGGCCTTTGTCCCAACAAGGTACGCGCCAACACCAATATCCACCGTGGCACCTTGTCCATGTTACAAGAAGAGTTGGGGAACATTATGTTTCCGGAAGAGATCTTCCTGCCTCAATCCACAGCATTCCCCGAGCGCGACCTGAAAGGCATCACCCCACGGAGTATTTTCCAGATCAGCGCCAGTCATGCAGCCAAACAGAAAAGCATCGAAGTAGGGCGCCACACCCTGTCAAAAGTCTATGCCGGGTAGGGTATGCAGGTGTCTCCTTTAAGCAGTGTCTCCTCAGGAGACACCTGAAAATCAGCAAACAGCCCCATGACAAGCCAGTGTCTCCCAAGGAGACACCCAGAGAAAGGAAAGCATCATGGCCAAGAAATTTGGCGGTAAACGCGCCGGAACCGGCAGTATCATCAGCGAAGGCAGTACCGACAATGCCGAAAAGTGGGCAGGTGCAGCAAAAGCTCAGGTAGAAACTGCCCAGAAGGTAAAAGGGGTTCTGACCAAAACCATTCCCCTGGATTACATCAATACCGACCCGGACAACCCCAGAAAGCTGGCAGTATCCCAGCAACAGGTCAAAGAACTGTCCATCAAGTTCCCAATGAATCTGGAAGCGTTATCTTCGGAAGACCCCAGCGACTGGCTGGAAGATTACACCGACCTCCTGGCACAAGAGAGTGGTCTTAGCGGGAAAGCCCTGGGCGACGCCTTGTCGATTGTGCAATTCGCCGCAGGACTGAAAAGCCCGGAGCGCATGATCAACCCCATTACGGTTTGGCAGGACGAAAGCCAGTTCCACCTGATTGCCGGTGAACGTCGGTTCCTCGCGCACATCATGTTAGGGGCCAAACACATTGCCGCTCGAATTCAGCAGAGCAACATTGCCCGTACCGAAATTGACACCTTGCAGTGGGAAGAAAACGTCCACCGCGAAAACATGAGCCTGTGGGAAAAGCTCGATCGGGTGCGCAAATTACTCGAAGCCGGAGAGGGCATACAGAAAACCTCCGTCACCAAACTGAGCAAGATCATCGGCCGCAGCCGTGCCGAAGCTCAACGCTATCTGTCTGTACTGCGATACCCCAACAAGATATTGGTGGAAGCGATTGAAAAAGAAAAGATCACCGACCTGAAACGCGCCGCACAATTGGCACAACTGCCACTGGACCAGCTGCTACCGATTTTGCAGGGTGACAAGAAAGCCGTTCAGGAGACCAAGCCCTCAATCAAATTGGCGCGTCACGCCAATACCCGCGGGCTGGCCAAAGTCATTCAGGCGGCGGCAGTTCATCTGGATGCGCAGGAAATTCTGGACGATTTTGATCTGAATAAACAATCTCAACTGGCGGCCGCACTGGAAGCCCTTGGTAACAAGGCAGAACTCTGATCATGGCGAAATTTACCCCCCCACAAAAGAACAAGGGTCCCATTCGGACCACCTTGAGAATCCCTACCGGAATGCTCAATAAAATGGATCAGGTCATGCTGACGGAGGGCTACAACAAGAAACAGCGCTCTCTCTGGATTGGAGAGGCCATTGAGAATCTGATCGAACGCGGAGACTTCCCCGGTCTGGTGGCCGAAGAGTTCATTGTTCCCGGCTCCACCAAATCCATTCCCATTGCCCTGAGTGAAGATATTGTCCGCAGCATCAATGACAGTCTGAACCGCATTGAGGAAGAAGAAGACACACGTAAAGACCGCAGTGCACTGATCCGCACAGCCATCATCCAACGCATTATGTCTCAGCAGGGGATGCAGCTGTCTCCTCAGGAGACAGGGTCCTGAGCCGTCTGGAGAGAACTCGTATGACCACGCAAACAACAACATCTGCGCAAGCCGCGACTCAAGAACTCCTGTCTCTGGAAGAGCAGGAAACACAACCCGTCGTGTCCCAAACGACCGTCTTGCCAGCAACCGATCAGCTCGACCTGTTTGTTGCTGACATTATTGATGTGGCCCCCAAAAGTGACATCAGCTCCATGGAATACCCCATCTTTGCCATCAGCTCCAAACCGGATCGGGAAAAATTCCGCTATGAGAACGAACAAACCGGCAACTGGCTGGAAGTCATTCCCTCGGCCGATGGCAGGGCCACCATCCATGACAAGGACTTGCTGATCTACTCCTTCGGACAAATTGCTGAAGCGGCGAACAGAGGTCGCCCCACCAGTCGGCGGGTTAAGATCACGGCTTTCGACTATCTGATGACCACCAAGCGTGGCACTGATGGCAAATCCTATAAAGCCATCGGTGATACCCTCGCACGCCTTCGCGGAACAGTTTTCAGAACCAACATCAACGAATCACCCGGTAGCCGCAAGTCTAAAGGGGAAGTCTTTGGTCTGATCGACTATGGCGCTGCAGTCACGGATAAAAATGGCCGCCTGGAATATTTTGAAGTGGTGATTTCCGAGCAGCTGTACAACGCCGTCGCCAACAATCAGATCCTGACCTACAACCGGGAATACTTCGGCCTTCGCTCACCCTACGATCGTCGCCTGTACGAGATCTGTCGCAAGCACTGTGGCAATCAACCCATGTGGGATATCGGCTTGGAGAAGCTCTGGCGCAAGTTTGGAGTGAAATCTCCCCTGCGTGAATTTCGCCGTAAAATTAAGGACGTGATTAAGAAGCAGAGTGTTCCTGACTACTTTCTGCAACATGAAACCGCTAAAGTCAGTGGTTCGATTGAAAAACTGATTGTCATGAAGGATTTTGACGGCAGCCTAAGAGCTTCGGTTCGGGAAGTTTCCCCCTCCTAGTCCTAAGCGCTCAGGCTTCAGGTCTGAAACCCGCCAATTCGATCTCACCGGGATAACAACAAAGCTGATGTTTTATCCCGGATGTTCAAAATCCCACAGCTCAAAACCACAATAAAGCCTGTGTATTTGTGATCAAATCCCAATTCCTGCCCATTAAATCGCCTAAAACCGTGTGTAAAGACACTCTCATTCATCCAAACGTCAAAAAGTTGCTTAAAACGGTGCCAAAAGACGCTTTTTTAAAGCGCATTTACAGAAAAGCCTCGGGGATTTGACCACACCATTAACTTTGCTTCGGGGGTTTAACCACAAAAGGGTAGAGAGGTATCCCATTGAGAGATCAAATAACAACCAGATATTGAGCTGAACAGAGAAAGGCTACCGTATGCTTTTAAACACACCCCGTATGCTTTTGGAAAAGTCGGAGTTCGAGGTTTTAACCACACTCACGAGGAAAGCTTTCCGGTTCGCTCTGTGGATAAAGAGACCAAAAACAGTGCATATCTCTGTGGAAAGGCACGAGGTTTTGAACACGATATTAGCGGGGTTTTAACCACACCCAATACGGGAATTGGACCACAGATGTTCGGGTGATTGAACACGGTATATCGTGCTTTTAATCACACAGAATCGGGATACTGACCACAAAAAATGGCGCTAAGGCACGGTATCAAAGGGCTTCAAAATCCTTAACTTACTAACTTATCTTAACTTTCTATAACTAAACATCATTAACGTATAGATTAACTTTTTACCTACAAATAGCTGATGGGTATCTCAGGTTAAACTGGATGACTGGTATGGAACAATCCGGCCTGATGAATTGGGTTCTCCATAGGCCTATGAGAGATATCCGTTTGTAATATTCTGTTTTTGGCTACAGTTCAATCGATGACTGCTACCACAGACCCCAGTCGTTTGCGTATAATTTGTTTCAAATGCTCGGCCAATTCCCGGTAGTGTTGCCGGCTTGGTGCGGTAGCGCGCCAAACCAAAGCGTGTCCACGAGTGATCGGTTCCTCACGGATCTCGGCAACACTTAATGCTTCCGGGTTGTGCAGTTCCGAATGCACATAGAGACCGGGTAAAAACGCAACGCCGAGTCCCATCACCACCATCTGACGCAAGGTGTCGAGGCTGGTGCCTTCGTAATCCCGTTGGATATCAGCACCGAAACGCAGGCAAATCTCCAGCACTTCGTGGTGAAAGTGATGATGCTCTTCCAGCGTGAGGACGCGTTCCCCATGCAGGTCTTCCGGTGCAACCCGCTGCTGGTCTGCCAGAGGGTGATCGGCAGGTACCACGAATTTGAGCGGCTCATTGAACAACGGCTCGACAGCCAATTCCATGGATGACTGAGGCAAAGGCAATATGGCGAGGTCGTATTCACCCTCGTGCAGACCGCGTTGCAGAGTGCGGGGAGGGGCTTCCCGCACATAGAGTTTCAGTTGTTGAAACTGGCGGTGTAAATCCGGCAGTACATTGGGCAGCAAGTAGGGGCCCAGAGTTGGGGGGACCCCGAGTTTGTAGGTGATCTGATGGCCACCGGCAAGAACCGCAGTCCTCTCGAGAAAGCCTTGCATACCCAGCAGGACATCGCGGGCATGCACCAGCAATTCCCGTCCTTCAGGAGACAGTCGGGTACCGCTGCGGGATCGTTCAAACAGCGGGATTTGGAGCGATTCCTCCAGCGCGGCTATCTGTGTGGTCAAGGCGGGTTGGCTGACCCCCAGCTCTTCCGCAGCCTTGCGAAAATGGTTGGCTTCAGCCACTGCGACAAAATATTGCAGTTGTCTGAGAGTGGGAATCCTGGTGATCGAAAGGTTACCGGTTTTGAGCATGGTATGCGTTCCTGGGGTATTATCTGATAACTACAGGTTATCTCGAAGTTGTATTTTAACTTATTAAGCTATCAATAAATAATCCGTTAATCGAAGTTTGCAGTTTTGTTACAGTTTTAGGAGGTATGGTTATGGATCATGTTATTTCAGGCGTGGCCCGGTTTCAGAACGAAGTGTATCCAGAGAAGCGTGAAACCTTTGCCAAGCTGGCAAACGGTCAGAACCCCGAGGTGTTGTTTATCACCTGTGCGGATTCTCGTATTGACCCTAACCTGGTGACCCAGACCGAGCCTGGTGAGCTGTTTATCTGCCGTAACGCGGGCAACATTGTGCCTCCGCACAGCAACGAAACCGGTGGCATGACCGCGTCCATCGAATTTGCGGTGGCGGCACTGGGAATCACTGATATTGTGGTTTGTGGCCACACGGACTGCGGCGCCATGAAGGGGGCGATTGCCCCTGAACAGCTCGACAACCTGCCGCACGTTAAAGAGTGGCTCGGCCACTGCCGTTCAGCGACCGAAGTGGTTCGTCACCGTCATGGTGATCTGTGTAAAGACCACCTGGAAGAAGTGACCTGCGAGAACGTACTGCAACAAATCCAGCATTTGCGCACTCACCCGGCGGTTGCCGTTGGGCTGGCGAGTGGCAATCTCACCATTCACGGCTGGGTTTACAACATCGCATCCGGTGAAGTGCTCTATCACAATGACAAATCCGGCGAATTTGAACCTATGGATGAAGCCTATCGCCAGCGTCTGTTGCGTCAGGCACAAGCCAAAGAGTCCTGATTCACATTCGGATAACCGTATATCGGTCCCCCTCAGACAGTGATTACTGATCCGCTTCAGTAATCACTGCTCTAAACTCTCAAATTAGCCAACTGTTTTTGGTCACGGTCGCCTGTGCGAGTGTGAGGGGAGCCCTTGTGCCTGTGAAAACTGCTGAGGCAGGGTTTCAGGCCATGATTTTTTCAATGAACGCAAACAAGTGTAAGAGGTACGACACATGAAACTGGATTTCTCGACCCTCAGAGGGGATATCACCGGTGGTATTACCGCCGGTGTAGTGGCCCTGCCATTAGCCTTGGCGCTGGGTGTCGCCTCGGGTCTGGGGCCGATTGCCGGTATTTATGGCGCCATTGCCGTGGGCTTTTTTGCCGCTCTTTTTGGGGGAACTGCGCCGCAGATTTCCGGGCCTACCGGTCCGATGGTGGTGGTTCTCGCTGGGTTGTTCGCCAGTTTGTCTGGTGACGCCAGTTTGATTTTTACCGCTGTTATGTTGGCCGGTGTGCTGCAAGTGGTCTTCGGTCTGATGGGGGTTGGGCAATACATTCGGCTGGTGCCTTACCCGGTGATTTCCGGCTTTATGACCGGCATCGGTGCGATCATCATTATTCTGCAATTGAGCCCACTGCTGGGACATGATTCGCCCAGCGGTACAATCAATGCGTTGCAGTTTTTGCCCACTGCGGTAACCGATATTCACTGGGCCAACCTGGTATTGGGATTGGGAACCCTGGCGATGGTTTACAGCTGGCCCGGCAAGCTTGCCAAGTATTTGCCGGCACCACTGGCAGCGTTGATCGTCGGTACCCTGTTGGCCTATTTTGCTTTGGATGTGCCAATCCTCGGTGAGATTCCCACCGGTCTGCCGGAATTGAATCTGCCGGTATTTGGTGGCGACAAGATGTATCTGGTGATTGAGGCCGCGATCATCCTGGCCGTGCTGGGGTCATTGGACAGTCTGTTGACCTCTCTGGTTGCCGACAACATGACCCGTGATCGCCACAACAGTAACCGTGAGCTGATCGGACAGGGGGTCGGTAATACCTTCGCCGGTTTAATTGGTGGTATTGCAGGTGCCGGTGCGACGATGCGTACCGTTGTGAACATTCGTTCCGGTGGGCGCAGTCGCCTGTCAGGCATGATTCACGCGTTGGTACTGCTGGCGGTGGTGCTGGGGCTGGGGTCTCTGGCGAGCTACATTCCCCACGCTGTGTTGGCGGGTATTCTGGTGAAAGTCGGTCTGGATATTATTGACTGGAGCTACCTCAAGCGTGCTCACCGTGGTCCACGCTGGGATTTATTGCTCATGGCTTTGGTGTTGATGTTGACGGTCTTTGTGGATCTGATCACCGCCGTTGGCGCCGGGGTGGTACTGGCTGCGCTGGCCTATGTTCGTCAGGTGGCGCAGTTGCAATTGGCCTCCCTGCAGCACCTGCCCGAGCATCTGGATTCCGAAGAGGAGCGTGCGATTCTGGATCAATATCGTGATCAGATTGCCCTGTTTGAATTCAGTGGCCCATTGAGTTTCGGGGCCGCAGCGGATCTCGGACACCACGTGCGCATTCGCACGGAGAAGAGTTCCGAAATTCTGATTCTGGATTTTAATGCAGTTCCGAGTCTCGATGTGTCAGCCATGCTGGCCGTGGAAACCATTGCCACCGATGCCCGTGCGGGTGGAAAACAGCTTTATCTGGCGGGTATGAGTGACTCGGTTTACGATTCTCTCAAGGAACTCAGTGGCAGTCTGCCTGCCAATGCAGTGTTCGCAAATCGGGCTGAAGCTCTGCACGCTGCGGCCAAGAACTTGTCGAGAACGCCGCAGGGCGAGCTGAGTTTTCGCCAGAGTCCCACCTAGTCTTCGGTAATTGTCATGGGGCCATACAGATCCTGTTGTCTGTATGGCCCTTTTGCGTTTTATGGGGCGTAACAAGTCTCAAAATGCAGCCGACGTCTTTGGGCTGAGGCATCATCATTGGCTTGTTGCACGGATTGGGGATTACTGCTGTACTTCAGGGGATCGGCTTGCCTGAAAATACCTTAGCAGAGGATAAACACAATGACGTTGAAAAAAACTCTGGTGATTTCAGCCGTCGGAGCCGTATTCAGTTTGCTGGCGGCCTGTGATTCCAACAATGAGTCCGCAGAATCTGAGCCGGTGAGCGTTGAAACTGGCGTAACGGAGAGTCCGGTTGCCCCTGAAGTGACAGCTGAAGCCACAACAGCCCAAGTCATAGAGCGAGACCCGAACAAGAATGCCTATTTTGGTGAACTCCATCTGCATACCGCCTATTCACTGGACGCCTATATTTTTGGCACCACCATGAACGATCCTTTTACGGCCTACCGTTTTGCCAAGGGCGAAGAAGTGATGCTGCCAATCGGCGTGAAAAAGCGGATCATTAAACCCCTGGATTTTGCTGCGGTTACGGACCATTCCGAAGCACTGGGTGAATATGAAATTTGTACCAGCCCTGAGCTGGAAGGCTATAACTCACCCACTTGTCAGGGAATTCGCAAGAATGACATGCAGCCATTCAAGGAGATTTTTGCCGGCATGGCAGAAACACCGGCGGTGCGGCGCAAAGACATTTGCGGTGAAGATGGGCAGGCCTGTCTGGATGCCATGCCGGCTCCCTGGCAGCGGGTTCAGGATGCCGCCAATCAAAACTATGAACCTGGCAAGTTTACCTCATTTGTCGCTTACGAATTTTCCGCCAATGCTCCGGAGGGTGTAGGCGGCATGATGCATCGCAATGTGATTTTCAAAAATGCCACTGTGCCAGATACGGTATTTTCTGCTTTTGAAGGAACCGGTGAAGACTTGCATCGGTGGCTTGAAAATCACTGTACAGGAGAGTGTGATGTGTTGACCATTCCGCACAATCCCAACTTTTACTGGGGACGACTTTACTGGGGCAAAAATTCCGATGGCACCGAATTCACTCAGGATGTCGTAGACCGCCGGGAACGATTGGATCGTCTGGTCGAAGTTATGCAAATCAAAGGCAACTCCGAATGTCAGACCGGGATAATGTCCACCGATGAAGAGTGCAATTTTGAAACGGTGTTTGAAGCCTGTAATGAAGGTGAAAATGCGGGCTGCAGTAACGAATATGCATTTGTCCGTAATGGTTTGAAATTTGGTCTGGTTGAGCAGGAAAAGTGGGGGACGAACCCCTTCAAGCAGGGCTTTGCGGGCGCTACGGATAACCATAACGGAACACCCAGCGATACCACTGAGAGCGACTTCGAGGGGCACTACGCGTCTAACGATGGCGAGCCGGAAATTCGGCTTGGCCTAAAGCCAAACCCGACGGCTGAAGCCATGGGCATGAGCGGTGACGATGACCCCACCCGACTCTATAATCCTGGAGCCATTACTGGCGTCTGGGCTGAGAGTAATACCCGTGAAGATATCTGGGATGCACTTCACAGACGCGAAACCTTTGCCACCAGTGGCACTCGGACAAAAGTCCGCATGTTTGCCGGGTTTGATTTCGCCGCCAATACTCATGAGCAATCCAACTGGGTCGCACAAGGTTATCAACAGGGTGTGCCTCAAGGCGGAGCCCTGTCAGCAGCGCCCCAGGATAAATCGCCTTCTCTGATGATTTGGGCCATGCAAGATCCCGACAGTGCGCCACTGCAAAAAGTACAGGTTATTAAAGGCTGGAAAACCGCAGACGATGAGTTAAAGGAAGCGGTTTACGATGTGGCCTGCTCCGATGGACTGACGCCTGATCCGGAAACTAATCGTTGTCCTGACAATGGCGCAACCGTGAATCTGGATGATTGTTCGATCAGTGCTGACAGGGGTGCTACCGAACTCGCCACGACCTGGACAGACCCGCAATTCGATGCGTCTGAGTCTGCGTTTTATTACGTTCGGGTGCTGGAAAACCCTGTGTGTCGCTGGAGTATGTATGACGCCAAGCGTGCAAATGTGGAACACCCTGCCGACTTGCCAAAGACGGTTAAAGAGCGAGCCTGGAGCTCTCCGGTCTGGTATACCCCTTAATTGATGTGCCCCTTAAACCGCTTGCTGTTTGAGGGGCGCACACGAGTAAATAGCGTTTAGTTGGCCGGGTACTGAAAGCTATTCTTAAGGCGGAATCGTTTAAGAATATTGTCCAAAGATAACGCGCCACTGCCGTATATGGCCAGGTGAGCGAGCAGCAAGCCCCAGATTATATGCAGATACAGTGCGGCAGGAGCTATTTCTGCCAGGCTGATAACCGCTACAACATTGACGACGCTCAAAGCCAATGCCGAAAAGCGAGTCGTTAAGCCGATGGCAAGCAGTAGTGGAAACAGGATTTCTCCAAACGTCCCCAGATAGGCCGCAGCTTCATAGGGCAGTAAAGGAACCTGATACTCCTCTTCGAAGAGAAACAGTGTGGTATCCCAGTCTCTCAGTTTGACCCATCCTGCGCTGAAAAAAACCTTGGCAAGATATAACCGCGATAACAGTGCAACCAGATGATGCAGTTTACTCAAATAGAAACTGGACACATGGTATGGCTGGTAACATTTACGTAGCAAGTTTTTCATAGTCGTCTCCGGTGTGATTAGTGAATTTCCAATAACCAGTTGTGTTCGATGGCTCTGGGAAGCCAGTGGACAAAATCAAAGTTGGGGTGTGTATCGATCAGTGCATCAATGCTAAGACCTTGTGTTACATTCGATAGCCAGTGGTATTCCTCTTGATCGATGAGCTGGTGTTGCGGACGCCGGTTCTGTTGATAAATCACCAGATAACAACTCTGCATCCTGAATCGTTCTTGAGATAAATAGGATTTTGGGTCTGCAATCTCTGGACGATGAGCTTCCCATAATCTGTCTACAGGCCATTCGCTGTGAAAAACATTCAGACCATCTGAAAGAACGAACTTCGTATCTGACAGGGTCTTGCGGGACAGTTTCTCGAGTGTCTTTTGGTTAAAGCGAGTCGATTTGGCTTTGTCCGCCTGATGGCGCATCCACTCCATATTGGCAACGTCTGTCAAATAGATATGCTCAGCATGAAGTTCACTGTCTGCCAAAATCTCGGGCAGACCTTCGCCCCAGTCTGCCCAATCACCTGTAGAAGGCTGTTCTTTTTTCAGTAGACGTTCTGCCAGCAGAAGCATATTTTCAGACCCAATCATCCGGGCAATTACCGGATAGGTCAGTGACAGCGATCGGGCGGCGGTTAATCGAAAATTGTTTCTGTAAATGTTCAGACCCGTTTGTGACGACGACAGACTGTCTTGTTGATAGATTCTCGACAAGAAGCTCTGCTGTTGTATCAAGGTCTCTGATGCATTTAACATGATAAAATCCCGTTTCAATGACTATGTTGATGAATTAACTGACGGGCTTTTTGGGCCTCAGCGGTGAGTACTTGCCAATCAGGAAGATTGTTGTCCCATTCAATCAGGGTGGTTTGTGGACCAAATCGCTCTAATGCGTAGCGATACAGCGACCAGCATTCCTCGTTAATCGGTTGACTGTGGTCATCTACAATAAAGTTTCCGTTAGCCGGTAAGCGGTATCCCGCCAGATGAATTTCGCCAACAGAAGTCTCCGGGATTTCCTGCAACCATTGTTGTGCGGCTGCGAGTGGTGTCACGTCCCCGTCTTGAGAAGGAAAGTTATGGGCGTTAACCAAAAGGTTGTTTAAATCCAGCAGCAGGCCACAATCAGTTTGTGAAACCAACTCACTGAGAAACTCGGTTTCTGTCATCGAGTTCTGATCAAATTGAACGTAGGACGCAAGGTTTTCGACCAGAATCCGTTGTCCGATTTCGTCTTGAACGTGTTTTACATTGTTGATCAGATACTTGAGGGCATCGTCAGTAAACGGCAGTGGAAGAAGGTCACCGGCGTGAATCATCCGGTTGTTAAGACGACTCCAGGCAAAGCTGGCGTGATCCGAAATCAGGAATGGTTTGACGTCATGCACCAGATGTTTCAGTTTTTCCAGGTAACCTTGGTCAATGCCAATGGCAGAGCCCAATCCCATGGCTGTGCCATGAAGACTGATGGGATACAACTCTGCTATAGCCTCAAGCATTGACCGTGTGATGCCTCCCTGGGCAAAGAAGTTCTCACTGTGCAGTTCGACAAAGTCAACGGCAGAGGTCTCGCACAACGCATCCCGATAATGCTGGTGCCTCAAACCCACACCGACAGGCTTGGTAATGGCTTCAGGTGTCGATTCAGGGCGGCTGCAGAAATCAGTCGATGCTGTGCGAGACATAGCGGTTCTCCGTTAAAATCTGAGTGTTAGCTTTTTTTTGATTGCTGATCGGCATAGCGTTTTTTGGCTTCGGCTTTTAGCATGCCGCCAATGTCTACACAGGTGCCTTTGGCGACCAGCTTCCATTCGCCTGGGTCATTATCGACCGTGGATTGTCCGGCGCAGGAATGAGTGCCCGCCAAATTGCCACAGTCGTTTTGTCCCGCAGCAGAAATTCCGTAACACTTTTCTTTTCCTCCAGCCTGAACCGGTGCGATAACCGAGGAAGCCAGTACAAGAGCAATGGCTGCCGAAGCAAGGTGTTGTTTATGATTCATGTTTACATCCTCTACAGAGTGTCATTACTGGTGTATTGATTAATCCATTCGCTTAATTGCCTGGTGGTTCGAACGCCAGTCAGACTGTTCAATACACCGTCTTTATTCAGAAGGGCCAGTGTAGGAACAGCTCGTACTCTGAACTCCTGGGCCACGCCTTGAAAATTATCCACATCAATTTTCAATAGCTTGACTTGTCCCTGGTAGTGCTTTGCTATTGCATTGATGGTCGGTATAAATTGCTGGCAGGGCCCACACCAGTCTGCGGTAAACCACAGCATCAACAGGGGTTCCTGATAAAGGTGGCCCTTTGATGAGAATTTCAGAGCACGATCTGTCATGTCTTAGTCCTCTGCGTTGGTTTCTTCGATGGACAATTCCTCAATGCCATCCCAAACGCGATATGCGGTTTTCAGATGGCCGGGTACGTCTGACAGCCATTTCTTTTGCACCGCCTTGTTCAAATTCAGATAGAGTTTGTCGTCATCGATGTAGAAGGCCGCGGGATCAACATCCAGCTTCTTGTTCAGAGCGACACCCATGGCGCAATATCCACCAAATTGAGGGGCATACTTGTCGCTGTTACTTTTGAACAGGTCGCGATTTTCAGCCGTGGAGAAGCGATAAATGGCTCCTTCATGAGTGGCTGTAAATTGTGGTGAGCCCTGAACCGGCTTACTTTGGGTAAAGTAGGCAACGGGATCGTAGCCGTGAATGGCGACGTCATTGGCTCCGGTATTTACCGCTGAGGCAAATCCCAGGTTGCTGAGAAGCAGGGCGCCGGCAGTTGCGGCATATTTCAAGGTTTTAGAAAGTTGCATAATAAAGTCCTGTATCGGTATATTGATTTGCTAATCAGAGTGTCGGGCATGTCCGATCTCCTTGAGTGCTAGATTACGGATATCGCCGGTTGGGAAATTGGCCGTATGTCCATAAAAATCGGCAGATCGTCCGATTAGAGGGTTTTATGACGTCACTTGATGGCTTGATACAGGAGCTGGAGCTTCAGGCTGAAGTATTTTTCAGTGGAGGTTTGTGCGGTCTGCAGACGTTTACAGAAAGTGAAGCGGCAGGGCACCTTCATCTGTTGCGTTCCGGAACCATGACCCTGTACACGGATCAGGGACACAAGATTCGTATGGATGAGCCAACCGTGTTATTTATTCCCAGTGGGGCTCGTCATCGAATTCAGGTAGATGATGCTCAGGAAGCCGAACTGGTTTGTGCGACAGTTACCTTTCCTGTCAGGCATAAGACTCTGTTAACCGATGTGTTGCCAAAATTCATCAGTGTCGAAACCCGTGAAAATCAGGAACTGTTTGACACCGCCCAGTGGATTTTTCGTGAAGCGTTTGCAGAGGGTCAGGGCAAACAGGTGATCATTAACCGCCTGTGTGATGTTTTTATGATCTATCTTCTGCGCCATGTGGTTGATCAGGGAACGGTCAACCTTGCCTTACTGACGGCTTGTTCCCATGCCGCCCTGGCTCCTTTGATGATCAAGCTGCAAGAGAGTCCGGAACAGGAGTGGAGTGTGAACAGCATGGCGGAAGCGGTGGCAATGTCCCGTTCCAAGTTTGCCTTGTTGTTCAAGGAAACTGTAGGACGGGCGCCCATGGATTACCTGACGGACTTGCGGTTGGCCAAAGCTCAGGGACTATTAAAAAAACAGCGTCCCGTTGCCCTTGTGGCCAACACGGTAGGTTACGAAGACGCATCGTCTTTAAGCCGGGCCTTCAAAAAACGATTTGGTTTGACTCCCAGACAATGGCTCAACAAGCATCTTAATAAGCAATAAACCAACCCCAGTGGTTGACGTTAATGGTTGATGTACGGATTGGCTCTCAATCGGGACACCGCTAAATCGATAAACGATCTGACCTTTGCATTCGCCTGTCGCCCTTCGAGGTGAAGAATGTTTACCGGCAAGGGATCCGTTTCGTAGTTTGTCAGTATGCGGGTTAATGAACCCTGATCAAACTCCTCACCGACTTGATAAGACATTAGACGAGTGATCCCAAGACCCTGTTTGGCAGCAGCGATTGCAGTACCGTTGTGATTGCAGTGCAAGCGGGGGGAAACTTTAACGGATTCCTTTCCGGATGAAGATCCAAACCGCCAGGTGGTCGAGGGTTCTGCAGAGGAAGCATGAATTATCTCATGGGTTAGCAGATCCGAAGGCGTTGTCGGCATTCCGCGGGCTTTCAGATAATCCGGTGACGCACACACAACCCTTTGAACGTATCCCACAGGGCTGGCATAAAAGTTTGAGTCCTTGAGGTGGCCAATACGGATGGCGATGTCCAGACCTTCTTCGAGCAGATTACTCACCCGATCATAGAAGATGGCCTTCACCGTCACCGAGGGGTTTTGCTGTAAATACTCAGTGACGATGGGAGCTATGTGTTTCTGTCCAAACAGTACGGGGGCAGTTACGGTTAAGGTTCCCTTGGGCTCAGTGTAACTGCCGGAGACTGTTGCTTCGGCCTGCTCGACATCTTCCAGTATGCGCCTGGCGTCCTCAAAGAAGCGGGCACCGGAATCCGTAAGACGAACCTGCCGAGTGGTTCTGTTGAACAGCCGGACACCGAGTGTCTGTTCGAGATGGGCTATTGATCGAGTCACAGCCGGAGCAGAAAGATCCAGCCTGCGGCTGGCGGCGACAAAGCTCCGACATTCCGCGACTTCGACAAACACCCGCATTGCTTCAAATTTGTCCATCAGAGACCACGCTGGGTTACACGTTAATAATTGCAAATAATGTAATAGACAATTGCATTTTGGTCTAATTATTTACTATTTGAGTAATTGTATGCTGGTTTCTCCATTAAGACAGCTCAAAGGAGCCAACCATGTCACGTATACCTACTCCGGCATCTGTTTCCGCTGCGCCGGCAGCATCCCGGGAATTGCTAGAAGCGGTGAATTCTCAATTGGGAAGTGTCCCGAATCTGTTTCGTATTGTCGCCAACAGCCCGCAGACCCTTGAAGGCTTTCTTGGCCTGCATGGTGCATTGGGAAATGGAACTCTGGATGCCCAGACCCGTGAGCGAATTGCATTGGCTGTTGCTGAAATCAACGGTTGTCACTACTGCCTGGCAGCCCACCAGTACCTGGGTGCCAATGTGGCAAAACTGAGTTCCGATGAAATTAATGCCAATCGTCGCGGTACATCCGGTGATCCAAAAGCCGCGGTTGCTGTTGAGTTCGCTGCCAAGATCACCCGTGTTCGCGGGAAACTGTCTGATCGTGATGTAGACGTTGTTCGGGAGGCCGGTTACAGCGATGCCCAGATTGTAGAAATCGTGGGGCTGGTCGCGCTGAATACGCTCACCAACTACATGAATGAAGTTCTGGGAACTGAGATCGACTTTCCGGCCGCAGCCAGTCTTGCGGCTTAAATTAACCCAAGGGTGGCTGTAGCGTCACCCTTAAGATTTCTCAATTGGAGAACATTGCCATGTCCCGACCACCGTTACCCCCTTTTGATGAACAAACCGCCATACAGAAAATTCGTCTCGCAGAGGATGGCTGGAATAGCCGTGATCCAGAAAAAGTCGCGTTGGCCTATACCGAGGACTGTCCGTGGCGCAATCGAGCCGAGTTTATTCGCGGTCGAGAAGAGATTGTTCAGTTACTGACCCGCAAGTGGACTCGCGAACTGGACTATCGATTAATCAAAGAGTTGTGGGCTTTCACCGATAACCGGATTGCGGTTCGGTTTGCCTATGAGTTTCACGATGATTCGGGCCAATGGTTTCGCGCTTACGGCAATGAAAACTGGGAGTTCGAAGCCGATGGTTTAATGCGTCGCCGCATCGCCAGTATCAACGAACATGCAATAGCGGCCGAAGACCGGTTGTTCCACTGGCCACTCGGGCGACGTCCTGACGACCACGCGGGTTTGAGTGAGCTGGGATTGTAGATATTGAGGTAGGCCAAAGTGTACCCAAGTGATATTGCCTTTACCGACAGAGTAAAGGCCATTCAATCCCGTAAGGGATCTCGAGACTTATATGCGGCGATGGAACAAAAGGGCGGTTGGCAAACAGACATCACTCCCGAACTGGAAGTTTACCTAACTAACCAGAGGAGCTTTTATCTGGCAACCTCCAACCGTCATGGTCAGCCTTATATTCAGCACCGTGGTGGGCCACCAGGTTTTTTGCATATTATTGACAGGCATACCTTGGCCTTCGCAGATTTTAAAGGTAACCGACAATACATCAGTCAGGGAAACCTTTCGGAAAACCCCCGGGCCTTTATTTTTATAATGGATTATTTGCATAAAACCCGAATCAAAATCTGGGGAAGTGCCAGGGTCATTGAAGACCAGCCTGAACGATTGGCCAACCTGATGCCGCCTCGTGATCAATATCGGGCTCTGCCAGAGCAGATTATTGAATTTACGGTTAAGGCCTGGGATCGCAATTGTCCGCAGCACATTCCTTTAAGAGTGGATGCTGAAGACGTGGAGCAGCTTTTGAAAGAGAAGCAGACAAGAATCGAAGATCTGGAAAAACAGCTGTGCCAGTTGAAAAAGGATCGCCCATAAAAAAGCCCTTCAGCCAGACAGCGAAGGGCTTTGTTTGAGGTCATCAAGGGCGCTGAAGCAGCCCCTGTTAACCCTGACCGCGAACCGCTACTGGTATGGTTCCATTGGCCTTCGCGCTAGTTGACAGAAACATCAGCAAACCGTAAATAACCCCACCCAACAGTGCTCCGACAAACCAGGCATAGTTGTAGAGTTTGATCAATAACGCAGGTGCCGATTCGATAATACCACCGGCAACCAGAAAGCCCGGAATATTGGGCAGTACCGCTAACGCAAAAGCCACCAGTGCTTTTAAATTCCAGCCATGAGTGTATTCATATGCTCCCCCACGCTGATATAGCGCCTGAAGTTGTAATCGACATTTGCGTACAAAAAAGTAATCGGCAATCAATATTCCTGCGATAGGACCCAGCAGTGACGAATATCCCACCAGCCAGACAAACAGATAAGAACCTGCAGACTCCATCAATTTCCAGGGCATAATGGCAATCCCCAGTGCTGCTGTGAGAAATCCACCGGTGCGAAATGAAATCTTCTTGGGAGCCAGATTGGAAAACCCGTTGGCTGGCGCGACGACATTGGCCGCAAGATTGGTCGTAATGGTCGCAATGATCAGCAGCACCAGACCAAACAGCGCAGTAAACCCGCCCATACGGCCGGCGATGTCCACAGGATCCCAGATGGGTTCACCATAAATAACTACGGTAGCAGAGGTAACGGATACACTGACAAAACCCAGCAGCGCCATGGGTAATGGCAGTCCGGTAGCCTGCCCAATAATCTGATCCTTTTGGCTTTTGGAGAATCGCGTAAAGTCAGGGATATTCAGGGAAAGGGTTGCCCAGAAGCCGACCATCGCGGTTAGGCCCGGCCAGAAAACAGACCAGAACTGACCTTCCTTCTCACCTCCTTCAACAAATGCAGAAGGTTGACTGAAGGTGCCACTGAGACCATCGGTATTGATATAGGCCCATACAAACAAAGCAACTCCAATAAACAACAGCAGAGGGGCGGCAAAAGTTTCCAACCACTTGATGGATTCCATACCTCTGGCGATAAAAAAGACCTGTAACCCCCAGAAGCTGAGAAAACACAACAGTTGTGCCAAATCGATACCAATCAAAGGCATGGGTTGTCCGATAAAGGCGTTGCCAAACAGACCGTTCAGGATCTGGTAAATGGCAAAGCCACCGACCCAGGTCTGGATGCCAAACCATCCGCAAGCGACCAGACTGCGCAACAGTCCGGGCAGGCGAGCTCCCACTGTGCCAAATGATGAACGGAGCAGCACAGGAAATGGAATGCCGTATTTCGCACCGGCATGGCCGATAAGAATCATCGGTATCAGAACCACCAGATTACCCAGTAATACGGTAATAATGGCTTGCAGAGGCGACATGCCCTCGTGCATGAGTCCGGAAGCCAGCAGATATGCCGGTACCGAAATCACCATTCCCACCCACAAGGAAAAAATGTGTAACCAGCCCCAGGTGCGCTTACTGGATAGTGCCGGCTCCAAATCGTCATTCCAGAGTGTGTTATCCAGCGGCTGGTTATGATCCAGAGTCGAAAAATCATCGGTGTTTTTCATGGCAAGATACCTGTTACAACGGAATTAGTTTTTGATTGTTTTTGAATCAACCACTTCGGCTACTTCCAGCATTGCATGTAACAGTACATTACAGCCCGCTTCACATTGCTCTGGGGTAGTGAATTCAATTTCATTGTGACTGATACCATCCTTACACGGTGTAAACACCATGCCGGATGGAACAATGTCAGCCATGTAGCAAGCATCGTGCCCGGCTCCTGCGAAAATATCCATGTGGCTATAACCAAGCTTCTGGGCAGCAATTTTGACATTTTCGGAAGCGGCAAACTCTACCGGCTCGAAATACCAGAAGTGATCCACATCCACATCGACATCACGTTCAGCAGCCATTTTTTCGCAGTATTCGTTGAGCATGCGATCCATGGAAGCCAGAACCGCTGGATCCGGGTTTCTCAGATCGACGCTAAAGGTCACGGTACCGGGGATGGTATTACGGGAGTTGGGATAAACCTGCATAAAGCCAGTAGTACCCAAGCCATTAGGTTTATGGGCATGAGCGATGTTTTCAACCTGGGCGATGATGTTGGATGCTGCCGCAAGCGCGTCAGCTCGCAAGTGCATTGGAGTGGAACCCGCATGAGATTCCCGACCGGTCACTGTTACGTTATACCAGCGGATGCCCTGACCCAGGCGCACGACACCAATTTGTTTGTCTTCGTCTTCGAGAATAGGGCCCTGTTCAATATGGGCTTCAAAAAAAGCTTGAATATGGCGGCTGCCAATTTCTTCTGTGCCGAGGTAACCAATGTCTTCCAACGCCTGTTTTACGGTATAGCCGTTGACATCTTTTTTGGCCCACTCTTCTTCCAGATCAAAACGGCCGACATAAACACCGGAACCTTGCATGGCTGGCTGGAAGCGGGAACCTTCTTCGTTAGTCCATACGGATATTTCAATCGGTGCACGAGTCTGGATGTTGCCCTCGTGAAGCGTACGGAGAATTTCTACCCCGGACAGAACACCAAAAACGCCATCAAACTTTCCGCCCGTTGGCTGGGTGTCCAAATGACTACCCGTACAGACCGCGCCCAGGGAACTGTCCAAGCCTTCTCTTCTGGCGAAAATGTTGCCCATCTTGTCGACGCTGATAGTACAACCTGCGGCTTCACACCACTGACAGAATAAATCACGAGCCTGCTTGTCCAGCTCGGTCAGGGCCAGTCGATTGCAGCCACCTTTTTCAGTCGCTCCAATTTTTCCCATTTCCATCAGGCTGTTCCAAAGCCGTTCGCCATTAATCAACAATTCTTTTGTGCTCATAAACTCCACCTAAAAATGTATCGATAGTCAGGTTGTTAATGATTTTTTACCGTCAAGAACAATTTCTCACCATGAAAAACAAGATAATTTCGCACTAAATAAAGACAGAAAAAATAAATAGCACTAATATGGAGCGCGAAATTCAAAACTACAGACATAAAAAATCCCTTCCAAAATGATTTTGAAAGGGCGCAAGACTCACTGTATGTCAAGCAATAAAAGCAATGGGTTTAATACAGGAATTGATTCTCTCGTAATTAAAAATCACGCTTGACGGTAATTCCGTAGGTACGTGGTTTGGCATAGGAAATTTGTGATGTACCATAGAAGCCGGATACATCGAAACCAATGATTTCGTGGTCTGAATCAGTCAGGTTATCAACGAAACCAATGACACTCCATTTACCTTCGTTATCTCTCCAACTGACTTGTGCATCAGCTTTGAAGTGACTCTCAATTTCATGGGCTGTGTAGTTTCTGGCGTTATGGTAAGTCTCAGACTGATAGGAACCGCTGAGTTGTGCAGCGATACTGCCAGACGTCAGATCCCATGTGTATCTGACTAAGCCAGAAGCTTGCCACTCCGGTGTAAATGGCGGTGTGGTATCTTCAAAATAACCTGAAGCAACTTCCAGATCCTCAACCACGGCATCGATGTAGGAAGCACCAAACATAATGTCGAGAGCATCGGTCGGCGTCAGGTACACTTCCACTTCAGCACCGGTGAATTTTGCCTGCTCATTAAATACCACGCCGGCGTTATTGACCCAGGAGAACGATTGATAATCACTGTAGTCGTAATGGAAAACGTTGGCATTGACCCGAGCACCTCCGTCCCAGAAAGAAAGCTTGGCTCCAATTTCGTAAGCGACTAATTCTTCAGGGTCGTATTTGCCAAAGCCACCACCCAGTGGAGCATTAAAGCTACCGGCTTTAACACCGCGGTTTACACCGATGTAATAAAGACTGTCGTCAGAGGGTGAATATTCAAGCTGAACTTTGGCAGACCAAAGGTCCTGATTGTTATCATCATCATAAATTTCAGAAGGTGTAACGCTGTAGTCAACTTCTATCACCCGATCATTGGTATTGGCATTGGTCAGAACCACACCTTCCATGGATTTGTCTTCCTGCACATAACGAGCACCGGTAACCAAGGTTAAGGTGTCGGTAAGTGAATAATCCAGTTGACCAAATACGGAATAAGACTCTGTCTCCATTTCAACCACACTGTTCTGTTCAAGTCCGCCCAGATAGCCAGCCGTTGGTGATCCTCCCAAACCTTGAAGGTAATCAGTATCGATGCTCAGATAGTAAATGCCGGTCACCCACTTGGTGGATTCAGTGCTACCTGCCAGACGAAATTCCTGACTGAACTGATCAATGTCACCGTCGGATTGGAAAATAAGCTCGGGTGAGGCAGTCTGGTCTGAATCCAGACCGATGGTCCGGCTGAATGACTTATAGTCGGTCATCGAAAAGAATTCGAAACCATCAAAGTCATAGGTAAAGGTTGCAGCAAAGCCTTTGGAGCGAATTTCGTTCTGATCATCAAATGCGAAATCCTTGTTGACCTTCTCGCCAGACCCATCGGGATCTATATTGCCGTTGAAGTCACCGCCCTGGACGGGACGGTATGGATCGCCGTTGAAGTTCCCATCCACACAACTGCCGGCCTGAATCGTGTCACAACCCATGGGGTCGTCTTTGGCATAAATCACATCGATTACGTTACCGGCAGCATCTTTAACTTCGGTTGTAGTGATAAACTGGTATGGACCTTCACTTTTAATGGTCTTGGCCCAGTTGGCACTCAGTAATAAATTACCGGAATCGCCAATATCAAATTCCAGTTGTCCGCGAACGGCTTTGGTATCGTCGTTGTATCCATCATCACCGCCACCAACAGAGCCACCTCGAGTGTCGGGAGCGGCACCGTCCTGATAAATATTGTCGAGGATTTCCCCCTGCTGATTACCCATCAAGGATAATCGCCCACGGACACCATCCGCCAGAGAACCTGAAATGGCCGTTTCCAGACGATATTGATCAAAGCTGGCGTAGGTAAATTCTACATAACCTTCAGTCTCTGCGGTGGGTCTTGCAGTAATGGTGTTAACCAAGCCACCTGTTGCGTTCCGGCCGAACAGAGTCCCCTGTGGCCCCTTGAGGATTTCAACCCGTTCAATATCGAACAAACCAAATGTCTGGGCCTGAGTACTGGCGAGGTAACCACCGTCAACATAAACTGCGACGGGCGCTTCCGCCAGATCAGCGTAATCGTTTTGAACTACACCACGAATGTTGAAAATAGCTCGCTGACCACCAATGTCACCGGCCAGTGACACACCTGGTGTAAATGCAATGAGATCGGTACTGGATTCCAGCCCCAGTTGTTTCATTTGTTCACCACTAAAGGCTGTCACAGCAATACCGACATCACTGGCATTCTGTTCTCGCTTTTGAGCGGTAACGACAATCTCTTCCAGAACTGCAGCCTGAATATTTGGTACAGAAGCCATGACTGCGAGACTAAGGATGGATTTTCTTAACATACTTTTGCGCTTAGTGGTCATCGAGTTATCCCCAAGATGATGATTAGAAGTTTATGGTGCCGTAGTGATGAAGCTGTAGTTATGATGGATCTCTTTTTATCGGCTTTGGAACTCTCTGAGCGCTGTATTTTTTAAGTGCTGAATGGTCTGCGGAAAACAGTGGTCGTTTCAAATATCGACCACGGCCTCGTTCAGCCGTAATTTCACCGTCACGGAAAACCACTTCTCCCTGACTGATGGTGACTTTATTTATCCCCTGAACCTGCATGCCTTCAAAGATGTTGAAATCAACATTTTGATGGTGTGTCTCTTTGGAAATTGTGCGAGTTGCTTCTGGATCCCAAATGACCAGGTCAGCATCACTGCCGGTGCGGATGACGCCTTTGCGCGGATAAAGATTGAAGATTTTTGCTGCATTGGTTGAGGTTACGGCAACGAACTCATTTTCCGTTAACCGACCTTGATTGACTCCGTGATGCCACATCACGTGCATCCGGTCTTCAACGCCACCTGTGCCGTTGGGAATTTTGGTGAAATCGTCAATGCCATTGCGTTTTTGCGGGTCACAAAAACAGCAATGATCGGTTGCAGTGGTGTGGAGATTGCCTGCTTGCAGAGCTTTCCAAAGGTGTTCCTGGTGACCCTGTGGTCGGAATGGAGGGCTCATGACGTGCGCAGCAGCGAATGACCAGTCCGGATGGCGATAAACACTGTCATCCAGCAAGAGATGGCCCGGTAATACCTCGCCGTAAACCCGTTGACCATTGGCACGCGCTCGGGCGATGGCATCGGCAGCCTGTTGGCAAGAGGTATGCACCAGGTAAATCGGAACGTTCATCAGGTGTGCAATTTCTATCGCGCGGTTGGCAGCTTCACCTTCCACTTCCGGGGGGCGTGATAATGGGTGACCCTCGGGGCCGGTAATGCCCATATTGAGAACATCTTGCTGCAGCTGGAAAACCAATTCACCGTTCTCGGCGTGTACTGTACAAATCGCGCCAAGTTCCTGAGCGCGCTTGAATGAATTAATCAGGACTTCATCATCAGCCATGATGGCATTCTTGTAAGCCATGAAATGTTTAAAACTGTTTACGCCGTGATCTTGCGCCAGTACGGCCATGGCTTCACGGACACTTTCATCCCACCAGGTAATCGCTACATGGAAACTGTAATCGGCGACACTTTTCTCGGACTTTTCTCTCCACAATTGATAGGCTTCCAGAATATCCTGTTGTGGATTTGGAATGACAAAATCGATGATGGTTGTCGTTCCGCCTGCCAGTCCGGCACGAGTCCCGGAATAGAAGTCATCACTGGCAACGGTTCCCATAAAGGGTAATTCCATATGGGTGTGTGGATCTATACCGCCCGGCATAATCAGACAACCGTGGGCGTCTACAATCTCGACATTATCCCCAGCAGGCAAGTTTTCCCCTACTGCGGTAATCACCCCATTGTCACAAAGAACATCAGCGACAAAGGACAGGTCGTCGTTTACGACAGTTCCACCTTGAATTAACAGAGCCATAATTTAATCCAATCCATTTTAATCAACTATATTTTTTACCAGACTGCGAGTAAATCCATATTCTTCTACCTAATGTTTCATAGACAAGAAACATCTTTTAACGATGAAACCTTTAGCTGGTGAGAATTCAAGAGATGCTCGATAAATTCTGATGCTATTCGACCGGGCCTATGTGATTTTGAATAGACCACTGAAAAATTGCAGTTGTATCGAAAGTAATCGTTGTTGATACGCTGCATGATGCCGTCCTGAACAAAAGTCTTGGCGTAATGATCAGGAAGAAACCCCAGGTATTCACCAGTTTGAATAAGCAGGGCGATACCTTCTTGTTCATGGGCAATGGCGGTTCGGGGAAGTTCAAGACGTTCGAAAATCTGTTGGTTGGGCGAATTGACATCCATGGCGGCAAACTTCATCCGCTTGATGGAATCCGAAGGAATCTCTTGCTTGTTGCCGAACAGACGATGACCTCGGCCGCAATAGAGACTCATGTTTTCCTCGAACAGGGGTTCGTACTCCAGGGAGGATGTTTCCCTGTGAATCGGAACAATGCCCAGTTGATAATCTCCGGAGATAACCGAAGATTCAACGTAGTTCAGCTGCTGTGTGTGAATATCAATCCGTATGTCTGGATAATTTCTGACAAAGTTTCTCAAAGCCTGGGCTACAAAACTGTTGGGATTACCCATCACTTTGTCACAGAGTCCGATTTTTAGAACGCCCTTGAGATTTTCCTGTATATCGTTGGCAATTGATTTGAAGCGATGGATGGCCTCAAACAGTTCAATGGACGCCTGATATATCTCCTTGCCTTCGTTTGTCAGGGCAAAGCCGGCACTGCCTCGTTGACAGAGAGTGACTCCCAAACGGACTTCCAGGTCTTTAAGATGTCGGCTAATGGTTGATCTGCCGATGTTAAGATCCAGCTCTGCAGCGGAAAGACCGCCACGGGCAACCACTCTGTGAAAGATACTTAACAACTTGATTTCAGAATCACTAACGTTTCTTAAAGCTCTGGTCATCGTTACTATCCTGTATTGGAAGCCACTGTCTTAAGAGATTTAGCCATTTATGGCAGGAATTACGTGTTTCCCATATTGAGCGATGATGTTTTCCTCATCACCATTGTCGAGGTAGATATTGAATTGGGTCACACCGGATGTTTGCATTTGCTTGATTTTTTCAATGTGATCATCGGGTTGTCCGAGTACACAGAAACTGTCCACAATGTCAGGGGTAATAAAATCAAGATAGGGGTTGTCGCTCTGACCGTGTTTTGAATAATCATAACCACGACGGTTTTCGATGTAAGAGGTCAGACTTGAAGGGATGTCAGGGTTGTCTGCACCGTACTTCTCTACAATATCTGCAACGTGGTTACCCACCATAGCTGGGAACCATTTGGTTGCTTCAATACACTCTTCTTTGCTGCCGAAATAAGCAGGAGCCGCGGCCTGCACTTTAAAGTTGGACATGTCTCTGTCTATTGCAGCGCCTGCGTTAAAGCACTGTTGAGAAAACCACTTAATCAGTTCAGGCTCTCCAATTTGCAAAATGACCCCATCGCCAACTTCACCCGCTGCCTGCAGAGCTTTGGGACCATAAGCGCCAATCCATATCGGCAGCTCATATCCGGTAGCCCAGGGGAATTTGACGGGTTCGGGGCATTCGCCGTAGGAAACTTCTTCACCGCGAATCATGGCTTTAACTTTTTGGGTAAACTCCGTCATCTGAGCAATGGTCGCAGGTTTTTTGCCCATCACTCGTACTGAGCTGTCACCACGTCCCAGGCCGACATCAATTCGACCATCACTTTGTAAGGCAAGGCTGCCCCACAAGCTGGCTGCCAGTGACCAGTCCCTCGCTTTCGGGTTGGTGACGCAGGGACCAAATCTCATGGTTTTGGTGTGTTCCATACACATTGCGATTGCCGGATAGCACTCGCGCCACAAAATATGTGAGTCGTAAAACCAGCAATAGGTGAAGCCGGCAGCTTCTGCCTGGCGTACCAGATAACGCGCCCGATCAGGACTGACAAACCCTTTAAATGTAATTCCGAATTCCACGATAAAACTCCTAATGATCTGAAAATTCAGTAAATGTAAAAACTGACAATAAATTGAACGTAAGTAAGTGTTTAAGCTGCTTCAGGTGGCGCTATTTTTATTCCGACATGTTTATGCGGGAATGATTTAGAGATATTCAATCGAATTAAAATCGGGGTAATAGCTTCAATGCAGCGGGCGCTACTGGCCGGTCCAGCGTTTAACGCAGTCATGCCACAGGCCTCTAATAACTCAATCACTTTCTGGCGTGCAGCCAGTGAGTTGCCGCAGACCAGGATGTCGCAATTGATTGCTTCATCCAGTTTGGATAACTGGTGGGCAGAAACATTATGCAAGGCACCGACAACATCACAGGTGTCTCCCAGAATGGATTGAGCCTGTTCGGTGGCTGAGCCCTCAGGTGGCATATCGACGGCTTTGGGATCGCCTTCAGCCAGTGGGACAACAATATCAACAACGGTCTTGCCGGATAGTTGTTCTCGCAGTGTGGTCAATGTCGCCTCATGTGCGTTGAAGGGAACAGCAATCACAACAAGATCTGTGCTTTGTGAAACGGCCTCTTCGTTCGTTGTGCCAGAGATAAGTTGGCAAGATAATTTCTCGCACAACTCATGGGCGACATCGGAAGCACGCTGGCCATCTCGAGAACCCAACACACAGGAAAATCCGGCTTTAGCCAGCCTAAGAGCGAGACCCCGCCCCTGTGGCCCTGTACCCCCAATAATTGCGATAGTCATAAAAATAAATCCTCTTTTTGACTTCTTACTAACTCACCAATACTGCTCTGACGTACTTGCCAGTTCAGCCCTTCAAAAACGATTACGGGAGTTCGATCGGCCTTTCCCATGAGTAAACCGGAAGCGGCAGCGAGCTCATCAGCAAATGCCGGCTGGGTCACGGTCAGTGTTCTGCCCCAGGCATCGGTTTCACCGGCCTGGTTGTTAATCGGCGGCACTCCGGCGGTACCAATGGCGATGTTGACCAGCCCATTGCGCCAGGGGCGTCCAAACGTATCCGTAATCACAATGCCGGGTCTCGCGCCTATCCGCTGTTCCAGTGCCTCTGCCAGTTGTTGTGCACTGCGATCGGCATCGACGGGAAGCAGTAACAGTTGGTCTTTATCGGATAAATTACTCTCATCAATGCCAGCATTGGCACAGACAAAACCTGCGTGTGTGCGAGAGATAATAACGCCACCCTGACCATTGACGTCGGCCTCTCTGATGCGAACGATCTCGGCGCTTTCTCTGAGAATCATCTCCACCTTTCGCGGGTCTTTGGCCGTTCTTTCTGCCAATTCTCTGGCTTCATCGCTGGCTGTGATATCCGCTAAATTAACCGCGCGGTTTTCTGCTTTTGAAATGATTTTTTGAGCAATCAATAAAATCGTATGGGTTTTTACGGTGATGTGATTGCCAGACAGTGAGTCAGCAAGAATATCTCCCAGACAATCACCGGCTTGTATATCCGGAATTCCTTTAAGTGCAGTAATGGTTGCTGAAGAACTCATGAGGCCGCTTCCAAAAATTGACTGTCATTCAACATCAAAAGATCCGCAGGGCGATCAATGTCCAGAGCCAGGCTTTCAAGATTTAATCCGACAAACTGGATATCATTTTTTTGAGCATAACGTTGCAATCGAAGGTAAGAGTGTTCACCGAATATGTGGGGCGTAATATGGGGTGGGTTGGCTAGCAAGGCGTTCGTTCCACCGTCTGTCGCGGAAACTGCGACCAGACTGTTTTGTTTGCCGGTAAATTGCAGCAGCCGATCGACATCTTCGGCTTTTGGGCCGGCAATATCCGCGAAGAATATAAGTTGACTGCAGAACTTGCGTTCTACACTCCAGCGGGTTGCTTTCTCGATTGCGGCATTGAGGCCTTCACATTCGTCTTCCAGCAAGACAGTGGCTCCCAGAGCCTTTGCCCACTGTGCCGCAAGTCGGTCTGGGGTGACCACCAAAAGATGACAGCCAGGAAAATTCTCGTGGAGAAATTCTAGGTTTTTCCTGAACAGTGATTGCATTAATCTCTGTCGTGAAGCAGAGGGCAGGGCAGTACTCAACCGGGACTTTGCCAGACGAAACAATTTCACAGGAATAACGATATTGACTCGATGGATCACGCTGCCCCCTTCTGCTTGCGTGCCAATTTTTCAGTTGCTGCATAGGACAAGACTTCCTTCGCGAGCTGAATTCGACGGCTGATGTTGGGCATGAGCGTGTCAGTGACAAGGACATCAATACCCATGCGTCTGATGTCTGTCGCGTGATGTTCATCGGCATGATCAATGACAAGAGCATCAATCAGTCCATGATAGAACTCAGCGACACCCGTAACCGTAGGTGAGTAACCACAGGCGGACATGACTTCACATGCGGGGCCTTTCACCGACTGACCTGCGATGATTGGGGAAATGGCAATTCTGTGTGCAGCTGTATTTCTCAAAGCGTGTTGCACACCTTGAATACTCAGTGTCGGAGCTATACTGAGAATCGGATTGCTGGGTGATATCAGTACAGTCTCAACCGATTCCAGAGCCTTGATGCATTCTGAATTAGCCTGAGACAGGCCCTCACCGACAAATTCTACCTGCTCTACTTGTGGCTTTGTGCCATGTTCAACGAAATAGGACTCCATCGACAGAGTGCCCTGGGCAGTATGAAGTCGTGTTTGAACAGTTTGACGGCTGGGCAAAATAATATTGGCGCGAACATTGAGCTTGTCTGCAAGGTGAGAGGTTATCTCTTGTAAATCGCTTCCTTGCGCCAGCATCATGGTTCTGACAATGTGGGTGGCAAAGTCCTTGTCACCCAGTTTCATCCAGTCAGCCTGCCCTAACTTGGCAAGGCGACCCAATACGGTATAGCTATCATCTTTTAAGCCCCATCCCTGTTCCCGATTAATATCATTCGCGAGTGTGTACAGCAGGGTGTCTACATCAGGGGAGACCCACAGGCCATGAAACACATCATCATCGCCAATGTTGGGAATAATGTTGAGCTTCTCCCGGGCAATGAGGCAGTTTAAGCCTTCGGCAAATTTGGCACCGCCGGCACCGCCTGTTATCAATGTCGTAGAACCATGAAGCATCGACATTTATGCAACCTCCCACGCCGGGATTTGCTGTTCTTGCCAGTGGCTTCTCTCTTCCAATGGGCTGTGACCCAATATGCTAATCTCTGGTTTAACATCACCGTACAAGGTGGTTCTTTGGCGGGGTGTGAAACCTGCAGAGTGAATCATTCGCTGCATTTCATCCGCAGTCACTTCCTGTCCGTAAAGGGCGCCAGCTGCTCTGGAAATACTTTCGTTCATCAGTGTGCCGCCCAGGTCATTGACCCCAAAAGTTTGTGATTCCATGGCTAACTGAGGACCAAGCTTTACCCAGGACGCCTGGATATTATCAATGTATCCGTGAAACAGTATTCGAGCGACAGCGTGAATCGCAATGTGCTCACGTCGGGTCGGTCCAGGTCTTACATCATCGCTTTCCAGATACAGCGGCGAGTCATAGTGCACAAAGCCGAGAGGTACAAATTCGGTAAATCCACCGGTACGTTTCTGGATGTCACGTATTCTGATCATGTGATCTGCCCAGTGGTGTTCAGAATCCACATGTCCATACATCATGGTGGCGGTAGAAGAAAGCCCTACGTTATGGGCTGTTTCTATGATTTCCAGCCATGCCTGAGCTGACAATTTATTTTTTGTTAGACGTCGTCGAACCTGAGTGTCCAGAATTTCAGCTGCAGTGCCGGGTATAGAGCCGAGACCTGCGAGTTTTAGATCCGTTAAGAAGTCTTTGTAGCTGCTACGACTTTTTCGCGCACCATAATAAATTTCAAAAGGTGAAAACGCATGAATGTGAAGGTCGGGTAAGGCCGTTTTGATGGATCGAACAATATCCTGATAAAAATAAGGAGAGATATCAGGGTGTAATCCGCCTTGAATGCATACTTCTGTTGCGCCACGATGATGTGCTTCAACGGCTCGGGAGATTATTTCATCCAGTGACAAAAGCTCCGCTGAGGTGTCGTCTTTAGACTTACCGTAATTACAGAATCGGCAGGCCATGTAACAGACATTGGTGAAGTTAATGTTTCGGGTAACAACATAGCTGGTGGTATTGCCCTTGCTGGCCAGGCGTAGGGTGTGAGCAACATCCATGACTGCCTTGAGGTCGTCACCATCGGTCTTCAATAATGTGGTTGCATCTCGTTTACTCAATTCATCACCATTGAGTACGTGATCCAGTATTTTGGCTACGGGTTTTGATACATTAGAGAAATGAAGGTTCATAACACGTCCTTACCTAAAATTAGTGACAAGTCCACTGGCATCAGCGGTGGCAATAAGCCGATGGATAATGGATTTATCCACATACTCAGTTGTCAGATAATCGGGATACACCGTCAGTCTTTCTCTAAGCTGAAATCCCTGGCGCGAACAGTGATCAGAGAGTGTTTCAATATTTGGCCAGGCACATTCGGGGTTGATAAAATCTTGTGTTAACGGAGAAATTCCTCCCCAGTCATTAATGCCTGCTGATAGGTAGTTAGCATGGTGCTGATGTAGATTGGGAGGTGCCTGAAGGCTGATAGAAGGGTCTAAAATGAGTCTCGCTACAGCCAGTGTTTTAAGCATTTCTTTCAGATCTGGTTCTGGATAGTCGGCCATTGCAGTGCCGGGTTTGGATCTGAAATTCTGGATAATGACTTCCTGAATATGACCGTACTGAAGATGGATTTCATTGATTGCCATCAAGGCGTCGATCCGATCCTGCCAGCTTTCGCCGATGCCAATCAGTAAACCCGTGGTAAATGGAATCTGAAGTTTTCCGGTATTTTCCAGTGTCTGTAATCGTAACTTGGGAGATTTGTCCGGGCAGCGATAATGCGGGCCGCCTTTGCGCATGAGTTGCATGTTCAGGCTTTCGAGCATCATGCCCATACTGGCAGCGACGGGTTTTAATTGTTTGATTTCATCGATGCTCAAGGTGCCGGCATTAACGTGAGGCACAAGACTGGTTTCTAGCAGGGTGAATTCGCACATGTCCTGCAAGTAATCCACCATACGAACATAACCCAAACCGCTTAATATTTTTGCGGCTTTTGAATAACGTAATTCCGGTTTTTCGCCAAGACTGAACAGGGCTTCTTTACATCCCATTTGTTCGCCTTCACGTAATGTCTTTGTTACTTCGCCCAGGCTCATGATGTTGGCATCTGGATGATCTGGATGTTTTACAAAGGTGCAATATCCACACTCGTCACGACACATGTTGGTCAGCGGAATGAACACTTTTTTGGAGTAAGTGACCGTATCTCCCCAGGATGCATCCCTGATTTTTTCCGCTTCGAGCATGAGGAACTTCAGGTCGTCGTCGCCTGAAAACTCCATATCGTACCAACGCTTGTAGTCTGTCATTAGTCGCCCTTAAACGATTTGTGCACCAAAAAAATACATAATTTATAAGAAAAATTAGGTCTTGCACCAAAATAAAACCTGTCCAGTTGGTCAGGAAATTAAAGGCTATTTTAATTTTAAAATTATGGCAATAATTTTTTTAAATAACTTGACCATGAGGTCAGAATAAACATTTAATTAATCTCAGAAGAAGATATGAATAGAGCGGTTACTCAGGCGTGAATGAAACGATTCAAAGGACAAAATCTATGACGAGAAACGTGGTTGAAATAGATCACCCTCTTATTCAACACAAGCTGACAATAATGAGAGATCGTTCTACGGCTTCCGGAAAATTCAGGATGCTCTTAAAAGAAATCAGCTTGCTGATGGGTTATGAAGCAACTCGTGATTTGGCCATGACACTTAAGAATATAGAAACACCTCTGGCTGAAATGAATGCACCGACTCTGGCGGGAAAGAAGCTATGCATTTTTTCCATCTTGCGAGCTGGCGATGGTCTTCTAAATGGTTTACTTGAACTAGTCCCTTCCGCTCGGGTAGGGCACATCGGTATTTATCGAGATCCCGAAAGCTTTGAGGCGGTTGAGTATTTTTTTAAAGGGCCTCAACAGCTGGAAGATCGACTGAGTCTGGTGGTGGATCCCATGTTGGCAACGGGACACTCTGCAGTAGCAGCTATCGATCACATCAAAAGCAAGGGGGCAAAAGACATCCGGTTTATTTGCTTGCTGGCCGCACCAGAAGGATTGGAGGCCCTTCACCAGGCGCATCCTGATGTTACGGTCTTTACCGCGTCTATCGAATCAGGACTCAATGAAAAAGGCTACATACTGCCCGGAATTGGTGATGCCGGTGACAGAATTTTTGGTACATCGCGATAAAGGCATAGCGCGAATCGGAGAATGAAAGACATGGGGATTCGATTATCGCTATAAATTGGGAGTCTATACGTGGCCATGACTATGCCGAATGTGCGAAAATATCGCCAGAAATTGTTCTTAAGTGAAGATGTCCTGATTTATGCCAAATCCAAAGACCCCAAGCAAAGCCAGAAAGTCTGATATTCGCGAGGCCAATACCCGCCAGATTATCGCTGCAGCTGAAGCGTTATTCGCAGAAAAAGGCTTCAACGGGACTTCAACTCAGGAAATTGCTGATAAGGCAGGCCTGCCAAAAGCCAATGTGCATTATTACTTTAAAACCAAGCAGGACCTGTATGCGGTACTGCTGAAAGATATTCTTGATGCCTGGATGCAGGACGCCAGGTTTTTTCAAATTTCGGACGAACCTGAAGAGGTACTTCGGCAATATATCCAGGCCAAGATGGAACACTCTTTTTCTCGCCCGAAGGGCTCTAAAGTCTGGGCGATGGAAATTATTCAGGGTGGGCCAATCTTAGGTAAAGAGATCAAAAAGGCATTGGTGACCTGGGATGAAACAGTGACTCAAAAAATCCAGTCCTGGATTGATCGTGGTAAAATATATCCTGTGCAACCACAGAGTCTTCTGAATATGATCTGGTCCTCGACACAATATTATGCAGATTATGATTATCAGGTTAAGGCGCTCAATGGTAACAAGCAATTAAGTGCGGCCCAAAAAAAGCAAGCTGTTGAGGATGTTACCCGTCTGATTCTTAACGGTATTCTCAAGTAATTATTGCTGTAGCTTTGCTGGGCAGCAGAGGGAGATGTTTCTTCCGACTGCATTTATGGGATAACCTCCATTGGTTAATCTGATGGTCGCACTCTGATTCCACAGAATGCGACCACCGACAGGACTATTTAAGGTTCATACAATTGGCGTAGTAGCTGGTAGTAGCGGGCCAATCAGAAAACACACCAATCACGCCCACATCTTTAGCAAGCACATCCAGAACGTTCATGGTGTCGCCGTCGTTGTTGATCGAACTGGCTACCGTCTGGTGATACCAGCCGCCGCCATTTTTCAAGGGGCCATCACGTTCCAGTGTCCAGGTAATGATGTCGAGTCCAGCACTTTTGGCGGCTTTGGCGTAAGTGGAAGGTACCATCTCACCCGCAGGATCCAGTTCCAGTAACATCCAGATCGGTGGGGCAATAATTTTTACTCCTGCGGTAACCAGTTCTCCCATGGTGGGCTCCCAGGTTGCTGGGTTGGTGTGGTCAAACCCGGCAATACCGTAGCGGCCATCCAGAAACACGGCTTGTTGGGGGTTGGCCATCAACGGTACGGAAACCTTAGTTAAGGGAAAAATACCCCTTTAATATCAATTGATTACAGTGATTCAGTATATTTGTTGATCAGGGCGGTATGGGCAGGGAAATGACCCAGCGGTGGCGTAGCTTGCATGCTTGTAGTGAAAGGGCAGGCGCTGAGCTATTGGCGTAAGCCTACTTATTGTCCTTCATCAATTCAAGCTCGGAAAGGAGATGAGGTGCCTGACACCGTTGCATCCGGTTTAATTACTCAGGGAAATTCGTCATCTTCAGTTACTCGAATGGGTCTCAATCCCCCCGCTTCAACATTAGGGTCGATGTCAAATGAGTACCGGCCAAGTACATGAAGATGCTCTTGACCTAAAGGCGACAATTGGGCGACATCCTCGCGGTTTATTTTGTGGCCATTGGCTTTCAGATATTGCAGTACGGCCTCAATATACAAGGTATTCCATAACACCACGATATTGAGCACCAAACCCAGTGCCCCTAATTGATCTTCTTGCCCCTCCTTGTAAGGGCGACGCAGTTCCCCTCGTCGGCCGTAGAAGATGGTTCTCGCCAATGTATGGCGACTCTCGCCCCGATTAAGCTGGCTAAGAATGATGCGACGGTACTTCTTATCACGTAGATAACGAAGGCCATGTATCGTTTTATTGGCCTTGCCAACTTCGGCGATGGCTTTGGCCAGCGCTGAAGGTCGCTTCGAGCTCAGTAGCGTCTTTATGAGTTCCACGGCACCAATCTTTCCGGTTCTGAGCGAACCCGCGATGCGTAGCATATCCTCCCAGTGGTTGGAAATACGTTCTTGCTTCATGTAATTTTTGGAGTGGGCATTCATCACGCCGTAGTCAACTTCTTTGTCAAACCGCCAAAACCGCATTGAACCGATATCCGCTATGCGAGGACTGAATTGGTAACCTAACAGCCAAAAAAGCCCAAAAACGATGTCACTGGTACCGGCCGTATCTGTCATCACTTCCTTCGGATCCAGAGCCGTTTGTTGCTCTAGCAAACCTGCAAGCAAATAGATTGAGTCTCTTTCCGTCCCGGGTATCAGGAGCCCGTGAAATCCCGCGTATTGATCGGTCAGAAAATTGTAGTAGGTCACACCGGGTTTGGAGTGAAAGTACTTTTTATTGTAACGCGTGTAGGCCGTATGAGAGGGGGCAATAAATCGCAACCCATCCGCTGAAGCTATCTCGCCGCCACCCCACAGTCTTACTAACGGCAGATCAGCGTGGTATTCGACAAGAACAGCATTGGCTTTGGCAATTGTTTCTGCGCGGAGATAGTTCTTTTTCACCCATGTTAGTCGACGGCGACTCAACGCAGGGTGACCTGGCTTTATCAGAGGTTCTATTCCTATATTACAGGCCTCTGCGAGTAAGACAGCACAGATACTGATGGGCAGATCAGAGACACGGCTACTTTCTTCGCTGATATGAAAAAACTCATCGGCAAAACCTGTCTGGCAGTGGATTTCCAGCAGAATCTCAGGCAAGTCAACATAAGGCATCAACGCCTTGACTCGTTCCCTTAAAAGCTCCAGGCTTTCTCGTTCATCCTGCTTTTCAAGGGGTGTCAGAATAATATGCGGTTTACTATTTTTGGTCTCAAATCTGACGCTCGGATTTTCAGGTAAATTCGCTAGGAAATCCAGATAGCTTTGATTGACGGTGTCGACAAGTTCCTGGACTTTGGGCGCAGGGTCTTCACTGAGGTTGAGCGCACGGCAAATACTGGGCTTAAGCTGTTGCCATTCGTGTCCCCGGAGTAAGCGCAATCTTGGATTCCCCCACCGCTCGCTTGGTTTTACGTATATTTCACGCCTTTGCAAGTTGTCTCGAAATAACTTTGTAAGGTAAACACAGTAAGCGCTTTTATCAACCTCGCCCTCCTTGACAATGTGCTTCTTCCAGTTTTTGGAAATCAAAGATAGCACTGGTTTAAACGATGACTTTGTCGAATCATTGCCCTCAAAACCATGTTCCACCAGCTGCTTGATTGCGTTAAGAACCGGGGTTCCATCATTAGTGCTGTGAAAATCTATCGCCTGCATAAGCCTGGGTAAAAATCGTTTTATGCGGTTGTATTGCGCTATCCACTCTGTTTGATATTGATCACCTCTCGGACGCGCCAAGGATCTCACCGTTTCAATCGCTGCACCGATTTTCTTGCTAGATACAAGGCTGAATGCCTTACCCCTCAAATCATGGGCCTCAACACCACCATCTAAAAGCACATCGCAAGCCTGGGCGAGTAACAACGCCGCCTCATCCAGGTCTTTCAATGTTCTCAAGCGGTGTTTTTGCGCCTGAAGTCTTGCTTGTCTTTGAATATCCGCAATGAAGGCCTCGAAGAGATCGAGGCTATCGTCAATCAGCTTCACTTCCATGTATTGCGCAAAAGCCACCAGAAAGGCGGGTCGCTGGGCCGCGGTCATCCTTCTGATATTGATCGCATGCGCTTTCATCGTACGTTTAGCGAGGTTCAGGACGCGATTACTTGGCAAGCTGGACAGGTCAATCGAATTTACAGCCAACTCCCTTACCATCGACAGCCGTTGAAGAACTGCCAGAATCGATGTGCTGTTGACGTTGTCCACAGGGGAGCGAAGATAGTCTAACACGCTGGTGTGCTCTGTCGGCCCTGGTACGGTCAGTGAGTCGAGGTTGTTGCGATCCTTATCACTGAGCAAATTGTTGATTTTGTTGACCATGCGGGAAAAGGCTCGCTGGCGCACTGTGGAAATCAGTCGGCTGAGTGTGGTGACGCCAGGTAGAATGGTCTTTGCTGCCACCAATTGGCGCGTGGCCATATCAAATAAAATGCTGGGTCTTTCGTCTCCGACCCACGCTCGAGCATAAAGCCAGCGAAGGAGGCGAAAATTGGATGAGGGGTCGCTAAACTCGGTGTAACCGTAGATCTCCTTTATCTGTCGGAGATGTTCTTGCTTCGCTGCTTTTGTGTAATGATGTCGGGCTGAAATGTCCTTGATTTGCAGTTGAGAAGCCACATAATGGACGGCCCTTAATGGAATCACATTCAAGTTATTAACGTTGGTACCGAGAAAACGCAGTGTACACAGTTGCAATGCATAGCCCAATTGATTAGCTTTTTTGCGACGCTGTTGAATAATTTCAAGATCATTATCGTCGAGGAAAAAGTAGTGAGCCAACTGCGTCTTCGACGGGGAGCCGTTATATTTACCGTAGGATTTCTTCTGGTCTTTGGTGAGGAATTCGACAGGCATGCTGTGATCAGTAACCCATAAGTCTAATTTTTGTATTGAGGAGCATAATCGTCTAAGGCTTTTTGTTTGTGTTCAGATAATGAGCGACAAATGATGCTCTGCCACACAAGGAGTTGCAGCTTATTGACAATCTGAGGATTCACGATAAGAATAAAAAGCCACGCAACGCTAAACGATATCATGCGCAATGGCAATGTCCTGGTTAGGCGGCTGGCAATATTAAACAGGTTGATCCGATTTGTGTAACACTGGCTACTCACCATGACGAGGAGACTGGAACTGACAATGGAGCAACTCACGGCGGAACAACGGCATTTGGCCAAGCTCATCGACGAGCACGTGTGTAAGTTTCCGGAGACCGACTCGGGTAACGAACAACTGTTGACAACGGTTTATGATTACATGGCGGCCTTTAAAATCATCATGGACAGTGCCACTCGCCTGCAAATGGATTACCTGAGTCAGCAGTATCCAGGCTTCCATCGATTTGGAAAACTTCTCGAATCGATTGCACAAGGTATATCAACAGGTGCTATTGAAGTCCCGCGAGACCATTGATCGTGATGTCGGTAAACCCTTCACAGGGAGCTGACCAAACCTGGTTGTTTATTGATCTGCCAGGGAGGTGAGGCTACCGTCTGCAGTTCAGGGATCAGTGGTGCTTCGTCTAGGATGTCTATCAACTGAACCGCTAGTGTCGGCTCCGGGCCCACGGTATTGCCGCTTCGAGACCGCTAAATGCCGTCTGCCGGGTATCGCAGAGGTGGATTGGGGTATCAGCGCGATACGCGCTGTGTGTCTTTGCTCAGTCCGGGTTGCACACCGGTGATCCTGAGCCTCCGGCGTACAGTCTTGAGTTAATATTCAATATTTGGCTTTTGTCTCCCCCCATGCGGTTGCAGTGCTGTCGCATTTGGCCTATTATTAACTATGACTAACATACGAAGAGGGCGTTAATCATGCTGGCGGAACAGGACCTGCGTACTCTCCAGGATGCGGGCATCAACAATATTGAAACGCTTGCCTCCGCGGCGGCGGCTTTCCTGCGTGCACACCCGATTTACACGGTGCCGCTGATGCCCAATGCCCTGTCAGAGCAAGAAGAGACCTTTTTACGCCAAGGCGGCGCCATCGGGGTAGGGGGCGCCAATAAAGACGCTGCCTCAGCGAATGTGACCATTATCGCTGGGGAATACGCCCAGATGGTGGCTACCGCCCATAGCCAGCAGGAAGTGGCCACCCGCCTGAGCGTGAGCACCAGCCGTATTCGACAACGGCTTGATAGTGGTTCGCTCTATGCTATCGATGGCCCCTCAGGTCGGGTCTGCCCCCAATTTCAATTTGCTGATGGTAGCACTCTACCCGGTCTGGAATCCGTGCTTGAGGTGATCAGCAGAGAGGCGCACCCGGTGGCCGTACAGCGTTTCTTTCTGACAGTCAGTCCGGATCTCGAATCGGATACGCTGGGGCGGGCCCTCAGCCCGCGGGACTGGTTGCTGACTGGACATTCGCCGGAGTCAGTGAAACTGTTGGCTAGGGAGCTTTGATGCCCCCACATAGTTCTAAAGCTAAGTTCCCCGAGCCGCCGGGTATCGAGGCATTGCGCGAAATTCCCGTAGAAACCCAAACGCTGGCGGCTGGCACTACGGTCGCCCGCCTTTTTTTCGCCGCTGGAGATTATCCCAGCACATGGGATGCCTTTAGGCACTACGGTCCTTCCGCCAGTCGTTTTGACCATCACTTGCCAGATGATGATGGGCTTCCCCAGGTACAAGAGAGGGGCGTTATGTACCTGGCTGCCGGCAGCGAATCCATCCCGACCTGCCTGGCAGAAGTGTTTCAGGCAACACGCATTATTGACCGCTATTCACGCGACCCCATCCTCGCGGGCTTTGAACTGAGGGGCTCATTGACGCTGCTGAGTCTTCGCGGCACCTTTGCGACAGCCATTGGCGCCTCCACGGCCATTCACTCAGGACAAAGGCCCCGGGCGAGACGCTGGGCGCAGCAACTCTATTTGGCCTATCCGAAAGTAGACGGCATTCTCTACTGCTCATCCATGTATGGCAATGAACCCGCGATCGCGCTTTTTGAGCGCGGTCAGCGCGCGATTCCCAAGCGGCCGATCTTCCATCGTGAACTGAAAGATCCTGTCATGGCCAATATCCTCACAGAGACAGCGAAAAAAATTCGATACGAATTGATTTAAGGCGGCATGATGCCTGGCAGGGTAGGCCTTATTCTTCAGCTATGGTTTAGTCACCGGACATTTTGGCGAGCGAGAAACCAGCAATGACTCTCGTTGAGCAATGACCGCTAAAGCGGGATTTGCGGAATTCTCAAATCAAAGAGCGTGACTATTTTCATTGCTGCGGTCAACTTCAGAGAACAGCCAATGAACTAAACCGCTCGCGCGGTAATAAGCGCCACGTCCTGTGACCGCGCACACACATCACATGACATCGATTACAGGAAGGGGCTGTCCTGTGCTGAGCTTAAGGGTGACGTAATCCAACGCTCAACACAGGAGCAACCCCATGAGACAGTCTACCAAACCCCTCAGCCCTTTGCGTCAACGCATGATTGACGACATGTGCCTGCGCAAGCTCAACCCCCGTACCCAGACCAACTACCTGCGTGCGGTCCAGCAGTTCGCCGATTACTTGGGGCGCTCACCCCATACGGCGAGCGCCGATGACCTGCGCGGCTACCAGTTGCACCTGGTCGAACGGGGCACCTCGAGTGCGAGCATCAACGCGGCGATCACCGGGCTGCGCTTTTTCTTCGGCGTCAGCCTCGGGCGCGGCGAACTAACCGACAAGCTGGCCAAGGTATCCACACCGCGGACCCTGCCCACGGTGCTGAGTGCCGACGAAGTCGCGCGCCTGCTCGCGGCCGCTGCCAATGCCAAGTATCAGGCCGCGCTGTCGGTGGCCTACGGGGCGGGCTTACGGGCCAGCGAGGTATTGCACCTGAAGGTCAACGACATCGACAGCCAGCGCATGATCCTGCACGTCGAGCAGGGCAAGGGCGCCAAGGACCGCAACGCGATGCTGTCGCCGGCGTTGCTGGCGATCCTGCGCGACTGGTGGCGTATCGCCCACGCCCGGCATTGGATGCTCGACGGCGGCTGGTTGTTCCCGGGGCAAAACCCGATCAACCCGCTCACGACCCGACAGCTCAATCGCGCCTGTCACGCCGCGGCCAGCGCTGCGGGCATCGAGAAGCGGGTGTCGCTGCACACGTTGCGTCACAGTTTTGCCACCCACCTGTTGGAGCAGGGGGTCGACATTCGCGTGATCCAGGTGGCGCTGGGGCACAAGAAGCTCGAGACCACCGCGCTCTATGCGCAGGTGGCCACGCACACCCTGCGCGAGACCCCGAGTCCCCTGGATGCGTTGACACTGGCACCTCTGCACTAGCGGTTTCGCGATGACACGCCCAGGCCTTGAGGTGGCGGATATTTTCCGCCACCGAGGCGCGGTGTGGCGCGCGCAACAGGCCGGCCACCTGAGTCTCGGGCAGTGCAAAGTCATGGCAGCGATCGAACGTTGCCGCAGCGCCGCGCTCGGCGGCCATGCCTTGCGTTGTACGGACTGCGATTACACGCAGATTGCCTATAACTCGTGTCGCAATCGCCACTGCCCGAAGTGTCAGGCACCCGCCGCGCGGCGTTGGCTCGACGCGCGACAGGCCGAGCTGCTGCCCGTGCCTTACTACCATCTGGTGTTTACGCTGCCGGCATCGCTCAGCCGACTGGCCTATCAGAACAAGGCCGTGATGTACGCCCTGCTGTTCAAGGCTGCCGCCGAGACGGTGCTCACGATTGGTCGCGACCCTAAGCATCTCGGTGCACGGCTCGGCCTCACTCTGGTGCTGCACACCTGGGGCTCGGCGTTGACCCATCACCCGCATGTACACGGCATCGCCCCCGGCGGGGGGGTGGCCGCTGACGGCACGCAGTGGGTCGCCTGCAAGCCCGGCTTCTTTTTGCCGGTGCGGGTGCTCTCGCGGTTGTTTCGTCGGCTGTATCTGGAGAAGTTACGTGCTGCGCACGCCGCCGGCACACTCGCGTTCTTCGGTGAGCTGCGCCCCCTCGCCGAGCCCGACGCCTTCGCCGAGTGGTGCCAACCGCTGCGCGAGCAGGAGTGGGTGGTCTATGCCAAGCGACCCTTTGCCGGCCCCGAGGCGGTCTTGGCCTACCTCTCGCGCTACACCCACCGGGTGGCGATCGCCAACAGCCGGCTGCTGGCCTACGACGGGGACCGTGTCACGTTCCGCTGGAAAGACTATCGGTGTAAAGGCCGTACGCGCTACAAGACCCTGACACTTGAGGCCGACGAGTTTATCCGGCGGTTTTTACAGCATGTGCTACCGCACGGCTTTCACCGTATCCGCCATTACGGGTTATTTGCCAACACGGTGCGCGCACAGACAGTGCCATGCGCGCGCGCACTGCTGCATCAGCCGCCGACCGAGGAGACTGGCGCGCAGGCGAGCGCACCACGGCCCACGTTTATCTGCCCCGTGTGCGGTGGCCCTTTGGTGATCTTCGACGTGTTGCTCGCTGACCACGCACCTCGCGCTCCACCGCAGGCCCTTGAGTGATGAAAGTTTTCGTTGTCCAAACGAGCCGCTGTGACTATCGCCCATTGTTGATAGCTGGTGTCGCGCGTGCCAACGATTTTGTTTACAACCATGGGGGGCTAACCAGATGGTGTTTTTACTGCCAAAGGTTCATGCGATCAGAACCGAGTAACGCGAAAAGGGCTAACGCCAGTTTGTGTCTGTACGACTCGGCTGTGTCGAGCTCACAATCGCTTGTTCAAATCCCCATAGCCAATCCCTCGACAATAGCGGAGCCCGAATCCCGCGGTTTCCTTCCCTGGGCGTTATAAAACGCCTGCCCGTTAGCAAATGAAAAGTAGCGGACGTGTGACTGTGTAGGGCAGGCATCATATAACGCTTAACAAGATCTGTCGTCGGGTCCATGCCGTTGCCCACAACTTTGTCAGAGGCATAGGCGACAAAGTCCTCGAGGAAGCCATTATAGATGCTGTCGTGGACGTAAAGCCGCTTGATCGCAATGCACCACTGACCCGAGTTGCCAAACGCCGCGTCGAAAAGAATTGGGATCAGCGGCTTGTAATCGGTATCGGCCATAACGATTGCCGGATCGTTGCCGCCGAGCTCCAAGGTGACGCGCTTCAGGTTGCAGCTTGAGGACGCCATAACTTTCTTGCCAGTCGCGGTCGAGCCGGTGAATGATATTTTGTTTACGTCGGAATGCTCTGTGATCCAGACGCCTTGTTCGTTGCCGCCGGAGACGATGTTCAGTACCCCTTCTGGCAGTATTTTCTGTGCAATTTCACCAAACCGCAGCGAACCCAGCGGGGTGTAGGGTGAAGGTTTCATTACCATTGTATTGCCGGTAATTAGGCAAGGTGCGATTTTCCACAACCCCAGGAGAATCGGAAAGTTCCATGGGGTAATGGCACCCACGACGCCCAAAGGCGTGTGTGCCACTTTGACGATATGTTCCGGAGTGTCTTCGATCACTTCATCTTCAAGCTTGCGCTTGGCCACTTCGCGCACCCAGTAGATGGCACCGTCTACTTCTGATGCCGCCATGGAGTGGCGAGGCTTACCCTGCTCGGTGGTTAGCAGTGTGATGAGCTCCTCCCTGTGCGCATCCAGGGCGTCTGCGTAGGCGGTGATATATTGGCATCGTTCTTCCCAGCTCAGTGCTGCCCATTTTGGCTGTGCCTCTTTGGCGCTAGCAATGGCGGCTTCAACTTGTTCTCGTGTGGCTTCCGGCGCATTGGCCACAACTTCGCCTGTCGCCGGGTTGAAAACTTCAAAGGTCTGATCGGCGCCCACTAGTTGGCCGCCGATGCTCATGGTGTAGGGGCCTTTGAAGTCGACTGAGGTGTTGACATTGGCTTTAATATTCATGGATTTCTTCCCAGGCAGTGGTTTTGATTATAAGTTGGGTGCTGGCTAGGCTGCGATCCATGTGATGGGCTGTGCAACTTAGCATGGCATCCCAGTTCACTAGACACAGCGGCCGCCATCGACTTCCATGGCAATACCCGTGATAAACGCCGCTTCGTCTGAGGCTAGGTACAACGCGGCATTGGCCACGTCTTCAGGCTTACAAAGCCGACTCAGCGGTATACTGTCAATAAATTTTTGCCGGGTTTCTGCGGTGTCGGGCCCAGGCAGGAAGCGTGCTAGCATTGGTGTATCACCGGCTACCGGACACAGGGCATTGACACGAATACCGTCCGCTGCCAATTCCAGTGCCATGCCTTTGCTTAATGATATTGCTGCCGCCTTACTGCCTGCGTACCAGGTCATACCGGGGCGTGGTCGCACCCCAGCAGTAGAGCAAACTGTTATAAAGGCGCTTTTGCCCGATACGCGCAGGGCGGGTACTGCCGCCTGGGCAGCTAGATAGATGGCCTTAACATTCACCTCGAAAGTTCGATCAAAGGTTGATTCGTCCACCTCTAACATCGGAATATTTAGATGGGAATACCCGGCATTATTGACGTAGATATCTAAGCCCCCAAACTGGGAAACAGCCTGCGCAACTGCCGACTCTACATCCACACGCTTGGTTACATCTACTTGCACCGCAATGGCTGACGGCCCGATTGATTCAGCGACTTTCTGGGCAGCCTCCAGATTCATGTCGGCTATAACGACTTTGGCACCTTCTTCAACAAATCGCCGTGCCGTTGCTGCCCCAAATCCCGATGCGCCACCTGTGACAATCGCTACTTTATTTGCAAGTCTCATAACTAACATCTACCCGTGATTGATTACTATTGTTTTTGTGGTTGAAAATTCATGCAGTGCGGCAAAGCCTTTCTCGCGTCCGTGACCACTCTTCTTAACACCGCCGAATGGCAATTCAATACCGGCACCGGCACCATAGTTGTTAATAAATACTTGTCCGCCCCGTACGGCATTGGCTACCCGTATCTGCCGCGCACCGTCCTTTGTCCAAACACCAGCGGCCAGGCCAAAATCTGTATCGTTGGCAAGCTCAATCGCATCGGCTTCGTCGGCAAAAGGAATCATGACTAACACGGGCCCAAACACTTCTTCGCGAGCTAATATATGATCCCGCGGTACTGGGCCGAAAAGCGCAGCTGGCTGATAAAAACCATCGACAGGCGCATCAGGGGACAATTGAGCTTGCGCTAACAAGGGCAGACCACTGGCTACCGCCTGATCAACAAAGGACTTTACGCGTTGCTGCTGCTTGGCACTGATCAAGGGGCCGCAATGCAAATCCATCTCGTGACTGCCCATACGAAGCTCTGAAAACCGTGCTACCAGCTTTGTCTTCACCTGCTCAAAAATGTCCTGCTGTACCAATAATCGACTACCAGCAGAACAGGTCTGCCCCGCATTTTGAATAATAGCGTTGGTTATCACGGGCAAGGCTTGTTCCAAATCGGCATCGGCAAATACTATCTGTGGCGACTTACCCCCCAGCTCTAACACACAGCCGATATGATTTTTTGCTGCTGCACACTGAATGATTGTTCCCACATCAGGTGAGCCAGTGAAGGAGATAAAGTCGATATCTGGATGTTCACTCAGCGCTGCACCAGCCTCATGCCCATAGCCGGTGACAACATTAATGGCGCCTGGCGGAAAGCCTGCTTCGAGCGCCAGCTCGGAGAGTTTAACGGGAGTCAGGCAGGCTTCTTCAGCCGGTTTTAGAACCGTCGCGTTACCCATTGCCAATGCTGGCGCTAGGGTTCGGCCAAACATCTGCGCGGGATAATTCCAGGGGATTACATGGCCGGTCACACCATAAGGCTCGGGTACAACGGCAACTGTATAACCGTCCACATAGGGAATGGTTTCGCCATGGACTTTATCCGCCGCAGAGCCATAGAATTCAAAGTAACGTGCAGCAGCAGTAATGTCTGCACGGGCCTGAGTCATCGGCTTGCCGGTGTCCAGCGCCTCGAGCTGCGCTAACTCCTCATGATTCTCCAGGATCTTTTCTCCCAGTTTCATAAGAAGGCGACCACGCTCCAGCGCTGTCAATTTGCCCCAAGTACCGGATTCAAAAGCACGACGCGCCGACTTAACAGCTTTGTCCACATCCAATTGACTGCTACGTGAAATAGAGGCAAAAACCTGGCCATTACTGGGGCTCAGCACATCTATTGTCGCTCCATCGGAAGCAGCAACAAGTTTGCCATCGATAATATTGTTAAATGCTAGGTCAGTGCTGGCGAGTTCTGTCATATACCCTCTCAAAATGGCGATATTGCATCGATTAAAACGTAACGAATTTAGCTGTTATAGTGCAGCAAATAGGCTCGGAAGAACAATATTGATTGTCGATAGCGGCTATACGTTAAACCTATATCAGGACAGGGCAATATCTCAGTTGCTCGCTTGAATTTGTTATTTAGGTGCAGAGCCATAAAGATGGAATAACGACATTATGTTTATCCTTAATTTGTGTGCCTATATGATATTGGTATAGCCAATATAGGAATTCTATCTTTGACGTCTACGCCAATCATCTTCAAAGTATACAAAGATTTCAGTGCAAAGAGTCAATGCTTTATGGGCGGTTAACAACTGTTAAATGATGAATGTTCAAGCCGCTCAAAACCATAACTGCCTTTGCTCAATTGCCTTGGGTCGTCATGCCGCTAGCGTGATTGAGTTACAAGTACATTTAAGAGGTTTTTAGTGTCAGATCTGGATGGTTTTTTAGTCGTTTCCCTGGAGCAGGCAGTGGCTGCTCCCTATGCCAGCAACTTATTGGCTGAAGCCGGCGCAAGGGTGATAAAGGTAGAGCGTGAAGAGGGTGATTTCGCTCGTCGCTACGATCACGTCGTGCATGGAGAAAGTGCCTATTTTGTGTGGCTAAATCGAGGCAAGCAATCAGTCTGCCTGGACGTGAAGAATGATGACGACAAAGCCTTATTGATTGAAATAATCAAAGAATCGGATGTGTTTATCCAGAACCTTAAGCCTGGAGCTGTTAATAAGCTGGGCCTGGATTACGACACCTTGCGGAAAATTAACCCAGCCCTGGTGATGTGCAGCATCTCTGGCTATGGAGAAAGCGGCGAATACGCCAAAATGAAAGCCTACGACCTTCTGGTACAGGCAGAAAGTGGCTTAAGCTTTATTACGGGTACGGGCAGTGAGTCGGCTCGAGTCGGCGTATCAATTTGTGATATTGCGACAGGGCTTACCGCATACAGCGCAATCCTTCGGGCCTTACTGGCAAGAAGCCGAACGGGCCAGGGAACCCATGTCACCACGTCTTTATTTGGCGTGATGGCAGACTGGATGAACGTACCGCTGCTCCACCAGGCCTACGGCGGCCGTGCACCAGAGCGAATGGGGATTCGCCACCCCAGCATCGCGCCCTATGGTGTTTTCACGGCGGGCGACGGCAAGCAGCTGGTATTTTCAATACAAAATGAACGGGAATGGAAAATGCTCTGCGATGCTGTTTTGGAACGCCCAGAGATTGCTACAGACACTCGGTTCGATAGCAATGTCAATCGTGTAGCCAATAGAGCCTTGCTGGATGAACAAATCAACTCGATTTTTTCCGCGTTTAATCAAGAGCAATTGGCTGAGCGGCTAAGTGGCGCGGGTATTGCCTATGGTCGATTAAACGACTTGAAAAATGTGCTAAATCACCCGCAGCTAAGTCAGGTCACTGTTAACTCTCCCAGTGGGGAATTGACACTAACCGCGACCGGTGTTGCCTTCGGGGGGCAGCCAGTACCCAGTTTAGCCGTGCCAGCATTGGGTCAAGACACGGCCGCTGTACGTGAAGAGTTTTCGGTTTCTAACACCTCTAGAGAGGCCGTTCAATAATGAATAGTGCAAACTTAATGCGCAGTTTATTATTTGTACCGGGCAGTTCACCTGAGCGATTCACAAAAGCTGAAAATTGCGGCGCAGATATTTTTTGCATTGACCTGGAAGATTCGGTGGCTTCTGGTGACAAAGATCAAGCTCGCGTCGCTGCCCTCGAATTCATCATCAATCGAAATTTACACAAATCTGGCCAAGCCCGTCCCTATTGCTTTCTGCGAATCAACGGGCTCACCACAGCGGATGGCTTGAAAGATTTATTGGCATTGGCGGAGCTCGCGGACACGCATACCTTACCCGATGGCCTTGTGTTACCCATGGTGAACTCGACCTTCGAAATACGTCAGGTAGTTAATATACTTGGTCGGTACCCCGGTCTAAACATCATGCCGCTGATTGAAAACCCTGAAGGGCTGGAGAATATTCGCGCTATAGTGCGAGAAAGCGATTGCGTGTCTGCCATTGGCTTTGGTTTTGCAGACTTTGCAGCCACCGTAGGTAGCGATATGAGCTGGGACGCCTTACTGTCTGCGCGCAACGGTATTATCGCTGCAGCCAGCACTCGACGCATACATTGTTTTGATGGCCCCTGGTTTGAGATCAGGGATCAGGATGGCCTTCGCGAGGAGGCAGCGAAGGTCTCGCGTTTAGGGTTTAAAGGAAAGATGGCTATTCATCCTTCACAAGTGCCATGTATCAATGAAACCTTTGTTCCTTCAGTGAAGGAGATTGCCTGGGCCCGTGAAGTCATTACCGTATTCAATGAATCAGAATCAGGAGTTGTCTCTATCAACGGCATGATGGTGGACAAGCCAGTGATTGATCAGGCGAAGAGGATTCTTGGTCAGCTGCAGTAACAAATAGTGCCACTTAACAGGTTGTTGAAGGCAGGCTTTTGAGGCCCGAACGATGATCGAGAGCGCCTTGAACCAGGCCATCAAACCAGCGAACATCAAATCGTAATCCAGGCTCTCTACAAGCTGACGCTCTGATCGGATGGTGAAAATAATCTGCAGTAGGATGGTGCGAATTAGCTGCTCTGGGGGTATAGAGGTGTTTGATTGAATCGCCGCGTATTGCTTATGTCTTGCCCGGAAAAGCTGTATTGTCTCATTTTTTGGTTTTTTAACAGTCTGCTAAAATAAGTGGCAAGAAAATCCAGCCAGCAGAGCCAGGCTAAATTGCAGGTTTAGAAACGCATTTAATCTCCGCGCCATAGGTAGGGGGCTCTAGGCGGAGACACCGAGTATTTCTTGCTAAAGAGAAGGGCGTTTTTCCATCGGAGCTCGACGATAATCCTTAAAAAGGGCCAGAATACTGGCCCTCAAAAGGCGGTAGCGCTTTTAACATGCCTTACCAGGAGTATGTCAGGTCCACCCCGTAGCTCCGCGGCCGACCCATAATGTCCATATAGTCGCCTAAGTCATCGCCGGTGGTACTCCTCACATACTCCTTGTCACCGAGGTTCTTGCCCCACAGCGCCACAGCCCAGCGGCCGTCGTCGGGCTCTAGGGTGACGCGCGCGCCTAGCAGGCCGTAGCCGTCTTTGGCGAAGAACGCCTCGTCCACCTCGCTGCCAATGAACCCTGAGGAGTCGTCCCGGTAGCTGTAATCCACCATAAAGGCGGCTTGCAGATTACTGCTGACAGATGTTTCATAGCGGGCGCGCAGGTTGCCGCTCCAGGAGGGGGTATTGGGACGATCCATCCCTTCAATAGAGTAGGCAATACCATCCTGGCTGGTACCGATTTGGTCGGAGTCAGTGATTTCCGCTTCCAGATAGGCAATGCTCGCTTCCAGGGTTAACCCTTCGGCCAGCAGCCAAGCGATATCAAGTTCTGCCCCCCGATGCTCAGCGTCGCCCTAGTACCAGGCGGAGTGGGTCGGCCTCTCGGAAAAGACAATCCCGATGTTCTACTCGACACTCAAACTGCTGGGTGGGCCCGCCGCTTCTGCAATAAAATAAACTCGTACGGCATGAGGAGGGGGAGCTGAGTAATAAGTAATTAATAAAGGCGCGCGACGCTACCCTTGAAATGGCCATATGCCACAAAAAGTGACGCCGCGTAAAAGTGATTTTTACAAGATATTAGCCTTCGGCATCATTCCAGGCCTTGGTTTCAACAACAATCAATTCACGATAGTGCCTCGGCATATCCCAGGTGCCTAAAAAGCCCTTGGGCACCAAAAAGTTGTCACCCTTCTTGAAGGTTTGTGCAGTGCCATCGATATGGGTCAAAGTCACCTCGCCTTCGAGCACATAGACATACTCGTCGTAGGTGAATGGCTCCTTGATCTCAATGAGGGCTGGCGTTGATTCATAAAGTGCGACAACCACTTCACCCTGATGCAGGATTTTCATCCAGTTTTTCTGCTTGCCTTTAAGAATTACTTCCTCGGGAAAAGGGGGGATTAGCTCAAGTGCCGCCTTCTTCATTGCCTCGGGGTACATTGGCAGGACTTCGGGAGCAGCTTGGGTTTGCATACTCACAGCTGCGAACAACACCGTGAGTGATGATAAAAGTTTTTTCATAATGTTATTTCCTTTGTTAAAAAAGCGTCGCGGTTTCGGATAATGAGTGCAATTTCCTAGTGAGGACGGCCAGCTGATATAGTTCGGTGCCATTTTCTCGCCAAAGGAAATAACACAATGAGCTATAAGCAGCTGACCGAAGGTGAACGATACCA
>NZ_JAHKRS010000012.1 GCF_018863235.1 Pseudomaricurvus albidus
GGACGTATACGGTTGCGAATGCCGACGTTCAGTACCTGGGCGAAGGTGATACGAAAGAAGAAACCTTCACTGTGTTGTCAGCGGACGGCACGGCGCACGACATCGTTGTGACCATCACGGGCACCAATGATGCCCCAACAATCACCAACTCATCCATCCAAACCGATGAGGATATTATTCGCCTCTTCAGTGCGTCAGATTTTCCGTTCAGCGATGTCGATGGTGACTCACTTCAATCTATTACCATCACAGCTATACCTTCTAGCGGTGAATTACAGGTGTTTGATGGTACTGATTGGAACACAATTGCTTCTAATACGGTTGTGACTGCTGATCAGCTAATCGCAGGTGAGTTTCGTTATGTACCGGAGTTGAATGTACCCGAAGCTACGGATTCAGGTGCGAATGCTGCAAGCTTCACCTATACCTTGTCTGACGGGGTCTTGGACAGTACCGAAGCAACCATGCAGATTAATATAATCCCTGTGGCTGATACTCCAATCTTGCAGATAGGCACTACAGCCGTTGGTGACCAGGCTGGTCAGGATAATAGTTATCAGCCACCAGTAGGCAATGGTCTGTTTTTGTCAGTTTACAACAATCTGCCTCGTGATGATTTTCATGATGCCAGTGCTATTGAAACTGAGTTGACTTCTTATTATACACCGTCTTCAGTGACTACTGTTTCAGCTTTAGGGAGTGGAAATACTTCCTCAGAAGCAGTATCTGTCGACCTGTATGATGCATTGACGTTGAAAGGTCTCATTTATCTTGAGGCTGGGCACTCTTATGTATTTAGTGGCTATCAGGACGATACCTTCCACATTGAGCTGGGAGGAACAACGTTAGAGTCCATTGATTACAACAACTGGGATGATTACACCAGTGATGGTTTTGTACCGACGGAGAGTGGTTACTATACACTTGAAGTTTATGCTTATAACGGGGCAGGTGAGGGGTACGCCAGTGTACTCTTATCCGATTCGGGAGGGGCTCCACAATCGCTTTCCGAATATTCAACTTACACCGATCTTAATGCCCTCGAATCTGCAGGTGGTCAACATAGTGCTTATGTCGATAATGCAGGCGACGGGGGTTATTACCCAGCAAGATTGGCTGAAGGACTGGAAGGCTCCGCAATTCATTTGCCGAATATTGACGCGAGTCTGACTGACACCGATGGTTCCGAGCTCTTGTCTGTAGCCATTTCTGCAATTCCTGTGGGGGCGATCCTGTCTGATGGTATGAATAGTTTCACTGCGACAGCTGAATCCTCCTCGGTGGATGTTACAGACTGGGATTTAAATAATCTGACAATCGTTGCCTATATCGACTCACCAGCAGAGAGTTTTGATCTGAATGTGTCAGTAACTGCGACAGAGCGAGAGAATGGCAGCACAGCACAGTCTGCGGGTTCTATTACCGTCAGTGTTATTGAAGCAGAAGTAAGTCGAGCACCTTCAAGTAGCGATCAAACCATTGAAATTCAAGAGGACGAAGCATACACGCTCACATTAAGTGATTTTGCGTTCAATGATCAGGATGGAGATAACTTAGTCAGTGTCATTGTTGATGTTCCAAGTACTTCTCTTGATTCGGGCGAGCTGTATCTTAATGGTGTGAAACTGACTTCACAAACTACGGTCTCAGCAGAAGATATTGCTGCTGGATTGCTGGTGTATCAACCAGCTACTGATGTCAGTGATACTCCAGATAGTTATTTTACCTACAGTTTGGTCGATGATGGTTCGACAGCGAATGGTGGTGTTGTACAGTCTTCGGATTACACCATGAGTTTCGATATTCAGCCTGTTGCCGATACGATTCCTGGTAGCGCAGTTGTTGTGTCGATTGGTGAGCCAGTCGTTAGTATATTGGATCTCACGGGCACTGACGGAGGAACGTTGCAAGGTAAGGGTGAGTACGGTTTCCCTAATGGTGTAACCCTGTCGACTTTCGGCAACGGAATATTTACTTACAATTCAGGTGCTGGTCTGGGGGTAGATTCAGCTACAGATTCCAACTTTAGAATTGAGACAGCTGAAGAAATTGGCATTAGTTTCCCTACGGGTATGCAAGCTGTTTCGATGAGGCTTAAAAATGTGGGGGATGATACACCTCGCATAGGAGCTATTTTGGAACTTTCAGATCTGGCGGAAGACACCACTGTCTCTGGTCAGGTGATATCGGTTAATGGGACTACGGTTTTAGACTCTAATCTGCAGGTTCAATTGCAGTTCACTATGGCGGGTGGAGCAACCCAAACTCTCACGGCAAATCTAACTGGCGGCGGTAGCTGGATCGTAGATTACTCAAGCATCTCTCTGGCTAATGTCACTGAAGCCAAAGTGATTACTTATGTTGATGGTAATCTGTTTAGTAATGGTGGCGATACTATCAGCTTGACTTATGATTCAGATATTTCTTCTGTCATTTTTGGAAATTCTGGTACCGGCAATGGTTACCAAATCTCTTATGTGTCATTTGACGTCGATGCTCAAGGTTCTCCTACTTATACATATCCGATAGATTTGTATGCACCCATCCAGGATGTGGTTGGTGTTGAAGAAGCTGTCAGTGAGTTGATGCTGGGAGGTTTTCCTGACGATATAACCGTCTTGTCATTGACGGTTGTTGACGAGAATGGTGCTTATACAGAAATCTCTCCTGACGAACAGGGTAATTATGACCTGACTTCATTTTCCGATTTGTTGGAAACAGATACATCATCTCTGGTGGATAAAATTTATCTCACAACGGACGAACCCTTGGCAGATGATTTCAGCCCTAATTTTGAGGTGACAGTGGTTGATGGAAGTAGCTATTCCAAGACTATTGTTGGGGGTACAGAAGGCAGTACTTTCCTGGGAACTGATGGTGATGATGTTATCTATGGCGGCTTGGGTAGTGACACCATGACTGGCGAAGGCGGTCAGGATACCTTTAGCTGGCAAGTACAGGATGCTGGCGCCATAGATACCATCACGGATTTCCAGGCTGGTGTCGGCGGTGATGTCCTCAACTTTGCTGACTTACTTCAAGGCGAAGATGATTCTCCCGCAACTCTGGATAACTACCTGGACTTCAGTTTTGACAGCAACACCGGCAATACCACAATCACTGTGGACGTCGATGGTGCTGGAGCCGGAACCGACACGCAAAGTGTGATTCTCGAGGGGGTTGAATATAGCGGTGCTGATCAACAGATTATCCAGCAGCTCCTTAATGATGGAAATCTGATAGTGGATTGATCCCTTGCTCCAAAGGGATACCGCAAGGACTCATAAGGCGTCGGGACTTTCACTCTCGACGCCTTATTTTTTTGGCTGAAACAAACTGACCAGACGATCATCTATCCAGCTCTGCATTTTAAAGTTTTTCAGAAAGGCACAGTGAGAGCCGTAGCGGGTCACCTCAACGTGTAGATGATCACTCAATGGCGTCCTCGGAACCATATTGACCCGAACAATCGGGTCGTCTTCGCTGGTAATTATGGTGGTCGGCGTGGTGAGTTTACCCAGCCTTTCTTCTCGCAAATGGTAGGCGTCAAAGTAAGTTTCACAATCGTTGAAAGGGGTGTAAACAGGGATGAAGAACTCATTCATCTCTTTCAGGTTGGACACTTGTTTTAAGCGGTCAATGTAATCGTATTCTGGAAAATGTTTGGTCTTTTTCAGCAGGGATTGCTTCCATTTGCGCACAAAATACTTCTCATAGAGCGGAAAACCCGAGCTTAAATTGTTCATGGTGTCGTGTGGACAAATGACGGGACAGATCGCAACTGTACGATCGATGCGATAAGCGTGCTCTGTTTGGGCTATGGTTGTGCGAAGGGCAAAGTTGCCACCCAGAGAGAATCCCGCAAGATAGTAGTGCTTATGGGGGTATTTTTGCTGCAAGTCAGCTATTGCCCCGGTAATGTCCGAGAGGCGTGTTGAGTTAAACAGCTCCCTGTTGAGGTGGTGTGTATCGCCATGGTCGCGGAAGTTCAGTCGAAACACCGCGTGGCCTTGATCAAACAGGGTTTTGGCCCCTGATAAGATGTATGACGAATCGCTGCTTCCCTCCCATCCATGCAAAAAAATCACCAGAGAATCGGCCTTGTCCTGAGGATTGTAAAACCCCTGCAGGCGGGCATTGTTCTCGCCTTGCAGAATGACAGGCTGCGAGTCTTTTTGCAGCTCCCTTGTTTGCTGATTGACCAGCCACTTGCGCAAGCCTACGCTGGAGGCAATGTTTTGAATGTGGCGGTTGCGTAGCCCTAATGGCGGTGTAAAAGGCATGGATGAATCAGGTAAATCGGTCATATAGAATGCTTTTGGGCTGTGATCGTCATCTACTGGATGACAGTCGTTTCAGAACGGTTGCCCGGGCTATGTTACGCTGGCTTTTTACTTGAAAACAGTGATTGATGTAAAACAATTGCTATCTGATTATGAATGAGTGCGCGACCTGGAGTCAGCACTTTGGGAGGTAGTATGAAGCTTGCGGTTTGGAAACGCTGGTTGTGCAGGGTGGTTGCAGGGGGGGTGTTAGTCTTGCCTGTGAGCGCTTATGCTAATGTGAGCAAGCCTGTGATTGATGGAGTTTGGGCGCAGGGTTCTATACTTCGTGGGCAGCTGGCCAGGGGTGACAGCCTGTACTTCCTGGATCGTCAGGTGCCTGTCAGTTCTGATGGTTATTTTGTGCTGGGGTTGGGGCGAGACTTTCCGGAAACTGCCACATTGACGGTCAAAACTGCTGCAGGTGACTCAACGGACTTTCAGTATCCGGTACAGCCGCGGGAGTACAAGATACAGCGGGTTGAAGGTGTTCCGGCCAAGACGGTGAATCCTGATCCCAAATATCTGGCCCGTATACGGGAGGAGGGGGCTCAAGTCGCTGTTGCACGAAAAGTGAACAGTGATTTGCAGCACTACCGACAGGCTTTTCAGTGGCCCTTGGTGGGCCGTATCTCTGGAGTCTATGGCAGTCAGAGATTTTATAACGGTGAGCCGCGACGGCCTCACTATGGTGTGGATGTAGCTGCGCCGACGGGGACTGTGGTTCGTGCTCCCGCAGATGGTATTGTGACGTTGTCGCATAAAGGTATGTTCTTTTCCGGTGGGACTCTGATAGTCGATCACGGGCAAGGCTTGTCATCCACGTTTATGCATCTGAGCAAACTGTTAGTAGAAGACGGTCAGGAAGTCAGGCAAGGCGATAAAATTGCTGAGGTTGGAGCCACAGGGCGCGCCACGGGCCCCCATCTGGATTGGCGTATGAATTGGTTTGATCAACGGGTCGACCCAACATTTCTGGTGCCACCGATGAGTGAGGTTTTGGCGGAAGACCGAGCAGCAGCCAATCAAGACAAAAGCGCAGACAAGACCAAACAGGTTCAGTAAGATAGGCGCCTGTAATAGTCAGGTACAGAGTTATGATAGATAAAAAGCTGTTGAGTTTATTGGTGTGCCCGGTCAGCAAAGCCCCGGTTGAATATGACAAGGACAAGCAAGAGCTGGTCTGCTGGGCCAGTGGTCTCGCATACCCGATTCGTGACGGTATCCCTGTGATGCTGGAAGGTGAGGCCCGTCAGATCAGTCTGGAAGAGAAAGAAGCCCACCAAGCCAGTAACCCCGCCAGCTGAAGTAAGCATTAAGGAGTGAATCAATGTCGGACGTCTCTATTTTTACCCGTATTATTAATGGCGAAATTCCAGCAGATAAAGTCTATGAAGACGATGATTGCATCTGTATCAAGGATATTTCCCCGAAGGCTCCCGTGCACCTGTTGCTGATTCCTCGCAAACCGATTCCTCGTCTGGTAGATGCTACGGCAGAAGATCAGGCGCTTCTGGGGGCGTTAATGGTCAAGGCTGGCGAGATAGCCAAAGAAAACGGAGTCGGTGATGCTTTCCGCCTGATCGTTAATAATGGTGAAGAAGCCGGTCAGACCGTTTTCCACCTTCATTTGCATATTCTCGGTGGTAAGTCCTTTACTGAGGCTCAGCTGGGTTTCTAGCGCTCAAATTGCTCGCTTTTTCCTCACGCCTTTGGCGTAGAATTCCATTTGATTTTGAGGCTTTTGCCTGATGTAAAGGCCTCTTTTCACAAAACGGTAATTCCTTCATTGCTTGTTGAATGTTGTGCCGACTGGTTAGCAAATTCAGGCGTCAGATTCTACAGGTGCTGTGTGAATTGCTGTTGGTCACATAACCGTAAACATTGGTTCCATATACTGCCCTCGCAAATCCCAATATATACATCCAATATATAACGAGTGCAGCACATGACAGCAGTGACGATCAGTCGCTGGCAAAGGACAGCCTGGCAAGCACGACGGCTAGTGACAGCCTACAACAATAATTTATCCCTTTTCCAAAAGTATCTGACTACTTTGGCCGCCGCAGTATTTCTCGTGAGTGGCTGGTGGGCTGTTTCTTCCTGGAGCAGTCTTTTTGCAGAGGCCTATCAAGGTAAAACCCTTGCGTTGGCTGACTATCGTCTCGTGGGGGAACCGATAGAGTTGCAAATAATGACCTATAACGCCTCAGGTTTAACCTATAACAGGGATACGGATTCTCTGTTTGCGGTAGCCAACAATCCTCCTTATGTGGTTGAAATGGATAAGCAGGGGCAGGAATTGAGAAAGATACCTCTGGAAGGCTTTGACGATACCGAAGGGATGGTTTTTCTGGGTAATGGGCGTTATGCCATTATTGAAGAGGATCACCGGAGTGTGGTGATTGTCGGCATCGATGCTGAGACAACCACATTGAACCGGGCTAACGGACGAAGTGTCTCTTTTCCTCTCACTCAAAAGAACAACAAGGGCTTTGAGGGGGTTGCCTATAACGCCGCAGATCAAAGCCTGTATGTCGTGAATGAACGTCAGCCTCGTGAAATCTACCGGATTGCGGGTGCGGTCGATCCTGATGCGCTGAGTTTTTCCATCACCACCCCCTGGTCTATGGAAGATAATTCTCTGGGCAACAGCGATCTCTCAGGTTTGCACTTCGATCAGGGAACAGGCCACCTGCTCGTGCTCAGTGATGAGTCCAAGGCGTTAACCGAAACAACCACTGACGGCAGAAAGGTTTCCCGTTTGTCGTTGTCTGATTCCGGAGCCGGTTTTGGGGAAAGTGTTCCTCAGGCTGAAGGGGTTACGATGGACGACGATGGTATGCTTTATATCCTCAGTGAACCCAACCTTCTCTACCGTCTCGCGCCTCCCCAAGCGCCTGTGGCGGCCAAAAGCTCCGAAAATCCTGTGTCCGCGAGCAAAAATCAAGCAAAATCCGGGTAAAAAGTCTCCTCGGGACTCGGTGTTTTGGCTGGCTTCTTATATACTTAGGCGCTTTTAAATCGGGCAAGGGCATAGGCTCTTGTCCAACGGCCAGCCATCGGATCGAGAGTTTATGAAGAGCGCAGAAATACGCGACGCCTATTTGCAGTTTTTCCAGAGCAAAGGACACGAGATCGTCCCCAGCAGCTCGCTGGTACCGGGCAATGACCCCACCTTATTATTTACCAACGCCGGAATGGTGCAGTTTAAAGACGTTTTTCTGGGCGATGACAAGCGCAGCTACAGTCGCGCCACCAGCTCCCAGCGCTGTGTGCGTGCCGGTGGCAAGCATAACGACCTGGAAAACGTGGGCTACACCGCGCGTCACCACACCTTCTTTGAAATGCTGGGTAATTTCAGCTTCGGCGATTATTTCAAGCAGGATGCGATTCATTACGCCTGGGAATTTCTGACGTCGTCCGATTGGCTCAATATCTCTGCAGATAAACTGACAGTTACCGTTTACGAAGAAGATGACGAAGCCTACGGTATCTGGAAAGACCAGATCGGTGTTCCACAGGAGCGTATTATCCGCATTGGCGATAAAGGCGGCCGTTACCAGTCTGATAACTTCTGGGCGATGGGTGATACCGGTCCTTGTGGCCCATGTACTGAAATCTTTTATGACCACGGTGAAGAGATCTGGGGTGGTCCTCCAGGTTCTCCAGAGGAAGATGGCGATCGTTTCATCGAAATCTGGAACGTGGTTTTCATGCAGTACAACCGCAGTGCCAATGGCGATATGGCGCCACTGCCCAAACCGTCCGTCGACACAGGGATGGGACTGGAGCGCATTGCCGCTGTGATGCAGCATGTTCATTCCAACTATGAAATCGATCTGTTTCAGGCCCTGCTGAAAGATGCGGCCGAGAAAACAGGTACCCAGGATCTTGAGAATAAGTCTCTGCGTGTGATTGCCGATCACATCCGTTCCTGTTCGTTCCTGATTGCTGATGGTGTTCTCCCTTCCAACGAAGGGCGCGGGTATGTACTGCGTCGTATTATTCGTCGTGCAATTCGTCATGGACACAAACTGGGGCAAAAAGAAGCGTTTTTCCACAAGTTGGTGGCCGGTCTGGCTATCCAGATGGGTGATGCCTACCCAGAGCTGAATGCCCTGCAAGCCCAGATTGAAAAGGTCCTGTTGGCCGAAGAACAGCAATTCGAGAAAACTCTCGATAAAGGTATGGCCGTACTGGAAGAGGCTCTGAAAGAGCTGAAAGGCAAGGTCGTACCTGGCGATGTACTGTTTACGCTTTACGATACCTATGGATTTCCACTGGATCTCACGGCTGATATCGCCCGCGAGCGTGACCTGACGGTGGATGAGGAAGGTTACGAAGCCGCTATGGCTGAACAGCGTGCCCGTGCCCGTGCCGCTGGTGCCTTTAAAGTGGACTACACCGCTGGCCTTAAGCTGGAAGGCGAAACTGAGTTTACTGGCTACGATGCGGTTGCCGGTGAAAGCACCATCACCGCGCTTTATAAAGACGGTGAAGAGGTCAGCTCTCTGGCGGAAGGTGAAGAGGGCGTGATCCTGCTGGATCGCACGCCGTTTTATGCCGAGTCAGGCGGTCAGGTGGGTGATACCGGTTATTTGACTGCCCAGGCAGGCCGTTTTGAAGTTCGTGACTGTACCAAGCAGGGCAGTCATCACCTGCATGTAGGCGTAATCTTGCAGGGTTCCCTCAACAAAGGGGATACAGTGGATACAGCTGTGGATCAGGACGTTCGTCAAGCGACCGCTTTGAATCACTCTGCGACTCACCTGATGCATGCCGCCTTGCGTGAAATCCTTGGTGAGCACGTCACTCAGAAAGGCTCCCTGGTCGATTCAGAGCGCCTGCGTTTCGACTTCTCTCATTTTGAGGCATTGAAGCCTGAAGAAATCAAAGCCATTGAAGCGCGGGTTAACCAGCTGATTCTGGCCAATACCGCGGTTGAAACAGAACTGTGTGATATGGACGCCGCCCAGGAAAAAGGCGCCATGGCCCTGTTTGGTGAAAAATACGGCGATGAAGTCCGTGTTTTGTCCATGGGTGACGGTTTCTCTGTTGAATTGTGTGGCGGTACTCACGTTCAGCGTACCGGTGATATCGGTCAGATGCGTATTGTCTCCGAATCCGGGGTTGCCTCGGGCGTGCGTCGTATTGAAGCCATTACCGGCAAGAAAGCCCTGAAACTGTTTGATGATACCGAAGCGTTGGTATCTCAGGTCAGCCAGCTGGTTAAAGCCCGTCCGGAGACTCTGGGTGATAAGGTCAGTCAACTGGTGACTCAGAACCGTCAGCTGGAAAAAGAGTTGGAGCAACTGAAGGCCAAACTGGCTTCTGCGGCCAGTGGTGATTTGGTCTCCCAGGCCATAGAGGTTGCTGGTGTGAAGGTGTTGGCAAGCCAGATCGACGGTGCTGACATGAAGGCGCTGGACAGCAGCGTGGCACAACTTAAAGACAAACTGGGCAGTTCTGTGGTTCTTTTGGCCAGCCCTGCCGGCGAGAAAATTAACCTGATTGCCGGTGTTTCTGCCGATCTTCAGGATAAGGTCTCTGCCGGAAATCTGATCAAATTCTTCGCTCCACTGGTCGGAGGTAAAGGTGGCGGCAAACCGGATAAGGCCAAAGGGGCCGGAACCGATATCGCCGCATTACCTGAAGCTCTGAAGTCAGTAGAAAACTGGGTAAAAGAGCAGTTGGGGTAAGTGTTAGGTGGGTAACTGATTCTCACTGGCATTTTGGCCAAAAAAGATACTCAAAAGCAGCCGCAATTGTTTAACTTTCAGGCCAAAGTAGTGTTTAATTGGCGCCCGTTTTGTTATGGCTCTTATTTGATCAATTGATGGTCCAGTTAGCGACCTGTGCTGATCAATAAATAAGAGCCCCTGTTACGTTGATGCAGGTTGTCGATGAGCTTATTTGTACAAAAATACGGTGGTACTTCGGTCGGCACGGTTGAGCGGATTGAGTCGGTCGCTGAAAAAGTGATCAAATTCCGTGAGCAAGGCCATGATATGGTCGTTGTGGTCTCCGCAATGAGTGGTGAAACCAATCGTCTGATTGGTCTTGCGAATCAGATTCAGGAGAACCCGGACTCCCGCGAGATGGATGTGCTGGTTTCCACCGGTGAGCAGGTAACGATTGCGTTACTGTGTATGGCGCTGAAAAAGCGCGGTTATGACGCTCGCTCCTATACTGGGACTCAGGTGAAAATTCTGACAGATAGTGCCCACACCAAGGCACGAATTCAGGATATTGATGTCTCAAATATGAGGGCAGATCTGGATGCTGGCCGCGTGGTTGTTGTAGCTGGTTTTCAGGGCGTTGATGAGCATGGCAACATCACGACTCTGGGGCGGGGCGGCTCTGACACCACGGGTGTTGCACTGGCAGCCGCTCTGAAAGCGGACGAGTGTCAGATCTATACCGATGTTGATGGCGTATACACAACAGATCCCAGGGTTTGTGAGGGTGCTCGTCGACTCGATAAGATTACGTTTGAAGAAATGTTGGAAATGGCGAGTCAGGGCTCTAAAGTTCTGCAAATCCGCGCCGTTGAATTTGCGGGCAAATACAATGTTCCGCTACGTGTATTGCACAGTTTCCAGGATGGTCCTGGAACCTTGATTACCCTCGATGAGGACTTTTCCGATATGGAGCAGCCTGTAGTATCCGGTATTGCTTTTAACCGTGATGAAGCAAAAGTAACAGTTGCTGGTGTTCCCGATACCCCGGGAGTTGCCGCTCGTATTTTGGCCCCAATTGGTGCGGCTAACATCGAGATCGATGTTATCGTTCAAAACGCATCAGCGGATGGTACAACCGACATTACTTTCACCGTGCATCGTAACGATCTGGAGAAAGCAAAAACAGTCTTAGGAAAAGTGTGTGCGGATGTAAATGCCCGGGAAGTTATCGCTGACGATAAGATCGCCAAGGTCTCCATCGTTGGTGTGGGTATGCGTTCTCACGCAGGTGTCGCATCAAAAATGTTTGATGCGTTGGCAGAAGACAATATCAATATTCAGATGATTACCACATCTGAAATTAAAATTGCTGTCATTATCGACGAACGCTATTTGGAACTGGCCGTACGCAGCTTGCATAAGGCCTTTGGACTGGAAGCGATCGAAAATTAAGCTTTACTAAAAAGAATCTAATGGTTCGGGATGGCTATTGAGCCAATCAGACACAAAACCATCATAATTTATGATGTTTTGTGCTCTGAAGTGCCATTGTTGATTTTCTTTTTGGCAAAGCTGGACAATACTTACACGAACAGTGATATCGCTACATTTACAATACAAGAAGCGGTAAGGGCTAGGGTAAGACACCGACAACGGTATCACCGGTGATATTGTCCGTTGTTTTCACAGGATGCTTGAAGGAGATTTACCATGTTGATTTTGACCCGCCGTATTGGCGAGACATTAATGGTCGGAGATGAGGTAACCGTTACAGTACTGGGTGTTAAAGGCAACCAGGTACGTATCGGCGTTAATGCCCCTAAAGAAATCGCAGTGCACCGCGAAGAGATCTATCAGCGTATACAGCGTGAAAAAGAAGATCAGGAGCAGCACGACTGAGTCCTCTTGCAATGTATACACGAAAAAGCCCGTTCTGATACGGGCTTTTTCGTATCTGCCGGTTGATGCCTGAGGCTGATCAACATGTGTACAAGGCGGGTGGGGTTTGCCCAGGCGTTTGTCTGTTTCCAAATTATTTGATTCCAAGTCTTTGATTCTCTGGCGAATATGGTATTATGCCGGCCGTGTTGCTGATGAGCCCACAGCTCATCAAACAAGCAGCCTGGAGAAGTGGCCGAGTGGCTGAAGGCGTGCCCCTGCTAAGGGTATATATCGGAAACGGTATCGAGGGTTCGAATCCCTCCTTCTCCGCCATTTAATAAAAAAGGGCCTACCCGTAAGGGTAGGCCCTTTTTTATTAACCGAAGGAAAGAGAAATTTAACAATGACCCCGGTTCGATAAATCGCACTGCGATTTAGACGCCGCAGGCGCCCCGAAGGGGGGATTAACAGCCCCAAGGCTGTTAATCATCAATCCCGACCATGTTTCTCAGATCTTTCTTTTGAAAGGGTAGGCCCTTTTTTATTAACCGAAGGAAAGAGAGGTTTAACAATACCCCGGTTCGATAAATCGCACTGCGATTTAGACGCCGCAGGCGCCCCGAAGTGGGGATTAACAGCCCCAAGGCTGTTAATCATCAATCCTGACACTAAGCCAATTGGCGGGCTCTGGAAGGGCTAATCTGAAAACCAGTGCTTTTCCAGAATATCCCAGGCCTGCTCGGCATTATCCACCAGATGAAAGAGTTCGAGGTCCTGTTCGTCGATGGCTCCCTGTTCAACTAAAAATTCAAAATTGATTAGTTGAGTCCAGTATTCGCGCCCCATTAAAATGACGGGTACCGGTTGGATTTTATGAGTCTGAATCAAAGTCAGGGTGTCAAAGAGTTCATCCAGCGTACCAAAGCCACCGGGGCAGCTGATTAATGCTCTGGCTCGCTTTAAAAAGTGCATTTTCCGTATGGCAAAATAGTGAAACTGGAAGCACAGTCCGGGTGTGACATAGGGGTTTGGTTTTTGCTCATAGGGCAGCACAATATTCAGGCCTATACTTTTGCCGCCGGCATCTGCAGCTCCCCGGTTGGCAGCTTCCATAATACCTGGGCCTCCGCCGGTTACGATCACAAAGTCCTTTCCGCCACAGGCCTGTGACGCCTGCGTGATCTGATGTGAAAGCTTTCTGGCTTCGTCATAAAATTGACTGTTTTTCAATCTGTTTTGGGCAATTCGGTGTTTCTTGATCAGTTGAGGATTATCAGGCTCCAATGACAATGTTTGTTCGGCTTCTTTAAGTTGTAGCTGTGACTCATGATGTTCCTGAAAGCGTGCTCCGCCAAAAATGACTGCGGTGGAATTGATATCCAGTTCTTCCTGTATCAAATCAGGTTTCAACCACTCCAGTTGCAGACGCACTGCCCGTAGATCATCCCGGTGGAGAAAGTCCGGATCACTGTAAGCCAGACGGTAGGAGTTACTGTGGGGCGGTGTGCGTTCAGCCGCCACAGCGTCGTCTGCTGCACTGGGGAAAATACAGCTCGTTGGTTTGGGGTCTTTCATAATGTTTGGATTACCCGGAAATTGGAAAAAATAGGGGGTGACTGACGGGATTAGAGCTCAATGGTCTGATTGAGCACAGGTATTTCTGCGTTCCAGCCGTGTTTGCTCAGTGCCGATTGTAATGCGGATTTGGCTTCTTGTTCTCCATGAACCAGATATAGCTTTGGTTGTTTCGGTTTTAGGGAACTCAGCCAATTGATCAGTTGGGATTGACTGGCATGGGCAGAAAACCCACCCATCGTATGAATTGAAGCCTTCACCGCGATCTCTTCACCGCCGATTTTATAGGTACTGGCACCATCGACCAAGGCCCGGCCAGGTGTGCCTATAGCCTGGAAGCCGACAAAAATAACGTGAGACTGCTTTCTCCACAGGTTATGTTTTAAATGGTGTCTGATACGTCCGCCATTACACATGCCGCTGCCAGCGATAATGATTGCGCCGCTCTCAATTTTGTTAAGCTGCATGGATTCTGCGGTCGTGGTGGAATATCGCAGTATGGGTAAAAATGTATGCAGGCTACTTTGACTGGCTTGATGCTTGATCAGCGCTTTGTCTTCGGTGTTGTAGACGTCCTGATAGCGGTGATAAATTTCTGTCACTGCGATCGCCATAGGGCTGTCAAGATAGACAACCTGATGCTTTAACTTGCCCTTCTGGTAGAGTTCGCCCAGGCGAAAGATGATTTCCTGAGTTCGTCCAACCGCGAATGAGGGAATTAAAATATTGCCTCCATTGCTCGATGCATTTTCTATGACTGTTTCAAACTCTTCCAGAGTATCTTCCATCGTACGGTGTTCTCGGTCCCCGTAAGTGGATTCCATCAAAACGATGTCAGCGTCACTTACTGATTGAGGGTCACGTAACAAGGCAGCCTGTGAGTTACCCAGATCCCCTGAAAATACCAGCTTTTTCTTCTCACCTGATTGAGAGATAAATACTTCTACAATGGACGAGCCGAGAATGTGCCCTGCATCGAGAAAGTTGATCTCAACACCGTCTGCAATCTCAAATCTTTGATTATAGGGTTTCCCTTTGCAAAAGGTTAACGTCTCCGCGACATCTTCTTGTGTGTACAATGGAGAGATATCTTCTTTACCTGCTCTCCGCCGATGTTTGTTTTCCCATTCGGCATCTCTTTCCTGCAGCGAGGCAGCATCATTAAGCAGGACGTCAATTAATTCCTGAGTGGGATAAGTCATGTAAATGGGGCCGGTATAACCTTGTGCTATCAGCAGAGGCAGCCGTCCGGAATGATCCAGGTGGGCGTGGGACAACACAACAGCATCTATCCCCACAGGTGCGAAGGGAAGGGGTTTAAGGTTGGCTTCCTCTTCCTGTCTGCGTCCCTGAAATAATCCGCAATCGAGGAGTATGCATGTGTCGTTGACTGTTAAAAGATACGACGAGCCGGTGACGCCTTCAACTGCGCCCAAAAAAGTTAATGTGGCCATTTTTCCTCCTGTTATTTTGCTTCTTCAAGACTGCGAGTTTCATGAGTATCACCGTCGTCATGCGCAAGGCTGTCAATACTGGAAGACAGGTCTTCGATTGCGGTCAGATGTTGGTGCGTGGTTCCCGAATCACGGTACAAACGGCGCAAGTTGTTGGTTGCTTTGCGCCACTGCTTGCTGATTGTCAGCAAGTTTTCAGATCTCTCGATCAACTCAAGCATTTTATCAATGGATATGTGATTCTGGGTTCCGGCTAAAAGCAACCGTGCTTTGGTCTCGTTGTGTAATGTGTGTACTTTTTTAAATTCAATGGTGATGTTGTCAGACGCATGATCTTCTTCAGCCTGATCCGGGTTACCGTTTTGATAGGGTGTTTCTCCATCTGGGAGATAGTCCTGCTGAATATAGTGAGATGCAGCTTTCAGGAATGTTTCCATATTGGTTTTTACTTCCTGATCTTCCAGATCCATTTGTAATGTGCGCAAATCAGGGAGTCCTGCGGACAGTGTGGTACAGGATAACAGGTACTGGTTAATCCTCAGGAGGGTGGCTAGTTGAGAAATGGTTTCGTCGGACAGTGAACGTCGTTCCAGACTCACCGTAAAACGAGCAACCTCGGCCAGAAGGCTTTGTATGTTATTGATTTCGGCATGGTGATCCTGATCTGTCATCGGCGTTGACGAGAGAGCCTGGGCAATGAGCGCCTGGACACGTCGGCTGACATCAATCAATTCCAAAGTGATGGCATTTACCGCCAGAACAGGGGTTTTGGCGATAGATTTATCCAGGTATTTTGGAAGCATTTGTTTCTGTTGTCGGCTGATAAAGCGGCGCTCCAAAAAATCGGCCAGGCGATTATTAAGGGGGTAAACCATGATGACGCCAATCACATTGAATGCAGTATGAAATAACGCGAGAGTCACGCTCGGTATCGTCGATAACCCCAGGAAGTGGCTTAGCCCTTTAATAACTAAAAACATCAGGGGCAGGATGAAAAGCGCAACTACTCCTGTTCCCACATTGAAAATCACTTGAGCGAGGGCCACGCGTTTTGCGTGAGAGGTGGCGCCTATTGTCGCAATAGCTGCTGTTGACGTGGTGCCCACATTAGCGCCAATGATCATCGCTGCTGCCGCGTAAAGACCCACGATGCCGGACGTTGCCGCGGTAATGGTTAAAGCTATGGAGGCACTGGAGGATTGTGTGAGTACGGTCAGGGCAATTCCGATGAGCAGGAACATGGCGATGCCTGATAAGCCCTCAGCGGTAAATTGTGAGATATCAAAGGTTAAGATTATTCCTTCAAATGCGGCTTTTAAAACGTCAATTCCTATAAAAAATAACCCGAATCCCACAATGGCCAAACCAAAGGATGCGGCCTGCCCATCTTGCCGAATGAGTTTGATCAACATGCCAATGCCGATCAGGGGTAAGGCGAAAGCGGGTATATTCAGGTTAAAGCCCAAAATGGCTACCAGCCAGGCAGTTATGGTCGTTCCGATATTAGACCCGTAAATAATACCCAGGGCCTGGCGCATATTGAGCAGGCCGGCATTAACGAAGCCTATTGCCGCAACGGTAACAGCGCTGGAAGATTGCACAATTGCCGTCATGAAGAAGCCAGACGCAATTCCTTTCAAAGGGGTATTGGTCCAGTTTGCCAGTATTGTCCTAAGGGATTTACCGGCGGCTTGTTTCAGCCCATCGGTAATCATACTGACGGCTAATAAAAAAAGCCCCAAACCGCCAAGTGCTGCTCCCAGAGTTGTAATGGTGTCACTCACAGGTGACCTCGGACCTGTCTGGAAAGGTGTAAATCATGGATGGTTATATCACTCATGTGTCCAAACCCAGTTATCTTCTTCCGGCAAATCAACACCATATTGATGAGCGTACTGCTGACACTCCAGTTGACGATCACGGAAAGCCTGTTTTGCATGAGAGCCGCGAATCTGTAGGTGAGGGACCCTGTCTATGACTTCAATTGCCAGGCTGAAGCGGTCGATTTCATTCACAATAGCGAGTTCCAGTGGCGTGTTGATGTTGCCGTGTTCCCGGTAGCCCCTGACGTGCAAATTGCGATGATTGGTTCTGCGGTAGGCCAGTCTGTGGATGAGCCAGGGGTAGCCGTGAAAATTAAAAATGATGGGTTTATCCCGGGTGAACAAACCATCAAAATCCTGATCCGAGAGTCCGTGCTCATGTTCGGGATCAAGGCGCAGCAAATCCACCACATTGACAAAACGCACCTTTAAATCCGGAAAGTGTCTGCGTAGCAAGTCAGTCGCGGCCAGAGCTTCTTTGGTGGGGATATCACCGCATCCTACGATCACCACGTCGGGTTCCTTTCCCTCATCGTTACTGGCCCAGGTCCAAATTCCCAATCCTTTGGTGCAGTGTTTTATGGCATCGTCCATCGGTAAATATTGAATGTGTTCCTGTTTATCACAGACCATGACATTGATGTAGTTGTGACTGCGTAAACAATGGTCGGCGGTGGAAAGCAAACAATTAACATCGGGTGGCAGATAGATACGGGTCACAGAAGGACTTTTATTCACCACCAGATCGAGAAAGCCGGGATCCTGATGCGTAAAGCCATTGTGATCCTGTCGCCAGACAGTAGATGTAATCAGTAGATTGAGTGAGGCAATGGGTAATCGCCAGGGCAATTGTTTGGCTATGGCCAGCCACTTGGCGTGCTGGTTAAACATGGAATCAATGACGTGGACGAAAGCTTCATAGGTTGCGAAGAAACCGTGACGTCCGGTTAACAGATAGCCTTCCAGCCAGCCTTCCAGAGTATGTTCCGATAGCATTTCCAATACCCGTCCATCTCGGGACAGTTGCCCACCATTTTCATCTTCAGGCAAATACTCTGCCAGCCATAATTTTTTACTGACATCAAAGATGGCATCCAGTTTGTTTGAGGTGGTCTCATCGGGTCCGAAAACGCGAAAATTCTCAGGATTCTTGAGCATGATGTCCCGCAGCATTGCGCCGAGAGGTTTTGTATTGAATGCCCGGCTCCTGGCGGGTTGCGAAACATTAGCAGAGTAATTCTTAAAGTCAGGAATTCTGAGTTCACGTTTTAAGAAACCACCATTGGTGTGTGGGCTCGCGCTCATCCGTTTTGGCCCGCTAGGTGCGGCATCCCTGATGTGGGGTTGTAACCGGCCTTCAGAATCAAACAGATCTTGCGGGCAATAACTTCGCAACCAGTTTTCCAGCATCTGGAACTGTTCATCACTCTGGTGAACACCGGGTAAAGGCACTTGGTGAGCCCGCCAAAACCCTTCAATTTTGTTGCCGGCAAGGACTTCAGGGCCAGTCCATCCTTTGGGTGAGCGCAGAATAATCATTGGCCAGATGATGCGTTGGGCTATGCCGCTGCTGCGTGCCTGTTGCTGTTGTGCTCGTATGTCTTTCAGGCAGGCCTCCAGAGTGGTGGCCATTGCCTCATGCATGGCTTGTGCTTCGTGGCCTTCTACAAAATAGGGTTTCCAGCCGTACCCGCGAAAGAGAGAAGCCAGCTCGTCGTGTGGAATTCGGGAAAGAAGGGTGGGGTTATTGATCTTGTAACCGTTCAGGTGAAGTACTGGCAGCACGGCCCCGTCACGCAAAGGGTTGAGGAATTTATTGGAGTGCCAGGCAGTCGCCAGTGGACCGGTTTCCGCTTCACCGTCACCGACAACAACGGTGACGATCAAGTCTGGGTTGTCAAAAGCGGCTCCAAAGGCGTGGGAGAGGCTGTAGCCCAGCTCGCCGCCTTCATGTATCGAACCGGGCAGTTCGGGTGTGCAGTGACTGCCGATACCACCGGGAAAGGAGAAGCGCCTGAACAGGTGGCTCATCCCCTCAGCGTCCTGGCTGACCTCCGGATAGATTTCGGAGTAAGTCCCTTCAAGGTACACTGGAGCTAATACACCGGGGGCGCCATGCCCTGGGCCTGCCAGAAATATAGCGTCAATATCAAACTGATTGATAAGCCGATTCATATGGGTGTAGATAAATGACAACCCGGGGCTGGACCCCCAGTGGCCTAAAAGCCGTTGTTTAAGGTCAGATTTTTCCAGTGGGCGGTTGAGTAATGGATTGTCACGCAGGTAAATCATACCTGCGGCTAGGTAATTACAGGCTCGCCAGAAGGCGTCGATTTGAGAAAGCTCTGATTCGTTCAGAGTCTTGTCTGTCTTTGCTGGATGGTCATCCGTCATGAATTACCCACTGCTCATTATTTAAGCCGCCCCTTCGAATAGTGGCGCGGAGGATTAAACGTAATGAGATGAGTATAGACCTATTGGTGAGATTGCCGGGCTGGTAACAGGCCTGGTGTTGAGGCAAGAGAGGTGATCTGGCGTTATTCGTTACCGATAGCAGCAGATCGCTTTTCTCTCTCGGCTTTCTGCCACTCTCTGGGTGATTTTCCCAGCCAGCGTTTGAAGTGTCGGCTAAAGACGGCGACTTCGGAATAGCCGAGTTGAAGGGCGAGATCAGTGATGTTTACCGAGTTGTAGCGCAAATGCTGCTCGGCAACATCCTGTCGGGTGGCTTGTAATATCTCCCGATAAGAGGTGCCCAGTTGTTTGAGTTTGGTTTGCAGCGTGCGAGGGTGCATGTTCAGTGTCGCTGCGACCTGCTCAACACTGCAATCTCCGCTGGGGAGGAGGCGGCCAATGACGTCCTTGATCTGGTTTTCCAGGTTGTCTGGATAGCGGTTCTGCAAGTGGTGCAAATATTCAACGAAGTGTTTATTTAGGGCTGCCTGGTCCTGATGATTCCGTCCCTCCAATTTAATCTTGGGTAATTGCAGGCCATTGAAGGGTTGGTTGAATTTAATGTGCTGAAAATTCAACTTCTGAAGCTGGCTCAGGTCATCAGGTTCTGGCTGCATGAAGTGCAAGATAAAAGAAAATTGATCGGTATTGATGAGGTCGGCAACAAAGATCGCCATTTGAGCGACACTCAATTGCATCAATTGGTGAATGCCCTGGGAACTGGTGAGATTAATGACCAGGGATAGCCGGATGGAATCCCCGTGGGGTTGTGGCTCCAGCCTTACCCCTGAGGCATGCAGATAAAGGTACTGATTTGCGGCGTTCAGAGCTTCGCCAACAGTGGATTCCCGTGACACCAAAACCGGCAAGTCACCCAGAACATTGGAGTTTTGACGCTGTGCCAGTAGTAAGCCAAAGAATGGCGCATGACAACGTCTTGCACAGAGTTCCATTAGCTCAGCTACCCTATTATAAGCAATATAGGTGTTGGGGTTTCTGAACTGCGACTGGCGTAAACCCAGGGATTCAATCAGCTCGATGGGGTTTTCACCCAGATCGTGAATCAGCTTCTCTATGCCATCTACAGCACCACTTCTCACTAAATACATGGCTTTGATCCTGATAAGTGATAAGTTGACTCGCAAAATATCAACTTATCTTCGTAAAAAGTCAAGTCCTATGGGGTGGAGGTGACTATAGTTTGCTCAATCTAAATAAATATAAATAGTGATCGAGAGAGAGGTCTACTATGCGCCTGCAAGAGAAAGTCGCTGTCATCACCGGTGCCTGTGGCGGTATTGGCCACGCTATAGTTTCAAAACTGGTTGCCGAAGGGGCGCGTGTCCTTGCAGCCGATTTATCTCAGGAAGGTTTGTCCAGGCTTCAGGAAGAGTTTGGCGACTCTGTGGCTACCTGTATTGTCAATGTGACTGATTACGATCAGGTTGCAGGGATGATCCAGCAAGCCTGTGATCACTTTGGCCGTCTGGATATCGTCATAAACAACGCGGGCATCGGCAGTGCCAAGATGCTGATTGATCACGATCCCGTTGCCGATTTTGACGGTGTGACTGCGGTAAACCAGAAAGGTGTTTACTACGGCATACTTGCTGCGGCCAAGAAATTCAAACAGCTCGGAACCCCAGGCGTTATTCTCAACACCTCTTCTGTCTACGGAAAAATGGCTTCCGAAATGACGTTTACCTACAACGTCAGTAAAGCTGCTGTAGACATGATGACCAAAAACGCTGCATTGGAATTGGCGCCTCTGAATGTTCGCGTCTGTGCCATTGCTCCAGGGCGGGTAGACACTCCATTGCTGCGTCAATATGAAGCGTTGGGACTGTGGGAGCACATCCGTCGTGAACAAATGCGTGAAACCTTTACCCAGCCTGAAGAAATTGCCAATGTCGCTGCCTTTTTGGTGAGTGACGAAGCCAACTGCATCAATGGTTGTACTGTGGATGCCGGAGATGGTTTCACCAATTTCAAATACCCCTTACTGCAACGATAAAAACTGAACCGGGTCGCGGTCGATCGATGTTATAGCGACTGGGCTCACTATCCTTAGCGATAACCTGTAAAAGAGAGAAATAATCATGGCATTACCTGACGTTATTAATCACCAGGATTTACTGTTAACTCTGAATACCAATGAAGAGCCTATAGTGAAAGAGGCTTTACCAGGTGTGGATGTCTGGCCACTGTTCCTGGATCCAGAAAATGGTATATGGGTCATTCGTGCAAAATTTAAACCCGGCGTGACTTTGCCAAAGCATTTCCACACTGGTGTGGTGCATTTCTACACCACCGCTGGTCGTTGGAATTATCTGGAGTATCCTGATCAGCCTCAAACAGCAGGTTCTTACCTGTACGAGCCAGGCGGTTCAATCCATACCTTCCATTGTCCGGAAGACTCCGAAGAAGGTGCCGATGGTTTTATGGTAATTACCGGTTGTAATGTGAACTTTGATGAAGATGGCAACTTCATGAACATCATGGATGCAGGCTGGATTGAACAGGTTGTTGTGGAAGTCGCCAAAGCACAAGGTATCGACAAGCTGCGCTATATCAAGCCTAAAGCCGGCGCTGGAATGTCAATCGACTGAAAATAGTTGACGCCGTCTAATACGGCATAATCACATTACATAAATCCTTTAGAGAGCGGTATTGCCCGATCATGCGGGTAATACCGAAGGTAAAGAATAATGACTCAGATGAATTCTCTGGTAATGAGAGATGGTGGAATCCATCTTGAAACTGCCGATATCCCTGTGCCTGCTTCGGGTCAGGTGTTAGTCAAAAGCCTGGCTTGTGGAATCTGCGGGTCCGATTTACATTTAACCCGTCATTACAAAGAAATCTTTGCCTTTTACCAAAAGCTCGGCCTGATGAGTAGCCAACAGGATGAGCACACTGAAGTGATGTTGGGGCATGAGTATTGCGCAGAGATCGTCAGTTATGGCCCTGATACACAACAAAGCTTGCCCGTTGGCAGCAAAGTAACTTCAATACCTTTTCTGGTATCACAGAATAACGCCGGTATTGGTGTGACTCCTGGGCTTTCAGGTGCTTATTCAGAGTACTTCATCATGGATGAGGTTCTGTTGCTGCCTGTTCCTGACCATGTACCAGCTGAGGCAGCGGCTTTGACTGAGCCTTTGGCGGTTGGTCTGCATGCTGTAAATCGAAGTGAGATTCAGGCGGAAGATGTGGCTCTGGTCACCGGTTGTGGTCCTATTGGCTTGGCAGTGATTTCTGCTTTACACCGGCGTGGTATCAAAAACATCGTAGCATCCGACATGCAGGCAGATAAGCTGGAAAAAGCCAAAGTGTTCGGCGCCCAGCATGTTGTAAATCCTAAAGATCAGGACGAAATGCAGCTGGCTGCCAGCGTTGCCGGTGAGCGTAAAGTCTTCATTTTTGAATGCATTGGTGTACCTCGCATTATCAAAGACTTTATCGAGCGATGCCCGCCAAAATCAACACTGGTTGTTACAGGTATTCACACGTCTGAATCATCCGTTAACTACGCCTACGCGACCGTTAAGGAACTTGATCTTAAATTCACTTATTACTATACGCCAGAAGAGTTTGCAGAATGTCTGCAGGCCATCGCTGATGGTCATGTTGAGTGGCAGTCTCTGTTGACCGGAAAGGTTGGTATAGATGGTGTTGGCAAGGCGTTTGATCTTTTGGCAGCCGGTAGTGATCAAACCAAGATTGTCATTGAACCTTGGCGTCAAGGTGATTTGGAAATCCTGAATTAATTCCCTGATTTAATCCCATAACTCCTAATCTTAAAGCCCGCTAAGGGCTTTAACGGGTTTTTTCGTCCTGTGATTAGGCTCAGAGATAGAAGTAACTAAAAAAGCAAAATAATTGCTAATAAAATAAGTGTGAGGAAGAGAGATGAAAACCGTCAAGATGTCCTTGTTGAGTGCTGTGATTGCTGGTGTGGCAGGAAATTCCGGTGCGGCACTGGCAAATAATTTAGCCCTGGAAGAAGTGGTTGTTACCGCACAAAAGCGTACACAAAGTCTTCAGGATGTCCCCATTTCTGTCAGCGCAATGTCCGCTGAAAAAATGGCCAACTCTGGTGTCAATAATTTTGAAGATGTCTCCGCGTATGTGCCCAACTTCTCGGTGACAGAAAGTGCAGTTGGTGATCGAATCAGCATCCGAGGGATCGCTTCAGGTGAGCAGGCGGGTTTTGAGCAGTCTGTCGGTACATTTGTAGACGGTGTCTACCGTGGCCGTGGTGTCCAGATTCGTAATGCCTTTATGGATGTCGAGATGGTAGAGGTTCTGCGCGGTCCTCAGGGAACCCTGTTCGGAAAAAACACCATCGCAGGTGCATTGAACATCCATTCAGCAAAACCAACCGATGAGTTCGAGGCTGAGATTTCAGCGGGTTACAATGTTGATTTTGATGAAACCGATATCGAAGCGTATGTTTCTGGTCCTTTGACTGATACATTGCGGGCTCGTCTGGCGGTTATGGATCGCAAGATGGACGAAGGTTGGGTTGATAACCTTTACTACGACAAAGAAGGCCCATTGAAAGATGAACAGGCAGCTCGGGTAACTCTGGAATGGGATGTCAGTGACTTTACTCTGTTGACCTTCCGTTACGAAGATTATCGTTTCGATGATGGTGCTATGGGCTTTACCATGAAAGAAGCGGGTCCTCTGGAAGCGCTCGGTTCATTCAACAGCCGTGATGAATCCTTTATTGGTAATTCAGGACCTGTGATGGACTTTGGTTCGGACAGCGTTATGGAAGGCGATAGCCAGGAAGCTTCCATTACTGTCGAAACCCAATTCGAAGCCGGTACCTTGACGGGAATTCTGGCACACTCTCAGTATCAGTATGATCGTTTCCTGGATGCCGACTTTTCCGGTGTGAACGGCTTACGTTTTGATGATACTGAAGATTTCAAACAAAACAGTCTGGAAGTACGCTTTGCGTCTGAAGCCGGCGGCAGTTTCGAATACATTACCGGGTTGTTTTATCAACAGCAGGATATGACCGTTGATGGTTTGTCCTACTTTAACCTGCCTGCACTGCAAGGCATCCTGAATGCAGGCTGCCAGGCTAATTTGGGGGCTGCATACGGCAGTGCTTATGTGGCTAATGACGCAGTTCAGACCGCCATTAACACTTCTGCCTTTGGTAATGCTGCTCTGGCCAATACCTGTGCACAGGCTGCAGCGTTTGACGGCGTAGGTACTGGTGTCAATCGTTACGCCAAGTTGGATCAGGATACTGAAACCCTGGCGTTGTTTGCACAGGGTACCTGGAATCTCTCTGATACGGTTCGACTGACTCTTGGCGTTCGTTATACGGAAGAAGAGAAAGAAGCTGAGCAACTGGTTTACGCAGCGGATTTCGGCAGCCGTAATACCAATCAATCCTCCGATCCTTTAGTGACTGCTCTTGCGCAAACCGTGGGTGAGTTCACAGCTCACAGCTATACCTCGGATGATCCAGGCATGACTCGGGATGAGAAAAGCTTTACCTGGTCTTCTAATATCCAATGGGATGTTAATGAAAGCGTGATGGCTTATGCGACGGCTTCTACTGGGTACAAGTCTGGCGGTTTTAACTCGTTTTACATGGGGCAATCGGGTGGTGTGGGTGCAAACTCAAATGATGTGAGCTTCGATGAAGAAGAAGTATTAACCTTCGAGGTGGGCGCCAAGATGACCATGCTGGATGGTGCAGCAGAAGTGAATGTGGCTGTTTTCCATACCCAGTTTGATGATCTCCAGGCTTCTATCTTCAGTGGCGGTACTACCTTTGAAGTACAGAATGCTGCTAAAGCCACTTCTCAGGGTATTGAGATTGATGGTCGTTGGCGCGCCACAGAGAAACTGACGGTTTCAGGTTCTCTGGGATGGATCGACTTTGAGTACGATGATTTTGCGAATCAGGCTTGTTACAACAGCCAGTTCCTCGAAGCGCGTCAAAGTGCCTTCGATGCTGCCGCTACCGACGCCGAGAAAGCTTTAATTGCACTGACTTACAACAATGGCAGTTGTGCTGCTCAGGCGGTTAACGATCTGGAAGGTAAAACGTCTTCTCATACTCCCAAGTTGTCAGCTTCCATGAGCTTCAACTATCTGGAGCAATTTGGTGATTACGAGTTGGTTTCAAATCTTGACCTGAACTACATGGACGAAGTCTATCGTCAGGACGACCTTGATCCAATTTCTCTGGATGACTCCAATGTCAAGGTCAATGCTTCCCTGACCTTTGGTCCTCAGTCTGGCCTTTGGGATGTGTCATTGATCGGCAAAAATCTAACAGATGAAGAAACCTTTACTTATATCAACGATGTGCCTTTGTTTAACGGCTCTCATGATATAAGCCCTAATGCTCCGCGCTCGGTAACTGTGAGAGGCCGTTTGCGGTTCTAAGTTTGTGACACTCTCCGTCAGTTCTAACGCTATTTAGGGGCCTTTTGGCCCCTTTTTTTGTTTAGCGAATTAGCTTGTAGGGTGCTGTATCATGATTCGGTTAATTGATCTGACGAAACTTCTACAGGACTCACAGGAATATTCATATGTCTAAAGTGGCGATAATTACAGGTGCAAGCTCTGGAATTGGTGCAGCAGCTGCGAAATCCTTTCATGCGCAGGGATACAGTGTCGTATTGGCCGGCCGGGACGCAGACAGACTCAACGATGTGGCGAAGAGTCTGATTGGTGCTGTCACTTGGACCGGGGATATAACGGCAAGCGAGGCCTGTGATCAGCTGGTCGCATTTGCTCTCTCTCAATTCGGCCGTTTGGATGTTCTGATTAACTGCGCAGGTGTGATTCATCGTTATACGGCAGAAGAAACTACAGATGATCAGTGGCATAACACGATGGGGGTCAATCTTAACGCCCCGTTTTTTCTATCCAGAGCTGCAATTCCTCATATGAAACAAGAGGGCGGAGTGATCTTGAATATTGCGTCTGATTGGGGATTGCAAGGAGGGCAGTTGGCGGCAGCCTACTGTGCCAGTAAGGGAGGGCTTGTGTTAATGACCAGGGCCATGGCCCTTGACCACGCAAAAGACAAAATCCGTATTAATGCCATTTGCCCCGGTGATGTCGACACGCCGATGTTGAAGATAGAGTCTCAGCAGCGTGGTATCGACTATGACAGCGCCATGATTGAAAACAACGCCGACAGCCCAACGGGGCGTATTACTCTGCCCGATGAGGTTGCCGCGTTATGCGTGTATTTAGCCTCTGATGTCGCAGCACAGATTACGGGAACCGCTATTCCAATTGATGGTGGAAATACGGCTTAAACGATAAAAGCCTCTGGCCAGTTATTCTGTGCTTGGCTGGCTGGTTCTGTGTTTTAGACTTTGAGCAGAAGGGGGGCCTGATTTGTGTCTTCTCCTTGTGTGAATTATGCTTTTTTTCATTACTCCTAAAAGTCAGGCGTTATGAAATCCCAATCCCCGTTGGAATCATTGGTTCGCTACAGCCTTTCCGGTGGCATGCCGCTGATGCTGTTGCTGCTGTCATTGGTGCTGGGTGCCCTGGCACTGACGTTTACGCCGCGGGAAGAGGAGCCCCAGATTGTGGTGCCGATGGTGGATGTGCTGGTGGAGGCGCCGGGGTTGTCCGCCGCCCAGGTGGAACGCCAGGTAACCATTCCGTTGGAAAAACTGCTGGCGCAGATTCCGGGCGTTGAGAATGTTTACTCCACCACCATGACCGGTCGAACCACGGCGACATTGCGTTTCTACGTGGGGGAGGATCGGGAAACCTCACTGCTCAACACCTACAATAAACTCTATTCCAACCAGCATCGGGTGCCGGCGGTGGTGAGCCGCTGGCAGGTGAGCCCGGTGGAAGTGGATGATGTGCCAATCCTGCTGTTGGCCTTGTGGAGCAGTGATCCGGATCGAACCAGTGATTACGAGCTGCGGCGGGTGGCGGATGAAGTATCCACCTTCCTGCAGTCGGTGCCTGATACCAGTGAAGTCAATGTTGTGGGCGGGCGTCCGCGCACGATTCGCATCCTGCCCGATCCGGAAAGTCTGGCAGCTCGTTCCAGCACAGTGGGCGATATTCTCAATGCCTTGCAGGTGTCCAACCTGCTGCAATCAGCGGGCAATTGGACGCTCGGTAACAAGAGCCTGCAACTGGAGAGCGGCGACTTTATCCGCTCGGTCGATGAACTGCGCCAATCGGTGATCAATGTGGTGGATGGTCAGCCGGTGCTGCTGCGGGAGGTGGCCGAGATCATCGATGGGCCGGCCGAGCCCGACAGCTATACCTGGATCGACTTTGCCGAACCCTTTCACGCCGGCAGACCCGGCTTGCCGATGGTGACACTTTCTGTGGCCAAACAGCGGGGCAGTAATGCGGTCCGTGTCGCCAAGGATATCCATGCCATGATGGCGCGTTTGCACGCGGACATTCTGCCCTCCGACATCCATCTGGAAGTCATCCGCGATTACGGCGAAACCGCCAATGACAAGGTCAACAACCTTGCCCAGAGCCTCGCCTTTGCGGTGTTTACCGTGGTGGTGTTTATTGCGGTGTTTCTTGGCTGGCGCCCGGCGCTGGTGGTGGGTATCGCTGTGCCCATCAGCTACGGCGTCACCCTGGCGCTGGACATGGCCTTTGGCTACACCATCAACCGCGTCACCCTGTTTGCCCTGATCCTCTCGCTTGGATTGCTGGTGGATGACCCCATCACCGGCGTGGATAACATTGAGCGCTTTATGCGCGAACGCACGGGCTCGCTGAAAGAAAAAATCGTCGCCGCCATCAGTGAAATTCGTACGCCACTGGTCATGTCGACACTCACCATTGTGCTGGCGTTTATTCCACTGGCGTTTATCACCGGCATGATGGGCCCCTACATGGCGCCGATGGCGTTCAATGTGCCGGTGAGTGTGATCACCAGCACGGTGGTGGCGTTTGTGGTCACGCCCTGGCTGGCGATGAAGCTGCTGTCCGGCGCTTCGCCGAAGGATGAGGAGGCGGCCGGAGGGCTGGCGGCGTTTTATCGGCGTGTTATGTCACCGATCCTGATGAGTCGTGGCCGGGCCAAGATGTTGTTGTGGCTGGTGGCGGCCTTGTTTGTCTTTGCTGCGCTGTTGCCGCTGCTGCGGCTGGTGCCACTGAAGCTGCTGCCATTCGACAACAAAAACGAACTGCAGGTAGTCATTGATATGCCGGAAGGTGCCACTCTGGAGCAGACCGCAGCCATGGCGGTTGACGTCTCTGCCCGTGTGCGCCAGCTCAACGAAGTGAAAGCGGTGGCGGCCTATGTGGGGGTGCCATCGCCGATGGACTTTAATGGCATGGTGCGACATTACTACCAGCGCCAGGCGCCGAACATGGCCGACCTGCGGGTGACTCTGGTGGACAAGACGGAACGCCAGCACCAGTCCCACAGTGTGGTGTTGCGGCTGCGTGAACACCTGGCTGCCCTGTCGACGGAAGGCGTTTCCATTAAGGTGGTGGAAGTGCCGCCCGGGCCGCCGGTATTAAGCACCCTGGTGGTGGAAGTCTACGGTACGGAGTTAACCCCTTATACGGCACTGCAGGATGCTGCCGGCACTGTGATGGCGCGACTCGAACGCGAGCCGTTTGTGGTGGAAGTGGACAGTACGGTGGAGGCTGAACATGAGCGGCTGCGTTTCTTAACGGATAAACAGAAAGCGGCCTTGTCCGGCATTGCGACGGCGGACATCAACCAGGCGTTGTTGATGGCCAATGTCGGCGTCGGCGCCGGCTTCCTGCAATTGCCACAGGAAGCGAAACCCTTGCCGCTGGAGGTGCGTTTGCCCGAGGAACAGCGCACCTCTGTGCACGACCTGCAGCGCCTGCAGGTGCGCGGCCAGCCCGGCATCGTCAAGCAGAGCAGTCACAGTGGCCTCGACATTGCGCCGCAACCGCTGGTGGCTTTGGGGGAATTGGGCACGTTCCAATCGTTGCCCGCTGACCAGACCATTCAGCGCAAAGACCTGAAGCCGGTGGTCTACGTCATGACCGAATTGTCCGGCCGCACACCGGCTGAAGTGATCGCTGATGTGAATGTGGATTTGCGACAGCCGCTGCTTGAAGGCGCTGACACGCCTGAGATCAGTGACTGGCAGGGACGTACCTTTTTCAGCACCTTGTTTGGCAAGGGCGCCGGAGATGGCTGGCAACTGCCCGAGGACATTCGCATTGGCTGGACCGGCGAGGGTGAATGGCAAATCACCGTGGATGTGTTTCGCGATATGGGGCTGGCCTTCCTGTTTGCGCTGGTGGGCATCTTTTTTGTGTTGAAGCTGCAGACTTCTTCCACCAGTCTGGCGCTGATCATCATGTCGGCCATTCCGCTGACCATCATCGGCATCATGCCCGGCTTCTGGTTGCTCAACCAGATCGGTGAGCGGCAGGTGGCCGGTGCGCCGGACCCGGTGTTGTTCACGGCCACGGCCATGATCGGCATGATTGCCCTGGCCGGTATCGTGGTGCGTAATTCGTTGATCCTGGTGGAGTTTATCTCCCAGGAACGTGAGCAGGGGGCGTCGATTCACGACGCCTTGCTGCGAGCCGGGGCGATTCGCCTGCGGCCGATTCTGCTCACCGCTGGCACCACGTTGCTGGGTAATCTGGTGATTACACTGGACCCGGTATTCAGTGGCCTGGCGCTGGCGATTATTTTTGGCATTGTGGCTTCTACTTTATTCACCTTACTGGTCGTGCCGGTGGTTTACCTGCTGGTGTTCGACAAGGCGGCCCCCTTGAGGACTGACGCATGAACTCCCTGACCCGATGGCTGGTTCCTTTGCTGGCAATCCTGCTGCTGCTGTTGATGGTAGCGTGGATGGCCGGAGTGTTTGACGACGTGATTGAGCCGGGGTTGCAGCCGCCGGCGGTGACGGCAACGGAAGAGGGTGTGCCGGTGGAGGAGCAAGAGGTCGAGTTATTCGAAGCGGTGCCGGCCTCGGTAGAAGCCAAGCAGGCCACGCTGATTTCGTCTCGCTTGCTGGCTCGCATTGTCAAAGTCCATGTTCGCGCCGGGGATCCCGTGGAGGAGGGGCAGTTACTGGTCGAGCTGGAACAGGGCGATCTGCAATCGCGAGTTTCACAAGCCAGGGCTAATGTGCAGTCAGTCAGCGCCCGCCTCACCGAAGCCCAGCAAGCCCTGACGCGGGCCAAAACCCTGCGCGAACGGGGTCTTCTGGCGCAGGCAGATCTGGATAAGGCCCAGGCCAACCACGACACCCTGGTCGCGGGTTTGGACAGTGCTCAGCAAGGGTTAGAAGAAGCGCAAACCGCCCTCGGCTATGCCCAGGTGCGCGCGCCCATCCAGGGACGTATTGTCGATCGCTTTGCCGAGCCCGGTGATACCGTCCAGCCGGGAACGAAACTTCTGTCACTCTATAACCCCAACTCCCTGCGGGTGGAAGCGAATGTTCGTGAAGCATTGGCTTTATCTCTGAAACTGGGCCAAAAGCTTAATGTAACCATTCCTGCGCTCAACATGGAGTTGAAGGCAGTCATTGAGGAGCTGGTACCAGCTGGCAATCCTGGCTCCCGCAGTTTTTTGGTGAAATGCCGACTGGAGCAGGGCGTTGATCTTCTGCCCGGGATGTATGCCCGTCTGCAAGTGCCAGCCGGCGAAGCTGACATTCTGCTGGTGCCTGCCGAGCGTGTAGCTCATGTAGGACAACTGGATTTGGTGTGGGTGGCTGGACAACAAGGTATTGAGCGTCGTTATGTCAGATTGGGTAAAGCGTATCCCCAAGGGAAAGTGGAAGTCCTGTCTGGCTTAATGCCCGGCGAGCAAGTATTGTCTGTACCAGCTCAGTGAAATCATGAATGAGAGTTTTCAATCAAATGCCAGTGGGACAGTCTTGTAGAGCAGAGTTTGGCTGGGAATATATGAGAGGTTTTACCGTGTTGAAGCAGAGCGAAGTGGAATCAAGTAAAAGGTTGAGCAATTACTCCCGATGTCAGTGGATGGTGTTGTTTATGGTGCTTTTGGGGCCAGCGGTTGGGGCTGATCAAACAGATTTAGCGGTTGATCAACAGATGACCTCTTTACAGCTTCAGGCCCGATCAACGGCGATGTCACTGGGTAGCGAGCTGAAGTCAAAATTGCAACAAGCCATTGCCAAAGATGGCTTGGCCCATGCGGTGGAATTTTGTCATCTCAATGCTCAGGGTTTAACTCGGCAGCAGGCCATTACTCTGAGCACTAAGGTTTCACGCACCAGTTTAAAAGTACGAAACCCGGCCAATACGGCGGATGTATGGCAGCAGTCAGTGCTTGAAGATTTTGCTGATCAACAGCAGCAAGGTATTCCGATCTCAGCTATGGAGTTCGGTGAAATCTCTGAACAGGACGGTGACAGTATCTATCGCTTCATGAAAGCCATTCCGACACAGGGATTGTGCCTTGGTTGTCATGGTGACTCGATTGCTCCGGAGGTCGCAACCCGTATCCAACAGTTTTATCCTGATGACCAGGCTACCGGGTTTCAGGTTGGGGATATTCGTGGGGCTTTTTATGTAGAGATCAATTTATCTCGTGATTGAACTTTTTTTCTTGATAGTAAGTACAGGACTTTAACGCTTCGAATGTGTTTTTAGTAAGCCTTGAACCTGATTGGCCCAAGACTTACTTTGTGCTGTTTTCATCTCCTGCAAGAAGTATTTAGATGTTTTCTTTATAGGCTGGTGCGTCTATTTATCGTCTCGATCATAAATCTTGACACCACCGACGTAGGTTTGATCGACTTTAATATCGCGGATGGTCAGTGGATCGACGAGAGGGCTGCGATCCAATACCACGAGATCTGCCAGTTTTCCTTTCTCTAATGAGCCCAGGTCTTTCTCCCGGAAGATCTGCCAGGCCGCGTCAATGGTGGTAGCTCTGAGCGCCTGCATGGGTGAAATTCGCTGCTCTTCCCCAATCACTTCACCACTACTGGACAGACGGTTGACGGTGCTCCAGAGCATTTGCATGGGATCCATGGGAACCACCGGGGTATCCAGATGGACACTGAATCGAAGATCCCTTTCCAGAGCGGAGTGGGTTGGGCTCATACGCATGGCTCGGTCCGGACCCATAAAGATATCCCTGTGTCGATCACCCCAGTAATAGGTATGAGCGGTGAAAAAGCTTGGGGTGATACCCAGTTGCTTCATCTCATCCAACTGATCTTCCCGCGCCATTTGTGAGTGAATCAGAATCAGGCGGGGGTCTGATAGAGGATGGTTTTTTTGTGCTTCACCAAAGGCGTAGATAATGTCATCGATAGAGGCATCACCGTTCCCGTGAATGGCCATTTGTATGCCAGCCTTATTGAAACGGGTTGCCCAGTCTGCCAGTTTCTCACGGGGGAGGGTGGGATATCCTCGATACTCTTCGTCACCGCGAAATGGGGTGTGGTATGGGTGGCTCAGGTAGCCGGTAAAGCCCTGAATACTGCCGTCGGCAATGATTTTGACGGTGCGGGTACGCACCCGATCTGAATTGTAATCATCCAGATCCAGTTCTCCAGAGAGGATCTGCTCCCCCAGTTTATCGTACAGTGGCCACAGTTCCAGGCGCAGGGGAATCAAGCCAAGTTGAGAAGCCCCATACAATCCTTGCAACATGGTGCCGTCTACTGCGCCGCTTTGGGCGGTGGTAACCCCTTTGCTTGCATACCCATTCCCCGCGGTAGTGAGTATGTCGTAGAACTCTGATGGCGAAATATCCAAAGTTAAAAAACTGAGTGCCTGACCAGCAGTTTCTTCAAGCAGGCCGGTCAGCTCTCCATGTTCATCTTTTACGATGACGCCACCCTCTGGGTCTGGCGTATTTCGATCATAGCCAGCTATTTCCAGAGCCAGGCTGTTTGCCACTCCCATATGGCCGGAAACATGTGTGATATAGATCGGGTGATCTGTGGAGACTGCATCCAGCTCCTGACGGGTTGGGTGACGGCGTTCCGCTAATAATGTGTCGTCGTATCCAAAACCGGTGATCCACTCACCGTGGTCCTTGTCCTTAACTCGTTGCAAGAGACGTTCCTGCAGCTCGGCAATATTGTGGACATTACCTACCGGCGGGCTGGTCAGGTCGGCGCTGATGACTGAAATGCCGGATCCCGGAAAATGGCCGTGTGCATCAATAATGCCGGGTATTAGTGTTCTTCCCTGCAGATCATGGACAACAGTATCGTCGTTAATGTGAGGCTGTATATCGCTATTGGAGCCTACCGCTACAATACGATCATCCCGAATGGCAATGGCTTCAGCAATGGAGTTATTGTTATCCATGGTCAGAACTTGACCATTAATGAAAACCTGACTGTGAGGTGGCTTTTCAGGCTGTATAAACCAGTACACAGCGAGGAAAGTAATTGCCAGAAGAATGAGTAAACTTATCAGGATTTTAAACACTGTCTTCATTAGCTATTTCCTTATGAAGGCTGAGGAGAGGGAATGTTAGCTGTGCCCTAAAAAAAAGGCCTATCAGAGATAGGCCAATCACTCTCCATCAGGAGAACTAGACAACTATGGTATTGTAAACGTTTGTTTAAAAGTTAGTCCAGGTCACAGTCACACCGTAGGTACGGGGCATGGCCGGAACGTGAATAAAACCAAATGGAGGGGCCTGGTAATTATGGCTGTAATACTCTTCTCCGGTCAGATTGTTCACCCAGCCCGCAATTTCCCATTTCTCATCGGCAGAGGTGTAGGCCAGACGGGTATTGAATACACGGTATTCAGGAATGGCTGCAGACTCATAGTTGGCTGTATCTTGATAGGCTTTTTCCTTGTGGATGTATTCCAAACGGGCATCCATGAATCCGCCAAAAGGCATTTCTTTTTCGTAAGAGGTGACCAGAGTGTAGGCATTGCGCGGAGCATTCCGCAGGGCATTGCCTTCATCTTGTTTTAAATTACCTTCCAGTTCTACGTACTCGGTATCCAGGTAGGCATAGGTCCCTGCCAATTGCAGACTGTCGGTTAATGCAAAGGTTGCTTCCAGTTCGATACCTTCAGATACGGCTTTACCCGCATTTTTGGTAACGAGAGGAGGGATAGCACAACCGCCACAATCAAACTGTTGCAACACTTGCAGATCTTCGTAATCGGTTTTGAATATGGCACCGTTCAAGCGAAGACGATCGTCCATCAGCATGGATTTGAAACCGATTTCCATATTGAGTGCGTTTTCTTCGTTGAAGGCTTCATCGAGTGCAGAGCCCAAAGCTGATGCGTAGTTAAAACCACCGCTTTTAAAACCGGTGGCGGCACTGGCGTAGACCATTGTGCTGTCACCAATATGGTAGTTAGCTACGATTTTATAAGTTGGCGAACGCCAGGTTTTTTCTTGGCTGCCGGTGGTCAAGTCGCTGGAAACCGGTGGCAAAGCCGGGTTTTCTGTTGCGATCAAGGTGCCAATGTTGGTGTATTCTTTGGTTTCTTCGGTGTAACGCAGTCCCAGAGTCAGATCTAACTTGTCAGTAATAGAGTAGGTTGCTTGACCAAAAATAGCTGTGCTGGTTGTGTCGTTATACTGATCAGCCAAATCGTTAGCGGGGTTATAGGCGAGAGCTTGAACGGGGCCAACAACATTAATTAAGAAGGAGGGGGCATCGATCAACGTGCCTTCGCCACGGTGAACGCTTTCCTGATTGTAGTAGACACCTGCCTGCCAGTTTAACTTGTCGGTATCACCACTCAAGCGAAGTTCCTGGCTGATTAAGCGTGAATTCTCATCGGCATATGAGGTAAACCCCAAACCAGCAAAAAGACCGAGTTGACCAACGGACATTGGGCCATACTCTTTAAAAATATCCGCGTCAATTCCGCCCATACCAACATTGTAAAAAGCTGATTTGGATTCCTGATAGGCCGTCAAGGATGTCAGTGTCGCCCAGGGAAGATCCCAGTCGATCTGCAGTGAGGCACCCTGTGAATCCATTTCGGTATAGCCTTCATTGGATGAGTAATTCTCATAGAAATCTGCGTATGGCAAGCCGTCGGCATGCGCTGCGGCCAGGGTTGCCCCGATAATGGCTAAATCGGGCTCCATGGATTCTGCAGAAAGAGAAGCTGCACCTGAACGACGGTCGGTACCATAGTTCACAGTAAGCAGAGCTTCGAGAGAGTCTGTGGGGGTCCACAAGAGTTGGCCTCGCAGGCTGCTGCTATCCAAATCCCCCTGTTCGAAATTGGAATCAATAACGCTTTCTATGTAGCCGTCGCGCTGTTTTTCGTTAAAACTCACTTTACCGGCCAGCGTGTCAGTCAAACCACCGGAAATCATACCTCGATAGTTTTTCAGACCGTAGTTACCCGCATTCAATTCGAGACCAGCTTCAAATTCTTCTGAAGGTCTTTTGGTGGTGATATTAATTGCACCAGCAATAGCATTCTTGCCCCAGAGAGTACCCTGTGGACCACGCAGGACTTCAATACTTTGGATGTCATACAGTTCTGTAGCACTACCGGCACTACGGTTCACATAGACACCATCAATAAACATGGCTACAGACTGTTCACCACTGGCAGCACCGTCACCGTTGGAGCCAATCCCGCGAATGTACAGTTGAGGTTGAGTTGGATTGAACTCACCCATGCTGAAACCCGGGGTCCGAGCAGCAATACCTTCAACACCGGTAATACCAGCTTTCTTGATCATGTCCGCACTCATCGCTGTTACTGCGATAGGCACATCTTGCATATCCTGTGCTCGTTTCTGTGCGGTTACGACGATTTCTTCCAGCACGGCACCAAATGAGTGAAGTGGCGTGGCGACAGAGGCCAGTACGATAGCCGTAGCGAGTGGGTTGGTACGAAGTCTTTTAATCATGGTGACGACCCTTACTGTTGTTTAAAGTTGTTAATACATATCTCTGAGTCAGGGTTCGATCTCTTTGGATCGTTTAGTCTTTCTTGCTCTGGTTTGTAAATTATTGGAATTTGGCAAGGATGAAAAAGACCAGTTTTTGCCAGTTGTGCAGACCAGCGAATTGCTGCACCACTTTGGAGTGGTTGCTTAATAGTTTGCCTGTTTTTGGTGCTGTGTATTGATGTTTTGGAGCGGATATAAGGGTGCCATGGTCCAGTGTCTATCCGGATTTTTATAGCCAGTGATAATTTTTGTTTGGTCTAGAAAACTGGTCTGTATAAATGGCGTGTTATGGCACGATCAGAAAGTGTTTCATTTCTGTATTTTAAAACTCTCTAGTTCAATTACGAAAAATCGTTTTTTATACGGCCAATACATTCAGTGTTGTTTGGTTGCCACAAGGAGGCAGAAGTTGTCTGTTCAGATGTTCGATGAAGTACTAAAGGGTAGTCGCAATAAAAAAGTTGCCCCGGTTCTGATTTTCTTTTTGTCGAGCTTTGTCGCTTTCGGGTTGGTGGCCACTGAGCCCGAGCTTACTTCCAAACCCGTTAAGAAAATCCTGCCTGTGGTTAAGGTTAAAACTGTTAAACCATCTCGTGAAACTTTGAAAGTCTATTCAGAAGGTGTCTTGTCACCCAGTGCCGAGTCTACTCTGGTGCCTGAAGTTGATGGTCGTGTGGTGTGGGTGAATCCGGCATTTAAGGCTGGGGGACACTTTATGGCTGGAGACATTTTGTTTCGGATTGACCGTGCTGATTACCAGACTGATTATGAGAACGCTCAGGCTCGCCTGGATAAAGCGTTGGTGGAGTTTAAGTTTGCCGAATCCGAGTTCCAACGAGGCAATACGCTCAAGAAGAAAAAGCTACTAAGTGAATCGCAATTTGATGAGGTCGCTCGGCAGTTTGAGTTGTTCTCAGCAGAGGCCAGACTTGCCAGGCTGACACTGGAGCAGGCGCAACGCAATCTGGATCGAACTGTCATTAAAGCGCCGTACAGAGGAAGAGTCCGAAGTGAAAAAGTGGAATTTGGGCAGTTCATCCGCCGTGGAGATGTGGTTGCAGAAATTTATGCTGACCAGATGATAAAGGTTCGTCTCCCCATCCCTAATCGTCAGATGGCTTTTATGGCTAGCTCGGGCCAGATGGCGATGCAGAGCGATAATTTCCAACAAGTTCGAACAGCTGCAGGCAGTTCAACTACAAATAATGGCCGTGCATGGTCAGCTCTGCCATTGGTGAATTTCTCTGTGGAGTACGCTGGTACATTCCATCAATGGCAGGGACGATTGGTGCGCCATGAAGCTGAGTTGGATTCGCAGTCGCGCATGGTTTACGGGATTGCTGAGATGACACAGGAGGAATTGCCGGACGGCTTGCCTATGGGATTGTTTGTGAAGGCAGAGATTGAGGGACGATCACTGGACGATCTGGTTCATTTACACCGTGGCGCAATCCGTAATGGTTCTGAAGTGGTTGTAGTAGATGAGGGTAATCGGCTAAGAGTTCGCCCGGTCACGGTGCTGCGTCACCAAGGGGATGAGGCAATTATCTCTTCCGGACTGATGGATGGGGATCGGGTTTGTGTATCACCTATCAGTATTGTGGTCGATGGCATGCAAGTAGAGGCACTGGACGAAGCAGGTGCCCCGGTCGAAATGGTTACAGAGGTTATTTCTGACCGGAAAGCGACATTATCCCACGGAGATATCCTGTGAAAGGTGTAATTGCCTGGTTTGTAGATAATCGAGTAGCTGCCAACTTATTGATGTGGCTGATGATTGTAGGTGGCCTTTTGATTTTTCCGACTCTTCACCGGGAAGAGTTTCCGAACATGGACATGGATATTATCAATGTTGAGGTTGTTTACCCAATGGCCAGTGCTGACGAAGTGGAAGAAAGTATCTGTATCAAGTTGGAGGAGGCGGTTTCTGGCACACAGGGTGTGAAAAAGCTGCGTACCACTGCAGTTGAGGGTAAGTGTACTCTCAGCGCTGAGTTACTGACCGGTGCTGACAAGACACAGGTGCTCCGGGATTTCAAAAACGACATTGATAAGCTGGATAGTCTTCCGGAAGACGCGGAGCTACCGATTGTATCCGAGAATACCCGAGTATTGGCAGTGCTGCAGGTGGTTATATCCGGTGATATTGATGAGCACTCCATGAAAAACATTGGTGAGCGAATCAAAGATGATATTGCAGATTTACCTGAAGTCAGTCAGGTCAATCTGGTTTATCAAAAGCCGGAAGAAGTTTCTCTTGAAGTTTCTGAAATCAATTTGCGTCGTCATGGACTGACGCTAGACCAGGTCGCAGCCAGCATCCGGGAGAGTTCGCTAAATCTTCCCGGCGGGATGGTTAAAACCCTTGATGGCCACGTGTTGTTAAAAACTGATGCCAAAGCCTATTGGGAAAAGGACTTCGCCAACATTATTGTCCTTGCCAAAAGGGATGGCACACGTGTACGTCTCGGGGATATTGCGCATGTCGTCGATGGGTTTGAAGATAAGGAAATGGCTGCAAAATTTGATGGTGAGCCAGCCATGATTGTCGACGTACGGCGCATAGGGAAAGAGGATATTATTGAAGTTTCGGATGCCGTAAAACAGTATCTGCATGACGCTCAAAGCTGGATCCCGGCAGGTGTCAACATCACGTTGTGGCAAGACGAATCAGAAGATCTGCGCGGACGGATGCAGGCACTGAGCGATAATGCGGTCAGCGGTATGGCCCTGGTGTTTATCGTGCTGGTCTTATTTATGCGTCTGAACTTGGCGATCTGGGTTTCTGCTGGCATTCCTATCGCTTTGCTGGGCACATTGTTGATGTTCCCCGTGTTTGATGTTTCCATCTCTACGGTGTCGACTCTGGCGATTATTTTGGTGCTGGGAATTGTGGTTGATGATGCCGTGGTGGTGGGAGAGAGAGTCTATGCCTATCAACAGTTAGGAGCTTCTCCCAGGGATGCGGCTATTGCTGGCGCGCAAGAAGTTTCCATACCGGTAATCTTTGGCGTGTTGACGACCATTGCTACGTTTATACCTATGCTGAGTGTGACCGGACCTCTGGGAGCTATGGTGGCGCCCATTGGTCTTGTGTCCATTCTTGCGCTGGTTTTTTCGCTGATTGAGTCACAGCTGGTGTTGCCTTCTCATCTGGCCAGTCATCCTGCCAATAAGCCCAGTCGCTTTGTCTGGCTGAACCGGTTACAGGAGAAAGTTGATCATTTGGTGGCAGGGAATCTGAAGACGTTTGTCGATCAGTACTATCAGCCATTTTTGAAAAAGGTGATCGCGTGGCGTTATACCACGCTGAGTGTGGCCGTGGGCGTGTGCATTGTTACCATAGGCATGATGGCGGGAGGGCGTATTTCCGCTCAGTTTTTCCCACCTATGCCCGGTGAGCGTTTGTATGCGAGCGTGACTTTGCCGCAGGGCATTTCACTGGTGGAGACAGAAAAAGCCATTGCTCAATTGGAGGCTTCTGCTGAGCAGCTGACTCAGGAACTGGATTCGCAGCGGGGCCCGGATGAACTGGAATCCCGAGTGAGACACACCTTTGTGTCCATGGGGAAGGAAATCATTAAAGGCAGTACATCGGAAGGGAATTGGATAGGCGGTCACTATATTGACATGGCCATTGAGCTTAACTTACCACAAGATTATTCCGGTACGTCTACTTCAGAATTTGCCAGTCGCTGGCGTGAGCTCAATGGTGCTATTCCTAATGCCGTCAAGCAGACCTTCGATGCCAATGCGCTGGAAGCGGGCAATGCCATTGAGTTACAGATTCGCGGAAAGCACCTGGATGATCTGAAGGGGGCAGCGGCTGAAATCAAGGAATACCTTTATGCAACTGCCGGGGTTTTTGACATTTACGACAGCTTTGAGGGCGGCAAGCAAGAGGTGTCGCTAAAGTTGTTGCCGCAGGCCAGAAATCTTGGACTCACCACCAGAGATCTGGCCAGGCAGGTGCGTCAGGCTTTCTACGGTGAAGAAGTACAGCGTATTCAGCGCGGTGATGACGAGGTCAAAGTTTTTGTTCGTTATCCAGAAGCGGAGCGCAGGAGTCTGGGTAATCTTGAGCAAATGCGAATTCGCACCAGTGATGGTGTGGAAGTGCCTTTCAGCAGCGTTGCACAAGTGGTATCCCAGCGAGGTGTTTCCAGAATTCAGCGGGTCGATGGCCGACGGGTCATTTCGGTCATTGCGGATGTGGATCGCTCTCAAATTGCTCCGGATTTTGTACTAAATACAATGGCAACGTCTTTATTTCCCGAGTTGGAACGTCGCTGGCCCGGTATTGAGATCAATCTTGCGGGCGAGGCCGAAAGTCAGGGCGATGCCTTTGCCAGTCTTGGGCTGATGTGTCTGATTGCGTTGTTTGCAGTATACGGTTTGCTGGCGATTCCATTGAAATCTTACACGCAGCCATTGATCGTGATGTCAGTGGTGCCGTTTGGCGCCATCGGAGCCATCTGGGGGCATGTGATGATGGGGGAAACCTTCGTGTTCTTTTCCATCATCGGTGTGGTCGCTCTTGCCGGTGTGGTGGTTAACGCTTCTCTGGTATTGGTTGATAAGGCCAATCGTTTGCGTATAGAAGGTTTGGGCATGGAGGAGGCGCTGATTGAGGCAGCTTGTGAGCGTTTCAAACCGATTATCCTCACCTCGGCTACCACTTTTATTGGCTTGCTGCCGCTGATGTCTTCTTCAGAGTGGTCAACCAAACTCTTTGTCCCCATATCCATTTCTCTGGGGTGCGGGGTTTTGTTCAGCACGTTTATTTCTTTGCTATTGGTTCCGGCTCTGTACCGAATGCTCGATGATCGTCATTTGTTTGGGCGCTGGTTTGGCAGACAGCTGCGCAGGGTATTTTCTGTTGGCGCCGGACAGGAGGGAGGTGCCAGCCTACGATGAGGCTGGCGTACGGCATTCAATCAGTTGTTGCTCTACCGAATCCCAATCGACGGATTCGGTGTGGATCATCTCCAGTCGACTTTCCTCGGCAGCCGGAATCTCTTCCGAGGAAACCGTTGTACGCATTCGATTGATCAGTAACCAGTGAGCGTCAGTGTGAATGACGCCTTTGATTCTCGGAATGTCGGAGGACTCAACCCAGGCAAGCAGTTTAGCTTCATTAAACAGCCAGTCGGCAGGAAAGCGCCAGCCGCAACTGTGACCAAAGTCGGTGTTGTTTTCGAACCGGGTGAGTTGATCGACGGGTTCGTTAAGGGCAGGGGTTGTCTCTTCTGTGATTGCAGAAACGGGAGGCCGCAAGCCCAAGTGTTGTCGAACGGCAGCATCGGGATTCTGTGCATGATGCGGGTGCGTCAGCCATTGCCAGTCGAGTTGGCCATGGGCAACGGTTGAGAACCGAAGGGGGCGCCCCTGTGTCTGTCGGTTGTGTTCTTCTGCGGCGCAGAAGGCTTCGAACGCTTTTAACTGATCTTCAGTCGCAGTATCCGCTTTGCTCAGTACCAGATGGTCGGCCAGCTCAACCTGACTTTGAAACGCGGGAAGTTGGGTAAACTGATCGTCGGTAATGCTCCAGGGATCGATCACGCACACGACGGTTTGCATATCGAGAAGGGTTTGGTATTCAGCACCGGAAAATTGCTTGATGACCTGCTGTGGATGAGCCAAACCGGTGGGTTCAATCAATATACGATCAGGCTGATGACTGCGAATCAATTGGTTTAAGGCCACCTTCGATGGCAATCCGACCGCACAGCACATGCAGCCACCGGGCACTTCTTTAACCGCGATGCCTTCTATTTCGGAGCCATCGGCTGCCAGCAGCGCACCGTCAATTCCGATCTCGCCAAACTCGTTCACCAATACCGCCCACTTTTCACTGGCGGGTTTGGTTTTTAACAGGTGCCGAATGGCAGTGGTTTTCCCTGCGCCGAGAAAGCCGGTAATGATATTGGTGGGGATGTTACTCAGAATTTTTTTCATAGCATCACAAGTATTGTATTTCGCGGAAGTGATTGACTAGATACTCAACAAACAGCCGAACTTTCGGTGACAAGTGCCGATTGCCGGGATAGACCGCCCAGACGGCCGTGTCCGTGGGTTGGTATTCAACCATGACCGGGATCAGCCGCCCGGCAGCAATATCTTCATGGACATAAAATTCGGGTAACTGCGTGAGACCCAGTCCGGCTTTGGCCGCTGCCAGAAGAGCATGCCCGTTGTTGCTGTGCCAGTCTCCGTCTATTTTCAGATCCACGTGGTGGCCGTTTTTTTCCCGGAATCGCCAAGTGGAGACTGAGCCTACCAGACAGTTATGCTTTTTCAGACCGTGTATGGTTTCCGGATGGCCATAGCGATCCAGATAATCCCGACTGCCGCAGATAATCAATTGCCGGGCTGCAATCCGCCGTGCAATCAGGGAAGAGTCTTTGAGGACTCCGGCTCGAATGGCGAGATCATATCCCTCGTCCACCAGATCTACCTGACGGCTGGTAAAGTCCAGATGAATCTGAATATGAGGATGGAGCTTCATGAATGCGGCAGCCGCCGGTGCAATATAGCGTTCACCAAAGGCGCCCGCTACGGTCATGCGCAAGGTGCCGCGGGGCCTTTCCTGCTGATCCAGCACTGCCTTTTCAGCTTCTTCCAGTTGAGTCAGCACGTTCTTACAGCGTTCGTAATAGGCCTGCCCGGTCTCAGTCAGTGACAGCCGGCGGGTAGTACGCTTCATCAATTGCACACCCAGCCGGTTTTCCAGCTGGCTGATTTGTCGGCTGACGTGTGATTTGGACAGACCAAGGGTGTTGGCAGCAGCTGAAAAACTGCCGCTGTCGACGACATTAACGAATATTTCTGTGGAGGCCCAGCGGTTCATGGGCGCAGTATAAAGTGTTTATTGTTGCTGTGCATAAACAATCCTTTGATGTTTATGTGGCTAATTACTTTTAAGGGAACAATGTATAGTGTTTGCCATTCTGATTAATCCGTATCGATAATCACCGACATGGGGTGGAATCGATACTATTCTCTATCAATCAATGGTCACATCAGGAGTTCAGATCATGAAAACACGTGCAGCAGTCGCCTTTGGGGCGGGTAAACCTTTGGAAGTGGTGGATGTTGATCTTCAGGGGCCACAGGCCGGCGAAGTGATGATCGAGCTGAAAGCCACCGGGATCTGCCATACTGACGCTTTTACTCTGTCTGGCGATGACCCTGAAGGGGAGTTTCCGGCGATTCTGGGCCACGAGGGCGCGGGTATCGTAGTGGAAGTCGGTGCAGGTGTAACGTCTGTGAAACCCGGTGATACGGTCATTCCGCTGTACACGCCGGAGTGTCGGGGTTGTGAATATTGTCTGAATCCTAAAACCAATCTCTGTCAGGCCATTCGTACTACCCAGGGCCAGGGTCTGATGCCAGATGGCACCAGCCGTTTCTCTCTGGATGGCAAGCCCATCAAGCATTACATGGGGTGTTCAACATTTGCCAATCACACGGTCTTGCCCGAAATCGCCGTCGCCAAGATTCGTGAAGACGCACCATTCGACAAGGTTTGTTATATCGGCTGTGGTGTAACCACCGGTATTGGCGCCGTAGTATTTGACGCGAAAGTTGAGCCAGGTTCCAACGTTGTGGTGTTTGGCTTGGGTGGTATCGGTCTGAACGTAATCCAGGGTGCCAGACTGGCTGGCGCCAACCAGATCATTGGTGTTGATATCAATCCGTCCAAAGTGGCATTGGCGAAAAAGTTCGGCATGACCGATTTCCTCAATCCGAAGGACGTGCCCGATGTCGTTGAGGCGCTGGTCGAAATGACCAAAGGCGGCGCGGACTACAGCTTCGAGTGTATCGGTAATGTGACCACCATGCGTCAGGCGCTGGAGTGCTGTCACAAAGGTTGGGGCGAATCCATCATCATTGGCGTGGCCGGAGCTGGTCAGGAAATTTCCACGCGACCATTCCAGCTGGTTACCGGTCGGGTTTGGCGCGGTTCTGCCTTTGGTGGTGCCCGTGGTCGTACCGATGTCCCCAAAATTGTTGACTGGTATATGGATGGCAAGATCAACATTGACGATCTGATCACCCACACCATGTCGCTAGACGACATCAACAAGGGCTTTGATCTGATGCACGCTGGCGAGAGCATTCGCTCTGTTGTTCTTTACTAAGATTGTTTTGTTAAGGAGCACCTATGGAACAGCTTGCTGAAAATAAATGCTTTGGTGGTCGCCAGCTGCAATTCAATCATGCCTCGTCGGCACTCAATTGCACCATGCGCTTTTCGATTTTCCTGCCGCCTCAGGCTGACAGCGGAAAAGTGCCGGTTCTGTACTGGTTGTCGGGCCTGACCTGCACGGATGAAAACTTCGTGCAGAAAGCGGGTGCCCAGCGTATTGCGGCTGAATTGGGGGTGGCCATTGTGGCCCCCGATACCAGCCCGCGGGGCGAGGGCGTTGCGGACGATCCTGAGGGCGCTTATGACTTCGGTCTGGGGGCTGGATTTTATTTGAATGCTACCCAGGCGCCCTGGAGCGAACACTACCGGATGTACGATTACATCAGCAGCGAGTTGCCAGACCTGATCGAGGCTTCGTTTCCGGTGGATGGACAACGTGCAGGGATATTTGGGCACTCGATGGGTGGTCATGGGGCGTTGACGATCGCCCTGAAAAACCCACAGCGTTTCCGGTCTGTCTCGGCGTTTGCACCCATTGTGGCGCCAACCCAGTGCCCTTGGGGTGAAAAAGCCCTGAGCGGTTATCTCGGAGATGACCGGGAGCAGTGGAAAGCATACGATGCCTGCGAGCTGGTTCGCTCCGTAGAGACTAAACCCAGGGCTCTGCTAGTGGATCAGGGTGAGGCCGATAACTTCCTGGCCGAACAGTTGAAGCCTGAGTTGTTGCAGCAGGCTTGTGAGCAGGCGGGTGTACCACTGACATTGAGAATGCAGCCGGGTTATGACCACAGCTACTTTTTCATTGCCAGTTTTATCGAAGATCACCTGCGTTTCCACGTCGCGCAGCTGGCTGAATAAAGCGGGTTAAAAATCAACCCGTTTTGAAAATTGTGGGGTTGCGGACATTCCGTCAGCCCCATATTATGCACCCCCTTACATGGAGTGGTGCCCTATGAGTGCAGGCGATAAACCTCAAGATGTTCCCGCTTACCCAGTGCTGAATATTGGTACTGATGGTGTGGCAGAGGCAAATCTGGAAAGTCTGCAGCGCATTTTTACCATTCCTGAATCCAGCGAATCGACCCTTGCTCAAATCGATGCGGCCATCTCCAGCAATCTGGATGGTTTCCTGCACGAGCACATTGTCGCTGTCGAAAAACCCCTGTCTGAAATTGAAACCGAGTTTGCCTCGGCGAACATTCCAGAGCAGCCGTTCTACGTTTCAACCTACACAGATTTTATCCTCAAGCAGCTGGTGTCCCAATCGGTGCATACATCGTCCCCGGGATTCGTGGGGCATATGACCTCAGCACTGCCTTACTTTATGTTGCCATTGGCAAAGATCGTCACGGCACTGAATCAAAACCTGGTGAAAGTAGAGACTTCCAAAGCGTTTACGCCCATGGAACGACAGGTACTGGGGATGCTGCACCGTTTGATTTTTTCTGAGAGTGACACGTTTTACGATCAGTGGTTGCATCACGCGGGCCATGCGCTGGGGGCGTTCTGTTCAGGTGGGACGGTGGCCAATATCACTGCGTTGTGGGCAGCCCGCAATCACCGGCTGGGAGAGCAAAACATTGCCCGTGAAGGGCTGTATGGTGCATTACAGTCTGCGGGACTCAAGGGGTTGGCGGTATTGATATCCCGCCGGGGCCATTACTCCCTTGCCAAAGCCGTGGATCTTTTGGGGCTTGGTCGCAACCAGTTGGTCGCCATCGATACGGATGAGCACTACCGGGTCGATGTCGAGGCCATGCGCCATAAAGCCCGACAGCTGGAGGCCGAAGGCATCGGCGTACTCAGTATTGTGGGGCTGGCCGGTGCGACGGAGACTGGCAGTGTGGATGATTTACAGGCACTGGCCGACCTGTCAGAGGAGTTGAGGTGTCACTTCCATGTGGACGCGGCATGGGGTGGGGCGACCCTGTTTTCCGATACCCATCGCTCCTTGCTCGCAGGCATCGAGCGGGCTGACTCGGTGACCATTGATGCCCACAAGCAATTTTACGTGCCGATGGGGGCGGGCATGGTGCTGTTCAAGGATCCTGAGCGCCTGTCCAGTATTGAACATCACGCGGAGTACATCATTCGTCAGGGGTCGAAAGATCTCGGCAGTCATACACTGGAAGGCTCTCGTCCCGGTATGGCGTTACTGGTTCACGCTGGCCTTAATATTATTGGCCGCAAGGGCTATGAGTTACTGATTGATCAGGGGCTTGAGCGGGCCAGGTACTTTGCTTCTCTGATTGAGCAGCATCCCGATTTTGAGCTGGTGGTCGCTCCGACATTAAACATCCTGGGATACAGGTATAACCCTGAATGGCTGCAGTCCGCGATGCCCGGGCTGTCGGCTGAAGTCCGAAGCGAGGTTAATGAGTTGCTCGATCAGGTAACTCAGCTGATTCAAAAATCCCAGCGAGCAGCCGGCAAGACTTTTGTGTCCCGCACGCGGGTTGATGTGAGTCGGTACCAGGGGCAGGTGGTGACGGTGTTCCGCGTGGTTCTGGCTAATCCACTGACAACTGAGGCTGTACTGGATTCAGTCCTGGAAGAGCAGTTGGAACTGGTGACCTTGCCAGAGCTGTCCTGGATCATTGGCCGGATTCAAAGTCTCATCGGCTGACGCGTTTCAGCTCTTTGCTTGTTGAGTTTTCACCCTTTTTATGGCGTCAGTCTGCAGATTCCTGCCGCACCAATATTTAATTTAATTAAATTTATGGTTGTTTTTTATCAATTTATCAATGTATTATTTAACTCAATTAAATTGTATTGAATTCGCTTGAGTTGGTGAATTGGATTTAGGCAGGAAGTTAGCAGCGTATGTTTGACCCGATGGAGAGGCCTTCGCAGGAGGCAATGTTAGAGGCGTGGGAGGCACTCGCACATATCGGCCATGAGCAAGGGAATCTCGATATCCGGGCGCAATTTGAATCTGATCCGGAACGGCTGGCGCGTTTCAGTCGGCAGGCGGCGGGTTTGACTCTGGATTTCTCTCGCCATTCTGTAACTCCTGAGTCGTGGCGGGGTTTGTTGGCGCTGGCAGCGGCAGCAAAGCTTCCTCAGGCGATACAGCAGATGTTGGCTGGCGAGCCAATCAATCATACGGAAGGCAGAAAGGTACTTCATTGCGCTTTGCGTGGTGGGGCTAACAAGTCTCTGGCTGAAAATGAGCTGGTAGAGAGCGCTCGTCAACGAATGGCCGGGCTGGTTTGCTCAGTGATGACAGGCGAGCGCACAGGTTACAGCGGTGAAGCGTTTACCGATGTGGTCAATATCGGTATTGGTGGCTCAGATCTGGGGCCGGCCATGGTGAGTGAGGCTCTGACGCCTTACCAACAGCGTCTTAATCTGCACTTTGTTTCCAATGTCGATCCCTCTCATCTGGTGAATACCTTGAAGGGACTGAATCCGGCGACAACCTTGTTTGTTGTCGCTTCCAAGACTTTTACCACACTTGAGACCTTGTCGAATGCCCGAGCGGCTCAGGCCTGGTTACAGGCCGCTGCCGGGGCTGACTGCACTTTGTCAGATCATTTTGTTGCGGTGTCTTCCAATGTGGCCAAGGCCGAAGAGTTTGGGATTCACCAGGAATCCATTTATCCCATGTGGGATTGGGTGGGCGGCCGTTACTCGCTGTGGTCGGCCATCGGTTTACCCATTGCGCTGGCCGTCGGGTGGGACAATTTTGAGTCTCTGTGTGAAGGGGCTTCGGCGATGGATCAGCATTTTTCATCGGCTTCTGCAGGCGACAATTTACCGGTTATTTTGGCGTTGCTGGAAATATGGTCGGTCAATGTTTTGGGGGCTCAGAGTCATGCAGTTCTGCCTTACGATCAGAATTTGTCCCAGTTACCGGCTTTTCTGCAGCAGTTGACCATGGAGAGCAATGGCAAACGCGTAGACCGGGATGGGCACAGCCTGGAAAGAGCGTCTTGTCCGGTTGTATGGGGGGCGGCGGGAACCAATGGTCAGCACTCATTTCATCAATTGTTGCATCAGGGGACGCAACCTGTGCCGGTTGATTTTATTGTCCCGATGCAAAGCCATAACCCTCTGGCGGATCAGCACACGCATCTGGTTACCAATTGCATGGCGCAGGCAAGGGCACTGCTGTACGGCAAATCGCTGGAGCAGGCCACTCAAGAATTGCGTGATGCCGGTTATTCAGAGGATGAGGTGGTCGCTCTTGCACCGCACAAGGTCCTGCCCGGTAACCGCCCGAGTCTGACCATCTCTTACGACAAAACAACACCCTATACCCTGGGAGCGTTGTTGGCGCTCTACGAGCATAAGGTCTTTGTCTCCAGTGTGATCTGGCAGTTGAATGCGTTTGACCAGTGGGGGGTTGAGCTGGGTAAGCAAATTGGTGTGGAAATCTATCGGGAAATTGAGCAGCGTCGTAAAGGGGAGAGGGGGGCATCCTTCGATCCATCAACGGAAGCTTTGTTGGCTCAACTTCTGAACAGTACGAACAACGAAGTTGTGGAAGGTTTTTAACGGTTTTTGAAAACAGTGTTCTTGTCTCTGCACTTTTACTTTATGTAAAAATGTGGCTTATGGCGCTTCAAATGGAGCGCCTTTTTTTTGTTTGGCGCGTTTTCGCTTTCCGTGGTATGTCTTTTTTCAACAGATCTATGGGGCGGTTGTGTTGCTTTCAGGGAACAGGGATGCAGTGGGGATGATCGCCTGATGACAGCAAGGGGTCGGATCACATAATGCGCAGTACCTGTTGCAGGGGGTGGTAAAGCCGCCCGGTGGTAAGTGCCCATGACGCAATCGTTCAAATCTCGTTGTCTGGCCAGAGTGTTGAGCGGATTCTGATGCTTTATTTACGTTCTGCCTTGGTGTGATCCAGGCTTTCCTTGATTTTCTTCAGGTGTTCATCAATACCGGGGCTGCGCTTCAGCGCGAGACCGGTTGCCAGAATATCCACAATCGTCAAAATCATGATTCGTGTGGTCATGGGAACATAAATGGTGGTGTCTTCCAGCTCGCTACCTGAGGTGATGACGATATCGCAGGCGGCAGCCAGAGGGGAGTTGGGTTCTGTGATGGCGATGACCTTGGCTCCGCTTTGCTTGGCGGTGTGCGCGGTCTCTATAGTAGCGTGGGTACGTCCCGTAAACGAAATAAACAGAATGACACTGTCTTCATTCGCCGCCGCTGCAGCCATACGTTGTTTCAGGTTATCTTCATAGGCAATTGTGGGGGTGCCCAGGCGAAACAGTTTGTGTTGGGCGTCTTGGGCGATGGATGAACAGCCGCCCATGCCAAATATCTCAATTCTTTTCGCCTTATCGAGGGCGTCGACAGCGGCCTCGATGGTGCTGATATCCAGTTCTTTGCGCAGATATTCCAGGGCTCCCTGATTGGCGCTGATCAATTTGTTAACGTAAGTATCCGCGTCGTCATCAACGGATACAGAGCGAGTAACATAGGAGGTGTTTTTGGCCAGGCTTTGAGCCAGTTGCACTTTGAATTCAGGGAATCCTTTGCATCCCAAACCACGACAGAGCCGTGAAATCATTGGGTCGCTGACCTGAGCCTTGCGGGCAATCTCAGCGGTGGTAGCGTGAACAGCGGCTTCCGGGTCTGCGAGAATAACTTCTGCAATACGGCGTTCGGACTTACTCAGGTTTTCTAGCTCGTGTCTGAGATGCGTCAATATCATGGTTATCCCTACAGATATTCGGAAAAGCAGTTATTCGAAATGGCTATGGAAGCCTTTCAATAAAAGTGCAACTTTAACAGCAACCGTTTTCCAGGCGAACTGTTTTGTTGGCGCCTATTTAACATTAGAATTTAATTTAATTAAATAAAATGCATTGTTAGGTGTCATTTATAGGGGTATAATTTAACTCAATTAAATTCAGGCTTCCAGTTAAAAAGAGGTGTTCCTGATTCTATATTCATAGAAGGGAGTGTTTACCTGGTTCTGGAGGAGTGTTTCGAGTGTGTGATTTCTGGTTTGGTTCGCAGATTGCATTACTTGTTCAGAATAACGGTGGCTGGAATAGCAAAGTGACCTTTGATGGTGCAGATAATAGTGCAAATAACAGGATGGAAGCCAGAAGTAGCGGGGAGAAAAACGTATGACGCACGACTTTGATATGGTCATTTTTGGTGGTTTGGGCGATTTGTCATTGCGCAAGCTGTTGCCCGCACTGTATCGCTCTGAAGTGTCCGGACATTTTCCGGAGGGGGCGAGAATTTTCCTGGTGTCGCGCAGAGTGGAATCCCGTGAACAGGAGTTGACCCGTATTCACGAATGGTTATCCACACAGTTGAAGTCTGGCGAGTCTCCAGCATCCCATTGGCAAGTGTTTGAAGAACGTTTGCACTTGTGCGCATTGGACGTCACGGAAAACGGCGAAGGCTGGGCACAACTGGAACAGCCTTTATCCGATATCCCCGAGGGACAAGCGCCAAGGGATCGGGTGTTTTATCTGGCTATGCCTCCCAGCCTCTATGGCACCATCTGTGAGCAGTTGAGTGCCCGTAATCTGATTCATGAGGCGTCACGGGTGGTACTGGAAAAACCGCTGGGTTATGACAGAAACACAGCAAACGACATTAATACACAGGTGGGTAAATACTTTCCGGAAAACAGTATTTTCCGTATCGATCACTATCTGGGTAAAGAGACGGTTCAAAACCTGTTGGCGTTACGCTTTGCCAATATCATGTTTGAGCCCTTGTGGAACGGCAATTACATTGATCATGTTCAGATCAGCTTATCGGAAGAGGTAGGGCTGGAAGGGCGTACCGCGTTTTACGATCAGGCCGGCGCCATGCGCGACATGATTCAGAACCACTTGTTGCAGTTGCTCTGTCTGGTGGCCATGGAACCTCCGCATAAATTACAGGCCGACAACATTCGTACAGAAAAACTCAAGGTGCTTCAGGCTCTGCGTCCCTTAACCGGTTACGAGGTACAGAGCCACACAGTCAGAGGCCAGTACGTTGAAGGCATGATGCATGGTAAAGAAGTGCCGGGCTATCTGGATGAGCTGGGTAAAGACAGTCAGACAGAAACGTTTGTGGCCATTAAGGCACACATCGATAACTGGCGCTGGAGTGGGGTGCCGTTTTACTTCCGCACTGGCAAGCGGTTACGTCAACGCTGTGCCGAGATTGTCATCCAGTTCAAATCACTGACTCACAATGTGTTTGACGGAACTTCGACACATCTTGCGGCCAACCGTCTGGTTATCCGTCTTCAGCCCGATGAAGGCATTGAAATGACGGTAATGGCCAAAGAGTTGAATCATCTGGACATGCGCTTGCAGCAGGTGCCCCTCAATCTTAACTTTGCCGAAACTTTCAGCAATTTCTACAGTGATGCTTATCAGCGTTTGCTATTGAATGTTATCGATAACGACCTGAGTCTGTTTGCCCATCGTGACGAGGCCGATCTGGCCTGGGCCTGGGTCGATCCGATCATCAATGCATGGAACACCTCTGGAACACCTGTGCAGACCTATGAAGCTGGCAGCTGGGGGCCGGATGCCTCGGCAGCACTTTTGCACAGCGACCGACGTGCCTGGCACAACAACGGCGGCAGCAAGCGCAGCAAGAAATAACGCGGATTGAATATGATTAATGAACATCGCTTTGAATCACGAGAAACACTGCTGCAAGCCTTGTATGGTGAAGTGCTGACTTGCCTGGCAACGGATCTTCAGCAGTCTGGACAGGCTACCGCGTTGTTGTCGGGTGGTTCGACACCGGGTCCTTTGTATGAGCGTTTATCTCAGGCAGAACTGGACTGGACAAATGTTTACGTCGCCTTGGTGGATGAGCGCTGGGTAGAGCCGGATCATGCGGCCAGTAATGAAAAGCTGTTACGGCAGACGCTAATGCAACATAACGCTGCAGAGTGTCAGTTTACTGGTATGAAAAATGCTGCAAATACTCCGTTCGAAGGGCAATCCATCTGCAATGCGCACTATGGTCAATTACCGACACCCTACAGTGTCTGTTTGTTGGGAATGGGGGGCGATGGCCACACGGCTTCATTATTCCCTCATGCTGAGGGATTGGCTGAAGCACTGAATTCCCAACAAACTTGTGCTGGAATTCTGGCGAAGCGTTCAGAAGTTACCGGCGAAAATCTGCAGCGTATGACCATGACGCCACATGCTTTGCTCAATTCCCGAAAAATCGTGTTGTTGATCACCGGTGAGGACAAATGGGATGTTTATCGTCGAGCCTGTAAAAGTGACGATATTTCTTCCACGCCCGTAAGTGTGTTTTTGCAGCAGACTGACGTAGATATTGATGTGTATTGGGCGCCATAAGGTACCTGACTGCATTATCCGTCGATTAATTTAAGAGGTGTATTCCAATGGCCAAACTGCATGAAGTCTTGCAGCAGGTAACAGACACAATCATTGAGCGCAGCCACTCAAGTCGCAGTGCTTACCTGAAACGTGTTGATGCAGCGGTTCAAAAAGGCCCTCATCGCGGACAGTTGGCCTGTGGCAATCTGGCTCACGGGTTTGCGGCTTGTTCAGCGGAAGAAAAAGCCGATCTTACTGCCGATGTGAAATCCAATATTGCGATTGTATCGGCCTATAACGATATGTTGTCGGCGCACCAGCCCTTCAAGCACGCGCCGGATCTGATCAAAGACGCTATCTCTGAAGCCGGCGGTGTAGCGCAGTTCGCGGGTGGTGTGCCAGCGATGTGTGATGGTGTGACTCAGGGCCAGCCCGGCATGGAGTTGTCGCTGTTCAGTCGCGATGTGATCGCCATGTCAACGGCGGTTTCGCTCAGTCACAATATGTTTGATGGCGCCCTGTATCTTGGTGTGTGTGACAAGATTGTACCGGGCCTGTTAATTGGTGCTCTGACATTTGGTCATCTCCCGGCAGTGTTTGTTCCGGCAGGTCCAATGACGACCGGCATGTCGAACAAGGAAAAGGTTCGTATTCGTCAACTTTACGCAGAGGGCAAAATTGGTCGTAAAGAGCTGTTGGACGCTGAATCCAAGTCTTACCATGGCCCCGGTACCTGCACATTTTACGGCACTGCAAACAGCAATCAGATGATGGTTGAAATCATGGGGCTGCACTTGCCCGGCAGTTCGTTTATTAATCCCTATACTCCGCTGCGTGATGAATTGACGAAAGCGGCGGCCAGACAGGTTCTTAAATTTACCGCTCAGGGTGAAGATTTCCGTCCAGTCGGCCATGTCATCAATGAGAAGGCAATCGTCAATGCCATCGTGGGGCTGTTGGCTACTGGCGGCTCCACGAACCATACCATTCACCTGATTGCCATTGCCCGGGCTGCGGGTATTAAAATTAACTGGGATGATTTTGATGCACTGTCAAAAGTCATTCCGTTGATGACTCGTATCTATCCCAATGGTCAGGCGGATATCAATCACTTCCAGGCCGCTGGAGGCATGGGGGTCCTGATCGATAAGTTGTTGCAGGCCGGGTTGTTGCACGAAGATATTATTACCGTCGGCGACGACCGGGGATTGCAATACTACAACCGCGAGCCTGTGTTACGTGATGGTGCACTGGTGTGGCAGGATTCTCCTGCAGAGCCCCTGGATCGTGATGTGCTGCGGGGCAGTGATGAACCTTTTGATACTACGGGTGGCCTGCATCTTCTGAAAGGCAATCTGGGCCGAGGTGTGATCAAGGTGTCAGCGGTTCAGCCAGAGCACCGAGTGGTAGAGGCTCCGGCCATTGTATTTGACGACCAGAATGACATTGTGGCTGCCTTCAAAGCCGGCAAGCTGGAGAAAGATTTTGTGGCCGTGTTGCGCTATCAAGGGCCAAAAGCCAACGGGATGCCTGAGTTACACAAGTTGACACCTCCTTTGGGAGTTTTACAGGATCGAGGATTCAAAGTGGCGTTAGTAACGGATGGACGCATGTCCGGTGCATCAGGAAAGGTTCCTGCTGCCATTCATCTGACTCCAGAATGTGCTGCTGGCGGGCCTTTGGCCAAAGTACAGACCGGAGACATCATTCGTCTGGATGCCAATGCCGGCACTTTAGAGGTGGTCCTGGATCGGCAAGTGCTGGACAGCCGTATTGCGTTGGCTTCTTCAGAGGGGAGTCATCACTTTGGTATGGGGCGTGAGTTATTTGGCGGGTTCCGGCATCAAGCCTCTTCCTCTGAGCAGGGTGCCTGCACTCTGTTTAGTGAGTTCGATGCAGAAGACAGCAGTATGTAAGTGAATAATTGATAAGACAGTTAATTGAAAATACTCGACAAGAGAATGGAAGTTTATGGCAGTAACCATTAAAGAAATTATGGAAACATCCCCGGTTGTTCCGGTGATGGTGATAGAAAATCTGGAAGATGCTGTCCCGCTGGCGAAGGCTTTGGTGCACGGAGGGTTGAAGGTGCTGGAAATCACATTGCGCACGGCACCTGCACTGGAAGCCATTGCCGCCATCAAAGAATCAGTACCTGATGCGATCGTGGGAGCCGGGACGATCATTAATACGGAGACCTTACAGGCTTCGCTGGATGCCGGGGCCGAATTTATTGTGACTCCAGGCTCGACACCGGCCATTATTGATGCCGCTCAAGCTTCAGGCGTGCCTATATTACCGGGGGTGAATACACCCAGTGAAGCCATGGTATTGCTGGAAAAAGGTATCACTGCGATGAAGTTTTTCCCAGCGGAGGCGGCGGGTGGTATTCCCATGCTGAAATCCATTGCCGGTCCTTTGCCTCAAATTACTTTTTGCCCAACAGGCGGCGTAAACCCTAAAAATGCACCAGATTATCTGGCTTTGCCAAATGTAGCCTGTGTTGGAGGATCCTGGATGGCTCCAACAGACATGGTCAAGGCCAAAAAGTGGGAAGAGATCAAACAGCTGGCGTCGGAAGCAGCTGCACTTAAGCAGTAACGAAATCGCATTTAACAACTGGCTGCGTCAAGACAGCTTTTAAATTACAAGAGCCGGTGTAACGGCTCACCCTAGGTTGCCTGGGCAGTATTCATCGATCACTAAATGTCGGTGAAGTTGCCCGACAACAGTCCAAGGTGCAAGAGACAAGTACTGTTAACTGGAATAGGGTGATTATTATGACAATTCGTGTAGCAATTAATGGGTACGGCCGTATAGGTCGCAATGTATTACGGGCACTGTATGAGTCTGGCTATCGCCAGCAGATTCAGATCGTGGCCATCAATGATTTGGGTGATACTGAGTTCAATGCGCATCTCACCCGTTACGATTCCATTCATGGACGCTTCCCCGGTGAGGTCAGTGTGGATAACCACTCGCTGGTGGTGAATGGTGATACCATTCAGACATTCAGTGAGCGCGATCCTCACAACCTGCCATGGAAGAGTCTGGCGGTAGATGTGGTGTATGAGTGTACGGGGTTCTTTACCAGTCGCGACAAAGCCGCTGCGCACATTGAGGCAGGTGCCAAAAAAGTCATCATCTCGGCACCGGCATCGGGCGTGGATGCGACGGTGGTTTACGGTGTGAACGATAAGGTTCTGACTTCGGCGAGTCAGATTATTTCTAATGCTTCCTGTACCACTAATTGCCTGGCGCCTGTGGCTAAAGTGCTCAATGATGCGATAGGCATCGAACAGGGAGCTATGACTACGATTCACTCCTACACCAATGATCAAAAACTGCACGATGTCTATCACAGTGACATCTATCGTGCCCGTTCAGCCACACAATCGATGATTCCCACCAAGACCGGTGCGGCATCCGCAGTAGGGCTGGTTCTGCCTGAGTTGGCAGGTAAGTTGGACGGTATGGCGGTTCGTATTCCTACGGCCAATGTGTCACTGGTGGATTTTCACTTTATCGCCAAGCGGGAAACATCAGTAGAAGAGATTAATGACACGATTAAAGAGGCAGCCTCGCAAGCTCCATTGAAAGGAATTCTGGCGTACAACACTGAGCCTCTGGTGTCAGTAGACTTTAATCATCAGTCTGCATCTTCGAGCTTTGACGCCACCCAAACCCGGGTGAATGGGAAAATGGTCAAAGTGATGGCCTGGTACGACAATGAGTGGGGTTTTTCCAATCGGCTGTTGGACAACACACTGGCATTAATGCAGGCTAGTTAGGTGTGTTTTGTCATGATTGTGCGTAGCCTGTAATCATCGTGAGTTTCAGAGGGTTGCGCATGGATATGGCGAAATGCACACGGTTTTGATGTTATAGCTAGCGATAAAAAGCAAACCTGATGAATCGCAGGAAGGCAAACATTTGAATGCCGGTGCAGGCAAATAGTTATTAGATCTATATTTGTATTCACTCACAGCATCCGAACCATGTTGTGGCTGATTCGTTATTATCTCTGATTAGGTAAGGATTCATTTTGATTAGACGTACCAAGATAGTTGCCACCCTGGGGCCGGCAACAGATTCGCCTGAAGTATTGGAGAAGTTGATCCATGCCGGCGTGAACGTTGTGCGATTGAATTTTTCTCACGGTTCGCCAGAAGATCACAAGGCTCGTGCACGGATGGTCAGGGCGCTGGCCGATAAGTACCAGCGTACCGTAGCAGTACTTGGTGATCTGCAAGGGCCTAAAATTCGTGTGGCCCGATTTGCCGAAGGCGCCATTGAACTGTCTTTAGGCGACGATTTCTATCTGGATGCATCGCTTGACCGTGAAGCCGGTAACCATATGGAAGTGGGGATTGATTATCCCCAGCTCCCTGAGGATGTAGTTGCCGGTGATCGTTTATTGCTGGACGATGGCCGGGTTGTTCTTGAGGTCACCGGAGTGGAAGGCCCTCGCATTGCGACCAAGGTGGTGGTGGCGGGCAGGTTATCGAATAACAAGGGTATTAACCGTGAAGGCGGGGGCTTGTCAGCCGATGCATTGACCGAAAAGGATTTTCGCGATATTGAGCTGGCGGCCGAGCTGGAAGTTGATTACCTTGCCGTCTCGTTTGTCCGTTGTGGAGCCGATCTGCATAAAGCACGTGAGCTTTTGCATAAGGCCGGTGGCAGTGCAGGCCTGGTAGCCAAAGTTGAGCGAGCCGAAGCCGTGTTGCCAGAGGCTCTGGATGACATCATTCAGGCGTCGGATGCCGTAATGGTTGCCCGTGGTGATTTGGGTGTCGAAATTGGCGATGCTGCACTGGTGGCAGTGCAAAAACGAATGATTACTCGCGCCCAGGCTCTGAACAAACCGGTAATTACTGCTACCCAGATGATGGAGTCTATGATCGAAAGCCCGCTGCCGACCCGGGCAGAGGTTTTCGATGTGGCGAATGCTGTGCTGGATGGTACCGATGCGGTGATGTTGAGTGCCGAAACCGCAGCCGGCAGCTTTCCAGTGGAAGCCGTGGAAGCTATGGATCGTGTTATCCGGGGAGCGGAAAAACAACCCTCAGCCATGATTTCCAAGCATCGCTTGCACGAAAGTTTCGATAATATTGATGAGACCATTGCCCTGGCGGCAATGTATACGGCCAATCACCTGGAAGGGGTGAAAGCCATTATCAGTTTTACGGAAACCGGACGTACACCGCTGTACATGACCCGCATTGATTCAGGCTTGTCTGTCTTTGCTTTTACCGACCATAAGCGCACGGAAAGTCGGCTGGCGTTGTATCGCAGCGTGGTACCCGTAACCTTCGACACCTCAAGCATTGCACCTGAACAGCTGAATCAGGCCGTTGTGGATGAGTTGGTAAGACGTGAAGTGGTTACCCAAGGTGACTTGGTGATCATTTCCAAAGGGGACTTTCTGAACGTCCATGGCGGGACGAACACGATGAAAATTGTTCGCGTTGGGGACATGATTCGATAATCGGTTCGGTGTGATCCAATTGAAGAAACCAGCCTGCAGATATTGTCTGGAGATTCCCAAAGCCCATCAGTGATGGGCTTTTTTACTCTCTTTCCAGCGCATCGACAGTCTCGGCAAACCCGAAGAACGGGTTGAATGACTTCAAAAGTAGAGTGTATAGCCTTATGGGTGGCCGGGGTTTGGCCTTTAATGACTTTAATTTGCTCGTTTGTGTATCTGAGGCAGGCGGCAACGGTGTCACTTACGGTAGACTGGCTGCATAACCTGTACAAATAGTGATCCAAATCGGGTAGAATACCCGCCACGGAAACAAGGCTGATTTTAATAACCAAAAAAGCCCACCATAAAGTTGTGGGCTTTTTTGTGTCCAAAATTCAAGACCCTGCTGGTAGTTTGTTTGCAAGAATTGTTCAGGAGCCAAAAATGCGTAAGGTTGTAAAACTCGTGATTTTTAACCACCGGGTGGTCACTAAAGGGAAGATCGGTGGGAGGATGAATCTTGAAGGCCAGCGTTCAGGAGCTTTTTGGTTCTAGCCGTCTTGTTTGAGGTACATATCTATCTCAAAAGAGCTGAACGTTGACATACAGTAAAATAAAAAAAGCGAGGGCGTAAGCACCTCGCTTTTTTATGGTGTCTGCATTCAGAGATTTCGCAGAGCTTTCTTAAAATGTATAGGCGGCACCGACAGAGAAGTAGTCGATATCCCCGTCATCCAGATCAAACATTTCATATTCACCACGGATGGCGAAAGAGCCGAGCTGGAACTTCATTCCGATTCCATACATAGGGTCTGTACCTGATTCCGAGTCATCAAAGCCCAAACCGTCTACGTCACCATCCCAGTCGATAACACCCAGTTTTCCAAAAACGCCTATGGGCCCAAAGTTAAAGCCCACCAAGCCGGCTGCGCTCCAGCCAGTGGTGTCAATATCAACACCTTTGATGTTGTTGATTTCACCATTTTGAGAGCCAAAATCGATATAAGAGCCTTCTACAGCCAAATCTATCAGGGGAAGCAAGCCAAAGTTATAGCCAATAAAAGCCTTGTAAGCGGTGTCATCGTCATTGATATCAACTTCAATATTTCCGAATTCCGGAAAATCATTGGAGTAATCCACATCGGCCTGGCCAACGGAGCCACCGATATAAATCCCGCTGTCTTTGCCTGCGTAAGCCATTCCTGCTGAACATGCCAGAGCAGTAGCAGATAGAAGAGTGAGTAAGCGTTTCATTCTTGTCGCCTCAATAATACTTTAAGGTAGGGGTTAATACTTGGATGCTAAAAGGAGTCCCAGAATATTTTATGGTTGTAGCCGGGGTGCCAGTGGTTGCCCGGACGGTTTCATGGTAAATCCTGCCAGCAGACTGAATCACTCGATGTCCTGTGGTTCCAAGAGTAACAACGATCCTGGAAGTGACATTGGTTGTAGAAGTGACAATAAGTCTCTCATTGAAAATAGACACCTTTTATAAATATGTCTATAAATGGCACGACTATTATCTTCAGGTTGAGACTTGGGTCATTTTGTCATCTATTTCGAGGGTGATTTGATAGACTATCCCAAACTCTGGGTGTTAAAGCGAAGTTAGCGTTCCAGAGAGTAAGTGTGGAGTAAAGGGTGGCTGTGGATCGCTAAATCGGAGAATTTCCCCCAAAAAGCCTCTGTGGCAGGATTGAGTGGAAAAAATGAGTGCAGCTGTAACTCGCCAATGGCTGCATTGCGTTCCGGTTCTATGCCGGTCACTAACGTTCGGCTGGCAAAGATTTCTTCATGCTCTGTTGTCTGATATTGAATGTCGTAGAGGGACAGGCTGTGCGCCCCCATGGCACGTTTGGCCCAGTTTGCCGGCAACCCGGGGTATGCCTGAAGCCAGGTGCTGAGTTCTGCAAGTTTGGGGTTTCCGGTCAGCAGGTGCTGTTCCTTGATACGCAACAGTAAAAAACAGGCCAGATCTTCCCAGTTGGCAATGTGTTGTCTTAATCCCGCCTCAGAAAAGTAGAAATCGAACAGGTTGGCTCCCGGTTGGTTAAACTTTTCCTCCAGGCCTGCAAACTGGACCATTGCCAACCAACTGCGGTTGCACAATAAAACATCCCCTACGCTGTTCAGGATCAGCGCGGGGTAGGGATCGTGCTTTTTCAGCATCATGCCAAGGCTGCTTTTCAAGGCTCTGTTTTCGGCGGCATGCAAGTTTAATGGTGAAGGTTCGTGAGTGAAACCGGTGGAAATCAACAGGGTGCCAGTGTCTCTTTCTCCCAATTGCAATGCTTCTGCCAGCCGTAAAACCATTTCACGAGTGGGGTTGGAACGACCCGTTTCAAGAAAACTGATGTGGCGGGGCGCGGCTTCTACTCTGTCAGCCAGTTGAGCTTGGGACAGTCCCTGGGTTGTACGCCAGAAGCGCACCAATTGTCCAAACGCATTCTCACTGGGTAGTGGCAATGCGGCGGACATTTCAGTTTTGCCCGTTTTGTTGGACGAATCTTTGATAACAATTATCCCGGCAGGTTGTTTTTTAAACGATGCTTATTTAGGCGACGTTGATTGGAGTCTGGAGTGTCAATTGAAAACGGCGTCTGTTTGAAAAAACCGTTTGGTTTGGATGCATAGTCTCGCGATGCTTCCCTGTGAGGTAATTGCTGCTGATTATAGGCTGTGTCAAACTGAGGCTCAATCGTCATATGACAGACCTAGGGAATGGGCTTGGCCCATAAAATTGCCCAATGACAGCACCAGAAGAAATACCAGAAAGTTTGTTGTTGAACTCCGAAAAACCTTTAAACATCTGTCTGCTGGGTTACCGCAGCCACCCGTTTGTTGGGGGGCAGGGTGTGTACCTCAATTACCTGAGTAAGGCGTTGGTGGATCTCGGACATCGTGTAGACGTTATGTCAGGTCCACCCTATCCACAGCTTGACCCGCGAGTCACTTTGATCAAAGTGCCCAGTCTGGATCTGTTTGAAGCTCCAAACCATGTTACAGCTCTACGCCCCAGGCATCTCACATCATGGTCGGATTTCTTCGAATGGTGGTCGATGCTCACGGGAGGTTTTGCCGAGCCTTATACCTTTAGCCGTCGGGTTGCCAAGCTGATGAAGCAGCGTGGCCAGCAATACGATATCGTGCACGACAATCAATGTTTGGGATACGGCCTGCTGGAACTGCAAAAACGAGGCATTCCAACGGTGGCGACAGTCCATCATCCGATTACTCGGGATTTGAAACTCGCTCTGGATGCTGCACCCAACTGGCGGCATCGCCTGCTGGTTCGACGCTGGCACTCGTTTTTGGGCATGCAGAAAAAAGTTGTGCAGCAGTTGAAACACATTGTCACGGTATCTGCCTGCTCACGAAATGACATTGCCGAAGCCTTTGAGCGACCAGTGGACACCATCAGTCTGATTCACAACGGTATTGATACTGACACGTTTCAGCCAAGGCCACATATCAGAGCCAAACCCTACCGGGTAATGACGACAGCATCGGCTGATCAACCTTTAAAGGGGCTGCGTTATCTTTTGGAAGCTGTGGCAGAACTGAAGTCGCGTTTCCCTGAGATTGAACTATTGGTTGTTGGCAAGTTGAAAGAAGGCGGCCAAACCGAAAAACTGTTGGCCAAACTGGATCTGAAAGACAGTGTTCAATTTGTCTCGGGGATTAGTACAGAGGCTCTGGTGGATCATTACTCAGAGGCTTCTGTTGTGGTATCTCCTTCTCTTTATGAGGGCTTTGGCTTGCCCGCAGGAGAGGCAATGGCCTGTGGCTGTGCGGTGATATCATCCGATGGCGGGGCTCTGCCCGAAGTGGTTGGTGATGCTGGTTTGGTGGTTCCCGCCGGACACAGTCGTGAATTAGCCAAAGCCCTGGAAAGAGTGTTATCTGACGATGGCCTGAGAAAATCCATGCAACTGAAAGGGCGGCAGCGCATTCTTGAGCAGTTTTGCTGGAAGGTCGCTGCTCGTGAGTTCACTGAGTATTACCATCGAATTCTTGGGACATCAGGAACTGATAACGCTGCTTCGGAAGTTGATCTACCAGTTAAACCATTGAATGCTGAAGGAGGACTGGTTCGTGCAGACCATTGATTTTGATCGTCTTCAGTTGCGCAGCGGAGACCGCATACTTGACGTGGGGTGTGGCGAGGGACGTCATACCATTGGTGCGTATCTCAGCGCCAATGTTGACGCCATCGGGGTAGACTTGAGTGAGAAAGACCTGCAGACCGCGAAAGAGCGCTCTGCGGATTTTGAAGAGAAAGGTAATTCTCTCAAAAGCCTGACGTTTCAAAAAGCCGATGCACTGGCGTTGCCTTTTGCTGATAACAGTTTTGACAAGGTCATTTGTTCAGAAGTATTGGAGCACATCCCAGATTATCAGGGCGTGTTGGCTGAAATTAACCGTGTGTTAAAGCCCGACGGGTTATTGGCAGTCAGTGTTCCCCGTGCCTGGCCGGAAGAGATTTGCTGGCGCTTGAGTAAGGCTTATCGAAAGGTTGAGGGTGGGCACATCCGTATTTTTAACGCCACCCAGCTGCGCAACGATGTGGAAGACTTGGGGTGGAAACGCTATTCACGCCATTGGGCACATGCCTTGCATGCCCCGTTCTGGTGGTTGAAATGCTGGTATTGGGAGAAAGAAGACGCCAGATTGGTGCAGTGGTACCACAGTTTTTTGGTCTGGGATTTGATGAAGCGCCCGTGGCTGACACGCAGTCTGGAATGGCTCCTGAATCCGGTGATGGGAAAGAGCGTCGTTATGTATTTTGAGCGGGGAAAAGATCTTGATTAATCACCACAGGAGCGGATTGCGTTATGGATAGCCTGCTGCTCAGTAAGGGCATATTTCCGCAAAAGTTTCTGCGTAAAACAGTGGATTATATTCTATCTGTGCAGAGAGAAGACGGTTGTATACCCTGGTTTGAAGGGGGAAAGGCTGACCCCTGGGATCATACCGAAGCCGCCATGGGGCTCAGTATTGCCGGAGAGTATGCCGCAGCTGAAAAAGCCTATGAGTGGCTGCAAGGCACACAGTTGCAAGACGGCAGCTGGTATGCCAATTATCAGGATGGAATGCCTCTTTACTGTGATAAACGGGAAACCAACTTTATTGCCTACGTTGCGACTGGTGTTTGGCATCACTACCTGATTTCCTCCAATCGCGACTTTCTGGCGCGTAGCTGGCCCATGGTTGAAAAAGCCATTGAATTTGTTTTACGGCATCAGTCTCCCACCGGGGAAATCTACTGGGCCGTCAGTGAAGACGGAAAGCCGCTTAAAGATGCGTTGGTCACCGGATGTTCTTCTATTTATAAAAGTCTGGAATGTGCAGTAAACATTGCTGTTGTGCTTAAAAAAGATAAAACCCATTGGCGCAAAGGCTATTCCAGTTTGGGTAATACCCTTCATCATCATCCAGAATGTTTTGATCGCACCTGGGAAAGCAAAGAACGTTATTCAATGGATTGGTTTTACCCAATTCTGGCGGGTGTCTATAAAGGCAAACAGGCAAAGGATAGGATCCAGCAACGCTGGGATACCTTTGTGAAAAAAGATATGGGGTGTTTGTGTGTCAGTGACGAACCGTGGGTCACTGTCGCAGAGTCCTGTGAATTGACCATGGCTTTGCTGGCGGCTGGCGAACACGCCAAAGCGATCCGTTTGTACGGCTGGTTGCATCAGTGGCGGGACGGTGAAGACGGCGGTTACTGGACAGGTTATCAATATGTAGAAAATATAATCTGGCCGGAGGAAAAAACCACCTGGACGGCAGGAGCGATTCTGTTGGCAGCAGATGCGATTACCGAACATACACCCGCAGCGAAGTTATTTTTGGAAAATCGATTGTTGTCTGAAATGGACGAAGCAGAAAGTTCGCAGGAGGTCAGGGCGTAAACCGATTGTGAATTTTTTCTCACAACCGGTTTGCTGATTTCATTTTCGACGAAACAGCCCAAGAGTGTTTACTGTCGGCAGTTCTTCAAAAAGGCCTGAGGCTTTGGCGAGCTTCCATATGTTGTAAGGAGCCTGGCCGCCGTCTTCGGGATTGGGAAAGATGTCGTGAATCGCCAGAATGCCGCCGGGCTTGATGAATGTAGACCAGCAGCGATAGTCAGTTTGAGCCGCTTCTTCGCTGTGGCCGCCATCGATAAAGACCATACCCAGCGGTGTAGCCCAGTGACGTGAAGCAATAGCAGAGGATGAGACGATCGGTACTACAGTGTCTTCGAGCCGGGCTTCACGCATGGTGGTGCGAAAGGTTTTAAAACTGTCCATTAATTCTATGCTGTTGTCGTACAGATCCGGATCGTGATATTCCTCGCCCAGTTGATGTTCTTCTGAGCCGCGGTGGTGATCCAGTGCATACAAAATACTGTCGTTCTGCTTGCAGGCGGTAGCAAAATAGACCGTTGATTTGCCGCAGTAGCTGCCGATTTCCAGGCATGGTCCCAGTTTGGAAGCTTCCAGAGCATATTGATAAAGTGCCAGCCCTTCGTCAGCGGCCAGAAAGCCTTTAACGTTATTGATATCGATAGGAAGATTTAATTCAGTGGACATGATCCGACCCGTTTAATGTTAATGCGCAAGGCCAGGATAGCGGCCAACAAAAGTGACGACATTAGCGAGGGCGTCAAAAAATAACAAGGCTTAACTGCCGGTAATTGTAGATAAAAAGAAAGGAAATTGGATTTGCGTCGTAACCATAGCCCCTATGCTGTCAAACGGATAAAAGGATGGTGGAATGACCTGTTGGTCAATCACTTTTTTGTAAAGCATTTTGATCGTTTGGGGCAACACCCAATGGTGGTTGAGCCTTTGTCGGCAGAAATCTTTGGTCGCAACATCGAGGCCGGTGATTATCTTCACCTGATCAGCTCCAAAGACAATCCTGTTCGTTTAACCACTTGGAGTGGTAAGGGCATGGACGGCAAGATCACGGTGGGGAATTACTGCTTGATGTCTCCGGGTACTACCATCACAGCGGCTGACAGCATCACTATTGGCGATAATTGTATGTTTGCCGCCAGTTGCTACATTGCCGACAGCGACTGGCATGGTGTTTACAACCGGCTGCGCCCCTTTCGCTGTACAAAACCCATTGTACTGAAAGATAACGTCTGGATTGGTCATGGCGCAAAGGTCGGTAAAGGTGTGACTATTGGTGAGAACAGTGTGGTAGCTGCAGGTGCGATTGTGGTTAAAGACGTGCCAGACAACGTGGTTGTCGGTGGCAATCCTGCCCGGGTTATCAAAACCATCAACCCAAACCGACGAATGTTAAAGCGGGAGCGGTTGTTTGAAGATGGAGAGTTCTATTTACAAAACCAAAGAGATCTTGATCGTTACGTGCTGAGTGGCAACACCTGGTGGGGGTGGCTGCGATCAATGCTGTTTCCAACCCGGGAGGATTAACGGTGGGAGTACTTCCCTGGCTTTGTCAGTGTCCAAGTTGGTGCTTGAACGCTGTTTCAAACTCGATAGCCAGCCGCAGCCGTTTAATGTCATTAAAGAACTCTTCTGCAGCCGGGTATTCCCGTCGTAAATAAGATAGCCACTGTTTGATACGATTACCCAGAAATTTATGCGGGTAGAGATCTTTGGTCGTTTGATAGTAAGCAAATAACATTTCAGCTATCTGAAGCCAGGTCATGGCCTGGTGTTCGTCTGTCTGATGTTGCTGTGAGAGGTATTCCGCGCGAATGGCCAGAGCCAGATCCGGCCGTGCCAGCAGGCCTCTTCCCAACATAAAGTCTTCGCAGCCGGATTGTTCACGGCATCGGCGCCAGTCTTCAACGCTCCATATCTCTCCATTGGCGATCACGGGTATGGAAATAGTCTCTTTGATGCGACCAATATAGTCCCAATAAGCTGGGGGCTTGTAGCCGTCCGCCTTGGAGCGGGCGTGAACGGTGAGTTCATCGGCTCCGGCCTCAAAGATGGCCCGGGCATTGTCCAGATAGGCGCTGCGGTCTTCGAAGCCCAAACGGATTTTGGCGCTGACCGGAATATGGTCGGGTACCGCTCTCCGAACAGCCTGCACAATATTGAAAACCCGCTCGGGCTCGCGCAACAAGCTGGCTCCGCCATCGCTGTTGTTGACAGTTTTGGCGGGGCAACCGAAATTCAGATCAATGGCTGTAGCGCCAACCCGAGAGGCTTTGGCGGCGTTTTGTGCCAGCGCTTCCGGGTTGCCTCCTAACAGCTGCAGGCGCACAGGCGTTCCAGCCGGAGTTTGGCAATGGTTTGCCAGTTCCGGACAAATTTTCTGAAACACCCGTTCTGGCAGGGTTTGAGGGCCACTGACTCGAACAAATTCGGTGACACATATGTCGATTCCACCAATTCGGGTTAATAAATCCCGTACATGGTGGTCAACAACACCCTCCATTGGAGCAAGAAACAGTCGCATACGATGAGTCAAAAGTCGGGTAAGTGGTGGCCAGGAGCCTATCTGAGCGGTTAAAGGTCAGCGGAAGTGGCGTTTAATGCACGATTAAATGCGAGGTATCTGATAAAATCGCCCCAATCGGCAGACATTTTAGCTGTCTGGCAGTGCGGAACCAAGCGGTTCCGTCTGTATTTCGGCTATCAATTCGAGCGAAATTGCCAGACTAGCAGTGCGAGATTGGTAGACCCGGCAAAGATAGCCATAATCAAGTAGTGGCAACAGCAGCCTGAATGGGCAGCTTGAAATAGTTGGCTAGTATGTAGATTGGGACTGTCTGACACGACATTAATCAATTAAATAACTACGGAAATTTGCCTGAACAGCGGCGGCACGATACATTCCCGCCCCAGCTAACAGGTGATGGACATATTGATCATGCAAGAAAGTATTATCCAGCAGGGTGTCGACCTGCTGATCTTTGGAATGGGAACCGTTTTTGTGTTCCTGACGGTTTTGGTTATCGCGACCTTGGGGATGTCGTCGTTCATACGGCGTTTTTTTCCGGATGCTGTCGCACCAGTAACTGAGCCGGCACCGACAACACCTTCCAATTCGGTTGATCCCAGACATTTGGCGATCATAAAAGCAGCCATTGAGAAGCACCGAAACAAGCAGTAGCTTCTCATCCCTGCAACAGCGGGGCAGACAAGCTGCCGGCAAAAGTGAGTTATTCAGCCACTTTGCCCTCTGACGAACACTTTTTCTGACAGATATAAATCAAGGACTTTCTCATGAGTGAGAATAACAAACCCCTAGGCATTACCGATGTTGTATTGAGGGATGCGCACCAATCTCTGTTTGCGACCCGCATGCGCCTCGACGACATGCTGCCAATTGCGCAAAAATTAGACGATATTGGTTTCTGGTCATTGGAAACCTGGGGGGGCGCTACCTTTGACGCCTGTATTCGTTACCTGGGGGAAGACCCTTGGGAGCGTATTCGCGAACTTAAAAAGGCCATGCCCAAGACTCCGATGCAAATGCTGTTTCGAGGTCAGAATATTCTGGGTTATCGCCACTATGCAGATGATGTGGTTGAAAAGTTTGTCGAGCGTTGCGCCGTTAACGGTGTCGACGTCTTCCGCGTATTTGACGCGATGAATGATATGCGCAATATCGAGACAGCGTTGAAAGCCGTTAAAAAGCAGGGTAAGCACGCTCAGGGCACGATTGCCTATACCCTCAGTCCTGTCCACGACATTGATATGTGGGTAGAGCAGGGCAAGCGCATCGAAGACATGGGTGCCGATTCTATCGCCATTAAAGACATGGCGGGGCTGTTGAAGCCTTATGTCGGTTACGAGCTGGTTTCACGCCTTAAAGCCAGCTGTGATATTCCAATCCACATGCAATGTCATGCCACCACCGGTTTGTCCACGGCTACCGCCTTAAAATGCATCGAGGCTGGGATCGACAATATTGATACCGCCATCTCTTCGATGTCCATGACGTATGGGCATAGTCCCACCGAATCCGTTGTTGCCATCTTGCAGGATACTGACCGTGATACAGGTTTGAATCTGGAAAAGCTGGAAGAAATTGCCAATTACTTCCGTGAAGTGCGCAAAAAATACGCAAAATTCGAAGGGTCTCTGAAAGGCATTGATGGTCGTATTTTGACCGCCCAGGTTCCTGGCGGCATGTTGACCAACATGGAAAACCAGCTGCGCGATCAGGGCGCTGAGGATAAATTTGGTGAGGTTCTGGCCGAAATTCCACGAGTCCGTGAAGATCTGGGCTTTATTCCTCTGGTTACACCCACCTCGCAAATTGTGGGCACTCAGGCCGTTCTTAACGTATTGACCGGCGAGCGCTTCAAATCCATTTCCAAAGAAACTCAGGGCATTCTCAAAGGGGAATACGGCGCTGCACCAGCACCGTACAACAAAGAGCTGCAAGCGCGTGTACTTGATGGAGCAGAAGCGATCACCTGTCGTCCCGCAGATCTGCTCGAGCCGGAAATGGATAAATTAACGGCTGAGTTGCAAGAGCTGGCTCAAGAGAAAAACATCAAGCTGGAAAGTGGCGAGCGAGAAATCGACGATGTACTGACCTATGCTCTGTTCCCGCAGGTTGGCCTGAAGTTTCTGGCGAATCGCAACAACCCTGACGCTTTCGAAGCGGCCCCGACGGGCAAAGAGAGCGCAGTAGTCACCAATGATGCGGGTGAAGAGGTTTACACCGTTGAAGTGGAGGGTGTTTCCTATACGGTTACCGTCTCCAGTGGTGGAGATCTGACGGGTATCGTTCCCGTGGGTGGCGCCGTGAGCGAAAGCTCGGCACCTGCTGCCGGAGCTGTTCCAACCGGTGGGGATCCGTTGCCAGCTCCTTTGGCGGGTAATATCGTCAAGGTATACGCAACTCCAGGTCAAGCTGTACAGGATGGTGACCTGCTGTTGGTTCTGGAAGCCATGAAAATGGAAACCGAGGTGCGCTCACCGAAAGCGGGTACCGTTGGAAGCGTGAATATCAAAGAGGGCGATTCTGTCGCTGTTGGCGATACTTTATTGACCATTGCTTAAGTCCGGGAGTGCAGATACATGGATAACTTACTAGGGCTTTGGCAAGAATCAGGTTTGTACCTGATGACTCCAGGGCAGATGGTCATGATCGCAGTGGGCTTACTGCTGCTGTTTTTGGCGATTAACAAAAACTTTGAACCCCTGCTGCTGGTTCCTATTGGCTTTGGTGGCATTCTGGCGAATATTCCCGGTGCCGAACTGGCCTCATCGGCTGTCGATGCGGCGCTGCATGGTGCTCACCCCGATGTCTTGGCAGCCTTTGCACACACTCTGGGGCTTGAGATTGGAAGTTCACTGGAGGCGGTAAAGGATGCCTATAACCATGCTTCGGTCAGTGTGCAGTCTCAACTGTCGCTGCAAGCGGCGGATTTTGGTTACTCAAACGGCATGCTCTATAACTTTTACAGTGTGGCCATTGCGTCCGGTATTGCTCCTCTGGTGATTTTCATGGGCGTTGGGGCGATGACTGACTTTGGTCCATTGCTGGCAAATCCCAAGACCCTGTTCCTGGGAGCTGCAGCCCAGTTTGGTATCTTCGCCACCATCATGGGGGCAGTGGGTATGAGCTATCTGGGCTGGATGGACTTCTCCATCGCTGATGCCGCTGCCATTGGTATTATCGGTGGCGCTGATGGCCCGACGGCCATTTATGTGTCTTCATTGCTGGCGCCTGAACTTTTGGGTGCTATTGCAGTCGCAGCTTACTCGTATATGGCTCTGGTACCACTGATCCAGCCCCCAATTATGAGGGCTTTGACGACAGAAGAAGAGCGCAAGATCAGCATGACTCAGTTGCGTGTTGTGTCCAAGCGGGAGAAAATTGCATTCCCGATTGTGGTGCTGATTCTGGTTGCGATGCTGTTGCCTTCTGCTGCACCGCTGCTGGGTATGTTCTGTTTCGGTAACTTGATGAAGGAATGTGGTGTTGTCGACCGCCTGAGTGACACTGCTCAGAATGCGTTGATCAATATCACCACCATCTTCCTGGGGCTATCCGTAGGGTCAAAACTGGCGGCGGACAAGTTCCTGGACCCCAAAACTCTGGGTATTCTGGCTCTCGGTATTGTGGCCTTTGGTATTGGTACGGCGATGGGGGTCCTGATGGCTAAGCTGATGAACAAATTCAGCGAGCACAAGCTCAACCCTCTGATTGGTTCTGCAGGGGTTTCGGCTGTACCGATGGCTGCCCGGGTTTCCAATAGAGTGGGGCTTGAAGCCAACCCGCAAAACTTCCTGCTGATGCATGCCATGGGCCCAAATGTGGCCGGGGTTATCGGGTCGGCGGTTGCTGCCGGGGTTATGATTTCCATGGTTCAATCTATGGGTGGATAACAAGAGGTGCACTGTGCTTAAGTACAAAGCCGAATTACTGGCTGGAACGAAGTCACAGGATTGAGAAATAAAAGCCCTGCCGGCGACGACAGGGTTTTTTCTTGTATTTCAAAGACTTATAGTGTGCCGTTGGGCACCGCTGGATGTTGAGGAGTTACAATGGCTTATAAGGTACTTGGTATTGGAATCAGTATACTGTTCCTGACCGGGTGTGAGACTTTCTTTGGCTCTCAGCAATCAACACAAGCGCCCCCTGAGACGTTGCAGTGTCCAGTTGTGGAGCCGGTTGTTTGTCCTGAACTTCCTCCCGCTCCCGAAGTAAAACCTGAACTTCCAAAGCCTGAAGTGAAACCTCCCGAGCAGGTTGTGGATTGCACAAAGCCTGTGGAGTACAACAGTAAATACCACCGTTTGGGGCAGGTCGAATATGTGGACATCATGCCCATGGGGTTTCGTCAGAAAGCGCGAATAGACACCGGCGCCGAGACGACGTCCATTGATGCCATCAATATCATTGAGTTTGAGCGGGATGGCCGTGACTGGGTACAATTTTCGGTCAAAGACCGCAATACTGACGAAAGTGTGATGATCAAAGCCCCCATTAAGCGGACCGTTTTGATTAAACAACATGGCAGTAAGGATATTCGCAGGCAAGTGGTGTTGCTGACTTTGGCCATTGGTGAACTCAAAGAGGAAGTGGAAGTGACTCTCGCAGATCGGGAAAACTTTGAGTACCCCGTACTGATCGGACGTAACTTCCTTCAAGGGCGTGCACTGGTGGATGTCAGTCGCAAGTTTTTGTCCTTAGAATAGTGTTGTCATTGAGACAGTAATGGGTTGCGTCATGGAGAAATGGCATGCTTTCATCTGCTAGACAAATTCAACTCCTGGTTGGATTGCTGTTTGTTGTAGGGTTTGGTGCAGCCGCATACAAGCATTTTGCGCTGGGCTTTCCGTTATTGGCTTCCGAAACAGAAACAGTCTGGCAGCTAGAAGGGCGTATTGTCTTTGAGGCGGGTGATGGGCCAGTGGAGGTGCGTTTAAACCTGCCCGATGATAATTCTGCCCGCAGGATTGTGTCTTCAGACTATATTGCGCCTGGCTTTCACTATGAAGAAATTGTCGAAGATGGGGTGGCTCTGGGGCGATGGACAGCACAAGAGGCAGTAGGCACGCAAATCATCTATATGCGTTCGCAAAGTTATTTTGCGGACACTGAAGAGGAAGCCGAAAAGCCATTGCGGGCTCCCATGAAGGTCAAGCTGGATCCTGCGCTGAAAGCCACTGCGGAATCTTTTCTGCAGGGATTTGATAAAACCCTTGATGAAAAAAATGCCCTGAAGTTACTCAGACGGCTCAATCGTCGCGGTGATGACCAGGTTGACCTCCTGCTGAGAAACTACTCCAGCCCACTCAAACGAACCCAATTGGCCGGTCAGTTGATGACCATGCTGGGCTATTCAGTTCAGCCGGTTCGAGGTGTTTTCCTGGATGATAAAGCCCGCAGTCAATCCATTTACAATTTTCTGGAAGTGGTGGTCGGCGATCAGAAAGTATTGATGGATGCCCGGGAAAATGTGGTCATTCCCTGGGATCGGGCGCTGTTGTTGCAAAAGGGTACCGAGCCTTTACTGGAAGTGTTTGGTGGTTCTAATTCACGTATCACATTTGCCACAACAAAAGTCCAGCGCGCTGCGTTCAGTTCTGCCATTGCAGCCGCGGGACATGCCCAAAACCCACTGATCGATTTCTCCATTTACAGCCTGCCGTTATCTGACCAGAACACATTCAAGCTGTTGCTGGTCATGCCGCTTGGGGCCTTGGTTGTTGTAATCCTGCGTAATCTTGTGGGTATTCGGACGTCCGGTACCTTTATGCCGGTTCTGATTGCCCTGACGTTTTTGCAGACCTCACTATTGGTGGGTCTGATGCTGTTTGTGATCGTTGTCGGCGTAGGTCTGATCATGCGTTCCTACCTCAGCTCTCTGAATTTATTGCTGGTGCCGAGGATTGCGTCCGTACTGGTATTTGTCATTATTCTTTATGCGGCCATTGGCGTTTTGAGTACCAAAATGGGATGGCAGGGCGGCTTGAAGGTGACCTATTTCCCGATGATCATTTTGTCCTGGACGATCGAGCGGATGTCCGTTTTGTGGGATGAAGCCGGTGGTCGCGATGTGATGGTCGAGTGTGCCGGCAGTTTGTTGACGGCATCCCTTGCATACTTGTTGATGAGTAACACCTTTGTGTCGGATACCGTATTCCTGTATCCCGAGCTGCTGCTGGTGCTGTTGGGTGTGATCATTGCCATCGGCAGTTACAGTGGTTTCCGGTTGTCGGATCTGCGCCGGTTTGCGCCTCTGGAGCGACACTGATGTCATCCTTCTTTTCGATGTTGGGAATGGCATCCCCCAAGTTTTTGCGGGCAAAAGGCATTGTTGGAATGAACCTGCGCAATGTGAATTACATTGCCCGCAATAACCCTCGCCATCTCTACCCGAATGTTGATGACAAATACAAAACCAAGTTGCTGTGTGCCAAGCATGATATTGCGGTACCGGAATTACTCGGTGTTTGTCGGGTTCAGGGACACATCAGCGAACTCAAAGAGTTTTTAAGCCAATACCGCTGCTTTGTCATTAAGCCCGCCCAGGGCAGTGGCGGCAAAGGTATTCTGGTGATCTCCGGTCGTGATGGCGAGTATTACCTCAAGCCCAATGGCAAGAGGGTGACTCATGACGAACTGTGTCGCCACGTTTCCAATATTCTCAGTGGTCTGTTCAGTCTCGGTGGCAAACCGGATGTGGCCCTGATTGAAGATCAGATCAAATTCACAGATGACTTCGAGGGCTTCTCCTACGAAGGCGTACCGGATATTCGGGTGATTGTTTACAAAGGCTTCCCGGTGATGGCGATGACTCGCCTGTCGACCAGTAACTCAGACGGCAAGGCCAACCTCCATCAGGGGGCTGTTGGGGTGGGCATTGATATCACTACTGGTGAAGCCCTGCGGGCCGTACAGTTTGATCGGCCTATTGAGCTTCATCCTGATACCGGCAAGCCCTTATCAACTCTCAAAATTCCATATTGGCAAGATGTGATGTTGTTGGCAGCCCGCGGTTACGAGGTTAGTCAAATGGGGTATCTGGGGGTGGATATAGTGCTCGATGAACAGCGCGGTCCATTGCTGCTGGAATTGAATGCTCGTCCTGGTCTTGCAATTCAGATTGCCAATGGCGAGGGACTGGTGCCGCGACTCAACTTTGTCGATAAATGTCCGCAAAACCTGTCACCCCAAGAGCGGGTTGATCGTATTTTGGAGTACTGGAATTAATTTTCCGGCAGCCCATGAACCAACGTATCGAAATCAGACAGGCAAACTTTTGCGAAGCTGCCGATCGGCAGGCCTTACAGCGATTGATGCAGGAGTACGCTTCAGATCCAATGGGGGGGGGGCATCCACTGCCTGAGTCTGTAATCGAAGCCCTCCCTGACAAGCTTCTGCATTACCCCGGTGCGTTTTCTGTGATTGCCTGGAGCGATGATCGTCCAGTGGGCCTGATCAACTGCTTTGAAACCCTGTCCACGTTTAAAGCCAAACCCTTGGTGAATATCCACGATGTCGTGGTTAGTGCTGACTACCGAGGCCTGGGTATTGCATATCAAATGTTGGAGTGTGTGGAGAGAATTGCCAAAGAGCGTGATTGCTGCAAGCTCACTTTGGAAGTGCTGCAGGGCAACGAGCGGGCCCGACAGGTCTACCTGGCGTTTGGGTTTGCAGGTTACGAGCTTGATAAGTTCTATGGGCAGGCGAGCTTTTGGGAAAAGTCTCTGTAGTGTGTCTCGTGATCGGCAGACTTTGAACCGGGTCCTTTCAGTTAATCTTTGTTGTTCATTCCCTTTTGAATTAGCCCTTTCTGGTATTGTCCCGGAGAGAGCCCGGTCCAGCTTCTGAATGCGCGGATAAAAGAGGGTGTCTCGGTATAGCCCACTTTCTGGCCCGCCTCACCAATAGAAATACCTTCCTGACTTAACCAGTAAATGGATTGATCCCTGCGCAGATCGTCTTTGAGTTGCTGAAACTTACTGCCTTCGGCGGTCAATTTGCGACGCAGTGTGCGGGAGGTCATATGCAGTTGAGTGGCAATGTCTTCCAGTGTGGTTTTGTGGACATCCTCTGCCTGTTCCAGCAGTTGCATGACTCTTTCGGTTTGATAATCAGTGAATCGTTGTTTACGGAACCATTGTAATGGCACCTGTGCGAGGTAGCGCTTAAGTTGTTCCATGTTACGGTGTATGGGCAGATCGAGAACCCCCTTGGGCCAGATAAGAGTGTTGTGTGATTGATCAAAGTCACGGGGAGCGGGGAACAACAGTCGGTACTCTTCGACGTGCTGGGGGGCAGGGTAGCTCAGCTGGATTCGCGTTAATGGAATCAATTGGCCGATCAACCATGAAGGAAATCGGTGCCAAATCAGCAGCAGTAACTCAATCAGGACGTGATGTTCATCGAGTTCAGGCTGAGTCAGGGTAATCGTCACCCGCACCTCGCTGTCTGTTTCTTCCACGTCAAATTGCAGGCTGCGGCTAATCAACCCATAAAAGCGCTGGGTTTCGCGCATGGCTTCCCGCAGGGTTTTTGTGTGGATCAAGTGTTCACACAGCAGTGCAAATACCCCAAAGCGGCAGGGTTCTGCCGTCAATCCGAGCAGTTCATCATCGGTATCCCGCATGATTTTCACCAGCAAGCGTGCCAGCTGCCGGGGCGCAAGTCTTGCGCCTTCCTGCTGCAGCAACGCTGGTGACAGGGCGGCAAAATCCAGCAGCTCTTTTTCATTCAGACCCTGCCGCAGGCCGTTTTTCAGGTGCGCCCGGGCAAAGTAGCTGGATACAGTGTGTCGGGTATCATAGGTATCCTGCATGAGATTTTTGTCCGTTTCTGATAATGATTGGCTGTATTTGAAGGGATTTTAGCATGTTGTTGGGTGTTTTTAAGACTGACTTGTCCGAATATGTTAGTTAAATGGCAGTATTGAACATTGCTGGACGTCGGGTGTGAGCTCACAATGCTGGCCACTATTTTGAGATATTTCATGACGTTCAATCACCATGACTACGTCAAATGACATCGAGGCCCAACATGACCGATCAAGCTGTGAGTAACGAAGAATTAGAACTGTTCCGTGATATGGTTCTGCGTTTTTTCGAGCAGGAAGTCCACCCTTATTACGAGCAGTGGGAAAAGGACTGCATCACTCCTCGTGAACTGTGGAATACCATGGGGCAGGCTGGTCTGTTGTGTGTGGATATGCCGGAAGAATATGGCGCGGCTGGCTCCGCATTTGAAATTACTCAGATGATTCAGTGGGAAATGTCCCGTCTGGGTTACGGTGGTCTGGGAAGTAACTACAACATTCACGCCAATATTGTAGCCCCTTATATTTTCAATCTGGGCACCGAAGCCCAAAAGAACGAGTGGCTGCCCAAGCTGGTCACCGGTGAGGCCGTAGGTGCTATCGCCATGACTGAACCGGGTGCAGGCAGTGACCTGGCCGGCATGCGCACGACCGCAACTCGTGATGGTGATGATTACATCATCAACGGTTCCAAGGTGTTCATCACCAACGGTATCCACGCAGATCTGGTCATTGTCTGTGCCAAAACCGATCCAAATGCCGGTTCCAAAGGGGTCTCACTGTTCTTGGTGGATGCGTCTTTGCCTGGATTCTCCAAAGGCCAGAAGATCGAAAAAATTGGTCAACACTCCAGTGATACTGCGGAATTGTTCTTTGACAATGTCCGTGTACCGGCGACAGCGTTGTTGGGTGGAGAAAACAAAGGCTTTATTCACCTGATGGAAGAGCTGCCTCGTGAGCGTCTGGGTTGTGCCACTCAGGCAGTTGCTCAGGCTCAGGGTGCCTTTGATCTGGCGGTAGAGTACGTACAGGAGCGTCAGGCCTTCGGTCAGCCTATTGCCCGTTTCCAAAATACTCGTTTCAAGTTGGCTGATGTGAAAGCGGATATCGCCCTGAGCAAGGCTCTGCTGGATCAGAATATGGCCAAATTCAAGGCCGGCACCATGACCGTTGACGATGCAGCCATCCTGAAGTTGACCACCACTGAAATGCAGTTGCGCGCTGTGAATGAGTGTCTACAATTGTTTGGTGGCTATGGTTACACCACGGAATACCCAATTTCACGTTTCTATGTCGATGCCCGTATCCAGACGATATACGCGGGAACCTCAGAAATTATGAAAGAAGTGATTTCTCGTGGTATCCTAGGTCGTTGATTTACAGAACACAGGATTCCAGACATCTTCAACGTTAATAGAGTTGACTGGAATCAACCGAAGATAGGCTGCTAAGGGCGCAAGCTCGGAGAGATTAGCAAGTCCTATGCGCCCGCCTTGTGCGGGCTTTTTTTTGTCTGCTATTTTTGAATCGTGCTTGTATGTCAGCAATTTGGCTGATTTGGACAATGTTCCAAAAGAGTGGCTGGTCAATAATGACCCCCGGAAACAGAATTACCGACAAAGAGAGAGTCTTATGACTGACTTAGTGAAATACGAAATAGATGGCAATATCGCTACCATTACCTTCCAGAATGGCAAGGTTAACGCCATGTCTCCGGATCATATGCAGGCAATCAATGACGCCCTGGATAAAGCCGAAGAGGCGGGAGCCGTGGTTATGTTAGTGGGGCAGCCAGGCATCTTTTCAGCTGGATTTGACCTTAAGGTCTTCCAGAAAGACCCGAAAGCGGGTGTTGAGATGGTTACCATGGGGTCTAGGCTTTGTCATCGTCTTCAGTCATTCCCGACACCGGTAGTAGGTGTGTGTACTGGTCATGCGATTGCACAAGGCTGCTTTACGCTGCTGTCCTGTGATTACCGTATTGGTGTGGAAGGCCCATTCCAACTGGGTTTGAACGAGGTGCAAATTGGAATGACCATGCACCACGCGGGTATTGAAATGGCCAGATTCCGTTTGACGCCATCGTTCTTTCAGCGCTCTGTAATCAATGCTGAGATGTACGATCCGGCGACTGCCGTGGCGGCTGGCTTTCTGGATAAAATCGTCCCGGCGGACGAGTTGATGGCCGCAGCCAAGGCTGAAGCGACCCGTTTGGCCGGTCTGAACATGCCGGCTCATAAAGGGACCAAGCTGAAGACACGCGCGGAGCAGCTGGAGGCACTGGATAACGCGATTGCTACCGATTACAAAAAACAGATGGCAGCACTGGGCGGCTAACTCTCAGAGCTGACTTTTCTGCATAAAAGGCTGCCGGTTTGGCGGCCTTTTTTATAGCCATTGGCTGGTTATTTATTGGAGTCATGTTTTAAATGACTCGGCTGATGTGGCCGTAAATTAATCATTTCGGTTAAATCGCCTGATAATGTCTGAATTACCCATTTATTGTCGTTATATCACCGCATTAACGAAATAAACTTACCTGCACTCATTCCCTGTGCTTAGATATCTCTATTACAAGTAAGGTATATCCCTGCAACGAAAATATACCCATACAAGAACAAAAATAGTCATCCAACATTGCCTGTTAAAGCGGAGAGAAGCATGACTGATTCAACCAGTTTGCCTGAAGTTATCACCCACCATCGAGCCTGTCATTTGTGTGAAGCGATCTGCGGTCTTGAAATCAAGACTCAGGGAGATCAAATACTCTCCATCAAGGGAGATAAAGAAGACCCTTTCAGTCGTGGTCATATCTGTCCTAAAGCCACAGCCTTACAGGATTTACACTTTGACCCGGATCGACTGAAGCATCCGGTCAAGCGAGTGGGTGGAGGGTGGCAGCAGATCAGCTGGGAAGAGGCCTTTGATGCTGTGGCGGAAAATCTCGTGCGGGTTCAGCAGGTGAGCGGTAATAATAGCGTTGCCATCTATTCCGGTAACCCTAATGTTCACAATTACGGCAGTATGACCCACGGCGGTATTCTGCGAAAAGCCCTGCAAACCCAGAGCAACTATTCTGCGACGTCACTCGATCAGTTACCCCATCAACTGATCTCCTACGCCATGTATGGCCATCAGGCGTTGATTCCGATTCCGGATATTGATCGCACTCAGTACATGCTGATTATTGGAGGCAACCCGCTGGCCTCCAATGGCAGCATCATGACCGTGCCCGATGTCACTAAGCGTTTGAAAGCGATTCAGCGTCGAGGCGGAAAATTTGTCGTAGTCGACCCTCGTCGCACAGAGACAGCCGCCATTGCCGATGAGCATCATTTTATCCGTCCCGGCAGCGATGCTTTTTTGCTGATGGCGATCATCAATACGTTGTTTGAGGAGAATTTGGTGACAACGGGTCACCTGACTCCGGTATTGGACGGGCTGGAGGCGGTCAGGCAGTCAGCTGAGGGATTTACCGCCGAAATGGCATCCGAGCAAACCGGCATTGCAGCGAATTCCATACGGCAGATGGCAAGGGACATGGCTGCTGCGGATGGTGCGGTATGTTATGGCCGTATGGGTGTTTCCGTGCAATCGTTCGGTTCATTGTGTCAATGGGCCATTCAGATCATCAATATTCTGACCGGTTCACTGGATGTGCCTGGCGGCGCACTGGTGACGTCTCCTGCGTTTGGCTATATCAAGCCGGGAGAATCCGGAGCAGGCAGCTTTGGCCGTCGACACACCCGTGTGAGAGGTTTGCCGGAATTCAGTGGTGAATTCCCCAGTTCAGTGCTGGCGGAAGAAATTTTAACTCCGGGTGAGGGACAGGTCCGGGCATTGATCACGCGGGCCGGTAATCCTGTGTTATCTGCCCCTAATGGTAATGAGATAGACAGGGCTCTGGAAAGTCTCGACTTCATGGTTGCAGTGGATTTCTATATCAATGAAACCACCCGCCATGCCGATATCATTTTGCCACCAACAGGCCCGCTGGAGCATGATCACTACGATATCGCGTTTCATCGTCTGGCCGTTCGTAACACAACTCGCTATAACGAACCCGTGTTCGAACCCGAAGCGGACACGCGACACGACTGGGAAATTTACAACGAGCTCTCGGCGCGTATATCAGCCTTGAAAAACCTGGACTTCAAGCCTTTGCCTTCTCCTGACCTGATGCTTGATAGGGCTTTACAGCATGGGCACTATGGTAAGGCCGCCGGAGCCGAGCAGGCGTTGTCGCTGGATGTGTTGAAGCAATATCCACATGGTCTGGATTTGGGGCCGTTGCAGTCAGGTTTGGCTGAGCGATTGTGCACTGAGGACGGTCGAATACATATGGATGTGGATTACTTGCTGGCAGATGTTCAGCGCCTGCGTGAAACCCGTGTCGACACCGATACAGACGAACTGTTATTAATTGGCCGACGTCACGTTCGCAGTAACAATTCCTGGATGCATAATTTTCAGCGGCTGGTCAAAGGCAAGCCTCGTTGGCAGTTGTTGATGCACCCTGAAGATTTGAAAAAGCATCAGTTGGTTGATAACAGTCTGGTGACCATTCAATCCAGAGTGGGTGAAGTCACCACGACGGTTTCAGCCAGTGATGAGGTGATGCCCGGCGTGGTCAGTTTGCCCCATGGTTGGGGGCATAAGCGTAAAGGGGTGCACATGAGCATTGCCGCAGAACAACAAGGCGTTAGCTGTAATGACCTCACGGATGATGGTCGCTTTGACCCCGTGAGTGGCAATGCGGTTTTGAATGGCGTGCCGGTCAAGGTGTTTGCGGCAGCTCCGTAATCGGGGAACGAGCTAACTCCGATGTGAATTCCGCCTGCAATTGCTCGACGCTTTGCCGGTAATGCTGATCGGTTCTGATAGCGCTTACCACGGCTACGGAACCGACTCCGCATTGCACCACACTTTTCAGATTCTGCCGGGTGATGCCTCCAATAGCGACCAGCGGAAAGTGGGGGCCCAGCACTCGACTCCAGGCTTTGAGGTTATCCAGCCCGATGGTGTGTACGGTTTTGGTTTTGGTAGGAAACACCGATCCCATGGCAATGTAGCTGGGTTTGAAATTGGCCGCTCTCAGCCATTCGTACTCACCGTGAGAGCTTAACCCCAACCGCAGACCACTTTGTTGTATTTCCTGCAGTTGTGCCTCATCCATGTCTTCCTGCCCCAGGTGAACACCATAAGCCTGATGTTTGATAGCCAGTTGCCAGTAATCATTGATAAACAGTCGAGCGTCATATTGTTTGCCCAGTTCAACGGCTCGTTTGATGATTAAGTCCAGATGGTTGTAATCAATATCTTTTACACGCAGTTGTATTGTTTTGATGCCCAGTGCTAATAATCGCTCCAGCCACTCCAGAGAATCGACGATGGGATAAATACCCAGTGCCTGAGTATCGCAACTGGCAAATGCCGGTTGGTCAAAGCCATCTATTGATGCGGCAATGGCAGGGTAGTAAGAAAAATCTGAGGGCCAGCCTTTATTGCCCAATAAGCCGTTGCCCTGACCAATGGCAAAGCCGGAGTGAATCCCCTGATGAACATAAGCATTGGCCAGTACGACGGCATCCATCATGGGTTTTCCCTGTGCGACAAAGCTGGCAATGGCAGATGCCAGAGCGCAACCCGTTCCGCGGGTATTGACTGATTCCAGTCTGGTTTGTCGCAACCAGAATTGGTGTTCGCCATCGTCAAAGTAATCGTAGACATACCGGTTATCTGGACTTTGGCCTCTATGACCGCCTTTGAGCAAAACCGCCTTTGCGCCCATGTTACGCAGTTGTATTGTTGCCGCGATTACGTCCTCGTCGGTGTTAAGTACTGTGCCCAGCAGCTTCTCCGCTTCGGGAATATTGGGGGTAAGCAGGGATGTCGAAGCCAACAGGGCGGGGTAGGCGTTTAACAATTCGGCAGAATTAAACTCTGTGCCAGTGGTCGATGCCAGAACCGGATCCACAATTACGTCGCCGGAAAACGAATCTGCAAACGCTGCAGTTTGCTCGACCTGATCGGCGGACAGCAGCAGTCCGACCTTAACAGTCTCAATTGAAATGTCATCGGTTAGGGCTGACATTTGAGCGGCAAAACTTTGCGCAGACGTTATCTCAACCTGTGATATCGTCCGGGAGTTTTGCGCCGTCAGACCACTGATGACGCTAACGCCATGAGTCCCTAAATCCTGCACAACCCGCAAGTCGCACTGATGCCCGGCATGGCCACTGCTGTCTGAGGCAGAGATACAACAGACCACGGGCTTCTTTAGACAGTGAGAGGGTGTGTTCATTACGTTTGATGCCAAAAGGGCTGACCCAGTGTTGGGGTTGATGGACTGGCGGTTTGGCTTTTGTGGATCAAACCAGAAAGATAGGCTTCACGTCCGGCTTCAATGGCTTTTGCAAACGCGTGAGCCATGCCGATCGGATCATTGGCCTTTGCCACTGCGGTGTTTAATAAAATACCATCGTAGCCCATTTCCATGGCCTCGGCAGCTTGAGACGGAGCTCCAAGGCCTGCATCTACAATAAGTGGAATATCCGGCAGACGTTCCCGCAGTGTTCTCAGGTTGTATCGATTCATCAGTCCTTGGCCTGTGCCGATGGGCGCTCCCCAGGGCATCAGTACTTCGCAGCCAACGTCCAGTAGTTTTTGTCCGAGAACCAGATCGTCTGTGGTGTAGGGCAGAACTTTAAAGCCTCGTTTCACCAGTTCGGCTGCCGCCTCCACAAGACCGAAAGGGCAGGGTTGCAGATTATAGTCGTCACCCACGACCTCCAGTTTGAGCCAGTCGGTGTTGAATATTTCGCGACTCATTTCCGCCAGATTGATGGCTTCCCTGGGGGTTTTACAGCCAGCGGTATTGGGCAGCAAGCGACACCCGGAATCCCGAATGTACTGCCAGAAGGTGTCCCCATCCTGTTGGCTGCTGTCCTGAGAGACAGAGCTCGGGGTGTTGGGGTTTTGTCGACGCAGCGACAGTGTCACCATGCTGGTGTTAGCGGCAGCGATGCTGTCGCGCATGGATTGTGGTGACGGATACAGTGCTGTCCCCAGAATAAAACGGCTGCTCAGGGTTTCACCGTAGAGAACGAATGGTGTATCGGTCGATGTTGCATGTGATTGCACTGACATTCTCAGCCTCCTCCGACGGGTTTGACGATATCGATGGTGTCACCATCGTGCAGCGTCACAGTAGTGTATTGGCTGCGGGGTACAAACTCGCCATTAATGGCGGCAGCAGCCATGGCATTACACAGCCCCCAGTGCTCCATGGCCTGACTCAGGCTCATGGGTTCAGGAAGCGTGTGGGGTTCATTGTTCAAACTCAGAGTTAACATAAGGCAGGCTCTTTGATCATGATCTGCTCGCTGTAGGGGGCAGATGCATTGTCGAGTACTTCATTGACGATTGTTTCAACCACCGTCGGTGCCAACAGGTAGCCGTGACGATACAGGCCATTTGCCCGAAGCAAGCCTTTGCATCTTTCGATACGGGGCAAGTTGTCCATCAATGACGGACGTAAATTAACATCCGTAGCGGTAATGCGTGCTTCGGCAAACGCCGGATTGAGCGCATAGAGTGCGCTGGACAGTTCCAGATTTGAGCGCAGGCTAATGGGTGAGAGGTCTTCGGATTCAATTTCAGTCGCGCCAATAATAAACTGGTGGTTGGGTTTGGGAACCACATAGAGTTTGTAGCGTGGGTGCATAAAGCGAACCGGGCGCTGCAATTGCACTTCACGGGTTTGCACCCAAAGCACTTCTCCTCGCACGCCACGCACATCGTGGATGTCAGGTTTGGCACCGACACCGCGACAGTCAATCACCTCGTCGAATGTAAAGCGTTGGTCTTCTGTTTGAACCTTGTGTGAACTCACTTCAACAGCGGGCGTGTATTCAAAGGTATGCCCGCCGAGAGCGTGAATATCGGACAGTAACTGATCCAGCAGCGCATGGTTGTCGAGACAGGCTTCGGTGTGAAGATAGAGGGCGCGGTGAAAATGGCTGAGATCACGTTCAATCTCGGCTATTTGCTTTTGATCCAGCCATTGATAACTGGCATCACCGGCGTCGCCGATGTGGTGACGCAGCTTGGCAGCAAATTGCGTGAGTTGCGAGGCGTCCTGAGTGTGTGCCACGACCAGAGAACCCTGTTCCGAATAGGTGATCGGCTGACCCAGCTGCTGATTCCAGGCTGGCCAGAGTTTTAACCCGGCCATTCCCATATCATAGATAAGACGTTCACTGTCGACCACTTCAGACAGGGGTGAAATCATGGCTGCGGCGGTGCGAGCCGCGCCAGGACAAACCTGCAGCGAACCTGCTTCAAACAGGGTGACATCGCAGCCTGCACGCAACAAGCGCCAGCTGCTGAGGCGACCCAAAAGGCCGCCGCCCACAATTCCGATCTTCTTCATAGGCATTCAGTCTCTGCGGTACGTCAGACTTCTTTGTAGAGCTCGCTGCCTTGCTCTTTAAACTGACGAGACATGGCCGCCATGCCTTCTTCGGCTTCCTCTGCAGCGTTAGCCGCCTGACCTTCCGAATCCAGTTTTGCAGAGTAATCGCGAACTTCCTGAGTGATCTTCATGGAGCAAAACTTTGGACCACACATGGAGCAGAAGTGAGCAACCTTGGCGGAATCCTTCGGCAAGGTTTCGTCATGGAATGCGCGGGCCGTGTCCGGATCCAGGCTCAGGTTAAACTGATCTTCCCAGCGGAACTCAAAACGGGCTTTCGACAGGGCGTTATCGCGAATCTGGGCGCCGGGCATGCCTTTCGCCAGGTCACCCGCATGGGCGGCAATTTTGTAGGTGATAATCCCTTGCTTCACATCTTCGCGATTGGGAAGACCCAGATGCTCTTTGGGGGTGACATAGCAGAGCATGGCACAGCCGAACCAGCCAATCATGGCGGCACCAATCCCGGAAGAAAAGTGGTCATAGCCCGGGCTGATATCAGTAATCAGTGGTCCCAAGGTGTAGAACGGAGCTTCGTGACAGTGCTTCAACTGCTCGTCCATGTTCTCTTTCACCATGTGCATGGGGACGTGACCGGGGCCTTCGATCATGACCTGTACATCGTGCTTCCAGGCAATCTTGGTGAGTTCACCCAGCGTGTGCAGTTCAGAGAACTGGGCTTCGTCATTGGCATCCTGAACACAGCCAGGACGCAGGCCATCGCCCAAAGAGAAAGAAACATCGTACGCTTTCATGATTTCGCAGATGTCTTCAAAGTGAGTGTACAGGAAGTTTTCTTTGTGATGCGCCAGACACCATTTTGCCATGATGGAGCCGCCACGAGAGACAATGCCGGTCAAACGCTTGGCGGTCATCGGTACATAGCGCAGCAGAACGCCCGCGTGAATGGTGAAATAATCCACCCCTTGCTCGGCCTGTTCAATCAATGTGTCGCGGAAAATTTCCCAGGTCAGGTCTTCTGCCACACCGTCTACTTTTTCCAGCGCCTGATAGATCGGTACGGTACCAATGGGTACAGACGCGTTACGCAGAATCCACTCGCGGGTTTCATGAATGTGTTTGCCGGTCGACAAGTCCATCACGGTATCGGCACCCCAGCGGGTGCCCCACACCAGTTTTTCCACTTCTTCTTCAATGGACGAGGTGACAGCAGAGTTACCGATATTGCCGTTAATCTTGATGTGGAAATTGCGCCCAATAATCATGGGTTCCAACTCAGGGTGGTTGATGTTGGCTGGAATAATGGCGCGGCCTTCAGCCACTTCTTTGCGAACGAATTCCGGCGTGATTTCCTGAGTCACATTAGCGCCCCAGGTCTGACCGGGATGCTGATGCTTGATGACCTCGTCTTGATTAATCTGAGCGCGGGCAATGTTTTCCCGGATGGCAATGTATTCCATTTCCGGAGTAATGATGCCTTGGCGGGCGTAGTGCATTTGACTCACATTTTTTCCGGCTTTGGCAATGCGTGGTTCGTGAGTACCGTCGAAGCGCAGATTTTCCAGAGCGATATTTTGTTCGCGAATTTGAGTGTATTTGGAACTTGGGTTTTTCAGAACTTCGGTGTCGTCGCGCTCCAGAATCCAGTTCTGGCGCATTTTTGGAAGCCCTTTACGCACGTCAACGTCGATATTGGGATCGGTATAGGGGCCGGAGGTGTCGTAAATGCGGATCGAAGGGTTTACTTCCAGAGAACCGTCAGACAGGTGAGTAGGGTCCAACTCAATTTCGCGCATGGGAACCTGAATATCAGGGCGCGAACCTTCGATATAAATTTTTTTGGAGGCCGGGAAGGGAGCAGTTGTAAGCTCTTGAACCTTTGCAGTTTCACTTAATTTTGAGCCCAGAGGCTTGGTCTGAGCTTGGTTGTTATCGGTTGTGGCGCTAGTCATGGCTGTGATTTCCCTGAGTGGATTCAATGATCGTCGGGGGCTGCCTGATATTGATGCCTGGAGAAACCAGGTTGTGCTGAAGGCGGGTCTGTCGCTGTAAGAACAGCTCGGGTACAGACTTTAGAAACTAACGGGTGTTTCTATAACTAAGTGGTGTTTCTATGAATATCACACACTTAACATGCCTAGCGGACGACTTGATTCCTACGCAGGTGCTAACCTGATCAGGTACAGCGGGTTTCTTTTGATCTCAGCCTGGAATGTTGATTAAAACACTCTGGCACCCCGACAAGTGACGAGCAGATTAACGGGGATTGAATATGGGTGCAAGGGGGAGTTCTTGAATTGTCATGTTTTGGTTAAAAAGTTCTCAGAAAGACAAGTCTTGATGCCCGATGCTAATCATAAGCTTTCTACGACTTGCCTTGTTGTTCTAAGAGGGTTTGCAGCTTGCTCTCACAAAGACCGGTAAGTTCGGATTCTTTAAGTGTCAGCCAAAGCCATTCGGTAAAACGAACCACAACACGAAAATCCTGCAAAGCGGTTAGGTGTTGCTCAGTGTTTATGCCTTGCCAGTAGCAACTGGAGAGCTGTCTTGTCTGAAGGTCGGAAAGTGCATAGAACTCAACGATCGTGGCCAACTCAAAGTAGGGCGAGTTGTTGCAGGCGTATTCCCAGTCCAGAAATACAAAACGATCTTCCTGCTGCAGGATGTTGTCCGGATTCAAATCGTTATGGCAGAGGCATTGCTCGGGATATTGTTGCAGGGTTTGCTGGAGGTGAGCCCGACATTGTTCAAACAGCTCAGTGGTGTGTTTTTTCACAGTGAACAGTTTGTGAATATTTTGCCAGTATTGGTCGCAGTGTAAAAGCAAGTCAAATCTGGCGACTTTTGAGTGTGTTCGATGTAACTGATGAAGTGACTGACAAAGGACTTCCAGCTTCTCCAGTGGTTGCCAGGTTGCGCCGTGTATAAATCGCGTGACCAGTGTCCTATGATCACTCCAGACAATCTCTGGTGCCAGTGAACCGGCAGATTCCATCAGCGCGATTTCCTGGTTTTTGCTCATGGCCAGAGCACGGCTCTCGGGGCTTTCGACACGCAGGGCAAAGTGATCGGCATTACTGCTAACGAGGTAGGTGCTGTGACTGAGGCCGTTATTCAAGGCGTTTATCAGGCGTGGCTTTTCAACGAGTGATGCAGACCATTGAGGCCATGATGCCAGCGCTTGTTGCAAGCTTTCCCTTGCCTTGTCAGTGGCGTGATCAGCCATTGCTAACAGCCAGATCCGGATCTTGAAGATGCTGGCTTGCACGCAATTGTTTTTGCCAATTGAAAAAGCCAAAGGTGCAAATGACCAGATAGGCAACAAATAATAACGCTGTCAGATACAGGCCGCGATCCCAATATAAAAAGATGGATATGCCGTCAATCACCAGCCAGTAAAGCCAGTTCTCAAGTACTTTCCGGGTGACCATGTAAGTGGTGAGAATGCTGCCCCAGGTGGTAAAGGAGTCAACGTAAGGCCAGGCTGCGTTGGTATTTTGTTCAAGCAGATAACCACTGCATGCTGCGGCTAATAGTGTTCCTGCCAAAGCCATCCCATGTTTGCCGGGGCTCCATGTGTGGATCTGAACTCCTTCATGGTCTTTTGTTCCATATTTCCAGGCATACCACCCATAAACCGCCATGCCGAGGTAATAGATTTGCAAGCCGGATTCCATCAGCAGGCTCGCATCCCAAAACAATACAGTGAAGATCAGTGTACTGACAAAGGCGGCATACCAGCACCACAGGCTTTCTTTCATGGCCAGCAACAAGTAGGCAACCGCAAGGATTACCGCAATCATTTCCCAGCCAGACATGGCTTGCCATGCGGCAATGATGGAATCTTGCAGATCCTGCATTTACAGTGCCTCGTAAGCAGGCAGAAACTTGGTGACAAACACACCCATTCCATGTTTTTCACGATGGGCTTTCATTTCGACTTTTAAAATATCCATAACCCGATCGAAATCTCCCATTACCACGGTTGAGGTGGGGAAGGTTTGAACCTGAATGTCAGTATGCTGATTCAATTGATCAATAAAGTCCTTAATGGGTGGGATAAAGTCTTCCTGATTGGGGTAAAGACTGATGTCGACACTGACTTTCATGTTGATCCTTATTCTCGGGCTGCTGAAATAACGATAGCTGATTTCAATTATACGTCATTGCGAGTGCAGCGCGGCAATCCATTGTTGTCACTAAAGCATTTTGTTAAGTGCCAGTAATGGATCGCAGCGTTCCTCGTGATGTGAGACTTATAAAATTCTTGGCCTCATTGATTAGAAACTGTAGCTGCCTCTAACACCTATAATGCGAGGTTCACCGTACTGATAGTAAGGTTCGGTGATATAGAATTTTCGAGGGTCGTTGGGGAAGCTGAAACCTCGTACTTGATACTCTTCGTCTAAAAGGTTACGACCCCACAGGGCCACTTGCCAGTTGGCTTCGGTATAAGTCAGGTTGGCGTTCCAGAGTTCGTAGGAATCAGAACGTTCTTCGTGGCTGTCAGAAAAGTAAAAGCTATCTTTGCCTTCGACTTCCAGGCGCGCACTGAGCTTATCAGTAAAGTAATAGGTGCTGGCCAGACTGAACTGATAGTCGGGTGCATGAGCCTGTTCTCGTCCGTCCAGGTCGTCACCTTCAGCATTAACAAAATCTTTGAGTTCAGTATCCAGGAGGCCCAGACTGCCTTCAAATTGCCAATGATCGCTGGCTCTCCATTGAATTTGTGCTTCCAAACCATAGTTATTGCCCTTGGCCGCGTTATCAAAGGAATCGATAAACTCTGTTGAGAGGTCACTGTTTGTAATCAGGATGGATTGTTTTACCTGAACTTCGTCACGCAGCTGGTAAAACAGTGCAATCTGAGTTTGAAGTGTGTTGTCGAGTAAGCTCCATTTGGTGCCAAGCTCATAGTTCAGCATGTGTTCGGTGTCATAGCTGCGGCGACTTTCGGGAAGCGCAGGGTTACTGTTAATACCTCCAGTTTTAAAACCTCGCGATACCAAACTGTAGATCATGCCGTTATCGTTTAGTTGATATTGGAGTGCGACTCGACCACCCCACAGGTCTTCATCATGGTCGAAGTCTACGGCATCATTATCTTGGTAGTCACTGGTGTATCGCTCCAGTCGCAAGCCAGTAATGAGGGTAAGCTTTTCACTTAGGTGAGTTTCGAGTTGTCCGTAGACCGCACTGCGATCAGTAGCGTAATCACTGATAAAGTCCTGACTTTGATAAGTGTATTCGCGTTTCAGATCTTCGCTTTGATCCTGGTAGTAAAGGCCGAAAAGCCAATCTGTAGTTTCATTAAACCAGCGGCCATCTGCTTGAGACACTAACCGAAAGTCCACCGTTGCTGTTTGGCGATCTCGAATGTAATTATCAAAGCTGCTGTATTCCCAGCCATCACAGGGCTGACCTGCACAAATGTTGCTGTAGGTCCAATCTTCGTCGTACCCATATTCGATATTACTATTCACGTAGCTGGTAACCATCTCGACATTGAACACGGAGTTAATCTCGTATGTCGCTTTTATACCCAGTGCGGTAGTTTCCTGGCGATCATGCCCAGGTTCATCCGACAACGTATGGCGCGTATTGTCCAGAGAAAAGTCATCGTAGCCATTGTCGATATCGCTGTAGATCAGGGTGGTGTCAATGGTCAGTTTGTCGCTGGCATTCCAGCGTAGTTTGCCGCGCAAAATCTGTTCATCACGATCGCTTGTGTCATCGCGATTCAGGAAATCATTCTCGGTATAGCCATCACTACCTTGTTGTTGTATCGCCAGTCGATAGCTCAAAGAGTCGCTTAATGGACCACTGACAACAGCGCTCAGTGTGTAAGTGTCATACTCAGCTACACTGGCTTCCAAGCGGGCTTCAGGAGTATCCGTTGGATCCTGGCTTTTGATATTTATGAGACCGGCCAGTGCGTTTGCGCCATATTGAGTCCCTTGGGGACCACGCAGGACTTCTACCTGATCTATGTCCAGCAGGGTGCCTGCGTTTCCGAGGCCGCTGAAATCGATGTCATCAATTATTAAGCCTACAGAAGGATTAAGCGGTTCGACGAATTGACTGCGCTCACCGATACCGCGGATTTGGTAAAACCGGGCTCTAGAAGCGCCGCTGGCGTAATTTACATTTGGAGCCAGGCTCAGGATTTCTTCCAAATGCTGAGCATTGCGCTGTTCGATAACGTGCTCACCAATTACGGAAATACTGGAAGGAATGTCGTTGATGTTGGATTCACGAAATTCTGCTGTCACTGTGACAGAGGGCAAAAGCGCTTCGGACTGGGTGTCTTGCTCGCTTGCCGCTTGAGGCGTCGAAGCAAACAGGGCACTGGCAAAGGCCAGTGAGAGTGGACGGAACGTGGTCATAGTCGGTCTCCAAATATGTCAGAGACCCGGATTTAATGCGTATTGTCAGGTTGCTACCTTCCCTGGGCTGCTCCTATCCCTACGCCGGCATTGTCCGGATCAGGTTCAAAGGGTCTGCAGTCAGACTGCATCTCAGGTTAAAACCACCCCTTAGGAAGGCCGCCATTGTAGTGTCTGAGCTATCTGCTCACAACCTGTTTTGGTCAGTGTTGTTGAGTGGACGTATGTCGCTGATTTTGGGTTGTGCACCAATATGGGTTTTGCGGGATCGTTGTGGTGCATCATGGCGCATTTATTTGGTGCTTGGTTTTTGGTGTGGTCCTGATAGGCAAGTCTTATCAGTGGGTGTTTTTGCTGTTTATCAATCTTTTTGTTATTTGGCGCATAAATTGCTTTTCTCGATGGCAAAGAGGGAGTGATTTTATGAATATGTTAAAAAGCCAGTTAATGAACCTGAGTCCTGCTGAGCGCCGTTGGTTGCCTTGGTTTGGTGGTACGGGAAAGCTGGCAATGTCCTGGTCCTGTTTCCTCAATAGAAGTACTTATGTTTCGGTTGAGCAGGCGTTTGAAGGGGTTGCAGCCACGAGGGTTAAGCTGCTGGAGCGCTGGGTTAACAGCCAGTGGGAAGATCTCGAATTGATGGCACAACGCATCGCCGAGGGTGAACTGGAACATAACCCTTCCTATCTCAAGAATTGTCTCACTGCTGCAGGGGATGTTTCCGAGTATTTTCTCATCGATGTCTCCGGCAAGGTTACGGACTCTACCTATCAACATAGAATCAATGCCACGGATCTGTCTGGCAAGGCTGTGAGTGAAGGGGTGAATAAACCGTTTCTGCATGGTCCTTATGTGGACAGAAATACGCTCGATATTGGTGCGTCCAGTTCCCGTTTTCATGACGCTGTGACACTCATGTTTTACCAGCCGATTATTCAGGGTGGTGTCTCGGTAGGTGCTGTTTGTGGACGTGTGCCCAACGATGTCATTGGTGATCTTATTCAGCGAGAGGCGGGGCATATTTACCCGGAATCCGGTGACAATTACATCTTCATGGTGCATTCCAACTTTGATCCGGCTATTCAGGTGGGTACTGCGCTTTCTCGTTCCCGTTTTGAAGACGATACCTTCTCCCATGGGGAAAACCTGAAAAGCGGCATCACAACCCAATGGGGACGAGTCAAGGTCTCGAATCATACGGAGCTGGAATTAAGATTTACCGATCCTGCCACCGGGCAATTGCACCCGGGTATCAGGGAAACGATCAGGAAGGGTGAAAACCTGTTTATCACCTATCCGGGGTACTCCGATTATCGCCACATACCCGTGATCGGCAAAGGGCTCACCTTCCAGTTAAAAGGCTCCCCCGACCGCTGGGGGATGATGTGTGAAGGTGATCTGGAGGAGGTGTACCGCCGCCGCTCTGTGAATCTCGGTTTGATGAAAGGGTTTGTGCTTTCGTCGGTGGGCCTGCTGGGTATCAACAGTGCATTGCACCGATTTACCGATCTACCGCAGCTGGCCATTGATGGGGCAAGCCTTGCCGCCGTGGGTTTGATTGCCTGGTTATTCAAGAAGTTCAACACCAATAAACTGGCTTCGCGATTAACGGAAATGACCGAAGTTATCCGGACTATTGCCGAGGGCGAAGGGAATTTACGTCAACGTCTGGATACGCAAAATATGGCGGCTGATGAAACCGGGGATATGGGCCGTTGGATCAACAGTTTTATCGATAATCTGGATGGCGTGGTGGGAGAGGTGATTTCCGCCAGTCACAATGTCAGCCAAACCAATAATGTCATGCTCGATACGCAGGATGAGGCATATCAGGCGTCGACAGAAGTTACCCGCGCGATGAAAACCATGCTGGATCTGGTGGAAGCTCAAGTGGCTGATATCGGCCAGGCTTCTACTACTGCCGTCGATTTGAAGCAGGCTATGGAGGATGTCGTCAGTGCCGCCCGCGAGCAGTTCGAGACCGCCCGTCAGGGAACGCATGCGATTCGGGATGTGGTGCAGACTTCGGCCAGTACGATCCAATCCTTGCACAGCCGAACGGCAGAAATCAGTAACATCATTAACGTCATCTCCGAGATTACCAATCAGACCAATCTGTTGGCCCTTAATGCCGCTATCGAGGCTGCCAGAGCAGGAGAGCACGGACGGGGCTTTTCGGTGGTTGCAGAGGAAGTCAGAGGGCTGGCTTCGAAAACCGCTGGCGCTGCCGAACAAATCAAAACCATGATTGAAGGCATGCAGGAGGAAACCAATTCCGCCGTGACGTTTATGGAGTCCGGGGTGAATGATGTGGATATCAGCTTGAAGAAAACCGAGGAAACGTCAACTGAGAATACGGAGTTACATCGTCTGGTGGAAACGATGTTCTCGACCATTCAGCAGTTGGACAAGAACAGCCAGAGCCACGGTGAGACCGTCCACAGCGTTGGAGCTTCTGCGGAACAAATGCATCATTCTATTGCAGTTTTGCAAGAGCGATCCTGGTTGGTGAAAAACACGGCACAGAAACTGGGGTCCCTCGTCGGGGAGTTCCAGGTGACGTCCCGATAATTCAGTCCGCTGTGCTGGCGGTTCGGTTTTGCCTGTAATCCTCAAGTGCTGAATACAGCCAGTCCCTGGATGTCAGGTTTTGACCGTCTGCAGTCACCACAGTGTAGGCTTTGCCGCTGAAGGAGCTTTTACTGGCCAGGTTGTCTATGAAGTCTTCAGCGGTTTTGGCGTAACGCGATGCCCGGCGGTATTTCATCGCCATATGGTCCGCTGCGTCCTCGGCTGAGTGCTTGTCACCGTTACGAATAAAAGTGGCTCCGCTGGTGGCAACGTATTGCAGCAGATAATGAATTTCCTGTTCGGCCTGAGTTTTTGGAGCATCAGCAGAGGCAACCGTGCTGATCATCATGGCGGCAATAAAGAAAAAAACTGGCAAGGGATTAATTTTCGATAACATTGAATGAATCCTCCTGCGAGTTGGCATTGTCAGGTTGAACACTGGCAATCGTATTGACTGATCTGGCGGAGTCTTCAGGGACCGGGGAGTGGTTCATGTTAAAACTCACCAGTATGGGGTTGTGATCAGAGCTGGACGATACGGGCACTTCTGTACTGTTGATGTTGATACCCCGGACCCAGACAGAGTCCAGTGGCTGTCCCCAGAAGCGGGTACGGTTGTCCTGATTGAATGTGGCGGCTTCCAGACCTACCGACTTTAGTCTTTCGTCCAGTAACTTGCCCCGTCTTAAACTCCAGCTATTCAGATCGCCGGCAAACACCACAGGGCCTTTGTGGTGCTCAATAATGGCAATGGCATCGTCCAGTTGCTTGCGGTAATCCTCCAGTCCAAAAGAGAAGTTGATCGCGTGCAAATTGATGGCTAAAAGACGTTGGCCATCATGCATGAGGTACTCAACGACATTGGTGGCTTTGGGGGTGCGTAACCAGGGTTCCACATGGGCAAAATGGCAGTGCACGGTTGCCGGCCAGCGGCTTAACGTCAATACCCCCGATTGCAGCTCGCCACTTTTGTAACCTGGAGCAAAGCGCCAAAACGGTTTCAGATTGACCAGGTCTTCATTGAGCAGCGCCTCTTGCAATAACAGGATGTCTGTCGACGAATTCAAGTGGGCTAGGTCACTGGCAAGATTCTGGTGTTGAGCCTTGTAGATATTCCAGCTGACCAGAGACACTTCGTCAGGCAACGCGTAATGATCGGGGTAGGATTGATGCTGGCTTTGCTCAAGGCGCGCAATACAACTGTCAGGCGTTACTTCAAGATCAGTAAGACCGGCCCGCTCGTCGGAGATGAATCTGGTCAGAGGGGTGTTTGAACTGGCTGCAGCCATCTCCAAAGAGTTTATTGCAGGTACAGGTGGCTCCAGCAAGGCTGCTGTATTGGAATCCGTCACGGTGCAGCTTGTCAGACCTATCAGGCTGAATAAGGAAATGCACGTCAGGTTCGCAAGGTTGCCAAGTGTCAACGGGAAGTCCCCAAGTCAAAAGTAGGAATGTTAGAGTTTATTTCACTGGCTTTGGTTCCCCTAAGAACGATTAATTCTAGTTGAGGGCGTTCATTGGGCTACGGGGTATAGAACCTGTATTTGATCTGGCTGAAACGCCTAAACCCGTCCGGCTTGTCGCTTTTTTCATCCTTTTTCGCAAGGTCGTATGGTCGGAAGGAGAAAATCAGGTTTTTTCAGGCAAGTTTGACTAGCCTGATGTTGTACAGGCTGTCATTCAAAGCTGTTCATTTGCGTCTCTCACTTCGAAATGGAAAACACGTCAATGTATGAGCGTTTATGTTTTATTGCTAATCGAATACGTGAACGGTTGTGGGTAAAACCACTCTTGATGTGCGTGCTGTCCGTTGCGGCAGCGTTTTTGGCCAGGGCGGCAGATAATACATACCTGAAAGATATCGCCCCCGATATCTCAATCGATTCTCTGGAAACGCTGTTAAGCATCATTGCCTCGAGCATGCTGGTGATTGCAACTTTCGCAGTTGGCTCAATGGTGACCGCCTATGCCTCAGCCAGCAATACGGCGACGCCTCGATCCTTTGCTTTAGTGGTCGCCGATGACGTTTCCCAAAATGCGCTATCCGCGTTTGTTGGTGCCTTTATCTACAGCATTGTGGCGTTGATTGTCTTGCAAAACAGTTATTACGATAGCGGTGGCCGTTTTGCTTTATTTGCGCTCACGCTGTTCGTCTTTACCGTCGTGATATTGATGTTTGTTCGTTGGGTTGATCGTATTGCCAGATTGGGGCGAATGGGCTCAACCATTGAAAAAGTGGAACAGGCAACAGCTTCGGCTCTTCAGCAGTTTATGGCGGCGCCAACTCTGGGGTGTGAATCCGTCCAGCCTCGGTTGGACAATGCTCAGGCGGTTTATGGTCATACCATAGGTTATGTGACGCGCATTGATTTGCCTGCGCTTCAGTCTTTGGCGGAGGAGGCGAAGGTGCAAATCGAAATAGCTGCACTTCCCGGCACCTTTGCTTCGCCGGGGCGACCATTGGCTTTTGTCTCTCGATCTGAAATGACTGAAAAGGATCTAACTCCGGATTTGTCTGAAGTGGCAAACACTTTCCTGATTGGCAGAAACCGGACGTTTGATGATGATCCCCGGTTTGGTCTGGTGGTGTTATCTGAAATCGGTAGTCGGGCCCTGTCGCCTGGGATTAATGATCCCGGTACGGCCATCAATGTGATTGGCAGTTTTATTCGATTATTCAGTCTCTTGTGTGAATCAAATGGTTCTTCGGAATGGGAAGGCTCATCAAAGGGCAAAGTCCATTCTGTTAAGGAATCCGATCAAAACACCGCTTCAGTGGACATAAAGTACAATCGATTGTCTATGCCGAATCTCTCGATGGATGATTTGTTTGATGACGCTTTTGGTGCAATTTGCCGCGATGGTGCAGGGCATATTGAAGTGGTCACGTGGATACTAAAGACCTTTGAATCATTAATTCTGGCCGGTGATCAAACCATGAGAGAGGTCGCGGTTAAATACGCGCATAACGTCTTGCAGCGGGCTGAAGCTACTATGGAGTTTGAGGTGGATCGACAGCATGCAAGATCCGCAGCGGCTTTTCTGGATTCACCGGCTATAAAAGTTTCATCTGTGGAGTGAACAGACTCACGCTATCTCCCACGTTGATTTGTCCGGTTTGCAGGACTTTGCAACACAGGCCTCCGTGACCGAGCATGGCGGCCAGTCCGCCTTTTCCCAGTGCATGTTCCATTCGCACACAGGGGTGGCACAGGGCTGTGGCTTCGAAGATGGCATCCCCAATCTGAAATTTCTGGTAACGCAGGGCGTTGAGATTGATGTTCTTTACCACCAGATTGCGGCGTAGCAATTGGGGATCAATAGCGGTCTCACGCTTCAAAAAGTGCGCGGTTTGCTGGATAAACTCTTCACTGATGATGGTCACCTGACGAGCGGACCCCGGAGTCTTTTCTGTGCGGTGATCACCCTCCAGCCCTAAACCTTCCAGTGCCTGAACGGTATCAACAGTTTTCATCTCGGCTTTACGCTCGGGTCTCAGTCCTATCCAGGTTAACTGGCCTTCGGGGAGATGAGTCACAAAGCGAGAGAATAGTCGTTGCTGACTGTTCATATAAGCTGTCCTTTAACACAAGAAAGTAAATTCACAAAAAACATTATCGAATGTAGGAGCAGGGTAGGCCAGAAGCTTATGGGCAGGTGAGGTTGTTCCACGTTGCCTGGTAAATATCCAGTATGCGTTGTGCCTCTGACGCTTTGTCACCCAGCGTACGCCGCTGATAATGTTTAATCAATTTCGTCAAGTAGCGATGGTGTACATCGTTGGTTAAATCCCAGTGATTCCCGGTCTTGGATACCTGTGGCAAATCACTGGATTCAGAATTCCAGCGTGCGCCTATCACTTCGTAATCCCGGCCTTTTTCGGTCACCATGGTTTCGTGCAGCAGCGCGAAGCGTTGCTCATGAAGATATTCGCGCAGATCAAACTGGGTTGTCGCCGGGCAAAATAAAAAGTCCAGTGATTGCTCTGGATGCTGGGGAAGTATTTGCCGAAGGATCTCGACACTGTTTTCACCGCCCACACCGGCAATAATAATCAGGTGACGCTGCTGATCAGAAAATCGCAACTGGCTGGCATCGGCGGCCAGCGTCTGGTAGCGCCCGGTAGGGTAATAGGACAAGCGCTGTTGCAGGTTTGTGATCAAGTGCGGGATCTGATCAACAAAATGTACCCGTTGGCAGAGCTCTCTGGCGAGTATCTTGATGCCTAAATAGCCGTGATCACAGCAGCAGTCCCAGATTTCATCGTATGCCCCGGTCTGCTGAGCGGCCTCAATCCACTGATACAGTGAGCGCAGGCGTGCTCCCAGATAGGGTAGCTTGGGGATGGTGTTGTCGCTGTGGCTTGAGGGTGATGGCATGGCAGAAAAATCGACGATGACGGCTGAAAGCCTGAGGTGGCGCCATCTTAAGGAATCTGGTCAGCTTTCGCCACTGGAGGGTTCATTTGTTTGTGGTTCAGGTATAAAACTGACTGCGTTAGCGCATACTGTGTATAGACTCATTGATATCCAGTACGTTATAGACTCATTAAAACCTGCTGGTATAGTTTCGGTGTTGATATGCCAAGAGCGGTTATATAACCACAGAACAATCATGGACAAAACGGACGGATAAGGATGGCGGGCACAAGTTTACTGGCGTTGTTGGATGATATAGCCAGCATGCTGGATGATATTTCAGCAATGACCAAGGTGACAGCGGGCAAGACCGCAGGGGTGCTCGGGGATGATTTGGCTCTGAATGCCAATCAGCTGACCGGTGTCAGGGCAGAGCGCGAATTACCGGTGGTCTGGGCTGTGGCCAAGGGATCGTTTGTTAATAAGTGCATTCTTTTGCCTTTGGCGTTTCTGATTTCGGCGTTTATTCCCTGGTTGATTCAGCCTTTATTGATGCTGGGGGGTGCTTATTTGTGCTTCGAGTGTGCCGAGAAAATCTGGCATCTGATTGCCCATCGTTGGCACTTACGTCATTCTCAGGGTGAGAAAGCAGAAGATCCCGAAAAGCACTCAGCAAAGCCCATGGTGACTTTAAAGTCCATGGTGACTATGACGTCGGAAGAGCTGCTGGTGTATGAGAAAGAAAAAATCAAAGGGGCCATACGCACGGATTTTATCCTGTCAGCTGAAATTATCGTGATTGCGCTGGGAACCGTACAGAGCATGTCGTTAACGGGAGCGATGATTGTGGTATCTCTCATCGCGCTACTGATGACCATCGGTGTCTACAGTCTTGTGGCGGGTATTGTTAAACTGGATGATCTGGGGCTATACCTTATTCAGAAAAATCAGGCGGATGATTCTCTGTCTGACCGTCTGGGACGCAGTATTTTGCGATTGTGTCCCTGGTTAATGAAGACACTCTCAGTGGTCGGAACCCTGGCGATGTTTTTGGTTGGCGGAGGCATTTTATTGCATGGCTTTCATCCAGTGGCTCATTTTTTTGAGCATTGGTTTGAAACGCACGATGTGGCCGTTTGGTTGTCAAAAGCAGGTATGATGATGGTATCCCTGATTCTGGGGTGGCTGTTGGGCAGTGTGGTGGTCATGCTTATGAAACTGTTTCAGCGTCCGGCTAAAAGCTGATCATTTCACATGCTGTAAGGAGATTATCGTGAAAAATATTATGCCGCGATCTGTGCGGTATGCCGCTTTACTCTTTAGCTGCATAACCTTGTCATGCAATACGGCATTGGCCGCTGAAAGATCCAATGCCCCTGAGATGACAAATATTTCGAAAACCGATGTGGAGACAAACACTTTGATGAATATTAATGCGATCAATCTGATGAACCCGGAGCCTGGTGTTTACACCAGTGGTCAGCCATCAAAAGAAGAATTGCAGGCCATGGCTGATGCCGGCATCAAGCACATTATCAATCTTCGCCCTGATTCCGAGATGGATTGGGACGAGCAGCAGTTCGTTGAGTCTCAGGGGATGACTTACTCGGTCCTGCCTATTGCGTCCGCAGCTGACCTGAATACCGACAACGCCGCTGCTCTGGATCAATTGTTGAAAAATAGCAACGGTGAGCCCACTCTGGTGCACTGTGCCAGTGGTAATCGCATCGGAGCCGTGATTGCTGTCCGTGAAGGGAAGTTAAATAACGTGGGGGTGGAACAGGCGGTTGAGACTGGCAAGCAGTGGGGGCTGACAAAAATGGAGCCTCACGTGAGGGAGGTGCTCTCCGCGCCTTGAGTCAGGCTGGGACATCTGGATTAAGAGTGTTTCAAATTCAGAGTCATTGGCGTTAAAAAATAAAGGCAGGTTCTACCTGCCTTTATTTTTAGGGGGACAGGGTTACGCCAGCTTGAAATTAATCCGCTTTTTGTCGAGATCAACCCGATCAATCAGAACCTGCATAGGCTGGTCCAGTACGAAGTTTTGTTCCTCTCCCTTCAGTGTCATGCGATCCGGGTCAAATTTGAAGGCTTTGGGATCGAGCTTCACAAATCCGTTAATGCCCCAATCCGTCAGTTTGACAGTAACGCCCTGTGACGTTACGCGAAATACCGTGGCATTCAGTACTTGCTCAGGGTGTTTCTGTTTAAACTCTTCCACAAACAGGCAGTATAACCACTGTTCCAGATCGCGGCTGGCTGCACGTGTGGTGCCAATCCGCTTTTGCATCTCGTTTAATTCTTCTTCGGAAGGCGCAATTTTTGAGGCGTCTCCACCCTCCAGAATAGTTCTCAAGGCGCGGTGATTGTAAAAGTCGTTGTAGCGTCGAATCGGGGAGGTCACCGTTGTGTAATGCTGCATGGCCAATCCCAGATGTGGCGAAGCTTCGGTCGTTAATACACCCGCTTGCAGCATAAGACGGAAGGCAGCCAATTGTGGTGCAGCTTCAGGCTTGTGGTGCAGGGCATTAATCAGCTCGCGGTAGCCGTTGAGACTGAGCAGGTCCAGTTCGGCGAGCTCGGGGAAGTCCTCGGCGATAACTTTGCGGATATTGTCCAGACGTTCACTGCGGAACCCTTTATGCGAAGAGTAGATACCGCTGTTGGCATGGCTGGCAAAAAAATCACCCGCTGAGCGATTGGTTGCCAGCATGGATTCTTCAACAATTTGTTGTGCCAGATTGCGGCTCTGACGCTTTATGTCAGCAATATGCTTTTGATCGTTTAAGATCAGATCGTAGTCGTCACGCTCTTCCATCAACAGCATGTGTTCACGACGATAATTGTTCAGAGCCTGACTGCACTCCAGCAAAACCTTTAACAGCGCGTGACTGTCTTCAGGAACGGCGTCTTGTTGATCGTTTTCAAGGAAAGCCGCCACAGTTTCATAACTGAGCTTATGGGCAGATCGGACAATGGCAAACTCAAACTGTGTGCTGTCAATGGAACCGCTCTGACTGATTTGCATCTGGCACAGCAGTGCAGGGCGGTCTTCACCTGGCATCAGTGAATAGGCATTGTGAGACAGCTCTTCAGGCAGCATGGTAATGGCCTGACCGGGTAAATAGGCAGTATTCGCACGTTTATGGGCCGCCTTGTCCAGTGCAGACCCCTTCGGAATGGAGGAGGTTGGGTCAGCAATGGCCACTTTCAGTAACCAGCCCTGGTCATTGGCTTCCACTGACAGGGCATCGTCCATGTCCTTTGTGGTGGCCGAATCAATGGTGACAAACAGCGTTTCCTGAACCTTGGCCCTGGAGTCGTAATCACTGAGAGCAGTCAGAGGCTGCTGGCAAATGGTATCCAGTTGTGCTTGCTCTTCCTTGTTCCACTGGGTTGGCAGGTTGTGTTTATGACAAACAACTTTGTGTTCTATGCCCGCATCGCCGGGCTTCCCAAGAATTTCGACAACTTTGGCCTGGCCTTTGCCGTCTTCGAAAGGGTGACGCGTTAAACGACAGACCAGGAAGTCGCCTTCCTTCGCCTTGCCCCGCGCTTTGGGTGGCAAAAAAATCCAGCGGTTCAGTTGTGGCATGTCGATGGCAATAAAGTGACCCTTGCCGCGGACAAGATACTGACCGATCAACGTCTTGGTGGTGGAGCTGAGCAGTTTATCGAGTTCTACCTCGATCTTATTGCTGTCCGGATTGTCTTTCTTCTCCGTCACGCTCACTTCCACCCGATCGCCGGGCAGAACCCGAGCCATCTCATCGGGAGCCAGAAAAGCTTCTCTGCCGTCATCCAGAGTGACAAACCCAAATCGCCCCTGACTGCCACGTACAGTGCCTTCGGCCAGGTTTTTATCGGAGCGGATGGATTCTTTCAGCTGGTTCAGTTGTGACAGGGCGTTGAGATCAAGCATGAGTGGGAGTCATCTTATGGCAGGTCGAAGTAAAACTCGCGGCGGGCGGGTCGTTAAGGCGGCCATAATAGCAAATTCACCCTGCAGATAAAGGGATAGCTTGAAGTATTGACCACTTGTTGAGCGACTATTTTCCTGGGCGGGAGAGAAAGATCGGGTGGATATCCGGTATAATCGCCTGCTTACCCAGAGCGCAATGCGATAAACGGATACAGGAAGGTTGTCACCTTTATGAAGATTCAAACAGCAATCACCCAAAAACTCGAACAACATTTCTCTCCGGCGCATCTGGAAGTGGTTAATGAAAGCCACATGCACAGTGTGCCACCGGGATCTGAGTCGCATTTCAAGGTGGTTTTGGTCAGTGAGAATTTCGCAGGCTTGCGACAGGTACCGCGCCATCAGCAGGTGTACAAGGTTCTCGCTGACGAAATGGCAGGAGAGGTACATGCGCTGGCCCTGCATACCTACAGTCCTGAAGAGTGGCAGGCTACTGGTATGGCGCCTGATTCACCTCAATGCCTGGGGGGCTCCAAAGCTGATCAGTAATCAGAGTGTTGGCGCTTAATTGGTGGTGTTCAAAAAAACACCAATTGGCTACAATGTCGCCCTTTTTGATGGCCAGCTTGCAGAGCTGGCAGTTTGTCCGCCTATTTCATCGAAGTTGAGTTAATTAGACGCTATGAGTCAGTTTGTTATTGCCGCCCTCTACAAGTTTGTGTCTCTGCCGGATTATCAGGAGATGCGAGATCCATTACTTGAGCACTGCCTGCAGGCCGGTGTGAAGGGGACTCTGTTACTGGCCAGTGAAGGTGTTAACGGCACTATTGCCGGTACCCGGGAAGGCATCGACAGTGTATTGAATTACCTGAAAGCCGATGAACGATTAAAAGAGTTGAGTCATAAAGAGTCTCTCGACGTCGAAATGCCGTTTTACCGCATGAAGGTAAAACTGAAGAAAGAGATTGTCACCATGGGGGTTGAGGGCATTGATCCCCGTCGCGTGGTGGGAACCTATGTTGCCCCAAAGGACTGGAACGAGTTGATTTCTGATCCCGAGGTCGTAGTGGTGGATACCCGCAATGACTACGAATACGAACTGGGCAGTTTCAAGGGGGCCATTAACCCGAATACCAAATCGTTTCGTGAGTTCCCTCAGTATGTCGCAGAGAATATGGATCCGGCCAAGCATAAGAAGGTCGCGATGTTCTGTACTGGCGGCATCCGCTGTGAAAAGTCTACTGCGTATATGAAAGAGCAGGGCTTTGAAGAGGTCTACCACCTGCATGGCGGTATCCTGCAATACCTGGAGGATGTTCCGTCTGAGGAGAGTCTTTGGGATGGCGAGTGCTATGTTTTCGATAATCGTGTCAGTGTCGACCACGATTTGCAGCCAGGCAGCTATGACCTTTGTCATGGATGTCGTGAGCCTATTACTGACGCGGACAAACAGTCTGAAAAGTACATCGAAGGGGTGACCTGCCCGCGTTGTCATGACACACAAACTCCTGAGCAACGGGCGAGATTTATGGAGCGTCAGAAGCAAATGGAGTTGGCTCGTCAACGCAATGAGGTTCACATTGGTGCCTTGCCACCAGAGCGTCAGTCTTCGACCTCCGAAAAAGCCTAGCCGCACCGCTGCGATCACATTACCTTTTCAGTTGGGAGAAAGATTCACTTTGGCTGATTCCGCCAGGGTGTTGACTGTTAGTGCTCTATGATGAGGTCTTGATCGCAAAAACTCTGGCTGTTGATGTCCGATACCAGGCACATTACGTATGATGGAAACCGCAGTATATTTCGGTTTATTTGAACTCTAAAGCTGTACTGACGTCCCATTTAATGGTGTAATCTGACGCCAAAGTCGTACAAATAAACCGTATATATAGATTTATCTATGAATTGGAGTTGGTGTTAAATCAACCGGTGCCACCAAGTACGTCGCTATTAACAGGCTTGGTTGTTCCAGCCTGACATATTGTGATTAAGTCTGATTAGTTGTAGAGAAGTAATGAATTTAGAAGCCTGGACCGTTGATTTAAAGAGCCTCAGCGCTACGCATGAAAGTGGATTTCGATTGGAGATTGAAGGAAACCCCAGAGATCCAAGCGCCGTACACCCGGGAAAATTTCCAAAAGGCTTGAGCAGTATTGATCAGGTGCGCTTGGTGCGTCTGGGTGTTGAAGCGATTACCCGGGAAGCTAAGAATAGCCGACAGCCCAAGCCTGCGGCGAAAAAGCCTGCCTATATTCCCCCGGTCAACAAGCCCAAGCGGGCAACTCTGTCTTTGAAGAAAAAGCCGTCAGGGGATGCGCCTGCCTGAAGTCAGGTTTTGATTTACAAGAGGATTCTTACTTTTGTAAATGGGGGCATTAGATAGGGATAATGATCTTTATAAAGAAGAAAAAGGCGCAATCTGCGCCTTTTTTGTGAGTTCTCTCTCAAGTACCTACCTGCGGCATCTTATCGATACACCACCTGACCTTTGAGCAGCATCATGGTCTGATGATCATCGACCAGCTTGAACAGATGATCGAATTTCTCAGCTGCCACGTCGGTGGGCTTGCCCCCTGAATCCACAGAGTAGGTGACACCGCTGATCAGCGAGTTCAATTCCGAAGTGACCGCATCCATCGCATCGAAGATGGATTTGGTGGTGGGCTCATCCTGAAACACGCGTCCATTCTGGGTTTGGCTAAGGTATTGATCACACTCTTTTAGCCACTCCTCGCGTTGGTCGAGATATTTGCGGATGTTGTTCATGCCGCCACGGTGCTGGCTTTCGAGCTGTTTGTCCCGGTAGGATTGCAGGCTTTTAATGGAAGTGGTTATGAAGTCGAGTTTAATGTCGTTACAGTACTTTTCATTTAAGTAGCTGGGAAAGTCACCATCTGCAAGAGTGCTACCAGCCCAAAGTAGTACAAAAGGCGCAAAAAGCATTTTGATTTTCATAATCGGCTGCCTGAATTGTTTTATGGTTATTAGTGCCGCACTGCTTAGATCCCTAAGCGGCAATTCACGCTACATCTGTGATATACGTCACGGGTGAGTCGCCTGTCAACACTACTTTGGCGCGAACAAGCACATTAGGCCGCATATGACCTAAAATAGCCCATTTTTAACCATTTCAGACTTAATTACCAGCCAATTGAACGGAGGCTTTAATCAATGATTAATCAAAGCCTTTATCAGTTCATGCTTATGGTTTGGGGAGGGTTTAGATGGGGTCTGGCCGCTTATCACCAAAATGACCGAGAAGAGCGGGAATGAAGCGTTGGAGGGTTCCGGTCATTAATGCAAAATCCGCATCAAACTGCGCGGCCTTGTCCCCATCGGCGCTGTCCTGAGCTTCGCTGATTAATTCTTCCCCAAATTTCAGGCGCTTGATGGAGAGATCATCGGCAAGCATGTATTGCAGGCATTCATCCCAGTGCAGTGCCAATTTAACTGCTTGTTTGCCGGCGTTTAGGTGCGGTTCGATTTCCAATCCGAGCAGTTCCTGCTTTTTGCAGCGGATAATACTGCCGTCTTCTCTTTGTTCTCTGAGTTCACATTCGTCTCCCAGTTCAAGATCTTCTGGCAGGGGCTCACCGCGCAACCAGCTGGTCATTACCACAGCCGGTGATTCAGTCACCTGAACAGGGACAACCGGTAAGCTGCCCAGCGTATCACGTAGCAACTTCATCCATTCCTCGGCTTTGTTATAGGAGCCGCTATCGATACACAGCCAGCCATTTTGTACATCTATATAACCGAAGGTACGGTGAGACTTGGTGAAGGCCTGCGGCAGACAGTCAAAGATGATTTCTTCCTTGAGTGTTTCTTTTTCTTTACGGTAAACCCGGCGGTCTTCCTGAGCTTCGATGAATTTGACCTTGTCTTCTAGCTTTTCACGAATAACGGAGGCGGGAAGAACTTTTTCTTCTTTGCGGGCACACAGCATCAGGCAGCCGTTTGCACTGTGGTAAAGCTCCTGGCTCAGATCACCCATTGGACTCACCCAGCCGTAGCGGCTGGTTTCCTGCCGCCCACAGGGAGTAAAAGCCTGTGGTTGCAGACGTTCATTGAGTTGTTCGGGATCGGTGTCAAAAGGACTGGTAAAGCGATACAGCAGAAGATTTTTAAACCACATAGATAACCTGTTTGAACATCTTGATGGCGCCGGAGCGAAAGGGCCGCGCATTATGGCCCAGCCCGTAATTGACTACAACCGACCCGAGCGCAGAGCTTCTGAATTGTCATCCAGTACAAAATAAAGCAAAAGGAATGGGTTAAAAAATCACCACAGCGTGGGTTTTTCGATGGCAAGCAAAGCCATGCTGGTGACACAGGTTAATGCCAATATGCAACAGAAAGTGCGCCATTGTGGTGGGGCATAATGCAAGCCCAGCGCTCCCAGAAATATATACCCGAGCAACAGCAGGAGTTTGATGGCAAGCCAGCTAGTGTTAAAGGGGGTGAAGTGTGTTAGCGCCATCAATCCCAGCCCGCTGACTAACAGAAGACTGTCGATGGCATGAGCAAGGCGAGACAGCCAACCCTTTGGCTTTCTGAATGATGTCTGGTCAAGCTGGGTGCATCGCACCCAGATGGCTCGCAGCATAAAGCCCGCAACGCTGATGCTTACCAGGGTGAGATGTACGTTTTTTAGTATCAAGTACACGTTGCAAGCTTTACTAACCGTTCAACGCCTTGCCCACTAATGTAGCCATGGTTTCTGAAAGAGGCAGTTTCAATGCCGCCGCATGGCCTTCCTCTGACATTTTATTCCAGGTTTTGCGAATGATATCGATGATTTTTTCTTCGCTGTGTTGTGAGGCGAAGTCCTCCAGATGGTAGGTCAAAAAGACAAGGCAGGCGATATCTTCAAGGGTCTGTGCTTCCGGGTCGCGCTTGAGTTGTTTTTTTTGCAGCAGACTTTTCGCTCGTTCCTGTTCTTCCTCGCTGTACCCGCTCTCGGACATCAGCTCGGCTGTTAAGGTCGCGTGAAACTTTGCCAGTTCGGTGCGCCAGCGTCTGTATCCCGGACGATCCATGGGGTAATCACGGCGGGCTATAGTCCAGCGTTGTATGTGTTGTGCCCGGCAGGCGATTTGAAGTATCTCGGAAGCGTCAGGTTGAAATTCTGTCAGACATTGCGTCATACGTTGCCCATAAAGCCACTCTTTGGCTACAAACTCACCCTGATGTTCTACAGTATGAGGATCTTGTTTGTTTTTTTCATCGATGGCACTGAAAACCTGTTGTAAACGATCTTTCTGGTTCATGTGTTTTCTCTGACGGTATTTGACTGGATTGGATTGTCGCTCAAAGTAGGGATAGCGACTAAAAACTGCTGTTGGAGAGTATTTTCGAGGTTTTTCTTTTACTTGTAAAAGATTTAATCCAGATCAAGAACTTCTGCGGTTGGTTCGGGTGTAATAGCCGCAGATAAGATACTTCATCCTACTTAGAGGGAATAAACCATGAAAAAGGCTTTACACATCGTCTCCCTGGCCGCGGCTTGCACAATGGCTTTACCGGCTTTGGCCCAAACTTACCAGGCTGGTGACTGGGTTGTGCGTGCGGGTGCTACTCAGGTTGCTCCGGCCGAAAGCAGCTCGCCACTAACGCTGGATGGTACAGTGCTTCCCGATCCATTGGGTGGAACGTTAAAGGTGGATGATGATACCCAATTGGGATTAACCCTCGAGTACATGGTCACCGACAGTTGGGGTATTGAGCTGCTGGCTGCAACACCGTTTTCGCATACTGCAACTGTAACCGATGCGATGGCTCTGCAAGGGCTGGACGTAGCAGATGTAAAACACTTGCCACCGACTTTGAGTGCGGTCTACCACATTGATCTGGGAAATAACTTCCAGCCTTATTTGGGGGTTGGGATTAACTACACCGTTTTCTTTGAGGAAGACACCACCAGTGCCGCAGATGCTACCTTTGCGACTTTGGGGTTAGTGGGTGGTGATGTTGAGATGGACAATTCCTGGGGCGCCTCTTTTCAGGTTGGTTTTGACTATCACCTGAACCAGAACTGGCTGATCAATGCCTCTGTTCGCTGGATCGATATTGACTCAACGGCCACCATCAAATTCGATAATGGTTCCGAAATTGAGTCGGATGTTGAGATTGATCCTTACGTGTACACCCTCTCTGTGGGTTACAAGTTTTAAGTCATGACCGAGTGATGTAGTGGTGTAAAAGGGAAACCAATAATAGAAAACCCGAACAGTCGGGTTTTCTATTTATTCAGGAAGGTGTTTACTGGATGGTCTGTAGCTTGCAGATTGATTACAGGCATTCAGTCTCAACATGCGCAATTCTTTTAAGTCCGTCCATATCCAGGATCTGGATATCTTTTTTATCGACTCGAATCAATTCGCTTTTTTGCAAACGTCCCAGCACGCGGCTAACGGTTTCAATTGTCAGGCCCAGGTAGTTTCCGATATCAGAGCGTGACATGGGTAGCTGGAATGACGTTGCGGAAAGGTGGCGATGATGGTTGCGTGTCGAAATACTCAGCAGCAGTGAGGCGATGCGTTCGTCGGCACTGTTTTTACTGAGCAGGGTAATCAGTTGCTGATCAGAAGTGATCTCTTTGCTCATCAGCTGGAAAAAGTGTCGCTGCAGTGTAGGCAGTTTCAGGCTGAGACCTTCCAGTTGTGAAAACGGGATTTCACACACGGCGGAGGTCTCAAGGGCAATGGCCGAATTGCTGTAGCGATTCTGGGCGATCCCATCCATCCCAAGCACTTCGCCCGGTAAATAGAAGCCTGTGACCTGCTCCTGTCCGTCATTCGTGATGTTCAGGGCTTTAACCGAGCCGGAGCGAACCGCATACACGGACTGAAAGGCATCACCAGAGCGATAGAGATATTCCCCTTTTTGAAGAGGGCGGCCGCGTTGAATAATATCATCCAGCTTGTCGATATCATCAATGTGCAGGCTAATTGGCAGACAAATAGCGTTCAGCCGACAATCACCGCAGGAAACCAGCGGGTTGTGATGGCACTTCTTTTCGTCGTCGTATGCGGTTGGAATCGTGTTGCTCATAAAATCAGCTCGGGTAGGATCACACAGAATGACTCATCCTCAGGAATGGCGGTATTGTCCTACAGGGCTGGATACAGGTAAAGGCTCTTTTTGGAGCAAAGCCCCGCTAGGAAAGTTGGCTGTGGAGAGCCATGCAGAGGGCGGATAAGTGCAGAACACCGCTGTTGGTCAGTGTCAGTATGTCATCCTGAACCCCGTAGAGAGGTGGAGTGCTCTCCAGGTAAGGTGTCATTGTCAGGGTGTCCCGAATTCGCTCTGTTTCCAGCTCATAATGCTGCCTGAAATAAGCCAAATCCAGTTGGTGATAGCACAGCAGCTGATCCACCATCTGCTTGGTGGCGGTGCTGACAGGCTCTATTGTGTACTGGTTAAACTCACACTTGAAGTAGGTGTCCAGCGCCTCCGGGTTGGTCATACGAATTTGGCCTGTGGCACTTGTGTTGCCAGGCCCCAATCCCAGCACATCACTGACTGCCTGGCAGTTGTAGCCCCGAAGGTTTCTTACCAGGTGATGATCCTTGCGGGCACTGGATAGTGGAGAGCCCGGAATGACAAAGTAATCATTACCCAGAACCTCATAACCGAGTGCTTTTAAATCCCAAAACAACGCTTGGAATTGTTGGCTATCATCGACTCCGAAGCTGGCGGTTGGTCGGAAAGTAATGGTGTCTGGTTGCCGACCGCCCGAATGGAACGTCTCATGAAGTGTTTTGGCGGCCTCAGGGGGTGGTGCTTGTAGTTGTAATCCAAAGTGCTGGAAGTGGAAGCCCTGAGCCAGTGATGAGCAATAGTTGAGAGTTTCAGAGTTAAAGGCATCGTCGTGCTCAAAGACAAACTCAATGGCATTAAAACCCAGGCCTTTGAACAGGGCCAAACGTTCTGCATCCAGCTCTTTCAGTGCAAAAGAAACACAGTAAAAATTGTCCCTCCGGTCACTGAGTTGGAATTGACGCCCGATAAAATACATTAGCTGGGTAACGTCGGTATTGTCGAGGAGATCGTGAGGAATCTGCCATTTTAGCCAGGGGCTTGTACGCCCTTTAAATTCTGCCTGCCGATGATTGATTTCACGCAGTAGACCATCCAGCAAACTTGGGTTGGAAGTAGTTTCCAATGAGGGGGCGGGAATAATGTAGCCAGGAGCTGCCAGGTTTAGCCCCAGTGGCGAGCGATTGCGAAGGCTCACCGTGGAGGCTGTTGAAGGCGCTGCCTTCACAGATTCATTAAGCAGAGTGGCTTCCCAGCAATAGCTGGCAGGCTGGCAATTTCCGGCAAATACAGAGTCGGGCGAGAAACTGGTCTGCTGGCTGCATGCGCTCATAAAATCACTCAATGTCAGTGGACAGGTTAGAAATGAGTCTATGGGAGCGTTGGCTGCAGCGTCTTGATACAAGTCAAGAGATGGTCGGGAGCCTTAGTGTCAGTGGTCGAAGCGGGGAAGATCAAGGAGTATCAACTTATTCGTAATCAGCAGGGGTTTACTCTGCATCAATTTTCAAGCATGTTGAGTGTGTAGAAATTGTTGGTGTGGCGTGAATTTCTTTTTGATTGACGTGAATCAACAGCAATTTCTGAAGATGGACTACACTACATTCACACGATTACGTTTAGGGAAGTCTATAAAAATGTCGAAACCGGATACATTGTTTGTTGTTGTTGATCCCACCCAAAAAGAACATGTTGCTTTAGAGCGTGCGGTGATCACCTCGCGCTTGCGTGATGTCAGCCCCAAGCTGAAGGTCTTCGTCGCGGTGGACCCGGCGGCCGTGTCTCTGGATGCCGAAAATCCGGATCTGTACCGCACCAGTGAGTGGTTTGAAAAACTCGAGCAGCCCATGAAAGACGAAGGCCTTGATTTCACTTTGGTGATTTGCTGGTCAACGCAATGGCATGAGGCGGTATTGCAAGGTGCAAAGCGCACAGAGGCAGATTTAATCTTAATGCCTGACTACTCGAGTAAAGAGAGCCGCAACCGTTTCAGTGATGCCAAGTGGCAGGTGTTACGTCATGCGACTTGCCCGGTATTGATTTGTCGTCCCGGTGCGGACAGTCAGCGGAAAGTGGTACTGGCGGCGGTCAAAATGCAGGATTCTTCACCCCAGTACACAGAACTGTGCGACAAGGTCATTGCCCGTGGGAAATGGATGGCAGAACGCTATGGTGCAGATTTCCAGGTGGTTAATGCCTATTCGGATTCTTTGAACTACCCTGATCGCGGCAATATGGTGCGCAAGCTGGGTATTGATTCCGACAAAATCCATGTTCGCCAGGGACCTCCCGACGAGGTGGTGGCTGAAGTCGCTCAAGAAGTGAATGCCGATATCATTGTTGTGGGAACCTTGCGTCGCCGCGGTGTGATGTTGGCCATGCGTGGTAACACTTCCGAGCAGGTAATGGGCCGAGTCAAGCAGGACATTATGACGCTCAACTAACAGAAAGCGTATGTGAGACACAAAAAAAGAGGCGTTACGCCTCTTTTTTTGTGTTCAGGTGTTAATTTCCGGGCTATCAGCTTGGGAAAGAAAACTGAACGCCTTCACGGACACCACTGGAAGGCCAGCGCTGAGTGATGGTTTTACGGTTGGTGTAAAAACGAACACCGTCAGGCCCGTAAGCGCTCAGGTTACCAAACAGTGAACGTTTCCAGCCACCGAAGCTGTGATAGGAAACCGGTACCGGCAGGGGAACGTTAATACCCACCATACCTACCAGAATGTTGTCGGTAAAGTAGCGTGCAGCTTCACCGTCACGGGTAAAGATACAGGTACCGTTACCGTATTCGTGATCGTTAATCATTTGCATGGCTTCGTCCATGGTTTCTGCGCGAACGACCAGCAGTACCGGACCAAAGATCTCTTCGTCATAGCACTTCATACCTGGTTTGACGTTGTCGATCAGCGTACCACCAACAAAGAAGCCATTTTCAAAGCCGGCAACCTGAGGGTTGCGACCATCGACTACAATGGTTGCGCCTTGTTCTTCAGCGCTGTTGATATAGCCATTGACCTTGTTTTTGTGGGCTTCGGTAATGACGGGACCAAAGTCATTGCTGGCGTCGCTGTAGGCACCAACCTTGAGATCTTTCATGGCTTCGGTCATTTTTTCAATCAGGCTGTCTGCGGCTTCATCGCCCACACAAACGGCAACGGACAGTGCCATGCAACGCTCACCGGATGAGCCAAAGGCAGCACCAGTCATGGCGGCAACCGCGTTATCCATGTCGGCATCAGGCATGATGATGGCGTGGTTTTTCGCGCCACCCAGAGCCTGGCAGCGTTTGCCATTGGCGCTGGCAGTTGCGTATACGTACTCGGCAATTGGTGTTGAGCCTACAAAGCTTACAGCTTGAACACGTGAGTCGGTCAGCAGGGTGTCAACGGCAATCTTGTCGCCATTAACAACGTTCATGACACCGTCAGGCAGACCGGCTTCCTGCAGCAATTGTGCAACGAACAGAGTGGAAGAAGGATCGCGCTCTGAAGGCTTAAGTACAAACGTATTGCCGCAAACAATAGCCAGTGGATACATCCACAGAGGCACCATGGCCGGGAAGTTGAACGGAGTAATACCGGCAACAACACCCAGTGGCTGCATTTCGCTCCAGGAGTCAATGTTAGGGCCGACATTACGGCTGTGTTCACCTTTCAGCAGCTCGGGGGCGTAACAGGCATATTCTACGTTCTCGATACCGCGAGTTAATTCGCCCATGGCATCGTGAGAGATTTTGCCGTGCTCTTCGCCGATCATTGCACAGATTTGCTCAGCGTTTTCTTCCAGCAGCTGCTTGAAACGGAACATGATCTTGGCACGTTTTGCGGGCGGCGTATTACGCCAGGCGGGATAGGCAGCCTGGGCAGCGGCAATAGCTTCTTCAACGGTATCTTTAGAGGCGAGAGCAACCTGCTTGGTGACTTCTCCGGTTGCAGGGTTGAAAACGTCTTGAGTCCGCTCGGCGGCCTCACTCAGTGTTCCATTGATCAAGTGTCCGACAATATTCATAAATACCTCTTGGTTAAATTCTGTCTTGTTAAGTCGAGCCATGCCCAGTGACCTGGGCATGGCGTGTGACGGGTTTTAGCCTTTGGCAACTTCGTTGATGCTGTCGCCCAGAGCGCTGACCAGAGTGTCGATTTCTTCTGGTTTGGAGATAAATGGCATGCCCAGCTGGATGGTATCGCCGCCGTAGCGAACGTAATAACCCTTGTCCCACATGTTCATGGCAATTTGGAAAGGACGCTTCAGAGGTTCACCTGGAGCCGATTCAATGGTGAATCCAGCGGCAACACCGCAGTTGCGGATATCGGTGATCAAAGGCGTGCCTTTCAGCTGGTGCACGCGGTCTTCCAGAATCACAGCCAGTTCCGCAGAGCGCTCGATCAGGTTTTCATTTTCCAGAATATCCAGTGCAGCCAAACCGGCGGCACAGGCAACAGGGTGAGCAGAGTAGGTGTACCCGTGGGGCAGTTCTACCGCATACTCAGGGCCACCTTGTTCCATAAAGGTATCGTAGATCTCTTGCTTGGCGATCACGGCACCCATAGGCACAGCCCCGTTGGTGAGCTGCTTGGCCGTGTTGATGATGTCTGGTGTTACACCAAACGCTTCAGCGCCGGTTTTGGCACCCATACGACCGAATGCGGTAATAACTTCATCAAAGATCAGCAGGATATTGTTCTGATCGCAGATTTCGCGCAGGCGTTGCAGATAGCCTTTTGGTGGCGGCAGTACACCGGCAGAACCGGCCATGGGCTCGACAATAACCGCCGCAATGTTGGATGCATCGTGCAGGGCGATCAGTTCCAGCAGTTCGTTAGCTTGCTCGGCACCTTCTTCAGGCATGCCCTTAACGAATTTGTTTTGTGGTAAAACGGTGTGCGGCAGGTGGTCGGCTTCTACGGCATTGCCAAACAGGGCACGGTTGCCGCCAATACCACCGACACTGATGCCACCAAAGTTAACACCGTGGTAACCCTTGGAACGACCGATCAGTTTGGTTTTGGTAGGCTGACCTTTTTTACGCCAGTAAGCGCGGGCGATTTTCAGAGAGGTTTCAGCCGATTCAGAGCCGGAACCGGTAAAAAACACGCGGTTGAGGCCTTGTGGCATAAAGTCGGTGATTCGCTCTGCCAACTCAAAAGCTTTGGTGTGACTGAACTGGAATGCGGGAGCGTAATCCAGGCTGCTCAGTTGCTTGCTGACCGCTTCAGCGATCTCCGGACGGCAGTGGCCTGCACCACAGGTCCAGAGACCAGACAAACCATCAAAAATCTGACGGCCATCGGCACTGGTGTAGTAACAGCCCTGTGCACCAGTGATGATACGGGGGTCTTTCTTGAACTGACGGTTACCACTGAATGCCATCCAGTGGGCATCAAGCTGTGACTGACTCAGTCCGGCTAGCTTGTCACTCATCTCTTAAATCTCCAGAAGTGGTTAGATCGTTACCTGATGAGACAGAGAATAGTGCAAACTCAATGTTTCAAAAATATTGAAGTATGAATCCTTAGGTTCATATCAGTGAAACATAATGGCTGAGGGGATCAATTTCCCCCCCCCCCCCCCCCCCCGCGCGTCTGGATCAGGGGGGAGGGCATAGATAGATTGGGGGCAATGGACGAGCAGATGGAGATGGCGCTCAGGGAGTGGATTTGGCGACCAGACTGTCCTCAAGGTATTGCCGGTTCAATTTAAGGTTTTCTCGAGCTTTGGCAAAGTAGACCGGTGACGCACTGATGGCCTTTTCCAGATATCGCTCAGCGATCAGGTATTTGCCACTGGTCATGCAGAGGTAACCCACGGTGTTATAGGCTTCAGGCTCTTTCATCAGTCGGGCAAAGGTATCGGTGGCCATTTCGTACTTTTCCATCCGGACGTACAGCAACCCTATGTTGTACCAGGTCTGAGAGAAGTTGGCGTCCTGCTCTATCGCACGGTGGTAATAGAGTTCGGCCTCCGGCCAGTTTCCGGCCAGGTAGTAGGAATAGCCCAGGTTGTTATAGGCCGATGGGCTGGCTGGCTGGATCTTGATGGCCAGCTGATAGTAGCTTTGGGCTTCTTCAAAGCGGTTTTCAAGATCCGCCAAAACGCCCAGATTGTTGTAAACGGTATAAGGCGATTGCCTGTCTACACGGAGAACAGGCTTTGTTGATGTTTCAGCGACAGATTCTGCTTTCATACTGGACTCGCCTGTCTCTTCCGGGACTGGTTTGGGTTGCAACAGTGGTTTAAAGCGTTTCTGATCTACATCCACAGCTCGCATAAGGTAGGACTGGGCCAGCTCTCGCTGTTTCTGACGCAGGTGTATTTTTCCGAGGCCAGTCAACGATTCAATATCGTCAGGAGCCTTGTTTAAAGCCCGTTCAAACGCAGCCTGTGCCAGATCGAGGTTGTTCAGATGTAGATGAATTTGTCCTATGCGTCGGTATATTTCAGGTTGTTCTGGGTCTTTGGCCAGTGACTGGACCAGATAGAAAATGGCCTGATCCGTGTTGCCGCTCTGCAGGGCGCTTTGAGACTCGCTGTTAAGTTCATCGATGGAGGCGTTTTGGGTTTTACTTTTATAAGCGAGGGATCGTGAGCCTTGATACAGATCGCTATTATCTTGTCCGCCCGCGCTGTGATTATTCATGCTGGAACAACCGCCCAGTGTCAGAACACAGGCCAATACAATCACTTTTGAGGGGCCTGGGAATATCATAGAAAGAGACATATCCTTTTCCTTATTTGAAGGCTTCAATAACCTGGAGAATGGCGGGGCCTATGGCAATGACAAAAAATGAAGGCCAGATAAACATCGTGAGTGGAAAGATCAATTTGGTACTGATTTTGGCTGCCGCTTCTTCTGCCGCCTGCATGCGTTTATCCCGGAACTCTTCTGCATAGGTGCGTAACGCATCGGCCACACTGGTGCCAAAACGCATGCTTTGATCCAACAGGGTTGCAAGACCTTTAATTTCCGACAGCCCGGTTCGTTCCGAAAGATTTCGGAAGGCGTCTGAGCGCGGTACACCCACCATGATTTCCTTGTTAATTAACGCCAGATCGGCAGCCAATTCAGGGTGGGTAATGTTCAGTTCCTGAGCAACCCGGGCAATCGCGCTGGTTAATCCCAGGCCTGATTCCACACAGACTACCAACAGATCGAGAGCGTCCGGAAATCCGGCTTTGAGTTTTCTCTGCCGTTTGGCCATGATCTTTTTGAGAATGTAATTGGGAGCCATAACGCCAGCTGAAAACGCAATAAGTGCGGCCACAATGACATTTTGGGGCGAGATCTCCGGTGAAAGTCTGGCCAGCATGATCACCGCCAGTGGCAGGCCTACAGCCAGTATGGTTTTATACGCATAGAAGTTGGTGACCGCATTGCTGTTGCGGTAGCCTGCGATAATCAGGTGTTTTTGGATGCGGCTTTTCTCTGCCTGGTTGCTTGGCAGTAGCGCACTGGCGGCAGTGCCCATGACCTGCTTAAAAAAATCATCCCCTACGGATGGGCCATCGGGCGTTTGCTTGTCCTGAACAATTGCACTCAATCGCTTCTTGGCGGGATCACTGAAAGCCGTGATCAGATACCCCACACTCAACACACAGGCAAAGGCGGCTGTGGCAGTGATAATGACAAAAATCGTCTGAGAGGCCTGGGGGTTTTGAACCATTGAGTTGATCAATTCCAGTAGATACTGCATAGCTCACACCTCTATTCGGATGATTTTTCGGATGACAAAAATTCCGATCACCATGCCAATTCCGGCTGCTATCAGAAGATTTTGACCTGCTGGCGTTTCAAGCAGGACCGGCAGGTATGTGGGAGTGGTGATTGAAATAATGCCGAACAAAACAAAAGGCACGAGACACAACACCCAGGCCGAGATACGCCCCTCGGCTGAAAGGGTGCGCACCCTGCGCTGAAATCGGTAACGCCCGCGAATCACCTTGGCCAGTTTGTCAAAAATCTCAGCCATATTGCCGCCGGTCTCTTTTTGTATAACCACTGACGTCATCAAGGCCATGACCGTCACACTGGGAATTCTTTCCAGCAATCCCAGCAGGGCTGTACGGATACTGTTACCGTAATTCAGATCCATAAACGTCGTCTCGAACTCTCCGGCGATGGGGTTTTCCATTTCGCTACCGACAAGATGCAGACACTCGACCAAAGGGTGGCCGGCCTGCAAGGCGCGCTTCATGATCTCCAGGGCTTCTGGCAATTGCTCTTCAAAACGTTCAAGCCGCTGGTTGCGGTCGCGGTTAAGCTTTAAAAAGGGCAGGCAAAAACCGGCCACAGGCGCCAGGATTATGATCCAGATGAAATTACTGAAGATTGCCGCAATAAATCCAGCCAGCAGAGCTGTGAGCAAGGCAATGCCGATGAACCTGTAGGCCGGAATGCGATAACCGGCTTGCTGAAGGTAGGGCGACAGTGAAACCAGCCATTTTGACCCTTCCAGTTGCTTTTCCCATGGGCTCAATCGACTTAAATAGTTATCCCTCAGCAGCTTGGCGCTCGCCGGCAACTCGGTTTGTTCGCGAACTTCCCGCAGCCTCTGCTGAAGGCGAGCGCGATTTTTTTTCGATTCACCAAATACCGGTGTGGTTAATGCAAAGCTCAACAAAAACACCGCGGCTGAAACGAGACCAATAAAAAAGAGATAATTCTGAGACATGGCTGAATCCTACTGGGGTGCAAAAAGGCTGATAGGAACTTCAATACCCCTTTGGCAAAGGCGTTCATAAAAGGAGGGGACGATCCCTGTCGCCCGAAAATCGCCAATCACATTACCCTCCGCGTCGAGACCCCGACGGTCAAAACGAAAGAGTTCCGCGATGGTGATGATGTCACCTTCCATTCCGGTGATTTCACTGACACTGACTAATCGGCGTCGTCCATCTTCCATGCGTTCAATCTGTAAAATGACATCAATGGCCGAGGCTATTTGAGCCCTCAGGGCGCGTTCCTGGATATTGACGCTACCCATAGAGACCATATTTTCCACACGCGCGAGGGCGTCCCGTGGAGTATTGGCGTGAATGGTAGTGAGTGAACCATCGTGGCCGGTGTTCATGGCCTGCAGCATGTCCAGGGCTTCATCGCCCCTGACTTCTCCAATGACAATCCGCTCGGGTCGCATACGCAAACTGTTACGCACGAGGTCTCTTTGTGTGATCTGTCCCCGGTTCTCAACATTGGGTGGTCTGGTTTCCAGACGTACGACATGAGGCTGTTGCAATTGCAGTTCGGCAGAATCCTCAATGGTTATGACCCGTTCATCATGAGGGATATAGCCGGAGAGGATGTTCAGCATCGTGGTCTTACCCGATCCGGTCCCGCCGGAAATCAAGACGTTGAGACGTGATTTCACAATGCCCTCAAGCACCGGTGCGATATTCGGAGGTACCGAACCGATATCAATAAGGTGTTGCATGCCCAGCATTTCGACCGAGAAGCGGCGAATGGACATGCAGGGACCATCAAGAGCCAGAGGAGGAATGATCACATTGACCCTGGATCCATCCTTGAGACGGGCGTCCACAAGGGGAGAGGATTCATCAATCCGGCGTCCAACGCTGGATATGATTCGATCGATAATGCCGAGCAGGTGCTGGTTGTCTTTAAAACGAATATTTGTGGCCTGAAGTTTTCCTCCCCGTTCGACATAAATGGAAAAGGGGCCATTGATCAATATGTCGGAAACGCTTTTGTCGGCCAGAAGGGCTTCAAGGGGACCAAGGCCCAGAATTTCATCCTCGATTTCCTTGATGATTTGCTGGCGGCCAGCCAGCGGTACAGGGATTTGTTCTTCCTGCATAAGATTGCGGCAGATTTCCTGTAACTGACGGCGTGCCTCTTCTTCAGATAAGGTATCCAGTACCGCTAGGTCCACTACATCCATCAATCGCTGATGAATCAAGTGCTTGCTCTGTTCTTCTTGCTGACTGAGGACTCTTTGAGACGCCATGGCTTCAGCCTGAAGATCCGTCATTTTCAGAGGTTCCGGCGGTGTAGTTTGCTGAAACAGATTAGGTGTAAGAGACATGACTTAAGCTCCTTTTAAGTAAGTGCTGAGTTTGTTAAACAACCCCTTTGTCGGAGTGGTTTGTCCCAGAAGCTGCTGTTGCAGCGTAATCATGGCTTTGATAGCCGCCGAATTCTTATTGTTGTCGTACAGGGGAATCCCTGACTCGACACTCAGGTGAACATTGCTGAAGTCATTCGGGATGGTCAGGCATTCAGTGACTTTGAGTGCTTTTTCGATGTCCCGGAGGGTGATGTTTGAGCGTTTGTTGTAACGGTTAACAATGACCTTGATGTGTTCATCATTGATGCCCAGGTCTTTGCGTAAAATGTTGGTCAGACGAACCGCGTCTCGCAAGGCGGAAAGATCTTGCTGTACCGTTAAAAGTATATGATCGGAGCGTTCCAGAACGGTGCTGGTTACAAAGTCTATTTGACGGGGGAGATCAACGACAACGGTATCGTGACAGGCCAGCAGTAAATCCAGCAGTTTTCCCAGTCGGGCTTCGGGAATGTCCTCTGACAGAGCGATTCCCTGAGGGTTGGTTTCCAGAACTTTCAAACCGCTTTTGTGTTTCAAAAGATAGGCTTGCAATGCAATTTCATCGAGGCTGTCAATATTTTGTATAGCTTCGACCAATCCTCGTTTGGGTTCAAGATTAAGATAGTGGCAAAGGGTACCGAACTGTAAATCGAGATCCATGACCACAGTATTGAAACGACTGACGCTGGACATAATATGGGCGATGTTACTGGCAATGAAGGTCGATCCACAGCCGCCTTTGGCGTTGATGCAACTCACCAGTTTTCCCTGACGTACGATGCTACCCATTTTTGAACGCAGTCGACGAATCGACTCTATCAGTTCACTGCTACTGAGTGGTGGAGATAAGTAATCACGAGCTCCAATTTGAAGTGCCATGCGCATACACTCCTTGTCTTCCCTGTCGCTCACAATAATGGTCTCCAAATTTGAATGAATCAGGTGAATGGGAAGTTGCTGAAGTTCTTCACGCCATTGAGCGCTCACTTTGAAGATCAAAATATCAGGAATAATGGATAACCCCGTTAAGGGATTAATGTCGCCATTGACGAAATGTCGTTGATTGATCCGGAACCCGGGAGTCTCACCAATTGCGTGAGTGATTTCATCCAGACCTTTTTTGTCACGACTTGCAATCAAAACATTGACACAAGACTGTTTGGTCTCGATATAAGGCCGGGAGGCTGGGTTGTCTGAAATATGATGTTCCATTTGCATAAGTAGTCTCCTAGCAATCCACGTTTGAGCCGCCAGCTACAGCGCCTACAGGAGTAATACCCAGACTTTCACTGGGCAGAACAGTTTTAAAATCCGGTGCCGGCAGGAAAAACGTCAGAAAAGGAATGAAGCCCTGAAATTGGTAGTTGCTGATTCTGGAGCCTACAAACCGGATTTGTATGAAATCTGCTGTGGGGTCAGCGATGAGTGTTGAGTTCTTATCAAAGTATTCAATGACGATGTTGGTATCACTAAAGTCATGGAGAATGCTCCCGTGGAAACTGGCGCGTGAGGTAATGCCGTCAATATCATTAACCGGACAAACTGCCGCGAGCCGTGCCCCTCTGCGAGTCACTTCATCCAGCACATTCCAGGTAAACATCAGTCGACCAAACTCAATGATTCCAAACAGAACAATAAAGAAGACAGAGGCAACAATCGAAAACTCGACCAGAGTGCCACCTGTGGTTTTACGTCGGGAAGTCGATTCGGGTATTTGAACTCGGTTCTCGGTCATTCGAGTACCCTCATAGTCACGCTGGATTTCAAATTGAAACTGAGGTCGATAGGGCTTCCATAGCCAAAGGGGTTGAGTTCTGCACCGATCATCGGGATGTAGTTGTAGTCGACATCCACACGAATAAAGTATGAGGTCGGGATTGTGGGGTTGGTAAAACTGGAAAATTGCACATCATCCAGTGACATGCTTTCCAGCAGGGGAGATCCTGAACCGTTCACGTTACCGTAAACGATTAGGTTTCCAGCTTTAAAGGCATTACCGTTAGGTCCCGATGTATTGAACTGAATGTTTCCCGTGGAATCGGGCGTGGCGGTAGATGCCAGTAAACGAGTGCCATTCTGCAGGGTCTTGTTCAGCGTGGTATAGCTGTAGAACACTCTGCCAAATTCACAGATGGCGAGTAACAGAAGCAACAGAAGCGGCAGTACAATCGTGACCTCAACCATTGCCAGACCGCCTTGCCGTGACTGCTGTACAGGGTTGTGAGCGCAGCTGAATTTAGTGAGTATCGTCATTTATGAGTCCTCACTGTCCGGATCTTTATAGAGGATTATGCGGGTAGGGGCCGGGCCTGTGGTCGGGCTTTGTGAGAAGCTGCCGTAACTGGTGCAACCTTGGACAAACTGCCCATAAACCTGCGCTTGATTGCCTTGCTGATTAACCGGTTGCAATAAATAGAGGCAGGCAAATCCGTAGAGTGGTACCGAGCCCTGGCCATTGGTGGTGCTGCTGCAATTTCCTATGGGGATGGTCAGCATCCGACGGTGACAGCGACCATCGCCTGGGCATACTGCATTTGGGATTACCCCGTCCTGATCCTGCCCATAGGCGGTTTGATAATCGCTGTAGTCAAACACATTGCCATCAGCAGGGGGAATTGCCTCTCCGGCATCGTTGGTGGTGAAAGTGGTACCGTAATCCGTGACATAGTCTGCCTGATATATTGTGGTATCGAGACCGCCACCACCTCCCGTACCAAAACGGGTATTCAGTCCCTGTACTACTGGGCCCACGGTATTACCGGGCTCGGTTTCGATAGTGTCACTGGTGGTAACGCAGCTTTCAAATCCACCCGCCATGTTTTCCCTGACGGCAGCGCCGCCCTGGCCATCGTCCAGCCTGATCAGCTGAAAATTGCCTGGTCCTACCTCACTGCTGTCACCCGCGGCGTATTTCATCACGACGTATTGCCCTGGGGTATAACCATAGTAATTGGTGCAGGTATCGCCATTGCAGTCCAGTGTGTTCTCTCCACAGGCCATCATGGGAGCGAGGTCACAGGCGCTGCCAACCAGTGGTGGGCTGGGGCCAGATATGGCTGAGGCATTGACCGCTTTTTGTCCGCCCATGCTGATAAAAATGTCATCCAGTGGGGCGTTTGAAGCGAGGCTGATTCTGACAAATCGGGGATCCAGACTACCGGGTACAAAAGGTACCAGCGTATTGGAGAACTGAGCGCTGAAGGAGATGCCGTTACTGTCTATGCTTTCGGCCAATTCTTCGTAACCGGCTTCAGCCAGATTGACGAGAAGCGTATTGAATCCGGCCTGTTGTGCCAGCGCAGTGTCGTGGGACTGGTCGAGGACTTTGGCAGCAGACAGCGCCGCCGCGTCCACGATATTCTGAAGACGGGTTTTATTGAGCAACAGGTGACCGCTATTGAAGGCATAGCCGGCGACCAATAACAAAGCTAACATGGCAACCGTCGTGGCTACGACAATGACACCTTTTTGCCGGTGCGGTAATTGTGAGGTGTGAATGCTCATAAAACTCATTTCCTGATACCGTTTATTGCGTTCCAGTGTGCAAAATGGACGAATACTCCTGTTTATGTATTGAACGTATTACCCCGTGATAACTCGTGGATGACTGTTATTGTTTTCGTGCCTGGGCTTCCTGTTTAATGGTTTCGGGGCGGCCGACGTCTCCACGATAAACTTGCAGGGCTTTTTCAGCTTTGTAAGCATCGAGTCCTTCTTTCTGTCCCTGAAAGCCGCCTGGGTGTGCAGTTTGAAGTTCGCTGACCCGGGCAACACTTTCACCCTGGGGATAATCCCGATAATTGCTGCAGGCCGTTAGCAGAAGCAGCGAGCTGGCAATCGTCGCTAATGTGATGGTTGAATGAGTCATGGTTCAGAATCCTTTAATCAGTTGAGACCGTATTAATCAGTTGAGGCTATGCCCAAAGCTTTGATCAATTCCGCCACCACTTGATGGCAGGTATTGGGCGGTCGGTGTTGATTTGGCGGGCTTACTCTCTGCTTTGCCGTAGGTACGTCCCAGCAGATAAAACTCGAGATCTGACGGTGCGACAAAATGATCCGTAGGCAGGGCAGGCTTGTCTTTGAATGGTTTGGCCAGTACTGGAGTCACCAGGATGACCAGTTCGGTTTCACCGGATTCGAACTCAGAGCTGCGAAAAATCTGTCCCAGAATAGGAATGTCTCCAAGTCCTGGAAACTTGGTGACGACTTCACGCATGTTTTCACTGATCAATCCGGCAATGCCAATGGTCTCGCCATCCGCCAGTTCTACCGAGGACTGGGCGCTACGTTTGGTCAGACTGGGAATCAGGAAGGTGCCGGTACTGTCTTCAGCCCGCAAGATCACCGAGTTACCGTTGATCAACTCGCTGACACTCACATCCAGAGTCAGATTGATGCGGCCAGAATCCAGTACGACGGGGACAAAGTTCACCCCAACCCCGAACTCTTTGAATTCAATGGTTGTGCCTCGGTCTCCACGAGGAATGGGGATAGGAAACTCACCGCCTGAGAGAAATCGAGCTTCCTGACCGGTGAGGGTTGTTAGCGTAGGTTCTGCAAGGATTTTGGCTGAGCCATTTTCTTTGGCTGCTTCCAGCGTCATATTAAAGATGAAGTTGTCACTCAGAAAGCTGCCAAACAAGCCCTTGTCTGCGATAGACAGATCGTTGGGCATAAATTCATCAATGACCGGTCCATAAGGGGCGCTATTACCGAAAATGGGTAAGCGCACATCGTCTGGCTCAAAGACCGCATCAGGGAAGGTTGCTCCACCGTTGACGCCACCCAGATTCCAGTTGTTGTCGCCGATGCCCAGTGCATTAAACTTGACCCCCAGCTTTTTCATGCTGCTGCGATTCATTTCAGCCACGGTGACTTTCAGCATCACCTGCTGTGCACCGCCCACACTCATTAAGTTTACAACTCGGTTCTCCTTGTCCTCGCGGGTTTCCTTTCCTCCTTCGCCTTTATGGGTATCAGCCACATGGGCATAGCTTTGTGCGATTTTGAGAGCGGTATTCATTCTCGCGGTAGAAGACACCTGCCCACCAAGAACAAGCGATCCCTGAGAACTGTAAACTTCGATTTTTTCATTGGGCAGTACGCGAAACAACTTGGCTTTGAGGGTGTTGAGATCGTGTACCACTTCGATATCAATCGCTTTAATCAATTGGCTGTTTTTATTCCACAGCAATACGTTAGTGGTGCCCAGCTTTTTACCCAATACATAAAGCTGGCCGTTCCTTAGTACTAAAATGTCTGCAATTTCCGGGTTGCCCATGGAGACCTTCTGAATGGGAACCTTAATATCCAGGACCTGGGATTTATACAGTGATACCTGAAGATTGTCGTTGTAACTGCTATCCGGACTTAAACTGGTCAGCTCAGCCATGGCTTTGGGAGTTAGAGAGGTCAAGACAAGGTAGGCGATTGCCCCTCCTATGATGACAGCCAACAACTTTTTGAATTCGCCTGCTGAGTGCATCGAAGGCTCCTTGAACCTGGTTGAATACCAGGGTTTATTCGTATGTTTTACGTATCCGGTAGTCTTCCCGTGAGCAGTGCGGTAGCCTTCCTGAGGGCAAGTGTTCTGTTTCATGGCAGGCCTCATTTTTTGTAGGTGACTTTTTTGACTTCCGCATCAGTGCCGCGGATAACGGTGACATAGGATGTTTGGTAAGGGTTGTAATAAGTGCGTTTAGCCACTTTCTTCTCGGGAGCAGGAGCTTCAGGTTCATCTTCCTCCAGTGGATTTCGGAGGGTTAGCTGAATGGATCCCTCTTCACGGGCTTTTACAATGGTTTCTGCCTGTGCCGGGGTGGTTTCCAAAGTGACGGCTCTGACAATCACGGGATCATTCTTGTTGGTGCGCTGGGTTTGATCTACAGCCAGAACCTTGATCTTTTTAAGAATGGTATCCGTGGTTGTCTTCTTCTGATCTTTTTTGGAGGCGAGGACATCGACAAAATTTCCGGGCAACAGGAATCCGGCGACGCCGATAACATCATTCACACGGACGGTGATCGCCCGTTTTTTAGGATCAATGACCGCTGCCAGCGTGGAGCCTTCAAGGTGTTTGGATATACGTTGATTGCGAAGGATGTCGCCCTCCAAAATAATTTCCTTTGTGACCATGTCGATAACATCTTCAACCTGGGTAAAGGAATCTTTGGGAGCCAGATCTTCCGGTACCTGAATCAGTTTAAGATTCACGGCCTCCAGTTTGTGTCCATAGGGAATGTCCGTCGCTGCGACCACAACTCCTATACTGGTTTCCAGTTTCGGCTGGCTCTTGGCCTGAGCCCAGTTGTTGGCGAGCCAGGCAGCAGACACCGCGAGCACTGTTGAGACGGTGAGTAACAAGGTGGTCCTTGGCTTTATCATGAGTCGTCCCTCCGGAGTTGACTGTGGGGTTGGTTTTCTTCATTGAGGTTGACAAAGTAGGTATTCCAGGCCCAGTGAAGACGTTTTTCGGTCATGACATCGGGCTCACGCAGGTAGTAAGCATGATCACTTGCGATACCTAATAAATCTCGGGGATGGCAGGGCAATAAGGGGGTGTTGTTTTTGTTATGAAGATCTTGAATCAAGAAATCGAAAACACCTTGGTCAAATGGAATTTCATGTTGTCGGCATTGGTTCTCCCAGATTGCCTGATAAGCGGCAGGGGTGAGGTAATCAAACCGGATTTTGTAACCAATTCTTCTGAGAAACGCTTCGTCAGCCAGATCAAGAGGATTCAGGTTGGAAGAGAAGATCAAGATCTGGTCGAAGGGGACTTCAAAATGGCGACCGCTGCCGAGCGTCAGAAAATCCCGTTTTTCCTCCATGGGGACAATCCAGCGATTGAAAATTTCAGCAGGGGTGGGTTTTTGCCGTCCCATGTCATCAATAATAAAAATTCCGCCATTGGCTTTGAGTTGTAACGGAGCCTGATATTGTCTGCTGGCAGGGTTGAATTGAATGTCGAGCATGTCCATGGTTAACTCGCCGCCGCAAAGAACGACAGGGCGTTTGCACAATAACCAGCGGGGATCTCTGTGTCTGTCAATCAATAAGCTGGCGCTTTTGCCAGAGGGGTTTGCAAGAGAGTTGGGTGAACTGATGTTGGTTGGGCTGTGAGATGAGACGTTTGGATCGGACTGAAACTGCTCAATGGTTTCATGAATCAGAGGGTCAAATACCTCAATGATTGTGTCGTCGATCGCAATGGCATAGGGGATGGCGCAGTGATCGCCGAAGACTCCCGGAAGTTGAGAGATGGTATAGGTCTTGCCGGAGCCGGCAGGGCCGTAGATGAAAATGGCTCTGCCCGAATTGACTGCCATGCCCAACTGGTCTTTGATATTGGCCTCAATAACAAAACTGGAAAATACCTGGTCGATAAGATCTCTATCGACGATTTTCCGATGAATCGAGTGATGTTTTATCTGTTGATGATAATCTTCAAGTGGAACCGGGGCTGGCCCTATATAGCCACTTTGAGCAAGTGCATCCAGCGACATGGCTCTGCCACGCTCAGTCAAACCGTAACGGAGCGTTGCGCTGATGGAATGGTTGGGTCTGACTTCAATCAGGGCATCACGTCTTAAAATTTGTAATATTTCATCAACAACCGAACCGCTTAAAGCCAGTTTTTGGGTAAGATCATGCGCCGTTAACATACCTGATTCGTATAAATGCTTGCAGCATAATTGAGTCAGCAGGCGTTCGCTCAGTCCTGTCGTGTGCATACTGGCTGGGACTGATGGTCTGAATGAATTGTCAGAGTCAATCGCTGAGCTTTCATTGGAGGTCATGATCAGGAATCCTCGTTGATTGATGATTCAGCGCTATTCATAGAAAAGCCAATCCATAGTGTTTTAAGGGTTCATGGAACATGACGTAACTAAAGCCAAAGGCTATAGCGATGGCGCAAGGGTATTTTTCATTGGCGACTTCGCTTTCTGCAGGTGGGATATAAACCAATTCCAGAGTCATCAATGTTGTTTTAAACATCAGAAAGTAGCGTTTAAAAAATGCAGGGAAACCGCCCTTAACCAGAAAAATACCCAGCCCGATGAGTGTCCCAATGGCGAGACTTAAGAATGCAGCTGCCAATGCCTGATAACCGGTCATGAAGCTTCCTGCAGCGGCGACCAGTTTGACATCTCCGGCACCCATTCCTCCGAGTATGTACAGAGGGATAAAAACCAGGAAACCAAGACAGGCGCCTGATATGGCTATGGCAAACCCAAACCAACCTGATTGGTAACTCTGCCAGCACACTCCGGCAATTAGTAAAGTGATTACTAATTGGTTTGGAATTCGAAAGTATTTGAAATCCCAAATAGTGGCTAACGTAAGTCCAGTTAACAAAAATAGGTATTGCGGGTAAAAGTCTGTTGTGTACATTCGGCTCGTCTCAACACTGTTAAACTCAACCAGATTTCAGGTTATGGAACCTGGTTGAGTTTTATTGTTACGCGTCAGCAACGGTTATCTTTCCGGCTAAGTATTCCAAGCCGGCAGAAACTTGTTCCCCAAGAAGCGTAAATGCCGCAACAGTACCAGCAACAATCAAGCTTCCTGCAACGGCATACTCGACAGTTTCCAAACCGTCTTCCTCTCGTAAAAACTTCAAAACTTCAGCTTTAAAACTTTCCATAATTGAATCTCCAACGATAACGATTGAATGTGTGAAGGAAATACTGCTTCTCCCGCCTGTTAATTTAGGCAGCGGCTAAAAACACGGTTAGGAGATTTTTGCAGGCTATTAGGAATATTTTGAAGAGCAGGGGGAATGGACTTTTAAGTTATAAATACCGAGTGTGGTTAGTTTGTTTTTCGATAAAAGTAAGCGTTTACTGGGGGGTAATCTGAAATTAAGGCGAATTTATCAAGAATGTTTTTTGAAATTAGTTTCTTATGCTTATTAAATATAATGGATTTGGTGTCAAATTGATTAGGCTTAAGTGTGCGAAGTAGTTTCAAGATGCTTGTATATACCTTTACGCTACATATTGAGATAACTTTTTTGCTCATAAACGCACTGCAGCTTTTTGATTTCGGGAAGCGATGGGTGCGTTTGAGGATGATTGATACCGATGGACACCTCCATTTTGTGGTTTAACTTATCCAGCCCTGAGAATAAGTCGAATATCGCGGATGAGTTTCGCAAACACTGTCAGGTTCTGGAATACGAATACTCTTCCGGACTTATGGAAGATATGGTTCGCAGTATCCATCTGATTTGCTTTGAATACGATTTTCCCGATGTTGCCAGTCTGGAGTTACTGAGAACCACCCGAGTGCAGTACCCGGATGTTCCGGTGATGATGATTTCCTGTGTTCATTCAGAAGAACTGGCTATTTGGGCTTTGCGCATGCAGGTGCGTGAGTACTTTGTGGCTCCCTTGTCTGCTCAGGAAGTGCGTTCCGTTGTCGGGGCTCTGGAGTCTCAGCAGTGCAGGGATGCGGGTGTTTTGGACCTGCCTCAATTCCGGCGCTTCGCATTACCCACGGATTGCCGTTACCACAACAGCTCCCAGAAAACGAGTGTCATGCCCGCAATCAACTATGTGCAGACGCACCTGCACGAGAAAATTCGTGAGGCAGAGGTGGCTCAGCTGTGCAGAATGTCACCTTTCAAGTTCAGCCGTGAGTTTAAGCGTTGTTACGGGATGACTTTTCAGGAGTACCTGATCACCATGCGTATGAAGAAGGCTTCAGAGCTGCTGATCAATCCGAATGTCCTGGTCGCTGATGTGGCCTATCAGGTAGGGTTTCGGGATCCTTCGTATTTCACTCGGTTGTTCAAAAAATACAATGGAATATCCCCCAGCGATTGCCGGGGTGCAGAGGTGGTTTTAAATTAATACCTGGTTGTAAAGGCTTGGCTCATCAATGAGAAAAGTCCTGTTTTACTTCTTATTTGTGTTTTTCTTGCGTGATCCTCGTCAAAATTGTCGGTAATACGGCGATTTTTGGTATCTTTTTGCGGCTTCTAAATGTTTCATGTTCGTCCTTGTGTCGGCATTAATGTTTTCTGTTGTGAAACAGATTGCCAGCAGGTAATCTCTTCCTGTGTTCGCCGAAGTGGCAGTTAATGGGCGGTTTATTGAATATTTAAGAGGTGTGTAATGGCCAAGCGGCAGACAGCTTTGCTGGGGCAGTTGAGTGATGTGGATCTGCGGTTGTTGCGGGTATTCAAGGCGGTGGCCGAGTCCGGAGGCTTCTCAGCAGCCGAATTGGAGCTGAACATAGGCCGCTCGACGATTAGCCGACACATCAAGGATCTGGAAGTGCGTCTCGGTGTGTCTTTGTGTCGTCGTGGCCGAGCCGGGTTTGCTTTAACCGAGGAAGGACGTCAGATTTATCAGGCGACCTTACGTTTACTGGCGTCGTTGGATACCTTTCGTGGAGAGGTTTCCGATGTCCATAAACGTATGACCGGGCACGTCTCTATTGCGTTGTTTGACAAAACCGCCACAAATCCCGATGCCCACATTGATGAAGCGTTACGTCGCTTTGACGATCTTGCTCCTGAGGTCAGTCTGGATATCCATATTGAACCCATTAACGAAATTGAACGGGGAGTCATGGAAGGCCGTTTCAATTTGGGGGTTGTTCCCACCCACCGAAGCTCTCCCAGCCTGGCCTACCAGCACCTGTTTTATGAGCAGATGTACCTTTATTGCGGTTACCGTCACCCATTATTCGAACTGGCCGACATCAGTTTGACGGATGACGATATACGCAGTTCGAAATACGCCGGTTTGGGTCACCACTCGCCGAATATGGAGGTCGGTAACCGGCTGGGATTGCAGAGGGATGTGACGGTCAATGACCAGGAAGCGATTGTTCATTGTCTTCAGTCTGGTCGTTACATTGGCTATTTGCCGGATCACTATGCAGAAAGCTTTTTAAAACAGGGGACGATCCGGGCAATCGGTGCAGAAAAGTATCAATACCGCTGTGACTTTGTGGCGATACATCGGTTATCTCCCAAGCCTTCACGTATTGTACAAACCCTACTGGACTGTCTGCTGGAGGCCCACAATCAGAAATAATCGCAGACTTTCTCGTCAGCGTCTTGTCTCTAAAACTATCTAAAAACAATACTTTTAGGGCAATTCATTCTTAAAAAACTCAATTACCGGGGTGTTTTCCAAGGTAAAAACCGAAGTGCTGTCTTAAGCTTGGGGTATAAAACAGTTAGGAGTTTTCTCATGCCATTAGCATTATCGTTATCCCGTTTATGGTTGTTTGAGAAACGCTGGGTATGACCCATCAACAGAGTGACGAGGGCTTGCAAGAAGAGGTTTCTAAACAACAGCGCCAACTTCAGAAAGCTTCTCAAGCGCAGCGCTCTAACCCGGACAACCCGGCAGAGGAGCAGAATCAAGACAGCGACGGTACTCAGGATCATCTGCAGTATCAGAAAGACATTATTGCGAGTCTGCCTCCGCATCTGCAGCCCTTTGCGACGCTACAGCATTACGAGAATTACACGTCTCGTGATCAGGCCGTGTGGCGGTTTTTACTTTACCAGCTCAGAGATAATCTGGCCTTGTCTGCAGAGTCGACCTATCTTGATGGTTTGACGAAGACCGGTATCAGTCCGGAATCCATTCCGCGTATCGAAGAAATGAATGACTGCCTGGGCAAACTGGGCTGGCGGGCGGTGGTTGTCGATGGCTTTGTGCCCCCGGCGATTTTCATGGAGTTTCAGGCTCACAGGGTGCTGGCGATTGCCGTGGATATGCGCTCGATAGAGCACATGCTGTATACCCCCGCGCCGGATATTGTTCATGAATCTGCGGGTCATGCACCGTTTATTATTGATGTGGATTATGCGGAATTCCTGCAGCGCTTTGGCGAGCTGGGCATGCATGCGGTGGCGAGCAAAACTGATTTAAGTGTGTATGAGGCCATTCGTAAACTGTCCATTCTGAAAGAAAATCCACGTGCAACGGCTGAGCAGATCAATGCTTCCGAGCAGGCGTTGCAGGAGGCTATTGCGGCTAACTACCCACCCTCAGAGGCCGCTCTTTTGTCTCGTTTGCATTGGTGGACGGTAGAGTACGGTTTGGTTGGCACTCTGGAAGATTACCGTATTTTTGGAGCCGGTCTGTTGTCTTCTTTAGGTGAGAGCGTTAACTGTCTGGATGATGAACTGGTGGCCAAACTGCCACTGACAGTGGATGCCGTCAATACTGAGTATGACATTACCCGAGAGCAACCCCAGCTGTTTGTGACCCGCAATTGCCGACATTTAAGCCAGGTTCTGGAAGAGTTTGGCCGGCAGATGTGCGTCAACAAAGGCGGAGCAGACTCTGTCTGGCAGGCCATCGAAGCCGAGACGATCAATACTGCCGTTACCAACGCGGGAGTGGAAATCAGTGGTTTGTTTTCAGAAATGCTGACGGATGCGGTGGGTAATATCACCTACATCAAAACGTCTGGCCCCTCCCAGTTGGCCTATCAGGGCAATCAATTACCAGGACATGGAACAGAGGCTCACGCCGCTGGATTTGGCTGTCCTTTGGGCAGGTTGCAGACCATGGAGCGGTGTCTGTCTTCCTATACCGTGGATGAACTCAAGCAGCATGGCATCAGGTTGGAGTCTCTGGTTCAACTGGATTTCCTTTCCGGGATTCGTGTGCGTGGGTACCTGACAAACTTACTGCGACGTGATCAGAAAAACCTGGTTTTCACGTTCGAGGATTGTACCGTCACTGGCGCCGACGGAGAGATACTGTTCGATCCTGCTTGGGGTGTCTTTGATATGGCCGTGGGGGCGGAAGTGGTATCTGTTTATGGCGGCTCTGCCGATAAGGATACTTTCCCGATGTATCCAGCAGGAACTGCGTCCACTGAACCCGCGGATCGTGAACCCGGATCCAATCATGAAGGCCTGCAACAGTTGTTCTCTTTCTATCAGGAGGTCCGGAACTTTCGTGAAGCCTTTCCGGTAGACGATGGTCGGCATCAGGTTGAGCAGTGGATTCGCAGGTTGCAATCCTGTGATCGCGGAGAGTGGTTGCTGCTCTTCGAAGTGCTGGAATTGGCTTTGGTGTACAAGGTGGGTGATGAGCTGCGTCAGGTGCTCATCGACCGTTTGGTGCAGATGGAATTTCAGGGCTGTGACAATCAAAGGCGTTTGATTCAGTACGGACTCAAACGATTGGAGTCTCAATATCCCTCTGTATAAGCCTTGCGAACTTCTTCGGCGATAATCGCCACTCCCTGTTTTACGATGTCACCACTTTGGGCGTAAGAGACCCGGATACATTCATGCTTGTGTCTCCAGTCGTCATCAATACCAATAAAGAAGTTATGACCGGGTACCACCAGAACTCCTCGTTTTTTCAGACGCTCATACAACACCTGGCTGCTAATGGGCAGCCGGTCAAACCAGAGCCAGAGGAAGATGGCGCCTTCAGGTTTGTGAATGTGGTAGGGAAGATCACCCAAAGATTCCCTGAACCATTGCACCGTTTGTTGCGAGCCTTCACGATAGAAAGGCGCGACATGGTTTTGGGACAAGCTCAGTATCTCTCCTGTGCGGAACAATTCCTTGGCCAGTGCTGGTCCAAGGGTCCCGCAGGCGAGATTCACAATGGTATTGGCATTGGTATAAGCGTGAATAATTTCTTCGTTGGCGATCACGATACCTGTGCGTACGCCGGGCAACCCCAGCTTTGACAGGCTCAGCGCAAGAATGGTGTTGTCATTCCAGTGGGGTTTGGCTTCGGTGAATATGATCCCCGGAAACGGGACTCCATAGGCGCCATCGATAATAAACGGAATATCGTGAGCGCGGGCAATCTCGTCGAGGTGGGCAATTTCTTCATCGGTAAGGACATTGCCTGTGGGATTGGTCGGCCGAGATACGCAGAGCGCAGCGGTGCTGTCATCCGGTTTTAATCGGGAAAAGTCCACATGGTATTTGAACAGGTGGTCGTCCAGCAGTTCGATGCTGGGGCGGGTGGCCGTGAAAAAATCACTGCTCAGACCGACGTCACCATATCCCAGGTATTCCGGAGCCAGAGGCAAGTGGATCGAGCGCTGGCTGCCATCGCTCATGGTGCCTGCAAACATGTTGTAAAGCACGAAGAAGGCGGATTGGCTGCCATTCGAGACCGCAATGTTATTGGCCGTGATCGACCAGCCAAATTGCTTGTTCAGAAACGCCGCCAGCTGTTCCAGAAATTCGCGATCCCCCTGGGGAGACTGGTAAATGCCGAACAGGCTGTGGCGTTGTTGCGGGTCGGCCATGATGCTTTCCAGCCGCTGCTGAAAAATCGCTTCGACCTCGGGCAGTCGGCCGGGGTTTCCACCCCCCATAAAAATCATGTTGGGGTTTTCATTCAGCGCCGACCCCAGATCGTCCATCAATTCGACAATTCCTGAGTTTCCCGCGAACTTCTGCCCAAACGCTGACAATTTCATGACCAATACCCCTGCAAAAGGAAGCGGATATTGTAACATGGCGGGCCGTTCGGCAAGTAAATTGTGCGTGATTTGCCCTTTTGCGGTGCGAGGGTTTAGTCTACTCTCACTTAAAAAATACACCCATTTCCAGAGAGGATTACCCGTTATGCCTCAGCAAGATCTTCGTGTCAGCGTGGTACAGAATACATTGGCGTGGCAAGACCCGGAGTCCAACCGTTCCCGTTTTGGGGAGATGATTCTGAATGACACCAAGAATGCAGATCTGGTGGTGTTGCCAGAAATGTTTACCGCTGGTTTCAGCATGGATTCCAAAAAGGTCGCCGAGCCGGCTGACGGTGACACATTGATCTGGATGGAAGAGATGGCAAGGGCGACCGGTGCCGTCATCACCGGCAGTTATGCTGTCGCCGATGAAAAGGGGGGGCTACCCTTTAACAGGTTGGTGTGGATGCGTCCGGACGGAAGTTATGAAACTTACAACAAGCGCCATTTGTTCCGGATGGCGGGTGAGGATGCCCGGTATCAGGCGGGCAGCGAACGGATTATTGTTGAGCTGAAAGGCTGGCGGGTGTGTCCATTGATTTGCTACGACCTGCGTTTTCCGGTTTGGTGTCGGAATCGCAATGACTATGATCTTCTGGTGTTTGTGGCCAATTGGCCGGCAGCACGCTCTTTTCCCTGGTCTCATTTGCTCAAGGCCCGGGCCATTGAAAACCTGGCCTGCGTTGTCGGCGTTAATCGAGTGGGCGAAGATGGCAACGGCCATGCCTATTCCGGTGACAGCATTGTGCTGGATGCCAAAGGCAAGGCGCTTGTGGTACCGGGTTCGGACAGAGGTGTTTTCAGCGCCACGTTATCTGCCGAAGAACTGAACGCTTTCAGAGAGAAGTTTCCTGCGCATCTGGATGCTGATGACTTTGAGTTGCTTTGAATGTTGTCGGTGAGTCTGATTGTTGGCCTGTCCGGAGCAGGCTGAATGTTCCGGAAACTGGTGGGTAGGTAGATTCCCTTAGGGTATCGAGTACAATACGCGCATCTGAATGAACCTTTGATTTAAATAGAGAGAGTTGCCATGTCTGGTTTACTGCCTGATGTTGACCCTGATGGGTTGCTGGAATATTCCGTCGTTTTTACTGATCGCTCCCTGAACCATATGTCTCAGGCGTTTCAGCAGGTCATGCGTGATATTTCCGGTACATTGAAGAGCGTGTATAACGCTGACGCTGTAGCGGTGGTACCCGGAGGAGGCACCTACGGGATGGAAGCCGTTGCGCGCCAATTTGCGACCAACCAGAAGTGTCTGGTGATCCGCAATGGCTGGTTTAGCTTCCGTTGGAGCCAGATTCTTGAAATGGGTCAAATCAGCTCTGAGGTCAGTGTCTTAAAAGCGGCACCGGTAGATGATAGTGCTCAGGCGGCTTTTGCTCCTGCACCTATTGAAACGGTCGTTCAGACCATCGCTGACGAAAAACCTCAAATTGTCTTTGCCCCGCACGTGGAAACCGCTTCCGGTATGTTACTGCCGGATGACTACATCAAGGCCATGGCGGATGCCGTACACGCCGTAGGTGGCCTGTTTGTCCTCGATTGCATTGCATCCGGCACTCTGTGGGTTGATATGAAGGCCCTGGGGGTAGATATCCTGATCAGTGCGCCGCAGAAGGGCTGGAGTGCATCCCCTTGTGCCGGCCTGGTGATGCTGGGTGAAGAAGCATTAAAGCGCATTGAGTCAACGACCAGTACCAGTTTTGCCTGCGACCTCAAGAAATGGCTGCAAATCATGCAGGCCTATGAAAACGGTGGCCATGCTTACCACGCCACCATGCCTACGGACGCACTGACCAAGTTTCGCGATACCATGAAAGAGTCAGAAAAGCTGGGCTTTGACAAACTCAAGAAACAACAGATTGAACTCGGACGTCGTGTGCGCGATCTATTGTCCGAGAAAGGCTTTAATAGCGTGGCCGCGAAAGGATTTGAAGCGCCGGGGGTAGTCGTAAGTTACACCGTCGATGCCGATATTCACACGGGCAAGGCGTTCTTGGCTCAGGGTTTACAGGTTGCAGCGGGTGTTCCCTTGCAGTGTGACGAGCCAGCAGATTACCAGACATTCCGTATTGGTCTTTTTGGGCTCGATAAATTGGCTAATATCGACCGAACCGTTGCTTATCTGGATGAAGCTCTGGCAAAGGTGTAATCAGAGCCATTTTCCAATTTGAATGAAATGCGCGCCAAAAGCCCCTCTCTGAGAGATCAGACAGGGGCTTTTTTTGTTTTTGGAAAACAGACTGCTTATATCGAATCTGCTGGGGCAATTGTTAGCTATAGTTCAGCATAGAGGCACAGGAGAAAGTTGCTTATATGTCTGATATGTGGAAAAAAGCGATATCCAACCCAGAAGTTCCTTTCGTATTCGGTGGTGATGAGAAGGCGTTCTTTCAGCGTCTGTTTCACGACCAAGGTCCTCTGGCAGAAGCCCGCAGAAGGGTGAATGACTACTACCGAAGAGATGAGGTCGATGTGGTCAAGCATCTGCTGGAGAGTTTCGACATGACTGAAGAGTCACGTGTACGTGTCGAAGCGCAGGCACGCCACTGGGTCGAGCACATCCGCGAATCGTCCTCTTTAAATTCACATGTTGATGAGTTCCTCAATGAGTTTTCCCTGTCGACGGATGAGGGCGTAGCCTTAATGTGTCTCGCGGAGGCACTGTTACGCGTGCCAGACAGCTACACGATGGATCGCCTGATTTGCGATAAGTTGTCGGGAGGTAACTGGTCCTCCCATTTGGGGCAGCGCGAATCCTTTTTTGTGAATGCCTCTACCTGGGGATTACTGTTAACCGGAAAGTTTACCGCCTACACCGCCCCGGAGGACTTGTCCTGTGAGGCAGTCGGGGATCAGGTGCAGTCCTTCTGGCATCACACGCTAACCACTACTTTAAGGCGTTTAGGGGCACCGGTCATTCGGGCGGCGTTACGGACTGCCATGCAGGTGATGGGAACTCACTTTGTGGTGGGTAAAAACATGGCCGACGCTTTGGAGAGAGGAAAGCAGTTGGAGGCCAAAGGCTATCGTTTTTCCTACGATATGCTGGGAGAGGGCGCACGAAATCAGGCTGATGCCGAGCGCTACTGGCAAAGATATCGGGATGCCATTGAGCTGTTAGGGAAGGAGGAGACCAAAAACAGTTCTTATGATGGGGCGAATCCGGTTGCCAGTTCGGGTATCTCAGTGAAATTGTCAGCCCTGCATCCCCGATATCAATTGGCCCAGCGCTCCAGAGTAATGGAAGAACTGGTGCCGAAGTTAAAGCAATTGGTGCTTCTGGCTAAACATCACAATATTGGCCTGACTGTCGATGCGGAAGAGGCAAACCGGCTGGATTTGTCCCTCGATATTTTTGAGCAAGTATTTAAGGACCCTGATCTGGATGGTTGGCAAGGGCTTGGTCTGGCGATACAGGCGTATCAGAAGAGGGCGCTGGTATTGATTGACTGGGCTCTGGCATTGGCTCAGCAGGTTGAACGAAAAATAGTGATTCGTCTGGTGAAAGGCGCCTATTGGGATTCTGAAATCAAATGGAGTCAGGAGTCCGGATACAGCGATTACCCGGTATTTACCCGAAAGGCAGCAACGGATGTTTCCTATCAGGTGTGTGCACAAAAACTGTTGTCGTACAGGTCACACCTGTACCCACAATTTGCAACCCATAACGCTTATACGGTAGCAACCATTCTGGAAATGGATCGTGTATGCAGCAATTCAAACACGAGTTCCGCTTCAAAGGATGGCTATCGTAAAGGTTATGAGTTTCAGCGTTTGCACGGCATGGGGGAAAGTCTTTATCAGCAGGTCATGAAAGAAGAATCTGTCGCTTGCAGAGTCTACGCGCCCGTCGGTGAACACGCTGACTTGCTGGCCTATCTGGTTCGCAGGTTACTCGAGAACGGTGCCAACAGTTCATTCGTCAATCGCCTGCTGAATGCTCACATCTCGGTCGAAGCCTTGCTGGAAGACCCGTTAGACGTATTGGCCGCTACTCCAGAATTGCGTCATCCCGACATACCCCTACCGGAAGATCTTTATCGGTTTAAAGAGCTTTCTCATGGTCGGCAAAACTCCCGGGGCGTTGATCTGAGTAATGCCACGGAACTGCTTGAACTGGAATCAAATTTACACCAATGGTGGCAGCAGGAATCGGGAGCTATGCAGAGTGATTCGAAGGTCACTCTGGATGATTCCGTCACCATTGAAACCAAGTTGTCTCGCGCACAAGAGGCTTTCAATGAGTGGTCTCAAAAACCGGTTAAGGCGCGGGCCGAACTCTTTCGGCGATTGGCGGAAGCCTTTGAAGAAAATCGCAGTCATTTAATTGGCCTGTGCATTAAAGAAGCGGGTAAAACCATTGCCGATGGTGTCGCAGAAGTGAGAGAGGCCATTGATTTTTGTCGTTATTATGCTGACGAGGCCGAAACCTTAATGGCTCATAATGGCGTTCAGCCCCTTGGTGTCATGTTGTGCATCAGTCCATGGAATTTTCCCTTGGCAATTTTTCTCGGGCAGCTGTCCGGAGCCTTGCTGGTAGGGAATACGGTGTTGGCAAAACCGGCAGAACAAACCCGGCGCATGGCTTTAAAGGTCACCAGCATGATGTCTGAATGTGGTTTTCCTCAGGATGTTTTACAAATCATTATTGCGCCGGGAATGCTGGTTGGAGAGCAGCTGTTGCCTGACGAGCGTATTCAGGGGGTTTTGTTTACCGGCTCCACGGCGACAGGCCAGTGGCTGGCTCATGCTCTGGCCAATCGTCCGGATACCGATATTCCTTTGATCGCCGAAACCGGTGGGCAAAATGCCATGATCGTGGACTCGACCGCGTTACCGGAACAGGTTGTGGACGATGTGCTGACGTCGGGTTTTTACAGTGCGGGACAGCGCTGCTCATCGTTAAGAGTTTTATTCCTGCAAGAAGATATTGCCGATCCCCTGATCACGATGTTGAGTGGTGCAATGAAAGAATTGACGATCGGTGATCCGGCGTTACTGTCAACCGATATCGGTCCCGTTATTGATGGTAAGGCACTCGATAGGCTTCACAGACACTGTGCTTACCTGGACAGCTTTGCACCCGATCGACAGTTGTTGGACTCAGCGAGGCTGCAGGCGGGAATGAAAACCGATATGCATACACAGTCCTGGGCGAAACCGCTGTACTGTTGTGATCTACCTGAGGGGTTGGAAGGGACGTTTTTCGCGCCCCGGTTGTATGAAATCTCAGACTTGTCAGTTTTGGTGGAAGAGGTTTTTGGGCCTGTCGTGCATGTCATACGCTACGCTGCCGAAGATTTGGATGAGGTTATAGAGGAAATCAACAGGCTGGGGTACGGGTTGACACTGGGTATCCACTCTCGGGTGGAATCTGTAGCCGAGTACGTGGCAAGTAAAGCCAAGGTCGGTAATGTCTACGTCAACCGCAATATGATTGGTGCTGTTGTCGGCGTACAGCCATTTGGTGGGCGCGGGCTTTCCGGTACCGGGCCGAAAGCCGGAGGCTCTCATTACCTGAAGCGGCTGGTGAAGTTTTCTAATAATCCCCGCGATGAAGCACATGAATTCCATCTTCGGGAATTTGAAGAATTGGCAACGGTGTGTATGGAAAATACCAGCATCGCACCACGGCTGTCTGTCTTTCGAGAGTGCATCAGGCACTGGCAAGGTCAGACGGAGGAATGGATACAGTCTTTGATGACAGATGCACTACCGGAGTTACGCCAGTTAAATGAGTTAATCAGCTGTGGTTTTCTGAATTGTGAAATCCTCAATGGCCCGGTCGGCGAACTCAATCAGGTCATCCTCGAGCCGAAAGGTCGTGTAGCCGTTGTGATGGGGGAGGAGGCCAGCTTTAAAGATGCTGTGGTCAGTACTATGTCTGCATTGATGGCCGGTTGTGATGTGACGGTGGTGGCAGATTCCGTACATCAGGCCCGGTTTGAGGCTCTGCTTTCGTTCTGGCTGGAAGGCGTCGCGAATGAAACGACCGAAAACGTTTCTTTTCCTTCGCTGCAACTGGAGCCTCTTTCAGATTTGCAATCAATTTGTATGAACTCCGGAATTGAGGCGGTGGTCATCATTGGTTCCCGAGCACTGAGAAAATCCGTGCAGCAATGGCTGGTTCAGCGGGGGGCGGGCATGATAGCGCTGATCGGCTGTGACCCTCTGGAGCAGCGTTTACTGCGGTTCACTGACGAAAAGACAATTACGATCAATGTCTCGGCTGTCGGTGGGGATGCTTCATTGATGTCACTCTCGTGAAGAGGCTAAAAATTAAACAATTCATGAAAGCAGTGAAACCGCTGACGGACTGATCTTGGGGGGTGGCTGAGCTTTTGGTCGAGTTGGACGTCATGGGGGATAGCTGTGTCTGGCTCCTTTATATCCGTTTGGGAGACGTCAGAGGCTCTGGTAACCCCGCCTGTGGCCAGGTTTTTGATGGCAATCATGGCCTCAGAGGCCGTTTTCCTATACCCTTGCACCCCTTGAATTCAGTGGCCTCAGAAGTATCTTCCTGCTATGCGTCGTCAGGACTTTTTCTATCAACTCCCCGACGAGCTGATTGCTCGTCATCCCGCTCCCGAACGTCGGGGCAGCCGTTTGCTGCGCCTCGATGGTGAGAGCGGCTCCATTCAACATGGTCAATTTCCGGATCTGATCAACTGGCTAAATCCCGGTGATCTGATGGTGTTTAACAACACCCGGGTAATCCCGGCCCGGGTATTTGGCCAGAAGCCCACAGGCGGGCAAGTAGAAGTGCTGGTAGAACGGGTGATCGATGGTCACCGTGTACTGGCTCATACGCGAGCGAGTAAATCTCCGAAAGTCGGTACCGCCATCATCCTTGAAGATGGTACCGAGTTGATCGTGGTTGCACGTCATGAAGCGCTGTTTGAACTGAAGTTTCCGGCCGATCAGCCAGTGCTTGAAGTACTGGAGCGCATTGGTCATATGCCCTTGCCGCCATATATCGATCGTGATGATGTCGGTGATGACCGCGAACGTTATCAGACCGTATACAGCGATCAGAGTAAAAAGGGAGCCGTTGCGGCACCCACAGCCGGCCTGCATTTTGACGATCAGTTGCTGGAACAGCTCAAAAGCAAAGGCGTTCGCATGGCGTTTGTGACATTGCATGTGGGGGCAGGTACTTTTCAGCCGGTGCGTGTTGATAACATCAAAGAACACCAGATGCACAGCGAGATTATGGAGCTGGATGCAGAAGTCTGTGACTTGGTGAAAGAAACCAAAGCCGCCGGTGGCCGTGTCATTGCTGTAGGAACCACCAGTGTTCGCTGTTTGGAAACTGCGGCTCAGAACGGTGAGCTAAGCCCGTATCAAGGCGAAACCAACATCTTTATATACCCCAGTTATCAATATCAGGTTGTGGATGCGTTGGTGACGAATTTTCACCTCCCCGAATCCACCTTGTTGATGCTGGTATCTGCTTTTGCCGGTTATCGCAACACCATGGCGGCCTACGATGAGGCCGTCGCTGAACGCTACCGTTTCTTTAGCTATGGCGATGCCATGTTCATTACCCGCAACCCCAATGCGACTACTGAGGAAATTTCCAGTGAGTGACGCTGACATCAACACAGCTGAAGATAATTTACCCTCCGGAGATACCCCGCGAGAGTGTTTTATGGATTTCGAGCTGGATACTACCGAAGGCAAGGCCCGTCGAGGCCGTTTGAAATTCCCTCGCGGCGTAGTGGAAACTCCGGCTTTTATGCCAGTGGGCACCTATGGCACCGTCAAAGGCATGTTGCCTCGTGATATCGAAGAGATCGGTGCTCATATCATTCTCGGTAATACCTTTCATTTGATGCTGCGCCCCGGCACCGAAGTGGTCAAGGCCCACGGTGATCTGCACGATTTTATGCAATGGCAAGGCCCGATTCTGACGGATTCCGGTGGTTTTCAGGTATTCAGCCTGGGGAAAATGCGCAAGATCACCGAGCAGGGTGTTACTTTCCAGTCGCCGATTAATGGCAGCAAGGTGGAGCTGAATCCTGAAATTGCCATGCAGGTTCAGCGAGATCTGGGGTCCGATATCGTCATGATCTTTGACGAATGTACCCCTTATCCGGCGACAGAAAAAGAAGCCCGCGATTCCATGGAGTTGTCCCTGCGTTGGGCCAAGCGCAGTAAAGATGCCCACGGAGATAATCCCTCTGCGTTGTTTGGTATTGTGCAGGGCGGTATGTATGAGCACCTGCGCAGTGAGTCTCTGCAAGGTCTGAGCGAGATAGGATTTGATGGCTACGCCATAGGCGGTCTGTCAGTCGGTGAACCGAAAGAAGATATGATCCGCGTATTGGATCATTTAACGCAAGAAATGCCCGCGGACAAACCTCGCTATCTGATGGGAGTTGGCAAGCCGGCGGATATTGTGGAAGCTGTGCGCCGCGGTATTGATATGTTTGACTGCGTCATGCCGACACGTAACGCCCGGAATGGTCACTTATTCACCAGTGAAGGCGTGATTAAAATCCGCAATGCCAAGCATCGTCACGATACCGGTCCTCTGGATGCTGAGTGTGATTGCCATACCTGTACAAATTTTAGTCGCAGTTATCTGCACCATCTGGACAAGTGCGGCGAAATTCTTGGGGCGCAACTCAACACCATTCACAATCTGCGTTTTTATCAGAATGTGATGTCAGGACTGCGCTCGGCAATTGCGGAACATCGTTTGGATGATTATCTGCAAGAATTCTACGGTAAGCAGGGGCTGGAAGTACCACCGCTGTAACTTGCACAGGGCAAACTGGGTAACCAGTAATACACGCAGACAATCGGGTAAAGCATTGTAAATTTTCAAGCTGCCCATATGTCTTGGTAATCCGACTGTATAAAGTGTCGGGTTTATCAAAATAAAAGAACACAATTCAGACAAGCTAGGCACATATCGCCATTTGGAACTTCATATGTTGAATCGTTACCCTTTATGGAAATACCTGCTGATCCTGATTATCGCCACTATTGGTGTGATCTACGCAGCGCCCAATTTGTATGAACCCGATCCTGCTGTGCAGATTTCCGGACAGTCCGGCGCGACAGTGATTGATGAGCGCACGCTGAGTATGGCGACCAAGGCGCTGGACGAAGCGGGCATTAAATACTTTGGGGAGGAGTCCAACGGTAAAAGTGCGTTGCTGCGTCTGGAAAACCTGGACCAGCAGTTATCAGCCAAGAAGGTTATCCAGCAGAAGCTGGGTTACAACTATGTCGTGGCTTTGAACCTGGCGCCAACCACTCCAGAGTGGTTGCGTAGTTTCGGTGCCGAGCCCATGAAGCTGGGGCTTGATCTGGCTGGGGGTGTTCACTTTTTGCTGGAAGTGGACACAAAGTCGGCCATCGCCAAGCGTCTTGAGTCTACTGTCAGCGAGATGAAGAGCAAGCTTCGCACTGCCAAGCTTCGTTATCAGTCTGTTCGTTTGGGGGATGACAACGTCATTACCGCCTCTTTTAAAACAGCCGAAGTTCGTGACAGTGCCAGCAATGAAATTCGTTCCGAGTTTCCTAATTTGACCCGTGAAAGTGTCGATGAGCCTAATCGGTTCCTGATCGTTATGACCATGTCTGAGCAGGCCGTGAGCGAAATCGAAGATTATGCCGTCAGTCAGAACCTGACAACCCTGCGTAATCGGGTGAATGAGCTGGGTGTATCAGAGCCCATTGTTCAGCGTCAGGGCAGAAACCGTATTGTGGTTGAGCTGCCCGGTGTCCAGGATACTGCAGAAGCCAAACGTGTTATTGGCAAGACGGCAAATCTGGAATTCCGCCTGGAGGCGAAACCTTCTGAGTTGGTGACAAGAAAAGAGGCTTTCCCGTTCCGCAGCGAGCTGGATCAGCGTCGTTTTGGTGATGCTTTCCTGGAAAGAAATTTGATTATTTCCGGGGATCATGTAGCGAATGCCAAATCCAGCTTTGACAGCCAGACCAGTCAGCCGCAAGTGAATATCACTCTGGACAGTTTTGGTGGTACCAAAATGCACCGTGCAACGCGCAGTAATGTCGGGCGTCGCATGGGAGTGCTGTTCATCGAATATAAAACCCAGATGGATTACAAGGTGAACGAGGCCGGTGAGCAGATTGCCATCCCGACTCAGATCATCGAGAAGAAGATCATCAGTCTGGCAACCATCCAGAGCGCCTTGGGTGTTCAGTTCCGGATTACCGGTCTGGATAACACCGCTGAAGCTTCGGAACTGGCCCTGTTGCTGCGTGCCGGTGCCCTGGCCGCACCTATGTATTTTGTTGAAGAGCGCACCATTGGCCCATCATTGGGGGCCGAAAATATTGGTGTCGGTGTTAAGTCGGCTCAAATCGGTCTGGCCCTGGTGCTGGTCTTTATGCTGCTTTACTACCGGGTCTTTGGTTTGGCCGCTAACATCGCTCTGGCTCTCAATATCGTCTTGCTGATTGCCTGCATGTCGATTCTGGGTGCAACCCTGACCCTTCCGGGTATTGCCGGTATTGTCCTGACAGTCGGTATGGCCGTTGATGCCAACGTGTTGATCTTCTCCAGGATTAAAGAAGAGATAGCCAATGGTTTGCCGCCGCAATCGGCGATCAATTCCGGTTTTGATCGGGCGTTCACGACCATTCTGGATGCCAACATCACCACTCTAATTGTGGCGGTCATTCTTTATGCCATCGGTTCTGGCCCGGTGCAGGGGTTTGCGGTGACCTTGTCCATCGGTATTCTGACCTCTATGTTTACTGCGATCATGGGTACTCGCGCGCTGGTGAACCTGATTTATGGTGGCCGTCGCAGAGTCGAGAAATTGTGGATTTAAGCGAGAGTGTCCGCAGTGGGGTTGTCGGGTTTCATACAACTCCGGACCTTTATACAACCCAGACCTTTATACAATTAGAGTCATGATGTCGCACAGGCGGCACTCAAACGGATAAGTAAAGATGTCAAAAGAAGCGAAAATTTATAATTTCATGGGGCAGCGCAAGCTTGCGGCAGGCCTCTCCATCCTGATGCTGATTGTGGCGCTGGGCTCTCTGGTGGTGAATGGCTTGCAGTTTGGCCTCGACTTTACCGGCGGCACCCAGATCGAAGTCGGCTACGAAAAACCTGCGAACCTGCAGGATATTCGCGATCGTCTGGAAAATGCCGGTTTCGAAGGTGCTGTAGTGGTGTTCTTTGGTGAGGAGACCGATGTCCTGATTCGTCTTCAGCGAGGATTCGAGCCGGGGCTAGGGGATGAGATTCTGGCGGCGCTCAAAAAGGACACGGCATCGGAGATGAGTGTTCGACGGGTTGAGTTTGTTGGGCCTCAGGTGGGTGAAGAGCTGAAGAATGACGGCGGAATTGGCATGTTGTTCGCACTGGCTGTGGTTATGCTCTACGTTGCCATGCGATTCCAGTACAAGTTCTCGGTAGGTGCTGTAGCTGCGTTGATTCACGACGTGATCATTGTCCTTGGGGTGTTCTCTGTATTCCATCTGGACTTTGATCTCACTGTGCTGGCTGCGGTATTGGCGGTTATCGGTTACTCGTTAAATGACACCATTGTTGTATTTGACCGTATTCGTGAAAACTTCCGCAAGCTTCGTGGCGAAACCCCCGCTGAGGTGATTAACGGCTCCTTGACCCAAACTCTGGATCGGACCCTGATTACGTCAGGCACCACGATTATGGTGTTGCTCGCGCTCTTCTATTTTGGCGGGGAGATGATTCACGGCTTCGCGACAGCTCTGCTGATTGGTATTTTTGTGGGTACCTATTCTTCGATCTACGTGGCCAGTAACGTTCTTTTGAGCATGAACATCTCCAAAGAAGACCTGATGCCTCCCGTGAAAGAGGGTGAAGACCTGGACGAGGTTCCCTGATCACTTTCACAGACCTTCACCCATTCTGACACCGTCAGATTGGACTCAAAAACGCCTCTGTTCAGAGGCGTTTTTTGTTTGAATTACTGAATTTCCAATTACCTCATTTCACACCTTTGGAGACGCTTCAGCTGGCGTTACGGAGGTGCATGTCACACATAATTTCCTTTCAGTCCGTTATTAGAACCTTTATGTCCGAAATGGGGCACTTTTTTTTGATGCTGCTATTAGGGGAATTTAACGTCGATTTATTGTTGGCTTTAAATGGCCTGGATCGCCCTGAATACCGCTGATTATCATGTTTTTTCAGGTCGGCACATAAAAATTTATCACGCATCGTACTGGTGCGGCCAAAAGCATCATATTGGAGCATGGTTCTATCTTGGGGCATTTGGTACGTAGAAACCCCGAAAAAACGGCCTGATTTTCTGGCACGCCACTTGCTATAAATAACAGTGTAAGAGCTAAATTATAAATATAACGTTTCACTCCAGGCGAAACCCGTCTCAGTCGGGCAGTGAGAAACTGAGATTACCTTTTAGATTTATGGAGAAATGTTATGAAGTTTTATTCCAGACGTGTCATTAAGCCCAATGACTTAAACCCATCAAACGTGCTGTTTGGCGGTGCGCTACTGAGCTGGATTGATGAAGAGGCTGCGATTTTTGCCGCCTGCCAAATGAAGACCCAGCGTCTGGTTACAAAATTTATCTCTGAAATTAATTTTACCAGCTCCGCCCGAAGCGGGGATGTTATTGAATTTGGTCTGTCTGTTGCACATGTAGGGCGGACGTCATTAACAGTGAAGTGTGTGGTGCGTAACAAGGTAACGCATGAGTCGATCATTGAAATCGACAAGATGGTGTTTGTAGCAATGAGTGAGGAGGGTGTGCCTGAGCCTCACGGTGCTGCGACCGAGTCAGTTGCTGCTTAACGGTTACTGTTGATTAGGAATTCTCTGAGCTTGCGCCCTGTACGCAGGGCCTTTTTTAAGAATACAGCTGTGGCGGTGTAGACGCCGACACAGAAACGACTCTCTCTGAGCTTGCGCCCTGTTCGCAGGGCCTTTTTTAGGAATACAGCTGTGCCGGTGCAGACGCCGACACAGAAACGACTCTCTCTGAGCTTGCGCCCTGTTCGCAGGGCCTTTTTTAAGAATACAGCTGTG
>NZ_JAHKRS010000013.1 GCF_018863235.1 Pseudomaricurvus albidus
TTGCTTGATTAATTTTTTAAACAACTCACAGAGCGCTCGGCTTCTGCTGTCTTTGCTTCAGTCTCCCGAAGCAGGAGGCGCATTATACGCAATCCGTTAAGCTTGGCAAGTTCTTTTTTTGTTGGATCTTAACAGCTTAGCCATCAAAAACCTTTCACTCAAAAACATGCTGAAGTGAACCCTCATTCAGAGTTTTATCACTTCGCTCAACCCCTCCGACCAACTTGCTGCTCGTCGTTGAGAGCGGCGCATTATACGGAAGATAAACCGCCTGACAAGTAAAAAATTAAACTTTAATTTCAAACTCAACCAGACTTCAAGAAAGCTCTGTAACCTATTGATTTTCAGTACTTTCGAGCCCACAGCGTTCGAGGGAGGCGCATTATGCCCATCCACCACCATGTGGTCAACTGGATTCTGAATGTTTTAAGAAAACACTACGAGTAAAACCAGAGAGGTCCGCAATCCGATTTCCTTGCGGGCAAAATTAACTATAGACCAGGAGCAAGAAAGATCAAGACAGCCAAGACCGACTAATTGATAAAGCAAACATGCAAAAGAAAGGGCGCTTACTGCGCCCTTAGGAATGGAAGTGATGACCCTCTATAAGAGACTCTAACCATACCCGACTCACAAGACAGCTTTGGATTTCTTCTTCCTCAAACTCCAAACCCACATCACCAAACCTGAAGCGGCGTACAAACCAAACATCCCCAACAATATTCTGGGCGGATCAATCGCGACCACACCAAATACCAGCACAACCACCAGAATCATCACGAACGGCACACGCCCGCGGAAATCCAGCTCTTTGAAACTGCTGTATTTAACGTTGGAAACCATGAGCAGCCCCATCAGGGCGGTGATAATCCCGGCAATAATGGAGGGTCTGCCAGCCATACTGACATCGAAGCCGGCCCACACCATGCCCGCCACCACAGCAGCTGCAGCCGGGCTCGCCAGACCGATAAAGTACCGCTTATCCACTTCGCCGACCTGTGTATTAAAACGCGCCAGCCTCAATGCGGCACCAGCGACATACACAAAAGCCACGCCGACACCAAACTTGCCCAGATCCACCAGGGCCCATAGGTATATCACCAGCGCCGGCGCCACGCCAAAGGACACCATATCCGACAGACTGTCGTACTGAACACCGAACTCACTGGTGGTATTGGTCATGCGAGCCACCCGCCCATCGAGGCCATCGAAGACCATTGCCGCCAGAATCGCCAGCGCAGCAAACTCAAAGCTACCCTGAATCGCAGACATGATGGCGTAAAAACCACTGAACAAGGCTGCCGTCGTAAACAGGTTTGGCAAGAGGTAGATGCCACGACGACGCACTCTCTTGCCGTTTTCATCGACCTCTTCTATATGCTCATCGATAGGCAACACGATATCGTCAAGAATGCCCTGCTCGCGTTTTTCCTGAGCATCGTCCTGAGAGTCGCCAGCTGCGTCATTGTCATGTGGAATTTGATCGTTCATTAGTGCCTTATCTTTCGCAAGAAGTGGAAGGTGGCCATGATACTGCTTCCTCGCGCCTGTAGAAAGGATTGTGAATACGCCAGCACCTGTCCCAAAACGCAAAAACGCGGCCGAAGCCGCGTTTTCTACAATCTCATCAGAACTTGAACTTAGTTCTTGCTCTTATCGATGATCTTGTTGGCCTCAATCCAAGGCATCATGGAACGCAGCTGCGCACCAACCTGCTCGATTGGGTGAGCAGCGTTGTTACGACGATGGGCAGTCATTGAAGGATAGTTGGTTTGACCTTCAGTGATGAACATCTTGGCGTATTCGCCATCCTGAATACGCTTCAGAGCGTTACGCATGGCCCAACGAGACTCTTCGTTGATAACTTCAGGGCCAGTCACGTACTCACCGTACTCCGCATTGTTGGAGATGGAGTAGTTCATGTTGGCGATACCGCCTTCGTACATCAGGTCAACGATCAGCTTCAGCTCGTGCAGACACTCGAAGTAAGCCATTTCTGGCGCGTAACCCGCTTCGGTCAGGGTTTCGAAACCGGCTTTAACCAGCTCAACACAACCGCCACACAAAACCGCTTGCTCACCAAACAGGTCAGTTTCGGTTTCGTCTTTAAAGGTAGTTTCGATGATGCCGGAACGACCGCCGCCCACGCCAGAAGCGTAAGACAGAGCCACTTCTTTCGCAGAACCGGAGGCGTCCTGGAAAATGGCGATCAGATCAGGAATACCACCGCCGTTAACAAACTCGTTACGAACAGTGTGACCAGGAGCCTTAGGAGCGATCATGATCACGTCCAGATCGACGCGAGGAACAACCTGATTGTAGTGAATCGCAAAACCGTGGGCGAAAGCCAAGGTAGCGCCCTGCTTGATGTTTGGCTCGATCTCTTCGTTGTACAGCTTGCTCTGGAACTCGTCCGGAGTCAGGATCATAACAACGTCAGCACCGGCAACCGCAGTAGGAACGTCAGCCACTTTCAGACCGTGAGCTTCGGCTTTTGCAACAGAAGAAGAACCGGTACGCAGGCCAACAGTTACGTCAACGCCAGAATCTTTCAGGTTACAGGCGTGAGCGTGACCCTGAGAACCGTAACCAATAACAGCAACTTTCTTGCCCTGGATAATGGACAGATCACAGTCCTTATCGTAATAAACTTTCATCATGCACCTCTATATAAGAAGATAATATGGATAACTGATATTCAAACGTTTCAAAGCCGCCCCGAAACACTCTCAGCAGCTTCGAAAAAATCCTTCAAAACCTTGGACAACGAACCCAAGCCTAGACAAAGATCCGCCCGAGCGGCACTTTATCTGACAGGATTCAATGGTGGCGCAGTGTAAGGGATCGCCATCGTTGCGTAAAATGATATATTTGCAATACTATATTTACATTAACGCAACACTCATCTGCCGCAGACCGTCCTATGGATACCCGCTCACTGACCTTATTTCTGAATCTGTCCGAAACCCTGCATTTTGGCCGAACCAGTGAAGAACTTCACATCAGCCCCTCGGCACTCAGTCGCAGCATCAAACAGCTGGAGGAAAACCTGGGGGTCACCCTGTTTGAGCGAGATAACCGCCGGGTAGCGCTGACACAGGAAGGCAAACTGCTGCAGACCTACGCCCGCGACACCCTGCAACAGTGGGATGCCTTTCGCGATTCCCTCATGGAGGAAAGCCACGACCTGAAAGGCGAGATCAGTATTTACTGCTCCGTTACCGCCAGCTACAGCTTTCTGTATGACATCCTCAGTGACTTCCGCCAGCGTCACCCGCGCATTGAGCTGAAACTGCACACCGGAGATCCGGCCCCGGCTATCAGCCGGGTACTCAACGGACAGGAAGACATCGCCATTGCCGCCCGCCCGGACAAACTGCCAGACAATCTGGCATTCCGGCGGATTGCAGTCTCTCCTCTGGTTTTTATTGCCCCCAAAGAAGTAAGCGACAACTTACCCGTTATCGCACCCGCCAGCGCGGATGACTGGGCCAACACCCCCATGATCCTGTCGGAAGAAGGCATCGCCCGCGAGCGCATTGATGGCTGGTTCAAGCGCATCAAGGTGACCCCTCGCATCTACGCCCAGGTGGCAGGCCACGAGGCTCTGGTCAGTATGGTCAGCCTGGGTTTTGGCATAGGCGTTGTGCCCCAGATCGTTCTGGAAAACAGCCCGCTGGCCGATCGGGTGGAAATCCTGCCGCAACTTAACGAGCTGGGGCATTACGATGTCGGACTGTGCACACTGAAAAAGCGCCTGAAAAGTCCAATCATTGCCGCTTTTTGGGGAAGCTGACCGAAGCTTTTGCCGAGATTGCCTTCCATCTGCCCGCTCAAGTGACTTCAGTCTACGATTAAACGCCTTCAGCCTACTAATTGGTCGCCCAACACGATAAAATCGCGCCCCATATTTGATCTGCCCGGTTTGAGAAGCGCTTTCTCAACCTCTCATTATTAAGAAGCCCCTATCGAGTCCCTATGAATATTCGCGAACTGCTGAACGATAAAGTCCAACAGGCCATGCAGGCTGCCGGCATTCCCGCCGACTACAGCGCCCACCTTGCCCCCTCCAAGAAAGCGGGTTTTGGTGACTATCAGGCCAATGGCGCCATGGCTGCAGCCAAGGCCATGAAAACCAACCCTCGCGAGCTGGCACAGCAAATTCTCGACAACCTCGACCTGAGTGGCATTGCCGACAAGACTGAAATTGCCGGCCCCGGTTTCATCAACATCCACCTGGCGGACAGCTGGCTGGCACAGCAGACTGCAACCCTGCTCAACGATCCGCAATTGGGCCAGGAAAAAGCCACCGATCCACAGACGGTGGTGGTGGATTACTCCTCCCCCAATCTGGCAAAAGAAATGCACGTGGGGCACCTGCGCTCCAGCATCATCGGTGATGCTCTGGTGCGGGCACTGGAATTTCAGGGCCAGAACGTGATTCGTCAAAACCACGTAGGTGACTGGGGCACCCAATTCGGCATGCTGATCGCCGAACTGGAAGATCAGCTGGAAGACGGCGAAGCGGCAGAGTTTGCCCTGAAGGATCTGGAAGGCTTTTACCAACAATCCAAAAAGCATTTTGACGATGACGAAGCCTTCGCCAAACGCGCCCGCGACTATGTGGTAAAACTGCAATCCGGCGACGAGAAAGTGCTGGGACTTTGGGAGAAGTTCAAAAAAGTCTCCCTGCACCACAGCGAAGAGATTTATCAGCAACTGAACGTCACCCTGACCGACAATGACGTTCGCGGCGAAAGCGCATACAACGACGACCTGCCGAAAGTGGTTGCAGAACTGCAGAAACAAGGTCTGGCGGTAGAAGATCAGGGCGCTCAGGTCGTCTTCCTGCAGGAACTGGCCGACAAAGAGGGCAACCCCAGTCCGGTGATCATTCAGAAACAGGGTGGCGGCTATCTATACGCCACCTCAGACCTGGCCGCCCTGCGCTATCGCGCCAACGTGCTGAAAGCCGACCGCATTCTGTACTTTATTGATGCCCGCCAGTCACTGCATATGAATCAGGTGTTCACCCTGGCTCGTAAAGCCAAATTTGTCCCAGCTGATATCAGCCTGGAACACCACGCCTTCGGCACCATGATGGGCTCGGACGGCAAACCGTTCAAAACCCGTAGCGGTGGCACCGTCAAGCTGGCCGACCTGTTGAATGAAGCCGTAGAGCGCGCCGCCGCACTGATTGCAGAAAAAGACCCGGGCTTAAGCGAAGAAGAAAAAGTCGAAGTGGCACAAAAGGTGGGTATCGGTGCGGTGAAATACGCCGACCTGTCGAAGACACGCACTAACGACTACATCTTCAACTGGGATTCCATGCTCAGCTTCGAGGGCAATACCGCCCCCTACCTGCAGTATGCCTATACCCGCATCCAGAGCATTTTCCGCAAGGCAAGTGTCAACCCGGACGAGCTGACAGCAGACATTCAAATCGGTACCGAGCAGGAAAAAGCCCTGGCACTGAAGCTGCTGCAATTCCCGGAAGTGCTGGATCAGGTCACCCGTGAAGCTTACCCACACGTGTTGTGTAACTATTTATACGATGTTGCCAGCCTGTTTATGCGCTTCTATGAGGCCTGCCCGATCCTCAAGGATGATGTAGACACGGCTACCCGCAACAGCCGCTTGAGTATCGCCAGAGTGGCCGCCCAAACCCTGAAAACCGGACTGGACCTGCTGGGCATCGAAACCATGGAGAAAATGTAAGAGAGTGTTTGCGGGTACCAGACACTCTCGTGGAGGTCAGCTGACACCATGATCACTGATCCCTTCTTTTATCTCTGCGCTGTCCCCGCCATCTTGCTATATGGCATGGCCAAAGGTGGGCTGGGCAGCGGCATTGCCATTGTCTCTGTGCCGCTTATGGCCCTGGCCGTGTCGCCGGTAACAGCCGCCGCTGTGCTCTTGCCCATCCTGGTGGTGATGGACTTTGTCGCCATCTGGAGCTTTCGCGGCCAGTGGAGCAAAATCAATCTGAAGTACACCCTGCCTGGCGCCATAGCCGGTATTGTGGTCGGTGCATTCACCTTTCGCTACCTGTCCGAAGACGCCATTCGCGTCATGATCGGTCTGATCTCCGTGGTCTTTTGTCTCGATTACTGGGTCAAACGGAAGAGAAACAACAACACCAAGCGTCCTCCCAGCGTAGCCCGCGGTACCTTATGGGGCTCTATAGCCGGGTTCACCAGTTTTGGCATCCACGCCGGAGGCCCTCCGATCAGTATTTACATGCTGCCCCAGCAACTGGAAAAGAAAATGCTGATGGGGACCTTCGCCATGTTTTTCACCGTAGTGAACCTGGTGAAAGTCATCCCCTACGCCTGGCTGGGTCAGTTTGATCACTCTAACCTGATGACCTCACTGGCCCTGGTGCCACTGGCGCCGGTCGGTGTGCGCCTGGGTTACTACTGCCTGCAGCGCATGAACGAGGCGCTCATCTACCGCCTTTGCTATTTTTTCCTGATGATTGTTGGCCTCAAATTGCTGTGGGACGGCTTAATCGGCTGACACCGGTTGCGCGTCGTTCCACATCCCTCCCTGTTTTTAATAGCCTTTGGCTCTAGCTTTTCGTTTTTTACTAAAGTCTCAGATCATAACAAGTAAAAACTCATCGGAATGAACGGTAGCAACCGCCTATAAACATGGGCAAAATAGAATCTACAAGGGATAGAAAATAATAAAAGAACCATTAGGGGTTAATTTCGATCATGCAGCCGGACACATGGAGCCGCCTCTTGGCCGACAAACAGGATTTACTGGCTAACAAGCCAAGACTAGCCGCTGGAGCGGTCGCACTGCTTGCGATTGCCTGCACTGTCCATTTGGGCAGCGGGCTCTACCAGGATGTTGCCACCGCTCGCTCGCAACCCGTCTTGTCCTCTTCGGATCAGGCAAGGCTTTCTACGTCCTCCCGTTCGCACACTGCGTCCATTGAAGCGCTGGTTGCCGGTCAGTGGTTTGGCGCCGCTAAAGCAGCTGAAACACCGCAGATTACCAATCAGGAAAATGTCCCGGAAACACGGCTGAATCTGGAGTTGCATGGCGTGATAGGCAGTACCATCGCGGAAGAAGGCCGGGCACTGATCGCAGAGAAGGGAAAAGGTGCCAAATACTACGGTGTGGATGACGAGCTTCCCGGCGGCGCCACCATCAGCAGCGTTGGCACAGAGCAAGTAATTCTCAGCCGCAACGGCATGCTGGAAACTCTGAGCTTCCCGAAACCTCAAAACCGCGGCGGCTCGACCAGCGTCGCAACCCGCAACAACCCCGCATATCTCCCTGTCCCCGAAAGTACACAGGCTCTGTCCCAACAACAAACATCGCAAGAACAACTATCTCAAGAACAACGGACAGCGTCACTGAAGGATCGTCTAAAGCAGTTGAGGGAAGCACGCGACTTGTAATATTCAGCGCCTATTCTTGACGCTCTGTTAACACCAATGAGTCGAGTTAACAGAGCTTCAAGGAGGCCGCTTTCTGCGGAGCTATTCTGGCATAGGATGCCGTGACGTTTGCCTGGCGAATGCACAGCGGTGAACCCACTATCAAAACAATAACATTAAGGACTGGTCGCTTGGCGCCAGTTAAGCAATCAGGCTGAGACCATGGATTACTGTAGAACGTTAAATTGTCGTAACACTTCTCGCTGGGCCAAGGCATTCACCGCGCTCACACTGCTCACTACACTGCTTTCTACCGGTGCGCTACTGAGCTCTGCCCCAGCGCAAGCCCAGACTCAGTCATCACAAGGGCGAATCACCCTTGCGCTGGACAATGCGGACATTCGCGACCTGATTCAATGGGCTCAGGAAGTCACTGGCAAAAGCATCATTGTGCACCCCAATGTGAAAGGTAAAGTCACCGTCATGGCCGGCGAGCCAATGACCCGCGGCGAAGCTTACGAAGTCTTTTTATCCACCTTACAGGTCTATGGCTTTGCGGTTATTGAAAGCGCCAATTCCATCAAAGTCATTCCCGATGCACTGGCCAAACAGTCGTCGGTGCCCGTCACAGGTAACGGAGAGCAAAAGACCGCAGAAGATGTGGTCGTGCAAATCGTTAAAATCAAGAACATTTCCGCCACCCAGCTGGTGAACCTGTTACGGCCACTGGTGCCACAAGTGGGACACCTGGCTGCCTATCCTGCCACCAATGCCCTGATCATTGCCGATCGCGCCAACAACATTCAGAAAGTCATCGATATTGTCAGCAGTCTTGATACCGGCAGCACCGTCGACATTGAACTGATTCCCATGCAGTTCGCCAGTGCCAAGGATGTTGCAGACGTCATCAACAAACTGCTGCCTCAACAGCAGGCGAAGGGGGCAGAAAACCTGTCGGTCATGCTCGCTGTGGATGAACGCTCCAACAGCCTGTTGCTGACCGGCGATCTGGCGACCCGCAGTCAAATTCGCAAACTGGTGCACCGTCTGGATCAACCGTTATCCGGTGATGGCAACACTCAGGTGTTTTATCTCAACTACAGCAACGCCGCGGATCTGGTACCGATTCTGGAAAGTATTTCCGGCAGCCTGAAAAAAAATCAGAAAGACAAGGTCGCGGTCGACACAGAAATCGGCATCCAGGCCAACGAATCCGTCAATGCGCTGGTGATTACCGCACCACCGGCCATGCTGAACACCATGAAGGGTGTGATTGCCAAGCTGGATCGCCGCCGCGCTCAGGTTCTGGTTGAAGCGCTGATCGTCGAGGTGAACGAAGACCTGGGTAATGACCTGGGTATTGAGTGGGTCGCCAACAACACCGACACCAGTCTCGGTTTTCGCTCCTTCCCCCGCACACCGGTTCTCAATATTAATCAGAACACGGGACTCGGCGCATTGGGCTCCGGCTTCACCATGGGGTATTTCAGCGGCGGACAAATGCGGGCGCTGATTAATGCTCTGGCCACAGAAACCAACGCCAACATTCTCTCCACCCCCACCATCATGGCGCTGGATAATGAAGAGGCCCAGATTCTCGTGGGCTCCAACGTGCCATTCATCACCGGCAGTGAAGCCCGCGAGAACGACGACCCCTTCCAGACCATTGAGCGAAAGGACGTGGGTATCACACTGAAGGTCAAGCCGCGGGTGAACAACAACAATTCCGTGACACTGGAAATCGAACAGAGCGTGGAAAATATCAGCCAGACCGCCGACGTGGGTGCAGCCGACATCATCACCAACAAGCGGGAGATCAAAACCCGCGTGCTGATTGATGACAACGAAATTTTGGTGCTCGGCGGCCTGATTCGCGATGAAGCGGAAGAAATTGAAAGCAAGGTTCCCTTTTTCGGAGACATTCCCGGTCTGGGACGGTTGTTTAAAAGCACCAATACCAAAACCGTCAAACGCAACCTGATGGTATTTATTCGCCCAACCATTTTGAATGACAGCCTTGCCAGCTATGAAGTCACCCGTGAACGCTACGATCGCATCAAGCTGGATCAAAAGGAATTCCGCTCCAAAGTCGATTCCTACTTTATCCCCGGCCAGGTGCCACAATTGCCACCTCTGAGCACCCCCACTGGCAGCAGTGCACCCGCCACCCTGCCCAAGACACCATCCATGCCTTCGGCCGACACAGACAAACCCACCGAGGGGCAAACAAGCAATACCCTGAACAACACAGGAAGCTCTGGCGATGCCTGACGCCATTGAAGTGACCGACGAACTGCTCGCCCCGGTTGAGGTGGATGCGCCGCAGAGCCCGCTGAAGCTGCCGTTCGGTTTTGCCAAACGGCATCAGGTCCTGCTCGCCGGTGACGGCGGCACGAAACTGCTGTGCACCAGCTTACCTCCCATTGAAATCATCGCGGAGTCCCAACGTCATTTAGGGCACCCCGTAGACATTACCTTTGTCAGTCCCGAAGACTTCCAGCTGGCCCTGACCAAAACCTATGAGCGCGACTCCAGCGAAGCCATGCAAATGGTGGAAGATCTGGGCGGCGATATGGACCTTACCAGTCTGGCCAATGCGGTTCCTGAAACCGAAGACCTGCTGGAACAGGAAGACGACGCACCGATCATTCGCCTGATCAACGCGCTGCTGTCTGAAGCGATCAAACTAAACGCGTCCGACATCCACATCGAAACCTTTGAGAACCGCCTGGTGGTTCGCTTCCGGGTCGACGGCATACTGCGTGAAGTGGTGCAACCCAAGCGAGAACTGGCGCCCTTGTTGGTCTCCCGCATCAAGGTGATGTCGAAGCTGGATATCGCGGAAAAACGGGTTCCTCAGGATGGTCGTATCTCATTGCGCGTGGGCGGCCGCGAAGTGGACATCCGGGTTTCCACCATGCCTTCCAGTAACGGCGAACGGGTGGTGCTGCGTCTGTTGGACAAGCAAGCCGGTCGCCTCAAACTGAGCAGCATGGGCATGCTGCCCAACGATGAAAAGCGGCTGACCGAACTGCTGCACAAACCACACGGTATCTTGCTGGTCACGGGACCTACCGGTTCCGGTAAGACCACCACTCTCTACGCCGGTCTATCCAGCATCAATCAGGCAGACAAAAACATCCTCACCGTGGAAGACCCCATTGAGTACAACCTGGAGGGGATTGGCCAGACACAGGTGAACATCAAAGCCGACATGACCTTTGCCCGCGGTCTTCGCGCCATGCTGCGTCAGGATCCCGATGTGGTGATGGTGGGCGAGATTCGCGACCTGGAAACCGTTGAGATTGCCATTCAGGCCAGTTTGACCGGCCACCTGGTGCTTTCCACCCTCCACACCAACACCGCGGTGGGTGCTGTGACCCGACTGGTGGACATGGGCATCGAACCCTTCCTGCTGTCCTCCAGTCTTATCGGCGTGATTGCCCAACGGCTGGTGCGGGTGCTGTGCCCCGAATGCAAAACCCCCTACACCGCCGACGAAGCCGAATGTGAATTGCTGCAAGTCCCATACGATGAGAACAAACCCTTAACGCTCTACCACGCCAACGGCTGTGACCACTGCAACCAACTGGGCTACAGCGGCCGCACCGGCATTTACGAAATCATTCAAATTGACGAATCCTTGCGCGCATTGATTCATAACCGTGCATCAGAAGCTGAGATCATTGCCTACGCCAGACAACACAGCCCGAGTATTCGCGACGACGGTCGCGCGCGGATTCTGGCCGGTAAAACCACCGTCGAAGAGGTCTTGCGGGTGACCCATGAAGATTAATACCCCACTCTGTACATTACTGAAACATTCGGAACCACGTCATGGCAGCCTTTGATTACAAAGCCCTGACACTGGAAGGGCGCTCTCGCAGCGGTGTGATTGAAGCCGACAGTATGCGTCAGGCACGGCAACTGCTGAGGGAAAAAAAGCTCACCCCGCTGACACTCGTTGAAGGGCAACAAAAGTCACAACAGGAAAACACCCCAAAGTTTTTTGGGCTGTCGCTGATGACTCCGGGCCTGCCCACCAAGTCCCTGGCACTGATCACTCGTCAGATGGCCACCCTGATTCAGGCCGGCTTGCCACTGGAAGAAGTGTTGCAGGCCATCGCCCAGCAAAGTGAAGATTCACGCATCAAAAGCATTATTCTGGCGGTGCGTTCGAAAGTGCTCGAAGGCCACACTCTGGCCGGCAGTCTGGCGCAATTCCCCCGCGCCTTTCCCAATTTGTACCGCGCCACCGTATCGGCCGGCGAACACTCCGGCCACCTCGACAAGGTCATGAACCGCCTGGCGGATCACACGGAAGAAAGTCAGCAATTCAAGCAGAAAGTGCAGATGGCGATGATTTACCCCTGCATGCTGATTTTGTTGTCCATCACCATGGTGACCGGATTGATGGTGTACGTGGTACCGGATGTGATCAAGGTGTTTGTGGGTTCAGGCCAGCAGTTACCCGCGCTAACCGTTGGTCTGGTTGCCATCAGCGACTTTATCGCCGGTTATGGCTGGGCGGTGGTGCTGGGTCTCGCAATCGCTGTAGTGTGCGTGTTCCAGTTACTGAAAAAAGATCACATCCGACTTAAGTTTCACCGCTGGCTGTTGAATACGCCGTTTATCAAACGCTTCAGTGGTGGCTTTAATACCGCCCGTTATGCCAGCACTCTCAGCATTCTGACCAACAGCGGCTTGCCACTGGTCGAGTCCATGAAAATCAGCTGCGATGTGCTGGGCAACGAATACCTGAAACAACAACTGCAAGGCGCCACCCAGCGGGTTCAGGAAGGCAGCAGTCTTCACCATGCTCTGGCCGAGACCGGATACTTTCCACCGATGATGCTGCACATGATTTCCAGCGGGGAAGCCAGTGGTGAGCTGGACACCATGCTGGAACGCACGGCCGATTACCAATCGCGGGAATTACAAAATCTGGTGACCGTACTGGTAGGCCTGTTCGAGCCGGCCATGCTGCTCTTTATGGGGGTCACGGTATTACTGATTGTCATGGCCATCTTGCTGCCAATTTTGAATATGAACCAGCTGGTGGGTTAACCGCCGACTGTAAAATACAAACAAGACTTAAAATAACCAAGACTTAATATAACCGTTAAACCGGAGGTAATGATGATGACAACGCAAAGGCCCCACACCGCAACACAGCGCGGTTTTACATTGATTGAAATCATGGTGGTTGTGGTGATCCTGGGCATTCTCGCCGCACTGGTGGCACCCAACATTCTCGGCCGCACCGGTGAAGCCCGAATCACCGCCGCGCAAAGCGATATCAACAGCATCAGCAATGCACTGGATTTGTACAAACTGGACAACCACGCCTACCCTTCCACCGATCAGGGACTGGAAGCTCTGGTCAGCAAGCCCAGCGGCTATCCCGAGCCCGCCAACTGGAATCCGGAAGGCTACCTGAAAAACCTGCCGAAGGATCCCTGGGGCAATGACTATCAGTACCTGAGCCCCGGCAGTGAACGCGCTTACGATCTCTACTCGCTGGGTGCCGACAAGCGTGAAGGCGGCGAAGGCGACAACGCGGATATTTATAACTGATTATCACCATGCGCTTTCTGCAACGCTCTCGCCGAGTCACCCCGTCAAAGACTCATCGCCCGCAAGGTTTCACACTCATTGAAATCATGCTGGTGATGGTCATTATTGGCATCATGGCCGGTCTGGCGTCTCTGGCGATTGGCAGCAATGGGCCGCGTCAGCTTCAGCAGGAAGCTACCCGCCTGCAACAACGTCTGCTGCTGGCGCAGGACGAAGCCGCGTTCAGCCAACAGAATTTTGGCGTTATCTTCACGGAAACCGGCTATCGCTTTTTGCGATACGACGCCACAGAAGACCAGTGGAACCCCCTGCAGGCCATGGACGAAGAAAAACAAAAGATTCAGGGACTGGGCAATTACACCTATGACATCCCGGTAGAACTGTCACTGGAAATCTCCGGTACGGTTCTGAAACTGTTGCCCGACGAGACAAGCAACAAGACGTCCGGCAGCACGTCATCCCATTACGGCAATTTCAGCCTCGACAGCGATGCCGAAGAGCAGGGAGATCTGCAACCCGAGTTATTGCTGTTGGCCAATGGAGAATCCTCTGCGTTTACCATCACTCTGCAACTGGAAGACGATACCCGCAGCACCCAGACGCTGCACAGCGACGGCTTCTCCCCCATCACGCGCACCGGACACAATTCGGAGTGATGATGATGTTCCGGCTGAACCACTCAAGAAGCAGACACGACTGCGGCGGCTTTACCCTGCTGGAAGTTCTGATCGCCCTGAGCATCTTTGCCATTTGCGCATCGACCTTACTGCAACAAAGCGGTCGCAGTGTACGTCAGGCTAGCTATCTGGAAACCCGCGCACAGGCCAGCTGGATTGCAGAAAATGAACTGGCACGGCTCCGCCTTAGCGAACAGTTTGCCCCCGTCGGAAAACAGGAAAAGGAAATTACCTTTGCCAACCGGCAATGGTTTGTCAGTCAGGATATCACCAACACCAACAACAAGGATTTACGAAAAGCGGTTATTGAAGTTCGCGATAGCGACAGTGAACTCGCTACCCGCTTCCAACTGATCGGATTTTTGGGGCGCTACTGATGAACCAGCCAGTAAGCCATTACCCCCAACCCGTCATGGCGAGAAAAGCGCGGCAATCCATGGCGAGCACAGATGCATACAACAACGTGCGACAGCGGGGCTTTACCCTGCTGGAAGTTCTGATTGCCCTCAGTATATTTGCCATTATGGGTCTGGCGTCTTATCACCTGCTCAGTGGCGAAGCCCGCACCCAGCAAGCACTGGACAAGCAAAGCCACGAACACAATTACTGGCAGCGCGGTATCATGCGTCTGACACAGGATCTGCAGCAAGCGGTCAACCGCAGCATCCGCGAAGACTACGGCAACCGCGAACCGGCGCTGGTGGGTGATGCCGACTCGATTACCTTCACCCGTGGTGGCTGGAGCAACCCGCTACATCGTGTGCGCAGCGATTTACAACGGGTTGACTATCGACTGCAAACCCACGACGAAGACACCTATTTACAGCGCAGCTTCTGGTTCACTCTCGATCGGGCTCCTGCCAGCGAACCGGTGCAGCAAAAAGTTCTACCGGATATCCACGACCTGCAATTTCGCTACTTTGAACCCGACAACCAAAGCTGGGTGAACCAATGGCCCCCCATCGATCAACCCGATGCCGGATTGCCGCAAGCGATTGAAGTCACGCTCACCAGCCCCAGCAGGGGACAGATACAGCGGCTGGTGACGCTCACACTGGACAGGAAACCGCAGCCATGAACCGCCTGCCTCGCCTGTCAAACTACTCACACACCCCGCCACATTCACAGCGGGGCGTAGCACTGATTTCCATGTTGCTGGTGTTTGCCCTGGTGGTCATTCTGGTCAGCGGTGCTGTCGCCCGCACGGGCTACGATATCCGCAAGACCAGCTACCACCTGATGAACAGCCAGGCGCATCAATATGCTCTGGGAGGAGAGGCTCTGGCCCGACAGATTCTGCACCAGGACTGGGTCACCAATCAGGAATTGTCTCAGGGGGATTCCCAGCACGACCGCTGGTTCCAGGATGCCCAGTTCGAACCCGACAACGGACAAATGCGTATTCGCATCCGGGATCTGGAATCCCGCTTCAATCTTAACAATCTGGTGTCCAGCAGTGGCGAGACGGATGCCGCACAAGTCCAACAATTTCAGCGCCTGCTCAATCAGCTGTCGCTCCCAGCCAATCGTGCCAATGCCGTGCTTGACTGGCTGGACAGAGACACCCAGCCCCGCAGCGCCAACAGTGAAGACGTGTACTTTCAATCGCTGGAAAACGATTACCGCAGCGCCGATGCGCCGATGAGTGACGCCAGTGAACTTTACGCACTCAATGCTTTTCAGCGCAAGGAGCTGGCCGCGATACTACCGGAAGTCATCGCCCTGCCGGAGGCGACCAGCATCAATCCCAACACCGCCAGCGAAGCCGTCCTCAGCAGCCTGCACCCACAGTTAAATGCCGCACAGGTCATTCAGGCGCGAGAAAAACTGCCTCATGGATTCGTTTCCAATCAGGCGTTTATGGCCCATGCAGTCACCGCCGGCCTCGATCTTAGCCAGGTACGCATTGACGTGCACAGCCAGTACTTTTTGGTATCGGTTGCCGCTCGCTATCAGGATCACACCACCTATTTGCAGTCTGTCCTCCATCGGGACCCGCAAACCGGCTTTATCAAAACGGTGTCCCGTAACTTGCAGCGCCCCAAAGATCTGTTCGTGTCCTCGCAGAAAGCATCTTCAGGCAAAAACCCGAACAACAGACAATTATAATGAGCATCACACTATGACATCGTCACTGTTTGTTTACTTTCCACAGCTACCCGACACACTGGCAGAAACACCCAGCAGCCAGTTGACGTGTCTCTGCTTCCGAACAGAGCCGGGGCAGACCGCGGAAAGTGTATCTCAACCACCCGGATGGCAGACTTGCAAGCTCGACGAGCTTGCCCCTGACAATGACGAGCAGGATATCTACGTCTTTGTGCCCAACCTGCACATTCTCAGCACTCAGGTACAGGCCCCGAAAAAACAGCACAAGCATCTCGCCCAGATTTTACCGTTCCTGTGCGAAGACAAACTGGCCTGCGATCTGGAAGACGTACACATTGCCGCCGGTGATATTCGCGGTGACAATATTGCCGTCCGCATTATTCAAAAAGAGCTGCTGAAAGAGCTGTTACTGAAACTCAAGGTACAGGGCATCACCCCTCAGGGAATCTACAGCGACGCCGAGCCGTTGATGACTGCAGCCAAACAATCGTCTGATCGCAACACAGCATTACTGTGGATGGACGGCGACAACTGCCTGATCATCCGCCATCAGCAGGCTCTTGGTTTGCAGCCAGAACAGGCCGTACAGCTCGTCTCCTGCCTCAAGGAAGTGGAAGACGAGAATATCCTGCTCTACCGCAGCGCAGAGTTCGATACCCCGGAAATCAATCTGGTGCTGGAGGAACTGCGCAGCCAGGGCTGTACCATTGAAGACACATCGCTCAATCAGGCTGACGGTGACACTCCGGAATACAACGCGCTGCTGCCCCGTTACACACAGCAACACATTGCCATCTCCCCACAGGATTGCAGCAATCTGTTAACCGGCCCCTATGCCCCCCCCAGAAAAAACCGCCACAACATGCGCTGGCAACCTCTGGCTCTCGCCGCCTCGCTGCTGATCGGCCTCAACCTGGTTTATCTGCTGGCAAGCGGAGTGTATTTCAATATTCGTGCCGAAAAACTGCAGGCAGGCAGTGAGCAACTGTATCGCCAGTACTTTCCTCAGGACAAGCGCATCATCAATATCCGCACACAGACCAAAGCGCACCTGACCAGAGGACAACAGCAGACAGGGGATGACTTTTTAACCCTGCTGGGTCAACTCTTACCGAGCTGGGAGCAGCATAAAAACACCCTGCGAATAAAATCCATGCGTTACAACAGCCAGCGCAAAGAGATACTGCTCGACATTGAAAGCAAAACCATCAGCCAGCTTGATTCACTGCAACAAGCTCTTGGCCCAAGGGCAGAACTGCTCTCCGCCAACGAAGACAGCAAACGCGGCGTACGTGGCCGAATTAAATTCCAGGGAGGCATCTAATGAATACCGATTCCCATCATGGCATCAGCGACAACACCATCGGCAGCCCACAGAGTCAGGCATTAAAAGCGCGTTATGAGAAAGCGATGACGGCTTTTTATAAGCTACCCGAACGCGATCGACTGGCACTGACCATACTCAGCGCTTTCGTCGGACTGCTTATCCTTGTCTATGGTGCAATATTACCCGCTGTGAATTATCACCAGCAGGCGCGTGAACATTTTAAAGACGAGCAAGCTTTACTGTACTGGCTAAAAGCACAGGAACCTGCCATTCAACGTATCAGCGCCGCACCACGAGCCAGCCAGACATTCTCCGGCAACCCGCTCTCACTTGTGAATGCTTCGGCCAAAGATTTCAACCTGAGCATCAAGCGTTTACAGCCAGAGAACAGTGGCAGCCTGAGAGTCTGGATGGAAAATGTGAATTTCGATAATACCTTGCAATGGCTCCATCACCTGCAAAGCCAGGGGTTATCTCTCAGTGAGATCAGTATTGATCAGCAGGCGAAGGGACGAGTAAATATTCGGGCAACGTTTGAGGGTTAAACAGAAACGTCCAAGTCTTTGCCAAATAGTGATCCGACTATGATGCCTCATCAATACCCTCTGAAAAAGCATCTTGAAAGCCTAATATTCAATGCATCTCCGAGACATCTATATGTTTGAATAATCACTCAGGAACTGGCTTTGGGCTGAATTGACCAATATCGGAAGGGCATTATCAAAGCCACGCCTAACAAGATCCCGATAACATCCATTCTGAAATCTTCCCAATCAAAAGACCTCATCGGCAAAAACCATCCCTGACCAATTTCTATAGACAACCCCAGTAACATCAGTAGTACAGGAATTATAACCCACACATTCAAAGTAAACGCCATCAGACAGGCGACTGTGACAATGGTGAACCCTGTTACATGAATAATTTTATCAAAATCATGAGAATATTGAGGAATCGGGTTTTCTCGGAATCCCCCCCAAAAAAGAAGCCCGAGTCCGGCAAGCGCAAAAAAACGCCAAAACCATAAACTAGCAGTTTGTTTAGACACTAAAAATTCTTTTCCCTTGGTAAATCTGTTCTTTTTAAATCACATGCAAACAAACGTAAAAATTGGAAATTCTCATAAAACCACGAGAGTGTGGATTGACCATCAATAAGCATTTTTGCCAACAAAACCTTTAAAAATGGTTTGAAAAATAATCTTCACATCCCACCATACAGACCAATGATGAATATAATGGAGATCATGCTCAATACGCTTTTCCATCTTTTCAAGAGTGTCGGTTTCGCCTCGCCAGCCATTAATCTGGGCCCATCCGGTAATTCCAGGCTTGATTTTATGGCGTCTCATATAACTCTTTATCTGGCAGCGAAATTCCTCATTGTGAGCAATCGCATGTGGCCTGGGCCCTACAATAGACATAGAACCCTGTAATACGTTAAAAAATTGAGGGAGCTCATCCAAAGATGTCTTTCTCAAGAAAGATCCCACTCGAGTTATGCGATCGTCATCCTTTGTCGCTTGACGAAAACTTTTACCGTTTTCCATCACTTTCATTGTACGAAACTTCCAGACTTCGATTGGCTTTCCGTCCATGCCATATCGTTGCTGTTTAAAGATCGCCGGACCATGCGATGTCAACTTCACCAATGCGGCAATAAACAACATCAACGGCATTATCATCAATAATATAATGGACGAAACGACAATGTCCTCACCTCGCTTTAACCAACCGTTAAGCCCTCTCATGGGTTCACCTATAAGACCAAAGGCAGGCAAACCATTCAGGTTAATACTGCGCGCATGCAGTAATTCAAAAACAAATAAGTCAGGAACAACATAAACTGTAGCCGTTGAGTTCGCCAGCCGATCCAACAATTCACGAATACGTGACTCGGCTCTCATCGGCATCGCAATATATACACTATCCAATTGTCCTGACACGGCTTTTTCCACCAAAACATCAAAACCACCTACAGAAACACAGGCGTCTTTATCATATCCTGCAGCACGTCGACACTCGGAGCTTAATGGCTCTGCCTTTTGACGATCGTCATAGAACCCATCTAAACGGTAACCCGCCCAAGTAGCACTATCTAAACGACTGGCCACCTTTTGGGCCAGCGGCCCAGTCCCGACAATAGCTGCTGCTCGAGTATTGTATCCATGAGAACGCAAATACCTGAGACCTATACGAACCAGAAGACGCCACAGCAGCAGCAGGGCTAGCGCGACGAAGAACCACTGAACAAACATCGGCCAGGTAAATAACGTATCCTGCACGGGGCTGAATTGACCGATAGTAAAAATTACGGAGAACCCGATCATCCAGCACATGATCACTTGCCGGGCCTCCGCCCAGAGCGTTTCTGAACGCCACGAACGATAAATCTCTGTGAAATCAGCCAAAATCTGGTGCAACAGTCCACTTAAAAAACCTGCAATCCAGATATCACTGTTTAGAGGGATATTACCAAACCATGCTATCAGTCCAACCGAAAAAACAATAAGCGTCGAATCCAAACACCGGGACACGAAAGCAAACTGGGATGCATAAGGTTTAATTAACCCATTATCGTTAGACACAAGAAAATTCCTTCTTTTCGAGATATGGAAACACGGAAATCGTAGTGTTGTAACTTAAAAGCATCCTCAGATTTAGTTACAGCATCACTACCGCGCGAATTAAATTTCATTTAAATAACGCAATAAACGACAGCATTACCCACTCGTGATAGGTCTCACACAAATGTGGCAGCTTCCTTTTCCACAACTAACAACAAGAAATTTGAAGTCACGAAACTCTGCTTACGACAAAACCACTGCACCATCCATACCAAAAACCATAAAAATGATATCGAAGGCAGACCATTATCTCTTTAGTAACATTCGGTTATGAAAATAAATTCACGACAACACTAAATCTTTTTAAGAAGACATTATGGAACAACAACCAGATGCTAATACTTTCACACTTGCACAAAAGTGAACCCCCTCACAACCACAGGGAACACAAACATGTGCAAAAAGTATTTGCCAAAGACGATGACAAAGTCACATATTTTGAGAATTAGTTTAGCGATGAAACAGAACTATCACTTAACTCAGGAAGATGAAAATCCCGAAAAATTATTTAATCAGAGCCACAGAGCTCGCAGAAGAAAAAATTGAGCCAGCTATTTTCAAAGGGTTATCATAAACCAACTGCTGGGCAAGCTTTAATCCAACGATTTTTTTAGCTGCCTCGAAACCGCAACTTAGATTTACCGGCCTGCGCTTCACATGATGTGCATCTGACGCCAAAACTGTGACTACACCTTTCTTCAAAAGCACTTCTGCACAAGTCTTAGCCGACTCACCGAACTGTCCGACAAGAGCACCTGAAGTGACCTGAAAAAGACAACCCAACTCAATTAAGAAGTTTAAATTATCGGAGTTTCTCATCACTGACTTGTTACGTTCAGGATGAGCAATCAAGGGCATGACGTTATTCCTCAACAACCATCGGACAATCTTATCCGTGCCAGGTAAAATATGACTGTGGGGCATTTCCAGAAGCATTACTTTTTTGGATCCCCAAACGCCCAAAAATGGAATCTCATCTCTGGGCAACATGGTAAGGATCTCTGCCCCCACCCTGACTTCTCCAGCGAAAGCCACCGTTAACGGAATTTGAGAATCTGACAAGGCCGACCTAAAACTGTGCACAGCCTGGCATATGCCCGGGATGGAATTGTCCCAGCGACCATGATGTATATGGGGGGTTAAGACTGAATGGGTTACTCCATCTGAAACAGCTTGAGCAGCCAACGCTAACGCAGCGTCCATATCCTTTGGGCCGTCATCTATTCCTGGCAATAAATGACAGTGGAGATCAATCATAAGAGGGTAGCCCGATATTGGTCATATTGATCGAAAACATTGGCAGAATGCTAAAGACTCCTGCGTACAAACTGCACATACAACCCGAAAACAGGTGCGCTCACTGTTTTCAACAGGAAACTTAAGCTACAGCGTTTTCAACATCAGACTGATAATACTCATGATAATAATCACCGTAGTATGCTCGATAGCCTCCATCACTCTCCAGATCGACCTTGTTCAAAACAACTCCAGTGATTGGTGCACCAATACTTCTCAAACGTTGTATACCTTTGGCAGCCAAATCTGCGGTTGTGTCATCAGCCTTCACAACATAGATTAAAGCATTGGCATATGTGGATAAAACCATTGCATCGCTCACTGTATGCGTTGGTGCGGAGTCGATGAAGATTCTGTCATAAATATTGCTTAATTCATGCAACAACTCAGAAAATCGCTTGGATGACAAAAGCTCCAGAGGGTTACTCGGAATCATCCCGGAGGGAATAATATCCACTTCGGCGTCCGGCAGTTTATATATACATTCCTCTAACTCTGCTGCACCGGCCACGAGATTTGACAAGCCAGGCGCATTTCGTGACAAACCTATAGTCTGACCCAGCGTTGGCCTACGCATGTCAGCTTCTATTAGAAGCACCTTCTCCATTTGTCCCACTGCCACAGCCAAATTTAATGAAACCGTAGACTTGCCTTCATTAGGTACAGATGAAGTAATCACCGTAATTTTATGTGGCTCATCAAGATTTGAAAGCAACAACCCTGTACGAATTGTTCGAATTGCTTCGGCGAAGCGACCTTTCTTATCAGCTAAAAACCCATCAAACACCAGGTCTTTCTTGCTAGACTTGATAAGAGGTAAAAAGCCCAACATTGGTGCGCTCAACTTCTCATCGACATCATCAGGTGTACGCACGGTATTATTCATCGCATCCTTAACTAAGGACAGAACCACACCAAACAGACCACTTATGAACATGGCGAGAAAGGCAATCAATGTTTTTCGCGGCTTGACCGGAACACGAGGCACAACAGCAGGATCTACAATTCGAGCATGTGCAGCTTGCAATCCACCAGCCTCATCCGTTTCTTTAGCTCGCTGCATAAACATATCGTACAGCTGTCTATTGGTGTCTACCTCTCGTTCCAACTCACTTAATTTAAACTCTTTTCTGTTTATGCTCTGAAGACGTTTTTTTGCATTTTCCAATTGAGCAGAAAAGCTTTTTTCTGTTTGTACGGCAGCTCGATAATCTGCATGTATGCCGCTTCCCACACGCTGTACCTGACGTTCCAGTTCGTCCATTGCCTGCGCAGCTTCGGACATGGCAGCCTTCATCTTAGGATGCTTTGGGCCATATCGCTTACTAAGCTCAGCCACCCTACGCTCTGTTTCAGCCTGCGATTGCTTTAAAGATTGCACCAAAGGATGTCGAAGAATACTGGGAATCGCCATTAACTCTTCTACCGAAGGATTCACTCCTAAGGACTGGACTTGATCCTTGATGTTCTCGATCTCTGTCAAATTTCGCTTGGCCTCTACATATCTTTGAGTTAATTGCTCTAACTCTTCCGCCCCCATGGTTTGAACACCCTGAATGTCAACAAGTTCTGCTGATTCCCGATAATTTTGTAGACGCTCCTCTGACTTCTGTAATGTAACCAACAACCCCCCCAGGCGCTCACCCAGCCAGCTTGCAGCCTTGCGAGTCACATCCAGCTTTGCTTCCATGTGGCTTTCAATGAATTCCTCGGCCAGTGCATTGGTAATAGCAGCTGCAACCTTTTTATTCTTTGACTCATAGCTAATCTTAACCAGCTGAGTATTTCGAACAGGTACGATGCTTAAACCTTTTCTAAATTTATCTACCGCGATTTCGAACGCTTCTTCATCAGTTAATTCCTCCTTATCCTCTTGACCAAAAAACAAAGTCTTCAGGCTAAGATCTTCCTTTTTCTGGCGTGGATCAAATAGTGGAATCTTGTCCAGCTTTAAGCGACGAACAACTCTTTCGGAAAGATCGCGAGATTTTAATATTTCAAATTGGGTTAAATAATATTCTTTATTCGCAGTATTCAGGCCGTAAACATCATCGATGGATAATACTTTTGCCTGCTCACTCTCAATCAACACCGTAGTTGTCGCCCGGTAAACAGGATCCATGGAGAAAACCACCAGAATCGCCAACAACGTTATCACAAATGAAAAACTTACAATTTTCCACTTGTGGGCCATTACAACTCGCCAGTAATGACGCAAATCCACGACTTCTTCTTGAATTTCAGGATAATTACCAAACGGCTGAATATCTTTCATAAACCCTCAAGGGATAGAATATTTACAGATATTAAAGCGATACGGAAAAAGAGATGTACTCCATACCGCACCGACATCATTAAAAGAAGCTCTGTTCGACAGTGATACTGTCGCCTGGCTTAACAGGGCTGTTAAGATCTACCCTTCTAGGTGTTTGGCTAGCGTCGCTATCTGACACTACAAACATGTTTTTCTTGGAAGCCCTTTCGGTAAAGCCTGCTGCGAGAGACACAGCTTTTCGAATCGTTAATCCCGGCTGAAAAGGAAATCCTCCGGGCTTATTGACTTCACCATTGATGTAGAACTGCCGATACTCGAGTATTGTTACAGTTACCTTGGGGTCTACCAGATAATCCCCTAACAGGCCTTTCCGGATTTTATCCTGCAACTCACCGACTGTCAGACCCAGCAACTGTAATTCGCCCAAAAACGGATAGGACAGCGTTCCAGCATCACTGAGCTGGGCCTCGACAAAAAGATCGTCTTCACCATAAACCTGAATCCGAATCACATCTCCCGAACCCAGCGTATATTCAGACATACCATCACCTTGAGCCATAACATACCCAGGCAACACTATTACCACCATCATCAGAACGAGCTTCAACTTTGAGAGTTTCATATCAAGCCCCGGGAACGAATTCAACAAACCACTGAATAGTTTTAACACCGATTAGCTCCAACCATTACAAGCTCACACTGAAATGTAGCGAAACGCGACTTCGCTCATAGGGAAATTGCACTTGATTCGACGCTTTATCGTTGATAGTGGCGGATAAACCAACATCAAACCAACGCCGCATGCTGTAGTCCACTCGTAATCCATAGGTTTCAAGCTTATCCTCCCGCTCCAGCAGAGAGTCCTCATAAGTATCATCCCTTAAGCTATAGAACACTTTGCTACTAAAGCGATCATTCCAGTCGTGTGCCCAATCAATACCTATGAGTTCAGAATCAATAAAACTACCACCGCCATTAGTCTCACGCGGTTCCCGTGAGGTATTAAGAGAAATAATTGAGTAACTCTTTAACGACCACTCGACTTCTACCTCCCAACTCACTCCTGAAAAGTCGTTGCGCAAGTCACTGTCAAAATCTTTCTGGGTACGACCCAACTTAATCGTTCCCTCTGCTTTACCAGTTGCTTCCCAAGTTAGCCCAGCATGCAACTTTGTTTGTGTACTATCAAGAGCACCTCTTAATGAAGCAGGGTCGGGATCATATTGATATTCAATATCTGTGTGTCGCCCCTCAAGAAGAAGATCCGTCTTCCCACCGATACCCCAATAAAATGTTACTCCCTTTGTTAAATCATCATGATCTCGACTTTGTGTATAGTCGCGATGATTTGTGAATTCGAGGTCATAGTTAGTGAGATTGAAGACCACTCGCCCTGCTGACTTTTCACTCCCATAAGTGTATCTGGCATCTAAAAGAATACTTTCATAGGTGTCCGGCTCATCAATCAATATCGCATTAACGCCCTGACTAAAGCCTGAACCACGATCTTCATGGCCATCAATATAAACCGCTTTCATATCGAACTGGTTACGGTGATTAAGCTCCCATACCAGCTGACCAGCTAACTTATTGTCACTATAGTTATCTGCGCTACTCGCCTCATACAATCCCGTCGAGTTTTGATATCCCATTAGTAACTTAACCGTATCAAGCTCAGTTGCGGCCTGAATAGAGGGCGAAAGGATCGTAACCCAGGACTCAGTCTCATTCCGAGGTTGCGAATATAGGTTAGTATCATATCTCTGTTCAAAATTAATAACCGGCGCCAACTCGAAGACACCCACACGAAAAGACGCCGGATCCATGGCACTAGTCCACGGAGAGAAAATGAGCAGAGAAACTCCCAACCATTTTGAAAAGTGTATATCTTCTGTTATTTCCTTTAACATTATTCCGCTCAACCCCTAAACCTCATGCTCCTAAAAAATAACGTTTTTTGTCGCCCAGCACGTTGGCAAGAAGATAATAACTGCCGATGGATATCGCGAGAACGAGTACAAACGCGCCTCCAACCAAAAATATTCCGCCATCTGATAAGACATCTTTTTGATAGAGCATTCGTATTGCACCCGTTAAATAACCGTGAGCATAGACCAGATAAAAGCTTAATGATGCGCATACAGACAGAAAAGGGATAGGTTTGTTCACGTAATGATAAAAAAAACACAAAAGCCCCCAAAAAAGCACCAGCTTCATTACCAAATCAATACGAGAATCTCCTCCAAGTGAAGCATATGACAGCAGCATAAATGAGATAACTAAAGAGATGACAAGTCTGGCATCCAACCTTACATTTTCATAAGCCCATCTGTTTTCTGCCAACCAAATTCCCGCAAGGTAAGCAGGCATATAATATACAAAAGCCTGTAGGACATTTGAGTTATACCAGGGCCTGCCGACGATTAACGCACTACAAAAGGCCAAAACAAATACGCCGCCAAGGAAACCCCTATCCTTCATCCAACGAAAAAACGGAAACAAAGGGTAAAACAAGATAACCATAGGAACAAACCACATTGGACCAAGATGAGCGCCGGTTATCATCAGATAGCAATATTGCTGAACGGGGTTTAAGCTCGTAGAAAACCAATCCATATCAACCCACGTGTGAGTTGTTTTTGAGCCCGTCAAATATATAGCTACTGCTGGTACTGACATGAAAATATACGGAAGAACTACATACTTAAATTTTCCCAACATGTATGCGCGATAGGTATATTTAGGCAATAACACCGCAAAAAGAAATCCTGCAACACCCACAAACGGAACAGCGAAATTCGAGGAAAATTTTTCCAAAATCCCCCACCCCTGAGATGGAACACATGAAAAACAGTGCGCGAGAATGACAAAAAGAATAGCCACACCACGTATATTGTTGACATAGTTGAGAAACATAAATCCCCCGGATAATCGTGGGTTATACAGTGAACCAAACGTCACTACGAGCTTAACTGGAACTCAATACCCAAGTGCCTCAAAATCTTCCACATAGATTTTATTTAACTTATCGACGACACCGGAATCTAGATTCAACTCTTTCGGCTTCCCTTTGGTGGCATTAAGCGCCACAAGGCTCCCTCCTCTCCCAATGACCCTCTCGGAGATATAGCTAAAATCTTTATCGATATTTTCAAACTTACCAATAAAATCAATATCTAAAACACCTTTAGAATTTTTCAAAAAATCTACTTGAGGTTTGAAATGAAGCAGTTTTCTACACGTATCATCATTCAGATATTCAATGACAAACTCAGAAAAAGAGTCGAACCTTGAAAAGACCTCTTTCTGCATTACCCTATCAAAATCTGAAATTCCGCCCGATCTTAGAAACGTATATGCTGAAAATGCTCTATCTACAGGACTTCTTACAATACTAAAGACAAAAAAATCAGACATTTCCTTGCCGAAATGCCTGTAATAGTCTCGATAAGTGGCATGACCTCCGCCTCTGCACCCAAACAAAGCATGAGCCACCGAAATACCTGCAGCTTTTGGTACATGGATAAAGATTGATTTGTAATTTCTGAAAGGCATCAGACTATATCCATCTGAGAAAGCTTCGCTTTTTTCAAATGTATTCAATCTTCGTGAGACAACATGATTATCATATCGAGTGGCGATAGATTCCGGCACGACACTCCTTGCAGCTCTCTTTACATCTCTGAGATTCATACTTCCCTCTTGAATTGCTATCACTCAACAAAATTACTATTTGATAAAGGGCCAAAACCCCAGTGTTTGGCGTACCTGAGCCGCCAATAGCACTTTGCCAAAAGCCGTGCTGAATGCCACAGCACACGCTGAACCAATCACTCCAAATTCTCGGGTAAGAATCACAACCAAAACAACAGAAACAATTCCTGAGACAAGAGTTGCATTTCTATATGGCTTTTCGTTTTCGGTCATAAGTAACAAGAATCCAACCGGACCCAGAGACACCCCGACAGCTTGCCCTACGACTAATATTGAAAACACCAAGGTTGCGCCTGCATAATCTGAGCCAAAAAAATTCATTATGAAATCTGACATCAGAATCATCACTATACATAGAGGAACCACAACTAGCAGAAGACTTCTGCAACAGGCATTAGAGACTTTCTGAATCTCATCAATTTTCTTTTCTGACCAAAGCCTCGCAATACGAACAGGTAGAACCATATTGACAACCATCAAAATAAAAGAAATCAACATTGCTGTTCTTTGTGAGATAGTGAGGTAAGCCACGTCCGAAGCCGACAACCATATCCCGCCCACAATAACGCCGGACCAAGCAACAGACTGAACCATTACTTCCGACAAAAATATATTTTTGGATGAACTAAAAAGCCGACGCAAAGATCTTCGATTAAAATCTGGAGCAGCCCGATTAGTAAAAAACCATTTTAATGAAATCAAAAACATAAAAAGTGCGGAAACAAGAAAAGCCAAAGCTGCCTGACCGCCATCCATTGAACTATTAAGATTCCACCAGACGAATAAAATCAGAGTTATGAAGACAGATGAAACACCTAAATTCTGAAAGAAAACAAACCATTCAACCTTATGAACTGACTGATACCCTACCCCTATTAATGTATAAAAGGTCATAAATGGTAAAGCCCACAGCATCGTACTCATTAACGTGGACAGTTGAGGCTTGCTAAACACTTTTATTGCGATGAAATCTGAATAGTAAAAAAAAATGAGTGCCAAAATCGATGAGGTCAAAAAGGTAAAGATCAAAGCTGTATTATGAAGCGGTTTTCCAGCCTCGATATTTCCCGACAGCTCTCTCAATATGATCCCGTCCATTCCGAAACGGAAGATTGCTACGCAGACCAATAAAATAGTATACGTAAGCATAAACATTCCCGTGGCTTCAGAATTTAATACCTTTGCCACAACAACTGTTAAAAAGAATGCTGATATAGCGCCCAGAGCCTTAACCAAGGCTGCCCGTATGTACAATAGCTTTTCGGCTCTCAGTGTTAGACTAGCTAGCTCTCGACTCAAAATACACGCCCCAATACACCCTCACATCTCCCGAGAATGACATGAGTGTTATATTTAACCCTCGACCAGTTTCCTTGAACAATTGCTTTTAACAATGTCGCAAACGGCCTGATCACGACCATCATTTTAAAAAATCTGCTGTAATCTCGAATCCTTACTACGTGACCGTAGCCTCTCGCGTATCCCCGGCCCTTTCTGATCATTGCAGAATCAGGACGGAATACGTTCAACTCTTCATGAAACCCATACCACTCCCGACAGAAAAATACGGTATAACCCGCGTCCAGAATTCTGACCGTCAACTCCGGCCCCTCGGTTGACTGCCAGGGAGAGGAAGCCCCGACACCAATATTTTCATCGTATCCACCCACATTCAGAATCACTTCTTTCTTAAAACAGACTACCCATTCAATTTGCGCACTGAAGACATTTTTTCTATCAACCCACGTAGAGGCCACTGGGTACTTTCCGTTAATTGGCTCTTTGGTTTCAAAGTGGGCTGCCCTTCCCGTCAGAACATCGCATTGGCACTCATCCATTTTCTTTTTTGCCAGAGCTAAAAATCCTGAGGGGTACCAGCAATCATCGTCAGGGAATATAAGCTGATCTCCCTGAGCCATTTTAATCCCTATATTTCTTGCTCTTGACAAGCCTCTAATTTCGGGAACCTCGACATGCACGATCGGAAAGGACCAATTATTTGAATTCAGAAGACCGGTCATAAAACCCTTGGGGTTTTGATCAACAACAATAACCTCAAAACTCCTTTCAGTTTGCTCCTCAAGGCTCTTTAATAAATCTCTCAACACATCCAAACGACCCAGCGTTGCTACTATCAAGGAAAACGTCATCATTTAGATCCACCTTAATACCGAGGTAAGACATAACGAAAAGTTCGCACGATGAAAGGCGACAACAAAAGTGTCACCACCAGATAAGAACATCCTAACAGCCATCCGGCCACAACAAGATCATCAAAATCTAAAATTTCAACCCCTCCAGTCAGAGCGCTATACACCAAAATGTGGGTCGGAAAAATAATCAGTGAATTATCCGCAAGAAATTCGATTGCCTTATTTTTAAAGGCACCAGAAAAAATAAAAAACAACCCTGAGAGAAAAGCCAGAGACACAGGAACAAAAAACACCAACCCCATACTAAAGTTCAGGCTCCTAAAATCAGATTTTGGTTCAAAAACTAAAACCGCCAAAAATCCAACTACAACCAGTGGAATTCCGCTAAAAAAAGACATCGGCTTAATATATTGAAACAGTCTTCCCACTGAAAGATAGAAGGATGCTAACAGAGATAATTCAAGGCACCATGGCAACGAGGCCCAGCCACAAAAAAATAAAATCAAAAACAATATCAAAGTAACAATTAAAACCACAAAGTCATTTGGACAATACCTATAGAGATAAAAGTAAATAATCCTGGCCAAAATTAGCGCCGGAAAAAACCATAACGTCACATTAATAGACGCTAGAATTTCTGAATTTGAAACAAGCAAGGGTAGAAAAAAAGGTACCTGATCCACTCCCATATATTCAGCTCTTAGCCACATATACACATAGGAGATCAGGTAAAATATCAAATAGGGAATAAAGAGCTTAACCCCAACATCCTTCAAGAAATCGATTGTATTATTACCAAGCCTCTTATCAGACAAGTAGTATCCAGAAATAAAAAAAAACAAGGGCATGTGAAAGGCGTATATCACTTTATACACCAACGACCCTAATCCGGGGGCATGACCAATCAAGACCAGAACGATGCCCAGTGCTTTTAAAGCTGTGAGATCAGTCACACCACCTTTTGACAATTTTCTCATAAACTTTTTGCTCATCCAGTAGCTCTCCTGTCAGCCATCTTACATCCTGACTACTCACTTCCAAATATCTCCAGTAGCGTCGATAGATCAAGTTCCACCGTAACTTCAGAAAGTATTTCACTGATTTCCAGACTCCAAAATCTGTTTTATTGCTCACCTCTCCCTGTTCATCCCACCCGAAATACTCAAAGAGAGAGCCCATATTTCGCTCCAACACAACCACAAGATCGAATTCATCCATCTCTTGACTATTGGAATTTTGTGCTAACATGTTTGAGTAATAACGTGTCGACCTTACGGCTTTTCCTGAATTTACATAGTTTCGTATGTCACTATGGGAAGCATAACCATTAAGGTAGTCATACTTGAAATTTGAAACCATTCTTTCAACAGGATTTCTTACACAAGCAACCAGAGTAACTCGTGGATCTTTCTGAAGGACTGTAAACATAGGAGCCCCCCACTCTGTAGCGACAAAAGTTACCCCCCGCTGCTGACACTCACCAACAAACTCATGAAGTTTTTTCTCATCAAAATCCCACAACTCGATTAGATTCCCACTAGAATCAACTGGATTGCCATTCTCATGCCATGGATAAAACACTTCACCGTGGTTTTGAGCTGCAGAAACAATTGATGATCCTCCAGCCTTGTGGAAATGATGAAACCAAATCAACCTATACTTTTTGGACATACCTTTCTTCCCCGCTTCCTGGAACTACTGCGCCAGATAACGCAAGAGCCAACATCAACCACAAAAAGGGGTGATTTGGATCAGCACCAGCAATAAACATCGTGATTAGAACAAAGCACAACCCCCACAGCATGTGGGTCTCATTATCTTCATCTATTTTTTCTTTATATAATCCACCCACACACAGAGCCAAATAAACCAATATTGCCAGCCCAATAATTCCTACCGAACACAATAAAAAAGCAGCAAAACTAGAAGCCCGGTGACTTGCCCAACCAACACCAACGCCATATGTTTGCTCAAACAAATCGATTGCGATCTTATCCACACCAATCCGGTATTCTGCTGAAACACTGTCCGCTTTAGACAGCAAAACACTGTCTACCACTTCTGACAAAAATCCATTCACTGCAAACATTCCTGCCAACAACGAGACAAACAACAGGGAGACAAGCATCAAGGTAAAAAATCGTACATATTTGAGACTAAAATTACGCAGAACTGTGACAACTAAAAAGAATATAAAACTCCCAATTGCAATACCTGCATATGCCGTAGATGAAAATGACAATACACACACTAAAAGGCTCAAACCAAGAAACGACAACGTTGACCACTTCATTTCACCATACAGTGAACTTAAGAAATAACCGAAATATCCGGCTGAAGCGATGGCAATTTGTGATGGCTCGATATAATACGACGTCATCCTTGGAATCCCTGCCGTAAACTGCCTGTAATTCAACTTGTAATAATTATTGCTGTAAATCAATGACTCCGGGAAAGGTATCCCGCAACAAACGAAAAGGACTTGCCAAAGACCCAGTAAAAATAAAAAAACAAGAGAAGCCTTTAAAGCAACATCAAGATACTTGAAATCTTCCGGCGACCTTACGGTTGCCACGAACGCAGCAACAAAAATTACTGAAACCCACAAATACATTAATTGGCGAGTATGGCTTCTTTCGAAAGCAAGAATGTTCAGATTGTTTATGGTTACGCCATCCGAAAAGGGAGCAACAATAATATTTTCGAAGAAATTAGGAGCAATCAACGTCAATATGGTGGCATAAATAGCGAAAAATACGAGAGGTAATATGACCTTTCTGTATCTCCCCCAATGCGCCACATGAAGGTTTGCACGAGTGACAAACACAAAAGTAATCAACCAGCGTGCGACAATCAAAAAGATGCAGAAATAAGTAAGTGGCAGCGCACCTCCGCCAAAATCAATAGCCGCAACAGTCTGCATTCCCCCCATCACAATAACAGGAATCAAAAGCCACTTGCCCCCCTTAAACAAGGACACAAAGAAAAACAGTAGCATCAGAGGTGCGAAAGGACTCACTTCACACCCTCTTGTATCACTTCGAACAACTTAATCGCTGAGTTGTTCCATCGATATTTTTCCCAAATTTCTACAGAGGACTCATTCTTCAGTGACAGCTCATTTAGAATGGCATCACGCCAGGCGGCAACATCGGTGGGTTTTACATAATTCACAGCCGAGCCAAACAGTTCTTTGAAAACATCAATATCCGACAACAAAACCGGGCACTGACAGCTCAACGCTTCTAGCGGAGGCAAGCCAAATCCTTCTGTTAATGACGGAAACACAAACAGGCTGGCATTGCAGTACAAGTCTTTCAATTCAGGATCACTGACTTTACCCAAAGCAATAATCGACTCACTTTTCGGGAGGTTTAAATCAACAGCATTGCTCACCACCAACTTTGTACCCGATGGCTCAAGACCTGAAAACGCCTCGATGATGGTATTGATATTCTTATGGGCTTTGTCGGACCCTAAAAGGAGAACAAACGGAGAGTCACCTACAATGCTAACTGCGTAGCCTTTTTCGGCAGAAACATCCAAAAAGTGATCTACACCATTGTATACAACCGCCAGCTTGCCCTCTTTACAGACACCATTTTTTACAAGAGTTGCTTTTGAGGCATCCGAGACAGTCACAACACAACTGCTACGCAGAGCGAGTGCTGGTTGTATTATTTTATAAAACAACACAAATGCCGAAGGATATGACTTTGGCGTCAAATATACCTGGGCATCGTGCATATATGAAATTAGAGACTTGCACAATACTGGCCCGGTATTACAAAAATTGATCAATCGCCAACCATATACATACCAAGGTAATTCCAGCTGCTCCCACAAGTGACCTGAAAACCTACCGATTTTTCTTACGGGAATCCCTTCAAAGTCATCCTCAATCGTTGCAAGTGATGGACAAAATATAACGACTTCGAACCCTGCAGCATGCAACATGGGCGCAAGGGACCTTATTGTTTCCCTCGCCACCCTCTGAACTCCTGTGACGGATTGAGTTAAAAACCTGCCATTTATTGCAATCTTCACGTTCATTGGTCAGCTTCTATCTTCCCAAATGCCTCAGTTACTTTACTGATCACATGATCGCTAAATTCCTCGAGAAATCTTTCCTCAGAAAAGCTCTTTGCATGTTCGGAGATCCTCTTGTAATCAAACAAACTGGCACCTTCAAACTTGTGAATTGCATCAACAATAGCCTCACAGGTTTGATCTTTAAAATATATGCCGGTACTACCATCAACAACGGTATCCAGCACACCGCCCCGACCGTAACAGATTACAGGCGTTCCGCAGGCCTGGGCTTCTACCGGGACAATTCCGAAATCTTCTTCTGCGGCATATACAAACGCTTTCGCATTTTTCATTATGGAGATCAATTCTGGATATTCGACAAAACCTTTGATATCCACATTCCCTCCAGCCAAAGCAGAGACTTTATCAAAATCCGGCCCATCACCGACGACTACCAGTTTTTTATCTGGTATGTTTTTAAATGCCTCTACAATTAAATCAATTCTTTTATAAGGAACCATCCGCGAGCAGGTGAAGTAATATTCCAACTTCTCTTCACACAACCCAAATGATGAAACATCAACGGGAGGATGAATAACTGTAGCTTTACGCCGATAAAGCTTCTCTATTCTTTTTTTAATAAACTGAGAGTTTGCAACAAAATCATCTACAGCATTCGAACTCCAGACATCAAACGCACGCAGCTTGAATAAAAAATATCTCGCCACTGCTGATTTAAGCCCTGTGTTGACGCCTCCTTCCTTGAGATATTGAAATTGTAAATCCCAAGCGTATCTAACAGGAGAATGACAGTAACTTATATGCACTTGATTGGGCCCGGTAATCACACCTTTCGCCACACAATAACTGCTACTCACCACCAAATCATATTCACTCAAATCCAGTTGCTGTATCGCTAAAGGCATTAACGGAAAATATGAACGGTATTTTTTAGTCGCAAAAGGCAGCTTTTGAATAAATGATGTTTTTGGCGTTTTAGAAATACCAAGTTTATTTAACTTTGTACTGTCCATACCGCACACCAATGTGTAGACGTCAGCCTGGGGAAAGATTTTCAAGATACTGGCGAGCACCTTTTCCGCGCCCCCCATATCAACCAGCCAGTCGTGAACAACCGCCACCTTTAATAACTTTAAGCTATTTTCAGATTCCATCTTTAGAACTTATCAATCCTGTTTGAATATTACTCCGAAGATATTTCTTAAGAGCAAGCCCCATTAAAATACATTTCCGCTGATACTACTCATAATCAAAGATGGATAACCGTGCACAGCAGACAAACCTTATGAGCAACATTCCATTCAAGTGCTCTAGCGCACAATTGCTTAAAATTCTTCCCCTAAAGCAAGAGCTTAGACACACTAATAAATTACAAAGCCTTCTCGAAGAGACTTTTACTGGCAAGAAATAAAACGCAGGCGCCACCAAAGACCATCAAACAAATTACTCTGTTGTAACTTATTCCATTTCACAAATCGAACGAATTTGCGCGCCAAAGCCATCCCCAAAAGGCCTAATGAGATCGCACCAGGCTTAAACTGCATGAACTCTGTTCACAGGAATTAGTGAAATTGAAACCAAAACAAAGGAAATTATCAGCGTTTTAAAAGTTGCTCTTTGAACACAAACATGGAGATCCGCCAAAGATTGTAGCGAGCAGTCCAGAGCAAAATGCAACGCATTACGAGTTTTCATTGGGCGACATCCTTCGTCTCTATCACATTAATCATTCCTTTTAATGCCAGTAAGAGATACCAAATCAACAGAAGATACAGACTTTTGAGCATGCTGTGATACAGCTTGCTCCCAGGCACATTAAATTACTTAGCAATTATTTCGCCATCATGACGAACCGACACTAAATTTCAATCAATTCGACATGAAAACCGGAAGGTGAATTGCGCCTGATGCTTTATAAAGCTAACTGAAATCGCAGACTAGAATATATTCTCTGAGTTTTAAGATCATTTCATGACCCAAAATCTACTTTACTGCAGATAAGACACTAGCCGTTTCTCAAACATATATAGGTTGATAGCACCCATCCGGGGCAAAGCGCACTGCTTTGCACCCACGAGAAGCATAAACAAGAACTTTGATTTAACAATTGATGCCGATTAATGATTGCCACACAAGAGGAAACGCCAGACGATATCAGAATACTGACATGGTTGATGGGCGATGCTCTCTACACATCGCCATAAAATGATTAGATGGATATTAGATCAAACTTTTCGCAAAACACTCGAATATAGACTCTTGAGTCATGACGCAAAAAACAACACAAAGAGGTGGGACGCCCTTCAACCGACTTAGATTACATCGGGAACAGCATCAGGAAGCATGAAAAATAATTGATATTCACTTAATACAAATCAGTTAATTTCTATTAGTTTCGCAAGCCAGAAGCAAAGCCAATTGTTACAACACTGAATTTTATACCGACCAATGAACCGTCTTTATACATCAGATGAAGGATGTACCGTGCAGGAGCCAACCAGTTCAACCAAATAACACATGGATCATCGTCACGGCTATAACGCTGTACACCACAAACACAGGCATACCTAACTTGAAATAATCTGACATTCGATAATTACCAGCGGTATAGACCATCAAGTTTGTCTGGTATCCATAAGGAGAAACAAAACTCGCACTGGCACCAAATGCAACAGCCATAACAAAAGGCATATAGTTGTCTCCCCACTGTCCGGAGATCGCCATGGCGAGAGGAAACATGATGGCGGCCGCAGCATTATTGGTGACAAGCTCAGTAAACAGCCACGTCAATAAATAGACCCCAATTAAAGCTCCCAGGGGACTCAGATCACTAAGACCATATCCTGCCCAGCTGCCGATATGGTCTGCAAGTCCGGTTTGAAACATCGCCTGAGAGACTCCCAGAGCACCACCAATCACGACGAGCAACTGAAATGGGAAACGAAATTTAACTTCGTCTGCCGTCATAATCCCGGAGATCAACAACATACCAAGGTAGATCAAGAGGCCTTTTATTAACGGCAATACGCCAGTCGCCCCCAATACAACCGCGATCGTAAACCCCAAAAAGACAGACCACTCACGGATCCCGGACAAAATCCTGTTGGACTCTACACCGCCCACCAGAATAAAGTCTGCAGAGATATCTCTTCGGCGATTAAAGTCATCACCGACAGCCAGGACCAAAGCATCTCCCGCCTGTAAGGCCAGATTACCCAACCCCCCCTGAAGGCGCTGATCCCCACGTCTTACGGCCACAACCGCCGCATCGAAACGGGATCGGAAATCGACTTCCTTGATTGTGCGCCCAACCAGCCCTGCGGAAGGAGAAACAATGACTTCAACAAGGTTCTCACGTACGGCAAGATCGAACTCCTGCAGCGGCATCAGCCCCTGAAAGCCATCCAGCAATTCTATTGCGGATAAATCTCCTGTGAATACAAGAACATCCCCTTCACAGAGCACTTCCTGCGGGTTCACCGGAGCCATAATGTGATGATCGCGGATTACTTCTACCAGGAAAATCCGCTCCAATTGACGCAGCCCATTATCCTGTACTGAACGGCCAATCAGCGGAGAGCCCGCAGCCAAGCGACGCTCGAGAAAGTAATCCTGTGAACTTTTCTCTTCTTCAAGGTCCTGTTCAGGCAGCACTTTTGGGGCCATCAATACCAACACTAACAGGCAACCGGCAAAAACTGGCAACCCAACCATGGTAAAGTCAAAGAAACCCAGCGAGTCGTAACCCGCCTGCTCCACAAACCCGTTCACAATCAGGTTGGTCGACGTACCGATCAGAGTCAGCGTTCCACCTAAAATCGATGCGTAGGATAAGGGCAACAATAATTTAGAGACCGGCGCCGATCTCTGACGCTTCAGCGGCCCCAACATGGCCGACACAACAGCCGTATTGTTGATAAAAGCAGAAAAGAAACCGCTGAACAGCGACAATCGAAGAATTGACTTTCTCGTGGATCCATTGATGACCGCACTGCTCATGCGTCGCATCAATGTGGTTTTTTCCAGAGGCACCGCGACCAGAAACAGTAACATCAATACCAGCAAGGAAGGATTGGTATACCCTTTTATGGCATCGTCCAGCGACAAGATATTTGAGAGATACAAAAAAACCGTGGATGCAGAAAAGATCACCCAGGGTTTGAGATGGGTGAAAATCAATAACGCCACAATCACTGCCAAATCCACAGCGACCAGCCAACCCGCAAACTCAGTTACCCAATTTTCCATGTACTTTCAATCACTCTTCAGCTTGCGTGTCAGAACGTTATAAACGCGGAATATGCAATAGACCGCAGCAGATCGCAAGAGACAGGCTGTCATCCTGTTGCGTCAGGCAATAAATTCACCCCTTACAAATATCCATCCAGCTCTGGGCTGCACGGTTTACCGCGGCTTTTTTATGGGTCACAAAATAAAACCGGCGGTTCATCGGTCGTCCCTTGATCACTAAAGGCACCAGCAGGCCCTGCTGAATTTCATCCGCAACGGCAATCTCTGACAAACAGCCGACACCCAACCCGGCTTTCACTGCGTTTTTAATGGCCTCGTTGTGGGTCAACTCCAGCACGATGTGCAGATCTGGCAACAGCCCCTGCATTGAACGATCAAAGGTCTGGCGGTGACCAGAATCCGATTCCCGCAGAATCCAGCCTGCGGACAAGATATCCTTATTGCTCAACTGCGACTTGCCGGCCAGAGGATGATCAGGACGACAGAAGGCCACCATTTTATCTTCCCGCCAGGGCTGAAGCTGTAAATCATCGTGATGCAACTCAGCCTCAATCAAACCAATATCCAGGTGAAAATTGAGCACCTTGGCCACCACCTCCGGGGTACTGCCGACCTCCATCTCGACTTTGGCCTCTGGGTGCTCCTGCATGTAGGTCGCCAGATGCTTGACCGCCAGGTAGTTGCCAATGGTGAAGCTGGCTCCCACCCGCAGGTGGCCAAACTCATCCTGCCCCATCAGCTCCTCCTCGAAACCCAGCAAATGTGCCATCACCGTCTCGGCCTTGACCCTGATAGACTCACCGAAGCTGTTGAGCCTTAAACGCTTGCCCGCCCGATCAAACAGCTGAATGTCGTAGCGGCTTTCAAACTCCTGCAGGGCCGCACTGGTAGCCGACTGCGACAGGGACAGTGCAACCGCCGCCCTGCTTATACTCTGCTCTTTGGCCACCGCCAGAAACACCTGTAGGTGCCGGATCGTGTACTTCATGGAACCCCATTCTTTTCCCATAAAATCGATATTTAAATTCATAATATCCTGATTTTATGAATACTGACACCCCTGTAAAATCGCCGCATTGCGTTCTGAACTGAATCCAGGCTGAAGGATTCGAAGGACCAGCTATTATGAAGACACCACGTTATCAGGGCATTCATTGATGGATACAACAAGCGCACACGGCGGAACGCTGATTAACCTCTACGCAGAGGGCGAGGCGTTATCGCAAGAAAAAGAAAAAGCCCAGTCCAATCGCTCCTGGGATCTGACCTCACGGCAGATGCTGGATGTTGAACTGTTGCTTAATGGCGCGTTTTCCCCACTGACCGGTTATTTGAATCAGGCGGATTATGACTCTGTCGTAGACACTATGCGCCTGGCCGATGGCACCCTGTGGCCGATGCCGATCAATCTAGATGTTTCCCAAACCTTTGCCGACGAAACCAGCATCGGTGAAGAAATCACCCTGCGCGACCCCGAAGGCGTGGTGATTGCCAATCTTGTGGTGACCGATCTCTGGACCCCCGACAAGCTGCTGGAAGCCGACAAAGTCTTCGGCACCACCGATGTCTCACATCCCGGTGTGCGTATCCTGCTGAACGAGAACAACCCTGTGTATGTAGGTGGTACGCTCACTGGTGTTACCCCACCGCTGCATTACGACTTCACCCACTACCGCAATACCCCGGCCGGTATGCGTCAGGAATTCGCGGATAAAGGCTGGACTAATGTCGTTGCCTTTCAGACCCGCAACCCGATCCACAAAGCGCACGTCATTATGATGAAGCGTTTGATGGCCCGAAATCAGGCCAACCTGGTGATCCACACTGCGGTGGGCCGTACCAAGCCGGGCGACATTGATCACTTCTGTCGTGTTCGCTGCTATGAAAAAATTCTTCCGCATTTCCCGGCGGGCTCCGTTGATATTCGACTGCTGCCCCTGGCCATGCGCATGGGCGGCCCTCGCGAAGCACTGTGGCATGCCATCATCCGCCAGAACTTCGGCTTTACCCACTTTATTGTCGGACGTGATCATGCAGGGCCCGGGCGCAACAATCTGGGCGGTTTGTTCTACGGTGCCACCGAAGCTCAGGAGCTGGTTTCGTCCTTACAGGACGAACTCAACATCCAGATTCTGAAGGCCCCCTTCCTGCGTTACGTCGAAGGCCGTGGTGAATTCTGTGAAGAACATGAACTGCTGTCCGGCGAAGCGGGGCTCTACATCTCCGGCGCCGAACTGAAACAAATGCTCTGCCACGGCGAAGACATTCCCGAGTGGTTTGCTTTTCCGGAAGTGGTCGAAGAGCTAAATCGCACACTGCCACCACGTTCCAAACAAGGAATAACCTTATTCTTTACTGGTCTATCAGGCTCTGGCAAATCCACCCTGGCCAACGGCGTTATGGTAAAATTGCGCGAATTAGGTGGTCGTCACGTTTCATTACTGGATGGCGATGTGGTTCGCAAGAACCTCTCCAGCGAGCTGAGCTTTTCCAAAGAACACCGCGATCTGAACATCCAGAGAATTGGTTATGTCGCCAGCGAAATCAGCAAGAATGGCGGCATTGCCATTTGTGCTCCGATTGCGCCCTATGCAACCACAAGACGTGCCGTGCGCAGCATGATCGAAGAGGTGGGCGTGTTTGTTGAAATTCATGTCGCAACCCCCATTGAGGTCTGCGAGGCGCGCGACCGAAAAGGTCTTTATGCGATGGCGCGCGACGGAAAGATCAAAGGCTTTACCGGCATTGATGATCCATACGATGTGCCGGAAAACCCTGAGCTGCGTATCGACACATCGCAACATACGATGACCGACGCAGTAGCTCTGGTGATTGACCGCTTGCGAGAAATGAAACTGATTGCATGAAACCTGTTTGATTAAAACTGTTTCATTAAAAACAGGGCGAACTGAAATGCGCCCCGGACCTAACCCCGAATATTTGTTACACAATTAGGTATTGTTATGACTCCTGAAAAATTGACCCACTTAAAACTACTCGAAGCCGAGAGCATCCAGATTTTCCGTGAGGTTGCTGCCGAGTTTGATAACCCCGTTATGCTCTACTCTGTCGGGAAAGACTCCTCTGTGTTGCTGCACCTGGCTCGCAAGGCCTTCCACCCGGGCAAGATTCCGTTCCCTTTGCTGCACGTTGACACCACCTGGAAATTCCGCGAGATGATTGAGTTCCGCGATCGTGTTGCCAAGGAATACGGCTTTGATCTGCTAGTGCACATCAACCCCGACGGTGTAGCCATGGACATCAGCCCGTTTACACACGGCAGCGCCAAGCACACCGACATCATGAAGACCGAAGGTCTGAAACAGGCACTGAACCACTACAAGTTTGACGCCGCGTTTGGTGGTGCCCGCCGCGACGAAGAAAAGTCCCGAGCCAAAGAGCGTGTCTATTCTTTCCGTGATAAGAACCACCGCTGGGATCCGAAAAACCAGCGTCCGGAATTGTGGAACATCTACAACAGCAACGTCGATCAGGGCGAGAGCATCCGTGTTTTCCCACTATCCAACTGGACCGAGCTGGATATCTGGCAGTACATCTACAAAGAAAACATTCAGATCCCAAGCTTGTACTTTGCCGAAAAACGCCCAGTGGTTGAGCGTGACGGCACGCTGATCATGGTGGATGACGACCGCATGCCGCTGGAAGAAGGCGAAGTACCGGAGATGAAGAGTGTGCGCTTCCGTACTCTGGGTTGCTACCCACTGACCGGTGCTGTGGAATCCGAAGCGGCAACGCTGCCGGAGATCATCCAGGAAATGCTGCTGACCAAAACCTCCGAGCGTCAGGGTCGTGTGATTGACAGCGACTCCGCCGGCTCCATGGAGAAGAAGAAAATGGAAGGCTACTTCTAACCGGCACTCCCGTTAGCAAGCCAACCCCTTAGACACAAAATTTTGTTAGACGGCCAAGCCGGATAACCCAAGACAGTAAAGAGATACTTATGACTGAACCTACCTCTCTTCTTGAAAAAGACATTCTCGGCTACCTGGATCAGCACGAGAACAAAGAACTGTTGCGCTTTTTGACCTGTGGCAGTGTGGATGACGGCAAGAGCACACTGATTGGTCGCCTGCTGCACGATTCGAAAATGATTTTTGAAGATCATTTGTCGGCGATTAAAAACGACTCCAAGCGCTTTAACACCACCGACGAAGAGTTCGATCTGGCGTTGCTGGTTGACGGTCTGCAAAGTGAACGTGAGCAAGGCATTACCATTGACGTTGCTTACCGTTACTTCTCTACCGACAAACGCAAATTCATCATTGCCGACACTCCGGGGCACGAACAGTACACCCGCAACATGGCCACCGGTGCATCCAACTGCGATCTGGCCATTGTGATGGTCGACGCCCGTCACGGCATCATGACCCAAACCAAACGTCACAGTTTTATTGTGTCACTGCTGGGTATCAAGCACGTTGTGGTTGCCATTAACAAGATGGATCTGGTCGATTACAGTGAAGCGCGTTACAACGAAATCGTTGAAGAGTACAAAGCGTTTGCCAAGCAGCTGAACATTCCCGACATTCAGTTTGCTCCAATCTCTGCCCTGCGCGGCGACAACGTGGTGAATCCCTCCGAACACATGCCCTGGTTTGACGGCCAGCCACTGATGAATGTTCTGGAAAATATTGAGATTGCCAAAGACCGCAATCTCAAAAATTTCCGTCTGCCAGTACAGTACGTGATCCGTCCAAACCTGGACTTCCGCGGCTTTGCGGGCACGATTGCTTCCGGCACCATTCGCCCGGGCGACGAAGTGGTTTCCCTGCCTTCCGGCAAGTCCAGCAAGGTGAAAACCATCTCCACGTTTGACGGCGACCAACCGGAAGCACAGGTTTCCCAGGCGATCACTCTGACTTTGGAAGATGAGATTGACGTAAGTCGCGGTGACATGCTGGTAAAAGCCGGCGATCTGCCCCACGTCAGCAAAGGCGTTAAAGCCCACGTCATCTGGATGGCAGAAGAATCTCTGCGCCTGCACAAACAATACGCGGTTAAGTTTGTCAGTAAGAAAGCGCTGGGAAATGTGGTTGCCATCGAGCACAAGATCGACGTCAACACCATGGAAAAGAGTGCCGCTGACAGCCTGGAACTGAACGAAATCGCTCTGTGCGACATCAGCTTTGATATGCCAGTAATCTTCGATAAGTATCAAGACAACCGCATTACCGGTGCCTTTATCATTATCGACCGCATCACCAACGGCACGGTGGGTGCTGGCATGATTGTCGACAATCTGGATCTGGCTGGCTTTGACACCAATGTCTCCAACGCAGACCTGAAAGCGCAGATCAAAGAAAAGCTGCAAGCTGTTGAGGCTCAGCTGGATAACTTCAATGATGCACAACTGATTGCGGCTCTGAAAGCATTGAACGAAGTGGTGTAACCGCTCCGAGCAATGACAACAAAAAAGGGCGACCATATGTCGCCCTTTTTTGTGTCTCCTTGAAAATTAACATCGGTTGTTAATTCCTGCCATAGGTATCTTCAAAGCGGACGATATCATCCTCCCCCAGATACGAACCGGACTGCACCTCGATCATTTCCAAAGGTATCGCCCCTGGATTGGCAAGACGGTGAGTCACACCCAAAGGAATATAAGTCGACTCGTTTTCTGACACTAAAAACACTTCATCTCCGCGGGTAACTTCTGCTGTACCGCTGACCACAATCCAGTGTTCCGCTCGATGATGGTGCATTTGAAGGCTTAACTTTCCACCGGGCTTGACCACAATTCGCTTCACCTGAAAGCGATCACCATGATCAATGGAATCATAAAAGCCCCAGGGACGATAAACTTTTCTGTGTAACTGCGCCTCACTGCGGTCTGTCAGCTTAAGTTGCTCGACAATTTTTTTCACGTCTTGTACATGATCTTTAGAGGCAACCATTATAGCGTCGTCACTTTCGACAACGATGACATTATCCAAACCAACGGTAGCCACAAGCTTTGAATCAGTACGGATATAACTATTGCTGGTATTGTGCGCAATAACATCACCGTAGAGAGCATTGCCGTTATCATCTTTTGTGGAAACATCCCAAAGTGCAGACCAGGATCCAACATCACTCCAACCACAATCAAGCGGCACAACCACGGCTGCAGTTGAATTTACAGCACTGCATAAAGGTTCCATAACGGCATAATCTATGGATTCATCTGGACAAAGCAAAAAAGCCTCTTTATCCGGACGAACAAAGTCTACATCGACCGTAGCGTTTTCTACTGACGCCTCGCAAGCTTGAAGAATATCCGGACGATACTTTCGCAACTCTTCCACATACCGACTGGCCCTGAACATAAACATGCCGCTGTTCCAAACGTAGTTACCACCCGACAAATATTTCTCCGCTGTATCCTGATCGGGCTTTTCTACAAACTCTGCAATTTGATAAGCATCACCAACCATATCCCCCTGACGTATGTAGCCATAACCGGTCTCTGGGCCAGTAGGAATAATACCAAACGTAACCAGCTTGCCAGCCTTCGCGTGTTCAGTCGCTTTTTTGACAGCGTCCTGAAAAGCATCAATGTCTGTCATCACATGATCAGCCGCCAAGATCAATAATAAAGGATCTGATTCATCATCTTGAAGAGACTTTAAAGCTGCAAGTGCAACTGCTGGAGCAGTATTTCTTCCTGCCGGTTCCAATACAATTTTACTGTCAGCATGCAACCCAAAAGCGCGCATTTGTTCAGCGACCGTAAAACGATGTTCCTCACCGCAAATAATCATTGGTTGTGCGGTGTCCAATCCGTCTAAACGGCGACAAGTATCCTGAAGCATTGTCGCGTCATTCACCAATGAAAGAAACTGTTTGGGATACAAGGAGCGGGACATAGGCCACAAACGTGTACCGGATCCTCCGGCCATAACAACTGGGACTATCATAGATGCATTCCTGGCAACGTGCGGTTATTGAAAATTGTTCTAAGTATAGCAAGAAAGCTCATAAGCCATATTTCAAGCTAAAGAGTTTTCCACCTTACTTAGGACCTCCACCATAGAGCGTATACATACACTCATACATCAAGCAAATTTTGTGCTAACCTTTCGGTACAACAACCTCAACATCATGCAATTCAGCTTTTATTTTTTGCATCAGTTCACGCTTAGCTGCTTCGTCGCCATGAACAATACGAATACATTTTGGCGCCAATTTAATTTGCCGAATAAAAGTTAGAAGGTCTTTCTGATCCGCATGTGCAGAATAACCACTCAATGTATGAACATGCGCACGGATATCGTATCTCTTACCCTCCAGCTCCACATACCCTCCCACAGATGCATAAGTCTGTATGACTCGACCAGGCGTGCCTGTCGCCTGATATCCCATAAAAACAATGTCTGTTCGAGGATCCTCGATCAGTGCCTTCAGATAATTCACAATCCGACCACCAGCACACATCCCGCTCGCCGCAATGACAATACAAGGATGACCGGTGCTACGAACATAATTGACCGCAGTCTCGTGTTGGTCGTGAGAACTGACGGTATAGAGTTGCTCAAAACTCAATGGATGGCGACCGCTTCGGACACGGACAAGGGCTTCCTCATCCCAATAAGGCTTAAGCTGTCGACAAGCTTTTGTGAAACTGGCCGCCAGTGGGGAATCCACAATGATTTCCAGATCCTGCCAACTCTCCTCATATATTTTCTGTTTACCAAGATCGTGTATCAGGCCTTCCAGCTCGTAAAGAATTTCCTGTGTGCGACCAATACTAAATGCGGGAATCAGAACGGCACCACGATCGCGAAACGCTTTTTCAATAACGGCTTTGAGAGCCATGCGTCGCTGTTTACGCCCCTGATGCAGACGATCCCCGTAAGTGCTCTCAATCACCAAAGTATCTGCTCGATAAGGAGCCTGTGGCGGAGGCAGTAATGGGGCATGAGGAGCGCCTAGGTCTCCGGAAAACACAACCCTGTGACTGCTCTCTACTTTTTTCCCAGACTCCGTCGTCGATACCTCACACTCAACATAGGCTGAACCCAAAATGTGTCCTGCCCGCTGTAAACGTATTGCTATATCGCCGGCCTGAGAATCAACAATTGTATGCCACTCGTTATAGGACAACGGTCTTAGACGCAGGCTGATCACCCGGAGAAACTTTTCTACCAACCGCTTATCTTTGGTGAGACCTATTTTTATGGCATCTTCCAGCACCAAAGGGAGCAACGTTGCTGACGGGATAGAACAGTAAATGGGGCCTTTGAAGCCGGCGGCTAAAAGATAGGGAATTCGGCCGACGTGATCGATATGCACATGAGTCACCACCAAAGCCTTTATATGGTCGATCAGGAAATCGATCTCCAGTGAATGAGCACCGGCTCCTTTGCCAGAAGCCTCTGCCCCCTGAAACAGGCCGCAGTCAATCAGCACACCCGAGTCACTTATGGACAGCTCATGGCAAGAGCCTGTTACACCATTCACTGCACCATGATGTTTTATTTGAAAAGAAGTCATCTCATCCCGTCCCTGGATGCTTAAACCCACATTACGGCTACAATAGTCGGACAAGCCGTTACAGCCACCCTCAAACTCACCATACACCGTGAAATTATCAGTGCAACTCTATACCGAGAACCTGTGATTCGACAAAATCACACATTGCACAGCTTAAACGAGACTCGCAACGACTAACCACAATAATTCACAAAAAATACAGACGAAAAAAAAGCGCCCGAAAGCGCTTTTTTCAATCAGAAGACTAAGTCTTAGTCTTCTTCAACAGCCTCAGCTGCAACCGGACGATCAACCAGTTCAACGTAAGCCATTGGGGCTTTATCGCCAGTGCGCAGACCACACTTCAAAATGCGAATATAACCACCTGGACGGGACTCGTAACGAGGACCCAGCTCGCTGAACAGCTTACCTACAGCTGCTTTGCTACCCAGACGACTGAAAGCCAGGCGGCGATTAGCAACGCTGTCTTCTTTCGACAAGGTAATCAGAGGCTCCGCAACGGAACGCAGTTCTTTAGCCTTGGCCAAAGTTGTTTTGATCAACTCATGCTCAACCAGAGAGATAGTCATGTTCTTGAACATGGCTTTACGGTGTGATGAGTTGCGATTCAGTTGACGGCCACTATGACGATGACGCATAACTCTAAATCCTTCCAAACTGATTTCTGAAGCCCATTGGCAACAGCAAATCTTGTTAACAACCGCCGCCTAGCTCTGTTTAGGACCTAAACAGTCCAGAGCGGCGGCCTATTTTTACGCTAATTTATCGTCGTTTGCGAGGCTGGCAGGTGGCCAGTTCTCCAAACGCATACCGAGAGACAGACCGCGAGATGCCAGAATGTCTTTGATCTCAGTAAGAGATTTCTTACCCAGGTTAGGAGTCTTCAGCAGTTCTACTTCAGTGCGCTGAATCAGATCACCAATGTAGTAAATATTTTCTGCTTTCAGACAGTTGGCTGAACGAACAGTCAACTCCAAGTCATCCACTGGACGCAGCAGTACTGGATCGATTTCTTCCTCTTTCTCTTCAGGCTCAACTTCTTTTTCGCCTTCCAAGTCAACGAATACCGCCAATTGTTGCTGCAGGATGGTAGCAGCGCGACGGATCGCTTCTTCAGGATCGATAGTACCGTTGGTTTCCAGATCAAGGATCAACTTGTCCAGGTCAGTGCGCTGCTCAACACGTGCACTTTCTACCTGATAAGCCAGACGCTTAACAGGGCTGAAAGACGCATCCAGTTGCAGACGGCCAATAGCACGAGTCTCTTCTTCATCATTGTGACGGGCATCAGCAGGCTGATAGCCACGGCCACGAGCAACGGTTAACTTCATGCTCAGGTCAACATCACCAGTGATGTTGGCAATCACATGCTCAGGGTTTTTGATCTCAACTTCATGATCAACCTGAATGTCACCAGCAGTTACAACGCCAGGGCCTTTCTTGCTCAGAGTCAACACGGCTTGATCTTTACCGTGCATAACAACAGCAACACCTTTCAGGTTCAACAGGATTTCAATAACGTCTTCCTGTACACCCTCAATGGCGCTGTACTCGTGGAGTACACCATCAATTTCAACTTCCGTGACGGCACAGCCGGGCATGGAAGACAGAAGAATACGACGCAACGCATTACCAAGGGTATGACCAAAACCACGCTCAAGAGGCTCTAAAACCACTTTTGCGCGAGTTGGGCCGTTTTCAGTAACGTCGATATGACGCGGGGTCAAAAACTCGTTTACAGCACTCTGCATAGTCACACCTTTAGTGGAAATTTCTTACTTAGAGTAAAGCTCAACGATCAAGTTCTCGTTGATCTCAGCTGGTAAATCGGCGCGATCAGGTACACGCTTAAACGTACCTTCTTTTTTGTCCGCATTCACATCAACCCACTCAACATCGGCACGCTGAGCGGCCAGATTCAGAGCCTGCGCGATACGCAGTTGGTTTTTAGCTTTCTCGCGAACAGCAACTACATCACCGGCTTTCACCTGGTAAGAAGCAATGTTTACTGTCTGACCGTTTACGCTGATTGATTTGTGCGAAACCAGCTGACGAGATTCAGCGCGGGTAGCACCAAAGCCCATACGGTATACAACGTTATCCAAACGTTGCTCCAGCAATTGCAGCAGAACCTCACCGGTCGCGCCTTTGCGACGGGCAGCTTCTTTGTAGTAACCGCGGAATTGTTTTTCCAGAACGCCGTAAGTACGACGAACTTTTTGCTTCTCACGCAGCTGTACACCGTAGTCGGACAAACGTCCGCGACGGAGACCGTGCTGGCCAGGAGCATTTTCAACTTTACACTTGGAATCAAGCGGACGTGCGCCACTTTTCAGGAACAGATCAGTTCCTTCGCGACGAGACAGCTTACAAGTTGGTCCAATATAACGTGCCATTATTTAAGCCCCCTTATACGCGACGTTTCTTCGGCGGACGACAGCCGTTGTGTGGAATCGGCGTGACGTCGACAATGTTGGTAATCTTGTAACCAACGTTGTTCAAAGCACGTACTGCAGACTCACGACCAGGACCAGGACCTTTAACTTCAACGTCCAGATTCTTCAGGCCGTAATCTTTAGCCGCTTCGCCAGCGCGCTCTGCAGCAACCTGAGCTGCGAACGGGGTAGACTTACGGGAACCACGGAAACCGGAACCACCAGCGGTAGCCCAGCTCAGGGTGTTACCCTGACGATCGGTAATTGTCACGATCGTGTTGTTAAAAGAGGCGTGGATGTGTGCGATACCATCGACAACCGTCTTTTTAACCTTCTTCTTAGTAGTTTTACCTGGCTTTGCCATAGCAACTCTTCCTAACCTTTTACCTTGGGAAGTCTGTACCTTTAAGGTTTAAGACTTACTTTTTGATCGGCTTGCGCGGACCCTTACGAGTGCGAGCATTCGTCTTTGAACGTTGTCCACGAGCAGGCAGACTGCGACGATGACGCAGACCGCGATAGCAGCCCAAATCCATCAAACGCTTGATGCTCATAGAAACTTCACGACGCAAATCACCCTCAACAGAGACTTTAGCGACTTCACTACGGATAGCGTCCATCTCAGTCTCGCTCAGATCACCAATTTTGGTAGATTCAGCGATGCCAGAAGCGGCGCAAATTTGTTTCGCAGTTGTGCGACCAATCCCATAGACATAGGTCAGGGAGATAACGGCATGCTTGTTATCTGGTATGTTGACACCAGCAATACGGGCCATTCGGATTACTCCACGTATAACTTAAGTTGCAGCGTTGACAGCGACAATACGCCACCCTCAGCACCAATAAAAAGGCGCGAAAGGATAGCGACATTACGCACAAAAAGCAATAGCCAGAGAGTTTCCCCCCTGGCGACAGTCAACGCCCCCTTGTTCCCGGCTGTCGATTAAGACAACTGGAGGTCAGATAAGCACTTCAGGCGCTCTCCAACCCTGTTCTTTTGTGACCAGAGTTTTAGCTCTGGTCACAAAAAGAGGTTTTAGCCTTGACGCTGCTTGTGACGTGGCTCGGCATTGCAGATAACACGCAGAACACCTTTACGACGTACAACTTTACAGTTACGGCATATTTTCTTTACTGAAGCACGAACTTTCATGTTTCAAAACACCTTCTAACTCAGCGGCCGAGCATCTTACCCGATTATCGGGCTGAACCATAGCCTTTAAGGTTTGCTTTCTTCATCAATGAATCATATTGATGAGACATCAAGTGCGATTGCACCTGGGACATAAAGTCCATTACCACTACCACAACGATCAGCAGTGAGGTACCGCCCAGATAGAATGGGATGTTAGTCGCCACTACCAGGAACTGCGGTAATAAACAGACGGCCGCGATATAAACAGCACCAACCACAGTCAACCGGGTCAGAACATTGTCAATATACTTGGCTGACTGCTCACCGGGACGAATACCAGGGATATACGCACCGGACTTTTTCAGGTTATCTGCCACTTCATTCGGGTTAAACATCAACGCCGTATAGAAGAAACAGAAGAACACAATCAGCGCTGCAAACAAAATGAAGTTAAGTGGCTGGCCAGGGCCAATCGCTAACGCCAATTCTTGCAGAATTTCACTACCTACACCTTCACCACCCTGGCCGAACCACTGCGCCACTGACGCCGGGAACAGCAGGATACTGCTGGCAAAGATCGCCGGGATAACCCCAGCCATGTTCACTTTTAACGGCAGATGGCTGCTTTGAGCTGCAAATACTTTGCGGCCCTGCTGACGCTTGGCATAGTTAACAGTAATACGGCGCTGACCGCGCTCCATACGTACCACCAACCACACAACCGCAATCGCCAGAAAAGTCACACCCAACAACAGCAGAATGTGCAAATCACCCTGACGTGCGCTTTCAAACGCCTGGCCTACCGCACTCGGTAAACCTGCCACAATACCGGCAAAAATCAGCATCGAGATGCCGTTACCAATACCGCGCTCTGTCACCTGCTCACCCAGCCACATCATGAAGACTGCGCCGGTTACCAGTGACGTCACTGCGACAAAATAAAAGCTGAAACCTGTCATGTAAGCCTGGCCGGAAAAACCAACCGCCATACCAGAGCCCTGAACCAGAGCCAACAACACCGTCAGATAACGAGTGTACTGGTTAATCTTACGCCGACCGGCGTCACCTTCTTTCTTCAACTGCTCCAGTGATGGCACAACGGCAGACATCAGCTGCATGATAATCGAGGCCGAAATATAGGGCATGATACCCAAAGCCAGGATACTCATACGCTCGAGTGCACCACCCGAGAACATGTTAAACAGACCCAAAATGGTGCCTTGGTTCTGGTTAAACAATGTCGCCAGCCGCTCAGGATCAATACCTGGCACCGGAATGTGTGTACCAATACGGTAAACAACAATTGCTATAAAAAGAAAACGAAGGCGAGCCCAAAGCTCGCCCAATCCTTTCTTGTTTCCTAATGGCAGATTTCCAGGGGTTGCCATAAATCAGTCTCTAATCAGTAGTCGACAGTCCAAGTACCGGAAGCCGGTAACCAGACACCGGCCACTAGTACTAGAGGCCGGCTAACTTCGACTGTCTTATTCTTCGACTTTACCGCCAGCTGCTTCAATGGCAGCTTTAGCGCCCTTGGTCACGGCCAGACCTTTTACGGTCACTGCTTTAGTCAGCTCGCCGGAAAGGAAGATCTTAGCACGCTTGATGTTGATATTGATAACATCAGCTTGCTTCAGTGTGTCCAGATCGACCACTTCGCCTTCGATTTTGTTCAGTTCAGCCAAACGAACCTCAGCAGTTACGCGACCTACACGGGAAGTAAAACCGTATTTAGGCAGACGTTTTTGCAGAGGCATCTGACCACCCTCGAAACCGGGCTTAACACTACCACCGGAACGAGATTTCAGACCTTTGTGACCGCGACCACCGGTTTTACCAAGACCGCTACCGATACCACGACCGACGCGTTTCTTGCTGTGGGTGCTGCCAGGCGCAGGACTCAGAGTATTCAGACGCATCTTACTCTCCCTCTACCTTAACCAGATAATTTACTTTGTTAATCATGCCACGCACTGAAGGAGTATCTTCTACTTCTACAGAGTGGCCAATGCGACGCAGGCCTAAACCGGCAACGCAGGCTTTGTGGTTCTTCAGGCGGCCAGCAGCGCTTTTCACCTGAGTCACTTTAATCATTTTCTTAGCCATGGTCCTATCCAACTTTTCTTTAAGAGCTGATGGCTCATTGTAAGCGCACAGACAACCACTGGTTGCTGGCGCTTATTAAGAGTCGGTCCACTCAGAACGCTGAATTGGGTTGTTACACCCAATCAGTTCAGAATGTCTTCAACGCTTTTGCCGCGCTTGGCTGCTACAGACTCCGGAGACGCCATATCTCTCAGCGCCTGGAAGGTTGCACGAACCACGTTTACCGGGTTAGTAGAACCGTAGCATTTAGCCAAAACGTTCTGAACGCCAGCCATTTCAAATACAGAGCGCATTGCACCACCGGCAATAACACCAGTACCCTGTGAAGCAGGCTGCATGAATACCTTGGAGCCACTGTGACGGCCCGTGGTGGCATACTGCAGAGTGTCGCCATTCAGATCTACTTCGATCATGTTACGACGAGCAGCTTCCATAGCTTTCTGGATAGCAGCAGGTACTTCGCGGGCTTTACCGCGACCGAAGCCTACTTTGCCATTACCATCACCAACAACAGTCAGCGCAGTAAAGGTAAAGATACGACCACCTTTAACGGTCTTGGCAACGCGGTTAACCTGAACCAGCTTCTCCTGGAAGCCTTCATCGTTACGTTCTTCTTTCTTGTTAAAAGCCATATCTCAACCTTTAGAATTCCAAACCAGCTTCGCGGGCAGCGTCTGCCAAAGCCTGCACACGACCGTGGTATTTAAAACCACTACGGTCGAAAGCAACCTGGGTAACCCCAGCAGCTTTAGCACGCTCGGCAACCAACTTACCAACCGCCTGAGCGGCTTCTTTGTTGCTGGTTTTTCCTGCACGTAAATCTTTATCCAAAGTAGAGGCTTGAGCCAGTACTTTGGCACCATCGGCAGCGATAATCTGCGCATAGATGTGGCGAGGAGTGCGGTTAACGCACAGGCGCACTGCGCCCAGCTCACTCATCTTTGCACGAGCACGACGCGCACGACGCAAACGAGATTGTTTTTTATCGTTCATGACCTAGGCCCTACTTCTTCTTAGCTTCTTTACGACGTACATGTTCGTCAGCGTAGCGTACACCTTTACCTTTGTAAGGCTCTGGTGGACGATAAGCGCGGATTTCCGCGGCTACCTGACCGAGCAGCTGCTTATCAGCGCTCTTCAGTACGATCTCAGTCTGACTTGGGGTCTCAGCTTTTACGCCTTCAGGAAGGTCATAAACAACCGGGTGGGAGAAACCCAGAGTCAGGTCTACAGAACTGCCCGCGGCTTTAGCACGATAACCAACACCTTGCAGCAACAGCTTCTTCTCAAAACCTTGAGAAGCGCCGATTACCATGTTGTTTACCAGAGCACGTGTAGTGCCTGCCAATGCGCGAGACTGCTTGGCGCCATCACGAGCAGAGACATTCAGAACATTATCGTTCTGAGCGACTTCAACACTGCTGTGGATGGTGTGGGCCAATGTACCATTGCTGCCTTTAACCGTAAGATCCTGACCACTCAGGGTTACAGTTACACCAGCGGGCACTTCAACCGGACTATTTGCAACTCGTGACATAACGAATTCCCGTTAAAACAACTATTGCCGTTAGCTGCTAAGCAGCTAGACGGGGTTAAAATACGGTGCAGAGAACCTCACCACCAACGCCTTGAGCGCGGGCAGCACGATCAGTCATTACACCCTTACTGGTAGAAACGATAGCGATACCTAAACCGCCACGAACTGATGGCAAGCCATCTTTACCAGAGTAGTTACGCAAGCCTGGACGGCTTACACGGTCAAGCTCAGCAATTACTGGCTTGCCTTCGAAGTATTTCAGCTCAACGGTCAGTTGAGGCTGAGCATCTTCGCTCACTGAAAAACCGGTCACGTAGCCTTCTTCTTGAAGAACGCGGGCAACGTTAATTTTCAGCTTTGAAGAAGGCATGGTGACATCTACCTTGCCGACTTGTTGAGCGTTGCGGATACGAGTCAGCATATCTGCCAACGGATCTTGCATACTCATAAGTTTCTGCTCCTAAATTCAGCTTACCAGCTGGCCTTAACCAAACCTGGGACATCACCACGCATAGCCGCTTCACGCAGTTTGTTACGGCACAGGCCGAACTTGCGATAAACCGCGTGTGGACGACCAGTAATACGACAGCGACGCTGCTGACGAACCGGACTCGCATCACGAGGCAGTTGCTGAAGCTTAACCTGCGCTTCCCATACCTCTTCTTCCGAAGAGTTAGGGCTGGCAATGATAGTTTTCAAGGCTTGACGCTTGGCGGCAAACTTTGCAACTGCGTTAGCACGTTTGGTTTCACGTGCAATCATAGATTTCTTAGCCATGATCCGTTTCCTTAGCCTTTAAACGGGAAGTTGAATGCCTTCAGCAAAGCAAGGCCTTCCTCGTTATTACGTGCTGTGGTAGTGATACAGATATCCAGACCACGCAGCTTGTCAACTTTGTCGAATTCAATTTCCGGGAAGATGATTTGCTCACCTACACCCATAGAGAAATTGCCACGACCGTCGAACTGCTTCGGGCTGATACCACGGAAGTCACGAATACGTGGAATCGCGATACTGATCAGACGCTCAAGAAACTCGTACATGCGCTCAGAGCGCAGAGTTACTTTACAGCCGATCGGCCACTCTTCACGTACCTTGAAGCCAGCGATGGATTTGCGAGCCTTGGTCACAACTGCTTTTTGACCAGTGATCTTTTCCATATCGCTGACAGCATTTTCTAAGACTTTCTTGTCACCGATTGCCTCACCAACACCCATGTTCAGGGTGATCTTGGTGATTTTGGGCACTTCCATAACGTTCGCAAGCTTCAGCTCATCTTTCAGCTTTGCTGCGATTTCGTTGTGGTAAAGTTCTTTCAACTTAGCCATGTTCAATTACCGTCTGCTTATGCCGTTAACTCGGCGTAATTAGATTTTGCTAATTACGCGTCAACGGCTTCGCCGTTGGATTTGAAAACTCGCACTTTGGTGCCGTCTTCCAGGATTTTGAAACCTACACGATCAGCTTTACCAGTAGCGCCATTAAAAATAGCAACATTGGAAACCTGAATCGGAGCTTCTTTCTCCACGATTCCGCCGGCCACACCCAATTGCGGGTTTGGTTTTTGGTGTTTTTTGATCATGTGAACACCAGACACGAGCAAGCGATCGTCGGCAAGTACGCTAACTACTTTACCGCGCTTACCTTTATCGCGACCTGCGATCACAATCACTTCGTCATTACGTTTGATCTTACGCATAACCCTGTCCTCGACTCTCTCAGGTTACAAAAGCTCTGGCTTACAGAACTTCTGGAGCCAATGAGATGATCTTCATGAATTTTTCGCCACGCAGCTCACGAGTAACAGGGCCGAAAATACGTGTACCAATAGGAGCATCCTGTTGGTTCAGTAATACGGCAGCGTTATCGTCAAACTTAATCAGAGACCCGTCCTGGCGACGCACACCTTTTTTGGTACGTACAACCACGGCCTTCATCACCTGACCTTTCTTCACTTTACCGCGAGGGATGGCTTCCTTAACGGTCACCTTAATAATATCACCTACGGCAGCGTAACGACGATGCGAACCGCCGAGCACTTTAATGCACATAACGCGGCGGGCACCACTGTTGTCTGCCACATCCAAGTATGATTGCGCTTGAATCATCGTCCGTCTCCGAAACTCTTAACAACGCCTGAGATAATTAAATCTCAGTAGCGCGTTCTTCAATTTTAACTAAAGCCCAAGACTTAGACTTAGACAGAGGACGGGACTCTTCAATAGTGACCACATCTCCTGCCTTACACTCATTCTTTTCATCATGAGCTTTCAGCTTGGATGACTTACTGACGTACTTACCATAAATTGGGTGCTTAACACGGCGTTCGATCAGGACAGTGATGGTTTTATCCATCTTGTCACTTACTACTTTACCGGTTACCTGACGCACTAACTTGTCTGTCATAGTTACGCACCTGCCTTTTGATTCAGCACTGTTTTAATACGAGCAATATCGCGACGTGTCTGCTTGAGCAGATGGGTCTGATTCAGCTGACCAGTAGAAGCTTGCATACGCAGCTTGAACTGATCTTCCAGCTGCTTCAGCAACTCAGCATTTAGCTCTTCAACAGATTTTTCGCGGAGTTCTTGAGCTTTCATCACATCACCGAACGTTTCACGAAAGTTGTACTTAAAGGTAACTTGGCAGCGGCCAGTGCGAATGCTTCGCGAGCCAGCTCTTCAGAGACGCCTTCCATCTCGTACAGAACCTTGCCAGGTTGAATCTGGGCTACCCAGTACTCAACATTACCCTTACCCTTACCCTGACGAACCTCAAGAGGCTTGCTGGTAATTGGCTTATCTGGAAATACACGGATCCAAATCTTTCCGCCACGTTTGATGTGACGAGTCATTGCACGACGCGCCGCTTCAATTTGACGGGCAGTAATACGACCACGTGCATTGGACTTTAAGCCAAATTCGCCAAAGCTAACCTTTGAGCCGCGATGGGCCAGACCGCGATTGCGGCCCTTCATTTGCTTGCGAAACTTTGTACGCTTCGGTTGCAGCATCTTGCGTACCCCTTACTTAGAGCCTTTTTTCTTCTTTGGTTTTTCTTCGACAGCGTCTAGGCCGCCAATTACTTCACCTTTGAAGATCCAAACTTTCACGCCAATAATACCGTAGGTGGTTGAACCTTCAGCTGTGGCGTAATCGATATCGGCACGCAAAGTGTGCAGAGGCACGCGGCCTTCGCGGTACCATTCGGTGCGTGCGATTTCTGCACCACCCAGTCGACCGCTAACCTGGATTTTGATCCCTTCTGCGCCCTGACGCATAGCATTCTGTACCGCACGCTTCATAGCACGACGGAACATAACGCGACGCTCAAGTTGCTGAGCAACGCTTTGCGCTACCAGAGCCGCATCCAGATCAGGTTTGCGGATTTCTTCGATGTTGATGTGAACGGGAACACCCATCTGCTTGCTAACTTCAGCGCGCAGTTTTTCCACATCTTCACCTTTTTTACCAATCACAATACCCGGACGGGCAGTGTGAATGGTAACGCGTGCGGTGTTAGCCGGACGCTCAATTTCTACTCGACTGACTGACGCGTGCGCCAATTTCTTTTCAATGTACTCGCGTACTTTCAGGTCGGTGTAGAGCTTGTCTGCGTATTCATCGCTGCCCGCATACCATGTAGAGGTATGCTTCTTGACGATGCCCAGACGAATACCTGTCGGATGTACTTTCTGACCCATAACGTCTGTCTCTTACTGATCGGCTACTTTAACGGTGATGTGACAAGTGCGCTTAAGGATGCGATCTGCACGACCTTTAGCACGTGGTCTGATACGTTTCATCGTCAGACCCTCATCAACGAAGACGGTTGACACAGTCAACTCATCAACATCAGCACCCTCATTGTGCTCGGCGTTTGCAATAGCAGACTCCAGCACCTTCTTAACAATCGCTGCACCCTTCTTCGGACTGAAAGCTAAGATGTCCAGCGCCTCTTCAACGTGTTTACCACGAATCTGATCGACGACTAGACGCGCTTTTTGTGCCGACAGTTGAGCACCGCGTAATTTTGCTGATACTTCCATCGTTAGACCTCTTAGCGCTTCTTGGCTTTCTTGTCTGCAATGTGACCGCGATATGTGCGTGTCGCAGCAAACTCGCCCAATTTATGCCCAACCATCTCTTCGTTTACCAGGACGGGGACATGTTGACGACCGTTGTGTACAGCGAGAGTCAAGCCGACCATTTCTGGCATGATCATGGAACGGCGAGACCAAGTCTTAATAGGACGACGGTCATTTTTTTCGATCGCTGCCTCAACCTTCTTAATTAAATGAAGATCGATGAAAGGACCTTTTTTCAGTGAACGTGGCACTGCACTTTCCTCTTCAGCTAGTGTTTAGCCAGTCGCTTATTTCTTACCGCGACGGCGTACAATCATCTTATCGGTGCGCTTGTTCTTACGGGTCTTAGCACCCTTAGTAGGCGTACCCCATGGAGAAACTGGATGACGGCCACCAGAAGTACGACCTTCACCACCACCATGCGGGTGATCTACAGGGTTCATCGCGACACCGCGAACAGTTGGTCGCACACCGCGCCAACGAGAAGCACCAGCTTTACCCAGAGAACGCAGGCTGTGCTCACTGTTGGACACTTCGCCCAAAGTTGCACGACACTCACTGAGTACTTTACGCATTTCACCACTACGCAGACGCAAAGTCGCATAACGGCCATCACGCGCCACCAATTGAGCTGAAGTACCGGCGGAACGTGCTACCTGAGCACCTTTACCTGGCTTCAATTCAATACAGTGAATCACACTACCCACAGGGATGTTGCGGATCGGCAAGGTGTTACCAGGCTTAATAGCCGCAGCTTCACCAGACTCGATCATGTCGCCAGCTTTTACACCCTTAGGTGCAATGATGTAGCGACGCTCACCGTCCAAGTAGCAAACCAGAGCGATGTTAGCGCTGCGGTTTGGATCGTATTCCAGACGCTCAACCTTTGCAGGAATGCCGTCCTTATTACGTTTAAAGTCGATAACACGATAGTGCTGCTTGTGACCACCGCCAACGTGACGAGTGGTAATACGACCGTTGTTGTTACGACCGCCGCTCTTGCTCTTCTTTTCCAGAAGTGGAGCGTAAGGAGCACCTTTGTGCAGGTCCGGATTGACAACACTTACAACGAAGCGGCGACCCGGAGATGTTGGTTTACGTTTTACAATAGGCATCGCAACTATCCCCTTATTCCGCTACCGCGAAGTCAATTTCTTGACCTTCGGCCAGACGAACGTACGCTTTTTTCCAGTCACTACGCTTGCCCAGTCCGTGACGGGTGCGCTTGGTTTTACCCTTGACCAGAAGAGTACGAACCTCTTCAACCTTCACATTAAACAGTTTTTCAACTGCTGCTTTAACTTCTTGCTTGGTGCCATCGCGAAGTACTTTGAAAACCACTTGGTTACTGGCATCACCAGCGTTAGCAGCTTTCTCAGAAATCACTGGACCCAACAATACTTTGTACAGGCGTTCTTGACTCATCCCAGGATCTCCTCAAACTTTTTCAGAGCTGAAACAGTCATCACAACCTTGTCAAAGCGAATCAGGCTAACAGGATCTACACCCTGAACATCACGAACATCAACCTTGTGCAGGTTACGTGAAGCCAGGTACAGATTTTCGCTAACTTGTTCAGACACGATCAAAGCGTCTTTCAGGTCGTACTGAGCCAATTGCTGAACCAGAGACTTGGTTTTGGGAGCATCGATATCGAAAGACTCCACAACTACCAGGCGCTCTTGACGGGTCAGCTCAGAAAGAATGCAACGCAGAGCAGCGCGGTACATCTTTTTGTTCAGCTTCTGAGCATGGTCACGTGGCTGAGCAGCGAAAGTTACGCCACCGGTACGCCACAATGGGCTGCGAATAGTACCAGCACGAGCACGGCCAGTACCTTTCTGACGCCATGGCTTTTTACCACCGCCAGATACCGCAGCGCGGTTTTTCTGTGCCTTGGTACCCTGGCGAGCAGCTGCCAAATACGCAGTTACCGCCTGGTGAACCAGGTCTTGATTAAACTCTTTACCGAATGCAACGTCAGATACAGTAACAGTACCTTTAGCGCCTTCGGGAGTTGCAATATTCAAATCCATCGTCGAAACCCTCGGAAACTTAGGCGTTGCGCTGCTTAACAGCTGGGCGCACGATTACATCACCACCGGGAGCACCGGGGATCGCACCTTTAACCAGCAACAGATTGCGTTCAGCATCGACACGAACAATTTCAAGGTTTTGAACGGTTACACGCTCAGCACCCATGTGTCCGGCCATTTTCTTGCCTTTGAATACGCGACCTGGAGTCTGACACTGGCCAATTGAGCCAGGAGCACGGTGAGACAGTGAGTTACCGTGAGTTGCGTCTTGCATGTGGAAATTCCAACGCTTAACGCCACCGGCAAAGCCTTTACCTTTTGATTTGCCGGTTACATCGACAAGCTGTCCAGCTTCAAATGCAGCGACAGTGATTTCGCCACCAACTTCGAAAGCTTCGCCTTCATCGTTGCGCAATTCCCAAACGCCGTGACCGGCTTCAGTGGATGCTTTGGCAAAATGACCAGCCTGAGACTTGGTCACACGGGAGGTCCGACGAGACCCTGCGGTTACTTGTACAGCATTGTAACCGTCGGTTTCTTCGCTCTTAACCTGGGTGATGCGATTGGGACTAACCTCAATCACAGATACAGGAAGGGAAACACCTTCTTCGGTGAAAACGCGGGTCATACCGCTTTTACGACCGATAATTCCAATCGTCATTTCTTTAACCTCTCAGTGTACGGGGCTTTTACCCGCTATGGCCGCCCATTTCAGAGCGTTACACAACCTGACTTATGTCAGGTATCGGCACAAATTGTATTTAAACTTGAACTTTTCTCTTACCTACACAGATCAGCCCAAGCTGATCTGAACCTCAACACCTGCAGCCAAATCCAGCTTCATCAGTGCATCAACGGTCTTCTCAGTTGGCTCAACAATATCAAGCAAACGCTTATGTGTGCGGATTTCGTACTGGTCACGCGCGTCTTTGTTGACGTGCGGAGAAACCAGAACGGTGAAACGCTCTTTGCGAGTCGGCAGCGGAATTGGGCCGCGCACCTGGGCACCTGTACGCTTAGCGGTCTCAACGATCTCCTGGGTAGAAGTATCGATTAGTTTGTGATCGAAAGCCTTAAGGCGAATCCGAATGCGTTGATTCTGCATGTGAACCAAACTCCAAAAATCTATAAAGAACAAGAACCGCGTTTAATGGCGATTCCACACACTTTTTCCTTTTAGACAGAGTCAAAAAAGGAAGCGGAATTCTATAGACCTGACAAGGGAGAGTCAACAACTAATTTGCATATAAATTAGCCGCCCCCAACAAAAAATAACCCGGGAGGGAAATGCGGTAGCCCTGGCCACTTATGACCCAAAAGACCCCGTAAGAGGCAAGCACGGCCAATCTGTACTCGCTTTTACCACGCTAAACGCTTCAATACTGCTCTAAAAGGCTATACCGGAAAACAAGAAGAAAGGGTTTCTTTCTTCTTTTATATGTGTGCCTTCACGTATTGCTTCTTTTATATAAGCAACATACACAGCGAGCGCCTTTATTTTCACTCACTTCATTACAGCTACTTTACACTCAACCCCTGCCGGAAGGCGTCTTTGAGGGTTATCAATAAGAGCCCGAATCCGATAGGTTCCACTGGCAGCGTCGATGACGGGGTCAATTAGGGTGACTTTGGCGCTGTATTTGCCACTAACCGGCTCCACCGGAAAAACCTGCAACACATCTTTATCGCTCACGCTCCCCAGCGAACTGTAGGGCATAACCACCTCCACTTTCAAGGGGTCGAGTGCCGCAAGGGCCATCACAGGCTCTGTCATTACGAACTCGCCAGACTCCACAAAGTAATCGACCACCACACCATCAATGGGACTGGATACCGAACGCAGCCCCAATATGGCTTTGGCCTGCTCCAGCTCTTTTAAGGCCACTTGATAATCGGTCTGGAACTCATCGCGCTCGTGAACAGAGATCAACTCATCCTGATACAGATTGTCATTGCGCTGATAGTGCCGCAAGGCAAACTCCGCCCGTATATTGGCCAGTTCCACTGACGCTTTCTCCACATCCGATCGCAAAGAGAACAGCAACTGCCCCTTCTTCACCGATTGCCCCAGTTTGAAAGGTCGCTTATCCAACACCCCCTCAACCGGACTGGATACTTCAATACGTACACTCGGCTCAATCATGCAACCCACAGATGGCAGAAAATCTTCCGCTGGCGTCTGCGCCCACCCCGGGGCTGCCAAACAGACAGCAGCCAGCATAACCAGCCTGAATACGCGCACCGCGTTCATCCCTTACCCTCGCAATTTGACATCCAATTCATTATCTCTGGTCTCACCCCCACTTGCCATCCCCTAAAAACGCCAACATCTTCTTTTCCCGCTCATCGGTCTTCTGGGTCATCCGCCTTTCGCGAGCATGCTTGCGCTCCAGGCACCACTGGCAATAGCGCTGGAGCCTGCGTCCCGCCCAATGCCCGACATAGGGAAGGGTGAATACTGGCCTCAACCAGCGATAGAGATCGAGCCCATAAACCTTAACCAAAGGATCCTCGAACGACAGGACATACTCAACACTGCCCGGATCGCCTTGACGGGCGCTGCGCCCCTCCAGCTGACGATCGATGCGGCTGGCATCCTGCAACTCAGAAATGATCACATGCAGGCCACCGGCCTCTCGGGTCTTTGGCGCCAGTTTGATGTCGGTCCCGCGCCCGGCCATGGACGTTGCCAGGGTTACCCGCCCCGGCTCCCCGGCCCTGGCCACCACACCTGCTTCGTCAGCGTCCTGCTTGGCGGTCAATAATTCAAACGCCACGCCGGCCTCTCGCAGTCGCTCTGCCAGTCGCTCGGATTGATCCACCGTGGCAGTGCCCACCAAAACAGCCCGATTGTCAGCAACAGCGTCCCTGACGGCCTTGACGATAGCCTGTTCCTTGGCCTCCATCGTCGGGAAGACCCGATACCGCGACAACCGCCTGAGACTTTTACGCAGCAGTGGCACCTTGCAAACCAACAGGCCATAGACAGTATAAAATTCGCTCTTCACTTCCTTCGCTGTGCCCGTCATGCCCGACAGATAAAAGTACTTGCGGAAGAATTGCTGGTAACTGATTTTGGCCAGCGTCTTTTGAGGCGAGGTCAGCTCGCAGTTTTCCTTGATTTCAATCAGCTGGTGCAAGCCACCTTCCCAGGAACGATCTGCTGCCAGTCGCCCGGTGTAATCATCAACAATCATCACCTTGCGCTTGGCCTCGCCGCTTTCATTCCCTTCGTCCTTGGGATCGATACCGACAATATAGTGTTTGTCACGCAGGAAAAGATGCAGTGCCGACAAGGCCTGCTGCAACAACTCTTCACTGCGAGCTCGCTCAATCCAACTCAAACCCGCATCTTCGGCGCCCGTCATGTTCTCCAGGGCTTCTTTCCCCTCCGGCAGCAGGTAAAGACGACGCTGCTGCCATATCATGCGAAAATGCTGACCCTCGATCAGGGTTTTCGCCAGTGCCATGATACGACGGAGAAACTCTTCTGAATCCGCTTGTGGTAATTCGCCACCGGAAATCACCAGCGGCGTGCGGGATTCATCGATAAACACGCTGTCGGCCTCATCGACGATGGCAAACACCAGCCCCTGATGCATCAGCCTCGCAGTGACTGCCGCTGCCCCCGAGACCAGACTGTCACGATAGACATCAACAGAATCGCGTCGCTCTCCCAGCACCAGCATATCTTTCAGGTAGTCGAACACCAGCTCGTTATTGGCGGTATACAGGATATCGAACTGATAAACCTGCTGCCGCTCAGGCAACTCCAGCTCATTGGTCAGTGCCCCGGCGGATAATCCCAGATAGCGGAACAGGGGAAGCATTTCTTCACAGTCCCGCTCTGCCAGATAGTCGTTGGTGGTCACGACATGAACTTTGATGCCCGCCAGAGCTGCTGTGGCAGAAGCCAGGGTACAAGCGAGCGTCTTGCCTTCACCGGTTGCCATCTCCGCCACCATGCCCCGCAACATAATCAGCGAAGCGCGTATCTGTGTATGATGGTGACGCATTCCAAGGCTGCGACCCGCCGCTTCCCGAACAGCCGCAAACGCCAAAGTCAGGGTTTCCCGATTGATGCCCTCTCGCACCAGTCGCTGCTCAACACAACGCAGGTGCTGTTGAAAATCCACTTCGCTTAACGATTGCAAGTTTTCTGATTTGGCAATAATTACCCGCGCCAGCCGACCCGGTGAGAACCACACTTTCTGCCACGGCCAGAGACACCGTTCGTACACACTACGCCACAGACGATCGAGCCAGGACAGGGTATAAGCATCCCGCTCAGGTCGCAGTGCAACAGACACAGCATGGCGCACAGGCCATCGAGAACGATTTGACACGGTTCCTGTCATCCTAAACATCGAACTCTTTGATAAACACCTGCCGCAATTCCCGGTAAAGGCGCTTGGCCAGAGGTTCCGGGGGCAGGTCAAACCGAACGTAATAACGCTCAAAGACTTTCGTCATTGGCAGATCAGCCACTTCGACTTCGATCTGTACATAATTTTCCATCGCCTGCAGAGAGTCTTCACTGGAGGGATCAAGGATAATCTTGCCACCACCAACCGTAGACAGCACCGGACTGGGAATTTCCTTGCTTACCCGTGGCACGATGGATCTCATCCAGGCGGTGACTTCATCAGCGCGATCAGAGGCAGGCCGCAGGCTCACGCTGCGCACCCGCCCCAAAACACGTTCTGCGGCCGTCTCGGCAACCGCCACCCTAACCGTCAAGGGACGCGAGGGGTTCAATACATAACCGATGACCTCACCGCGTTGCAGATAACGCTGAGGCAGACTTTCAGGATCCTGTACCACCACACGGCCATTGGCGCGTGCCCGAACAGAGGTTTCTTCAAGTGCAGCCTCGATGTCGGCGAGCTCATCATGAAACCGTGTCACCTCTGCCTGGCCCAAACTGGAGCGGGCTCGATCCTGATAGTCGGACCGCACCCTGGCTCGCGCCTCATTCAGCTGGGCCGTTACTGCAGCGCGACGATCCAGCAAGTCGTAATTGGTCAACGAAATCAATTCCTGTCCGGCCTGGACCTGATCATCCTCTGGAAGCTGGAGCTTCTCCACAAAGCCGGACTCACCAGCGTAGAGACGTTCATGGGGTTGTGTCCAGGAGACACCTTCGGCGGTATAGCTGTAGGGCAGAGGCAATACAAACACCAGCACCCAGACACCAAACACCAGGAGTGTCATGACCCATTTGGGATTAAGCCCCTGAAAAGCAAACTGAGGCTCAGTAAACGGCTTGCTGACGGTTTTGATAAAAGGAATCACCCAGCTACTGACCAGAGTCCAGATGCCGAGTATCACACCCACAATAAAATACTGACTGCCAATAAACAGAATGATGGCAACAGAAATAAAAATACGATAGAAAAATGAAAACAGGTTGTAAAAGAACAACCAGTAACGCTCGCGGGTATCCTGGGCTGGATTTTCCAGCTCCCTAAAACGAAAAATGTAGCGCTTGACCAGATACCCCCAGTAACTGACCGATTTTTTTGCCAGGTTGGGGATTTCCAGATAATCCGACAACACATAGTAAGCATCAAATTTCAGCAGCGGATTACCGTTAAACAGCAGTGTCGATACCCCGGCCATAAAAGCGATGTTATAGAACACCGACTTCACTAAACCGTCACTGGCCATACTCCACAAAATCACAGCCACGGCGGCGATTGACAGCTCCACAATCAATCCCGCTGCAGCCACCGTCATGCGCTGATACTTGTTGGCAAAGGCCGCCGATTCCGAGGCATTGACATAGGGCATGGGGAAGAAGACCAAAAACATCACCCCGACCTCATGAACCTGCCCCCCGAAACGCCGCACCGTGTAGGCATGCCCAAGCTCATGAATCATTTTGATGAGTGGATACAACACCCACAACAAAAACAGGTTATCCGCTGCGAGAATCCGGTCTGCGGCGTTGCTCGTGAGCGCGTCAAAATTCTGCGCAGTAATCACCAGACCGGTCAGAACCAACAGCAGATAAAGCGCCAACAGCCACTTCCCCATCAGCCGATCCATCAACGGACAAAATCGGTCCAAAAACCGAGTCGGATCCCACAGTGGAATCTGAACGGATAACGGTGAGTAGAGTTTCTGCAGGCGCTTTTTTTCCTGCTTGGTATTGCGACGCTGAAACAAGTCCCGGGCATTGGCTGGCACATCCAGATAGAGCATGTCCATCTGGTACAGCGACCCCACCAGGGAAATCATGTCTTCCTGACTGGGCAGCTCGTCCTGCAATTGATCTCCAACCAGTAGCCAGATGTCATTCAGCGTACGCTGACCGTCCATCAGTCCGAGGACGGTATAGGCCTGCTCACTGTAGAGCTGGATCGAGCCCGACACCGGGTCACGCAGGGCATAATTGCGTTCCCCACGCTGCATCTGCGGGGTGATTTCTACCTGCGGCTTTAAGCGCGGCTTCAGGGATTCAACCAGATACCAGTTTTTGCTGAACAGAGACATCGCTTATTGTTTTTCCCACTTTACTGACATCGGCTGATCAACCCCAGAATGACCACAGTTTTAAGGACAGCCATTTGCGCAGATCCATGGTCCAGATATCGATCAGATGCCGACGTCCGGCGGAGACCTTGGCGATCCCCACCAATCCCGGACGAAATTGATCGCTGGTCTCAGGCAGACGGGCTTCAACACGGAAGACCGTTGAGCCATCTTGCACTTCGGTAACCGGTGTCAGCGTTTCAACATCGAAATCGAAACTCTGGTCTGGCATGGAGGACAAGACCACCCTGCCTCGCTGCCCCACCTGTACATCGCCTATACGGTACTCATTGACATAAAGAATCAACCGATAATCGGTCATCGGAGAAAGCCGCAACAACTCTTCGCCTTGCGACACCGAGCCGCCGATACGCTGACTCAGGTCGCCGCTGACGACCAGCGCATCGAATGGCGCTTTAAGTTGAGAGCGATCCAGTTTTCGTTCAGCCGAGGCCAGCTGCGCCTTGGCCTGCTCCATTTGTGCCGCATAAATCTGGGCCTGGGCGCGATTGCGCTCTGCCAAAGCTTCCGTATATTGCTTGTTGTTTTGCGACAGCAGGCTAATGGCCTTGATCTTTTCGAGTCGCAACTCATTATCTTCCATGGCTGCCAACGTCTGACCCGCTTCTACCCGATCTCCAGCCCGGGCACTGGCAGACTTCAGGTAACCGTTAAATGGCGCTGACACCACACGAATCTGACGCGGTTCAAGCACAGCATCGGCGTTAATCTGGTAGTCCCCGCGAGCCAGGGCAAAAAACAGCACCAGTGCAGTCAAACTGATAAAGAACAACTTTCGCTTAACGTATCCAGGCGCCAATAGCCGTTCCAATTGCAATTTAAGGTGGTGTTTACAGCTGCCCCAAAAAGATAACTCAGCCTGTTTGCGATGATAAAAAGCAACGCCAACCAGAGCCAGGTTGGCTTCGACACGCTCAATATCAAGCGATGTAAAGGGGGCTTGTGCAGGTCTTTCAAAGGTTAATACCGCATCCAGTGCATCCTGATGGTAAACCGGCACACTCAGGACAGAAGCGTTGCGCTGAGCCAGGGAAAGTTTTTCCGCCTGCAGACCGATACCACCGGGCTCCGGCGGCATGCCCTCAGCAGCATCCTGGTCACCCACGACGGGCCACGCAATGATTCGCCGTTGATCACAGGCTTCCTGCATGGCTTGGGTGATTTGCTTTGCGGTTACGTTATTGAGCGCAAACTCACTACTGCCGGAAATCACATCCAGCGTCACCAACCCATGCCTGACCGAACCCAGAGAGACTCTGTCACAGTCAAATCCGCGGGCCAAAGAGTCCACCCATTGCAGCGCAGACTGCTTAATTGCCTCTCCCTTGCCAACAGCAACGTAACCATCAATCACGGTTTGCTGACGCTGAAGATTCTCTTGCAACTGAAGATAGGCATCGCGATGAAAACGACTTTCAATCCAGAGCACGTGCTTTTCGACACTGCCCATGATGCCATCAAGATCTTCCTCCTTCGCCGACACGTAGCCTGCAAAAACAGCCACCAACCTCGAATCGACAAACAAGGGGTAGGCGAGACCATACTCTGAACCCGATGGTGTGGACAGAAGTAATGGTCGCTGCTGCTCACAGCACTCATCGACCAGATCGCCCAAACGTTCGAGGTGAGATTGTTGTCGTGGCCACAAAGCAATGGGCTGCAAACTGCCCTGCTGATTCTGAACCGCAATCAGGGTGGCCGTAAACTCCGGCATGTCTGCCAGCAAGTTCTGCAACCAGGCATCATAGCCTTGCCCTTGCTGTGCATATTGGTTGAGCTGTTCGAGAGTCAGGCGGACAGGTTGTTGTGTCGGTGATTGTTGCGCCGGAGATTCCGGCGCAGAGACTTCAGCATCCACAGCGTTTACGCATCAGCCACAGAGCCAAAGCGGGTTTCATATTCTTCCACCACCTTGCTCAACAAAACACTCAGACGCTTGGCTGCGTGAGGGTTGAGGATAATACGATCCGACAAGGTAATAGCGACTTCTTTCTGACCGCTGTGCCAGGTGGAGTTTGTACCAAACAACAGAGTCACTTCCTCACGAGTGCTGGAGACATTACAGACATTGGCGTAAGTACTACGCATTTTGCTGTCGTCCCACTTCAGTTTAGGCACACCGCTGCCGCCACCCGAGTTAGCCGCGCTATTGGTCGTTGTGCTGGTCGCTGTATTATCTTGCTTGTCGCTCATGTTTCACCCTAATGGTTAAAGTTAAATGTATCTGCCATCCCTGGCGCTTGTGTCGTTAACGAACACGTTCTTGTAAACCGGTCTCTCTTCTAATGAGTCCGATTACTGGAATCACAGTCCTTTTGAATAACGTCTGGCTGCCCTGAAGCCGATTCACCTGATCGCCAGTTGAGAAGCCGTGAACGATCCAGGGATGTCCGATTACGATCCTGCCAATGTTGCAGCATTTCAGTTTCTCCAGCAGAACGGTAATGCCATCCGCGCCGCTGTACCGCAGCCAGTAGCGCAGCATTGATCATGGCCGGGGAAATCATAGCACTGTCTTCATCTTCAGACACCGCCTGCAGTTCTGAATCAGTATCGCCGCCCTCGACGGGCTGAGCCGGTTGGGGAGCCGGATCAGTGACATCATCAGAAGCAGGTTGCGGACACGCTTCTGCACCCTCAGATTCAGCTGAATCAGTCACGATACATTCACCGCTACTGTGAGTGGGCGTAGGCAAGTTGTTCAAAAACTGCATCAACTGTTCATCGCTTAAGTCTTTCAGGCTTTCACCCCCGCTGCGAGAAACAGGAACCAAAGACAAAGCTGTATCCGTCTGACCGTCCAGAAGCCTCATGTTCGCCAAATAAATCATGGACAGGGAATCCATAGAATACCCGGAAGCCAAAGCTCTGCTGTCATACAAACCCGACTGGTTACCACCAATCAAGTCCAGCTTGTCAGGCACCGCCGATACCCGTGCACCACCAAGAGCGGGATCCAGCGTGATACGACCATAGTTACCGAGTAACAGATCTGTTGTGAACAGGCCGTTAAAGAAATCAGCGCCCGCACCGCCGATCATCCAGTCGTAGTCATCACCGCCATCGAGATAATCATCGCCTCCCAGACCCAGGCCCGATGTATCGACGTAGAAGTTACCCGCCCTGTCGTAGCCCATATCGGCAAAGTCACCCAACAGGATATCGTTACCCCGGCCACCCTCGATGCGATCATCACCGCCACCGCCAAAGGCACGGTCATTACCGTCACCCAAACTCAGAGTGTCATCACCGCCCTGGGGGGCTGAAAGGGTGGACGCAAACAGGAAAGCATTATTGGCATAGATAAAAATACCCTGATCGCCCATCACGATATCATCGCCAGCACCACTGTTGACCTCGTCATCACCGAAACCGGCCATGATACGGTCATCACCACCACCGGTATTGAGACGATCATCACCCGCCGTGCTGTCGTTGTCATCGGTGGTTAACATGGTAACCAGATTACCGTTGCGGTCGTAATCGATGCGTCCGTTATCGGCAATCACATCATCAATACCATCACCCGTGTCAACCTGATCATCACCACGGCCAGACACGATGGTGTTGTTGCCGCCCGACATCTGCACCAGATCGTTGCCACCCAGTGTCGGCTCGGTGCTGCGCACCTGCCGCAGACTTCCGTCGGTGCGCCAGAGGATTTCACCGTTATCAGCCAGGATAATCTTGTCGCCGTCGCCACCATAGATCTGATCGTCCCCGTCACCGCCAATCACCGCTGCGGGGCCATTACCCAGAGTGACCTGATCGTAGCCACCTTCGCCCGGCTGACGAAAGGACAAACGGACCAGTACACCGTCGACATAAGCAAACTCGCCGTTATCCGCCAGCACCTGCGCGCTGCCGTTGCCAGACGATAAATTGTCCTGCCCCAGACCGCCCAGCAGGCGGTTGTTACCATCACCCGCGTCCAGCTGATCATTACCTGCGGTACTGCTGTCAGGGTCAGTGCTCTGCATCAGGCTGACCAGACCATTACTGTCGTAATCAATCTGACCATTGTCGCCCACCAGCGTATCGGCACCCGCACCGGTGGTCACACTGTCAATGCCGTAACCGGCCAACACAGTGTTATCACCTGCACCCAGCTGCACCATGTCATCGCCGCCCAATTCAGGAGCGGTTGTACGGATCTGCTGCAAGACACCGGTGCTACTCCAGAGAATCTCACCATTGTCAGCCAGAACCTGCTTGTCACCAGCGCCACCTGACAGCTGATCATTACCGTCGCCCAGTACGACCACGGCATCGGTATCACCCAGAGTTACATTGTCGTCATCACCACTACCGATTGTGGTACTGGTAGCACGCACCAGAACCTCATCCACATAGAAGAGTTCGCCATTGTCCCCGAATACATGTGCAGTACCGTTGCCGGTGCTGATGCTGTCCTGCCCCAGGCCACCCAGGATACGATTGAAACCATCTCCCGCGTCCACGGTGTCGTTGCCGGCCGTGCTGCTGTCCGTATCGGTGGTTTGCATCAGGCTGACGTTGCCACTGGCATCGAAATCGATCTGGCCGTTATCGCCAATGATGTCGTCATTGCCGTCGCCGGTATTGATCACATCATTGCCTTTACCCGCCAGTACGGTGTTGTTGCCCAGCACTCCTGTGGTGATGGTATCGTCACCGCCCTGATCCAACGCAGTGGTGCGGAACTGCACGGCTACACCGGCGGTGCTCCACAAGAGTTCACCGTTGTCACCCAGCAGCGTGTGGTTGCCATTGCCCACGGCGATGGTGTCATTGCCCTGACCACCCACAATGACCGCGTCGTTGCCGCTGTCACTGATCTGGTCATCGCCACCTTCAGGGGTCACGGTAGAGGTCGCGCGCAACAGGACGTCGTCCGTGTATTGCAGCTCGCCGCTATCCCCCAGAATATGGTCAACGCCCACACCGGTGGTCACGCTGTCCTGTCCCAGACCGGCCAGAACCCGATTGAAACCATCTGCAGCATCAATACTGTCATTGCCGGCCGTGCTGCTGTCCGTATCGGTGGTTTGCATCAGGCTGACGTTGCCACTGGCATCGAAGTCGATCTGACCGTTATCGCCAATGATGTCATCGTTGCCGTCGCCGGTATTGATCACATCATTGCCTTTACCCGCCAGTACGGTGTTGTTGCCCAGCGCTCCAGTGGTGATGGTATCGTCACCGCCCTGATCGAACGCGGTGGTGCGGAACTGCAGGGCTATACCGGCGGTGCTCCACAAGAGTTCACCGTTGTCACCCAGCAGCGTGTGGTTGCCATTGCCCACGGCGATGGTGTCATTGCCCTGACCACCCACAATGACCGCGTCGTTGCCGCTGTCGCTGATCTGGTCATCGCCACCTTCACTAGTCACGGTAGACGTCGCGCGCAACAGGACGTCGTCCGTGTATTGCAGCTCGCCGCTGTCCCCCAGAATATGGTCAACGCCCACACCGGCGGTCACGCTGTCCTGTCCCAGACCGGCCAGAACTCGATTGAAACCATCTCCCGCTTCAATGCTGTCATTGCCGGCTGTGCTGCTGTCCGTATCGGTGGTTTGCATCAGGCTGACGTTGCCACTGGCATCGAAGTCGATCTGACCGTTATCGCCAATGATGTCGTCGTCACCGTCGCCGGTATTGATCACATCGTTGCCGTAACCTGCCAAAACCGTGTTGTTACCGCTGTTCAAAGTAATGTCATCATCACCGCCCTGACCCAGAGCCGTAGTAACGAACTGCTGGCTTACTCCTGAGGCACTCCACTGCGCACGTCCGTTATCGCCGAACACCAGCTGATCACCCGCGCCAGCACCCGAGCTGATGGTATCAGCCCCCTGCCCGGCGACAATGACGCTGTTACCGGCATCAATGGTGATGTTGTCATCTCCGCCCAGATTGACGTTATCGCTGTTAACTTGGACCAGCACGCCAGATTGCCAGTTGGCCGTCGCGTTATCACCCAACACCAGACTGTCACCAGCCAGTACACGAATGGTATCGGCGCCCTGACCACCCAGCAGCTGGTTGTAATCTCCGGCACTACCAACGGTAATGCGGTCATCACCACCCTGGCTTTCGCGTGAACGAATACGGGTCAAAACACCGGCCAGATAAGCAATATCCCCCAAGTCACCGAGGATAATGTTGTTGCCATCGAGATCGGTTACCGTATCGTCGCCCAGCCCCGCCAGGATCCGGTCGGCTCCCAAACCACCGTCAATGGTGTCATCACCGGAGACCAACAGTTCCAGCGTGATGATTGTCTGCAGACTATCCAGCTGACTGGCCAGAAGATTAGTGCCCAGCTCATCCTGAGCCTCACCATTGTCGCCAAAGACAATGTCATCTCCTGCGCCAGCCTCAATAAGATCGTTACCCGCATTACCACGGATCAGATCCATATCATCACCACCGAGGATATGGTCATCGCCATCGCCGCCATCGAGAGTATCGAAACCGGCTTCACCGTAGATCACATCGTTGCCACCCTGGCCATCGATGCGGTCATGACCGGCATTGCCATAGAGAATGTCGTCGCCCTGGCTGCCCAGCACCACATCGTCACCATTACCGGCATTGACGCGAATGGCCAGAGTCGCGGCCGTAGCATCGATCCGGTCGTTACCGTCTTGCGTATGGATCGAGAGTCGTCTCGCCTCACTGCCCCACACCGGCGCCAGTACTGCGTGCGCAGGATTAAGCAGATCATCGGTCGCTGTCACCAGGATAGTGTCATTACCGCTGTTGCTGTAAAGCGTAGTGATGGTAACGCCTTCGTTGTAGACACTGCTGACGGTAATCCGGTCATCACCCTGACCACTCCAGATCACCAGATCATTATCGAAGTTGCCACCGGTCGCCGCATAGTTGATCAATGCCGGAGCCAAACCACTGATACTGGTAGCGGTCAGTTCAACAGAGGTATCAGCGTCAGTGCTGTCGTAATCACTGACATAGAGTCTGTTAGCACCAGCACCGGCATCGAGATTGAGCTCACCGGCAATACCATCAAGATTACCGTGGGCCACTTCCTGATTACTCAGGTCTGCTACCGCATCACTGGTGACTTCGAGACGGTCATCACCGGCGTGGGTATTGATCGTGGTAACCGTCGCCGCCGCTGTGGCCTGAACATTGATCTGGTCTGCGCCGGAGCCGGTATCGATATTGAGCTGGTCAACACCGTAATAGTTGATGCCATCCATGCGGGTGGCAATCTCTGCACCGGAGACCGCGCTCATAACCGCATCCGCATACTCGCCACGGAAACTGATGAGCCAATCACTGCCGACGCGCGCCACCTGGACATTATCCGTGTGTGGCAAACCACCATTGCTGTTGTTGGCATTCAATACCGGTTGCAACGCAGTCAGGAATTCTGTCTCGCTCGCGTCCCAGGCAATAACAACAGCCTGCCCAAGAACTTCGAGCTCAACATTACCGCTGGTCGCGGTAACCGTCAGCACCTGAACATTGCCGCTGGTAGGTACCGCTGCACCTTCACGAACAACAGCGACCCGGGCATCCACCGACGTATTGTCATCACCAACCAGGCCGGTGGTATCCACCTGCATGGTGTCAATGTCGAGCCCAGCCAGCTCAGCCCCGAAGGTCATCTGATAACCGTAACCGCTGGCCGAAACCTCCAGCTCAACACTCACCCCAGTGCTCACACCAAAGTGGTTATTGAGCAGCGTCGTCATTGCAGCCGCGTCAAGACCATAATCAACCGTCAAGGCGCCATAGCTGCCGAAGTCGATACTGTAAGTGCCGGCAACCGCACGCACCTGCAGCGTCTGGATTTCTGCCAACGATGGCATATCCAGACCGGTCAGGCTGGTATCTGTCAGAGTCAGGCTGTTGTCTTCAAGGTCGCCACTGTCATCAACATTCAGCACATCGTTGCCATTGCCACCCATATCGACAACCAGCAGGTTGGCGATTTCATCCACCAACTGTTGATCGCTGCTGACAGTGATGGTGTCATCACCGTCAGCGGTACGCAGAACCGTCACACCCGCCACGGTTTTAACATCAATGACATCGTTACCCAGTCCGGTATCAATCAGGGTATTACCGGCATGGGTCGACTCGATGGTGACATTATCGACACCTGAACCCAGCTCAATATTGAGTGATTCAAGGTTTTCGTAGTGAATACCGCCGACAATTTCGGTGCCCGCAATCATCACATCATCACCCATACCCAGACCACCGATGTGATTATGGGTCAGGGTCATGGACTCTTCTGCAGGGCTGCCGGCGTTATAGAGATTGAGAACATCAACCTGCACCGCTTCCTCAACCCGGGTATTGAGATTGACCGGGCGAATAAAGTACTCATCGCCGCTCTGCAGGACCACACCCTCTGGCAGAGTCGCCAGCGTCAGGGTGGTCAGGTCAGGGCTGATCGCTTCAATATCAACGGTTGCCAGTAAGGCGCCGTCGCGCATGATGGACATCTCATACGGATTATCTGCGATACGCGCATCGAAGCCATCGGCAAAAGCCTTGCTGACAGGGTCCCAGTATTCCGCATCCGGGTTGGCAACCTGGTTCGGCGACACTACGGTTATCTCACCTTCGGCCGGGAACAGATTGGTTTCACCAGGTAACATCACCGGATCGTTAAGTACGTAATCAGCACCTATTTGTTCACCACCGTTGATAAACAGTGGACCGCGAATCTGATTGACCCGTTCGGTTCCTGGAGCAAAGACTTTGACATCACCACCATCGACAATGAGGTCGTTGAGAGCCGCCACATCCACCGATTGCAGTGAACTCCAGGTAGTCGTGTCAAACACCACATTATCTTTGCCGGTGCTCACCTGAATTTCGTAATGCTCGGCATCATCGGAGAACACTCGCTCGCCATTATAGGTGCGGGTTTCGGTACCACCGATAGCGACCGTGACATCATCATCAGGTTGGCCGGACAACACCATCAGATACTGATCATTTTGCCAGGCTGTATTGTTGGCACTGGTGTAAGCGCTGTACACGTCAGCGATCCGGTAAGTGATCTCATAGCGGTCACCAGCCTCCAGAGTAAGACCGGATTCCAGTGTGAACGTATCGGTTAATACATCGTAACCGGCTATCACCGCACTTTGAACATCGGCAAGCGGATCGTCATTGAGCACAGTCAATGTCATACCCACCAGATCAACAAAGTCCGCGTCCAGAGCGTGACCGTCGAGCGAGATATTCAGCTGGTAGTTTTCGCTGATTCCAATCTCGTAGCCACCACTGCCCAGATCTGTTGTCGACGTGGTTGAGCTGCTGTAGCTTCCCTCAAGGATTCCAAAGAGGCCATAACGCTCTTCATTAAAATTGGTAACCTCAGTTTCGAAAATTTCATATTCGAACTGATAACCCACTTCGATGGTGTAGGTTCCCGCTTCATCCAACAGCATCAGTAACATGGGATCCTGTAACTGATTACTGCCGGTATCCAGCCGGTCCGAGTAATCGGTCGTTACAGCTACCGGGTTACCTGCTGCATCAAACACCTTCAGGTACGGCTTATAAGTCGAACTGTAATGAGTCGTGTTGATGAACGTCTGGGTAAACTCGCTATAGTCACCCAGTCCAAAGGTTCCGGTTGTCCAGCTACTGGAGGTGCTGCTGGTATAAGAGTAGCTGTCCGTAAAGGAACGGCCATAGTCAATGTCAAACAACCCCTGCACAAACGTCAGGCGAGCGTTCTTGATGACGGCATCATCGATACCACTATCAATCACCAGGCGTGCACCAGCGGCTGTTGCACTGCTGGTCAGGCCTGCGGCATTCAGCAACGCCATCAAATGGTCGGCGACGACTTCATTGATTGGATCATCAGAATCAATATCCGCCTGAGTCACCGCATGGGTGTAGTCCACGCCGTTGACAGTAACCGTCCAGGTATCGCCCACTGCCGGAGACGCATCGGCAGACAGATCCAGAACATATTTATCCCATCGATCCTGGGTATCCGTTTGGGCTGCCGCCAGAGCTTCGGTGCTGGTAATCAGCAAGCTGGATGTCAGCTGGCTTTCATCCGCAGCAACCATCACAAGATCAGAACCCTCTGCGGTGATTGTAATGGTGGCAAAGAGCGCATTGAGCGCACTGGCTGCCGTTGCCAGATCTGTCTCGGCGGTAATTGTCTGCGTGTCACTGCCAATCGTCAGGGCCCAGCTATCGTCAGCAAAACTGTAATTGCTGAGATCAATCGACTGACGATACAGGGTAACATCAGCGGTTGAATTAGAAGTTTCAACACTGACGTCAGTCGCGACAATATTGGCGGTTAATTGAGGGTTACTGCTGTGACGGATCACCAGCTCATTACTGTCGACAAACACCTCATCAAACTCAGCGGAAAGAGCTGTGTCGAGTGCAGCCAGTGTTGTACCACTGGCCGTAATGGTATCACCATCGCTTACTTGCCACTGCTCACCCGTTACCAGAGTATCGTCTAAAGTCAGGCGCTGTTCATAATAGTTCTGCGCCGTCTCAGTCAGGCCCGTCAGACTGGTATTGACTGCCGCATTGGTACCGGAGGTACTGATCTTGGTAATGGTAAAGCCATCTTCACCCGCAACATACTCAACGCTGTAGAAACCCGCCAGCGTGCTGCCCATATTATCCTGAAGATCCGCTGCCAAAGCCTCCGCAATTTCTGCCTTGGTTGGCAAGGCCGGTGTGCCCGGTGAACCTGTACTTTCAGCTGGTGTGGTATAGCTCGCAGTGTATGCCCCGGTGCTACCCAGAGAGATGGACCAGGTCTGCTCATAATCCACAGCGGTATCAATGGTGAAATAGCTTTCAGGCACAAACGTGGCACTGGTATCGTCAGCCACACGGGTACCGCTGTAACTGACACTGACCGAACCTGAACCTTCAATAACCGTCAGGGTATCGCTGCCGTTGCTGAAGCTGATCCGGTAATCATCACCCAATACCGCTTTGACTGCGGCTACCAGGCCATTACCGGCATCGTTGAGCTTGTCGCTGTCACTACTATAGGTGTACTCAGCTCCGTCGATGGTTACTGCCCAGATCTGTCCTGCACTCACTCCTCCAGCCGGGGCCTCGAGAACAATGGCGGTTTCTTTCTGGACCTGATCGGTCTGCGACTGACTGATCTCCGTCTCGTGCAAAACAGAAATCTTAAAGCCCAGTTCCGCATTATCGATCTGTACACCAGTTCCGCTTGACGTCACCGTAAAGAAGTTTGCGTCCAAACCTGTCGAAGCATTTTTCAGCTGAGTGGCCAATTTAGTTGCCAGCTCACTGCCAGCGGCGCTGGTCGCCGTAACGCTATAGTCCTGGCCATTAACGTTCACTATCCAGCGATCATTGACGGTCACGGTATCCGGAAAATCGACCGTTGCGCTGGTGTACCAGCCTGCGGTGCTGCCAGCAGCAGACTGGGCCGTGTTAATGGTGCCCACCTCACCGCTGATCATGTCCTCAGTTACGTTAAAGGTGTAATAGTCCTTGCTGCCGGAACCAATACCTTCAACCGTGAGATGCGCCAGGCTGCCATCAATATTGCCGCCAAATTCCGCATTACCAATATTGGCATTCGGCGTGTCGTACCAACCGGTGTTGCTGCCACCACTGAGTGATTGACCCGTACTGGAGTCTGAAGATTGACTTTCATTCTCCAACACCGGTGCCGGGATAAACTTGAAGTCGGCTACGGTCTGTTGTGGCAAGCTCAGGTGCAACTGGTAGTCAGCGCCTTCCGGTACTCCGGTACCAAACGCCGAAACACCATTGGTACGTCCATCGACAGCAATGATATAGCGACCTGCCTCGGTAATCACTCGAGACAGATGCGCGTCATTAGCGGTACTGCTTCCAGGATCCGTGCTGCCATTGCCAAACCCGGTACGGGTCAGTTCCAGCGTATCGTTGCCGTCTACACGGGCAAGACTTAACTGGCTCTGCCACCAGACACTGTCGCCAGACTCGTAGCCGTGATCAATATCCGCCACCAGCGTCAGGCTACCACCTGCTGCCGTGAGCATTTCTTCAGTGATCAACACCTCGTAGTAATCGCGGCTGCCGTCACCGGTTGCATTGACGGTCAGGTGCGGTACGGCTTCGGAGCTGGAAATAGATGGGTTCAGTGCCATACTCCAGCGAGCCAGAGAAAGATCCTGGGCATAGAACCAGGCATCGTTGCCCTGCAATTCATCAATCTCGGCAATACCGACACTACCGGTGAAGTTTGTGCCATCAGTGACACCAGCCACTTCACCCTGGGCCAGCACACCGAATTCTGCCTGCTCGGCAACACGCGTACTGGAGCCATCCTGCAAACTGTAGGACACAATGACGTCGTCTAATGTACTGTCATTGCCATCCATGTCGATCTGATGACGCTCAAGCAACAACAGGGTCGGATGATCACCATCGGCGATGGTGACATCCACCACCCCCATGTTCATTCCATCGTAGTCACTGCCGGCACTGCTGACGTCATGAGACATACGACCGAAGTGAGTTCCTTCGACCAGGTCATCAGCCACTGCTTTGAACTCGACAGTCTGAACCTGATTCCAGTCTGCAGGTGTAAAGGTCAATACCACCGAGTCTTCATAGGTAGGGTCACCGGCTTTACGCAACTGCAACTGACCATCAGCACTCACGGTGATGGTGACATCATCTGTGGGTTGCTTGCTCAATACCACGCGGTAAGAATCTTCATTCAGTTCAACAATATCTTCAGCCACCAGTGGCTGGTCATTGTTCTGACTGATCACAACCGACGGTGCGTCATTATCGATAACTTCAACAACCATGCGGCTGGCGATCAGGCGATCGTATTCGCCACCATCCTCATCACTGAGCCCCTCCATCACACTGTGACGGATTTCAACCGCACCATTGCCTTCAGCCAACAGATCATCAATGGCGTCAACCGTAATCGTCTGTGCGATGAACCAGTTACTGCGGTCAAACAACAGCGTGGTCGCATTTGCGTTGCCATTGAGGGTGACGCCTTCACCGCCAGCCAGCTGTACTGCCTCCTCCGGCAGTGTCGCCGTAGCCGTTACCCGCACCACATCTTTTGGCGGACGCGTCAGCACCACTTCGTAGGTATTGATCGCGTTGGGATCAGCCAGAATTGCACCATCGTCATCTTCATAGGCACGCAACGAGCCCGCTACGGGACGGATAATAATGCCCGCCTCGTCATCGTCCTGAACATTGGCCATTAACATCTGGTTAATGCCATCCAGACGCGAATCATTACTGGTAATTACGTTCTCGATACCACCACTGTGGCCCAACAGATCATCGGCAACGACCGCCACCGGTTCACCGTTATTGCCTCCGGCAGTTTCAAAGGTATCACTGCCCAGACCACCCACCAGATTCACCTGCACACCTTCATCGGTACTGTGCACAAAGAAGGTATCGTTGCCTTCCAGACCGTCAATCACCAGTTTTTCGATACCATCAAAATTAGTGAAACGACCGGCACCGTAAACGCCACTGGCGGTAATGACAAAGTCATCACCCATTTCAGTACCCAGAATCGTGACGGTATCGAGACCATCACCACCGGCAATATTAACCGGCGCATTCATGGCGTAACTGATGAAGTCTGCCCCCTGACCACCATTGATATTGGTGAACGGAGCATTTGGATCATTGGGATCAACCAGCACAAAACTGCGGATCAGGAAGGTATCATTGTCGGCATCACCATACAGGGAGATTTCAGCCACATTACGATAAATCGTGAAGCTGTCCTCACCAATGCCACCATGCAGACTGGCAGCGTAGCTGATGCCATTACTGATAAAGCCCTGGGTAATTCGCGTTGTATCGTAATAGTCTTCCGGCGCTAAACCGGCGTCGCCATCGCGAGGCGAGTTGAAGATCTGTCCAACCTGGAAGCTGTCATCACCGCCATCACCAAATACAGCCAACACGGCGCTGGTATCATCAAAGACAAAGTTATCATCACCATCGCGACCGTAAACCGTAATACCACCATTCAGATCGCTGCCGTAATTAACCCGCTCAACGGTACCGTTAGTCACCCGATTGCCGTCTGCGTCCGTCTCCATCGCATTGATGGATTTTGGACGGAAAAGGAAATTGTCGACATCATTGGTGCCATAAACAGACAACGCATTAATGGCGTTCAGATCACCAACCGACTGGTCATCAATGTTAATGATCGATGATCCTTCACCCGCCAGGGCCACATAGTAGAAGTCGCTGCCAAACTGACCGTGCAAATTCAGCATTCCACCAATGCCATTGGCAAACGTCTGCTGACCGTAGCGATCGTAATTAACACGGATGATATCGTCATCGGCACCGGCATTGATATCAGCCATCGCGCCGGTAGCGGCAATATTGATGGTGTCGTCGCCGGCACCGGTATTGATGACCACCGCGTCTGCAGTGGCCGCCGACATATACACCTGATCGTCACCGGCACCGGTATTGATGGTAATGTCATCCAGGTGATGAACACTTTCCACAGTCACCGTATCAGCAACCAGCTGACTGTCATCGCTGGAGGCGGCGGCGTTGAGATTAAGGTCAATCACCTCCATGCCAGCCATGCGCAGGCCGTATTGCCCCAGGCCTTGCAGAGTGTCAAAGCTGATGATTTTCTCAACGTCACCCTTACCGGTGACGTACTCTTTGTTGACGGTAACCACATAGTCTGTAGTGAGGTTAACCATGACCGACTCGGGCAGATAAAAACCACTGTCGTCCAGTATCGCTTCTACATCCAGAACATGCTCACGATCGGTGCCGTCTATATTTTTCTCAATAATCAAGCCATCAATCAGTGGAGCTTCTACGTCAGTGCGTAACGCTTGACCGCCATCAAGGCTTTCGATCAAAGACTGAACGTTGGCGTCAGTAAAGGCCATTTCACTCAGCCCCGCTGCCGCCACATAGGCCTTCCAGTTATCGCTGTTGAGGTAGGTTCCCCCTTCCAGCAGATCGGATCTGAAAACGTCCTCACTGGCTTGATTCAGTCGACGGATCGCCACGCTCTCCAGTACCACTTCGTGATTGCTGCCCACACCATAATAGGAGTAGGTGTAATAAGAGTGATCCAGGTTGTCGACTTCAGCAATGTACGCTTTGTTCAGGGCGACTTCCTTGCCGGCAAGAGTGCTGCCAATACCGCCGATGGAACCTCTCTTATAATTAACCCCCTCAACACCCGAGGTATCACCTACGGTGTAAATAATTTCAATCAGCTCACGGGTAATCGGCGCAACCGGCGTGTCGTAATCCGTTTTGCCACTATCCGGTGGCACTGGGCCATAGCCATTGTCATTTCGGGTCAGCGCATTAACGCCCTCTTCGAATTCGCCATAGGCATCGAGGCGCCCGGTATAAGCACCTGCACCACTGTTCCAGTCGTAGGCATCATCGTAGACGGCGTTATCCCAGATATCCTGACTGTATTTATAAGTCACAGTGCGAATACTGGTATCCAGTGTTGTTTGCTTATAAACCTTGAGCGCGGAATCTGTACCAATATCGAAACCGTCGATTTTTAGCTCACTGCGAACACCGGACAAGTTGAGGTAATCACGCAAAGCTTCCAGTGCGGCACGAACATTTTCACTGCCGGTAATGGCGTCGAGCTCTGGATCAAGCAACAGCTGTTCCAGTGCAGCCATGGAGAAATCATAGCTACTGATGACGTTTTCTCCGACCAATTGCAAGCCACGCAGGGTAAAGCCATTCAGACGATCGTTAAAATCAAGTTTGGATTGGCTGTCAAGATTACCCGAAGTCTGCAAGGCCTGCTGCGCGACATACAAATCGGTCAGATAATCAATCGCATAAAACTCATTGGTAATGGCATCCTGCGACAGGACAATATCGGCTTCATCCAGCTCCCCTGCCAACAAGTCGTCGAGTACACCCACCTGGATATCTTTGTGAGCGCGCAGCAGGGCTGCTTGCAGGTCATCGTGATTCAGCCCCTGAGGAATAGTACCCGTCAGTGCTGAAGTATCGAAACTGAAACTGACCTTTTCCTGCTCCTGTTTCACCAGACTCACATCGAGACCGGTATTGTCACGAGCATTAACCGTAATGGTATCCTCACCTGCACCACCGGCAATTTTCACAAGACCGGCGATACGGGACATATCGTAATTTTCAGGCAGGATTTTTTTAACGGTGCGCTCGGGTAAACCTTCGAACTTATAGGATGCGACACCATCCACCGCTACGGCCTGGTAATCCTGAGTCAGGTTAATGTCTTTGTTTTTAACGGCTTCGACGTTATAGAAGAGCGCCATCAGGTCCCAGAACATGTCCTTACCGGGTGTGCCCGGGCGATCCTCTGCAGACCAGACTCCCTCTTCACCTTCAATGTGGGGCATATTGGTGTAGTGGGTAGTCCCCCACCACAGGAACCAGGTTTGAAATTCATCGGCTGGCATCTGTGCCGCGTAAATATCACCTTTGTAGAAATCCGGATCGTAGCCCCAATCATCGAGACGATTGGTACCATTGACCGTACTGTCATAGATCTGGTCAGTATGGATAAAATCACCCCAAATGGTCCGGGCCACCACCTCACGCATGAAGTTCTTATACAGTATTTCATCGAGACTGCGGTCACCGGTCCAGATACCGCCCGTGTCACCAATCGCACTCAGAACTTCGAAATCAAAATCGTCAGGCAGGGAAGGTGCACTGCCATTCCCCAACAGGAATTCCTGTTCATAATCGCCATCGCTATTGCCCCCTGACCAGCTCTGCCCCGAGTGATTGAGCATCGCCTCCAGGGCATTGGTGTTGGCATAGTAGGCATCAACGACGTCACTGTTGCGCTGGAATATCTTGAAATCCATTCCACCAAATGTAACGTCGACCAGGGAATAAAGCGCCGCATTGGCTACCGGGTTATTGCGCGCACGCTCAAAACCCTGGGCATAGAGTTTCAAGGCAACGGCAAAGTTGGCTTCCAGTAAACGCCAGTGATCATCACTGATATTGGTTTCTGCATCGCTGTTGATCCACTTTTTGTAGAACTCGGCCCAGGCGTCCTTGCGTTCAGTGGTGGTCATATTGCGCTTGTTCAGCAGCACATCATTGTAATTAAACAGTTGCGACAGGTACTGATCTTCAAGCACCTGCTGCTCTACGGTATAGACCGCATTGCTTTCCGGATAGGTCACATAAAAGTCCTGTTCGGCACCCCCCAGGTTAACCTGATCGGCACCTGAGCCCAGGCTTAGCACCAGACTGATATTTTCATCCAGACCATGCAGGTTGACGACATCGTCACCCGCACCGGTGATCAACGCCAGTCGTTCGACGCCGCTAACCCCTTCAACCTTCAGACCCGCGCCATAGATATACTGTTTGCTGTTCTCGTCTGTGAAGATATAAAAAGTGTCCTGCAAGCGGGTTCCTGACAACACCAGTGTGTCGAAACCGGAACCGCCGTAAATAGAAACACGATTGTTCTTCACATAGTTGATCAGGACATCGGTATCATCTTCCTGAACGTTGTTGTTTTCATCACCGGCACCGGCACTGATCTCACCACCGCCCAGATCTTCGAGACCATTGACGCCCGTTTGCAGGTGGGCCTTCAGGAAGAAAGTGTCATCGCCACGCTCACCGTACAGATTGAGCTCACCGATGTTGTGATTGACTTCAAAGTAGTCATCACCATCCCCACCATAGAATGCCGCATTATAATTAACACCGGCAGTAATGCCGTTTACACCATTAACCACTTCTATCTGGTTACCGTGTCCGTCATCGACAAACGTGGTGTCAATCACCCGGCCAACCAGGAAGTTATCGTTGCCTTGTTCACCATAAACAGACAGCGCACCCATTGTCGCATCAGAAACAAAGGTATCGTTACCTTCGCCACCATAGACGACGATATTCTCGGTACTGCTGTTGTAGTAAACCCGCTGGTACTCGGCTGGATTCGCCAGCGAGATTGACGGACGGGTACTGGCAATGGCGTCAGCGATATCCACCGGTGCATTAATCAATGTTGCGTTGTCGCTCTCCAGCAAGAAATAGTTGCCCTGCTCATCAACATCGGCATCATTCAGCAACACATACCACGGGTCAGTGCTGGTTCCACTACCGGTTACCGTCGCAGAACGAATACCATCAAGGGCCTCAAGCGCAAGTTCAATGTCTGCTTTGTTGGAAGTTTCTGTCAGGGTTTGCGTCGGTTTACCGTTGTAGCTCAATGTATAGTCGCCAGTCTCACCAGGCATCAGGCTGAAGACCTGAATCTCATTGGCTGCACGCTCAAACAGACCATCAACATCCGGTTTGCCGGCAAGCAAGGCTGCCGCAATGCTATCGTCATCAAAACGCTCAACGAATGCGCGCACTACACCTGTGGATGCCGCAGCGGCATCAGAGACTTCAAACAACAGGTTGTTGCCTTCAGCATCCGTATCGGCATCAAGCAACTCAATCAACCACGGCGAGGCTGCAGAACCGGTGCCGGTGACGCGGACATCGCGGATGCCCATGTTCCCGGCCAGGATTTTATTGCGCAACGAGCTGGCGTCATCACCGGCAGTTACCTCGACCGACACACCGCCGTAGCTAAGGTCGAAGTTTCGGGCCACCAGGCGTTGCAGTGTCTGCATGCTGGCATCGACATTCATGTGCATGGTGTCATCCACATCACCACCACGAATCTCCAGGCTGTCCGAATCCGTTGCGCCAGTGCCGCTATCGAGCACATGAACATTGGACTGACCCGAGACAACACCACTCAGGGTGGTCACATAGGTATCACTGCCTTCGGTACCGTCGAGATACGCCACCTTGGTGAAATCACGCACAGCAAACTGGTTGCCGCTGCTGCCACCAAACAGGGCAAAGACTTCAAACTGGCCGACTTCCGTTTCTCGCTCATCAACTGGCAACATCTGCTCAGGGTCGAGCAGTGATTGCTCGGAACCGGTGATATGCAACTCACCATCCGACAGGCTGAAATTCAGATCCCGCTCTTCGATCAATGTATCAATGTCGCCATCCACGTCCACATCGATAAAGCGGTCGGTGCCACCGGCACCCGTGACAACGTCACTGCCCTCGCCTGAATTGATCACATCATCACGTGAGGTACCAACAATACGGTCATTACCTGTACCTCCTGTGAGCTTCAGGTTATCCACTGCACGTGCGCTGAGGATCTGGTCGGACAGGATATCCTTGCCCAGGATTAATTCCTGGTTTGGAGTCAGTCCCGCAATTACCCAGTCATCACCACCGGCTGCATCCACTTCGATACGGTCGTAATCCGTATCGGTCGAATCCAGTGGCAGACCGGTATTGGGATCGATCTCATCGATCAGGTCGACACCGCGAATCGTGATAACCACCTTGTTATCACTGAGATTACCCAGGCTATCTACACGCTGGTGAGTAACTTCAACCGTCGAGGTATCTTTCTGCAGATCGGAGGCACCGGTGTCGAGTAATTGATGGCCCACAACAAAATGATCGCTGCTGCTGCCACCTTTAATCAAAACACTGTCATTGGCCTTATCGGTCACATAGGTGGGATCTTCGAACCAGTCAGTCCCCCCATCAAGAACCGCTTCACCGCCACCTTCGGGCACACTCCAGGTGGGTTTTTCAATCATGCGCGGCATATTGCGTTCAATGGTCTGGAACGCCGACAGATACGCGGCGACTGTGCCGCTATTGGCAAAGGCAGAAACCAGTGCATGATTGCCGTTGCCATCGAGCTGAATATTCCAATTGTCGCTATTGTCACGACGCTCGACTGTTTTGTAGCTGGACGCCGAATTACTTTCCAGAGATGCCGCCGTGAGCCCAAAACTCATGGTTACCGGATCACCCCCGGCATAATCCAGCAGCTCAATCTCCCAGGGCTGACTACCCGCCCCTTCTGTCACCACGACATCATCAACACTGGCAACCACACCCCAAGTGTTGGCAAACAGATCTTTAAATGTTGCCGCCGAGAAATCAGCACTATTGATTGTGATATCAGTCTGCCCGGTCAGGCTGAAGGTGACACTGTCAATCGCAAACGGCAGGCGCATGGACGCCGTTACGTCCTGCGCTGTCACGGAGTTTTGCGAACCGCTGCCGTTATTGAAATAGATCAATTCGTCCGGCGCACCGGCTGGCAAGGTCACCTGCAAAACACCACCGCCCAGATCAGCAACCACAGCAGATTCCAGTCCCGTTAAATTATTCAACGCGGACTGCAGCTCAGCGGCGGTAGCGATGGCGTCACTGGCTGACAAGCTCACTGAAGCACCGTTAAAGACCAGTACGGCACCATGGGTCAGCTGGTCAGCCGGCAACGTCTGAATACCATAGTCAGCAATACTCAGCATGTCGCTTTCGACGCTCATCTGCTGAATATGGAAGGTACGCTCCATGACATAGAGATCGCCACCTGGATCGGTATCAGCGGCAATAAAACTGACACTCCACGGCTCATCCTCACTACCAACGCCACTGACTTCGACATCGTCAATGCCCTCAAGAGACTCCAGCCAGAACTCTACCTCTGCGGCCACCATCGCTTTCGTCAGCACCACGGACTCACCGTTGTAGCTGAAGTAGGCATGATCCTGCCAATCCTCGAGTGATAACTGTTGGGTCGCAACCAATGCAGTACGCAGTGTGCGGGTGTAAATGTCACTACCGGATTGAACCGGGGTGCCGCTTTGGCTGTCCGCCTCAGCACGCACTAACTGATAGTCACCGGCGTCATTCAAATCGGCTTGCAACAGATAGATCTGCCAGGGATCACTGGCAGAGCCATTGCCCTGGACAAGAACTTCACCAACACTATCCAGTGATTCCAGTGCGGCTTTGATGCCACTGGCGGTAAGTTCACTCAGGTCGACCCCCTGGTCGCCATACCAGATTGTCGCCTCCGCCTCACTCCACTCCAGTGACTGAATCCGCATAGCGGTGTTGTCAACCGCAGCCTGCAACGCTACCGGCGTGGCAATGGCAGTGATCTCGGAAAGCTTGATGATTTCATAGGTACGCTCACCGTCATCGGCGGGCGTCAGGCGGATTTGCCACGGTGCTGATGCCGTGCCATCGCCATCAATAACAGAAATAACCGTGTCATTAAGCGCGGTAATCGTATCGAATGCAGCAATGACATCCGCATCGCTCATGCCAGCAGTCAACTCCACACTTTGCTGCCCGTACCAGACCACCGCACGACCAGTATCGAAACCTACAAACTGGGTATCGTTCCCATGGGTAGTGGTGATTGCAGTAATGGCGAGCGGTACCGCTTCCTCCTCCAGCGTTGTACTGCTGAGCAGGTGGTAACCGTCCGCTCCGGCATCAGCATCCAGCATCTGCACCAGCCAGCCGTCATCACTGGCACTAACCGCCACCTCACGAACACCGGCAAGGCTTAATAATGCACTTTCGACAGACGCAGCTGTCCCGTCATAGGCCGCCTGTATGCTGTCACCGTTATAGGAGAATTCAACCAACACAGTGCTATTCGATAATGCCAGCAACTGACGATCGTTCAGCAGCGGTACCACCTGAGTCGCATCAGCCTGGGTACGGGTGATCACCACATCAGTAAGCTGAGCACCACCGGCGATCAACTCAAAGACCGCGTAATCGCCATTAACATCGGTAGCAGCATCTATCAGCGTGATTAACCAGGGATTCTCGCTGGTACCTTCACCGGTCACCGTCACATCGGTAATACCCGACAACAGCTCCAGGCGGCGCTCCACTTCTGCGCTGCTCATCCCCGGCACAGGATTACCACTGCCGTCCACAGTGACACCGGCAGACAGGGCAATCCCCTCGTCGCCGTACCAGACCATGCCATGACCTTCGAGAGCGGTCATCGACAGCATTTGGGCGCTGTTATGATCAACGGTAGTAACCACATCGGCAATGGTAGTAACAGCCGGGGTCTTGTCGGCATCTGAATAGTAATCGGCGCCATTGATATCGAGACGATAAACATACTCGGCGCCGCGACTGTCATTGCGCTGAGTCAGTGACCCCACATAATCCTGCACCGCATAATGCGTGGCCAGACGGCGGAAGTTATTACTGATATCGGTCGTCGCAGAAACCAGTGACACAATCCATGGATTGGTTTCGGTGCCGGCACCAGTGACAAGCACTTCACCAATCGCGGTAATGGATTCCAGCGCGGCTTTCACTTCAGCCGCCGTCATATCCGCACTCAGCGTCGCACTGTTACTGTCCGAACGGTTACTCTGCGCCAAACTGCTGTCGTAACCGTAGAAGACCGTGACTTCATCCAGACCGTCAGCCAGCCAGATTTTCTGGGTTTCGTTTTGCGCTGTTGCGTCACTCAGATCCGCTGCACTGGTAATGTCAATCAGGCGCGGAGAGCCATCATCATTGAACAGATAGCTACCGCCGTCCTGCAAGTCGTAACGGTAGAAGTAGTTGGCACGACGGACATCCGTAATAAAGTTGCCGTCCTCGTCGAGGATGCCAGAGTAGCCATCCGGGTACACCTGATGATGGCCATCCACATCACGTTCGACTTGCCACTCGACAGCTTTTCGCTGCCCCAGTGTAATATCGACACTCTGCAGCGACGTATCCATCAAATCGCCGATGATGATATCGTCACTCTCGCGTTTGGTATCCAGCACCAGAGCTTCTACCTGATCGAGAACTACACTTTCCAGCGTCTGGTTAATCGTCAATCGTGAAGACGTTGATGCATCATTAAAGGCTTTTTCCAACTCAACGGTACTGGCGTTGTCATCAATCGTGACATCAAAGGTATCGAAGCCTTCACCCCCCAGCATATTGAGCGTGGAACCCGCTGCCAGCGGCGCATACTTCCAGACAATACTGTCATCACCTTCACCGGCATCGACATTAACGGAACCGGTACCGGCGTCGATGATGTCATCGCCCGCCTGGCCATAAATATGGTTATCGCCCTGAGGCAGCGGATTGCCCTGATCATCAGTGCCACCGACAAAAATCTCATCGTTCCCGGTTCCGCCATAGACTGTATTGCTACCGAGACCGGCGTGAATATAGTCACCAAACTGTGAGCGGAAAATAGAATTTTCAGCGGTCAGATCAATTTCAACACCATATTCATCAACGGGCATGCCCGCTTCGTTGTAATAGTCAAATGGTGAACCATCGGCCTGATAAACCGGTGACAAATACTGATTACCATCTGGAGCGGTAAAGTAAGCCAATACTTCATCGCCACCATGGATCGTATCGTCCCCCCCATAGGTAGCGATAAAATCAAATCCTGCGTCACCGTAAACAGTGTCGTTACCGTCTCCGGTCATGATGACGTCGTCACCATCGCCGCCGTAAATCGTCAGGCCGGCATAAAGGCCATTGGTGCCATTGAGCTCGAGCTGGTCATCGCCGGCGTTACCCCGTATTTCATAAATACCTGATTCACCCAAATAGGCATTACCAACATTAATGACATCATCGCCACCACCACCAATAACCGTCAGGCTTTCCAGGGCACCCACCGTGTTTTCATCGGCAATCATTTCGATGAAGTCGTCACCACCTTTCATGTCGACAACGACAGAACTGATTCGGCCATTGAGACGCTTGAGGCTGTAGCGATCAGTTCCTGCAGTACCCACAATACGCAGACTATTGACATCGCCTGCCAGGAATACTTCAGCACGCATGCCGGTACTGACAATAATAATATCGTCATCCGGATTGTTTTCACGCAGTGCGCGGATGCGGTCGCGCAAGGCTTTTTCTTCTGCCTTAGTGTAGTACTCGGTATTAACAAAACCCTCTTCAACCAGTTTCTGCAAACTGATTTCCGTATCTGGTGCCATCACATCCACCAGATAATTGTGTTCGCCATCAGAATCTCTGCCGGCATAACGCAGCGTCAATTCACCGGTCGAATCATTCAGATGCGCCACGTCTTCAGGCGCCTGGTGGATACATTCCAGATCAAACTTGGCCAGCACCTGGTTAACAAAGCGGTTGCGGGCTTCAAACAAGGTCAGTTTGCTTACCCCCAGATCGACACCGATCCAGAGGAAAGCTTCAAGGAAGAGATTGAGCTGGCCACTCATATCAAACAAACACTGCGGACCATGAGTGATCCGCTCAATCAATTCACTGCCATACAGTTTGCCGTCACCAACCGGCAGGTCATCGAGGAATTTCGTCTCCATATCATTGAGATCGAAGTTGATCAGTGCCTCGATACCACCTTTGACACCAGCTTCAACCAATCCACCCACACCAAGACTGGCGACAACACCAATCGCTGCACGCAGTTGGATTTCAGCCTGATCTGTGGCGGTGTTTTCCTGACCGTGATCATCCAGATAGAAACCATTGAACAAACGCCAGGTTTCAGCTGCATCAAAGTCCGTTTCCATCCACTGACGGAAACCGCGGGTATCAAAACCGAAATCGAAATTGGTATAGGCGCCGATTTCACCAAAGAAACCGACGTTAAAGCCCGGATACACCGGGAAGGTTTTCTGGTATTCGAAGAACAGTGACAAATCTGGCAGGTCATACCAGAACAGGTCGACTTCGCCACGACCGGTGAGGAACTGCAACACGCTCATCGGATCTTCTAACAAAGGAATACGGAAATTTTTCTGACCTGGAGGATTACCAAAGGTCGCCGTATTCGGCCCTGTGCGCGAAGCACTGGACTTACCGCCATCAAGGCCCTGCTGATCCGGGCCTTGAAGTGCTTTTTTCTGCTCTTCGGTCAGGTTGCTGTAATTAGCCTGTGAACCTTTAACATTATTTTGCGATACCGGCGCACTGGTATCGGAGGCATAACCCCCGGTGAGATTAAAATCACCAAAGCTAATATAGCCAGCCGTTTTCAGCATACTGGCCTGTTCAAGGAATTTAATCGTCGCATCCAGTGCCGCAATCACTTTCTTGGCGGTGTCTACCTGTTCGGCAGGCAAGCGCAGATAAGCGATATCAATAAACTTGAGCTTGGCAACGCCCATATCGACCGTGGTGTTCAATAACTCCACCACTGGCTTCAACGGCCCGACAATTTGCCAGATGGTTTCAAAGGTGTCACCGAGGAAACTTTCAAATACCGAGCCGACATCGAGGCGAACATTCGACAACGTCACCTGCGGATCACCAAAGGAAATACTGGCACCGGATTTAGTCGACAAGGTGCCGCTGGCCAAATCCTGATAGTAACGAACGGTGGTATCGATCGCGGGCAATACATCGGCTGCAGAAGTAGCAACTTTGACAAAAATATCCGCTTCGGCGTAAGCATTGGCATTAATTGCCAGCTCGATTTTTTCACCAATTTCCAGACGTCCGTCACCACCGACAGTACCGGCAGTGCCGCCGATATCTTTGATATCAAAGCCCAAGTGGCCATGCAGACCACTGCCGCCTTTGGTATTCACATCGGTTGCCTCAACCTTGAGGAAACCCAGCGTACCTTCAGCGGTCGAACCCGGCGTTAACGTGGCATCTACATCCAGCGCGATTTCTTCGCCCTTGCTGTTAATACCGGCAGTATTGAGGAATACCCCCATATCAACCGTATTCCCCAGCCCCATATTACCGATACCCAGACCAATACCCATCAGGTAGTCAATCTGGGCGCGCAGTGCTGCATCAACATCCAGCCCCAATCCTGGCAGACCAGCTGAGAAATCAATCGGCAGTTCGCCATCAACCAGGGTGCCGCCAAACTTGATATCGAAAGACAGCAAACCGTTCGGTGACAGAATTAATTCAATGTCATCGGCACTGGTCGGTTTACGGGTAACAATTTTGCCATTGTCGTCGTAACGAATTGCACCGTCTTCACCTTTATCGGCAACAACGAAAGCAAACATATCACCGTCAAGAACGCTCAAGCCGTCAAACAGGGCCTGACGAATTTCGTTGAGCAGGGCTTCAAAGACTTTACCGCCACTGGCGTCCAGATCCTGCAGTTTTTTACCCAGACCATTGAGGTAATCAGCCCCGCTCTTTTCACCCAGCACATTGTCGCCGATACTGCGCAAGCTGTTGGCCAGATCATCAAACGGCGCGCCGCCAATTAGCGGCAATTCCATATTATCAATGCCATCGGCGACTTCATCGATGGCACCAAAGAAACCTTCCAGACCATCGAGCATGGTGCCCGGGTCATTAAGTAATTCCAGCAACGCCGCGACCACATTAAAGTTCATATTGAACTTGGGCAGGCTGTAATTAAATGTGTGAGCAAAGTTGGCGTTTTGGTCGACTGTAAAGTTGGCCTTGGCGTGCAGCACGTTATCGGCAATGCCATCGGAATTGAGATCTTTATCAGTACCACCTAAAGGTAAGGCCTCAATGGGGAAGAACAGCGGTAAGTTAATACCCGCACTGCCATAGGCTTTAGCCTGGAAGCCATCGCGCAACTCATTGAGTTCCAGATAGCCATCGCCATCACTGTCACCCAGCGGGTTGGCCAGATTGGCATAAAAGCCCATGTCGATCAGAGCAGAACCATTCTTGCCTACCAGACCAATGTTGGCACCAGCGATATCAAAGCCCAGTGCCACTCCCATATCGGTGGCACTGCCTTTTACCGACGCATGAATACCGGTCTGCTCATCAATAAAGAAAACTGGCTGGCGGACATCACTCAGATCAAAGCCAAACCCGAGATCCAGGCCGGCTTCAGCTCTTAACAAAATCTGCGCATCAGCCTCAACATTGATCGCTTGCAAAGCGTCTTCGCCCAATCCCAACCATCCCTCGAGATCAAGATCATCAATATCCAGATCAAGGTCGAAGGCTTTCTCAATAAATGCATCAATATTCAAATCAAAATCGAAAGCCGAATTTTGATAGCTCATACTGACCAGTTGAGCATCATCAGCAATACCCAGTGGTTGCAGGACCGCCCGCAACTCTTCATTGAGCTTCTGCTCCAGTTCCTGGATATTTTTTGAAGCTTCACGAACCGTGGAAACCGCGTTACTCAGGCCCTCAGCAAAACTTACGGCACCATCGCCAAGAATGTCCGCAATACTGACACCGACAAACGGCAGCTCATCGTAGAGCATGCCATCTTGAATGTTATAGCGATTAAATTCCTGCCCGGTACGCAGCGTAATACCACTACTGCTATCAATTATTTTGGCACCGGTCACTTCGCCAGAGGCCAGCTCCTCGTGGGCAACCTCGGTGGTATCGTAGCTGCCGATTTCTTCCCAACTGGTATGCTCATAAATATCCAGACTGTAAACACTATCAATGTAGCGGGTTACACCCCAGACATCGGCGGCACCATCATTCCATTGCTTCAGAGTCAGGCCCTTGCCATCTTCGAGAATCACATAGCGGCTATTTTGCACGCCGTCGGTTTCAACGGCGTTATAGGTAGATGCAGGAACAGTCGACGTATTCGACCAGCGCTCATCAAAGAAAGTGATAGTATTACCGGACTGCTGGCCCAACACTTCGGTATCAGTACCCACCACATCTTTCAGTAATTCGTCGACACCACCGATAATCAAATCCAGTGACAGCCCACCCAGAGAGAACACTTCCTCCAGGTTATTGAAGGTTACGGCAGAAGGAATACTGGCAAAGAACTGAGCCAGACTGGCATTGTCAGGTAAGGTACTACTGGAAGCGGCAACATAACCGGTGGTATTGGAAAAACCCTCCAAGGCACCGGACAGCGACATCGGCAGCAATACTTCATAGTGAGCATCACCATCCAGCTTGGGCATACTGATCAATGAACCCGAAGCATCACTGATCATATCGGTGTAAGTCAGGTTGCCATCAAACCCGAGCCCAACTGATGCGCCTAGCGAAATAACCGAATCATTAACATCAACACCGAGGGGGCCTACGTTGACACCAAAGTCATAGCTCTTGATCAAGTGTCCCTGAACACCATCTTTCGGAAGCATCTCAACAGTAATATCTTCCCAGACTGTAATGGTCGTCGTATCAGTTACACCGTCGTAGCTGATATCGGTCACGTTATAAATCTGGTCAACGCCATCGGCACCGACAACATAGAAACTGTCACCGACCATCAACTTGCCAGCTTCGGTACTGCCAAAAGTGCCCTCGTGATCACCACTGACAACAAAGCTTGCCGTGCCTGGATCATCTGTGCCTACGTTAATGTCAACGAGATCGATATATTCCTCGCCAAAATTAAAGTGGGCATCAAGGCCCGGATCCTTAATATAGAAATCACCATCGTTATCGACGCCAAAATTGAACAGCAGGTCAATACCACCATCGATCACCAACGGTTGCGACTGATCAATATCAATAGGCAAGTCAAAATCCAAACCGCCAATTTCAAGATCCAGTAAATTGTTGAGATCAAGATCGACCAACTGATTAAAACCAGCCAGGGAAAGGGCAACACTGTATTCTTTCAGGTTGGACGATGAAGCAATGGTGACGTCGTAATTGGCATCGCGCAGCGCCGTCAATAAATCATTGGTTGTGGCTTCGGTATTACCTGTGAAAAAGAGATCGACCCTATCAGCAAAACCACGGATCTCTTCGCTGATCGTGGTAGTCACTGTATCAATACCACCACCCAGAAGATCAGCCAGTGACAGATTAGTGAAAGGCACTTGAGTGGAATCACTCAGGTAGTCTTTAATCTTGTCACCCATATTCGCAGCCCAGCTACCAAACTGGCCCAAGCCGACGCTTAATTTGGTCTGGTCAGACAATAATTTGAAGTGATCCGAGGTCGGCAACAGACGGACTCCCGCCGTGAGATCCTCACCCATCACATCCGGAGCAGCAAAATCTGGATGCTCCATGCCCATGGCATGGCCCATCTCATGAATTAATACGGTGAACAGGTCAATACTATCAGCCAGCAGAGCATCGTCAGCGGTTGAAGTCACATCGGCATCGACAAACCAGCTGACGCCGGCCGCATCGGCATCCAGGGTAATGGTATGCTTGCCCGCAGCATAAACCGTGGTTGCCAGTACCCCGGCACCCAAATCGGATGCACCGACAACAACCTCAATATCATCCAGGGGTGTTGTTGAGCCTTCCGGCAAGACAGCTTCCCAGGCAGCTTTCGCCTGCGCCACCAGATAATCAATCTCGGCAGCAGCGTTATCGGTCAGATCTAAATCACCACTACCTTCTGCCGTACTGCTGGTTTGTAATTCACCAAAACCGGCGGCACTGGTCAGCCCAGTCCAAACGCTTTCCAGGAACGAAGGTTTTTCAACACCCTCCACCTCAAAGTCGCCATAGGCTTTAACCGAATGACGGGTTCCCGCCTCATCGGTATAGGAGTATTCAGTATAAGTGCCCAGCGAATCCGTTAATTCCCCGGATACCGTAATCTCTGATTCAACGTCGCTGAAATCCAGGGTGTCGCCACCACCAGATGCGAAAACCACATCATTGCCAAACTTTTCGTGGAAATAGAATGTCGTCGTCTTGGGAGAAATACGCAGGTCTTTAACTTCACTGGCCGGTGTATTGAAGGTAACTTCAAAGACACCTGTACTGACAACAGTGACGGTAACACTCAGACCTTCAATTTCATTCAGGGCATCAGCAATATTCGTCGCCGTGGCTGCATCGTCTGCACCCAGTTCAAACGATGTCGACAGTCGCTCCTGATGATTGGAATCCTCAGGGTCAATAACCGAAATCGCAACCTCTTCACCCTCGGCCAGAGTTGTCGTACCAAAATCAATTTCATAAACAGAATTGGTAGGCGCTGGGGTTGCCGCCCAATCCACCAGCGATGTCACGGTTATATCGCGACCATCATCTTCCAGCCAGTCATCACCCTCGCCACTTTCCAGGTTCTGAATATCACTGAACTCTGCAATAGCAACTGCGCCATCGGCCTGAGTTGCCGCGTGGCTACCATGCACCAAACCAGCGTAATCAAAAACGACATTAGTCAGTGCAGTTTCGGCCGGATTGGTTATTTCAATATCCAGTTGATAAATCGACGCGTCGTTAACGGTTACCACAGCCCCAACGCCGGCATCTGACAGTGCCTGTTGCAGCTCACTGGCTAACGTATTCACATCACGGGAAGCTTCCAGGGTGATGGGTAAAGTCTCGCCTGGATTATTAGGGTCATCAAAAGTCAGGAAATAAGTACCACCCATCAGCAAATTGCCAAACGTCAGGCGGTGGATGTAGTTAATACCACTCGCCGGCGCCTGTACTTCGCCGACATCGCTGGCCGCCGTCAGCGCAGCGCCATCGGTCACGCTCATCTGCGTCAGGTTGTGATAGCGATCAAGCTGCAAGAACTCGACCACCACCAGCCCATCTTCAACCCGGGCACTCACACTACCCGCACCCAGTTCGTTATTAAGCGCCACGGCAATCGCAACAGCACTATCGGCCAGCGTTGCGCCCAGAGTCACATCGACAGAGAAATCAGCCAGCACACTGTCGCCAGCCATTGCCAGGGTAATGGTATCACCGGCGCTGCCCGCTAAATCCAACGTCTGGCGTTCATTGCCCAGGTCCTGATAAACCTTATTACCGGACAAAACGATTTTGTAATCACCCGTCTGACCTTCAAAGCTGATGGTATTGCCTTGCTCATCAGATTCACCACCGGTAATTTTGTCATAACCGCCATTACCGATAACAAAGATATTGTCGTTATCATTACCGACAAAGGTATCGTTACCAACCGAACCAATAACTTTGGTGTAACCCGCTACCGCGTTGTTGGATAATTTCCACTGGGAAGAAGAATCAACCGCGTCATTAAGTATTCCGGAGAGACCATTCCAGCGCTCACCCTGCACCGAGGTTGCACTGCCAAATTTTACGACCGGTAAATCAATTGTCCCCCAAACCGGGACATCCACCTGATCTTCACCAAACAGCTTGTAGGCAATACCGGCATTACCATCAACAGTAACCCCTTCGCCGGTAAAGTTAGCGTCATTATCAAAAGTAAAATCAAATCCGGTGCTGTAATCTGCGTAATTGAGTGTGATGTCACCTTCGGAGGAAATAACACCCTTGATGCGCGCATTGCCGTGAAAAGTAAAAATATTATCGCCACCACCGCCGACAATATTTTCAATACCGGTCGCCACGACCACACTACCGCCTAACGCCAATCCTTCAGCAATGGAAGAACCGCTGTACTGGCTGAAAATTTCATCCCGAACAATAATCAGATTGGTACCGGCAGAAAGGGGAGGCGTTTCAAGTCCTGTGCCATCCAGCCACTGACGCCACTGGTCAATATTATCGGTAGTTAATTCGAAGATGTCATAGTTGACGGTATTCTTGATCGCACGGCCAGCTACCTGGCCTTTTTTACCGTAACCGGCGCCGGACATATCCAGCGTATCGAAGAACTGGGCATTGGTGCCGTATATTTCTATGTCCGGCTGCTCGACCACTGCCGCCAAGCCCCAGTAGCCACCAAACTTATAGGTGTCGGCGCCCAGGCCACCAGCAAGAATGTGCGCACCCGGCGCAAAAGTGACATCGGGCTGCAAAGAAAACTCACCGCTCAGTGCGCTACCTGTTGCAGCGGTGACAAAGGTACCCAATACCCCGCCGCCAAACTGATCGGAAATAATATTGCCGCCCACCTCAAACAGATTGCTGCCAAGGTTGAGCCCCAATCCATTCGGGGTGTAATTGCCATCGACAACTACATTGAGGCCCGCACCGTAGGTGACATTCTGAATATTTTGAACCTTGCCGGTAAAGCCCGACTTCAAACCCGTCAGTACTTTTTGGGTGTAATCATCTTTGACGAAGCTTGTCATCAACGGCACATCACTGCCGGCAATCAAGGTATCGGCATCCGACAAAGGCGTGGCATCAATAAATTCAACCACCCAGGTGTCCGGCTGTGTACCGGCCACAACACTCACCTTGCCGAGACCCACCATGCTATTGATAGCCGTCGAAATATTATTCGCCGTTTGCGCTGCTGTCTGGGCAAAGAAAATATCTCGAGTCTTCACTCCATTGATCGTTAGCTTAAAGGTCTTCACGGTGGGGTCGACCCGGGTAATGAGCTGCTGCTCATTCACTTGCGTGGTTTTGCCATCTTTAATGGTCACTAATCCTGCATGACTGATTGCAGCCGGAGTAACCAGCAACTTAGTGCCATTGACTGTCAGCGTCTTATCTCTTTCACCGAGCTTGGCTTGCATTTCAATCAGATATGGGCTGGCTGATGTACCCAGCCCGGTGACATTAACAAAAGGCAAACCTGCGGCAGTCAAGGCCGCTTTTATAGCGTTTATCTGGGTAGCAGGTGTTGCGCTGTAGGGGATCTCAGCCGTCGACTTGCCGGCGTAATTGATATAGAAGCTGCCCGACAGGGAGCCGCCTGTTGGAGGTACCGGCATGCTGAAACTATAAACCGGATTGGTTTTAGTCTGATCAACACGATCGATAATCACCGGCAGACTGCCAACAGCAAATGTCTGCACAGCGGTGGGCAGTTCAAGTTTTGATTTCAGCCCGTAAGACGTAACGGCTACCGATTCAATCTGGTTAGTCGCAGTCACATCACTTTGAAAAGCGATCGTAAACTTTGAGGTAGCATCGGTTACCAGCACTGATGCTGGCGAACCCAGTTTGGCGGTCAGTGAAGCATCAAGAGCACTCTTTAGCAAAGTCGCAAACGAAGCACGATTGAATACACCCGTAACTACGGCCTGGCTCAAATCGACATAGACAGTATCGGTTAGCGCAGTACCGGCACTGTTTTTGAGGTTGTAGGTAATCCCCACCACCCCTTGTGTCGCACCTTTGAGAACTAAATCCTGTTGCTGGGTTTTGGTTTGGCCCTGGTTTACTAAAGTTGAAGTACCCAGAGAATGACCATCGACATCAGCCGCCGTGATTGTATTAACCGTGCCATTGCTGAATTTAATGGTGTAGGTACCACTAGATTCTGTCACCGTAACCTTACCCAATGCCAGTGACGCATTTGAATCAATCAACTTTTGCAACGCGGTTTTAATGGCCGAAGCGCTGGCGGTCGCAGCGATGGTTTCTGATGTTTTACCATCCACCGTAATCTTAAAATCTTTCGGATTGCTGCTATCGGCATGGGTTAATGTCAGCGTGTGCTCGGCCTGTACCACAGCGCCACTCGCGGTAACACTGGCTGTGACACTGGCTTTACTCAAAGACACATCGGCAAAGGTTATCGGATCCTGGTCTTTGGCTTCTTTAAAGGTAATATCCCAAGCGGTAGTGCCGGCCAGATTAGCCGGGTTAACAACGACCAGATCAGGATCAGTCGGCGCGGCTTTCAGAGCACGGTTGAGTGCATCCTGAATTCGTCTGGCCACGGCAGCCTTGTCCGCCGAAGTGGTTGTTACATCGACGACGCCAACACTGCCTGCTGTGGGCTGGGTCTGTAAATTCAGATCAACAACATAGTTATGATTAACAAAGGTGACGACAAAATTTGCACCATCCTTAGTAACCGTAACCACATCTTCAGTAATAGTGGTAAATGTAGTTTTCAGACTATCATTGATGGCCCGCGCCACGTCTGTGTGTGAGGCGGCGACATCAAAACTGACAGAAACATCTGCATTCAGTGAATTTTTATAACTAAGAGTAACGTTGCCACTGGCACCGTCTGAGACCAGTACCTTTTGCACGGTAGGCAAGGCCAGATAAATTGGCGCCGTGGTTTTACCGGCAGCGGTCAGTGTAAATGCGCCTGCTTTGGCCGTTGGAATAACAAGGCGCTGAATTTCATTACCGGACTGACCATCCTTGATGGTATTTACCCGTACTGACGACAGAGAGGATTCGGTAAGGTTGATATAGGTCGGCTGAATCAGGCTGGCGAAACCACCGCCGGTCACATCAACTGTATTTTTCACCGCCAAGTCAGGCGGATTCAGATTCATCAGATCCGCCAGCGTATCTATCGCCCCCAGGTTCAAATGAGCCGATATCGGTTTGAGCCCTGTACCGCCGACAATCGTGCCGCCAAAAGTCGCGCTGCCAGAGATGGCAAACGTGTTGGCATTAAGACCGCCACGGACAACCGTATTAACACCGACATCGGTAAAGCGATAACTCTCGAAAACCTCATTCTCATACACCTGCTGTACAACACCGGAGAGCAAGGATTCGGTATTGAAGGCTTCCGAACGAGGCAGAACCCGCTCAACAATTAATGCGGTCTGACCGGCATTACCTTCTTTGGTTGTCGTCAGGGCTGTCGTCGGCAAGTTAAAAGTAAATGCCGGCTGACCGGCTGCCGGCGCAGTGGCTTTGATTAAGTCAACATCCAGAGGCGTATTGAAAGTAATATTGTAAACATACTTGCCACTGTCGGGGTTATCCCCCACAACGAGCTTGCGAGGCTCTTTGACCTTAACAGCGCCTTCGCCCAACATCGCATTGAGCGCATTCTCAATGGCCAGCATATTGCCCGCTTTCTGGCCCGCCACTATGTCAATATTGTTGGTCGTGAGACGCTGGTTTTTGCGCATCTCGGTAACCGTTGCCGTCGCAGAAGTCGCCGACACGGTGAGCTCGGCCAGTTCAACGCCCATCAACTGTTTATTATTGAAGACAATATCCCAGGTATTGGGTTTATAGACCACATCAGCTGCGGTAGTACCACCGGTTGTTGGCAACGGTGACCCGTCAACCGTGGCTCCCGTTACCGTAACATTAAGATTACCTGCCGGAGTTCCCCCAATTGAGAGCGCGTTAAGCGCATTCTTTATGTTATTGGCAGTTCGGGTGATATTGACGGTGCCGTCGGCAGTATTTTTTTCGATGGTGATAGCTGCCGTCGTTTTCACCTGCCCACTCACAGGGTCCGTGAAACTGAGCTTGAAGGTGCCCGATGGCAACTGTGAGCCACTCAAGGTCAAACGCTGTTTCTCTTTAACCTCATAAGTCAGGGCAAAGCTGCCGTTATCTGTAGCGTCCAGCTTGAGGGTTTTGACCTCTTTAATGGCTCCCACTTGCTCAAAATTAAAATTGAGTTCGTCGGTCACATGACTGAAATCCAGATCCAGCACATGGCCATTTGCCGTCAACAAACTGGTATCAATAACCGTTTCACCAGGTGAGTAAAGCGGGTTGGCGGCAGCGACAAGCATCTTGCCGGGATCGGCACTGCCAAATATAAAGTGGCTATCGGCGTTGGCGGCAATAATGGTTTCAACTGCCTTAACAGCACCTTTTTTACTGCCTTCGGCCAGTGTGACCACACTACCGGTAATTAATTTGCTGGTGGTATTCTCCAGGTTGGTCACATTGACCAGCATATCGGCAACATTGCTGGAATCCGGAGTTGTGAACGTAATCTGCCACTCTTTCAGATCATCGGTATACGCTACTTTCTTAACTTCAACGGTATAGGTTGAACCCAAAAAGCTTCGCTTGAGACTGTTGAGTGCCGCCTCAATATTCAATCGCGTCTGCTCTTCCGTCGTTGCGATTGTGATTGGCCCGGTGCTGTAGCTACCCACTTTAAGGGTGAAATTACCGCTCTTGGCATTATTCAATACCAGCGATTTAACCTCACGCACTGAAGAGCCTTGCGTCTGGGTCCAAACATCCGGCTTGGCTTTCAATGCACTATGGTTGAGGGTGGGAGTTGAGAGATCGCTGATTTCCGGATTGAAGATCTCAATATCGAACTTGTTGCCCACACTGGCCAGGGTGACGATCGCAGAGATATTTTTCTCTGCCAGTGCCGCCTGAATAGCCGCAGCGGTATCAAAAGGCGTTGCCCCCATACTTAGCTGCGTCTGGGTTTGTGCCCCTGTGGTTGGGTCTGTAGTCGTCACCTGACTCACAGTCACAGACTGATTCGGAGTGATCACCCCGTTTTCGGTTTTCGTGTACTTAAATGTAAAACTGAAAGTACCGGTCTCTCTCATCCCCAGGTCCAGGGTGAGAGACCCGTTGGTGTGCCGAGTGACAACGTTACCCGCATCGACAGTATTACTGCCCGGCTTTTTCACTACCAGGGTAGGGTCAGGATACGTAAGCGAAGCCCCATTCACTTTTAACAGGGGCACATTGGTATAGGCCGGCTTCAGGAACTCAATATCGTAAGCACTGGTGCCAGAGCCAACACTGGTTACCTTAACCAGATCACCGATTATGTCACCAAGCAATGGTCGCAATTTGGCTTCAAGCTCGGTTTTAATGGCCGCAGCAGTACCGGAAGCCGCGGAGATATTGCCCGTTGTCTGCAAGCCGGCCAAGCTGCCATCGGCCTTGAGGAACTTATCAAACGACAAGGTAAAGTTGCCGCCGGTCGCCCCCCCCAGAAACAGCCGCTGTACTTCATTGGCATTACCCTGATCATTAACGGTTACCGTACTGGCATTTCCTGCAAAGCGCCCACTGACCGTGCCCGAACCCAGTATCCGATTCGCCAGACTCATTCGATCCTGAATGAAAAGACCTGCACCAGCTACCAGACTGCCACTGTTGAAAAGGTAAGTCATATTCTGAGTGACAGCCGAGAAGTCGAGCGCATCGCCACGCTCTGCCAGCGCCTCATTTTTGGTTTTCCCGTCACTGTTTTTGAGCAGGTCAAACGCCTTCGACTCAATAACCAGGTCGTTACCCCAGTTATCGGTAAAGACATATTGGTCATAGCCTGTGCCTCCGATCAGGGTGTCATCACCGACACCACCGATCAATACATCATGACCGGTGCCGCCGTAGAGCAGGTCGTCGCCCCAGCCACCATCGAGGGTATCGTCACCGACACCGCCATCCATGGAATCATTACCCGTACCACCGGTCAGGCGATCGTTACCTGCATCCCCCTTGAGAACATCATCGCCGGCGCCGCCGCCAACACTGTCATTGCCGGCACCGCCGTATAGAATGTCATCCTGACTGGTGCCGCCAACAATATCTTCGCCCGCGCCGGCATTCCAATGACGTCCCTGCGTCGTCAATGTCGTGTTATCGATAAATAACAGGTCACTACCGGCGCCGGTGCTATTGGCCAACACACCAAAGTCGCCCATAACGATTAGACGTTTACCGCCGCCGGTACTGGTTCCGTCCTCATTGACACCAATCAGGCGGTCAATTTTGTCAATACCGCCACTTTTGATGGCGGCGACGCCTTTAGCCACCTCAGTCAGTAGCGTCTCTGTACGAGTCAACGTGGTTGTCAGTACATAACGATCTGCAGGCAATGGCCCGTTGGAGGTCACCTTCTGTACTATCGTAGTGGTAGTACCATTGACGGTAATTTGATCGGGCTCCGACACCAGCGTGACATTGGTGGCATAAACCCCACCGGAGGTTTTCACTTCCTTAACCTTTTCCACCACCAGAGACATTTCCGGATAATCCGCCGGCGTCAGGAGCTCAATCTGGAAACCATGATTGGTGGCATCTCCACCCGCCGCTGTCACGGTAAAAAACTTAGCCACGGGAGTAGGTGGTAGCGTGGTGTTACCTGTCGTAGTTTTCTTAATAAACAGGTTATTCAACGCGTTTTCAATATCGGCGCGCAGGAGGGTAGACGCCTGCGCCTTGGTCATGCCGGTTTTGACCTCGGGGTTTTGAATCGTAATGGTTTCCACACCGCCGATGGAAATCTTGAAGCTCTCAGGCGGTTTGGCTGCACCAGCCACTGTCGGCGTTTTATTTTGCGCCAGCAACAACTGCTGCTTCTCTTTAACGGCGGTCGGTATCGGCGTCGTGTTATTAGCGTCGCTATTGAGTAATCCACTGGCCGCCAGGGCAGCATTATTGCGGACATCGACCATAGCATCTTCGGTGTTTTTATACTGGGAGTAGTCCAGTACATTGTTACCTTCAGCAGGGGTTGTGATTTTTCCCTGCAGTGCTTTGCTGTCTTTGATGATGTAGGTATTGGTGCCTTTGCCACCAATAATATTGGCAACATTATTTACCGTAACATTGTAGGTAAAGGTCACTTCTTTAGTGACCGTACCAACCTTGATTTTTACCACCGAGGTGGCCGTGACGGTTACGGTTGAGGTTGTCCCCAGAAGGTTACCGCTTCCCAGTTCAAAGGTAAGATCATGGGTAACGTTGCTAAAATCCAGAGTACCCTTTTTATTGCCGGACTTGGTGTCGTTAATGACCAGGTTATGGGTGCGTTCCAGACCAACAAAACTGCTGTCAATAAACGTCTGCCCCCAGTTATCGTGGAAGGTATACGTATTCTCTCCCGCTCCACCCATTATCTGCTCAATATTGACAGCATTTCTAACCGTGTTGGTTCTTTCTTTTACCGTGATGCCATAAAATTCTGTCGTGCTGGCCAGTTGCGTAGGAGTCGGCTCGGTATAAAGCCAACCATTGGTTGCATCACCAGCCCCCTTTTTCACCGAGCTGTACAGGTCGACTGTCAAATTTCCTTCACCAGGAACAGTAGCGGTAATTGCACTGAAGTCCAACACATCGCCACTACCACTGACATTGTCATTAATGCCAACTTTTTTCGGCGCCTCTTCCTTAACAATATCGATACCCCAGTTATCCTTAAACTCGCAGTTTCAAGTAATAACTGCAATTCCGTTACGCAGCGAGCAAATCCACTCGCTGCCCCATAAATAATTCGTTTGGTGATCGACAGCCCCTTGTCTTTCTGGGACGATTGTTCAGCCGATCCATTA
>NZ_JAHKRS010000014.1 GCF_018863235.1 Pseudomaricurvus albidus
TGGTATCGTTCACCTTCGGTCAGCTGCTTATAGCTCATTGTGTTATTTCCTTTGGCGAGAAAATGGCACCGAACTATATCAGCTGGCCGTCCTCACTAGGAAATTGCACTCATTATCCGAAACCGCGTTGTAAATAAATATCAATTTTTAAATTTAGGACACTTGATCAATATCTTCAAGAGGCGTAAATTGATGCTTAACAATTAGATCGGTCGTCCAATATCTGGAGGTCGTATTCTATTGCAGGCTGATAATAAATAAATAACAACCGGAGAAAGTTCTTATGCTTGAAGCCAATTTGAGTCCTGCCCTTCAACAGGAAATCGACAAGATATATGCCGTTGCAGAGCAGGCAGCTCGTGAGTTTTCCGGATTTGAGTTGGAAAAGGTTGAGGCGATTGTCCAGCGAGTCGCTGCAGCTGCAGCAGAAAAAGCCGAGTTCTATGCGAAATGGACCGTAGAAGAAACGGGATATGGCAAGGTGGCAGATAAAGTCGCAAAAAATTTGGCGACATCATCTGAACTGATCAAAACTTATAACGTCGCCGATTATGTAAAACCGGTTCTGGATGTGGAGAAAAAAATGTTCCGCATCCCCAAGCCGGCGGGTGTTGTTCTGGCGCCCATGCCTTGTACCAACCCCATCATGACCGTGAACTTCAAGGTGCTGGCTAACTTGATTGCTCGCAATGCCGTGATCTTGTGTCCGCATCCTGCTGCAAAGCATTGCTCGGTACACGCTGCTGAATATCTGGCAGAGGTGGCAGAGAGCATGGGAGCTCCCAAAGGATGCATCCAAATTATCCGTGAACCGAATATTGAATTGGTCAATGTGTTGATGCGCGATCCACGTACGAGTCTGATTATGGCGACCGGTGGCGCTGCGCTCGTGCATGCGGCCTACAGTTCAGGTAACCCTGCAGTGGGAGTGGGTGCAGCCAATGTGCCTTGCTACGTACACGCCAGTGCAGATGTAGAGCAGGCGGGAGTCAAAGCTGTCATTGGTAACAGCTTTGATAACTCGCTGCCTTGCACCAGTGAATCTGTCGTGCTGGCCGATCGTGAAATTGCTGAGCAATTACGCCAGGCCATTGTAAAAGGTGGAGGCTATTTCGTATCCGGTGACGATGAACAAAAACTGCGGGCTTTTCTGTTTCCAAACGGCGCTGGTAACCCCGCCGCATTGGGTAAAGGGCCTGAATGGATAGCAGAAGCTGCAGGTGTCACGATTCCTGAAGGTGTGCAGTCTCTGGTATTTGAAATCGAACAGATCAGCCATGACGAGCCGGTCAGCAAAGAAAAAATGTTCCCGGTAATGGGTTTTAAAGTTGTTGATGGCGGGATTGATGGGGGTATTGAAGCTGCGCAGAAGATGCTGGATCTGATGGGTAAAGGTCATTCAGCCGTCATCCACGCAAATGATTCAAATGCCATTGTTAAATACACCAGTGCCTTGCCAGTGTGTCGTATTTCAGTGAACTCTCCAGGCATGACAGGCAATGCCGGCTTAACAACAAATCTGGCAGAAACGGGCATGGTGGGTACAGGTTTCTTTGGCGGCAGCTCTTCCGATGAAAATATTGGACCTCATCACCTGATTCAACACACCTATGTTGCCTATGACAATGATCCGTCGATTGGCATTGGCGATGTTGCATCTGCATTAGCATCTTAACGATACCCATAATCCAAGTTGCAGGAGAGCGATGTGATTAAGAGCTTAAACCCACTCAGCTGGAAAGGTGCTAAAGCCATTGGTGTTGCATCACTTATAGCCTTTTCAGGTTATGTTGCAGGTGATTCCCAAAGTGCAGTAGAGGGTGAAGATATACTTCAGAACCGGTGTATGGGTTGCCATATTCCGGAAGCGCAGAACCCGTTGCAGTTGAGTCGTATCAGTCATCAGCGCAAGACCCCTGAGGGGTGGTTAATGACCATCACTCGAATGCAACTGGTTCATGGGGCAGTCATTACGGACGACGAGAGACAGAGTCTGGTTAAGTATCTTGCGGATACCCAAGGGCTTACTCCTGAAGAAAGTGCCCCTTATCGCTATGTTCTGGAGCGCCGCCTCAATCATGTTGAAGATACTGGATCTGAACTGAAAGAAATGTGCGCTCGCTGTCACTCTGAGGCTCGTGTTGGACTACAACGCCGGGAGCAGGGTGAATGGGAAAAACTGGTTCATTTTCATCTGGGTCAATGGCCTAGTATCGAATTTTCGGCAATGGGGCGTGATCGTGACTGGTTTGGAATTGCCCTTAACGAGACGGTTCCATATCTCTCCGAGCAATTTGGTCTGGATAAAAAAGTCTGGGATGACTGGCAGGCTGCTGAAAAGAGCAGTTTGGCTGGCAGCTGGAGATTGGCCGGGCATAGGCCGGGTAAAGGAGCTTTCAATGGTTCCATGACGGCAGAGGAAACTGCCCGCGACAAGTATACGCTGACGTTGACAGGCGAGTACGCGAATGGAGAAAAGGTTTCCGGCAAGGGAGAAGCAATTCTCTATAGCGGTTATGAGTGGCGAGCAAACCTGAATATTGGTGAAGAGTCCTACAAGCAAGTTCTGGCAATGAATAAATCCGGTAAAGAACTTAATGGCCGGATGTTCCTGCGAAATCAAGAGCCTTTGGGTATTGATTTGCAAGCCGTTCGTGCCGACGAGTCTCGTGTACTGTCAGTATCACCAACTTATATTGAGTCTGGAAAAACAGTTGACTTGACCATTCAGGGAGTAAATCTGACAGGAAATGTCGATCTCGGTGAGCATATAAAAGTTCTGAAAACCACGGGACAGACAAAAGACACCATCCAGTTGAAAGTGAGAGCCGACAAGGTGTCCCGGGCGGAGCCTGTGACGGTCAAGGTCGGAGAACAGAAACTGGAAGACACTTTAACGCTTTACCGTTCGGTAGATCATGTCGAGGTTACTCCTGCCTATGCAGTAGCAAGGGTAGGCGGAGCAGGCGGCAGTCAGGAAAAAGTGAAAGCTGTCTTTGAGGCCCGTGCCTATGATGTTGGCGACGATGGTGTGGCAGGAACTGATGACGACGTCTTTATAGGCATTATGCCCGCTCAATGGGAGTTGCAAGCGTTTGATGAGATTGCCATCAGAGATCGGGATTTGGAGTTTGCCGGTGAAATTGACCGTGAAACGGGCGTGTTTACTCCTGGTGATGCAGGCCCCAATCCTGACCGTAAATACGGCACAAACAATGCTGGTCGCTTAAAAGTTGTAGCAAACCTCAATACAAAGTCGAAGAGCCTAAGCGCAGAAGCAGAGTTGTTGGTTACTGTACAGCGTTGGAATAATCCTCCAATCCGATGAGAAAAGAGAGCGTCCTATGAACTCTGTCGTAAAAGTTATTCCAAAAAACAGCCATCGCTTTGTGGATGATGGACGGGAAATGCTTTTCCATGTTCCGACATCCAGTGTGTTTGAGCTGGATTCCTCGTCAAGTGAGACGCTGACAGCGCTGGAACAAGCTCAGCCTGTGAGCGATAGCTCTGAAGAATTAATTGATGACCTGGAACGCTTGCAGATTGTTGCCCGTGATGATCACCCTGAAGCGGAAGTTAACATTCCAACGATTGAAGATCTTCCTCTCTCGACGTTGGTGCTGAATGTCAATACCGGTTGCAACTTGAGTTGCAGTTACTGTTACAAGGAAGATCTGGATACGCCGGTTAACTCTTTGAAAATGAGTTTTGAAACTGCCCGTCAATCCATTGAAATGATGCTCAAAGAGTCACCCAATCAGGATCGCTACAATGTGGTTTTCTTTGGAGGCGAACCATTGATCAATATGGGTCTGATCCGCCAGGTGGTGAGCTACGCAAAAGAGCGGTTTGGAGAGCTTAACAAGATTGTGGATTTTTCTCTTACCACTAACGCCACCATGTTGACTCCGGAAATTGTCGATTTTTTCCAGCAGCATCGCATCGGTGTGGCTGTCAGTATGGATGGTCCCGAAACGATTCATAATAAAAACCGGATTACTGTCGGCGGGCAGGGCAGTTATCACGTTGTCCGAAAGAAAGTTGATTACCTTTTGTCACACTATGACGCCAGACCTGTAGGGGCGCGAGTCACTTTGACTAAAGGTACGACCGATATAGAAGCCATATTTGATCATCTGTTTCACGAAGTTGGTTTTGATGAGGTGGGTTTTGCTCCGGTAACTTCTGGGGATGTGAGCGACTACAACTTGTCGGAATCTGAGCTGCAAGCTGTTTTTGCCAACATGAAAACCCTGGGCAAGCGTTACGTGGATGCCGCCTGTCAAAATGAAGTTCTGGGATTTTCCAATTTTCATCAGATTCTGACGGATATTCATGAAGGCACCAAAAAAGCGCTGCCATGTGGTGCTGGCATAGGAATGGTTGCTATTGATCATGCGGGTGGAGTTAATTTGTGTCACCGGTTTACCGGCTCAGAACTGCCATTGTTTGGCAGTGTTTCTGATGGCTTAGACACTGAAGGGCTTAAAGAGTTCTTGTACGACCGTCTGGATCGGGCCGAAAAAGGCTGCAATACCTGTTGGATTCGCAACCTGTGCTCAGGGGGGTGTTATCACGAAAGCTATGCCCGCTATAACGACCCCCAACACCCCACTTACCATTACTGCGATTTAATGAGGGACTGGATCGATTTTGCGCTTCAGGGCTATGCCCGAATCATGCGTGAAAATCCGAATTTTATTGAACGCTATATTGCCACTCGTCGAGCCGGCTAGGGAGATTTTTAGATGAAGTTTTTAAAACCTGTAAATCCTAAGGCTCACCAGGTTGATGCAGCGATGGAATTGGATAAGGAAAGTGATGGGCATCTGGAAGAAGTCGTTGCCATGCAATCTGTGGTTGGCTGTACCAGCACCACGGATCCCGGTTGGGAGGTGGATGCCTTCGGTGGCGTGGCAGGTCTCTGTCAGCCTATGGAATCAGATTTGTATGGCTGTGCCGACCCCTGCTGGTGGCCCGCACAGGTTCCGGATGTTATGAACACCTATCCTGATTGGGATAAGGGTGCAGACTCAGCCGGTAATGATTGGCGCAAGCTGGGCGAAGTGTTTCCTGCGGATAAATAACAACACTAAAGGTTTCTCTATGTCATTAAATACAATAATAACCGTACTCATCAGCGCCAGTTTAACCCTGATGTCGTCTATGTCCTACGCTGAGCAGCCTGATTATATGGTTGTGGTTAATCGGCCAAATAATCTTCATGTGATAAATCTGGCCACAGAAACCATCGACAGGACCTGTGAACTTCCCGGTGACTCTGCACCGGGTACTGTTGCGATGTCTCCGGACAAGCTTACCGCCTATGTACTTGCGGGTCGTTTCGGAAAAATCTGGGGGATTGATGTTCGTAACTGTGATCTGACATTTTCTACGGATCTGTCGAATGGCAATATCCGTGTCAAAAGTATTGCTTCCCTGGCGGTTAGTTCAGATGGTGAAGAGGTCTTTACCGTTCATAATCCTGTCCGAATTATGAATGACCACTATGAGGTGCTGGATACTCAGTTTGCAGTGTATAAAGCTGATGCCGGGTTGCAGGCCAAACCGGTACGCACTTATCCCGTACCTCGCCAAATAAATATCATTCAGACCGCAGATGATGGATTGGTGTACTTGTCGGGACCCGATGTGTATTCCATTGAACCCAAGACTGGAAAGATTGAGACGGTCATTCCCAGCCGTACGGCGAATCGCCCGGGCTTTAGCCAGCCGGATATTTTGACGGTATGGCCAATCGGCCGAGTCAGTGATGAATTTATTCGCATGTACTCTATCGCCAAATTTGATGAGTCAGGTGATCCCGACAAGGCTGAATATTTTTGGGGATTCGAACAGGTTATTTTATCTACCGGAAAAACCAATGTTACTGAATTTGCACCACTGGAAGACGTCCTCTTCACTGGCATGCACAGACCAGGAAAGCCGAATGAATTTTACGGTGTTCTTACACAGCTCAAGCGTTTTGATGTCAATTCCCAGAAAGTCATAAAGAGTATTGATCTTGAGCGAACCTATTATTGCATCAACTTTTCTACGGATGGCAGCAAGTTGTATCTGGCCGGAACCTATAATGATATCGCCGTCTATGATGCGGAAACCCTAAAAAAACTGGGGAATATTGTTCTTCCTGGTGGGGATATGTCCATGTCTACATCACAGGTTTTTTCCTCACCAAAGGAGCTTAGTAACGCAAAAAAATAAAACATAATAAATGACACCAAATCATTATCAGAGAGAATAATTAAATAGAGGATATGATTATGAGCAAGGTTAGTAAGGCACCGGGAAGATTTACCAGGCTGATTTTGGCAAGTTCCATTGCTGCCACTGTGGATGTTTCAGCGGCTGTATTGGAAGAAGTCGTGGTTACAGCACAAAAACGTGAACAAAGCATGCAGGACGTTGGTATTGCTGTAACGGCTTTTACCGGAGATCAGTTAAAAGAACTAGGGTACTCAAACGCACAGGAGGTGACGGCCATGTCTCCTGGTGTGACGACGATTCAACCCAACGGCCCTTCATCTTATTTTGTGAGTGTCCGTGGGGTCGGCCAGAATGACTTCTCAGAAGATCATCAGGAATCTCCTGTCGCCATCTATGTGGATGAAGCCTACGTCAGTGCCGCTTCTGGTGCAGGGTTCCAATTGTTTGATATTGAGCGCACCGAGGTTTTGAGAGGACCTCAGGGCACACTGTTTGGTCGTAATGCAACCGGTGGTCTGGTTCATTACGTCACCAAAAAACCGACAGAAGAATTTGAAGGGTATTTGGAAGCCACCTTTGGACGTTACGATCAAACCAAACTTGAAGGCGCTGTCAGTGGGCCTCTAACTGATAATGTTGCCGGTCGTTTCTCTTTTGTACGTAATAAACACGATGCTTACATCAAGAACAATATTGGCAAGGATTTGAATAATGGCGACGATTGGGCAGTAAGAGGACAGCTGCTGTTCAATATTTCCGATAAAGGGGAGTGGCTGATCAGTGCCAGAGCGGGTGAGCAGGATATCGACGCCGGTTTCTTCGAACACAGTTCAGCGCGTGTTAACCCTGCCACAGGATTAGGTGAAGATTTCAATGGTCCTGATTTGGTTGATACTCCGGAATCCACTGCAACCGCCTGGCAAGAACCTGACGATGGAGTCCGCAGAGGCTCCTATAACTTTATTGGGCAAAATAAAATTGAATCTCAGGGGATGACCAGTAATTTCCAGTGGAGCTTCGATTCTTTTGACTTTGTCGCCATTACTGATTACTGGCACCTCGAAAAAGACTACATTGAAGATTCTGATGCGAGTCCGGCGGATTTCTTTAATTTCTATCTTGAAAGTGATCTCGATCAGTTTTCGCAGGAGTTTCGCTTCAGTGGTGAAATGGAGGGCATGAGATGGGTTGCCGGTGCATTTTACTTAAACATTGATGGTGAGTTTGGCAATGGCGGTTATGCCGAAAACTTTTTCTCGGCGGCCTTGGGCTTCCCTCTGCAGGGAACCGGTGCGGGTTTAAGCAATCCTTTCGAAACGGAAACAAAATCATACGCCTTGTTTGGACAGCTGGAATTTGATCTGACTGATAATCTTATAGCCATTGCCGGTGTGCGTTGGTCCAAAGAAGAAAAAACTACCGACTATCGATCCTCCCTGGTTAGTTTTGACTCTCCCGAGGGTATGAATATTCTGGATTCGGATCCTTTGGGGCTTGGCGGTACCTATTTTAGTTTTAATAAACACGGTGCTACCAGCGGTGGTGTGGATGTCACTGGTGGAAATTTTCGGTCTGACTGGGCCGAAATCGACGATGATTTGATCACTGCCAAGTTAGAACTGGATTGGCATGTCAGTGAAGATACTTTGCTGTATGTCAGTTATAACCGGGGTATTAAGGCTGGTGGTTTTAACGCGCCTCTGGATTCAACCGATCTTATCGACGGTGACCCGGCCAATGGTACAGCAGAGGACATGAAATTTGACGAAGAAGTTCTGAATGCCTATGAATTTGGTTTCAAAACATCATTTTTCGATGGCCTGGCCCGTTTGAATGGTGCGGCATACTACTACGACTATAACGATTATCAGGCATTCCGTCTGGAAGGTTTGACTCAGTATGTATTCAATACCGATGCGGAAGTTAAAGGGTGGGAGCTTGAGTTACAGGCGTCACCAATCGCAGGGTTGGATGTTTTGCTGGGTGTTGGTTATATCGATAATACCGTCGAGGATGCCTATCAGTTGCCTTCTGGTCAGTTTGTTGACCGTACTGCAGTGTTAACGCCTGAGTGGAACATCAATGCTCTTGTTCGTTATGAATGGGAATTTATGGGTGGGATGCTCGCTGTTCAGGCTGATGCGACCTATATGGATGACCATTATTTCCAACTTAAGAATTCACCAGTTGGAGCTGAAGACGCTTACACCATTACTAATGCCCGTATTTCCTATACCAGCGAAGACGAGCGTTGGGTGGTTGCAGGTTTTGTTAAGAATGTAACCGATGAGGAATACCGCACCATGGTTTTTGACTTGGCCTCAACACCGGCTAATGGTGGTTTTGGTATGGCGGAAAATTACTATGGAACTCCCCGTTGGTGGGGCGTTAGCGCCAGCTATAAATTTAATTGATTGTAGGTCACCCTCTGACGATTACCAGTCAGTGACACTTGATGCCCCGTTTACGGGGCTTTTTTATAGAGCTTTTATGTACTTGGATTTTTAGTGTGTAAAAGGTTTGAGTATTTATACTATTTTATAGCGCCGCAACCAGGCACAGGCCTGTTGCAAATCCTCCTGGGGACGACGAAAGTAATGGCAGGCTTCAGTCAGTGATAGATGGTCTTCTTTCAATCGATGACTCAACTCAATGACCGGTACGCTATTTACCTGCCATACTCCCAGGGGATTGTCTGCGGTGATAATGACTGGCTTGCTCTGAATCAAGTTATTTTCAATAACAGGAGCGATATCGATGCGTGGAGGCGATTGAAGCGGGGTTGGGTAAGCCGTGATGTTGTCAGGCCAGTTATCTCTGATTGACCAGAAAGGCGCATCTTTCCAGCGTTGTTCCAGTTGATAAAAGTCACGTCCTATTCGGCTCAGTTTTAAAAAACGTTCTTGCAGCCGGCTTCGATAAAAATCAATCGCCAGATCCCTGTTGGCTGGCTTCTGAAGCAGGGTGTTGATGACCGGTATCGCGGCGGTTGCACCACTGAGGGATTCAAATACTCCGTGACCCGACAGGGGGTCAGGAGCCAGTGCAGCATCTCCAACACGCAGGCTGTTTTCACTGGCGAGGTTTTGCTGTAATCGCATCCCTGCGCCACAAGCCTGAACCTTCCCCGTAGGAATGGCATTATTAAGCCACATTTGAGCTTCGGGGAAACTATCCAGCAGGCTTTGAAAATATTGTTCGGGGGTAGGGCGTGAAGTGTTTTTTCGGGTCAGCTCCACGGATTTTGCATCAACCATCAGTTGTAAAACCGCATCGCCGTTTTCATCGCAGATAAGCCAGCCCCAGCCCCCGGGAAATGTGGCCAGTCTGCTGCTATTGAATTGAGACGTTAAATGCCAGGATTGACACAGGGCCAAGGTCATGGGGCCCTGCTGCTCTCTGTTGCGATTCTGTGGGGCCGCTCTACCTCGGGCTTCTACAAAAAAGTCGCATTCGATCACCTGCTGGCTTGATGATTCCGGAGGGGTGACGGTAAGTTGCCAGCATTCTCCTGAGGTGATCTGAGAGACTTTTCCAGCAGCCAGGATGACACCTGCAGACTCAGCATCCTGAAGTAAGGCTTGATCAAAATGTTGCCGGTTGAGTAGGTATTCCTGATTTTTTTGGGTGGCTTCACCGTTCCATAAAACCTCACGAGTCACTTTGACTCCCACACTGTCAGCAGCGTGAAGACAGTGCAGGTGTTTCAATGAATTCAGTGTATGTTCCGAGATGCCTTCTATCGATTTCTGCCTGCGGGGCGCATAAATTAAGGTGACCTGATATCCAAGACGTTGTAATCCAATCGCCGTGGCAGTACCTGCGGGCCCTGCTCCAGCAATAGTGATTGATTGAGATCTGGTGTCTGACATGGCCAGCCTGGAGTTTGACGTTTTATGCTTTGATTTTAGTGTACTTGGGGTTGGTATCCAATCATACAGAAAACCCTTGGAATTCTGGATTCAGAATAGCCTGACAGGTCTTGAAGTATCCCTTGCGGAATTTGGGTGCTGTCATTACCTATGTTTGTTTGTATTTGATGTCTGGATGCCGGTTGTCGGCCAGAAGGAGTGGAAATGCTCGTCGGTGGCAGGAGGGGGGGGAAGGTGACACACAAAAGCGGCAAGCACCGCTTTTGTGTGTCAAAAAAGTCACTTGTCTCAGGCGAGTTCCTGGCTGGCCAGATACTCATCATAGGTACCCTGGAAGTCATTCAGGGTGTGATCCTTGATTTCAATAATGCGATTGGCCAGTGATGAAACGAATTCCCGGTCGTGGCTGACAAAAATCAGTGTGCCTTCGTAGTTTTCCAGGGCCAGGTTCAATGACTCAATGGATTCCATATCCAGGTGGTTGGTGGGTTCGTCCATGATGAGTACGTTGGTGTCCTGCATCATCAACTTGCCGAATAGCAGTCGGTTTTTCTCTCCACCGGAACAGACTTTGACTTTCTTCTCAAAGTCGTTGGAGGAAAACAGCAGGCGGCCCAGTGTGGCGCGGACGATCTGGTCGTCGTGGTTGGGTTTCTGCCACTGGCTCATCCAGTCGAACAGGTTCAGTTCACAATCGAAGTCAGCAGTGCTGTCCTGCGGGCAGTAGCCCAGTGTGGCGTTCTCGGCCCACTGGATGGTGCCTTTCTCGGGAGACAGTTCGTTCATCAGGCAGCGCAGGAATGTGGTTTTGCCCACGCCGTTTTCACCGATCACCGCGAGGCGGGTTCCGGCTTCCAGAATCAGGTTGCCGTTGCTGAACAGCGGACCTTCGTCAAAGCCTTTTTCCAGGTTTTCCAGAATGACAGCCTGGCGGTGCAGTTTCTTTTCCTGGCTGAAGCGAATGTATGGGTTTACCCGGCTGGAAGGTTTGATGTCATCCAGCTTGATCTTGTCGATCTGTTTGGCGCGCGAGGTCGCCTGCTTGGCCTTGGAGGCGTTGGCGGAGAAGCGGCTGACGAATTGTTGCAGTTCGGCAATCTGGGCTTTCTTTTTGGCGTTTTCATTTTGCAGGCGCTCGCGGGCCTGTGTGGAGGCGGTCATGAAATCGTCGTAGTTACCGGGGTAAATCCGCAGCTCGCCGTAGTCAATGTCAGCCATGTGGGTGCAGACCGAGTTAAGGAAGTGACGGTCGTGCGAAATGATGATCATGGTGCTTTTGCGCTCGTTGAGCACGCCTTCCAGCCAGCGGATGGTGTCGATATCCAGGTTGTTGGTCGGTTCGTCAAGCAGCAGAATGTCCGGATCAGAAAACAGTGCCTGAGCCAGCAGAACCCGAAGTTTCCAGCCGGGGGCCACTTCACTCATCGGGCCAAAATGCAGGCTTTCGTCGATACCTGCGCCCAGCAGGATTTCACCGGCGCGGCTTTCGGCGCTGTAGCCGTCCATTTCGGCAAATTGCACTTCCAGATCGGCAACCTTCATGCCTTCTTCTTCGGACATCTCCGGCAGGGAATAAATGCGATCCCGCTCCTGTTTGACGGCCCACAGCTCAGCGTGCCCCATGATAACGGTATCAATGACACTGTATTCCTCGAATGCGAACTGATCCTGACTCAGCTTGCCGATACGCTCGTTGGGCGTGATGGATACGTTGCCGGCACTGGGGGCCAGGCTGCCGTCCAGGATTTTCATGAAGGTGGACTTACCGCACCCGTTAGCGCCAATCAGGCCGTAGCGGTTGCCGTCGCCAAATTTGACAGAAATGTTCTCAAACAGCGGCTTGGCGCCAAATTGCATGGTGATATTTGCGGTAGAAATCAAAAGAAAATCCTGCGAACTGGAGTGTAAGAAAAGGGGGTATTGCTGAAAGGTGCGTACTATAGGGATTTGGGGCGGCTACGTCGAGTGCATTTGGTTGAAGTTTATACAATCGCAAGCGGTATAGGGCCATGGATCGGTCGTTGTGAGCCGGATCACGTGAGCCAGATAGCAGATGAGATAGCTTCGCGACTCGTGTCGCGAAGCCGGCAGGTATCAGGCCTTGGCGCTGGGGCGGCTGGATACCTCATCGTACCAGCGCAAGAGGTGTGTGTACTCCTCGCTGGGTTTGAGCTTGATGACCCGGGCGAAATCCAGAGCGCAGATCAGGTTAATGTCCGCCACGCTGAAATAATCCCCAACCATATAACGGGAAGTGGCCAGGTGCTCATTGAGATCTTTCATGTAGGCAGCCGCGTTTTTTCCCGCTTCAGCCCCCCATTCAGCGACAGGGTTCATGCGATCCTTGAAATAACCGGTGGAGTGCTGGAAGCACATGCCGATTTGCAGCATAAAGTAGAATTCGACCCGGCGTTGCCACATCTCAACCTGAGCTTTTTCCAGCGGGGTGCGGCCCATCAGGGGTGGTTCTGGCTGGATTTCTTCAAAGTAGCGGCAGATGGCCAGTGTTTCGCCGATACAGGTTCCATCATCCAGTTCGAGAAAGGGCACTTTGGTGGTGGGGTTTTTGGCGCGCATCTCTTCGCTGAGATTATCCCCTGCCACCAGGTCCAATTGAACATACTCAACGTCGGTGATGCCTTTTTCCGCCAAAAACATGCGGACTCGACGTGGATTGGGAGCTGTTTTTGTCTCGTAGAGCTTCATAGGAATCCTTGTAGGAGTTGTTGTGGCCCGTTTATGGGGCTCGTTATGATAAAACCGGCTTTATCAACAGGGGCTCTTGTCAGAGGCCCTGTCTTCGCTTTAGAGGCTTGGACTTCAAGGGCCAAGAATAGCCGTTGGGCTGAGTATATCCCTACTGCACAGCGCAAGCGAAAGCTGGCATAATCCGTCCCCCGAATCATAAGCGTTCTCTATGGTCCGTGCCTAATCCAAGCTTAATTGAACGAGACAAGAGTAGAAACTATGCAGCCTCAGGTTAAACCGAGTAATCCTAACTTTTCTTCTGGCCCTTGCAGCAAGCGTCCAGGCTACGATGTTGCCGGCCTGGATCTGCGTACCCTCGGGCGCTCTCACCGCTCAAGTCTGGGGAAAGAGGCCCTGGGACAGGCGTGCTCCAAAACCGCCGAGTTGCTGGGCTTGCCCGAAGGTTACCGTGTGGGGGTTGTTCCTGCGTCTGATACCGGAGCTGTGGAAATGGCGCTGTGGTCCATGCTGGGCGCCCGCCCGGTGGATGTGGTGCATTGGGAGTCTTTCGGTACCGGTTGGCACACTGACATCATCAAGCAGCTGAAGCTGGAGGATGTGAATTCCCTGACAGCGGATTACGGCGTGCTGCCGGATCTGACACAAGTGAACCCTGCTCACGATGTGGTCTTTACCTGGAATGGCACCACCTCAGGCGTTAAGGTGCCCTCGGCTGACTGGATTGCCGATGATCGTGAAGGTTTGACCATCTGTGATGCCACCTCGGCAGTGTTCGCCATGGAAATGCCGTGGGAAAAGCTGGATGTCGTGACCTTCTCCTGGCAGAAGGTGCTGGGTGGTGAAGGTGCACATGGCATGCTGATCCTCAGCCCGCGTGCCGTTGAGCGTCTGGAGACTTACACTCCCGCCTGGCCAATGCCGAAAATCTTCCGTATGACCAAAGGTGGTAAGCTGATCGAAGGTATCTTCCGCGGTGAAACCATCAATACTCCTTCCATGCTGGCGGTTGCCGATTATCTGGATGCCCTGAACTGGATTGAGAGCATCGGTGGTGTCAAAGAAGCCATTGCCCGCTCCGAACAAAATCTGGCGGTTATTGCTGACTTTGTGGCGGCCAACGACTGGATCCACTTTCTGGCGAAAGCGCCTGAAACCCTGTCCAACACCAGCATCTGCCTGACTGTCGACGCGACTGCCGATCAGGTGAAGCAAATGGTCAAATTACTGGATCAGGAAGGGGTGGCCTACGACATCGGTGCCTACCGTGACGCGCCGGATGGTCTGCGTATCTGGGGTGGTGCCACGGTTGAAAAAGCGGATGTAGAAGCTCTGATGCCCTGGTTGAAGTGGGCTTACGAGCAGGTGACTGCCTGAGCTTGAGTTTGGGGTATCACTGCCCCAACCAACAAGATGTAAAAGATCAGAAGATTTAACGGTCTGAAAGACCACAAGAACAAACGCTTCAACTGCGCGATAACAATAACGATGTGCAATGAGACAACCCCTGGCGGCGGCATCAGCCCCGTCAGGACTCGTTGGCACAACAGGAGGGAAGATGTTCAAAGTTAAAACCTATAATGCTATTTCCAATAAAGGGTTGGATCGTTTCGATCGCAACTTTTATCAAGTCTCTGCAGATTGTGAAGCTCCCGATGCGTATGTTCTACGCAGTCACAAACTCCATAATGAAACCATTCCGGACAGTGTCAAAGCCATCGCCCGTGCAGGAGCTGGTGTCAACAATGTGCCCATTGATGAGTGCACCAAGGCGGGTGTGGTGGTTTTCAACACTCCCGGCGCCAATGCCAATGCGGTAAAAGAATTGGTTCTGGCGGGATTGCTTCTCAGCTCTCGCGATATCATTGGCGGTATGAACTACGTCCAGTCGCTGACGGAAATGACCGATGCGGATGAAATGGGCAAACTGCTGGAAAAAGAAAAGAAACGTTTCGCCGGCAATGAACTTTTCGGTCGCACTTTGGGTGTGGTTGGTCTTGGCGCTATTGGTTCGATGGTGGCGGATATGGCGTTGGCTCTGGGTATGAATGTGGTGGGTTTTGATCCGGCATTATCCGTAGAGGCTGCCTGGAAACTGCCGAGTCAGGTAGAAAAAATGGAAAGCCTGCAAGCGCTTCTGAGTCGCTCCGATTATGTGACTTTGCATGTGCCTGCGATTGCGCCTACGCGCCATATGATCAATGGCGATGTCTTGCAGTCCGTTAAGCAAGGCGCCGTATTGCTGAACTTTGCCCGTGAATCGATTGTGGATGCCGACGCGGTAGTGACGTCTTTGGAAGCCGGGCAGCTGGGAATGTACGTGTGTGATTTTCCCGAACCTATCCTGTTAAATCGCGCAGACGTTCTGGCCATGCCACACATCGGCGCCAGTACGGCCGAAGCGGAAGAAAATTGCGCGGTCATGGCGGTAGAGCAGGTCAAAGATTTTCTTGAGAGCGGCAACATTAAAAATTCAGTTAACTTTCCGCAGATTAATCTGCCGCGAGCCGACGGTTATCGGATTACGTTTGTAAACGATAATGTCTCTGGTGTGTTGGGGAATGTGTTGTCGATATTCACCGAGAACAATATCAATGTACTCGACATGATGAACAAAAGCCGTGACAACATCGCCTACAATATTATTGATGTGGAGCAGATGCCGTCAGACTCGATTGTGTCAGCCATTCGTGATGTGGAGCATGTGATGTCTGTGCGGGTGCTCAACTAGCCTCTTGCTGAAATGATGAGTCTGTTGATGAAGGAGTGAAAACGATGTACAAATTGTGTTTTTACGTTCCCGAGTCTCATGTTGACTCAGTCAAGGAAGCTTTGTTTGAGGCGGGTGCCGGAAAAATCGGAGATTACGACAGCTGTTGCTGGCAGGTGCTGGGGCAGGGGCAGTTTCGTCCCTTGCCTGGCAGCCAGCCACACCTCGGTCAGCATGGGTTGCTCGAAACCGTCGATGAATACCGGGTTGAAATGGTTTGTTCAGGCGAGAGCATTAGGGCAGCGGTTAACGCATTGAGGCGAGCGCATCCTTACGAAGAGCCCGCTTACGATGTGATTCAGGTGCTGGATTTTTAACCGTCTGAGAGGCGGCTGACATTCAGGACCTTTGGGGACGGTATAACGCTTCGCTGCGCAATGGGAAGTTGCCTTGTTTGCGATCGTTAAAGTAGTGCTGCAGGGTTTTCTTCATCACGGGAAACGCCAGCTCTTCCCAGGGGATGTCCTCTTCGCGAAAGAGTTCCACTTCGAGAGATTCCGGTCCGGGACCAAAATCCTGATTGACCAGCTCTCCTTTAAAAATCATGTACACCTGATTGATTTGAGGCAGGCTGAACAAGGTGTAAAGACCGTCCAGCTCCATGGTGGCCCGAGCTTCTTCCCAGGTTTCCCGCAGCGCGCCTTCTTCAACACTTTCACCGTTTTCCATAAAGCCTGCAGGCAAAGTCCACAAGCCATAGCGCGGTTCGATGGCACGTTTGCACAGCAGAACCTTGTCCTCAAAAACAGGCAGGCTGCCGGCAATGATGGTGGGGTTGCGGTAATGAATGGTTTCGCATTCGATACAGACGTGACGCTCGCGGTCATCGCCCTCGGGGATAATTAAAGAGACATTGGCGCCGCAACTGCTGCAAAACTTCATTGGAACTCCCGGTGCATTGAATACCGGGACATTATAGGGGAGACGGTCGGACTGTGCGATAACTGCCGTTATGAGTGATCTTTCTGAGGCCTGTTACAGCCTGACTTTCTGTGTAAAAGGTTATCGGCGAAAGTGCAGGACTTTGGCGCTTTTTGGCGGTTCTTCTTGCGCAGCTGATTCCGCTGTGTTTTTGTCTGTCAAATCGGAAACAGAATTCAGTACGTCCTGCAGTTGGGCAAAGGAGTCGTGCATCATCTGGCTGATCTTGATACAGCTACCCAACGGGTTGTCATGCAGAGAGCGTTGCGCGTCTACCTGAAATTGCAATCCACGCAGGCGGTGGCGAAGGTATTCAGGCGCTTCATTGATCACCGCTTCAATTTGTTGGCTGCGGTAGGCTTCAAATGCCTCGGGGTCGCTTTGTGCCAGTTCCGCCAGTTCGTCAAAAGAAAGGTGAGGGATGCTGGTTTGTGAATGCTCTGCCATCTTGTCGTTCCTTTTTTCGTGATCCCTGGTTCACTTCATGGTTCGGAAAGCTTTTGGTGTCATTCTGTTTGAAAAATAGTCTATCACGCGCCAGTAGGTAATCGATATGCGAATATCTAGACGTATTTCTTATAATAAGAACTCTGTCTCATGACTAGAAGGAATGCTTTTCCTGATCGTCTGAAGGGGATTTGATTTTCCTTACTGCGGTAGACCTGAGCGATAAAGTTGGGTAGTTTGAGTTCATTGAGTTAATAACCGGTTGATAAATAATGATAGAGCGCCTGCGTTTGTATCTAGAGGCATCTTCTTACGAACCACCACAGATAACGGATTTACCCGATCCTGCGGCAGTGCTGATTGCCATTACCGATGACCCTGATGACCCGGAAGTGATTCTCACCCGTCGGGCGGCTCACCTGAATAATCACAGCGGCGAGGTCTCTCTGCCGGGAGGCAAGTGGGAACCTCAGGACGAAAGTCTGGAGCAGACCGCACTGCGTGAAACCGAAGAAGAAATTGGTCTGCCACCCGAAAAGGTAGAGGTGCTGGGCAGTTTGCCGGTGTTTCAAACCTGGAAGGGTATTAATGTAGCCCCATTTGTGGGTGTGATTCCTCAGGGACTTACATTTACCCCGAATTATGATGAGTTGGATGCCATCTTCACCGTCCCATTACGCTTCTTTATGGAAGATCGTCGCGTGCGCACTGACGTCTTCGAGCGGGAGGTGGGGCACCTGTGGTCACCCGCCTACGATTATGACGGGTACGAAATCTGGGGCTTTACGGCGCGTCTGCTGGTTAACTTTCTCAATGATGTGTACGAGCTGGAAATCCAGAGGGAAAACCCCGCACCCATCAAGGACTGGTCTCAGGGGACTTAACGGTCTTATGGCGGGCAGAGTGTTAGAAATTAACCGGTTTCTGGGCTACAATCGCGCCTCTTTCAGATTCCCCCGATAGTTTGCGGTATGAGTAATTTAGAAAAACCGGTCAAATCTCCCTGCGTGTCCATTTGTGCGTTAAATGAAGAAGACGTCTGCGTTGGCTGCCATCGCACCGGTCAGGAGATCAGCCGCTGGGGGCGTTACAGCAATGACGAGCGACGAGAAGTGCTGAAGCTCTCCTTTGAACGCGCCCGTAAAACCAATCCTTTCCTGTAGCGTTTTACCTTCTATAATTCTGAGCATTAACTCATTCACCCGCGGGTTTTCTGGTTGCGGATCAGAACCACTTATCCTGTTGTGGGTGAATCTTTTTAAATTAACAGACCTCATCAGGACGACATCTTATGCCTACTATCGGTACTCCTTTTTCTTCCACGGCCACCAAGGTCATGCTCTGTGGCTCCGGTGAGCTGGGCAAGGAGGTCGCCATTGAGCTGCAGCGTCTGGGTGTCGAGGTGATTGCCTGCGACCGCTACGACAATGCGCCGGCCATGCAGGTGGCGGATCGCAGCTACTCTCTGTCGATGCTTGATGGCGCCGCCTTGCGCCAGGTGATCGAAATGGAAAAACCGGACTACATCGTGCCGGAGATTGAAGCCATCGCGACCGAGACCCTGGTTGAGTTGGAGTCGGAAGGCTATAACGTGGTGCCTACCGCCAGAGCCACTCAGTTGACCATGAACCGGGAAGGTATTCGTCGTCTGGCTGCCGAAGAGCTGCAATTGCCAACATCGCCCTACGAGTTCTGTGACAACTTTGAGGCTTTCTCGGCAGCCATTGAGCGCATCGGTTGCCCTTGTGTGGTTAAGCCGATTATGAGCTCTTCCGGAAAGGGCCAGAGTGTGGTGAAGTCCGCGGAAGATATTGAGTCAGCCTGGCAATACGCTCAGGAAGGGGGGCGTGCCGGTGCCGGCAAGGTGATTGTTGAAGGGTTTGTAGACTTCGACTACGAAATTACCCTGCTCACGGTGCGTCACAAGGACGGCACCAGCTTCTGTGAGCCTATTGGGCATCGTCAGGAAGACGGGGACTATCAGGAGTCCTGGCAGCCTCAGGCCATGTCAGAAGCAGCACGTCAGGCTTCTGAAGAGGTGGCGAGGAAGGTGACTGAAGCTCTCGGTGGCTGGGGGCTGTTTGGTGTCGAACTGTTTATTAAAGGGGATCAGGTCTATTTCAGTGAAGTGTCACCGCGTCCACACGATACCGGTCTGGTGACTTTGATTTCACAGGATCTGTCCGAGTTTGCCTTGCACGCCCGTGCGATTCTCGGTTTGCCTATTCCCAATATCTGCCAGCATGGAGCATCGGCATCGGCGGTCATTCTGGTAGAAGGGGAGTCGACAAAGCCTGCATTCGGCAATCTGGCGGAAGCACTGGCTCAGCCGGACACCAGTTTGCGCCTGTTCGGCAAGCCGGAAGTCACCGGCAAACGTCGTATGGGGGTGGCATTGGCCCGTGGTCGTTCAGTCGATGAGGCTAAGGACAAGGCCGTGACGGCTGCCAGGGCTGTGACCGTTGAGCTGTAAAACGCTCAGCGACTGTTATTGAGAAATTCTGAATAAAAAGCTTGGTCAGGTCTGTATCGTTAAGTCTTAACGACACAGACCAGATCACCAGTCATTGGATTGGGGCGCCGCTAGATGGCTTTAACCCGTGCGCTTTCAATCATTTTGTCAGACAGCGAAGCGGTCTCTATTTTGTACTGACCGATTTTGATGCCCGTATGGCCGGCGGGAATGTTCTGTAATTCTTCCACGATCAGACCGTTCAGGGTTTTCGGGCCGTCTGTAGGCAGTTCCCAGCTGAGGTGGCGATTGATGTCGCGGATCGAAGTTCCGCCCTCGATCAGATACCAGTCGTCTTCAAGTGGAGAAATTTCGGGATTTTCATCTTCTGCCAGATTGGTGGTGAAATCGCCGACGATCTCTTCCAGCAGATCTTCCATTGTCACAATGCCCTGTACATCCCCGTATTCATCGACCACGATTGCCATTCTGCGTTTCTGCTGTTGGAAATGCATCAGCTGAGTGTGCAGAGGGGTGCCTTCAGGAATAAAGTAAGGCTCCCGGGTAAAGCGTCGAATGGCTTCGTGGGTCACCGACGTGTTGTCTCCGTGAATAAAACGGGCTGCGTTACGCAGGTGCAGCAGACCCACGATGTTATTGATATCCCCTTCGTAGACGGGCAGTCGGGTGTACTCGGCGGTCCGGATACGTTTCATGATGGTGGAGATGTCACTTTCCAGATCGATGCCGTAGACCTCGTTACGAGGAATCATAATGTCTTCAACGGTGGCCTTTTCCAGATCCAGTACATTCAGCAGAATACCCTGGTGTTGATCCGGGATCAGATCACCGTGCTCATCCACGGCAGTACGCAGTTCGTCAGGATGCAGTTGTTCACTGGTGCTGGCAATGCTCGGGTCGACACCAAAACTCTTGGCAAGGGCATTAGAGACCTTGTTGACCAGCCAAACCAGTGGGTACAGAAGGGTCAGCAGTGGTTTGAGAATTAGGCTTGCCGGAAAGGCGACGCTTTCGGGGTGCAGTGCGGCAATAGTTTTTGGGGTCACTTCTGAGCAGATTAGAATCACAATCGTCAGAATGATGGGCATCACAGCCAGGCCGACCTCGCCATACAGGCGAGAGGCAATCACCGTGGCGATGACGGTTGCAAAGATATTTACCAGATTGTTGCCGATCAGAATGACGCCAATCAGGCGGTCTGGGCGCGCCAGTAATTCTGAGGCGCGCATGGCTCCTCTGTGCCGTTTTTTGGCGAGGTGCTTTAACCGGTAACGGTTGAGAGACATCATGCCCGTTTCAGAGCCCGAGAAGAAACCGGAGAGCAAGATCAGAATGGCCAGTATCCCAAATAAGAGGCCAAGGGGAGCGTCGTTCAAAGAGGGTGGAGCCTATATCGCCTAACAGAATCCGCGTATCTTGGCCCAGAAGTACGGTGGGCGCAACCGTTTCTTGTCATGCCCGGGCTCCATAGGCGGGAGCCCTGGTGCAGCAGGGGGTGCGGGTAAACTGGAAGGCGGGGTTTTTGGTCCTTAACTGAGCAGGAATTCGAGAACAAATTTGCTGCCAAAATAAGCCAGCATCAGTGCGGTAAAGCCGCCCAGGGCCCAGCGGATCGCCATAAAACCACGCCAGCCACGTACCGTGTGTCCCCACAGCAGGATGGCATAGATAACCCAGGCCAGAATTGACAGTGCGGTTTTGTGAACCAGGTGCTGGGCAAACAGATCGTCAATAAAGATAAAGCCGGTAACAATAGAAAGGGTAAGAAGCACCTCGCCGGCCCACAGAATCTCAAAAAACAAGGCTTCCATGGTCTGCAGTGGGGGGAGCAGGCGAATCGGTCCGCTGGGGTGTTTGTGCTTGAGCTGGTAATTTTGATAGGCGAGCAGGATCGCTTGCAGAGTGGCAATGATCAGCAGGCTGTAAGCAAGAATCGACAGCAGGATGTGGGCGATCATTTCCCCGTTCACTTGAGTTACCAGGCTTTCATCGTGACTGATAACGGACATCAGCAGGGCCACTGCCGAGAATGGGAAAAGGAAAATAAAAAGGGTGTGAAGCGGCTTTTTCAGGCTGCTGAGCAATACCAGTAAATTGATGACCCAGAAAGTGAGGGAGATGACGTTGAAAAATCCCAGATTCAGTCCTTGCGATTGAAACAGCATTGGGTAGGTGGCCAGTGCGTGCAGTCCCAGGGCGGAAATGGCAAAGGCGGTGATCCACTGGTGGTTTGCACTGCGTTTCTGCAGGACGGACGTAATTAAGTAAGCGGCACCGCACAGGTAGAGTGCAATAGCTGCCATGCTTGTTGCTATGTGGGTGGTGATGGTCATATTCGTGTTGTGGTCTTGCTGATGGTTCTGGCTGGAAGCCTTGAGAGTGTCGTTTCCGTGCAGGGCAGTGTGTCACAGGGTTTCTATAAATAGAAGACATAAATGCAAGTCATTATCATCGGTGCTGGTTATTGCGGCCTGTGAGTTGGTGAGTATAAAGAGGCGGTGGTCCGGTTTTTGGGTGTAAACCACGGGAGCAACCGGCCAAAAAATTCGGTATACTCCCGGTTTTACGGACTCAGTCAGCGAAACGGTTGTGATTCACCATGTTTGAGAACTTACAGGATCGTTTGTCCCGTACCCTGAAAAAGGTTACCGGCAAAGCCAAACTCACCGATGCAAACATCAAAGACACCCTGCGTGAAGTGCGCAAGGCGTTGCTGGAGGCGGATGTCGCCCTGCCAGTTGTAAAGGCATTTATTGAAAGTGTCAGAAAGCGCGCTGTTGGTCAGGAAGTCTCGCGTGCGCTGAATCCTGGTCAGCAGTTTATTAAAATTGTTGAGAGTGAAATGGTCGCCATGATGGGCGAAGCCAATGAGACTCTCAATCTGGCGGTCAAGCCTCCTGCGGTTGTCATGATGGCGGGTTTGCAGGGTGCGGGTAAAACCACCTCTGTGGCCAAGCTGGCGAAATTTCTGAAAGAGCGGGAAAAGAAAAAGGTCGTGGTGGTGTCGGCGGATATCTACCGTCCTGCAGCCATCAAGCAGCTGGAAACTCTGGCTGGTGAAGTGGGTGCCGACTTCTTCCCGTCGACTCCGGATCAGAAGCCTGTGGATATTGCCAACGGCGCGATCATGCATGCCCGCAAGCATTACGCGGATGTGGTCATTGTGGATACCGCTGGTCGTCTGCACGTTGACGACGAGCTGATGTCTGAAATCAAAGATCTGCATGCGGCTATCGAGCCGGCAGAGACTCTGTTTGTGATTGATGCCATGATCGGTCAGGATGCGGTCAATACGGCCAAGGCATTTAACGATGCGCTGCCTCTGACCGGTGTCATTCTGACCAAGGCAGATGGTGATGCCCGTGGTGGTGCTGCGTTGTCGGTGCGCCATGTTACCGGCAAGCCCATCAAGTTTCTGGGCATGGGCGAAAAGGTTGATGCCCTCGAGCCGTTCCATCCGGATCGTATTGCTTCCCGCATCCTGGGTATGGGTGACCTGCTGTCTCTGATTGAAGAGGCAGAGCGCAATATCGACAAAGACAAGGCTGAGAAGCTTGTCAAGAAGGTGTCGGCCGGTAAAAAGTTCGACTTGGAAGATCTCCGCGATCAGTTACAGCAGATGCAAAATATGGGCGGCATGACCTCCATGCTGGAGAAGTTGCCGGGTATGGGTAATGTGGCCCAGTTGGCCGAGCAGGCCAATATGACCAAGCAATTCAAGGTGATGGAAGTCATTATTGATTCCATGACGCCAGCCGAGCGCGCCAACCCCGATCTGCTGAACGGCTCTCGCAAGCGTCGTATCACCATGGGGTCCGGCACTCAGATTCAGGACCTCAATCGTCTGCTTAAGCAACACAAGCAAATGGCGAAGATGATGAAGAAGATGAAGGGCGGCGGTATGGCCAAAATGATGCGCGGAATGGGTGGCATGCTTGGCGGCGGAGGTGGCGGAATGCCTCCGGGTGGCATGCCTCCCGGTGGCTTCCCGGGCGGTGGTGGCGGTCTTCCTCCTGGCTTTAAGTAATTGTTTTACAAGATATTTATTTAGCTTTTAGTGGGCTTTTATTATCCTGCCTCACAGTGTCATTGCCTCTTTGGGTGATGGCACTGTAGAAACCTCAAACATCTGAGGTTAAACCTCTATACATCTCCATCGCTTTCCCTTAGAATATCGCGCCTTTCGTAGGCTGAGCCTGCGTATTGCCGATTTATTTGACGGTTTTTTATTTGACTGTGTTGCCGCAAGGCAGTGCGCTAAATTTGATTAATAGGAAGTAGACTTACATGGTAAGCATTCGTCTATCTCGTGGCGGCTCCAAGAAGCGTCCATTTTACCACCTGAACGTAACCGACAGCCGTAGCTCACGTAACGGTCGCTACATCGAGCGCGTTGGTTTCTTTAACCCAGTGGCTCAAGGCCAGGAAGAGCGTCTGCGTATCGACAGCGAGCGCGTTGCTTATTGGGTAGCTCAAGGTGCTCAGTGCTCCGAGCGCGTTGCCAAGTTGCTGAAAGAGCAGGAAAAAGCTGCTTAATTGGCCAGTAATTATCTTTGTGATGTGCGGGTTTTATGACTGATCAGAAGAATAGCAAGCGCAGTTCAAATCTGGTCAATGTCGGGCGCATTACAACGGTTTTTGGTGTTAAAGGATGGGTGAAAATCCATTCTGAAACCGAGCCGATGGAGAATATTTTCTCCTACAACCCTTGGTGGTTAAAAACCCGCCATGGCGTCCAATCCGTTGAGGTGGAAGATTATCGCCCTCACGGCAAAGGTCTGGTGGCCCTGATCAAAGGGGTCGACGACCGGGACAAGGCGCAAGAGCTCTGTCAGGTAACGATCGCGGTAGAGCGTGGACAGATGGCGGAGCTGGAGCCCGGTGAATACTACTGGCACCAGCTTGAAGGGTTGACTGTAATAACTGAATTTGAAGGGCAGGTCAGCCGCTTGGGGGTTGTCACCCGCTTGTTGGAAACCGGTGCGAACGATGTGCTGGTGGTCAAGGGCGACAGCGACAGTCTCGATGAAAAAGAGCGATTGATTCCCTACATTCCCGGTCAGTTTGTGAAAACGGTTGATCTGGAGATGGGTGAAATGCGAGTCGACTGGGATCCGGACTTTTAAATGCCGGTAGCGGTTTCTCACAGAACACCTGAATGCAAACGATCTTTCAGGCCAGCGGGAGAGCGGCAGACGTGACGAGTAACTCGAAGCGAATTGCTGTAGTGACCCTGTTCCCCGAGATGTTTGCAGCCATCAGTGATTACGGTATTACCAGCCGCGCGATAAATCAGGGGCTGGTTGAGCTGGAGATGTGGAATCCCCGGCAATTTACCAAAGATCGCCACCAGACGGTGGATGATCGACCCTATGGTGGTGGTCCGGGCATGCTGATGATGATTCAGCCGCTGCGGGAGGCCATAGCCGAAGCCCGGGTCTGGGCCGATTGCCGTGAGAACGGCGGAGCAGGCTGCAAAGTGGTTTACCTGTCGCCTCAGGGCAGGCAGTTGGATCAGCAGGGTGCCACTGAGTTGGCAGAAGGGCAGAATCTGGTACTGATCGCCGGCCGTTATGAAGGCATTGATGAACGCCTGATTGAGCTGGAAGTGGACGAAGAATGGTCCATTGGTGATTACGTACTGAGCGGCGGCGAGCTCGCTGCAATGGTTTTGATTGACAGTGTGACCCGACTATTGCCGGGCGCATTGGGGCATGCACAATCCGCAGAGCAGGATTCTTTTACAGATGGCTTGCTGGATTGCCCACACTATACGCGGCCAGAAGTATTTGAAGGTCGTGCGGTTCCGGAAGTGCTTTTGTCCGGCAACCACGAAAAAATCCGGCGCTGGCGATTACAGCAGGCGTTGGGCAGAACCTGGCAGCGTCGCCCGGATCTGCTGGATAAATTAGATCTGACTGCCGAACAAAGTGCTTTGCTGGAAAGTTTCCAGCAAAGCGCGGGTTCTGATAAAGAATCCAATGGTGGTCGGGACGATTAACCGGGGAACTTACGGTGGGTCAAACCTGATACAGAATACCCTGTACAGGAGCCAACTATCGTTCCTCATATAGCTGTGAAGCTACACTACTGACTCTAAAGGAGCAGACCATGAGCAACAAAATCATCCAGGAACTGGAAAACGAACAACTGAAAAAAGACCTGCCTGAATTTTCTCCAGGTGACACTGTTGTTGTCCAGGTTAAAGTAAAAGAAGGTACCCGCGAGCGTCTGCAGGCGTTTGAAGGTGTAGTGATCGGCATTCGCAGCCGTGGTCTGAACTCTGCTTTTACTGTACGTAAAATCTCACACGGTATCGGTGTTGAGCGTACTTTCCAAACTCACAGCCCGCTGATCGACAGCGTTGCTGTTAAGCGTCGCGGTGACGTTCGTCAGGCCAAGCTGTACTACTTGCGCAACCTGACTGGCCGTGCAGCACGTATTAAAGAAAAGCTGTCTGCCAAGTCTTAAGTTTTTTCTTAAGATTGGTTCGAAAAAACGGCGTACCTTCGGGACGCCGTTTTTTTATGTCTGTGATTTGGTTTCCGGCTGTGGTTAAGTGGTGGAAGATGAAAAATTCTGTGCCTTTTGGAATGGATTGGTTAGTGTGGAGCCATGACTAACGTGAAAACTAAGCTCAGCGAGTCTTCAAATTCGGCGGATAATGAGGTTGGTGTGTCAGTGGGTGCGGTTAATTCCACGATCAGGGCAGAAGATCAGCAGCTGATCGAACGCTATCTGGATGCGGTTTGGATGGAGCGGGGGCTCAGTGACAGCACTCTGTCGTCCTATGCTCAGGATTTAAAATTGTTTGCACGCTGGAGTGGCGAGCGGGTTGATTCCCTGCTTAAAGTCGATGACATTCGATTGCGGGAATACCTGGGTTACCGTCTTGAAGTGCAAAAGTCCTCGGCGCGCTCGACGGCGAGATTTCTTTCCTGTTGTCGCGGGTTTTACGCGTATTTTCTTCGTGAGGGGAAGATTGCCGAAGATCCTACGGCATTGATTGAAAGTCCAAAGCAGGGTCGCCCGCTGCCGAAGTCTTTGACGGAAAGTGATGTAGAGTCGCTACTGGCGGCTCCCGATGTTGAAGATCCCATTGGCTTGCGTGATCGCACCATGCTGGAAGTGCTTTACGCCTGTGGTTTGCGGGTCAGTGAATTGGTAGGGCTGAAACTGGGGGATGTGAATCTTCGTCAGGGTGTCGTTCGGGTCATGGGGAAGGGCAGTAAAGAGCGACTGGTTCCCATGGGGGACGAGGCTGCCCAGTGGTTGGTACGTTATGTGAAAGAGGCCAGGCCGCAACTGATGAAGCGAGAGCAGACTTCCGATGTGGTATTCCCCAGCAGTCGGGGGCAGCAGATGACCCGGCAAACCTTTTGGCATCGAATTAAACACTGGGCCCAAGTGGCGGGTATTCGTAAAGAGATATCCCCCCATACTCTGCGCCACGCATTTGCCACCCATTTAATCAATCACGGGGCAGATTTGCGGGTCGTGCAGTTGCTGTTGGGGCATAGTGATCTGTCAACCACGCAGATTTATACACATGTCGCCATTGAGCGGATGAAATCCTTGCACAGTGAGCATCATCCGCGAGCCTGATCTTGTTTGGGGTTTGGCTTTTTGAGGTATTAAAACACACCAAAAATCGACATTTGGGAACTGTACCTTGTGAAAGGGTTCCAAGAGCAGGATATGATAGTATGTCTGGTCGAAACAGACCGGACAGATTAAGACCAATTAATGGACAGAGGTTTGGGAATGCAACGAATGTTTAAGATGGTGTTGGGCGCGTTGGCGCTCACCGTAGGATTGAGTGCTCAGGCGGATTCTGCGGATACACCAGTGCCACCAAAGGTTTCCAGTGCGATTCTGGAGAAGCTGCAGGGCGCTCGCCCGGACTTTACCTATGGTGAGGTCACCCCAAGCCCGATCGAAGGCGTGTATCAGGTTCAGATTCAGGGTGGCCCGATGGTTTACGTAAGTGCCAGTGGTGATTATGTCCTGACGGGGACCCTGTTGGGGGTAACGCCCGATGGCTTCGTTGATTTGCAGGAGCTGGCCATGCAGCCGGTTCGCAAGGCCAAACTTGATAAGGTGGCTGCCGAAGATGAAATTATTTTTCCGGCAGAGGGCAAGCGTAAGGCGTATATCTATGTCTTTACCGACGTGGATTGCGGGTACTGCCGCAAACTGCATCAGGAAGTTCCGGAAATGAACGCCAAGGGAATTGAAGTACGTTATCTGGCCTACCCCCGTGCAGGCATCGGTTCCGCTTCCTACAAAAAAATAGCGTCAGCCTGGTGTGCCAAAGACAAGCCAGAAGCGCTGACTCGCCTGAAAAACGGCCTGCCTTCAGGTGCTGAATACTGTGAAAATAACCCCGTTGCCAGCCAGTTTGATCTGGGTGGGGCTTTAGGTGTTCGCGGCACTCCAGCTATCGTACTGGCGGATGGCAAAATGCTTCCGGGTTATGTGTCCGCCACTGAACTGGAAGGTATTCTGGGCCTTTAATTCCGGGCTTCGATTTAACGTCCTGCTCAGGCCTCAGCCCTTTTCCCTGTGTCGTCTTCACAGCAAGGGCTGAGTTTCGACTCTTTTCGGGTCGTTGTGTTTCTCTTCCTGTCGACCTCTGTTGATAGGCTGCCGCCAGATTTTTCTGTTGACCCTGTCAAACCCTCGTCCCCAGCGGGCTAAAGAGCCTAAACACGCTTGAATTGATTGACAGCGCATGGGGTGGCCAGTAATGTTCCCCCTTTTGTTTTCAGAGCAGAATCTGGCGATTCGTGGCTTCTGGAAAATTCATCCCGTGCTTAAAAATTGAGCGCTTCCAAGTAGAGGTATACACGTTGAAACCGGTAAGAATTGGTCTATGTGGGTTGGGCACCGTAGGTAGCGGTACCTTTAATGTATTGACACGCAATGCGCGTGAAATCAGCGCCCGTGCCGGTACCGACATTATTATTGAGCAGGTGGGCTGTCGTCGTGACAATCCTGCCTGCGACACCTCTGGCATCAACGTCACCCGCGATATCTTCGATGTGGTTCGTAACCCCGATGTGGATGTGGTTGTTGAGCTGATTGGCGGAACCACTGTGGCCAAAGAACTGGTGGAAGAGGCTATCGATAACGGCAAGCACATTGTTACAGCCAATAAGGCATTGATTGCCGAGTTCGGTAACGAGCTGTTTGCCAAGGCTGAGGCCAAAGGGGTGACCATCTCGTTTGAGGCTGCCGTTGCCGGCGGGATTCCTATTATCAAGGCCCTGCGTGAAGGTCTGAGTGGCAATAAAATCGAGTGGCTGGCGGGCATCATTAACGGTACCGGCAACTTTATCCTTACCGAAATGAAGGATAAGGGACGCGATTTTGCCGAAGTTCTGAAAGAAGCTCAGAAGCTGGGTTACGCCGAGGCCGATCCGACGTTTGATGTGGAAGGTATCGATGCTGCCCACAAGCTGGTGATTCTGGCATCCATCGCGTTCGGTATGCCTCTGCAATTTGACAAGATTTTTACCGATGGTATCAGCTCCATCGAGACCCAGGATCTGAACTACGCTGAAGCACTGGGCTATCGCATCAAGCACCTGGGTATCGCCCGTCAGACTGAAGCCGGTGTGGAGCTGCGTGTTCACCCGACGTTGATTCCTGCCAAGCGTTTGATTGCCAACGTGAATGGCGTAATGAATGCGGTCGTTGTGAAGGGCGATGCTGTCGGTGCGACTCTGTATTACGGCGCTGGCGCTGGCGCAGAGCCAACCGCTTCTGCCGTGGTTGCTGATCTGGTGGACCTGGTGCGCAGCTTTTCTGCACCGCAGGAAAACAAGGTCGCCCATCTGGGTTTTGCTGCGGATGCTCTGCGGGATCTGCCGGTTCTGCCGATCTCCGAAGTCACGACCGCCTATTATCTGCGCATGATGGCAGAGGATCGTCCCGGGGTTCTGAATCAAGTGACCCAAATCCTTAGTGATTCCGGTATCAGTATCGAAGCCGTTATCCAGAAAGAGCCTGAAGAAGGCAAGAATGTCGTGCCGCTGGTGTTGTTGACCAGCCGTGCGGTTGAGAAGCAATTGCTGGAGGCGATCGGCAGCATTGAGAGCCTTGAGGCAATTCAGGGCGAAATTACCCATATTCGGGTAGAATCTCTGGGCTAAGATTCAGAATAACAGGCTTTAAAGCCGTTGATTTGCTGTGTTGAACAGCAGTAGTAACCATATTTGAGGTTATCGTGAAATATATCAGTACCCGCGGCGATGCTCCCGCGCTGTCATTTGAAGATGTTGTTTTAACCGGTCTGGCGCCAGATGGTGGATTGTACGTGCCGGAAAACCTGCCAAAATTCTCTCAGGAAGAAATCGCTTCCTGGGCGGGATTGAGCTATCAGGAACTGGCATTCAAGGTCATTGCTCCGTTCGTGGCGGGCGAAGTGCCCGATACTGAACTGAAGAAAATCATTGATGATTCCTACTCTACCTTTCGTCATGACGCCATTGCACCTTTAGTGCAAACTGGCCATAACGAGTGGATTCTGGAGTTGTTCCAGGGTCCCACGCTGGCGTTTAAAGATTTCGCCCTGCAGTTCCTGGGTAACTTGCTGGACTACATTCTCAAGAAGCGTGACCAGAAAGTTGTGGTCATGGGGGCAACGTCGGGTGATACCGGTTCTGCCGCCATCGAAGGTTGCCGTCACTGCGACAACATCGATATTTTTATTCTTCATCCAAACAAGCGTGTGTCTGATGTACAGCGTCGTCAGATGACAACGGTTCTCGAGAAGAACGTCCACAACATCGCTCTGGAAGGCAACTTCGACGATTGCCAAAACATGGTCAAAGCCAGTTTTGGAGACCAGTCTTTCCTGCCGGAAGGGCGTCAATTGGTGGCGGTTAACTCCATCAACTGGGCTCGCATCATGGCCCAGATCGTTTACTACTTTTACGCCGGCCTGGCTCTGGGGGCTCCTGCGCGTCCGGTGTCCTTCTCTGTTCCTACCGGTAACTTTGGTGATATCTTCGCCGGCTACCTGGCCAAGCAGATGGGACTGCCCATCGACCAGCTGGTGATTGCCACCAATGCGAACGATATTCTGCATCGCTGTATCAGTGAGAACGATCACACTAAGAAAGACCTGATCCATTCGCTGTCACCAAGTATGGACATCATGGTTTCCAGCAATTTCGAGCGTTTGTTGTTTGATCTGTACGGCCGCGATGGCAGTTCCATCAAACAGTTGATGGAAGACTTCAAATCAGGATCCATGTCATTGAGTGAAGAAGCGCTGAGCACAGCTCGTGAGTTGTTTACGTCATACCGCCTTGATGATGACGAGATGATGGAAGTGATTCGCGAAGTATTCGATCACACTGAATACCTGCTCGATCCACATACCGCCATTGGTGTACAGGCAGCCCGTAAAACCCGTCGCCGTCAGGATATTCCTATGGTGTGCTTGTCGACCGCGCATCCGGCCAAATTCCCGGAAGCGGTTCGCAAAGCTGGTCAGACTGATGACCCGGCGTTGCCGCATCACATGGCTGATCTGTTTGATCGTGAAGAGCGTTTTGATGTTCTGGATAACGACATCGCCGCAGTGCAGAAACACATTGCTGCAAACGTTCGGGCTTAAAGCCGATTTGTTATCGGGTTTTCGAATCCGGTTAAAAAAGCCCGCCAATGGCGGGCTTTTTTATTGCCGGTGATTTTATAGAATACTGAACTTCACGCGAGCTTATCGGAGCGCTATGAACACAAAAATTACCCGCCGGACTGCAACCGCTTGGTTAGCCCCCTGGCCCGAAGATCTGCATCACCGCTTGCAACCGATTTATGCCAATCGTGGAGTTGCTTCCATGAGCGAGATGGAGCGCTCTCTGCAGGCCATGTTGCGGCCGCAACAACTCAAGGGCTTGGATACGGCAGTAGAGCGTCTGGTGAAAGCCATCACCGGGCAGGAATCGCTGCTGATTGTGGGTGATTTTGATGCGGATGGCGCTACCAGTTGTGCGGTGGGGATGCTGGCATTGCGGGATATGGGGGCCGCCAGTGTTCAGTATCTGGTACCTAACCGGTTTGAGTTTGGTTACGGTTTGACGCCGGAAATTGTCGAAGTGGCCAAGGGCTACAAGCCCGACCTGATCATCACGGTCGATAACGGTATCTCCTCCATCGAAGGGGTGGCTGCGTCCAAAGCCGCGGGTATTGGTGTGTTGGTCACAGACCATCACTTGCCCGGCCACTCGCTTCCGGATGCTGAGGCGATTGTGAATCCCAATCAGCCCGGCTGTGACTTCCCCAGTAAAAATCTGGCGGGGGTTGGTGTCATTTTCTATTTGATGAGCGCGTTGCGCTCGGCTTTGAGAGCGCAGGGGTGGTTTGCCAGCAAGGGAATACCTGAGCCCAATATGGGCAATTATCTGGATCTGGTTGCTCTGGGGACCGTAGCAGACGTGGTTCCGTTGGACAGTAATAACCGCATTTTGGTGCATCAGGGCTTACAGCGTATTCGCAGTGGTCGCGCACGTCCGGGGATATTGGCGTTGCTGGACGTGGCCGGGCGCCAACGACACAGACTGGTCGCGTCGGATCTGGGATTTACCGTGGGACCACGCCTGAATGCGGCCGGTCGGTTGGATGATATGTCGCTGGGGATCGAGTGCCTGTTGTGTGACAGTCCGGATCTGGCTCGCGAAATGGCCATTGAGCTGGATGATTTGAATAAAGATCGTCGCTCTATTGAAGCGGGTATGCAGCAGGAAGCGCTCAAAACACTGGAAACGCTGACCCTCAATGAGGGTGAAGAAATGCCCTGGGGATTGTGTCTCTACGATGGTCAGTGGCATCAGGGCGTGATCGGTATTCTGGCTTCCCGTATTAAGGAGCGCTTTCACCGTCCGGTCATTGCGTTTGCCGATGCCAGCGATGAAGAAATCAAGGGATCGGCACGTTCCATTCCGGGGCTGCATATTCGCGATGCACTGGATGCGGTGGCCAGTGCAAATCCGGGGTTGTTGACCAAGTTTGGCGGTCACGCGATGGCGGCAGGCATGAGTCTGAAAAAGAGTGATTTTCCCCGTTTTCAGAAAGCGTTCGATGACGTGGTGCGTCAAAGCCTGAACGCGGATGACTTGCAGGCGGAAATTTTGTCCGATGGTGAGCTGGCCGATGATGAGTTCAGCCTGTCGCTGGCACACACACTCAGAGAGGCCGGCCCCTGGGGGCAACACTTCCCGGAGCCTGTCTTTGATGGCGAGTTCTATCTTGTGCAGCAACGCATAGTTGGAGAGAAACATTTGAAGCTGGTGTTGGCCATCGATGAAGCCCGACAACAGCTGGTAGACGCCATTGCCTTCAATATCGATGTGAAAGAATGGCCCAATCACAATGCCGAGAAAATCCGGCTTGCTTACCGTCTCGACGTGAATGAGTTTCGTGGTCGGGAGTCGGTTCAATTGATGGCGGTTTATCTGGAAGCTGTTTATTAAAAGAGCTTCAGGGTCGGCCTAGCCGGAGTGGCGACAGTGTCAATCTGGCTTGCAGGAGGCTTTGTCCATCAGTGTTTGCAGTGCTGGCCAAAGATTTTCCAGCATCTGAGGTTGACCTTCTTCTGTGGGGTGAATGCCATCGTTCTGCATCAGTTCCGGCTGGTCGGCTACGCCTTCCAAAAAGAAAGGAACCAGCGCTACCTGGTTCTTGGCGGCCAGATTGGGGTAGGTATCGCTAAACAAGCGGCTGTAGCGTGGACCATAATTGGGTGGGATCTGCATTCCAACCAGCAGCACTTGTGCACTATGTTGGTGGCTGAGATCGATCGCTTTCTGCAAGTTCTTTCGCATGGTAGGAATCGGGTAGCCACGCAAGCCATCATTGCCTCCCAGTTCAAGAATCACAAGTGAGGGCTGGTATTTTTCCAGCAGGGCCGGGAGGCGGCCAACACCGCCGCCACTGGTTTCACCGCTGATGCTGGCATTGACCACTTCGCGGTCGATGCTGTTTTGCTCAAGGCGCTCTCTCAGCTGGGATACCCAGCCATCTCGCTCATCAATGCCCCATGCCGCACTTAAGCTATCCCCCAGTATCAGAATGGAGCCATTGTTGTCTGTGCAGGCAGGTTCAGCACGAAGGGGGCCAGCAAGGCCTAAACAAAGGCTCAGGCTAATGAGCAGGCGCAGTGTGAAGATGTAAGGTTGGCGGGTTATTGGTGCGCTCAAATATTCCATCGTGCCGTTATGTCCATCAAAGGTTGGGTAATCGGTTGTGTTGGCTTTCTATGCTAACACCGGCTGCTTCTCAGAGTCCCGAATCAGAGTAAAGTTCTGTGAAAATCTTGGACACTGACACCGCCCCCGATCAACATTAGAGTTGATTACCCATAAACCCTAATGCGACTACCGGAAAAGATATGCTGGAAGCCCAAACTCTGTCCAAGCAGGTGACAACCGCCGCAGGCACCCTGACGATTCTCAATGAGGTCTCACTGTGTGTCAAAGCCGGGGACAGTCTGGCCATCACAGGGTCTTCCGGTTCGGGAAAGTCCACGTTGCTGGGGATTCTGGCGGGGCTGGATGAGCCCAGCAGTGGTCAGGTCAAACTCCATCAGCATGAAATTACAGCACTGAACGAGGAGCGTCGAGCCAAAGTGAGGGCAGATCATGTCGGCTTTGTGTTCCAGTCTTTCCAGCTGCTGCCAGGACTGACGGCTCTTGAGAATGTGATGATGCCGCTTGAGTTGCATGGGGTTGCCAATGCCAGGGGCAAAGCCGAGTTTTTTTTGACTAGGGTAGGGCTCAACGGCCGTTTGCATCACTATCCTAAACAACTCTCCGGTGGTGAACAGCAGCGGGTTGCCATAGCCCGCGCCTTTGCCAGTGAACCCGATATCTTATTCGCTGATGAACCCACCGGAAATCTCGATTCTGAAACTGGTGCCCATGTCATTGATCTGTTGTTTGAACTGAACCGAGAGCAGGGCACGACTCTTGTACTGGTTACCCACGAACAGCGTTTGGCAGAACACTGTCGTCAGCGAATTCGCCTCGAAGGTGGCAAGGTGATAGAGCGAAAGCCGTGTGAGGCAGCCTGATGCTGAAGTCGCAGGTACTGGCGTTACGTCTTCTGTGGCGGAATTGGCGCAGTGGCGAAGTGCGTATCCTCGCCGGCTCACTGGTGCTGGCAGTTGCGGTTGTCTCCTGTATTTCTGTTTTTACCGATCGATTGGAATCAGCCCTGACCGCCCAGAGCCATACGTTTCTCGGCGCTGATCGTGTGGTTCGCAGCAGTCAGCCAATCCCCTCAGACTGGCAAGTCCTTGCCGATAAATATGACTTGAGAACGGCCACCAAAACCCAATTTGCCTCCATGGTGTTTGCCGGTAACGAGATGCATTTGGCCGCGGTGAAAGCGGTTAGTGATGCTTACCCATTGGTGGGTGAGTTAACGGTCAGTCAGCAGCCATTTGTCACTGATAAATCCTTGATTACCGTCGCTGAGGGTGGCCCTCCCGCCGGGGAGGCCTGGGTTGATTCACGTTTGTTGCCGCTGCTGCAGATCCAGTTAGGCGATCAGATCGTCGTTGGCGAAAAGCCTTTGACCGCAACCCGTGTGATTGTCGATGAACCCGATCGTGGCAGCAGCTTCAGTGCTTATGGTGCCCGATTGCTGATGAACGAGGCGGATCTGGCTGCGACAAATGTCATACAGCCGGGCAGTCGCATTGGTTATGGTTGGCTGGTTGCGGGCGATGAAAACAATTTGGAGTCGATGTTGGCAGAGCTGGCTCCCAAACTGACTTCCCATGAGAAAGTGGTCGATGTCGAGTCGGCCCAACGTGGCCTGGCGCGAACACTGGATACGGCTCGCAAGTTTTTAATGCTCTCGGCAATGATCAGCGTTTTGCTGGCCGGTGTGGCCATTGCGATTGCTGCACGTCGGTTCGCCAATCGCCATGTGGATCAGGTAGCGTTGATGAAAAGCCTGGGAGCGGGTTGCAGCTCCATTCGCCAATTGTACGGCATCCAGTTGCTGGTTCTCGGAGTGCTGGCATCGGTAATCGGTCTGGGACTGGGTGTACTCTTGCAGGAAGTCATTGCCTCAGGCGTTTCCTCCATTCTGCCGGTGGCTTTGGCTGCTCCACGTTGGACGTCCATGCTGCCCGGTATTTTGACCGGATTGGTTTGTCTGGTGTTTTTTGTGGCTCCACCGATGTGGCATTTGCCTACGGTGCCACCGCTGAAGATTTTGCGCAGAGAGCTGGCTGTAAATAGCGTCAGCTTTTACTGGCAAGCTCTGTTGGGGCTGTTAGCCATGGTAGTGCTGGTTGCCGTTTTCAGTGGTGATTGGTGGCTCAGCAGCAGCATTATTCTGGCGATGCTTGCACTATTGTTACTGGTGGCAGTATTCGCCTCAATACTGCTTGGTTTGGGACAGAGACTGGGGCGTCGTGCAGGCAGCGTCTGGCGCTTGGCGCTTGCCAGTCTGCAGCGCAACTCTCGTCAAAGTGTTGTGCAAATGATGGTTTTTGCTCTGGCTCTGATGTTGTTGTTGAGCCTGACCAGCTTGCGAACGACCTTGTTGCAGGACTGGAAGTTGCAGTTGCCACCGGAAACACCCAATCACTTTTTGCTTAACATTACACCTTCTGAATCTCCGCAGGTGGCTGAGCTGATGGAGCAGCAGAACTTAAATGTTCAGCAGCTGTTTCCGATGGTCAGAGCGCGACTCACACATATCAATGGCGAGGAACCGTCGGAAGACATTCGCAAACAGGCCGAGATGTTGCGCAGGGAGGTTAACCTGAGCTGGTCTGATCGTTTGAATTCAGATAATAACGTCGTCGCCGGTGAGTGGTGGGACCATTGGCGTGAACCCGGCATTGCCGGTGTTTCGGTTGAAGCGGGAGCTGCCAGTGATCTGGCTTTGGAGTTGGGGGATGACATCACCTTTGATATTGGTGGTCTGACTCTTGAAGCCCGCGTCGCAAGTATTCGTACCCTTAAGTGGGATTCCATGAATCCCAACTTTTACTTTTTGTTGTCGCCGGGAGCGTTGGATGAGTTTTCTCCCACTTACTTGACCAGTGTTTATCTGCCACCTGAGAAAAAGCCGTTTATTAACCAGTTACTCGGTCGTTTCCCCACGGTGGTGGTGATTGAAATGGATCGTGTGATTGCACAAATTCAGGCAATCGTTGCGCAGGTCAGTTCCGGGGTCGAATTGATGCTGGGGCTGGTGCTGTTGGGTGGTTTTTTTGTGATGTGGGCGGCAGTGGGGTCCAGTATGGAAGACCGCATGCAGGAAGCAGCCTTGTTGCGTGCTTTAGGAAGTAGTCGGCATCGGTTGTTGGGCAGTTTATGGATTGAGTTTGCCTTGCTGGGACTTTTCTCTGGCGTGATGGCTGCCGCGGGTTCGGAGATTTTGTTGTTGTCGATTCAGTACTGGGTGCTCGATATTCCGTTGAGTTTCCACTGGGGTATTTGGCTGTGGGGAATTCTGGGGTCGGCCTTGCTGGTTGGCACCTTGGGTGTGCTCTCCTGTCGAAAAGTTATCAGTACACCGCCGGGGCTGATGTTACGGGAACTGAGTTGATGGGCTGAAAACAGCCTGTTGCCTGGCGCCATAGTGGATATGGCGCCGAGCGGAAGGTTAGGGGAGTTAAAGGTTGGCTTCTGCGTATTCGGCCAGAATGGAGCGCGGCACGCCCTGAAGCTTGATATTGCCTCCATACTGGAAGCCTTTAAATCGCTCTGTTAAATAGGTCAGGCCCGAGCTGGTGGCGTTCATGAAAGGTGTGTCGATTTGAGCGAGGTTACCCAGGCAGATTACTTTTGATCCGCTGCCCGCGCGAGTGATGATAGTTTTGATTTGGTGAGGTGTGAGGTTTTGTGATTCATCGATCAGGATCAGACTGTGTTGGAAGCTGCGACCGCGAATGTAGTTCAATGATTTAAAATGCAGTGGCACTTTATTCAAAACGTAATCGATACTGCCTGAGCAGTCTTCATCGTCGCAGTGCAAGGCTTCAAGATTGTCGGTGATGGCACCCAGCCAGGGTTCCATTTTTTCGGCTTCAGTTCCTGGTAAGAAACCAATATCTTCATCAAGTCCCTGTGTACTTCGAGTCGCAATGATTCGGCGGTATTGTTTGGTGGCCACCGTCATTTCAATGGCTGCGGCCAATGCCAGAATGGTTTTCCCTGAACCGGCGGCACCGGTCAGATTCACCAGGTGGACATCGGGATCCATCAGTAAATTCAGGGCCATGGCCTGATAGGTATCTCTGGGCTTCAGCCCCCAGGCCTCCTGCTCCAGGAAACTGTTGGTGTCGATGTGAAGCAGTTGAACTTCGTCTGCCTGAACATCAATCACCCGACCGATAAAGCCCATTTCGTCGACAATAAACTGATTGGGGAACACTTCTGCCTGAAAATCTTCCCGGGGGATGCGGTGTACTGTGCGTCCCATTTGTTGTTGAGTTTCGACTTTCTGCACCTGATCCCAGAAATTGCCTTCTATTTCAACATAGCCCTTGTTGAGTTGTTCGATGTCGGTGACCAGCTGATCGCTGTGATAGTCGTCAGATTCAATGCCGCAGCCACGTGCCTTGAGACGCATGTTGATATCTTTGGTGACGAGTATGACTCGATGGTTGGGGTGTTCGTGCCGCAGCAGGCAGAGGTCGTTAATGATTTTGTTGTCGTTGAGGTGGGTCGGTAAAACCGCAATGTTTTCGGGAGGGGTGGTCATCAGGATGGAGAGTTTGCCGTTGAAATTGTCGTAGCATTCTCGCCGTATCGGAACGCCCCCTTCCACTTCTTCGGGGGTGGCTCTGCCGAGGATCTTGTCGATCTCCCGAATCGCCTGTCGGCAATCTGCCGAGAGTGTTTTGTTTCCGCTTTTGAGTTTGTCGAGTTCTTCCAGGACCGTCATGGGGATCATGACGTGGTGTTCTTCAAAGTTGAGTATGGCTGTGGGGTCGTGAATCAGTACGTTAGTGTCGAGGACGTAGAGGATGGGTTGTTTTTGCGAGAGTGGTTCCGCGAGCTGTATATCTACCATAAGCGAGCATCCTTCCTTCTGGCTGATAGCACGCACTCGAGTCGCCCGGCATTGCACCGGTTTACTCAGTGCTTGGAGAGAGTCTTAAGTCGCTCATTAGCGGGTAGGCTGATGAGAGTTTAGGAACTCTTGAAACAATTTGTACCAGAAAACAAACTAGGCTGGCAACATGACATTTGTGTGAAAGTGAAGAAATTGTCTTCAGTCTGAAACAGAAGCGCTTCTGGTTTAAAAATGAACAAATTTCAGCACTGTGTTTGGGCAACTTTTGAAATTAATGCGTAACAAGAGGGCGGGAAAGGTAAATAAATGTGACAGCAAATCGCGAGGCATGAAAGTAAAACGGATTTGCCGAACCTGACGAATCAGGCCCAGCGAATGGCACTCTGGTAGCGTTCGATATAAACGTGTTCTATACGTCCGGTGGCAGGGTGTCGGGAATGACGAAAGTTGTGGTGGTTATCCGTTGACCCCATATACTCCCAGCACAGCCCCTGATGAATGCACAGTGGATCGCCATTGTTGATGTCGTAGGAGGCCAGTTCCTGCCACATGCTGTCCCACTCGCTGTGCGTTGAATCCAGATATTCCATGCTCTATCCCCAGCGTTGATGTTTTTATCTTTTTTAATACAACAAGTTTGAATACAGCTATCGTGATACCGCGTTGAATGACGCTGATATTGCTATTTGTTAACTTCCTTTGTCAAGACTAGCTCTTAATTGATTGATATATATAGTATTTTTAAATACAAATGTGACATTTTTAGCAAAAATACCGATTTTAGAGGGGGTCAGACCACCAAAGTGTGACCGTGTTGGTGTAACCAGCGGCGAGCCAGAGCGTAGTTTGGCATCAGACTGGCCACCAGATTCCAATAGCTACGGCTGTGGTTGTGGTGAACGAGGTGGCAGCATTCGTGAGTAACCAAATAGTCCACTACCCATTCAGGCGCCTGCACAACCAGCCAGTTGTATTGAATCACCCCTTGGTGGGTACAGTGGCCCCATTTGCTCTTGGTTCGACGGAGCTGAACCCGTTGACATTGGGCTTGTGGAAAACGCGCCTGCAGTTGTTGGCAAACCGCCTGTGTCTTGGCTTCCAGCAAGGTCTGGGCCTGTTCTTTGTACCAGTTTTCTAATGCTCTCTGTACTGCACTGGAAGCAGGTCTGGAGGTGTCTGAAGTGATGCGTTTGGGCAGCGAAAGGCAAAGACTCTCGCCCCGGCGCTCACAGCTGATTTTGGCACCTGACAGGATGCGCAGCGTCAGCGGTTCTCCCAGCCATGGCCAGGACTCGCCCTCCGCGTATTGCCGCTCGGGAATTTGTTCTGCTCGATCAGCCTGCTGCTGAAGCTTGTCGCGTATCCAGGCGGCTTTCTCGTTCACCCACTTTTTCAGATCTCTTTGCGCCACCCGGTGGGGGGCAGCAACGACCACTTTGCCGGCCCGCACTTCAATGGCCGCGCTTTTGCGTTTGGACAGGCGAATGGTGTAATCGAACCCCAGATGACCCGGATCTTCCACTGTGATCAGGCGGGTTTGTGGTTTACGAAGCAGAGAGGAGAGATGGGATGTTGGCATGGCAGGATTATACCGATGCCATACCGAAAGCCCAGTCCGGGAGGGGCTCAAATTTCACCAAAATCTGTGATTGACCTTCCAGTAGGTGTAAGGTCTATGGTTGTAAACAGGTACCACATTGTCACTGTTTTCACAGAAGTAGGAGTGCCACATGAACATCAGTCAGGCCGCTAAAATCAGTGGGCTATCCCCCAAAACCATACGCTATTACGAGCGTATTCAGTTGATTGATCCTGCCAGTCGCAGTGAGAACGGTTATCGGGATTACAACCATAAAGATTTGGATATCTTGCGGTTTGTCCAGCGTGCCAGATCCACCGGTTTCAGTGTCGAGGAGTGCCGGCAACTGTTATCCCTGTACCAAAACCCCGAAAGGCACAGTTCAGAAGTTAAAGAGCTGGTGCAAGAGAAGCTCCAGAAGGTGGAAGATCAAATTGCCGAGCTGGAACACATGCGCAATACCCTGAAAGAACTGGTGACCCGTTGCCCGGGGGATGAAGCTGCACAATGCGCCATCATCGACAGTCTGGCAGAAAAGGAGGAACACTGAGATGACAGCGAGGGATATACCATCCGACCACGAGACGGAAAAGCACGCGCCCGGTTGTTGTGGCGATAGCAGCCCAGCGGCTACAGAACAGCAAACCGTGAAAACTGAAGCCACCAGTTCCTGTTGCGATAGCGGTGAAGATGCGGGCGGTAAAAAACGCTTTGACTGGCTGCTGTGGGGCAGTTTTGCCGGCGTAGCGCTGACTTATGGTTTGCATCTTCTGGGCCTGGGAGCATCGGCTCCGGAGTGGTTGCAAATCATGAGCCACGGCGTGTTCGAGCTGATGAACACTATGTGGTGGGGGGTGGTGGCCGCGGCTGTGTTTGTCGGCTTGTTAAGTCGAATTCCACAGGCCATGGTCACGGCAGTGCTGGGACAGGGCGGAAACTTGCCTGGGGTCTGGCGAGCGACTCTCGCCGGTGTGTTGATGGACCTTTGCAGTCACGGCATTTTGATGGTGGGTATGCAGCTTTACAAGCGCGGTGCGAGCCTGGGGCAGGTGATGGCATTTCTCATTGCCAGTCCCTGGAACTCATTGTCACTGACCATCATTCTAGTTGCCCTGATTGGATTGCCCTGGACCTTGGCATTTATTGCTCTGTCAATGGTTATCGCGATAATCAGTGGGTGTATTTTTGACCGGTTAGTGAAAGGTGGTACCTTGCCGGAAAATCCCCACACCAGAGAACTGCCGGAAGACTATCACCTGTGGACTGAAATGAAGAAGTCATTATCCGGTGTGGACTGGCGACCAGGCTTGTTGATCAGCATTTTGTGGGAAGGGATTAAAGGCTCGAAAATGGTGATCCGATGGCTGCTGTTTGGTGTCCTGCTGGCCACCGCATTGCGAGGTTTTGTATCACTGGACGATTTTCAGACCTGGTTTGGCCCAACCACGCTGGGGCTGATGCTTACCTTGATTGCGGCGACGATCATTGAGGTCTGCTCGGAGGGCTCTACGCCGATTGCGGCCGATTTATTGACCCGTGCCTCGGCGCCCGGCAACAGTTTTGCCTTTATGATGGCGGGGGTCTCAACGGACTATACGGAGGTCATGGTTCTCAAAGATACCACCAGCTCATGGAAGATTGCCTTGTTTTTGCCATTGGTTACCTTGCCTCAGGTGGTGGTTATCGCGTTAATCCTCAACGGCTTCTGAGTGGGCTTCGGCCTGATCGAGAATGCATCAAATTGGTTAATAAAAACAGACAGTTGCACAGGGAACGGGCGGTCAGTAAAAAGCTGATCGCTCCGTGACCAATCTGCTGAGTGCGGGGCTTTTACTGGCTTAGAGACAGTTGTCAGAAACTTGTCTACAGACTTATCCACAGCTTCTGTGGGTTGTTTTCACACGTTGATTCAAAACAACTTTTAACCAATTATCAAGAAGTTAGCACGACCTGTTATCGGGCACACCAGTCCATGCAGGGCGTTTATTCAACAATGGGGTGGCGTTTTAATCAGTTCAGCGCTTCTCCGCACAAAACAGATCCAAAAAGCGGCGGTAAGCGTATCCTCTGCTTTACTTAAAGGCTATTTGCCTCCTGCACCGGGAGGTCGTTACCGCAATAAAGGAGAGCTCTATGATTACCCTGTACCACCTGAACAGATCCCGATCGAAACGCATTATCTGGTTGCTTGAAGAATTGGGCGTTGAGTATCAGATTGAAGCCTTCCAGCGCGATAAAGAAACCTCCCTGGCCCCTGAGTCTCTCAAGGCTGTCCATCCCCTTGGCAAGTCGCCTGTGATCAAAGATGACGATGTGGTTGTCGCAGAGTCGGGGGCTATGACCGAGTACCTGATCGACAAGTACGCTGCCGATCGTCTGGCGCCACCACGGGGAACTCCCGAGTACATTGAATACCTGCAGTGGATTCACTTTGCAGAAAGCTCAGCCATGGTTCCGTTGCTGCTGAAGATGTTTTTGAACAAAGATGGGTGTAAAACCAATTTTCTACAGGCCTACGCTGATGGCGAAGCGATGAAAATTCTCACCTACCTGAGTGAGCAGCTGGAAGGCAAGGAGTACCTGGTCGGCAATAAGCTGAGCGGGGCAGATATCATGGTGTATTTTGTGGTGGACATGGTTGAACAGTCTGGTGGCCTGGCGTTCTTCCCGGTATTGGATGTTTATTTGAAGCGCCTGAGAACCCATGAGGCCTGTCAAAAAGCTGAGCAACTTGAAAAAGAATTAGGCTGAATGAACTGGCTTTAAACTAAAATCAGAGTTTACTGCTATGAAAGTGTAAATTTTGAACCGGGTTGTTGCGAGCTACTGTGACTTTTGGCAACCTTGTTCTACAACTAATTCAAGGAGTTGAACAAAGATGTTAAAGAAATTAGTGCCTGCTGCTCTGTGGGTCAGCGTAGCGGCGGCAGCAACCGTGAGTACCACAACCCAGGCAGCGGATGTTAAGGCGCAGATCAAACACCGTGAAGCCACTATGGAAGCCATTGCTGGCCACTTTACCGCGATCATGTCCACGATGAAGGATCCCGGCGAGTTTGCGCAGGACTATCAGTTCCACGCAGAGAGTATTGCCCGTTTATCCCGAATTGCTGCCAAGACTTTCCCGGAAGGCTCTGGCGAAGGTAAAACCCACGCCAAACAGGAGATTTGGGACAATCCTGAGAAGTTCAAAGAAGCGATGGAGACTTTCCAGACCCGTGCTGATGCCTTCGCAGACGCTTCCAAAGGTGATGATCCAAAAGCTTTCGCCATGGCCGCCAAAAACCTTGGTGGATCATGCAAAGGTTGTCACGACGATTTTAAAGACGATTAATTTATCGTCATTGAGCCAGGCGGCAACTTATCTTGCCGGCTGGCTTTGTTCTTGTCGTTCGCTGTTCTTCTCTGGTTCAAGCTATCCAGCTGGGCAACAAAATAAGCCCCCAGGCTGATCCCCCCGCCAGTGCCGCCAGAAGACAAACTCCCCATAAAGGCATCCGTCTCGTTTCCTTTGTTACGGCTTGGCTTTCATTTGACAGGTTCTTATGGCCGGTCACCATGGCGTTGACCAGCTTGTCTTTCTTTACAAACTGATAAAACAGCACCGCCGCAATATGCAGGCCGATAAATCCTGCCAGAAACTGCCACAACACATGGTGAGTTTGGCCGCCCAGCTCGACCCAGTCATCATCCATCCAGTAAACCCAGGGGCCTTCAAAAAAGTAATCATCACTGGTTAACAGGCCACTGAGTACCTGCAAAGTAATGGCACTCAACATGACAATAACCATCCAGGATCCCAGGGGGTTGTGTCCGGCATACGATTGCTGTCCGCGGACATAGTGAAACGCAGACGCAGGTGATAGGGGGAGGCGGGAGAAATGCCCGTAATCCCCGCCAACGAAACCGGTATAAAGACGAAAGAACATCAGCCCCAGAAGCGCGTAGCCACATTTGATATGCCAGTCCATCCAGTCCATATCACCGTAGAGCCCGGTGGCAAAGGAGGCGCTGATGAGGACAACCAAAAGCCAGTGAAACAGACGGGTGTGAAGGTCCCAGACGAAGGTGGGGGAAGGATTGCTCATAGTAGTGCTCATTTTACCTGTATAAATGAAGTCTATCGCGCAGGGGTAGTGTTGTTGGTTGCGGTGGGGGTGTCGTCATCTGACTCTGGTAATGACGACTTTTGAGCTGCTGCGTAGTTTTCTACCTGCTCCATTACTCGCAACACATTTCCGCCCATGATTTTAGCAATATCACTTTCGCTATAACCACGTTTCAGGAGCGCATCAATCAGTACTGGATAACTGGATACGTCTTTGAGTCCCGTGGGCAGGGTATTACCAACGCCATCGTAGTCAGAGCCCAGACCGATGTGGTCGATACCGACTTTTTTGCGTACCCGATCGATATGCGCGACTACGTTATCGACAGTGGCATAGGGGTAGGGAAATCGTTTGCGATAAGCCTCATCGAACGCTTTCATAACGTCAGGAGTGATCCGATCATTTTGCAGCTTTTCGAAAGCATCTTTAGCGGCCTGGTAGCGGTTACCCCACTCCATAGCCTCTTCGGTGACGAAGAAACTGCCAAAGTTAATCATGATTACGCCGCCATTGCTGGCGAGAGCCTTAAGCATTTTGTCGTCCACATTGCGCTCCAGCCCAGGGGTAAAGTGGCGCAGGGAAGAGTGTGAGGCGATAACCGGCACCTTGCTGACTTCGATTGCTTGGTAAAACGCCGCATCTGACACATGGGAAATATCCACCATGATTCCCAAATGGTTCATTTGTTCGATCATGGACACACCAAATGGACTCAACCCTTTCCAGATTTTGGCCTCGTCATAGGATGAGTCAGAAATGTGGTTGGCTTTGGAGTGAGTCAGGGTAATGTAGCGGATACCACGGTTGTAAAAGTGGGTCAGGTTGTCCAGATTTCCTTCAATGGCGGCACCGTTTTCCATGCCGAGTGGCAGGGATATTTTGCCAGCGGCAAAATTGCTGCGAATTTCCTCGGCGGTACGTGCCGGCGCAAACTTGTCCGGCGCTCGATAAAACAGGGCCTCGACCTGATCGATCAGCACATTGGCCAGAGCTTTGGCACCGTCGTTTTCTTTAACCGCAGGGATGTAAATCGACATAAACGGAGCGTCGAGTCCGCCTTGCCTGGCTCGGGGGTAATCAAAGTCCCCGCTCAGAGTGGCTTCTGTTACGTCTTCCCAGTGCCTTTGCAGACGGAAAGGTACATCGATATGGCCGTCCACAAGAGGGTATTTGTGGGCTATATCAATGGCTTTCTGGCTGGGTGTTTCAGCTGCTTCTGCGTAGCCGGCATGAGTGTAACTCCCAACCATAAGAGTGCATGCAAGTAACCAGGGTATGAAAGCAGCTGGCTTGTATAAACTCATGACTTCTCCGTTAAGTCCGCTTGTTTGGAGTACTGTTCTACACCTTCCGGAATTTCGAACCAGTTTTGTTTTTCGCTTACCCAGAGATGTTTACTGGGTTTTATGATGTCTGTATTCTCGAGAGTGCTGGGTTTCAGCTTGATGACATCAGGTTTTTGCGGGTCGTAATGGTAGATGCGATTGCCGCAACCCGGACAAAATGCGGCAGCGTTGATGTTGCCACTGTCCGCTGGCCTTTCCCAGTGTTGCAGCTTGCCTTCAAATTCAAGGTGTTCTCGCTTGACTACAGCCGTGATACTGAAAGCACTGGTGGATAACTTTTGGCATTCTTTACAGTGACAGCAAACCACCATTGCCGGGGCTTGTAACAGGCGGTAGCGTACTTGTCCGCATTGACAGGCACCCTTGATGGGATAGATGGAAGAATCCTGGCCAGCAGTGTCTTGCACGGGTAGCCTCCTTATGGAGAGGTCGATGTATGAATCGGTCGAAGTCCATTGGGGGTAACAGGCCGTAAAACCGAGTTGATGAGCCTGTGGGTTGTGAGTATTTCCATGAAACTCCAGTCGGTTGTGGCGGTATTGAAACACGGTGTGTCAGCCATTACCACCTTTGGACACGGGTTTTCAGGAGGGCTGTTAAGGCTTATGAGCCGCACAAAAGTTGAACTCCAGCAGACAGCGTTAGTCATAATACCCTATGCCATTTGTACCCATTACCACCGTCGGGATGTCGCCAGTCTCTGAGTTCAAACTTAGCGGATTGCCTTGGTGTGAAGGATAGAATTTGAAGGATAGAGTTTGATCAAGAAGATAAAAACAACTGTCCCAATGTTTCTGCTGGCCATCGCCGGGCTACTCACAGGATGTCAGTCACAGCCGGGAGAGATTAAAGCCCGCAAAGCCCTGCGTGCCGATTTCTCCGGTAACTGGGAAATGGATTACAGTCTCAACGACAGTGTGGAAGCCAAGCTGGATGCGTATTTTTATCGTATGCGTCGCAGCCTAAGTCGGCAGGCCGATGGCCGCCAGTTTGAGACTGGTCGCGCGGTTCCCATCAATCCCGGCACCGCTCAGACGGTTTTGGCGATGGCGCAGTTTGTCGAGAAGATCTCGCGGGTACAGGTGATGGAGATCGAACAAACCTATACCGATATTCGGGTTGATCGAGAAGGTACCTTTTCACTGAATTGCCACTTTCCGACTCAGGGACTGGAGCAGACCAACAACCCGTTTGCCACCGAAGTCTGTGGCTGGGACGGGCATCAGCTGGTGTTTCAGCTGCGCCTGCCTGAAGGCCTGCTGGTGCAACAGCGCTTCAGCTTGTCGAGCGGTGGTGATCAGATTAATGTGGCAACCACCATGATATCCGACCGTGCGCCTGAGCCCTTTACCCTCAACCGATCCTATTCCCGGTTCGACAAACGCAACCGTGGATTTACCTGCGAGCAAACGGTTCAAAAAGGTAAGGTATGTACTCTGTCGTCCGAGCCAGAGGACCTTCCCCCCGCACCTGATGCACCAAAACCCATGATTATGAATGCCGATTGAGAGCGAGGATGAACCTCAAAGCCCTGTTTAATGACACACTCCAAACCAGCAAGCAGTATTGGCAGGCGCTGGCCTCGCGTTTCGCCTGTCTGTTGTTGGTTGCTGGTGTCTCTCATTTGCTGGGCTGTGCAGCCCAAACTCCATCCCCTGGGGATGGTGAAACCATCGATACGGTGGTGATTAATTCTGCCGCTCGTACCACCCGAGAGTCTGCAATGGCTCTCAAGAATTTGAACGCGGTTTCAGGTACTGACACAGCGGATAGGGCTCCAGCCCTGCTGGATGTGGGGATTCTGATCTTTGAAACCACAGAAACCGCCGACAATTCCAGCCTTCGTCAGCAGGGTGTTTTCCCGCTAGTCAGAAAAGCGGAGTCTCGTTACTTGCCGTATTTACTGAGGCAGACCATGGAGGCCTCACGACAGTGGGGTGTGGTGCGGGTTATGCCGGATACTCACGCGTCTGCTGAGCTGGTGGTCACTGGTGACATTCAGGTTTCCAACGGTGAGCAGTTGCAATTGCATATTCAGGCTCACGACAGCAGCGATCGGCTATGGCTGAATAAGGTCTACCGTCAGCATGTGAGTGCCATGGCCTATGAGGATGACCAGACAGATCCATTCCAGCCGCTGTTTGATCGTTTGTCCCTCGATTTGATCGAAGCCCGAAATCGTTTGAATCGCTCACAGTTGGAAGAGATTCACCAGTTGGCCATACTGCGTTATGGGCAAGTGCTGGCCCCCGAGGCCTTTAAGCAATACATCCACAAAGATGAGACCGGGCAGTTTCATGTTGAACGCCTGCCTGCCCGGGATGATCCCATGCTGCGGCGGGTGCGCAAACTGCAGGAGTACGAATACTATTTTATTGATTCGGTTGATGATCAGTACTCGGACCTGTTTGTGCAAATGAAACAGACTTATCAGCGTTGGCGGCAATACAGTCGTGAACTGATGGTCTATATGCGCGACTATAAAGAGCGGCAGGCAGGCCAGAGCAGTGGGTTTCGACGCGGCAGTCTGGCGTCGATGAACGAGGTCTATGGTGACTATGAATGGTACAGAATGCAGGAGTTGAATCTGGCTGAGCTGGCTTCCGGTTTTAATAACGAAGTGCTGCCAACGGTTCTGACTTTGGATGATAACGTGGTGCAGCTGGACGGAAATCTGCAGGATCAGTACCAGAAATGGCAGTCTATCCTGCAGCAGATATTCAATCTGGAGCAGGGGCCGATTTAAGCATTTGTTGCTTTAGCCAGCCTTTCTGCTCGGGAAACCGCCATTGGAATTGATCAAAGTCGTCGGCGCGAATCCACATGGCTCTGTTGATTTCCAGATAAAACGGAGGCTTCGGGAGCCTTTCATTACTGTCTGCCTGACATTCAAACAGGTGAAAGCCATTGTCAAATACCCGGATGAGACGGATCGGCGTCACATTCAGTCCGGTTTCTTCCCAGGTCTCCCGGTGCGCAGTGCAGTGTGCGGGTTCCTGCGGATTACCACTTCCCCCGGGCGTACTGATTTTACCGCTCATCTCTTCAATCACCAGTAGCTTACCCTGATCAATACTCAGGCATCCTGCACTTTTCGCCGGTGTATCGACCAGAGTGTGGGGACAGGCTGGTGCACTGGGAAGGGTATCAGCGCATCCCGACAGAGATGCCGTTACGGCGAGGACAATCCCCGCCCACTGTGCTGTGTTATTTGCCATTGGTTGTCCGCTTATCGAGTTACAGGCTTCTCTGAGGAGGCCTATTGTAACCAAGTTCAGAGACTATTATGTGTCCTGTTTATGACTACCTTGTTCAGGGCAAAATTGTTCATGACAACACAGTTAATGGCAGCAGTGTGTCAGGACACATTCAGTCTCGTGCGGATTTAACTGGCGTAATGACTGCGACGGATAAACGGGTTAAACAAGCGAGCAAAGAAGCCAGTGAATTGAATCGGTGCCTGTACAGAGGTCAGGCAGATGCATTCGGCATCCTGACTGGCTATTGGCTGGTGGTGCTTGTCCTCTTTGTTGCGATAGATGATGTCACCCTTGTTATAAACCCCGGAATTGTCCGAGAAACTGCCCTGCAGAACCAGCGTGACCTCTTCTCCAGTATGATTGTGGGGTGCCACCTGTCCACCGGGCTTGATTCGCAACATTTCTACCTTGCTGCCATCCACATCGTTACACAATTTGGCGGCGTAAATAGAAGGGCTCAGACGTTTCCAGGGCAAGCCTTCCAGTCCATTGGGAATCAGAGGCTGCAGGCAGCGAGGGACGTCTGAAGGACCACTTTTTGAAATGCCTGAATCAGGTGCTTCGGTCTCAGGTTGAGAGTCTAGCTGTGCCATGACGCGCTCTTTGAGCGTGTCTGAGACGCTGGACGTTGGCAGCTCTGAAAACAGTTCGGAACCCACATGATTCAGACGTTTCAGGTCCTGTCGGCATTGAGCGCAATGCTGCACGTGAGCACTGATACACAAGGCCTGATTGAAAGGCAGGCTGCCAGCGGAAAAGGCTGTCAGCCGGTCGGCATGGGGATGGTATTTGATCATATTACTGGACATCATTTTTCATTGCCTCGAATGACAATTTCGAGCTTTTGCAGTGCCAATCGGATTCGGGATTTAACGGTTCCCAGAGGCAGGCAAAGCTCAGCTGCAGCTTCCTGCTGGGTTTTTCCTTCCATATACACTTTTCGCAGCACCTGAGATTGTGTTTCAGGCAGCTTCTTCAGTTCGCTGTGAATCTGCATAGCAGCTTTTTTTTGCAGAGTCTGTTCAAAAGGACCCGATTGTTCGTCTTCTATTTGGTCAAAGATCTCCTCTGAGGTCACCTCGCTGGCGTAGCGACCGTTGCGTCTGAGGTAATCAATCCGACAATTACGCGCCAGAGTGAAGATCCAGGTGTTAGGATTAGCTTTGCTGGCGTCGTACAGGTGTGCTTTGTTCCATACTTTGATCAGCACCTCCTGAACCAGCTCATCCGCAACCAGGTACGCACCGGGTTCCTTGGCCAGGCTGTATGACTTGAGCAAGGGGGCATAATGCTCAAACAGACGCGAGAAGGCCTCCCGATCTCTTTCGGTGGCGATTAGACCAATCAAGTTCTGTAACTGGTCTATCTCTATGGGTTTTGAGTTGTTTTTAACCATATTAGGTAAGTGCCTTGCTGCATCTTCGCAGAATTTACTTTATATACGGTGGTACGTCATCCATGGATCACTATCTTTTAAGGTTGGTTTTCTAAGAAATCAGGGAGGGGGCCATAACTGCATCTTTCTATGTGTCCTTATGATCCACTTGCGGTGCTTGGCCGTAATGATTGGAGAATACTTAATATCTGTCAATTTTCAGGATAATTTGTATCTGCTATGGAACACCTATCTTTGGAGAGCACAGGGTCAATGAAATCATCAGCTCAGCAGACAAAAATCGCCATTCCGGACGTCGTCAACCGATTCAAGGACCTCTATCGGGATTTCACGCAGGTGAAGGTTAATCAGTTTTCCCAGGTCTATGCCGACGACATTATTTTCCGGGACCCTGTCCATGAGATACGTGGTGCCGGGGATGTACTCGGGTACCTTGAAGGCGTGTGTGAGCGGGTAGAGTTCTGCCAGTTTGAATATCTCGATGAACTGGTCAGTGAAAATAAAGCTTATATCAAGTGGAACATGAACTTTCGGCACCCGAGTCTCGGGAAGGAAGTCCATACCGTGAGAGGTATGAGCCACATCGAATTCAGCGATCATATTCACTACCACGAAGATGTCTACGATCTTGGCGAAATGCTTTATGAGCATATTCCTCTGTTGGGCGCCGCTACTCGCTTTTTAAAGCGCAAACTGGCTGCCTGAAACCTGATTTTGTCCAGGAGGACTTATGACAACACCCACGGGTGAAAAAATATGGATTACCGGCGCCAGCAGCGGCATGGGTCGCGAGTTGGCATTACGCCTGGCAGAAGCGGGTAATGAGGTGCTGGTAACGGCCCGTAATCGCGAAGCTCTGGAGTCGATGGCTGCGATGCATTCGGGTATTACCCCGGTACCGGCGGATCTGTCTGATCCCGATTGTGTTGTCTTTCTGCAGGAAAGTCTCAAGCAGCACACCCAAGTGCTGGATCGGATGATTCTGAATGCAGGCACCTGTGAATATCTGGAAATCGATGATCCCGATTGGCAAATGATGGAAAGGGTGATGTCGGTCAATTACTTCGGTGCAATCCGCAGCCTTGCGGCAGGGCTGCCATTATTGAAACAGCACTCTACTGGAGCCAGGCACATTGTTGCGGTCGGCTCCCAGGCCAGTCGGGTGGTGTTTCCCAGAGCCGAAGCCTACGGCGCATCAAAAGCTGCGCTTACCTATTTTATGGAATCACTGGCGGTGGATTTAGCGGATCAGAATATTCGGGTCAGCGTGGTTCAGCCGGGTTTTGTTGAGACACCGTTGACCGAGAGTAATGACTTTCCCATGCCGTTTTTGATGAGTGTAGATCAAGCGGCAGAGCATATTCTTAAACGATTAATGGCCAGACCCACTCACATTCGTTTCCCCTGGTCCTTAAGCAGTGTATTGGCCATTGGCAGTACTCTGCCGTGGCTGTGGAGAAACTGGGTTGCACCAAAGTTAACCCGCTAGCGCGTTAATCCGAGCAGTTAAAGGAGATTTAAGGTTGAAAATAGCAGTGATAGGCTCTGGCATTTCAGGACTGACGTGTGCTTACCGGTTACACAAGCAGCACGATATTACGGTGTTTGAGTCGGAATCCTCCATTGGTGGCCATACCGCTACCAAAGATGTTGTCGTTGGGGGGCAACGGTATGCCATTGATACGGGCTTTATTGTCTACAACGATTGGACATACCCCAACTTCATTGAGTTGATGACAACCTTGGGGGTGGAATCAAAACCCACGGAAATGAGCTTCAGCGTGGCGTGTGAGCAAACCGGTCTGGAGTACAGCGGTAATAATCTGAATACCTTGTTCTCACAGAGATCCAACCTGCTCAAACCTCGTTTCTGGAGGATGTTAAAGGATATTCTGCGCTTTAATCGCGAAGCGGTAAAAGACCTGGAAGACGGTGTGATCCGACCTGATGCCAGCCTGGGTGAATACCTGGAGTCGCGAGGTTATGGTGACGCATTTGTGGATAAATACCTCGTCCCCATGGGGAGTGCCATCTGGTCGGCCTCCACCGACACCATGAAGGCGTTTCCGCTGGTCTTTTTCATCCGCTTTTTTAAAAACCATGGTCTGCTGAGTGTCAATGACAGACCGCAATGGCGAGTCATAGCCGGAGGTTCCCGAAATTATCTGAAACCTCTGACCGAGGGGTTTGCTGATCGCATCCGCACCAGCTGTCCCGTCAGCAAAGTCAAACGATCCGAGGACGGGGTTGCCATCACCCTGGCAAGTGGTGAAATTCAGGAGTTTGATGAAGTGGTGTTTGCCTGCCACAGCGATCAGGCACTGGCCATGCTGGAAGACCCAACCGAAGATGAGCTTGCCGTATTGTCGGTCATGAAATATCAGATGAACGAAGTGGTTTTGCACACGGACACGCGCTTGTTACCAGAAAGAAAATTGGCGTGGGCCAGCTGGAATTACCGACTGCCCGAAACTCATCAGGAGAATGCCGTTTTAACCTATAACATGAACATTCTTCAGGGGATTGACGCCCCGGTGACGTTTTGTGTGACACTGAACTACACTGATGCTATCCGGCCTGAACAGATTCTGGGGCGGTACTACTATAGCCACCCCATGTTTACACTGGAGTCGGTAGCGGCTTGTGAGCGTTGGGAAGACATCAACGGGGTGAATAAAACCTGGTTTTGTGGGGCATACTGGGCCAATGGATTTCATGAAGACGGCTGTACCAGTGGTATTCGTGTGGCAGATGCTATCGCTTCTCAATTGCCGGTTGATGCCTCTGGGCATACCCGTCAGCAGACAGGGGAAATGACTGGAACCGGCAATGTTGCATAGTGCTATTTATCAGGGGACGGTACGGCATCGCCGTTATCATCCCCGACTGCATCATCTTCAGTATCCGGTGTTTATGATGTATCTGGATCTGGACGAGCTTGACGAGGTGTTTTCCCTCACGTCACTCTGGTCACTCAAACGATGGGCGCCGGCACGATTCAAGCGTGAAGATTATTTAGGGGCCCCTGATGTTCCTTTAAAGAAAGCCGTACTGGATCATGTGGAGTCTGAAACCGGTATCAGACCTGATGGTCCGGTGCGGATGCTCAGTAATGTCCGTTATTTTGGATTCATCATCAATCCCATCACTTGTTACTACTGCTTTGATCAGTCACAACGATTAACACATATCGTCGCGGAAGTTACCAATACCCCCTGGTCAGAGCGCCATGCATACGTTTTACGCTGTGAACCGAATAAAAACCTGCAGCGTATACAGTTCCAGAAAGCGATGCACGTATCGCCCTTTAACCCAATGTCCATGACTTACCACTGGCGAAGCCGGTTGCCAGAAAAGAAGCTGTTTCTTCATCTGGAAAACTGGCAGGCCGCTGATAACGATGCCGATAAGACTGTAGAGACCAGTTCAGAGGCTAACGACTACAGGCAGGGCAGTGAGACACTAATCCTTGATGCCAGTTTGAATTTGTGTCGTGAAGAAATCAGCGCAACGAGTCTGAACAGAGTGTTGTATCGCTATCCTCTGATGACGTTAAAAATTGTATGGCTAATTTATTGGAATGCCTTGAAATTATTTATCAAACGAGTTCCATTTCATTCACATCCAGAAAAAATAAAATCGGGATTTACGGACGCGTTTGAGACGAACCCGACAAGCAAAGATAACAGGACTGTATAGCTATGAGTGATTTTGAAATCGGCGGTGTAACCCATCCGGGAAAATCTGCTGAAAATACTTCCTTTTTTTCGTCAAGTCAGAATGCCGGTTGGCTGGAAAGCTTATCCCGCAAGTTGGTGTTACAAACGTTTCAACAACTCCAGAAAGGCTCTTTGACCCTTGTTGAAGGGGATTCTTCTTATCATTTTGGCGAAGCTCAGGACGCCACCTCGCTTCACGCCCATGTTCGGGTTCACAATCCCAGTGTTTATCGAGAGTTGCTGTTTGGTGGTTCAATTGGCGCCGCAGAATCCTACATGATGGCCGAATGGACTACCCCCTGCCTCGTCAGTGTGGTCAGAGTGTTGTGTGCCAACATGGAGGTCCTCAATCAAATGGATGGCCGCTGGTCGTCTGTAAAGGGTCTGATGAATCGACTGATGCATAAATTGAATCGTAACAGTCGCTCGGGTTCACGTAAGAATATTGCTGCCCATTACGATCTGGGGAATGAGTTTTTCAAGTTATTTCTCGATCCTTCGTTGATGTATTCATCCGCGATTTATCCTTCTGAGACCAGCACTCTGGAAGAGGCATCTCTATACAAACTGGATGCCGTCTGTTCCAAACTCGGCCTGACACAGGACGACCACCTGCTGGAAATCGGCACCGGTTGGGGCGGGTTGGCCATTCATGCTGCCAAGCATTACGGTTGTCGTGTGACCACCACAACCCTGTCAAAAGAGCAGTATCAACATGCGAAGCAGGCAGTTGCTGAGGCGGGTCTGGAAGATCGTATTACCTTGTTGCTCAAAGACTACCGCGACCTCACCGGTCAATACGACAAACTGGTTTCCATTGAAATGATTGAAGCCGTAGGGCATGAATATTATCCCACCTATTTCTCAAAGTGCTCATCGTTGTTAAAAGACGATGGCTTGATGCTGATTCAGGCGATCACCATCACGGATCAACGTTATGAGGCCGCCAAAAACTCCGTGGATTTTATTCAGAAGTATATTTTCCCCGGTGGCGGGCTGCCTTCCAATACGGTAATGGCTCAATGTATCGCCAATTGCACCAATATGACGTTGGTGGATCTGCACGATATTGGTCTGGACTACGCAAAAACCCTGGCAGATTGGCGGGAGCGCTTTCACCAGCGTATTGAAACAGTCAGGCGACAGGGGTTTGACGATGTCTTTTGTCGTATGTGGGACTTTTACCTGGCTTACTGCGAAGGTGGTTTCAGAGAGCGTGTAATCAGTACTGTTCAAGCTGTTATGGCCAAACCCGATGCCCGTGACTTCGACCCTCGTTTCTAGCCGGATGTGGACCTCCGACCTGCAGAAAAAGCTCTTCAATGGCGTGCTTTTTCAGGCGGGTTGGTTTGCCGCTGTGTTAGGGGGAAATGCCTGGGCGGTATTTGCTCTCTTGCTGGTGTTGATTGTACACAGTCGCTGGTGGGTTGCTTCGCCGAAAGAATGGTGGCTGATCCTGGCTGTCAGTTTGCTGGGGATTGGTGTTGACGGTTTCTGGTTTGCCTCAGGTATCCTGGTTACCGACGGCCAATCTCTGACCGGTGCCCCCGGTATTTGGTATCTGCCGCCCTGGTTGGGTTGTATTTGGTTAATGTTTTCCATGACGCTCTGTCATGTGTTCGCCTGGCTTCATGGGCGCTATATTCTGGCGGCGGTTTTGGGGGGCGTGGCTGGGCCCATGTCTTACCTGGCCGGAGCAAAACTCAGCGGCCTGTCATTGGGTTTGCCACTTTGGCAGTCATTCCTGACGATCGGGGTTGCCTGGGGATTGCTGATGCCTCTTTTCATAGGACTGGCGCAACGTGTTTATCCCAAACAGTAGTTTCAGCATGCGATTCTTCCGACGTCCATTGTGGCTTCTGCTGATCAGTTCTTTTCTGGGCTTGAGTGTGCCGGTGTTGTCTAAAGCCAACACTCTTGCAACCGAGGCTTCTCCAGCGATGGACGCTGAAATAATCGGCGAGGCATTTGATCGCAATACCGGTGAGTTGTTGTACCGGGAGTACTACACCTTAACGGCTGACAGTCTGCCCCTGAGGGTTGATTATCGGTTGCCCAACGGTGAAGCTATGGCAACGAAGTCACTGCAGTTCTCCAAGCGTGACAATCTCCAAAACCTTTCTCTGCCTGATGTGCGACATCACAATCTGCTCAATGGCCGCCTGATCGAGGTGGAGGCCAATAATCCTGACGCAAATCAAGACCGGGTGACGGTTCGCTACCGAGAAAACCTTAAAGATGACATCGAGTCCGCATCAATTCCTCGACAATCACAAGCCGTTGTGGATGCTGGCTTTGACGAATTTGTCCGTCTGCACTGGGATCGATTGGTTGCCGGTGAACGTCTCGAGATGAATTTTCTGATGCCCTCGCGGCTGGATTTTGTGTCGTTACAACTTCGTCGTCGGGATATCCCCTCCGACAGTGGGGGCAATGGCAAACAAACCCTCTGGATTCAAGCCACTCCTGCCAATCGCCTGCTGAGGCTGTTTGTTGATCCTATTGATCTGTATTATCACTGGGATTCCAGGCGCCTGATCCGATATTCTGGCATCAGTAATCTGTTGGATCCCGGCGGCTCTTCCATGACGGTGGATATTCGCTATCAATATCGTCAATAATTGCTGAATACAACGATAATACAGCTTTAAGACTTCCCCTATGAATACCGTACATAATACCTACGACTACATCGTGGTGGGTGCTGGTACTGCCGGCTGCGTCCTGGCCAACCGCCTCAGTGAAAATGGCAAATATCAGGTTTTGCTGCTGGAAGCCGGTGGCAAGGACAACTACTTCTGGATTGATATCCCTGTGGGCTATTTATTCACCATCAATAATCCCCGTACTGATTGGTGTTTTCAGACTGAGCCTGAGGCCGGATTGAATGGTCGCTCCATAGGCTATGCTCGCGGCAAGGTGCTGGGAGGTTGCTCCTCCATCAATGCGATGATCTATATGCGCGGCCAGCGCAGTGATTATGACCACTGGGCCTCGCTGGGAAATCGAGGCTGGGGTTGGGATGAGGTATTACCGGTATTTCGTAAATCCGAAAGCTACCAGCACGGGGCCAATGACTTTCACGGCGAAGATGGCGAATTACGTGTAGAAGAGCGTCGTGTTAACTGGGAAATTCTCGATGCCTGGCGTGAAGCGGCAGAAGAGTGTGGGATACCCAAGGTCGAGGAATTCAATCGTGGCGATAATTTTGGCAACGCCTATTTTCAGATGAACCAGCGTTCGGGCAAACGCTGGAGCGCGGCAAAAGCCTTCCTTGAGCCCGCCAAAGGCCGTTCCAATCTCACCATCAAAACCGAGGTCATGGTTCAGTCATTGGAATTTGATACGACTGATACCTGTTTAAGAGCTTCTGGTGTTCGTGTACGACTCAAAGGTGGTGAAGAAATTGTCTACAGTGCCCGTCGTGAAGTGGTGTTGTCAGCCGGTGCGGTTGCTTCACCTCAGATTTTGCAATTGTCCGGCGTGGGTAATGGCGATCATTTAGCCCAACATCAAATACCGGTAAAACACCATTTGCCCGGTGTGGGGGAAAACCTGCAGGATCACTTGCAAATCCGCAGTGTCTATAAAGTCTCTAACACCGTGACTCTGAATCAGAGAGTGAATTCTCTGGTGGGCAAGGCGATGATGGGTCTTGAATATCTGTTGTTCAAGAAGGGGCCCTTGACCATGCCTCCGTCGCAACTGGGGGCGTTTGCGAAAAGTGATCCCTCCCAGCCCAGTGCGAATATGGAATGGCATGTACAGCCGTTATCGCTGGATAAGTTTGGTGAACCTTTGCACAAGTTCAATGCCATTACTCCGGCGGTGTGCAATCTGAGACCCACAAGCCGTGGGCATATCCGCCTTCGCGATGGCCAGGTGGGCACGCCGCCGGTTATTACGTTGAACTATTTGTCGACGGAAGAAGACCGCAAAGTTGCTGTGGCAGGCTTGAAGATGACTCGTCAGATTATGTCTTCAAAAGCCCTGCAAGCGTTTTCACCGGTGGAATGGTTGCCCGGTGATGATGCTCAGTCAGATGAAGCCTTACTGCAAAAAGCCGGTGATCTGGGCACCACCATCTTCCACCCTGTAGGCACCTGCAAAATGGGTAGCGATGACATGGCGGTGGTGGATGACCGGCTCAAGGTCCATGGCATCGATGGGTTGCGGGTTATTGATGCCTCAATCATGCCGACCATCACTTCCGGCAATACCAATGCGCCAACCGTAATGATTGCCGAGAAGGGGGCCGGGTTTATCCTGGCTGATGCCCGAATATCTGCTCGAGACTGATGGTGTGAACACCCGGTTGCGACCAGTGTTCGGCACAGTGGCCAATGGCTTTGCCAAGCTGCTCGCCGCTGATGGGCTGGTAGCGGGAAAAGATTTTCAGTTTTGTGGTCAGTGGAACCAGCAGGGAATGGGCCAGCTTTTCACCCAGTCGATTATCAGGTCGCTTGCCCACAATCAGTGAGGGTTTAAATATTACGACACTGTCAAAGCCCTGTTGCTCTGCAAAGGCGTCTACCTCGCCTTTGATTCTTGCGTAAAAGAACGGGGAGTTGGCATTGGCACCGGGAGAAGACACCAAAAAGAGTCGCCTTACTCCCTGTTGTGCTGCGACTCGGATGACATTTTGCTGGAAGGTAACATCCACCTGGTACTGAGCCTCCCGGCTGCCAGCCTGTTTGCGAGTGGTACCCAGACAGGAGAACAGGTCACAGGTGTCTGGTTTGCTCTGTACAAACAGCGTGTCTTGCCACAGCTCCGGTTGTCCAAAATCCACAATGTGATTGGTGAGTCTGGGATGTTCAAATCCGATGGGTCGTCGACTCAATACGATGACCTCGCGGTAATGATCCGAGTTCAGCAGATATTGGGTCAGCGGACGGCCTGTGACGCCTGTTGCGCCAATGACAAGAGCACTTCTCATGGGGGTTCCTGATATTCTGTCCATCTTTCTGTCGATGACCTGAGTTTTGTTGTCACAGATGCTACCATAGCCGACCCGGTGTGCCGGGTATATTCCTGTTTTACTGCTTACAGTTGTCCTTGTTGTGAAGATTATCCTCAGTCGCAAAGGGTTCGATTCGTCCTCAGGCGGATGCCCCAATCCTGTTTTTCCTGACGGTTCCCTGCTGGCGTTGCCCATTCCGGATCAACGCTCGGTGGTTCGTTATGATCAGCTAAATCATCAGGGCATGATTCTGGGTGAGCTGGTGGAAGATCTCACAGGAGGACGTGTGCCGGCGAGTAGCGGTGCTCACCTGGATCCGGATTTGTGCGCTGGGCATCTCGAGCGTGAGCCGGGTTGGCGGCCGGTGTTGGGACAGAGTGGTTCTGCTCAGGGACATCTGCGTAAACAGGCCGTTGACGCAGGAGACCTGTTTTTGTTTTTCGGTTTGTTTCGACCCGTTGAACGTCATTTGGGCCGTTGGCGCTTTGTTCCGAAAACCCCTTCACGGCACGTTGTCTGGGGATGGCTGCAAGTAGAGCAGGTGATTGGAGTCGATGAGTTGCCACAGGATGAGCGCGCCTGGCTTGCTTACCACCCTCATTGTCAGCGCGATATTGATTGCAACAATATGTTGTATCTGGGGCATAAACAATTGTCTCTGGCAAATCATCTGGCCGGAGCGGGATTTGGCCTGCGGTTACATGAAGCGTGTGTATTGACCGATCCGGCAGCGTCTCGTCCCAGTGCCTGGCGCTTGCCGCGCTGGTTCTATCCGGGCCATCAGCGTGAGCCTCTGAGCTTTCACCACAAGCCTGAGCGATGGAGCCGCAACAGCCGTTATTGCTTTTTACAGAGCGTGGCCCGAGGACAGGAATTCGTTCTGGACAGTCGCGCGTACCCCGCAGCCAAAAAATGGGCTGCCGATATTATTAATACCTTATCTGAGACGTCTCATGCGAGTTGAAAACATTTCAAAACACCCCGACACGATTCCGACACTTGCCCGTTGGCACTTTGATCAGTGGTCGGATTTATATCCCAATGACACACTTGAAAGCTTTACCAGCGATTTGCGGGAATCATTGACGGAAGCCCTGGTTCCCTCGACCTGGGTGTTACTGGATGACGATAACGTGTGCTGGGGATCCGCATCGATTATCGAACAGGATATGACCACCAATCTGGAATTGGGCCCCTGGCTGGCCAGCGTTTACATTCACTCTGATCTCAGAGGACAACGGTTGGGACAACGGGTTGTTAAAACCGTCATGGAAGAGGCCGCAAAAGCAGGCCTGAAAGAATTGTATTTATTCACACCGGGGCAGGAATACTTCTATCAAACCTTGGGCTGGCAGACGCTGAAACATGAGCGTTATCAGGGGCAGGATGTGGCGATAATGAAGGCAGAACTGACCTGAGTCAGTTCTGCAGCGAACGTATTGGCGCGCGCTATTTTATTGCGCCTGGTGTTCAAACTGCTGCCCACTCACTCCCACACTGTCATCGCCCATCAAATACAGGTACAGCGGCATCAGATCTTCTGTGGGTTTTACCTTCATGGGATCTTCAGCCGGGTAGGCGGTGGCCCGCATCTTGGTGCGTGTAGCGCCCGGGTTGATGCTGTTGCAGCGGATCTGTGTGGTTTGGTCCAGTTCCTGGGCGAGGGTTTGCATCATGTTTTCATTGGCGGCCTTTGACGCGGCGTAAGCGCCCCAGAAAGCGCGTCCTTCATAACCGACACCGGACCCCGTAAACAGGATGGAACCAGCGGAAGAGTGATTCATTACCGGCAGCAGAGCTCTGGTCAGCATAAAGGGCGCATTGACGTTAACTTGCATCACCCGGATCCAGACATCGGGCGAGTAGTTGTTTATCGGTGTGCGTTCACCCAGTTCTGCGGCGTTGTGCAGCAAGCCGTCGACCTTGCCAAACTCATCGAACAGGGTCTGGGCCATATCGTCGTAATCCTTGGCAACGGCGCCCTCAAAATTAATCGGGTAGATCGCAGGCTGTGGGCCTCCGGCAGCTTCGATTTCGTCGTAGACCATCTCCAGCTTGGGAATGGTGCGACCCAGTAACACCACCGTTGCACCATGAGCGGCGAAGCTCAATGCGGCAGACCGGCCAATCCCGGCTCCGGCCCCGGTGACAACTATCACTTTTCCTTTAAGGAGGTCCTGGCGAGGAGTGTAGCCGTCAGGCAATGTATTCATAGGTTTGTACCTTGTCTTGATTTGTGTGTTGCGAGTTGTCCGGCTGTTGATTGAATCAGCCTTTGGTCATTGGCAGATAGCTTTGGACGATGGCGATCATCTCTTGAGCATGATCCACGCGGTGGGTGGCTTGCCAGTTATCGATGTCGTCGCGCTTGTTGATATAACCGTAGGCCGCGGCAATGGTGGGGCAGCCAGCCTGTCGGCCACACTCAATGTCTCTGGCGTGGTCTCCGACGTAAATAATTTCTTCAGGATGACAGTTCAGCAGTTTTGCAGCCAGATGCATGGATTCCGGATGGGGCTTGCGGTTTTCCACGTGGTCCGGGCAAATGACACAGCCGGGTTTTAACCCCAGAGCGGCTAGCAGTGGGGTGGCATAAACCTCTGGTTTATTGGTGGCAATGCCCCAGCTCAACTGGGCTTGCTCAATAAATTCGAGCAATTCGCTGATGCCGGCAAAGGGGGCGCTTTTGACCGCGAGATGTTGTTTATAAAGCTCCAGCAGGCGCAAGCGCAGGGGTTCAAAACCCTCATCGCCTTCCTGCAAGCCAAAGCCCAAAGTGACCAGTGCCCGGGCACCGTCTGAGACTGTGTTGCGAATGGTGGTGTCATCGAGAGCGGGAAGTCCTTCTTCCTCGCGCAATTTGTTGAGCACATAAACGAAGTCCGGCGCTGTATCCAGCAGGGTGCCATCGAGATCAAACACCACCGCTTTGATGCTGCGCGATTCCACTTCGTGGGTATTAAGCATGTCGGATTCAGGCATCTTTGGTTGTGTGCACCATGTAATTGACGTCGACATCGCTGGGCTTCAACTTATAGGTCTTGGTCAGCGGGTTGTAGGTGAGGCCGGTCATGTCCTGTAGTTGTAAATCGGCCTGGCGAATCCAGCTTCCCAGTTCGGAAGGGCGAATAAACTTGCTGTATTCATGAGTGCCCTTGGGCAGCATTTTCAAAACATATTCAGCGCCCACAACGGCCATGGCGTAGGCCTTGGGGTTGCGGTTAATGGTTGAAAAGTAAACATGGCCGCCGGGCTTGCAGAGGGTGGCACAGGCGCGGATTACGGATGCGGGATCGGGAACGTGTTCCAGCATTTCCAGACAGGTGACGATGTCGTACTGACCGGCTTCCTGTTCTGCCAGTTCCTCGGCAGTAATCTGGCGGTAATTGACGGTGACTCCGCTTTCCAAACTGTGCAGTTTGGCCACTTGCAGTGGCGCCGCACCCATGTCGATTCCACTGACGTCGGCGCCGCGTTGAGCCAGCGCCTCACTGAGGATGCCGCCGCCACAACCCACATCCAGCACTTTCTTGCCGGCAACCGGAGAGCGCTCGTCAATATAATTGCAACGCAGCGGGTTGATATCGTGGAGCGGTTTGAATTCGCTGCTTTTATCCCACCAGCGACTGGCCAGGGCTTCAAATTTGGCAATTTCTGCCTGATCGACATTGCTCATAGTGTATTACTCAAAAACGGTGTTCATTCAGTAAATAGCTTACAGGGTGTCAGTGACAAGCTTAAGGGGCCCCGCATCAGGATTCGATGCGGTTTTGCCAGTATTTGGCTTTTTCACGGACTCGGTGTTCATCCAGCGTGGTCAGGCGTCGATCTTCCATCAGCGGGTTACCGTTGACCCAGACGTGGCTGACCTGATGGGAAATATTGTTATAACTCAAGGCGGATACAGGATTATAGAGCGGTAACTGCTCCAGCTGATTCACGGCGATGGCGGTTATATCTGCCTGCTTGCCCACTTCCAGGCTGCCAATTTCGGCATCCATTCCCAACGCCTTGGCGCCGTTCAGCGTCGCCATCCTCAGGGCAGTATGGGCATCCACGGCACTGGCATCGCCGCTGACACCTTTTGCCAACAGGGCCGCAGTGCGCATTTCTCCGAACAGGTCCTGATCGTTATTGCTGGCGGCGCCATCAGTACCAAGAGCCACATTGATGCCGTTGTCGAGCAGGGCTTTCACCGGGCAGAAACCGCTGGCGAGCTTCAGGTTGGACTCGGGGCAGTGAATGATATTTGCGCCAGTTTGCTTCAGCACCTCTATATCTTCAGCAGTAACCTGTGTCATGTGGACACACTGGGTCAGTGGGGATAGCAGGCCAAGGCGGTTGAGTCGCTCAATGGGGCGCTCGCCGGTATTGGCTACGGCGTCTGAAACTTCTGCTGCGGTTTCGTGCAGGTGAATCTGAATGGGTGCCTGCATTTCTTCGGCCAGGGTGGCGATTCTTTGTAGCGGCTCATCCGAAACGGTGTAAGGCGCGTGAGGCCCAAAGGCAACATTGATCGTAGGGTGCGAGCGGTAAGCATCAGACAGAGCCAGTCCCTTCTGGATGTAATCGTCAGGACCCTGACCCCAGGCGGTAGGGAAATCCAGAACGGGAAAGTGCAGCTGACAGCGCATGCCGCTGTTCAGAGCAGCTTTGGCAGTCTCTTCCGGGAAGAAATACATGTCCGCAAAGGTGGTCGTGCCACTGCGGATCATTTCCGCCGCACTGAGTTCGGTGCCGTCGCGGACAAATTCGGGCGTTACCCATTGGGCTTCCGTGGGCCAGATATGTTCTTCCAGCCAGGTTTGCAGTGGGTGATCATCTGCAAAGCCCCTCAGCAGAGACATGGCGGCGTGATTGTGGGTATTCACAAGACCCGGGGTGACAATATGCTCATCCAGATGATGTTCATGGTCAGCAGAATACAGGCGTTTGGCTTCAGTTGTGGGGTGAATGGCCAGAATCTGGCCGTTATCAATGACCAGAGAGCAGTCACTGAGAACCGTGTTCTCGGGCACCACAGGGATGATCCAGCGGGCGTGAATCATCAAATCGACTGAGGTAGTGGATGTACCTTGGCTCATAACCTTCCCGTAGCTGAAATAGTCTTTGGAATTTGGCGGACAAAAAGCGACTCAATAGGTTTTTGTGCGCTCTGATTGTGTGAAAAATGATCGGTTTTGCATGTCTGTTTTCCGGAATCATCACTCTTGCGCAGTATAACCCGAAGGGCAGGTTGAAGGCAGTTTGGATGCGTGTAATTGAGAATCCATCAATATGCCTATGCTACTGATTTTATGGTAGTATTGACCGCTTTAGTGGTTTTCTGGCTCTAACAGTTTTCAGGCTTCTCGTTCTTGCAACTGCGGAATGGAAACGGCCATTGTGTTGGGGGCTGTATTTAGAATATTGACCGTATTTAGAATATTGTATGGGAGCCTTGTCACAGGCTCTGGACCACAGCCGCAATTGCGCTGAGCGATATAATAAGGAATGCCGACCCTATGGGTGATTTAGCGAAAGAACTCCTGCCCGTCAATATTGAAGACGAGCTGAAACAGTCCTACCTGGATTACGCCATGAGCGTAATTGTGGGTCGAGCCTTGCCGGATGTGCGTGATGGCTTGAAGCCCGTACACCGCCGGGTTCTGTTTGCCATGAGCGAACTGAACAACGATTGGAACAAACCGTATAAAAAGTCGGCCCGTGTGGTCGGTGACGTTATCGGTAAATATCACCCGCACGGTGATACTGCGGTCTACGACACCATTGTGCGTATGGCCCAGCCATTCTCTCTCCGCTATATGCTGGTTGATGGTCAGGGTAACTTTGGCTCTATTGACGGTGATGGTGCTGCGGCGATGCGTTACACCGAGATCCGCATGCAGAAGATCGCCCACGATTTGCTGGCCGATCTGGAAAAAGAAACCGTTGATTTTGTTGACAACTACGACGGCACCGAACAGATGCCGAGTGTGTTGCCAACCCGAGTGCCCAACCTGCTGGTTAACGGCTCTGCTGGTATTGCTGTGGGTATGGCGACCAACATCCCGCCACATAACTTGCGCGAAGTGGTCAAAGGCTGTCTGGCTTATATCGACAACGAAGACATCACCATTGATGAACTGATGGAAATTATCCCGGGTCCGGATTTTCCTACTGGCGGTATCATCAATGGCCGTGCAGGCATTGTGCAGGCTTACCGCACGGGTCGCGGTCGTATTTACATTCGCGCCAAGGCCGAAATTGAGCGTGACGACAAGGCCAATAAAGAAACCATCATCATTAATGAAATCCCTTACCAGCTGAACAAGGCTCGTCTGATCGAAAAGATTGCCGAGCTGGTTAAAGAGAAGAAAATCGAGGGGATTTCCGAGCTGCGCGACGAGTCGGACAAAGAAGGCTTGCGTGTCGTGATCGAATTGAAGCGCGGTGAGGTGGGCGAAGTTGTCCTGAATAACCTCTACGCGCAAACCCAGCTGCAAAGCGTTTTCGGCATAAACGTGGTTGCTCTGGTGGATGGCCAGCCCAAGCTGCTGAACCTGAAAGAATTGCTGACCCACTTTGTGCGCCATCGCCGCGAGGTGGTGACTCGTCGTACGGTTTATCTGTTGCGCAAGGCCCGTGAACGTGGCCATATTCTGGAAGGCCTGGCGGTTGCAATCTCCAATATTGATCCTGTGATCGAGCTGATCAAAACCTCTGCCAGCCCGGCTGATGCAAAAGAGGCTTTGATTGCCCACGGTTGGCCCGTGGGTGATATCAGTGAATTCCTGGAGCGTGCCGGCGACGACGCCTGCCGTCCGGAAGATCTGGATCCGAAGTTTGGCCTGCAGGGCGAGGGTGACGGCAAGCGTTACTATCTGTCTCCGGCTCAGGCTCAGGCCATTCTGGAATTGCGTCTGCATCGCCTCACTGGCATGGAGCACGACAAGCTGCTGGCGGAATACCGCGAGAAGCTGGAAATGATCGCCGAGTTCCTGGAAATTCTGGGTAACTCCAGCCGTTTGATGGAAGTGATTCGCGAAGAGCTGGAAGAAGTCATGAATAATTACGGCGATGAGCGTCGTACTGATATCCAGAGCTCCCAGCAAGACCTGACCATTGAAGATTTAATTACCGAAGAAGACCGCGTGGTGACCATTTCCCACGGCGGTTATGCGAAGACCCAGCCGCTGGATGCGTATCAGGCACAGCGTCGTGGAGGCATGGGTAAAGCCGCAACCTCGGTCAAAGATGAAGATTTCGTAGAGCATCTGCTGATCGCCAGCACGCACGATACCATTCTCTGTTTTACCAACGCCGGTAAGGTCTATTGGTTGAAGGTTTATCAGATTCCGGTAGCGGGCCGTCAGTCTCGCGGTCGTCCAATGGTGAACTTGTTGCCGCTGGAAGATGGTGAGCGCATTACCTCGATTCTGCCGGTGAGAGAGTACACCGATGAGCACTTTATCTTTATGGCAACCGCTAATGGTACCGTGAAGAAAACCGTGCTAAGTCAGTTCTCCCGTCCGCGTAGCGTTGGTCTGCGTGCCATTGATCTGGATGAAGGCGATCGTCTGGTGGGTACGGCGATTACTGACGGTAACTGCGATGTGGTTCTGTTTGCTTCCTCTGGTAAAGCGGCTCGCTTCAAAGAGAGCGATGTCCGGGCCATGGGGCGTACGTCCCGCGGTGTTCGTGGTATACGCATGCAGGAAGATCAATACGTGATTTCCATGGTGATCCCACAGGAAAACGGTTATGTGCTGACTGTCAGTGAGCACGGCTACGGCAAGCGCACCAGTGTGGAAGACTTCCCGGCCAAAGGTCGTGGTAATCAGGGTGTGATCGGTATGCAGACCACTGAACGCAATGGTGCCGTTGTCGGTGCCGTACAGGTCTTTGATGGGGATGAGATCATGCTGATTTCGGATCAGGGGACTCTGGTACGTACCCGCGTGGCAGAAGTGTCTGTACTGAGCCGAAATACCCAGGGTGTTCGTCTGATCAAATTGAAGACCGATGAGCATCTGGTGGGTGTTGAGCGTATCGAAGAGGGTAGCGGCGTCGAAGGTGAGGCCGAAGAAGGTACTGAAGAGGGCGGCGAAGCGTAATTCGTCGCTTGGTTTTACTTTTTAGACTTTAAAATTGCCCGATTGAATCCTGGTGGCGCGGTTCGGTTCTGACAGACTGTGATGCTGCTAAGATTAATCGGGCAGTTTGGTTTTTGCAGGATGATTATCTCGGGTGATTCAGGAGCTTAGGCTCCAGGATCTTTCCGATGACAGGGTTACAGGTATGATACAAGATACAGAAAAGCTTCAGCTGGCCGCACTGCGTGACCGTATTGATGAAATTGACCTGAAAATTGGTCAATTAATCAGTGAGCGCGCAGAGTGCGCGCAGGAAGTCGCAGAGGTCAAAAAGGCCAACAGCGACGGCAGTGACATTATTTACTATCGTCCCGAGCGTGAGGCACAAGTGCTGCGCAAGGCGATGGAGCGCAATCAGGGGCCTTTGGGCGACGAAGAGATGGCACGACTCTTTCGTGAGATCATGTCCGCCTGTCTGGCGCTGGAACAGCCCATCAAGGTGGCTTTTCTGGGGCCCGAGGGTACTTTTACTGAACAGGCTGCTCTCAAACATTTTGGTCATTCGGCAATTACTCTGCCTTTTTCTGCCATTGATGATGTCTTTCGTGAAGTGGAATCCGGAGCCGTTCAATACGGTGTTGTGCCGGTAGAGAACTCAACAGAAGGTGTTGTAAACCACACGTTGGACAGCTTCATGGGGTCTAATCTGAAAATCTGTGGCGAAGTGGTGCTGCGTATCCACCAGCATTTGCTGGTGTCGGATGTGACCAAAACCGATAGCATTACCCGAATCTACTCGCACTCCCAGTCTCTGGCGCAATGTCGCAAATGGCTGGATGCGCACTATCCCAACGCCGAGCGGGTAGCTGTAAACAGCAATGCGGAAGCCGCCAAGCGTCTCAAGGGTGAGTGGAATGCCGCGGCGATTGCCGGCGAAATGGCGGCTGACAAATACGAGCTGACCAAACTGGCTGAGAATATCGAAGACCAGCCGGACAATTCGACGCGCTTCCTGATTATCGGAACGCAAGTGGTCGAGGCCAGCGGAGTGGACAAAACCTCGGTGGTGATTTCCATGCGCAACGAACCTGGTGCATTGCATGATCTGTTGGTGCCGTTCCAGACGCACAAGATTGATCTGACCCGTGTTGAGACCCGCCCGTCACGCACTGGCAACTGGAATTACGTGTTTTTCATCGACTTCAATGGTCACAAGGACGACGAAAACGTACAGGCCGCATTGAAAGAAGTGGGTAGCCGGGCTGCGGACATCAAAATGCTGGGTTCTTACCCGCAGGGTGTTTTGTAAGAAAGGTGAGGTATTATCCGTGTTCGTCATTGCGAGCGCGAAGGCCGGTAGAAACTTAATTCAGGAATCCGTCTTTTGGAAGCCTTAGTAAATCGTTTGGTCGTTGTTGGAATTGGCTTGATTGGTGGCAGTCTTGCAGTTGCTTTAAAGCAAGCAGGGGCCTGCAGGGAAGTTATTGGAGTCGCACGTCGCGAGCAAACCTGTGTGGATGCTGTGCGTCTGGGGGTTGCGGACCGCGCGGTGACATCGATTAAAGATATTGCCGGTGAGCTCACAGCGGGTGATGTGATTTTTATCGCAGTACCCACTCTCACGGTTGAAGCCATTCTGCAGCAAATCAAAGACAGTGTGTCACCGGATGTGACCATTACCGATGGCGCCAGTGTCAAAGGTTCGGTAATTGCCGCCGTGAAAGCGGCCTATGGGTGCCTGCCGCCACAGTTTGTGGGTGGACATCCCATTGCCGGATCGGAAAAGAGTGGTGTTGAGGCCAGTAATCCTGATCTGTACAAGAATCACAGAGTCATCATTACGCCCACACCGGAGTCGGGTCAGGATCACCTGAAACGTGTCGTGGCCATGTGGCAAGCTGTCGGTGCCGAAGTGCTGTCGATGCCAGTTGATGAGCATGACGAAGTCCTGGCTTCTACCAGTCATTTACCGCACGCCATTGCGTATTCGCTGGTGGATACTCTGGCTCATGACTCGGAAAACGAGAACATCTTTCGCTATGCCGCTGGCGGGTTCCGGGACTTTACCCGTATCGCTTCCAGTGATCCGGTCATGTGGCACGATATAATGAAAGCGAACAAGGACAGCGTGTTGATCGCGCTGGATTTGTTCAGCGAAAACCTCAATCGTCTGCGCTCGGCCATTGCCAGCGAAGACAGCGAGTATCTGTTGGGCGTGTTTACCCGCGCCAAGGCTGCTCGTGATCACTTTACTAAAATGTTAACCAAGCAGGCGTACAGTCCATCCATGCAAGATCAAGAGATTACATACACGGTTAAACCTGGCGGCAGCGTTTCCGGCGAGCTGCGTGTTCCCGGTGACAAGTCCATTTCCCATCGTTCTATTATGCTGGGTTCCCTGGCCGAAGGCATTACCGAGGTTGAAGGGTTTCTGGAAGGTGAGGACGCCCTGGCCACCTTGCAGGCGTTCCGTGATATGGGAGTGGTCATCGAGGGACCGGATCAGGGGCGCGTGCGCATTCATGGCGTTGGTCTTCATGGCTTACAGGCACCTCCGGGGCCTTTGTACGTGGGCAACTCCGGGACGTCCATGCGCCTGTTGTCTGGCCTGTTGGCAGGCCAGAATTTTGATTCAGAGTTGACCGGTGATGAGTCCCTGTCCAAGCGCCCAATGAATCGTGTGGCCAATCCATTGCGAGAAATGGGAGCCGAGATTGAAACCGCAGAGGGCGGTCTGCCACCGGTAAAAATCAAGGGTGGGGCGAAACTCACAGCCATTGATTATCAAATGCCCATGGCCAGTGCTCAGGTCAAGTCTTGTGTGCTGTTGGCCGGACTCTACGCTGACGGTAAAACCCAGGTGACAGAGCCTGCACCGACCCGCGATCACACCGAGCGCATGCTGACCGGTTTTGGTTATGCGGTTGAGCGTGATGGAGCAAAGGCCAGTCTGACTTCCGGTGGCAGTCTGACCTCTACCAAAATCGAAGTGCCGGCGGACATCTCTTCGGCGACTTTCTTTATGGTGGCTGCGGCCATTGCCCCAGGATCGGATGTCACTTTGACTCATGTGGGCATTAACCCGACCCGTGATGGGGTGATTAACATTCTGCGCCTGATGGGCGCAGACATTACCCTGAGTAATCAGCGTGAAGTCGGTGGCGAGCCCGTGGCGGATATTCGAGTGAAGTACGCTCCGCTGAAAGGGATTCACGTGCCGGAAGATCAGGTGCCACTGGCGATTGATGAATTCCCGGCGTTGTTCGTCGCGGCAGCCTGCGCCGAGGGCAAGACCGTATTGACCGGTGCCGAAGAGCTGCGAGTGAAAGAGAGCGACCGTATTCAGGTGATGGCGGATGGATTGGTGACTTTGGGCGTTAAAGCCGAAGCGACCCCGGACGGCATCGTCATTGAGGGCGGCCCAATCGGCGGTGGCGAAGTCGAAAGCCACGGCGATCACCGTATTGCCATGTCGTTTACGGTTGCAGCCCTGCGCGCATCTGACGATATCGTGATTAAGAATTGCGCCAATGTGGCGACGTCTTTCCCGACCTTTATTGAGCTCGCCCAAAAGGCGGGTATTCAGTTATCGGTAAGTGACTCCTGAGTGGGAAGTCGAGACGGGTAAAACTGGATGGAAAAAGGGCGCATTTCGCGCCCTTTTTTTTGCGTCAAGACGGTATATGTCTCAGATCGGTGAGCGCGTTACTTCAAACTGATCATCTTGCTGTTTTTCGCCACAGTGGCTTCGCCAATGCCTTTCACTGCTGTCAGGGATTCCTTTTGGGTGAATTTCCCATGTGCTTCACGGTAGGCAACGATCGCCTGAGCTTTTTTCAGGCCAATACCCTTCAGGCCGTCAGCAATCTCTTCAGCGGAGGCGGTGTTGATATTGACGGTATAAGGTGTGGTGGTTCCTGCCGTTGGTTGAGTCGATTTGCCGGACTCTGCCCAGCTAAAAGGGCTAAGACTGATAATGCACAGCAGGGCTGCAAGGCGGATTAACGGGAATTGCGATACTTGATGCTTCATAAATAACGTCCTTGTGACTAAGTTTATGTTTACGGTTTATGGTTAAAAGCTCTCCCCTGTGATCCATGCGGGGAAGTTCAGCGGGTCAAAGATTAACGCACTTGGTTAAAAAAGGAACTTGGAAGAAAGCATGAAAGTTGTGGCAATGAGTGGAACATCCGTAAATACACCGGTGCTCGCTCGAAAAGTGTGAGCAAGGTACAATTCGCCCCACTTGAAACGCTCAATTGAAATACTCCACTGGAAACCAGATATTTTCTCTGGGCACTATGTTTTCCTTGGGCTCTATGTTTCTCTGAGCTCTATGTTTCTCTGAGCTCTATGTTTCTCTGGACTCTATGTAAAGGTACCGCAAACGATGGCAGACTCTCCCCGCATTCTTGTCGCAATGGATTTTGACAATCAACAAGCCTGTCTGGAAATGGCAAGTCGTCTGGATCCGGCCTTGTGTCGATTGAAAGTGGGCAAAGAGCTGTTCACGGCTGCCGGGCCGCAGGTGGTTGAAGCTCTGATGGGCAAGGGTTTTGATGTCTTTCTGGATTTGAAATTTCACGACATCCCCAATACCACGGCCAAGGCAGTTAAAGCGGCTGCCGAACTGGGTGTATGGATGGTGAATGTCCATGCCAGCGGCGGTGAAAGAATGATGGCTGCGGCCCGAAATGAGCTGGACAAGCGCAGCGGCAATGTACCGCTGTTAATTGCGGTGACGGTTCTCACCAGTATGGAAGCTTCTGACCTGGCGCAAATCGGCATTGCCCGGGAGCCCCGGGAGCAGGTTCTGCATTTGGCGGGTCTGGCCAAGCAAAGTGGTATGGATGGCGTAGTTTGTTCTGCACAGGAAGCCAGTATGCTCAGCACACAATTGGGCTCCGATTTCTGCCTGGTCACGCCGGGGATTCGTCCCGCCGATGCGGCAGCCGATGACCAGCGTCGTATTGTGACGCCAGCCGATGCCATTGCCGCAGGCAGCCATTATCTGGTGATTGGCCGCCCGATCACTCAGGCGCCGGATCCGGTAGCGGCCTGCCATTCCATTGCGGCTTCCATATCCTAGGCTTTGTGCCCATCAATGGGTTTTTGGGGTGGTGTGGCGCCAGAACGTGGCGTTTAATGTAATAGAACGTATTTTTCTGCTGCCAGTGAGGCGGCTTTCGTATTTGTTTGGACGATTTAATGACAGTTGTAATTACCATTGACGGTCCCAGTGGTGCGGGCAAGGGCACCTTGTGTCAATTGCTGGCAAAAAAATTGGGTTTTCACTTGCTCGATAGTGGCGCCCTTTATCGCCTGACTGCCCTGGCTGCGGAGAATCAAGGCATCGATTTTGACGACAGTGAAGGGCTGGCTCAGGTAGCCGCCAGTCTGGATGTGGTCTTTGAGCCCGCCGAGGGTGGTGTCCGGGTCATGTTGGCTGGAAAAGATGTGTCGACAACGATTCGCCAGGAGCATGTTGGAATGAATGCCTCCAAGGTGGCGGCCTGCCAGCCAGTGAGGGATGCATTATTGCGTCGCCAGCGCGGTTTCGCGGAGGCGCCGGGTCTGGTGGCCGATGGTCGGGACATGGGCACCACGGTGTTTACCGAAGCTCCGGTTAAGGTGTTTTTAACTGCCAGCTCTGAGGAGCGGGCCAAACGGCGGGTCGCTCAGTTGGAGCAGGCCGGCCGGGAAGCAGATTACGACCAGATCCTGGCGGATATTGAGCTGCGGGATAAACAGGATCGTGAGCGTGAATCTTCACCTCTGCGCCCTGCGGACGATGCAGTGATTCTGGACTCAACTAATATGACCATTGATGAAGTCCTGTCGGCGGTGATGAATCTGGTGAAGCAGCTGCCTTGAGTTCCTGTGGTACCGGCAAGCGCTTATGATTGTCCGAATGCGGCGTTCCGGGTTTATTGCTATAAGTGATAACAGACCAATCTGACTGATATGGTTGTCATTAGGGCGACGGACTGGCAGGCTGTACAGGCAAGCCATTAGGGATAAATGGTTGTAAAACAACAGGTAGGGATTGATACCAGAGAGGGAAAGTAGAGTGGCCTTTGTTAAAAAAATTGTGCTGTTGCTGATTTTGCTGGCTGGGCTGGTGGTTGGGGTGTGGTTCAGCACCGACAACACCCAGATGGTGACGGTCTCTCTGTTGGGGTTTAGCGCGCCGGCAATGCCTCTCGGCTTACTGATCTGCGGTGTCTTTGCGCTCGGCACGGGGCTTGGCTACCTCGTGAGCTTGTTGCCGGTGTTGTCCCTGAAAAATCACAATCTTTCCTTAAAGCGCAAGCTGAATCGTCGCGATAAAGAAATAGAGCGACTGCGGCGAGCCCCGATCAAAGGCAAAAGCACGGCTAACGGGTAATTTAGGGAATGATGGATTGGGGATTATTGGTTCTTGTGCTGGTGGCGATTGCCATCGGCTTTGCGCTGGGTCGGCGATCCACGCGTGTGCCTGAAAACTCTGATGCGCCCGCATTGGAGCCCCACTATATTCAGGGTCTTAATTACCTGCTGAATGAGCAGCCGGATGAGGCTATTGATACCTTTATCGATGCTCTGGATGTCAATACCGAAACTCTGGAAACTCACCTGGCCTTGGGGAATCTGCTGCGCAAGCGTGGTGAGGTCGGGCGTGCCATCAAAATTCACCAGAATCTCCTGGCGCGGCCCGGTCTGGGTAGTGAGCAGTCCAGGCAGGTTCAGCTGGAGCTCAGCCGGGACTTTATCAAATCGGGCTTGTTGGACCGGGCGGAGATGCTGCTCAAGGAGCTGGTCGAGACCACGGTTCACCCCATGCGCACCCAGTGTCTTGAGTATTTGATCGAGATATATCGTGACGAGAAAGAGTGGCAAACCGGCATCGATATGATCAACAAGCTGCCCAGCCGGCGCTTTTCCCGTCTGCCGGATGAGTGGCGCTTGGTTCAGTCCCATTTTTATTGTGAGCTGGCGGAAGAAGCGCTGCGGCGTTCGGATTACCTCGCTGCCCGACGTCATCTCAAGGCCGCCAGTCTGGCGGACAAACAATCTGCCAGAGCGAGCATCCTGTTGGCGGAGCTGGAATATCGACTGGGACAATATAAAGAAGCAGTAAAAGCCCTCAAGCAGGTGTTTTATCAGGATCCGGCTTTGCTGCCAGAAGCCTTGCCACTGCTGATTACCTGTCATCGCGCGACAGGCCGTTTACCCCAGTTGCGTGCCTACCTGAATGAGCTGCTCGAGCAGGGCGCTTCGACCCCGGTGGTTATGGCGCTTGCTGAGTTGATGGCAAAAGACGAGGGGGTTGTGCCCGCGGCGAAGTTTCTTGGCGTCAGTGTTGCGAAATCACCGAGCTTAAAGGCCGCTGAGCAAATGCTCTCCCTGCAGTTGGCGGGTTATCAAAATCCGCCGGAGAGCATGGCCCTGGCCGATACCGTCATTCGTCGCCTGCAAAAGGCCTCCCCTCAGTATCGCTGTCACAATTGTGGTTTTGCTGGTCAGCATATGCATTGGCTGTGTCCCAGCTGCAAAACCTGGGGCAATGTAAAGCCGGTGGAATAGCCCTTTTTTCTTCCTGCTTTATTCCCTGTCTCTGTAAAGCTCCGTTCATCCTGAGCCTGTCGAAGGATTAGTCCACCCGAACCATGCCCTTCGATGCTTCGTCAGTCCTAGCATTCAGGACGGCAGCTGGTTAGCTGGTTAATTGTTGCCCATATACTTGTCCCAACCCCCCATTTCTGATATGCTCCGCCGCCACTGTAACTGGGTATTCCAGCCACAGTGGGTGAAATCTCCGGTGCAAGCCAGCTAGGACGGGGGTTTTATCAATATTAATCGGCCCACACACCTGGCAGTGTGGTTAGCAAGTTTATCGGCACAAATCAGCTGTTTGTGTACGCGTCGCCCTAAACCACAAAATGGGCCCCTCCGATAAGCTTCTGCTGTTACCTTATAGGTTGTCCTAATGAGCGAATCTTTCGCAGAACTCTTTGAAGAAAGCTTGAAATCCGTCGATATGGTTCCTGGTTCTATCGTAACCGGCGTTGTTATCGATCTGGATAAAGACTGGGTTACTGTTCACGCAGGCCTGAAGTCTGAAGGTGTTATTCCTGCCTCTCAGTTCTACAACGAAGCTGGTGAACTGACTCTGGCCATCGGCGACGAAGTACAGGTTGCTCTGGAATCCGTAGAAGACGGTTTCGGTGAGACCAAACTGTCCCGTGAAAAAGCCAAGCGCGCTGAAGCTTGGAAAGTACTGGAAGCTGCTCACGAAGCAGACGAAATCGTTAAGGGTGTTATTAATGGCAAGGTTAAGGGTGGTTTCACCGTTGACGTATCCAGCATCCGTGCGTTCCTGCCAGGTTCTCTGGTAGATGTTCGTCCAGTACGCGAAACCGCTCACCTCGAAGGTAAAGAGCTGGAATTCAAGGTTATCAAACTGGATCAGAAGCGTAACAACGTTGTTGTTTCCCGTCGCGCTGTTCTGGAAAAAGCCAACTCCGCCGAGCGCGAAGAGTTGCTGGCCAGCCTGCAAGAAGGTATGGCTATCAAGGGTATCGTTAAGAACCTGACCGACTACGGTGCTTTCGTAGATCTGGGTGGTGTTGACGGCCTGTTGCACATCACTGATATGGCCTGGAAGCGTATCAAGCACCCATCTGAAATCGTTAACGTTGGCGACGAGATCGACGTTAAGGTTCTGAAATTCGACCGTGAGCGCAACCGCGTATCTCTGGGTCTGAAGCAACTGGGTGAAGATCCATGGGTAGAAATCACCAACCGTTACCCAGAAGGTGCTCGCACCAAGGCTAAGGTTACCAACCTGACTGACTACGGCTGCTTCGCTGAAATCGAAGAAGGTGTTGAAGGTCTGGTTCACGTATCCGAAATGGATTGGACCAACAAGAACATCCACCCATCCAAAGTTGTCAATGTTGGCGACGAGGTTGAGGTAATGGTTCTGGACATCGACGAAGAGCGTCGTCGTATTTCTCTGGGTATCAAGCAGTGTCAAGAAAACCCATGGGATGCATTCGGCAAGCAATTCGCTAAAGGTGACAACATCTCCGGTAAGATCAAGTCTATCACTGACTTCGGTATCTTCATCGGTCTGGATGGCGGCATTGACGGTCTGGTTCACCTGTCTGACATCTCCTGGCACGAAGCTGGCGAAGAAGCTGTTCGCAAGTACAAGAAAGGCGACGAGCTGGAAACCGTTATCCTGGCAATCGACCCAGAGCGCGAGCGTATCTCCCTGGGTATCAAGCAACTGGACAGCGATCCGTTCTCTGACTACGTTGCAACCAACGATAAAGGCGCCATCGTAACTGGTACCGTTAAAGAAGTTGATGCCAAGGCTGCTGTTGTAACTCTGGCCGACGACGTTGAAGCTGTACTGAAAGCCTCTGAAATCAGCCGTGACAAGGTAGAAGATGCCCGTAACGTGCTGAAAGAAGGTGACGAAGTTGAAGCCGTGATTCTGAACGTTGATCGTAAGAACCGCGCCATCAACCTGTCCATCAAGTCTAAAGACGCTGCTGAAGAGCGTGCTGCTATCAAAGAGCACTCTGGTAAAGCCGCTGAACAGGCTGCTCCTGCTACCATTGGTGACCTGATCAAGGCACAAATGCAAAGCCAGGACAAGTAATTCACCCTCGGGTAATTACTTGACGAAAAGGCGACCTTCGGGTCGCCTTTTTGCGTTTTGGGCTTCCAGTTTCTGCTGAAACCTTTAATCCCGATATCTGTTCATCATTCAGATATCCGATTATCTTCCTGATATCCGCTCATCCTGAGCCTGTCGAAGGATGTACCCACCCAAATCATGCCCTTCGACAAGCTCAGGGCGAGCGAGATAACTGAATTCCTTAATCTGCCGAGCCGGGTTTGTTTTCACAGATTCGGAATACTTTTCCGGCGAATAGTCTGCCTAATAACCAAATGATCTAGTTGGTACGATCGTTTGTGAGATATGTCGCACACACATTGAGGGTAATATCCTCTGGTGAGAGATCCCATAATAGAGGATGATAACCACTCACAAGGAAGTCCACATGGAAGTATTGTCGACCAAGAAAGGTCAAAGGAAGCGTCTGAATGCATAGAGCATGGAGGCTCGCTCAGGCCGTCCGGGGTTCCCGGATAGCCTGAATGTATTAAGGACAGACAGGCCGATACTGCAAAGTATCGGCCTGTTTTTTTATGTGGGTTTTGAGAGTGGGTTATCCCGTGGGGTGGGTGTTGCTCTGATTATGACGACTTTGTCACTTGCTGCGGAAGTTTTTGCGGCCTATACTCCTTTGAAAACAACGAGTTAGCAACGGAACCATTTGAGAAGGGAAGGGCGAAATCCCTTTAATCAGGACGTTCAAATGGGTCGACTGAGCTAAAAGTGTTAATCGAAGGAATGGGTATGACGAAGTCAGAGTTGATAGAGCGGATAGCTGAGCAACAAGACCAGTTATCACTGAAAGATGTCGAATTAGCCGTAAAGCTCATGTTAGAGCATATGTCGCAAGTCCTCGCCGCCGGCGAGAGAATCGAGATCAGAGGCTTTGGAAGCTTCTCCCTCCACTACCGCGCACCCCGCGTTGGCCGTAACCCCAAAACCGGTGATTCCGTTGAATTGACGGGTAAATACGTTCCGCATTTTAAACCTGGTAAGGAAATGCGCGATCGGGTTAATGAGAGTATTCAGCACTGACTTGTTGAAATTTTACCTCTTTTAGTTTGGTTTTGACTGAAAGAGGTTACTAGTGCGGCTGCTCTTGTAAGAAATAATAACTATGCTGGCTGTTTTGCCGGCATTTTGTTCTTAATAGGTACAGGGATTTATATGTTAGTACCCGTGATTCTATCTGGCGGGGCTGGTTCACGTTTGTGGCCGGTTTCGCGTGAGAAACATCCAAAGCCTTTTATGGTTTTAAAAGACGGCGAAAGTTTACTGCAAAAAGCCTTCTCAAGAGCTGTCAGGTTGAATGGCGTTAAGCAGGTCATTACTGTTACTAACCGGGAGTTCTTCTTTAAATCTGAAGATGAATACCGCGAAGTAAATGCCACATCAATTCCGACACAATTTATTCTCGAACCGGTAGGGCGCAACACTGCAGCAGCAATTGCGGCTGCGACACTACAAGTACAGAAAGAACATGGCGATAACACCATATTACTTATTCTTACCGCTGATCATCTTATCAATAACCAATCCGCCTTCGCTGATGCTGTAGAGTCAGCCGTTAAACTGGCTGAATCTGACCGTATCGTTACTTTTGGTATTCAGCCTGAACGGCCTGAAACTGGTTATGGGTATATAGAGGCTAACGGAAGCGAAGTTTTACGATTCGTTGAAAAACCAACATTAGAAGTTGCGCAAGAATACCTCGCAGCCGGTAATTACCTTTGGAATGCGGGAATGTTCTGCTTCAAGGCCGGCGTTATGGCAGCAGAGCTGGATTCCTTGTCGACGGATATTTTTACATCTGTGGGCCTGTCCTTGAATGAGGCGCAGCACTCCGTCTCTGACAGTGGGCTGGTAAGCCAAATTGAGCTGCCTAAATCCTTCGAGTCCGTCCCCGCAGACTCTATTGACTACGCCATTATGGAAAAGTCCCGGCGTATGTCTGTGGTGAGTTGTGATATCGGCTGGAGTGATATTGGTAGCTGGGATGCTGTGAGCGGCCTGAATGACTCCGATCAGCAAGGAAACACCATCATTGGCGACTCAATTTTGCATGACGTTAAAAATTGTCACATTCAGTCATCAGGGCGATTGGTTGGAGCGGTCGGGCTTGATAATTTGGTAGTTGTTGATACACCTGATGCACTTCTGATTGCTGATAGAAATCGATCCCAGGAAGTTAAGCAGATTGTCAGCCAGCTTAAAATTGCCAATCACGAGGCAGCCCAGTTTCATAAGACTGTCCATCGGCCTTGGGGAACCTACACCGTTCTGGAAGAGGGCGACAACTATAAAATGAAGCGTATTGTGGTTAAGCCAGGTGCTTCTTTGTCTTTGCAGATGCATCATCACAGAAGTGAGCACTGGATTGTGGTCAGTGGGATGGCAAAGGTGGTGAATGGGGAGGAAGAATTTATGGTTAGTGCGAATGAATCGACCTATATCCCAGCAGGTCACAAACATCGCCTTGCCAATCCGGGGGTAACCGAAGTAGTACTGATTGAAGTGCAGACCGGTGAATACTTAGGAGAGGATGATATTGTTCGGTTTCAAGATAACTATGGACGTTGTGGGTGAGGCGCTGTTAATGCAAATAGAAAAGCCAGGGAATTAATATGTTGGTTTTGTTGAGAAGCCTCTGGAGTTATAGGGGCTTTGTCGTATCTTCGATTCGAAATGAATTCAAGGCGCGCTTTACCCGTAGCAAACTGGGTGGGCTATGGATGATTATTAACCCGCTGGCTCAAGTTCTTATTTACGCCTTGGTTTTATCCAATGTTTTGGCTGCCAAATTGCCAGGTATAGATAATCAATATGCTTATGCTCTGTATCTGATGGCGGGGATTTTGGCTTGGAGTCTATTTTTTGAAGTCATTACACGCTGTTTGACTCTGTTTATTGAGCAGGGAAATTTGATGAAAAAAATGGCGTTTCCTCGCATAACTTTACCTGCTATTGTTAGTGGCTCTTGTCTTCTTAATCACTCATTGTTATTTGTCGCCATTCTAGGGGTTTTTACTGTCTTGGGACACCCGCCGACTTGGTTAGCCCTTTGGCTCTTACCTTTGATGGTAATACTGCTTGCTTTGTCATTAAGCATAGGAATGATGCTTGGTATTGTTAATGTATTTGTTCGTGACGTTGGGCAAGTTGTTCCTATAGTTCTGCAGACATTATTTTGGTTTACCCCAATTGTGTACCCAGTCTCAATTCTTCCTGAGAATTTACAATCCTTAATCTGTTACAACCCTATTTATCCTCTAATCAATGCCTATCAGAATATTTTAGTTTTTAATCAATCACCCAGTACCGAGTCATTATTGATTACTACGGGTCTAGCATTCTTATTTATCATATTCAGTTTGTTTGTATTTCGTCGAGCGTCACCTGAAATGGTGGATGTTTTATGAGCTTGATATATGTCAATAATATAGGTAAAGCATATCGGACGTACAATAGTGAGTGGCAGCGCTTTGCGCGTTGGTTTTATTTGCCTGTTAGTCCTTGCAGGGAAGATTGGACCATTCGTAATGTAAGTTTTAGGGTTAATCCTGGCGAATCTGTTGCTATCGTAGGTGAAAATGGGGCAGGTAAATCCACCTTGCTTAAAATGATAACGGGAACATTAAGACCGACAGAGGGAAATGTTCATATAAGTGGGAGTGTTGGCGCTATCCTAGAATTAGGTATGGGTTTTTTGCCTGATTTAACTGGAAGAGAAAACGCCATTCATACTTCTGGATTGATGGGGTATAGCGATAAACGTATAAAATCTGCAATTTCTGAAATTGAAAGATTTTCAGAAATTGGGAAATATTTTGATGAGCCTGTAAGGACCTATTCAAGTGGTATGCAAATGAGGGTTGCTTTTTCAGTAGCTACGGCATTCTCTCCTGATTTATTGATAATCGATGAAGCTTTGTCTGTTGGGGATTCTTATTTTCAGCAAAAATGTTTCAGCTTTTTAGATAGTTATATGAAGCAAGGCGGCTCATTACTCTTTGTGTCTCATGATGTTGGTGCAGTTAAGAGTTTGTGCGATAGAGCTGTACTCATAGATCAGGGTCGATTGGTCAAAGATGGATCGCCGAAAGAAGTTGTTGATCTTTATGAGGGGATAATTTCCCAAAGGTCGGATCTCGGAAGTAAGGAATTAACAATTGTACAAGAGAATAAAACTGATACAGCATTGATAAATGCGACGACTATTACTACGAACGGTGATGCAGAACTATTGGAATTTAATGTTCTAGATGAGAATGATAAAAACGTTTTATACATTGAAAGTGAAAAAAAGCTGAAAGTCAATTATAAAGTAAGGCTTAATAAATTTTTTGAAAGGCCTGCCTTTGGAATTATTATTAGAGATAAGTATGGGAGCTCAATGTTTGAAATAAGCTCTTATGCGATGGGGATAGAGTATGCCCCTATAGAAAAAGACAAGATTGTAAATGTGGTTTTTGAGTTTAATTTTAATCTTAGGCAAGGGCAGTATTCTTTCTCTATTGGTGTTTCTAATAAGGGCTATGCAAGAACTGAGTTCGAAGAAATTAGTCTATTGATGCATGATGTGAAGCAGATCCAAGTTATAGAGTGCCCAAACTCTATTAACTATGGTGGTGTTTACAACATGAACCCTATGTTATCCGTTTTTGAATCAAAATAGGTAATGTATGAATGATTATGATCTGAAGAAATATTTAGAAGAAATAAAGACAGGTATTGTTTCTCTCGAGCAAAGGATATCTAGATTAGAGAATACTTCAGAGCGTGTTGAAGATGTAGCAAGTTCAATTATTAATAGGGAGAATGAAATATTTGAGTTTGTTGAATCTCAGATTAATGGTCGTACATTGACGTTAGAGTGGGTGACCAACAAAATTGATTTTGAAGTTGTTAATTTACACAAGATGGTTGAATCATTGTATATACAGAAAGAAGTTAATGATTCTAGTTTTCTTAACTGTTTGAAGGCATTGCCGAAATATCAATTCATCTGTGAAAAAGTAATTGCAGATGACTCTATGGATCACGTGAGTCCAGAATCCACATACGAAGGAGTTGTGTCGAAGCCATTATTCGTTAAAGCTTGCGAAAGAGTCTTAGAAAAAACGAAATTAAATTTCTTAGATTTAGGGTGTGGTGCAGGGAGTATAGTTATGGACTTTCTCAAAAGGGGGCACTTTGCTGTTGGTATTGATGGCAGTGATTCATGTTTGAAAGCTGACGTAGGATATTGGAATTATATTGATTTCTTGCATACTTGTGATACGTCGAAGCCTTTTAAGTTTTATGATGTAAATGGTAAGCAAATTAAATTTGATGTGATAAGTATGTGGGAAGTCTTTGAGCATATACCTGAAGAGCTTTGTGGTCAGGTTGTTCGTGAGATAGTTCATAATTTGAGTGACGAAGGTTTTTTTGTGGGGTCTATTTCAAAACTTGAATATGTGAACTCTGAGTCGGGGAAGCCTTATCACGTTACTCTTAAGCCTAAAAGTTGGTGGGATAAACTTTTTGAAGAGAATGGTCTGAAAGTCATGAACTCACCTTTTGCTCACGAAGAGTATTGTCGGGGGGTCGGGGGTTCTTACCAAGATGTGCATAATTATCTTAAATCTCCTGAAACTGGGTTTCATATTTTTGCAGTTAAAAGATAATAATTAATTTTGAATTTTTATTTGGAAATATTGTAGATGGATTGTAGGTTTTTTAAGAAAATTGCTGTGGTACGAATGTGGCCAGGTATAGACACCGCAGAAGATGAAGTGATTCAACGTTTAATCTTAGCATCAAAAAAAATTGATGTAGAAGTCATTGTTATCAATACTTCAGGTGAGTTGTTAGATGAGCCTTCGAGGAAAATTGGCGACGAGGATGTCGATTTTGTAATTCATTTACATTTTGAAACACCCAAAACCTATGATGCTTTTTCTTTTGTTGCTTTATGGAATCCAATTGATTTTTATTTTGAATGGGGGTATAGAAAATACTCTTCAAACTTGGTAACACATGATGATTTTTTAAGCTGTGGATCTGCTTCTTCAGACGATCATATTAAACGGCTCTGTCTGCCGCTGGGAACTCATTTAGAACCAGACCTTCACTTGTTTCATTCTTTAGCTACTCCAATATTAGAACCTACGCTTGGAGAAAAGAAAATTTTCTATGTTGGTATCAATTGGGAGAGATTAGGAAAGGGCGAGGGTAGGCATAGTAATCTATTGAAGGCATTAGATGAAACCGGACAGCTAGAAATTTACGGTCCAGAGGTGTTTCAGGGGATAAATGTCTGGGATGGCTATAAAAGTTTTAAGGGAGGGTTGCCGTTTGATGGTGTTTCTGTAATTCATGCAATCCATAAAGCAGGGATTACGCTTGCCCTATCTTCGTCAGCTCATGTGGATGCTGGACTTATGTCAAGCAGGTTGTTTGAAGGTGTGGCTGCAGGTTCAGTTGTCATAGTTGATGAAAATGAGTTTGCTCGAAAGAACTTTGCAGAGACCTTGCTTTATATTAAAACCATTGGGGAATCTCCAGAAAGTATCACGAGTCAGGTTAAGATGCATCTTGAATGGATTAATTCTTACCCCGAGGAGGCATTAAAAAAAGCCCGAGATGCGCAGAATATATTTTTAGAAAAGTTCGAGATGGCATCGTCTTTGGATAAAATTTATAAAAAACTTCCTGAGCGAAAAAAATTATTGGCGGAAAAGTATCTTAATAAGACTAAAGACTTTAAGTTGGTGGTTTTTGGCTTTTTAAATCATTTCAACAAAGAAAACTTTTTGCATCTAGTTTCTGGGTTTGAAAAACAAACTTATGGCAACAAAAAGTTAGAGCTGGTTGTCGATACGGCTGAGTATGAGGCGAACAAGAATTGGATAATGAGGACAATTGGCAAGTGTCATAATGTTTCCTGTAGTCCATATAAATTAATTTATAGAGATAATGAATGTGAGCCTGTTAAAAAAGCTAAATGGGGAAAAGTTTTTTATGATCTAGTGGTTAAGTATGAGCCAGGAGTTTTAGTTAGCATTATCTTCCCGAATGAATGTATTTTCTCGGAGCACTATAGCTCTTTGATTCGGTCATTTGAGGATGAACCAGAGTTGGAATTGTCTTATACGGATGTATTGTTGATGCATCGTGATAAGGACAGCAATAAATTCTATTCGACTGTTGAAGGTGTAGAGATATATTCAGATGATTATAATAACCCATCTGGTTTTAGCAGGTTTTTGTTCAAAGTTCCTAAAGACGACTGGTTCTCACTCGTAATTCCTTATTTAAATTTTTCCGTAATGGATGCGGTTTACTGTAAATCTAAAATTAAAAAAAGAGTAGGACGAGCTTCATGTATCATTGACATTCAAAATCTTTGCTATCAGCACTCAGAAATGAGACTTCTAAATAATGATAAGCAAATACTTCTCGATGTTTTGAATATTAACGAAAGAAAACCTTTTGAGGTTTCGCTGTTGCAAGAGAAGAATGTAGGGAAGGATTATAAGTATATGTCTATGGAAGATAATAGAATATTGTTGGCATCAATGTTTGACTCTTTGCCACTTCCTGATTTCTTCAAGCGTAATTCACGTCGACTTCTAAGATTAGTATCAAAATTACAAATTAAAGGAAATTGAGGTTAGTATGTCTAAAATGTCATTTGATTCTAAGATATTGGTAACAGGTAGTGCAGGTGTTTTAGGGCGTGCTTTGGTGACTCTTTTAAAAGAAAAGGGCTTTAGAAAGGTGTTTTCCCCGAGCTCACAAGAATGTAATCTTTTATCAAAAAATCAAACAGAAGAATATTTTCTTAATGTTGATCCTGATTTTGTATTTCATTTGGCGGGTAAGGTTTACGGCTTGGGCGGGAACTCAAAATATAAGGCAGATGTTATTTATGAAAATATAATGATTAATACGAATGTGATTCATGCAAGCCACCTCGTAAATGTTAATAAAATCGTTGCTATGGGAACTGTAGCGATGTATCCAGACCCTCCTGTTTCTAATCCTGCATTAGAGACCGATTTATGGCAAGGTTACCCTCATAAATCTGAAGAATCCTATGCAGTAGCTAAGCTAGCTATGTTGTCAATGCTTGAGGCATACAAAGAGTCCTATCAATTGGATTATGCTTTTCCTCTTTCAACTAATCTTTATGGTCCTGGCGACCGTTTTAATGATGAAACGGGACACGTAATACCATCATTAATTAAGAAGTTTTATGACGCTAAACAAAGTGATGGCTCAGTCACGGTATGGGGGACCGGTAAAGCTGAAAGGGATTTTCTGTTTTCAGCGGACGCAGCTGATGGCCTCATTTGTATAATGGAAAACCTAAGTGGCTGTGTAAATCTTGCTTCTGGAAACGTAGTTAAGATCAAGGATTTGGTCAATACTCTTATAGAAATTACAGGCGTATCAAATGTTCGGTGGGATGAATCTAAGCCAGATGGCCAACTAATAAGATCCTACAATATTGACAAATTATCTAATTGTCATTTTTTGTCAAAACATAACTTGTATGAAGGATTAGAGAAGACATGGGATTGGTATGTTAATAATTCTGATACCGTAAGGACGTAAGCTGATTGTGGATAATTCAGAATTTTTCTCTCAATTCAAAAGACTTCTTGTTTATTTTTTCTATTTGTTTGTGATTCCTTTAGTTTTGGGAATAATATTTACTGGTGTCTGGGATCATGATTTGTCAGTTCCTCTTGTGTATGGGATGCATGATGATGTCTGGCAGTTATTGTTGTCTAAAGGATTGCTTGACAATGGTTGGATATTGGAAAATCAATATCTTGGAGCTCCCTCTATTGCAAATTGGTCATATCACTCTGCAGCTCAATCTAGCTCAATTCATTCTATTTTAATGCTGGCGTTGTCTTTCTTTTTTGATGATGCAGTTAAAGTTCAGCAGATCTACTATCTTTTGAATTTTTCAATTATTACTGCAGTTTCGTTTTTCGTATGCCAAGCTTTGAAAATAGATAGCTTAATTTCTTATGTTGTGGCAGTACTATTTGCTTTTACAACATATAGATTCAATAACCTGTTTTTCGCATTTCTTGCGAATTATTATGTAATACCAATCTCTTTGTTGGTGTGTGTATGGTGCACAAGTGGGGTATATTTAGAAAGGAAAGATGGTCATGGAAGCTATTGGTCTTTTTTAAAACAGATTCTACGGCGTAAAAAGTTTCTTATTTCAGTACTTTTAGTTTTATTGATAGCAATCGCAGATGGGTATTATGCTTTTTTTTGCTTGTTGTTGTTAGGAGTAGCAGCGATAGTAGTTATAGTAAAAAAGAGTCAGATATCATTATTTCGGGAATTGTTTCCGGTTGTTGTATTTGGGGCTCTAATTATAGCAATAAATTTTTTAGTCATGTTGCCGGTTCAGATTTATAAAAATGGCCATCCACATGAATTTTATCCGAATGGAGAAGTTAATCCTGCCCTAGTAAGATTACCTATGGAAGCAGAGGTATACTCGACCAGCATTAAGCAGCTCGTGGCACCAATTATTAATCATAGAATTCCTGTGATGGCTGAGTTAGGTCGTTATATAATGAGTACAAGTGATGCAGCGCGTAAGTTTCCAGTAATTCGGCCTCCAGTATCTCTAGGTTCTTTAGGTACAATTCTACTATTTTTGGCTTTTATCTTACTCGTTAAGAAAGTGTCATCCAGTGGAGATGCTTTAGCTTTAGAAGAAAGTAAGCAGAGGCACGTAATTAACTGCTTACTTATTTTCTCTCTATTTATATTATTAACTAGCATGTCAGGCGGATTAGGTACTCTGATCCTGCCCACCAATGATGGACACCCTGCTAAGCGAGTAAGCTACGCTACAGAGGTGAACCATGACAGAAAAGGCAGGAAAGAAGAAAGCAACCCGAAGGCAGCACCCTCCCGAATTCCGGCGTG
>NZ_JAHKRS010000015.1 GCF_018863235.1 Pseudomaricurvus albidus
GTTCCAGTATATCGAAGTGGACTACAATCGAACCCGCCGACACAGTGCCAACGGCTTTATTAGCCCAGAAGCATTTGAGGCGAAGAACGTCGCTTAATAGCGTGTCCACTGTTGGCGGGCAGGATCACTCTAATAGCATTAATTTATCCGACTATTCGTGCTTATGATCGATACCCGCTTTTTTTATACTACTCTCTTCTTGTAATGCTAGCAGTTTGGTTGACAAGTTTATTGAAAACACGACCTCATTGGAAAGGTGGTATAAATATCTTCGTATTGTTTATAGGGATATTAGCCCTTATTGATCAAATACCTGCCGATAGTGATAAAAGTGGAAATTTGAGTGCTTCTAGTCGTTTTTTGGCAGAGAGGAAATTCGTCCAAACTATAGAAAATTCACTACCTGCGGGAAGTATGGTTTATCAGTATCCCTACTCACAATATTTATCTGACAATAAATATTATGGCTGGGGTGCTTTTGCTCATATGCGAGCATATTTGCATTCTTCAAATTTGCATTGGAGTAATGGTGGCTCAAAAAATAGCCCTGTAGATAATTGGCATATGGGCCTTACAGATAAAACATTGGATGACATTCTCCCTGTATTACAAGCATCGGGCTTTAGAGGGGTTTTGTTTGACTTGTGGGTTCTTAAGCCAGATGAGTTTTCTGAATTACGTAAGCTTCTTGAGGGAAAATATAACCTCTCATTTATTGTGGATGATTCAGCTAAAATGGCTTTTTCCTATATTGAAAGCCCAGGGTATACAATTGAATATAGTAATGAAATGAGACCTCATCAGCTTGTTATTCAAGATGTTCGGAAAATTAATTTTGAGTTATTGCCCAATAATATTTCCAGGCTGAAATTAGCTGAAGCGATAAATAGTTCTTCTGATGTTGATAATCTTTCCATAAATCTTAAAGAGCATGATGGGGTAGTGCTTGAGGACACTTTTATTGGTGCCTTTTTTGAAACACGATTAGAAAAAGCCGATCTCTTAGGAGAACTCGATTGCAGCGTTTCATTTAATAGTGAAAATCAACCTCAAATTAGAATAGCCGTAAAAAATCATAGCAATAAAACTTGGAAATTAAATGTCGGTAAGTATCCTCTTTCTATTGGTTACCATATACTGGACTCACAAAAAAGTGTTCTTCAGTGGGATAATGGTTTTAGGGTTAAAGACGAAGCTTGGGTGCCTGAAAATGAAACAAGATTTTTACTTGTAGATTTAAATGAACTTCCTGATAAAGAAACATGGCCACATAATGGATATGTAGCTTTTGAGCTGGTTCAAGATGGAAATATGTGGTTTAACGCAAATCCTAAGAGTGCTGATTGTCAATTAGCCCTTGAGGAGCTGTAGGTAGTAATGAATGGATAGTTCTCTGAAGTGCGATATCTTAATTGTCGGAGGTGGGTTTTACGGTGCCTATATAGCTAATTATTTTTCTAGTTTAGGTAAAAAAGTAATTTTATGTGAAAAAGAATATGATTTAATGCAGCGTGCTTCCTACAATAATCAGGCGCGTGTTCATAATGGATATCATTATCCTCGGTCTGTTTTAACCGCTCTTAGATCACGTGTTTCATTTCCACGTTTTGTGTCCGAGTTTTCTAATTGTATAGATAAATCATTTGATAAAATCTACATGATTGGCCAGCCTTTAGGTAAGGTGACCGCCCAGCAGTTTGAGAGTTTTTGTAAGAGGGTAGGAGCCCCTTTAAATCCAGCTCCTGCTTTTATTGATAGCTTAGTCAATAAAAAATTTATTGAAAGAAGCTACTCAGTAACTGAATACGCATTCGATAGTAAAAAACTCAAAAAAACTATGAAGGGGAGGCTTGATGATTCAAGTGTCAATCTGTTTTTTAATGCTTATGTAAAAAAAGTCTTACAAGATGGCTCTAAATTATTGTCTGATGTATATGTCGATGATGAATTAGTAAAGGTTTCTTCAGAACAAGTATTTAATTGTACCTATTCATCCTTGAATGAACTGAACATAAATTCTGGAGAAAAAGTATTGCCTCTTAAGCATGAGATGACTGAAATGTGTCTTGTAGACGTGCCGGATGAACTTAAGTCTTTAGGTATTACTGTAATGTGTGGCCCTTTTTTCTCTGTGATGCCTTTCCCTTCGACCGAATATCACTCATTTTCTCATGTCAGATATACTCCCCACTTTGATTGGGTCGATAAAAATAAATGCCTTAATATGTTTGAGGTGAAAAATGATGTCTATCAGTCAGCTTGGAAAAGAATGGTGAAAGATGCTGCACGCTACCTGCCTATTTTAGAAAAATCTGTATATATAAAGTCTTTACGTGAAGTCAAAACTATATTGCCGGCAAGTGAAAAGAACGATAGCCGCCCTATTCTTTTTAAGGATAATTACGGCCAACGTGGTTACCATTGTCTAATGGGTGGGAAAATCGATAATATTTACGATGTTATAGATGTAATTTCTTCGAAAGGGCTGGATAAATAGAAGTGTTGATTAACTATAAGGAAAAATCAGAAGATTTTGTAAGCATTGTTATTGTAGCCTCTGTTGTTAAAGCAGGAAATCTATTCGAAAAATTAGCTTCTTTGTCTACCTTTTTGGATGAACGATTCCTTGATTACGAAATTTTGGTGATTGAAGACCAACCAAGGACAATTTCTAGAGCAAAGCTTAATAACTTTTTGAACAAGATTGGCTCAATAAGGTTTATTGAACTGTCATATGAAGTTGACTTCGATTTGAGTATTGCTATTGGCCTAGAAAATTCAATTGGTGATTTTGTATTGTCATTTAATCCGGAGTGTGATCCTCCAGAGGCAATCGTTGATATGGTGACTATGTGTCAAAATCGTGATTTAGATATCCTGGTAGGTGTCGCTGATAATGCGAGAAAGTCTATAGGTTATCGCCTTTTGAGACCTTTAGCTTCATGGATTTTAAAAGAAATCGAGTATTATGTGCCCTCTGATGCCACCACTCTAAGATGTATTAGTAGGGTAGCGTGCAATGCAGTTACGAAAGCTAAAAGTGCAGAACATCAAATATTTGTCAGAATATCTCAAACTGGACTAGCAGAGGGAACCTATCGATATATGTATGAAAGTGAAAGTCGGAGAAACTTTATTTCATCATTTATCGAGTTGATTGATTTGTTGATTTTCAATACGGTCAAGCCACTTCGCTGGATGAGCATGTTAGGACTAATAGGTAGTTTTTCTGCATTTGTGTTTGCTCTTTTCAGCTTTCTCAGTAAATTATTAAATGAAAATGTAGCTGATGGCTGGAGTTCGTTAGTCATTTTTATTTCGGTATTATTTATGATTCTCTTTGTTATTCTAAGTTTTTTTGGAGAGTATTTAGGGAGGCTTTTGAATGGACAGGGTAAACATAACTCTTATTGGATAGTTGGTGAATATCATAGTTCTGTAATGCTAGATACAGAAAGGAATAATGTATCTACAGAATCAACTAAGTAACAAAGAGGATATTTATGACGTCTTTGGAATTAACGATCCCTGTTTTGAATGAAGAGGCTTCTCTCAGGCGTAATGTACTTATAGTGAAAGACTTTTTTTTAGAGCATTGCCCTGAACTTGTTGCTTGGTCAATTGTTATTGCCGATAACGGCTCTACCGATAGAACTGGTGAGATTGCAGAATCTTTAGCTGCTGAATACCCTGGCCAAGTAAAGTACCTACGAGTTGATCGTAAAGGTGTGGGGTTGGCACTTAAACATTCATGGTCTCATAGTGATGCGGATGTTGTAGGCTATATGGATCTCGACTTGGCCACAGACCTCAAACATCTATTGACAGTTTTTGATGTTTTTCAGACAAATAGTGCTGATATTATTTATGGCTCCAGGCTTCACAAGGATTCACAGGTTATAGGGAGAAGACCGTTTCGTGAATTTACGTCTCGCATGTTTAATTTAGTGCTTTCTATCTACTTAAAATGTCATTTCTCAGATGGGATGTGTGGTTTTAAATTTTTAAAGCGAAGCCATCTAAAAGAAATACTCGAGAGGGGAGCTGTCAGTGACGGATGGTTTTTTTGTACTGAGATTTTGGTAGTTTCAGAGTGGATGGGGCTCAATTTATTCGAACTGCCGGTTAAATGGGTAGATGACCCTGATAGTAAAGTCAAAGTTGGAAGGTTGACATTAGAGTATCTCTCGGCTATGAAATCACTTAAACAGCATGAACACTGAAATGAAGGAAATTTGTCTTGGAACCTCACTTTGGGGTTGGACTGTTGATAGGTTGGAAGCATTTAGGATACTCGATAGCTTTTATAGTGGTGGAGGGAGATTTGTCGATACAGCGAATAACTATCCTTTAAATGGTCGCCACGATGACTTTCGTAAGTCCCCAAGATATGTTTCTGAGTGGATTAAAAGTACTGGAGTCAAAGACTTAAAAGTAACTTTCAAATTCGGTAGTTTGTCAAATATCAATCAGCCAGTTTGTGATTTAAGTAGAGATAATGCCCTTTCGCAGTTTGAGCTTGCACAAAACTACTTTGCAGAATCCTTTTATTGTTTGATGATTCACTGGGATAACAGAAGTGTGCCATGTCAATTGTCGGACACATTGGCTGGTATTGAATCTAAGCTTACAAGTGAGACAAGATTAGGGTTGTCCGGTATTAAATACCCTCAAGCCTATTTGTCGGAACTTGAAAATATAGGTTTGAACCAAGTTGATATTCAGGTCAAACATAACTTTTCAACTTCTGATTTGAAACGTTATTCTATTTTAAATAAACTCAATTTACGTACTTGGGCTTATGGAATATCTGCGGGTGGAATAAGGCTCTCTGAAGATGACTATGATGAAAAAAGCTACGTAAAAGTAGTCCGTAGTCAAGATTATCATAGCAGTGTTATGACTGAAGCCTTAAAAAAGAAGTTGTTAAAATGGATGGATGATATTGAAGAAATTGAAAATCTTTATCATTTATCTATGCTGTTTTCTGAAAATACTCCAGAATTGTTTGGTTACTTAGTTGCCCCATCCACACTCAGTCAGATGGAAAGTATTTGGAGGTTCAGAAAAAAGCTTTCTGATATTTCAAGGCTGGGTGTTTATAATGGATTGGAGCAATGAGTTGAAATTGCAAGTTTTGGTTAGGTCTGAATTTTTTAGGTTTTGTCTCGTTGGGGCCTTGAATACGACTATAAGTTATGGCGTGTTTTCGGCTTTGGTTATTTACGATGTTTGGTATGTGCTGGCTAGTAGTGTAGGTTTTTTTTTAGCCACCTTAAACAGTTTTTATGTAAATAAGAGCTGGACTTTTTCTTCTCATAAGAAGCAGGTTCCAACTTTGTTTATTTCCTTCGTTTTTATAAATGTGATCGGGTTTTTTTTGAATCTAATTATATTATATTCTCTTCATGAGTTTATAAGGGTCAATGTATATTTGGCTCAATTAGTATCATTAGTTCTTGTTACATTTTTTAACTTTACTTTTACTAAAATGCTATTTAAATCGTAGTGTGATGTTTAGGACAAATTATGAAAAAAGCGATAATTACAGGAGTTACTGGTCAGGATGGTGCTTATTTGGCTCAGTTGCTTTTGTCTAAAGGTTATGAGGTAGTAGGAACTTTCCGAAGGTCTAGTTCAGTGAACTTTTGGAGACTAGAGGAGCTAGGTATAGCGCAGCATGACAATTTATCTCTTGTTGATTATGATTTAACGGATCTTTCATCTTCAATTCGATTATTAGAAAAAGTACGTCCAGATGAATTTTATAACCTGGCAGCTCAAAGTTTTGTTGGCGTATCGTTTGAACAACCTATAACCACCACAGAAATTACAGGTCTTGGTCCGGTAAATATTTTAGAGGCAATTCGAATAGTAAATCCACAAGTTCGCTTCTATCAGGCATCAACCTCTGAAATGTTTGGAAAAGTCCAGCACGTTCCTCAGACAGAATGCACCCCCTTTTATCCAAGAAGCCCTTATGGAGTTGCTAAGTTGTACGCACATTGGATGACGATCAATTATAGGGAGTCATATTCTATTTTTGGCTCCAGTGGAATTCTTTTTAATCATGAGTCACCGCTTAGGGGCAGAGAGTTTGTAACAAGAAAAATTACTGACTCGATAGCTAAAATTAAACTAGGCAAGCAGCAACTTCTGGAACTTGGTAATTTAGATGCTAAAAGAGATTGGGGGTATGCCAAAGATTATGTAGAGGGTATGTGGCTAATGCTCCAGGCAGATTTTCCAGATACTTATGTATTGGCAACGAACCGAACCGTATCTGTGCGAGAATTTGTCACTCTTGCATGCCACTCTGCGGGAATACCTATTCGTTGGGAAGGTTCTGGAGAGTCTGAGATTGGCATAGATATGGATAATGGCAGAACAATCGTTAAAGTGAATCCTAAATATTATCGTCCAGCTGAGGTTGATTTGCTCATTGGTGATCCTGAAAAAGCTAGTAGAGAACTTAAGTGGAGTCCTAAAACAAGTTTAGAAGAATTAGCTAAGATGATGATGGAAGCTGATCTAAAACGAAATGAGTTAGGCTTTTCATTCTAAAGGTCTGTTCGTCGGATTGGAATGGTTGCTTGGGGGAAGTATTTATTGAATGTAATTTTATCTGTCGAATCGATAATATTCCCTCTCACGGGTACTGGTCGATATACTTCGGAGCTTATTCGTTGAGAGAAGTGTTGGCTATGTGCACCGAGATTACCGGACACGAGATAGAAATACAGGTTAACCCAGATTTCGTGCGCTCTAATGAGGTCAAAACTCTTTGTGGCGATGCATCGAAATTATGGTCCTGTATTGGGCAATGGGAGACGCCAGAAATTCGCCAAACTCTTCAATGGATGTTAAGTCAGACTTCAAAATGACACTCTTTGCTTCGCCTATGTGTCAACAGTTAGATAGCCTAACGTGCCATCACTATTGCCAAAAATGGCTGTATGTACATGGGATTAAATTTGGATAATTTATTTGGAAACTTCTATACCAATAAAAACGCTTATTTCTGTAGATCCCATCACCTTTCCTCTTACAGGTATTGGTCGTTATACCTGGGAACTTATACAGCAGCTGCAATTGCTGTCTGATATTGAATTGAGCTACTTTTCTGGACGTAGGATAGTTCAACAACTTCCTAGTCCGGATGCCGGTTCACTTACTGATACACCGAATGCTACTTCTGACCGATTCAGGTTGAAAAGATTGGTGCAAAGTAACGGAGTCTTTTTAGAGCTGTATAGGCTTTGTTTGCCTTTATTACAAAGACAGGCTCTTAAGGGCTATGAAGAACATATATATCACGCCACTAATTATTATTTGCCTCCTCTATCAGGCCCTGGCGTTGCTACTTTTCATGATTTGTCGCCTTTTACATGGGCGCATTATCATCCAGCGCAACGCGTTCGTTTTATGCAGAAGTCTATGCGTGCGAGTTTGGGGCGCGCAAGCGCGTTAATAACCGATTCTGAATTTACCCGAAGAGAGGTCGCGGATTATTTCTCTTGGCCTTTGGATAAGGTGTTTGCGGTTCCTTTGGCCTCCGGATCGGAGTTCCACCCCAGAAGTTCTGATGCCTGTAGAGCTATACTTAACGAGTATGATCTGGATCACGGTGGCTATACATTGTATGTAGGTACAATTGAACCTCGAAAAAACTTGCTGACCCTATTGGATGCTTACAGTCGACTCCCTCTTTCCATGAGGCGGCGCTGGCCGTTGATCTTCGCGGGATACTATGGATGGGGGAGTGATGCTGTACACCGACGGATTGATAAGGCAAAAGCTGAAGGTTGGGCCAAATATTTGGGGTTTACCCCCTCTGAGCATTTACCTGTTCTCTACTCTGGAGCAAGACTGTTTACGTTTCCATCTTTTTATGAAGGTTTTGGTTTGCCAGTACTCGAGGCAATGGCTTCTGGTGTTCCGGTAGTTTGTTCTGATAGTGCCTCTTTACCGGAAGTGGTAGGAGATTGCGGGTTAATGACCACAGCAGAAAATGTGGAAGGATTTACCGAGCTGATTCGTAGAGGGCTGGAGGATGAAATCTGGCGGGATAGCGCAATCCTATCAGGTCAAATCCGTGCAAAAAAGTTTTCTTGGCAAGAGTGTGCGCAAAATACCTATAAGGTCTATAAACGGGTTGTTGAACAGATTTGAAAGTCCTGCATTTTTATAAAACCTATCATCCTGACAGCTTTGGTGGGGTGGAGCAGGTTATTTTTCAGCTTTCGGAAAGCAGCACTGAGTATGGTGTAGAACCGCAGGTTCTTACTGTCAGCAGGTCAGGCTCTAATCGAGATATTCCTGTGTCTCGACATATCACCCATAAATCAAAAATGACGGCTGAAATTGCTTCTAATGCACTGTCTGTGGCAGCAATAAGTGATTTTTATGAGCTGTCTCGTGAAGTAGATGTTGTGAATTTCCATTATCCTTGGCCTTTTATGGATGTGGTCCATTTTCTTACTCGCCATAAAAAGCCCTGTGTTGTTAGCTACCACTCCGATATAGTTCGGCAAAAAGGCTTATTGCAGTTGTATAAGCCGCTGATGTATCGGTTTTTAAGTAGTGTGGATGCAATCGTTGTAGCGTCTCCCGCTTACACTCAATTTAGTCCTGTGCTGGCTAAATATCGCGACAAGATTCATGTAATTCCATATGGGCTGGATGAGCATAGTTACTCTCAATCAACAGAAGCAAAACTGGAAGAGTGGCGTGCCAAACTACCACCCAAATTCTTTTTATTTGTTGGCGCATTGCGTTATTACAAGGGATTGCAGTTTTTGTTGGATGCCGCGTGCCAGACAAAATTGCCCATCGTAATTGTCGGGAGTGGTGGTGTTGAGGTTGATCTCCATGCCCAGGCAATGAAATTAGGGCTCGATAGTGTAATCTTTACTGGGACTCTACCGGAAGAGGATAAAAATGCACTTCTGGAGCTCTGTTACGGCTTTGTCTTTCCTTCTCATTTGCCTTCTGAAGCATTTGGGATTTCCCTCTTGGAAGGAGCAATGTTCTCCAAACCGTTGATTTCTTGTGAGATTGGTACTGGTACAACCTATATTAATATCGGAGGTCAAACGGGCTTGGTGGTTCCGCCTGGCGATTCTGCGGCTTTGGGGGAGGCCATGCTTAAACTCTGGGAAAACCCAGATCTGGCTCAGAGTCTGGGGAGTGCCGCCCGTCGAAGGTATTTAGAAATTTTCAAATCGTCAAAAATGGCTTCAGATTACGCTGAGTTGTACCGTAGCCTTCTTTAGTTTTATTTTTTTGAAATAGACTTTAATACTAATCTCTGTCGTACGGAACTAGGAGGGGGAGGGGGGCATTGCCAGCTGATGGTCTAGTGTTGGAAATATTGATCACTTTCTGCTGACACCCTCTAGGTACGTTCAATCCTTGAACACACCTATTTCGACCTATATAATCCCCCGTTCATTCATTGAACGCATACTCCCGTGGCCGACGAAATCCACTTCAAAATCCTCCGCCTGCTCGAGGCCGACCCCCATGTATCCCAGCGACAGCTATCGGATGAATTAGGCGTCAGTCTTGGTAAGGTCAACTATTGCCTGCGGGCCCTGGTTGAGAAGGGGCTGCTGAAGGCCAATAACTTCAAAAATCACAAGAACAAGTCTGCCTACGCCTATTTGCTGACCCCCTCTGGTATTCAGGAAAGGGCCTCTTTGGCGCGTCGCTTCCTGAAAATCAAAATGGCCGAATATGAACGGCTCAAAAAGGAAATCGAAGAGCTTGGGCTAGAGAGCTCCAAGGACAAATCATGAAAAAAATCGCCGTCGCTGGGACAGGCTATGTGGGCCTGTCCAACGCTGTGCTGTTGGCGCAGCACAATGAGGTTGTCGCTCTGGATCTGGATCTGGGCAAGGTGGACATGCTGAACCAGAAGCGTTCACCCATCCAGGATGCCGAGATTACCCATTACCTCGAAAATACCTCCTTAACTCTGCAGGCGACTCTGGATAAAGAGGTGGCTTATCAAGGGGCGGATATAGTCATTATCGCCACACCGACAGATTACGATCCGATGACCAACTACTTTGATACCCACACCGTAGAATCGGTGATTCAGGATGTGGTTGCGATCAATCCTGATGCCTTGATGGTGATCAAGTCCACCGTTCCCGTTGGCTATACCGCTTCAATTAAAGAACGATTCGATACCGGAAATATCCTGTTTTCTCCCGAATTCCTGCGGGAGGGTAAAGCCCTTTACGACAACTTGTACCCCTCCAGAATTATTGTGGGCGAGCAGTCCGAAAGGGCGCAAGAATTTGCCAGCCTACTGCAGCAAGGGGCCGTCAAAGAAGATATACCGTTACTGTTTACCGACAGTACCGAGGCAGAGGCCATTAAGCTATTTGCCAATACCTACCTGGCCATGCGGGTGGCCTACTTTAATGAGCTGGATACCTACGCCGAAACTCATGGCCTGGATTCTGCCCACATTATCGAAGGGGTAGGACTGGACCCCCGTATAGGGATGCACTACAACAACCCCTCATTTGGTTATGGCGGTTACTGCCTGCCGAAAGACACCAAACAGCTTTTGGCCAACTACGACGATGTGCCCAGTAATCTGATTAAAGCCATTGTAGATGCCAACACCACCCGCAAAGACTTTATTGCAGATTCGATTTTACGTCGAAACCCCAAAGTCGTTGGTGTCTACCGTTTGGTGATGAAGACAGGTTCTGATAATTTCCGGCAATCCGCAATCCAGGGTGTGATGAAGCGGATCAAAGCAAAAGGGATCGAAGTGGTCATCTATGAACCTGAATTACAGGAAGAAACCTTCTTTAACTCCCGTGTTATTCGAGACCTGAAAGAGTTTAAACAACTCAGTGATGTGGTGTTGGCTAACCGCCGCTCTGAAAACCTGAGTGATATCGACGATAAAGTCTATACGCGCGATTTGTTTGGAAGTGATTAATTTATGAATATTCTTGTTACCGGATCTGCCGGTTTTATCGGTTTTCATTTGGCGCAGGCGCTGTTACGAGCCGGGCACAGTGTTGTTGGTATCGATAACCTCAATGACTATTATGACCCAACTCTAAAGCAAAGCCGCCTTGCAGAAATTAACCGATTGGTGTCCGAGATAGGCGTTACTGCTGAGTATCAGTTTATTAAGCTGGACCTAGCAGATCAAAAAGGCATGGAATCTCTGTTCTCAGAACATACCTTTGACGTGGTTGTAAACCTGGCTGCTCAGGCTGGAGTTCGTTACTCCCTTGAAAACCCACGGGCTTATGTCGATGCTAATTTAGTGGGCTTTACTAATATTCTGGAAGGCTGCCGCCAACAGAACGTTAAACACTTAGTATACGCATCATCCAGCTCAGTTTACGGTATGAACACCAAGCAGCCGTTCAGCACTGAAGATCGGGTGGATTATCCAATCAGTTTGTATGCGGCCACCAAGAAATCCAATGAATTGATGGCGCACACCTACAGCCATTTATTCAACTTGCCAACAACCGGGCTACGTTTTTTTACCGTCTACGGCCCGTGGGGCAGACCGGATATGGCAGCGTTTAAATTTACCAAGGCCATACTCGACGGCAACCCCATTGATGTTTACAACAACGGCGAGATGAAGCGCGATTTTACTTACATCGACGACATCATCGAAGGTGTGGTTCGGGTGATCAACAAAATTCCAGAGCCTTACAACTGTTCAGAAACCAATGTTCAGGCTCCCTATAAGGTCTACAACATAGGTAATAACCAGCCGGTCACCTTGCGACGATTTATCCAAGCGATTGAGGCGGGTTGTGGCAAAAAAGCGGTTGAAAACCTGATGCCCATGCAAGCGGGGGACGTACCCATTACCTATGCGGATGTGGATGATCTGATTAAGGATGTGGGTTTTAAACCATCTACCTCTATTGAGACTGGTATTCAGAATTTTGTGGATTGGTATCGTGGTTTTAATGGTAATTAATGGATTAAGATAACTATTATATGAAAAAAGCGCTGTTTTACATTCGTTCTATCTCAGGAGGAGCTGGAAAGAATTTTATCTTTGTTGCTAACGAGATGGCTCAACATGGTTGGTTTGTTGAAGTTAATTATTGTCGAGGCGAGCAAACTTATATTGATGCAATCGATTCAAGTGTCACAAAGGTTAGATTAAAGCATGAGAATGTTTTTTTAGTGCTGTTAATCTTATTTAAAAAACTACTTGGAAGAAACTTCGATGCTGTGTTTTCTACGGGCATAGCAAACAATGTATTAGTGATCCTTGCGTCTTTTGTCAGTCGGTTTCGTGGGAAAGTCATTGTTCGAGAAGCGTTGTCTTTAAAAGCATATAAGATTAAACCCCCACGCCTACTTTTCGCTTTTAGAATGATTTATCGATTGTCTAGCTGGCTAAATAAACCCCATGTCATTAATTTAAATCTGGCGATGGAGAAAGACTTTGAAGAATCAGGATGTGGCGGTGAAAAACTGATTAGGCATGTTATTGGAAATCCAGTATCAGTTCAGAAAATAAGGTATCGTTCTCTTAAAGAATATGAGTTGCCAGAGTGGATTAAAAATCGGACCTGTAAAATTGTTGCGGTTGGTCGATTAGTGAAGGAAAAGGATTTTCATAAGGCGATAGATGTAATTCGACTTTTATCAAAAGATATTTCTTGTGGTTTGTTAATACTTGGTGAAGGCCCTCTTAAAGAGAAGCTTCAAGAGTATATTGATGATTGCGGCATGCATGAAAACATAGAATTGTTGGGTTTTCAGGAAAATCCTTATGCAGTTATCAGTGCTTGTGATCTTTTATTGTCGACCTCTAAAGCCGAAGGGCAGCCTAATGCTATTCTGGAGGCGCTAGCATTGTCAAAGCCTATAGTGGCTTACGATTGTTCCACTGGCCCTAAAGAAATTGTTGAAAAGTACAGTGCGGGTGTTTTGGTAGAAAGTGATGAGGTCAATTTGTACGTCGACGCTATCAAAACTCTTTTGTCAAATAACTTTGAAATTCTCAAGGAGTCTATAGCGCTATTAGAGAACGATTACTCTGAGTCTGAAATACGTGATTTATATGTCCGATTATTTGAAGGAAATGCCTAAGTGGAATGTAAGTATCAGTTAGTGCTTTTGAGGCTAGGTGTTGTTTAAATGGTGATGGCAGACTCTAAAGTAAAGGTGAATAAAAAGCAGCTGTCCAGAAAGGTATTTTCATCCATGAGCTGGATGGTTTTGTCGGTCTTTTTCAAGATGGCATTGCAATTATTATTTTTATCGATCATGGCCAGGCTCTTAATGCCTCAGGATTATGGCGTTATGGCATCGGCTATGATTGTAATGTCATTCGCTACTCTTCTATCTGATGTTGGGGTTGGTAAAGCGGTGGTTCAGATTGAAACTCTGACGCCTAAACATATCAGTAGTGCCTTTTCATTTAGTGTGTTTGTTGGGGTAGGTGCATCTTTACTGGTTTATTTACTGTCAACGTATATATCTAATTTTTTCTCCATGCCCGAGCTTGATCTGGTCTTGGAGGTGTTGTCGATCTCTTTTTTGATTCGAGGGTTGTCAGTCATTTCGGAAGCGTTAATTGTAAGAGAAATGCATTTTAAATCTCTGGCGATAAGAGATGTTTTATCATATTTGGGTGGGTACGGCGTCGTAGGGTGTATGTTGGCTTACTTAAATTATGGTGTTTGGGCGCTGGTTGCTGCACACGTTTCCACTGAACTTATAAGAAGTGTTTGGTTGATAATTCAAAAGCCTCATGACAAGAGCCTTCGTTTTGAATTGGTGCCATTGAAAGCCTTATTGGTTTATGGGGGAGGCTCATCCCTGGCATCTTTCTTTAATACAGTAGCTAGCAAGGTTGATCAGGTCATTATCGGTCGCTATATGAGCTCTGAAACTTTAGGGTTATATAATCGATCAGCCCAGTTGATGACTATGCCTGCGAGTATTTTTGGAACGGTAATTTCGAAAGTTTTGTTTCCGGCGTTTTCAATTCTTCAGGCCGATAAAGAAAAGTTGTCTGCAGCCCATTTTAAAGGTGTGTATTTGACAGCACTGCTAGTGGCACCTGCAAGTGTGGTTTTGTATGTTTTTTCTCAAGAGCTAATTTTTATTCTTTTAGGGCATGATTGGGAAGGGGCTGTTCCTTTATTTGAAATTTTGGCCATAGGAATATATTTTCGCCTGGGCTATAAAATTAATGGTGAATTTGCCCGGGCGGTAGGGAAAGTTTATAAGCTTTCTTATGTACAGTTCAAATTTGCGTTTTTTGTATTTTGTGGCTGTTTTTGGGGAAAGGCCTATGGTGTAGAAGGTGTTGCTTATGGCCTTTTGGCTGCCCTTATTTTGCATTATATATTTATGACTCGTTTGGGTTTGAGTGTAACTGGATTGGGTTTTGGAAAGTTTTTGCTGAGTCATGTCCCAGGAATCGTCATTTCTCTTTGTGTTTATTTTTCTTTAAGTCTGGTTAAACTTGTATTTAGTGATTTAAATATAGGAGAAGTGGCTACTTTTTTGGTCGGTTCTATTGTTTCAGTAATCGTATGGTTTTTGTGCGTTTTTTTGTTGAGTAAGAATCAGCTTGGTTATCCAATTGTATGGTTTTTTTATTTGATGTTTAAAAAGAGTAAGGTATGACTTTTGTTCGTAAGATGTTAATAAGTGTTCGGAATTTTTTTATAAAACAAAAACCATTTTTTTCTGGTTACAATAAAAAGTTTCCAGTGAATATGGCCAATTCCAGGTGTGCAATTTCTCATAGCGGAAAGTTTATATATTTCAGGATACCAAAGTCCGCCAACTCTACAGTAGTGGCCTCCTTAAGTTATGCTGAAACTGGTGTGTTGCCAAGTGAACAGGCAGATATTCGGAAGATTAAAAAGTCGTACAGTCTACCTAGTACAGTCAGTCGATCTGATATGGGTTCAGTTAACGATTATTATAAATTCAGCATTGTGAGAAATCCTTACACGCGAATTGTTTCAGCTTATGTTGATAAAGTACATCGAGGGAAGCCTGAGAAGGCTAAGGTAGCCAGGTATTTTTCCAGAGATGTGAATGAGCATATTTCTTTCGATGAGTTTCTAAGTTATTTAGAAAGTGGTGGAATCTATGAGGATGCTCATTGGGCTCCTCAGACAGACTTGATTTTCATACCTATTGAAGAGTTGGATTATCTTGGGAAAATAGAAACTATAGGTAGAGATCTTCCATTTATTCTTAATGAGCTCTTCAAGAAGAGTGATATTGTGGATTGGCGCCCTCATGCAAGCTCTCATGAGAAGGTAAAGATTGAGCTGGACAGCAACCAGAAGAAAAAAATTTATGCGCTGTATAAAAATGATTTTATTTCTTTGGGATATGATTGTTGAGGTTTAGGGTGTTATGTCTGACTTAAATAATCATGAAGGTTTACGTCCTGTTTTTATTGGTGGTTGCGGTAGAAGTGGAACCACGATGCTTGCATCTTTATTGGGAGCTGTAGAAGGTGCAGTGGTAACGCCTGAGTCCCAGTTTAAAATTGATTACCTCTACGATGAGAGAAATACTTTAAATTATAAAAACCTATGGCGCCTTAAGACGTGGGATTTGTCAATTGATAGATTTAAAGAGCTGGCTAGGACTTCCGCTAGTAAACAACTGGCTCTTGAGAGCTTGGTGAGAGAATATTCGTTTCAGCACTCTGGGAGTGTTCCTTGCTACTGGATAGATCATACTCCTGACAATATTCGTTACGTTGATCTACTGCTAGAAAATTTCAAGGTAGCAAAATTTATCAATATTGTGAGAGATGGTAGGGCGGTGGCATCCTCCATGATGAGGCTGAAGTGGGGGGCGGATACTATTTATGAGGCGTCAGAATGGTGGCGAGAGCGTGTTGCACTTGGGTTTGCTGCAGAGCATGCATTTCCTGATAGGGTGATGACCGTCAGCTATGAGAAAATATTAAACAATCCTGAAGGTGAGCTTCGTCGATTGTGTGAATTTATTGGAATTAAATATACAGCTAAAATGTTGCAAGGTACTGGATTTAGAATGCCTGATTACCGCCGAGAACAGCATTTATTGGTTGGAAGTCCACCGGATAGTTCCAGAATTGAGGCATGGAAAAGCGAGTTAATGCACTCTGAAATCGAAATTTTTGAAACAATTTCATCTCAGTACCTTAAGGCGTTGGGTTATCAACTTTCTGGAGCCGATATTAAAAGAAGTAGCGTTGGATCAGTTTTAAAACGTAAGCTTCAAGTACGCCCTTTTATTTTGTCTATGATGCGTAAAGTCAAAGGCTGGAAGTAATAAGTAATAGCGCGTTTGGATATTGCACTGTTTTGTGGGTGATAAACTCTTACTAAGTTCAGATTTCTAAGAAATTCCTTTCAAGGAGGTGTTTCTTCTTTGGGCTTAAACTTTCCGGTTGTGAAATAAAGCCGTCATGTTATCAATTTTTATGAAGATTAAGGTTGAAGCCACTTTTCGCTGGCCTTCAGTATACAATTATGAAAAGACTAATAGACAGAATTACATTAGCTAGCGGATATCTCAATCCTATTGTTTTGGCAAGTGATAGAAGGTTTGATGTACGTTGCATTCGGCGAGTTGCACCTTCAGTTTTAGTTTGTCATGAATATGAGTTTGTTTATTGCCGTGTTCCCAAGTCCGCAAATACCACAATGCTTAACCTTCTGTATGAGTCCATTGAAGGTAAGGGTATTAAAGCGTGGGATAGAAATAACCTTACAAGGAGGTATTTTTCTTCGCTAGGTGGGCGGACTCTTTTGAAGGCGAATGTGCCTCTTAATAATTACTTTTTTTTTACTGTCGTTAGAAATCCATACGACCGGATTTTAAGTGCTTATCTTGATAAGTTTAGTATGCCTGAATATAGGGGTCGGTATCCTTCAGTGTACCATCCGAAATATAAAGTGAATCCTGCTGAAAATTATAATTCATTTTTAAAACATCTGGTGTCCTCCAGGCAGTTCATGTTTTCAGATCACCATTGGGTGCCTCAGTACCTGTTTTTGTTGCCCAGCTTAGATCGTATTGACTATGTTGGAAAAGTTGAGTCTCTAACATTTGACTATAGTGATATTGCCAAGCGCTTAAAATTACCCTTCTTAAAAAAAATAGATTCAAGCTTTAGGGGGCAGGGTGTTTCTACAACCTCATCTACAGAGAAAAGAGATGTCTTTTATTCGGAAGATATTTTTGGTAGGGAAAACAAAAAAATTGTATCTGAACTTTATGAAAGGGATTTTATTGATTTTGGTTATGAGTTTTAACCTTGGGGTGAAGTTGGTGGTAATTAATTTATGAGAAAAGTAGCTTTTTTTACATCAATCCCAAAAGACAGAATCACAGGTCCCAGTTACTCTGTTACGCTTTTGGCAAATAAAGGTCTCGAATTGCAGCTTGCAGAAAGAGCAGTAGTTTTCTCTACCAAGATAAAAAGCCCTGTCAATATTAACTCTCATTCAGTTCGTCCGATATCTTCATTTTCCCTCTCAGATTTTGATGCTTTTGTTTTTTCTGGTTCTTTTGATATCAAGTTGTGGTGGTTGGCATTAAAGCTGAAGCTACACGGGAAAAAATATGTGGTCAGTGCCCGTGGAGGGTTAATGAGGGAGCTTTTCAAAAAAACTCCTCTTAAAAAGGGAATTGCATACCTGTTTTTCGTAAAGCCTTACTTGAGGGGAGCATCAGCAATCCATTTTCTTATGGATGATGAGCGTTTGAACAGTATTGATATTGGGAAAACGTCTTCTTTTGTGGCCTCGAACTCTATTAGTGTGCCTGGCGTTGCAGGCGCGGGAGACAAGGAGAACTCGGTCACCTTTATAGGCAGGTTGGATTTATATCACAAAGGGTTAGATGTCTTATCGGATGGGATTTTATTGTTATATGAAAAGGGTTGGCCAAAAGGGTTTTCGGTAAATATCTTTGGGCCTGACTTTAATGGCGGCCGGCAATATCTAGAAAAAAAACTAACTTCATTGATTTCTGAGGGCCATGTGAAGTTAGGAGGAGCGGTTACTGGGCCTGAAAAGTGGAGGCTTCTGGGGCAAAGCAAGTTCTTTATCCACACTTCACGCTATGAAGGGCAGCCACAATCGGTAATGGAGGCTTTGATAGCTGGGTGCATACCTATTCTTTCAGGGGGTACGAACATGAGCTCCATTATTGAGGATTTGGGGATTGGCTACCGAATGGGTTCTCTGGATTCAAGCGAAGTGGTCAGAGTACTGGACGAGGCCTCTGAGCTTAATTGCAAAGATGAAGACCTCGAACGAATCAGGGACTATGGGAAGCAATTGGCAGATGCGGATAGAAATGTAACTACCTTTTATTCTGAGGCTCTTAAAATATAGATACTTTATATTCTTTAAAGGAATATAGGGTGTCTTTGTAAGAAGCAATACACAATAGAATCAATCTCTAATGAGGTTTGGTTCTCAATTTCTTGTTATAATGGCCTGTCCTCAATATTACCAAAGACGTTAAGAAGGTTGATTGAGGATATATCGGAACATCCATTTTTTGGTTTTCAGGCTATATGTGAGGGTTTCCCGGGTGAGCCAGCCTAATTATTCTGTATTGATGTCAGTCTACTTGAAAGAGCGAGTAGACTTTTTTAATGATGCGATGACTAGTGTATGGGACGGGCAGTCTGTTCCGCCCAGCCAGATCGTATTGGTTAAAGATGGCCCTCAAACAGCAGAAATGGACAGTGCCATCGAACGTTGGTCTGAACGCTTGGGTGATGTCTTGACTTTGGTTGCCTTATCCGAAAACCGTGGTTTGGCTATGGCTCTTAATGCGGGTCTGGCACACTGCCGGTATGATTTGGTGGCGCGTATGGATGCCGATGATATCGCTTTGCCACAGCGTTTTGAAAAGCAACTGGCCAAGTTTCAAGAGGATGATCAGATTGGAATTGTAGGTACCTTTGCAAGAGAAATTTGTGAGCAAGGGAATCCGGGGGGGCTTCGGAGGATGCCTACCAATCATGAGCGTATTCATGAAAATTTGTTTACCTGCCCATTTATTCACCCTACGGTCATGTTTAAAAAATCATTGATCGAAGCGGTGGGGGGCTATAACGAGCGCCTCAAGCGTCGTCAGGACTACGAGTTGTGGTTCCGTTGTGGTGCAGCTTCTGTGAAGTTTGCCAATGTTCCTGAGCCTTTGTTGCTTTACCGTTTCGGCGCTAACACACATTCTCGTCAATCTCTGAGAGACGTGATTCGTCAGGCAAGGATTGGTTCGGCGGGTGTGAAAAGCTTACAGCAGTCTTATTGGAAGCGTTTGGCGTGTTATGTGCCAGCGGTGAGAGGAATATTTCCGGAGTTTCTGCAGCACCTGCTTTATCGGGGGATGAAGCTCTTTGACCCTCGTGGCAGAACTTACGGTTGATGCTAGGTAATTCTGAAACAGACTTTTAGCCTTGCCTGTTGAAGAATAAGGGAGTTTATCACTCCCTTTTTACGTTCTGTTTGCTGCTATTTTACTTCATTTCTACAACGTTCGATGCTTTTAGCTGGGTGTCCTTTGACGCCAAATCGCTGTCTGTAGTGTGAGTTAAATCCTGAATCGGATTGCTCGGCTGATAGGCTGTGGGAGCATTGATAATAGTTTCCCGTAATTTCTTGAGGCTCAGTGATTCGCACTGTTGTTGCATCTCCTGCAAGAGAGTTTCCATGGCGTGCCAGTCCAGTTTCTCTTCCTCGGAGCGCATAATCCGCGGGTGAGTGGTACCCTGGCAGTTGTTGCCGATCAGAAGCTCTTCGTACAATTTTTCCCCAGGGCGCAGGCCGGTATACTGGATTTCGATGTCACCATCCGGGTTATTGATATCTCGCACGTTCAACCCGGATAGTTGAATCATCTCTTTAGCCATATCGGCGATTTTAACCGGTTCACCCATCTCCAGAACAAAGACCTCGCCACCCTCAGCCATCGCGCCTGCCTGAATAACCAGCTGCGAGGCTTCTTTAATGGTCATAAAGTAGCGGGTAATTTCCGGGTGGGTAACGGTGATGGGGCCGCCATTATTGATTTGCTGACGAAATTTGGGGACCACCGAGCCGGAGGAGCCCAGGACGTTGCCGAAGCGGACCATGCAAAACAGGGTCTGGCTGTTGTCGTTCAAGGCCTGGAGGGTGAGTTCGGCCAGTCGCTTGGAGGCTCCCATCAGATTGGTTGGTCTCACGGCTTTGTCGGTCGAAATCAGCACGAAGGTATTCACACCAGCATGTTCTGCGGCCTGAGCACAGTTAAGGGTACCGAATACGTTGTTTTTGATGCCTTCGATGATGTTTTGCTCAACCAGCGGTACATGTTTATAGGCTGCAGCATGGTAGAGAGTGTTTACATGGTGCAGCTTCATGACGTTGGTCAGACGTTGTTTGTCTTGCACGCTGCCCAGCAGAGGGATGAGCTTGACCGTCAGGTTTTGGTGCTGAATGGTGGCTTCAAGCTCTTCCACAATGGCATAGAGGTTGTATTCATTAAGTTCAAACAGGATCAGGGTGTGCGGTTGGTGCTGAATGATTTGGCGACACAGCTCCGAACCGATAGAGCCGCCTGCTCCGGTAACCATCACGGATTTGTTGCTGATGTTGGATTGCATCAGTCTGGTGTCGGGTTCCACTGGGTCACGTCCCAGCAAGTCCTCGATTTGGATGTCGCGAATCTCTTCAACTTTAATCTGACCACTGGTTAGCTCTTCAAGCGGCGGGATCGTTTGGAGTTGGACGGACAGTTTCTCCAGCTGCCGGATAATCATCAGTCTGGTGGGGCGATCAATGGCTCCCAGAGCAATAAAGATTTTTTCGCAGCGGTGCTTTTTGATGAGTTTTTCGGCGTCCTTGCTGGAAAAAACCGGGAGCCCCTTTACTTTGTTGTTCCACAATCTGGGATCGTCGTCGAGAAAGGCAACAGGCTGGTAGTCGTGGCTGGGGCGTAGAGAGTCTGCCAGCATACGTCCTGCGCTGCCGGCGCCGTAGATCAGGACTTTGGTGTCGCCGATGGGAAGAAGCATTTGCACCAGATTGCGCACCATCAAGCGGGGAAGGCCAATCAGGAACGAGGCGGTGAGTAAATAGATGACAGGCACTGAGCGTGGGATAGACGCTTGCAAAAAGAAGCTGCTGGCAGCCAGGGTGAGCGAAGAGATTGCTAATCCGACTGCGATGCTGACCGCTGCATCCTGAGCCATATAGCGCAGAATGGCTCGATACAGGCCAAGTCGTATAAATGCTGTTATTGAAACGCAGACGGTGATTCCCAGGCAGACCAGATCAATCTGTTTTGGAGCAATATCGAACTGACCCAGACGAAGTGCCCATGCGATATAAAGGGAAAAGCTGAGTGCCACAACATCGTAGGCAACTGAAACAAATCGTTTAGTGGGGCGAGTAGAATCTAATAGGGATCGAATCATTCGGGTGGGTTCTTTATCTCTGGTTCCATGAGCGGTGTGCCGAACCTGGGAAGTTGGTTTGATGCAGATGTTCCGGCGAATTCTGGTGCCAAGCTTTATCCATGCTGCTCATATGGATATTACCGTGAATTACGGATAAATCAATTATACGCAGGTGTGCGGTCGCTTTCCTGAGATGAGTAACACTTTGAAATGGGCATAACGAAAAAAGGCCACCCAAAGGGCAGCCTTTTTAAATTTGGCTCCGACACCTGGGATCGAACCAGGGACCAATTGATTAACAGTCAACTGCTCTACCGCTGAGCTATGTCGGAATCGTTATCAGGAGCGGTGGGTGATGCCCTTGGCTCAAGATGGCGCGTATATTATAGCCCGATCATGGCCTCGTCAAGGGTTGTATGTAAATTTTCTTTAAAAAATAACTGTTTGATTTATAAGTGAAAAAGACGACATTTTTGATTCTGATGAGGATTGGTTAGTTGTGAAGCCCTGCCTCGTGACAGTAGCAGAGCGCAACAAGCGGTGTGTAGGCTGCCAGCAGACAGAGTGCTCCGTAATTGGGGTGGAGGCTGGCCAGAAATCCCAAAGGGGTAAGCCAAAGCAGGGTAACTGCTGCGGTGCCAAGGGTCACCTTTCCGTGGGATTGCAGTTTGCGGCTGAGAATTTGGTAGCAGTGGCTGCGATGAGGTTGGTGCCACTTTTGTCCGGTGAAGACACGGGTGCTGAGTGTCCAGCCGGAATCCACAATAAAAACCCCCAGTAAAATAGCCCAGCACCACAGGTTGACGGAGGTGTTTGCAGCATAAGTGATGGCGAGCAGCCCCAGGAGCATGCCGAGAAAGCCGCTGCAGCCGTCACCCATAAACACTTTTGCTGGGGGGCGGTTTAACAGCAAAAAGCCCAGTAAGGGGGCCAGTAGCATTATCAATAGTGAGGAGGGGAAGGGGGAGTCCGTTAATTGCTGCCCGAAACCACCGATCAGGCTGGCACCGACCAATACGCTAAAAGCTTCTGTGGCGGCAATGCCATCAATGCCATCCATAAAGTTGTAGAGATTGATTAACCACGTGAGGCCCAGGGCTAAGAGTAAAAGCCAGACCCCTTGTAGCTGAATCTCCATGCCCGGGAGCGGGAGTGAAGGCAGCGGTTTTATCAGTGAAAGTGCTGCCAGGCTGGCCAGTAGATGGGCGCTGAAGCGCACCTTGTTTGACAGAGACTTCAGGTCGTCCATAAAGCCGACGGCTGCCACTATGAGGCTGCCGAGCAGAAGCGCGATGAGACTTTGCTGTGGGAGTTTGTCTACCAGTTCGGCCGAGGGGGCGAGAAGTGCTGTGGCGATGATGATCGCCGAAACGGTGACAATAGAGATGCCTCCACCTCTTGGGGTGGGGGCGGTGTGGGAGCTGCGGGCGTTGGGTGTATCAAGGATGCCATTATTGAGGGCGTGTCTGATGTAAAGTCGGGCTATGCCATAAGTAAAGAGCGTGGCGGCAATAAACCCGGGGGCATAATAAAGAAGGTCTCTGGAGATCATGATGCTTAAAGTTCTTTCGGGGTGTTTGATGTGTTTGAGTGGGGCTTAAGGAGTTGTCTGGCTTGCTCGCCGTTGACCTGCAGATTGCCGCAGAGTTTGTCGATTTGTTCCTGTTTGCCCAGCGCTGCTCCCAGTGCTTTCAGGAGGCTGGCAGGAATCGGCAAAAGCCGTGGGTTCTGGTTGATGTCTTTCCCCAGGCGTCTGATTAATTGGGTGGTTGACAGTGGTTCGTTATTGCAGACGAGCAGCGACTTCCCAGCAGCGTCGGGGATGATGCAGCTTTTATACAGGTACTCACATAGAAGTGGCAGGTCGACAATATCCCTTTTGTTGCAAAGGCGACCCAGTGGCAGTGGCAGGCCTTTGGTAATGGCTTTCTTTAGGGTGCTAATGTTGCCCTTGGCGTCGGGGGAGTAAACCAGGGGTGGTCTGATAATGACCAGCTCGACTTTTCCGTTGCAGACGGTTTTCAGAGCTTCTTCCGCTTCCATTTTACTGATGCCGTAGGCGGTTGTGGGTGCAGGTTGGTCCGTGTTCTGAAATGGCCTGCTGTCTGTGCTCTCTCCATTCACTTTGATGCTGCTTAAAAAAACCAGACGTTTTGCCTTGGCTTTAATGGCTGCCTGGGCCAGGGCCTTGCTGATGTCGACGTTGATTGCACGGTAGTCTTCCAGCTCTGACATCACGTCCTGGGCGTGAGTTTTTGCAATCAGGTGAATGATAACGTCGACGTCGATCAGTGCATTCTCAAGTGATTCGGGAGACTGGTAGTTAACAGGAGTAATTTGAAGGCGAGGGTGTTCTTTACCCAGTGTCGTCGCAGTGCCTTCGCGAATCAGGGCAATGACCTCGGCCCCCTGATTTAGAAGGTGTTTGCACAGTGCAGTTCCCACGTATCCATTGGCGCCTGTAACTGCTATTCGCACGTGGTTTGATTCCATTGGTTTGGTGATTCCATTATCGGCTGCAATTTTGCGCGAAATTCTACCTTGTTTTCCCTTGTGCGAGTAGCGAACGAGAAGTTGCAATCAAAGGCTTGCCTAGTTTTGAGGGGGCTGGTAAAGTACGCGCCTCTTTCGGGGAGACAGGTTTTTGATAATATGCCTAAGCTCCTGAAAAGACTGGTCTTATTCCGTATTTTGGCTGGTCTGACAGAAAGGAAACGATGTAAAATCCGGGTGCTGGAAGTTTTTGCTCCTGATGATCATAGGACTATAGCTCAGTTGGTTAGAGCGCTACCTTGACATGGTAGAGGTCGGCAGTTCGAATCTGCCTAGTCCTACCAAATTGTTAAAAGCAATTCGTTTTTGACGAGTTGCAGTAAATACCCGCTTACTTAGGCGGGTTTTTTCGTTTGGGGGCCAAGGCCCGTAAAGAGACTGCGCCCGTTCTGAATTGTGGGCCGCCATAAGAGGCCAGAGGCTTCCGGAGACTGCACATGCAACCAAAAATTGCCATTATCATGGGGTCCAAAAGCGATTGGCCTACAATGAAAGAAGCGGCTGACATTCTGGATCGTTTGGGTGTCGACTATCACGTCGAGGTTGTGTCTGCTCATCGCACGCCGGACAAGCTGATGTCTTTTTCTGCCGCTGCTGCCGATAACGGCTATCAGGTGATTGTGGCTGGCGCTGGTGGTGCAGCCCACTTGCCGGGCATGGTGGCGTCTAAAACCCGTTTGCCGGTACTGGGTGTTCCGGTTCAAAGTAAAGCTCTAAGTGGTCAGGACAGTCTGCTTTCTATTGTGCAAATGCCTCGCGGAGTTGCAGTGGGCACTTTGGCGATTGGTGGTGCGGGTGCGTTCAATGCCGGTCTTATGGCTGCACAAATTCTGGCGACTTCTGATGTGGAGCTTGCCAAGCGTATTGATGCTTTCCGTCAGGAGCAAACCGACACTATTCTTGCTGATCCTGATCCGCGTGTATAACTGTTGTTCTGAATTGGGCGATTGTAGAGAGTTGATATGAGTAAAGTTTGGGTTTTGGGTCATGGTCAGTTGGGAGCCATGCTGAAGCATGCGGCAATGCCGCTGAGTGTGGATGTTATCCCGGTGGATATCGACTCCGATCAACTGCCTGATTTGCAGGCTAATGATGTCGTGACTGCAGAGCGCGAGCAGTGGCCGGTAACTCCGGTTACGGAAAAGCTGGCAAAACACCCTAACTTTATCAATCTGGATGTCTTTGGGCGTCTGGCGGATCGTTTGACCCAAAAGCAATTGCTGGATGATTTGGGGTTGGCGACTTCTCCCTGGAAATTGGTGGACGATGCTCTGACAGCGGAGCAGGTTTATGCCGAGCTGGGTGAAAGGGCGCTGATGAAGCGTCGTACTGGTGGTTATGACGGTCGCGGTCAATATTGGCTGAAAGAAGCTGACGGCACTCAGATTCCCGATGAATGGCGCAATGAGGCCATTGTTGAGCAGGGCATTAACTTCGATGAAGAGATGGCTATCGTTGGCGTGCGTGATCGCGATGGCAACAAATTCTTCTATCCGTTGACGTTAACGCTGCAACTCAATGGGGTTCTGACGGCATCTGTCGCTCCCTTGTCTCGCTTGTCGGCTCTGCAGCCAAAAGCCGAAGCCATGCTGGCGAAGCTGCTGGACGGGCTGGACTATGTGGGTGTTATGGCGATGGAGTGTTTCCGGGTCGGAGACGAGCTGATCGTTAATGAGCTGGCGCCACGTGTTCACAACACTGCCCACTGGACCCAGGCGGGTGCCAGTGTCAGTCAGTTTGAGAGTCATGTTCGTGCAGTGGCCGGAGTGCCTCTGGCCAAGCCTCAGGTGAAAGGCCTGAATGTAATGATCAACCTGTTGGGTACCCCGCGTGATGAGCGCTGGTGGGCGATTTCCGGTGCCGAGCCATACTGGTATGGCAAAGAGGTTCGCGAGGGGCGCAAGGTTGGCCATATCACCTTTACTCACAGTGGCGATAAAACCTTGATACAGGGGTTGGACGAGCTGAAAGCTCTGTTGCCGGAACGTTACGAAGAAGTGATTGATTGGGTTGAGGCTGCGGTTCAGTCCTGACCGGTTTCTGTGGGTCTATGTTTGTCTGTGCGCGTCTATCTGGCGCGCATGTCTATTTTGTTTGTCTCTGATCTTGTTGGTGTTCGCCACTAGCCGCTCGCGGTCAACTTCTCTATACTTTGCACCCCTTAATGTTTTGTAAAGCATTACACCTCTAAATATGATCATGTGGGCTTACGTAGGGCTCACCACTGAAGCTAGGATATACCATGCCTGTAATTACCCTTCCCGATGGCTCGCAGCGCGAGTTCGATAAACCTGTTTCTGTTCTCGATGTTGCTGCTGATATTGGCCCTGGTCTGGCAAAGGCCACCATTGCCGGTAAGGTAAATGGCGAGCGTGTGGATGCACACGATCTGATTTCCGAAGATTCCGAGCTGACGATTTTTACCGCCAAAGACGAGGATGGACTGGAAATCATCCGCCACTCCTGTGCTCACCTGTTGGGGCACGCCATCAAGCAATTGTGGCCGGACGTGAAGATGGCCATTGGTCCTACCATTGAGCACGGTTTTTATTACGATGTCGATCTGGATCACAAGCTGACGGAAGAGGACATGGCTGCGTTGGAAAAACGCATGCTGGAGCTGGCAAAGACCGATTATGATGTCGTTAAAAAGAATGTCAGCTGGCAGGAAGCGCGGGATATTTTTGAGTCTCGTGGTGAAACCTACAAAATGGAAATCCTGGATCGGGATATTCCGCAAACAGCCACGCCAGGGCTGTACCAACACGAAGAATACATTGACATGTGTCGCGGCCCTCACGTGCCGAACATGAAGTTTTGTCACCATTTCAAGCTCATGAATATTAATGGTGCCTACTGGCGCGGTGATTCCGACAACCAGATGCTGCAGCGTATCTATGGTGTGGCTTTTGCCGACAAGAAGCAGCTTAAGGCGCATCTGAAGTTTTTGGAAGAAGCGGTCAAGCGCGACCATCGCAAGCTGGGTAAAAAGTTCAACCTGTTCCATTTGCAGGAAGAGGCGCCCGGCATGGTGTTCTGGCACCCGAAAGGCTGGGCTATTTACACGGCCATTGAAGAGTATATGCGCAAGGTTCAGCGCAATAACGGTTATCAGGAAATCAAAACCCCGCAGGTTGTGGATCGCACCTTGTGGGAGCGTTCCGGTCACTGGGATAAATTCCGTGACAGCATGTTTACGGTTGAGTCAGAGTCCCGTGACTATGCGGTGAAACCCATGAACTGCCCGTGCCATATTCAGGTCTTTAATCAGGGCCTGAAGAGCTACCGTGATTTGCCGCTGCGTCTGGCGGAGTTTGGTTCCTGTCACCGCAATGAGGCCTCCGGCACTTTGCAGGGCATTATGCGTGTGCGCGGCTTTACTCAGGATGATGCCCACATCTTCTGTGCGGAAGAGGCAATTCAGGAGGAGGTGTCTGTCTTTACCGACCTGCTGAACAGCGTGTATGCCGATTTTGGCTTCGAGGATGTGATTATTCGGATTTCCACTCGTCCCGAGCAGCGTGTAGGCAGTGACGAAGTGTGGGATAAGGCTGAAAAAGCCCTGATGGATGCTATGGATGCCAAGGGTAACGCCTGGGAGCTGTTGCCAGGAGAGGGTGCGTTCTACGGTCCAAAGATCGAATTCTCTTTGAAAGACTGTCTCGGTCGAGTCTGGCAGTGTGGCACCATTCAGGTGGATTTCTCCATGCCGGGCCGCCTGGATGCCCAGTATGTGGCCGAAGATGGTTCTCGCAAGACCCCGGTGATGTTGCACCGTGCGATTTTGGGTTCTTTCGAGCGCTTTATCGGGATTCTGATCGAGAACTACGAAGGCGCTTTCCCCGCCTGGCTGGCACCTGAGCAGGCCGTGATTATGAATATTACGGACAATCAGGCCGAATATGTGCAAAAAGTGGAAGAAACCTTGGTAAACAAGGGCTTCCGAGCCATTTCGGACTTGAGAAATGAGAAGATCGGCTTTAAAATCCGCGAGCACACAATTCAGAAGATCCCTTATTTGCTCACTGTGGGCGATAAAGAGGTTGAGACAGGGTCCGTCAGCGTACGTACACGCTCCGGCGAAGACCTGGGTTCGATGAGTCTTGAGGCATTTGCCGACCATTTGGCCGCTGACGTAGCACGTCGCGGCCGCTCGTCGTTGTAGGCTGCATAAGCAGTCAAATTTTAGGAGATTACTACTATCAAACGAGAAAATTCCAAAGGACGTTCCAAAAAAGCACCGATTAACGATCAGATTGAGGCGAAACAAGTACGCCTGATCGGTGCAGACGGTGAGCAGGCAGGCATCGTTTCCTTGGAAGAGGCGCTGGCAAGCGCCCAGAGTGCAGGGCTGGATCTGGTGCAGATGGCTGGTGATGTTGAACCGGTAGTCTGTAAAGTCATGGATTACGGCAAGCACCTGTTTGATATCAAGAAAACCAAAGCGGCTGCCAAGAAGAAACAAAAGCAGCAGCAAATCAAAGAGATGAAATTTCGTCCCGGTACTGACATTGGCGATTACAAGATTAAATTGCGTAATCTGACTCGCTTTTTGGAAGACGGGGATAAGATCAAGGTGTCCTTGCGGTACCGTGGTCGTGAAATGGCCCACCAGGAACTCGGTATGGAGATGATGAAACGCATCGAAACCGATCTGGCGGACCTGGGTGTCGTTGAGCAGTATCCGAAAATGGAAGGTCGTCAGCTGCTTATGGTCATGGCACCCAAAAAGAGAAAGTGATCGGGCTTTTAGCTGCCTGGATGACTTTAAATGGCGCTTTAACAGAAAGGTACCCATCAAAGACGCTTTAGTGTCTGAGACGCGGTACTACCTCTGAGCAAGTGTTTTTTGTTCAACTTTAAAATCGAGAGAATTCTCATGCCAAAAGCTAAAGTACACAGTGGTGCTGCCAAGCGCTTCAAAAAGACCGGTTCTGGTTATAAGCACAAGCACGCTTTCAAGAGCCACATCCTCACTAAAATGACCACCAAGCGTAAGCGTCAGCTGCGCGGCACCAGCACCCTGAACGCTGCTGATGTACCGGCGGTCGATCGTATGCTTCGCGCCAAGTAATTGGCCTGACTAACATTTAGAGAGGATTAATCATGGCTCGTGTAAAACGTGGTGTAGAGGCGCGTCGTCGTCACAAGAAAATCTTAAAGCAGGCCAAAGGTTACTACGGTGCTCGTTCGCGCGTATTCCGTGTTGCCAAACAGGCTGTTATCAAAGCTGGTCAATACGCTTACCGCGACCGTCGTGTTCGCAAGCGTAATTTCCGTGCTTTGTGGATCACTCGTATCAATGCTCAGTCACGCGTAGAAGGCATGACTTACAGCCGCTTGATTGCTGGTCTGAAGAAAGCAAACATCGAACTGGATCGTCGTGTTCTGGCCGACCTGGCTGTTCACGATAAGGTTGCATTTGCAGCTGTTGTTGCTCAGGCAAAAGCAGCTCTGGCCTAATTAGGTCAAACCTTATTCAGTACGAATGCGAAAGGGGAGGAGCTGTTTGTTCAGCTCCTCCCTTTTTGTTTTTTAGGCAATTTATTCAGAGCGACCGAGAGTAAATCATCGCAATAGAGAGCATGACTGATCTCTCTGAATAAATTTCTTACGTCTTGATTAAAACAGTTCTATAACAAGCCCTCACTTATTGGGAGACCCGAATGGAAAATCTGGCAGCGCTGACAGAAGAAGCGCTCAAGCTGGTTGCCGATGCACAGGATCTGGCTGCCTTGGATCATGTGCGAGTCGAGTACCTTGGTAAAAAAGGTCAGATCACTGCCTTGCTGAAAAGCCTGGGGAAATTGTCGGCAGAAGAGCGCCCGGCAGCAGGCGCTAAAATCAACGAAGCCAAGCAAGCGGTTCAGGAAAAGCTGGTTGAGCGCAAGCAGGCGATGGAGCAGGCGGCTATTGACGCCAAGCTGGCTGAAGAAACTATTGATGTGACTCTGCCCGGCCGTGGGCAGACCAACGGTGGCTTGCATCCGGTTACGCGCACTCTGCAGCGCATTCAGGACATCTTCGCAGCGGTTGGCTATGCCGTTGAGGTGGGCCCTGAAATCGAAGACGATTATCACAACTTCGAAGCCCTCAATATTCCCGGGCATCACCCCGCTCGCGCGATGCACGACACCTTCTATGTCAAGAGTGAGCAGGTAAAAAGCGACGGCCCGGCGGCGACAGACGCAAAATACGTGTTGCGCACGCACACCTCGCCGGTTCAGGTGCGAACGATGGAAAATCAGGAGCCGCCGATTCGCATCATCTGCCCGGGGCGGGTATACCGCTGTGACTCGGATCTGACACATACCCCCATGTTCCATCAGGTTGAAGGCCTGGTTGTCGACAAAGGCATCAGCTTTGCCGACCTGAAAGGCACTGTGGATCAATTTCTGAAAGCGTTCTTTGAAGCGGATGTCCCTGTGCGTTTTCGCCCGTCTTATTTCCCGTTTACTGAACCTTCCGCCGAGGTTGACATCCAGTGCACCAATTGCGGTGGTAAAGGTTGTCGTGTGTGCAGCCACACTGGCTGGTTGGAGATCATGGGTTGCGGCATGGTGCACCCGAACGTGTTTAAAGCCAGTGGCGTCGATACCGAAACCTATACCGGCTTTGCCTTTGGTATGGGGGTGGAGCGTCTGGCGATGTTGCGTTATGGCGTGAATGATCTGCGTATGTTCTTTGAGAATGACCTGAAATTCCTGGGACAGTTCTAGTTGTACAGTTCTAGATTGGGTCTCAGTGAGTAGGGATCGGGCGGTATCAGTCGCCGAGAATGGTTAAGTGGGTTGAGCGTTTTGTCTCCCTGCTTAAACGGTCAAATTATCGGATAAGCAAAAGATTATGAAATTAAGCGAAAATTGGTTACGCGAATGGGTTAACCCCAACCTCACAACTGCCGATTTGGTTGAGCAGATTACCATGGCCGGCCTGGAAGTCGACGCCGTAGAGCCAGTGGCTGGTGAGTTTTCCGGTGTTGTGGTGGGTGAAATTCTTGAGGCCGAACAACACCCTGATGCCGACAAGCTGCGTGTCTGCAAAGTGGCGGGCAATGGCGATGAGATTTGTCAGGTGGTGTGTGGTGCGCCCAATGCACGTCCCGGAATTAAAATTCCTTTCGCGACCGTAGGTGCAGTGTTGCCTCCGGGTGAAGACGGTAAGCCATTTAAAATCAAGAAAGCCAAGCTGCGCGGTGTTGAGTCTTTCGGTATGTTGTGTGCTCAGGTTGAGCTGCAATTGGGTGAAGACAGTGACGGCATCTGGGAGCTCGCAGAAGATGCACCGGTTGGTGCTGACCTGCGTGAATACCTGAATCTCAACGATCAGTGTATCGAGGTGGATCTGACGCCAAACCGCAGCGACTGTCTGTCGGTGAAAGGCATTGCTCGTGATGTGGCGGTATTGAATCGTCTGGAGTTGAAAGAGCCGAAAATTGCGCCGGTTGCTCCAACCATTGATGATGTCCTTAAGGTAACGCTGAATGCCGGTGAAGCCTGTTCCCGTTATGTAGGACGCGTGATTCGCGGCGTGGATGTCAGCCAGGGCAGCCCGTTGTGGATGCAGGAAAAGCTGCGTCGTGCAGGGGTTCGTTCTATTGATGCGGTTGTCGATGTCACCAACTACGTGTTGCTGGAGCTGGGACAGCCCATGCACGCCTTTGATCTGAACACCCTGCAAGGTGGTGTGCAGGCGCGTATGGCGGATGATGGTGAGAAGCTGACACTGCTGGATGGCCAGGAAGTTGAGCTGAAAAGTGACACCTTGGTGATTGCCGATGATGAAAAGGCGGTGGCCATGGCAGGTATCATGGGCGGCGAGGCCACCTCGGTGACTTCTGCAACCCAGGACATCTTCCTCGAAAGTGCCTTTTTCTTCCCGGTGGCCATTGCGGGCCGTGCTCGTAACTACGGCCTTCATACCGACTCTTCCCATCGCTTTGAGCGAGGTGTGGATTACAAGCTGCAAGCTGTGGCGATCGAGCGTGCCACCCAGCTGTTGCTGGATATTGTGGGCGGTCAGGCTGGCCCGGTGATTGAAGTCGAGAACGAACATGCGCCCAAGGATCGCGAAGTCAGTCTGCGCCGTTCGCGCATTCTGTCTGGTCTCGGCTTCAGCATGGATGATGAAGAGGTGGTCGATATCCTGACCCGTCTGGGGCTGGAAATGTCCGTCAAGGCGGATAGCGGCTGGCGCTTTAAGGTGCCAAGTTACCGCTTTGATATTGCTATCGAAGAAGATTTGCTGGAAGAGTTGGCGCGCATTTACGGGTATAACCGTCTGCCAACCACCAGTCTGAATGCGGATCTGAGCATTCCCATGCAGTACGAAGCCCGTATTGGCCTGAGTGCGGTACGCAGTCAGCTGGTGGCTCGGGGGTATCAGGAGGCAATCACTTACAGTTTTGTTGAGCCTAAATTGCTCAAGCATTTTGATCCAGACGCCGAGCCTGTAGAACTGCAAAATCCCATCAGCGCCGATATGGCGGTGATGCGTACGACTTTGTGGCCAGGGCTGGTCAGTTCTCTGCAGCACAACCTGAATCGTCAGCAGGATCGCGTGCGCTTGTTTGAAGCCGGTCAGCGTTTTATTGCTGAGGGCAAAGGTATCGAAAACCTGAAACAGGAACCGATGCTGGCAGGTTTAATTTATGGTCCTCGTCTGGAGGAGAGCTGGACCGGGAAATCCGATAATGTAGATTTTTACGACATTAAGGGTGATCTGGAGTCCGTTTTGTCGCTTTTGGCCGATGATGCCAGCTTCAGTTTCGAGCCCGCCAAGCATCCAGCACTGCATCCCGGACAATCCGCTGCCGTAATGCGCAACGGCGAGCAGGTCGGATTGTTGGGCGCCATGCATCCTCAATTGCAGAAGACCCTGGGGCTGACCCACTCTGTGTATTTGTTTGAAATTACCCAGGCATCCATCGCTGAAGCGAAGTTGCCAAGCTTCGAACCGCTGTCGAAGTTCCCTGAGGTGCGCCGAGATATTGCCGTCATTGTTGACCAGACTACAGCGGTCAGTGATCTGCAAAAAGTCATTGAAAAGGGCGCTGGGGACTGCCTCACAGAGTTAAAGGTCTTTGACGTATATGTTGGCAAAGGCATTGATCCACATAGAAAAAGTGTTGCTCTGGGCTTGACGTTTCAGCATCCATCGCGCACTCTTACTGAGGATGAGATTAATGCCTCCATGGATGTTGTCATTCGTTCCCTGGAGGAGTCATATAACGCTTCCCTGAGGTAGAGGGGCACAAAGAGGCCATTCGCGATGTCAGCGTTGACCAAAGCGGATTTAGCTGAAATGCTCTACGAAGAACTTGGCTTCAACAAGCGTGAAGCCAAGGAATTGGTAGAGCTGTTCTTTGAGGAGATCCGCACGGCTCTGGAAACCAATGAGCATGTGAAGTTATCAGGTTTTGGTAACTTCGATCTGCGTGACAAAACCTCCCGTCCAGGACGTAACCCGAAAACCGGCGAAGAGATTCCTATCTCGGCTCGCCGGGTCGTGACTTTCCGCCCAGGGCAAAAACTGAAGGCTCGAGTAGAGAACTATGCTGGAACCAACCAATAACGACGAACTTCCCGTCATTCCCGGTAAACGCTATTTCACCATTGGTGAGGTCAGTGATCTGTGTGCGGTAAAACCCCACGTTCTGCGTTACTGGGAGCAGGAATTCCCGCAGCTGGCACCGGTCAAGCGTCGTGGAAATCGCCGTTATTACCAGCGTCAGGATGTTCTTACCATTCGTCAGATTCGTGCATTGCTCTACGATCAGGGTTTTACTATTGGTGGTGCACGTCAACAAATGAGCGGTGATAATGCACAGCAGGACGCGACCCAATTCTCCCAGTTGGTCAGTCAAATGATCAGCGAACTGGAAGAGGTTTTGGTGGTTCTCAACCGACCGTAAATCGTCTACAAATCACTTGCATTTCCAAATTGTTAGGGTATGATTTCAGCCCTCTCACCCCCAGGGCTATCCCTAGTTAAATCAATGGGTTAGATCGTTACTGCCAAGGCGGTCGTGATCGAAAAATAGTCCAACCCCGGTGTTCAGAAGCTCGTGTGTTTCTAAAGACCATTATCGGGATATAGCGCAGTCTGGTAGCGCACCGTGCTGGGGGCGCGGTGGTCGCAGGTTCGAATCCTGCTATCCCGACCAAATCTCTAGCTTCTGTGTACAGTTTCTCTGCACACAGATAGCCAAAAGCCACCCCAGGGTGGCTTTTTTCGTTTCCAGAGCCTGATTTACCTGTACAGCAGCTTGATGCAAAGATTCTGGCGAGAAGGTTCAGGTTGACTCAGTGGTGCTCATCGCTGGAGCGGCACTATGAACCCGGTTACGCCCCATCTGTTTAGCCTGATATAACGCGATATCGGCCTGGCGCAGCAATTTCTCGATACCCCTTTCGGAGTCAGGGACAGTGGTGGCGATTCCTGCGCTGATGGTTACCACATTGCTTGTCGATGAGAAGTCGTGGGTGATGGCCAGTGCCTCTATTCGTTGTCGGACGTGTTCGGCCACCTGAGCCGCTCCGTGGGCGTCGGTATTGGGCAGTATCAGAATAAATTCTTCACCGCCGTAGCGGGCAACCAGATCGGCTGGGCGATGCAGGTAGGTGTTTAGCGTTGAGGCCACTTCGATCAAACATTCGTCCCCAGACTGATGGCCGTAGTTATCATTGAACGTTTTGAAGTGGTCTACATCGAGCATCACCACCGACAGTGGTTGTCTTTCGCGACGTAACCGTCCCCAAATCTGTTTCAGGTAAGCATCGCCCCGGCGGCGGTTGGCGACTCCCGTGAGTCCGTCGTGCTCTGCCAGATCTTTCAGTTCCTGATTGAGCTGTTGCAGGCGCGCTGTTCGCTCGGCGACCTTTTGCTCCAGTGTGCGTGAATAGTCTTGGACCTGTTCATAGAGGCGTGCATTCTCCAGGGCAACGGATGCCTGGGCGGTGAGCAGCCGGATAACCTCAACACGAGCCTCGGTGAAGACACCACTGGTGAGATTGTTTTCCATATACAGGGCGCCTTCAAAATGCTCCCGGCCAATGGGAACACACAATACGGATCGGGGCTGGCACCGGTTGACGTAAGGGTCCTGTGCAAACTGGGTGTCATTGGTCGCATCATGGAGAACCACAGCCTGACTTCCATGAAGGACCTGACTGATCAGGGTGATTGGCATAGGTACCTTGTCGCCATCGACTGTGGGTACCAGGGTGTGGCTGGGGAGGTTATCTGCCTGAAAGCCCTGTTCCGGAAGTTTACCGGCTTCAATGAATAGACGTCCGTCCCGGCGGGCCAGCAGACAGCCCCACTGTCCACCGGCATTTTCAAGCAGGATATTCAGTGTCGTTTTTAACAACTTGTCGAGCACGATTTCACCGGAAATCTCACGGGACGCTTTCATTACGGATGCGACGTCCAGTTCGCTCATGCTTCTCTGATTGATGGATTCGGGGGTGGCCAGCACCAGTTCATGTAATACTGGAAATTCCTGCTCCAGCAGAGCGGCTTTGCGCTTGGCGCCCCAGCGGCTGTAGAGTTGGTGGGCACCGCGAAGGTAGCCCTCAGCCGAGCGTCGCCGTCCGCAAGCCAGCAGGTGTCGCGCAGCCCGTTCACAGGCCGTGGCTTCGTCGCGAAGAAAACGGTGTTTCTGTGCGGTTTCGATAGCGGCGTCGTAATAATCCAGTGCGGCCATTTTATCGCCAGCCAGTCTGGCCAGCTCAGCCTGCATCAGATATTGAAGATGACGGAAGTTTTCCTCGCAGTTATCCGCCCAGCGGGTCATTCGTGCCAGATCCTGTTGCAGTCGCTGTAAGGTCTCGGCTTGTTCCTGTTCCTCCATATGGGGGTAACGACTGGACAAGGTCAGGCAGGCGATGATGTAAAAGCGGACCAGTTGGGGGAGGGACATGGCTGACTTGATCAGTTTGTCCTGTGCCCGGACATGCTCAAGGGCTCGCTCTTCATCACCATAGAGCAGGTTTAGTTCGGCGTGGTAGATATGGTAGTTGGCAATGCCCGTCATAAACTGACGCTGGCGCATGCCCTCAAGGCACTGTTGTTCGTCAAAGCTGCTATCACTGAGCGAGCTTTGGGATTCGGTCAGCCCCAAAAGATTGCGTTGCTGCTGCAAGAACAGGGTGCCTGAATCCAGAGAGTCCTGATAAGCGCACTCGCGGACAATCTCCAGCAGCTCGGCATGTTGTTGCTCGGCGGTATCGAGTTCCAGTGTCGGATCCCAAATCACACAGTCCTGTGCGCTGTATGCCAGGTAGAGCAGATCTCCCGTCTGGTAACCGGCTTCGATGCCTTTGCGGAACCAGGGAGTCAGGCTCGACCAGTGGTTGCTCCAGTGATGTACGAACATGGCGTACACGTAAATCACACGTGCCCGCAAAGTCAGGTCGTCCAGGCGCTCGTTAATGGCCAGTCCGACTTTGCCGTATTGATAACCGAGGGCAGGCTCATCCAGTTCACCGCACAGCAGCATACCGTAACTGGCGTAGGCGAAGGCGGATTCCGGGCTGTTGCCGTGACGTAGGGATAGATTGGCAGACTTCAGTACCAGATAGGCAAACAGATTGCCGCTGCCAGAGAGGAAGGCTGCGGCAAAAATCTCCATCAAAAGTCGCATGGCTATCAGGGTTGCTTTATCTTCCACCAGTGGAGCATTAACGAGATCCTCGATCTTGCGTTCGCCCAGATTCTCGAGGATTCTTCGTCGCTCTTCAGTAATATCCGCCTGTGTCGGTTGGTCGGTAAATTCTATTCCGAGTAGGTTAAGGCCTTGAATGGCAGAGAGAATGGAGTCTTTCATGCGCCCGAGAGTGGCATATTGGCGCGTACGGATGGCAAGGATATCCCCGCGTTCCAGATCCGATTTTGCGTGCTGCAACATCAGTTCGATCCACTGTTCCGCCTCTGCTGTGTGACCGGTCAGGTAAGTACACTGCTGGATTTCAGCGGCCAGTGCTCGCATCAAGTCTGGAACCTGTTGCCAGGGATCTGCGGGAAGCAGTTCGGTCGCTATCCGGAGATAAGACAAAGCAGCTTCGTATGCGGCGGAATGTTTTGCCCGCTCTCCGGCGCGCACATTCAGTTCGGCCAGCTGCAACCTTTCCGGGTCGGACTTGATCAAAGAGCGACCTTCGTTCAGGTGGCCGACAATATCGATAAGGCGGTCTGCAGGAACTGCGGCTGCAGCCGAACCATTTGTTGTGTCGTGAACACTGGCATGCTCCAGCATTAAGCGTCCTACAGAATAGTGCACTTGCTGCTGTTGTTTCACTTCAATAAGAGCGTAGGCGGCCTGATGCACGCGGTCATGCTGAAAACGATAGCTGGGGTTGAGTGGCGTTGTTTGTGCGTGTTTACCGTTACGCGAGTCTGATTCCAGATTACTGCTGACCAGACGATAATCATTATGCAGGGGCAGAACGGTGTGCTGCTTGAGTGCTGGCAGCAGTGCCGCAGCGGTTTCTGCAGTGGACTTTTGATAAATGATTGCCAGGGTTTGCAGATCAAAGGTTCCGCCAATACAGGCAGCCAATTGCAAGGCCTGTTGTGTTTCTGGCTGCAGTCGTCGCAGATTATCCAGCATGAATTCTACGACATCACTGCTGACTTCAGACCAGCGTGGAGCATCCAGCGTCCAGTTCCAGTGACCGGCGTTGGGGTCGTAGGAAATCGAGTTCTGCTTGTGCAGTTCACGCAAGAGTTCATTGGTAAAAAAAGGATTGCCCTGAGCCTTGTTGTACAGCAAGTCGCTTAGCGGACGTGTCTCGTTCACTTCACGGTAGAGGGCATCGGCCACCAGACGGGCTACTGAGTCCTGATCCAAAGGGCCAATGGGCAGTTGATGAATTGGCTTTTGCGATTGTAGATCGTCGAGCAGAAGGCGCAGCGGGTGCCCCACGCCGACTTCGTTGCTCCGATAAGCGCCAATCAACAGCAGATGACTCAGATCGTGGGAAGTCACAAAGCGGCGCAATAATTCCAGCGTTGGTGCATCGCTCCACTGCAAATCGTCGAGAAACAGTACGACGGGGTGCCCTTCGTCTGCAAAGACGCGCAAAAAGTTTGTCAATACAATATGCAGGCGGTTGCGGGCTTCAGCGGGGGGCAGTTCTACAACGGCTGGCTGTGGGCCAATGATCAATTCCAGTTCGGGGACTAACTCCATGACCAGATGAGCGTTGGGTGACAAAGCTTCCAGTAAGCGTTGCTGCCAATTTTGCAGAGCGTCTTCAGGCTCCGCCAGGATCTGTTGCACCAGACCACGGAACGCCGTCGCGAGAGGGGTGTAGGCTTCTCCCTGATGGAACTGGTCAAATTTGCCCTGTACCAAAAATCCACGTTCTCGAACCAGAGGTTGGTCGATCTCATTCACCAGCGCGGATTTGCCCACACCTGAGTAACCGTGCACCAGACAAAATTCATTGCGGCCACTGACTGCAGCTTCAAACAGAGCCAGCAGTGTCTGCAATTCGTTTTCGCGGCCATAGAGTTCTTGCGGGATCAGAAATTTCTGTACCCTGTCGTGCTGACCCAATTCAAAGGGGGCAATGTTCTGCTCTGTCGTCAGCAGATCGGCACAGTGTTCCAGATCGTGTATCAGCCCTTCAGCGCTTTGATAGCGAGCTTCAGGACTCTTGGCCAGCAGTTTGAGGACGATGGCCGAAAGGGCTTCCGGCACATGGGCTGCAATGTCATGCGGGGCAGGCGGCAGACGACTGATGTGAACGTGCACCCATTCCAGCAGATTATCCGCCTTAAATGGTCTCTCGCCTGTGAGCAGTTCGAACAACAAAATACCCAGCGAATAATAATCGGAGCGATAATCCAGATCCCGGTTCATGCGGCCGGTTTGTTCTGGTGACAAATAGGGCAGTGGTCCTTCGAGACGATGTGACATCTGCACTGCCTGACGCTCCTGATCCAGTTCGGATGCAATGCCAAATCCAGCAAGGGCTATAGCGCCTGTGGCGGGATTGAAAAAAACATGTTCAGGCGTCAGGGCTTTGTGGACGAGATCCCGAGAGTGTATCTGCCCAAGGATTCGGGTGAGTCGCAGAATGATATCCAGTGCGTCAGCCAGAGGCAGGCCGTTTTCTCCGTGCTGATTTTCAATCGTCCGGTTGAGATGTGCCCGAAGGGTGTTTTCAGACAGTTCGGCGACCAGGGCCAGATTGCCGCTGCCGTGAGGAATTACATCAAAAACTCTGCGAACACCCTCAATGCCCGACAGGCGATGAGTGATCTCACTTTCTCGACGAATTCGCGCAATTTGCTGGCGGTCCGGGTACTCGGATTCGACCGTTTCCAGCTCCACGGAGACGTTGTCGGCCAATCGACGGGCACGGTAAATGACGTGACCGTTGTGTCGACGTAATACCGAACCGACTTCATAGCCGGGTAATTGCAGTTCCTCCGCCACTGAGCTTCTCCGTGCCGCAGGATCAGACGTTGAAGAGTCGGTTGAAGGTACTGCAGTAGGCTTCATGCGCCGTGTCACGCAAGGGAGAGCCGTGACCACACAGGGCGTGCTTGAACGAAAGTTGTTTCAGACGGGCAAAGTCGTCAGCGGCAGGCGTGGCTGCCTGAAGCCAGACCGGCCCGAGATTCGCTGCTGTGAAAAAACCCATTTCCTGCATCATGGATCGAGAGGCGTCAGAGAAATACTCATCCGGTGCCAGCCAGTTCTGCAAGGCATCGCAGGCGATGACAATACCGCCGGCTCGCTCAAGTCGCAGAATGCCCTCTGGGAGCTGGGTAGTGGTGAACTGAAACAATGTGGCATCCGCGAGAGGGAGCGGACCTTCCTGGGTAAGTGGGCGACCGGAAATTGGGGGAATGGTTTGATTTTGCTCCGTGCCATGATCGCACTGTTCACTTTCCATGCCGGGCATGACCCAGTATTGGGCGTCATAATGGCGAACATAAAATTCATCATCCCGACCGTGAAGCGCTCCAAGTCTGATCACATCAGTGACCTGCCCGAGCTTGTTCAACTCCGTCAGGCCTTCGTCGCTCAGGCGCACACTGTTGATCAGTACCAGACGCTCACCTTCGCGGACGATGGTCATGTTGCGGCTGAATTGCCAGTCCGTATCCATAAGGACGGTTTCCATGGCGCCACTGACGAAAAATACATCGTCAAAGACTTCTTCAATAGTTCCGTGGGGCAGTGCCGCGGGCATCAGGGTCGGGGAAAACGGTTCCATCGTTACACTCGTCAAGTTTGTGCTGTTGTTGATGTGTTTTCTTGCTGTTCAGTTCTCGTCATAACTGAACTGGCCAGCGTAGCGGTACTCTCTGGCATACTCATTGAGATACGCATTGAGATATTCCCGCTGGGCCTTGTTAAGGCGTCCCTGCCTGATGTCTTCCATGGATTCATTGCTGGTACTGCTGTCCAGGCGCTTAAGATGAAACAGGGTCATATCCTGTCCACCGAAGAACCCTTTCAGAAAAGTATGCAGAGAGCGTGCCTCTGTCATATCAAAAACCGATCCCCATAATGAGGTGTATAAAGGGTGTTGGGCCAGATCGTTGGCATTAAATACAGGGTAGTCGCCGGGTGGGGGGCAGAAGGTCGGGTAAACCGCCGGCTGATGCAGGGGCTGGCTTGCCAGATCTTCAATATAGCTGTTGTCGAGTCCGGCACTGCGAGCACCCTCGACAACGATATTCAGATAGCGGCGACTGGGCAGGCACCGGTTGTCGATAAATTCCGGAATGCCGATGTAAGTCATTGCACTCACTGGTGCGGCATCGGTTTCAGTTTCTACCTCGATCGTGATGCGATCATAACCGTGACCACAGGCCTCAGCAGCATCCAAAGGGGCCAATGCCTCATCGGGGCAGTCGTAGAGGATGCCCAGCACACGATCGGCGGGATTGTCGCTGGGCTCGATGTTGCAGACCCCACCTTCATGGCGAAAGAAATGCTGAACATTAAAGCGCAAGCGCCAACCGTACAGGGCCGCACGACGAGCAGACAGGGGAATGACCCCCTTGGCTCGCAGTGACGTCATGTTCAAGTTGGAGCCAAAGCCGAAATAGCGAAACATTCTGTTATCAAGCACCCTTCCCAGTGTCAGCCCGTATCACACTCTATTGGTGACTTCTGAGTACTGACGCCAAAATTGCTATAACAATACAGGGATCATGGCTGAAATCAATATTTCGATGGCAGCAAGCTCCTATCTCTTTTTATACGGTGCTTTCTGCGTCAAATATACCGTGCTCTCTCTCGGTCAAAACTTGCAACTCCGTGACCTATGGTCGATGTTTAGGGGGATTTGTCGATAAATCCAAGCTGCTGCGGAGGTTTTACATGAGTGTCCTTTTATTGCTGTTCAGTGCCCTGGTGCTGTTGTATCTGGGGGTGGGAGGCTCAACCGCAGCATTGGTGCTGGTGATCGCCACCGTATTCGGTCTGGTTCTGGATGGATTCCATATTCTAAGTATTGTGTTTGGGGGTGTTTTGCTGGCTCTGGGGCTTATCTTGGTGCTCCCAGGTGAGTTGCGGAAAGATAAGCTCAGCCGCCCTTTGTTGGGTTGGGTGCGAGGACGATTGCCGACGTTGTCAGATACAGAGGCAGAAGCCCTGAAATCCGGCACTGTCGAGTGGGACGGAGAGCTGTTTTCCGGACAGCCGCAATGGAACAAACTATTGGATGCAAAACCGGCAACCCTCAGTCCGGAAGAGCAGGAGTTCCTCGATGGTCCGGTAGAAACCCTGTGTAGCATGCTCGATGACTGGGCAATTACTCATGAACATTTCGATTTGCCCGAGGAAGTTTGGCAATTCATTCGGGACAATGGCTTTTTTGGCTTGGTGATTCCCAAAGAGCAGGGCGGCAAAGGGTTTTCCAACACGGCCCACTCAGAGATCGTGATGAAACTCTCCACCCGCAGTGTGTCGGGGGCCGTCACGGTCATGGTGCCCAACTCTCTGGGGCCAGGCGAGCTGTTGATGCACTACGGCACAGACGAACAGAAACAGCATTATTTACCTCGCCTGGCCAGTGGTGAAGAGATTCCCTGTTTTGCTCTGACTTCCCCTATGGCGGGTTCCGATGCTGGTGCCATTCCGGACAAAGGCATCGTCTGCAAAGGGCAGTGGCAAGGGGAGGAGGTTCTGGGCCTGAAAGTGACCTGGAACAAGCGCTATATCACTCTGGCGCCAGTTGCGACTCTGATTGGGCTTGCCATCAAGGTGTATGACCCGGCGGGCTTTCTCGGAGGGGATGACGGTGATGTCGGTGTGACCTGTGTTCTGCTGCCACGGGATCTGGACGGAGTGAATGCCGGAGCCCGTCATCTGCCCATGAATACGGTCTTTATGAATGGTCCGACCTGGGGAACCGATGTCTTTATCCCGATGAGTCAGGTGATCGGTGGGCAGGAGATGTTGGGCAAAGGCTGGACCATGTTGCTGGAATGCCTGTCCATAGGCCGTTCAATTTCTCTGCCGGCACTGGGAACAGGAGCTGGCAAGGTTGCCAGTCTGGCAACTGGATCCTATGCCTTGGTGCGCGAACAGTTTGGTCGTACCATCAGCCAGTTTGAAGGCGTGCAGGAAGCTCTCGAGCCGGTTGCCGGTTACACCTACATGATGGATGCAGCGCGCCTGCTGACTGCCGGAATGCTGGATCGCGGCGTCCGACCGTCTGTGCCGTCAGCGGTACTCAAGTACCGTAACACCGATCTGATGCGGGAAGTCATTAATCACGCCATGGATGTAGTCGCCGGACGTGGAGTCATCACTGGCCCGCGCAACTTTCTCGCACGGGGGTATCAGGCCGTGCCCATTGGCATCACGGTGGAAGGGGCCAATATTCTCACCCGCAGCCTGATGATCTTTGGGCAGGGGGCAATTCGCTGCCATCCGTTTATCGTTAAAGAAATTGAAGCGGCGGGAATGGATGATGAGTCTGCTGCAGTGAGCAGTTTTGATGAGGTGTTCTACCGTCATCTGGCTTACACCACCCGCAATGGTCTGCGCGCTTTTGTTCTGGGCGTGACGAAAGGGTACCTGGAGCCCGTTCCCGATTTGGGAGACATAAAACCATACTATCGCCAGCTCGCACGTTTTTCGGCGGCTTTCTCCATGATGACCGATGTGACGTTGTTGAGTATTGGGGGTGGTCTTAAAGCGCGTCAGCGTTTATCCGGACGAATGGCGGATTGTCTTGTCCAGCTGTATTACGCCACGGCAGTGATCAAGCAATGGCACGAAGAGGATTATGCCGAAGATCAGCGCCCGGTGGTGGAGTGGTGCCTGAAAATGTGCCTGCGGGATCTGCAGGCTTCCATGCGCCAATTGATCATCAACTTCCCGGTTAAGGCGTTACGCTGGCCTCTTCGATTGCTGGTGTTTCCACTGGGGGCCACCGGTCTTAATGGCCCTGATGATCGCCTGGGGGCCGAAGTGGCGGCCAGTATTGTTAACGATACCCCGCTGCGCCAACGCATTGCCCGCGGCTGTTACATCAACACCGATCCGGAAGATCCATTGGGTCGTGTCCTGAACGCGTACAAGCTTGCCAATGAAACCCGTGAATTGCGTGAGCGTCTGCACGATGCCATGCGCCAGCGAAATGCCGATGAATTGAGTGGTATCGATTTGTTAATGGGGCATCAGCGTAAGGAATTGGTGGATTGGGCGTATTCTGAAAACGTAATAACAGAAGAAGAGCGTGAACCTCTGCTGGAAGCTCTGACGGCGTTGTACGACGTGATTCGTGTCGACGCATTCGATGGGGATGGCTTACAGGCGCTGGCGGAATGTGCCAAAGGCAAGCGCAGAGTGGTTGAGCGCCCGGCCAGACACGAGTAATACTGTGCTTAGTGCTTCCGTTGGCCATGTATGCAACTAGTGTTCAGTTTGGCTTTGCCTTGATGCATGTCGTCCCCCCTGATAAAACCGGGGCAAATGCCGGATCACTGAAAGTTCTGGTGATTAACTCCATGCAGAAGTTCATGCTTGAGGAGAGTCGGGATTGCTTGTCATTGTTCTTGAGTCCGAATATGAAAAAGTCTTTCCCGACCTGATTGATCAAACGACTGTACTGACTGACGTTGTGGTACATCACGAGATTGTCAGCGAAGAGTATTACTCGACGCGAGTTTGCCAAGGACAGGGGGGCTAGAAATATTCGTCTTCATCCAGGAAGTTATCAATGGCGCCATGTAGGGAAGAGCGCAGTTTTTCCCGGTTGAGTAATTTCCGCTGTACCGGATCGGGAAGCTCGGTAAAGAGAATCACATTCTTTGCCACCAGCAAGTGAATCAAATCCTCAGTAACCCGTGCAATTTCCTTATCTGACTCGGCCAGTGCAAACTTGGGGTCGAGATCCTCGTCATGATTCAAAAAAGCGCCCACATCCGGATGGTCGGCTGAAACGAATTCATCAGCACCGACAGCAGGCTCGTTGAGCAGGGCAATGATATGGCCTTTGGAGTTACGAATGGCATAGGGCATGGTGAATCCTGCGGTTGCAAGGCTTTCTTGCTATAGAGTAGGGTGGATGAATATTTTATAACTTTGCCGTTCAAATCAGTATGATGCAACATAGCTACAAGATCAGACACTTTCGTTTACAATGCATCGACTATTAATCATCAGTGAATTTTTATGACTGTTCAAGGCCCATCTGATTTGTTTAAGGACCGCACTTCGCCCGCGGACGCCACTGAAGGGGTATTTGATCCGTTGCTGACCTGCTTGATGCAGCTGGCTCGTCTGGAACACAGGCCTTGCTCCCGGGCTTCTGTCACCGCAGGTTTGCCGTTGGTTAAAGAGCGTCTGACCCCGGAGTTATTTGTTCGGGCGGCGGGGCGTGCGGGCTTGAAGGCACAGGTTGTTAAGCGAGAGTTATCCGCGATCAGCTCTCTGGTGTGTCCGGTCGTGCTGCTGCTGAAAGATGATCAGGCGGTTGTGTTGGTGAAGGTGGATACCAAGACCAGGCAGGCATTGGTTCTGGATCTTGAGACCGATGGTGAGCAGCGTATCGACCTTGACGAGCTCGAAGGCTATTACTCAGGTTACTGTATTTTCGCCAAACCGACTTTTCGGTTTGATAGCCGCACCCAGAATATCAAGCCCCGCCGTCAGGGACACTGGTTCTGGAGTGTGATCGCCGGTTCCTGGCGGATCTATCGGGATGTGCTGCTGGCCTCTCTGTTGATCAATATCTTTGCACTTGCCAATCCCCTGTTCGTGATGAATGTTTACGATCGGGTTGTTCCCAATAATGCTCTGGAAACTCTGTGGGTACTGGCAATCGGTGTGGCGATTGTCTACGGGTTTGATCTGTTATTGAAAAGTCTGCGCACCTATTTTCTCGAAGTGGCCGGAAAAAAGTCTGACATCCTGTTGTCCAGTTATATTCTGGAGCGGGTGCTTGGTGCCAGGATGTCTGAGAAAGCCCAGTCCGTTGGGGCTTTTGCCAGTCAGTTGCGGGAGTTCGAAACCGTTCGCAACTTTATCACTTCAACCACCGTAACCACGTTTGTTGACTTGCCCTTCGTGATCCTGTTCCTGCTGGTGGTGGCTTATATTGGCGGGCCAATTGTACTGGCACCTTTGGCTGCGATTCCTTTGATTATTGGTTACGCACTGTATATCCAGAGGCCTCTGCGTTATGCCGTGGAGCAGACCTACCAGGCGGGTGCCCAGAAGAACGGAACGCTGGTCGAGACACTCTCCAGTCTGGAAACCGTGAAAATTCTTGGTGCCGAAGGGCGAATTCAGGGGACCTGGGAAGCGTCAGTTGGCCATCTTGCCCGCTGGGGACAAAGGATGCGGGTTTTGTCCAGTTCCTCGGCAACGGTGTCGTCGGGAATTATTCAGTTTACTTCTGTGGCTGTGGTGGTGATTGGCGTTTATCTGATTGCCGAGCGCGAACTGACCATGGGGGCTTTGATTGCTTCAGTCATGCTGACTTCCCGCGCGCTCTCGCCAATGGGGCAGGTGGCCGGTTTGTTGGTAAATTATCATCAAACGGTGACGGCCTATCAGGGGCTGGAGCAGGTGATCGCCAAGTCGCAGGAGCGGGAAGAAGAGCAGTCATTTATTCAGCGCCCTCAGCTGGAGGGCAGTGTTCGGTTTGATAAGGTGCGTTTTTCCTATCCCGACGAAGAGATTGCTTCGCTGGATGGTATTTCGTTTGAGATCAAGGCGGGTGAGCGGGTTGGGATTATTGGCCGTATCGGATCCGGCAAAACTACCTTGCAAAAATTGATGTTGGGGCTCTACCAGGCTCAGGAAGGTTCCGTGTTGGTGGACAATGTCGATATCAAACAAATTGATCCAGCCGACTTGAGACAGAATATTGGTTGTGTTCCGCAGGATACCGTTCTGTTTTACGGCTCGGTGAAAGACAACATCATCTACGGCGCACCACACGTCGAAGATCACGATATTATTCGCGCTGCAGACATCGCCGGAGTGACAGAGTTTGTGAACAGCCATCCCATGGGTTTTAATCGCCCGGTGGGAGAGAGAGGGCATGCTCTGTCCGGGGGGCAAAGGCAGGCTATCGCAGTGGCCCGTGCCGTGTTGAAGGATCCACCGATGTATGTGCTGGATGAGCCTACCACGGGAATGGATCATAGCAGTGAGGTACGGCTCAAAGAGAAACTGGCCGCAGTTACCGAAGGTAAAACATTGATTCTGGTGACCCACAAAACCGCTTTACTGTCTTTGGTTGATCGGGTTCTTGTTCTCGACAGCGGCAAGCTGATCGCAGACGGTCCGAAAGAGCAGGTTCTGGAAGCATTACGAAAAGGGCAGCTCCGTGTTACATAACCTTAAAGAAGCGCTTAAACAGGAGTGGCAAGGCAAGCCCCTGTGGAAACAGTGGTTTGAAGCTGAATCAAAAGCGGATGTTGAGGAAATCAGTTATATGTCCTCAGCCGCTGGTGCCGTTATGGAGCGCTCCCCCCGTGGTGGGCAGCAGTTATTGTGGGCTATTGCAGCGTTTTTTTTGGTCATGCTGCTGTGGGCTGCATTTGCCAATGTGGATGAGTTTACCCGGGGCGAGGGTAAGGTTATTCCTTCGAGTAATGTTCAGGTGGTACAAAATCTGGAAGGCGGGATTCTGGCTGAGCTGTATGTCCATGAAGGACAGATGGTTCAGCGTGGTGAACCCTTGCTGCGCATTGATGATACCCAGTTTTCCTCGTCACTGCGGGAAGCTGATGTCACCGTGATGCAGCTTAAAGCCAAGGTGGTGCGTCTGAAAGCCGAAGCTGAAGGAGAGACCTTTGGTGTCGATGGCTATCCGGACATCGCACCGCCATATCTGTATGAGCAACTGGCCATTCATGAGTCCCGCAGCCGTGAACTGGAAAGCCGTATTCAGGTTCTGCAGGAGCAGGTTGAGCAGAAGAAGCAGGAGTTGTCCGAGCTCAGTGCGAAGCGGGATCACTTAAGTCGCAGCCTTGAATTACTCAAAAGTGAGCTGGCAATGACGGCGCCGCTGGCGGCAGAAGGGGCAATTTCAAAGGTTGAGCTGTTGCGTCTGGAGCGTCAGGTAAATGATCTGGAAGGTGAGCTGCAAGGTGCGGAGCTGGCATTACCCCGTGCCGAGTCCAGTCTGAAAGAGGCGAAGCAGAAGCTCAGTAATGCCGATCTGGCGTTTCAAACCGAGGCCTACACTGAAATGAGTGAGGCCCAATCGGAATTGTCCCGCCTGCTTGAAACCAGTGATGCACTGGAAGACAGGGTTCAGCGCACGCTGGTTACCTCGCCTGTATCAGGGACGGTTAAACAGCTGTTGCTTAAAACCATCGGTGGGGTGATTCAGCCGGGTATGGATATTGTCGAAATTGTGCCCACCGATGACAAGCTGCTGGTTGAGGCCAAGGTTCGCCCGTCGGATATTGCCTTCCTGCATCCGGGGCAGCAGGCCAAGGTGAAATTTACCGCTTATGATTTCTCGATTCACGGCGGTCTCGACGGAAAGGTCGTACTCATCAGTCCGGACACTATCGTGAATGACAAGGACGAAAGCTTTTATCTGGTGCGTATTGAGACCGATCGCGCCTTTCTGGGCAGTGAATCCCAACCGCTGCCTATCATTGCTGGCATGACAGCCAGTGTCGATATCCTAACGGGTAAAAAGACCGTACTGGACTACCTGTTAAAGCCCATCCTCAAAACCAAGCAGTTGGCGCTCAGAGAGAGATAAGGTTGTCAAAAAAATGACGCCATCTCCTCTTTGAGCTTGCATTTGAGCGGTGCCAATCACTTTTCCCTATTTTTCTCCCAGCCAAACGTATTTTTTGTATTTTTTGTGACTGAATTGTCGCATTTTTAAACGATTAATGCGTTTAAGTGATTAAAAAGATGTTCTTTAAATAGATTATTGTCTGTAAAATTCTTATTTGTGAACTGTGTCACACTTTCTATGAGAAGGGATTCATTCCAAATATGAGAACGCTACAGATTTTGTGGGTTGGTCTGGTGTTGGTCAATATGACGCCCTATGCCAGCGCCCTAACGTTAAAAGAGACCGTGCAGCACACCCTGGAAACACATCCAGAGGTTCTGGCTGCTCATCATGTTGTCCAATCTCGCGGTGAAGAAGTTCGTGAGGCAAAAGCCGGTTATTTGCCCACGGTTGACCTCGCGGCCGGAATTGGTCGTCAAACCGTTGAAGCGCCCTCGACCGGTGATGAAGAGGTCTCGTTGACCCGGCACGAGGCGTCCGCTTCTGTTCGCCAGATGCTGTTTGATGGCTTTGCCACCAGTGAAGAGGTCAACCGTCAAGAAGCCCGTCAATCCAGTGCCAGTTACAAGGCGGTTGAAGTTGAAGAGAATACAGCCCTCAGAGTGGCTGAGGTTTACCTTAATTTGCTACGCCAGAGTCAACTGCTGGATCTTGCTCGCGAAACCTTGCAAGAGCATCAAAATATTCATGATCAGATGGTTTTGCGGAATAAGTCCGGTGTGGGCAGCAAGGCCGATCTGGACCAGATTACTGCCCGTCTGGCGTTAGCCCAGAGCAATATGATTACCGCGCAAAGTAATCTTCTGGATGCGAAAACGAATTTCTATCGAGTCACCAGTATCTATCCGAATCTTGATGAGCTGAAAATGCCAACCGTCAACCAGGTGTTACCTTCATTGATTCAAGATGCCGAGAAGACAGCTGTTGAGCAGCACCCAACTCTTCTTTCTGCCACTGCTGATGTGGAATCTGCTGAAGCCCAATATCAGGCTACAGAGAGCAATTACTGGCCGCGATTGCAGCTGGAAGCCGATCAGCGCTGGGATGAAGATGTAGACGGTATCGAAGGTGATAACGAAGACACCGTTGTGGCGTTACGTATGACTTACAACCTCTACAACGGTGGCGCAGATAAGGCTCGCCGGAAAAGTACCGCATATTTACTGGAGCAGGCCAGGGATATCCGCAACAACACCCACCGACAAGTGATCGAAAGTCTGCGTCTGTCCTGGACTGCCTTTCAAACCATTCAAGGTCAGATGCCCTATCTGGAAATGCATGTGAAAGCAGCTACAGATACTCGCGAGGCTTATCAAAAGCAATTCAATATCGGCAAGCGGACATTACTGGATTTGCTCAATACCGAAAATGAAGTGATTGAATCGAAAAGAGCCTTGATCAATGCAAACTACGACGGTGTTTTCTCTCAGTATCGGGTTCTGAATTCAATGGGCCAATTACTTAAAGATATAGGCGGGGCGTAAGCAGGCTCTGACCGTTGTAAACCAAGCAAAACTCTGGGGTTCTTTTGGGCCCTTTTGTGTGTAAAAGCGTAAATGAAGAGCGTTAACACTTATGGCAGATGAGCATATGACGGAAAATACAGAAACTCGCGATACTACCCGGAGTGAACACTGGTCAGCTGACGAAAATCAGGCTGTGCAGTCAGGTGTTGCACGCGTTACGGCCATCCAGGGGGATGTTTCTGCCCGCTCTTCTCAGCAGACCCAGTCCCTCCAGGAAGGGCAGTGGATTAGTTTGAACGAAACCGTGCTGACAGGCTCGGGAAGCGCTTTGGTTCTTACATTTAATAATGGTGCTGTGGTCACTCTTGGTCATGATCAGGCACTCACCATTGATCAGCGTCTGATCGCTCTTCTCGATAGCGCCGGGGAAAAAGACAGTATTGATGAGGCTGTTGATTTTGATCGATTGGCACAAGCTCTGGAAGACGGGCAGTCTCTTGAAGAATTACTGCCTAAACCCGCCGCAGGTGAAAATAACGTAGCGTCTACAGACAGCGCAATTGAGGGGGCATTCGCATCACCTACAACGGTGATCGGGTCACGCCGACCAGTGGCTTTGAAACAGAAGCTCTGGGCATCCAGCAAACGACAGGAGTTGATCGTCCCCAAGTAGGTCAGTTTACTTTGGGGGACTCAGACTCTGGTGGTCAACAACCTGAAGCTCCAGATTATTTGGTCGCTAACCTGATTGATACTTTTGTTAATGGTGTGACTTATACCACCTCTTCAGGTCTTACAGGATTAACGGGTGATCAGGGGAATCCAGGTTCCTTTGCTTATCGCACTGGTGACACAGTTACTTTTTCTGTTGGCGATGTAACCGTTGCCCAATTCAGTGCTGATGTCATTGAAAATGGCTTGTTGTTTCTGCAGGACATTGTTGGGACTGAACTTTCAGACAGCAATACCAACTATCTCGAAAATATGGCCATTTTCCTGCAGGCCCTGGACGATGATCTGCAAGATAGCACACCCAATGACGGTATTTTGCAGACTGATGATCTGCAAAATACCAGCGATAGCTATGCGACCAACATCAATATTGCTCAGGCAGTTCGCGATGCACTGACCGGTTACATCGATCCGACGACCGGTGAGCCGCTGAATCTGGCAACCGCTGGTAAGGAAATGTTGTCCCTGGTTCTTTCATCGCTCGGGATTGAGTTCACCCGCGAGAGTGAGCTGGATTCCAGCGGACAGGGCGAGAATGTCTTTGAAAGTCAGGCCATGGAGCATGTGGCTGATGTCATACAGCAGTTGGCCGGTGACCGTGCTCCGGAATCTACAGATGAGCGACTGGCCGATAGTATTAATGTCCCAGGCGGGACGGTGCGTTACAACTACAGTGAATTGGATGGTGAAATCACGTTCAATACCGGCGATCTCCTCGCAGGGGCTGTAGGCCAGCAGGTAATTACACAAAACCTGGTGGTAAAGAACGTACAGCTAAGTGCAGCCTACCAGGATATAGGCACTCTTGAAGATCGTGGCAACGGTAACTATGCCATCGTTTTGAAAGAAGGCTTTGATCAGTACGATTTGGAAGGTCTGACCCTCGATTACAGAGTGGAAGACTGGACGGCAATTAAAGAAGTAACTTCATCCACTCAGGATAGCTACAAGTCTCATCTGTCCGCAGATATCGATGATGTCAATGAAGGGGACGGATTCAATCAGTTTACTCTAAAGAGTGAACTCACTTTTGATACCGACTCAATCCTCAATATCAACTTTACCAGTGAGAACCTGAGTGCCGCGCTGGGCTACCAAATTGCAGAGTACGGGGATGACTACCTCGTACCCATTGAATATTCTAACGATGGTGGCGTGACCTGGCAGGTGATGGAGCAGACCAGCATCGAGTACGATGAGTTTGGTGTTCCCCGTCCAATTTTCAGCTTCGTTATGGAGGCGGGAAACAACGCTGTTGAGATCCGTGTTCCCATCTTTGATGATGCAAAAATTGAAAGTACTGAATATTTCGATGCGGTTGTTTCGGGTGATAACGTCTATGACGAGCAACTTCAATTTGCTATCACCGATAACGACAGCGATGGATCAAACCTTCCTCGTATCAATATCGACTTTGTCTACGCGATTGAAGGGCAGGGTGATGCAGTTTTTACTCTGACGCTCAGCGAGCCTTCAAACTCTCCGGTCACTGTCGATTTCAGCACGGCTGATCTCGCTGCGAAAGCCGGTGAAGACTACATTGCTACATCAGGCACTGTTACCTTTGCTCCAGGTGAAACCACAGCGACAATTTCGGTTCCCATCATTGATGATCTGATTGTCGAGAGCAATCCCAATCCGGAAATGGCCCTGGTTAATCTGTCGAATCCATCGGGTGCTGTCCTGGTGGATAGTCAGGGTACTTTGCGTATCTTTGATAATGACGGCGTCGACAATACCAATGTTGGCATCACTCTGGATCCCGTTACTGATGACAACATCATCAGTGCGGCGGAAGAAAGCAGTACCATCACTCTGACTGGGACTGTCAACGCTAACGGTTTGAGCACCGGTATCGTGATTGTCACGGTTAATGGCATCAACTATCAAACCACGATGAATTCGAGTGATGGCAGCTTCTCGGTAGATGTCCCGGGCTCAGAACTCACTGCAGATGCTGATACTACCGTTGAAGCCGTAGTCTATGCATTTGGCGAAAATGGTGCGCAAGGCTCGGCCACTGATAGCCAAAGCTACACCATAAATTTGGATGGCATTTCACCCGTTACTGACTCGGATTCTGCGGATAATGCCGTCAATGAAAATGCCTTGAATGGTACCGAGGTTCGTATTACGGGGCTGGCAACCGATCCAGATACTTCGGATTCGGTCAGCTACAGTTTGAGTGATAACTACAATGGTGCTTTCACTATTGATCCTGTTTCGGGTGTAGTAACCGTTGCAGATGGCTCTAAGCTGGATTATGAAACTGACTCCACACCGACCATTGAAATTACTGCAACCTCAACCGATGGCAGCAGCAGTAAAGCAACCTTTACCATTGAATTGTCAAATGAAAATGACAACCCACCTACTGCCAGTCCTGTAAGACCACCGGCTATAGAGGAAGACAGCGGTCCGCATGTTATTGATCAAAGCAAATTATTGGCAGCTGCCAATGATGTCGATGGTGATGGGCTTGAGGCTGTAAACCTGCAAATTACCAGCGGCAACGGCACGCTCGACGATAATGGCGATGGTACCTGGACATACACTCCCGCGCTGAACGACGACACTGAAGTAGTCTTCAGCTATGACGTTACTGATGGTTCTCACACGGTTACGGGTGTCACCGCGACCCTGGATATTACGCCGGTGAACGACGACCCAGTGCTGACAGTCAGTAATCTGAGTGCGATAGAAGATGGTGTCAGCGTGAGTGGTACGCCGAGTTTTACCGACGTGGACACCGGGGATACGCACACCTACAGCGTGAGCACCCTGGGCGCGGGTCAGGGCAGCGTGAGCATCAATCCGACCACAGGTGAATACACCTACAGTGTCGGCAGTGACTTCCAGAGTCTGGCTGCGGGTGAAGAAACCACCGTCAGCTTCGACGTGACCGTGACCGACAGAGAAGGTGGCAGTGACACCGAGATCGTGACGGTGACCATCACGGGCACCAACGACGGTGCGGTCATCGGTGGCGATGCGGTGGGTGCGGTGACCGAAGATGCGGATGATCCGACCCTGAGCGACACCGGCACGCTGAGCATCAGCGATGATGATGCGGGCGAGGCGATCTTCCAGACTGAGCCATCGAGCATCACCGCGAGTGCGGGCGCGCTGGGCAGCTTGAGCATCACCAGTGCGGGCGTGTGGACGTATACGGTTGCGAATGCCGACGTTCAGTACCTGGGCGAAGGTGATACGAAAGAAGAAACCTTCACTGTGTTGTCAGCGGACGGCACGGCGCACGACATCGTTGTGACCATCACGGGCACCAACGACGGTGCGGTCATCGGTGGCGATGCGGTGGGTGCGGTGACCGAAGATGCGGATGATCCGACCCTGAGCGACACCGGCACGCTGAGCATCAGCGATGATGATGCGG
>NZ_JAHKRS010000016.1 GCF_018863235.1 Pseudomaricurvus albidus
TTCCAGTATATCGAAGTGGACTACAATCGAACCCGCCGACACAGTGCCAACGGCTTTATTAGCCCAGAAGCATTTGAGGCGAAGAACGTCGCTTAATAGCGTGTCCACTGTTGGCGGGCAGGATCAGCTGGTGGTATTATTGCGCATACTGGGCAACCGGTAAGTTTTGGCGCAGAGTTAACGGTTTCATTCTAACCGTATAGTTCTAACAGATGCCACGAAAGTGGCATCTATCCTCCCTTTTTTAAAACTTATTTAAGAGGCTACTACCATGAAAAAAATGAAATTCAATATATTAATCTTCACTTTATTAAATATAGGTGTGATTTCTCAGTCTTATGCTCAAGAGTGTGATTTAAAAAAAGGTGAAAAAATTTACACCAAATGTGCAGCATGCCATTCGCTCGAACCTAAAACTAACTTAATGGGGCCAAGCCTTCATGGCGTTATCAACAGAGAGTCGGGGTCTTTAGAAGATTTTATCTACTCAGAGGCAATGAGCTCAAGCAAATTAATCTGGTCTAAACAGCAGTTAAATGAATTTTTGCTGAATCCTATGCAAAAAATTCCGGGCACAACTATGCCATTTGCAGGTTTAAGAAATGAAAAATCTCGTGCTGCCGTTGTTTGTTATATAGAACATAAGTCAAAATAAGGAATTGTTACGATGAAAAATGATGGAAAATTAACACTAAACCGCAGAAAGCTTCTAAAGAGTGCGGGTTCATTAAGTTTAGGCACAGTCGTTGGTGCGGGCATGGTAACAAGCTTAACTGCTAATGCCTGCGATAATAAACAACAAAAAACAAATTATGACTATGATGCTATTGTTGTTGGCGGCGGCTTTGCAGGAGTTACGGCGGCACGTGATTTACAAAAATCGGGTTATAAAACCTTGGTGTTAGAAGCAAGAAATCGATTGGGTGGTCGAACATTTACTTCTGAATTTGCCGGACATAAAATTGAATTAGGCGGCTCTTTAGTACACTGGTTACAGCCAGAAGTGTGGACTGAAATTCAACGCTATGGCCTTGAACTCATGGAAGTACCTTTGATGGCTGCTGACAAAACATTTATTAAAACAGCCGATGGTAAGGTTATTGAAGCCCAAACAGATGACATGATTGGTATTCTCGAAGCCTTCAATGAATTTATGCAAGAGTCAATTACCAGTTGGAATAGACCTTATGATGCAAGCTACACAAAAGCAGCCATTGATAAGCGCGACCATTTAAGTGTTGCAGATCGTTTAAATGAAATGAAATTAAATCCGATACAACGAGCGGGTCTTGATAGTTTTCTTGGAATTTTGGCTGCCGGTGAAACTAAAGATGCTTCTTTTAATGAAATGTTAAGGATTTGGGCGCTGAGTAACTGGAATTATCCCAGTTTTGCTGGAGCTATTGGTCAATATAAAATTAAGGAAGGCACCAAAGCATTACTTGATGCCATTGTTAAAGATGGTGATTTTGAAGTTCGTATGTCTACTCATGTTAAACGTATTGAAAGTAAAAAAGATCACGCCGTGATCACCTTACAAGATGGTACTTCAATTACTGCGGGCGCGGTTGTATCTGCATTACCGAGTAATGTGATTGGTGATATTGAGTTTATTCCAGCTTTAAATAAAGGTAAAAGCGCTATTTTCAAAGAACGTAATTCCGGTACCAATGGTCAGATGTTTAATGCTGAAATCAAAGGCGATATTGGTAATGTGAGTGGTGTGGCAGCATCAACAGATCAATTGCCGTATTTTGGTGTCTATAAACAAACTTCAGAGCACACTATCGTTAACGGGTTCTTAACCAATAACAAATTAGATTATATGGATGACGAAGCGATTCAAGACGCTTTACGAGAATTTTTACCCGGCGTAGAAGTTATTAGTAGTGTTGCTTATGACTGGGTTAATGACCCATATTCTCAAGGTGCATATGGTACTTATAAGCCTAACTGGATTAAAAAATATAGCGATGATGTTTATAAACCAGAAGGTCGTGTACATTTTGCCGGTACAGATTTCAGTAAGGGATGGCGAGGTTTTATTAGCGGCGCAATAGGCTCAGGAACTATTGCCGCCCAAGCAACCATTAAAATGTTAGCTTAAGGACACTATTTTTGTTGGATGATACCAAGAGGATTGTATAATTATTAATTTGTATTAGTTCCGACTTAATCTGACACATCGACTTGAAAAGTTGAGAGTTACCCGTTTTTATTAAAGGTGTCGAATCTTTAATTTAAACAAAAAAAGGTAACTCTCATGTTGCATACTAACAATCCAATCATTAAACACAAAGCGGGTTTATTAAACTTAGCTGAAGAATTAAATAATGTTTCAAGAGCCTGTAAAGTGATGGGCGTATCAAGAGACACATTTTATCGTTATCAAGAGCTTGTTGAAGAAGGTGGTATCGATGCGTTAATTGAAAAGAATCGACGCACTCCAAATATCAAAAATCGTGTTGATGAAGAAACAGAAAAAGCTGTTATAGCTTATGCCGTTGAACAACCCGCTCATGGCCAGCACAGAACCAGTAATGAATTACGTAAACAGGGTATCTTTGTCTCTGGCAGTGGTGTTCGCTCTATCTGGCTGCGTAATAACCTAGAAAACTTCAAAAAGCGACTTAAAGCATTAGAAGATAAGTTTGCCAATGAAGGGCTTATTCTTAACGATGCGCAAGTTGCTGCGTTAGAGAAGAAAAAGCACGACGATGAAGCTTGTGGTGAAATCGAAACGGCTCACCCTGGATATCTTGGCTCGCAGGATACCTTTTACGTAGGTAACCTAAAAGGCGTTGGACGTATTTACCAACAAACCTTTGTCGATACCTATAGCAAAATAGCGTTTGCTAAGCTCTACGTTACCAAAACACCAATCACTGCCGCTGATATGCTAAATGATAAGGTTCTACCTTATTTCGAGGCTCATGAGCTGCCAATGCTGCGGATATTAACTGATAGAGGTACTGAGTATTGTGGTCGTGTAGAACATCATGATTATCAGCTATACCTAGCGATTAATGATATTGACCATACGAAAACAAAAGCGATGTCACCACAAACCAATGGGATCTGTGAACGGTTCCATAAAACGATCTTAAACGAGTTTTATCAAATAACATTTAGGAAAAAAATCTACTCAACGATGGAGGAATTGCAAAAAGATCTAGACGAATGGATAGAATACTATAACAATGAACGAACTCATCAAGGTAAAAAATGTTGTGGGCGGACACCACTAGAAACATTACTTGATGGGAAATCGATTTGGGCCGAAAAGAATTTAGCTCAAATCTAAGCTGACAAGGCACCCTAAAAATCGGGTAACTGTCAGATCAGGTCTGAGCTACTACAATTAATTTGCAGTGAATAGGGATTCACATATTTAGTCTCTAATAGTTCATAGTTAGTAGAGGCTAATCAGGAACTGACCTGGTCAACCAAATTCACGTACCCCAGTTAAGCAACCATTTTTAAATCAAACCCTAAACTATCGTTGCCAGCTTCAAAATTATTTGGACTTTTATAATCCAAATAAGAATGTAATCTGTGGCTGTTATACCACATACTAATATAATTCAATATATCTTGCTGAGCATCAAACCGTGTTTGGTAACTTTTCCAATGAACTCGTTCTTGTTTTAAACTGCCGAAAAAACTTTCTACAGCCGCATTATCCCAACAGCAACCTTTACGGCTCATACTACCTACAAATTGATTGCTTTTAATCAATGTACGGTAAGCCTTACTAGCATACTGAATACCTTGATCGGAATGAACAATTAACCCTGCCTTTGGCTTTCGTTGCCATATGGCCATCTCTAACGCGTCACAAACCAGTTGTGCTTTCATTCTTGAACTCATGCTCCAGCCAACTACTTTACGCGAGTACAAGTCAATAACGACCGCCAGATATAACCAGCCTTCATTTGTCCAAATGTAGGTAATATCCTGTACCCACGCTTGATTCGGTTTCTCTACATCAAATTGCTGCGCTAATTCATTGCCATAAACAGGCTTTTTATGCTCACTGTTTGTCGTTGATTTGAATTTACGTTTGTAACGAACCCAAACACCAGCTTCTTGCATTAGTGCTTTCGTTTTTCTGCGGCTCACAGGAAAGCTCAAGGCATTGAGCACCTTTTTCATTCGTCTTGCGCCATAGGTGTTATCACTGAACTTAGCGATATCTTTTACCCACCTTAGCATTTCTTCTTTTTCGGGTTCAGGCTTGTACCTGTCACAATTTCTTTTTTGAAAGCTGTAATAATTACTACTTTCTACCCCTAATATTCGGCACATTACTGTGACCGGCCAGATCTTCTTATGTTGGGTAATGAACGAATATTTTATTTCGTTTCCTTGGCAAAGAAGACCGTCGCTTTTTTTAATATATCGCGCTCCATCTTCAAGCGTTTATTTTCTTCACGAAGGTTACGTAATTCAAGCTGTTCAGGCGTTAACTTACCATTGCCCCGAAAAGCATAGCCATCATCATTCTCTGCTTCTTTAATCCAGCGGCCAATCATATTGGAGTTAATCCCAAGATTTCTGGCAGCTTCTGCTTGAGAATAACCTTGTTCATTTACTAAGGCTATTGCATCTTGTTTAAATTCTTTTGAATATTTTTTACGTGTCATTTTATTATCTCCAGTTAAGACTATTATCTCTTAACTGGGGTAGTGGAATCTATTAAACCACGTCAAGGGATAAATTTCATCGTTGATGAAACTAAATCATCCGAAGGAAGTGAAAAGCAATCAGGTAATAACATTGGAAAAACCACCGTCATACGGTTAATTAACTTTTGCCTAGGTGGTTCAGATAAAGGTATCTACCAAAGTAAAGAGTTTAAAAATAACCTCAATGAAGAGGTTAAAGCTTTTCTTATAGACAATGGTGTTGTTATTACACTTCAGTTAAGAGATGACCTTGATGATCCATTTTCGAGACAAATTGAGATACGTAGAAATTTTTTAAGTAACCGTAAAAAAATATTAGAAATTAATGAGCAAACAGTTAAGGTAAAAGATCTAGACAGCGAGCTTAAAAGACTTATTTTGGGTTATGAGGAAGATAAACCTACCTTCAAACAGTTGAAAGCTAAAAACATACGAGATGAAGCCGAGCGATTAGAAAATACTGTCAGGGTGCTTGGTAATTTTGGCAAGCCTGAAGAGTATGAAGCGTTATATTTATTTTGGTTGGGCGTTAATTATCCTAGCGCCGAGAAAAAACGTAGCTTGTTAGAAGAAAAGAGAATTGAAGATACACTGTATAAGCGTTTAATTTCAGATAATAGTGAATCTAAAATACAGCAATTTTTAAATATTGTTGAGCGTGATATCGAACAGTTAGAGAAAAAAAAGCATAACTTTAATATCAATGAAGATTATGAAAATGATTTAAAGTCACTAAATAAAGTGAGAGCTCGCTTGAATTCACTATACGCTAAGCAGAGTCAACTAAGCCTTAGAAAAGAGCTAATTGAAGAAAGCCGAGTTGAACTAGAGAGAGATATCGCAAATGAAGAGATATCTCAAATTGCTGAGTTATATTCACAGGCGAAGGTGATCATTCCTGATCTCCAGAAGAGCTACGAAGACATTGTTGCATTCCACAATCAAATGATTTCTGAAAAAATTCATTATGTAACTGAAGAATTGCCAAGCCTTCGGGAGCAACTAATAAAAACAGTTTCCGACATACAACTTAACTTAAGTAAAGAGCAGCAGTTTGTGGATTCGTTGCAAAAAGCGGACGCTGTTGATGAGCTGCAAGTAATAATCACTGAACTGAATGGGATGTATGAGCAAAAAGGCCGATTAGAAGAAAAGTCGGATCAATTACAGAAAACAAAAGCAATATTGACCAGAATTGAAAAAGACTTATCTGTTATAGATGCCTCAATATTTAGCTTAAACGATCTTATACAGGAGCGTGTATCCTCGTTTAACGGATTTTTCTCTGATATATCTCAAAGATTATATGGTGAAAAGTTTGCTATGAGCGCCACGTTTGAGAAAGCTAAGAAATCCGAATCCTCTTTTTATAAATTGTACATTGACTCTCTAAATGGGCAAACAGGAACAGGTAAGAAAAAAGGTGAAATTGCTGCCTTTGATATTGCCTATGTTAAGTTTTCAGATAAAGAACAAATACCCAACCTGCATTTCATCTTACATGACCAAATGGAAGTTGTGGATGATAATCAAATTATTGGTCTCGTCAGGGAAGTCATCGATGCAAATTGTCAGTTTGTTGTACCAATACTTAGGGATAAATTACCAGATGAGCTAGATAAGCCAGAGTATCGTGCTTTAGCTTTATCACAGAATGACAAGCTATTTAGAATTTAAGGTATTGGTGGTAAACAGTACGACAATGTATGCGGTAGAAGAGTTTAGAACTGCTAAGGATAAAAATATTATATTTAGTAGTAAAGCTAAATTATTATTATTCCATTATTTGAATAATAATAAATAATTTGAACTAAAGTGAGCAAATTTTGACTAATAAAGTAGACTTACCATTATGGGGTTCTGGGGACATCCCCGCCTAATGTAACACTTATCGCTACAACCCACAGCTAACATGACATTCACAGGCCTCTTAATTTTCATTCTGTACTATTGATTGCATAATTTCATCTAAATCAAGTAAGTTTTGTTCAAAGCTAAAGCTGTAAGTTCCGTTCAAGTTTATATTATGCCATGCCACTGGTGAAACTTGCTTAATGATTTCCAATTTTTGATCGTCACCCTCTGCCTTAAAGTGCTCTAGTAATCGGCTCAAGATCAGCGAATTAAAATAGATAATGGCGTTCGTTAAAAGCCTTGCACATTCGTTCCATAAGACGATTTCATCGTCTGACTTTCCTTGAAAACGATTTCCATTTACATGAGCAATAGCGCGACGTAATTGATGATAGGCTTCCCCGCGATTCAAAGCTCGTTGGACATAAGTTCTTAGGCTGGCGTCATCAATATAGTCTAATAAATACATGGCCTTGAGCATTCGGTTGTACTCAGTTAACGCTTTCAGTAAAGGGTGGTTTTGACTGTAGCCAGAAAGCTTTCTCACAAGCATTGCCTGCGTTATCGTCTTTTGCTGTAACGATATTATGATCCGTTGAATACTATCCCACTCATCGACAATTAACGTGGTATTGATAGGCTTTTTCAACGAGAGTGTCGCCTTGTTTTCTTCCCCCTCTCTCACATCAAAAAGATCTGATATTACTGTTCCAAACTGGGCATAACGGGGTGCAAATGTGTACCCAAACAAGTCCAGCAAGGCAAAGTTCACATGATTAACACCATGTGTATCGGTGGATAATATGTCCGGCTTAATTTCAGAGGTATTGTTATGAAGCAGGTCTAAAATAAAGTGTGATTCATGTTCGTTGGCACCGATAATTTGTGCATTCAAGGCTACATGGTTGGCTATCAGGTTCATCGATGTCAGCCCTTTGTTGGTACCAAAATATTTGGATGAATAACGGGTTTTAAACGTCTCTAACCGTGATTCAAATTTCTGCCCATCGGCGCTGGCATGGATGAGTCCTTCTTGAATATTGTAATGTTTGAAGATGGATAATTTCGCAGTCGCATCGTTAATTGCATCATTACCGAGGTTTAGCGTTTCAGGTCGCAGATAATTTGCTTGTACTGTGCGAAGATGATCATATGAGCGATCGGAGATACTGGCCATGCCATGCAAGCCGTAATAAGTGCCATTGCCAATAATGGCTGCCAGCAAATCATTTAAATGGCCGGTCTGTCCAGACTGTAATTGACGGACGTGTTCGAAGTACTGTAAAAACCCTGTTTCCTGATGAACGAAGCGCAGTACATCGGTAATATTAATTGGTTTCATGCGCGCAAAAAAGGGATTGTTTAAAGCCGATTTCGTGCCTGAATACGGCAATCTCCACTGCGTTTTGCCCGAGCGATTGCGCAGTATTACATTTCGATTGTCACCATCATCAATACGCTGACAAACCCGTTGCAACTTTTCGCTCATCTTCTGCTCCATCGACCTAACAAACTTGGAAGGCTCTGTATTCATGCTGTCTAGCATAGAATCTTTAAGGAGTTTGTTTTTCTGTGCCCATGAGAAATCGCAAACGAGATCATCGTGTAATGCTCGGAATTTGATGGCTGTGGGTATAAATAGTTGGCCATCAAGTTTATTCTGAGCTAACAAATACAGCATGATCTCGTAACGCTCCAGAAGTATGTTGTTATCCTCATCAATCACATACAAGTGTTGGTTGACCTTAATTAGCCGCCGATCTGTAGACGCTAACTTACCAGCCTCTAAGAACTCATTTTTCATGCTATTTAGCTGTTCAGCTAACACCTTGGTATTGTCGGCTCCCTCAAACGTCAGGCATAAAAAGAGGGGGCGTATTAGGTGCTCGACCAACTCTCGTTGTTTATCATAAAACTCCCATATGTAATCATTTTTTGTGCGCTTTTGCTTTTTCAGATACAAACACAATGATTCTATTTCCCGCTCTCCAAGTAACCCTTGTACCTGTTGTTTTATTTCTCGAAATGACACTTGGTCATCAATGGTATCGTCAATAAAAAAGTATAATAATTCGCCAGCTTTGCTGATATTGGCTACCGCACCTTCCCAGTCTGCATAGGCCATCTCCTTAGCATACAATTTGGCTTTTTCACGTAATTTTCGAGCATGATAAATAAATCCATCAGCTAGGCGCTCAATATTAATTTGTGCACGCTGCTGAAGGTAACAGAGTAAATAAAGCTGCTGCGTGACACGGTCGAAGCGTTTAAGCTTAGTGATAGAGTAGTAATCAACCATCGCTGCATAATGCAGATGGTTTTGTTGTGATAGTGATAAAGCATATACCACTTGATCCACCTGAGTCATCCAAGGCTGGATCAGCTTATTAACGTTCAGCTCCTTTTCCAATTCAGACGCATTAAAGTTTTTCGCAGCCTGCTTCAGTTCTGTTACCGTTAGTGTGCTTTCTCCATCGACTAAAGATGCCAACGTAGTGGCCAAATCAGCAGGTATCGCTATTTTTAATGCGTTGGATATACGATTACGCTCCTGTTTTATTTCCTGACTGATAATTCGCTGAAGTACAGTATATTTGGGGATAGCAATATAATTTCGCGCTAGGAATTCAGTGCAAGCATCAAATAAAAACCGAGGCTCAATCCAAGATTTAGTAAGCTGCTGCAAATAGGTGGTCAGCGGCTTATGATGTTGTTCCACATCCCATGTTTTAAAGTCCAGTAGATGTAAAATCTTGTCGTAGATGCGTGTTTTTTGCATACGACTAATACTGAAACGTGGGACTTTATATTTAGGGAAATACTCTTTGGCGATAAAGTCTAGATCTTCTTGTAATTCTTTGTAAGATGGATTGAGTTGAATCGGTTTGATTTTAAAATAACCGATAAGCGCTATAGCATAGCACTTATGTCTTCGATCCCTGATGGATTGAATAATGTCCTGCTCCATATCATTTAGCACAAAACTGACGCGCTTTTCTTCCAGAGACAGGCTAGGAACGCCATATAAATCTTTAACTTCCGCTTCGTTAAGTATCGTCAGGCGTTTTGAATTAGGCATAGGCTTCTCGCAAAACCCAAATTTTACTATAATTCAAATTTATTACAGAAAATATATATTGAGGTGCCCCGAGAGACATTGTGCTATATGGGATATAGCGAAAAGTGTTACATTAGGCGGGGATGTCCCCAGAACCCCTTATTGGCAAAAAGCTCTCGCCGTATGCCCTATTGTCCATATCGGGCCTGCTGGCAGCGTCTGATCAGGCTGTAAAGTGGCTGGTGCAGCAATCAATGGCCTATGGCGAGTATGTTTCGGTGACCCCGTTCTTTAACTGGGTGCACCTATGGAACACCGGTGCCGCATTCAGTCTTTTTGCGAATGGTGGAGGCTGGCAGCGCTACTTTTTTATCGGAATCGCGGTAGTGGTCTCGATTTTTCTGATCAAGCTGATCCTTGAAAATCGTCATAAAGGAGAAGCCATCGCTTACAGTCTTATCCTCGGTGGCGCCATGGGCAACCTGATTGACCGGGTCTTTCGCGGCTATGTTGTGGATTCCTTTGATTTCTATTGGCGAGACTGGCATTGGCCGGCCTTCAACCTGGCTGATATTGCAATTGTCCTCGGTGCCTTACTTTTCGTTTCCAGCAGCTTGTTGGGTAAAAAAGCAAACACCAATGCCGAGCCGGATGGATCTGACTGACACCTACGCCTATACAACACCATGACCGAACTTCCCGACAACATCCTTCACCTGCCGCAATACCAAGTACTGGGCTGCAAATCAACCGACGACGAAATGCACTTCCAGGTGGACGTGCCCGATCCCATCGCCTGCGAGGAATGCGGCGTGCAGGGTGAGTTCGTACGGTTCGGCAAGCGTGACGTTCCCTATCGTGATCTGCCCATCCACGGCAAGCGGGTCACTCTCTGGGTGGTCCGCCGCCGATACACCTGCCGGGCCTGCAAGACAACATTCAGGCCCCAGCTACCGGAGATGGTGGACGGATTCCGTATGACACTGCGGCTGCATGAGTACGTGGAGAAGGAATCCTTCAACCACCCCTACACCTTTGTGGCGGCACAGACCGGCCTGGACGAGAAGACGGTGCGCGACATCTTCAACGCCCGCGCCGAGTTCCTGGGGCGCTGGCACCGCTTCGAGACGCCCCGCATCCTGGGCATTGACGAGCTATACCTGAACAAGCGCTACCGCTGCATTCTGACCAACATTGAGGAGCGAACCCTGCTCGACCTGCTGGCCACCCGCCGCCAGGACGTGGTGACCAACTACCTGATGAAGCTGAAAGACCGGCAGAAGGTCGAGATCGTCAGCATGGACATGTGGAACCCCTACCGGGCAGCGGTCAAGGCTGTGCTGCCCCAGGCCCGTATCGTGGTCGATAAGTTCCATGTGGTGCGCATGGCCAACGATGCCCTAGAGAGAGTGCGCAAGGGCCTCAGAAAGGAGCTGAAACCGTCCCAGAGCCGGACTCTCAAGGGAGACCGGAAAATCCTGCTGAAACGCGCTCACGAAGTCTCAGACCGGGAGCGCCTCATCATGGAGACCTGGACAGGCGCGTTCCCGCAACTGCTGGCCGCCTACGAGCACAAGGAGCGCTTCTACGGCATCTGGGACGCCACCACACGGCTCCAGGCAGAAGCCGCCCTGGACGAGTGGATAGCCACCATCCCGAAGGGCCAAAAGGAAGTCTGGAGCGATCTGGTCAGGGCAGTGGGAAACTGGCGCGAAGAGACCATGACCTACTTCGAGACGGACATGCCCGTCACCAACGCTTACACGGAGTCCATCAACCGACTGGCCAAGGACAAGAACCGTGAAGGGCGCGGTTACTCCTTCGAGGTGATGCGGGCACGAATGCTCTACACCACGAAGCACAAGAAGAAGGCACCGACTGCGAAGGTCTCTCCTTTCTACAAGAAAACCATCGGTTACGGACTGCCGGACTTCGCAGAGGAACTCAACTACGGAGTCGATCTATCAACCATCTGAGGGTGGTATCAGATTGATGGGGTGAAGGTGCCCCATCAACCATTAAATCCGTATACCCATTAATCATTCAGTATTCACGCGAGCAAGAAATCGCGAACAAGTATGGCCATCTGCTCGGGCTTGAAGAGATTCGTGACGTTTTGAAGTACAAGACGGTAGATGCGCTGAAGAAGGCGCACTATGACGGTAAGTTATTGCTCCGATTGAAGAAAATAGACGGACGAGCAGGACTGTTCTGCACGGCAAAGGCCGTAGCGGAATACATTGATCAATTGGATAAGGAGGAAAGTGAAAATGTATAGAGGTCGATACTCAGGTCGGCAAACCTGAGTATCGAAGCGAATCTTTTGGTACGGGATCGCTATTCCTAAAGCTTCCTACAAAGTCACCGGAACTAACCAGCAAGATTCAGCGCTTGAGGGAGCAGCGCACAGGTAAGAGCGTCCATCATCTGGTTACTCATTTTCTATTCCTACGCCATTCCCAAGGTGGAATTCGATCTGCTTCAGGTAGGCCCCAGAGGCCACGTTTGTTGATTCGCGCATCCTTTTCAAATTCAAAGAGTAAGGGAGACTTTGCATACTGGCGATAGACCCAGGCGCTGCCAGATTTAACAAGCTCGGCGTTAACCCACTTCCCGTCAACATAAAGGTTTGCTACCAGGCGGCCATACCTGTCAGTGTCAACAGTATCGACTTTTACCAGGCGTCCGAACACAAGATCCGATAAGGCCTGTTTGGAACGGCTGCCATAAGGTTGCTTCTTCTCAGGCGTATCAATTTCTGCCAACCGAACACGATACTGGATCTTGCCGCTTTTACAGTTTTTTCCGGAATTGCACGGCTTATCTGTCAAAACATTTACCGTATCTCCATCGGAGACACCGACAACCTTCGCCATGAAGCTTTCAGCAAATGAATACGGCGATACTAAAGCGAACAGAACAATCAGAAATGAATACAAAAACTTCGCTGGAGCTAGGATTCTCATACCTTCTTAACTCCGGTTGCGACTAGGCCACGATTGCCCCGCTCTACTGAAAAGCAAACATCCATACCTTCGTGGAGGTCGTTGAATAAGTTATCTTCAACACCGGAAGCATGGAAGAAGATATTGTCATCGAATCCCGGTGAATAAATGAATCCATATCCTTTGCTGTAAACCATGTCAGAGATACTTCCCGTTTTTTCACCACCGCCAAGGTTATCGGAGGGTTGATATTCATCACCGCGCTGAATTCTGAGGTATATCTCTTCGCGATGGACCTCAATGTTTTTTGGTGCGTTGATTCCGATTCGTACCTGGTTACCATTGACCCCCAATATGGTGACGGAAACGTCGTCGCCTACCATGAGAGTTTCACCAATTCGCCGAGTTAATATGAGCATAATGACACGTTCCTTTGAATAGATTAAACGAGGCTTACAAATACCAGCTCGTCCTTCTCAAAGGATCTGAGAGGTGAAGAATTAGGTTTTCGATCAGTATGAAAGCCAGCGTATACCAATACAGAGACGATACCGGGTATCGTTTTATAAGCAATACGTTTGGTGAGCTGAAAGTAAGCATCGAGTGGGTTCATTGATGGCACATCGAACGTGAACTGCTTGTTTTGTTCCGTTTTGATGTCAACGCTGTACTTATGTTTTCGCCCAGGACGGTCTGCTCCATCCCTTGGCCTTTGGCCGAATATTTCAGCGATTGCAGACTCATAAACACTATTGCTCAGGATGTCGCAAGCGCATAGAGCTTCGGTGTATCCACCTAACCGGTATCGCCATTCGAGGCTCTCAAATTCGTGGTGTGAAGGCTTTACATTATCTAGACCAATGATTGCCTTACCATGCTCAGGCGAAATATTGTCTCTCAACTCCTGGAAGATGTTTTCTATTTGATTCTGGTCGAGTGTTCTCATTGTTATTCCTACTTCTTAAACGGCGCTAAGGGTATCTTCCTGATTCACATCAAGGATTTGACTTGGTAACTCGCTATGACTAACAACCGCGTTCAGCTCGTCGTAATAGCTCTCTGTCGCTCCTGCTGGAACCAGGTAAACAGCCGTAGGTTTTCCTTCAGTATCGGTTAGAAGAACCGAGGCTATGACATCAGACGATCCAAGGTTGTAGCGTAAGCCTTTGATGAAATGACGCTTCCCTGTACAGAGCCGCTCCAGGAGTTCAAGCTCCTCTATGTTTTCAAAGGGAAGCCAATTCCGATCCACGGCCATGAAAGAGATGGTATCCACCTGGGGACTGCCGGATGCGCTCAGAAGAAAAGTACAGATTGTTAGCAAATGAATGGATTCATTTTCATGGAAAAAAGCAAGCTCAGTGGAGAAGGCCTTATTTATTCGCTTGTAAACATCCTCTCCCATGTAAACCGGAGTATCGGGCATATGCTTGACGATCATCTTGAATCCAAACCGGGCTTCTTCGATCGTCTTCACTTCGCCAATGAGTATGCCCATAGGCTGTTTGTTGCCCTGCTTTTTCAGCTTGGATAGGAACTGTCTGCGTCTGGCCACAATTTCATCTTTGTGGTCCAGAGAAAACTGCTCTGGAATCAGCAGTGCTTCTCCTAGTGGGTGTTTTCTGGTGACTTTGTTTTGCGCTGCTTGTAGGAGGTACTTTCTGATCACATACCAGGAGCGCTTGCCTTCCATGTTTGGTGCCCACTTGTTAAGGCCTGCATCTTCATAGAGGAAGTGGAGCAGCGATCGGATGGTAAGCTTGGTTGGATCTGCTTTGACCGCAGTGGGTTCTTTGGTTTCACCCTTGCTAATCGTTCGATTCAGAGAAACCTTTGAGAGGGTGAAGTCCAGTTTCAGATTGGTTATTCCTGTTTCCTGGTCTTCTGAAATAGCCTTGTTCTCAACGGCTCCACGACCGGAGAGTTCAGCCGGGATCTCGTAGGAATCACAGTCTGGATGATGCTGTTGGCCACTGTTTGGCATTCGCTTCAGCACATAGCTGTTGTCGCCGGTGCGAGCAATATACATTGGCACGCCGGGAGTTGAGCAAAGGCACAAGGGGCGCTCGCGAGATTTGTAGGCGCTGGCCAGCGCCTCTTCAAATAAAGGATCGGAACGTTCGAGAACGCAATCACCGATGGAGTATTGTGTCATGGTTGCCACCTTAGAATATTGGTTCCCCTCTGGTCCTCATATACTGCATGACGCCGAACGAGAGAAAATACACGACTGAAGTAAGCCCTAAGAACAGGGCAAACACCCAGAAAGGACTTCCCAAATAGCCACTGCTCATAAACTTCAAAACTACGGCAGGAGTTGCTGCCATGAGAATGAACAGAAACAAGGTAAGGATGTTTTCCGATAAGATGGCAGGAGCTGAGAGTGGCTGATTGTTGTGATCTAAATGGAAGTACTGGTTAATACCGTCGATGTACTTTTCCACTATCCAACCGTGACGCTCTGCATCTTTTACGAAGCCCACGAAGTTCTCCACCCCCAGGGTTTGAAGAATCTCTGATACTTGGAGGCGTTTATCGCTAACCAGAAGTGAAGTGTCATCATTACTCAATGAGACCGTTTCTATCTGGAGCTTTACATTGGCTTGCACGCACGGCGTGAGATTAATCAGCGACTTCACCGGGCGGTCGGAGTAGATCCCAGTTGGCAGGTCATCATGCTTTTTGAGCGTTGCTAAAAGTGTATTTCCGCCATAGACATTGATTTCGATAAGGGCCTTCATACGATTCATCCTTGGATCGAGTAGTACTTTTCAAAGATCTCAAGTGCCTCCCGATTTGTCAGGCCGTTTCCGAGTCTCTCACGGACGAATGACTGAATACCTGGTTCGCGTTCAATCAGGTTTGTAATGAGCTTTACAACGTAATCGGATGTCTGGTCATTGAGGGCGCGTGTTCTGGTAACGGAAATGGCCGTCATGACCTCTGCTGCAAGCTTGCTGTCAGCATGTTGGCGATAATCAGAAGGTGGTACTGAGTTGATGATGTTTGAGGAGTGATTGTTATTGTCAGACGAAAACCAGTCACCGATAGCCGGTCTTGGCAGTTTACCGGTTCCGGACTCAATAAAGGGCAGTGTATAGAAGGTCGCAACAGCTCCCAGTATGAAGCCAATTATTGTTCTGATCATTCATCACTCCAAGTTTGAGAAGGTTTTTTACTCATATCTCTTTATCGAAATATGCCCCTGAGATTCCAGTTTTTTAATGTATCCAAGCTTTTCACCAAGCTTCTCAAGCAATATTTCAGCATCGTTAATAGAGAGACTGAAACTAATGCCTCGGAAAAAATCGCTGCGACTATTTTCATACTCTTGTTTGATTGGCAAGGAATCCGAAATCTCTATTTCGATACGATCAATGGTTCTTTTACCATTCGTTTTTTTCTCGGCTTCTCTAGCTGAAACAGAAATACCTTCAAACTCTGAAATCGACATAAGCGTTTTCTCCACGAAGCTTAACCCCCAACAAATTGTTTTGCGTGATTGATTACAATCACGCAATTTTGAGTTAGGTTAGATGTTTAATGCCTTTCTGGTTCGATTTTTCAGTGATTCGCCAAACTGACTGGCATTAACAGACTTATCTCTTAGCCAGTAAGTGATCGTGATTTTGCTTTCCTTGTCAGACTGCTTCTCGATCTGGCTGTCGATGATTGCCTGAATGCCATCGTGGTTGCGATCGGCACGCATGTGGTAGTAAACCGAAGGAGTAGCATCGTAGGCGTAGGCGAAAGTCTGCATTTTGGCTTCGGCCATGCTCCCCCACTCCTGACGGATTTCCTGCTCGGTGTAGTAGTTGAATTCTTTCTTAATCTTGAGGAACGCGACATCCACATTCACTGGCACGGTAAATACGATTTTGTGCTCAGTTGGCTTAGCGGTAGTGGTATTTACAACGGTAGTTTCGGTAGTCGTTGTCTGGGTTACCTGTGATTCCTGTGCTGTTTGTTCCTGGTTAGCTTTACCATCATGGTTGATGGGCTTGCCGGTAATAGGGTTGTTCCAGCAGGTCAGGCATTTGCCATCAGAAGAGTAAACGTGCTGGTTGGAGGCGCAGCCGCTAACGATAAGAACCAAGGCCAAAGAGCCGAAAAGTGCAGATAACTTCATGAATGTTCTCCTATAAAGAGTGGTTTATTTAAACGTTACTACGAGGTGCCAAACTAGCAACCCGGCAAACCAGGTTGCTGAATGAGCATCGAGCCAGGAGACACCTGCACATAGAAGTCTTGGATAGACCTGTGTAGCGTGGGATTATCCCGGTCATCGAATGAAAACCAATAAAAAAAGGGTCATCGAGGATGTACCCTTTTATGGCGCTAGTACCTTCCATAGCCGGATCTTTGGAATGGATACTGCTGTGAATGGCGTTGATTGGGGGCTTTAGGCTGGTCTTGAACCAGTCTGACGTTTTTAGCCACCAGGCCTTTGCTGTTGATGTGGCATTCAAATTCCACTGTCCTCCCTGGACGCAAGTACTGGCAGTTTTTCAGTTCGTTTGCGTGGACCATGATGTCCGGGGCATCACCCCCATTGTGCAGAAATCCATATCCTTTGTCGGTGAACCATCGTTTAACCGTTGTCTGCATCCGTTAGACTCCTTCTTATTGGTGCTGCTGTTCCAAGTAGCGCTTCAAACCGGGCTTTTCAATGTTGTACCCGTCCTTTCGGGTCTGGCTGATTAGACTGGCTTCCGATAGACGCTTGATGGCTCGCTGGATATTAGAAGCGACGCCTTTAACATCGGTTTCCTTGTCTATTCTCGCCATTAGCTCTTTTGAGAAGGGGTTTGTACCCTTGCAAAGCGCCAGAAACACAAGCCGGTCGATCGGCTTCAGTCTCTTTGATATGCCCTCGAAATCTTCGGTTGCTTCCATAAGCTGAAGCACATATTCCAAGGCTTCCTCAACAGTAGCCTTGAAGGTAATCATTTGGGCGATCAGCTTCATCATCCAGTACGGTGACTGATCCAAGTCCAGGAAGGCTTTGCGTAATGGTTGAATGGCAATAGTGATCTGGTGGTTTTTGGCCAGCTTGTCTCTCAGAAATTCAATGAATTGATCATCGAGGTCTGGAAAATCGTGTTGTTCAACGAAGTGGTAGAACGGTGACTTTGATTCGTTCAACAGCAGATCCAGATAGTGTCTGGAGGAGCCGGTAAAAATGCTTTTTACCTTGCCTTGGCGCTTGTCCAGCATGGTCCGGAGCGTGTGAGCAAGCGGGTCAAACTGGGTGGACGTTGTTAGATGTTGCACTTCATCAATCAGTAGCAAAACCGTTTTCTTGCCAGCCTTTTCGACCAGCATACTGAGTAACTGATCGAGATAGGCGAGTTCTTTGCTGGTTGGTTTACTCGGATTGTCGGCAAACTCCACTTCCATTTTCCCCAGCAGCTCGTTGCTTACGGTGGTCTTTTTGATTTTGGCGTTGAGCAACCGGCTGAAGGTCGCTTTTTTATCGAGCGCCGCAATGGCATCTTCCAGGGCTGCGATCAGTCCTTCATGGGGGGCATTGATGTTTTGCCATAGACTCGCATAGACAGGGATGTAGTTTTTCTTCTGCGATAGTGGCGCGAGATCCTGAAGAATGAATAGCGTCTTTCCTTTACGTCGAGGTGCTATGATCGCTAGGCTTGATGAGATACCGAGGGCCAGTAGGCCAAGGTATTGTTCTGCCAGCTCTGTTCGTGGATAGTGCCACCCTTCCATAAAAAGGACCTCTATATTTGTTTTGTGACTTACGCGGGATTACGCGCCAATTGCATAATTACGCATAATACAGGTAGCTGCGCGTAATTCAAGTCCTACCAGCTATTTTTGATAACAACTACTATACCAGATCAGCAATAGAGAGCGGCCAAGCGCCAGCCTCACCCCCTCACTGCGATCGAGAGGTCCGGCCGGCAAAAGTGTTGGATTTAGCCACTTCGATCGTAAATCACTGATTATATTGAATATTTAGTCAGGTTGAAGTTTGTAGCCAATTGGCACCACTGCTTTAGTCAGATCAAGCTCAAAGCTCCCCAGTCTTCCAAGGTGCGCTGTATGATACGGTGAGAACTTGGCCATATGCTCACGTTTAATATCATAGCCTTCTTCTCGTAATTCATTAAAAGCTTTGGTCATGGCATTGACGTTATACAGGATAGCGACGTTGGCAAGCAGATGATTGTATTTTACGATCTTGTTTTGCTCATGCTTTAAATTGGCAGCGATTTTCCCGCCATTTGCAAAGAATAACCATCTCGCAAACTCATTAAACTCCTCACTCTTACATGTTGCTGCTTGGATTGTTTTACGTAAGTCGACATCGGTAATGTACTCCAATAAAAACATTGTACGAACCACCCTTCCAAGTTCTCGGAAGGCAAAATACAGCTTGTTTTTACGGTTCTTGGTGCCGAAGCGTCGCAATATGGTTGATGCCGTGATTTTTCCAGCCTTCACCGACATAGCTGTTCGGAGCATATCTGGGTAATGCTTCTCGATACGATCCCATCGTATTGGCTCATGAAATAACGACTGTATATGCTGGAGAACCATTTCCCTGTCTGGCTTGTAAAATGTTAGATCCTTAATATTTCTAATGCGGGGCATCAACTTGATTCCAAGCAGATACGCCAGTGCAAATACGGGTGTGGATTGAGCTTGGGTATCGCCATGTACTGTATCGGGTTTAAAATCGGATTCGTCGTTAAGGAGTCCATCCAAGATATAGATCGCTTCATACACGCCACAGGGTATAAAGTGGCTAAACAAGGCAATATAGGTATCTGATACGTGATAGTAAGCAATACCGCCGAAACTACCGTATCTCAGGTGATATTCTGATAATAAATTATCTTCATAAAGATCCCATAGTTTACCATCGGCTGAAACACTATTACCCGAACCCCAGCACTCAATAAGACCAAATTTTTTGTACGCGTTATTCACTTTAACGATGGCTTTATCCAGCCTTTCTGGTGTCGTTCGTTTAAGATTGAGCCATGCAACTTGCTTACGGCTAATTCCTCGAACTGATCGTTCGGTTTCAGTCGGCCCAATGTTGGTGCCATAACAAAACAGAGAAAGGACAAATCGCAATAACGGGTCATCGATACGCGATTCAAATCCAGACAGTGGCCCGAATAGTTCATTTAAAGAAAGCCATTTTTCTACGTTAATAATGACCTCAAGTAGATTGATTTTTTCAAGCCGTTCCGCGAGTAGCGGTGCAATCGCTTCAACTTCTGCTGAGGATTCGTTAGATTTTGGCTTGCCGATAATTAACTTGCCTTGTTCTATTCGGACGTATTCGTCATCTGGGAACACACTATCAGCCAAGACGCAGGCTTCTTTCATTTGCACCTTCAAGGCTTCGGTGAAAGCCGTGTCACCGGCGACCAACCCCAGCTCACTACAATAACCAGGCAATTCTTCTTCATACTGTTCCCACGAAATCATTTGTTCGCGGTAGTCGTCGAAGGTTTCACTGTGAGGAATAAACAAGTCGCCCGTACTCAACTCTTCTGCAATACGATCAAATACACACAGTTCAAAATTGTGTTTGTTGACGTGTGTAACGTGAGCTGTTTTTGATGCCTTACCCGTAACCAGCTTCCACCACTTGTCCCGCACCCATCGAATATTAATAATATTTTTGCTATCTGGGTCTTCAGGGTTTTCTTTTATTTGGAGTAGTTCCGTTCGTCGATTTTTACACTCTCGGATAAATTCAAACGCCTTCAAAACGTCTTTGTCTTCAGTGGCTGATTCTAAGTTCAGTATTTCTATGGCTCGAAATAATGCCGACCGCTGTTTCTTGTAGAGCGGTACCATGAAGGGTAAGTAATTGTTTCCCGCGTAGGCCATGTATTGATCGCACATCTCCAGTATTGTCTTCCCGTCCTTGGCGAGAACAGGGTCGAATGCGGATACCGAATCGGGCTTATCAAGGTAAACTTTAACCGTCCCTGACAGCACGGAAATGAGCCTGTCAGTTTGTTTCTGATGATGCGCCAGATACTCTTCGAGGTTTTTTTGTGCTGTGCGGTCGATCTTTTGAAGCGTTTTAATGACAATCTGTGCGGCACTGTCGAGAGTTTGCGCGTATTGATGTCGAATTAACACAATCATCAACGCCGAACGTTTGTTACTTTTGAGTCTTTTTATTTCTTTTAGATCAAGAGCTTTAGCTTCGTTAATGTACTGGCGATGCTTGGTCGGAGGAAGCCCTAGGTCAGTTGGCAACATAGTTTGCAATGACGAAAGCCACTCCAAGTAGCGAATGTACGCTTGAATATTTCGTGGGGTTGGTCGTTTTGCCTCGTGCTTTAAATCAGTCCAGCCATAACTATCAGGTCCTGAAGCATTCAAGAGTTTATTGACGGCCGCTCGACCTTCAGAATTCAGAAAATTCGACAGCAGGTCAAAGTACCTATTGTTTATCTCGGCGCGAGCACTTTGACATAAGCGTTGAAGTACACTGAACGGGGGCAGCTCATACTTTTCTTTAACCAAATATTCCAAGCTGACATTAATAATATCTGCCAACGCCTCTTTGGTTTTTGCGGCTTCTAAAGCCCATTGGAAAATCAAAACACCCGTTGCGTCATTATCGTAGGGTTTAAGCCCTAAGTATTTCCGAACCAACTTAATATGCCGGTCTTTAGCTCCTGAGCTGAAATATGTATTCAATTCAGTCTTAGACGATCGACTGCGAACAGCCTTTTTAATGTGTTCGATAATGCCTGTAGGAATATCTTTGATGGGCACAAATCGTCCCAATCGTTGTACTATTTTCAGTTGTACCAACAAGCCAAGGTAGGAGGCACTACTTCGCTTACAGTGCTTAATGGCGAAATTTAATTCCTTACTCGTTGGTGTGTAGACTTCATTCAGATCCTTTTGCGAAAATTCTTGCTTCAGTCTCGGGTAGGCTGTCTGATAAATAGCGACCATGCTGTTAGACCTTAATCAACGTCTGCTTTCGTTGTTTGACCATTCGCGAGTAACTGTTGCGAAAAAGGATCGGCGACTTCAATGTAACGCATGGCTGATTGAACATCTTTCCAACCAACGTATTCCATCAGGGACTTTGTATCCCACCCCTGAGTATTGGCCCAAGTAGCGAAGCCGCGACGTAATGAATGACTACTAAAAAACTCAGCCTCATCGATCTCTGCTCTTATACAACACTGTTTAATAATGCCAAGAATACTCACAGGGTGCAGTGCCGTGTCCGCAATATGCCCCCAACGATTAATTGAACGAAATACGGGTCCTTTGCCTAGCTGTGCCGCGTGAATCCAATCGAGGTAGGCCTCAACAGGGCAAAGTTGTTTGAGTGCTGGGGCTTTGTAGTGTCGCCCTAAGCGTGAATGATCGCCTTTGCTACGCGGGACGAATATTTCCATACCTTTGCCTGACTCAGCCTGTACATGTTCAACACAGAGACGGGCCAATTCGTCACTGCGAAAAGCTCGCCAAAACCCCATGAGCAACAAAGCTTTATCACGGATAGCTTGCAAGCCGTTTATTTGAGATCCGTTTTGAACCGTTTGATCTAAGGTGCTTATTAATTGCTTCAAATGATGCAGTTGGATAGGTTTAGCTTGTTTGGGGGTTGTTGGGTGCAGCTCAGCGATACCCTTAAGCACCTTTTTAACGTGGGGTGCTTTTGTTGGGTCTGGAAATCCCTGATCTTGGTGCCACGCTGCAATACCGGCTAGTCTTTGCCGTAGGGTGTTAATGGACAAACTATCGGCGTAGTCCGCTATGTAGTGGGTAATACTGTCGGCGGTCGCAGGGAGAAATCCACCCCACGACACTTCAAAATGCTCAATCGCGGCGCGATAGCTTTTTCGGGTGTTATCTCGCGTTGCTGCATGAAGGTAATCTTCAATATTGGCCAATCGTGTCACCTATCTGTTACTAATTATGTATTTTCAAAAGTTGTTCAAATTCTGTAGCTTACCGAAGATCGTCCTTTATTTGAGCGTGTCGCGACAACTTTCATCCTCAAACTCGAACTCAATAGTGGTGTGTTCAAGGTCAAAATAATCCAATTCATCGGCAATCTTTTGTTTCAAATTTAACTGGTGGGATAAGTCCATCGTATGTGATAACGCAAGGTGTGCTGTTAACACATGATGCTCACCGTCCAATGACCACAAATGAAGATGGTGCACGTCTTTTACACCCGCTAATTTCTTAAGAGTTTCTGCAATCTGATTATGAAGTTTTTTATCTGGTACTGCCTGTAAAAATAGGAGCCCGGTTTTCCATAAATTGCGAAAGACATTAAAGGCAATAAATAGGGTGAAACCAATAGATAAAATGGGATCGAGTATTGGCCAGTCAACAAACATAAGTACGATAGAGACAATGAATACTGCTACCCACCCCAAGACGTCTTCTAACAAATGCCAGTTTAAAACCCGCTCATTTAAGGTTTTTCCTCCGCTGAGTTTGTACGCAGCGAATCCATTCACGGCTATACCAAAGATAGCCATACCGAGCATACCTTCAGCGACAGGCATTTCCGGGTTTTGCAGGCGAGGTATGGCTTCACTTAGCACCCAAAGGGAGCCAGCAACCAATACCATCCCATTTATCAAAGACCCTAATAGCGAAAAGCGTCTGTAGCCGTAGCTAAAATTTCCGCTTGCGGGCTTATTGCTCCAATATGATAAAAACCAGGCTAACCCAATCGACAGGCTGTCGCCTAAGTCATGTACCGCGTCCGCCATGATCGCTGTACTATTAGTAAGCCAGCCACCAATGAATTCAATGATTGTAAAGCCGACATTGAGGAAAAAAGCCCAAGCAATTCTTGAACTTGAATCATCACTATTATGTGCGTGACCGTGGTTATGCATTTCTTTTCCTTGCTTGTTATCCAGACGCGGCAACGTTTTTGCCGCGTCTTTCATTAAGGACGATTAGTTATTAGCCTTCACAACTTTTAGGCGATCATTTTTATGAAACCAATGATAGAGAACGGGTAACACGAGCAACGTTAGCAAAGTGGAGGAAATAATCCCGCCGATAACAACGGTGGCTAACGGGCGTTGAACTTCTGCTCCGGTACCTGTGTTTAATGCCATTGGCACGAATCCAAGACTGGCTACCAATGCAGTCATTAATACGGGTCGCAAACGCACAAGCGCGCCCTCTGTTACTGCAAGCATCAAGTCACCTTTCTCGTGCCACAGATCACGGATAAACGCTAGCATCACTAATCCATTTAGCACCGCAACTCCCGACAAAGCGATAAAACCAATTCCGGCGGAAATGGACATAGGCATGCCACGCAGTGCCAAGGCTAAAACACCACCAGTTAGAGCTAATGGCACACCACTGAAAATAATGAGGGCATCCTTCAGTGACCCAAAAGCCATCACCAACAAGCCAATGATAAGCAGTAAAGTCAACGGTACGACGATAGACAATCGTTTACTCGCAGATTCGAGTTGTTCGAAGGTGCCGCCATAGTCAAGCCAATACCCAGCCGGAATATCTACCTGTGACGAAATTTGGGCCTTTACATCCTCAACAAACCCGCCAAGATCTCGACCACGCACGTTGGCTGTAACAACAATGCGGCGCTTACCATTTTCACGACTGATTTGTGCCGGTGCAGGCGAAATATCCAAGGTGGCAACTTCAGACAAAGGAACATAGTCACCGTTTGGTAACGGTACGGGTAAGAATGCTAGGCGTTCGATATCTCGCCGAACAGTTTCCGGTAAACGAACTACCAGCTCAAATCGCCGATCCCCTTCATACAGTATTCCTGCACTTTCACCGCCAATTGCTGTCGCTACCCACTCTTGCAACTCGGAGACATTGAGACCATAACGCCCCAACGCAGTCCGTTTGGGAATGACTGACAAGGTTGGCAAGCCAGTAACCTGCTCAACTCTCGCATCGGCGGCACCATCGACTTTACTCAGTGTTTTTAAAATATCATTGGCCGTGACAACTAGTTGATCCAGATCATCGCCGAAAACTTTGATACCCAAATCAGCTCGAACGCCAGAGATCAATTCATTGAATCGCATTTGAATGGGTTGGGTGAATTCGTAATTATTGCCCGGTAATTCTTCGAGTGATTTTTCCATTTGCTCAACTAATTCTTGCTTAGTAAGCGATGGGTCTGGCCACTGTGAACGCGGTTTTAAAATCACAAAATTATCGGCGACATTAGGCGGCATGGGGTCAGTCGCCACTTCGGCGGTACCGATACGCGCAAACACTTTATCGACTTGAGGAAAGGATTTTATGCGTTGTTCAAGCAATTCCTGCATTTCCACCGCCTGCTCCAATCCGGTACCCGGAATTCGCATAGCGTGCAATGCAATATCACCTTCATTAAGTTGCGGTACAAACTCGGAGCCTAACGTTGTCGCTAACCAAAGAGAGGCCGCAACCAGTACAGTTGCACTGCCTACAACCAACCAGCGAAATTTTAATGCGAGTAACAACGCCGGTTCATACGCAGATTTTGCGCCGCGAATCACAATCCCTTCTTTTTCGCTGATTTTTCCTTTTAAGAATACCGCTACAGCGGCAGGCACGACCGTTAATGACAGCACCATAGCTGAAATTAGTGCCATAACGACTGTTGCCGCCATAGGGTGGAACATTTTCCCTTCAACACCGGTCAATGAAAAAATGGGGATATACACAACGGTAATAATTGCTACACCAAAAAGACTGGGACGAATGACTTCGGCTGTCGCTTCGTAAACCACGTTTAATCGTTCACGTAAATCCAATTGTCCTGCGTGCTGCGCGTTGGATAAACGACGGATAGCATTTTCTACAATAATCACTGCGCCATCGACAATTAACCCAAAGTCTAATGCCCCCAAACTCATCAAATTAGCGGACACACCTGTTTTGACCATGCCAGTAATCGTCATTAGCATGGCTAGTGGTATCACCGCAGCTGTAATCAATGCCGCACGGAGATTGCCCAATAATAAAAACAATACGGCAACAACAAGTATTGCGCCTTCTAGAAGGTTCTTACTTACTGTGGCAATGGCTTTGTCGACGAGCGCCGTACGATCATATACAGAGGTCGCTACTACACCTTCAGGAAGGGATGCTTGAATAGTCTCAAGGCGCAGCGCCACATCGCGTGCCACTGTACGGGAGTTTTCACCAATCAACATCATGGCCGTACCCAAAACTGTTTCTACACCATCCTGTGTTGCAGCGCCTGTTCTTAGTTCCTTGCCAATAGCGATACTCGCAACATCAGATACCTTAACTGGAATTGTATTATTCTCAGCGATAATGACGTTGGCGATATCTTCTATGGTTGCTAGCTGCCCAGGTGAACGAACTAATAGTTGCTGACCGTTTCGCTCAATATAGCCAGCGCCGCGGTTACCGTTATTGGCCTCTAGCGCTTGAACGATATCTTCCATTCCAACATTGAAATGCAACAGCTTTTGAACATCAGGGGTTATATGATATTGCTTGTTGTAACCACCAATACTGTTGACCTCTACAACGCCCTTAACCTGTGCAAGCTGTGGTTTTATGATCCAATCTTGAATCTCACGTAATGCAGTAGCGTCATAAGGCTTGCCATTAGCATCTACGGCGTCAGGCAAGGCTTGTACCGTATACATGAATATTTCTCCAAGCCCAGTAGAAATCGGTCCCATCTCTGGTTCCATGCCTGGAGGTAAGGCACTCTTTATTGCGCCTAATTTTGTATTAATTAAGTTTCTGGCAAAATATATATCGGTGCCTTCATCGAAGACGACGGTTACCTGTGAAAGACCGTAACGAGATAAGGATCGGGTATAAGCAAGATTGGGTAACCCAGCCAGTGCTGTCTCTACCGGATAAGTAATTCTTTGTTCTGCTTCCAGGGGTGAATAACCCGGAGCTGAAGTATTGATTTGTACCTGAACATTTGTAATGTCTGGAACAGCATCGATAGGGAGTTTTTGATAACTCCAAAAACCTATACCGACAATCAGAAAAATACTACACAAAAATAATAAACGCCGCTCGATGGCAAGGCGTAAAATGGAATTAATCATCATATACCCCTTAGTGTTCGTGCTCGGCTTCGGATTTTTCGATGTCAGCTTTTATTAAGTAGCTGTTCGCTATTACATATTGGGTGCTTCCTTGAATACCCGATAATACTTCTGTAAATTCGTCGTCGCTGCGACCTAGAACGAGCGGAGTAAAGCGGTAGTCGTCATGCTCTTTGACAAAGATTCCGGTGCGCCCCCCCATAGTTTGCAAAGCCGAATTCTTGACGGCGATCGGTGCCTCAAATTCGTTGATGACAATCTTCCCTTCAACCATCAATCCAGGAAACCAATTATTTTTAGTGTTATTGATTTTTGCTCGCACAATAAGATAAGGCGAATCTTCTTCGGCTGGCAACATGTGAGAAATACGCGAATCGATACGCTTTTCACCTGCCGTTACATGAATGGGTTGGCCAATGTTAATCGATTGTTGTTGTGTCGAAAAAATACGTAAATCTGCCCACAATGATTCAAAACTTGCTATCGAAAACAGCACTTGCTCCTGTGTCATTTCCCCTTTGTTGGCATGACGTTGAATAATTGTGCCGCCAATCGGTGCACGAACATCGTAGCGCTTTAAACTCTCATTGGATTCAATGACGGCAAGCAGATCGCCTTCCTTAACTTGATCGCCAATATTGAACGCCACAGACCGAACAATACCCGGAAATCGTGCACGAACATGACTGGTGCTCTCTGGCGCCGTCGTCAAACGCCCATAGGTTGTGAATGTTTGGTGGAGTGTTTGCGATCCAGTTTGCGCGATTTCAATACCCACCTTTTGAGCCATGGCGTCATTAATTTCAGTCGAGTTTTCCTCGCCGTGTCCGTGCTCATCCTCTTCTCCATCGTCATGATGTGAGCCTTCATCGTGATCATGCTCTTTCTCTGCATCATGACCATGCTCATCATCATCGTGATTTTCTTTATTACTATGTTTCTGATCGTGGGCCTCTTCGTGCGCACTATCTTTGGAGTGTTTGTGATCGTGCTCTTCACTAGCCTGGACGGCAGCAGTAAGGCTTGTACAAAAAATGATAAAAAATAAAGCAAATGTCTGTTTCATTGTCTAATCCTGTCTTTTCAATGTTTTTTAACATTGAAATAAAATTTGGGTTCAGTGAGAGTGAGTTTCGCCTTCTTCACCATCTTCATGATGAGAACCTTCCTCGTGATCATGCTCTTTCTCGGCATCATGATCATGCTCGTCATCATCGTGTTTTTCTTTATTACTATGTTTCTGATCGTGGGCTTTTTCGTGCGAACTATTTTCAGAATGTTTGTGGTCGTGTTCTTCACTAGCCTGGACGGCAGCAGTAAGGCTTGTACAAAAAATGATAAGAAATAATGCAAATGGCTTTTTCATTGTTTAATCCTGTTTTTTCGAAGCTTAAATGCATCGAAATAAAAATGGGTTTATTGAGTTATCGTTGCTGACTAATTGAGTGGCTCTGAAATGAGTTGCTCTATAACGGCCTGATTAAGTGATGCAGCGGCGGCACTCTCAATGAGTGATCGCTTCGCATCAAGTAACTCTTTTTGTGCCGCTATCCAGTCTTGATAGCTGTACCGTCCTGTTTCGTAGGCGCGCTGAGTTGATGCTAAGGCAGAATTTAAGTCCGGCAAGATGGTTGTACGAAAGACCTTGACTGCTGCGACATGCTGTTGCCGCTGTGAATAGGCTTCGAACAACTGCACATGCAACTTCAATAGCGCTGTTTGACGCTCGTAAATCACTTCTTTTTCGGACGCCATCGCAGATTTCAGTGCTCCTCTGTTTCGTTTACCACTGAATAATGGAATCGACACGCCAGCAGTAAATGCCGTATCGCCGCTATCTTCAAATCGACGTACACCAAGCTGCCACCCCAGATCGGCTTTGGATTGAGTTTTGGCAAGCGAGACCTGAGCCTTTTTCAAGCGCGCTTCACTGGCGAACTGGGCGATTGCAGGTGACGATTTAGCACGCTCATATAAAGCAATGAAATCTGATGCCGTACCGTAGGTATAAATATCCCCATCGAGTTTGGACCAGCTGGGTAAGGTTTCTCCCCAATAAGCGGCGATCTTGATCTGTAACCGCTGAAACTGTTGCTCTAGCGCATCAACCTGTAGCTGAGAGTGTGAGAGTGTAGATTTTGCACGCTTAACTTCATATTCCGGAGCGGCTCCCTGGTTCGATCGATTTTTGACAATCTTTAGAGTGCTTTGCGCAAGGTTACGTGCTTCTACAGCAAGTTCTGACAATGCTTGAACCTCAAGAGCCTGGATAAACGTACTGGTCAGATCACCCAAAACATCCAATGTAAAGGCTTGACGGTGGTAGTCGAACGTTTGCAGTTGTGCGTTAGCCACGGATAGACGAGCGCGCCGCTTACCGCCTAATTCGATGACAGAAGATAAGGCAAGTGTGGTTTCGGCCGATGTCACTCCAGACAACTCACCGGAACCCGCAAAGTTTTCAACCTCAATGCTGACATTCAGCGCGGGGGTTAATTCACTGGTCTCCCTGCGACCAAGAAGAACATCTTTCTTTATATTAAATTGATGAAGTTGAGGATTTTGCGCCAAGGTTTTCGTAATGGCCTGATGAAGTGATAACGGTTGACCGCTATTTTGAGCAAAAGCCTCTTTCGAGACGATAGAGAATATAACTAACCCTACGGCTGCGCAAAAACGCAGGCGCGAGCCTGAGTATTGATGGAAAAACATATTTTATGTCCTGCTAAATGAATCGTTATGTCGAAAAAAGTCGACCGTTTCTTAAAGGCGAGGACTAAACTATTGGAGGGCGGTAAAGTGAACCGGAAGGTTGAGATGAGTATCGATCCGTATACATAAATGTCACGGAAGGACTATTAATTAGGCCTATATGGCAAGGCGAAACAGGTAATGCTGAGCACCCTAAGCTGTGGCAATGACAGCAGTGGTGGCAATCTAGCGCGTCATCTTGCTGATCGACATCATCAGCTACGATAACGGCGGCTGGTTCATGTATATGCTCAGCAATGATTTCGTGCTGGTTATTGGACTGATGAAACTGGTGCGCGTCAGCGACTACTGCAAATGATTGCAGTAAAACGATAATCGCTAAGAAAGAGCGTACGTACGCGTTTCGCACCTAATTATTGACCTTTAGTTAAGGATTGAGAGGTTAGTTAGTCTAAAGACATTGATGGAAAGTTCAATGCTTTCGTTCGTTAATGATAATTCTGAGCAAAAAGCCGACAGTCATGAGCAATATCCAATAGACCTATTTGTCGATTAGATTTATATCTTTACAATTCATTGGTTTCTCCAACGCTGCTTCTGAGCCTAATTCGTTTTTTGCATCCGCCACGATAGTTTTGGCTCCTCGCAAGATTACAAACGCGATCACAATACCAATGACGATATCTGGCCATCGACTGTCTAACCACAAGACTAGAGCACCACTCAGAATGACACCCGCATTGGCAATGACATCATTCGCTGAGAAAATCCAACTGGCCCTCATGTGCACATCACCATCTTTGTGTGCGTATATCAACCTTAAACAAACAATATTCGCAATGAGGGCGGCAGCGCCAACAGTCATAATGACCATAGATACAGGCTCGCTTCCAACAAAGATCCTTCGCGTGATATCGACGAGGATGAGTAGCCCCAGGGTCATCTCACAATGACAAATCCGGAGTGACTGCGGTTAATGTACCGCCTTGGGGTACTGGGGATTTTCCCTCGTAAACGGATATAAACCTCTACAACCCCTGCCATTACTGACCTCTGGGAGGGGGTTACTTTTCCTGAACCGGTAAATACCCCTCAATTGAACTCATTAGCTCCTCCAGATCGGGCAACTTCTCACTCAAATTGAAGTTGTACATACCTTTCAGGTTGATGTTGTACCAGGCTACCGGTGAAGCCTGTTTAACGATCCGGACTTTTTCCTCATCTGCCTGATACTCAAAGCTGGTAAGGAGCTGACTGAGTATGGTGGAGTTGAAGTAGATGATGGTGTTAGTAACCAGACGGGCACACTCATTCCAAAGTTGAATCTCCTCATCCGAACTGCCGCGGAACTGATCCCCATTAACATTGCTGATCGCGCGTCGCAGTTGGTGGTAAGCTTCGCCTCGGTTCAGCGCCCGTTGAACATAGTTGCGTAAACTGGCGTCATCAATATAATTCAGCAAATAGTTGGCTTTAACCATGCGGTTGTATTCGGTTAAAGCTTCCAGCAACGGGTGGTTTTTCTTGTAGCCAGACAGTTTCCTGACCAGTGTTGCTTGCGTGGTTTTACGTTCATTGAGTGAGATCGCGATTCGTTGGACAGTGTCCCAATGCTGCGTGATACGCTTAATGTTTATCGGTTTTTTCAGGCACAGCTGGACTCGTTGATTCTTGTCTTCCTTTACATCGAACATCTCATTGATTACTTTGCCGACTTGAGCATAGCGCGGTGCAAAGCTGTAGTCGAACAAATCCAGCAACGCGAAGTTAACGTGATTGACGCCATGAGTATCGGTGGAGAGCACGTCCGGAATGATCTCCGAGCTGTTGTTCATCAATAAGTCAAAGAGGAAATGCGATTCGTGGTCATTTGCGCCAATTACCCGAGCATTTATGGCCGTGTGGTTGGCAATCAGACTCATTGCTGATACACCTTTCTGGGTTCCAAAGTACTTTGAGGAATAGCGGGTCTTGAAGGTCTCGCGCCGAGCTTCAAACTTCTGGCCATCGGCACTGGCATGGATCACATCCTCCTGGATGTTGTAGTGTTTGAAGATAGGAAGCCTTGCCGTGGCGTTGTTGATACAGTCATTAGCCGTGTTCAGGGTTTCCAGTCGCAAGTAGTTTGCCTGAATGGTGCTGAGCTGATCATAGGTGCGATCGGAGATTTGCGCGATACCATAGATGCCTTGGTTGGTGGCATTGCCAACCAAGATAGCCAGCAGGTCATACACATGAGTACGGCTCTTTGACTGAACCCCAAGCACATGTTCAAAGCAGTCAATGAACCCCGTGTCGCGGTCTACCATGCGCAGCACATCGGCGACGCCAGTCGTCGGTATCTGCTGAAAGAAAGGGTTGTTGACCAGGTACTTTTTACTCGCTATCGGTAATCGCCATAAGCGTTTTCCCTTGGGATTGCGCAGGATAATGTTTCGGTTATCATCGTGTTCCAGATATTCACTGACATCATGTAAACGGACCTCCAGATCCCTGGCCATTTTCTCGATCAGTTTATTGGGTTCAGTGGTTAATTTTGGCAGCTGGGTTTGTTCTAGCAATCTATTCTTTTCTTCTTGCCAACGCTCGCGATTGATCAGATCAGCATCCAGAGCCCGATACTTAATGACCTCAGGCAAGGTCAACTGACCATTCAACCTACTGGGGATCTGTTGATAGAGATACCATTCGTAGCGGTCTGGTTTGATGTTACCGCTGCTGTCCTGCAGGAAGCACAGTACTTTATTTGCTGGCAACCGCTTGTCGATGGCTGCTATGGCGAGAGCCCCACTAGCGGAGAGCTCTACTCGGGCATGCTCCAGTCCTGTGGCCAAGCGTTGACTTCCCTCACTGCCTTCGAAGCGCAGGCATAGGAAGAGCTCACGAAGTAAACCCTTCCGTAAGCTGTCTTTCTCGTCGTAATATTGCCACATGGCCTCATCGACCGAACGCTTCTGTTCGTTGAGGAACAAACAGACAGATTCCAGCTCGTTCGCCGCGAGCAGATTCAGGGCCTTCTGTTTTACCGTCCCGAAGGACTGCTGTTGATCAATGTTATCGTCGATAAATAAGTGCAGTACATCGGCGGCCTTACTGACATTTTTGGCGGCATTTTGCCAGTCTTGATAAACGGCTTCCTGCGCATAGGTTTTGGCTTTTTGTTTGGTCTGCCGGATATGATGAACAAAGCCATCGGCAATGCGCTCCAGGGCCTGTTGCCAGCGGGATTGCAAATAACACAGTAAATATAGTCCTTGATTTGCCTTAGACTGCCGTTTAAGTTTGGCACCATAGTAGTCCACGCGTCCGGCAAAGAGTTGCTGATTTTTTTGGGAAAGTAATAATGTATTCAAGACCACTGTCACTTCCGGCATCCAGTGCTGGATGTGGCGATGTACATTAAGCTCTTTTTCCAGCTCGGTTCCGGTGAAGTTCCGGGCTGACTGGCGTAACTCTCTTAGAGGTAACGAGCCTCCGCTATCGACCAAATCAGACAACATCTGTGATAAATCTTTAGAGATTTGGTTCTCAACCTGATTAACAAATCGGTCGTTTGTGGTTCGAACAACTTCAACTATTAAATCCTGTAACACCGTGTATCCGGGAATTGCGATCTGATGAGCCGACAAGAACTCAATAGCTCTATCAAATAACGACCTTGGTTGAACCCACCTCAGAGCCTGTTCATTCAGATCTCTGATTAACTCAGCACAATGCAACTTTTCTTGCCAACGCTGATGATTCGCCAATCTAAAAATGCGCTGGTAGATGCGTGCACGGGTTTTCTGAGTGAGATTGAATGGTCTCAG
>NZ_JAHKRS010000017.1 GCF_018863235.1 Pseudomaricurvus albidus
TTGTTACCGGTCGTGTTGAGCGCGGTATCATCAAAGTTGGTGAAGAAATCGAGATCGTTGGTATCAAAGAGACCACCAAAACTACCTGTACTGGTGTAGAGATGTTCCGCAAGCTGCTGGACGAAGGTCGTGCTGGTGAGAACTGTGGTGTTCTGCTGCGTGGTACCAAGCGTGAAGAAGTTCAGCGTGGTCAGGTTCTGGCCAAGCCAGGTTCTATCACTCCTCACACCAAGTTCGAAGGCGAAGTTTACGTACTGGGTAAAGATGAAGGTGGTCGTCACACTCCATTCTTCAAAGGTTACCGTCCACAGTTCTACTTCCGTACTACTGACGTAACTGGTGCTTGTGAGCTGCCAGAAGGCGTTGAAATGGTAATGCCAGGTGACAACATTCAAATGACTGTTACCCTGATTCACCCAATTGCGATGGACGAAGGTCTGCGTTTCGCAATCCGTGAAGGTGGCCGTACCGTAGGTGCTGGTGTTGTAGCTAAAATCATCGAGTAATCGATGAATTGAAGGCCGAATATTGAGGTCAAAGCCGTGTTCTTTGACCTTGATGTCGGCTTTTATTTTCTAGGCCAGTAGTTCAATTGGTAGAGCACCGGTCTCCAAAACCGGGTGTTGGGGGTTCGAGTCCCTCCTGGCCTGCCATATTTTAAATAGATCAGAGTGAGATAAGGTTGCTGCAGACTATGAGCGCAAATGTCGAAGCCAAGGAATATCGCCTGGATGGCCTTAAGTGGCTTGTGGTGGTTCTGCTGGTTGCTGCGGGCGTGGTCGGCAACTCTTATTACTCTGATGTATCGGTTCTTTATCGCGTGCTGGCTCTGGTAGCTGGTGGTGCGGTGGCGGTTTTTGTTGCTGTGAACACAGCCAAAGGCAATGCTTTTTGGGGTTTGTTGCGCGAGGCGCAGGCGGAGTTTCGCCGCGTGGTGTGGCCGACCCGCCAGGAAGTGAACCAGACCACCTTGATTGTGGTTGCCGTCGTTATCGTGATGTCGATTATTCTCTGGTTGCTGGACACCTTTCTGGGCTGGCTGGCATCTCTCATTATTGGTTAGAGGTGGCACATGGCTAAACGTTGGTATGTAGTTCATGCGTATTCCGGCTACGAAAAGAAAGTGGCAGCAGCTCTGAAAGAGCGTGTTGAGCTTGCCGGCATGCAAGACCAGTTTGGTGACATTCTGGTGCCTACCGAAGAAGTCGTTGAGATGCGCGGCGGGCAAAAACGTAAGTCGGAACGCAAGTTCTTTCCGGGTTATGTGTTGGTGCAAATGGAGCTGACAGACGACAGCTGGCACCTGGTTAAAGAGACTCCGCGCGTGATGGGGTTCATTGGTGGCAAGGCTGATAAGCCTGCACCGATTACTGAGAAAGAGGCTGACGCCATCTTGCGTCGTGTTGATGACTCGGTTGACAAGCCCAAGCCCAAGACTATCTTTGAGCCAGGCGAAATGGTTCGTGTTATTGATGGCCCGTTCAACGACTTTAATGGGGTTGTTGAAGAAGTGAATTACGAGAAGAGTCGCCTGCATGTGGCAGTGCTGATCTTCGGACGCTCGACTCCGGTTGAGCTGGAATTTGGTCAGGTCGAAAAGGCCTGATCCAGTCCAAAAGGATATTTTGGCCCTCTTCTGCCGCTGGTAGAGGAGGGCTTTCGCGTCTCTGAAAATTCGATATGACATTTTGTGTTGTACGGGGCGTCAGAGACAGGGGAGCCTAAGACGGTTGTCTGAGCCACAGACAGCTCGAGGCGCTAACACCCAACTTTGGGAGTATTAACTATGGCTAAGAAAGTTGAAGCTTATATTAAGCTGCAAGTGCCTGCTGGTCAGGCCAACCCAAGTCCCCCGGTAGGCCCTGCATTGGGTCAACACGGTGTGAACATCATGGAGTTCTGTAAAGCGTTTAACGCCCAGACTCAAAGCATGGATAACGGTTCTCCGGTTCCTGTTGTGATCAGCGTATACAGCGATCGCAGCTTTACCTTCACCATGAAGACTCCACCAGCTTCTTTCCTGCTGAAAAAAGCTGCTGGTATCAAGAGTGGTTCCGGTCGTCCAAACACTCAGAAAGTGGGCAAGGTTTCTCGCGCTCAGCTGGAAGAGATTGCAACCGCCAAGCTGCCGGATCTGACCGCTGCTGATATGGATGCTGCTGTACGTACTATCGCAGGCTCTGCTCGCGCTATGGGTCTGGAAACGGAGGGTGTGGTTTAATGGCTAAGTTATCTAAGCGCCAGCGCGCTATCCGTGAAAAACTGGATGCAACCAAACAATACGGTATCGAAGAAGCCGTAGCATTGTTGAAAGAAGTGTCTGCCGTTAAGTTTGGCGAGACCGTCGATGTTGCCATCAATCTGGGTATTGACCCTCGTAAATCTGACCAGGCTGTTCGCGGTGCAACTACCCTGCCAAACGGTTCCGGTAAAGATGTACGCGTAGCAGTATTTACTCAAGGCGCCAACGCTGAAGCGGCTAAAGAAGCCGGTGCGGACGTTGTTGGTATGGACGAACTGGCTGCTGACGTTAAAGCTGGCAACATGGACTTCGACGTAGTGATCGCTGATCCTGCTGCGATGCGTGTTGTTGGTCAGTTGGGTCAGATTCTGGGCCCACGCGGTCTGATGCCTAACCCTAAGACTGGTACTGTAACTCCAGACGTTGCCACTGCTGTTAAAAACGCTAAAGCAGGTCAGGTTCGTTACCGTGCAGATAAAGGCGGCATTATCCACGGAGCAATCGGCAAGTTGACTTTCGATGCAAAAGCACTGAAAGAAAACCTGGAAGCTCTGCTGTCCGATTTGAAAAAAGCAAAACCTGCTTCTGCTAAAGGTGTTTTCCTGAAGAAAATTTCTTTGAGCACCACTATGGGGCCAGGTGTTGTATTGGATCAGTCGTCTCTGGATATCTAAGAGCACTGATTAACGTACTTTGGGGTCTGGTTAGCGTTCTTTCGCTGGTATTGGAAAGACTGTTGGCCAGGCCGTCAAAGACCGCAGGTGAATTTGGACTGTTTGGAAGTCGGTATAGATTGCCAGAAGTTTACATTCTTAATGTCCTGCGCAGACGGTGAGACCCAATTCAGTTTATTTGCTGGATTTGATCACCGAAAACGTTCCGGCTTTGAAGTTTGAAGCTGGGATAGAAGCAACGATTGGCGCTCCTTGCCCTTATGGGGTTTAAGTTGAGCTAATCAAATCCAGGAGAAATCTTGTGGCATTAGGACTCGAAGACAAAAAAGCGATTGTCGCTGAAGTCCAGGAAGCTGCTAAGGGCGCTCTGTCTGCTGTTGTTGCCGATGCACGTGGTGTGTCTGTGACAGCTATGACTGCCCTGCGTAAAGAGGCTCGTGAGAACGGCGTTTGGGTTAAAGTCGTTCGTAACACTCTGGCGCGTCGCGCAGTAGAAGGTACTGATTATGAGTGTCTGGCTGACACTTTTGTCGGACCGACTTTGATCGCATTCTCTACCGAACATCCTGGCGCTGGTGCGCGTATTTTTAAGGATTTCGCGAAAGAAAACGACAAGTTGGAGCTGAAATCAGCAGCCTTTGAAGGTGCCGTGGTTGATGTCAATATGCTGGCTACCCTGCCAACATACGACGAAGCAATCGCGAAACTGATGAGCGTGATGAAAGAAGCAGCCGCTGGCAAACTGGTTCGCACTATTGCGGCCATCCGCGACCAAAAAGAGCAGGAAGCCGCTTAATTGTTCCCTCAGGGGTTCGATACCAGGCTTTTGTAAATTATTTTCTGAGCGGGCTTTCGTGGCCGCTAACGCTCAACTATATGTAGGAATAGACTCATGTCTCTGACTAAAGACGATATCATCAATGCTGTTGCTGAGATGTCTGTAAAGGACGTTGTTGAACTGATCGAAGCAATGGAAGAGAAATTCGGCGTAACTGCGGCTGCCGCTGCTGTTGCTGTTGCTGGCGGTGACGCTGGTGGCGCTGCTGAAGAGAAAACTGACTTTGACGTAGTACTGACCGGTGCTGGCGATAAGAAAGTTAACGTAATTAAAGCTGTACGTGCAATCACTGGTCTGGGCCTGAAAGAAGCCAAGGCTATGGTTGAATCTGCACCTGCTACTGTATTGGAAGGCGCTGGTAAAGACGCTGCCGAAGATGCACAGAAGCAGCTGGAAGAAGCCGGCGCTACTGTAGAGCTGAAGTAATTCAGTTGCTAGCGAAGGAAAGGTTCGGCAGTCTGCTTAAAAGGGCTGTCTGACCAGGGGCTGGTGGGCTTTTGTCCGCCGGCCTTTTTGCCGTTCGTGACTGACGGTGATTCTCTAAAGCTGATGTTTATGCAGCCTTGGGACTCGAAAGGTCATAGTAGGGAGTGGGATTGTCGACTGTTGTTGAACCCCTTTGGGTTTACTTCATAACAGGTCGGTCCGGGAATACTTCTCTGCGACGAGAATACCACGCGAGAGTTAGAGACTGCATCAGGTCGTATCGCTGTGGCGAGATGAAGCCTTATCCGTGAACAAGCTGGGGAATACTGATGGCTTACTCATATACTGAGAAAAAACGTATCCGCAAGGAATTCGGCAAACTGCCGCACGTCATGGATGTCCCGTTCCTCCTGGCGATACAGTTGGATTCATACCGGAAGTTTACTCAGGCAGACTTGTCTCCTGAGGCGCGTTTGGACGTAGGTCTGCACGCTGCATTTAAATCTGTGTTCCCGATCGTAAGCTACTCGGGAAGTGCTGCTCTGGAGTACGTGAGTTACGTACTGGGCAAGCCGGCATTCGACGTAACTGAATGTCAATCGCGCGGCATCACTTTTGCTGTGCCTCTGCGCGTGAAAGTTCGCTTGATCATTTACGATAAAGAATCATCGAACAAAACCATTAAAGATATCAAAGAACAAGAAGTCTACATGGGTGAGATTCCGCTCATGACAGACAACGGTACCTTCGTGATTAACGGTACCGAGCGAGTGATCGTTTCCCAGCTGCACCGTTCACCAGGTGTTTTCTTTGATCACGATAAAGGTAAAACCCATTCCTCTGGTAAGTTGCTCTACTCTGCGCGAGTGATTCCTTACCGTGGTTCATGGTTGGATTTTGAATTCGATCCGAAGGATCTGGTGTACGTTCGTATCGACCGTCGCCGTAAGTTGCCAGCCACTATTCTGCTGCGAGCTCTGGGTTTCACCTCCGAGCAGATGCTGGAAATGTTCTATGACACCAGTAAGTTCTCCATCGCCGATGGTGAATACAAGTTTGAGCTGGTTCCTGCGCGCCTGCGCGGTGATGTCGCTACTTTCGACATCAAGGACAACAAAGGCAAGCTGATCGTTGAAGAAGGTCGTCGTATTACTGCTCGTCACATCCGCTCTCTGGAGAAGGCTGGCGTAAACGAGATGACCGTACCTCGCGAGTACCTGCTGGGTCGTGCTCTGGCACGTGATCTGGCGGACACCGAGACCGGTGAGCTGCTGTTTGAATGTAACACTGAAATTACCGAAGAGGTTCTGGCCAAGGTTGAAGAGCTGGGTCTGGACACTCTGGAAACCCTGTACACCAACGAACTGGATTGCGGTCCGTTTATTTCAGATACCCTGCGCGTTGATCCTACCCGCAGCGAGCTGGAAGCACTGGTTGAAATCTACCGCATGATGCGTCCTGGTGAGCCGCCGACCAAAGAGTCTGCTGAAGCTCTGTTCCAGAACCTGTTCTTTGCTCAGGAACGCTACGACCTGTCCAGCGTTGGCCGCATGAAGTTCAACCGTCGTCTGGCGCGTGACGAAGACACCGGTGAAGGTACTCTGTCCAACGACGATATCGTCGATGTGCTGAAGACTCTGGTGGACATCCGTAACGGTAAAGGCGTTGTGGATGACATCGATCACCTGGGTAACCGTCGTGTACGTTCCGTTGGTGAAATGGCTGAAAACCAGTTCCGTGTTGGTCTGGTGCGAGTTGAGCGTGCGGTTAAAGAGCGTCTGTCCATGGCGGAATCCGAAGGCCTGATGCCTCAGGATCTGATCAACGCCAAGCCTGTTGCGGCTGCTGTGAAAGAGTTCTTTGGCTCTTCCCAGCTGTCCCAGTTTATGGACCAGAACAACCCGCTGTCCGAAGTGACTCACAAGCGTCGTGTATCGGCGTTGGGCCCTGGTGGTCTGACCCGTGAGCGTGCCGGTTTTGAGGTTCGAGACGTTCACCCGACTCACTACGGTCGTGTTTGTCCTATTGAAACGCCTGAAGGTCCGAACATTGGTCTGATTAACTCTCTGGCCACGTATTCTCGTACTAACAGCTACGGTTTCCTGGAAGCACCTTACCGTAAGGTTATCGATGGCGTTGCTACCGACGATATCGAATACCTGTCAGCGATTAACGAAGCTGGCTATGTTATCGCCCAGGCTTCTTCGCCGCTGGACGAAAACAACAAGCTGACTGAAGATCTGGTTTCTGTACGTCACATGGGTGAATTTACCCTGAAGACTGCAGACGAAGTTGAGTATATGGATGTATCACCGCGTCAGGTGGTATCCGTAGCGGCTTCCCTGATTCCGTTCCTTGAGCACGATGATGCGAACCGGGCCTTGATGGGATCGAACATGCAGCGTCAGGCGGTTCCGACTCTGAGAGCTCAAAAGCCTCTGGTTGGTACCGGTATGGAGCGCAACGTAGCCTCCGACTCCGGCGTGTGTGTGGTTGCCAAGCGCGGCGGTGTGATTGAGCGTGTTGATGCGGCGCGTATCGTGGTTAAAGCCCACGATGACGAAACCGAGTCCGGTGATGCAGGTGTGGATATCTACAACCTGACCAAATACACCCGCTCTAACCAGAACACCTGTATTAACCAGCGTCCGATTGTAAAAACCGGAGACACTGTTTCCCGTGGTGACATTCTGGCCGACGGTCCTTCTGTGGATCTGGGTGAGCTGGCTCTGGGTCAGAACATGCGTATCGCATTTATGCCCTGGAACGGTTACAACTTTGAGGATTCCATTCTGGTATCCGAGCGCGTTGTGCAGGAAGACCGCTTTACCACCATTCACATTCAGGAGCTGACCTGTATTGCCCGTGACACCAAACTGGGCAGTGAAGAGATTTCAGCGGATATTCCCAATGTGGGTGAAGGCGCTCTGTCCAAACTGGACGAGTCCGGAATTGTTTACATCGGTGCCGAAGTTGGCCCTGGTGACATTCTGGTGGGCAAGGTCACTCCGAAAGGTGAAACCCAGCTGACTCCAGAAGAAAAGCTGCTGCGTGCAATTTTCGGTGAGAAAGCTTCCGACGTTAAAGACACCTCCCTGCGTGTGCCTACCAGCACCAAGGGTACTGTGATTGACGTTCAGGTGTTCACCCGCGATGGTCTGGAAAAGGATCAGCGTTCTCTGGAGATTGAAAAGTCCCAGCTGGATGGCATCCGTAAAGACCTGAACGAAGAGTACCGCATTGTAGAGGCGGCAACTTTTGAACGTCTGCGTAATGCCCTGGTTGGCCAAAAGGCTTCCAGCGGCAAGGGCGTGAAGAAAGGCGAAGCCGTTACTGACGAGATTCTGGACTCACTGGAAAAAGAACAGTGGTTCAAGATCCGTATGGCAGAAGACGCGCTGAACGAGCAGCTGGATCGTGCCGAAGAGCAGCTGATCGAGCGTCGCAAGATTCTTGACGAGCGTTTTGAAGACAAGAAGCGCAAGCTGGAAACCGGCGATGACCTGGCTCCTGGTGTACTGAAGATTGTTAAGGTTTACCTGGCAATCAAACGTCGCATTCAGCCTGGTGACAAGATGGCCGGTCGTCACGGTAACAAGGGTGTTATCTCGGTCATCATGCCGGTTGAAGATATGCCGCACGATGCCAACGGCGAGCCAGTTGATATTGTTCTCAACCCGCTGGGCGTACCTTCACGTATGAACGTGGGACAGGTTCTGGAAATGCACCTGGGTATGGCCGCGAAAGGATTGGGCGTTAAGATCGAAAACATGATTCGTGAGCAAAAGGCTGTGGCTGAAGTCCGCAGTTTCCTGGAGGAGGTGTACAACACCACCGGTCAGGCCGCGAACAAAGAAGATCTGGAGTCCTTCTCTGACGCTGAAATCATGGAAATGGCTGAAAATCTGTGCGACGGCGTGCCTATGGCGACCGCGGTATTTGATGGCGCGAAAGAGCACGAAATCAAAGACCTGCTGCGTCTGGCAGACCTGTCCGATACCGGTCAGGTGCAGTTGTACGATGGCCGTACCGGTGATGAGTTCCAGCGTCAGACCACGGTTGGTTACATGTACATGCTGAAGTTGAACCACCTGGTTGACGACAAGATGCACGCACGTTCTACCGGTTCCTACAGCCTGGTTACTCAGCAGCCGCTGGGTGGTAAAGCGCAATTCGGTGGTCAGCGTTTCGGTGAGATGGAAGTGTGGGCGCTGGAAGCCTACGGTGCCGCTTACACCTTGCAGGAAATGCTGACTGTGAAGTCCGATGACGTGGCGGGTCGTACCAAGATGTATAAAAACATCGTTGACGGCGATCACCGCATGGAGCCTGGCATGCCAGAGTCCTTTAACGTACTCGTTAAAGAGATTCGCTCCCTCGGTATCAATATCGAGTTGGAAACTGACAACGGCTAATTGCTCTGTCAGTACTGGGTGGGAGCTTGCTCCCACCGGTGCCGGAAACTCCTGGGGTGTTTGTGTCAGATGATGACACCCAATACAGGAACTGTAGATAACAAGAGCTTTACCCCAGGGTGGGGCTCATTTTCGAGACAACTGGAGACAGTCCCTTGAAAGACTTACTTAATCTGCTGAAGTCCCAAGGTCAAACTGAAGAGTTTGATGCGATCCGTATTGCACTGGCGTCGCCAGAAATGATTCGTTCGTGGTCTTTCGGTGAAGTAAAGAAGCCGGAAACCATTAACTATCGTACCTTCAAGCCAGAGCGTGAAGGTCTGTTCTGTGCCAAGATTTTTGGCCCGGTCAAAGATTACGAGTGCTTGTGTGGAAAATACAAGCGCATGAAGCACCGCGGCATCATCTGTGAGAAGTGTGGCGTTGAAGTCACCTTGTCCAAGGTTCGCCGTGAGCGCATGGGTCACATTGAGCTGGCTTGTCCAACGGCTCACATCTGGTTCCTGAAGTCCCTGCCAAGCCGCATGGGTCTGTTGCTGGATATGACTCTGCGTAACATCGAGCGCGTACTCTACTTTGAATCCTATGTGGTGACCGATCCCGGTATGACCACGCTGGAGAAAGGTCAGTTGTTGACTGACGAGCAGTACTTCGAAGCGATGGAAGAGTTCGGCGACGAATTCGAAGCCAAAATGGGTGCTGAAGCAATCCAGGAATTGATGGGCGACATCGATCTGGAAGCTGAAATTCAGGAATTGCGTGAAGAGATTCCAAACACCAATTCTGAAACTAAAATCAAAAAGCTGTCCAAGCGTCTGAAGCTTCTGGAAGCCTTCTACAACTCCGGCAACAAGCCCGAGTGGATGGTTATGGAAGTGCTGCCGGTTCTGCCGCCAGATCTGCGTCCTTTGGTACCGCTGGACGGCGGTCGTTTTGCGACTTCCGATCTGAACGATTTGTATCGTCGTGTGATCAACCGTAACAACCGTCTGAAACGTCTGTTGGACCTGAATGCTCCGGACATCATCGTGCGCAACGAAAAGCGCATGCTGCAAGAGTCTGTCGATGCACTGCTGGATAACGGGCGTCGCGGTCGTGCCATCACCGGTTCCAACAAGCGCCCGCTGAAATCTTTGGCCGACATGATCAAAGGTAAGCAGGGTCGTTTCCGTCAGAACCTGTTGGGTAAGCGTGTTGACTACTCCGGCCGTTCCGTAATTGTTGTGGGTCCGACTCTGCGCCTGCACCAGTGTGGTCTGCCTAAGAAAATGGCTCTTGAACTGTTCAAGCCGTTTATCTTCAGCAAGCTGGAACTGCGTGGCCTGGCCACGACGATCAAAGCTGCCAAGAAAATGGTCGAGCGCGAAGAGGCTGTGGTTTGGGATATTCTCGACGAAGTGATTCGCGAGCACCCGGTCATGCTCAACCGTGCACCGACACTTCACCGTCTGGGTATCCAGGCGTTTGAACCTGTACTGATTGAAGGTAAGGCGATTCAGTTGCACCCATTGGTGTGTGCGGCCTATAACGCTGACTTCGATGGTGACCAAATGGCGGTACACGTACCGTTGACCCTGGAAGCCCAGCTCGAAGCGCGTGCCCTGATGATGTCTACCAACAACATCCTGTCGCCAGCGTCCGGTGAGCCAATCATCGTACCGTCACAGGACGTTGTATTGGGTCTGTACTGGATGACCCGTGAGCGTATTAACGCACCGGGCGAAGGTATGGTTTTCGCCGATACTCAGGAAGTATCCCGCGCTTACCACTCCAAGAAAGTCGGTCTGCAGGCTCGTATCAAGGTTCGTATTACTGAAACCATCACCCGTGAAGATGGCGAACTGGAAACCAATACCTCTATCGTAGACACCACCGTTGGTCGTGTTCTGCTGTGGGAGATTGTGCCTAAAGGTATGCCGTTCGAGCAGGTTAACCGCCCAATGGTGAAGAAAGCCATCTCCGGTGTGATTAACTACTGCTACCGTATCGTTGGTCTGAAAGCGACGGTTATTTTTGCTGACCAGCTGATGTACATGGGTTATGAGTACTCCACCAAGTCCGGTTCTTCCATTGGTGTGAACGACTTTGAAATCCCTGAAGCCAAGCACACTCTGGTTGCCGCTGCTGATCAGGAAGTGAAAGAGATCGAATCGCAGTACGCTTCCGGTCTGGTAACTGCTGGTGAGAAGTACAACAAAGTGATCGACATCTGGTCCCGCGCCAACGACCTGGTGGCCAAGTCGATGATGGAAGGCATCAGTAAAGAATTTGTGACCAACCGCGATGGCGAAGAGGAAGAGCAGGACTCTTTCAACTCCGTCTTCATGTATGCCGACTCTGGTGCTCGTGGTTCCCCCGCTCAGATTCGTCAGCTGGCCGGTATGCGTGGCCTGATGGCGAAGCCGGATGGCTCCATTATTGAGACGCCAATTACCGCGAACTTCCGTGAAGGTCTGAACGTAGGCCAGTACTTCATTTCAACGCACGGTGCTCGTAAAGGTCTGGCCGATACCGCACTGAAAACCGCTAACTCCGGTTACCTGACCCGTCGTCTGGTTGACGTAGCTCAGGACGTTGTTGTGACTGAAACCGACTGTGGCACCGACAATGGTTTGACCATGGCACCTGTGATCGAGGGTGGTGACATCATCGAATCTCTGGGGGATCGTATTCTGGGTCGTGTTGTTGCCCGTGATGTGACTCGTTCTGACAGCGATGAAATTCTGGTGCCTGCGGGTACCATGATCGACGAGAAGTGGGTCGAGCGCATCGAAGAGCTGGGTATCGACGAGGTAATGGTTCGCTCTGCGATCACTTGTGAAACCCGCCACGGTATCTGTGCCCAGTGTTACGGTCGTGACCTGGCACGTGGTCACCGCGCTAACCCGGGTGAGGCCGTCGGTGTTATTGCTGCTCAGTCCATCGGTGAGCCGGGTACCCAGCTGACCATGCGTACGTTCCACATTGGTGGTGCCGCATCGCGTGCTTCTGCTGTCGACAGCGTACAGATTAAGCAGGACGGTGTTGTTCGTCTGATCAACGTCAAGGTTGTAGAAAACGTTGCCGGTAACCTGGTAGCAGTCTCCCGTTCCGGTGAGCTGGCGGTTGCCGATGCCAACGGTCGTGAGCGCGAGCGCTACAAGGTGCCTTACGGCGCCGAGATTACCGTGAAAGACGGTGAGTCTGTGGAAGGTGGTCAGTTCATTGCCAAGTGGGATCCACACACACACCCCATCGTGACAGAAGTTGCGGGTAAGGTTGTGTTTGCCGGTATGGAAGATGGTCTGTCGATTCGTCGTCAGACGGATGACCTCACAGGCTTGAGCTCCATCGAGGTTCTGGATCCGACCGAGCGTCCCGCTGCTGGTAAAGACCTGAAGCCTGCCGTGACTCTGGTGGATGAGACTGGCGCAGAATTGAGCCTGGCAAACACCAATGTACCGGCGCACTACATGCTGCCTGCGAAAGCGATTCTGAGCATCTCCAACGGTGATCAGATCAACGTGGGTGACATTATCGCGCGTATCCCGCAAGAGAGTTCAAAAACTCGGGATATTACCGGTGGTCTGCCACGAGTTGCTGACCTGTTTGAAGCCCGTAAGCCGAAAGAGCCGTCCATTCTGGCGGAAATTTCAGGCACCATCTCCTTCGGTAAAGAAACCAAAGGCAAGCGTCGTCTGGTCATTACGCCGAACGATGGCCAGCCTCTGCCGGATGGCTCGACTCATTACGAAGTGCTGATTCCAAAGCACCGCGTTATGACCGTGTTCGAAGGTGAGAAGGTTGAGAAGGGTGAAGTTGTGTCTGACGGCCCAAGTAATCCGCACGATATTCTGCGTCTGCAGGGTGTGGAAGCACTGGCTCGTTACATCACCAACGAAATTCAGGACGTTTACCGTCTGCAGGGTGTAAAAATTAACGATAAGCACATTGAGGTGATCATTCGCCAGATGCTGCGTAAAGTTGAAATCTCCTCCATGGGTGATTCCTCTTTCGTTAAGGGTGAACAAGCCGAGTACAACCGTGTGTTGGAAGAGAACGAGAAGTTGCGTGCTGATGACCATCAGCCAGCGACCTACGAGCGTCAGCTGCTGGGTATTACCAAGGCGTCTCTGGCCACCGAATCGTTCATCTCTGCGGCCTCCTTCCAGGAGACCACACGAGTTCTGACCGAAGCGGCTGTAACCGGTAAAGTCGACAACCTGCGCGGTCTGAAAGAGAACGTGGTTGTGGGTCGACTGATTCCGGCGGGTACCGGTCTGGCTTACCACACCGAACGTCGCCGTCAGCGCGATGCCGAGCTGGCAATTGAGTCTGATGGCCCAACTGCAGCAGAGGTAGAGGCTGCGTTGACCGAAGCTCTGAAGTCCAGCGCGAGCTAATGGCGTAAATGCAAGCTGATCCGGTAATTGACTGCCCTGGCGGCCGATTACCGGGACATAAGAGCCCTCGTTCATTCGGGGGCTTTTTTTATCTGGGGGCTGGTCGTGAGCCTTTGGCTGACGGGGGCTGGGATCGTGGGATTGGCGTATTTTAGCTGGTTGACGTCGTTTTATAAGTCCCGTACAATGCGCGACCCCTAGAAATTGGGGTGAATGTGTTGAGCAGTTGACGCATTTATCATTTTTAACTGGCCTTATCCTTTTAAGGCATTAATGTTTTTGGAGTTATTTTTCATGGCAACGATTAACCAATTGGTTCGTAAGCCTAGAAAACGTAAAGTTCAGAAGAGCGACGTTCCTGCTCTGCAAGCTTGCCCTCAGCGTCGTGGTGTTTGCACCCGCGTTTACACCACTACTCCTAAGAAGCCAAACTCAGCTCTGCGTAAGGTTTGCCGTGTGCGCCTGACCAGCGGTTTTGAGGTAACTTCTTACATCGGTGGTGAAGGTCACAACTTGCAGGAACACAGCGTGGTACTGATTCGTGGCGGTCGTGTAAAAGATCTGCCAGGTGTTCGTTATCACACTGTTCGCGGTAGCCTCGATACCTCTGGCGTGAGCGATCGTCGACAAGGTCGTTCCAAGTACGGTGCCAAGCGTCCTAAATAAGACGTTGTGAATCCGTATTAACGTTTTCGGTTGAACCGAGTAAGGCTAAGCGCGCTCATAGTTAAATCAGTGGAAGCAGAGTTAAATCCGCGAAAACAGAAAAAGTTGTGAGAGCGTTGTCTTAGACAAACCCTGAAGAGAAGGCGAAGTAAAATGCCAAGAAGACGCGTTGTCGCTAAACGTGACGTATTACCAGATCCTAAGTACGGTAATGTCACCTTAGCGAAATTTATGAACATGGTAATGATCAGCGGTAAGAAAGCCGTTGCAGAGCGTATCGTTTACGGTGCCCTGGATATCGTTGCTGAAAAAACCAATCAGGACTCCATCGAAGTATTTGATGAAGCTCTGGAAAAGATTGCTCCACTGGTCGAGGTTAAGTCTCGTCGTGTTGGTGGTGCAACCTACCAAGTGCCGGTTGAAGTACGCCCTGCACGTCGTCAAGCGCTGGCTATGCGTTGGTTGGTAGAGTTCTCCCGCAAGCGTGGTGAGAAGTCTATGGCTCAACGTCTGGCGGGTGAGCTGATGGACGCATCCCAAAGCAAAGGTGGTGCAGTCAAGAAGCGTGAAGACGTTCACCGCATGGCTGAAGCCAACAAAGCGTTCTCTCACTACCGCTTCTAAGTTTGTTCTTAGTCTGTGTGTAGCGTGGCTGAAAGGCTGGGCCGCAAGGCCCAAACGCAATAAAGGCGCAATAAAAGGCAGCTATTATCGCTGCCTTTTGGCGTTTGAATGAGACGATTATTGGAGATTGTTTCTGTGGCACGAACTACTCCCATTGCACGTTACCGCAACATTGGTATCTGTGCTCACGTAGATGCTGGTAAAACTACGACTACCGAGCGTGTGCTTTTCTACACGGGTCTGTCTCACAAGATCGGTGAAGTGCATGACGGCGCAGCCACCATGGATTGGATGGAGCAAGAGCAAGAGCGTGGTATCACCATCACCTCTGCGGCTACCACCTGTTTCTGGTCGGGTATGCAGCAGCAATTCGACAAGCATCGCATCAACATTATCGACACTCCCGGACACGTGGACTTCACCATTGAGGTGGAGCGCTCTTTGCGAGTGCTGGATGGTGCGGTTGTGGTTCTGTGTGGTTCTTCCGGCGTACAGCCGCAAACGGAAACCGTCTGGCGTCAGGCCAACAAATACGAAGTTCCCCGCATGGTATTCGTCAACAAGATGGATCGTGCCGGCGCTGATTTCGATATGGTCGTTAAACAGCTCAAGACCCGTTTGAATGCCAACCCGGTTCCTCTGCAAATGACCATTGGGTCTGAGGAAAACTTCAAGGGTGTTGTCGATCTTCTCAAGATGAAAGCCATCTTGTGGAATGAAGACGACATGGGCATGACCTTCGAGTACGGTGAAGTTCCGGCGGACATGCAGGACAAGTGCGAAAAAATGCGCGAGTACCTGATCGAAGCCGCAGCTGAAGCGTCTGACGAGTTGATGGATCGCTACCTGGAAGGTGAAGAGCTGACCGAGGAAGAGATCAAGGCAGCACTGCGCAAGCGTACGCTGGCGAATGAAATCATCCCGGTGATTGGCGGTTCGGCCTTCAAGAACAAGGGTGTTCAGGCCATGCTGGATGCGGTTGTGGAATATCTGCCGTCTCCTGAAGAAGTGAAGGCGATCGAAGGTACGCTGGAAGATGGTGAAACTGTCGCCACTCGTGAAGCCAACGATGAAGCCCCTTTTGCTGCATTGGCGTTTAAAATTGCCACAGACCCGTTTGTTGGCACGTTAACTTTCTTCCGGGTGTATTCCGGCAAGCTTGAGAGTGGTACCGCGGTGTACAACTCGGTCAAGATGAAGAAAGAGCGCGTGGGACGGATGGTGCAGATGCACTCCAATTCCCGTGAAGAAATCAAAGAAGTACTGGCAGGTGATATTGCGGCGGCCATTGGTCTGAAGGATACCACCACCGGTGATACGCTGTGCTCGGAAGACTCCAAGATCATTCTTGAGCGCATGGAATTCCCTGAGCCGGTGATTTCTGTGGCGGTTGAGCCCAGAACTCAGGCGGATCAGGAAAAAATGGGTATTGCTCTGGGTAAACTGGCGCAAGAAGATCCTTCTTTCCGTGTGAAAACCGACGAAGAGACGGGTCAGACCATCATTTCCGGCATGGGCGAGCTACACTTGGATATTCTGGTGGATCGTATGCGCCGGGAGTTCAATGTGGAGGCCAACATCGGTAAACCACAGGTGGCTTACCGCGAGCGTATTACCAAGACGTCCGACATTGAAGGCAAATTTGTGCGTCAGTCGGGTGGTCGCGGTCAGTATGGTCATGTGTGGGTGAAGTTTGAACCTGCAGAAGACACCAACGCAGAAGGTCTGGAATTCGTCAACGAAATTGTAGGTGGTGCGGTTCCTCGCGAATACATCCCTGCGATTGAGAAGGGCATTTCCGACCAGATGAAAAATGGCGTGTTGGCCGGCTTCCCGTTGTTGGGGTTGAAGGCAACGCTGTTCGATGGCTCATTCCACGATGTTGACTCTAACGAGATGGCGTTTAAGATTGCAGCCTCAATGGCCACCAAAAAACTGGCTCAGGAAGGCGGTGCAGTCCTGTTAGAGCCAATGATGAAAGTTGAGGTGGTAACACCTGAAGAAAACATGGGTGACGTGGTCGGTGATCTGAACCGTCGCCGTGGTTTGATTCAGGGGATGGATGAAAGTCCATCAGGTAAGGTTGTTAACGCTGAGGTGCCGCTGGCCGAAATGTTCGGTTACGCCACTGACCTGCGTTCGGCAACTCAGGGTCGTGCGACCTTTACCATGGAGTTTGCGCACTATGCAGAAGCTCCAAAAAATATCGCTGATGAGGTGATAGTTAAAAACAAGGGCGGCGAATAACTCGTCGTTATATCATTCGTTACTGAATATTTTTAGAGGAATAACACAGTGGCAAAAGAAGCATTTGAGCGGTCGAAACCGCACGTAAACGTTGGAACCATCGGTCACGTTGACCACGGTAAAACTACTCTGACTGCAGCTCTGACTCGCGTATGTGCGGAAGTATGGGGCGGTGCAGCCGTTGCTTTTGACGGTATTGATAACGCTCCCGAAGAGCGTGAGC
>NZ_JAHKRS010000018.1 GCF_018863235.1 Pseudomaricurvus albidus
ACACTCCATTCTTCAAAGGTTACCGTCCACAGTTCTACTTCCGTACTACTGACGTAACTGGTGCTTGTGAGCTGCCAGAAGGCGTTGAAATGGTAATGCCAGGTGACAACATTCAAATGACTGTTACTCTGATTCACCCAATTGCGATGGACGAAGGTCTGCGTTTCGCAATCCGTGAAGGTGGCCGTACCGTAGGTGCTGGTGTTGTAGCTAAAATCATCGAGTAATCGATCTAAGATTTTAGAGACAAAAAGGGCCGCAGTGATGCGGCCTTTTTTTTCGCCTGTCTAATAGTATCTCGCTGTAACTCCGTACTGGCGTGTTATGCCTGTCACTTTTACTTTTTTGTGGTTGGAGCCTGTTGTCTGTGTAGGCAGGCACATTACACGCTAAAATATGCATACGTAACCTGTAGGCGGCTGGATAGTGGATAAAAACCTCATTAGAAAAGCGATACGCGAAAACTCCTGGTTTCAGGGAATGCCCGAAGACATATTGGATGGGTTGGCAGCTGCTGCGACGATTAAAGACTTGTCTGATGGTATGTACCTTTACGCCAAAAATGATGAGGCAGATGGCATTTACGGTGTTCTGGAAGGGGCAATCGTTGCCGGTGTGTGTTCGGAAAGTGGCAAGCGGGCGGTGTACGCCATACTTGAGCCTGGCAGCTGGCTGGGGGAAATCTCTATCTTTGATTTGCGGCCTCGTGTAAGTGATGCGATTGCCAAGGGGGATACACGCATACTGTTTATCCCGCGGGGTAGATTCCAGCGCTTGCTGGATGAGCGGCCTCAGCTCTATAAGTACTTTATCGGTATCCTGTGTGAGCATTATCGGACTGCCACTCGGTTGCTGGAGTCCAATATGATGAGGCCGGTCGCAGAGAGGCTGGCGTTGCGCCTGTTGGACTTGACCGCCAGTTATGACTTTTCCAGCAGTCCGGCTCAGCCTGCATCGGTAAAGGTCTCCCAGGAAGAGTTGAGCCTGATGGCGGGTACCACGCGTCAGCGGATTAATCAGGAGCTCAAGAACTGGGAAAAGCAGGGCTGGATTGAAGTGAGTTACGGTTATGTTGCTGTACTCGATCGCACTGCACTGGAGGGGTTGTTGAGCCTGATCTGAGATTTATCCACCGCAAATTGTACTGGTGTTGTTTGGTGCTTTGCTCTTCTGGTTAATGAGCAAATGTTTGTTATTGTCTCAAACCGGACAGTTTGGGTTTTGTGCACCGTTTAGTATGCGGCCTATCCGATGGAGTGTCTGACTCCAGATGAGGATCCTAAAATAATAAGAGGATTGGCCGATGAGCTCGATGAGAAAGATTAACCAAAATATCAACTCTGCAAACCGTAAGAAGATTCTTCCCAATATGCTGGCACTTGCTGTTGGTGGTTCGACCCTGTTGTCAGCCTCAGCCGGCTTTACTGCCCAGACTTTCTCCCTTGAAGAAGTGGTTGTCACCGCACAAAAGCGTGAAGAGCGTGCATTGGAGGTGCCTATCTCCATGGCGGCTCTGGGGGCAGAAGCACTTGAGCAAAGCGGTATCAAAGAAGTCAAAGATCTGGGCGAAATGGCGCCTAATGTCCAAATTAGTCAGGACAGTGATTTCAGTTCCCGTGTGACCATTCGTGGTGTGGGCGCCAACAGCCGGAATATCGGCTTTGATACCCGGGTGGGTGTTTATCTGGACGGTGTTTACCTGGGACAGTCGCCGGCTGTAAACCAGGGGTTGGTTGACCTGGCGCGAGTAGAAGTCCTGCGCGGTCCCCAAGGCACCTTGTTTGGTAAGAATACTGTAGCTGGCGCGGTCAACCTGATTTCCAAAAAGCCGAGTGACGAGCAGGAGCTGGAAGTCGGTATCAATGTCGGCAATTACAATAACCGTGAATACCAAATGCGCGGCAATCTGCCATTGTCCGACACAACGGCAATGTCACTGAGTCTGAATAAAACCGAGCGCGATGGTTACATTGAGAATCTGTTCAATGGCGATGAGGTGAATGAGCGTGATGCGACCTCTGGCCGCGTGCACCTGCGATCTGATGTTAGTGACAAGATGAGCATCAATATTGCGGCTGATTATATGACTCAGGATCGTAACGGTTTTAACGGTGAGCCGCTGACGACGATTTTTGCAGGCGGTTACCCCACTGCGGGTAACGACAAGTATGAAATGTACCAGAATCGTACTGTGCCTGAAGACAAGGAAATTTGGGGTACCTCAGCCACCATTGACTATGACCTGGACAGCGGTTTTTCGTTTAAATCCATTACGGCCTATCGCTACACCGATATGATCTACGGCACCGATGTGGATTTCACGGAGTTTGATCTGGTCAATACCGCTTATCAGGATACCTATAAGCAGCTGACTCAGGAATTCCAGCTAACTTCGCCGGCAGATTCCGCATTGTCCTATGTGCTTGGTGTGTATTACTACACTCAGGACAGTGATACCGAGCGTTACGCACTGGCAGGCAGTGATATTGGTGCCTTCCCGTTTGGTATTGCGCCGAATTCCACGGCTGTTGCCTACGGCGGTACGGTAGAAACCGAAAGCTACTCTATCTACGCCAATGGTAACTACGACATTACCGATCGCCTGAGCCTGGGTTTTGGTTTCCGTTACTCTGAAGAAACCAAAGATGTGGATTGGAGCATTGATGGCAGCAACTCCGGTGCCTTCAATATTGCCACCGGTTCTGTGGACGACTCCCGCACAGATCGTGACTTTTCACCGACAGTAAGCCTGAACTACGCCATGGGCGAAGACAGTTTTATCTATGCTCGTGCTTCCACCGGTGTGAAAAGTGGCGGCTACAATCTGGATTTTGTGAACGCCGATCAATTTACCGGCAGTCCGGACGACATCGAATTTGATACCGAATCGGTTATTAGTTACGAGTTGGGTTACAAGGCTGAACTGCTGGATCGTCGTTTGAGAATCAACACTGCGGTCTTCTATTCCGAATTTGAAGATTATCAGGTCAACCAGTACATCGACCTGGGTGGCGGTGGTACGGCTTTGACCATCACCAATGCGGCAGAAGTCGTCAGCAAAGGGATTGAGTTGGAAGCCACGTATGTGCCTACGGACAATCTGCAGATTACCGCTGCCGTAGGGCTGCTGGATGCCAAATTCAAGAGTTTCCCGGGCGGTGGCGACGGCGGTGCGGATGCCACGGATAATGATCTGCCCTATGCGCCGGATCTCACTGCTGCCCTCGGTGTGCAGTACTATTTGCCGGTACCCAGCCTGGCGTCAACGTTACTGCTGCGGGCTGATTACAGTTATACCTCTGAAAGATTCATTACCCCCAGCAACAACGAAGGCTTCAGCAATGGGGTTGTGGACATCGACTATGACCAGCTCGAAAGCTATGACTTGATCAATGCCCGTATCGGCTTGATTGACGACGCCGATCGCTGGGAAGTTTATTTGTGGGGGCGCAATCTGGCTGACAGTGACCACATGAACTACAGCTTCCGGGACTTCCTGGGAACCTATGTTGCCGGTTACGCCATGCCCAGAACCTATGGAGTTGAAGCGAAATACCGCTTTTAGGGTGGGTAGTTTGTTGGGCCGTTAAAGCCTTCTGTTCTTCTCTATTGGGTCGCTGGTTGGCAGGTAATGTCAATCAGCGGCCTTTTTTGTGCCCGTATGGGTAAAGTTTTCAGTTGTGTTGTGCTTGGGAGGATGTATGAAAAGTTGGATAAAAGCGTGTGCGGTCTTGTGTTTGTCTACAGGGGCAGTGGGGGTAGTGGCAGAGAACTATCTGCGTGATGTGGCAGACGGTTACCGTGCCGAGGAGGCGTATCAGCTTCACAAAGACTGGACGTTGACCAAATTCCTGACGGTTACACCGGAAGGTGGGTATTCGTATCTGCATCTGGCGCAGCAGCTGCCCCATGCAACCATTTATCGTGCTGGCCCGGTTGTGGCGCTGGGTTCTCGTCCGGATCCGCAGTTGAACGAGCTGTCGGTGGAGTGGGAGGGGCAAAAGAGTACCCTCAATGAGATTGTGATGTCAGACGATTCGCCGTTGCAGGGCGTTATGGTGGTGCATCGCGGGCGTGTTATCTATGAACAGTATCCGGGGATGCGTCCATTTGATAATCACGTCTGGATGTCCAACGCCAAGCCAATCGCCAGTTTGATTCTGGGGCAGCTGGAAGATGAGGGGCGTTTGGATGTGACCCAACCGGTGGTTCGCTATCTGCCTGAAGCCAAGGGTACCCAGTGGGAAAGTGTTCGGGTGATCGATGTCCTGAATATGCAGTCCGGCCTCGACGTGGTGGAAAATGCGGCGGCGCGCGCCAATCCCCAGTCCGGTTTTAGCCGCTTCATGGTTTCGGAAGTGGGGTATCCCAATACTGACGGCGAGGTACTGACCCATAATGAAGCCCTGTTTGAGGCGGGTTATCTTCGCGAGCCGGGTCAGGCCTTTGAATACTCGTCGGCCAATACCCAGCTGCTGGGGTTGTTGATTGAGTCCATCACGGGGCAGCGGCTGGCGGATGTGGTCTCAGAGCGTTTGTGGCGTCACATGGGCGCCGAAGGTGATGCGCAACTGGGTTTGAGCCCTCAGGGGAATGGCATTATTCACGGTCTGGTGTCTTCTCGCCTGTCTGATATGGCCCGGTTTGGCATGTTGTATACCCCCAGCTGGAAAAAGGTGTCCAGGACACCTCTGGTATCAGAAGCCAGTCTTAAAAAAATACACACGGCCGGTAATGCTGATGCGTATTACAAAGGAGAAATGGGGCCCAAGATGGCCAGCTTGTTCGGTGAGCGGCCGGTCTCCAACGCTTATCAGTGGGACGCTGTTTTTGCCGATGGCGATCTGTACAAGGCTGGCATGAATGGTCAGGGGGTCTACGTCTCGCCCGGGAAAGATCTGGTGGTGGTCTGGTTTGCCAATGGGTTCAGCCCGATCCCCATGGAGCGAGTTGCGCGCACCATTTCCCTAAGTAAGTAGCCGTCGCTTGAGAGTCAGTGGTAACTGATACTGCTGGCCCTTGACGAGTCACTAGCTAGGGATTACCCGGAAGGATGAAAAACCGGGGGTTGGTTTGGCCAGCCCCCGGTTTTTTTTGCTCCTGGGGTTTGGTCATTATTAAGAATTATTGGAAGCTCATGCATATAGAATATTTGGTTATAAGTGGTTTGTTGTTTGTGGCGCCGAAAGCTTTATTTGCTCCTTCGTGAGGGTGGTTTCAGTCGTAGGAGGGAGTTAAGCAGTACGTATGCTGATTGATGTGCACTGCGATAAGGCAAATTAACAAATTGAGTCTCAATGCTTATAACGAAAACCAATAAGGCTCAATGTCAATATTGTGACTTTTGTCCCAGTAAGGTGATTCATTGTAGGGGGGTTGTTAATATGTTGGCACTGTTTTTAACAGTCATGGCAGGGTAGGCCTTCCCTATATAGGGAATAGTGCGTCAAGAGGTTTCCTCTTAGAATGCCAAATTGAACTCAATACAACAAAAAATCTTTAAACAACGACGCCTTATATCTGAATCTATAGCGTGCCGTTGACTGTGTGTTTTAGCGCTGGCTGGAACTGTGGTCGCAGGATTGGGGATCTCAAGGGATGGGTGGAATGAATGTATATATAGCCAGGGCTGGTGCGGCTCTGTTATGGGTGTCGTGTGGCTTAACAAGTTTTTCGGTTACTGCCAGTGAGGGCTTGCTGGATATTTTAAGTCTCGCCAAAGACGCAGATCCTACCTTTCGAGGAGCATCATTTGAGCGTGCCGCTGAACAGGAAGCGGTCAAGCAGGCACGGGCCCGATTGCTACCTACCATAGCGTTTAACGTTGAGCGTACGGACAACAGCGACGAAATTGTCGAATCCGAAAATCAGGTCGCCGACGCTTCATCTGCCGACTACGAGACCTCAACCTACGCACTGACCCTCAATCAATCCATCTATAACCATGAATATTGGGTGCGTTACAGCCAGTCCAAGGTTGTCCGCGACCGTGCAGATGTGGAGTTTGATAAAGCGCGGCAGAATTTACTGATCAAGGTTGCCGAGCGTTATTTCACCATACTGAAAACGGAAGAACAGCTCCGGTCCATCAGTGCTGAAAAAGAAGCATTGCGGCGGCACGTAGAGTACGCCAGCAAAAGTCGCAGCGCAGGACTGGGACGACGGGCAGAAGTGGTGGATGCCGAGGCTCGTTACTACACCGCTCTGGCGGAAGAGGCGCAGTTTGCCAAATCCCTCGACGATGCCCGTTACTCTCTCATGGAACTGACCGGTGCGTTGCACGAAGAGCTGCGACCAATCCAGGAAGCCTTACCTCTCGATCTTCCCGAGCCCGCCATGCCGCAACCCTGGATTGACCGGGGGTTGACCGGCAGTCCTGACGTCTTGTCACAGCAATTTACTGTGGAAGAGGCGCGTATGGAAATCAAGGCGCAAACCTCCGGCCATTATCCCACTTTGAATCTGGTTTACCGCAACTCTGATGAAGATCAGGGCGGCTCTCTGTTTGGCGGCACGAGCCGTGTTGAGGGCGAGGAAATCGCGCTGCAGTTGGATGTGCCCATTTATCAGGGGGGCGCAGTGTCCTCCCGTCGGCGTGAAGCCATTGAGCGGATGTACAAAAGCCAGGAAGACCTGACCCGGATACAGCGTGAAGTCAGAACCGACGTTAATTCTGCGTTTCAGGGCGTGATGGCCAATATCGCTCAGGTAAAGGCGTTGCAAAAAACCGTTTCCGCGCAAACCGAAGTGCTGCGAAATAAAGAAAAAGGCTTGCAGGCGGGACTCTATTCCATGTTGGTGGTGTTGGATGCCCAGCGTGATCTGGCGGATGCAGAAAAGAACTACATCGAAGCCCGCTACGACTATGCCATCAACAGCTTGAAGTTGAAGCGGGCGGCAGGCGTGCTGGTGGAAAGTGATCTGGTCGCCATCAATGGCTGGCTGCGTTGATCGTTTAGCAGAAAGCCATCTGTACCGATCTTCATGATCGGTTAAAGAATTTCATCATATTCAAATCTATGCAGGGTGCCACGGAGTGTGGCAAGACCATTAAGCTCAAGGGCCAGGGCTATGAAATATATCTTCGCGCGGTTAATGCAATCCAAATACATTCGTGTTCGGGAGTTGAGAAAGTTCTTCTGGAACACTCAGTCAGTCAAAGCAAAACGCAAGAATCGCTATCTGGCTGAGCAGATGGAAGCTCGCTACCTCTTATCGGCCGATCTCGCGCCGTTTGCTGGTGACCAGGCTCTGCGCGATCAGATTGATCACCAACAAGTGATTCAACAGGTGATTGAGAACGGTCACTTTGAGTCTGAACAGGAAAATGATAAGCCCCGTTTGCAGCGTGAAGTTTTGCCCGACTTTTTTGCTGCGAGCAATGATGCTGATGAGGATGGCTCTCAGCAAGGTGGTTATGTCGCCCCTGATGACGAAGGTATTTATTACGTTCAGCAGTTGAATGGTCATCAGGTCGTACTGGTGGATACCGCGGTTGATGATTATCAGTTGCTGCTGGACCGGTTCATGGGGCCTGCGGCTCAGGCGCTGGAGTTTGAATCCATTCAGGACGGCGATGCCCAGCTGGCAGAATGGCAAGAAGGGGAGACCCGCGTTTCCGTGGTGTTGCTGGAGAAAGACAGCAAGCGCGATTCCATTGAGCTGATCAGCGATCTGCTATCCAATTATCAGGACGTCTCGGCTCTGCATGTGCTCAGTCACGCTCAGGCCGGCGAATTGCAGTTGGGCAATGCCTTGCTCAACAATGACAACCTTGAAACTTATGATGCAGCCTTGCGCGGTTGGGGCGAGTCCCTGACAGACAATGGCGACATTCTTTTCTACGGCTGTAACCTTTCCGCAGGGGAGGTGGGCTTTGAATTTATCGAGCGTCTAGCGGGTGTCACTGCGGCGGATATTGCTGCCTCGGACAACCTGACCGGTAACAGCCGCATTGGCGGTGACTGGGTTCTGGAAACGGAATTCGGTGTGGTAGAGGTGCCCAGCGCATTTTCTTCCAATGATCCGCAGTATGCTGGTGTGCTGGCAAAACAGACGGTGTCCCAGAAGCTCGCGGAAGCCGAGTTATCCGATTTTTCTGCGGCCAACAAACGGATTGAGTTATGGGCGGGGATTGAGACTCTCGATTTTACCGCGATTAACCAGGATATTCGTCTGGTACTTAGTAAGGTTAACAATCAAAGTCAGCTGACAATGCAGAAGCTGGATGCCAACACAGGCCTTCCAGTCGCCGGCAATATTGTTACCTATGCCTTTGCTGCTGGTGACACGGCGTCGGCTATCACGAAGCTGAAGGTGGGGAACGGTAACCATAAGGTTGAGCTGGAACTGAATGCCAATCTCAAGGTATTGGATACCTCCCGAGTTGTCGGTGCCAATGTGGCCATCAGTACCAAAAGTACAGTCAATTCCGATGCCTGGGATTGGGTGAAGCTCTACGAGCCGATGGGTATTGAGGAGCCCGACCCAAGTGATGCTACCGCGGTGGCAAATGCAAAAGCAGCACTGCAAGGTAAAAATAAAATCGCAGTCATACTCGGAAGCGGCGGCGGGGTGGATGAGCTACGCGTGGGTAATGATGATACAACGCTGGCTCGTGATGCCAAGACCCGGCTTATCCTTGACCCCAATATGTCGACGTTTAACCTGGCCCGGGGTGAAGCGGGATATATGGGTAATCTTGATCTGGTTTACCAGAAAGATGGCGTGTCTGTACGCGATACCTATGTCGATTTAAGCGGTACCACATTTATCCGGGGTATTACTCTGACGAATGGTTTTACTGCAGCCAATATTGAAAGTGTGGCGACTCAGGGTGGGGCGCAATTATTAGATTTAGGCGATAACACTGACGTTAATCTGAGCAAAGTGATCAGTGCGGGCAGTGGTAGTGATCTACTTATTTCGGGTGCAGGTAAGCAGACACTTATTGGCGGCGAAGGCAACGATACCTATAAGTCGCGGTTTCGGATAATGAGTGCAATTTCCTAGTGAGGACGGCCAGCTGATATAGTTCGGTGCCATTTTCTCGCCAAAGGAAATAACACAATGAGCTATAAGCAGCTGACCGAAGGTGAACGATAC
>NZ_JAHKRS010000019.1 GCF_018863235.1 Pseudomaricurvus albidus
CACGCCGGAATTCGGGAGGGTGCTGCCTTCGGGTTGCTTTCTTCTTTCCTGCCTTTTCTGTCATGGTTCACCTCTGTAGCGTAGCTTACTCGCTTAGCAGGGTGTCCATCATTGGTGGGCAGGATCACTGTCAGTGCTGATGTGAGATGTGAATATCTATTAGCTTTGGCCATAACGCTACCGCCTGACAAATAATGGTGTGTGATGTAGACACATTAACCAGATAACTCTGAAAAAGCTTGACATATTGGTTCGCTGAATTGATATTTTAGGTCAGGCCATCTATCTTTTAATGAAGAATTAGCGGTGTCTTAAGTGGGTAAAACAAGTAGAGATCGGTTATGAATATAGCAGAATCATGGGTTTTAAGGCTACTATCTCGCACGGGGGTTAGTATTGATCTATTGTGTCGGGATGCCGGTGATCTGGTGGGTGAGTTTCTTTCTCATCAGGAGGAGGATGTGCCAGTTGATCTTGCTCTGGAGTTATTTTCTGAAAGTGAAAAACAGATAGATGATCCGGATTTAGGTGTTCATTTAGGCGAGAATATGAACCTTAATGATATCGGTCTATACGGATATTTATTACTCAATGCCCATACATTGGGAGAGTTGCTGGAGTTCGCTTCCCATTACTTTAATATTCTCTTTCATACATCGAAAGTCTATCTTCATAAAGACGCAGACAATAGTATTTTTGAGTATCGTATTATTAAGCCTACCAAGAATCCTCCAAGGCATGACATTGACTGGTCTCTGGGGACTTATATCAAAGCGGTTCGCAATGCTATAGGGGATCATTGGAGTCCGGATTCTGTTAGTTTAAGTTATGGTCAACCGTCAAAAACCGATGAGCTAACGCGAGTTTATGGCGATAAGATTCTCTTTTCCCAAAAAACAAACTCCTTCACGATTGATAGCACACTTCTTGATATACCGATAAATGATAGTGATACAGAGCTATTAAAAATTATAAAAGTGCAAGCAGATCAGTTAGTTCAGGCCTGGGTTAAAGGTGATGACTTCTATCATCGCGTGCGACTGATGATTATGCAGGGATTAAGTGAGGACAGGTTTAACGCTGATATTTTGGCTCGGAGAATGGGAATGTCGCTTAGTTCCTTAAAGCGACGTTTATCTGAGTTAAATATGAGCTTTCGTGAGATCCGTGATGAGTTAATTGATAGCCTGGCCAAACAGGCATTAAAAGATACTCGTCTACCGATTAGCGCTATAGCACTGCAGTTGGGATATTCTGAATCTGCCGCGTTTGATCGCGCTTTTAAGCGATTGGCAGGGATGAGTCCTCGTGAGTACCGCAAGAAAATACAATTTTAAAATCCTTATTTAACCGTGCTGTAGCAAACGCGAGATAAATGTTTGCTATGGCCTATAATATTTCCGTCTAATAATTCTTCTGGTTATTTTCAGCTTACTAGTCACTAGCCTTAGGCTCGGTCATATTTTGTACTAGCGATAAGAGTGTCCTACTCTTATCTTCATTGAACACACGCAATTTCTTATTTCCGCCTGCCTGGGTACCATTTTGGGCTGAAAAGCAAAATAGATGAGCCAATAGGTCAAGAATGGAGCTGGGTGAGTAGATAATATAGATTCACCAGCTTTCACTGAAAGATGTCAGTAAAACCATAATAACGATTAAAAATACTAACAGATTTTATGTCTAATAGACGAGGAGTCAGAGGTTATGAGCACTATGAATCTATCTTCACGATTGACAAAGAAAATTATCGCCAGCAAGCCTGTCTTGGAAAAAACCGCCCTAGCGGCAGCCCTAACGCCGTTCCTATCATGGGCGGCGCCGGCGATGTCGCAAGGTTTTACACTGGAAGAGGTTGTTGTAACTGCGCAAAAGCGTGAGCAAAGCCTCCAAGATGTTGGTGTTTCTGTGACAGCATTTTCCGGTGACCAGATGCGTGAACTTGGCCAAGTGAACGCTAAGGATGTTGCTGCTCAAACCCCCGGGGTAAATTTTGCGGATGCAGGGCAGAGTATGACGAATATCCTAAATATCCGTGGTGTTTCCCAAAATGATTTCAATCCTAATCAGGAATCACCTAACGCCATTTATATAGATCAGGCCTATTTAAGCATCCTGCCCGCCAGTAATTTTTCCATTTTTGATATGGAACGCATCGAAGTCTTGCGTGGTCCTCAGGGAACGCTGTATGGCCGCAACGCTACGGGCGGCTTAATCCACTATGTTACTGCCAAGCCTACAGAAGAGCTAGAAGGCTTTGTTGATGTCACCTTGGGAGAAGAGGGTAAAGAACGTATCGAAGCGGCTATCAGTGGCACCATTACTGATGGGGTTCGAGGGCGCCTTTCGGGGGTGACCGACAAAAATGATGGCTGGATGAATAATAGTGCCGGTGACGATTTAGCAGAATCAGATACTCATGCTTTACGTGGCAAGCTAGAAATTGATGTTTCTGAAGATAGCTTTCTGGAGCTGGCAGTATCCTATGGCTCTGGTGAGAAAAATCAGGCTTATGGGCACAACCCCAGTGATTTTGATATGACTACCGGCCTGGAAATCCCAACTCAGGGCATTGATTTCTATGGTCTGGGTGTGGCTGGAGGTGACTCAACAGGATACCGTGATCCGAGTAATGACCCTGAGGATATTGAAGTCGATGGCGCCAGTTTTTATGAGCCAGAGTTGACTTCGTATAACGCAATCTACACCAAAGACTTCGATGGTTTTACGTTAACATCTGTAACAAATTATGTTGATTGGGAAGTTGAGTATTCAGAGGACTCTGACGCATCTCCTCGCGACGGAATTGCACAAATCATTGATTCCGAAACCCAACAGTTCAGTCAGGAGTTCCGTTTAGACGGCGAAACAGAATCCATGCGTTGGTTGGCGGGCGTATATTACCTGGATATTGATCACTCAACTGAATTTACCACTCGTGGTGAAATCGGTTACTTAGATGATCTATTTGCTGTGTTAGGTCTGACATCACTAGCGGATATTGATGGCGATGCGACCTTTGGTCAAACATTTGGACTCTACGATGATGTAGTCAGTGATTTTGATCAGGACACCCAATCCATAGCTTTGTTTGGTCAGGTGGAAATGGATCTGACTGACGATCTGAAACTGACGGCAGGATTACGTTGGACTGAGGACGAGAAAGATTTTGATTATTCCTCTCGCGAGTTTTACGCCGGTGCTGAAACTACGGGAACTATTAATGAGATCTGGACCACCAGTAATTTTGATGACAGCCAGAAAGAAGAAGACTGGTCCGGTAAGTTCCAATTGGATTACTTTGTCACAGGAGATACCTTAGTTTACGCCGGTGTATCGAAAGGTATAAAGGGAGGCGGTTTTAACGCACCTACTAGTGGTGGCAGTGTTTCGGAATTTGAACAGGAAACCCTTTACAGCTTTGAAGCTGGCATGAAAACCGAACTGAGTGAGAATGCTCGCTTAAACATGAGTGTGTTTTACTACGATTATCAAGATTATCAAGCATTTAGCTTTCTTAATCTTGTGCCAACCATCGATAACAAAGATGCAACGGTTACTGGAGCCGAATTGGAGCTGACTTGGCATCCAGCAGATGGACTAGATATCTTACTTGGCGCCAGTATTCTGGATGGTGAGATTGAAGATATGACACTACCTGGCGGTCAGGTCGTGGATACCGATTTACCTATGGCAGGTGATTTCACTTACAACGCATTGGTTCGTAAAGGCTGGATGCTGGGTGATAACGAATTGTCAGTGCAGGTAGATTACAGTTATACCGATGATTACTTCAGTGACGCCCTTAATACGCCATCCGGAGAAGTAGATGGCTATGGCACTGCCAATGCACGTATCGGTTTTGGGCCCTCTGATGGTCAATGGGAATTTGCGCTAAATGTTCGCAATCTCACTGATGAAGATGAGCAGGTTTATCACTTTCCAACAGGTCTAGGATGGAGCTTAGGTGCAGTTCAACAACCTCGTTGGGTCAGTGCTCAATTTATCTATCGCTTAAATTAAGCTTTCTCTCTCTCGCTTACTGCGTCCTTCGGGGCGCATCTTTTTAGCGTCCCCAGTATTTCACATACCCGCTTATGCAGTGGGTATCGATAATGAATTCTACTCTAAATTCAGAATAGAATTATCTACATAGACAAGTATATGGAAGGTGCACTATGAGTACCGATAACGATCTTCAGAAACAACTGGATCAACTGTACGATGTGGCTGAAAGGGCCGCACAAAGCTACAGTAAATTTAATCTTCAACAAACCGAAGCTGTTGTTAATGCCGTTATTGATGCGGCAGCAGAGAAGGCTGAGTTTTACGCTGACTGGGCTGTTAAAGAAACAGGCTTTGGTAATGTAGAAGCTAAAACGGTAAAAAATCTGGCAACCTCTCTGGGATTACGCGAAACATATAACATTGCCGATTTTGTGGAACCCACAATCGATTTTGATAAAAAGATTATCAAGATTCCAAAATCTGCGGGGGTTGTACTTGCGCCAATGCCTTGCACTAATCCTGTGATGACAGTGTATTTCAAAGTGATCGCCAACTTGGTGGCTCGCAACGCCGTCATCTTGTGTCCACACCCGGCAGCAAAAAAATGCTGTACCCATGCTGCTAACTTTCTGGCAGAAGTTGCTGAAAAAGCAGGGGCGCCGGCAGGCTGTATTCAAGTTGTAGAAGAGCCTAGCATTACATTAGTGAATATGATGATGCAGGACCCGCGCACAGCTTTGATTATGGCTACGGGTGGTCCAGGGCTGGTTAATGCGGCTTACAGTTCAGGTAATCCAGCGGTTGGAGTAGGGGCTGCAAATGTGGCCGCTTATGTGGATACGACTGCAAATCTTGAGAAAGCTGGTGCAGACGTTGTATCTGGTAATAGTTTTGACTATGGCTTGCCCTGTACCTGTGAATCGGTTGTTTTGGCTGAAGCGGATATTGCCGATGAACTAAAAGATTCGATGCTATCAGCAGGTGGCTGGTTTGTTTATGGTGAAGATAACCAGAAATTGAGAGACTTTTTGTTTCCTGAAGGCGTCAATAATCCGGATGCTTTGGGCAAAAGCCCTCAATGGATTGGTGAGCAAGCAGGAGTATCTATTCCGGCAGATACCAATTCTATCGTGATGGAACTGGATCATATTGGTTACGATGAGCCTGTCAGTAAGGAAAAACTATTCCCGGTGCTGGGTTTCTACAGAATGCGAGGCGGAGTTGACGTTGCCATTGATAGCGCCATGCAGATGCTCAACATGATGGGTAAAGGTCATTCTGCGGTTGTCCACAGCAATGATCCCAAGGTGATAACTAAGTTTTCCACAGAGCTTCCCGTATGTCGAGTCGCTGTAAACACCGCAGGTATGACGGGTAGTGCAGGTCTGTCTACCAATCTGCCAGAAACCGCAGCGTTAGGCACAGGCCTATTTGGGGGCAGCTCGGTATCAGAGAATATTGGGCCTTGGCATTTGGTTCAATATACTCTGGCGGCCTACGATGCAAGCCCGGATGTTGAAATGGGTGATATAGCCTCTGCTATAGCAGGCTAATCATTCCTCAACTCAGCAGAGCTGGAATTCCTTATCCATTTTTTGGGGGCGTCGCCCCCACTGTCTATATACAAGCCAGGATTTGTTCATGTCTGTTTCTATTTTTTTCAAACCGAAGTCAGTGATTACGTTGTTATTTGCGATGTTTTTTATTTGGGATGCTAATCTCGTGTTATCTCTTTACGGTCTCGAGTTGGAATCTGGTGGGCAAGTCATCGCTCAAATTCTTGGCGGAGTTTATTTGGGGGCGGGCATACGTTTCTGGCTGATTACGACTGAACGCGATATTTTGTCATCGTCAGCGTGTTTGTATGCTCTGGGAGAATTTATAGCGTCTGGTATCTGCTTCGCCGCTATCTCAGAAGGTATTCTTAATAACGCGGGGTACATCCTTGCCGTTGGCTATCTGTTGTTTGGTTGCGGTTTTTTGTGGGTAGCAAATAAAGTCAATCCGAAGAAAGTACCGATCAACGCAAGTATTTAGAGCTTTATTGTTGTGCAACATTTAGATTGCTGAGGTTAACCTAAGCTCTTTGAGCGTTGCGCACTTGTTTACCAAAGGCCTTTCTTTCCTGAGAATACTCGACAGTTTTATTAGGAGTGGCCTTGGCGCTAGTAATGCCTTAGGCACCCACAGATAGGTGCTCACGGGACAAGCCACTCATCAGTACATAGACACCTTTACCTTCTTCAGCCTTGGATTTTTCTTTCGGTTTGTAAGGCCGAGCAGGCACCACAGCGACACTATAGTGCGCCGCCAGCTGCTGATAGGCAGGGTTAACATCCGGCTCGTAGCGATGAGTTTTACGCACCGCGCTGTTTAAGTTATCGGGCACTATACGTGCGCATTCAGCCAGTCCTCTTTCTGACTCCAGCTTGCGCAGGCGAAGGTAAAGTTTGAAGCCCCAGCACGGCGCCAAACATCTGGGCCTGACGCTCCTCGCCTGTATCTGGATTAGCGACCGGCATAGTTGACCCACAGTAATCCACAAACAGCTTCTCACCGGCACGGTGAATCTGTCGCATGCTGCGCTGCTTGCAACCTAGTCACTCGAGGTAGCGATGGCAGAATGCGCATAGCTGTAAGCATCATCTGGATACTGCTGGCTGTACTCCTGCCACAGTAGGTGTTTGATAACGTATTTGCGCTTGAGTTCTTGGTGAGCGTGAGGGAAGTCGGGCTCAACAAATCGACGCTGGCCTGTGAGCGATTGACTGGGGAAAAGTCGAAGATCCGAGATCGCGCTCACTCAGTCCTGGTTCGATTGGCCAGGTTATACCTGCCGCCAAGGACCGTTTCCGGTAGCTGGATACAGTGTCACTTCACGACGGAATGTCCCCAGCCCCCCATTACAAAGAAAAACTCAAGTTAAGCGCTGCTCAGCCGACACCTTTTTATCGCGTAATACCAAACGACCGCGCAAGGAGTGGGCTGGTGAGTAGCATTCATTCACTACATTCGGTGGGAAACTTCCAAAACACAATTCAATCCAGAACCGCCGTCGCAAAGGAAGAGGGCAGTCAATCGAACAGAGCCCAGTCCGACCAGCGGCTGAAATCCAACGACACTCCCCAAGAAGACGCAGTAAGCTCAACTCTTTCCACTCGGCGCGATCAGGCCAATAGCGACGGGAAACCTCAAACCTACGCCCATCTAGAAAAAGCCCTCTCAGCGCAGCAGCTCAATTTATCAGATATTCGTGGCAGCATCAGCCAATTAAAAGATCACATGGGTAACGCCACAAGCTTCAAAGGCACCCATAGAGAAGAGGGCGCCGCGGGGCAGTTTGCCATCCCGCAAATCGACAACAATGCAGCCGACAAAGGTAAGCTTTTTTCACTCATGGGGGTACTGGGGATTTTCCCTCGTAAACGGACATAAATCTCTACAGTCCCCGCGATTCCTGGCCTCTGAGAGGGGGTTACTTTGTATTTTTCTGTTTTTTCTGGATGTTTTGTTACTATCGATGCCT
>NZ_JAHKRS010000001.1 GCF_018863235.1 Pseudomaricurvus albidus
GGAATTCGTATTGATCCAGCAGCTCACGCAGCTCCATCTCTACCAGTTCCAGCATTTCAGCGTACTCTTCTGAGTCAACGCCGCCACAGTCTTCAGCCAGCAGGTCAGCTTTGTTCAGGAATACAACGATGTAAGGTACACCTACCTGACGAGACAGCAGGATGTGCTCACGAGTCTGAGGCATTGGGCCATCAGTCGCGCCACACACCAGGATAGCGCCGTCCATCTGGGCAGCACCGGTAATCATGTTCTTAACGTAGTCGGCGTGTCCCGGGCAATCTACGTGCGCGTAGTGACGACTCGGAGAATCGTACTCAACGTGAGAAGTTGCGATGGTGATACCGCGCTCACGCTCTTCGGGAGCGTTATCAATACCGTCAAAAGCAACGGCTGCACCGCCCCATACTTCCGCACATACGCGAGTCAGAGCTGCAGTCAGAGTAGTTTTACCGTGGTCAACGTGACCGATGGTGCCCACGTTTACGTGCGGTTTTGAACGTTCAAATGCTTCTTTAGCCATTACGAGGGCCTCCTGAGTTTACACATCTTGCCGAGTGTCGCCGCCAACTGCAGCGAGCATTACACCCAAACACACAAAAACGCCGTAAAGAGCTTGCTTTCTTCACGACGCAAATACTGGAGCTCTTGAGCGGATTTGAACCGCTGACCTCACCCTTACCAAGGGTGTGCTCTACCAACTGAGCTACAAGAGCTTATTCTTGCATACAAGCAGAACCTGGAGCGGGTAGCGGGAATCGAACCCGCATCATCAGCTTGGAAGGCTGAGGTTCTACCATTGTACCATACCCGCTAAACTTACCTTTTAGCTCTTGTGAGCCAGGCCTTTCGCGCCACCAGCCAAGCAAACTGCTCAGATGGAAAATATGGTGCAGGGGGGTGGATTCGAACCACCGAAGCTTTCGCGTCAGATTTACAGTCTGATCCCTTTGGCCACTCGGGAACCCCTGCCAAAAAAGAGGCGTTATTTTCCGCCTCATCTTGGCAACTGTCAACCGATAATTCCTGAGAATTCACACGGTTACAGCAACAAGATGAAAAAAAATGGAGCTGGCGAGAGGAGTCGAACCCCCGACCGGCTGATTACAAGTCAGCTGCTCTACCAACTGAGCTACGCCAGCCCATATTCACCGACTTGCGACACCTAAATAGGCACTCGCTTTAAGTGAGGGCGCGATTCTAGAGAAACTTTTACTCGGACGCAACATCTGGACAGAAATTTTGTCGTTTCTCCAGATCTTCTTCCCGATTCAGCAGCTCAAACCAGTGCTCACTGCCTATTTTTTCAGCTTCTCCACCCACCATAGACACCCAAACCTCCTCAAAGGAGCGGGGCACAGTGCGAATATTGGCCGGGTAACCACTGGACTGAACCACCTCCAACTGCTCTTCCGCCCGACTGCGATCACTGAACAAGCCAAAAGAGATACCATTCTCCAAATCCCCTTTGGGAATGACATAACTGTCTATCCCCTTCGCCTGCAATTCATGCAGGCGCCTTAAAGCGGCTTTGCGCGACACCTCCGGCGCCTGATATACCCAAAAACCCGGATCCCCAGGCACTTCGAGAACCTCTACAGACGACACAACATCCAAAGCCCCCAGACGCTCAACAAAATATTCAGCCGCAAGACGCTCCTTGAACGGACCCACAAGGGTACAGACAGCACGACCATCATCCCGATCACCCCCCGCCTCACGGGACGCGACCCATTGATTAACCTCAACCTCGGAACTCAGCTCATGACGAACGTCAGACAACTCTGAACCGCCGCCATCAGAAGAACCGCCTCCAGACAAGGCAGCCCCGCCACCAGCCGCTCCAAGTGATGCCCCGCCATCAGGCAGCTCACTCAACAAAGTTAATTGGCCAACGGATTCCGACGATACAACTGGCGCAGCAGATGGCGACACCACAGGCTCAGGTGCTCGCAACCAGAACACCGCCAACAAAACCAGATTAATCACTACCAATGTAATAAATATTGCTCTCATCTTTCCTTCCCAAATCCCCTCGCCACAAGGATTCCATTACCCAAGAGGCCTGACATCCGCCAGCAACAAACCGTCCAGCACCAAATCTTCCACCACCTGACAAACCGGATCATCACCCAGCATGGATGACAACAGAGGCGCATCACCGCCAGTCAACAGCACCGTCCAGCGACCCCCATCCTGCAACTGACGTCGCCACACCTCACGCACCAGCCCGACCACCATCAATGGCAACCCAGAATTCACGGCCGCAGAGGTGTTTGAACCCGGCTCGCCGGAATCAAGCCAGTCAGCCACTACCTTAACCCTGGCGGTATCACCAAACAGAGCCGCATTCATCAAGCGCAAGCCCGGCACAATGTAGCCACCGCGATGCCTGCTACCCGACAACACATCCACCGTCACCGCGCTACCACAATCGACCACGATCACACCTTCACAGCCATACCGGGATGCCCCGAGGACGGCCAGCCAGCGATCAACCCCCAACAAATCAGGATTGTCATAACCAACACTGACACCGGCAGCAGAGCGGGTGACATACGCAAAGCAGGCCTCCACCCCCCAAACCTGACGCGCCCAATCCCGGATCGCCACCGACAACGACTCCTCCGCCACCGTGGACACCTGCAACTCCGCTACCGCAGCACCGACATCCAGCCGACCAAGACTCTCGACCACCGAAGCCAGCAAAGCGGCCTCAGTTTCGAAGTCCGCCCGCACACAAAAGCCACGCCCTAACACCTGAGCGCCCTTCTCGTCAGCCTCCAAAGACAGCAGACGCCACTTGAGGCGGGTGTTGCCAACATCCAGCTGCAATCGCACCATTGAATGACTCACCCCGCCACCATCACACGCCACGCAGCGAAACTTCGCCGCCATTAAATTCCTGAACAGTATCCCCAATTTGCAGACGCAATGCGCCGGAATCGGTCACACCCAGTGCAACACCGGCAATATCTTCACTGACTGTCAGCAAGCGGACATCACAACCGGCATGCACATGCGCAGCCTCCCACTCCCGACGATAGGCAGCAAAGCCCTCCAGGTGATAGGTCGCCAGAACCGGCAACAACTGATCCAACATGACGGCAGCAAGCTCATTGCGCGAGACACCCGGCAACACCTGATTCATATCCGCCCAGGGTTGATCAATATCAGCAGCAGACTCCTGCGCCATGGACACATTCAACCCGATACCGACCACCACCTGACAGGCACCCGCAGGATCGCCCGTCATTTCCAGCAACACACCTGCCAGCTTGCGCCCTTGCCACAGCACATCGTTGGGCCACTTTAACCCGACACCTTCGGCACCCAATTGCCTGGCCGCGCGCACCAGCGCCACCCCAACCGCCAGACTCAATCCTTCCAGAGCAGCAGCACCACCACTGAATTCAACCACCACAGAACAATAAAGACTCTGGCCAAAGGGGCTCACCCAGGCACGACCACGACGACCACGGCCCGCCGACTGATGCTCCGCCAGACACACGTAACCATGCGCACCGCCAGCAACAGCGCGAGCCATTGCCTGCACATTGGTAGAATCTACCGACTGACGAACATCCAGCTCCGACAGAAAACCGGCCGCTACCGGCGACAGGCCCGTCCGAATGCGATCGGCATCCAGCAACTCCAGACCACCGCGCAAGCGGTAACCCTTGCCTTTGACTGACTCCAGCGGAATACCGTAGGCCTCGAGTTTTTGCAGATGCTTCCACACCGCCGTTCGACTGACCCCCAACAACTCGCCGAGATCTTTGCCGGAGTGGTACTCGCCATCCGCCATCAGCGCCAATATTGCCTGTAAATTCATATTCCAGCCTTTTGATCAGTCCACATTAGCCCGCGTGCCGCGACAGCACATCCAACAACCCCGATAAATCCTGACGCAAGCGCTCAACATTCAAACCTGTCGCATCCAGCCGACCACTCGCCTGTTTCAACCATTGTGCCGCCCTTTTCTCGAGCGCCAAACCGGCCTCCGTCGCCGCCACCATCACCCGCCGTTCATCCTCGAGATCCCGCGTACGAGTCACCAGATGCTGCTGTTCCAACCGCTTTAACAACGGCGTCAACGTACCGGAATCGAGCCGCAAGCGCTCCCCCAGCATTTTGACGGTGGCTTCCGAGTGAGATGAGTGCGCCCACTCCCACAGCACCATCAACACCAGGTATTGCGGATAGGTCAGCTGCAAATCCTTCAACATGGGCTGATAGGCGCGAGTCATCGCCCGCGACCCGGCGTACAACATAAAGCACAATTGCTCATCAAGGCGGATCAAATCTTCATTGGCCACAATCGTGCTCCTGATTCATACACTTTATTCACGCTTCCGGCGCTCCTCCATCAAAACCGGAGCCACATCAAGACGCCATATCTGTTTTACAACAGCGCCTCAATGGCAGACTCCAGGCTTTCAGGCTTGTCTTTTGGCGCAAAACGCTTGACCACCTTGCCATCGCGCCCCACCAGAAACTTGGTGAAGTTCCACTTGATGGACTCAGTTCCAAACACACCGGGAGCCTGCTTCTTGAGATGATTAAACAGTGGGTGCGCATTGTCACCGTTCACCTCTACTTTCGCAAACAGGGGAAAAGTCACTCCGAAATTACGCTCACAAAAACCACCAATCTCTTCACTGCTACCCGGCTCCTGCTTGCCAAACTGATTACAGGGGAAACCCAAAATCTCCAACCCCTTGTCTTTGTATTTCTGATATAAGGCTTCCAAGCCTTTGTACTGGGGCGTAAAACCACACTTACTGGCCGTATTCACCACCAAAACCACCTTGCCCTCATAACCTGACAATGAACGCTCTTCACCCGCCAGATCCGGGGCCGAAAACTCCGCTAAGAAACTCATAAACACTCCTGCTCTACTATTTTGTGGATGCAATTTAATTGTGCACAATCAAAATAACTAAAAAATAGCCCGCGGGCAATGCCTTTCTTGCGCAGAATCAGAGAAAGGCTTGAAAAACAGAACTGCCGCCCAAAACCAAAGCCTCGGTTTCAGGCGACAAGAAAATTCAGGAGGGGTTAAGAGTCACCCAGAGTAATGGAGACATTATCAATGAGGCGCGCGCCACTGGTGTACATGGCACCCAGAATGGTCAGCTCGGAGTCGTCCACAGCGGCCGCCTCCAAAGTTTTGCTGTCGGAAATGGTGAAGTAATCCACCCGGAAACCAACACCTTCGATCTGCTTTTTGGCTTCGTCTTCGAGCACTTCGAAATCCCGGCGCCCTGCGAGAATTTCATCCGCCACCCAGTTCAGACTCTTGTTCAACTGGCTGACCCGCGGACGCTCTTCATCGGTAATAAAGCCGTTGCGGGAACTCATGGCCAGACCATCCGCCTCCCGGTGAATCTCGCCCGCCGTAATCTGTACAGGCATGCACAAATCTTCCACCATGCGCCGGATGACCGCCAACTGCTGATAATCCTTCAGACCAAACACCGCCTCATCTGGCTGCACAATATTGAACAGCTTGGTAACCACGGTAGTCACGCCCTCAAAGTGCCCTGGACGACTGGCACCACACAACACATCCGTCATGGTGGGACAGATGACCCGCGTCTGGGTATCCATGCCATTGGGGTACATTTCCAGATCGTCCGGATGAAACAGATAATCACAATTGGCTTCGCGCAAGCGCTTGCAGTCACCCTCAAACGTGCGCGGATACTTATCCCAATCCTCATTCAGACCAAACTGCAGCCCGTTGACAAAAATTGAGCACACCACAATGTCGTTGGTTTCCCTGGCTCGCTCAACCAGCTGTATATGGGCATCGTGCAGGTTGCCCATAGTCGGCACAAAACCAATGCGCTTGCCGGCCATCCGCTCTTTTTTCAGGGCGTCACGCAGGGAAGCAATGTGATGGAAAATTTGCATGGATCAACTCTCTCAATGATGATTTTGCCGGCCACACCGTGAAACGTGCAGCCGCTTACAATCGCGCCGGCAGGACGCCAATCAGAAATCGTCAGCCTGGTTAAAGTATTCCGGCGCCAGGTTTTCAAAGCGGGTGAACTTGCCCACAAAGGCGGCCTTGCTGGTTCCCACCTCACCGTTACGCTGTTTGCCCACGATCAACTCGGCCACACCCTTGTCGGGACTCTCCTCGTTGTAATACTCATCGCGGTAAATGAACAGGATCACGTCGGCATCCTGCTCGATCGCACCGGACTCCCTCAGGTCTGAGTTCATCGGCCGCTTGTTCGGGCGTTGCTCCACCCCGCGATTCAACTGCGACAGAGCAATCACCGGACACTCGTATTCTTTCGCCAGCGCCTTCAAAGAGCGCGAGATTTCGGAAATCTCCTGGGTACGCCCTTCACTGCGTCCAGCCACCTGCATCAACTGCAGGTAATCGAGCATCACCATGGCCGGCTTGCTCTTCTCCTCGAGCTCTTCCAGGGAGAGATGAGGTTGTTTCTGCTGCAACTCCGCCTGATAAGTACGGGTCACTCTTTTTACCCGCGCGCGGACTTCCTGCGGCGTCAGCCCCGGCGTGTCATCAATAAACAGGGGCTTGTCTTTCATCTTGGCCACAGCCGCCGACAGCTTTGGCCAGTCCTCTTCCGTCAGGGAGCCGTCGCGCAACTTGCCCGCATCGATACGACCAATGGAGGACAGCATCCGCATCACCAGCGAGTCCGCCGGCATTTCCATACTGAAGACCAGAGACGGCTTGTCCTGAGTCATCAGTGCCGCCTCGACAAAATTCAAAGCCAGTGCGGTTTTGCCCATGGATGGACGTGCGGCGAGAATGATCATTTCGCCGGGCTGCCAACCGGAGGTACGCTCATCCAGTGCCGTCAGGCCGGTGGACAGTCCGGTAATCGCAGAGTCCGACCGGAAGCGCTGATCGATTTTCTCGACCGAGGTTTTCAGCAGCGCATTCACATCCTGAAAACCACCCTCTTTCGGGCGATCTTCAGCGATTTCCGCCATGCGTCGCTCGGCCATCTGCAGCAGGTCATCGGAATCAAGACCCGCCGGATTCTGACTGGAGCGACTGATTTCATTGGCCGCATGGATCAGCTGACGCAGGGTTGCCCGCTCGCGCACGATCTGGGCGTAGGCCGTAATGTTGGCAGCACTGGGCGTGTGATTGGCCATCTCCGACAAATAGGGCAAGCCACCCACATGGGCCAGCAGATCATGGCGATTCAACTCTTCGGAGAGGGTAATAATATCCAGCGGCTGACCGGCATCGTGCAGCTTGGCCATCATCTGGAAGATATGGCGATGGTTTTCCCGGTAGAAGTCCTCTTCCGACATCACCTCAGCCACCGCATCAAAGCGCTGGTTATCCAGCATCAGGCCACCGAGAACAGCTTGCTCAGCCTCAATGGAGTGGGGCATGGGGTCGCGCTGCGCTGCTGACGGGGCAGAACCATCGAAAAAGTCAGAGTCTCCGTAATCGGGCGGCGAGTCTGAAGGGTAATCGGCAGAGTAAGCGTGCGGATCAGTCATAGGAATGGCGTATCAGGATGCTGAATTGGCTAGTTTGCATAGCACAGGAAAGATTAGCAAGGGGGACGAAAGGAAAATAGAGTCTCTCTCAAACCACCCCAAAAGAGAGCGGTAGAAACGACTCGGGCGCCACCCCAACACCACCGTCTTCCGACAGTGGGCAGGATAACGCCCGAATCACTTGCCGTACCGGACAGACTCCGATACAGCAACAGCCTTTAACGGCTGTAATCACTCAGTAAAAATTTACTCAGCAACTACTTACTCAGCAACTACGGTCAGCTTCACAGACTGAATCACTTCAGCGTGAACTTGTACGTCGATTTCGTACTCGCCAACTTCACGCAGAGTGCCTTCTGGCAGCTTCACTTCAGACTTGGCAACGTCAACACCGGCTTTGGTGATGGCAGCAGCCAGATCGCGAGCACCCAGAGAACCGAACAGCTTGCCTTCGTCGCCAGCGTTGGCAGCGATGGTTACAGTCAGTTCAGCCAGCTTCTCAGCGCGAGCTTCAGCAGCGGTCTTCTTCTCAGCTGCAGCAGCTTCCAGCTCGGCACGACGAGCTTCGAAATCTGCAACGTTAGCAGCGGTTGCAGGAATTGCTTTACCCTGTGGGATCAGGAAGTTGCGGCCAAAGCCTGACTTCACAGAAACCTGGTCACCAATGTTGCCAAGCTTACCCACTTTTTCGAGCAGAATAACGTTCATTTCGTTAATCCTCTAAGTTAAATTCAGTGTTCACGCATCGCGCTTAATCGTCCGAATCGCGGTCATCCCGGCTTGGGGGACGTCCCGATTTGGCTTCGATGCGCGAACGAAAGTCTATCCACGTATCCAGCACCGCAAGCGTCAATACGATCGGGCTTGCGAGCACGAGAACCATATAAAACAAGATCAGCCATTGTCCGCCCATTTGGCGGGTCTTTACGACACTGTGGGCAATGGTTGCACCCACCACCAGCAACGGAAAGCCAAACAGGCCCGCCCAGTGCTGATAATCCATACCCTGCGACCAGCAATACAAAATGGCCGCGGCACAAGACAATGTCGCTACCGGCTTCAGTCGCAACTGATGCAGCTCTACCTGCAACCCACCCGGGTTATACAGCAAAGCTTGCCACCAGCGTGCGAGCAGCAGACTCATAAAAGAGCTGACTGCCATGACATACGCGATCAGGCCAATCACAAAGATTTCGGAAGGCTTCTGAATTACTGTGCCTTCCGGCGCCTGAGCCTGCATCTGCTCCAGCACCTCACCTAACGCTTGCGTCACCCCGTGCACCGGGTCGGGAATTAACTGCCCCATAATCAGCGCGCTCAGCGCACTGACGGCTACCATGCCCATCAGGGTCTGGAGCCAGGCACCACTGCTTCTCAGCAGCAGGGCGGCCAACAACGTAACCACCATTCCCACAATAGTGACCACTGGCATCAGTGGTCCCATGTCACTGATGGCAAACGCCACCAGAGCAGGCAATACACCCCACAGCAGAACAGCCAGGCCATCTACTGTACCGCGTCGCAATGTCACCAAAGCTACCGCAGCGGGGCTAATCAGAGGAAACCAGCTCCCGATAAGAGCTACCACTGACGCCTGCGTACGTCCACGCATGATAAATTCTGCAAGAGCACGCACTATAAACTGATCTCTAAAATTACCGGATTCCCGTACTGACTGTCTTACTCGTGGCTATCCGTGTATGGCAACAAGGCCAGGTAGCGGGCGCGCTTAACAGCGGTAGCCAGCTGACGCTGATACTTGGCTTTAGTACCTGTGATACGGCTAGGTACAATTTTACCGGTTTCTGAAACGTATGCTTTCAGAGTGTCCAGGTCTTTATAATCGATCTGCTTTACACCTTCAGCGGTGAAACGGCAGAACTTACGACGACGGAAAAAACGTGCCATGGTGTTGACTCCTTACTCTTCGCCAGCTTCATCAGCGGCAGATTCTTCTGCAGAGCTATCTTCTTTAGAAGACTCGTCGGCAGACTCTTCGCGACGCTCTTGACGTTCCTGACGGTTCGCCTTGCGCTCGCGGCTCTCTTTTTCCGCTTTCATGATTGGAGACTCTTCAGTTACAGCCTCGTCCATGCGAACCACCAGGTTACGCAATACGGCATCGTTGTAACGGAAGTTGGTAGTCAACTCTTCCAGAACTTCTTCGGTACACTCAACATTCATCAGAATGTAGTGTGCCTTGTGGATCTTGTTGATTGGGTAAGCCAGTTGACGGCGGCCCCAGTCTTCCAGACGGTGAACTGCACCACCTGCATCGTTGATAGATGCAGAGTAACGCTCGATCATGCCTGCTACCTGCTCGCTCTGATCCGGATGAACCAGAAACACAATTTCGTAATGACGCATTTTAGCTCCTTACGGGTTAAAGCCTCCCGGTCAAGGACCAGTAAGGCAAGGAGGACTGAAGTCTTTATGATCCGCTCCAAACCTCTGAAACAGACCCCTCAGCCATAATTAGGGTCGCGTATTCTATGGGCGGGAATGTGGGAATGCAAGGATTTGTGCATTTTGTAGCCGATCCGGACACCGACAACCTCCTGACACCCCACAGAGCACCTGCAAATCTCACATAAAGATGCCAGCGACAGCCTCAGGGCTTATCATAGGCCGCCTGACATTTTCACCCTAACCACCGAGACGCCTCCATGAAAATCTGGGTCGATGCCGACGCCACCCCCAAACCGGTCAAGGAAATCCTGTTTCGCGCCGCACAAAGAGCTCAAATACCGACAACACTGGTGGCCAACCAGGCCCTCAGCGTGCCCAACTCGCCCCACCTGAAAACCGTTCAGGTACCCAGCGGCTTCGATGTGGCCGACAACTATATTGTGCAGCAATGCAGCGAGGGCGACATCGTGATTACTGCCGACATCCCCCTGGCGGCGGAAGTGGTTGAAAAAGGCGCCCTGGCCATCAATCCCAGAGGCGAGAAATACACCCGCGAAAACATCAAACAGCGCCTGGCCATGCGGGATTTTATGGAGGAGATGCGCTCTTCAGGGCAGGTCACGGACGGCCCCAAAGCATACAACCAACAGGATCGGCAGGCTTTTGCCAACACCCTCGACCGATTGCTGGCCAAACGATAAGGCGCCGGCTCACTGAGCAGCGGATGACTGGGCTCTGGGCAGGCCCATTGAACATACGGCTGCCAGACCCACCATCAGCGACGAAACCAACAGGCAGACCTCCAACCCCCAGAGCTGATAGACAACACCGGACAGAACCGTACCCGCCAAACGCCCGGCGGCATTGGCCATATAGTAAAAGCCCACATCCAGTGACACCCCGTCTTCTTTGGCGTAAGCCACGATCAGATAGGAGTGCACGGCCGAGTTAAGCGCAAACACGGCGCCAAAAGCCAGCAGCCCGAACACGATCACCCACTGCGGCTGCCACTGCCACCAGATGGCCAGCGCAATCAGCGCCGGCAAACCACACAACAACAGCGCCAATTCCAGCGCCGTACCGCCATCGGGTATCTTGCCTCGGCTGATGCCGGTAATCGCCGGGGCACGGGCCTGCACCAATCCATAGAGGATTATCCACCCCGCCAGCATGGCGCCCACCGACAAGTGGGACCAGCCAAGCTGCGCCTGCAAAAATACCGGCAGCGCCACCACGAACCAGACGTCCCGCGCACCAAACAAGAAGAAGCGCGCTGCCGACAATTTATTAATGGCCGCACTTTTGGAAAACAGGTCTTTGAATTTCGGTTTAAAACGGGTCTTGCCCAGCTGGCGATCCAACAGTGCGACACTGAACATCAGCACCACCAGCAACCCCACCGCCATCACCGCCACGGCACCACGAAAACCCAGACCGGACATCAACAGCGCACCCAGAAAGAAACCGATGCCTTTCAGGCTGTTCTTGGAACCGGTCAACAACGCCACCCAGCGGTAAAGACGGGCACTCTGCGCACCATCATCATCAGGCAACAGCATCTTGATGCTGCTTTTGGCACTCATCTTGTTGAGATCCTTGGCGATGCCCGACAGCGCCTGAGCCACCATCACGTACACCACACTCAACAGCGAGGGACTGACCAGCAACATGCCCAATGCCACCACCTGCAAGCCCAAGCCGATATGCATGGTGACATTGAGCCCAACCCTGGCGGCGAGCCAGCCACCAAACAGATTGGTCACCACCCCAAAAAATTCATAGAGCAAAAACAGCATGGCCACTTCCAGCGGACTGTAACCCAGGCCGTGAAAATAGAGCACCACCAGCATGCGCAAGGCGCCGTCGGTGAGGGTGAACGCCCAGTAACCGGCCGTCACGACCAGATACTGAGCCACATCCCGCGGCAGATCCGAGACTTTTTTCAGCAGGGCATTCACAGAGACGCGGCCACCTTTTGCACCAGCTCCATCATGCGATTCACATAGCCAATCTCATTGTCGTACCAGACCAGAAGCTTCACCTGTGTGCCATTGATGACCATGGTCGAACCTGCGTCCACAATGCCGGAGCGGGTATCGTTGGTGTAATCCACCGACACCAGAGGACGCTCCTCATAACCCAGCACACCCGCGAGGGAACCTTCCGCCGCAGACTTCAGCGCCTGATTGACCTCATCCACAGACACGGATTTTTCCAGCTCAAACACGCAATCAGTCAATGACGCATTGGCCAGCGGCACCCGCACCGCAACACCGTTAAGACGCCCTTTCAATTCGGGAAAGATTTCCGTGATAGCCGTCGCCGACCCCGTCGATGTGGGAATCAGCGACTGACCACAGGCGCGGGCACGCCGCAAATCCGTGTGGTACTCATCGAGAATACTCTGGGTATTGGTGATGTCGTGAATGGTGGTGATCGAGCCGTGACGAATCCCAAACTGCTTGTGCATCACCTCAACCACGGGTGCCAGACAATTGGTGGTGCAGGAGGCCGCCGTGACAATTTTTTGAGAGCCGTCGTAGAGGTGATCGTTGACCCCCATCACCACATTGAGCGTCCCGTCTTTGACCGGAGCCGAGACAACCACTTTTTTAACGCCCGCCTCAAAATAAGGTTCCAGCAGCGCCTGGCTCTTGAATTTTCCGGTGCATTCCACCACCAGATCCACACCCAGGCCGCGCCAATCGGTCTGTTGCAGCTCGCTATTTTGAGAATAGGAAATCTCGGCCCCATCAATGCTCAACCCGCCGTCCACGACATGGATCTCGCGCTGCCACTGTCCATGAACGGAATCAAATTGCAGCAGGTGCGCCGCGGTGGCCACATCACCGGCCTTTTCATTGATGTGCACCACCTGAAAACCCGGCCAACCCCAGGCTGCTCGCAGCGCCAGCCGCCCCATGCGACCAAAACCGTTAATCGCCACCCTGATCGTCATACCTTACCTCCTGCGAAACCGCCCCTAGTTAAAATGTATATACGCAAAAAGAGATATATCTCTGTGAACTACGAGACCGCCAACACCCGCTTAACAGCAACCGGCCCCTTCCTGCCCGGCCAAACGACCCAGATCTTCCCTGACCTCCGCCGCACCGGAGACCTCCGAGCGAAGCACAGCAAGCACTCCTTTCGAAAATCCATTGTCCTGCAACAGCTGGTAGTAGACCCAAACCCCCTCACGACGGGTACTCACCAAGCCACTGTTGCGCAAATACGCAAGGTGCCGGGAGACCACACTCTGGGATACGGACAATGCGTCTACAATATCGCAGACACACAGCTCCCCTTTTTCCAGCAGCAAGCACAGAATCCGCAAGCGCACCGGCTCGGAGAGGGCTTTAAACACATTGGCGTAATCAGACATATCCATAACCGGGACTATATTTGCTTAGCCAAATATATGCAATCATCCGGCCTGTCACTCTGATAACCACTGCTTCACCTCCCTGGGTGTTCAAAGGAGAAGACATCAACGAAATCAGCAAGTTAGAAATCAGTTTGCCTTAATCGCAAATAGTACTGCCAATTTTATGGCAATCTGCGTATAATTCGCGCCCTCTTGTAAACGGGATCATTGGCTAAGCGCCTTACTCTGGGCCGTTCGTGACATCCTTGGCGGATGGACACAAACCCGCAGCTCTTTTTATAGAGCCTCTTTTATCGAAAGAAGCCCACGACTATGGAATGAGGGGAGATGTGTTGTTACTTGTCACAGACAGGTCAGCGCAGAGACTCCCAGATCGCTATTGCAGCAATGCTGCGGCGATTCACTAAGGCTAACAGTCACTGCCCCCTCTAACCTAAGGTCTACCCATGTCTAATGACTCCGTACGCTTCGCCGATCTCGGCCTGGCGGAATCTGTATTAAAAGCTGTCGAAGCCGTCGGCTACGAAACTCCTTCACCTATTCAGGCACAGGCTATCCCTCACCTTCTCGAAGGCAAGGATATTCTGGGTATGGCGCAAACCGGTACCGGTAAAACCGCCGCCTTTGCCCTGCCACTGCTGACCCGCATTGATCCTAACCTGAACAAAACTCAGGTACTGGTTCTGGCTCCAACCCGTGAGCTGGCCATTCAGGTGGCAGAAGCTTTCCAAAGCTATGCTGCCAAAATTAAAGGCTTTCACGTGCTGCCAATTTACGGCGGTTCTGATTACCGTGGCCAGATCCGCGGACTGCAGCGTGGCGCCCAGGTCGTTGTTGGCACCCCCGGTCGCGTTATGGACCACCTGCGTCGCGGCACTCTGAAACTGGATCACCTGCAAAGCGTTGTCCTCGACGAAGCTGACGAAATGCTGCGCATGGGCTTTATCGATGACGTCACCTGGATTCTGGACCAGACTCCACAGGAGCGTCAGGTTGCTCTGTTCTCGGCCACCATGCCGAGAGAAATCCGCAAGGTGGCTGACACCTACCTGACCAACCCGGAAGTCATCAAGATTGCCGCCCAGACCCAAACCGTTGAGCGCATCGAGCAGCTCTACTGGCTGGTGCGTGGCGTCAACAAACTGGATGCCCTGACCCGCATTCTGGAAGTTGAAGACTTTGATGCCATCATCATGTTTGTGCGCACCAAAAACGCCACTGCAGAACTGGCCGAGAAACTGGAAGCCCGTGGCTACTCCGCCGCTGCGCTGAACGGTGACATGAGCCAGCAATTGCGCGAGCGCGCCATTGAGCGCCTGAAAAACGGCAAGCTGGATATCATCATCGCCACTGACGTTGCCGCTCGCGGTATTGACGTATCCCGCGTCAGCCACGTGATCAACTACGACATCCCTTACGATGCCGAAGCCTATGTTCACCGCATCGGTCGTACTGGTCGTGCCGGCCGCACTGGTAAAGCCATCCTGTTTGTGGCGCCGCGTGAAAAACGCATGCTCTACACCATTGAGCGCACCACCAAGTCACCGATCACAGAGCTGCAATTGCCCAGCAAGGCGCAGGTGGCCGACAAACGTATCACCCAGTTCAAGCAGCAGATTTCTTCTGCCATTGACGAACAGGATCTGACGTTTTTCCGCGAAGTCATTATGAATTACAGCGATGAAACCCAGGCCGAGCCTTTGGACATCGCTGCAGCTCTGGCGTATCTGGCACAGCTGGAAAAACCCCTGCTGCAACCCAAAGACATTGTGGAAGACAAGCCTGTGCGTCGCGAGCGCAATGAGCGCGACGATCGTCGTGAGCGCCCCGACCGCAAACGTCGCGAACGCACCAACGATGCGGATCTGGAAACCTTCCGCCTGGAAGTGGGCCACAACTTTCACGTCAAGCCCGGCGACGTGGTTGGCGCGATTGCCAATGAAGCGGACATCGACAGTAACTACATCGGCCACATCAAGATTCGTGAGACTCACACCTATGTGGATCTGCCCAAAGGCATGCCGGATGAGTTATTGCAAAATCTGAAGAAAGTGCGTGTTCGCGGTCAGCAAATCAACCTGTCCCGTTTTGACGGTCAGATTGAAGAAGACACATCTCGCGGCCACAACAAGCGTCCCTTCAAAAAAGGACCACCCCGTGGCGGCAAGAAGCCAGGCGGTCACCGCGGCGGCAATCGTCCAACCCAGCACTAAGTCAGACACAGCTTGCCATTCGTTTTTTGAATGGTAGTAACGAAAAAACGGCCACTTGATGGCCGTTTTTTTTGGCAACATTCCAATGGCAAACCCTCAGTAGTGATGCCACTACTGCTTAATCCCCCCCCCCGGACAGCCACCACTTCTGAAAAAATAATATGGCACCCCCACAGCAACCATGGCCGTCTTCAATACTGCCATGACAAAGCCAGAAACCATGGCAAACGGATAGCAAACCGAACGGAAGAATGTTGCCTTTCAGCTTGGGACTCCGCCAGAGCTCAGCAAAAAGATTAAACCGTTATAAATGCTCTCAACAGTAATAGCTGCACTTTGAGAAAGGACAATTTTAGCCAGGATTTGTGAAATTTCAGACGACAAACCACAGGCCACCTGATAAAGGTGACCTGGAATGAAATGTGAACGGTCTTGCCAAAAAGCGCGGAACGCCAGGAAACGAAAAAATAGACCTGTCAGGCTTTTTTCTTTTGCTTCAAGCCACGCTTACGCCACCACAGATAGACGCCAGTGTAGAAAAACAGCAACGGAGCAAGACCAACCATAACCAACAGCGACCGTCCCGCCAAGCCAAGAACATCGGCGTTGTGCAACGGGAACTGCCACGCCATAAAGGTTGTGCCTGCGGCCTGTTCACCGACAATACGGCTGGCGAGCACCTCTCCGGTGTACTGATCCAGCCATACTCGACTGGCGCCATGATTACTCCACGGCTCACCTGGCATATTAAAAGACAATCGATAAACAGCACTGTCATTGTGGGGCAGATCAATGCGCTTTAGCACACCTTGCGGGAAGTTTTGACGGGCAAGGTCTACGATCTGATCAACGCCCAAAGGCGTCATATCCGGATCTTGCTCCCCTGAGGACACAGCCACTTTGGGCTCCATTGGAAGCCCCAGACCAACAAGCTGCTCCACCTGCTTGGGGAAGATCATACTGACACCGGAAAAACCGACCACCAACAACAGCGGCAACAGGTAAATTCCCACCACCTTGTGCAAGTCAAAATAAAACCTGAATCTGTTGCTGCCAGGGCGTATGGTCAACGCATTGCGCCAGCGATTGTTACGGGGCCACCAAATCACAAGACCACTGAGACAAAAGAACAACAGCGCAAGTCCCATCAGACCAACGATGATCTTTCCGGTTTCGCCGGATAACAGGGTGTAATGCAGACTGTACAACCAGGTCATGGGGTATTCACCCCAGGTTCTGACCGCAAGGACCTGAGCATCCGTGGGAGACACACTGACCTCAATAGAGCCTGCATTTTCGTCAGGATTGGAAAAGCGCACCAGATGCGGACTGCCTTCCCCACGGGGCAAATAGAGACGGCGAGGTAGCGGGTTACCCGTTACGGCTGTCTGGGCGTTAGCCAGCACCTGACTGAGAGATGCCGGCTCTTCAGTTGACTGAAACGCAACGGTTTCGGGCGTAAGGGATTCATCCAAGGCATGGTCGAACACCAACAAACTGCCGGTCAGCCCGATCACAACCAGAAGCAAACCCAAGATCAGACCTGCGTATTTATGGACGGTGAAAAACGCACTACGCACGCTGAAACTCCCGGATACAACTGAAGAGCCTGCCTCGCCATTCAACCTGTGCGAAGCAGAACCCTATTTTGCGATTTCTTTAAAACTGATAGTTGTAGCTCAAACTCATGCTGCGACCGATACCCTTAAAGTTACGGGCATCGTTACCCACTGTCTGTGAGTAATAGGTGAAATAATCTTCGTTCGTCAGGTTTTGAATGCCCAACACAAAGCTGCCGCCCAGAGCCTGCAGCTGAGCACTCACGTCAATGGTGGTGTAACCATCAAACTCGGCATACTCAGTGCCACTGACGTCTTCAAACTCACGATCCAGCATCACATTCGCCTGCACCCGGGTGCTTAAGCTCTCACCCCAACTGTGCTCCCAACTCAGGTTCACTCGGTTGGGCGAGATGTTAGCGCCATCCAGATCACTGTCAACACTGCCACTGTCATCTGAATCGTAACGACCTTGGGTGTATGCATAGCGCAGCCCCAGTGTATCGGACTCTGTGGCAAACCACTGTGCACTTAACTCAAAGCCATCGATCTCGGTTTTTTCACGATTAACCGAGTAAACACCGTCTGGACCACGACTCAAACGCTGACCGAAATCGGAATCAGATGCATAGTAAGCCAGTTGCGCAGTAAAACGCTCACTGTGAAAGTCCACACCAAACTCCTGATTTTCGGTCAGGATTGGCTCAAGATCCAGATAGGTTTCCACACTTTCATTGGGCGTATCGACACCTCGCAACACACGCCCTACATCCGGCATGGAAAAGCCTTCGGAGTAGTTGGCATAAACACGCCAATTATCGTTGATCTGATAAGTCGCCCCGATATTACCCAGAGTTTCACTGAACTTGATATCTCCACCTTCCACAAACTGGCTCCCATAGTGAGCAAGCGTGGTAAAGTCATCCACTTCCAGTCTGGAAATTTCGCGGCGTAGACCTGCCGTTACACTCAGCTTTTCAATGCCGGTGAACTCGGCCTGCATATAAGGTGCAATATTTTTGTAAACGGTAGGCGGAACCCAGCTACGGCCGGTGAGAATCAGCTCCTGCCAGGTTTCATCCTCATAGGCATCCACACCGTAGACCAGATTGACAGGCAGGCCGGCAATATCATCTTCAATCAGAGTCAGCTTCATCCCGTATTTTTCGGAATTATTCTGAGATTGGTCAAACAGAGTGCCGACCGTTGCAATCGACGGATCCTGAAAGGTTCTGCTTGGGGTGCCGCCGTAGGTTCCTTCAAAGTCCTGACTGAATACTTGAACTCGTAATTTCTGCCCCAGAATGTCTTCATTGCTGTACTGCAAATTGATGGTCGTGACATCATTGGAAGGCTCTTTACCAGGCACATCCGCCTCAATGGAAGAGGTTGGAATGCCCTGATCAATATCACCATTCACCTGCAACCAATCGTTGTTGCCTTCGAGATGATATTTGTTGACCGTCAGCTGAATGCGCTGCTCATCCCAACTGTAACCGACCTTTATAAAAGCGTTGATGGTATCGCTGTCCATGGTATCGCCCTGAGTGTTATCAAAGCCCACCACTTCGCCGTCAGCATCGTAACTGACACCGGTTGTGCGATAACTGACACTGCCCAGAAAATCGATACCAGAGACTTTACCCGAGGCACTGTAGCTGGCACCGTAACCAAAACTGTCACTGGAGTCTTCTGGCTGCATCGTGGTTTCAAAGCGCATGGCCTGCTGCAGATCTTCGGTTGGCTCTTTGGTGATCAGGTTAATGATCCCCCCAGAGGCACCCATACCATGTATCGCATTGGCACCGTGGATCACTTCCACACGCTCGAGCATCAGGGGATCAATGGTGTGGCCATCGCGACCGCCATTGCGCAAAGGATTGGATTGCGGCACACCATCAATCAGGTAGAGTGGCTTGCGCCCGCGCAGACTTTCACCCGCATTACTGAGTTTCTGGCGACTTGGAGAAAAGCTGGGGATCAGGTTACCCAGAACCGTAGACAGGTCATTCTGAATACTTAACTGCTGGGTCAGATCGACCTGATCAATCAGGGTCACGGTATTGGGAATGGTGCTTAACGGACGCTCAACGCGGCTGGCAGTCACGACAACTTCTTCACTGATTTCACCGCGACGGCTGTTGGTCATGGTGGTCGCCAGGCTCTCTTTAGCGGCTTTTACATCGGTGCCAGTCGCTTGCGCAAACACAGCTCCTGTCCCTGCACCCAATGCACCGGCGGCCAACAGGGCCACAACCAACGGCTGACGTCTAAACACTCTATTCATGATTTTCCCCAAGCTCCCAAAGTTATGCAGGTCACCACATGAAACCCCTCTGGGCTTTCACGACCTTCCCTGGACCGGAGACAGCAAAGATAAACTAAATGATAGTGATTCGCAAAAAGCGGATTATAGAGATCAACTGAGGAAATGTAAAAGAACTTCTGAGAACCGTGCCGCACTGGAGAAACCCGACCAGTGCGGCACGAAAATGACTCCGGATTAATTAAGCCCGCGATAGGGCAACCCGGTTAACAGGGACAAGTGTTCGGCCAGTTTTTCCGCCTTGCCAAAGCCATCAATGCCAAACCCTAACGCTTTTTCGCTGCCGCTTTTCAAGCGCAGTTTCAATTTGTAATACTGCACCACCTCTTCGCCGCTGCTCATGCTGGATGAAGAGTGAATCGATAACCCCTCCACGTCCGAACGAGCCAGTTCGCTGGTGCTCAGCGCCATTCCGAACCAGGAACGCTTGGTCAACACGGTATTGGGCGTGATACGCACTCGCAGCTCCTTACCCAGACCGTAGATGCCCAGCGACAGCATCAGCACACCAAAGCCGCCAAATGCGAGTACAAATATCCAGGCCATGGCATCGCTCACCTGTGTCATTCCAGCGCCGATGGAAAAGAAGATGGCCCCCATGAACGTCATAATAAGGTGCAGCTTTCGCGTATTGCCCGGCGTGAATCGCAACCACAGTCCGTCCGGTCGCTGGGTGATTTCGGTCAGGTGTTCCAGCTCGCTCAGTTGCCGATCTTCAAAGGCCGCGTGTGCCTCCGCAGGCAATGGCCGGGAAGCTTTTGCCTGCGACGGGAACATGGGCAGTTCCCAGGAACGCTGGAAGGCAACCTTCTTATCCAGCGCTTTTATCGACAGACGCCAGTAGTGGTAATCGTTATCCGGCACTTGTGAAGCCTGTAATCCTTCGGGCACATCCACCAGCACTCTCACGCGGGTACCACGCTCTGCGTTTTGCACCCGGCAGGCCTCGGTGTGCAACGGCACCTTGCGCTGCCACACCACACTGTCGGTGGTTTTCGTTTCATTGCCCGAGCGCCGGCGGGTTCGCCGAAACAACACCAGGGCCGCTTCAAATTCACCGGCATCCTGCTGCGGGATTCCCAGATCCACGTAACCGCCCATCTGCCCGCCAATCGCCCCGGGATAGGGATCCATATGAAACGGTGTCGCCCCGTAACGCCGCCACTCACGCGTTAACTTGATGGCTTGCGCCAGCAAAAACACACTGACCAACGGAAACAGCAACACCAGCAGCACCAGATAGTCGCCACGAGCCAGCTTGCGACTCAATTCGTCATGGCCCGCAATCAGGACAACACTGCTGACACCGCCAAAGATCAGTGCAAACACCCACATCACCCAGCGGCCTGATTTCATATGGCTGTCTATGGTTGGGCTTGACCACTCCTTGCGACTTAACCACGGCTGCGACATATCCTTATCCTTCTGTTACTCAATCTGAAAAACCGATCTTGCTCAAACACTCAGTCCGTAAACGCAAAAATCAGGCAATTTTCTATAATGTCCGAATTTGGCTAGAGACGTCAACGCAAGTGGAGTAGATTGCCGGTATGAGACGTTTTCTTTCCGACACAGAACTCCCCGTCGAATGGCAGCAGGCGCGCCTGTCCCGCGACGCTCGCTTTGACGGGGTGTTTTACATTGGCGTGTTAACCACTGGGATTTTCTGTCGCCCGGTGTGTCCCGCGCGTCTGCCCAGGGAAGACAACGTTCGCTATCTGCGCACCCCGGCAGAAGCCATAGAAAAAGGGTTTCGCCCCTGTCGCCGCTGCCGTCCCGAGTACTCGCCCAGGGTCCGCCACTGCTGGTCTGATGAACGAATCGATTCCGTATTGAATGCCATCGACAACGGCTATCTGGATCGCCATGATCTGCCGGAGCTGGCCCGGACGGTTGCTCTCAGTGACAGACAATTGCGGCGCCTGTTTCTCGACAATCTGGGCACCACCCCCAGCCGTGTTGCCGAAACCCGGCGACTGATGCTGGCCAAACAACTGCTGTGTGAATCGAACCTTTCCATGACCCAAGTGGCAGAGGCTTCCGGGTTTAACAGCATTCGCCGCTTTAACAGCAAGGTAAAATCTTTTTACCAACAGACGCCCAGTGAAATTCGTCAGGCGCAACTGAGACGACCTACCCGCCAGCAAGATGACTGGGTGATCGACATCCCGCATTCTGACCATTATCCCTGGCAGCAAGTGTTTCACTTTTATCAGCAGCGTGCCGTCGAGGGTTTGGAGCATGCCAGTGAAAATTGTTTGCAACGCATCGTCCATATCAATCACCAACCGGTGTTACTGCGCTGCGAAAAACTGGCCCATCGACCGGCGCTTCGACTGACACTCACTGGCGCAGACTGTTCGTGTCTGAGCCAGATTATTGCGCTCACCCGCAAGGCGCTGGATCTGAACAGCAATCACCTTGCCATCGCAGAACATCTGGCTCGCAGTAAACAACTTGCCCCGCTCACAAGATCACAAAACCTCATTGCCTTGCCCGGCGCCTGGGACCCATTTGAATATTTGATTCGTGCCATTCTTGGCCAACAGGTTTCGGTGAAAGCGGCCAGGACACTGACTGCTCGACTGCTCGAACGCTGCGGCGAAAAGGTGACTCTGGCCGGTCAGACATGGTACCTGTTCCCTACCGCAGAAACTCTGGCAACCGCTGATTTGCGAAACTTTGGGATGCCACAAAGACGTATCGATACTCTGCAACAGGTCGCCCGCGCACAGGCCAATGGCGACATTGATCTGGCGATGACCCACAACGCACTCCATCCAACAGATGCGATCGCTTCTCTCAGACAGTCATTACTGAACATAAAAGGCATCGGCATCTGGACGGTAGATTACCTGCTCATGCGTGCGTTTTATCAGCCCGACATCTGGCTGGACACAGACCTCGGCATCATCAATGCGGTTAAAAAAATCCATTCGGATCTGGATAAAAAGAGCCTGAAAACCATTGCTGACGACTGCTCCCCATGGCGATCTTATGCAGTCATGGCACTTTGGCATTCGCTCTCTGCAGGAACATCAAATGAAACCGATTATCCCCCAACAGACGCCCATGGTGTTCGATACCTTCAGCACGCCCGTAGGCACGATGATTGTGGTGCAGGATGATGAAGGCATTCGCTATATCGACTTTCAGGATTGTCCCACCCCGTTAACTCCGGCGCAGAGCTGGCAGCGGGACAGCCGTGCCTGCCAATCGGCAAGGGAGCAACTGCTGGCCTATTTTAATCGGGAACTGACCCACTTTGATTTACCGCTGGCGCCCATTGGCACTGAATTTCAGCAACGAGTATGGAGCGTATTGGCCGAAGTCCCCTTCGGCACCACAATCACCTACGGCGACATGGCCCGACAGTTACATCAACCATCGGCGTCACGGGCGGTGGGTATGGCAAACGGACGCAACCCGCTGTCGATCGTTTTGCCCTGCCATCGGGTGGTTGGGGCGAGCAGAAAACTTACCGGCTATCGCGGAGGTCTGCCCATCAAAATGGCGCTATTGAAACTGGAAGGGTTAGACATCGACTCGCAGCACAGAATCACTCCTTAGTCCGACTGCGCTCCGCCGGCACAAACAACTGCTTGAGCATATAGTCTTTAAAGTCTTCTGCGTACGGTTGTTCCGCCAATGCCTTTTCCATGCACAACAGCCAGGCATCCCGCTCAGCCACGCCAATAGGCAAGTGCGCGTGAGCACGGGGAATCGCGATGGGCCCATATTTTTCCCGATAAAGTTTCGGACCACCCAGCCAACCACTTAAAAAACGCGCCAGCTTTTCTTTCGACTCCGTCAGATCCTCACGATGCATCGCGCGAATGGTTTTGGCCTCGGGCAAGGTATCCATGTAAAAGTAAAAACGCTCCGACAGTTTCTTCAAACCCTCGTATTGTCCGGCTGCCTGATACGATGTATCGCCATCACCATATTGTTTCTGTTCAGTCACTCTGTGAAACCCTCTTCTCTGTCACTTCTACAATTCGCCACGAGTGGCGATAAAGCTCAACGTCAGTTTACGCCAATCACATAGTTCTCACCTATGGTCATGGAAGGAAAAACCCATTTAACCCGCGAACCCCGTACCGGTAATCTTAGCGGCAACTGACACCCAGGAGGTCTTATGAAAACGCTGTTCAGAATCATCAATAAAGCCATCGACGACAACGCCAACCCACCACAGACCAATCCCTGTGGTGACGCCCCATGCAACTATACGGATAACTACTACGGCGATCAGGCCTGTATTTTGAAACACAAAGCCTGAAACGTAATTCCTCACACCTCAATCCAGCCAGTGCTTTTCCGCAAACACTGGCTGGTACTGCTGATTAGGCTTGAGACTTCTTTACGCCCACATAGTTGACATTGTCAACCAATAGGAAATATAGTTGATTCTATCAACCAAATGATACGAATTTCAGCTATGCCAACACACTCTCTCAGCGAAGCCCTGCATCGCCTCACCCATGCCTACAAGCGACAACTGCGCGCGGCCATCAGACAACAGCAGATCCAGCTGCCCGTTACCCATATCCGGGCCTTGAAGGGGGTCTGCCGCAATCCGGAGTGTACGGCTCAATCCATCGCAACGCGGATGCAACGGGACAAAGCCCAGATCACAAGGGTTTTGAATGAACTGCTGCAGGCAGGTCTGATTGAGAAAATCGACAATCCCAATGACCGCCGCAGCCTGCTGTTGCGCCCGACCCGGAAGGGTGAAAAGACCATGGATCAGATCAAACTGGCCGAGCAGCAAACCGCTGACCGCCTGACCCGACAATTAGGCCCCGACGATCTTGAGTCTTTTATCCGCATTGCCAACACCATGTCCGACAGCGTTGACGAAGAGCTGCTTCCGCAGGCCGATACGCTTTCCCAAACCGGAGAATAACTCATGGCCAAACCAGCACCACGCGAACTGGAAGTGATCCGCTCCACCCGCGTTACCCCGCACATGCAACGCATTACCCTGGGTGGCGCCGAAATCAATAGCTTTCCTGAAGATCAGGAAAGCGCGTATATCAAACTCATGTTTCCACAGAACGGCGACGAGCGCCCCCAGGTGAGAACCTACACCGTTCGCCGGCAGACTCGCGACACCATCGATGTGGATTTTGCCCTGCACGGTGATGCTTGCGCGGACGACACCCTCTCCACCCAGGGGCCGGCTTCCACCTGGGCCCAACAGGCCACACCCGGTGATCGCATATGGGTCGGCGGCCCGGGCCCGAAAAAACTGATCAACCCCAGTGCCGACTGGTTTTTGCTGGCCGGGGATATGACCGCCCTGCCCGCCATCAGTGTAAACCTGGCCCTGCTGCCTGACGACGCTCAGGGTTACGCGGTGATTGAGGTGGTTGATGAATCCGACATCCAGTCTATTCAGCATCCGCCCCGGGTAGAACTGTTCTGGGTGATTAACCCGATTGCCACCGATCAACACCACCCGTTACTGGACAGAATTCAGCAACTGAACTGGCTGCCTGGCCAACCTGCTGTCTGGGCCGCCTGTGAATTCAACAGTATGCGGGCACTGCGCAAATACCTGAAACAGGAGCGGGCCATACCGAAAAGCCATCTCTATATTTCCAGCTATTGGAAAATCGGCAGCAGTGAAACCCAGCATAAAACGGCCAAACGGGAAGACGAAGCCCAACAGTCTGACGGAGCAGACCGCTAAACACCTTCACCAATTGATCCTTATTCACAGGGGATCTTTGCTTATCCCGCCACAGGGTAATAAAGTGCTTCTCTATCGATGGACTGATAAAGAGCGTTTGCTGTGCTGACCCCTGTAACTGTTTTTGCCCTAATTGCCGTGACCGGCCTCGCCTGCCAATGGCTCGCCTGGCGCGCACGACTGCCCGCCATTTTATTTCTGCTGCTGTCGGGAGTTCTGCTTGGCCCGGTAGCCAATGTCGTCAAACCCGATGAACTGTTCGGCGATTTGCTGTTTCCGTTTATCTCTCTATCGGTGGCGATCATTCTGTTCGAAGGCAGTCTGACCCTTAAATTTCGGCAACTGCAAGACATCGGTAGCGTTGTGCGCAACATGGTGTCTTACGGCGCGCTGATCAATGCGGTGATCACCACCGTTGCCGTGCACTTTCTGATTGGCATCAGCTGGCCACTGGCGGCCTTGTTCGGTGCCATCATGGTCGTCACCGGCCCTACGGTGATTGTGCCGTTGCTGCGCACCGTCAAACCCAATGCCCGCATCGCCAATGCCCTGCGCTGGGAAGGCATTGTGATTGATCCTCTCGGGGCGCTGTTTGCCGTACTGGTGTTTGAGTGGATCAGTGCCCAACAGGGACACGGTGACTGGCTTCACGCCACCTGGATCTTTTTACAAACCATCGTCGTGGGCAACCTGCTCGGTGCGCTGGCCGGCTACCTTTTTGGACTGTTGTTGCGTCATCGCTGGCTGCCAGAATACCTGCAGAACTTTGCCACCCTCGCCACCGTCGCCGGTGTGTTTGCCTGCGCCGAAAGTCTGCGTCACGAGTCCGGTCTGCTCACCGTCACCATCATGGGCATCTGGCTGGCCAATATGCGGGACGTGAACACCGAGGACATTCTCGACTTTAAAGAAAATCTGACCATCGTGCTGGTCTCAAGCCTGTTTATCGTACTCGCCGCCCGTATTGATTTTGCCGACGTGGAATTGCTGGGCTGGGGCAGTCTGGGTGTGCTGGCAGTGATGCAGTTACTGAGCCGCCCTATCAAGGTCTTTATCAGCAGCATGGGCTCTGTGTTTACCTTTAAGGAAAAACTGTTGCTCTCCTGGGTCGGCCCCCGCGGTATTGTTGCCGCAGCGGTCACGGCGCTGTTTGCTCTTAAACTGGAACAGATGGGTTACGAAGAGGCCTACCTGCTTGTACCTCTGGCATTCACCGTGATCATGGGTACCGTGGTCATTCAAAGCCTTACCGCACGACCACTGGCCCTAGCTCTGGATGTGGCCGAGCCTGACTCGCGCGGCTACCTGATTATGGGAGCCAATCCTGTCGCCCGGGCAATCGCCAAAGCCCTGCGTACGGCCAACTACCGTGTACTCTTGTCGGATACCTACTGGGACAATATCTCCAGTGCGCGCATGGCGGACTTGCCCACATTTTATGGCAGTCTGCTGTCAGAACACGCCGACCGGCACCTGGATCTGGTGGGCATGGGGGGCTTTTTGGGCTTGTCTCATCATGCCGAACGCAACCACCTTGGCGCACTCAAGTTCCAGAACGAATTCCCCAAAACCAAAATTCTGAGCCTCGCCAGCAACCGGGACAACGTCCAGAAGAGCAGCAAGCGCACCATCAGCGGCAACCATCACGGGCAAGTCCTGTTTGGCGACGATACCACCTTCAGCAAACTCGCAAGCCTGATCGCCAAGGGTGCACAAATTAAAAGCACCACTCTGACCGACAACTTCACCTACGACGACTGGCGCAGCCACGAAAGCAATGCTGACAGCATCCCCCTGTTTTGTGTTGATACCAAGGGCAGCGTGCTGTGGTTTACGCCACAACATCAACTGGAACCCAAAAGTCAGTGGCAGTTATTCAGTCTTGTTCCCCAGGAAAACAAACCCTCCAAAGAGAAAACGGAGAGAAAGCAAAGCAGCAATAAGGAAAACCAGGAAGTACCGTCTGCCGGCAAATAGTTCACAACATTCTGTGAATGACAGGTGACCGTTAAAGTGTTTGGCAATTCATTGCCCCAGCCGGTCGAGTGATTTTCTTTGACTATACTTGGCCGTGCGACCCGAGTTTGTGCATGTTACTGATGACGTCTCATGCACGGATGGGATTAAAACACACAAAGGAAGACCTCATGCCACTCAAACATTTCGCTGCAGCCTTACTTTTTGGTGTATGTGGCCTGTCCATTGCCGGTGCACACGCCGCCACCGACCCACTGCCTTCATGGAACGATTCCACCGCCAAAACCTCGGTCATGGCTTTCGTAGAGAAGGTCACCCAAGAGGGATCACCGGACTTTATCCCTGTCGCGCAGCGCATTGCCACGTTTGACAATGATGGCACCCTCTGGAGCGAACAACCGGTATATTTTCAGGGAATTTTCGCGATAGATCAGATCAGTGCCATGGCAAAGGATCACCCCGAATGGAAAACACAGGAGCCCTTCAAAAGTGCTCTATCGGGTGACATCGCAGGCATCATGGCCAGCGGTATGGAAGGTCTGGCAAAAATCATTGCCGCCAGCCACGCCAACATGACCGCCGAGGAATTTTCCAGCGCCGTCAGCAACTGGCTGGCAACCGCCAAACATCCGACCAGCGGCAAGACTTTCGACAAGATGGTGTTCCAGCCCATGCTGGAATTGCTGGATTATCTGCGCGCCAATGACTTCAAAACCTACATTGTCTCCGGCGGTGGCATCGACTTTATGCGAGTATTTGCCGAGCGGGTGTACGGCATCCCGCCAGAACAGGTTATCGGCTCCACCATCGACGCCCAATACGAATTGCGCGACGGTGTTCCGGTTATCCTCAAGACCCCCAAACTGGTACTGATTGATGACAAGGCCGGCAAGCCGGTAGGCATCTATCGTCACATCGGCCGCAGGCCCGTCTTTGCTGCGGGCAATTCCGACGGCGACTTGCAAATGCTGCAATACACCACCATCCCCCGCAGCGCCGACGACAAGACACCGCGCTTTGGTCTGATTGTCCATCACACCGATGGCAAGCGTGAGTGGGCCTACGACCGCAAATCCCACATCGGCCAGCTGAACGAGGCGCTGGATGAAGCCAGGCAGCGCGGCTGGATGATTGTCGACATGCAAAAGGACTGGCGCCAAGTCTACCCTGAGCACGCAGCCAACAACTAGCCGGGCCAGATCATACAAACGACACATAGAGGAGGCGCTTGCACCCAGGGCCTCCCGTGTAACCCCTCCCTCTCTTCTCGAGACACCTAAAGCCTCCGCAACTCGGGACTTGATCGAAAAAAGACCCGCGCCCCGCAGGGCGTGACTCGCCGGTCACCCTGGGCAGGCGATTTTCAGCTGCTTTCGCACTTAAACCAAAAGACTAAAGAGACGCCAAGAAGAGCCGACATCCCTTAAACACGAGTCACGGATGGCGTGGTCAGAACGACCCTGATAGCCGACTTCTCCGCCAGACAAGCATGCTATGAAGCCGGCAATAACGAAAAACAATAAATCAGAACAGCGAAGCGAGACTTCTATGCAAAGCAAACCTGAACGCGATATCTTCGCCCAGGCAACAACCGCCAGGCCTTCATCCCCTTTTGTAGTGCTGATGGGTATCGAAACAGCCTTAATCGTGCTCATTGTTGCCCTTGGAAACAACATGCTGGCCATTGCCGGCGGCACGCTGGGTTGTTTCACCCTGGCCCTCAGCTGGACTCTCGGACGCAGACAAGCCAGACAGCTCTCTGAATTTACACAGGTACTGATGCAAACCAATGGCGAGCGGATGGATCTGTCACAGGAAGTCACAGACACTCTCGCTGCAGGCGATTTTAAAACCTACGGGCAATTAACCCGTCGACTGCGTGATTTAATTGTCGAATTTCAGCAACAGTCTCTGCAGATTTCTCTGTCTTCAGCAACCAGTCGCATCGCCGCCGACAAGGCCAACCGCGAGGCCAGTGGCCAGCAAAATCTTTCAGAGTTGATCTTCCAGGCCAGTGATCAAACCACTTCGGCCCTGCAGGACGTAGCTTCCCGTTCCGCCACCATTGCCGAGATGAACTCCCGCAATCTGAATGTTGCACAGGCGTCCGGGGAGCAACTGGACAATGCTCAGCGTCAAGTACAAGCCATCAATAATGCAATGAACACGTTTCAGGGCAATATTTCCCGACTGGATGAAAGCTCCACCCAGATTCAAACCATCCTGGCAACCGTGCAGGGGTTTTCGGAGCAAACCAACATGCTGGCCCTGAATGCTGCCATTGAAGCCGCCAGAGCGGGCGAACAAGGACGCGGCTTTGCTGTGGTCGCCGATGAAGTTCGTGAACTGTCGGTTCGGGTCGGCGCCGCCGCCAGCCAGATTGGAACCCTGCTGGAAGAGATGATCAGCGCCATGTCCAGTGCCGATGACCAGTGTCAGTCCATCATTACTCAGAGCGCCACCGCCGGTGACGCCGTGAGCACCGCCGCCGAGCAGTTCAGCACCATGGTCAACGATTTTAGCCAGGCTCACGACGATCTGATCATGGTCAGCAGTGCGCTGGAAGAACTGGCCGTTACCAATACCGAAACCCATCAGCACGCCACAGACATTCGCGATCACAGCGTTGCGATCGGTGATCGAATGGACAGCATTTTCCGCGAAACCGATGCCCTGCGTGACAACACCAATCTGGTACTTCAATCCCTGTGCCGGTTCCGTCTCGGCGAAGGGCAATTGGAAAACGTCACCAACATCCTGTTCCAGCGTCGCGATGAACTGGTGAAGGTTTTGGAAGACCTGCTGGACAACGGGGTCAATATTTTTGATTCCAATTACCGTCCGGTGCCCAACACCAACCCGCAGAAGCTACTGGTCAGCTGGGCCGAGCCGTTTGCCGATAAAGTGCGCCCCATGCTGGATTCCTGGGATAAAGGCGGCAAGGACGGCATCGTCTACATCGCCCCGACAGACATCAATGGTTATTTTGCCGCGGCCCGTACCGTCAGCTCACAACCGATGACCGGCAACCCGGAAATTGATATGGCCCGCAGTACCCACCAACGTATTCTGGTGTCCGGTCAGGAGCTGGAAAACCTGCGCAAATGCACCTACCTGAGCATGGGTACCTTTGTGCTGCCCGGTTCCGACATGGTGGTGATTGTGATGTACATTCCGCTGTATGTGCGCGGACGTCACTGGGGTGTACTGAGTGCGGGCGTTCACCCGGCGGCACTGGGCATCAGCTGATCGACAGCGCGGCTTATCGTCCCGGTTCGGGCACGTCAGAAGCACGAACGTTCTGTTCTTCCATAATCGCTTTTGCCCGATGGCGGTCTTCCTCATCCGCCTCCACCCCGTCCTGCAGCGCCGCTTTTACCGGCGCATACACTAACCGGGTAAAGAGCGGAAAGTGGTCTGAGCCTATTGCCGGCATGCGCTCGATAGTCTCAATCGTGAAATGGCTGCTGTGAAACAGGTGATCCAGGGGCCAGCGGCAAAATGGGTAATCGGCATGGAAGGTATTGAACATGCCCCGCCCAATTCTCGGATCCAGCATTCCGCTGATTTTGCGAAACAGACGCGTCGTCGAAGACCAGGCAACGTCGTTCAGATCACCGGTCAATATCACCGGCTGGTCACAGTGCTCAATACTGCGGGCCACCATCACCAGCTCTGCATCCCGCTCGGCGGACTCCGGATTTTCAGTCGGGCTGGGTGGTGCCGGATGCAGAAAGTGTACGCGCACCTTGTCACCGCAGGGCAACCTCAGAAGCGCGTGCATGGAAGGTACATCGCTTTCGACCAGGAAGGTGGTTTGAGCATCTTCCAACGGCAACCGTGAATACACATGCATACCGTAGAGATTATCCAGCGGACACTTGATGGTGAAGGGCATGGAGTCTTCAAGCACATCCAGTTGCTGCTGCCACCAGTGATCAGATTCCAGGGTCACCAGCACATCCGGCTGATACTCCTTGACCAATGCCAGCAAGGCCTCCGAGTTGCGGTTGGGTGTCAGCACGTTGGCCGTCATGATGCTCAGCTGGCGATCCCTCTGGCTGTTGGTCGCATTGCGAACCTCCCTGCGCCATAACGGGGTATAGGGCAAGACCCACCACAACTGATAACCGAGGCACAACAGCGCAGCCGCAATACTGCCCCAACTGCTGACTCGTTCGAGATCCAGCCACACCAGCTGTGCAATCAATACCAGTACCGCCAGCACGGCAAACTGCAAACGCGGGAAATCCATCCCGCGAATTGTCCAGTGAGAATTACGAGACAGAGGCAGGAGCGTTACAAGCACCAGTAGAAATGTAATCAACCAAATGATGAACACATCAACCTCACCAGCAACCAGTTAAGCCGTGGTCTGTTACTTTTCGGCCCGTCCCATAAACCGACGCTCTTCCACATTGATCTTGATTTTATCGCCGGTGGAAATGTGCTCTGGCACCTGCACCACCAAACCGGTGGATAATGTGGCAGGCTTGGTTCTTGAGGTCGCGGAGGCACCTTTTACTGAAGGGTCGGTTTCGGTAATTTCCAGCTCAACACTGGTGGGCAGATCCAGCGCCACCGGTACTTCATTCACAACCAGCACCTGAATGCCCGGCGTCTCTTCATTGATAAACAGAATTTCATCGGCGATGGAATCCTTGTTCAGGTTGTAGGGGGTGTAATCCTCCTGATCCATAAACACGTATTCCTCACCGTCGATGTAGGAAAACATAGCCGGGCGACGAATCAGATCCGCAAGGTTGAGCATTTCGCTGTCCTTGAAGGTTTCGTCTATTTTGTTACCCGTCACCACATCGTACATGCGCATGCGATAGAGACTGCCGCCCGCACGTCCCTGAGGAACGGAGCGCTCAATGTCTCTGACGATGTAGGTATTGCCGTTGTAGTCAATGGCTGCATTTTTTTTGATTTCACTTGCTTTAGGCATTTTTTATATCCTGATATTCACTGAACTGGAACACGAAAAACAACAAAGAACTATGCGTTTCTCTGACGCACAGCTTCAAACAAACACACGCCGGTGGCCACCGAGACGTTCAAACTGCTCACTTCACCGGCCATGGGAATATTCACCAGACCGTCACAACATTCACGGGTCAGGCGACGCATACCCGGTCCCTCGGCCCCCATCACCAAGGCCATGGGACCTTTAAAATCCTGCTGATAAACTGACTGCGGCGCTTCACCGGCGGTACCGATCAACCACACCCCCAACTCCTGCAACTTGCGCAGGCAACGCGCCAGGTTGGTCACAGGGATATAGGGCAGCACTTCGGCCGCACCACAAGATACCTTGCGCGCGGTCGGCGTCAAGCTGGCGGAATTATCTTTTGGAGCAATCACCGCGTGCACACCCGCCGCCTCGGCAGTGCGCAAACAGGCGCCCAAATTGTGAGGGTCAGTCACGCCATCCAGCACCAGCAGGAACGGGTCCTGCTTCAAACCTTCGAGCATTTGATAGAGGAACTTCTCATCGTGCAGTTCACCGGGAAAACTCATGGCAACCACACCCTGGTGATTGCCATCGACCAGTTTGTCCAGCTCTTTGCGGCTGGCCTGACGCACTTTAATATCGGCGCTGGCAGCCGCAGCCAGCACTTTTTGCAGGCGCTGGTCATGACGTCCCTGCAACACCAGAACTTCATTCACTCGCTGAGGGGCACTTTTTAATAAAGCCTGCACCGCGTGCAGACCGAATACCGTTTCTAACTTTGCCACTGTAGATCTCACTTTACACAGTAGTTATCGAACACCCGGGTTAACTCAGCTTTATTCTGAGCGCAAACAGAAAAACCACTTCCGGAGAAGTGGCTTTCAGTTTTCCTGCCAATCCAAACCAGTATCAGATCAGCGTTTTTTGCCACCGGATTTCTTTGGCGCCGCTTTTGACGCTTTGGCCTTTCGCACCTGTTTGCCCTTGCTGGGCTTGGCCGCAGATTTCTTCGCCGGAGCTTTTCCTGCAGGCGCCTTACCCGGAGACCGGCCAGACGTTTTTTTTGCGGCTCCTGAACTTCTCGATGACCCGGACTTACCGCGACCACCACCGGATTTACGCTTGCCCGGCGCGTCATCACTCTGGGCCAGCTTGCGCATATTGCCTTTGGTATCCACCGGTCTCGGGGCGTTTTTACCGCGCTTCGCAGAAGACCCTTTGCGGGAACTGGCATTGAAGGCCACCATTTCGAGATCGACTTTGCGATCATCCAGATTGACCGAGGCGACTTTCACCGTCAGTTCATCCCCCAGACGGAACACCTGACGGGTACGCTCGCCAACCAGACGATGCTGAGCGGCTTCAAAATGGTAGTAGTCGTGCGGCAGATTGGTGATGTGCACCAACCCTTCAACGTACAGATCTTTCAATTCCACAAACAAACCGAAGCCCGTTACGCCGACAACCACACCGATATATTCTTCACCGACATGGTCCTGCAGATACTCACACTTCAGCCAGCTGGTAACATCGCGGGTTGCCTCATCGGCACGGCGCTCTGTCAGAGAACTGCGCTCCCCCATCGCCAGCATATCGGCCATGTTGTAGGGATAGATTTTGTCCTTGGGAATCGGCGTCGCACCATCGGCGCGCTTGACCTGCTTGGTTTCCACATTGGAACGCACAATATGACGCAAGGCGCGGTGAACCAACAAATCAGGATAGCGACGAATCGGAGAGGTAAAGTGCGCATAGGCCGTATAGGCAAGCCCAAAGTGGCCCTTGTTGTCAGGCTGGTACATGGCCTGACTCAGGCTGCGCAGCATGACGGTTTGAATCAGATTGGAATCACTGCGTCCCTCGATTGATTTCAGCAGTTCCTGATAGTTGCCCGGCTCCGGCTGATCACCCGATCCCGGCAGACTCAGACCCAGCTCGCCGAGAAACTCGCGCAGGTTTTCCAGTTTTTCTTCACGCGGTCCTTCGTGCACACGATACAAGCCCGGCAGTTCGTGCTTTTCCAGAAAACGCGCCGCGCAGACATTGGCTGCCAGCATGCATTCTTCAATCAGCTTGTGGGCATCGTTGCGCACCACGGGAACGATCTGCTCGATCTTGCGGTTTTCGTCGAACAGGATTCGGGTTTCTACGGTTTCAAAATCAATCGCACCACGGGCAGTTCGCGCCACACGCAGAGTCTGATAAAGGCCATGCAAACACAAAATCTGTTCCAACACCGGGGCTACCGGATTATCTGCCGGCAATGCTTTGGCTTTCGCCTTGAAACCCAGTTTGTTTAAGATTTTCCGGCCTACACCCACTTTTTCCGGTTTCACAACCGCCAGCGCCTCGCCCACCTGGGTATAGGTCAAACGAGCGTGGGAGTGAATAATCGCCTCGTAAAACTGATATCCACTGACCCGGCCGCTTCCGGCCACGGTCATTTCACACACCATCGCCAGGCGATCGACGTGAGGATTCAGGGAACAGAGACCATTGGACAAAGCTTCCGGCAGCATAGGAACAACAAAGTCCGGAAAATAAACGGACGTTCCACGCTCCTGCGCTTCGCGATCCAGCGCACTGCCGATTTTCACATAGTGGGAAACGTCCGCGATGGCAACGTAGAGACGCCAGCCACCGGACTTTTTGGGTTCACAGTAAACGGCATCGTCAAAGTCGCGGGCGTCTTCACCGTCGATGGTAACAAACGGCAACTTGCGAAGATCAATACGATGGCGTTTGTCTGCCTCATCGACTTCGACAGGCAGGCTTCGGGCTTCCGCCTGCACATCACTGGGCCACAAATGCGGAATACCGTGGGAGCGAATCGCCACGTCGATTTCCATGCCCGGCGCCATATGATCGCCCAACACTTCCAGAATCCGGCCTGCAGGCGGGTTTTTACGCCCGGGCTGCTGGGTGACTTCCACCACCACAAACTGACCTCGCTTGGCTTTGCCCACATCTTCCGGTGCGATCAACAGATCGTGAGAAAGTCGGGGGTTATCAGGACGGACAAAATAGATGCCACTTTCACTGAAAAAGCGTCCCACCACCTGATGGGTGTTGTGAGACAGCACTTCGACAATGCTGCCCTCGCGGCGGCCTTTGACATCGCGGCCCGTCTCTCGTACCAACACCTCGTCGCCATCAAAAATGCGACGCATTTCTTTAAAACTCAGATACAGATCGTCACCGCCTTCGGCGGGGATTACAAAACCAAAGCCATCTTTATGGCCCTGTACACGACCGCGAATCAAATCCAGTTTGTTAATGACACCATAACCCTGCTTGCGATTGCTCAGCAGCTGACCGTCACGGGACATGGCAATAAGGCGGCGGCGCAGCGCCTCGATGGAATCTTCATCTTCCAATCCGAGCACGTCGCACAGAGCCTCGTGGGTCATGGGGCCTTTGGCTTGCTCTAGGATTTCGGTGATGTATTCCCGACTGGGGATGGGGTTGTCGTACTTTTCGGCCTCGCGGGCCAGATTGGGATCTACGGGGACCCCTGTTTGTTTACTCAAGTAGTATTTCCTGTAATAAATCGCTTAAATGCGGTATTTGCCCGTTGACTATACCGGAAAACCTTCTGCTTCGCCGGTATATTCGTCGCAAACACCCTGTTTACGGGCATTACAGCCAGTATAGACGCTGAATTCACAAAATTTTACTGAATCTCGCTTCGGCCATACGCCATTTCAGCCTGACCGTTCCTTCTCTATATCATCCCAAGATGACCGTTTGCCAGCCAGAACCTCCGAATAACCGAACATGTCAAACTGATGACTGGCAGGAACATAGACCTGAAAACCGGCAAAATTCAAATGCAGGAGGCCAAACCGCGCTCGCTGATGGACAAGGATTTCCGGGCATTTATCGTTAACGATGAATTTAACGGATGGCTCGGACGCCGAGGACGCGGCACAGGCCCTGTCGCGTTTTATTGCCATGATTCATGAAGTGTTTAAGATTTTTTTGAAGAATGGTCACTACGACACCTACGTCGCCGAGCAATACCAAATCGATGCAGACTCATTTTGGTAATGCTAACTGTCTGCCCCAAACTCGGCCCGATTTCGACCGGCCTCCTTGGCTTTATAGAGCAGCCGATCGACCCGTTCGATGAATTCGACAGGCTCAATGGTGCGGTCTGCGATCACCGTATCAACCCCCATACTGACGGTTACATACGAGCTCACTGACGAGTGCTCGTGAGGAATTTGCGCTTGTGCAATGGATGTCAGACATCGCTCCGCCACTCTCCTGGCCGACCTGGCATCCGTCTCCGGCAGAATAAAAACAAATTCCTCACCGCCGTAACGGGCAAAGAAGTCTTTAAAACGCGTTGCCGCTTGCGACAGGATCTCCGCCACCTGTTTCAGGCACTCATCGCCTTGTATGTGACCGTAATGATCGTTGTACTGCTTGAAGTAATCAATATCCAGCACGATGAGTGACAGTGGCTGGCGGCTGCGGGTGGCGTGAGTCCATTCGATATCGAGGATACTATCGAACATACGACGATTGGCAATGCCAGTGAGACTGTCCTTGAACGACAGTTCCTCCAGCTTTTGTTTCATCTCTATCAGCTGCTGTTCGGTTTTCTTGCGCTCGCTGATATCGAACATAAAGCCAATCAAGGCTTCAACTTCACCGTCCTTGCGCACGACATGCACCACATCCCGAATCCAGACGTAGTCGCCATCTCGGGTTAATGCGCGGTAATCCGCCTCGTGATCAATCCCCTCCTGGGATTGAGACACGCAGAAATTGACCACAAACTCCCGGTCTTCGGGGTGCATCCGATCCGCCCAGTCATCGACACTGACCCAGCTCTCCGGACTCCAGCCCAGCAGTTCTTCAATTTGCGGACCAATATAGGAAAACCTCATGGTTTTCCAGTCTATCCGCCAGGGAATCGCCCTGGTGGACTCCAGAAGAGTTTTATAAACATCACTGTCAGTTTCTGAATCGTTGAACCGGGTCAAAGATACATCCTCTTAAAAAAGTACTGACAAGCTCCAAGTCGTCTACAGCAAATGATTCCCGGGCTGTATCAATCCTGAGCCAGACGCGCGTAACGTCCACGTGAGAAGACCAAAGGCGGCTTACCGGCATCGGAAAAATCCAGTACCCGCCCGACCAGAATAACATGGTCGCCGCCCTCGTATTGATGCTCGATCTGGCACTGCATTACTGCCGCACAACCGGCGATCACCGGCGCACCCTTGATGCCCTCTTCAAACTGAACACCATCAAACTTGTCGCCGCCACTGCGGGCAAAGTTGCCGGACAGCGCTTCCTGATCTTCTGCCAGGACATGAACATTCCAGTATTTTGCATCCATCAGAGCCTGAAAGCTGGTGGACTCCTTGCCAATACTCCACAAGATCAAAGCCGGATCCAGAGATACTGAGTTGAAGCTGCTGGCGGTTACCCCACACAAACTGCCGTCTTCCCCTTTTGTCGTGACTACAGTGACACCCGTGGGGAATGAGCCCAGCATATTGCGAAACTCAAATGGATCTATGTTTGACATTATTCTCTCAACTCTCTGTGAAATTTCTAGATTACATGCTTATTATCAGATGTGTTGGCTGCAACGCCAGAGGACTCCCGCCACACCAGACGGATTCCGGCACTGAGTAAATGAAGGGCTGAACAACACGGATCGATAAGTCGTCCCATGTTACATGAGTTGCCTTATCCCCGTCAATTAAAGATCTTGCCAGAGACTTTATGACTCATTCTCCATTGTTCGGTCACTACAACGTAACAGGCCTGTTACCCGCCAACTTGTCACTTCTTAACTCAGAAATGTAACCCGATTACCCACAAAAAAGGCCGAAAAAACGACTTAAGCCCCCACTGTTGACACCCCGAAGGCGGGTATGTGATAAAGAGCCCCAAGAAACGAGAGACAAGCGCCAAGCCGGCCCACAGACGGCAAGCTGGCCAGATTAAACCTAATAAATAACAGCCCCATAGCAATAATAATTGAGGCGACAACTATGATTATAACCAAACTGGTAGCCAGTACCTCCGCCGCACTGCTGCTGACAAGTGCCGCGGTATTTGTCCAGCCAGGCCATGACGCCGGGCAAGACAAGCAATTTGCCCATGCAGCGCACAGCAAAGTGTTTCACAGTAACTTTGCCACCATGACCGAGTCTGAAAGAGCTGCTTATATTCGCCAGCAATTGGCCACAGCGAACGCACGCTTCCCATAAGCACTGACTGCTCTGTCCATATTTTCAAAAGGCCGCTCCAACGAGCGGTCTTTTTTGTGGGCCCGGACACCCCAATCCAGTCATCCACGAGACCACACGTCCTTTCCGACGCCGCTCGTTGCATCGCTTCTACCTTCTGACTACTCTTAGACTTCTGAAATCGACGTTGACTGCGACAAGCAAAGACTCAAACCCTCAGGAGCACTTCATGAGCGACCCCACCTACACGCCCCCCAAGGTCTGGACCTGGGACAAGGAAAACGGCGGCGCGTTTTCGAACATCAATCGCCCCATTGCCGGCCCCACCCACGAGAAAGAACTGCCACGTGGCAAACACCCCATGCAGCTCTACTCGCTGGGCACCCCCAACGGAATTAAAGTGACGGTGATGCTCGAAGAGTTACTCGCCCTGGGGTTTGAAGGCGCAGAATACGATGCATTTCTGATCAACATTGGAGAGGGCGAGCAGTTCAGCAGCGGCTTTGTCGACATCAACCCCAACTCCAAGATTCCAGCCCTGCTCGATTGCAGCACAGAACCCCCGACACGGGTCTTTGAATCCGGTTCGATTCTGCTCTATCTGGCTGAGAAGTTTGATGCCTTCATCCCAACCGACCCCGCCAGGAGGACCGAGTGCCTGTCATGGCTCTTCTGGCAAATGGGCAGCGTGCCGTTTCTGGGAGGCGGGTTTGGCCACTTCTATGCCTACGCACCAGAGAAATTCGAATACCCGATCAACCGCTACACCATGGAAGTGAAACGCCAGCTGGATGTTCTGGATCGCCAACTGGCCAATCATCGCTATGTGGCAGGGGATGAATACACCATCGCCGACATCGCTATCTGGCCCTGGTATGGCTCACTGGTAAAGAACAAAGTCTATGAAGCGGCTGAGTTTCTGGAAGCTCACACCTACACCAACATCCTGCGCTGGACCGATGAGATAGCCCAGCGACCTGCGGTGAAACGCGGTCGCAAAGTCAATCGCACCACAGGCAGACCGGAAGATCAGCTTCGGGAACGACACGACGCCAGCGATTTCGACACCAAAACCCAGGACAAACTGGAAACCGCGGGCGAATAAATCCCTGCCCAGACAAAAAAGCCTGAGGCTGGCTCAGGCTTTTTTGGAGTTCGAAAGATCGTCTGTTTTAAACCGCAGACGTCAGGCTATCCTCTTGGCCACTGTCGTCCTGGCTCCTGGTCTTGCTGTAGTCCCGACCAATCAACAGATACACCGCTGGCAACACATACAGAGTAAACGCCGTACCAATGGTCATTCCCGATGCAATCACCAGCCCCATTGAGAAACGGGATATCGCCCCGGGACCATTAGCCAGCAACAGCGGCACCATGGCCAGCACCAGTGCCGCGGTCGTCATCAACACCGGACGCAAGCGAATGGCGGTTGCCGACTCGATGGCTTCGCGCTTGCTCTGTCCTTCCATCTGCAACTTGTTGGCGAACTCCACAATCAGAATGCCGTGTTTGGAAATCACACCAATCAATGTGAGCAGACCAATCTGGGTGTAGATATTCAGTGTTGCACCGGGCGCCTGGAACATGCCGAAAACATTCAGCACTAGCAGCGCACCACTGATGGATAACGGCACGGTCATCAACATGATGAACGGGTCGCGGAATGACTCAAACTGCGCCGACAACACCAGATAGATGATGATCAGTGCGAAGAAGAAAGTGACCACCAGGGCAGACCCTTCCGTCTTGTACTGACGGGCCTCCCCGGCGTAATCCACCGAGTAGCCCTTGGGCATCAGCTCATCCGCAGCCTGTTCCAACACCGCCAGAGCATCACCCATGGCCACTCCCGGACGTTGCACGGCCCCAATGGTGACACTGTTGAGCTGCTGGAAACGACCCAGAACCTGCGGCTGAACCGATTGCTGCAGCGTGACAACGGTAGACAGAGGAACCAGTTCACCGGATTGAGTCCGGGTGTAATAGTTTTCCAACTGATCGGGGGTCAGACGATCCGACCGGCGTACCTGTGGAATCACTTTGTAGGAGCGATTCTCCAGCGAGAAGCGATTCACATAGCCACCGGACAGCATGGCCGAGAGATCGCCTGACAACTGAGCCATATCAATCCCCAGCTGTGAGGCCTTTTCTCTGTCGATCATAATTTCCGTGCGCGGTTTATCGATCTTCACATCCGTATTGAGAAAGATAAATTTCTTGCTCTCGCGAGCTTTCATCAACACCTTATCCGCCACTTCTTTCACAACCTCTGACGGCGCCGTGCTGAGAATGGCAAATTCAATAGGCATCCCGGAGCCACCGGAGGGTAATGCCGGGGGAACCATCGCAGCCACCTGCAAGCCACCGACATTTGAAAACCGGGGAGTAATAACCTCGTTTAACACCTCCTCGATGGATTGCTCACGCTTGCCCCAGGGTTCAAAAATAAAGCCACCAAATGCTCCGTTATTGGCTCCGGGGGCCGTCAGGCTAATGCCATTAAACTGAAAATCGTTGGCAATGGCATCGCTGGCTTGATTAATGTTCCAGGATTCCTGTGTATAACGCTCCATATACTCCAGAGTCACCCCCGGATCAGCCTCGGCCATATAGAAGACCATACCGATGTCTTCTTTGGGGGCCAGCTCACTGGGTGACATGACAAACAGGAAATAACACGACAGCAAAATAATGACGCCGAAGATCGACATGCCCACGCGCTGATCGAGCATGGTGTGCAGGTCTTTCTGATAGCGACTCTGCAGTTTCTCAAACTGACGATCCAGCCAGCCTTCGAGCCCCTTGGCCTCTTCACCCGTGTGACCTTTGAGCATTTTTGCACACATCATCGGTGACAAGGTCAGCGCGATAACCCCGGAGATCAGAACCGCGCCGGCCAGAGTAAAGGCAAACTCAACAAACAACACACCGGTAATGCCGCCCAAAAAGCCAATCGGCAGGTACACAGCCACCAACGTGGTGGTCATCGCAACCACGGGCCAGGCCAACTCACGCGCCCCCTTGATTGCCGCTGCGTAGGGCGTCATTCCCTCCTCGATATGACGGTGAATGTTCTCCAGTACGATGATGGCATCATCCACCACGATTCCAATGGCCAGGACCATCGCCAACAGGGTCAACAGGTTCAAAGAGAACCCCAGCACCAGCATCAACAACAGAGCCCCCACCAGTGAGAGCGGTACCGCAACCGCCGGGATCAACACGGAACGCATGGAACCCAGGAACAGGAAAATCACCACGATGACAATCACCACGGCTTCCACAATGGTCTGCTTCACTTCGCTGATGGCATCCCGAATATAGACCGAGCTGTCGTAGCTGAAGTTTGCATACAAACCTTCCGGCAACTGGGGAACAACCTCGTCATCCCACACCCGGCGCAACTCCGCCAGAACCTCAATGGCATTGGCGTCCGGCGTCAGATAAATCGCAAAGAATGTGGCCTTCTGACCATTAAAGCGTGCCGAGGTGTTGTAACTCTCTGCCCCCAGCTCCACATCCGCCACATCTTCCAAACGAATGATCGACCCCTTCTCTGCCCGCACAATCAATCGCTTGAACTGATCAATATCGCGCAAGTCTGTATCGGCCTTCAAATCAATGGATGTCATCTGACCTTTAGTGGCACCTACGGCAGACAGTACGTTGTTGGCTCTCAGGGCATTGCTGATATCCGAAGCTGTAAGGTTGAACGCGCGCATTCGTTCCGGCTTCAGCCACGCTCGCACGGCAAAGGTCCGGCCACCGTGAATTTCAGCCCGCTGCACACCACCGACGGTGGCCAGACGGGGCTCCACTTCACGGATCAGGTAATCGGTAATCTGATTGGTATTCAGGGCGTCGCTGTAAAACGACAGGTACGCATGGGCGGCTGAATCGCCCACCTGTAATTCAATCACCGAGTTTTCTGCCGACGCCGGCAGTTCACCCCGCAGCTTATTGACCTTGGCAATCACCTTGGTCAACACCTTGTCCGGATCGGCATCCAGTTTCACCTGCGCACTGACCGTGGACAGCCCCGCAACACTGGACGACGTCATGTAGTCGATGCCATCTACAGTGGCGACCTGACGCTCAACCGGCGTAGTAATAAACCCCTGAACCAGATCGGCATCCGCCCCGACATAGGCCGTGCTGACATTGACCACCGCATTTTGCAGCTCGGGGTACTGGCGAACGTTCAACTCGGTACCGGCACGCAAGCCCAAAAGCAGAATGACCAGACTGACCACCGTGGCCAGCACCGGCTTGTTGATAAAAATATCCGTAAACTTCACAGCAGAATCCTCAACCGTTTTCCGGTGTCGGTGCAATTTCCGCATCAGGCTGCACACTGTTATTAATGCTGACCACGGCTCCGCTATCGAGCTTCAACAGCCCGCTGGTCGCGACCCGCTCACCAACTTCCAGACCGTCTTCGATAGCAATCAGCCCTCCTCGAGCCTGTCCGGTGGTGACAAAACGCTGCTTAACGGTCAACACCGGCTCGCCCTTTTCGTTTTTGTCCCCGGATTCGGTAATCACGTACACGGAGTTGCCATAAGGTTTGAAGCTGATCGCCGTGCGCGGCACCAGCACCACATCGCGCTGCTCACCGACGTCCAGACTGATGCGAGCAAACATGCCCGGGCGCAACCGCTGACTGGCGTTCTGGAAGGTTGCCTGCACCTGAAAGTTACGGGTACCGGCATCAATCACCGGCTCAATCGCCGTGATCTCTCCTTCAAACCTGTCATCCCCAAGGGCATCCATCTGGGCGGTCACCGTCATGCCCACACGCACGTCACTGTAGCGCTGTTCAGGCAAAGTGAAATCGACAAAGATCGGATTCAGTGCCTGCAGACCAATCAATGGATCACCGGCACTGATATAAGCACCTATATTCACCTGGCGGATACCCAGACGTCCGGCATAGGGAGCGCGCAAGGTTTTCTGCTCGATACGGGCTTCCTGAGCCGCTACCCGCGCCCGGGCCTGTTCCAACTGGCTTTGACGCTGATCGTACTCAGACTGGGACACGCTCTTGCGCTGCCACAACTGCTTGATCCGGTCGCGCTCCAATTCGGCCAGACGCTCTGCCGATTGCAGAGTTTTCAACTCGGCGCGGTCTGTGGCGCTGTCGAGAGTGAGGATGATGTCACCGGCCTTCACTTCACTGCCGCTGTCAAAACGAATCGATTCCACAATGCCGCTGACCTGGGTCGACAACTCGGCCCCCTGAACGGCCACAACACTGCCCACCGCTGTCACACTGTCAATCCAGCGATCCCGCTTGGCTTCCGTCGCCGACACGACCACCGGCGGTACCGGCATATTGTCGAGAAAGTCGTTGATCATCCGGTTGAGGAAGAGTTTTCCCCCAATCACACCACCAAAAACCACAATGGCTACAACCAGCAGCCCTAGCATCCTTTTACTCATAGGTTTTCTTCCAGTACCACTATTCACTATCTGTTGGGGAAACTACCGGACAGGTAGCCATCGAAAAATCGGGAAACACCTCTGTCATGATTTGCTCAAGCAGCGCGTTCTGCTGCTCTGGATCATCCAGCGGCTGCAAAGGCTGCCAGCCAAGGCCGTTAAGCAAAGCATGAGTATTGGTGACTAATAATTGGTAAGGGCGCGGAACAGAGTGGGCCTCCAGCAAGCCAGCAGCGCTGACCAGCATGTGCATTCCCTCACTCATGGACCAAAGCCCACTGCACAGTTCACGCTCACTCATGCCGCGAGGATCGACATCCCCACGGGATACCCCCTCTCTGACCACCGACGCCACGGCATCGGCAATGGGGACGGAGGCAAGCAACGCGGCCTCTCTGCGCTCTTCAGACGCAGACATCCACACCGTGTGAGTCGAGACATATTGAGCCAGACGAAAATACTCCGGCTCCTTTTGCGCGAACAGAATATCCGCCAGCAAAATCGCCAGCATTCTGTGGCGGGTGGGGCCCTGCCAGTCGGCAGCGCGACGATAGAGTTCGAGCCGAGACCCCACACTGCGGGTCGCCAGCGCCACCAACAGGTCTTCCTTGGCCGAGAAATGCTGATACAAGGTGCCCACCGAGTATTCACATTCACTGGCCAGTCGCGCCATCTGCAGATTGAGCAGGCCTTCACGCTGGATCATGCTCCAGGCACGATCCAGAAAAATCTGCTCCCGCTCAGCCAGCTGACGCTTTTTACGATCCTGAACACTGCCCATGCTGGCTAATTTCCATCCGATTCCACTGACCCACCCCTTTCGACCGCACACAAAGCGGCCAGTCTTTTTACAGGTCGCCAATTATGAATCAGATTCAAAAAACGTCAATGGTTCAATTTGTGAAGATAAATCAAGAAGGATTGGGACAAGCAGGAAGTCAAAGTGTTTTCGCCCGCAGAATACGGCTGGCGAGCCTTTACAGATCATTCCCTTGCGTTAATAACTCTCTGACCGGTCTGATTTCGACACTGCCATAGCGCGCCGGGGGGATTTTCTCGGCCAGTAGAAGCACCTCTTCCTGACTTTCCGCCTCCAGCATATAGAACCCCGCCAGCTGCTCTTTGGTTTCCGCAAAAGGACCATCTGTGGCTGTCGCACGACCATTTCGCACCCTTAAGGTGGTCGCGGTATCGGTGCTCTGCAAGGGAGCGCCATCGACAAAATGCCCGCTCTGAGTGAGCCCGTCGACACAGGCAATACACTCATTGTTGAGCGCATCCCATTCGTCCTGGGTCATATTTTTCATAATGTTTTCGTCATAGTAGACAAGGCACAGGTATTTCATTGGATCTCCTTAAACACATTCATTCCGGGCGCTCCAAAGGATCAGTCCCGATCCGGGGCACCAAGCGGGAACAGCGGGCGATAGGGGCGCGCATCTTCAATGCACCGCCTGACCGATGGCCGCGCCATTAATTGCGCTCGATACGCGCGCAAGGCGGTGTGGGATTCGGGGATTTCACACACCCAGTCGGCGTAAAATAACGAGGGTGCTGCGGCACAATCCGCCAGGCTGAAGACACTGCCGCAGGCGAAGTCCCGCCCTCTCAATTCTTCTTCCAGCCAGGAATATGACTTGAGCAAAAAAACTTTGGAGTCCTCAACCGTTTTGCGATCTCTCTGATCCGGCGGGCGCAACGCATCATCCACCACGCGCTGCGTAGGCGTCATCACATAGAGATCGAAAAAGCGGTCTAGGGTGCGCACGCTGAGCGCCGACAGCTCATCAGACGGAATAAACGACACCTTGCCGGGATGATAGGTTTGCAAATACTCAATAATGATGGAGGATTCAAAAACCGCCCGGCCACCATCCAGCAACAAAGGGAATTTCTCCAGCGGTGAGCGCGACTGCAGCGTGGCAGTATTTTCCGGATGGTTCGGACCCACTTCTTTGAAGGTAAATACCGTCGCGTTTTCATACAACGGAATCAAGACTTTCCAGGTATACGCTGAAAAAGGATGCCCATACAACTCAAGTTCACTCTCCGTCATGAGCGCCCCCCGACCAGAGCGAACCGGGCTCCCTGGGGATCAATCCCATTAATCGTAAAGTCCCCTCCGGGAATCTCATCCGGTCCCTCTGTCACCTGACCACCATTGTTCTGAATGGCCTGCACCGCCTCATCAATATCCGCCACGCGAAAATAGTAATTCCATCGCGGGGGAGCGCCCTTCTCGGGGTTGGTCATCATGGCACCGATTACGCCTCCGTGACGCAAAAAATCATAGGATCCCATAGGCCCCATATCCATTTCACCGTCTTTGCTCCAGTGAAACTGTTCGCTGTAGAAAGCAAACGCCGCATTCTGATCCGATGTACGCAGCTCATTCCAGGCACAGTGCCCGAGGCGGGGCTTATCGTAGGCAAACGCCAGACTGGCTTCCTCACTGATGCCATGCATCACATAAAACGGCACTCCCTGAGGGTCTGTGACCATCGCAATCCGTCCCACATCGGGAATGTCAGTGGGCGGCATCTGTATCTGCCCGCCGGTGGCTGTGATGGCTTTCAGACGAACATCCACATCATTAACATGTATGTAACCCAGCCAGACAGGACTGGCACCGCTGGCGACCATATCATTGGTCAATTGCATCATGCCCCCCACGTACAATCCCGGCTCGTCGGCGGGCATGCCAAAATAGCGGTAATCCATATCGGGCAACAGACTGTCCTCAACCTGCCAACCAATCACCCGACCGTAAAATGAACGTGCTCCCTCGATATTATTGGTGAGCAGCTCGTACCAAACAAAATCTCCGTGTTTATCACTCATGACATTCTCCTGACCGCATTTACTGCTCCAGATGTACCACTGGCTCAAAGCCTCCAAACACCATGCGCATACCGTCAAAAGGCATGGGATTCTTCTCCGGATTGACGCGCGGGTCCGTGCTCATCAGTGTCTGCATTTTCTCCATCGCCTTATCACGAGTATCCTTGTCGGGCCACTCGACCCATGAGAACACCACGGTCTCATCATCTTTTGCCTTTACCGCACGGCGGAAGTCAGTAATCTTGCCGTCGGGCACATCCTCACCCCAGCACTCCACTGCCCTAAGCGCGCCCAACTCCATAAACAAAGCCTGATTGGCAGCCTTGGCATGCTCAACAAACTCGCTTTTGTTGGCACTGGGAACCGCCACCACAAAACCATCGACATAACTCATTGCTGTCTCTCCTTTTGAATCCATGAGCGTTAGCCCATGATGATTAAGCTGATAGAGCAATTTGCTCACTGAGTAGTCGTCCCCCAACACACAGAATCGACACCCCTTCTGCCCTTTTTAATTATTTATGCTTCCACAAACCGCAGGGCATAGACCGGTGGCAGGTAATTGGAAATCAAAGCCCAGTTGCTGCCGCCATTGTCACTGATCCACAGATTGCCTGTAGTAGTAGCCATCGCCAGCGTGTCGCCGGAGGCATCCACCACCAGACCGTGGCGATACACCAGATCGTAACTCTCCTGTTCCGGCAACCCCCGGTTGAGACGAGCAAACGACTCACCCCCATCATCCGTGCGTGTCACCACCAGCTTGCCGTCCACGGGATAGCGAAACTCGTCTTTGATGGCGGGGACAAACCAGGCCCGACGTGACTGCTGCGGGTGCACCGCCACGGCAAAGCCAAACGAGGAGGGCTCGGCAGTCACCTCTCGCCAAGTCGTACAGTGATCTTCGGTTTTGAAAATACCGTTGTGATGCTGCACCCAGAAACAGTCCGGATCGCCAGCACACTGCACCAGACGATGAGGGTCCTGTATCGCCGGATTCTCCTGCTGCTCCGGCGGCATGTACGCAGCTTTCATACCGCGTGTCTTCACTTGCCAGCTGACGCCCCCATCCCGGGTTTGCCAAATGCCCCCGCAGGAAATGCCCAGCGTCAACCAGTCCGGATTGCGCGGGTCGATGCAAATGGAATGAATGCCCGGCGCATCGTAGCCTCCGCCAAACCACTCACTGCGACTGGGATCAGTCCACAGCGCCTTATTGAGTTGCCAGCTGTCACCCCAGTCCCGGCTGACAAACAAACCGCCAGGGATGGTGCCCGCCCACAGCCTGCCTTTCGCATCGGCTTCCAGACTCCAGATCAATTCCAGGCTGGCGCCATCTGCCTCGCCCTCAGTGACGGGATACACCGGTACAGCTACCTCCTGCCAACTCTTGCCATCATCGGTGGAGCGGTGCAGTTTGGTGCCGAAATGCCCCAGATTCAGGGCGGCGAGCATCACGCTCTTACCCTGCCACAGCCCCCGCCAAACCATCGAGACGGGCTCACCGGGAAAAGACCGCTGACAAATTTTCCAATCACCATCCTGTTGCCGAAGGTCAAACAAGCCTTTGCGGGTAGCCACCAATAATCGTTGAGCCATACCGTCCTCCTGTTGCCGTGTTTTTTGAGCGCGTTTACAGCACTAGCCGCCGGACAGCGCCTGCATGATGTACACCTCATCGGAATCCTTCAGTGGATGCTGAAGAGCGCGATCACGCGGCACCAGCTGACCGGCAACAAAGATCGCAACGTGAGGCCGCAGCCGTCGTTGATCATCCAGCAGATAACCCGACAAACGCGGGTATTCGGTTGCCATGACCTGCAACAGGTTTTCCACGGTATCCGCACTGTAGACAGTCGCCTGCTGCGGCCCGACGTCACGTAAACGAGGCGTACAAATCACCGAGGGCATGTCAGGTCTCTCCCTGCTCTTGCAGCTCTTGCAGACGGGCCTGCAAAAATCGTCGTTCGGGCTCCTGCTGGGCCAGATCGTGCGCTCTTTGATACGCGTCTCTGGCCGCAGCATTATTGCCTTGGCGCCGGTAAAGGTCGGCCTGCGCAGCGTACGCAAAATGGTAGTCTGTCAGTTTGCCTCGGGATAAGATATCTGCAATCAAAGACAAGCCGGCCTCGGCGCCATCGCGCATGGCCACCGCCACTGCCCGGTTAAGCTCCACCACCGGAGAAGGATTCACCCGCAGTAAAACATCGTACAGGCCGGTGATTTCAGTCCAGTCGGTTTGCTCCGCACTGGGAGCTTCGGCATGCACCGCGGCAATGGCTGCCTGCAAGACATAGGGGCCAAAGCGACGTGTTCTGAGCGCCTGTATCACCAGCCCACAGCCTTCCACAATCTGCTCCCGGTTCCACAGGCGGCGATCCTGCTGATCGAGCAGGATTAAGTCCCCGCTGGGCGAAGTGCGTGCCTGACGTCGCGCATCGTGCAACAACATCAGTGCCAGCAACCCCATCACCTCGGCGTCCGGCAATAAACTCAGTAATAAACGTCCAATCCGAATCGCCTCTGCCGACAAGTCCGCGCGGATGACAGACTCCCCGGCAGAAGCCGAATAGCCTTCATTAAACACCAGATAAATGACTTGCAGCACCGATTCCAGACGCACCGGCAAATCCTCAGACGTCGGCACTTCATAGGGAATGCACGCGTCGCGGATTTTGCTTTTGGCGCGCACAATCCGTTGAGCCAACGTCGGCGGCGGAATCAGAAAAGCGGCGGCAATTTCTTCTGTGGTCAGACCGCACACCTCGCGCAAGGTCAATGCCGTACGAGCTTCCGCCGACAAGCTGGGGTGACAACAGGTAAAGATCAGCCGCAGACGGTCGTCTTCAATGTCATCGGCGTCTTCAGCAAAAACCTCCGAAGACTGCTGTTCCAGCTCTGTCGCCAACCGCTCGCAGGCGGCATCAAACCGGGTTCGTTTGCGCAGGCGATCGATGGCTTTAAAACGACCGGCAGACACCAGCCAGGCGCGCGGATTATCTGGCAGGCCGTCTTTAGACCACTGGCTCAGTGCCGCCGTAAAGGCATCGTGCAAGGCCTCTTCGGCCAGTTCGAAATTGCCATTCAGCAAACGAATCAACGTGGCCAGTACGCGACGGGATTCGCGCCGGTAAACGCCATCAATGGTTTGTTGAAACATCCTGGCATTCATAAGCACGGACCGCAGAATCTCGATGTGTATTGATGAGGATGGTACTGCTCTACAGTGTACCCCTGACCGGGCGGATCTCAACACAGCCGATTCGCGCCAAAGGTATCTCAGACGCCAGATGAATGGCCTCATTCAAATCTCTGGCCGTCACCAGATAAAACCCCACCAGAGGTGAGCCGCCGGAGGAAAAAACACCGTCAGTGACCGACACCTGATGATTGCGCACCATCACCGTGGTCGCGGTATAAGCAGGCGCCAAAGCTTCACCCGCCAGCAGTCGTCCGCTCTCTGCCAACGACTCCGCATAATGCACGCACTCTGTGTCCGCTGGCATATCCGCTGTTCCGGGAAAACGCTCCTCTACACCGTACACCAGACACAGATACTTCATGGGCGGTCTCCTCGATTTTGTGAATACTTACCGAGTAGTCGTTCAGGCAGAGAGAAAATCGACAATCAGTCCAGCGGCAATTCCGTCTTTTTAATCACCTCACGCAGCACAAAGCTGGAATGCACTCCTGTGACACCTTCCAGCCGGGTCAATTGCCCCAGCAGTACCTGTTCGTAGTGCTCCATGTCCCGCACCACTACCCGCAGAAGGAAATCCGCCGACTGGCCGGTAACAATCAGACACTCCAACACTTCCGGCATATCAGTCACAGCCTTTTCGAACGCCTCGAAGCGATCCGGCGTGTGGCGATCCATGGAGATGCCCACCATGGCGGTCAGGTTCAGTCCCAGCGCCTTGGGCTTGAGCAGGGTGACATGGCGATCGATCAGACCGCTCTCTTCCAGGCGCTTGACCCGGCGGGAACAGGGTGTTGGCGACAACCCCACCTTGTCGGCCAACTCCAGATTGCTGATACGCCCGTTGCGCTGCATTTCCTGCAGGATTCTCCTGTCAATCCGATCTAAATTGACGACATTCGTCACGCACCACCTCCTGGATAGTTAATATCACTCACTATAAAGCCATTTATAGTGAATAAATGCAATACCACCTCGTATTAGAATGCAGTTTGCAACCATTCTCTACAGTCAGCGCCGTATAGTATCCACCATCAAAGAGCTTCACAGCGCGGGCAAGTCACCCACAAGGCAGACTTCGCAGCCAGCGGTTCTACCCGAACTGCGACTCGCCTCCACCAGAGGCACCGCAAGCGCTATCCGCGCTTATCCCCGCCGCTCTTTCTGATCCACATTCGTTGAATCAACCGCCATTCAGAGCAAGAGCAGAGAACAGGATATGCAACCGTTCAACCCCAACTTCAATCACAAGAAATACCGTCCCTTTGCGCCAGTTCAGAAGGCTGACCGCCGCTGGCCCAACAAGGTTATTGAAGCCGCACCCGCCTGGTGCAGCGTCGACCTGCGCGATGGTAATCAGGCGCTGATGGAGCCGATGACCCCGAGTCAGAAGTTGGAGATGTTCAAACTGCTGGTTGATGTGGGCTTTAAAGAAATTGAAGTCGGCTTCCCCGCCGCTTCACAGCCGGATTTTGATTTTGTCCGTCAATTGATTGAGGAAGATCTGATTCCGGACGACGTCACCATTCAGGTGTTGACCCAGGCCCGTGAGCCGTTGATTGCACGCAGCTTTGAAGCCTTGCAGGGCGCCCGCAAGGCGATTGTGCACCTGTACAACTCCACCTCCACGGTACAGCGCGAGCAGGTGTTTAAACTGAGCCGTGAAGACATCAAAAACATTGCCATTCAGGGTGCCAAGTGGGTGCGTGACTTTGCCGCACAACAGCCGGACACCCACTGGCAATTCCAGTATTCCCCCGAGAGCTTTACGGGCACTGAAATCGATTACGCGGTGGAAGTGTGTGATGCTGTCACCGAAATCTGGCAGCCAACACCGGACAACAAGGTGATCATTAACTTGCCGGCCACCGTCGAAGTGTCCACGCCGAATGTCTACGCCGATCAGATAGAGACGGTGTGCGATACCATTGCGCGCCGCGACTCCATCATCATCAGTCTGCACACCCACAACGACCGGGGCTGTGGTGTGGCTGCCGCGGAATTAGGCATCCTCGCTGGCGCCGATCGTATTGAAGGCACACTGCTCGGTAACGGCGAGCGCACCGGCAATATGGATGTGGTCACCGCCGCCATGAACCTCTACAGTCAGGGGATTGATCCGGAACTGGATTTGTCCAATATGGATCGCATCATCGCCACGGTCGAGAGCTGCACTCAGCTGTCCGTACATCCGCGCCACGCCTACGCCGGCGAGCTGGTGTTTGCCGCCTTCTCTGGCAGCCATCAGGACGCCATCAACAAATGCATGGCCATTGATGCCGTCAAGCGTGCCGAAGATCCTGAAGCTCACTGGAATGTGGCCTACTTGCCCATCGATCCCCGCGATCTGGGCCGCAACTACCAGCAGGTGATTCGCATCAACAGCCAGTCCGGCAAGGGCGGTATTGCCTATGTGATGGAGCAGGATTACGGCATCCAGATGCCGCGCTGGTTGCAGGTGGATTTCAGTGCTCACGTACAAAAACGCGCCGAAGACAGCGAAAGCGAAGTGGCGCCGGAGCAGATTTTCGATACCTTCAACAGCACCTATCTGCTCAACCAAAACCGTGTGGATACCTACAATCTGAGCCGTTCCCACGAGGCTGACCAACTGAGCGTCGTCATCACCACCGACGCCGGCGACGTCACCATTGACGGCAAGGGCAAGGGCGTACTGGACGCGTTTGTCAGCGGTCTGTCTGACAACACGGGCAGCGATATGGTGCTGATCGATTACAGCGAGCACACCCTCGGCCAGGATGAACAGGCAGAAGCCATTACTTACGTGCAGCTGAGCATCAACGGCAGTCGCTACTGCGCCGCCGGCAAGAGCGAGGACATCGTCGGCGCCTCTCTGCAAGCGGTTCTGAATGCGCTGTCACGCAGTGACGTGAGACTGGCACAAGCCAGCAAACTCGCCGCGGTCTGATCGCAACCGCCCATCCCCTCCTGTCTGTTGTGAGATGAACGACATCGCTGACGACAGACAGGAGGTTCAGATTTCACACATCAGCGTTCGACCCGCCAAAGCCCCAACTCATCACCCTTGCCCCCGACAATTGCCAACCGATCAATAACATCCGTTGATCCCTGTGATTCTGTTGCTATGCTGGCCATAATGGAAACTGCACAGCAACCATTAAACACCGTGTAAAGAATCCGACTGCACGACCCAAAAGGTAAGCGTGAATTTATGGATACAGTAACCGGACAACAGACCGACGCATCCACCCCCGAACTGACACGCTGTGTCGATCAGATTATTGAGTCGGTGGGCAAACACATTGTCCTCGCTTTACCTCTGGGATTAGGCAAAGCCAATCACGTCGCCAATGCCCTGTACCTGCGCGCCAAAGACGATCCCAGCCTCAATCTGCACATTGTGACAGCCTTAACCCTGGAGGCTCCGGCCTCCGGCAACGAGCTCGTGCAACGTTTTTTACAGCCGGTGATTGAGCGGCTATACAGCCACTATCCCGAACTGCTTTACGCCACCGCACGCCGCCAGGGGAATCTGCCAGACAACATTCAGGTATCGGAATTTTTCCTCAATCCCGGCAGCCTGATCGGCAACCAGACAGCGCAGCAACATTATTTGAGCAGCAACTACACTCACGTCTGTCGAGACATTCTCGACCTGGGTGCCAATGTGATTGCGCAGCTGGTAGCCCCCCACCCAGACAACAGCGCTCAGGTCAGCCTGAGCTGCAATCCGGATCTCACCGCAGACCTGATCGATCAAGCGGAAAAAAAAGGACAGAAGATATTCAAGGTTGCACAGGTGAATGCGCAACTGCCTTATATGGGTGGATCCGCAGAACTGCCCCCTGATTTTTTTGATGCAGTTATCAACACCACACCCGACTTTCCGTTATTTCCCACGCCTCTCGCACCGGTTGCGCTGGGCGACTACGCCATTGCCACACACGTCTCGTCACTGATCAAAGACGGAGGCACACTGCAAATTGGTATTGGCTCAGTGGGTGACAGCGTCGCCTATCTGTTGGCACTGCGGCATCATCAGCCTGAACGTTATCAAACCTTGCTGAACAATCTTTCCGGCGAGCGATCAACTTCTCTGCGACCAAACATACCACTGGAAACGGGTCGATTTGATCAGGGACTTTACGCCAACACCGAGATGCTGGTTGAGGGCCTGATCTTCCTGAGACAGCAAGACATTCTCAAACGCACCGTAGCGCCCGGCGGGCATTATTGCCATGCCGGCTTTTATCTGGGCTCGCTGAACTTTTATCAACAACTGCGCGATCTTGATCAGCAATCCCGGGACGGGCTGGATATGTGCCCGGTGAGTTTCACCAATCACCTCTACGGCGACGAAAACCTCAAGCGCACTCAACGCCGTGATGCCCGCTACATCAACAGCGGCATGATGGTGACACTCACCGGCGCCGTGGTTTCCGATGCTCTCCGTGACTATCAGGTTATCGGCGGTGTCGGAGGACAATACAACTTTGTCGCCCAGGCTCAGGAACTTGAGGACGGCCGCTCCGTTATCTGCCTGCACAGCACCCGCACCAAAAATGGAACAACCTCGTCGAACATTGTCTGGGACTATCCACACGCGACCATTCCCAAACATTTGCGGGACATCGTCGTCACCGAGTACGGTGCAGCGGATTTACGCGGGCTGTCAGACCGCGATGTGATTGTTCGGCTTTTGCATATTTCGGATTCACGCTTCCAGAAGGATTTGCTCACCGCCGCCAAGAACGCCGGCAAGCTGGAACCGGATTATCGTATCCCGGAGGCTTTTACGCACAACACGCCCGAGAACATTGCCACATCCTTTGAGCAATCCGAACTCCTGACACATTTCCCTCACTTTCCTCTGGGTTCCGATTTCACCCAGGAAGAGATGCGCCTCTCCGTCGCGCTGGTGGCCATCAAACAAAAAGGCACTGCCATAAAACAACTGCTGCCGATGATACATCTGGGGTGGCGTCATCGAAAAAATGGCCGCAAGCTCTACGCCGCTGAATTGCACAGAATGCAACTGGATCAGGCCCACACACCCAAAACCCTTTTCTTACAGTTACTGGTCATTGGTGCCCTGCACCACACCGAGTCCTCCCGCTCTCTATTGGCGAAACCTGAAGCTTAAACCCGCCTCACCCTGCCTGCACTTGCCGGAACACAGGCGGGTGCTATCCTTTCTGTACCCCTGCCATTCGGCGGGTGGTCGCTCATCATTAACGACCTTTCCATCCACCCATGCATCCTAAACCGCGACAGGGGTAAGAGTGTGAAAAACGTCAGGCACCTGGTTTTGCCGATGTTATTGATAATGGCAGAGACTGCACAAGCCACCGATCAGGTCGCAGGGAAAGAAGTCTTTTATACCAGCCCGAATCAGGTCCGCGAACGTTGTGTCGCCCTGAACCCCATGCCCGGAGCCTCCTACCCTGATAACCAACAGGCTCAGGCCGATGAGATGTGCAGTCTGGATTTCTATGACAGCAATGTTGCACTTTGTCCCAAGCTGGTGAGCACCAGCCCTGGCACCTTTGTCTACGAGCTGTCTAATGGGGCATACCAGGACAAACAACCGACGTTTGAAAAGGAGGTTTGCCCGGAGGGGCACATTGTCACCGACAAGGCGGATGGCCCTCCGGCTGCGTTTAAAATCACCATGAATGGTCGCCAGACCAGCGGCACCTTTTCACCTTCGTCTCTGCTCTACTATCACTTTTCACGATACTTCGATACCGGCATTCATGTCCCTGTCGCCGTGTGGCGCAGTATGGATCGTAAAACCCACGCTCAAAGAGTGACTCACAAAGGCTTGCAGCATTCGGCTGGAAAGTCGTCATTAAAAATGAACCATGCCGCATGGCAACTTCTTGATAAGGCGGAGCAACAACCCGAGTCATACCCTGAAACCAGTGAGCTTTTCACTTCCGATCGCTCACAGATTTACGGGGTGATGCTGCACATCAAAGGCCGACGCTACCATGCCGAAGTCAACAGCTCTCGTCGCTCGGGCTGGGGGGAAGGTCAAAGCCGGGACTTCCAGAAGACCGCACCCTTCCAGGCATTGAGAAGCAGCAAACCTCTTATTGATGCGATCCGGGAGGGGCGCAAGCGTGCCGCAGAAGATCCCGCCCTGAGGAAAGCCATGGCCAACGGCTTTGGCGACGAACAGATGGCCTACTGGATGCAGGACCTGACCGAAATCACGTTGCTGGATTATATCTTCCGACAGCAGGATCGCATTGGCAATATCGATTACGTCAACTACTGGCACTGGGTCGACGGTGATCAGGTGATCTACTCTGAAAACAAACCGGAAAGTATTGATGGCAAGTTACTGAAACTCCGTCGCACCTGGCTCAACGATAACGATGCAGGAGTCAAAAAACTGTATGCCAATTTTACCAAGCGCACCCAAATGCTGGAAAAACTGCGCCACTACAACCCAAAAACCTACATTCGCCTGATGAAACTCGACCAGGATTTAAAGCAGCAGGGGCCACTGTTTGAGTATCTAAAAGAATCCTTTGGACTGACTACGGCTCAATTCAATCGTACCGTGCAGGCCATTCACGACGCAGCGGCCATCATTCGCTCAACCTGTGAAGCAGGAAAACTGCGATTCGATCTGGACCCGGATACTTTTTTCCGCACTGGCAGCGCACCGGAACAAAGACTCTCCTGCGGGGTCGACAATGAGGCATGAACAACACCACAGCGATCCCACATGCTTGTTGCCTTACGCAGTGCTATTGCTGTTTCTTGTTTTCACGCCGCTTATAGATGCAACGGAAACAACTTCAAAGCCTGACGCGCCACTGCGGGTGGCCATTATTTCTGACCTTAACGGCAGTTACGGCTCGACCCACTATTCGCAAGCGATCGATGAAGCCATTCGGGAAATCATTCAACTGAAACCCGATCTGATCATCAATGCCGGGGATATGGTGGCAGGCCAGCGAGTACCACACCTCAGCGAAAAACAGGTTAACGACATGTGGCGGGGCTTTCACCATCACGTCACCGAGCCACTACAGAAAGCAGGACTTCTTATGGCCGTCACACCGGGAAATCACGATGGTTCAGCCTACCCCGGTTTTGAACATGAACGCCGGATTTACGGTGAACAATGGATCAGGCATCGTCCAGCGCTGACATTTGTCGACGACAAACACTACCCCTACTTCTATGCCTTCGAAAAAGACAAGGCTCTGTTTGTAAGTCTGGATGTCACCACAACCGGTGATCTTCCCGAAGTTCAGAAAAGCTGGCTGTATAAACTGCTTGAACTTCATGGCGAGCGCTACAAGCAGCGTATTGTCTTCAGCCACGTGCCCTTATGGCCATTTGCCCAGCGGCGTGAGAATGGCTACAGCGGTGACAGGGAACTGGAGCAACTGCTAAAGGATCACCATGTCGATCTTTATCTCAGCGGACACCACCATACCTTTTACCCCGGCTACAAAGACGGGCTCTATCTTGTGAGCTTGTCTTGCCTCGGCAGTGGCCCGCGCAAGCTTGTTGGCACTCATGCACGCTCGCCGCGATCCGTAAGTTATCTGGAAATTGGAGACGACATCAAACTCGGCGCCAAAATGACACAAGCCCCCGGCGACATGATTGATTGGCAAACACTCCCCAACGCCATTAGCACTCGTGCCGCGACCATTCAACGGGCTGATTTAGTCACGGCTCCCGAACATATAAGTCCACTGACCTCCATGCCTTTAGAACAACTCGACCACTGGCAGTAACCGTCACTTGGATCAGCCTTTACGGCCCCGCTCAACTCAAAAGGAACTGATGTGATCGACCACTCTCTCCCCAGAAAGACACCACTGGAACGCTTTCTCAATCTCTTTACCGAAGTCAGATCCGGTGAAGCCCTTTCGGCGCTGATGCTGGCTCTCAATATTTATTTGATTCTGACGGCGTATTATGTGCTGAAACCCGTGCGAGAAGCGTTGATTCTGGCCGGCGGCGGAGCCGAAATAAAAAGCTATGCCGCGGCCGGACAGGCCATGCTACTGCTGTTGGCCGTGCCGTTTTATGGCTGGCTTGCCAGCAGGGTTTCCCGTCGTTTACTGATCAATGGTGTCACCCTGTTTTTTACCGCCTGTCTGCTGTTATTTTATTTTCTCGCTCAAATAGATACTCCCCTGGGCGTGGTCTTTTTTCTCTGGGTGGGTATTTTCAATTTGATGGTACCCGCGCAATTCTGGGCGTTTGCCAACGATCTTTACACCCCGGACGAGGGGGAGCGACTGTTTGTCATCGTCGCATTCGGCGCATCGCTCGGTGCCGTATCCGGCAGTTATCTGGACCACCTGCTGATTCAATCTCTGGGGGTTTATCAGATGATGCTGGTGGCCGCGGGCATTCTGGTTTTTAGCCTTTTGATCACCAACTTTCTTCAGACTTCCGGCCGCGCTTCTCACGACAAGCTGCCAGCTAAAGACAAGGCTCCGGCAAGCGCGAACAAAGAAGAAGAGCCTCTTAAGCAAGGTGGCAGTTTTGCCATGGTGTTTAACAATCGCTATCTGCTACTGATTGCCCTGCTGATGCTGTTGCTGAACTGGGTGAACACCACCGGCGAATACATCCTCGGACGCACCGTACTCGAAAGCGCCAATCAACTACTGGCCGACAATCCTGACTACCCTCTCACCAAAGAACAAATTATCGGAGAGTTTTATGCAGGCTTTTTCACGGTGGTGAATATCGCCGGACTGGTGCTGCAACTGTTCGTGGTATCGCGGATACTGAAATTTTATGGGGTCCGGGTCGCCCTGATGATTTTGCCCCTGATCGCGCTGGGCGGTTACATCGTAGCCGCGTTCTATCCGGTACTGGCCTATGTCCGCTGGGTGAAAACCGCCGAGAACGCTACCGATTACTCGCTGCAGAATACTGTCAGGCAAGTGCTGTTTTTGCCCACCACCCGGGAGCAAAAGTACAAAGCGAAGCAAGCCATCGACACCTTCTTTGTGCGCGCCGGCGATGTGCTGTCTGCAGTGCTGGTGTTTGCAGGCACCACCTGGCTGGCGCTCTCCACCCAGGGCTTTGCGATGGTGAACATCCTGCTTGTGTGTTTTTGGTTAATCATCGCCCTGCTGATCGGTAAACACTACCGTCGTCTGGTTCCTCACGACGCCGACAAGAGCAGCAGGAAAACAGAAACTTAATATCACCGGCGGGAAAAAATGTCCCGCTGACACTAATAATTCGGGGATTTTCGTCTAATGTCTAACACATGCCTCTAACTTTTCATCCTGATAACTGATAACCCCATGACAGGAAAAACCATGCCGCTTCGATTTCTTGTTTTGCTATTGTCCGTCACTGCTTTACCGGCAATAACAGCCAGCGCCTCCACAGAGCCCCCCGCCAACAAATCCGAAGCGACCTACCGTCAGTGGATACAGGAGATGAAAGAGGCTCCCAGAGGGCCCTTCGAGCGAATCCGCTGGTTTTGCAATGATGGTTCCGTGCTGCCGCCAAAATCCTACGCCTGCGCCTCCCACGGTGGTGGCCGGCAACATGGAGAGTGGAGCAAGCGGACCAAGACACTTCGCGAGAATGGCTACAAGATTGCGACCTTCCTGGCAGACATCAAACCGGAAATCGCGGTCAACCAAACCGATTTCACGAGCGTGTATGGCCAACTGCTGGTCGAGAAATACCTGATCGCTGCAGATGAAGGCTGGATAATGCGCCAGGCCCTGTTTTATCGCGGAGCCATTCAGGAGGAAGGGGAGCGCGCCGGCGCCAAGGACCTGCTGCAATATATGGCCGCACACCCACCGTGGATTGACACTCACTTTCTCAGCCTGAGAACCGGTGCCCGGTTACTGGTCCACGGAGAGGCCACAGCCTCAACCCAAAAGGTCCGGCAGGAATCGGCGGCGCTATCGTCGAAAGACACCGGATTTATGACATTGCGCGCCAAAATTCACGGCGCTCCCGATGCCGAAGATGCCCGGCGGGTTCGCGATTACGCCTCAAACGTGTCCGACCCTGAACTGGCAGAACGCTATCTGGCTCTCGCCGATATGATTGATCAGGTCTATCAGGCTCAGCCCCTCGCTGAAGAGCTGGCGGAGATCAACGAACACTTTTCCGGCGCTCCCTGGCTACAGCAATTACTGGACAACGCAAGAAATCAGCTGCAGAACAGCAACTCCCCATTTCTGCGGTATCAGATTACCGGTCAACTGCTGGCCGACCTGCGCGACAATCTCCCCCGCGTGCGCACCCCCACTGCCCGTTTGCGCATACTGGACCTGGGACTGGATGTTGAAACTGAAAATTTTCGCGCCAGCACAGACCTGCGTGAGACGCTCCCGTCACTGACCCGCCACGAGCGCGTGCAACTGTTAAAGGCAGGGAGCCAGGCAGCTTACGGAGCCGGCCTGATCAAGAAACGGGAGCTGGAAGCCATCCTCAATAGCCTGCAGCCTCTGACTACCGACGAGGTCGATCTCAGTGTTTACCTGAAAGAATTGCGCTATCTGAGCAGAGTGCCGGGCTGGGCAACACAAAACATGCGCTTTTTCTTTTACGACGCCATGCAGAAGCTCGCGCAACTTGAGCCCAAAGCCATTCTGTTTATTCAGGACCAACTGAGAGGCAGCCCACTGCTGTTTTACTCTCAGGTATTGGACACACTGTCGCAGGACAGCAACCGTCTGGCGGGGGTCAAACACACCATTTTTGGCAAGAGTGTCGGCGTGGGTTTTAACGCCCTGAACCCCGGCATTGCCACCGGCGAATTACACGCCAATCCTGATACAGGCAGTATGGATGCCTTCTCACCCAAAGGCATTTACCTGTTACCGGAAACCGTCTCCGACCTGCCGCCCATTGCCGGCATCCTGACCGCAGGGGAAGGCAACCCCCTCTCCCACGTGCAACTGCTGGCTCGCAATCTGGGCATTCCCAATGTGTCGGTGAATGAAGACATGGTGCCATCCCTGCGACAGCACGATGGAGAGCAGATCGTTATGGCTGTCAGCCCCTCAGGACTGGTGGAGCTGTCACCTTACGATGACGAATGGCAGCAGCGGCTTGCCGATAGCGGCTCCGCCTCCTCAGTGGTGATCCGGCCCGATGTCGACAAACTGGATCTCTCGGTTCGGGAATTTCTCAATCTCGATGACCTTCGCGCCCGGGACTCCGGCCGTACCGTAGGCCCCAAAGCGGCGAAGCTCGGCGAGCTGCGCCACGCGTTCCCGCAGGCGGTCGCCCCCGGCGTGGCCATCCCCTTCGGGATCTTCAAAGCCGAAGTGCTGGATCAGCCTTACCCCAAATCGAACCAAACCATTTACCAATGGATGGTCGGCCAGTATCGCGCACTGGAGCGCCTGCCCGAGAATTCGTCACAGCGACAGCGCCTGGCTGAAAGATTTCGCCGTGAGCTGTATGAGCTGATCATCAACACCAAACCCAGTGAGGGTTTCCGCACCCAGCTCGCCAGTGCCATGCAAGACACCTTCGGCTCTGAAGACACCGGAGTGTTTGTCCGCTCCGACACCAATGTGGAGGATCTTCCCGGCTTTACCGGTGCTGGCCTCAATCTCACCCTGCCCAATGTGGTGGGCTTCGATGCCTTGATGCAGGCCATCGGAAAGGTCTGGGCCTCGCCGTTTACCGAGCGCGCCTTCGCCTGGAGACAATCTCATATGGAGAGCCCGGAACACGTGTACACCTCCATCCTGCTGCTGAAAGCCGTACCCTCTGACAAATCCGGCGTGCTGGTCACTCAGGATCTGGACACGGGCGACCTGCAAACCATCTCGGTCGCCGTCAATGAAGGCCTCGGTGGAGCCGTGGACGGGCAAGCGGCTGAATCCCTGCGCATTGATACCCGCAACGGCTCAGTCAGAGTGATGGCCACCGCAACCGCACCGGTGCGCAGAGTACTGGCGGAAAAGGGCGGCATCCTCAAGCTGCCCGCGTCCGGCGCCGACACCGTACTGACACCGGCCGAGATTGAACGGCTGATTGTTTTCGCCCGCGACGAGCTGCCCGTGAAATTCCCTCCCATTACCGACGACGACGGCAACCCGGCAGCCGCGGATGTGGAGTTTGGTTTTCTCGATGGACAGCTTCGGCTGTTTCAGATTCGTCCGTTTCTGGAGAGCAAGGGCGCGCAGAGCAACACCTATCTCCAGCAGATGGACAAGACGCTTAATTCCACTCAGGGTCGTACCGTGAACCTTCAGGAGGCACCTCAATGATCAGTAAAACTCTCTCGCGGGTATCGCTGTTACTCATCACCTGCTGTTCGCCACTGACATTACAAGCCTACCCACTCGACGGTTATGAAGAGACCGGTATACGACGTCTTGAAGCCTCACGGCGGGCAACCGAAGGCCTGATGCCTGGCCCCAAGCAGCCACCCGGTGCCCTGCTGCCACTGGCAGAAGTTGGCCCGCGCTTGCTGGACATGAAATCACTCACCATCCCCGAAGAGGACCCTGAGTTTACCCGCCAGATCACTGCCCTGCTCGGCAGTAACGCCAGCGCCTATGGTATTGCCGTCCTCGACCTGTCCGATCCGGACAACCCGCGCTATGCCGAGCATCGGGACAATTACAAACAGAATGTCGGCAGCGTTGGCAAGCTGGCGGTAGTACTGGCGATTTTTCAGGCGCTGGCGGACATCTGGCCCGATGTGGAAGATCGCAAACACATTCTGAAAACGGCCATGATCACGGCGGACAGCTTTTCCCATTCGGACCATCACACCGTTCGCCTTTTTGATATGGAAACCGGCACCCTCACCCGTCGCCCCATTCAGGATGGCGACACCGCCTCTGTTTACGAGTATCTGGACTGGATGGTTTCGCCAAGCTCAAATTCCGCCGCCGGCATGTTGATGCGTGACGCCATGCTGATGCGTCAGTTTGGAGAGCGTTATCCCGTACCGGAAGCGGAAATTCACGAGTTTTTCGCCACCACCCCCAAAAAAGAACTGACTGAACTGTACCGCAAAACGTTTTACGAACCTCTGGAGCGAAACGGTTTCGATCTGGAGCAGTTTCGGCAGGGCAGTTTTTTTACCCGTCAGGGTAAAGCGAATGTTCCCGGAGCCGGCAACAGTTACGCAACCGCACGTCAGCTGATGCGCTATGGCTTGTTGATGGAACAGGGGCAACTGGTTGACGAATTTTCCAGCCGCGAAATCAAGCGTTTACTCTATGTCACCGAGCGTCGAATCCGCTACTCATCAGCTCCTTCTCTGAATAAATCTGCGGTCTATTTTAAATCCGGCTCGCTCTACAGCTGCAAACAAGAGGAGGGATTTCACTGCGGTAAGTACAAGGGCAATGTTAAAAACTACATGAACTCCTTTGCCATTGTGGAAAGTCCGGCTGGTGAGAGAAAGCTGCATTATCTGGTTATGCTGATATCCAATGTGCTGCGCAAGAACTCCGCCTATGATCATCAGGCACTGGCCAAGGAAATTCACAAAATTATCGAGGCAGCACATCCGGAACCGGCTCCCGCCGCAACTCCCTGACTATAGTCAGACTAGGTCCGGGAGTTTAATCCGCCGAATCCAGCACCAGATCCAGCAAGGGTTCGGCCAGTTTCTGCAGCCATTTCCCACCCTTGGGGTTCTGAACGATACCCACCATGATCACCCGGCGACCCCGGGTTTCCACCAGAGCGACGTCCGCGTGATAATCCCTCCAGGTGCCGGACTTCCGATACACTTTCACCTCCTCCCGACGGCCTCGCAACCCGGCGACAAACTTGTGAGAGATGGCGGGTTTGGAAAGGGTTTCTTTCATACTTCGGTAGAGTTTTTCATCCACCAGACGACCGATCTCCAACAGGTAGAAAAACCGCATCGTCTGGTACACCGTGGCGCCATGAGACAGGCTGTGCAACGGATCCCGTTGATAAGCGCCTTTCTTTGCGTAGGGTTTCCCGACCCAGAGACCACCGTTGTAATCGACATCGTATAAACGCAACGTCTCGGACTTCAGCAGATCGATCAGATATTGCCGGCCAACCAGATCGAGCACTTCGGTGGCCGCCGTATTACTCGACGAGCGAATCATGCGGGTCATCTTGTCTTGCAACTCGGGGGTAAGCTTCAGGTCGCCGGCATGTATTCTGTGGTAGGCCCCTAACAAGATCGCGATCTTGGGCAGACTCGCGGCATACATCATATGATTGGGATTGATGGCAGCGTAACGGGGATTATCGAGATCGGTAATATCCACAACCCCCACCGCAAGGGTCTTGTTATTGGCGTACTGCCACAAACCTTGCTTACGCAACAGATTCATCAGGCCGGTCTGCAATGTCTGATCGGTATGATGCATCAGGTAGGGGGGATCTCGCCGTCTCATGGCCGGTTCTGGCGAGCCGGAAACTGCCTTCTCAGCCCCCACCGCGCAGGGCACCGTCGACAGCATCAACAGCGGTATTAACCACAACACAACCCTACCCGGACTTAACCACACCTTAGCTGTCCTCATCTGATACGGAGCAGACACCTGACCCGGCACCGACATGAATAAAACACAACCCATACCACCGAATTCATACTCTTCACGATAGTCCCTTTCCCGCGGAAACAAAAGCGTAGCTGCGTGCCATAATGAAGAGGCAGCCCTTCTTTTTTTTGGTCTATTATGGGTATTCAAGCTTGGGGACAAGGACGAATGTATGACGCTGGTTAGTCGAATAACAAACAGCAGTCTCTCATCGAGAATTCTCGTTGGTCTGGGGCTGGGGGTCTTCGCGGGTTTGTTTTTCGGAGAGTACGCTCAGGTACTGGAGCCTTTGGGGGACATCTACATTCGCCTGATGCAAATGACGGTGCTGCCCTATCTGATTACCGCACTGATTCTTGCCTTTGGCAGCCTGACACCATCCGGCGCCAAGCGTCTGGCTGCGAAAGGCGTGATACTGCTATTGCTCATCTGGGCCTTTACCTGCCTGGTGCTGCTGATTATTCCCATGACCTTTCCCGATGTGGAAAACGCATCCTTCTACAGCAGCTCACTGGTGGAGCCACACACCCCTATCTCCCTGACCGAAATTTACTTCACATCGAATCTGTTTGATTCACTCTCCCGCAATGTAGTACCCGCGGTGGTGCTGTTCAGCTGTCTTGTGGGCGTGGGACTGATCGCCCTTGAAGACAAGGAAAACCTGCTGTTGCCGCTGCGTACCTGGAATCAGGCGATCATCATTATCACCCGCATGATCATCAGTCTGACTCCTATCGGAGTGTTTGCCATTTCTGCCGCCGCTACCGGCAAAATGGATTTGGAAATGCTGCAAATGCTGGAGGTGTACTTTATCGCCTTTGGCGTTGCCGCCATCCTGTTGGCGTTTGTCATTCTGCCTCTGATGGTCACTGCAGTGACCCCATTCCGCTATCGCGAAGTGGTGGGCATTGCGCACGCGGCACTGCTCACGGCCTTTGTCGCCAACAGTGCTTTTATCGTACTGCCCATATTGGCCGACCGGGCAAAAGTGCTCATGGAACAACACGGGCTGCTGAACAACGATTCAAACTCCGCCGCCGAGGTCCTGGTGCCAGTGATGTTCAACTTTCCCAATGCCGGCAAGCTGCTGACACTGCTGTTTGTGCCTTTTGCCGCCTGGCTGAGTGGTGCGCCCATGGCGTTCAGCGATTTTCCCTCGCTGTTTTCTGCCGGTATTCCCAGCTACTTTGCCAAGGCCCAGATTGCCCTGCCCTTTTTGCTGGACCTGTTCGGCTTGCCGCATGACACCTTTCAGCTCTACATCCCCACCACCATTCTCACCGGCAAATTCGATTCCATGGTCACCGCCATGAACCTGCTGGTGTTTGCTCTGCTGGGCGCCGGCGCCATGGGCGGCTTTCTGGTGTTCAGTCATCGAAGAATTTTATTGTCTCTGCTCATCATTGCCGTCACGTGCCTCATTCTCGTGGTGACCATGCGCGTCTCCTTCTCGTACTTTTTTGAGTTCGAGTACAACATGGATAAAAAACTGACCAACATGCGCCCGGCCACACAGGTCGTGGACACCATCGTACATCGCAGTCTCGACACACTGCCTGCCGACGACGCCGACACAGATGCACTGAGTAAAATTTACGACAGCCAGGGACATGTACACACCAACCTGCTGGAAAAGATTCTGTCCCGCGGAACTCTGCGCATTGGCTATGCTCCGCAGAATCTGCCCATGAGTTTTTTCAACAGTCACGACGAGCTGGTGGGTTTCGATGTGGAGATCGGCCAACAGCTGGCCGCGGCTTTGGGGGTCAAAGCGGAGTTTGTGCCCATCGACTGGAGTGACATGCCCACCATGCTGGAGAGGGGCACTATCGATATCATGCCCGGCATCTGGTATCGCCCCTTCTGGTTTGCCAAACTCAAATTGTCTGAACCCTATTTACAAGGCACCGTCGGACTCGCACTCAAAGACGATCAGCGCAATGAATTCAACACGCTGAAAAAAATCCGTGAGCACGACCAGCTGACCATCGGCATACCCCTGGATCATCAACAGATAGCCAACAGCATGGAATACTACTTCAACGGTGCGAATGTAAACTTTGAGATTCTGGAGTTCTGGCAACCCTTCTTCGAAGGCCAGCATCCAGAACTGGACGCTTTTCTGATGCCGGTGGAAAACGCTTCCGCCTGGACGCTCCTGCATCCGGAATACTCAGTGGTGGTGCCACAGCCTGATCCGGTCAAGATGTCATCCGCCTTTGGACTGCCACTGTACGACACCAGCTTCAGCGAACGGGTCAATGAATGGATTGTCTTCGCCCACAACACAGGCTTGATTGAAGACGCCCACCAATACTGGATTGAAGGCAAGGGCGCTCAAAGCACCAAGCCGCGGTGGTCCATCGTCAGAGATGTATTGCAGTGGGTAGATTAGGACGTTGCTTTTCACCTCATCCACTGAGAAGAAAGCGGCAAGCAAGAAGAATTGACACCCGGAAACGAAAAAAGGCCGATTCTTTTGTCGTTTGACTCAATATTTGTCGACCCGTATGAATCATATATTGTCAAAAACGGTCGAGCTACGTGGATTGAAGCGTCAATAATAGCTTAGATTTTCTTCAAGACAATAACAAATTGTCATGGGATATACAATTTTAAACCATAAAATGACCAAGCTAAGTTACTAATTTAGTTGGTGTTTTTATGCTCTTCTATCGGCACAATGTCAGCCCACTTATTAATCAGTGCGTGCAGTTTCTACAAATGTCTCACTGAGGCACTACACAGGGTTTACGGACAGTGGCCTTTACCCCTATTTTCAAATCATTAGTCCGAAGTAATTTCCTGCCAAAGCCAAGCCATAACTACCAATTATATTCACTCGACATGAAAACTAATTCGGGGGCTCGCAAAATCCACAGACCCCAGGGCACAACCATTACTTAAAGCCCCATTGATGGTAACTAGCGATTGCAGATGCGGGAGATGAATGTTCAGGTAATTGTTTGCCTGCACCTTCGAGCAATCTATAATTGGACCACTACAGAAACACAAGGCAACCATAGTTTTAAAGCTAGCTGACTTGCCTGCTTGGGAAAGTGATTACTACAATGGCTCAATATTGCACTGAAGAGAGAATCTAAAAAACGTGATATCCAGCGCCTTCAAGTATTCATCGATTGCTAGCCAGACGGCCTCTAGCCGGGCAATGCTAAATGTCAGCCACTTAGCCGGAGTACCCCTCAAATCCCCTCTAGATGAAATACTTCTTGTGCAAAGTGGACTCCAACCAGAAGCCTTAGATGCGTTAAAGGATTTTGGGATTTCTCCTATTGAGACAAATTGGATCATCAACTCCCGTACTTTGACCCGTCGCAAACAACGTCAACAACACCTAACTCCATACGAAACCGAGCGCTGGCTACGTGCAGCCAAAATTCTGTCTCTTGCATTAGAAGTGTTTGGAAATAAACAAAAAGCGTCGTCTTGGCTTCACAAGCCAAGAAAACTCTTCGAAAACCAATCGGCTATGGAGATTCTCCACATCGAGGCTGGAGCTCAATTGGTCGAAATGACCCTGAATCAGATTGATGCAGGTTTTATTTCATAAGCCTATGCCGTTCTACAATTGCTCCGAGACAGATGGGATAGAAATTTTAAAATACCTGGCTGTTAGAATAATAAAGTAATTAGGCTCTATACTTGGTCATACTTCTGGAAACCATGAACGAACCTGATCAGGGCAGGTGGATTAATGAAGCTTACCGAAATCAAAGCAAAAGCAAGATAGAAAGTTCATTCATTATATCGCACATAGATGATGATAAGCCTGTTATACTCAACGAGCTTATGGAATATTGCCTTCACCAGTCTTATGAAAGCCACCATTTTCTTTGAATTTACGTGCAGCTTCTCTAAGCTTTTCGTTTATTGGTGGCGGATTCTCCAATGCTTCAAACACTGCATCGGCACCTTCGACTGTAAGCCTGATAGTATGCTCGCGCTCAATAACTTCTCGAGCCTTAGAAGTAAGAGCTTCGACAATGAATTGAGAGAGCGTTTCTCCAGACAGTTCCGCAGCAACACTCACTATTTCATGGAGATCCTTTGAGACTTTAGCAACTAATCGCGTCTTTTTCGGTGCCAACGAGACCATTTATATTTTCTCACATTTCAGATGACTTAACTTCGCGCAATAAGACGAAAATCACTGCCTACGAACAATCACTAAACAGATAAAATTTATCGTTTAAGCACACAACAATCTGTGAAGTCTAAATCTATTAAGCTAATTACCAGACGTTTACACGAGCTCGACTATAGTCCGAACGGCTATTATCCTCGCCCTCCAGATCAACCTTCACTCCAAAACTCAACACCTGCACTCAGGACTCAGGACTCAGGACTCAGGACTCAGGACTCCAACGAATTTTATTATTTATCAATAAACTCATGAACCAAATCCCCAAAGCCATATGTACGAGAAATATAATTAATCCCAGTCGTTATAAAGCTGATGATCTAGTTGGCCTTGCTCTATCCACCTTATTAAGTCGTGAGGCCAGACCAAAGTCCGGCCATTATAGCTTGGGCATGTTTGCCCATACAGCCATTTAATCAAAAGATCAAACTCTCTTGGAGTTAGCAGACGTTCCAGTTCATCTAAAGCAAATCCTCTCTCATCAATAAGATGCAACTTCGACCACCATGAGGGCTCTTTTTTAAACGCATATTCAATCATAGCTATATCCACCCCAAAATAATGAATTTATCAAAAATAATCGGCATATCTAGACTTTTATATTCTATCGTCGATAGGCATTCATATCGAATTGATGTTAGACAGGACATAAATAAAATAAAATTATCGGAAATGTATTACATTTCTAATCTAGCTTTTTTCTAAACTCGCTGGCTGATTGATGTTTCGGACATTAATAAATAAATTCATATCAGAAGTGTTATACAAATACGCGTAAGGGTGTTTTTTATGTTGAATTTTGACAGTTTCTTACCGTAAGGAATATAGTAAAGATACATACTTTATAGAGTAAAGATAATGAAACCATTCGGGTTTTGTCTCTCTAATCTCCGAAGAATTCGTGGCCTTCAACAACAGCAACTGGCCAACATGATCAACCTCTCTCCCTGCTACATTAGCGCTATGGAAAGCGGACAAAAACCTCCACCCAGGCAAGAGATAGTGGACAGCATTATCATTTGCTTAAATTTAGACAATAAAGAAAAACAAGAATTATTAGATGCCGCAGACTGCTCAAAACCTAGCCGTAGAGTGCCCAAGGGAGCTTCACTGCATGAATATAGATTTATTGATGACTTATGGCGAAGGCTTGGAACGTTAAGTGAACATGAAACTCTAGCTATGTCATATCTTTTAAAAATAAATGGAAAAGATAAAGGAGGTGATTATCGATAGGATTATTTGAAATGAGAATAAAAAGGGGATAAACCAGAAGCTCATCCCGCTTTAAGGTGGTAATAAATACGTTTCGCACCGTTAGTATTGCTCCTTACAAGCTATAGGTCAAGGTTTCTCTGGACACGATCCCCTTCACTGTAAATTTTATTACCGAAATTGGTAAGGATATTGGGCGCTCTAAAGTCTAGTCAAAACGCTAGATTTTAGTGACCAGCCTAACTAAAGGTTCTCTACGCATATCGTTTGATCGAGCTTTTAGTCTCAGGACTCCTTTTTATAGATGCGGAGGATATAAAATGATCATTAATCGAAACTCATTAAAACGTTTGCTCAAAAGTCAAAACATCCCAAGAGCTGGAGTTCAATATGTTTTAGATATCTATGACAGCAATACTCCTAGCCGCCGTCCTTCGGGGAACCATATGTCAGTCCACGATACAATTGCATCTCGTAAAATGATGTGGACACAAAACTCAGAAAGTCGATCAGCAGAACTACCATTTCTATTGTCATGCGAATTCAGACATGACGTACTTCTGTATTTTTGCCAGCCAACACCAATTAAAATCAGCTACAGAAATTCAAAAGATAAAAAAGTAACGTATCTTGCCGGTTTAGACTATTTGGTCATCACTAAAAATGCAGTTTTTCTCGTAGAGTGTAAAAAGCAAGAATGGCTTGAAAGCGAAATCTCGAACAACCCAAAGAAATTCCAAAAGACAACCTCAGGTTACATCTATCCACCGGCTGAAGAAGCTGCATCTGAACTAGGTATTAAGGTTATCGTTTCTACAGATAGAGATTTTACCACTTCCTTCACTCGTAATTGCCAGTACTTATTAAATTACATAGACGACTTAAAATATCACAATGAACATGCAACGAAGGAAATACAGAATTCTATTCGCACCAATGGAAATAGAATGAGATTTTCAGAACTCAGTCGTACATTTACTCAAACCCAGATACTTCAGGGAGTATTCCATAAAAAACTATTTGCCGACATCGATTCAGAACTTTTAGTTAATCCTGAATCAGTCTGGATTTATGAGGACATATCCTACTTTAATGGGATAAAGGATTTGAAGAAAGAGAAGCAGCTGATTCCTATAATTAACATTGAAAGCCTGTCCACTGAGACAGCAATATGGTGGGGAGATAAAGAGTTTGAAATACTAAATTTAGTAACTACTCCACGCATTCAGCTAAATATTAGAGATGCAAGCAATAGGATCGTCAGCCTTTCTGAATCTAATATTTATGAACTTTTAGAAAAACAAGAACTTTATATAAAAAAAACTGTTATCAATGACGAGACCAGGCAGTTACTTTTTCGAAAAAAAGCTTATCAGGTTGAAGAAGCAAGAAAAAGACTAGCAATGATTCAAGGACATACGTTGCCCACATTCTCATCGAGAACATTGAGTCGCTATAAGAAAAAAATTAAAACTGCTATGGATCCATTGGTAGCAGTAATGTCGAATAAAGAAAAAAGAGGAAACAGAAACCCAAGACTATCTTCCAGTGTTATAAAATTAATTGATAAATATTTTGAAGAATTACTAAAACCAGCACCCGCCCCTGTTTATCATGTTTGGAAAAGATTTTGGCATGAGTGTAAAAATAGTGGATATTCACCTTGCAGCTATGAAACTTTTAATAAACGATTTAAATCTATTGATAAATACACTAGAACGCTTAAACAGAAAGGATTTAAAGCTGCATACGCTTTAGGGCCAAGACCTAGAGAAATCGATCTAGAATGGGATTTACCGTGTCACGGTGACTATATATTTGAAATCGTACATGCCGACCACACTCCAATCGAAATCAAACTTAAATCAGCGTTAACCGGACAACCATTAGATAAAACATTATATCTATCAACTATGTATGACGGCCATAGCCGTGTCGTTTTGGCTGTACATATTTCATTTGAAGCTCCGAGCTATCGATCAACGATGATGCTCTTACGTGAATGTTACCGTAGATATAAACGATTCCCAATATTTATGGTTGTTGATCACGGACCTGATTTTCAGAGCTGTTATTTTGATTCAACTATGGCCGACCTGGGTATTCATAAGCGCAACCGACCCACTTCTGCATCCCGGCACGGGTCAATAATAGAAAGATGCTTTGGAACAACTGAAACCGAATTCATTCATCATTTATCAGGTAATAAACAGCTACAAAAACTGGGAAGAGGCTTATCTGGCAGCCACAAACCTGACAAGTTTGTTGAAATAACGCCAGATGAATTCGAAATGAGATTGAAAGATTATGCCTATTTACAAAGCCCACATACTAATCGCCGAGGAATATCAGAGACTCCACATGAGCGCTGGAAAAGGTCAGCATCTAAATTCGATGAATTACCTGGAACCAAAGCACTTTCAGAATATCACGTGTACTTGTCGACACTGGCTGAAGCCGATAGAAAGGGTACAAGGATCTTAAATGAAAACCAATTGAATTTTCGAGGATGTAATTACCGACTTAGTAGCAATGTTCCAGGCTATGACGGCAAAAAAGCTTCGATACCAGTCAGATACGACCCATATGACATAACATATGCTTGGGGGCTCATAAATAATCGTTGGGTTCTTTTTAAAGTCGATGACCCCCTTGTAAGAGAGTGTTTTGACAAAGGTATTCGACTTGCTCACATGGAAGTAGCTTCTAGACGCTATCGAGACTCTAAAAGAAAAAGGAATTTAGAGAGCAATAGCCAAAGAATCAAGAAGAACTTAACAGAGAAAGAGTGCTCCGAATTCAATCTTAAAAAATCTTCCATCGGTAACCCTATAATCGATGAGAACCACCTCCTAGACCCACCATCAACCTTCAGTCCTAGTATCAACAACATTCATACGCTTCCTATTTCAACCTATTCCAAAGGTGGCCATGATGAATAAGACAACATTAGAAAGACTCGAAAATAATGTTGTAATAGCCCATAAAAACTTTAAACAGGTTTATGATAAACTTGAAAGATACTTTCAGCATGGTCGCTCGGATGAAGCTATTTGCGTAATCGCGCCTGCTGGAATGGGCAAGACAACTATGGGAGAGCTTCTGATATCAGACTTTCAAAGTAGACAAGATAATGGGTGGATGTCTGATTATGCTCCACCAGTAATGATTGAAATGCCATCGCAATATAACAACGACTTCCCATGGAAGGCATTTATAGAAAGCATTCTAGAAAAACTTGGCGATTGCGGCATGCAATCAAAAGTTGACCTGGATGAAAACGAAGAATTACGAAGAAAAGGCTTTTTCGCTCAAAAAACAACCAGACTAAGTATTGCGAAACTTGAGAAATTACTTCGTGAAAGAATTAAAGCATTTCGACCGATTGTTATTGTATTCGACGAAAGTCAGAACATGGTTGAAGGACTCAGTGAATCTAAAAAACGTGAAAATGTAAACAGAATCAAAAATTGGGCTAATACAATGGAAACTAAGTTTGTTTTCTTTGGAACCCACGGCGCTAAAGGTTTTTTAAATCTTAATGAACAGCTAGCAAGAAGAGTGGTTCCTATATATTTCCCAAGATATAAAAAAAACAATCCAGAAGACTGCAAGCACTTCTTCGACTTCTATGTAAACCTCATAGAAAATTTAGAAATACCAATTGATAAAAATGTCCTAGAGGATTTCGACTTCATATATAACCACACATTAGGATGTCCGGGAATATTATCTTCATGGCTACACAGTAGTATCGCATTCTGCTTAGAAAACAATTTCAGAGAGCTGGAAAAATCAATTTTAGAAGAGTTTAAATTCTCTTTTGATAGACTTTCTATTATTGAAAGAGAGGTAAAGATTTATGAACTTTATTTCGAGTCTACACAACAAGAGTTCTGTCCTAGCCTTGTATGTGTGGATGACATAGGCCAAATGGAACTGATCGAAAACCCTAAAACCAATATACGTCGAGGCAATCGTAAATCAAAGCCAGGAACTCAAAAACCAAGAAGATACCCAGTACATGATACTCAATGTTGATCTTGTCCCAAAACTTGCAACTGTGGATATTGAGATAAACGAATCTCAATATCCTTTTTTCTTACCGTTGATACCTTATGGGAATTATACAGGCGATGTAGAATGCATGAGTTCATATCTCTGCCGACAAGCTGAAGAGTGTATGATGCTATCTCACCCTTACTCTCGTAAACTAATAGAAAAGTATGTCTTACCTTCACATGCAGCCAAAACAAATAAACTTGCTTCTATGGGGTATCATGCGTGCAATGGATTTGGAGTTATGGCTGGTCGGTACATCGAAGCAATTACTACAGCAACAAATAACTCTATTGACGGAAGATATCTGACAGTGAAACCTCTTGAATACTTGAGTTCTAAATGCTCAAGAGGATTCCTATTGGATCACATTTCATGGTGTAACGAGTGTTGGAAAGAAGATGTAGCTTCTGGAAGAACACCTTACACACGCTTGTATTGGCTGTTTAGCCTGTCGAAAGTATGCACTTTACATCACAGCAGACTCAAGAAATCGTGCTCACGCTGTGGAGCGCTAAAACCTGTTTACGCCCCTTTTCCGCGTCAATGGATCTGTGACAGCTGCGGGCACTCTCTTATTGAAGAGACTCCAGAGAAAGGTTCGACAGAAGCATCTCCAAAGGATCTATGGTTAACACACTCTATTTACAAATTGATAGAGAGAGTGTGGAGTGAAAAGACGCTCTTAAACAGCAATCAAGCCAAAATCAGCATACTCCGACTGCTTGAAAGCTTTTCTATGACTTTACAAACATTTTGTGAGAGATTGAATATAAATCCAATAACAATATCAAGATTTGTCGATGGTGGTGGACGGCCTTACTTCCCTACACTTATAGATATTTGCTATAAATTAGACATTCCTTTGGACAACTTCTTGTTTGATAGTGACAATTTAACTGCACCTGAAAATTGGCGAAGCTCTCCCTGCCCTCACTTTTATAAATCTCCAAAAATCACAGAGTTTCGAAAGAAAAAAATTAAAGAGTCTCTTAATAATGTACTAACAGAAAATCCCTATCCACCTATAAATGTTAGCAGTTTATCGTGCCTTCATCATATCAGCTACAACCAGCTAAATTATCACTTCCCAGAAGAGTATCGGATGTTAAGAGAACGTTATACAGCATGGGAAATAGAGCAAAGAGAACATAGGCGCTCCGAACGTTTAGATAATTTAACCAGAAGTGTTCTCAGCTTGGTAAAAAAGGATACTTACCCAAGCGACAGGAAGCTAAGAGATCTGAAGCTAGTTCCTGCCAGTGACCTTAGACGCGACGATGTAAAATCATTATTGAGATCACTCCAGAAGAAATATGCTAATTTAGAGCAGTCTAATCGTAACTGTTTTTAAAAAATACAGATAGCCTCAACAAGTTATCAAAAATTATTTTTATAAATTAATGACAGAACCTCGCCGAAAGTTAGGATTATTATCTTAATCATTTCCTCTAGGGCTACAAAATATTATCGTCTCTAAAACTTTATAATTTGAGCTGTTATGCATAAATATCTCGGTTGATATTTTTTTGATAATTTCAGTTTAGGGGAAACTGACACTTCCAATATCTCTTTCGTGTCGATCATTCTGACTGCCCGATTTCAGTGCTCTACTAAACATTCGTAGTGCTCTTTCGGTGCCTTTCCCGATATAATCAGCGAGCCTCCTGAGGATGCTCTGAAGAACATTAAACAGTTGCCTTTGTGCCATTAACGGACGGTGGGACGCCCAATATAGTGTGTCTACAACTAGCGGGTAACTCGGACAGCTAACGCCTTTAGTAGAAGTGCTCGGGACTTTGCCCATTTTGGCGAAGCCACAAAGCCCAAACTGTCATCCATTAAACCCGAACAGCTCAGAGATATCAGTGACTTACTGGCTGTTCGTAACCAGTGCCTCGATATGAGCACCATGCAAAAACCGTCTGAAGCGCATGCCAAAAACGTTCACAAACCCATTCAAACTATCCTGAACACCATCAAAAAAGAAATCGATGGAATCGACCGGAAACTCGAAAAACTCATTAACAGTATCGCCGAGTGGCGTCAGAAGCGCGACCTGCTCTTAAGTGCCAAGGGTGTTGGGAACGTCCTAGCCTACATACTGATGAGTGAGCTGCCAAAACTCGTCACTCTCCGCCGAAAACAGATCGCAGCCCTTGTCGGAGTGACTTCAATGAACCGAGACAGTGGTGTATTCGAAGGCAAGCGATACATTTGTGGCGGGCGGCACAAAATCCGATCTGTTCTGTTTGTATCAATAATCTCAGCGATTCACTGGTCAGAGTGAATACCTGTTTCCGAGTGATATTGATCCGCATAAGCACACCAATGCCTCTACAGCCAATGGCGCATTAAAGCGTATGGGCTTTCATGGACGATTGACGGCGCATGGCATGCTTCGTTGGCATCACTCAAAAGTCCTTAAAGATAGAGCCCGTGTTAATCATATTGCTAGGATTAATTAGTTTTCGATACCATAAGCTAGCAACAGTTTACCGTACTCGCTTAGATTGAAAATTGTTCCAGATCGAATTGGTGTTTCACTCATATCACCTCCATCAATACCACCGGATGTTAAGACACCTGCTGCCATTAACGATTCAGCAATTGGTCGAAGGTCATCCGTTTGAGGTCCATCTTCGAATCGAGGTAAAAGCAATAAGTCTTGAAGGTAACAGTTATTAACAATTGCGCACGACCTAAATATTTTTTCAGCGGAACTTGGTTTTTAACTGCTGCAACAAAGAGCCTTCCAATATTTTTTGGCTTTTCAGTGTCATCAGTTCTATCAAGAAGTAGAGCTATTGTTTCGCCAAGTCGAAGTAAATCTTCTTCAGATTCAAACTGGTTAGTGAAACCAGCTCTTTCTTCAGCTGTTGTTGCCGCCACTTCATTGATAAATCTAGCAATCTTTCTTAAGAAAAGTGTATTTCGTATGTCTCTCCCAGCTTTCAGTGCTCCATAAATAGAACTGAGAACTGGAATTTCTTTTAAGACCCCATCCGCAAGCTGCGAGTCAATAATTCCCTCACTTGCTTCTACCACCACATCCGCTAGGGACTCAGGCAAAGGAGCGCTTGTATTTATCGAAGAGTTAGTTTTTTTCATAAAACTCTAGCCCCCGCATTTTCGGCTGGCTTTGTTAAGGCACCAGTGCAGCCAGTGCTGGCAGGTAGGGAGCAACTAGCGGCCCCAAAACCTGCATGTGATCAGCTAGAGCAGACATGAAGTTTTGATATTTAGATTTGAAGCTATCAGCTCCATAGCACTCCTGCATTTCAATGACACTACTTTTTGCCGCATCGTATGCTGGTTCACCGCGCACAGACTCCAGCGCCTCAATTAATTGGGAAAATACTTCAGGAGTAGTATCATTGTTAATTGCATGCTGCTCAAAGTCTCTGCTACCTGTTGCTACATTTTGAACGTTACCAGAAATGTAGGTATTGAATATTTGATGAACTTTATCCTGCGGCACCGGATTAGAATTGACAGGAGCTTCGCCTGCATCAGGTGATTCTGCTTCAATTTCAAGGACGAAATTTAATATTCTATTTCTCACGGCATCTAGAGCAGCGACAATTCCAGTAACAGGTATAACTTTCCAAGCCTGCATGCAATTCATGCCTTCATATATATCTTGCCCTACATATGCTACCAAATCAGGGTTCCAAGGCTCTTGCAATGTGCCGCCACTCGCATCATTTACCAAGCTTTCCATTGATGCCACCCCTTGATTAAGATAAGAGTGAGTCAAGTTCTTCCGAAGCTTTTCATTTATACACATTAATGGGATATCGGCATTCCTCAAACCTGACTGGAAGGGGCCAGAAAAGTGCCCTTTTGAGTTTACTGTAAGTACTCGGTAATCAGGCAGATCATCAATGTCATCATAGCCACTCAATTCACATTCAACCCACTGTTTAAATTCTGGGTTTCCCAAACGAGCGGCTAGTACTTTACATTTTCTTAGTAGGACCGCCAGTTCAGTTCTTGAATCTATCGCGGTATCCTGTATTTCTCTCAATAGTGACATTCGATATTCCTTTAAATTCTCAGGTACGCTAACGCCCTAACATTAGTAATGTCCGGCAAGAGTCTCTTAGCGATAAATCAACTTTGTGCCTAGAACGGACAGTCAATTATCTCCAACTCATGGGTAACTCGGGACAGCTAACGCAGTGTTAATCGGCGCGGGCTGTTTGTGCGTCCCACTGAGCGACAGCGAACGAATTTAACACCTTGTTAGCTTTATTGCTCAGGTATTTCACCTGTCGTTAAGAGTTCTAAAAACTGATGTTCAGTAAGAGCAACAACACCCTGCTTTCGTGCATTTTCAATTTTCGCGGGACCAGCATTATAGCCACAACATAGAAAATCGAGATTTTTGGTTACATTGACACGTATAAACATTCCGCGCTCTTCAGCCAGGTTGGTCAATTTAACTTTTTCATCTTTCTTGAAACCTGTGAAACAAATCTCAGGTTTTGACAAACGGTTGAGAAACCTAGAAGTTGCCTCTTCGTTTATATCGGAGTTTTCTAGGTGATACTGACGCCGCTCTTCTGGGTTTTCATTGCCAGACAGCATCTCAAGAACCCTATCTTTTCGATAAGTCTTAAGTTTGTTTTCAGAAACCGAAATACCTTGATAGTGGTCATCTGATATTGAGACGTTTTCTATGTTTTGAATGGATATCTCATTCTTGGCGTTTCGATATATAAATTGCATGAGTCTTCCCTACTTGATTAAAGCTGACGGTGATCGTCATCGAGTCCGGTGGAGGCCACGTTTTTTGTGGCCGGAACGTGTTTGAGCGGCTTGATACATGTTACTCGCTTATCACACGATACCTAAAAGGAGCTGGGACCCAATTTTTTCCATAATCATCATTTTCTTCTAAGGCTCCACAACAATTTCTATATTTATCATCGACATACTCTGTCCAAAGCAAGTTGCCAATCTCTTCACTCGGCACTAAAAACAAGAACTCTTCCGGAGTTACATCAATTTCTTTCTTGTTGATTCTCCATTCTCGCTCCCAACTAAAATCGATATGCGGAGGTTCGAAGCTTACGTGTCTCCACTTCAAGGATTCAGGCAGCAAGTGATACTCATTTTCTGGCTGATAGATTACAGGCCTTCCACCGTTTTTAAAAACCCACTCTTTACTGACCATGACACCATATTTTCTATATCGATGTTTTTGCTTATGGAACTCGATATATGGTGATTCGGTAAAACAGACACAGTCAAAAGAGCCTTTCACAAATCCATTAGCGCCCAGAATTTTTCTTTGAGAGATAATGCTACATATTCGATCAACGGCTTCATCATCTGATGATGCTTTTATCCAGTGACATAAATTCTCAGTAATATCTAGCCGCATAATTTACATGTAACGAAACTGAAGAAATACGCTTTCCGATGATCGCTTACCCACAGCCCGTTCCTTTTAATTTTGATGATCACTATTCAACCACAACCACTTAACAGAATCACCCATTCGATGGAATGAAAAGAGTAAATATGGATAAATATATTCCTGAGCTAATTGTGCCAAAAGCGGACGGTGGGAAGCTCATATAACTATAGATCTCGGTGCTATCCACTGAACGATGTCTCAGCAGTTGACTGACATATTTGAGCGGCCGCCCATGCAATGACAAGTGAATTGCAAACGAATGCCGAAAGGTATGGGCACTGATACGGAACGGTGCGCCCCCTACTCTCTCCACCAACGCATGAATATGCCGGTTCACCGTCTGCCGCGCCATCGGAAATATTCTTTCCGTTTTTTTTGGATGTGCGGGCATAGAGGTAGCTCTGAATCCGGTTCTGGAGGGCGTGATCGACGATGGGGACATAGCGCTTGGGCGAGCGTACAAGAGAAGCCTTGCTGGGCCAGCTGGGTCGTTGTTTGAGCGTTTTCAGGATCACGCCAAACTCGTAGCCGTCATCAATAAACGAGTTGGGGGTCAGGGCGAGGACTTCGGAAACCCGGGCCCCGGTGGTCCATATCAGGTGCAAAATAAGCCGGTAGGTGGGGTCTTTTTCGGCGTCGAGCAGCAACAGGATTTCGAGTTCCAACAGATAGGCCGGCATGGCGTCGACGGTATCGAGCACCCTGGGGCGTTTGGCCATCCTACCATTCCATTTGACCATGGAAGATCCTGAGCAGCAAACCCTGGCCCCTCTTTGATAGTAGACAGGCGGTATAGAGCGCGAAATCCGAAATTCGTGGTCAAGAGCCACTTTTTGTACCATTTCACCTAGATCCTTGGTGTATTTATAGAGGGATTATAAGACGTCATTGACGCTGAAAACAACATAACACCCATAGCTTATAGGGAGTTAAGTGCGACGGGATGGCGGTTCCAAAATAGAGGGGAATGGTGCAAGTGCGACAAAAGAGCCCCATGTTACGGCGGGATCCCCCATCACGGTATCCCTTCAGAACGAGTGAAGTAGCCGATGACGGTCGGGGCCCTATTCCGTGGCCCCGGTGTTAACATGCCCTCCATCCACTTCAATGGCATGTTGTCCAAGAACCTCATGAAAATCCAATTACTCAGCGATCTGCACCTCGAGCTTCAACCCTTCGACTACCAAGCCTGTGACGGCGACGTGGTGGTCCCGGTCGGTGACATCCACACGAAAGCCACAGGATAGAAAGGGCTCAATCGCTGTGTTCGTAAAAGTGATCACACACCATCTTACCGGACAAGGCTCGACCGTTAGAACTAAGAAAACACCTGTGCATAACTCAAGACGTCCTGAGAGAGTTTTGACTCGCGGTGCCTGACCTCAACCGGGTTATGCTTCACAGCCTCCACAACGAAGTTGTTGGGCAAGACTTTCGGGGACATTATACCAAGCCCTTGACGATGAACCTGCCTTGCGGTGAGGTATTGTTCGTATTGGAGGGGAAGGCATAGTATCGGCACCTGCGCTAGGCAGGCCTGAGCAACCAATCCTGCACCAGCATGGCAGATTACGAAGTTGGCTTCGGCCAACAGAGAGCCCAGAGTGAGAGGCTGATTAAAGCATTGGATATGATGACCGAGACGCGTTGGTACATTGGAGCGGTCCGGCAGATAAATGATGAATTCGGTCTCGGGGCATTCATTCATCTGCTCAAGCAACTGGTCGAGCTGATTGTATTCAGGCTTGAGGTAAGCCAACACTTTGTCTGTATAAGGTGTTCCTTGCCATCGAGCGGACATTGCGTGATCAAAGTCTCGTACAGGATTGACGTACTGAATAGCTCGGATATCCGAGTAATAATCAAGCAAAGGAATGCTTTTCACAAAGTTCCTGTCTGCGTAAAACACTTCGCTGACTTTGAACAGAGGCCGTTGTCCATGACTAATGAGTTCGCTATTGATTGTGCCACATAGGTGCTTCTCTAATTTGGCAAGTCTGAGAGGCTCTCGCTCATCCATTGTTCGGAACTGATGCGAGACTCTCAGGGGCGGAAAACTGAACGTAGACCCAATAGAGATCGTGTCTATATTACATATTTTCGCGGCCAATAAAGCGGTGGGAGCATAATCGGCGACGATCACATCTGGAGATAGCGTATGAATTATCTTAACCCAATCGTTAACCATTGACGCTAAATGTGAGCGCTCTGCGTACCCGTTACACCACAGTATTTCTGCCATGCTGTTCGGTGACTCGTGATAAGGCTTACACCTTGAGCGGGCGGGGGATGGACATACACGAATCCCTTTTTGGGCAAAAGGTGCAGCAAGGTCAAGATTGCTCAGCGCTACCACGACCTCATGACCTTGACTCATGAGGTAACACGCCACGTCGTACAGTGACATGGCGTGTCCTAGCCCTCCCCCAAGCTCCCAAGTCAGAAAATATTTTGCCATTCTCTTCTCGGGCCCTCCAGCACAACACTGATACGCACATCACAGACCATCTTAAGGTGCATTTCAGCTCCAAGATGAGGCAATAACGGGCGCAACTTGATCTCGGGTGTCTTGGGGCACAATAGCCCCAACCCCTGTTGGTACATCAAATGAGGCCATGGCCGCCACCAGCTGATCAACCTGATTCGCATACAATACCTGATCATCAGCATAGATAGCATCTATCTGTGCTGAAGAATCACTGTACCAATCGCGGGCCGTTATCTGATCATTGGTGCCCACCACATCAATCACCAAGTCATTGCCCAGCTGAGTAAACCACAAGTTATCAGGATTCAAGTCACCGTTGAGGTGCAAAGAATCATTCCCGGGTTTTCCTGAGCTGGCATTAACAATGGTGTCAACACCATCCCCGGCACCAAAGATGTAGTGATCGTCTCCCTTGCCGCCCTCTAAGGTGTCATTGCCTGTACCGCCGACAAGGGTATCATTGCCATCATCTCCGTTCAGAGTGTCGTCACTGTCGAAGCCAAAGAGGTAATCGTCTGCGCTGGTCCCCGTTATAGCTTCCGATGAACTGGTACCGATCCAGGTATTGGGGCGAGATAGATCCGGTTCGACGGTAACGACTGCTTGCCCTACGGCAGTGGACTGACCATCGGACACAAGGTACTCAAACGCTAGGTCGCCCAGAAAATGAGTGTCCGCCGTCACAGCGACTGAGTCAGTTTGCGGATCGTAAATCACTGTCCCATCGGAAGTATTTTGCACCCCGAGGAGAGATAATTGATCGCCTTCTTCATCTGAGTCATTATCCAGCAGATTGCCTGCAGCGATCACTATGGTCTGCGTATCCGTCATAGAAAAACTGTCTGACAGTGTAGTCGGGGTGTCATTAACCGCCGTCACGTCAATGGATACTGACGCGGTAGACTCGGTGATACCGTCAGACACTGTATAGTCCAACCCCGCAAGACCATTGAAGTTTTCATCAGGTGTAAATGTGATCACACCTTGATCGCCATCTAATACCCCCACCCCATCAGATACATTACTAATTGAGACGATAGATAATGCATCTCCATCAGCATCAGAATCATTAAGCAGCAGATCAGACACGTTTAAGGTCAATACTGTATCTTCAGAAACAGACGCAATATCGGCTGTTGGATTCGGTGCACTGTTATTGATCTGGATAACCGCAATGCCTGTAGAGGTATCTTTACCGTCAGAGACCAGATACTCAAATCTGGCTGCCCCAACGTAATCGTCATCAGGCGTGAACGTCACAGTTCCAGAAACATCATCCAGTACAACAGTGCCATTTTGAGAGTTTAATACATCAACGATTGATAATATTCCACCATCAAGATCGTAATCATTGGCAAGCAGCTCCGACACAGAAAAGACAATTGGGCGATTCACAGAGGTACTGTCAAAGTCACTGATGGCAATTGGGGCAGTATTGATATGATCAGTATCTAATTGATTAAACTGATCGGCATTCCAAGCACTTCCATCCGCAAAGCGGATCTCATCAATGGCATAACGATAATTAAAACCTAATCCATCACCTAAGAAATGATTCTTGACGCGAATAGAGTCTGAATCATGAGTGATAACAAGATCATTATTGTCTTTAGCCAAGACAACATTGGATTTATCGATAGAGGCATCAAATTCGATAACATCAACTGCCTTATGTGCAAGGCCAGAAGCTACCGTGTAGGTATCGTCATAATTGTCTATGACATCATGACCAAACCCAATAGAAAAGCGATACTCATCACTCGAATTCCCACCAACGAGATAATCATCACCGGCGCCACCGATTAATGTATCCGCTCCGTTCAACGCGATCAAAACATTGTCATTACCATCTCCGGTTAGAATATTGTTTGCATCATCACCGTACAAAGCATTGTTGTTGGTTTCTGCATAAGGAACCGCTAAAGCGACCAGGTCGGTAATGTTCCACTGAGAGCCATCATGAAATTTCACTTCTTTAATACCCTGCTGAAGTGCAGCGTTAGAAGCGAAGAAATTTTCAACGGTTAAGCGATCATCGCTGTGGGTAAAAGAAAATACAAGATCCTTGTCTTTCTGAAATACCAGAACATCCTGGGTATTGATGTTTTCCCCAAATTGAAGAATGTCAAAATCATCACGATAGTCGGTATCAGGATCCGTATACGACATCGGACGGAAGTGCATAAAACCCTCTTGTTCAACTGAGATTATACGATCATGACCATCGCCAATGTTGAATTGGTAAATATCATGACCATCTCCTCCTGAAAGTACATCATCACCTCGTCCCCCAATCAGAATATCATCCCCGCGTCCACCATGGAGTTCATCGTCACCGCCTTCGCCCATTAACAGATCATCTCCGTCTTCGGGATACGTTTTCCAGTCGTCGTCCTCAGGGTATGGACTTCCACCATATTCTCCATACTGCAAAAAATGGGTTGATGAGTATTTTTCTATGATCGATGGCCCGCCATAGAGGGTATTATTGCTTCCGCCACCATAGATTTCATCATCACCTAAGCCGCCATCAATGACTTGATTGTCAGAGCTGAGTGAAAAAAATGGACTTTTGGCGGATACCAGAATATCGTTTCCGTCTCCGGCCCAAATGTTTTCCAAAGCATAAAATATAACATCATCACTGTGAGTGGTGACTAGTCCGCCTCTGTATGAAAACGCGTCCAGTATTACACCTTCTGTCAGCTTGGCGGCATTAATGCCCAGATGCTGATAATAATCATCCAGCGAAAAGTCAGCCCCCCCTTGTAAGTCTGAAATGTTGAGAATTAATTCGGGCTGCTCTGTAAACTCAAGTTGAAAATCTACAACTTTGCCTATTTCTACTGTTTGCTCGTATCCCTTGATACTAAGAAGGCCGCCCAAATTAACCACATCTTCCGAGACTATACCCGCGCCAAAGACGATACGGTCACTCCCTTCAAAATCAGATCCCACAGCATAAGGGGCGTAGATAATACGATCATGACCATCATCGGTGTCTATAAGATATACGTCATCGCCCACACTGCCTTCCAGGCTGTCATTGCCTGCGCCTCCAGCCAACGTGTCGTTTCCACTTCCGCCATGAAGCACATCATCCCCTGAATTGCCTTTCAACCAATCATGATCTGCGCCGCCTTGCAACACATCATTCCCTGAAGCTCCGAGTAATGTGTCAGAAGCAGACGATCCAATTATGCCGTCATCAAATGGCGTGCTTGACAACAATCTGGACTGTAACGCGTTGATATCCCAAATGGTACCGTCATCGAAGTGTACCGAGTCAATGAATAACTCATTTAAGTTATACAGATTCTTGCCAATCTCAATGCCGCCGGAATTATCACTCAACCTCAATTCTGGCGCGCCACTAGAAGCAATATGAAACACAACATCCGATGGCTCAATATTTTTTAGAATGAGTGTGTTAACAGCTGATTCTGCTGAAGAAGTTATGGAATCAAAACCATCGCCATAGCTGTATATGACGGTGTTATTCCCAGCGCCCAAGCTGTATTCATCATTGTCAGCACCACCCTCAAGAACATCATCGCCTCCGCTACCATAAAGTTTGTCATCTCCGGCGCCACCTAGTAATGTGTCATTACCTTGACCGCCAGAGAGCATGTTGTCACCGGCATTTCCACTCAGCAAGTCGTCCTGGTCTGTACCGCTAATCTCATTTCTCGTCAGACGCTGTAACAGTTCGGTATCATGCCAGACAGTTCCATCCGAAAAATGAACCTCTTTCATGGACTGATCAGAAAACCACGATGCAAAGTAATATTCTAATGTAACGGAATCTCCTGTTGTTGTATTGAACAGAACAAGGTCGTACCCACTTTCAATGACCTCCAGATCATTAGATTGAACGGTATTGTCGAATTCAATGCGATCAATGCTTAATGCGTCGCTTCCATAATCACTGATTCGATCGTTACCATCATGCAGTGAAAATTGATAGCTATCACTGCCAAGCCCACCAGCCAGAAAATCATCTCCAGCTAAGCCTGACAAAATATTATCAGCATCATCACCATACAAATTATCGTTTTCGGCAGTTGCTATGGATACAGCTCCGTCGATATAAGCCTGATCCCAAATCGTGCCGTCACTAAACTGAACAGCATCAATTCCATCAATAAAATGATCCATCACCGAAATTGCCAGCGCTTGGTTTACCCACACTTGAAGATCATTTTCGTATCTTCGTAAAGTAACGTTATCCGATATGATTCCTTCTTCGAAGAGTATGCGGTCGTAATCAGAAACTGCACCAACATTACCAATATGATCAACACCGTCTCCCGCTTGATAGTAGTAGGTGTCATTTCCTGTTCCGCCGTAAAGTGTATCGTTGCCAGTCCCACCGATTAGAAGGTCATCGCCACCGTCGCCATAAAGAGTGTCATTACCATCACTACCATAAAGTTCATCGTTTCCATCTTGTCCATGAATGTCATCAAATCCTCCCAGGCCATCCAATATATTGTTGGACGAGTCACCATACAGCGTCTGAGACAGAGCATATGGGGTTGCTGCCATTTGTGCCAAGTCTTGCGACGTCAGCTTAAAACCATCAGCAAAAATAATTTCATCGATTTGATATTCATCGCCATTAAAGAAATTTGAAAATATCAGGGCGCGTTTCTCATTTAGGTAAATAGTGAGATTATTATTTTCTCGTGTGACAAGTACATCCGAGAGATAAATATCATCCCCCAGTTGAACTTGATCGACAGATGCCACATCGACATCATAGTTATGTATCGTATCCAGCCCTTCCCCAAGGTTGTAGTAATAAATGTCGCTACCACTGCCTCCATCTAAATCATCATTACCCTCTCCACCAAAGAGGTAATCGGTGTCGGCTTCACCATACAGATAATCATTTCCTGAACCACCAGTCAGGTAGTCATTGCCATAGCCCCCAAAAATATTATCATTGCCGCTTTCACCATTAAGGATATCGTTATCCGCTTCGCCTCGGAGCGTATCTCTGTCATCACCTCCATTGAGGGTGTCCTGACCGTCCCCACCATTCAGGTAATCACGCCCTTCACCTCCACTTAAAGTGTCATCACCGGCATCGCCATACAAATTATCATTGCCTTCTCCACCATTGAGAGTGTCGTCACCTTCTCCACCGTACAGCGAATCTTTGCCTTTTCCTGAGCTGATAACATCGTCGCCGCCATAACCCCGGATAGTGTCTGTGGTATCTCCCGCCACTATCGAGTCTGCACCGTCAGAACCATTAATGGTGCGATAAACACTGGCATCATTAATACTTTGTACAACGGTATAACCACTCTCGTCAGCTAGGGCAATTCCCGATAAGTATGAGTTACCATCGGTACTATTGAATCCACCTACTAGAGTGATTCCAGAAGAAGAAATGTAATCCCCCTGGCCATCCTCTTGAAGTACCAAACTTTGGTACAGTCCTTGATATGCGCCTAATGTTGTAGCAAGAATACTTCCGGATCCACTACTGCCAAATCCACCACCAATCCCTGATCCAAGATTGACACTAAGATCATTATTTTGCGCTGAGACAGATAGGCCGCTCGGGTCTTGAGAAGCAGGAATGAGAAGTAATGAATTAGCAGGGGGTGTGGTATAGCCTTGAGCCCCGCCTACAAACTCTCGAACAAAGTCATACTTGCTCAGAATTTCTCCATCACTGAACTGAAATTCTTTAAGGTACAAGTAGGTGTAGGAGTCCATACTGATACGGTCAGTGCCGTAGGTAATATTGACAATGTCATTACCATTGCCATCCGTGGAGAAAGCAACACTGAGATCCGATTTGGTGATTCCTCCATCAAACACCAGAGTCGAGGCTCCGCTGGCATCCTCAACATGGTCATACCCATCCCCGGCACTGAAGATGTAGGTGTCTGCCCCTAATCCTCCAGCTAGAGCATCATTACCGGTGCCGCCCTGAATTTGGTCATTCCCCGCCCCTCCCAGAATATCATCGTGGCCAGCTCCCCCTAGCAGGGTATCATCTCCTTCACCACCATCAAGCGCATCGTTGTCAGCACCTCCAAGCAACGTATCGTTACCCGCGCCGCCGGCTAGATAATCATCTCCGGCACCGCCATCGAGAGTATCCGCACCATGAAATTCAACTGCTAGACGAAGGTTTTCATGAATTGAAACTCCATCACCACTGAAACCGATAGATACAAACTGAGTTGTCTCACCAACGGAATCACCAAATAAACGATCATTCCCCTCCCCGCCCACGATGGAATCGTCACCGCCACCACCGTTTACAAAATCGTCTCCATCACCGGCATTAATAACATCATTACCATGATATAAACCATCAAGTGTTAATTCATCGCCGCTATAGTAGGTGATCATTCCATCGGAATCGCCCCAGATATTATCATTTTCGGTGCCACCCCAAATGGTGTCATCCCCTCCGTTACCCTCGATAGTATCGGCACCCGCCCCACCAAAGATAGTGTCGCTACCGTGTGCAGCACCACTGGTGTAACGATCATCACCTTGAATAACATCAGCATCCGAGCCACCATCCAGGAAATCATCCCCTCCATTCCCAAAGATATGGTCATTACCTGAATCACCTAATATATAATCATTACCATGATATGTGACATCCAGAGTTTGATAAAAACCTCCGGCTGACAGGTGGCCTCCAATAAAATCTTGGTGATTCATCCTGTCACCAATCAAGTAATCATCATCGGTGCCACCGGTAATGATGTCATCACCCAATTCGCCATAAATGTGATCGACCCCAGCACCACCAACTAACGTATCATCATAAGTAAAGCTGGCCGAATAACGTGCGCTGTCGTGATTTAAGAAGTCAAAACCGTTATTTTCATTGTTGTAAAGATAAAAGGAATCGCCAAAAATGTAATCGTCACCATCACCTCCATAAGCGGTATCATTCCCTGCACCAGCTCCAATTGCATCTTCATCGTTACCCCCATCAAGAATATCGTTATAACTTCCGCCATAGAGGCGATCATCACCGTCCCCACCGCTCAGGTAATCTTCGTCCCCCACATTTTCATACTGATGATTGGGGTCATAATCAGCGTAGAGCTCCTGATCCTGGGCAAATAAAATATCGAATTCGCCACCACCAAATATTTGATCCGAACCTTTTCCTCCTATGAGTACATCTGTACCACCCAAGCTATGATTATTGATGCCGTCACCCCACATAGCATCATTACCATCCTTACCCCAAAGATAATCTCCGATGATATTAAGTTCACCATAATTAAGAAGTTGGCTACCTTCTAAAATGTCATTGAGATCGCCGCCCTGAAAGTTACGACGTTCATCCTGATAATCAGATTGAGGGTAATAAAGATCAGCGTTGTAGAGAATGTTCTGTTGATTCACAAAACTTTGTTTGTTATTACCGGCACGACCGTCATAGGACCACTCCAATCGCTTACGACTGATAGTGCCATCACCCACTAAATAATCAGTGCCGCTGGAGGGAGGGGTTTGGGGTTCCTGAAAAGAAGTTAACGAGAAGCCGTAATCACCATTATTATAGGTTTGCACATTAACTGTGCTTATTTCACCGTTAAAGCGACTAACAATCTTAATTTGCGAACCAAGCTTATAGACGGATATTTCCGGCGTACCTGAATCATCATTAAAGGCCTTATCAATAAAAACATCACTACCACTAGCTGTCTCTTCAAAGTTGAGAGAAGATAGGTCATAGCCATTTATTGTAATAATGTCGCCAGTATCAGCAGCATCAATAATTGTATCAACGCCATCACCAGCATTGATCACATAGGTATCAGCTCCAGCGCCGCCAAACAGTTCATCATTATCTTTTCCGCCGATGAGAGTATCATTGCCTACACCACCATCAAGGTAATCCTCGCCAATATTACCTTTTAGAACATCATTGCCGGCCATTCCATAAATATGATCATTTCTATTCTTGCCCTGTAGCCCAACAGTATCATGACTATCGGTTCCAAAAATTATGTGCCGCTGCTCATCAGTCCCAATTGGGAAGCTTTTATTTAAACGAATTTCTCGATCTGAAATCCAGATTGAATTTTCTGAAATACTAAGATCTTGATAAATTCCTAGCTCGGCACCTTGTACGGTGCCAGAAACACCATCTCCGCCTGATTTTACAAGTAATGAGTTGGCGATTAGCATTGCAGCTCTATCTTGCACATAAGCTTCAGAGAAATTATCGAGCTCTAATTCACCATTCTGATTGAATCGATCATAGAGAGATTCGTCACCACTTATCACGAAAGGATTTAACTGCTGTAGGGCATATCGCCAGGCTAAGCTATCTTGAGCTTCAGATACAAATTGCTCGACAGAGAAATTAGTTATAAGCGCTATGTTTTCCCCATCTAGTTTTGCCGGTATGTCATCGACGGCATGACCATTAGGAAACAAAATCTCACCGATATCTTCAATAAGCTTCTTCTTGAAATCATCGTCATTCTCACTCGCTAATTCATAAATCCCAGTGGCAGAATCTGCACCTAAAATACCGCCGATTAATGCAGCTCCAAGTACGGCAACAGCGGCCAAAGGTGCTGAGACAGTCAGACCTACAGCAGCCAACAATGCCAAAGCTGCCCCACCGATTGCAGCCCCAGCCACCTCACCAGCTGCCGAGCCAGCGGCATCAACCGCCCAGAGCTCCATAATCTCTCTGGCTTTTTCTGAATTCCCTGCTTCCTCTTCCGCCAAAGCCTGCGTTGATGCCATGGAGAACGATAGCAGCAGGGCGGCCGGCCCCAATTTATTCAATGCAGAGCTAATAGCTCCAGATGAAACCTGAATCTCTGTTACAGATACAGAGGAATCTAGAGCATCCTGGATGCTAGAAAATTCAGAAAAGCTCTTTTTAAGTAGGTTATCAAGCGCCAGATAATATCGGCCATTGGCATCTTTGTTTGCAATCCAGCTATCATAATTATCTGGGTTAATATCTAGGTAATCTGAAATCCCCCCATTAGCCAAATCGGTCAGATTAATTTGTGCAAATGAATTGGCCTTAATAGAATCGAAAACTTCATCAATAGATCCACCTTCACTAGTAATTGATCTATATTGGCTTATATCTACCCCGTCAATAGTAGTAATATTCTCATTAGCCAGTAGCGCAGGAAGTTCTACCGCGCCAAAGACACGACCGACATCTGCCTGGGGCGCAATCACCCGCACTTCACCTACTGTTGCCTCAGCAAATCGTTTAGATGTACTAGCCCAAAGGCTATTATTTGGATCTGAGTTATATAGCCATTGATTTAAAGGATGCTCTCCACTTAGATCAGGCAAATCATCAAGTTCAAGTCCATAAATTGCAGCCGTTTTACTTATGAATTCGTCACTAGTTAGAAATTTAGCTGCATCAGTATTATTGATAATCCGAACATCACTACCCGCCTGCTCGTAAACATCAACAGCCAAACTATTTGCACTAACAGAACTCCCCTCAAAACCAACGCCCCCACTATAAAGAATAGTAGTCTTATATGGCTCCCCTGAATTAATTTCAATCTGATCAACTAGTGATTTTATTTCGTCTAATACTGCAGGAATATCAATAGGATCAAGATTTTCCGTATTAATTGCTTGCAGTCTTGTTAGAGCTTCATCCAATGAAATCATATCCATTCACCTAAATTAACAAGCAAAAGTAATGTCGTGTCTATAGTTGTCGGATAGCGAATAGACTCCGCCTCCCTTATAGGCATTAAAAGCTTCTCTTACATGTGGAATAATGCAGGAATAATCTTCAATACCGGGTTCAAAGAAGCGATCACCCAACGACGAAACTCTTTTTACTGTTTTATAGCTAACCTTACTTCCATCATCGAATTTATCACTCCTGTCGGTATGAACATCTAGCACATAAACTTTTTTCTCAAAGAAAAAGCACCATTGACTATCTTTCTGAAATCCTTCTCCACCACGAGTAAGTTGCATCAGGAACATTTCATTCTCTTTATCAACAGTCCATTGCTTCGAACTACAAGCTCCAGCAATGTATTTTGACTGTATTTCGTTAATACGGTATCTCTCACAGTCTTCTTCGCTGTAAATTTCATTAACAAACATATCAACTCCATCTAGGATAAAATTAAAAATTGACAAACTATATTTAGCCATTTTGAGATATCACTTTTGATCGCTCCGCTACACTCTCATCAACCTTTCTCAACAACGGCAACATCACATACTCAATTAAGCGACGCTAACCTTTTTTACTTTTGCCATTACAGTCATGCCAGGCAACAACTTTACCAATCGCTGATCAACCTGCATTTCACTGAAATCAATTTTAAGTGTTAGCTTATAGGCAACTTTGATTTCATCGATAACAGCATCATTTGCTTTTGTGCCTCCATTACCACCCTGTCCAACGTATGGATGGCGTGTTCTGCACGACACCATCTGCCGAATCATCATAGAGGGATTTTTGGTCTTAACATCCAATTCCAAGTTAGACTATTTTGATTCCATTCGTATCTTTACTGCGCGTCAAGTACTTGTCTAGAGAGGGGCCTTCCTTCAAAAAAATCCTTCGGTCTGGTTTCGCCAGAAAATAAAACAGTCCCCCCTTTACTCGCTTCTATCTTCGGCTTTTCCAATGAGAAATTTACCAAGACCACAAAGGCTTTTCCTGCTGAACTCATTATGCCCAAGCTGCCGTCAGCTGAGGTGCCAAAGCATCTCGAGCCTCTTGCGGAACAACGGAACCTGCACCTTGTGGAGCATCAAAAGCGGCCATGGCATTAATTAACTGTTCCACTGCGCCAGAGTTGAGTGTGGCATTTTCCGACTCGATGTGTTGTTCCATCTGACCCTCGACAAACCAATTCTTTATCGTAACCCGATCATTGGTACCGATGGTGCTGACAATTAAATGATCATTGCTTCTTTGAAACCAAAGATCCTCAGCAGCAGCGTCAGAAAATATAAACTGATCCACTCCAGTATCGTTGACATCTAACCAAACGGTATCAGCGCCATCCCCAAGGCCGAACACAAAGCGATCATCACCATCTCCACCGCGAAGTGTGTCATAACCCGCGCCGCCAACAATCGTGTCATTGCCCGCTGAACCAGTTACGTCATCATTGCCGTTGCCGGCGTGGATTCGATCAATATCGATCAGTGTCGTGGAGGAAAAATCCAGGGTATTCGAATTGCTGGTGCCGGAGAGAATGTTCGTGCCTGCCCCACCGGCAATGACCTCAACACTGTCACTGACCAGGAAGTTGCTGAGGGCGATGGTGTCATCGCCTACACCCCCCGAAATGGTATCGATACCGTCGCCACCGAATATACGATCGGAGCCCTGGCCAGCCCCCTCCACGATGAAGGTGTCATCGCCGCTTTCTCCGCGAAGCGTGTCATAGCCCGCACCACCGACAATGGTGTCATTGCCGGCTGAACCAGTCACGTCATCATTGCCGTTGCCGGCGTGGATTCGATCAATATCGATTAGTGTCGTGGAGGAAAAATCCAGGGTATTTGAATTGCTGGTGCCGGAGAGAATGTTCGTGCCTGCTTTACCATCAATGACCTCAATACTGTCACTGACCAAGAAGTTACTGAGGGCAATAATGTCATCACCTGCCCCCCCCGAAATGGTATCGATGCCGTCGCCACCATAAACCCGATCGGCACCCTGGCCAGCCCCCTCCACGATGAAGGTGTCATCGCCGCCTTCACCGCGAAGCTTGTCATAACCCCCACCACCGACAATGGTGTCATTGCCGGCTGAACCAGTCACGTCATCATTGCCGTTGCCGGCGTGGATTCGATCAATATCGATCAGTGTCGTGGCAGAAAAATCCAGGGTATTTGAATTGCTGGTGCCGGAGAGAATGTTCGTGCCTGCTTTACCATCAATGACCTCAATACTGTCACTGACCAGGAAGTTGCTGAGGGCAATAATGTCATCACCTGCCCCCCCCGAAATGGTATCGATGCCGTCGCCACCATAAACCCGATCGGCACCCTGGCCAGCCCCCTCCACGATGAAGGTGTCATCTCCGCCTTCACCGCGAAGCGTGTCATAACCCGCACCACCGACAATGGTGTCATTGCCCGCTGAACCGGTTACGTCATCATTGCCATTACCCGCTTCGATAAGGTCAATATCAATCAGTGTCGTGGCGGAAAAATCCAGGGTGTTTGAATTGCTGGTGCCGGAGAGAATATTCGTACCTGCCCCACCGGCAATGACCTCAACACTGTCACTGACCAGGAAGTTGCTGAGGGCAATAATGTCATCACCTGCCCCCCCCGAAATGGTATCGATGCCGTCGCCACCAAAAACCCGATCGGCACCCTGGCCAGCCCCCTCCACGACGAAGGTGTCATCGCCACCTTCACCGCGAAGTGTGTCATAACCCGCACCACCGACAATGGTGTCATTGCCCGCTGAACCGGTTACGTCATCATTGCCATTACCCGCTTCGATAAGGTCAATATCAATCAGTGTCGTGGCGGAAAAATCCAGGGTGTTTGAATTGCTGGTGCCGGAGAGAATATTCGTACCTGCCCCACCGGCAATGACCTCAACACTGTCACTGACCAGGAAGTTGCTGAGGGCAATAATGTCATCACCTGTACCACCCGAAATGGTATCGATACCGTCGCCACCAAAAACCCGATCGGCACCCTGGCCAGGACCCTCAACGATAAAGGTATCGTCACCGGCGGCGCCGTTCAGAGTATCATTGCCTGTACCGCCCGTAATGATGTCGTTGCCTACTGTTCCAAGTAAATGGTCATCTCCGGAAGTACCTTCAATGACCGTAGCAGTACTCGCAATACCGGCTAACTCTAATATCTGCTGATGACTCCAAATTTCCCCGCTTGAGAATGTTATTGAAAAAGGAGAAGAACTAATGTCTGCTGCATCATAATCCTTGGTAAAAACTTCGAAATATAATGTCGCAGATGTTCCTATAATTTCTAACTTAATACTCTTAGACTTCCTTCCCTCTTCGCTTATGAGGGTGAGATCTTCCGTAGTGATACCTGCTTTTAAGGAGATTAAAGTCGTCGTGTCATCCTCATACATTGAGGATATATAGGTGACTCCTGAATCACTACCGAATAAAATAGTGTTATTACCGTCGAGCAATTCAATTTCGTTTTCATTAGTTCCAGCATCGATTACGTTATTACCACCAAAAATTTCGGCATAGTCATAACCGGAATCCATAAAGATTTGATTATCGCCAGAAAAAACTTCAGCGTAATCATCACCACTTCCCATGAAAATCTGATTAGTTCCCCCTATAACTTCGGCATAATCGCGACCGTCTTCCATGGATATCTTATTATCACCAGCCTGAACTTGAACGTAATCATTATCCGATCCAGTATCAACTGTATTTTTTCCTGATGTAACTACAACATCATCTTGCCCGGCTCCTGTCTGAACAAATGAGTCGCCCTCTCCCGTTACGACTTCGTTTCCAGAATCATCACCATAAATATATTCGTCATAGAACTGTGAATTAGAATCATCCAGACTTAAAGTCATCAAATCTTGTAGGCTTAGAGTCACTTTATCTTCGAACACTGCGGTTATAGATAAAGTCGAATTCGTGATATCATCAAGTCGAACGGTGCCATCTGACAAAGAAAGAAGAAGATCATCTCCCTCTTGAGAAACGACCAATGATTTAAGGTCAACATCTTTAGAAAAAATTAATATATCTGAATCGGTCGATTTGGAGTCATAAAAGTATATGACATCATTTCCGAAATCCTTTTCAAACATGTACTGATCATTACCCGCCCCGCCGGTGAGGTAATCATTTCCACCGTTTCCGTGTAAAACATCGTTTCCGGCGCCAGCAAAAAGATGGTCGTTCCCATGCAGCTCTTGAGGCAAGACTAAAAAATCATCATCTGTTATCGACTCAAACCAGGATTGTTCTAATAGTTTATCTCCCCTGTCGCCATACAGTATGTCGTCGCCGTCATTACCAAATAAGTAATCATTACCTATTTCTCCTAATATAATGTCGGATCCATTGCCGCCGTAAATTCGATCATTATAAGTTAGTCCATCTTTAATTAAAGATACAAAGTCAGGAGTGATATATTTTCCTAGCTCCCAATTTCGCACATGGTTTGTGATATTGACGCTGCCAATGTCTTTCGTCATGGAGGCCCAAACAGGCTCACTCAGGCCGCTAGAATTCAAAAATTGGGCGTATGAATCGCCCCAGATAACATCATCACCGTTACCACCAGTTACAACATCTGATCCCGCTCCAGCAAGTATAGAATCATTACCCTCATCGCCGCTCAATGAATCGTTATAACTACCTGCATAGATCTGGTCATCTCCTTCGCCACCAAAAATAGTATCGTTATCACCCACATCCTCAAGGTCATTTAAAGTGTAGTCAGCAATCGTGTGTACATACCAGTCATCATCATAGATTACTGATCCTGTATAATCAGCGTGTGAATCAAGATACTGGCCACCTCGTGCCCAGGTATATCCTGTTAATCGGAATTCGTCCGTTCCAAAGAGTATGTCATTACCTCCTTGGCCATAGATCGTGTCGCTTCCTTTACCACCTGCTATTGTATCGTCACCGTGTGCATCAGATACTTGTTGAAAAGAAGTTATTTGACTAAAGAAATTGTCAGTCTCGTGGATATGAGTAATATCTAACGGGATAGATTCATAATCCCCCCAAATAACATCATCTCCTCCTTTTCCTCTGAGCAGATCATGTTGTCTCTGATAATGGTCATACTTTAAAGAGGAAGAGGTTGTCTGCCTTCCGCTAACAGAATAAGTTCCATATACCCCATATATGACATCATTCATATCACCACCATCAGACCAAACAAATGCTGTATCTGATATATTATTTCCGTATGAATGCAATTCTATGGTTCGAGAATTTACCCAGTCGTAAAAATAGAAGTTTGCTCGATCTGCGCTAGGCGGATTATATTGCTCATCAATTGATCGATACCAGTAGCTTGGCAAGTGTGTGTCAGTATAACCATTAGATGGGTTAATATACTCTTGATGCGTGAGTACAAAGTCGCGAGGAATTTCCTCTTGATCCGGGTCAGGCTCTTGTTCACTTTTAAATCCAAATTTACTTTCTAGAAGATCCATGCTTCCTGCTTTTAGCAGGATCTGATCACCATCTCCATAAGATATATAAATGTAGCCGTCAATAAGAGAGATATATCCCGTATCTTCGTTTATTTCAAAAGTAAAGTGATTGTCGGCATTGTCAGTCGAAGAATATGATGAAAGCTTAACACCATCTATTACAATTGAATTATTCTCACCATAAACATCAAATATAATATCTTGGCCATCGCCAGATAAAAACATGTAAGTATCATTGCCTAACCCACCTTCTAGGTAATCATTACCCCCCTTGCCGTCAAGAGTGTCATCGCCAGCCATTCCATATAAGTGATCATCAATATTTTTTCCTAGAATTGTATCCTCAACGTTAGAACCAAAGATGATTTGCTCTAGTTCAGGATGAGCTGGATCATTCTGGGCTGTTTGATTAAATATTATCCCGCTAACTCTATCCTCAAAATAAACGCCATCTCCAACATAAGGGTTGTTCAAATCTGAATTATAGACTCCTTGCGAGCTACTATAATAAGGAGGTATCGATCCATCCTGATTAGCCAGGTTAAAGTACAGCACACGTTCCAATAATTGAGATCTCTTCTCTAGATAGCTTTCAGTTAACTGGCCTTCTCCATGCTCTGAGGAATTGATATTAAGCTCACCGTTCTGGTTGTGCATATCGTAAACTGTCTTCTCAGTTGATATAGCAAACGGACTGAGTTCAATTAACGCATACCTTACAGATTTACCTAAGTCATTCGCTTGGGTAGACATATGCTGAATCTCAGATGCCGTTTTATTCGTCAAATCAACGATTACCCCCAAAGACTCACCATCGCCCAGAGGATTCAGATATGGATTCTCGAGAATCGCTTCCATCCTTAAGTTATAATCTTCCTCGCTTGTAACAGGATTTGAGTTCCCCAAACCCAAAAAGAGTTTCTCAAAATAATGAAGTAAATCTTCTATACCATAACCCTCTCCCTTATCAGTCATAGCATCTATCAAGGAGAGTCTTTCTTGGGTTCCATTTCCTACGATTGCAGAATCCAAACGCTCAATCTTATCTAGAACTTCATGCGCATAGTTCCTAAGCCCTGTTAATTCTATTCCATTACTCAAATATTCATGCCAAAAGACCCTAGGAGGAATAACGTTACTATCAAACGTCTCAACTGGGTACCTATTCGATTGAGTGTATTCCCACAAAGCCTCTCTAGCCTTATATACTGCAGAATTAGGATCTAAAGAGTCTATTAAATCATCACTGTCAATCAAAAAGTTATCTAACTGAGCGAATCCCGCATCCTCAAAAACTGTAATATCTAGATCATGAATAAAGACAATAGCGCCAGTTACGTCATCCCTAACAATTAATATTCCATCCTCAACAGATTGGGTATATCCTTCACCAAAATCTGACGCTCTTACCCCAAGTTCCCAAGGCTCAATATCAGAAAAAACCTCATCCCAAAGACCAAAAATATTTTTGAAGCCTTCTGATGAAAGGCCTTTATTGTAAAATTCTGACCAATCATCGGCGACAAATAAAAAATCTAGATATTGTGTGTTTCCAGGAAAAAGATCTCCTAAGCCCAAATCGTCCCAGACACCACGATCCGTATCGACCATTTCTGACTTTTCTAAATGACCATCCCCCCCTTTAGAGAGGTCGGCTTTAATTGCTTCCAAAGTAGCCTGAGCAATAGCCACAGTAAAATTATCTAAAGTCAAATCATAATTGTTTTCATCAGCCATTTTTGCCAAGTAATTACCAACCACCGCCAAACTGCCTATAGCACCACTATATGTAGTAATAGATGCCTGTATAAGCGCCTGATACTCTCCAGTTTCTAGATAATATTCATAATAAAAATCTGCACGTTTCCCTTCTATAATGTAATTCTGCCAAGAATCTATTTTCTCTTGCGTAATAGCCATAAATCTAATCCTTAATCAATAGCTCAGAAATTTTTGATATTGTGAGGTTGATTAAACCGTCAATTTCATTTAATTCTTCTCCAGGGAAACTTAATTCGTAGCTAATATAGGAATTATAAACCCCAAAGTATCTGCATTTTTTGATACCTCCAATCCCGGAAGATCCTTGATAACATTTAAAGTATATTGGTTGGTGATCTTCACTTTCTTTTATCAAGTAAAAGAAAGCTGCTTCTCCCTGAATATCTAATATATACTTTCTATACCCTTTAAAATTGGATGTAACCTCTGTCATTTTTGATAGAGTATCAGCAATGGAAGTCCTAACAATTGCATTATCATCTACATTTGCAGAAATCTTTAATGTATATCTCGGACTATTCCCAAAGCGTTTCCCAGAAGAAATATCAAGATAAACCGAATCAACCGAACCATACATTGGGGCTTTACTTTTAGGATAAATAATTTCATTTGGAATCATCATTTCAAAACGTTTTTCACCTGAAACCTCAAAGAACACTCTTGAGAAACCAGGGTTAAAAATATGATTCCTGAAACACAGAAACATAATGGAAAATATAAATATTCCAGCCAGCCATCTTTTAGATATTATTTTTTTCATAAATCAATACCTGCTATTGCTATCTGGAAATCACCGTTAACATTATCTTTCTCCTGCACTTTCATCAACTTTCCGCAACAAGGGAGACATTACATACTCAATTAGCTGCCTTTTTCCCGTTTTTACTTCTGCCATAACAGTCATGCCCGGCAATAGTTCAACCAATCTTTGATCAACCTGAATATCACTTGATTCGAGCTTAAGCCGTAGCTTATAGACAAGACCCTTGACTTCATCAATAACTGCATCGGGGGTTACACCAATAACTGTTGCGTCAATCACACCATATTTCGTAAAGTTAAATGTATTTATTTTTACTTCTGCAGGCTGCCCTTCAAATACAAAGCCGATATCTTTATTTTCTAGAACTGCTTCAACTTCTAGAAAATCGTTCTTAGGAACCAGCTTCATCAACTCCTGAGCTTCCATTACCACGCCACCCACAGTATGGATTGCAAGTTGTTGTACTATTCCATCTACTGGGGCATAGAGTATTTGTTTGGATTTGATGTCGTTTGCCTTTGTCAATTCTTGAAACAGATTCTTCTGTTGCCGTTCGTACTCTTGCTGTGCTTCAAGTACCTGTTTAACCTTTTCTGCCTTTAAGCTATCTATTTGCTGATTAGCAGTTTCTATAGCCGCTTGATATTGCAGGCGTTGGGCCCTATAGGCTTTTAGCATTTGCTCTTGCTCGATTCTGGACTGCTCCAATGTCAGATAATCCATTTCTGGAGCCATTTTTTGGTCAACCAGCTTCTTTAGCGCTTCTGTTCGACGATTAATTAAAGGAAGTGTTTGTTCTATTTGGGAAATCTGTGCGCTATTCGTCGCAAGCGATGCGATTCGCTCTTGTTTTTGGCTTTGCAGGGATTTCAGTCTTGCTAGATAGTCGGCCCAAGCCTGTTGCAGCAGTGCTTGCTGGGCAGGTAATTCTTCTGAGGTTAAAGTGATGCCGAGCTGTTCTCCAATGCGTAAAGTCGGTACTATTAGCTTCTCATTATTTTTAGCGACGCTCTCAGTTTGACCGATTTTAGCTGGGTTTTGTAAAGCTTGTAACAGGTGTTGCCCCCTTAACCAGGCTAATCGAGCATGACGTAACTCCTGCTCTATTCGGATGACTTCTGCGTCAGTGGCAACTTGATCCAACTCGACCAATGGTTGGCCTTTAACAACCTCTTGTCCTTCTGCGACTAAAATGGATTTAACTACACCCTTCTCTAGCGGCTGGATGGATTTAATACGACCGCCAGAGATGATTTTGCCTTCTGCCACGGCCACAATATCAACCTCGCCAATACAGGCCCAAGCTACGGCGATGGTAAAAAACGTAATAATCGTTGCTCCAAGCAACTTTCCCATAGGGGAAGGCGGTGACTCTAATATCTCTAATGATGCGGGCATAAAATCCAGCGTTTGCTGGTCTAGCTTCTTTTGATCAACTTCCTTGCGGTTCTGCCAGGCTGTTTTGAGGTTTTTCCAATAGGAAGGTTTGAGACTCTCGGGGCTATCAGTTTGTCTTACAGAAGCGATATCTTCCTGCCCCCTCAGGGATGACGGCCTCAATTGTAAAATAAGGCTGCGGGCCATGGTTGCAAACCGGAGAAGACTAGATTTCAATTGATTGATGCTCGTGGCCAGCACTTTAATCATTGATTGTCTCCTCCTTTCCGGTGATAGCTTGATTTACTACTCTGTCAGCATTTGGAGACTTCTCCTGGGGTACGACAGGCTTAATGCTGGGGACATGGTTCTGATAGCTATAGAGCTTGTTATAGTAGCCATTGAGCTCTATTAACTGATCATGATTACCACTCTCGATAATCCTGCCTTTATCCATAACGATAATGCGATCGCATTGACGTACCGTAGAAAGGCGGTGAGCAATAATAAAAACCGTACGACCCTTGCAGATGCCTGCCATATTCTCTTGGATAATGCGCTCAGACTCATAATCCAAAGCACTGGTTGCCTCATCAAAGATAAGGATCTTCGGATTAGTAATCAACGCTCTGGCAATAGCGATTCGCTGCCGTTGACCTCCGGACAAATTACAGCCCTGCTCTCCTACAGCCGTGTCATACCCTTCAGGTAATTCCATGACAAATTCATGAGCGCCAGCCAGCTGTGCTGCTCTAACGACCATTTCCATGGGCAGGCCGGGATTGGCGATGGCAATGTTTTCACGAACGCTGCGATTAAATAAGAAATTTTCCTGCAAAACGACACCGATATTACGGCGCAGCCATGCCGTATCGACCACACCAAGATCAACACCATCGATAGAGACCTTGCCGCTTTCAGGTACATAAAAGCGCTGTATTAATTTTGTCAGTGTGCTTTTGCCTGACCCCGAACGACCAACGATACCCACGACCTCGCCGGGCGGGGCCACAAAATCTATGCCGTCGAGCACTACAGGTCCATCAGGACGATATCGAAAACGAACACCGTCGAGCTTTACCTCACCTTGCAGCTGCGGCAAGGTGCTGCGATTAGGGTTAAAGCCAGGCTCGCGAGGCGTATTAAGAATATCGCCCAGTCGCTTGACGGAAATACCCGCCTGCTGAAAATCCTGCCAGAGTTGAACCAGCTTTAATATCGGTCCGCTGACTTGTCCGGCAAGCATATTAAACGCGACCAACATGCCTACGGTCATTTCACCCGCCATGACTGCATAGGCACCAAAGAAGATAATGCCCAGAGTTGTGAGCTTACTGATAAAGCCTGCTATTTGATTGGAGATATTGCCGATATGCTGAGTGTTGAAGGAGGCAGTTACATAATGGGCAAGCTGATCTTCCCAGCGTCGCTGCATTTGAGGTTCAAGCGCACAGGCCTTCACGGTTTCTACACCGGTAACGGATTCCGTTAAAAACGCCTGATTCTGTGCGCCATATTCGAACTTTTTATCCAGCCGCGCACGCAGCATTGGGGTAATAACCACGGACAACAAGATATAAAGCGGGATTGTCCCCATCACGATGAGAGTCAGTGTGGGGCTGTAATACCACATGACCGCAAAGAATACGGAGGTAAAGACCAGATCAATACACAGGGTTAATGCAGACCCTGTAATAAAGTTGCGGATAGTGTCCAGTTCTCTCACTCGGGCAACGCTTTGCCCAACCTGACGTGCTTCAAAGTAAGGTAGCGGCAAGCCCATTAGATGGTTGTAGAGTTTTGCACCCAGCTCTACATCGACTCTATTGGTGGTGTGACTGAATAGGTAGTTGCGAATACCGCCCAGAATGGCATCAAATAAAGCGATGACTAAAAAGCCGACAGCCAATACATCCAGTGTTGATAGCCCTTTGTGAACGAGGACTTTATCCATAATGACCTGGAAAAACAGCGGGGTTATTAAAGCGAATAATTGTATGAAGAAGGACGCCAGTAACACACCGCCAAACAATTTGCGATATTTGACGATGGAGGGGATAAACCAGCTGATATCGAATTCTCGTACGGCTTCGAGTAATCTGCCGCGTTTTGTCAGTAAGATCAATTCACCCGACCAAACTGTTTCTAATTCTGTTATAGGCAGCTGTTCGGGTGCTTGCTTGTCTGGGAATAAGGCCAGTATCTGGGCTGGGGAGTCCTCCTGATCACCCCTATTTCCCTCCCTGAATTTAGCAAGAATGAAATATTTCCCATCGTGGGATTTGGCTATGGCGGGGAGGATATGGTTGCTGAGCGTCGACGCTGGAATGGTAGCCAATCTGGTTTTGAAGCCGACGGACTTCGCTGCTCTCAGCAAATCATTGTCGGTAAAACATTGAGAGGGGTCCCCAAACTGATGCTTGAGTTGTTGATAATCAGCGGGCACTTGCTGTAAGCGGGCCAGCGTGACCAGACATTGGCAGCCTGTGTCGAGCGTAATTGCCATTCCTAAATTTCCCTGGATAAAAGCCTTCCTTGAGCCACTTGTTGGCAAGTGACCAGCACTCACATGTGCTTTTACACGACTCTACCATACCAAAGAAGTAATAAAAACAAGCAGCCGGGCGATTGCATACGATGAGGGGTCGCCCAGGCAACTGACATCATCGATTTACTTCAGCTCGACAGTAGGTACGAGCTTGTTGTGGGCAGGCAGGATTTGAAACGCTCCATATTTCTATAGGTAGTGGTAACACCTGATATTGTGATTACCTCATGTTTCCAAATTTATCTCCTGCACCCACGCTTGAAGCTGGCAACTCCGGCTACCCCGCCCAATAATATGGGAGGGGCGCTAGAACCCGGCCAAATCATTCTCCATCGCTTGTCGTCGCTGGTCATCTTCCGGCTCGGTGTAAATGGCTGTGGTTTCAATCTGACGATGGCGGAGGATGCTCTGTACCGTTCTCAGATGCTCCCCTGCTGCCAACAGGTTTTGAGCCCGGCGGTGGCGAATACTGTGCAGACTGCCGTGAGTGATTTGTTCCGGATTGGCCAAGCCTTGATCGGTCGCAAAGGCTTCAGCGGTTTTGAGCAACCGTTTCAGTGCCCGCCTCGCTTCGCTAGCACCCACTGAGGGTTTCGGTTCGCCTTGTTCATCAAGCGGCCACACCGAAGCCAGAAATGGCAAAGTTTCCTCCTGAACCGGGCGCTCCGACAGGCCGTGAAAGCGGCGGTAATGGGTCAACAGCAGTCATAGCAAGTAAAGCTCTACCCCACCTGAACGCTACTTTAAGCAATTCCCGAACAAATGCTTATCGCAAATATTTAGTCAATTTTGACAATTGCTAGCTGCTTAACAAGAACATACCAAGTTTCAATATCAATAAACATGCAAAAACAAACACCACCTCAAAACTGTACACTTCCCCTGAAAAAATTGATTTATCTGTTAACATTGAGCAAATAATTCCGATAATGAATAAACTAATTCCCTCGGAACAATACTTGCGACAATAGCAAGGTAGGTGATCGTATTGGCCAGACGTACTGGACGTTCGTCTGGGTACAAGAATCCGAGCAAGATCTATTCAATACTCTACTGGTTATGGATGTGCCCAGGCTGGATGACCGACGGCAGGTCGAAACAGAAATGCATCCGGGTTTTGCTCGGCTTTATAGTGAAACCGGATGATGCCTCTGAGAAAGATGGAACCGACGAAGAGGATGTTGGCTTTACCACTATCATTGCGCCCTGGAAGTAGGTGCACCAATAAGTCGGATTACATACTCATACCCGGCGAAGATGTTGGTTCCTCGTCTTCACTTAAGGATTCAGCAAACGCAATGGCATGAGATAGCGAACCGAACACATCCGATTCATAGCCTTCAACACAGTATCCGATAGTTCTGCGGGTAGAAACGTTCATATCGACCTCTTCAATTCGCATGATTCGCAAACCATTTACAACACTGTCAAAGGTTATTTTTTCTGACATTACTAACACTCTGAATTAAAAGTAATGGGGTAAGGACTATGACTATAAAGGCCAAACAAGACAACTAATCAAGATCACTGCTGTAGATAATGAATGGTAGCTCAGCATCATACTCAATGCCTTCATGAGCCATACTTTCCGCAATGGTCATTATCTCTTCACCGTTTTCAGCAAAGGCACTTTCTAAAGCCTCCTTACTATCGCCTTCAGCCTCGTAATGATCTTGCAACGCTTCCGCTGTAATAACACAGCGACAATTGCGACCAAGTACCTTAATACGAAAAGAAACGCCGTTAAAGTCGGGATTATAGGCATACATGAAAGCTACCTCCTCGTCTCAGGGATTCTCTTAGGAACATACACATGGCGAAGTACCACTTCAATCCCCAACCAGCCAAAGAAGCCTTAGCCCATTTCCGAGCTAAATGGTATCAAGCATGGCTTTGACCCTAGAGATGTCTTTCGGGAAGAGCATTCCAGCGCTCTTCTCAGCAGCCAAGGCTATGCAGGTAGATGTTCTGAAGTCCATTCGTGACGAGCTGGATCGCAGCGTACCTTTAAGCAATTCAAACAAGACCTAACACCGACCCTGCAAAAGCTGAGATGGTGAGGTAAGTTAAATCAGGTAGATACGCTGACAGGAGAAGCCCATACTGTACGGCTGGGTAGCCCGCGTTTCCTCAAAACCATTTACCAGGTCAACATGCGAACTGCCTGGTCAGCAGCTGCCTGCAGGACAAGCAGTTTAGGCACTTGGCACGTTGCCCGCGACCATGCATTGCCTAAAGAGATCATCAGAATCTAGTACAAGATCTATCGCCCCCAAAAGCCGTATTGTTAGATGTGTCGAATAAGAGACTCATCTACCTGCTGAGCCTTTCAGATAATCAACATGGTAAAGTTGTGATAACTCTAAGTCATAAAGGTAAAACCCGCCTGCAAGGGGTGCGCGAGAAGAACTAGGCTAACGACATCCGCACCGCCAGCAAGGCCGACTTAAAAGACCTTCAAGCCGATATCAAAGGTGGGCAACTGGAACTGTTTTCAGGCTCATTGTGATTAGAGTCGGTAGAAATCGCATCATCACGTAAAACCGGGATTTCTTTAGGGGCGTCAACAGCTACTCGAATTTGACCATTGTGGATGTATACAGTGACTTGGCTATCGCCAACAGAGAAAGATTCGCCAGAACGGCGCTTAAAGATCAACATTCGCAACTCCTTTTGCGATTAAAGTTTGAACACCTCGTGGGGTGCGCCCCATTTTCACGCCCAAGAGCCCATGGCCCACGTCGATCTTACCCAGCTCCAGACCCTGATATCTGGCGGCGAATCCTCAGGCGCTACGAAGCGCCTGTCAACTATAACGCTATCGCCCCGATTGTGGCCAGAGTCCCGTTATTGTATTAAGGTATAATGCTCATTTTGTATCGTGTTTTGTAAGCAACAGACCTCAGGTATAAGGATAGGAGCCAAAAATGTCTGATAAAAAGAAAAATGGGGAGTCTACCGAGGCTTTAACCCGCAAGGATCTTGGGGTTGAAAATTTCAAGGAGCGTACTTCCAATAATCATGAAAAAATGATTATTCAGGAAAGTCATGACCGTATTCTCGACCCTATCCGGGACACACATGCGCCACCACCTTCATTAAGTAAGGGCAGTAAGGGCACTAAAGAGAAGTAAAGTCAGCTATCAGCTAAAGGATTCAGCAATGGCAGCCAGTAAGAAACCACATTCAGGCGGCAGCAATAAGTCAAATCCATTTATTGACAAATCACGCAACGGAATCGCGAAGGACTCCAGTATTAGGGGGCAAAGGTCTAATCAACCCATTCGAGACACACATGCACCACCACCTCCCCGCAAAGGCAGGGGGAAGTAGGCTATAATCTGTACACCACTTGTGATGGAGTAACTCATGTCTGATGTATCGGAAGATTTGCACGGCTTGCTTTTTGGCATCCAGAGATCTGTAAGGTACCACAGCCGCCGGGAGCAGTTTTTTGACCGTTTCAATACCTTTGTTACGGTCTTAAATCTAATTTTGGGCTCTGCGACAATCCTGACATTTGCTGCTGAATTTGCTAAGGATTGGGCACTTTGGGCCAAGCTGCTTCCTGCGGCTGCAGTAACCGTCCTATCCTCTATTGACTTGGTCATTGGTTCTGCGCGCATGGCTCGGACGCATAATGATTTAGCTCGTGAATTCATTGTACTGGAAAAGGAAGTTCGCACGAGCAAGGTTAGTGAACTGACTGAAGAGGATATAGCTAACTTTACTGGGCGACGCCTGGATATTGAAATGAAAGAACCACCGGTGAAGCTTGTCTTAGACTCTATTTGTCACAATGAACTGCTTAAGGCATCAGGGTATGATGCTGCTGAATATCTGAAGATAGGCAGACTGCAAGCATTCTTTGCGCAGCTCATTGACATCACCCCGTCTTCCATAACAAAAGCGGTGTCCGCCACCTAAATTCTAAAGACGAATTGTGCGCAGCTGTGTGGCCTCAGAAGGTCCTCACAGCTTCATTGCCCCGCTATGGCACTCAACTTGCGATTTAAAAGCATTTTTACAGGGGTTAAGTGCCGTGATCTGGCCTCAGATTTCACGAATCTTTTCCCAACACCCTAAACTGGCTATTCTGTCGCCACATTTCGACACCCCCTCAACCTTCCCGACTTTCGATAAACCAACCTCCCAGATTGCGCCCCTACATTGGGTCGCATGAAAACATTACACCCCCAAACCGCCCTAGCTAAGGCCCTTAACTTCCAGCTTGCCGAAGATGGTCAGCAGCCTGAATGGCTACTCCTGGTTCCGACCAATACCTTCGGCCGGAATGGGTGGATCACCCCAACATACGCCAAGTGTTTTCTCATATATTTGTAAAATCAGTGGACTATGCCTATACGGTGGCCAGAAGTGGTCAAAAACAGACTGCAAAGAGCTGATTTTGGGAAGCTGGAAAGACGGGGTTCCAGCCCCCAGAGGGGGGGGGGGCCAGGAGGGGTCATTCTGAATCTGAGTTAGCAATCAGATATGGGTGGGCCAATAACGATTGAAATAGCCTCAAGTTTAGTGCCCTAGAGAATGCTCTCGACTCTAGGTGCCCAGCAAAATCCCTCGTTCGCTCTGGCTCCCATGTCACATAACCATCTGTATCAATATAAAAGGCTAAAACTTCGGGGTCATATTCGTCATTAATCGAATTAAAGTTAATTGAAACTCGATTATAAAAGTACTGCGAGGCATTATTGAACACAATCCGCTGGTGGGCGGATAAGTCATAACCTAGCGCTTCTATTTCGCAAGAAGTTCCATTGTCTGCCAAAACGGTCAGTATGTTGTCGGGGTTTGAACCTTTAAAGTGAGTATTCAAATATTGTACAAGGTTTGCTTTTTGCCGAGTTAATGCGTCTGCATTTTCTTTGGCGAAAGATATTGGATACTGATGCATGAGCTTCCCTATCACACGATTTGTTAATAGTGCCCATTGAGATAAGGCCGTAGTAGCTCAAGTTCAAGGGTATTTGGCGTGTAAAATTATGAGGTTTAACGTGTAAGGTTCGGCTCATCAGCGCGCTACACTAACAGACAATCAAAAAGGAAGGACTGATCGTGACAAATAGAACAGAGTATGAAAAGCGCACAAAAACCGAATCAAAAATTCGGCCCAAAGGTACGTACAAGTAGAGGCCAGAAGATTATAAACAACAAGAAAGCTTTCTAACTCAATAAGATAAAGCTGCCAGCCACTATTTGAAGCATAAACTGGCAGCTTTTTATTTAAAGCATAAAATGGCAAATTGAGACATTTTATGAGTCAACCGACACTTTCGAATCGGCCTTTTTGAAATTGGTGCCCAGGAGAGGACTTGAACCTCCACGCCCGTAAGAGCACTAGCACCTGAAGCTAGCGTGTCTACCAATTTCACCACCTGGGCTTAACAGGCTGTGCCTGTTGAGGAGGCGCATATTAGTGACCTCTCACTGGCTTGTCAATCATCAGATTGAACTTTTTTCAGAATTTTAGGGTTCACCGGTAAATATCTCCATGGGTAGCCATGCCCGCTTTCTGTCTATGCCACCGGCAGGCATGGACTTCAGCGATTCCCACCGATAGAATACCGAACTATCATTCAACTTTAATCATTGATCATTGGGTGCCCTATGACATCACAGCGCTGCAATTCCTATTACACCGCCAGCATCAATCAGGAAACAGATTATCCGCAATTGGATGGGGAGGTGCGCGTTGATGTCGCGATTATTGGTGGTGGCTTCACCGGAGTCGCCACCGCCGTCGAACTGTGCGAAAAGGGACTCAAGGTCGCCATTATTGAAGCCAACAAGATTGGCTGGGGCGCCACCGGACGCAACGGTGGCCAGGTCACGGGCAGCCTGTCTGGCGATCAGGCCATGACCAAGCAGCTTCGCAAAACCTGGGATGGGGATGCGGAAGAGTTTGTCTGGAACATGCGCTGGCGCGGTCACGACATCATCAAGAAGCGTGTCGAAAAATACGGCATCCAGTGCGACCTTAAGCACGGCCACTTGCAGGCAGCCTACAAACCTTCTCACATGGCGGAGCTGGAAGCCATGCATGAGGAAGCACACCGCCGCGGTATGGGCGATGATGTGAAACTGCTGTCAAAGGCGGATATGCCCGACTATCTGGAAAGCCCCATTTATCACGGCGGCCTGCTGAATACCCGCAATATGCATCTGCACTCCCTCAATCTGTGTATCGGCGAGGCCAGAGCGGCAGAATCCATGGGCGCCTTGATTTTCGAGAACTCGCCTGTCGAAGACATTATCCACGGTGATACCCCTGCGGTAGTGACTGCCAAGGGTCGGGTAACGGCCAATTCCGTGCTGCTGGCCGGCAATGCCTACCACAAGCTGGCGCGTAAAAAGCTCATGGGTACCATCTTTCCGGCCTCACTGGGTAACCTGGTGACCAAGCCTCTGGGCGACGAAGTGGCCAATGCCATCAACCCGAAAGACCTGGCCGTATACGACTGCCGGTTCGTACTGGACTACTACCGGTTGACTGCCGACAAGCGACTGATGTTCGGTGGCGGAACCAACTACTCTGGCCGCGATTCCAAAAGCGTAGCCAACGAATTGCGTCCGGCCATTGAAAAGACCTTTCCGCGCCTTAAGGGAGTGGAAATCGAATACGAGTGGACCGGCATGGCAGGCATTGTCATCAACCGCATCCCGCAATTGGGCAAACTCTCCGATCACGTATTTTACTGCCAGGGTTATTCCGGCCACGGGGTCGCCACCACCCACATCATGGGTGAGATCATGGCCAATGCCATCACCGGCTCACTGACGGAATTTGATGCTTTCGCCAAAATGAAGCACATCCGCATCCCACTGAATGAGTGGTTTGGCAATCAGGCTCTGGCGGCAGGCATGTGGTATTACAAGATGCTGGAGAAGCTGCGCTGATCCGCGCCCCCAAAGATACTCGCCCACAAAAAAGCCAGCGGTTTCCTGCTGGCTTTTTTGTTTCGATGTTTGAGTAGAGTGGATTAAACCCCCATCACACCCAACAACTCATCGCGCTTTTCTTCCATCAAGCCATAGTTTCCGCGCGTTTCAACATTCAGTCGCACCACCGGCTCGGTGTTGGACATACGCAGATTAAAACGCCAGTCGCCGAAGCTCATGCTCAGGCCATCGGTGTAATCCACGGCGGTTGCACTGTCCTTGTAATGGGACTCCACCGCAGCCAGTGCGGCTTTCGGATCTTCGATTTTGTTGTTGATCTCACCGCTGCAGGGGAAGAGCTCAATACACTCGTCCACCAGTTCTGCCAGACTTTTGCCGGTGCGGCTCATTAATTCCGTGACCAGCAGCCAGGGAATCATGCCGCTGTCGCAGTAGGCAAAATCGCGGAAATAATGGTGCGCACTCATCTCGCCACCGTAGACCGCATCCTCCGAGCGCATACGCTCCTTGATGAAGGCATGGCCGGTTTTGCTCTGGATGGCCTTGCCGCCCATTTTTTCGCAAATGGCTTCCGTGTTCCAGGTCAGGCGTGGGTCATGAACGATCTTGGAACCGGGGTTTTTCAACAGGAAGGTTTCGGCCAGCAACCCCACCAGATAGTAGCCCTCGATAAAGCGGCCGGTGGAATCAAAGAAGAAACAGCGGTCGAAATCACCGTCCCAGGCGATGCCCAAATCGGCACCGTGCTCCTTGATGGCAGCTTCTGTCGGCGGACGGTTTTCTTCCAGCAGTGGATTGGGCACACCGTGAGGGAAATTGCCGTCCGGCTCGTGATGGACTTTGATAAACTCAAACGGCAGGAAGGACTCAATGGCATCGATCACCATACCCGCACCGCCGTTGCCGGCATTGACCACAACTTTTAACGGCTTGAGCTTGTCCTTTTCGACATAGCCCAGCAGGTGCTCGATGTAAGGCGCGCGGTTGTCCAGGTGCTCAAGCGTACCGCGCTTGCCCACCGGTGCAAAGTCATTGGCCTCCGCCATCGCTTTGATGTCATTGAGGCCGGTATCACCACTGATTGGACGGGAGCCCTTCTTCACCAGCTTCATCCCGTTGTAATCTTTCGGGTTGTGACTGGCCGTAACACAAATGCCCCCATCCACACCCAGATGAAAGGTGGCGAAGTAAATTTCTTCGGTGCCACACTGGCCGATGTGAATGACATCCACCCCGGCATCCATTAACCCGTTCGCCAACGCATCGGTCAACTCGGCGCTGGTCAGACGAATGTCGTGTCCCACCACCACTTTCTGGGGCTTCAAAAATTCGGCATAAGCGCGACCCACTCGATAGGCCACGTCATCGTTCAGCTCATCCGGCAAACGACCGCGAATGTCGTAAGCTTTAAAGCAGGTTAGTTCCGTCATATTCGATCCTTAAACGTCTTGATCTTAATTGACTGTGCATAAATCTGTGGCGCTCTTGAAAGGCTCCCTGCAGCCGTTTTCCAGCCTCACAGGTAGCCCCAACGCGTCATTTATTTGGATTTGTAAATGTTTTCGTACACGTGGTTGGTGGCTTCGACAAAGCCTTCCACGCTACCGCAGTCAAAACGGCGGCCTTTAAATTTGTAGGCCAGTACACAGCCGTTTTTCGCCTGGGTCAGCAGGGCATCGGTGATTTGCACCTCTCCATTTTTACCGGGAGGAGTATCCTCGATAATGTCAAAAATATCCGGCGTTAAAATATAACGGCCAATAATCGCCAGATTACTGGGGGCTTCTTCCCTGGCAGGTTTTTCCACCATGCCGGTCACCTGAAACAAACCGTCTTTGATTTGCTCGCCCTCGATGACACCAAACTTGTGAATCAGATCATCGGGCACTTCCTGAATGGCCACAATGCTGCAACGAAACTGCTTGAACAACTTCACCATTTGCGCCATCACCCCTTCACCATCTTCGGCGGGCAGGCACAGGTCATCCGACAACACGACACCAAAGGGCTCATCGCCAATCAGTCGCTTGCCATTGAGGATCGCATCCCCCAAACCACGCATCTCTACCTGACGGGTAAAAGAGAACGCGGCTTTATCCATTACTTCACGAATACTGGTCAGGTATTCTTCTTTGTCACTACCGGAAATCTGATGCTCCAGCTCATAATTGACGTCAAAATGATCTTCGATAGAGCGTTTCCCACGACCAGTCACCATACCGATATCCACCAGACCAGCCTGAATAGCTTCTTCAACACCGTATTGGACGAGAGGCTTATTAACGATTGGGAGAATTTCTTTGGGCATGGATTTGGTGGCGGGCAGGAAGCGGGTGCCGTAACCGGCGACCGGGAAAAGGCATTTCTGAATCATAAAGTCATATCCTTGCATTAAAATAGCGCATTCTTGCTTCATTGAAGAATCAACCAAGAATACTACACTTAGGTTGCAAATTGCTGGCCAAGGCCGATTCATTTCACAGGAAGAGAAAAATTTGGCGCCCCCTTGAGGCTCTTGGCGATTTTCAGGAAGCGTCATGGCCAAAATACCCATCCACAGATGACCAATCAGTCTAGACATGCCACCAGCAACCGGTAGAATGGGCTCCCTTTGTGGTTATGATTCACCAAGCCACCCGATTTTTGAACGTAGAGCCAAAACCCTATGATGGATGTATCCAACAGAAAGAACGCCTATAACCGTGATGAGCTGCTGGAATGTGGCCAGGGCCGCATGTTTGGACCTGGAAACGCGCAGCTACCCATCCCCAATATGTTGATGCTTGATCGCATCACCAGCATCACTGTAGACGGTGGCGAGCACGGCAAAGGCGAGATCGTCGCCGAGCTGGACATCAACCCAGACCTTTGGTTCTTCGAATGCCACTTCCCCGGCGACCCGGTGATGCCTGGCTGCCTCGGACTGGATGCCATGTGGCAACTGGTTGGCTTCTTTCTCGCATGGAAAGGCAACGAAGGCAAAGGCCGTGCCCTGGGTTCTGGTGAAGTGAAATTTACTGGTCAAGTTCTGCCTACCGCCAAGAAAGTAACTTACCGCATTACCCTGAAGCGCGTTATTGAACGCAAGCTGATCATGGGTATTGCTGACGGCAGCGTGAGCGTCGATGGTCGGGAGATTTACACCGCCAAGGACCTGCGTGTCGGTTTATTTCAGGATACGGATAGCTTTTAAGATTCTCTGGTCTTAAATATATTCATTGCCCTTTAACGATGGTCGGTTACCATCGTTAAAAGAGGCAGTGACACAGCATTTTAGAGGAAGCTTATGAAACGCGTTGTGGTTACTGGTATGGGCATCGTGTCCTGCCTGGGTAACGATAAAGAGACAGTTCTGGACGCCCTGAAAGAGGGCCGTTCCGGCATTAAATTCCAGCCTGAATACGAGGAAATGGGGTTTCGCAGCCACGTGGCTGGCAGCATCGATATCGACCTGAAAGAAAAGATCGACCGCAAGACCCTGCGCTTTATGGGTGAGGCGGCGGCTTACGCCTACATCTCCATGGAGCAGGCCATTGCTGACGCCGGCCTGACCGAAGAACAGGTCTCCAATGAGCGTGCCGGCATCATTATGGGTTCCGGTGGGGCATCCTCCAAGAACCTGGTGGAAGCTGCCGACATCCTGCGGGAGAAAGGTCTGAAACGTGTGGGCCCTTACCGCGTTACCCAGACCATGAGCAGCACCACCTCTGCCTGCCTGGCAACCCCGTTCAAGATCAAGGGCGTGAACTACACCATCTCCTCCGCCTGTGCCACCAGTGCCCACTGTATTGGCAACGCGATGGAGCTGATTCAACTGGGCAAACAGGATGTGGTATTCGCCGGTGGCGGCGAGGAAGAACACTGGACACTGACCGCACTGTTTGATGCCATGGGTGCCCTGTCCACAAAATACAATGACACCCCTGACAAGGCTTCTCGCGCCTATGACGCAAACCGTGACGGCTTCGTCATTGCTGGCGGCGGTGGCTGCCTGGTGATTGAAGAGCTGGAACACGCCAAGGCGCGTGGCGCGAAGATCTACGCCGAGCTGGTAGGCTACGGTGCCACTTCCGACGGCTACGACATGGTTGCCCCTTCCGGTGAAGGCGCGGCTCGCTGCATGCGTCAGGCCATGCAAGGCCTCGAGGGCGATCTGGACTACATCAACTCCCACGGCACCAGCACCCCGGTTGGCGATCTGGCCGAACTGAATGCCATTGCCGAGGTCTTCCCTGAAGCAACTCCGGCCATCAGCTCCACCAAGTCCCTCACTGGCCACTCACTGGGAGCTACCGGCGTTCAGGAAGCCATCTACAGCCTGCTGATGATGGAAAACAACTTCATCTGCGCTTCCGCCAATGTGGAAACCCTGGACGAGAAAGCCCAGGACATGAACATTGTGACTGAGCGTCAGGACAACGCGACACTCAATCGCATCATGTCCAACAGCTTTGGCTTTGGCGGCACCAACGCCAGCCTGGTGTTTCAGCGTTACGAGGACTGATTTCCTACAACGCTACAGCACAAAAAAAGCCCGGTCCTTACCGGGCTTTTTTTGTGTCTGGAATCCTGTATCCGTAACTTCCCCACTCCTTTTACTTCATTAGAAAGCATGAATTGTGTCGGCTTCTTCTTCGATAACACGTCAAATTGACGACCAGATCGCATAATCATCATTGCTTTCTGCCAAGCATCTCACCTAATCTTGGTCAGCCCGGCATGGATGCCCGGACACCATTCAGCAACTGACACCGCTGCCTTACATCAACAGGTATGGAGACCTATCGATGAATCAGAGTTACGCCCTGCGTGAGGAAACCGCCTCTTACAAGCAAGACAAAGCCCTTCGCACCATAGAGCAATTACTGCTCTACACACCGGTACGCAGCATCGACAACATCTTGCTGGCCGAAGATCTGCAACGACAACTGGAAATCCCCTGCCTGCTCACCAGCAACCCTCAGACACTGTCGAAACGACCCGAACCAGAGACCGGAACACCATCTCACAACCTGTCGGCCGCTTTGCTATTGTTCGACTGCACTGAAATTTCAGTCATGGAACTGCAAAATCTGTTGCGACTGCTGCCCTCAGACACTCGCTGCGCACTGACCAACCTTGTTCCGGACAGCATCTACAACCGGATGATGGAATGGCCTCAAGTCCAGGGAATGTTTTATCGAAATATCGGAACCCATATGCTATTGAAGGGAATCCGTGCCGTTCTGAACGGGGAGCTGTGGATTCCTAGGCACCTGTGCCACGATTTCATCAATCGTCGACGACACCAGCCCAGTCAGCCGCTGATTATCAGCTTACCCACCAAACTGACTCGCAGGGAGCGACAAGTGCTGGAAGGTATTTACGCGGGCAAAAGTAACCTCGCTCTGGCGTGTCAACTGAAACTCAGTGAACACACCGTCAAAAGCCACCTCTACAGCGCCTATAAAAAAATCGGAGTCACATCGCGGCTGAAAGCCAGTAACTGGCTGAGAGACCATTACAGTTTACTGGACAAGCTGTCTTCGCGATAAACACAAGACGAGAAGAAGACATCGTACCCCGCCGGCCTGGCAAAACCGGCCCGGCGGGATTGAAAAAGGAAGTAGTGTACAGAGTCTCAGCGGCTCTCACTGACATGGTGACGGGGCATCGCCTTCTCGGGCAGTAGGCGCTGCTGAACCAGCCAGGCCCGCACCAGACCAGTCAGCCCCTGACGCCAGCTGCGCACCTGATAACCGAAATTATCCCGGCAGCGACGCACAGTCAGAGCGGCACTGTCCGGCTCACCCTGAGCCTCAAGCGCCTCTTCAGACAAGGCTTCCACCTGCCATTCGCGCTTCAACTGGTGTTCTTTTTCCAGAATATCGGCAACAACTTCGGCAAACTCCGCCGATGAACATGGGTCACCGGAGGCAAGATGAAACACTCCCCAGTTTTCTGCACCACAGAAAACCTGATGTGTCATGGCCAACAACACCCGACCAACCTCCTGGGAGCTCAGAGGCGCGCCACGACGCTGATGAGTCACCTCCAGCACAGGCCCCTCGGTTGTGAGGGCCCGAAGCAAGCGTACAAATACTGACTCACCCAGAATATCCAGCACCCAGCTGACACGCAGGCAGATGTAACGCTGATTGTCCTCGAATGCTCTTTCGGCCTTCAGGAAAGCCCTGCCCGCCGGACTGATGGGATGAGGCTTGTCGGTTTCATCATAGGTCGACTTATTCTCGCCACCAAAAACACGATAACTCGACAGATGCAGCACAATGCAATCCAGCGACCGGGCGACCTGCGCCAGAGACTCCGCCGCACTGACCAGAGTTTGCTGCTGATCCCGATCCGGGGTTTCAAACCAACCGGCGGTATTGATGATGATATCGACATGATGGTCGAGCAGGTACTGCTCAATAGCGTCGGTGTTATCCCATTGCAGGCTGCCCGCAGGGGGAGCCAATACAGCATAGGCGCTGTTTTGGAAAACACTGTAAATTGCACGCCCCACAGGGGAAAACGCATCGGTGATGAGAACTTTATTGGCCACTAAAACCGGAAAATCCTGTTGGGGTTACCACATAACAGGCTGCCGTACCGTGGTATGCATATACCGACGCACAACAGCCTCCTCTTGCCTCTATATTCTACGTCCGCGCTTGCGCTACGGATTAGAACGGAATGTCGTCATCGAAGTTATCAAACCCGGCAGCCGGTTGCGGTGGCTGTTGCGGCGCCGGTGGTGCCTGGCGAGGTTGCGCCTGTGGCTGACGAGGCTGCTGCATTGGCTGCCCCTGAGGTTGTCCCTGCGGCATACCCTGAGGCGGCATACCCTGTTGGGGCGCCATACCACCCTGCTGCGGAGCGGGTTGCTGATAGGACTGCTGAGGCGCCGGCTGGGCGTAGTTGTCGTAACCACCGCCCTGACTCATGCCTGCCGAGTCGCCACGGCTGTCGAGCATCTGCATTTCACTGGCCACGATTTCCGTGGTGTAGCGATCCTGTCCGTCCTGTCCCTGCCACTTACGGGTACGCAGAGAACCTTCCACATACACCTTGGAACCTTTGCGCAGGTACTCGCCGGCAATCTCGGCCAGACGGTTGAAAAACACCACCCGGTGCCACTCGGTACGCTCTTGCGGCTGACCGGTTTGCTTGTCTTTCCACTGCTCTGACGTAGCAACACTGATATTGGTCACGGCATTGCCACTGGGCATGTATTTCATTTCCGGATCCTGGCCGATATTTCCAACCAGAATTACTTTGTTGATGCCACGGGCCATAACCATTTTCTCCTAAAATCTTTCACTTGAGCTCGACGATGTGAGTATTCTCTTCACTCGACCGCGAACCTTCTAAACACTCATCGTGAGTCTGCCTTGCATGCTGAGGCTGTCGTTCGCCTGTCCCTCACCGGTGTTTCAGCAACAATGACTTTTCTCACACTTACCCACTCTGTACCTTTCCTGACACTCTGCACCTTTCCTGAATAGCCACATCAGATCCCTGATGTTGAAGAGGAATTCTTGGCAGGATAACCAATTTGGGGGAGGTGGGGCAAAGGCTTGAGCTTACACCAGCTCAGGCGGAACAACCAGCCCCGAAAAAAGCATGAGCTGTGCGCCTAGCCCTGAATTTCAGCAATACTGTCCCGCTGAAAAACACTGGGGTCCACCTTCAGATAGGCAGTCTTCTCTTCTTCGATCAGCACCACTTCCACCACTCCCGGAAGCGCAGCCAGCTGTTGGCTGGCAGTGGCAAACTGAGCCTCGTCCAGAGTAACCTGAACACCGGACAAGTAGCGCGGCGAACGCATGGTGAGCGCCGCCAGCAACCAGAGCAGAACCATGAACCCACACACTTCAAACACTGCCACAGTGCCGTGCTGCTGCAGGACCCAACCGCCGACCAAACCACCAGCAAAGGCACCCAGAAACTGGCAAGTGGCGTAAATACCCGCCGCAGTCCCCTTGGCGCCCGCCGGAGCCAGTTTACTCATCAGCGAAGGCAAAGTGGCCTCCAGCAAATTGAAAGCCATGAAAAAGAAAAACAGCCCCACCATAAAACCAATACGCTGGTACTGCTCTACCGCCATCACCCCCATCATGAGTCCGAGCAATATTACCGCCCCGAGAAAAACAGGTTTCACTTTGCGGCGTTTCTCCGCCACGACAATAAACGGCACCATGGCCACAAACGCCAAGACCAGCAGCGGCAGATACACCATCCAGTGCTGTTCACGGGGGATCGACAACTGACTTTCCAGAATCGACGGCATCACCAGAAAAGCGGCCATCAGCACGAAATGAAGCGTGAAAATGCCCCAGTTCAGACGAATCAGCTCAGAATTTCTAAGGGTTGATTTCAACAGTGACGGGACCGTCCCCGCGTCCCGGTGTCGCACACCACTGATGACAGGTGTCGGCACCCAGCGCATAAGCACCCACAGCCCCATGACAGCCAGCCCCACCGTAAACCAGAACATCAGCGACAAACCACCCCAGCCGGCCAGCACTGGCCCCAAGACCAGAGCCACAGAAAAAGACAAGCCAATGGACGCGCCAATACTGGCCATGGCCTTGGTGCGGCTCTCATCACTGGTCAAATCCGCCACCATCGCCATGATGGCACTGGCAATGGCTCCCCCACCCTGCAGGCAGCGCCCCAAAATCAGTCCGTACACCGACTCGGCTGACGCGGCCACCGCAGATCCGATGGCAAAAATGATCAACCCCATTGCGATCACCGGCTTGCGGCCGATACGGTCAGACAGCATGCCGAACGGTATCTGCAACATCGCCTGGGTAAAACCGTAACCTCCCAGCGCCAATCCCAGCAACAGGGGCGTGCTGCCCGCGTACTCAGTGCCGTACAGAGACAGCACCGGCAACACCATAAACAGCCCCATCATTCGGAAGGCGTACAAACTGGCCAGCGAAGCCACTGTGCGTCGTTCAAAAGATGCTGATGTAGAGGTCACACTGTCTCCCGTAATTCAGTGAAGGTGCCAGGACGGCAAAAAAAGAAGGGATTTTACCGGATATCGTCCGGCAGGCACATGAATGATTTACATTGCCAGTGTGAGACCCGGGTCTGATTAGAATACTCCTGCCGACACACTTGCCCCGCCATAAAGCTGTTGAGCTATACAGCCTTGAAGCAAGCCCGTAAGATAAACCTCACTGACTACCAGTTACTCTTTGGTCATTTATGAACGATTCCCCCCACATTCCCTTCGCCACCCTGATGGCGGATATACACCGGATGTTCAGCACTTCGCTTTACCGCCAGCTTAAAGCCGACGGCATCAATCTGAGTCGTTCCCAGTGGCGAATTCTGACCCATCTGCGGACACAGGACGGACTCACACAATCGGAACTGGCCGAGCGGTTACTGATCGAGAAGGCTCCGGCGGGAACACTGATCGACAAACTGGAGGCCGCCGGTCTGGTGGAGCGCCGACCCGACCCCAATGACCGACGGGCAAACCGGGTATTTATTACCGTGAAAAGCGAACCACTGCTGCCCCTGATCGAACAGACCGTCACGGAATTAAAAATGCAGTGCATGGCAGGCATCAGCGAGGAAGAGCAACACCAGCTGAACCAAACCCTCACCCGCATTCACCTGAACCTTCAGGCCATTCGCAATCCGAGCGCGACCACCGAGGAAACCGGCTAGCACGCGCAACATTCAGTGGCCAGCCTTTGGTCCTGCTGAAAACACGCGCTCGGCGTGAATCAGAATATTCCTCGGCGTTAAGCTGCGATCACAAAACGTCTGCAAGCTGACCCTGGCGCCACTCTCCTCCAGAAACAACACTCGGTCCAGAACCAGCCAGACTTCCAGTGGACGCCGGAACAGATGCGCCACCAACTCCATTCGCTGAACCAGCTTCAGTCTCTGGCGTCCTTTTTCCAGCCAGACCGATTGGTCGCCCATATCCGGCCACACGAACTGGTGGTGCTCTGCCACCGTGCGACAAAAGTCGGCAAATGAACCACTCAGGTAACGACGGGGTAAAGTGGGCACCGGCAGGTATTGATCCACACCGCGCACCTGTCGCTGCCACTCGTCAAAGGACAAACGCCATAACACATCCTGTTCGCGGCGGCGGCGCTCTCCCCGACCTGCCGTAACCGTCTCCTGCAGCGGCAAGCTGAGATCCGCACGATCCAATTGCAGCGCCGAAGCTTTAGCCTGCCGGGACATGGGGTGGTAGCCGTCGTCCTTTATCAGGTGATAACAACAGGGAGACACCGTCAGATTCTCCGCAGCACTACCGGCCCAGTGACGCATCAGCGTGACATGCAGATCGCCGCAGGCGTGCAACGCCACCGCCTGACCATGTTCCGGCAACCAGTCACCGGCCGAGGTATCAAACGCATCCCCGCACACAAAGCGCTGCGCCAGTCCCAGCTTGCCAGACAATGCGTCCCCAGCCTCACACAGTGCCTGCTGCCACTCCAGACTGGTGACCTGGCAGTTGTCCACTGACGCCAACAATCGACCCAGATGCCCCTTGCCGGAACACCACTCCAGCAGAGGCTTTGATGACTCGGGTCGCGCCGCCACAAACCGGCAGGCCTGCTGCCATTTGCGACCGGGCACCGACACATCCAGCCGGGCAGGAATGTCCAGCGCCCTGAGTGGAGCGTCCGGCAATCGACTGAGCTCCAGCAACCTGTCACCGTCCGGCAACCAGGGCTTCAGCCAGGCCGCCAACGCCTGCGAACTGGCATCCAGTGCAGACAGCTCATCGTCACCCAGAGCCAGCAGTGCAGCCACCAGATCAGGGTGAGAATCACACCATGGCATGGCCCGCTGATGAAAGGGGCGGAACTGCCACCAGCTGCGGTTTTTCACCAGCAGATGATCCAGCTCGGCAAACCGGGATGGGTAGCTCATTGCATCAACCACACAAGGTATTCAGACCAATCTTAAACAAAAAAACCCGGCACTGGGCCGGGCTTTTTCTACTGCGCCTTGATTGAGAATCAGAGACTCAGCACTTTTTCACCGCGGGAAATACCGGATACACCAGAGCGTACCACCTCCAGAATTGCCGCGTCGCCAACCGACTGGACAAAGGCATCCAGCTTGTCGCTGGCACCGGTAATCTGAATGGTATACACCGTGCTGGTCACATCAATGATCTGACCGCGGAAGATATCCACACAGCGTTTGATCTCTGCCCGCTGGGCACCGGAGGCCTTGACCTTGATCAGCATCAGCTCGCGCTCAATGTGCTGACCTTCGGTCAGATCTACCAATTTAACCACATCAATCAGCTTGTTGAGGTTTTTGGTAATCTGTTCGATCTTGTGATCGTCGCCAACGGTGGTGACGGTCAGACGGGACAAGGTCTCGTCTTCGGTAGGAGCCACAGTCAGAGTTTCAATGTTGTAACCACGCTGGGAAAACAAACCAACCACTCTCGACAAGGCGCCTGGCTCATTTTCCATGAGTACAGAAATAATACGTCTCATCTTAAGTCCGCTCCGTCTTGCTTAACCACATATCGCGCATGGAACCGCCCGGGGCGACCAGCATCGGATACACGTGTTCTGAAGGATCCACGTAGATATCCATAAACACCACGCGATCTTTCAGAGCGAAACACTCTTCCATCTTTTCACGCAGCTCTTCTTTCTTGTTCACACGGATACCGACGTGACCATAGGCTTCCATCAATTTGACGAAGTCTGGCAGGGAATCCTCGTAGTGAATCTCGGAGTAACGGCTGTCGTACACCATATCCTGCCACTGCTTAACCATGCCCAGAGCCTGGTTGTTCAGGCAGATGATCTTAACGGGCAAACCGTACTGGGTCAGGGTCGACAACTCCTGAATACACATCTGGATGGAGCCTTCACCGGTGACACAGACAATGTCCTTGTCACGGAATGCGAAAGCCGCACCCATAGCCGCTGGCAAACCAAAGCCCATGGTGCCCAGACCACCGGAGTTGATCCACTGACGCGGACTCTTGAACGGGTAGTACTGAGCCGCAAACATCTGGTGCTGACCCACATCGGAAGCCACAATGGCGTCACCATTGGTGACTTCATACAGCGTCTTGATCACGTCCTGAGGCATGATCATGTCGCCACTGGTGTTGTAGCGCGGCTGGGTGTAGATACCGTGACGCTCACGCCACTCATTAATCTGCTCCCACCAGTCAGACAGCGCCGCTTCGTCCGGTTTTTCTTTGGACTCTTTCAGCAGATCCAGCATTTCGGTCAAAACGCTGTCAACAGATCCCACAATCGGCACATCGGCCGTGATGGTTTTCGAAATCGACGCCGGATCGATATCAATATGAATGATCTTGGCGTTCGGACAGAACTTGCTGGTGGTGTTGGTGACACGGTCATCGAAACGCGCACCGACGGCCAGAATCAGGTCGCAGTGGTGCATCGCGGTGTTGGCCTCAAAGGTGCCGTGCATCCCCAGCATGCCCACGAACTGCTTGTCGTTACCCGGATAAGCACCGAGCCCCATCAGGGTGTTGGTCACCGGGTAACCCAGCTTTTGAGCCAGCTCGGTGAGCAGCTTGCTGGCCTCGCCCTGAACCACACCGCCACCGGAGTAGATAATTGGACGCTTGGCTTTCAACAGCATGCTGACCGCTTTCTTGATTTGACCGCTGTGGCCCTTGGCCGCCGGAGTATAAGAGCGCATCTTCAGCTTCTTGGGATACTCAAACGGAAAGGTTTCCATGGGGTCTACGGTGTTTTTCGGCACGTCGACAACCACCGGTCCCGGACGACCGGTAGAAGCAATATGGTAGGCCTTCTTGATGATCTCGGGGATCTCGGAAGCGTGTTTGACCATAAAGCTGTGTTTTACGATAGGACGGGAGACACCCACCATATCCGTTTCCTGGAACGCATCCTCACCGATTTTATCCGTCGCCACCTGGCCGGAGATCACCACCATCGGAATGGAATCCATATAAGCGGTCGCAATACCGGTGATGGCATTGGTTGCACCTGGACCAGAAGTCACCAGTACGGTACCGACACGGCCGGTCGCACGGGTGTAGCCGTCAGCCGCATGGGTAGCGGACTGCTCGTGGCGCACCAGGATGTGCTTGACTTTGTCTTGTTTGAAAATTGCGTCGTAGATGTGCAAGGCCGCCCCACCTGGGTAGCCGAAGATGAGATCAACACCTTCTTCTTGCAGGGAGCGAATTAACATATCGCCGCCAGAGAGCATTTCCACCTGTTTTTCCTCTTTCAAAAAACCAATAATTATCCTTACAGAGTAGGCCGCGGAAACCTTGTGAGCTCCCATACCCTCTTGCTGGCTAGCTTCACACTAGACACAGCACTCCATAACGATCCATAAATAAAACAGTGATGACTGAAGCTTCCCCGACTCGACCGCCCCTGTTGGCGCTGCAGTGAGTCGGATAGGCGACGTCGGATGGACGTACCTACGCAACTGGGATGGTTCGGCAAGCGGTTGGCTCACCGGAAAGGTAGATGCTGGAATTCAAGAAAAACTCCGAGCAAGACCGAGGTTACGGTTAAGATCTACACGCCATCTAGCGAACCCGCAATTTTGGCGACTTGACCCGTAAAGTCAAGGGCTTGAGCCGGTTTTGCCCATGTTTCCAGAAGAAAAGCCTGATAATTGTCGGGAATACTCGTCAATCCTGAAGATCCATCCCGCCGGACACTGGTGAATGGCGTAAATAACAGCAATAATGGCCACTGAATACGAACGTTGAAGGATCACACAACCATGGCACTACGACACCGCTTTTTGACGCTTATCGGCCTCGGTTTCACGCTGGCCTGCCTGAGTGGACAGACACTCGCCAAAGAATTTTATAAATGGCAAGACGAAGAGGGCGTGACCCACTACTCGTCACAGCCGTCAAAAACGCACAAATCCGTCAAGGTGCACGCCTCCAACATCAAGGGCGATCCTGAATCCACGTCCAGTGCCAGCAGCCGTCAGAATGAAAACCAGGCACAAGGCAGCAGCGCTGATGCTGAGGTTTACAAGAAAGACCCTGAACGCTGTGCCGCAGCACAGAGAAACAAACAGACACTCGAAGAAAACGCCCGCATCCGCATCAAGGAAGGTGACGAGTACCGTTACCTGAGCCAGGAAGAAATCAAAAAACAAATGGACATGGCCATGCAGGCCATTGCCGACGACTGCTGATCCGGGACTACCTCAGATCAGCGCCTTGAGCCTTACGTTTTTCCCCTTGTAGCTGACTTGCGCCAGCAATAGCTCCGCCGTCGCCAGAGCATCGGTCAGGGCATTATGCGCTCTGGCCGGAGGCAGATTGTAGCGTGCACAGCAGCTGGCCAGCCGCAACATGTTGTTCACCACCGGCTGATGACGCCGCGCCAGACTGCGACGCTCCACTTGCAGAGTATCCACCACCGGCATTAACAGGGGCGCACCGCAGAGGCGACGACTGATGCGGTTCAGAAACGCCAAATCCAGCGGTGCGTGATGAAACACCAGCACCCGACCACTGGCGGCCGTCAGGAAGTGGCTCATCAATTCTTGCTCTTCGATACCTTCCGACAACTCACAATCACGCAAAGAATGGATGGTGGCACTGTGTCCGACACCATTGCGCGGTTTCACCAGCCAGTGCTCAGCGGTAGACAAGATAATCCTGCCACCGCGCACCACCACCCAGCCGGCGCTCAGCAATTCACCGTCGCCGGCATCCAGAGAGGAGGTTTCCGTATCCACCACCAGAAACTCCACATCCCGCCAGCAGTCGCCGGTCCGAAACTGCATTTGTTGCCAACAGCGCTGCAACTCCGTAAACGCCGCCTGCCTGTCAGCGGACTGGCCGCGCAGCCGTAACGCGTAGAGCTGACGTTGAAGTCGAAGACACGGGAAACTCCAGCTCATCTTACAACCCCGGACGGTATCGGAGTTTGACTGCCTGCTGGGCATCAACGACGATACCGAAAGCGTCTCGCAACTGCTTTCTCACCAGCTTGGGCAATTCATCGGGGTTGAGATAATTACTGGGCTTGCGTCCGGTCAGCAAATGCTGAACCTGACCTTCAACCCGGGTCTGCATGATGACCTCCAGCGCGTCCTGCAGATTGCGGCTGTCATTAATACTCAAGGCCTTGAGCTTCGCCAACGCGGCGAGCCGGTCGTGGGTGTTCACTGCGGTGACGCCATTGGCCAGTGCATGAATACGGACAATATCAACAATGGGAATCACTGCCCGCTTTTTCAGATTGAGTTCATCGCGGTGCTCACCATTATGCTCCACCACAAAGCGTCGGAAGATGCCTAAAGGGGGTGGCGTATCGAGGACATTCTCTGCCAGCGCCGCCAGGAAAATGGTATTGCTGCCGGCCTGTTTCAACATATGCTGTTGCAGCTTCTGACACAGAGAGGCGTCACCATACACAGCCCGTAAATCAAAAAAGATACTCACACGCATCACCGCATCGGCGGTGGGTGTACGGGTCCAGCGGTCAACAGTGGCTTTCCAGCCACCCAGACTCTGGCGCCACTCATCGGTGGTCGCCATCACCTTGCCGGGACAGTAAACATAACCGCAGGTATTCAATCCGTCACTGACACGGTGAGCCAGAGTTTCAAACCATTTAGCATCCTGCTCCGATACGGCGTCATCGATTAACAGTCCATTATCCTGATCGGCACCGAGCAACTGCTCACCGCGCCCCTGAGAACCAAAACCCAACCAGCAATAGGGAACCGGCGGCTCACCCAATTCATCTTCGGCCAGTTCAATCAAACGCACGGTCACCGCATCACTGATCGCGGTCAACACATGGCCGACCTGTGAGGATTTGATGCCCGACTTGACCCATTGCACCAGGAGGTTGGGCATTTGGGACACGATGTCTTTCAACTCTGCCACGGAGTTTTGACGGCCAATGTGCTGCACCAGATACACAGGGTCATCCTGTCGTGCCAGCATCAGATCGGAAGCGGTGATAATGCCCTTGACCATGCCCTGATCCAGCACAGGAATGTGGTGGTAACCTTTTTGCGTCATGAACAGGGTGGCATCGAACAGGGTGGCATCAGCCTCAATCACTTCCGGCTCTCGGGTCATGATCTGCTCGACAGGAAGCGTCAAATCCAACCCTTCGGCGACCGCGCGGGAGCGAAGATCCCGGTCGGTCACAATACCCTGCAACTGATCACCGGCCATCACCATCACCGATGACACCCGACCTTCGGTCATGATCCGGGCGGTGGCCTGAATGGAATCCTCGGGAGAAACCGTGAGCAGGGTTTTCGTCATCAGATCCCTGACACGGCGCATCATTTCGTTCGGACTGGGTTCGTGACGGGCGGCACGACGCACCCGGCGACTGCGCTGACTGCGAAAGAAACGATCGAAGTCACGGTGCTGCTGGCGGATTTTTTGATATTCCTCTTCCGGCAACAGATACAACAGAGAGTCTTCAATCAGCGTGGCACTGATATCCGGCTCCTCCTGACTGAGTCCCAGCAAGTTAAAGCTGACGCCCTCACCAAAACGATCCATCAGCCGACCGTTGTCGGCTCGCAACTCAGCCGCACCACTGCGCATGATCCGCAAACCACCGCCATCGTCGTGAGGCTGGAACACATGGCCCTGACGGTGGTAACCAATTTCCATCAGCGCCGCCACGCGATCGAGCTCCGCCGGGCTCAGCTGATCGAAGGGAATGCACTCCCCCAGAAATTCACGAATGCTTCGCAGTTCAGGATTCAATTCCGGTGCAGGAATCGGAGATTCAGTCATAAACCTTTTCCTCGCAACGCCAGACAGACTGTTATTCACAATGGCGATCTACTCCTGACGAAAGTCCTCGCCGAAGGTCGTTTTGTACAACGTGAACTTCATGGCGGCATCGCCGTAATAAAGTGTTTGATTGGACGAAACCACGACCCGCAGACGATCAGATTCCGGATCCGGCCTGGGCAGTTCCAGTGACCAGCGCAGCCCGTCGCTGCCTTCCGGCGCCATTTCCAGCGGTTGCTCTGCATCACTATTCACGTCACCGGGTTCTACCAGAGCCACCAGCGCACCTTCCAGCGGAGCAACGGACTTGAGCATTAATAACATGCGATCAGCGTCACGCCACTCGGTGGTCAGGGTCACCTCGAAGTCTCCATTTTTTAAACCACACTGTCCGCTGCTGTAACGACAGTTGGGTTTTTCTACCAGGGCGTAACGGTCACCCGGCTTGGCCGCATGGGGTTTTTCACTGACGATAGCGTCGACGGCAAAGTAACTGATCAATGCCAGAATCGGCGCCACCAACATGGCAATAACGACGTGTTTGTTTTTGAGTATTCCCATGAAAAAATTCCAAGTGTTTTGTCTTTTTATACTAATGTTTTGTTTTTATAAATTCTTGCCATTGCCTCAGCGTCTGATGACAACCACGACACCAGGGACATAAGGTTCATCTTCCTTCATTTGACAACCAACCGCTAGCAGGAAGCCAAAAAAAGGCCCCGTAACGGGGCCGAATGGGTCTTATGAAGATTGTGTTTTTCTGTTGTTAAGCATGCTTTGAGCGCTTACTCAATGATCATGCGCATCCACAACACCGGTAGGTACACGAATATGTTCCACCAGTTCCTGCACTTCCTGTGGTGGTGCCTGAGTGACACGGGATACCGCGTAGGCAACCGCAAAGTTCACCAGAGCACCCACCGCACCAAACGCGTTAGGTTCAATACCCAGGAACCAGTTTTCACTCATGCCGCCAAGGAAAGCCGTATCCGCCACAAACATGATGCCTTTGTGCTGGAACACGTACAGCAGTGTTACGGTAATACCGGCGATCATGCCCGCAATCGCACCTTCCTTATTGATGGTCTTGCTAAAGATACCCATCATCAGCGCCGGGAAGATCGATGAAGCCGCCAAACCAAAGGCCAGTGCCACCGTTCCCGCCGCAAAGTCAGGCGGGTTGTAACCGAGATAACCTGCACCGGCGATCGCCAGCGCCATGGCTATCCGACTGGCCATCAACTCCTGCTTCTCGTTGATCTGCGGCATAAACACGCCTTTTAACAAGTCGTGGGAAATGGCCGAGGATATCGCCAGCAACAAACCCGCTGCGGTCGACAAGGCTGCCGCCAGACCACCCGCTGCGACCAGGGCAATCACCCAGTTAGGCAGACGTGCAATTTCTGGATTTGCCAACACCATGATGTCGTTATCCACTTTCACCATTTCATTGACTTCCGGATTGGCGCTGTACTGAACCCGACCATCGTCGTTCTTGTCTTCAAACTGCAGCAGACCGGTTTTTTCCCAGTTTTTAAACCACTGAGGACGCTTCTCGTACTCCATGTACTCACCGGACGCAGGTTCGATGGTGTTCATCAGGTTCAGACGAGCCATACCCGCTACAGCAGGAGCCGTGGTGTAGAGAATGGCGATAAACACCAGAGCCCAACCAGCGGAAGAACGCGCATCCTTTACCTTAGGCACAGTAAAGAAACGAATGATCACGTGTGGCAGACCGGCAGTACCAATCATCAGCGACAGGGTATAGGCAAACATGTTGACCGTGCTGAGCCGCACCTGTGTCGTGTATTCGGCGAAGCCCAATTCCGTCACCACCTGATCCAGCCGATCGAGCAGATACACATCCGTCCCCGACAAGGTACTCCCCAGCCCCAATTGTGGCAGCGGGTTACCGGTGAGATTCAGCGAGATGAAAATGGCCGGAATGGTGTAAGCCAGAATCAGCACACAGTACTGAGCAATCTGCGTGTAGGTAATGCCTTTCATACCGCCGAGTACGGCGTAGAAAAACACGATACACATACCGATCAACAGACCCAGCTCATAACTCACTTCCAGGAAGCGGGAAAAAGCCACACCAATACCTTTCATCTGGCCAATAACGTAAGTCACCGAACAGATAATCAGACAGATCACCGCCACGATTCTCGCCGTGCGGGAATAGAAACGATCGCCGATGAATTCGGGCACGGTGAACTTGCCGTACTTGCGCAGATAAGGGGCCAGCAACATCGCCAGAACCACAAAGCCACCGGTCCAGCCCATCAGAAAGACCGAGCCGCCGTAGCCCATAAAGGCGATCATGCCTGCCATGGAGATAAAGGAAGCCGCTGACATCCAGTCCGCCGCCGTCGCCATGCCGTTCGCTACGGGGTGAATACCGCCGCCAGCCACATAGAACTCTTTGGTTGATCCCGCTCGCGCCCAGACGGCGATGCCCATATAGAGGGCAAACGTCAGACCGACTACGATATAGGTTAATGTTCTTAAATCCATGATGCCTGCTCCTATTCGTCGTGGACGCCGTATTTACGATCCAACTGTCCCATCTTGCGGGCGTAGTAAAAGATCAGAATCACAAAGGTGTAAATCGCCCCCTGCTGCGCAAACCAGAAGCCCAGCTTGTAGCCACCAATTTGAATTTGATTGAGCACATCGAATAGGAGGATGCCGCAGCCAAAGGACACCACAAACCACACGATCATCAGCTTCCACATCAAGCCGACATTTTCTTTCCAATACGCTTTTGCATCTTCTTCAGATTTGAAAGCCATGATTGTCTCTCCAGTTATTCGTTATTTTCGTCTTGTCGTTTGAAACAGTGATACTGTTTTACTCTGACCGGCCCAATGGAACCATTGGACCTTGGTCTAGCCCGACAAAGAACACCCGTCTTACAACGCATACTTCCAGGACATTTGCACGTAATCGGAGTCCGCATCACTGCCCTCTGTTACGCCATCGGCCTTGTATTTGTCATCCACCGAGAAGTTACCCACTTCCAAACCGACTGACAGATCCGGCGTCAACTGATGGATCAAGTTAACCCCCCAGTGACTGCGATCGATGTCAATCACATCGCTTTCCGATGCGCCATAGAAAAAGCTGCTGCGCCAGGTATCGCTCCAGATTTGACGGTAGGACATCATGTAGGCGACGGTTTCTTCGACCTCGATATCACCCGTATCCGGATCAATCACCAGATCGGGAATCATGCCGCCGCCAATGTAGCGGCCGGATTCACCCGCATTGACCTGGAAGCGCAAATCGTTGCGACCGAAATTGAATTTACCGCCGATATTGGCGGCCAGGGCGGTCTCATCGACGCCGCCGGAATCCAGACGACGCGCCAGGGCACCAACCTGAACTTCACCCCAGTCACCGGCAAAGCGATAGGTGGCCACCAGATCCGGGTATTTTTCGTCGGGGTCGATACCGGTACCGCCACCACCGGCCGCATTGGTGCCAATGGTACCATTGCCCCATGTTTCAGGGTTTTCCAGTGCGATATTGAAACCACCGGCACTGAAGCGGATTTGCGGTTGACGCACAAACACTTCACCCATCATGGGGCCCGCAAAATCCAGGCTGTCGGGGAAAGCCGCCAATGGCGTGAAAGTCGTCCAGTACTGACCAACCAGCCAGTTTTTGTATTTAACGAAGGCATGTCGCAGACGGGGATTGGTGGAGTTGGTGGCAATTTCGTTGCCGTCACCACCGTAGAAATCCATTTCGATAAACGCGCTCACGTCGCCGCGGGCGTACTTCATGTTAAAGCGGGTTTCCTTGACGTTGAAACCGGTGTGCTCGGTATCCACTTCACCAGGATCATTACCACGCCAGTAATCCTGATAAGCCAGATCGCCATTCACATGACGGTAATCTGCTTTGAGATACCCACCGAACGTCAGACTGCCGCCTTTGTTCACTTTCACCAGCGGTTCAACCACCTGATCCACAGGCTCACGCTTTACGGCAATGGTGGTGATGGTGTCCTGTTGACGTGCCATTTGCGCTTTCAGAGTCCGGAGCTCCTGCTCCAGCATTTCCATCCGCCGCATCATGTCATCATCGGAAGCCGAAAAGGCCGAGGTCGCGGACATCAGCAAACAAGCGCTGACGGCGCAGGTGATGGGGTGTTTCTTAAACTTATTATTCATGAATGCCCTCTCCTGATTTATTGGTGTCTGTTTTTGGAGTAACAGGTTTCAGCAGAGAGTATTTGTCCTTATATAAAGGAGCGGTATTAACCTTTGGTCTAACTATCGACTAAAGTCTAACCAAATTACCCACAGAAGTGGCTGAGAGAGGGATCGGATGCCCTTAGACCAAGGTCTAATTGCTGCACATATCCGAAATTGATAAAAATGCATCATGACAGAGTATTTTGATCTGTGGCTGTTCTGCAGATTTCACCCTCGTTTCTCAGTCATTTCCCGGCACAGTCTCATCCCAAGGGACTGTGCTTTTTTTTGCCTTTACCCCGCTCTCCATTGGAGCAGGACAGACTGCGCGCTCAGCGCTATACTGCATAGGCAATTGCGACAGCCGCAGGCTTGTCGCTGGATAACGGTCACTGAATATCGATCACTGAATAACAACAGTTAACAATAATTAAAACATTATAAGCATAATCATAGATTGGGAAGGTAAAGCTCCATGGTAGCGAACCCCTGTATTATCATCGCTGATGATCACCCTCTTTTCCGCACGGCTCTCAGCAACACCTTGCAAAGTGAACTCAGCCAGCCACAACTGATCGAAGCCGAAGATTTCAGCAGTTTGCAACAGAGCGTCGAAGCCAACCCCAATGCCCATTTGATTTTGCTGGATTTGCACATGCCAGGTGCAGAAGGATTCAGTGCGCTGGTGTTTCTGACCGCTCACTACCCGCAAATCCCCGTCATGATTGTCTCGGCCCACGAAGAAGCCGATATCATCCACCGCGCAATGGACCACGGCGCCAGTGGGTTTCTGCCCAAAAGTGCGTCAGTAGACACCATGAGCAACGCCTTGCTGACGGTATTAAACGGCAACATCTGGCTGCCGGAAGGTCTGACGGATCAGTCTGTGGCCGGCGAGGAAGAACTGAACATTGCGGAAGCGCTGTCAAACCTGACGCCCCAACAGTTTCGCGTGGCCTCAATGGTCAGCCAGGGATTGCTCAACAAACAGATCGCCTACGAGCTGAGTGTCACCGAAGCCACCATTAAAGCTCACATGACTGAAATCTTTAAGAAGCTGGGGGTTCACTCGCGCACCCAGGCAGCCGTGGCCATGGGGCAACTCGCCGTACATCCGACCCAAACTCTCGACGAGTTCCGCAAAAAGACGCCTCAACTGTCCAGCTAGAAAAGTGCGTTCCTGGCAAGGAATCTAATTTCCCTGCGCGCTGACTTTTTGCCGCCGCAGCGCCCGTCGCATCAAAGTACGCAGAGCTGCGGGCTGCACCGGTTTGGCCAGGAAGAGACAACCCGCCTGATGCACCTGATCGCGTATTTCATCACTGTTGTCAGCACTGATCACCACCGCAGGTAAGGTCTGCTGCCAGTGATAACGCAGGGCTTCCAGCACATCCAGCCCGGTCTCTTCGTTCAGATGGAAATCAGCCAGCACCAGATCGGGAGCTGTGGCTTTCGGCCAGAGACTCAGCGCCTCACGCAGGTCTGAAGCGACCACCACTTCACAGCCCCACTGCTCCAGCAGCGATTGCATACCCGCCAGAATGACCGGTTCGTTATCAATACACATCACCGACAAACCAGACAGGCGAGAGTCGGTCACCGGTTTCACCCGCGCCTGCTCCTGCTCCTGCCCCAGGCTGACGGAAATACGAAAGACGGATCCCTTGCCCGGTACCGAATCCATATCAATGCCATGCCCGAGCAATTGGGAAATTCGCTGGGCAATGGACAACCCCAACCCCAATCCCTGATTGCCCGCACTGGAAGTATTCAGGCGCTCAAACTCATCGAAGATTCGCTGCCGATCCGCCTCCGCAATACCGGGGCCGGTATCCCAGACCTCCACCACCAGTCGATCCTTATGCCGCCGACAGCCCAACAACACCTTGCCGCTGCGGGTGTAACGCAGGGCGTTGGAAATAAAATTCTGCAACACCCGTCGCAACAGATGCGGATCGCTGAACACCCACACCGACGAAGGCACCCAGCGAAATTCCAATCCCTGCTTGCTCGCCAGCGCACCGGCCTCACCAGCCAGTGGGCGCAACAGACTGTCGATGGAAAAACTCTCCCGCTTGGGACGCTCTTTACCGGAACCCAGGCGGGAAATCTCCCGCAATGAGCTGATCAACTGCTCGGCCTGCGCCAGGGCATCGTCCAGATGATCCACATCACTGCGCAGAGAATGATGGCGACTCGAACCATCGACGGAGCCATCGACAAAGACCGGCGGGTGCTGATGAATGTCGTTGAGCTTCGCATGGAGAGAAGCCACAAAAAGACGCGCGGCGTTGATCGGTTGCAACAGATCGTGACTCGCCGCCGCCAGAAAGCGACTCTTACTAGCATGCACTTCTTTTAACTCCTGCTCGACCCGGGCGCGCAAGTCGTTCTCGCGCTGCAGCGAGGCGTTGGCCTCGCTCAGTTCCGCCGTGCGTGACTCAACCCGGTCTTCCAGAGTTTCTTTCGCCAGCTCCAGCTGGTCCAGCATTTGGTGATAATCACTGACGTCAGTGTAGGTCGTGACATAGCCGCCATTGGCCAGTGGTGTGCCACGAATTTCAATAACCCGATCACCGGGCAGATCCCGCTCAAGGCGGTGGGGATTGCCGGAACGCAGCTGATTCAAACGCCGCTCTACCGCCGCTTCTGCTCCCCCGTCACTGGTGTCCAGATAGCCGCGCATGGCGTTGTAGTGATAAATTTTTTCGATATTACAGCCCACATACAACAGCCGCTTGGGATAATCGAACATCCGCTGATACTGTTCGTTCCAGGCCACCAAGCGCAGGTCTTTATCCACCACGCTGATCCCCTGGGGAATGGTTTCCAGCGTGGTCTGCAATAACGTCTGACTGAATTGCAACTGCCGTGAACTGCCGCCCACCAGCGAGACAAAATCCTGCAGCTGCAGGGGCTGCTGACTGACCAGCAACTGCATCGCCCGGTGAGCAGAAACCGCCCCGATAATGGCCGCAAGATCGCTCTCAATCATGGATACGGCAAACCGCGGCGTCTGATCGTGAGGCAAGAGCCGGTGCCCGACCCGCTGCTGGAATTCCTGCCACATCTCCAGCGTGCGCTCCGGCCCAAAGAGCGGCTCCATCAATGCCTGTAATTGCCGCACCTCAATACCGGAGGGCTCCATGTCCAATTGTGGCTTGTGCAACTTCCAGCGCAGACGGGTAAACGCATCCGATTGGCGCACGTCCAACAGACGAAACTTCGAGCGCCTGGAGACAAACACAAACACCAGGGCGTTCACCAGCAAACTCCAGAACACCCCGTGACTCAGCGGGTCCAGCCACCCCATCCCCAACAGATTATTGGGCGTCAACCAGGGCACATGAAACAGGCCATCCATCACCAGGGGGTGGGCGGCCGGCAAAACAGCGGGCAGTAACAGGCAGTATAGCCACAACAGCATTCCCGCCAGAACACCGGCAATCACACCGTAGGCATGCCCCCGGGACCAGTAGAGCGCCCCCAGCACCGCAGGCATCAGTTGCGCCGTCGCAGCAAAAGAGATCAACCCCATGGAGGCGAGCCCTTCGGTGTTACTCATGTAACGTTCCAGCGCCCAGCCCATCATCAGCACCGCAATGATGGAACCGCGCCGGATAATCCTGAGCGAGCGCCCCAGATCGCTGGCGGTTTGCCCACGACGGGAATTGGAGCGCAACCAGGCGGGCACAATCAATTCATTGGAAATCATGATCGACAGGGCAATGGTGGCCACCACGACCATGCCTGTCGCCGCCGACAGGGCACCGATAAAGGTGATGACCAGCGTCGTTTCCTCACCCGCCCAGCGCGGCAGGGTGAGTACATAGCTATCCGGATGAACACTCAAATCGGCAAATAACTGAGCCCCCACCTGTGCCAGCGGCCAGACCAGCATCGCAAAGATCGCCAGATAGAGTGGTAACAGCCAGCGGGTGTAACGCAAATCCGAGCGGTGATGATACTCCACCACCATCACGTGAAATTGACGAGGCAAGCAGACAATCGCAATCCCGGCCAACAGCAACTCGGTGAAAAACAGGGGCGAGGTCAACTGACTGACATGAAAGTTGGGCGCGGCAAGACTGTTTCGATCCAGTGCCAGTTCAAACGCATCGCCGCTCAACACCCGCATCGCCAGGATGCCCACCACCACAAAGGCCACTACTTTTACCACGGACTCCACCGCCACCGCCGTAATCAGTCCCCGGTGACGATCCGGGCCATCAATCACACGGGTGCCGAACAGAATGGCAAACCAGGCCATCACCATGGCCGCGATCAAACTCGACCAGGAATCAAATGACGGATCGAAGTCCGTACCCCAGTGCATCGACGACCAGGCAATACCCACCGCCCGCAGTTGCAATGCGATATAAGGCAGTGTGCCCACCACCAGCACCAGCGTTACTATGGCAGCGAGGCGTTGATTTTTGCCGTAGCGGGAGCCGATAAAATCGGCAATCGATGTGACCTTGTTGCGTGAACTGATGATCAACAGCCGACGCAGAAAACGCCAGCCAAACAACACCAGCAAAATCGGTCCGAGATAAATCGGGAGAAAGTCCCAGCCACTCTCCACCGCCTGGCCGACAGCACCGAGAAATGTCCAGGAGCTGCAGTAAACACCAATGGAAAGCGTGTAGACCAGTGGCCGCCACCAGGGTTGCTGCAGGCGATGGCCATAGCGCTCGGCCAGCCAGGCGACGGCGAACAGGAGTCCGCTGTAGAGACACACCAGTACCAGAATAAGCTGGCTATTCATCCATTACCCTTCTGTATCCATGCATCACCCTTTCGATTCAACACGGCACGCTTCTGACCTGCGGCCCGGGGCAAGATCACAAAGCAAAAAAAATGGTTACACCCATGCCGAGTGTAACCATTTTTGTCGAACAGGCCTATTCGACCTAGGTCGCAGCGTTACGTTGGGGCCGCCCAATCATCAGGCGGCCTGGTTTTTCATGCTCAACTGATCGCCATCCACCCGCACATAAATGGTGTCGCCGGGGGCAAACTTGCCTGACAACACATCCTGCGCCAGCGGGTTTTCCAGATATTGCTGGATGGCCCGTTTCAGCGGCCGTGCACCATAGACCGGATCAAACCCGGCTTCGGCCAGCAGATCCAGCGCGGCATCATCAATATCCAGCGACAGATCGCGATCGGCCAAACGTTTGCGCAACATATCCAGCTGTATGCTGGCAATGCCACGAATCTGCGACTGACCAAGAGGATGAAAGACCACCACCTCATCGATACGGTTGATGAACTCGGGACGAAAATGATTGCCGACCACTTCCATCACCGCCGACTTCATGGCTTCGTAGCGATTTTCGTTGTCATTGAAGTCACTGCTGTCGCTATTTGCCTGATCGAAGTTGATGGTATCGAACGAGCGATTGCGGGAAATATCCTGAATCACATCCGAACCCAGGTTCGACGTCATCACCACGACGGTATTGCGGAAATCCACAGTGCGCCCCTGACCGTCGGTCAGGCGACCATCCTCCAGAACCTGCAACAGAATATTGAACACATCCGGGTGCGCTTTTTCCACCTCGTCGAGCAACAGCACCGAATAAGGCTTGCGGCGCACGGCTTCGGTCAGATAACCACCTTCTTCGTAACCCACATAGCCGGGAGGGGCACCGATCAAACGAGCGACCGAGTGTTTCTCCATAAACTCCGACATATCGATTCGCACCATAGCGTCCTGACTGTCGAACAAAAATTCCGCCAGGGTTTTGCACAGTTCGGTTTTACCGACACCGGTTGGCCCAAGGAACAAAAACGAACCATTGGGGCGATTGGGATCTGACAGACCTGCTCGCGAGCGACGCACCGCATTGGAGACCGCGACCACCGCTTCGCTCTGGCCGATGACTTTGTTGTGCAACACGTCTTCCATGCGCAACAGTTTTTCGCGCTCACCTTCGAGCATTTTGCTGATCGGAATGCCCGTCCACTTGGACACCACTTCGGCAATCTCTTCCTCGGTGACGCTGTTACGCAGCAGCTGCATATCGATCATCTCGACCTGACTGGCGAGATCCAGCTGCTTTTCCAGCTCAGGGATGATGCCGTACTGCAACTCGGACATACGGCCGAGATCACCGGCGCGATGAGCTGCATCCAGATCCAGTCGCGCCTGTTCGAGGTTCGCCTTGATCTCGACGGAGCCATGCAGAGCCGCTTTTTCCGCGCGCCAGACTTCTTCCAGATCAGAGTATTCCCGCTCGTTCTTTTCGATCTCGTCATCGAGCAGTGCCAGCTGTTTCTTGGCCGCTTCGGTATCGTCTTTCTTCACCGCTTCGCGCTCGATCTTCAATTGAATCAAACGGCGCTCGAGCCGATCCAGCTCTTCCGGCTTGGAATCAATTTCCATACGGATTCGACTGCCCGCTTCATCGATCAGGTCGATGGCCTTGTCTGGCAACTGGCGATCAGTGATATAGCGCTGGGACAGCTTCGCTGCGGCGATGATCGCCGAGTCGGTAATGTCGACACCGTGGTGTACTTCGTAACGTTCTTTCAGGCCGCGCAGAATCGCAATGGTGTCTTCCTCAGTGGGTTCATCCACCAGCACCTTCTGGAAACGACGTTCCAGAGCGGCATCTTTTTCAATGTACTGACGATACTCATCCAGGGTGGTGGCACCGACACAGTGCAGCTCACCGCGAGCCAGTGCCGGCTTCAACATATTGCCCGCATCCATGGAGCCTTCAGCCTTACCGGCGCCCACCATGGTGTGAATTTCGTCGATAAACAGAATGATCTGACCTTCCTGTTTGGACAATTCGTTGAGTACCGACTTGAGTCGCTCTTCGAAATCGCCGCGGAATTTTGCCCCGGCCAGCAGCGCACCCAGGTCCAGAGACAGCAGGCGTTTGTTTTTCAGACCCTCCGGCACTTCGCCATTGACGATACGCTGGGCCAGACCTTCAACAATGGCCGTCTTACCCACGCCCGGCTCACCGATCAGCACGGGGTTGTTTTTGGTGCGGCGCTGCAGTACCTGAATGGTGCGACGGATTTCGTCATCGCGACCGATCACCGGATCGAGCTTGCCGGCTTCAGCGCGCTCGGTCAGATCAATGGTGTATTTGTCCAGCGCCTGACGATTGCCTTCGGCATCCGGATTATTCACCGCTTCACCACCGCGCACCTTGGCAATGGCTTCGTCCAGCTTTTTCGGATCGCCGTATTGTTTCAGCAATTTACCCAGCGAACTGTTGCTGTCGGACATGGCCGCCTGCAACACGCATTCGCTGGAAATATAGGCATCGCCATTGTCCTGGGCTTTTTTATCCGCCAGGTTCAGCAGGCGCCCCAATTCCGCCGACATTTGCACATCCCCGGTGGGGGTTTGTACCTTCGCCAGATTATCCAGTGCAATGGCCAGACCGTTGCGCAGACCCGCCATATCGAAACCGGCCTGTTTTAACAGCGGCAACACGGCACCACCCTGATGATCCAGCATGGCCAGCAACAGGTGAGCGGGTTCCAGCTGGGTATGATCACGCCCGACAGCCAGTGACTGTGCATCCGACATGGCCATTTGCAGTTGATTGGTTAAACGATCAATACGCATGATTTTCCTCAATTACGATCATGGTGCACGGCACCGATTTCGTGATTCCATCAAAAGATTTCGCGCTTCAGGGAATAGGCCCAGTCAGCGCATGGATTTCTGTCGCACCAATTCCCACACTACAAACAGGGTTATTGGCTAACAGAACTATAGTCATTCACCGGAAGGCTGTCCGGCTTCTGTCTATGAAATTGGGGCTGCGATGGGGAAATCAAGAGATATCAGAAAAAAACATAGGACAAAATCGCCACATGGACGGTTTTGCTTTACCAGAAAGGCCCTAGATCAGCCAGATGGCGGAGGCCATACGACCGGTCTCACCGTTGCGACGGTAGGAATAAAATCGCTCTTCGTCCTCAAATGTGCAGAAGTTACCACCGAACACCTGAGAGACACCCACTTCGTTCAGCTCGGCTCTGGCCAGCTGATACAAGTCAGCGTAATACTTCATGGGCTTGCTCAGGCTCGGACGAAAGGCCGCCGAGATGGCGTCGCAATGCTCCGGGCTGAGTGCGGTTTCGAAGAAACCCTCGAGCACATCGATCCCGACTTCAAACTGTGACTGACTGATGGCCGGCCCCAGATAGACCAGCACCTCATCCATGGAACAACTGAATTGTGACAAGGCCTCCCGCACGATCCCCCCTGCCAGACTGCGCCAGCCCGCGTGCACAGCCGCCACCTGAGTTCCGGCGCGATCGCACAACAGAATCGGCAGGCAATCGGCGGTCATCACGACACAGGCCAACCCCACCTGCTGCGTGATACAGCCATCGGCGGTTCTCACCAGCCCGTCCGACTGAGCTTCGACCACTTTGATACCGTGAACCTGCTCCAGCCATTGCGGCTCGGCACTCAGTCCCAACAGCCTGGACAAGTCTGCGCGATTGGCGGCTACGGCCTGGGGGTCGTCGCCCACGTGCAGTGCCAGATTGTTACTGGCGAAGGATCCGGCACTGACACCGCCCTGTCGGGTGGTGATGACGGCCCGCACCTGGTCGGGTGCCGGCCAGTCCGGGTAGATCAGGGACGCGGAGGAACCAGACACAGGTTAACCTTCCGCCAGCAACCGCAGCAGCTCGGCCATATCGTCCGGGCGCGGCGCCTGCCACTCCATATATTCGTCCGTTGCCGGGTGAATCAACCCCAGCTGGGCAGCGTGCAGTGCCTGACGACCAAAGCCCTTTAGCATCTCCAGCAATTCCGGCGACGCCTGTTTCGGGATTTTCATGCGACCGGCGTAGGTTGAATCTCCCACCAGTGGATAGCCGATATGGGCCATATGCACACGAATTTGGTGAGTGCGGCCGGTTTCCAGTTTCAAACGTATGTGCGTGTGCGCCGTAAAGCGCTTGATCACCCGGTAGTGAGTGATCGCTTCCTTACCACCAAACTGAACCACGGCCATCTTCTGGCGCTGACGCGGGTGGCGAGCCATGGGCTCATCCACCTTGCCGCCGCCCGTCATTACACCAGGCACAATGGCCTCGTATTCGCGACTGACGGTTCGCTCTTGCAGCTGGGCCACCAGATCGGCGTGAGCTTCCAGAGTTTTGGCGACCACCATCAGGCCGGTGGTGTCCTTGTCGAGGCGATGCACAATGCCGGCGCGGGGCACATTGATCAGGTCCGGGCAGTGAAACAGCAGGCCATTGAGCAGAGTGCCGGAGCGGTTCCCCGCCGCCGGGTGCACCACCAGCCCCGCCGGTTTATTGATCACCAGGATATAGTCATCCTCATAGACGATATCCAGCGGGATATCTTCCGCTTCCCAGTCGCCCTGTTCTTCCTGCTCAGCCAATAACCTCAGCTCCTCTCCGCCCAACACCTTGTCCTTGGGCTTGGCAGACTTACCGTCTATCGTCAGGGCAGAGGATTTGATCCAGGTCTGGATACGGGAGCGGGAGTAACCGGGGAACAGCTCGGCTGCCGCAAAGTCCAGCCGCGACCCCATCATTTCTGCGGGTACCGTAGCGGTTAATTCGAGTGTTTCTGCCATAAGATACTGCCTAACATCAGGTCAACGCCTGAATTCTGAAGAATGAATGCTGATAACCACCTGCCTGCGAGGGCTTCCAGCGCACAACTGCACAGCCCACTGAACTCGCCCGAAAAAGCGTGGTCGAACCTTGACCCGGGTACATTCGGGCCAGCGGCACCTGCTGCGGAGCTTGCTGCGCAGCGCCACTATTCGGTAAAAGCGTAATAAAATCAGCCGCTTTCGGCCGTGGCCACTTTGGTCTGAGTGTTCTCTGTGGTTAAATACGTGCGCTAAATCTGTATTTCCCAGCTGAACTGGGTAGTTTAAACAAGCTCCGGTGAATAATCATTCAATAATCACCCGACATGCCAACTGAGTTGACTGACCTATGCGAGCCCGTCTCATTTTGATTGTAGCCAGTGTTATTTTTCTGGCCGCCTGCTCTTCCCAGGAAGACACAGGCCCCAAGTACACCACTGAAAAAGATTTCTACGAAGCCGCCCAACGGCAACTCGACAGCAGCCAGTGGGAAATCGCGATTGATAACCTGCAGGCGCTGGAAGCCAACTTCCCGTTTGGCACCTACGCCGAACAAGCCCAGCTGGAACTGATTTACGCCTACTACCGCAACTTTGAGCACGAGGCCTCTTCCGCTGCTGCAGACCGGTTTATCCGCCTCCACCCCCAGCACCGCAACGTGGATTACGCTTACTACATGAAAGGCCTGTCGTCCTTTACAGAGGGCAGCGGGATGTTTGAACGCTTTCTGCCCACCGACCTGACCAAGCGCGACCCCGGTGCCGCCCGTCAGTCGTTTGCGCACTTTTCACAACTGCTGGCCCGCTTTCCCAACAGCCAGTACGCCCCCGATGCCCGCAAGCGCATGATTTACCTGCGCAACCTGCTGGCTCGCTACGAAATTCACGTGGCCAACTACTACATGAAGCGCGGAGCCTTTGTTGCCGCTGCCAATCGTGGCCGCTATGTGGTGGAAAACTTCCAACAGGCGCCGGCAGTCCCTGACGCCCTGGCAGTGATGGTGCAAAGCTACCACTCTTTGCATATGGAAGAACTGTCCGCCAACGCGCTGAAAACCCTGAAAGCCAACTACCCAAACCACCCTGCGTTTGATAAAGACGGCAATTTCAACTATCAGCACAGCTCCCGTCTCGGCGATCGCTCCTGGGTCAGCTATGCCACCTTTGGCCTGTTCGACAAAAAGGATCCTCCGGGTTTCGACAGCCGTGAACTGTACAACCCTGAGTACCTCAAAAACGATCAGGCGGTTCGCAGCACCTCCGAACCTGTTAACAGCAATACCTCAGAGCCTGAGGAAGAGCGCTCCTGGCTCAGCTGGCTGACCTTTGGCTTGCTCGGTTAAGTCTCGCAATAAGAGATTTGCACCTTCTAAAAAGCGCCCACGGGCGCTTTTTTATTGCCCCCTCATAACGCAAGCTTCCCCTCACACAAGCATCCTTACCTGCGATTACCCCGACTCCAAACGTAAAGTTTTAATAACCTCGTTGTAAAGGCGCCACACCGTCCTTATATCTGTAACAAGGGCCATGACATGGCCTACAACATCCCAAGGGAAGCACCTGTAACTTTCGATGACTGACTCAGCACACAATACAAATCTCCGTTTTTCCCGTCTGGGGAGCATCCGGTGGATTCTGCTGACCCTGCTTTGCCTTGTCGGGGCTGAGGTGACTCATGCCCGTGTTGACGTCACCGAACAGCCTCTTAACGCCATTGTTGTCACTTCGGATCTCAATACCGAACAAGCTCAGGATGAGCAGTGGGATTGGGACGCCCTGACGCCGGCTCCCTGCCCGGTGCTCCAAACCCTGAGCACTCCTGTGAGATCTGGCACCGCTACCATCCCCAGACATCAGTTACTGACGGCTTTTATTGCCCGGGCTCCGCCACACACCTCTCCAAAGACTCGCATTTTAGTGTTTTAGCACTTAACTATTGATATGTGTATTTAAACTCCCCTGCAGGGAGTATTTGGAGAACAATATGAAGATAGGAACCCTATCCCCCGTAAGCAGTCTGTCTGGCCGTTTGAATCTGCAAGAGCAGGCATTACCCGACGTCACCCTGTCCAGCCCTGCCATTTCCGTATTCATGGATTACACCGTATTTCAGCCACTGTCGCTGGATCCCGGAGTCAGTATCGATGACGCCGGCACGGCCATGAAATACAGTCACACCAACCTCAAACTGATTGCCGATCGCGACAACTATCTGCTGGGTATCATCAGCCTGAGAGACATCAACAGCGTCAAGGTGCTCTCCACAGCTTCGGCAATGGGCGTATCCCGCGAGGATCTGTCTGTCAAAGATCTGATGACACCGGTGTCGCAGCTGAAGTACATCAAGCGTGACCTGCTGGATAAAACCACGGTCTCCGATCTGGTGGATGCACTGGAGTCCAACAAACAGCGCTTTCTGGTGGTGATCGACAGCAACGAGGCACTCTGCGGCCTGATCTGCGCAGACGAAATTGCGCGACTGCTGGGCAAACAGCTGAATACTCTGCCTGTGGCCCACGACTTTAATGAAGTCTTCACGGCACTGAGAAAGTAATCCTCTCCTCTAACCCCGGGGTTATCTCGGGTGGCTTCATACCAGAAGCCGCCTGAGTTAACCCGCTCTCCATCCAATCCTGCACCCAGGCCATACACCCTGCCTGAGTCAAAGTACTTGACTTGACGCAACAACCCTTTAGAATTTTCAGAAATTTCTGAAGCTTTAGAAAGGTGTATCGTGAAGTTATCTGACAGCAGCCAGGCACTGGTACTGCATTTTGGAGAAATGGGCAGCCGCTGGGGCTTTAACCGCACGGTTGGTCAAATACTGGCATTGCTGACCATCCATCCCGAACCTCTCAATGCCGACCATTTGGCAGAAGCCCTTCACGTCAGTCGTGGCAATGTGAGCATGGGACTCAAGGAGCTGCAGGCCTGGCGTCTGATCGAGCGACAACATCAACCCGGTGACCGCAAGGAATACTTCACGCCCTCCGGTTCCATCTGGGACATGGCCCGCATTGTTTTCGAAGAGCGTCGCAAGCGCGAACTCGATCCCACACTCTCTCTGTTGCGCCAACAGCTGCTGAGCGCGTCTGAGGATAGCGGGGCGGATTATACTCAGGCCAAAATGCAGGAAATCTACGACCTGCTGGAGCAACTCAATACCTTTGCCAACTCCCTCCACGATATGGAGCCCGAACGCCTGAAAAAGCTCATGAGCATGGGAGCCGGTGTCAGCAAAGTCCTCAACTTTGGCAGCAAGAAAAAATCGTCTCCTTCATCTGCCAGTTAGCACCTGACGGTACACCCTGATCCCTCAAGGGTGTGCCTTACATATTGTCGTACAGCTCACACCGTACAGCACAAAAGAGGTACCACCATGCTGGACACGCTCATACTTTCGCGCGTGCAATTCGCGGCCAATATCAGCTTTCATATTCTGTTTCCCACCATCACCATTGCGCTGTGCTGGATCGTCTTTTTCTTTAAGTTGCGCTATGACCAGACCCAAAACCCGGTCTGGATGAGAGCCTACCGCTTCTGGATCAAGATACTGGCTCTGACCTTTGCGCTCGGCGTGGTCAGCGGGATCACCATGTCGTTCCAGTTCGGCACCAACTGGCCCGGGTTTATGGAAACCGTCGGCAATATCGCCGGCCCACTACTGGGCTACGAAGTACTGACAGCATTTTTCCTCGAGGCCACCTTCCTGGGCATCATGTTGTTCGGCATCAATCGGGTGCCCAGCAAGGTGCATACGTTTTCTGCCCTGATGGTGGCGATTGGCACCACCTTGTCAGCCTTCTGGATTTTGGCGCTCAACTCGTGGATGCACACACCCGCAGGCTACGAGATGATTGACGGCGTGGCTCACGTCACCAGCTGGTGGGAGGTGATTTTCAACCCGTCTTTCCCCTATCGTCTGGCACATATGCTGATTGCCTCCGGCCTGACTGCAGCCTTCTTTGTGGCAGGCATCTCCGCCTACCGCATCCGCTTGGGGGATCCTAAAAAAGCACCGAGACTGGCTCTCAAAACCGGTCTGATCGTTGCCGCAATACTGGCCCCACTACAGGCTTTCGTCGGCGACCTTCACGGGTTGAATACACTGGAACATCAACCGGAGAAAATTGCTGCGGTTGAAGGAATCTGGCACACCGAAAAAGGCGCACCGCTGCTGCTGTTTGCTGTGCCCGACGGAGAGGCAAAAACCAACCACTTTGCCGTCGGCATTCCCAAAGGGGCCAGTTTGATCCTCACTCACGAACTGGATGGTGAACTGCAGGGTTTGAATGAATTCGAGGGGCAACACCCTCCTGTCGCACCAGCGTTCTTCGGTTTCCGCATCATGGTGGGTATCGGTTTTCTCATGTGGCTGGTTGCCTGGGTGGCCAGCTATCAACTGCGCAACGGCCGGGAAGCCTCTCCCTTATTATTGCGCGTGGTCAGCTTTATGACCTTTTCCGGCTGGATCAGCACCCTGGCAGGATGGTATGTCACCGAGATTGGACGCCAACCCTGGCTGGTAACCGGTGTTCTGAAAACCGCCGATGCCGTGACTCCCGTTCCTCCCAGTCACGTGGGGTTGTCTCTGACCCTGTATCTGTTGGTGTACGCATTTCTCCTGTGGGCCTATATACACACCCTGCGCCTGATGGCCCGCAAGTCGGTTACCGTGGAAGAATTTGAAACCGCGACCCGTTCACTCGATGGCAGTCTGAGCCACGAGCTGGAGCTGACTTCAGAGACCTCCACAACCGATATCAATCACACCCCCAAAGGAGCCAACTCATGATGGATGCTCACACGCTGCCGATTATTTTTGTGGCTTTAACCGGCCTGGCTGTCGTCGTCTATGCCATCCTCGATGGCTACGACCTTGGCGTTGGCATTCTGTTGCCCATGGACGACCGTGAAGAGGCGGATCGCGATACCATGATTGCCTCCATTGGCCCTTTCTGGGATGCCAATGAAACTTGGCTGGTACTCGCCATTGGTCTGCTGTTGATTGCCTTTCCCGCGGCTCACAGTGTGGTTCTCACGCACTTGTATTTGCCTGTGGCCATCATGCTGATCGGCCTGATCATGCGCGGCGTGGCCTTTGACTTCCGGGCCAAGGCCGCCATCGATCACAAGCTGGCCTGGGATCGCTGTTTTAAAATGGGCTCCCTGCTGACGACCTTTTCTCAGGGCTTTATGCTCGGCATGTATGTAATGGGCTTTCAGTACGACTGGCCCAGTGTGTTATTTGCCACCCTGTCTGCGTTTGGCGTGACCGCCGCCTACAGTTACATCGGTGGTGCCTGGCTGATCATGAAGACCGAAGGTGAACTCCAAAAGCAAGCCGTTCGCTGGACTCGCAACAGTGGCCGCGCCACCTTTATCGGGGTTGTCGCCGTGTCTTTGGTCAACCCCATGGTCAACCCCGGTGTGTTTAATCGCTGGTTTGAATTTCCGCTGGTGATGTTTGTCCTGCTGATTCCCGCACTGTGCTTTTTCGCATTTATCTTTAACGATGTGTTGCTCGCACGTTTACCAAAACAGAATGATCGTCACTGCTGGCTGCCGTTCCTGATGGTTATCGCCATTTTCATTCTGTGTTTCAGCGCCTTGGGCTTCAGCTTTTTTCCGGAGATTGTTCCCGGTCAAATGACCATCTGGCAAGCCGCCAGCGCACCAGAATCCTTGCGGTTTATTTTGTGGGGTGCGATTGTCGTCATTCCGGTGATACTTATGTACACCGCGTTCTCTTATAAGATTTTTCATGGCAAGGCGACAGAGCTGCATTATCACTGACACACAAAGCGTTAAAAGGAGCCTGAGAACTTCGAAGAAAGTAAAAGGATAATCTGAAAATAGAAAAGGACGAGGGCCGCAAACCCGTCGTCCTTTTTTTTGTAACTGACTGCTTTTCTGACTACCGGCCGCTTTCCGCACCTTCAGTCAGTTGTTTCATGACTTGATCCAGATTGAAACTGGCTGGTCTCTGCCGCGGAGGAAACTCCACAAAGGTTTGAATCATTTTCCCGGCGATATCCTGACCCGCGGCACCGGCAAACTGAATGATGCCCTCCATCCACTCGTAGTAACTGTTGGAGTTATGCTGCGCTTTCTCAAAAGGATCCATTCTCAAATCGAACACCAGAGGGATACGCAGCGGAACAAAAGGATACATCCAGACACCGAACTTGTTGGCCTGCTGCTCCATAAACACCAGCTTCCAGCGATTGAAACGCATCGCCACTAGCTGACCATCATCGTTCCAATAGAAAAACTCTTCACGGGGCCAGCTTTTCTCATCAGATTTACCGGTTAACCAGGGCAACAGATTGTAGCCATCGAGATGCACTTTATAGGTCTTGCCGCCGGCGCTGTAGCCTTTCAGCAATTTGTTTTTAATGTCCGGCTCACCCACAGCGGCCATCAGCGTCGGGAACCAGTCATTGGAGGCAATGATTTGATTACTGACAGAGTCCGGTGCAATTTTACCCGGCCAGCGAACCAGAGCAGGCACACGATAACCGCCTTCCCAGTTGGTATTCTTCTCGCCGCGGAACGGAGTCACTGCACCGTCTGGCCACATATTGAAATGCGGGCCGTTATCGGTGGTGTAAATGACGATGGTATTGTCGGCAATTTTCAGTTTATCCAGCGTGTTGAGCAACTTGCCCACATGGTCATCGTGCTGCAACATGCCATCGGCGTAGGTGCTTAAACCAGACTTGCCGGCATACTCGGGAGAAACATGGGTGACATAATGCATCCGTGTTGAGTTAAACCAGACAAAGAAGGGTTTATTGGCGGCGTGTTGACGCTCGATAAAATCAACGGCTGCACCCAGAAATTCTTCATCCACGGTTTCCATACGCTTCTTGGTCAGTGGACCGGTGTCCACCACCTTGCCATCGGCGGTAGATCGAATCACACCGCGAGGACCAAATTTCTTGCGAAATGCAGGATCTTTGGGATAGTAGGGATTTTCCGGAGTTTCCTCGGCATTGAGGTGGTAGAGGTTGCCAAAGAACTCATCAAAACCGTGTTCGGTGGGTAAAAACTCATCCAGATCGCCCAGGTGATTTTTACCGAACTGCCCCGTCGCATACCCCAGCGGTTTCAGCAGCTCTGCCAGCGTCGGATCTTCCGGCTGAATACCCAGCGTGGACCCCGGGATACCCACTTTCGTCAGACCGGTGCGGACAGGCATTTGACCGGTAATCAGTGCAGCGCGACCGGCGGTACAGGATTGCTCGGCATAGTAATCGGTAAAGCGCATACCTTCATTGGCAATGCGATCGATGTTGGGCGTTTTGTAGCCCATCATGCCGTCGTTGTAATAACTCAAATTCTGCAGGCCGATATCATCCCCCATAATAATGAGGATATTGGGCTTTTTGCTTTGAGCCATTGCACCCAAGGGGAGGAGTACCGACACGATCATGAGCGTCAGCGCAGCTCGTATTTGAACACTCCCCATCTTCCGTAATTGTTTTGAAGCCATTGTTAAGTCTCTTAATCGCTAATTTGATAGGCTTTCAGGGATAGGTTTACCTCATCTGCTGAACCGCGAGCCAAGCATCTGAGGGCTAAACAGTAAGACATACGCCAAATGCCACAAATCCCCGATAGCCCTAGAAATATAGTAGAGCCCTCAGAACATACAACCCGTTCGCCAAAAACGCCCCCAGAAGCTCACTACCAGCCTCTCACCGCAATGAACGTATGGATTGGCGCATTTGCTGGCGCTGCATTCCCATCTGTCGCGCACGGCTGGCGCCATTGAGCTGCTGCAGGCGCTGTTGATGTGGCACATTTTGCAGACGCCGGTTCAGGTCGGGGGATCGATGTTGCAACGCAGTCGCGGCTTTTTGCCGATCAAATGAATTCCGGTCAATCGACTGCACTCTTTGCTGCAGCTTTTGTTGATCAACCGACTGTGCCTTTTGCTGCAGCTTCTGTTTATCTATCGACTGAGTCTTTTGACGAAGATCCTGCTGCTTATCACTGGGCAGGCTCTGCCAGGCATTGCCTGCCCGCTCCTGCCACTGGCCATTATTGTGTTTCAGAACGTTGCCGTTGTGGTCGGCAAAGATGTTATTGGACTTGCCCTGACTGACACGAGCGTTGCGAAAGTCATGCTTGATCTGTTCTTTGGACGCCAAACGTTTTTTGTTGTCCGGTTTTTTGTAAAGATTGGTGACCTTGTTGTTGTGCAGCACATTTTTGTTCAGGGTATTTTTATTAAATTTGTTACCTGCCACCAGCTTGTTGCCCACATTCACCCTGTTGCCAATATTGATGTCACCGGTATTGATCACCACCGGACGACGATAGCCTCCGCCGTACCAGCCGCCACAGCAGGCTCCCGGACGATAAGGGCCATGCCAGCCGGCGCCCCAGTTCATGCCGACACTGAAAAAACCGTTGCTCCAGCTCAAGCCGAATGTCCAGCCGGTCCAGGAGTTGTAGCCCACGTTAAACCCCCAGGTTGGTGGTCTGGGATAATAGTAACTACCGCCCCAATACGATGGATAGCGCCAGCCGGTTCCGTAGACAGGTACTCCGTAATAGGGATACGACCACAGGTAACCAGGGGTATAACCCACATAGACCACTTCGGGGGTGGATTCGTAAATATCGACATAGGTGGTGTTGTACACCGGTGAGCTGGGCGGGATCTTGGCGATTTCCTCATCGGGTATGCTGTCCGCCACTGTCCAGGGGCCCGTTGGCGAGCCCGCGGTAAACCACACCCCGTTATCCACCGCGTAATACCGACCTTCCACTTTAAGCACCTGCGCACTGGTATTGATGGCGTAGGCAACCTGTGTGCCGCTGATCTTCTGAAACTTGGGTGAGCCGTCGTACTCCACTGTGAAGCTGGCATCTTTGCGACTGATTGCGGCGGTCTGTGGAATCGCCGCATCCAGCACCGCTTCTTCGGCTTCATCCGTGCCCGCAACCGACACCCGCAGTCCACCCAGATCGGACGCCGGTGGAATATTGGCAAAGCTCTGCGGCAACTCATCGGCACGCACAAAGGTCCATGGGCCCGATTCCTGTTTCGAGCGGAACCAGCGACCAGACAGCAGAACATACATATTGCCGGTTGCCAGTTCCCGCAACCACGGCGTCTCGGTGTTGCTGACATACATCAGCTGACCGTCGGCAAGCACTTTCCATTCCGTCTTGCCATCGGTAGAAATCAACTCTGCCGGTTCAGTCACAACCACCACCCGTGGTGCGGTTTGGCGATCCGGCTTGTCACCCTCGGGCTTGGGCACCATCTGCACCAGATCCTGTGGGGGATTCTGTATTTGCTGATAAGGCCCCAAAGCCTTGCTTGCCTCATACCAGTAATAACCACTGGTGAGGTAAAGTTTGCGCGACCGGGTATCACGCACCACCGTCATGGGCGTATTCAAGGCGCGCTCGTAGTGACTGTTATCAATGGCTGAAAACTTCGGCTCGCCATCAAAGCTCAGCAGCACTGCCAGCTCCTGCTGAAACAGGATCTCGGGCGGATCGTTTTTGATATCAGCCAGACTGGCTTTCTCTCTTTCCGCCGACTCCAGACTTGCCGTTAATAACGACAGCGAGGTTTTAAACTGAACACTTTCGAGGGATTGGTTCACGACCGCGATAAAGCGCTGCTGTCCGGCATCCCGGGATTCGGGCCATTTCACATCGGTGACATTTAAGTTGCGCACCAGAACCTGATCCTCACTGCGATCCGTATCCAGTTTGGCGGTAAACCAAAAGACCCCAAAGACGGAGTCCTGACCGTTCAGGGAAAATGACATGGCCGCTCTGGCGGTAAGGGTATTGCCACTGAGTGCTTCAGGTTGCGGCTGATAGACGGTCAGCGGCCCTTCGCTGGTATCGACCACCTGTGGCCATTCCACAGCCTCTACCCATGCGGAAAGCACCATCAGGAAAATGAACAACACACGCTGAAACTGGGGGAATGCGGGACTGCGATTCTGCATTACGGGATCCTTGCCGGGGAGTAAACCTGTTCAGCAAGCATAGACGATCGCGAAAAGATATCCTGATCAGGCCGACATCACTGTCCGGCGATGGGCGATAGCTGTCCTTTAACCAGCGATTGCAGATCCGCCGGGCTCAACTCAATTTCCAACCCGCGCCGCCCGGCACTGACAAAGATGGTGGAAAATTCCGCCGCCGAGGCGTCCAACACGGTTTTCAGCAATTTCTTTTGCCCCAGAGGGCTGACGCCGCCCAGTACATAGCCGCTGGAGCGCTCTACCTCTTGCTTATCGGCCATCGCCGCTTTTTTGGCGCCACAGGCCTTGGCCATGGCTTTCAGGTTGAGTTTGGCAGATACCGGCACCACCCCCACGGCCAACTGTTTACTGTCGAGCTGTACAACCAGTGTTTTGAAGACCTGCCTTGGATCGACACCCATTTTTTCGGCCGCTTCCAGACCGTAGGATTCGGTGCCGGCATCGTGAGTGTACTCATGTACCCGATGCGCAATGCGGTGTTTTTTGGCAAGGTTAATAGCCGGTGTCATCTACTTATATCCTTTTTCTGTCGCTGCCACATCTCAAGCAGCATCGTCCTGCATAGACAACCCCACGCCTCAACCCAGCCCGAGGCGATCAAACCGCTGCAATGCCATAAAAGCGTCATAAGCCACCGGTAAATTCGACATCATTTGCAAGAGGTTTTCGCTGCCTTCGTATCCCGGTCCGGCCAACGCAGGTCGATATTATGAGCTACATTGGAAGGGGCACTGTAAAAATCATATTGGTATGTTAACTGCTTATACAATTTTGGGCTAAAGCCCGAATCAGGAAAATAACCCGCATGAGGACACTCAGCTGTTAAAAAATAATATTCAGTCACCTGAACAGGTTATGGAGACCTTTATTTTTTCCCTCAAGCTGCAACCGACAGATTTCTGCAACAGTGCCCGTTGCGCTCCCCTCTTCTCACATCGCAAGGTACCACCATGTCACCAGATCTCAACAAACCGATTGCGTGGAATGACTACGCTCTCGGAGACTTTTACGACGAGCTTATCAGCAGCCCCGGACACGCAAGAAAACCGGCAAAGAAACTGTTTTCCTATCTTAAGTCGTTGAATTCTGAGGATATTTCATCACGCATCAATGCCGCAGAACTGGCTATCCGGGAAATGGGGATCAGTTTCACGGTCTACACCGACGAAGGCAACATCGACCGCGCCTGGCCTTTCGACATCATTCCCCGTGTGATTGACAAGAAACAGTGGGACAAAACCGACGCCGGACTCAAACAGCGCCTGCAGGCGCTCAATATGTTTATTGACGACCTCTATAACGATCAGAAGATCATTAAAGACGGCATCATTCCGGAGTACGTCCTCAAGCAATCCAGCAACTATCGCAAGGAGTGCGAAGGCATGTCTCCCCCGTTTGGGGTGTGGGCCAATATTTGTGGCACCGATTTGGTGCGTGACAGTGACGGCGACTTTTACGTGCTGGAAGATAATCTGCGTGTACCTTCCGGGGTGTCTTACATGCTGGAAAACCGCTCGATCATGAAGCGGGTGCTGCCGGAGGTCTTCGAAAAAGTCGATATCGCGCCGGTCGGCGACTACCCCTCGCGCCTGTTTGAAATGCTGACCAGCCTGTCGCCGCGTAAAATCAAGAAGCCGGTGATCGTGGTCTTAACACCGGGCATTTTTAACTCCGCCTATTTTGAACACGCGTTCCTCGCCCAGAAAATGGGCGCCGAGCTGGTGGAAGGCAGCGACCTGGTGGTGCAGGACGATGACTGCCTGTATATGAAAACCATCACCGGACTGGAGCGGGTCGATGTGATGTATCGCCGCATCGATGATTTGTTCCTCGATCCCGAAGTCTTCAACAAGGACTCGGTACTGGGCGTTCCCGGGCTGATGCGCGCCTGGAAGGCCGGCAATCTGGCACTGGCCAATGCCCCCGGTGCCGGTGTCGCAGACGACAAGGTGGTCTACGCCTACGTACCGGCGATTATCAAATACTATCTGGACGAAGATCCTTTGATCTCCAACGTGGAAACCTTCCTCTGTTACGAGGAAAAACAGCGTCAGCATGTACTTGCCAACCTCGACAAGCTGGTGATCAAACCCGCCAATGAATCCGGCGGTTACGGCATGCTGATCGGGCCCCATTCCACGCAGAAAGAACGGGACAAATTTGCCCAGTTGATCAAAGCCAACCCGCGCAATTACATTGCCCAGCCCACCCTGTCCCTGTCGACGGCCCCCACGTTTATTGGCCGGCACAACAATCCCGAGCCCCGACATCTGGATCTGCGTCCCTTTGTCCTGCAGGGCAAGAGCAGCTATGTCACGACCGGAGGCCTCACCCGGGTGGCTATGGTCAAGGGATCCCTGGTGGTGAACTCATCCCAGGGCGGGGGCAGTAAAGACACCTGGATTGTGGACACCAGCACGGAGGGCAAATCATGATGCTATCCCGAGTAGCCGAGCGCATCTACTGGACCGGTCGCTATCTGGAGCGGGTTGCCAACACGGCTCGCCTGATCAGTATTTACGAAACCCTGCTGTTCGACCTGCCAAAAACCGTCGAGCTGAGCTGGTACAACCTGATCATTATCAACGACCTGCAGGAAACCTTCGGCGAACGCTACAGCGTGCGCTCCGAACGCAATGTTGTGAAATTTCTGCTGGGTGATGACGATAACTCTTCGTCCCTGATCAACTCCCTGAAAGCCGCCCGTGAAAATGTGCGCACCACCCGCGATGTGGTTCCCGAAGAAGCCTGGGAGATGATCTGTGAATTGACGATCTACGTGCAGGACAATCTGGAACAGGGCATCAATCGCCGCAGCCGCCATGAATTTCTCGAAGATGTCATCAAGGGCTGTCTGCAGATTAACGGCTTGCTGTTTAGCACCATGCCCCATGTTGCCTCGTGGGAATTTTTCCAGATTGGCTACAACCTGGAGCGGGCCGATATGACCGTGCGTTATCTGGAAGCCGGACTGACCGGTATTCTGGAATTGGCGGACGATGATTACGCTGTGAACAGCCAGCAGGTGATCTGGGGCAGCGTACTGCGCTCTCTCAACGCCACTCAATACTATCTGCGAACAACCCGCAGTCCGGTAAAGGGACACGAGGTGATGCCCTATCTGCTCAATGATCCCGCCTTTCCGAAATCCATCGCTTACTGTATCAAATCCATTGTGAAATCCTGCCACTGCCTGCCGCGATCAGAGCCGCTGATCGAGCACATGGGAAAAATTGAGAAGAAGCTCAACGTCAAAATGGACTTCGTGAATCCCGGCGACGAGTTGCTGAACTTTTTAAATCAATTGCAGATTTTAATAACCAGCAGTCATTTTGTTGTCTCAGACATTTGGTTTCCTTCGGACTAATGACACGGGGCCGGCAGGCTGATTCGTTTGTCCAAATTTTGTTACAGCTGAAGCATTACAAAGGAAACATCGACCATGACCATTCGCGTTGCTCTGAATCACAACACGTATTACCAGTTTGATCGACCGGTAAACTTGTCGCCGCACACCATTCGTTTGCGTCCGGCCCCTCACAGTCGCACTCCGATTCACAGCTACAGTTTGAAAGTCGAACCCAAAAATCATTTCATCAATTGGCAGCAGGACGCCTTTGGTAATTTTTTGGCGCGTCTTGTGTTCCCCGAGAAAACCACCAGGTTTTCTGTGGAAGTGGAAGTTCAGGCGGACATGACGGTCATCAATCCTTTTGACTTCTTCCTCGACGAATACGCTGAAGAGTTTCCTTTCACCTACCCCAAGCAACTGAAAAAAGAGCTCCAGCCCTATCTTGAAAAGGGCAAGCACGGTCCGCTGTTTAAAAAACTGCTGAAATCCATCTCGCTGGAAAAACGGCGCACTAACGACTTTCTGGTGGAATTGAATCAGAAAATCGAAAAGCTGATCGAGTACGCCATCCGCATGGAGCCCGGTGTTCAAACACCGGAAGAAACTCTCGAACGGGGCATTGGCTCCTGTCGGGATTCCGCCTGGTTACTGGTTCAATTGTTCCGCCACGTAGGACTGGCGGCACGTTTTGCCTCCGGCTATCTGGTGCAGCTAAAGCCCGATGAGAAATCGCTGGATGGTCCCAGCGGCGCCGCCGAGGACTTCACCGATCTGCACGCCTGGTGTGAGGTGTACCTGCCCGGTGCCGGCTGGATTGGCCTCGACCCGACTTCCGGCCTGTTCGCCAGCGAGGGGCATATTCCTTTGGCCTGTACCCCCGATCCGGTTTCCGCAGCGCCCATTGAGGGTTTTACCGACAAGTGTGAAGTGGAATTCAAGCACAGCAACGAAGTCTCCCGCATTCTGGAAGACCCGCGCGTCACCAAACCCTACACCGACAATCAATGGGCCGAGGTGCTCAGCCTCGGCGACGCCGTCGATAAAGAACTGGAAGAACTCGATGTGCGATTGACCATGGGCGGCGAACCGACGTTTGTCTCCATTGACGATATGGAGTCAGAACAATGGAATACCGCCGCACTGGGCGCTCACAAACTGAGTCTGGCCAACACGCTGCAACTGAAACTGCGGGACCATTTTGCTCCTCACGGCCTGCTGCATTACGGTCAGGGGAAGTGGTATCCCGGTGAGGAAGTCCCGCGCTGGGCACTGGGTATCTTCTGGCGCAAGGACGGTGACCCTCTGTGGAAAAATCCGGAGCTGCTGGCCCGCAAGGACAAGGATTACGGCTACGACATCAAAGACGCCAAGAAGCTGATGTGCGGAATTTCCCAACTGCTGGGCATCAAGAAAGATTATGTGCAGCCCGTTTATGAGGATGCGCTGCATTATTTACTGCAGGAGCGAAAGCTGCCCACCAACATCGACAACGCGGTTGCCAAAGCCAAAGACTCCACCGAGCGAGCCCGACTGGCCAGCATTCTGGAACGCACTCTGAAAAAACCCAGCGGCTATATCGTGCCACTGGAATGGGATTCGGTAACGCAAAGCTGGCAGACCTGTCTGTGGGAAACCCGCCGCGACCGCCTGACCCTGATTCCCGGGGACTCGCCCATCGGTTTACGACTGCCTTTAAACGACCTGCCCTACAGCGCCAAAACCGAAGTGCCTGCAGAGCGGGATCCGTTTGAACCGCGCCAGCCATTGCAAAAACGGGCAGAAATGACCTTTCCTGCATCTCCGGTTGTGGTAACACAGGTCATGACTGATATCGGCAATGTCTTTGACGAAGACTCAGAAGACGAAGCAGACACCGGCAAAAAACGTAAAAAGCACGAAACTGAAAAAACCGACCCGCTGCTGCGCTCGGTGATTCGCACCACTTTATGCGTGGAAGCGCGCGAAGGCCGTCTGTACGTGTTTATGCCTCCGGTGTACAGCCTGGAAAATTACATCGAACTGGTTACCGCCATCGAAGAGACCTGTCAGAAACTGAACATCGCGGTCGTCATTGAAGGCTACGAACCACCGCGGGATCCACGCATGCAAAAACTGCTGGTCACTCCGGATCCGGGCGTTATCGAAGTCAACATCCATCCCGCGGACAACTGGCGGCAGATGGTCAGCAATATGGAAGAGCTCTATGCGGCGGCACGGGAATCCCGGCTGGCCACCGAAAAGTTTATGCTCGATGGCCGTCACACCGGCACCGGCGGCGGCAATCACATCACTCTGGGCGGCAAAACCCCGGCCGACAGCCCGATGCTGCGGCGTCCGGATCTGCTGCGCAGCTTTGTCACCTTCTGGCAGCACCATCCGAGCCTGTCCTATGTATTTTCCGGCGCCTTTATCGGCCCCACCAGTCAGGCTCCACGAGCCGACGAGGGTCGGGACGAAATGCTCTATGAGATGGAAACCGCTTTTCAGCAAATGCCTGACGGCCTGTCCGAGCAGCCCTGGCTGATTGACCGCCTGATGCGCAACCTGCTGATCGACATCACCGGCAACACTCACCGGGCGGAGTTCTGTATCGACAAGCTTTACTCCCCTGACGGCGCCGCCGGACGCCTGGGGATTCTCGAGTTCCGCGGGTTTGAGATGCCGCCCCACAGTCGCATGGCACTGGTTCAGGCGCTGCTGATTCGCACCATGGTACTGCGATTCTGGAAAGAGCCCTACAACAAACCCCTGGTGCGCTGGGGAACCCAGCTGCACGACCGCTTTATGATGCCTCACCACCTGTGGCAGGACATGAAAGAAGTGGTGGATGACCTCAACGAACACGGCTATCCCTTTAAACTGGAATGGTTACTGCCATTCGAGGAGTTCCGCTTCCCCCATTATGGTCGCACCAAGCTCGATGACATGGAGCTGGAACTGCGCTGGGCGGTGGAGCCCTGGCACGTTCTCGGCGAGGAGAGCGGCAGCTTCGGCACCGCCCGCTATGTGGATTCCTCCGTGGAACGCCTGCAAGTGAAAATGACCGGCATGACCGAAGGCCGCTACGTGGTAGCCTGCAACGGCCGCCGGGTGCCTCTGGCCAATACCGGACGACAGGGCGAAAGTGTCGCTGCCGTGCGCTATAAAGCCTGGGCACCGCCCTCTGGCCTGCATCCGACCATTGGTGTCCACACGCCACTGGTGTTCGATGTGATTGATACCTGGAACGGCCGCTCCATCGGTGGCTGTACTTATCATGTATCGCACCCCGGCGGGCGCAGTTACGACACTTTCCCGGTCAATGCCTTTGAGGCGGAATCCCGACGCGGCAACCGCTTTGATCAGCTCAGCCACACCCCGGGCCCCTACACGCCCAAACCGGAAGTGGATGCCCTGCGGGAATTCTTTCCGGTCAATCATCCGCCGCGTCCCATGTCGCCGCCGCCGGAAGAATCACCGGATGAGTACCCCTACACACTGGATTTGCGCCGTCGTCCTCGCTGGTTAGAGTAGGCGCGTCATATCTGGACAATATCATGGCCGAGTGGGATTGGCATGCCGCCACAGGGGCCGCTGTCAGGCCCTAATAACCAACAGGAATGGATAGCTCGGGTATGACACAGAACCGGCAATTGAAGAGTCCGCGTAAGCTGACATAATGGCAGCCCCTCGCCGCTACGAAGCCGGGACGGCTGCTATCATTGAATGACGACCACACCTTAATAGCGGCACATTATGAAAAATTCATGATATATAGTGCTAAACCGAATTCTTTGCTATCCATTGCGTAAACAGGAAACCCCGTGATTCAGTCCTCCAGCCAAGTCAGTACCTTACAGCCTGAAGAACTGGTGTACCGCCCCAGCGGTTCCTTGCGGGATGAAGTTTTTGATGCCGAAGGCAAAACCAAGGCCCACTGGGAGCAATTACTCAACAGCTTCCACGCCATTGGCCGCACGACGTTCGAAGATCGCATCAACAAGGCTCGCCGCATCCTGCGCGATGACGGTGCCACCTACAATATTTACAGCGACCCCTCCGCCCCCAGCAACACCTGGGAGCTGGACCTGGTGCCCTCACTGATCAGCAGCTCCGAGTGGGCCACCATCGAGTCCGGCCTGCAGGAACGGGCCGAGCTGTTTAACTTGCTGCTTAAAGATATTTACGGCCCCCGCAACCTGATCCGTCACGGCGTCATTCCCCCGGAGGCCCTGTTCAGCCACAAGGGATTTCTGCGTGCCTGTCACGGCATTCAGCTGCCCGGTGAACATCAGCTCATCCTGCACGCGGTGGACTTGATCCGCGGCGCCGACGGCAATATGTGTGTGCTGACGGATCGCACCCAGTCACCCAGCGGCGCAGGCTACGCACTGGAAAACCGCACCGTAATGTCGCGGGTATTGCCCAGCCTGTTCCGCAACAGCCAGGTGCACCGGCTGGCGAGTTTTTTCCAGCAAATGCGCGCCAAACTGGTGTCACTGTCACCCAATCAGGAACAGCCCCGAGTGGTTATCCTGACCCCTGGGGCACACAACGAAACCTATTTTGAGCACGCCTATTTCGCCAACTACATGGGGCTGCATCTGGTTCAAAGTGGCGACCTGATTGTCCGCAATGGCTATGTCTGGATGAAAACCCTGGACGGCCTCAGTCGGGTGGATGTCATTCTGCGCCGCGTTGACGATCTGTTTTGCGATCCGGTCGAGTTGCGCAGCGACTCGCAACTGGGCGTCCCCAATCTGCTGGATGTGGCCCGTTCCGGCCGCGTCGCCATCGCCAACCCGCTGGGATCAGGCATTCTGGAAAACCCGGTACTGCTGAAATTTTTGCCCGGCATTTCCAAGGCCCTGCTGGGGCGGGAGTTGCGCCTGCAAACCGTCGACAACTACTGGTGTGGCGATCCGCAGGATTTGGATTACGTGCTCAATCACCTCGACACCCTGGTGATTAAACCCACGTTTCGCGGAGCCGACATGGGCAGTGTGTCCGGTCGCCACCTGACCCGACAGCAACAGCAGGATCTGCGCGATCAGATCCAACAGCAACCCATGCAGTTTGTCGCTCAACCGCTGCTGGAAGCCGGGCAACTGCCCACCTACAACAAGGGCCAGCTGCTGCCCCGTCCTGCGTTACTGCGCAGCTTTGCCGTGGCGCACTCCGGTTCCTACAGCATCATGCCGGGAGGCCTCACCCGCGTGGGCGTGAAAGAGACTTCGGTGGAGATTTCCAACCAATCCGGCGCCCAGAGTAAAGACACCTGGATCATCAGCTCGGAGCCTCATGACACCGGCGCCATGCCCGCCGATGAAGCACCGGTCAGTCTGGTGCGGGAAGCCGATCTCATCAGTTTCCCCAGCCGTGTGGTGGAAAACCTGTTCTGGATGGGACGCTACGCCGAGCGCGCAGAGGCCTCCCTGCGATTGCTGCGCACCGTGTTCATGATGCTCAACGGCGAAGAGCCTGTGTCCGACAATTGCCGGCGCCTGCTGCTGCAGAGTGTCACGTCTGTCACGGCCACCCAACCCGGTTTCACCTCGGGCAATGACGCCCTGATTCAGGAGCCGGAAAAAGAGCTGTTGAGAGTCGTTGCCGACAGCAACTCCAGCGGCAGTGTGCGCTCCAATCTCAATGCCATGCTCTACTGCGCGGACGAATCCAAAGAGCTGCTGTCCTCGGATACGCTGCGGGTTATTAACGACATTCGCGACGGTTTGACCGAACTGGATACCGACCTGCTGAGTGGCGTGGGCATGGCCTCGGCCCCGGAAGAAGCTCTCGACCCGCTGGTAACCGCCCTGATGGCACTGTCCGGTCTGGCTCACGAGAGCATGACCCGCGACTTTGGCTGGCGCTTTATGGATATCGGTCGTCGCCTGGAGCGGGCGCTGCAGACCACCACCATCATTCGCTGTCTGGTGGTTCCCGAAACGCCGGAGACCGACCAGAACGTGTTGCTGCAAACCCTGCTGTTATCGCTGGAGGGGCTGATCAGCTATCGTCGCCGCTACCGGGCAAGGATGGGGGTTCAATCCACACTGGATCTGGTGATGATGGATACCAGTAACCCACGGTCACTGCTGCATCAGCTGGAGCAGCTCAGCCACCACATCCGCGAGCTGCCCCGGGCACCGGACAATCGCCACGAACTGCCTCCGGAAGAGCGTGCCACCCTGCAGGCTGAAACACTGGTCAAGCTGTCTCTGCTGACCGAGCTCAGCGCCCGCGAAGACGGCGAGAGGACACAACTGAAACAAATGCTGATTACCCTGAAAAAATCGCTTAACACCATCAGCGATCTCATCAGCGACAAGTATTTCGATCACCGTGAGACCTCACAACAACTGGTCAGCAGTATTTGGGAGAACAACTGACGTGCGCTACCGGGTTAAACACATCACCGAGTATCTTTACAGTGGCCGTGTGTCGCACTGCTACAATCTGGCACACATGATCCCGCGCACCACCCTGCGCCAGACGCGACTGAACAACAGCATGAAAATCAGCCCGGTGGCGGCTCACAGCACCACCCGGGAAGATTATTTTGGCAACATTGCCCACCATTTTGAAATTCAGCGTCCCCACAACAAACTGGTAATCACCGCCACCAGCGAAGTGGAAACCGGCCCCCAGCACACCGCCATCAATCTGGACTTTGGCACCACCTGCGAACAGGCCAGGGACTTACTGAACAACGCAACCCAACCGGACTCATTGCTCGCTCGGGAATTTCTTATTGATTCGTCGATGATCAAACCCAGCGACGAACTGCGAGACTTCGCGGCACCGTCATTCGAAAAAGACCGACCTCTGCTGTCGGCAGTTATGGATCTCACCAGTCGGATTTTTCGCGAGTTTACCTACTCACCGCAATCGACCACCATTGCCACGCCGCTGGAAGAAGTGCTGAAAACCCGCAAGGGCGTGTGTCAGGACTTTGCCCACTTACAGATTGCCTGCCTGCGGGCACTGGGTTTTCCGGCGAAGTACGTTTCCGGATATCTGGAAACACTGCCGCCTCCGGGCAAGGAAAAACTGGTGGGAGCCGACGCCAGTCACGCCTGGATTTCGGTGTATTCACCGTCCGAAGGCTGGTTCGAGTTCGACCCAACCAACGATTGCCTGGTATCGGAACAACACATCATTACCGCCTGGGGAAGAGACTTTTACGACGTCACACCATTAAAAGGCGTTATCTTTGGCGGCGGCAAAAGCCCGGCATTGAATGTCTCGGTAGACGTTGCCCGGCTCTAAACCGGCCGCTTACCTTTCCTGCACACAGGCCAGATACACCGGCCGGCCATTGCGACGCAACATGGCTTCAATCCCCTTGCTCCAGAATTCCAGTCCGCGTCCCTGATAGAGTTCACCCGACGCGCTGCGCACCCGGTTCAACAGATGCGCACTGCCGTCATGAACATCACGCAGAATAATTTGCCCCGGCTGCAGCTCGACCGACTTGCCATTGTGATCATAGCGACCGTAGGACACCACCAGCTGATTGTCAGACTCGCACCGGTAAGTCACGATCTTCGGTTGCGTACCGGCAGAGCCGGAAATCAATCCATCCAGACACTCTGGCTTCGAATAGGCGACGCATGCCCGGCGAGTACAGGCCGCCACACCGGATTCCAGATTGCGCACGCAATTGTTACAACCGTCGGTGAAACGCTGGCAATCTTTCGCGATAACCGTTTTCCAACTGTTTGAGTCGTAGGCTTGTTCGCCAGCGGAAGCCTCGCCTGCCTCGGTGGTGGATTCGGTTTCACTGGAGGCACATCCCCACAACATCAACACACAACAGAACCCCATGATCATCAGCAGCGATTTTGACCAGGCGCGAGAGGCGGGGAAACAATTTCCGGAAGAGGTGGTGAGCTTTGGCATAACAATAAAAATCCTGTGATTCTGAAATCGATGGGTCTCAACTGGGCAGCAGTAACGCCGACCAGGGGCCGGTCTGTTTCTCTCAGATGAGTTCAAAGTCTGCAGAGTGTCTGTGAGTATAGGACAGATCCTCTGAAGGTTGCCGACAGCGCCATTCATTAACCTGGCGACTTTGACTATAATTGCAGCCCGCTCATCGTTAAGGAATCCCTCGTGACTCAATTTCGCCCCTGTATCGACCTGCATCAGGGTCAGGTCAAACAAATCGTCGGCGGCAGCTTGAATGATGATGGCGCTCAAACCAATTACATCAGTCCCTACGATGCGGGCTATTACGCCGAACTCTATCATCAGTACGAACTGCATGGCGGCCATGTTATTGCCCTCGGACCCGGCAACAAGGAGCAGGCGCTCAAAGCACTCGCAGCCTGGCCCAACGGCCTTCAGTTCGGCGGGGGCGTCAATGCCGAAAACGCAACTGAATTCCTGCAGGCTGGCGCCTCCCATGTGATTGTGACGTCCTACCTGTTTGAAAACGACGAGTTTTCCTGGGATCGGCTGGAAAAAATCAAGGCTGAAACCGGCGTTGAAAAACTGGTGCTAGACCTCAGTTGCCGGCGCACCCCCACCGGCTGGAACATCGCCACCAATCGCTGGCAAACCATTACCAGCACCGGCATTAATGCAGCGACACTCAAAGAACTCAGCAAGCACTGCGCCGAGTTTCTGATCCATGCCGCAGATGTGGAAGGCCTGCAAGCCGGCATTGATGAAGAGCTGGTCTCACTGCTGGGAGACATCTGCCCGATTCCCGTGACCTACGCCGGCGGTGCCCGCACCCTGGAGGATCTGGAGTTAGTCGAACGCCTGTCGCAGGGCAAGGTGGATCTCACCATCGGCAGCGCACTGGATATTTTTGGTGGTCAGGGGGTTACGCTGGAAGCCTGCGTCAACTGGAATCAGGAACGACGGGACTGATCCTCTGTCAATTCGTCGCGTTCTGATGATCAGAACGCATTGAGCGATAATAGTCCACGGTTTCCATCAGTTGCTGTCGCAGAAACTGATGCGGAGCCGAATGTTTCACCCGAGCGTGCTCAGCCAATACATACCGCACCTGAAGGTTTTCCTCGGTCGGCAATGGCAAGCTGATAATGCCAGCACTCAAACTTGTCTCGGCCATAAATACCGGTGGCCCAGGCAACAGGTAGTCCGTGCGCTTGAGCACCTGCAAGGCGGTATACAGGTGACCGGTTTCAAATTGCGGCGTCACCACCGCCTCGTTTCGAATGAAAGCATTGTCCCCCTGCTGCACCACCAGAGACTCTTTCAAGTCCGGCATAAACAACTGCATGTGGGGGTATTCTGTCACCATTTCCCAAGTCAGCTTCTTGCCTTCCAGTGGGTGTCCTTTGCGCGCAAACATCACCGGTGCTGCAGAGCCCAGGGATGTCGTGGTCACCTCAGGCGGGTAAAAACTCTGCTCGACCTGAATCGCAAAATCCAGCTCACCGCTGGCCAGCAAATCCAGCTGGCGCTCTGCCCTGCTGACCGTTTTCAAACGTACACCCGGTGCCAACCGAGACAGCCTGGCCATCAATTCCGGCAGCGCCCAAAAGCCGATAAACTCAGGCACCACCACGATAAACTCCCCTTTGAAATGAAGAGGGTCAAACAGGCCAGGTTCAATCAAGTGCTGCAGCTGATCCAGTATTTCGGGCAACAGGGCAGCGAGCTCCAGCGCTCGGGGGGTGGGTACCATACCCGCCGCACTGCGCGTAAACAGAGGGTCATCAAACATTTCGCGCAGGCGTCCCAATGATTTACTCATGGCCGACTGGGTTAAAAACAGGCGCTCGGCAGCCTTCGAAACACTGCGCTCTTCCAGCAACACCTGAAGGGTAACCAGCAGATTCAGGTCGACACGCGCCAATTGCTTCAGATCCATAGCATCACCGCGAACAATCCCCCGCCCATATAATGAATAGAATTCATGGTAACGTAGAAGCTAAGTCATTTGAAGAATAGCATACCGATTCTTATACTTCTTTCCAAGCAATCAGGAAGCCCGAAGTTAAGACTTCCACAGAGCACCACCTGAGAAACACAAGTGATGCAAACACTCCACCATAGTGAGGGATTAATCATGGGATACTTTATTTTCAGCATCTATCTGGCCTTACTGGGCGCTGTTGCTTATGACGACCTGCGTGACGCCAATCAGCCAGCAACCAATCACAAAGCCTGATATTCAACAGTCTGTTTTACAACAACTCTCTCAGCCCACGGTTTAGTGGGCTTTTTTTACCCGTCGCCCAGTCAAATCTGCGGGCAAAAAAAAACCGCCCAAAGGCGGCTTTTTTGTGTCTGTATCCAAACACCAATCAATCAAACGGGTGGCGCAGAACAATCGTTTCGACACGATCCGGGCCTGTGGAAATAATATCCGCCGGCGCTCCAACCAACTCTTCCAGACGCTTGATATACGCCTGAGCATTGGCTGGCAGCTCATCCCAGGTTTTTGCTCCAACAGTGCTCTCGGTCCAGCCGGGCATGGTCTCGTAGACCGGTTGTACGTCTTCCCAACCCTCTGCGTCAAACGGCACACTGATGTCATTACCGTCGGCATCCTTATAGCCTACGCAGATATTGACGCTTTCCAGACCATCGAGCACATCCAGCTTGGTCAGACACAGACCGGAAATACTGTTGATACGGATGGCGTAGCGGACGGCAACGGCGTCAAACCAGCCGGTACGACGCTGACGACCGGTCGTGGCACCAAATTCATGGCCTTTTTCGCCCAGGTGCTGACCCACTGCACAGGACAGTTCGGTCGGGAAAGGTCCGCCACCCACACGAGTGGTGTAAGCCTTGGTAATACCCAACACATAATCCAGATACAGCGGACCAAAGCCGGAACCTGTAGCCGTACCACCAGCGGTGGTGTTGGAAGAGGTCACAAAAGGATAGGTACCGTGATCGATATCCAGCAGCGAACCCTGGGCGCCTTCAAACATGATGCTTTCACCGGCTTCACGGGCGGTGTGCAGCATATCGGTGATATCCGCCACCATAGGACGCAGTTGCTTGGCCCATTCCAGCGCGTCTTTCAATACGCTGTCGTAGTCCAGCGGATCGACTTTGTAGTAGTGCTGCAGTGAGAAGTTGTGATATTCGAGTACTTCTTTCAGCTTTTCAGCGAAGCGCTCTTCATTCATCAAATCACCCAGACGCAGACCGCGACGGGCGACCTTGTCTTCGTAGGCGGGGCCAATGCCACGACCTGTGGTGCCGATTTTGGCATTGCCGCGAGCCAGCTCACGGGCCTGATCCAGAGCCACATGATAGGGCAGGATCAGTGGACAAGCTGGCGACAGACGCAGACGCTCACGTACGGGAACACCCTGCTCTTCCAGACCTGCCATTTCTTTCAGCAAGGCGTCAGGCGCCAGTACCACACCATTGCCGATCATGCAGGTGACACCTTCACGCAGAATCCCCGAAGGAATCAGGTGCAGGACGGTTTTCTTGCCGTCAATAACCAGGGTGTGCCCCGCATTGTGGCCGCCCTGGAAGCGTGCAACTAAAGAAACCTGATCGGTCAGCAGGTCAACGATTTTACCTTTGCCTTCGTCACCCCACTGGGTGCCTAACACAACGACGTTCTTGCCCATTGCTACAATAACTCTTTAAAGGATTAACAAATTATAGGGACCTGACGCGGTACTCGCCCGCCTCAAACACCAATTGACGATCGCAGTCCGCGTTGACATCCGCCACGCTCTGCCCTTCAAAACCACACACAACGACTTCTCCCTCGGCGCGCAAACGGTTGACGGTATCCCACTGGGCTCCGTCGTCCGTTGCCGGCGCAAAGATAGCGCCGCTGCTTGCAGCAGGCGCCTTCACCAAACCGTCAATGGCGGTGATGTCCACATTAAAACCGGTGGCCGGGCGCGCGTTACCAAATACTTCGCCCACGTGATCGTAGCGTCCGCCGTTGGCAATCGACGCACCATAACCCGGGGCAAAGGCCGCGAAGACCACTCCGGTATGGTAGTTGTAACCACGCAACTCGCTGAGATCAAAGTACAGATTGGACTGCGGGAAGCGCTCGGAAACCACCGCCGCAATCGCGTCCAGTGTATCCAGCGCCTCCTGTACTGCCGCAGGAGCCTTGGCCAGAATCTGACGGGCCTCAGACAGGATCTGACGGCTGCCCGCCAGCGTCGGCAGTGCTTTAAGCATAGCGGCAATCTCCGCTGAGCCCACATTCTTGTCGACCCAGGTGTTGATATCGGACGTCGCCTTGGTCTGCAGAAGATCAAAAAAGGCGCGTTCCTGCCCCTTGTCCAGCTGCGCTTCGGCAGCCAGGGTGCGGTAAATCTCGACGTGCCCCAGATCGATGTTCAACTGTTCCAGGCCACACGCCTGAAGAGACGCCAACAGCAGGGAGATCACTTCGATGTCGCCATTGACACTGGCTTCACCGTATAGCTCGACACCCGCCTGTATCGGAGAGCGGGTGCCCAGTGGTGATTTGGGACGGGTATGCAGCACATGACCGGCATAACACAGACGGGCCGGACCACTGCGCTTGAGGCTATGAGCGTCGATACGGGCGGTCTGCGGAGTAATGTCTGCGCGAATACCCAGAGTGCGACCGGACAATTGATCGGTCACCTTGAAGGTCATCAGGTCGATGTCGCGTCCAAGACCGATCAGCAGTGAGTCGGTGTATTCGATTAACGGGGGGATAACCAGCTCATAGCCCCAGCGGCTATAGAGATCCAGTAGACGGCGACGCAGGGATTCAATGCGTACAGCCTTCTCGGGAAGAATATCTTCGACGCCATCAGGCAATAACCAACGGTCAGCGTAGGTCATGATCGGTTGTCAGCCTCTTAGCTTGTCTTTAAACACGTAGTGAATCTAAAACTCAATGGATCAGGTATAGCAGGCCTGCGCCCAGTAACATACTGAGCAATCCCATCATTCGCAGCTGGCTGTCGTTCACCAAAGCCAGTGATGAGACCAGTTTGCGCCAGCGCTGAGGGTACAGAAACGGGATGATGCCTTCAAAGACCAGCATCAAACAAAATGCTTTTCCTATCTCTTCCCACATAGGGTGCGATTCATACCTTAAAGTGCCTCGACCTGACAAAACGCCTGCATCAAAACACTCAATCAATCAAAAACTGTGCTCAACCGACCCGAAGGCGATGTTAACAACGTCCGGTGCCAGGCTCATATCCTCAGACATTTACCTGTGCAGGTGGCACAAAAAAACCGGGCCCACAGGAGCCCGGTTGATGCATTCTACCACCGATGGTGGTCGGGTAACAATCAAACTGGCCTAGTTGCCAGCTGGCTTACCCGAGCTGTCTTTCAAATAGCGGAAAAAGTCGCTGTCAGGGTCCACCAGCATCATGTCGCTTTTGTTCTTGAAGCTCTCACGATAGGCCGTCAGGCTTCTGACAAAGCTGTAGAACTCCGGATCCTGGCTGTAGGCTGACGAGTAGATGGCGGCGGCTTTGGCATCACCTTCACCACGCAGCTGCTCGGCATCACGGTAGGCTTCCGCCTCCAGGATGGTGCGCTGACGATCGGCATCGGCGCGAATCACTTCTGCCTGCTCCTTACCTTTCGAGCGGTGCTCCCGGGCTTCACGCTCACGCTCGGTATTCATCCGGTTGAACACGGACTCACTGACCTGCTCTGGCAAGTCGATGCGCTTGATCCGCACATCAATCAGTTCGATACCGTAACGCTCCAGGGTCAGCTTGTTGAGACTTTCCGTCAGATCGACCATCAGCTGATCACGCTCGCCACTGATCACTTCTTGCAGGGAGTGCTCACCAAAGGAGTTACGCAGACCTTCGTTGATGCGCTGGTCCATGTTGCGCACGGCCGTCGCCTCTTCACCGTTAGTCGCGGTGTAGTAGGTGCTGACGTCTTTAATCCGCCATTTGGCATAGGAATCAACGATCATGCCTTTTTTCTCAACCGTCAGGAAACGCTGTGGACGTACATCCAGTGTCAGCACCCGACCGTCGAATTTGCGCACTTCGTTCACCATCGGAATCTTGAAATGCAGACCCGGCGGAATGTCCGCGTTGACGACCTTACCAAACTTCAGCATCACGCCACGCTCTGTCTCTTTGATAATAAAGAGCGTATTGGAAGCCACAAAGAAAAGGATCAACGCACCAATAACGATGCTAAATACTTTGTTGTTCATAATTAACGAGTCTCCCTGCGACGAGTCGTGTTGCTGATCGATTCACGACGCAATTGTTCTACCACCTTGTCACTGATCTCACGGATCACAGCCGGTGACACGGTCGAGGAACTGGTCACGGAAGGCTGGGCACTCATCATTTTATCGAGCGGCAAATACAGCATGTTGTTACCGCCTTTCACATCGACCAGCACCTTGGAACTGCTGGCCATAACATCCTGCACAGCTTCGAGATAGAGACGCTCACGCGTCACTTCCGGAGCTTTCTTGTACTCTGACAACAGCTGCTCAAAGCGTTTCGCCTCACCTTCCGCTTCGGCGACCTTTTGCTCGCGGTAGGCCATCGCTTCTTCGATAACACGCTGAGCGGCACCGCGAGCCTCAGGGATGATGCCGTTAGCGTAAGCCTGGGCTTCGTTTTTCAGACGCTCTTCGTCTTCCCGCGCCTTGTTCACATCGTCAAACGCGGCCTGAACTTCACGGGGCGGGGTGGTTTCTTCGACGTTCACCTTGTCGACCTCAATACCGGTCTCATAGACGTTCAGGTAGTCCTGCAGGCGAGTCTGTACATCGATGGCCATCTGCTCACGACCTTCGGTCAGCACTTCGTGCATCTCGGTTGAACCCACTACGTGACGCAGGGCACTGTCCATGGCCTGAGCCAGACTGGCTTCCGGGTCACGAACACGCAGCACGAAACTCTTGGCATCGCCGATGCGATACTGGACAGACAGGTTGACCTCAACAATGTTGAGATCCTGGGTCAGCATCTCGCCGCGAGTACTGTGTGAGCGAACCTTGGTGACGTTTACCTTGGTCACATTATCCACCAGCGGCGGATTCCAGTGCAGGCCCGCGTCTGCGGTACCGGAATACACACCAAAGCGCAGAATCACGGCTTTTTCCTGTTCGTTGACCTGATAAAAGCCAAACAGGCCATAGACCACAGCCACAACGACCAATATAAACCCTATGGCAGAGCCGCTTAAACCGCCGCCCTGAGAGCTGCCGCCGTTGTTGCCTCCACCAAAAATACCACCCAGTTTCTCCTGAAACTTTTTCAGTGCCTCATCGAGATCGGGAGGGCCGTCATTGCCACGCTTGCCCCCCCAAGGGTCTTGATTATTTCCACCCGGTTCATTCCAGGCCATAGTCACTCTCCGTTAATGTCAATCCGTTTCAGCAACCCGACGGTTATCCTTCAGGGACTCACGTCCGGTCGCTTATGATTATCTGTTACCGTACCGGTCAGGGTACCTTTGCACCGATTCTAACAAAGCTATCCACAGAAAGGTGAACTGCTTTACCTCTAGCCGTTCAGCCCAACGCTTCTTTACTGACCGGCACTGACTGAAGCGGTCTTACATCAGCCCGCAGAGCGAGACTGCCAGTTCAGCGACTCAAAAGATAGATGTTCCTGACTGAGAATACGCAGCAAATCCGCTTTTTGGATGTTAACCGCCAGCTCGATGCCGCCATCACTGGTGTAATGCTCTTCTGTCACCGCATTGCACTCGTACAATTTGGCCCGCAAACGGGACTGGGACGGTTCCAGACACAGCGTTTCCAGCACCCGCTCTTCACCCAGCAACTCGGCCACCGCCTCAAATAGCAAATCAATGCCTTCACCCGAGTGAGCCGACAGCCAGACAGCCACGGGCTTGTCCTCGTCATCGCGATCGAGACGCGGACCAAAATCCTCCAGCAAATCAATTTTGTTGTACACCCGCAGCTGTGGCAGTTCAGCCGCGCCAATCTCCTGCAACACCTCTTCCACCTGTTCGATGTTGCGGGCACGCTCTTCATCTGCAGCATCAATGACGTGCAACAGCAAATCCGAACTGGCCGCTTCCTCCAATGTAGCACGGAACGCCTCAACCAGACGGTGAGGCAGGTGACTGATAAACCCTACGGTGTCAGCCAGCACTGCCGGGCCCAGTGTCGGCAGCGAGATGCGGCGCATGGTTGGATCCAGGGTCGCAAACAGCTGATCCTGGGCATAGACGCCGGCATCGGTAATGCTGTTGAACAACGTGGATTTGCCAGCGTTGGTGTAGCCCACCAGCGAGACGGTGGGCACCTCTGCCCGACGGCGGGAACGACGCCCCTGATCACGCTGACGGCGCACCTTTTCCAGGCGCTTCTCGATGGCTTTGATACGGCCACGCAACAGACGCCTGTCGGTCTCAAGCTGGGTTTCACCCGGCCCGCGCAGACCAATCCCGCCTTTTTGCCGCTCAAGGTGAGTCCAGCCACGAATCAGCCGGGTCGACATATGACGCAGCTGCGCCAGCTCAACCTGCAATTTACCTTCGTGGGTTCGGGCACGCTGGGCAAAGATATCGAGAATCAGGCCGGTGCGATCCAAAACACGGCATTTGAGTTCGTGTTCCAGGTTGCGCTCCTGACTGGGAGAGAGATTGTGATTGAAGATCACCAGTTCTGCCTGGTGCAATTGCACACACTGCTTCAGCTCTTCCAGTTTGCCGGTTCCGACAAAATAGCGGGCATGGGGAGTGGACCGCTGACCGGTAATAAAATCGACGGGGTCGCCACCTGCTGACAACACCAGTTCTTCAAATTCACGGGGATCATCGGGATCGGTATGCTGGGGAAACTCCAAATGAACCAGCACAGCCAGTTCACCGGAGTCGGGACGATCAAAGAACAACGACGTACCTCAAAAGTTTAGCCTTCGCCCTCTTCGCCTTCACCCTGAGGGTTCAGCATAGGCACACGCACTGCGCGAGAAGGAACGACGGTAGAAATTGCATGTTTGTAGACCATCTGGCTGACGGTGTTTTTCAACAGAACAACAAACTGGTCAAATGACTCAACCTGCCCCTGAAGTTTGATGCCGTTAACAAGGTAAATGGACACGGGAATACGTTCTTTTCGCAGAACGTTCAAGTAAGGGTCTTGTAGACTATGCCCCTTTGACATAATGGTTCTCCTTTGCTGAATAGCAATTACAAGCTGCCGTTAAATCCGGTTGTGTCTAAATTCAGCCGGGCGGCAAGTAAGCGTTAATAAAAATGACTATAAAAACTGACTGTACACCTAACAATTATAGGTGCAGCCCCTATTATAGGGGCGTTTCGGGTAAAAAGTTCAGAAATTCCTTGATAAGAACTGTTTTTTTGAGAAATTGGCCCTCCTCGGTGTCCGTATAGAGCCAATTGAGCTGATCCCACCCCCTCAACCAGGTTAATTGACGCTTGGCCAGTTGACGGGTAGCCACAACCCCTCGCGTCACCATTTCGTCATAAGTGCACTCTCCGGCCAGATAATCCCAAACCTGACGGTATCCCACCGCGCGAATCGCCGGCAGGTCCGGGTGCAGATCACCGCGATTGTATAACCGCCGGACCTCTTCCAGAAAGCCGTTCTGCAGCATGAGCTCAAAGCGCCTGGCAATGCGATCATGCAACACCGCCCGATCACGCGGAGCAATCGCCACCTGTACGACATGAAATCTCTGATGAAGATCCTGCGCCTGACGATCCTGCTGCTGACGCAGTTCAGTCATGGTTTTGCCGGATACCCGATACACTTCCAGCGCTCTGCTGAGTCGCTGCGAGTGGTTAGGGTGGATCGCAGCGGCAGATTCCGGATCGACAGCTGCCAGCTGCTCGTGAATGGCCGGCCAACCCAACTTCTCAGCCTCGGCTTCGATAGCGGCTCTGACCTCCTGATCAGCAGCGGGCATATCGGCAAAGCCTTCCAGCAGTGCTTTGAAATACATCATGGTGCCGCCCACCAGCAGCGGTATTCGCCCCTGAGCGACAATGTCTTCAATTTCCCGCAGAGCATCTTCGCGAAACTCTGCCGCAGAATAAGGCTCACTCGGGTCACGAATATCCATCAGTCGATGGGGTGCCAGCGCCTGCTCTTGTGCACTGGGCTTGGCACTGCCAATATCCATCTGACGGTACACCAGAGCAGAATCCACACTGATGATGTCCACCGGTAACTCTTCTCGCAAGGCGATCGCGAGATCCGTCTTACCTGAGGCGGTGGGTCCCATCAGAAAAATCAGCAGCGGTTTGTTAAAACGGGACATAATATATAACCTTCAAAGCAAGCTGTATTACACTTGCAGACGCGCCATTCTAACAAGCCACATGAGTCACTCCCACCCCAATCTATAAAGGAGTAAACTCGGTAGAGTATTTAGACTACACTGACGCAAGAACAGCAATAATATCTGGCACTCAAAGTCTGTCAGCACAAGGAAGAACTTTTGACGGCACTTTTCTTACATTGGCTCCGCCCTCTACCTTGCATACTGATACTCCTGAGCTGGCCATGCCTTGTCCAGGCATCCGAGATTCCAGCACAGAAGGTGCTGGTCGCGTTACATCCCCCACCATACCTGGAACACCTGAAACTCAATGAGGCCCGGGCCATTTTTACCATGAGAGTTAAACACTGGCAGGACGGCAGTGACATCACGGTATTTGTGCTTCCCGACCAGAACGACCTGCACCGAAACTTTGTCGTGCAGACTCTCAAACTATTGCCTCATCAACTGCGACGACACTGGAACCGGCAAGTCTATACCGGCATCGGACGCGCGCCTGTTGAAGTCAGATCGGTAACTGACATGCGTCAAAAACTCATGGCCACTCCCGGCAGCATTGGCTATTTACCTCTTTCAAGCAACACAGGAGAAGTCAGCGATGAGCTTATTTACTTCTCACTGCAATAAACTTCTGCCAGCGGCACTCGCCATGTCTTTCCTGCTGCAACCGGACATCGCCCGAGCCGACGACTGGAACTGGCACGGCTACATCAGCCAGGGAGCCATCTACACCACCAAGAATGAATTTTTCGGCAACAGCGAAGACGTCAGCTGGGATTTTAACAGCGTCATCGGTGGCGTTAGCTGGGACGCAACGAAAAGACTCCGTTTTTCCGCTCAGGCCATTTACCGTCAGGCGGGTGAAACCTCACCCGACAAAGTCTACACCGATTACGCCATGATCGATTTCAACCTGATTGACAACCTTCAGGGGCAAATGGGCATCAGAGCCGGCCGCATCAAAAACCCTTACGGTTTCTTCACCGACACCCGTGATATTGCTGCCAACAGATCCTCCGTTCTGTTGCCGGAATCGGTTTACTACGATTCCCTGAGAGATGTTTTTCATACCTCGGATTCCATATCACTTTACGGCAGCTGGTACTGGGGACAACACCTGATTCAGGTTGATGCTCTGAGCGGCAAGCCCTTATTCACCGAAGCTTCCGCCAATGAGTTTACAATCCCCTTGGGTATCAAGGGGGATTTTGAAGGGAAAGATGCCAGAATTTTCCGGATAATGACGGAATCTTACGGCGGCAAGCTCAGGCTGGCCTACACCCGCGCCGAAACACTTGTAAAATTCACACCGGATCCTGGCACTCGAGAAATCACGGTGTCTCCTGGCGTCACAATGACTGCACCACTGAATGGATACCCGGGCAAAACCAGGACAAAAATCAACATTTGGTCTATAGAGTTTAACTACGGCCAGTGGCAGTTTACCAGCGAAATTCTGGACTGGAATCTGCGTCGTAAAGACAGCTCACCCAGAGGAGGTACAGAGTACGACAGCCTGGGCATGTACGGATCGATTCACTACCGAATCAACCCGCAACTGCAGGTCTACATTCGACGGGACATTCTCTATCGCAACACTGACGATAAGGATGGTGAAAAATATGCAGCAGCCACTGGCAATCCAGCTCACAACCAGTATGCCTTTGATACGACAGTCGGCGTGAAATTTGAACCGGATGATCACTGGCACCTGGCTTTGGAAGCTCATCATGTCCGGGGCACAGCCTGGTTATCGTATAATGACAACGACCTTTCACAAGCCAGTAAAAAGTGGACCATGATTGCAGCGGAAGTCAGTTACCGTTTTTAGACGACCACACATGGATGGATCTCATTATGTTCTTCAGCCTGAAATGGAAAGCTGTCATTCTCGTTCTCACCATCCTGATTATTTTGTGTGGATTTCTGGCCACCCTGAACAGCAACCAGCTGCATACGCTTTCCAGACAACAGCAACAACAGCAGTTCGAAAAATTGCACCGCGTCATGCAGGGGTTACTGGATCAATCCTACCGTCAAAATTTGCAACTGATCGACCTGATCCCCCTCCTCAGTAATAACCCTCAACAAGGCAGCCAGAAAAGCAGCCTGATACAAACACTGAATCAACAGTGGTCCAGTTTGCAGCTCAATTGGGGCATTGAATCTGCCACACTGTTTGATGAACAGGGCACAGTATTGTGGCAAACACCACAGGCATCCACCCACTCAACGGTCAACCTGTCCTCTCACACATCACCTCACTGGGAAGTGCTTTGTGAAAGCATGTGTTACCAGATCGTAACCGCTCCTGTACTGAATCCTGGGGGCAGCCCCCTTTACCTGTTGTTCGATATCAACATGGCTGACCTGCTGATCGGCTTCAGTGAAATTACCGGTGCCGATATTGGCATTTTGATTCCGCCCAATAACGATCACCAGCCCCTGTCTCAACTGAACAACTGGAACAAGGACCTGCTACAACTGACTCATTTTCGCAAGACATTGCCGATTTTGACTCAGCTGGAACAGTCAAAGACTTTTGATTCGCTACGACACAAAAGCAGCTCGGTTCAAATAGACGAAGAAAGCTATGAAGTCAGCATGATTCCCATTGATCAGGGCTCACCAGAGAACTTTTTTGCCATCATCGTCAACACCAGCGCCAGCGTGCAACTCATGCAATCATCCCGCCGCGCTTTAATCATGGTGGCCATCGCCGGCATTACCATATCCTGTTTTTTGTTACTGGCTTTTCTGTGGAAGCCAATCACACGCCTGCATCGTCAGGCAAAGTTGTTGCCGCTTTTGTCCAGCGGCGAATTTCAAGTGACACTGGATCAGTTGAGAAAAAATCGTTCCAGCCACTGGCTTAAAGATGAAATCGACGTACTCAATGAAACCGAAGAGATGGTCTGTCAACAGCTCACTGAAATGCGACTGGAGATTCATCAGCAAACCAGACATCTTCATAACATCGCCATGTATGACAGCCTCACCAGCCTAGCCAACCGGCGGGCGCTGATGGACCAACTGAAAACAGCGATAAAAGAAACTCAAGCTAACGGCACAAACTGCTCCCTACTGTTTATCGACCTGGATAATTTCAAGCGCATTAATGATTCCATGGGCCACAATGCCGGTGATGAACTGCTAAAAATTGTAGCCCAGCGCCTGCGAACCTGTGTACGCAGTTCAGACTTTATTGCCCGATTGGGAGGTGATGAATTCTGTGTACTGATCACTGAATTAAGCAAACCTCAAGATGACGAAATAGTTGCCAAACATATTTTGAACCAGCTTCAAAATCCGATCAAACTTCGTGCTGCTGAAGTGATTGTCTCTGCCAGCATTGGCGTTGTGTCTGCACCCAAAGATGGAAAAACCAGTGAAGATCTACTGCAAAATGCAGACTTGGCCATGTACACAGCCAAAGCACTCGGCCGTAACAAATACCAGCGTTTTACTCATAACATGACCGATCTCGCTGTCGCCAAAATGGAATTGGAAAATGAATTACGCAAGGCGCTGCAAGAAAACGAGTTTGTGCTTCACTACCAACCGCAATTCGATCTTAACAGCGACAAACTGATTGGTTTTGAGACCCTGATCCGATGGCAGCATCCTGTCCGTGGTCTGCTACTTCCAGATACATTTATCAGCCTGCTGGAAGAAACAGGACAGATCCTGAAACTGGGCCAATGGATTCTGGAAGAGACCTGCCGCCAGGCCAGGGAGTGGGTCATTGCTGGCTTTGATAACATCCGCATCGCCGTAAATATTTCACCCCGACAACTACAGGATCCCGACCTTCCTGAACAGATTCAGAAAGCCCTGCATCACCATCAATTATCTCCACAGTCCCTGGAACTGGAATTGACTGAAACCATGTTGATGGAAGACATTGAACTGACTCAGGAACAACTCTCACAATTGCAGGCACTGGGCATCAGTATCGCCATCGACGACTTTGGAACGGGTTATTCTTCACTGAGTTATCTGAAATCCCTGCCACTGGATATCCTCAAGATTGATCGCACCTTCATCAAGGACTTGCCCGGGGACAGCGACGATCTGGAAATCGTCAGTGCAATCATTGCTATGGCCCACAAACTGAATCTAAAACTAGTGGCCGAGGGCGTTGAGACTGAAGCTCAGAGGGATATTCTGCAGCAGAATAATTGCGACTACGCTCAGGGTTACCTCTATTCCAAACCATTGCCGGCGGAAGACGCCAGAGCCCTGTTGCAGACTCTGTCTTCCGCGAATTAAAGCTGCTCTCCCGAATTACTGCCCCCGCAAAAACAACTTGTCCAGCTCATCCAGTGTTTGCAATGCCCAGGTGGGACGTCCGTGGTTACACTGCCCACTGCGCTCTGTCGCCTCCATATCACGCAACAAAGCGTTCATTTCCGGAATCGTCAGCTTGCGGTTGGCCCGCACAGAACCGTGACAGGCCATGGTACTGAGAATTTCATTGATGTGATGATCGATGCGTTTGCTGGAACCGTACTCCAGCAGATCCGACAGTACATCACGCACCAGTTGCTCAACATTGGCACGGTTTAAAATCACAGGCACTTGGCGGATCAGCAAACTCTCCGGTCCTGCGCGCTGTAATTCAAACCCCAGCGAGCGAAAGACATCATCGTGTTCTTCCGCGCAATCGGCTTCTTTTTGGCTGACGGCAATGGTTTCGGGCACCAGCAACGGCTGCGTCTGAATTCCCTGTTCTGCCACAGCCAGCTTCATACGCTCGTAGGTAATTCGCTCGTGGGCTGCGTGCATATCCACCACAATCAATCCCTGGGCATTTTCAGCCAGAATATAAATGCCTTTCAACTGGGCAATGGCATAGCCCAGCGGTGGGATTTCACTGTCAGTGCGTTCCAGCTCGTCAAAACTGGCCCCTGAAGCCCGCGGCGTGAAAGCTGCCGACGGCATCTCCCGAGAAGAGCCATACAGCTGCTGATACGCAGGCATTTGTTCACTGACACTCTGCGCCGAAACATCACCGTTGCCGCTGTAACCACCAAACATGGACGGCGCCGAGGAACTGCCCGATGCAGGTGAAGGACGAAACGTCATACTTTCCTGCTGCTTGAACTCACCCGCTTCAACACCAGAGACCTGAGTGGTCGGCTGCAACGACAGATCAGTGGACGCCTGCATCTGGTCCCTGGGCCGCACTTCCGCCAGCGCATGATGTAGACTGCGAAACAGGAAGTCGTGCACCATGCGACTGTCGCGGAAGCGCACTTCGTGTTTGGTGGGATGCACGTTTACATCCACAGTTGCCGGATTCAACTCCAGATACAACACAAACGCCGGGTGACGGCCGTGAAACAACACATCCTGATAAGCCTGACGCACCGCATGGGTAACCAGGCGATCTTTAATGGCCCGTCCGTTGACATAAAAATGCTGCAAGTCCGCCTGGCTACGGGAGAAGGTCGGCAAGGCTACCCAGCCCCACAGTTTTAAATCGCCGCGCTCAATATCAATATGCACCGCGTTTTCCATAAACACCGGACCGCACACCTGGGCTACACGCCGCTCCTGCTCGACTTGTGACTGCGCGGCGCGCCAGCTGTGAATCACTCGTCCGTTGTGACGCAGATTAAAGCCCACATCAAAACGGGACAGTGCCAGCTTTTTGATGTTGTCTTCGATGCGATTGAATTCTGTTTTTTCGGTGCGCAAGAATTTGCGTCGGGCGGGGGTGTTAAAAAACAAATCCCGCACTTCTACCGTGGTGCCCTGAGGATGAGCAGCAGGCGCCACATCCGCCTCCATATCGCGCCCTTCAGCCTTGGCACACCAGCCATTGCTCTCTTCACCGGTATTGCTGGTGACCGTAAGACGGGACACCGAACTGATACTCGCCAGCGCCTCACCCCGAAAGCCAAGTGTTGCTACCGCTTCCAGATCATCGAGCTGATAGATTTTACTGGTGGCGTGACGACTGAGTGCCAACGGCAAGTCGTCCTTGTCAATACCGCTGCCGTTATCGCGCACACGCATCAATTTGATACCGCCATTCTCGATATCCACATCGAGACGGGTGGCGCCAGCATCCAGACTGTTTTCCAACACCTCCTTGATGACAGATGCGGGACGTTCAACCACCTCACCGGCAGCAATCTGGTTAGCCAGTCGCGGGCTCAGTAATTTAATCTTTGACATGAAATAAATTGATTTTAGACATAAATAAAGAAACCTTTCGCAGTCTCTCCCGCAAAGGAGAAGCTGCACTTAAGAGGCGGGAATTTTAAGCTTTTGCCCGATCCGGATGGTGCTATTGGTCATCCGGTTGGCCTTTTGTATCTGGCCCACCGTCACATCGTATTGACGGGCAATACCACTGAGGGTGTCGCCGCGAGAAATTACATGTTCGGTTGCCATTCCCTTCGATGAAGCAACAGGCTTACCGCCGTATTTGAGGTAGGCCACATAACTTCCAGCCGGCGGAACCGCATAAAAGTGCTGTTTGATCCCTTTGAAGATGGCTGTCGACAATCTCTGCCGATAGGCGTAACTGTTCAGTTTGTTGGCTTCACCCGGGTTTGAGATAAAACCGGTTTCCACCAGAATGCTCGGCACATCCGGTGATTTCAGCACCGCAAACCCCGCCTGCTCGACCTGATGCTTGTGCAGATGGGCAAAGGTACCCATGGACTTCAGAACCTTGTCACCCACTTGCAGGCTGGAGCCCAGCGTTGCAGTCATGGACAAATCCACCAGCACACCGCGCAACACTTCGTCTTTGTCATCCAGGCTGACACCACCAACACCGCCAATCAAATCCGCCTCGTTTTCCTGTTGAGCCAGAAAACGGGCGGTTTCCGAAGTCGCGCCGCTGCGAGACAGGGCAAACACCGAGGCGCCACTGGCACGAGGATTTTTGAACGCATCGGCGTGAATCGAGACAAACAGGTCAGCTCGCTTCTCACGGGCAATATCCCGACGTTTGCGCAGAGGAATGTAATAGTCTCCGGTGCGCACCAGCTCTGCCCGATAACCGGGTTCCGCATTGATCATGGCCGCCAACTGCTTGCTGATTGCCAGAACCACGTCTTTTTCCCGCAGATGACGACCTTTGATTTTAGGACCGGAGGCTCCGGGGTCCTCGCCGCCATGACCGGCATCAATAGCAATGATAATGTCGCGCTTGCCTTTGTGCGTGCTGACCAGTTTCTCCACGGTTTTTTCGACAGGTTTGTCACGATCAAACAAATCAATCACCAACCGATCGTTTTTGTCGCCGTGTTTGGGCAACACAAAACTCTTCGGCTTGATCGAGGCAGACAGATCCAGAACCACGCGCAGATCTTTACCGTTGCGCTCGGCACTGCGAATGCCACGGATGGGCGTATCTGTTAATGGCAGGTCGGCAAAACTGGTACCCAAACGGGTATTTTCAATATCGATCACCAAGCGGGATGGATTGGAAAGGCTGAACAGTTTGTGCTGCACGGTTGCACTGAGATCGAACACCAGTCGAGTGCTATCCGGTGCACGCCAGAGACGGACACTTTCCACCTGCACAGCGGCACTAATGACCTGCCCGAATGAGGAGCACACCAAAAAGACCAGCAGCATCAACAACCGGTGACTGGAAGTCTGTTGCCCTGCCCCCCTAATGGCACAGCTGTCTTTGTAGACACCTTTATTCACTCTGCCAACCGCCATCATCTCCCGGCCACTGTGTATTGAACGTTGTTATGGATTTCTCACTATCAAAGCCAGCTTAACAGGCTCGCAAACCGTTGTATTAAAAATCACCAGCTCTTAAGGTACCGCCAAACCCGACAGGTTTAAAGGGTCGAAGGCAACTTCACCACAAAGTCATCGGCGCAGTGACGGTTACTTCGCCCATACAACATTCTGCACCAGAGTCTTGCCGCGTTCGGTATGTGGCTCAATGGTGATCCTGCGACCCGGCGCCTCCACCTGCAAGGTCACCACCACATCGGCTGCAGGGAGAAAACCTTCACCCCGACTTGGCCATTCCACCAGACACAGCGACTGGTCGGTGAAATAATCCCGAATCCCCATGTATTCCAGCTCTTCCGGATCACCGAGCCGATACAGGTCAAAGTGATAAACCTGCTGCTCTCCAAACTCGTAGGGCTCAACCAGCGTATAAGTGGGCGACTTAACCGCACCTGAATGCCCAAAGCTGCGCAACACTCCCCGACTGAACGTTGTCTTGCCCGCGCCCAGGTCACCCTGCAGGAAGATCACCGCACCACTCCTGGCCGCCTGTCCGACAGCCAGCCCTGCCGCCACAGTTGCCGCTTCATCCACTAAAAAATGTTCCAAGGTCACGACTCGCTTCCCATAGACGTTTTCACAACAACTCAGGCCAGCTGACTGTTCAGCAATTGACGCAGGAATGGCAATAAATCCGTTGCCAGCAAACCGCGCTGGCCGTTTTCATCCGCGGCCAGATCCGCGGCTGTACCGTGCAGGCACACTGCCAGTTTGGTGGCAGCGCAAGGTTCCAGCCCCTGAGCCAGTAAACCGCCAATCACACCGCTGAGCACATCGCCCATCCCCCCGGAGGCCATACCCGGATTACCCACATTGGCGACACTGAGGCTGCCATCTGCGGCCGCAATCACGGTGCCAGCCCCCTTCAGCAGCACGGTTCCACCAAAGCGTTTTTGCAACTGCTGGGCGGAGGCAAACCGATCCTTTTGAATCTCCGCGGTGGTGCAACCCAGCAGGCGTGCAGCCTCGCCGGGATGCGGCGTCAAAATCCAGTTATCCCGCTGACTGGTATTGGGAATAACCCGGCCCTCAGCCAGCAGATTCAGACCGTCAGCATCCAGCACCATGGGCAAGCCGCTGGTTACCGCCTGCTTCAGCATCTGCTCAGACCAGGGCGTGTGCCCGAGACCTGGCCCCAGCACTAACACGGAAGGACGATCCAGAAACGCCTCCAGCTCCTGCCCCGAAGACACCCCCAGCACCATCAACTCCGGACGACGGGCAATGATGGGCGACACATGTTCTGGTCGCGTGGCGACACTGGTGAGACCTGCCCCCATTCGCGCCGAAGCCTCACCCGCCATTGCCGCCGCGCCGGCAAAGCCGCTGTCACCGCCAATGACCATCACATGGCCAAAATTTCCCTTGTGGGCATCGCCGTCACGATCGGGCAGCTGTTTCAGCAAGCGACTGAGCTGCAAGCGCTCCACATTGGCGATCTGGCTGCGAAACACTTCCGCAGGAACGTTCAGATCGGCAAACAATAACTCTCCTGTCAGCGCCGGACCGCGGCCGGTCAAGAGCCCCTGCTTGAGACCAATAAAACTGACAGTCACATCGGCTTTTACGGCCACCCCCAAAGCCCGACCGGTATCCGCACACAAACCGGAGGGGATATCGACCGCCAGAACCGGCTGGCCTGACTTGTTCAGCCAGTCAATCGCCTGCTGGAAGGGCTCGCGGACTTCTCCCTGCAGGCCCGTCCCCAGCATGGCGTCCACCACCACGCCACTGAAGCCCTGGCTTTCCTGCAGCGGTTGCATGATGACCCCTTCGCGACGGGCAAATTCGTAAGCCGTGCGGGCATCTCCCTGCAGCTTGTCCGGATCGGCCACGTAGATCACCGTGACGGGAATACGACGCTGGGCAGCCAGAGCGGCAATCACATAACCATCACCACCATTGTTGCCGGCACCACAGAGAACCGTGATCTGTTCCGGCTCAGGCCAGCGTTCCAGCAACGCGGTAAACGCTGCGCGCCCTGCACGCTTCATCAAATGAATGCCGGATATGCCGTGCTCTTCAATGGCACAGCGGTCCAGCTCCCGCACCTGCTCAGCACGGTAGAGGTCTTCCGGTAAAACCCGGGTAAAAGGAGCGGTAGCAGTAGTGGATGATCCGTCTGACATTTAGGGCTCTCGAAGTTGCTGTAAATTGCTAAAAACGTTGCTTTGAACAGGCGCATTAAATACTTGCGCTAAATATGGGAGAATTATACACACTTACCGCCCTCCAAGGCTTCAGGCTGAAGGCATTTACACAGGCTTGCGATTCAATGGATTCATCCACCTCAGGGTTTCCCCCTCAGTTTCTCGACACTCTGGCCGACGACATCAAGCGCTGGGGACGAGAAATGGGATTCCAGCAAATCGGCATTGCCGATGCTGACCTCCGCGACGAGGAACCGCGTCTGAAGGCCTGGCTGGAAAAAGGCTATCAGGGCGACATGGCCTGGCTGGCCGAGCACGACAATAAACGATCGAGACCGGAAGAATTACTCCCCGGTACCCAGAGAGTGATCTGCGCACGACTGGATTACCTTCCGGCCGATACCGATCAGATACGCATTCTGAAAGACGGAGAGAAGGCCTACGTCTCCCGATACGCCCTTGGCCGCGATTACCACAAGCTGATTCGCAAACGCCTGAGCCAACTGGCCAAACGGATTGAAGAGGCAGTGGCCGCCGCCACAACAGCTCCAGAAGAAAACAACAGTGGCCTTCAGCAGCGCGCCTTTGTGGACAGCGCCCCGGTTATGGAGCGCCCGCTGGCCGCCAAGGCCGGTTTGGGCTGGGTGGGCAAACACACACTCCTGTTAAACAGTCAGGCCGGCAGCTGGTTCTTTCTCGGCGAGGTGTACACCAGCCTGCCGCTACCGATCGACCAGAACGACGAACAGGATCGCTGCGGTGATTGTCAGGCCTGCCTGAAAGTCTGCCCCACCGATGCATTTCCACGCCCCTATGAACTGGATGCCAGACGCTGTATTTCTTACCTGACCATTGAAAACAAAGGGGCGATTCCCTTAGAGTTCCGGGAACCGATTGGCAACCGGGTCTTTGGTTGCGACGACTGCCAGGCCATTTGTCCGTGGAACAAGTACGCATCCTTCTCCAGCGAAGACAGTTTTACGCCAAGGCACCAACTGGATCGCAGCGATTTGTCCACCTTGTTTCAATGGACCGAGGAAGAGTTTTTAAAAAATACCGAAGGATCAGCCATTCGCCGTATTGGCTACGAACGCTGGCTCCGCAATCTCGCGGTCGGTCTGGGTAATGCCCCTACCAGCGAGGCCATTGTCACAGCCCTGCAACAGAAACTCGATTACCCTTCGGCGTTGGTACAGGAACATGTACAGTGGGCTCTGCAGCAACACGAAATACCCGGTCGCCGTCGGCGCCGTAAAATCAAGGCGCGTCGCGACTGACGCCGCGCCAGCAACACCAATCTGAAGGACACAGCCGTTTATGACACCGCCAGAGCAAACGCCTCAACCCTCGGACACCCAAGCTGCTGAACCCCTGCCCCCGACTCACGTCCGTGAAGCTTTCGGACTGCAGATACTCAAGAACAGCCATCCGGACATCCGTCGCCTGAAACGCGAAGGCGGGGACGCCTCTCTGCACGGCAACAAGTTCTGGAAATCCACATTTTTGCTGATGGATTACCTGTCGGAATGCCCGCCTGACAAAGGCTGTCGTATTCTCGAGCTGGGTTGTGGATGGGGTTTGGGTGGTATCTTCTGCGCCCGGGAGTTTGACGCCCACGTCATAGCCCTCGATGCCGATGACAGTGTTTTCCCCTACCTGGAACACCACGCCGCACTTAACGGAGTCGAGGTGGACACCATCCAAATGCGCTTTGAAGACATTACCGTCGAACATCTCACGCAGTTCGACATGATCATTGGAGCGGACATCTGCTTCTGGGACAGTCTGGTTGCCCCCGTCCAGGATCTGATAGAACGAGCGATGGAAGCCGGCGTTGAAAGGGTACTGCTGACCGATCCCGGCCGCCCCACGTTTCGCAAGGTGGCCGAGCATTACTACAAGACTCTGGACGCAGTTTACAGCGACTGGGATGTGCCGGAACCCCACAACGCCTGGGGGCTGGTGCTGGATGTATACAACACCTGACCTTTAGTTCTGAATAAAGGTCTTGCGGTAGTGCCGCAACTCTTCAATCGAGTCCTTGATATCATCCAGCGCCAGGTGTGCACCGGATTTCTTTACGCCCGCCAGCGCCTCTGGCTTCCAGCGGCGCGCCAGCTCTTTCAGCGTACTCACATCCAGATTGCGATAGTGGAAATAGTCTTCCAGCTTAGGCATATAACGCGCCAGAAAACGGCGGTCCTGACAGATGGAGTTGCCACAAATTGGTGATTTGCCCTTTGGCACCCACTGCTCCAGAAACTCAATAGTGGCCTGCTCCGCCTGCTCGGTGCTGACATCGCTGGCCAGTACCCGAGCGGTCAGGCCCGACTTGCCATGCTGGCGGGTGTTCCACTCATCCATGCCGTTCATGATTTCTTCGGACTGGTGAATCGCGTACACCGGCCCCTCAGCAAGTACATTGAGCTCGGCGTCGGTGACGATGGTGGCGATCTCGATGATCACATCGGAATCCGGCAGCAGCCCGGTCATTTCCAGGTCAATCCAGATCAGCCGGTCATCTTTGTTTTGTTCATTGCTCATAATTGTTAAATCCGCTACTAAAAAACTCTAAATACGCTACTTAAGCCTGTAAATCCTCTACAATGCCAGAAGTTTTTACACGATCGAAATTCTTACTCCACTATAACAGCTAACGACATAGCAGCTAACTACCGGCAATGACTTCATGAGCAAACGTAAACTGACCCGTCGCCAGGCCTGGCGCATCCAGAAAGTTCAGGATGAGCGCGCTGCTCGCGCCGCCAAACGGGCAGAAAAAGCTCAGGAAAAAATCGAGGAGGGGGATCTGGGCCCCGAACAGCATGGTCTGGTCATTGCCCACTACGGCACTCAGGTACTGGTGGAAGCCACCGACGGCGACAATCAGGGGCAGGTGCAACGCTGCCATATGCGAGCGAATCTGGGCTCACTGGTCACCGGTGACAAGGTGGTCTGGCGCAGCGGCGCCCCGCTGGGGGTTATTGTCGCGGTGCTGGAGCGGCACTCCCAACTGAGCCGCCCCGACCCCTACGGCGACATGAAAACCGTGGCCGCCAATATCGACCGCATCCTGATTGTGATCGCCCCCTACCCGGAACCGGTCGGCAATCTTATTGACCGCTATCTGGTGGCCGCAGAAACGCTGGATATCCAACCCATCATCCTGCTCAACAAGATTGACCGCATTGATGACAGCAATCGCGATAACCTGCAGACACTGCAGGAACGCTATCAGGGGCTGGGCTATGAATGGCTCAACGTCTCCACCAAAACCCAGGAAGGGCTGGCCGAGCTGATCGATTATCTCGCCAACTACACCAGTGTCTTTGTCGGGCAATCCGGAGTGGGCAAGTCATCACTGATCAACATGCTGCTGCCAGACGAGAACCTGAAAGTGGGCGAACTGTCCGAGATCAATCAACAGGGCACGCACACCACCACCACCGCTCACCTGTTTCACTTTCCCGCCGGGGGGCATTTGATCGACTCACCGGGCATCCGGGAATTTGGCCTCTGGCATATGGACGAGCAGAGCCTGCTGGAAGGATTTGTGGAATTCCGTCCGTTTCTCGGACACTGCAAGTTTCGCGACTGCGCCCATCAAAGCGAACCCGGCTGCGCGATTCAGGCAGCTCTGGAAAACGGTGACATCAGTCCCATTCGCATGGCCAGTTTCCGTTATATCCTGTCGACACTGGATCAGAATCGTTAAATGACAGAAACCCGAGCCATTTCCAGTACAATAGCCGCTCTGCGGTCAGTACCACTTCCCATTATCTGATAAGACATTCCATGAAAGACAGACTATTTATTGCATTCCAATACCTCGTTCCCCAGCACGCCCTGTCACGCATGGCCGGCTGGCTGGCAAACACGTCGATCAGCTGGATCAAGGATCCGTTTACCCGCTGGTTTGTAAAACGCTACGACATCAATATGAGCGAGGCGGTTGTAACGGACCCCTGCGCATACAGCTCGTTCAACAACTTCTTTACCCGCGCACTGAAGCCGGAAGCCCGCCCCATCTGCGATGAAGACGCCGCCATTGTCTGTCCAGCCGATGGCGCCATCAGTCAGATTGGCGATATTAAGCACGGCCGGATCTTTCAGGCCAAGGGACAGGATTACAGCCTGCTGGAACTGATCGGTGGCGATGCAGAGACCGCCAAGTCTTTCGAGGACGGCAAGTTTGCCGTGGTGTACCTGTCACCCCGCGATTATCACCGGGTGCATATGCCACTGGCTGGCACCTTGAAAAGCATGACTCATGTACCGGGCGACCTGTTCTCGGTCAACGACACCACCGCCGAGAACGTGCCACGCCTGTTTGCCCGCAACGAGCGTGCGGTCTGCCTGTTTGATACAGAAGCCGGCCCGATGGCCGTGATTCTGGTAGGCGCCATGATTGTGGCCAGTATCGAAACCGTGTGGGCTGGACAGGTCACCCCGGAGCCTCGCACCATTCGTACCACCCACTACGACGGCAGCCAGACCTTTAGCTATGCCACGGGCGATGAGATGGGCCGCTTCAAGTTGGGATCGACAGCTATTGTGCTGTTTGGCAAAGACGCCATGGAGTGGAGCGAAGACTTTACTGCCGGCTCTGCCACGCTGATGGGCGAGAAGATGGGCATTGTTCGGTAAACCACGCACAACCCAGGCACCTACAAAAAAAGACGCTCATTGAGCGTCTTTTTTTGTAGGTGGGTCTAAAATAGGAAAGCTTAAACGTCAGTTGGGATCAGACATTAACGTCGCTTTAAAAATGAAAACAGGCTTTTTTTCTCGTCAGTAAACAGATAGTCATCACGGATTTTCAGAATGTCGACATCGAAACTTCCCGGCTCCAGATCCTGGGCAATTTCGATTTTTTCCACTTCATCGAAACGTTTTTTACCACTGTCCACCAGGGCCTGTTTGCGACGGTCATCCTCGGCCAGATCGAGAGTAATGTGCTTGGCCAGCGGCTCTTTAAAGGCGTCCAGCACAATAACCACTTTGGGCTTCAGACGGCGTTCAAAGTTTTGTTCGACCACCACCGCCACTTCGCCGGTGTTCAGCTCTACCAGCGTGCCGGTAGGGTAAAGACCGATGGCACGGATAAATTCTACCACCAGTTCTTCCTGGAATTCTTTGTCCCGTCGCTCGTACAACTTGGCTACAGCGCGGGAAGGTGCCAGTGGGTACATCTCCCCACGTGGATTGGTAACATCATCGTAATAGGTAACGATGCCGGCCACCTTGCCAAGCAGGGGAATCTTGTCTCCGCGCAATTGCTGGGGAAAGCCACTGCCATTGACCCGCTCACAGTGGGTCTTAACCACAGAAATCACTTTCGGTTCGACCTGGGGGGTCTTCCTCAGAATCTCCACACCAATTTCGACAAAGCGCTCGTATTCTTTCTCTTCTTCCGGGGTGCGTTGGGACTTGTTCAGCAGCGACCGTTCGAGTTCGGCCTTTCCCACATCTTTCAGCAAGACGCCCATTGCCAGGACATCCAGATCCTTTTTCGCCATGCCCACATGACGACCAAAGATAATCGCCCACACCGCAGAACGAACCGAGTGGCCGTAGGTATGCTCATCCGCCTCTTTTACCCGGGACAGCTAGGTAAAAGCGTCGGGGTTGCGCAGCACACTGTCCACCATCTGGCTGGCAACCCGCTTGGTCTCCTGCACTGGCACAGCCTCGCCGCTGCCCAGTTGCTGCATAACCTCGCCGATGGACTTGAACACCGCCTGGTGCAGTTCACGGGCGTGCTTGACCTCTTTCTTGAGGGGGGTTTCATTCTTGTAAACGTCACGACGGATCTTGAGAGGGGAAACGTCAATTTTGACTTTACTGGAGCGGGACGGGCGCGCCCCTTTGCGCTGAGGCTCGCTGGTGATGGTTTTCAGGCGGGCGCCGACCGGGCCCGCGCCCTTGGCCACATCGATATAGACATGGCGGCAGTGAGCTTTCAGCTGGCGAATCTCTTCAGCTTCACGGATGTAAAAACCCTGCAGAGGAAACGGCGTCTGAGTCCACGGACGATCGAGTCCAGACACGAACATACCGATCGTGACCTCATTCACGTCCACTTTGACTTGCTTTATGCCCATTGCAACCGCCCCGTCGCCCATCCGGCACGCCCCCTGTTTCACTCAAACCCTAAATAGGCTCGAGTATACAGACCCTGCGCCGGCCGCCATTGTATCCGTTCACACTTTAAATAATGAAATACGCGAAAGACAAGCAAAAAACCGTCAGCGGGCAGCCAGAGTAATCACCCGCCAAACTCACTGACCAACGCGTATTTACCAGAAAACATCCTTATTATAGTAACAAGTTGGGCTAAGCAACATTTTCTTAATAACCGCTCAACCTCTGGGCCTAGCCTTCTGTCTGGTGATATTGAGCCGAAAGCTCGTGCACAGCTTCAAAGAAGGCCCCGGCGTGAGCCGGATTAACCTCCGGAGTGACACCGTGGCCGAGGTTAAAGATATGTCCCGATCCCTGGCCATAGGATTGCAAAATTGTGGCCACTTCTGACCGAATGCGCTCAGGCTGAGCGTAAAGCACGGCAGGATCCATATTCCCCTGCAGAGCGACACGATCCCCAACCCTTGCACGGGCAGCGCCAATATCCGTCGTCCAGTCCAGCCCCAGCGCGGTGGCACCGGTATCCGCCATGGATTCCAGCCACTGGCCTCCGCCCTTGGTGAACAGAATCACCGGCACCTGGCGACCCTCATGCTCCTTGATCAGGCCATCGATAATGCGCTGCATGGGGTTGAGCGAGAACTCAAGATAGGCATTGTGACTGAGGGCACCGCCCCAGGAATCAAAAATCTGCACCGCCTGGGCACCGGCCAGAATCTGTTGATTCAGGTAGTCAGTGATGGACAGCACCAGCTTGTCGAGCAATACATGCAACACTTCCGGCTGATCGTAAAGCATCGCTTTGGTGCGGCGGTAATCTTTGGATGAGCCACCTTCGACCATATAGGTCGCCAGCGTCCAGGGGCTGCCGGTAAAACCGATCAGAGGTACACGGCCATTCAACTCGCGGCGAATGGTGGATACGGCATCCACCACGTATGTCAGGTCCTTTTTCGTATCCAGTACCGGCAAGGCCTCGATTTCGGCAGCGGTTCTGGCCGTTTTTTTGAAGCGTGGCCCTTCACCGGTCTCGAAATACAGCCCCAGTCCCATGGCGTCAGGTATTGTCAGGATATCGGAAAACAGAATCGCCGCATCCAGTTGCGGATAGCGATCCAGTGGCTGGAGGGTCACTTCGCAGGCTTTTTCAGGATTCATGCACAGACTCATGAAATCACCGGCTTCGGCGCGGGTTGCGCGGTATTCAGGCAAGTAACGACCCGCCTGGCGCATCATCCACACGGGAGTCTTATCCACAGGTTGCTTTAACAGTGCACGGAGAAAACGATCATTTTTTAATTCGGTCATGGAGCCTCTGGTAGCCATCGCTACAAATCAGAACTGTGTGTCATTGAAAGTGCGGGCATTGTACGCGAAATGTACGGTCAAGTCCCTCGGCGAAACCTATGAATGCCATGGGTTTACTTCGTTGCGACTTCCAGCCTTGTGATTCAACCGGATACAAAAAACCCCGCATCGGTGCGGGGTTTTTGTGGATCAGCATTGAAAAGCCACCGATCAGACGTCCAGGTAATCCAGGATACCTTCCGCAGCCTCACGGCCTTCCCAAATCGCGGTAACCACCAGATCAGAACCGCGTACCATGTCGCCTCCGGCAAACACTTTCGGGTTGGAGGTCTGGAATTTGAACTCTTGCTTCTCCGGCGCTTCCACACCACCCCAATCGTTCACGTTGATCTGATGATCAGCAAACCAGGGCTCCGGACTTGGACGGAAACCAAAGGCGATCAGCACCACATCGGCCGGCAGAATCTCTTCACTGCCAGGAATCGGTTCAGGACGACGACGGCCGTTTTCATCAGCTTCACCCAACTGGGTGGTCACCACTTTCACACCTTCAACCTTGTCCTCACCGACAATGGCGATGGGCTGGCGGTTGAACAGGAATTCGACGCCCTCTTCACGAGCATTCGCCACTTCGCGCTTGGAGCCGGGCATGTTCTCTTCGTCGCGACGATAGGCACAGGTCACCGATTCCGCCTGCTGGCGAATGGAGGTACGGTTACAGTCCATAGCGGTATCACCACCACCGAGCACCACCACTTTTTGACCTTCAACACTGATAAAGTCAGCGGGGTCTTTTTCAAAGCCCAGGTTGCGGTTGACGTTGGACACCAGGAACGGCAAGGCATCAAACACACCGGGCAGATCTTCACCGGGGAAACCGCCCTTCATGTAGTTGTAGGTCCCCATGCCCATAAACACGGCATCGTATTCACTGAGCAATTCTTCCATGGAGATGTCTTTGCCAATCTCGGTGTTCAGGCGGAATTCGATACCCATCTCGGTAAAGATTTCACGACGGCGAACCAGTACTGATTTTTCCAGCTTGAACTCGGGAATACCAAAGGTCAGCAGGCCGCCAATCTCGGGATAGCGATCAAAAACCACCGGTTTGACACCGTTGCGCACCAGCACGTCGGCACAACCCAGACCGGCAGGTCCGGCGCCGATTACGGCCACTTTTTTGTCGGTCCAGACAACGGACGACATGTCCGGCTTCCAGCCCATGGCAAAGGCGGTATCAGTAATGTACTTTTCTGCGTTACCAATGGTCACGGCACCAAAGCCGTCGTTCAGGGTACAGGCGCCTTCACACAGACGGTCCTGCGGACACACACGACCACAGACTTCCGGCAAGGTGTTGGTCTGATGACTGAGCTCTGCCGCTTCAAAAATATTGCCTTCGGAAATCAGCTTCAGCCAGTTTGGAATGAAGTTGTGTACCGGGCATTTCCACTCACAGTAAGGGTTACCACACTCGAGACAGCGATGAGACTGGTTGGCGACCTGCTCTTCACTGAACGGCTGATAAATTTCGACAAACTCGGTCTTGCGAGTTTCGATCGCTTTTTTGTTGGGATCCTGTCGACCCACATCCAAAAACTGAAAGTTGTTTTTTAAACGGTCAGCCATAAGCTCTATCTCTAAATTGCGTTTGTTGCCGTTAAACCTACGGGCTTAGTGTTGTCTGCGCTGCTGGAGCCAGCAGCGATTAAAGACCGAAACGACGCAGCGGCGACTTACTCGCCGCGCTGCTTGACGTTATCCAGCAGCTGCCCAAGGCCAGCCGCTTTCGGTTTAACCAACCAGAATTTACCAATGTAGTCTTCGAAGTTGTCGAGCAACTCCTGTCCCCAGGCACTTCCGGTTTCCGCAACAAATTCTTCGATGATTCCACGCAGATGATTGCGATGGGATTCCAGCGCCTCACGGTTAATGCGGTGGATTTCAATCAACTCGTGGTTGTACTTGTCAACAAAAGTGTTGTTTTGATCCAGTACATAGGCAAAACCGCCTGTCATACCTGCACCGAAGTTGACGCCAGTTTCGCCAAGAACCGTCACGATACCGCCAGTCATGTATTCACAGCAGTGGTCACCAGCGCCCTCGACAACAACATGGGCACCGGAGTTACGAACACCGCAACGCTCGCCTGCACTGCCCGCAGCAAACAGTTTGCCGCCAGTCGCGCCATACAAACAGGTGTTACCCATGATGCTGGTTTCATTGGATGCAAACTCAGAACCTTGAGGCGGACGCAGGACAATCTTGCCACCTGCCATGCCTTTACCGACGTAATCGTTGGCATCACCTTCCAGGTACAGTTCCAGGCCGCCGGCGTTCCAGACACCGAAACTCTGACCGGCAATACCGGTGAGGTTCAGCTTGATCGGCGCATCAGCCATACCCTGGTTACCGTGACGCTTGGCGATTTCACCACTGATACGCGCACCGATGGAACGATCACAGTTGGTGATATGGAAAGAAAACTCTCCACCGGATTTCGCCTCAATAGCCGGCAGCAACTCTTTCACCATACGCTCGGCACACTCGCCTTTATCGTAAGGCGTGTTGCGCTCTACGCTGCAGATCTGCGGCTTGCTGTCGAGCAATTCATCGGTATACACAATCGGGCTAAGATCCAGCTTGGCCTGCTTGTCGGTAGTTCCCTCGATGCGCTCCAGCAGGTCCACACGACCCACCAGCTCTTCAATCGTGCGAACCCCCAAACGGGCCATCCACTCGCGGGCTTCTTCCGCCACAAACTTGAAGAAGTTGATCGCCATATCGACCGTGCCGATGTAGTGCTCATCACGCAGCTTGTCATTCTGAGTGGCAACACCGGTTGCACAGTTATTCAGGTGACAGATCCGCAGGTATTTACAACCCAGAGCAACCATCGGTGCCGTACCAAAGCCGAAGCTTTCAGCCCCCAGAATCGCAGCCTTCACTACATCCAGACCGGATTTCAGACCACCGTCGGTCTGAACACGAACCTTGTCACGCAAATCGTTGGCACGCAGAGTCTGGTGAGTTTCACTCAGGCCCAACTCCCACGGCGAACCAGCGTAGCGGATAGAGGTCAGCGGACTCGCCGCCGTACCGCCGTCGTAACCGGAAATGGTAATCAGGTCAGCGTAAGCCTTGGCTACACCAGCCGCGATAGTACCCACACCCGGACGGGAAACCAGCTTCACGGACACCAGAGCATCCGGATTCACCTGCTTGAGGTCGTAGATCAGCTGAGCCAGATCCTCAATGGAATAAATATCGTGGTGCGGCGGTGGCGAAATCAGGGTCACACCAGGTACCGAGTAACGCAGACGGGCAATCAGGTTATTCACCTTGCCACCGGGCAGCTGGCCGCCTTCACCGGGCTTGGCACCCTGAGCAACTTTAATCTGCAAAACTTCAGCATTCACCAGATAGTGAGGAGTCACACCAAAACGACCGGACGCAATCTGCTTGATCTTGGAAACCTTGTTGGTACCAAAACGTACAGGGTCTTCACCACCCTCACCGCTGTTGGAGCGCCCACCCAAAGTGTTCATGGCCTGAGCCAGCGCCTCGTGAGCTTCCGGCGACAGGGCACCGAGCGACATGGCCGCGGAGTCAAAGCGACGCACGATGGATTCCATCGGCTCTACTTCACTGACATCGATAGGCTGCAGACCTTCTTTCAGCCCCAACAGATCGCGCAGTGTCGCAGTAGGACGGGAATTGACCAGCTCGGCGTAGTCACGCCACGCCGAGTAATCACCGCTCTTCACCGCTTTTTGCAGTGCCTGAACCACATCGGGGTTAAAGGCGTGGTATTCCTCACCGTGCACGTACTTCAGCAGACCACCCTGAGAAATCGGCTTGCGTTTCTGCCAGGCCGTTTTCGCCAGCGCTTTCTGATCTTTTTCCAGATCCTCAAAACCCGCGCCCTGAATACGACTCGGGGTGCCAGCAAAACAGAGATCGATCACGTCGCTGTTCAGACCAATGGCTTCAAACAGCTGTGCACCGCGGTAAGACGCTACAGTGGAGATCCCCATTTTGGAGAGAATTTTCAGCAGGCCTTTGTTCAGACCTTTGCGATAATTGGTGTACGCCGACGTTGCATCCAGCAGCAACTCACCGGTTTCAATCAGCTCGTTGATCACCTGATAGCTCAGGTACGGATAAACCGCAGTGGCACCGTAACCAATCAGCGCCGCCAGATGGTGCGAATCACGGGCGGTAGCGGTCTCAACAATAATGTTGGCATCGCAACGCAGGCCAGCCTGAGTCAGGCTGTGGTGCACAGCACCGGTGGCCAGCAAACCGTGAATTGGCAGTTTGCCTTCTTCAATCACCTTGTCAGACAGCACCATCAACACCTTGCCGTTGCGAACGGCTTCGGCTGCATCGGCAACCAGATCGCGGATGGCCTGCTCCAGCGTTTTCTCTGCCGGATCGTAACTGAGGTTGAACACCTGAGCTTCATAGCCCGGACGGTCACAATTCAGCACGGCCTGATACTTGGCCGGAGACAGCACAGGCGATGTCAGGATGATGCGGTCGGCATGGGCATCGGTCTCATCATAGACAGACAACTCACGACCCAGACAGGTTTCCAGAGACATCACAATGGCTTCGCGCAACGGGTCGATCGGCGGGTTGGTTACCTGTGCAAACTGCTGGCGGAAATAATCGTAAACACTGCGCTCTTTCGCAGACAGTACTGCCATTGGGGTATCGTCACCCATGGAGCCCACAGCTTCCTGACCGCCTTCGGCCAGAGGACGCAATACCTGATCGCGCTCTTCAAACGACACCTGAAACATTTTCAGGTAGGTCTTCAGATCTTCGCGAGAAATTGGCTCGTCTGCACCTTCAACACCCAGAGTGGTCTCGATGCGCATGGCCTTTTCATTCAACCACTGCTTGTAAGGCTTGCTGCCTTTCAGCAGTTTGTCGACGTCTTCGGTGTGGAACAGCTCGCCGGTTTGTGTATCCACGGACAGGATCTGTCCAGGCCCCAAACGGCCTTTGGCAACCACATCTTCAGGCTTGTAATCGTAGGTGCCCACTTCCGAGGCCACCGTAATGAAATCGTCTTTGGTAATCACCCAGCGAGACGGACGCAGGCCGTTGCGATCCAGGGTACACACCGCGTAGCGACCATCGGTAATGACCAGACCAGCCGGACCATCCCACGGCTCCACGTGCATGGAGTTGTACTCGTAGAATGCGCGCAGATCCGGGTCCATGTGTTCCACATTCTGCCAGGCTGGTGGTACCAGCATACGCACAGCGCGATGCAGCTCCATCCCCCCGGTGAGCAACACTTCCAGCATATTATCCAGGCTGGAGGAGTCAGAACCGGTACGGTTGACCAGAGGTGTGATGGATTCAAGATCCGGCAGCAGCTCGGTCTGGAATTTCGGCGTACGGGCGACAGACCAGTTGCGGTTACCCATAACGGTGTTGATTTCACCGTTGTGCGCCAACATGCGGAACGGCTGCGCCAATGGCCACTGAGGCGAGGTGTTGGTGGAGAAGCGTTGGTGGAATACGCAAATGGCGGTTTCCAGCTCATCGTTGGCCAGATCCAGGAAGAACTTTGGCAGATCCACCGGCATCATCAGGCCTTTATAGGAAATCACCGTGGCGCTGAGAGAGGCAATATAAAAGCTCTTGTCACCCGCCAAGCGCTTCTCGGCAAGACGACGAGCCATAAACAGACGCGCGGTCAATTCCTGCTGGGAGTATTCGGCATCAGCCTCAACAAACAGGTGAGAAAACTGAGGCAGCGAGGCCATGGCGATTGGCCCGAGGCAACTGGTATCGGTCGGAACGGTTCTCCAGCCTACGGCCTTCAAGCCCTGAGCCTGCAACTCTTCCTCTACGATAGAACGCGCGGCTGCCGCGACCTCATCATCGCGGGACAGCATAATAGAACCAATACCGTAGATGTCAGCCAGTTCGACACCCAGTTCGGTCTTGGCGACCGTGCGCAAAAAGCCATCCGGCTTTTGCAACAGCAGGCCACAGCCATCACCGGTTTTACCATCAGCAGCGATACCGCCGCGATGGGTCATACAGGTCAATGACTCAATAGCAGTTGTCAGCAAACGATGGCTGGTCTCACCCTTTAAGTGGGCGATCAAACCAAAACCACAGTTATCTTTAAATTCGTCTATCTGGTAGAGGCCAGTGCTCATAGGCGGTCTCTCAGTAATCCAACAAGAATCTTTATCAAGGGCTCAAACCTTTGTGATCAGGCCTGAGACAAAAAAGCCCCTGTCTAATTGAGGGGCTCCTTGGCAAATGGGCGCAGAATATTACCCGCTTGCGGCCTGGTTGGCAAGTTCAGCAATGGAGCCCTCTTAAAGGCGGCCCCTTAATGTCGCGATAGTGCAGCTAAATGCCGCGATAATCTTTGATCTTTGCATGCACATCCCCGACGCTACGCGGCCAGGGGCCCGCTTTCTTCTGCTCTTCAGGCAGCGATGCCACCCCCTGACGAGCCGCTTCTACGGTGGGGTAGTTCCCGGCCACGACCACATACCACGGCTTTCCCGACCGGGATGACGTAAACAACCGCAATGCGCTCCTGTTCTTCTGCTGCTCCATGTAAGCCTCAACAGCGGGCTCTGAGCTGCTCGCCATCACCTGCAGCACATAGTGAGACGACGCCAACGACATCAGATAGCGCTCATCTGCAGACAGTGTCGACGAGGCTTCTGCCTGCGACGCCTGATCGATTGCAGCCACCGGTTTTTCCACACTGTCGACTGTGCCGCTCTGCGTCTCCGGACCCAGTATAGCAGGGGAGCTTATCTCACCCCCTGCGTCACCGACCTGACTAACAGCCACCCCCGGGGCAGACTGGTCATCAACCGCCGATGAGTCACCGGAAGAATCTGTAGTCAAAGGCACCTTCACCGGTACCACCGTACGCTCCACAACCTGATCACTGGAAACAAGCTGGCCTTCTTCGCCGGCCCCATTTGGGTCATTACCTCCAAACCAGCTGTCTTTATAAAAGAAAGCCATGAGCAATACACCAAACAAGACCACCAGACTGAATATATGTCCAACCGGCAGCCCCAGCCCGCGATCTTGACCAGCCGCCGCAAACTGCGCCTGCATCTTGTCGATCAGCAAATCCCTGGCAGGCTGGTGAGCCATCCCCGGCATTCCGGAAGACTGTACGTAAAGATATTCCAGCTCGCTATCATCAAAAGGCAAGTCATCATTCCAACCCGCAACCTCTAACTTCAGCGCCAGATATTCGGCCATCTCCTCTTCCGACAGCGGTGGCAGCACCACATCGTGCAGAAGGATATCCACCATGGCAAAACTGTCGAGACGGCCGATCAAATCCAGATCGCCAAACATCACCACCTGAAAAGGCAAGTCATCATCCTGACGGGACGACTGCAACAAGCTCACCAGCGCACTCAACACCGCATCACTCAGCAGGTGAGCATCGTCCAGCAACACAAGCAGGGGCTCGTCCTGCGGCTGCACCAGTTGATGCCGGATGGCCGAGATCAACTCTCCGGCACTGGCCTCCTCGGAAACCTCACAATCCAGGGCAAACGCAATTTCACTAAAAACCTGCTCCGGTACGGTCAGCGAATTGGCTGAAATGTCAGCCTGCTTGAAGCGCTCGCTCAACTCTACTGCCAGCTGGTTTTTCAGCGTCGTACGGCCACTGCCCTGCTCGCCAGCCACAACCACAACACTGGCGCTGAAGCGGGACAAATGCACCACCTGCTCCAGCACCTGTTCGCGCTGCGCACCGGCATAAAAAACAAAGTCATCCGGCGAAAGTCCGGCAGTCATTTCAAACGGATCAAATAAAAACTGATAGGCCTCCAGATAATCCGATGATGAAGACGCCACCTTCCCTGCAGTGTTTGCGAACCCCATGACAGCCAGTACTCCTTGCCAGTGACAGATCTGATAGCGCACCTTAAACACCTGGGCGCACCATTTCTACGCATCTTGTCACACTGGTTTATCGCCCGCAAAGTAAAAACGGGCCCGCCACACAACTCGCGAAAGAAACCGATAACAAATTCAGACAAACCTTGGGGAAAAAGCTGTTTTATACGCCAACAAACGACCAAACGCCTGCCCATACTGAATACAGAGCAAGCGCTATGCCATTGTTACAGGCTAGATAACTGATCAGGAAAAGAAACGGCTAACCGCAGCGAGCATTAAGGCCAAGCACTAACACTCGGCCAGCGTTTGTTTGAGATTATCGAGGGAAAAGGTCTTGGTCACCAACGCCTTGCCAATACTCTCGAGCAATACCAGACGCAACTGCCCATCCAGCACTTTTTTATCCACCGCCATCAAACCAAGAAATTCATCTTCAGTCATCGCCTCCGGAGAGGCCACGGGTAAATTGGCCCGCATCAGAAGACGCTGCAGACGCTCTACTTCCGAGAACGCTATATTGCCTTCACGTGCAGAAAGATCCGCGGCCATCAACATACCCGTCGCCACCGCCTCACCATGCAACCAGCTGCCATAACCCTGAGCGGTTTCAATGGCATGACCAAAGGTATGCCCGAGGTTCAGGATTGCCCGAATGCCACCTTCACGTTCGTCCTGCGCCACCACATCCGCCTTGCACTGGCAAGAACGCTCAATGGCATAAGCCAGTGCCTCACTGTCGCAGGCGATCAGTTTTTCAACATTAGTTTCCAGCCAATCGTAAAACGGCTCATCTACGATCAAACCGTATTTGATCACCTCAGCAATACCCGCTGACAACTCTCGTGGCGGAAGCGTTTGCAGCACCTGAGTATCGATAATAACCGCATTGGGCTGATAGAAAGCCCCGATCATATTTTTACCCAGCGGGTGATTAACACCGGTTTTGCCCCCGACAGATGAATCCACCTGAGACAACAAGGTTGTCGGCACCTGAATGAAGTCCACACCACGCTGGTAAGACGCCGCGGCAAATCCAGTCATATCCCCCACAACCCCCCCACCCAGGGCAATCAGAGTGGTGGTGCGGTTATGCCGGTCCTCCAACAGGCGATCAAAAACCAGAGAGAGAGTATCCAGTGTTTTAAACGCCTCACCATCAGGTAAAACCACACAGGATACAGTCAGACCATCCAGCGCCGACTTAACACGATCCAGATACAAAGGCGCAATGGTTTCGTTGGTAACAATGCACACCTGCTGGCCATGAATATGAGGACGCAACCACTGGGGGTCTCCCAAGAGGTTTTCACCAATATAAATCGGGTAGCTACGATCCCCGAGATCGACGTGTAATGTGTGCATAAGAAGCAGAACCAAGCTTGAGAAAGGAAGGGACGGACCCCGTCAAAACTGGCAGTCTACCATAAGCACCGAGCAGGTAGGAGTCAGTGAGAATGACGCTGGTATTGCTGGGCAATCTCTTGGGCGACAGCTTTAGGGCCGCGACGATCAGTCTGAATCACGATATCAGCAACTTCCTGATACAGCGGATCCCGATGGGCAATGAGTTCGCGAATTTTCGCTTGCGGATCAGCCACCTGCAAAAGTGGTCTTTTTTTATCTTTGTAAGTGCGCTCCACCAACTGGTCGACGGAGGCCGTCAGGTAAACGACAATACTGTCACCCTTCAGCAGCTCGCGGTTTTCCTCGCGCACCACAATACCGCCTCCCGTAGCCAGTACCATGGGTTCAGCCACCAGTAGATCTTTCAACACAGCGGTTTCGCGCTGACGAAAACCGTCCTCACCTTCAACATCAAAAATCCAGGGGATGTCAGCTCCCGTGCGGTCTTCAATCACCCGGTCACTGTCAGAAAAAGGCAGATGAAGGATGCCTGCAAGCAATTTACCGATGGTAGACTTGCCCGCCCCCATAGGGCCGACCAGAACAATAGTTTGTGACATCGATTGCTTACCAACATTTAGACTTTAAAACAGGAAGGACGCAATGAAACCATTTTCCATTGCGCCCTTGCAACCAGTATTGAGCAACTACTGGATTGATCAACGGAATAGGCTAATTACTTAGCCGTCGCGTCTGTCAGGATTTTCGGAGTGATAAAGATTAACAGCTCACGCTTGGTCTCACTTCTGACATCCTGACGGAACAGACGCCCCATATAAGGCAGATCACCCAGAAACGGCACTTTGGTCTGTCCAGTAACCTGCTCGGTCTGGAAAATACCGCCCAGCACCACAGTCTGACCGTTGGCCACCAACACTTGTGTTTGCAGCTCAGTCACATCAATGGTGGGAATCCCGCTGGCAGTATCAATTGCACCAACCGAGTCCTGATTCACCTTCAAATCCATAATGATATTGTCATCCGGCGTAATCTGCGGCGTCACATCCAGCTTCAATACCGCCTCTTTAAAAGAGGTAGAAGTTGCACCGCTGGAAGAGGCCTCTTGATAGGGAATCTCTGTACCCGACTCAATGCTGGCTTTTTGCTTGTCACCGGTAATTACTTTAGGTTGGGACACAATTTCAGCATAACCAGAATCTTCCAGTGCAGAAATCTCCATGCTCAGCAACACATTGTCATTGAGGAAGCTCATGGCAAAGCTGCCAGCTGGATTCGCAATCCCGAGATCCACCATCAGGTTTTCTTCCAAATCGGTGGTACCACCACCAAAGAAGAAGTCAGCAGGAGAACCGGGATCACTATCCAGACCATCTTGCGAGCCAGACACTTCGATTAAAGAGTTCCCCGGAGTATCGACACCAATGGCTCCCCATTTAATACCCATTTCCTCGGCAAAGTTGGTATTGGCGATTACAATGCGGGCTTCAATCATCACCTGACGGATAGGAATATCCACCTGCTCAATCAACTTCTTGAACTCGTCAATCTTATCCGCGGTGTCGGTCAAAATAATGGAGTTGGTACGCTCATCCACAATAGCAGAGCCACGCTCAGAGAGAATACTGGCGGTGGAGCCACCATCACCGGAGCCGCCGCGATTACCGCCACCGCCGTTGTTACTTTTACCAAACAACTTAAACAACTCAGTGGCACTCGCATAACGCACACGGATGTATTCCGTACGCAGTGGTGCCAGCTCCTGTAACTGCTTTTGGGTTTCCAGTTCCTGACGCTCACGCTCGGCAATTTCTGCTGCCGGTGCCACCATCATCACATTACCCACCTGACGCTTATCGAGCCCTTTGGTTTTCAGCACCAGATCCAGAGCCTGATCCCAGGGGACATTGTCCAAACGCAGGGTGATATTGCCGGTTACCGTATCACTGGCCACCAGATTGAGTTCGGTAAAATCTGCAATCAACTGCAACACTGAACGCACTTCGATATTCTGGAAGTTCAACGACAGCTTTTCACCGACGTAATCAAAACGGGCTTTCTTCTCGGCAATCTCCTTCTGTGTCAGCGGTTTTACACTGACGACGTAAGTCCCATCCGCCTGATAGGCCAGGTAATCGTAATCGCCAGTCGCGCGAACAGTAAGTTTTACGTCACTCCCTTCAGCCTCAGCGTCGACAAAAGTCACCGGCGTAGCAAAGTCCACAACATCGAGACTGCGGCGCAGGGATTGTGGCAGCTGGGTATTCATGAAGGTGATTTCAACATCATTGGCATGCTGAACAACATCAATATTCACGGATGGATCGGTCAACTGAACGATGACCTTGCCCTCTCCGTTTTCGCCGCGACGAAAATCGATATCATTAATTCCCAATGACGAACCACTGAGACGGGCAGACGTACTTTGAGAAACAGAGTCTTCAACCCGGTCATTACTGGCAAGATAATTACCGGCGGTCTGACTGCCGACTTCAATAACCAGATCATTCCCTTCTGTACGGGTGTTGTAAGCGGTCAACTGGGAGAGGTTCAGAATCAGACGCGTACGGTCTTCGCTGCTCAGCACCACTGCGGACTTGGCGTTATCAAAAGACAAGGGAAACTTGCGCTGGGCCAGACTGTTATCGACACCTTCAAAATCCAACACAATTCTGGCTGGCTGTTCAATGGTATAACCGGTAGGCTGGCCCGGCAGAGCATCGAACCCCAAACGAACTTCAAACCGGTCTCCGGGCAACTCCGCAAAACGAACGTCTTGCAGGGTACTGGCCGAAGCCACTGCGGAGAGGACGGTCAGCATCGTCGCCCCGATCATCGCCGCGGCAGCCCCCACACTTCGCTTAAGATGCATTGTTAACATGATTGTTATTCCTTCTCCGCAATTTTTATAACTTGAGGGCGCTCGACCCATCCATCCGCGCCGTTGGGCACAATTTCAATAATATCTATCTGGCGCTTGGAGGTAGCCACAATACGACCGTAGTTTTTCCCCATATGATTGCCCTGGGTCACCCGATGGATACCCCCTTGGCCATCATTGATCAGCGCCCACAGAATGCCGTTCTGCTCGAGAGTTCCCACCATTTTCAGTGACTCAATATTGAAGCCTTCCAGAAACTCTTTTTCACGGCTGGTATCCGGCTTCACATTAGAGTTCTTGCCCAGAATCAACTGATCGATGTCTTCAACCGGCGGATCAAACGGAGCACGCTCCATCATCGCACTGTAGGTAAAACTCTGATAGGGAACAAACGGCGGAAGCGGTTCGATCTGCCCGGCAGGTCGACGTTTGGTCTCTTCAATAAAATCCTTCAAATCCTGATTGGATGAGCCACTACACGCGGAGAGCGTCATCACAGCCACAGCCAAACCAACGCAGCGGGGCCAATTCAACGAAACCATCATTTGCTGCCCTCACTGTTGTATCTGTAAGTCTTGGCCAAAATGGTCATATCCAGCATGCCATCCACTGAGGATTTTGTAATATTGTAATCGTGCAGGGTCACAATCCGTGGCATGCCGGCAACACCACTGACAAACACACCAAAGTCGTGATATGGGCCCCGCACCTTGATGGAAATGGGTAACTCAACGTAGAACTCACCGCGTTTTTCACTTTGCAGGGTAATGCTTTCAATGGTCAGACCACTTTCCGCACCGCGCTCGTCGATATCCTCTAACAGACCCGGTACTTCAGTATCACTGGGCAACTGGGCAACCAGGGCACCAAAAGATTTCTCCATCTCTTTCATTTGCTCCCGATAAGCTTCCAGATTGGCCGCCTGGAACGCTTTCTGCCGGAAGGTTTCGCGCAACTGCTGCTCTTTTGCCGTCACCTTCTCCAGAACAAGATTTAAATCCTTCACAAACAGGAAGTACCCACCCGCGACAATTGCCGCGATCAAAATAATGCACAGCACCACTTTGCCCGTCGTGGGCCAGACTCCCATACGGGTCCAGTCGATATCATTGATATCGAATTCGTTGAGTTGTTCAACAACGTCTCTAAATGCCATCATGAACCTCGCTACTATTTCCCTGTACGCTTTTTACTGCCACCACTACCCGCGGACTCATCGTCCTTGGGCTTGGTGGTCGCAAAGCTCATGGTGAATTCACTGGCCTGCTCGCCGTACTGAGGAGCCGCTTTAACCGACTTCAGGTTGGGATTGGCAAACCACTCCGAGGCATCCAGATTACGCATAAAGGCGGATACCCTGACATTGGATTCAGTGACCCCGGTGATATCGATGCGATCACCAGTGCGCTTGAGAGTTCTCAAGTAAACGCCTTCGGGAACGTCACGCACCAGCTCGTCAAAATAACGGACAATCACCGGACGCTCGCCCTGCAAGCCCTGAATCACTTTCATTCTCGCCAGCAGTTCGGCACGGCGTTTTTTCAACTTCTGGATTTCTTTGACTCGCTCATCCAGCGCCTTGATCTCCTGGGTAAGCATGTTGTTACGCTCGTTTTGGGAGTCGATGGCACCGTTGATAATGCTGATCCAGATATAGACACAAAGTGCAGTGACCGCAGCGACAACACCCAGGATGACAAGGAATTCCTGCTGTTTCTCGCGGCGGTATTCATCGCGCCAGGGGAGGAGGTTAATATTCGCCATTAATCAAAACTCCTCATCGCCAAACCCACTGCGATCATCAGTGACGGGGCATCATTGGCCAGCGCAGCGGCATTGACTCTCGGCGCAACCGTCATACCCGCAAAAGGATTGGCCACACTCACTTCAGTGCCCAACTTTTCACTGATCAGGTCACACAAACCTTCCAGGGAGGCGACACCACCCGCCAGCACAATGTGATCCACATCGTTATATTGACTGGAGGAAAAGAAGAACTGCAGGGAACGGGTAACCTGCTGTACGACCGCGTCTTTGAATGGCTCCAGGACTTCGTCGATATAGTCGTCGGGTAGACCGCCCTGCTTCTTCGCCAGACCAGCCTCTTCCACAGAAAGACCATAACGACGCTGAATTTCTTCGGTCAGCTGCTTGCCACCAAACAATTGCTCACGGGTATAGACCGTTTTCCTGCCCACCAGAACACTCAGGGTCGTCATGGTGGCACCAATATCCAACACGGCGACCACCTGGTCGTCCTGATCCTCAAGCTGATCAGCAATCAGACTGAACGCCCGCTCCATGGTGTAGGCTTCCACATCCACCACTTTTGGTTTGAGATCGGCCAGTTCCAGGGCAGCAACCCGCAGATCGACATTCTCCCGACGGCAGGCCGCCAGCAACACTTCGACTTGATCAGGATTGGAAGGGGATTCTCCCTGGATCTCGAAATCGATAGCCACTTCTTCGAGAGGGTAAGGAATGTATTGATCGGCCTCCAGAGAGATCTGGGTTTCCAGCACATCTTCGCTCAGGCCGGAAGGCATATCGATCAACTTGGTAATGACCGCAGAGCCGGCCACCGCCACCGCCGCATCTTTCACCTTGGGCCTGGCTTGCTGCACCAGAGCCTTGAGCGTGTCGGCAACGCCTTCCACTTCGTTGATGTTTTTTTCAACCACGGCATTAGGGGGCAGCGCTTTTACCGCGTAACTTTCCACGCGATAGCGATCCCCTTGGCGGCTGAGCTCCAATAACTTGACTGATGTCGAGCTGATGTCGAGCCCCAAAACGGGCTTGGCTTTGCGCTCTAAGAACCCCAAAATTCCCATTTTTCTATCTATTTCCGTAACTTAGGTGCTTTTGATGTTATAGCACTTTAACTTAAGCCTGCAACAAGGCTGGCCATATGTAAACACTTAAAAACCGCTTATAATGCACATCACACACACCCCGGCTACCTAAGCCCTTAATTCTCATAGAAAAAATGACTTATAAAGCAAAATATCTCTCTTGGGCTTTTTGGCTCATCCTGGCCGCGGGCTGTGGAACTTTATCGCTTTTTGCGGGTATTACCCTGTATTTGAGTCCTAAACTCCCCGAAGTGGAGACGCTCAGACAGGTCAAACTGCAAACTCCCTTACGCGTCTATTCTCGCGATGGGCTTCTTATTGGAGAATTCGGCGAAAAACGCCGTAACCCCATCTCAATTGAGAATGTCCCAAAAGCGTTTATAGACGCCATTCTCGCAGCTGAGGATGACAGATTCTACTCCCATCATGGCGTCGATATTAAGGGGCTTTTGCGAGCCGCATCACAATTATTGCAATCAGGACAAATTCAAACTGGCGGCAGTACCATAACAATGCAGGTCGCCAGAAACTTTTTCCTAACACGCAAACAGACCTTCAGTCGCAAATTTAACGAGATCCTTCTGGCACTCCAGATTGAGAAAGAACTCACAAAAGCAGAAATCCTCGAGCTCTATACCAACAAAATCTACCTCGGCAACCGCGCCTATGGTATCGAAGCCGCTGCCCGAGTTTACTATGGCAAGTCCATAGGGGAACTGGATCTGGCACAACTGGCCATGATCGCCGGCCTGCCAAAGGCACCCTCTGCCTACAATCCCATCGCCAACCCCCAGCGTGCCATCATTCGTCGCGACTGGATTCTCGGCCGCATGCTCTCTCTGGGGTACATCGACAAGACACAATACGACGAAGCCATCGCCGCCCCCGTGACCGCCTCCTACCACGGCTCCCGACTGGAGCTGAGCGCCCCCTATATCGCCGAGATGACCCGCAAAGAGGCGGTTGATAAACTCGGGCTTGCCGCCTATACCGACGGTTTTAAAATTTACACAACCATCGATTCCAAACTGCAGGAACACGCCCAACAGGCCGTAATAGACGGCCTGCTTAGCTACGACAAGCGTCACGGCTACCGGGGCCCAGAGGCGAAGCTCCCGCTTTCCATGCCTCGTGAAAACAGCGAAGAGAGCAGCGACACTCTCTTTATCGACCCAGCCCCGGATAACGTGAATGCTCTTGAGCAAGACAGTGACACCGCTCAAACCACCGGTGAAGACTCCCCCATGCTGCCCAAGCCAAATCTCCCACTGCTGGAATGGCAACAGGCACTGAAAGACTTTAAAACCATCGGCGGCCTGACCGCTGCTGTGGTCACCCAGGTGAATCCAGACAGCGTGGACTTTCTCACCGCGGATGGCACACAAGCGAACATCAGTTGGGAGAACGGACTCTCTGATGCCAAACCCTACATTTCGGAAAACCGCTATGGCTTCCCGCCGGAGACAGCCTCGGAAATTGTGGAAGTCGGGGATGTTATTCGGGTTGTGAAAAACCAGGAAGGCGCCTGGCAATTGACCCAGGTTCCGGCCGCTCAAGCCGCCCTGGTCTCCCTGAACCCGTCTGATGGCGCCATCAACGCCCTGGTGGGCGGTTTTGATTTCGCCCAGAGTCACTTCAACCGTGCCACCCAGGCAGAGCGCCAGCCGGGCTCCAACTTCAAACCCTTTGTTTATACCGCAGCCCTGGAAAACGGTTTCACCCCGGCGACCACCATCAACGACGCCCCGATTGTGTTTGACGATCCGTCTCTGGAAAACACCTGGCGACCGGAAAATGCCAGCGGCAAATTCTTCGGGCCGACCCGTTTGCGTCAGGCGCTCTACAAGTCCCGCAACCTGGTCTCCATTCGCATCCTGCGCAGCATCGGGGTCGAGACTGCCATTGACGGCATGGATCGCTTTGGTTTCGATAAGGACAAGCTGCCACACAATCTGTCACTGGCCCTGGGAACCTATTCAATAACCCCACTGCAACTGGCGACCGGCTACGCGGTGCTGGCCAACGGCGGCTACAAGGTGTCCGCCTACCTGATTGACCGCATTGATAATGTGGATGGCGAAACGGTCTTTCAGGCTCTTCCAGCGACGGTTTGCCGGGAGTGTGAAGCCAGGGCCAAAGCAGAGGCCATGGCTGCCGCTGCCACCGCCGAGGACCCGATCAACCCAGAAACAGACCCGAACAGCGTCGCCGCACTGGAAAACGCCATGGCAGCGGAACTCGCTGCCAGCCTGCAGGACAACGACAAGCCTGAAAACAACACCGACGACAGACTTGCCACAACACCAGAGATCGGCACCTCGTTACAGGAAGAAGCATCGACGCCCGAATCGACCGGAGACCAAGACACTGAAGCAGAGCCACAGAGGCCCGTCGCTCCCCGAGTGGTCAGCGAACAAGTGGTCTACCTGATCGACGACATCCTTCGCGATGTTATTCAGAAAGGCACTGGACGCCGCGCCAAAGTTCTGGAGCGGGACGATCTGGCCGGTAAAACAGGTACCACCAACGGCCCCACCGATGCCTGGTTCTCGGGTTACAATCGCAACATTGTCACCACCGCATGGCTGGGCTTTGATCAGAACACCAACCTTGGCCGACACGAATACGGCGGCACTTCAGCACTGCCCATTTGGATTGATTTCATGCGTGTCGCACTGCAAGACATTCCCAAAGAGCCCCGCTCCCTGCCTGACGGCCTGGTATCCATCCGCATCGACCCCAATACCGGCAAGCGGGCGCAACCCAGCCAGACCAATGCGATCTTTGAAACCTTCCGGGTAGAGAATGTGCCGGGCTACGGCCAAAATCAGGCACCGGATCTGAACAGCGGTACCGGTGGCGATCAGGAAACCCTGCCAGAAGATTTATTCTAGAACCTGGGCGACATCCGTCGCCCCGCAAATCACACTCATAAAAAAACCGCCATTCAGGCGGTTTTTTTATACTGGCGTCCTTGCCCATCGCTAACGGTCAGCTATCCACCCACAGATCCCAGCGGGTAGTGAGACGGGTAAGGCAAACGCGCCACGCCACTGTCTACCGCCGCCTGAGCCACAGCTCCGGCAACAGCCCCCAGCAGGCGCTCATCGGTGGGCTTGGGCAGAATATATTCACGCCCGAAGCTCAATTCCCCACCGCCATAAGCTTTGCGCACGTTTTCAGGCACTTCTTCCTTGGCCAGGTTTTTCAGCGCGTGTACGGCTGCCAGCTTCATGTCCAGATTGATTTCTTTTGCCCGCACATCCAGAGTGCCGCGGAACAGGAACGGGAAGCACAGAACGTTGTTCACCTGATTGGGAAAATCCGAACGACCGGTCGCCATAATCAGATCGCTACGCACTTCGTGCGCCAGCTTCGGATTAATCTCCGGATCCGGGTTGGAGCAGGCAAAGACCACCGGGTTGTCAGCCATTTTAGCCAGCTGCTCCGGTGCCAACAGATTTGGCCCCGATACCCCAAGGAACACATCAGCACCCGCAATCGCGTCATCCAGCGTACGGGCATCCGTGTCATTTGCGAATTCTTCTTTGTAGGCATTCAAACCATCACGGCCGGCGTAGATCACACCCCGGCTGTCGAGCATGGTGATATTGGAACGATCCGCTCCGGCACCGATCATTAAAGTACAGCAGGCATGAGCTGCAGCACCGGCGCCAAGACAGACGATCTTTGCCGTTTCAATGCTCTTGCCCTGAATTTCCAGCGCATTCAGCAGTCCAGCCACAGTCACAATGGCTGTGCCGTGCTGATCGTCGTGAAAAATGGGGATCTGGCAGCGCTCAATCAGTGCTTTCTCTATCTGAAAACACTCAGGCGCCTTGATGTCTTCCAGGTTAATTCCGCCCCAGGTATTGGCAATACTGGCCACGGTTTCAATAAACGCTTCGGGGCTTTCGGACTCGACTTCAATATCCACCGAATCAATACCGGCGAAACGCTTAAACAGCAGGCTTTTGCCTTCCATCACGGGCTTGCTGGCCAATGGCCCCAGATTACCCAACCCCAAAATGGCACTACCGTCGGTGATCACCGCCACCGTGTTACCCTTGGTGGTGTACTTGTAGGCATTTTCCGCGTCTTTGGCAATTTCACGGACCGGCTCTGCCACCCCCGGACTGTATGCCAGAGAGAGATCTTCCTGGGTCTCCGCTGACGTCGTTATCTCAACCGATAGTTTTCCAGGCTTTGGAAATGCGTGGTAATCCAAAGCCGCCTTTTTGAATAAATCTGACATTTTCTTGTCCGTTTTCGCTTTGGGCGTCTCTATTGAATTTTGAAGGACTGCAGAATACCGAGCCATCAGTCGGAGGCTCAAGTGCCATTAAGGCTCTTCTGGCCATACAAACCGGCCAAAATGCACACTTAACCAGCAATCGGCCTCAGACAGACAAGCCGGATAAGGGCTGCAATCAATTGCAACTCGATTCTGCACTTCACATTTTTCAGCAGCGTTAACTCTCTGCCATCTCAATAGTGGTGTCTAGTAGAGTTGTGTCTACGGCGAGCCACCACATCGGCTCTTAAACACCCGCCCGGGCTGGATCACAGTCAATGACAGGTCAAAAAAAAGCGCTGCAGATTCACGACCTGAGCGCTCTTTTTCAGAAGCCGACAACGACCTGACGGGGGATAAAGCTCAGCTGACAAGCAGGTTCCTGCCAGCCTGAACCATCAGGCATTGCCGTTTTGGCTTCGACAATTGTGTAGTGTTTTACTACTCGTGATGCCTTATTTGCCAGCGATACGGCTACCAAAACGCTTCTTGAATTTATCTACACGGCCACCGGTGCTCGCTTGCTTTTGCTTACCAGTGTAAAAAGGGTGACAGCTGGAACATACGTCCAGATGCATGTCCTGACCCTTGGTTGAGCCAGTGGTAATTACGTTGCCGCAGCTGCAGGTTGCAGTCATTGGGCTGTATTTAGGATGAATATCTGCTTTCATTGGGTATCGCCTTCATGTCATTCTGTGCCGCCACTCGATCTTGTGCCGAGCACCGCACAACGGTTAGTCTTAGCGGGTAAAAAATAAGACGGCGCATACTACCAGAAACCCCCATCAACGCAAGACAATTGTGCGTTTTTTCGGCAGCCCAGTTACAGATTCACGGAGACCCTCTTTTTCCCCATGCCAGCGCTTGAGATTTACGCCGTTGCCCTGCCCACACCGCTGCGCAGAACCTTTGACTATCTGGCTCCCCAAACCGTCACCCAAGGGCTTCCGGGCATGCGTGTGGCTGTGAATTTCGGCAACCAAAAGCTCGTCGGTGTGATTGTCGACATCAAGGACCACAGCGATTTTGACCTCAACAAACTTAAACCTGTGGAGGCTTTACTGGACTCTACTCCATTAATACCGGAAGAACTATTACAACTTTGCCAATGGGCAGCCCGGTATTACCACCACCCCCTGGGCGAAGTGCTGGCCGCCGCGATTCCCGTGGCCTTGAGGCAGGGAGAGACTGCCGAACTCAGCACCGAAAAAGCCTGGCAACTGACCGAATCAGGAAACGCCTGCTCACCCGACGACCTCAAGCGGGCCCGCAAGCAACAGGCCTTGTTGCAACTTTTAAAGGAAGGCCCTCTGTCTGGTCAGCCATACGTCCTGCACAAGGATCTGCTGCTGCAGGACGTCAACCGCCCCGCGCTCAAAGGCCTGCAGGACAAGGGATTGATTGAACCCCTGGAAATCACTCCGGATCCGATTCGCCCTGAGGCTTTGCTCAAGTCACCTCCACTGCAGCTTAACGAAGAGCAGGCAAACGCGCTCGACCAGATCGAATTTGACCAATACGGTGGCCACCTGCTTTATGGCACTACCGGCAGTGGCAAGACCGAAGTGTATCTGCAGGCCATTGAGAAGGTACTGCGCGCGGGGCGTCAGGCGCTGGTGCTGATTCCGGAAATCGGGCTGACCCCGCAAACCCTGAGCCGCTTCCAGAGCCGGTTTAACCGACCGCTGGCGGTATTGCACTCCAGCCTGAACGACAGCGAGCGCAAGCAAGCCTGGCTGCTGGCCGCTGCAGGTGACGCCGACATCATCATCGGAACCCGCTCAGCCATTTTCACCCCCATGAAACACCCGGGCATTGTAATTCTGGATGAGGAACACGATCCGTCCTTCAAACAACAGGAAGGCTTCCGCTATTCCGCCCGGGATCTGGCCGCCCTGCGCTGTCAACGGCTGGGGATTCCACTGATTCTCGGCAGTGCCACCCCCTCGCTGGAGAGCTTTCATAACGCCCAACAACAGCGCTACCGGTTACTGCCGCTGACACAGAGAGCTGGCGGCGCCCGCCCGCCGACTATCGAACTGATTGACCTCAAGCGCCAGCCGCTGCAGGAAGGCCTGACCCAGGCACTGCTCGACAGCATAGAGCAGCACCTGCTGGCCAGCGGACAAGTGCTGGTATTTATCAACCGACGGGGTTTTGCCCCGACGCTGATGTGTCACGACTGCGGCTGGCTGTCCCAGTGTCAACACTGCGACGCCCGCCTGACCGTGCATCAGAACCCGGCACACCTGCACTGTCACCACTGCGATTATCAGCGCCCGCTGATTCACCAGTGCCCCACCTGCAACAGTCGCGAACTGCACTGCGTGGGTCAGGGCAGCGAGCGCACCGAGACCATACTGCAAAACCGTTTTGCCGACTTCCCTGTATTGCGGGTGGACCGGGACTCCACCCGGCAGAAAAACGCCATGCACAACATCATCGAACAGGTGAACCGGGGCGCCCCCTGCATTCTGGTCGGCACCCAGATGCTGGCCAAGGGGCACCATTTTCCCAATGTTACCCTGGTGGCCATCATCGACGCCGACGGCGGACTGTTCAGCACCGACTTCCGCGGCCCGGAGCGCATGGGCCAGCTGATGCTGCAGGTCGCCGGGCGGGCCGGGCGGGCCGAGCGGCCAGGCACCGTGTTGATTCAGAGCCACCTTTGCGAACACCCCATGCTGCAAACGCTGCTGCATCAGGGTTACAGCGCCTTTGCACAGTTGATCCTGCAAGAGCGTCAGGTTTCCATGCTGCCCCCCTACCGCTATATGGCACTGCTGCGAGCCGAATCCAAACGCTCAGAAAATGCCCACGCCCTGCTGCTGGCCGCCCGCCAGATCGCCGAGCGCCTGAGCCCTTCACATCCGGACCTGCAATATCTGGGGCCCCTGCCGGCGCCGATGGAAAGACGCAACCAACGCTTTCGTCACCAACTGCAACTCCACGCCAGCAGTCGATCCCGACTGCATCAGCTGCTGACGCCACTGATCGCCCAACTGGAACAACACCCCCTCAGTCGCCGCACCCGCTGGTCAATTGATGTCGATCCTCAGGATATGGCCTGATCGACCAAACCAAGGACTGATAGGTGAAATACAGAGCACTGATACGCGAAATTTCGCCGCGTCTGTTGGTGGTCTCGCCCATGTCGAGTACAATTCCGCTGACCATCAGCACCACCCTGCAGCGACCACAAGGCTTTACACACTCCCCCCATGACCCGAGACTTCGCGAAAAAAACGCGCCGCCCTGCCAGCAATAAGCGCAGTTCCGGCAACACTCGATCGAGCAACCGACGTCCTGCCAGCAAACCCAAATCGCAGGTACCGGGGTGGGTCTGGCTGTTCACGGGTACGGTTCTGGGTGCCTTTATCATGTTCCTCGCGTACCTGGCCGGCATTGCGCCACAACCTACCAATCCGCAGCCGATCGCGGCGGAAGACCAGCCAGAGCAAACCAAGCCTCAGGTTCCCAAGCCACGCTTTGACTTTTACCAGCTATTGAAAGAATCCGAGGTGGAGGTCAAGGAACCTACCCCGGCCCAGCGGGAAGCGGCAAAAGAGCAAGCCGAAAACCAGGAATACATACTGCAGGTCGGCTCGTTCCGCAAAGACAGCGACGCCGATCGCCTGCGCGCCCAGCTGATTCTGCTCAATCTGGACGCCCAGGTAGAGAAAGTGACCGTGCGCAGCGGTGAAACCTGGTATCGGGTGCTCGTTGGCCCCTACAGCAACTCCTCAAAAATGGAACGTGCCCGTAGCATCCTGGCATCCAACCGCATCAATTCACTGCTGCTGAAACGCAAGCAAGGCTAGCCGCGCCAAGCTCTCACCCGCGCAAAACGTAAAGCTGTGTAATTGCCCCCATTACGCAGCGTCATACCTTGAAATATCACACCCAGTCCCCACCTTAAGTTTCATTGTCATCCCCAAATTCATCAGAAACTAAGGATTCCCTGTGGAACAATATCGAGGTACTACCATTCTCTCCGTGCGCCGCAACGGCAAGGTTGTGATCGGCGGAGATGGCCAGGTCTCCATGGGCAACACCGTTATGAAGGGCAATGCCCGCAAGGTGCGTCGCCTCTACAAAGATCAGGTACTGGCCGGATTCGCCGGCGGCACAGCCGATGCGTTTACGCTGTTTGAACGCTTTGAGGCAAAACTGGAAGCTCTCAACGGACAACTGGTGCGCGCTGCGGTGGAGCTGGCCAAAGACTGGCGTACCGATCGCGCCCTGCGTCGCCTGGAAGCCCTGTTGGCGGTTGCCGACAAGGACGCCTCCCTGATCATCACCGGTAACGGTGACGTGATACAGCCGGAGCAGGACATTATTGCCATTGGCTCCGGCGGCCCATTTGCCCAGTCCGCCGCCCGCGCGCTGTTTGAAAACACCGAGATGGAAGCCAATGACATCGTCAGCAAAAGCCTGGGCATTGCCGGCGACATTTGTGTGTACACCAACCACAACCACGTCATTGAGGAACTGGAGTACGGCGCTTAATCACACGCCCGTCCCTCCGCTTGGCAATCAGATGATTGATGCCGTTTACTGAAGCCGTATTACTGAAGAAGAGTGCTTATGTCAGACATGACCATGACTCCCCGTGAAATCGTCCACGAACTGGACAAACACATTGTCGGCCAGACCGAAGCCAAGCGCGCGGTGGCCATTGCCCTGCGTAACCGCTGGCGTCGCATGCAGCTGGACGAAGAGCTGCGCAACGAAATCACCCCCAAGAACATCCTCATGATTGGCCCAACCGGCGTCGGTAAAACCGAAATCGCCCGTCGCCTGGCCAAGCTCGCCAACGCTCCCTTTATTAAGGTTGAAGCCACCAAGTTCACCGAAGTGGGCTATGTGGGACGCGATGTAGAGTCCATCATTCGCGATCTGGTGGATGGTTCCATCAAGCTCCACCGTGAAATCGAGATGAAGAAGGTGGAACACCGGGCTGAAGACGCAGCCGAAGAGCGTATTCTCGACGCCCTGCTGCCTCCCGCTCGCGGCGGCGAGCCAACCGCTGCCGAGAAACTGAGCGGCAGCGATAAAGAGTCCAGTACCCGTCAGATGTTCCGCAAAAAGCTGCGCCAAGGCGAGCTGGATGACAAGGAAATTGAAATCGAAGTGGCTGCCCGCCCGGTTGGGGTCGAAATCATGGCGCCTCCCGGCATGGAAGACATGACCAGCCAGCTGCAGAACATGTTCTCCTCCATGTCCTCCAACAAAACCAAAGCCACCAAGCTGACCGTGAAGCAGGCGTTCAAGCAAATTCGCGACGAAGAAGCTGCCAAGCTGGTCAACGAGGAAGAAATGAAAAGCAAGGCCATTGCCGCGGCTGAGCAAAATGGCATTGTGTTTATCGATGAGATCGACAAGGTGGCCAAACGCAGCGAAGGGGCCGGAGCCGACGTTTCCCGCGAGGGCGTACAACGGGATCTGCTGCCGCTGATTGAAGGCTGCACCGTCAGCACCAAGCACGGCATGATCAAAACCGACCACATTCTGTTTATTGCTTCAGGCGCTTTCCATCTGGCCAAACCATCGGACCTGATCCCCGAACTTCAGGGGCGCTTGCCCATTCGTGTCGAGCTGACCGCTCTGTCTCCGGACGACTTCGAGCGCATCCTGACCGAGCCCAATGCCTCACTGACCGAACAGCAGGTCGCCCTGATGCAAACAGAAGGCACCGAACTGGAGTTCACCAAAGACGGTATCCGCCGCATCGCAGAAACCGCCTACGAGGTGAACGAAAGCACCGAGAACATCGGCGCCCGCAGGTTGCACACCATTATGGAGCGCCTGCTGGAAGGCGTCTCGTTCGAAGCCGGTGACGGACACCCGAAAATCACCATCGACGCCAGCTACGTGGATGAGCACCTGGGCGAACTGGCGCAGGATGAAGATCTGAGCCGGTTTATTCTGTAATCCGGTTTGGCAACTTGAATCGAGCCATCTAACAACCTCAGGACATCATCATGGTGACACCCTCAAAAATTCAACTGCACAAAAAGGCACGAACGCTGGATGTGCAATACGGCAGCCAGCTCTTCACGCTGCCGGCAGAATTTTTGCGGGTGCACTCTCCTTCCGCCGAAGTACAGGGCCACGGTCCGGGCCAGGAAGTGCTGCAACACGGCAAAAAACACGTGGCCATTGATAAGATCGAAGCCGTGGGCAACTACGGGTTGCGCATCTATTTCAGCGATGGACACGATTCGGGGATTTTTACCTGGTCGTATCTGCATGAGCTTGGAGAAAATCAGACAGCCATGATGGCCGCCTATGAGGAGGCACTGCACAAGGCCCGGCTTTCGCGCGAGCCCGATACCCAGGTGGTGCAACTGATGCCGGGATCGTCCTGACCACAACCGGCTCCCAATCGTTACCCCGTCAGCAATCTCAACCAGTTCTATCTACGCTTTGACAGTGGCAGAAGGCGCCCGTGCTCATTGCGATGCCGGCAGCGGCGACTCTGACGGGAGATGCTCAATCCTGAAAACGCGAGTGGCGATTCACCGGATTGAGGGTTGCTTCAGGGGAAGGGCTGACCGATTGAATCACAGCACCCGGGTTTTGATGGTCAAACGGTCGTCGAGACGGGCCTCCAACCGGTCACCGGAAACCAGCGGCCCAACACCGGCCGGCGTGCCAGTCATCACCACATCACCGGGTCGCAGGGTAAAATACCGACAGATATACGCCAGAAGATCGGCGACCGGAGTGATCATATCCCGTGAATTGCCGTTCTGTTGCAGCTGATCATTGCGCACCAGCTGCAGGGTAATATCATCCCATGAGAGACCTTCAGCCGAGACAAACGTCGACAGCGGACAACTGCCGTCGAACGCCTTGGCTTTCTCCCAGGGGTGGCCCTGCTCTTTAAGACGACTCTGCAGATCCCGCAGAGTGAGATCAAAACCCAGCCCCACACCGGCAATGGCCGAAAGCACCTTGTCGTCATCCCCCCTGGTCAGCGTCTCGCCGATCAACAGTGTCATTTCGGTTTCTACATGGCAGTCGCCCTGTCCCCGCGGGATCAAAAACGGCTCCTCCATGCGCACCAGTGCGGTGGACGGCTTGATAAACAAAATGGGCTCGGCAGGCACTGCATTGTTCAGTTCACGGGCGTGTTCGGCGTAATTCCGCCCCACACAGACCACCTTGCCCACAGGCAGCTCCATTGCGGAAACCTCCTCTGATGAGCTGCGAAAACGATGACGATAATCCATGTTACTTCCCTCATGACTCCAGTGAGCGGCTCCGGTGTGCCAACCTCAAAACACCCAAAAACCACAGATTTATCACTCGGCAAACGCCGGGCTAGGGTGAAATCGGCGCTTTCCGCCGCTTTTTCCCTATGATTCTTCCGGATAAGCCTATAAAAAGGACGATTTAGCCATCGCCCCGAAAGCCCCCTATGCTATCATAGCGCGCTTATTTTTCCGGCACCTGCCGACCTCCTTGTTCAGCCCCGCCCGGCAACCCTGCCCCGTGCGGCCAAACAAGCCCTGCGAGCCACAACACGTTACACGAGGTGTAAAACCCCTATGGCCAAAACGTCACTGGATAAAAGCAAAATTCGCTTTTTACTACTGGAAGGTGTTCACCAGTCCGCTGTGGACACCCTGGAGCAGTCTGGTTACACAAATGTGGAATACCTGAAAACTGCAGTGCCCGAGGACGAGCTGATCGAAAAGATCAAAGACGCTCACTTCGTCGGCATCCGCTCACGCACCCAGTTGACCCGCCGCGTGTTTGAAAATGCTCCCAAGCTGATCGCTGTCGGCTGTTTCTGTATCGGCACCAATCAGGTGGATCTGACGGCCGCTCAGGAACACGGTGTGGCAGTGTTTAATGCCCCCTACTCCAACACCCGCTCGGTTGCCGAGCTGGTTATCGCCCAGGCCATCCTGCTGCTGCGCGGCATTCCCGAAAAGAATGCCGTCTGTCACCGCGGCGGCTGGCTGAAATCCGCCGCTGGCTCTTTTGAAATCCGCGGCAAAACTCTGGGCATCATCGGCTACGGCTCCATTGGTACTCAGGTGAGTGTACTGGCCGAATCACTGGGCATGAACGTTATCTTCTTTGACGTAGTGACCAAGTTGCCTCTGGGGAACGCGGCTCAGGTGCGCTCCATGGACGAGCTGCTGGGACAAGCCGATGTCATCTCCCTGCACGTGCCCGAAACCGCCTCAACCCAGAACATGATTGGCGCAGCCGAGTTCGCCAAGATGAAGAAGGGGGCGATCTTTATGAACGCCGCTCGCGGAACCGTGGTGGATATCGACGCACTGGCAGGCGCACTGGAATCCGGTCATCTGGCGGGCACCGCCATCGACGTCTTCCCAGTTGAGCCCCGCGGTAACGATGAAGAATTCGTATCGCCTCTGCGCGCTTTCGATAACGCCATCCTGACACCGCACATCGGCGGTTCCACCATGGAAGCGCAGGAAAACATCGGCTTCGAAGTGGCCGAAAAGCTGGTGAAGTACTCCGACAACGGCACCACCACCTCTTCCGTCAACCTGCCGGAAGTGGCGCTGCCTTCGCATCCGGACGCACACCGTCTGCTGCACGTTCACCAAAACGTGCCCGGCATTCTGAGCAAGATCAACCAGGTGCTATCCGATACCGGCATCAACATTGCCGCCCAGTACCTGCAAACCAACGAGAATGTGGGTTATGTTGTGGTTGATGTCGACGCCGAGTACAGCGACGTTGCACTGAAACAGCTGCGCGAAATTGAGGGCACTGTCCGCTGTCGCGTACTGTTCTGATTTGAGTGCTACAACAGCCTCATTGATTTAAAGCCGGGCCTGCCCGGCTTTTTTCCGCCCAAAGGATGACCATGACCACACCTCTGCTTGAAATCCGCAACGCCACGGTCTATCGCGGTGAATCCATCGTGTTCAATAATCTCAACCTGACCATTGAACAGGGCGAGAGCGTGGCCATTCTCGGCCCCAATGGCGCCGGCAAATCCACACTGCTGAAATTGCTGACCCGGGAGATTTATCCGTACGAACAACCCGACAGTTTCGTGAAGATCTTCGGCCGGGACCGAATCAACGTGCAGCAGTTGCGGGAAGAGATTGGACTGGTGTCCTACGATTTTCAGGCCAAATACATGCCCATCACCACCGGCTTTGATGTGGTCCTGTCCGGCTTACTGGGTACCATTGGCCATCTCTACCACCACGACATCACCGAACAGCAAAATCAGCTGACGCTGGACACCATGGCGCGTCTCAACCTGCTGCCACTGAAAGACAAAATGTTTCAGCATATGTCCAGCGGACAACAGCGCCGTCTGATTCTGGCGCGGGCACTGATTCACAACCCCAAAACCGTAATCTTTGACGAGCCCACCAACAGTCTCGATTTGCAGGGTTGCTTTCAGGTATTGAACGATATGCGGCAGCTGGCCGACGAAGGCACGTCAGTCATTATCGCGACCCACCATCTGCATGAAATCATCCCGGACATACACCGGGTCGTGTTTATCCGCGATGGCAAGGTGGCAGCCGATGGACCGAAGGAAGAACTGCTCACCGCCGAGCGCGTCAGTGCGCTCTATGATACGGCGGTGCAGATGGTGAAACAGGACGGTTATTATCAGGCCCTGCCGGCCTGAGCGACAGTCTCCTCGGAGAGACGAGTTCCCTGAGCACGGCGCCTGGAGAACCGCCCCCACCCTAACAGCAATAGCGCGGTGACGATGAAAGACAGATTGATGCTGTTGGCCGCAGGGTTGGTGAGCCAGCCGAACTGGAGGCCATGGCTGAGCACCAGCAACACCAGCGCCACACTGGTCAGACACTGCAATCCAAAGCGAGTGCTCACCTCATCGTCCCGCCATTGGGCCGCCGCCATACACGCCACAGTCAACACCCAGTAGAGCCCCACACTGGCGACACCGGCATACAGATCCACGATGGCCAGGATGACCAGTGCCAGCGGCGCTCCCCACACCAGTGCCGCCCACAGATTGTTAATGGCATCGCGATGCTTGCGTTTATGCAGCCAGATATTAATGCCGGTCACCGAGACAATCGTCAGAGCCAGCCCGGCAATCAGAAACAGAATTTTGGTGGTCAGGCCACCAAAGTGGCCAAAGTGAATGCGGTACACCGAAAAGATAAACTGTTGCCCCGCGGCGCCGTCACTGAACCCCACATGGTCGATGTATTCACCGTCGGCGGTGAATCGATACTGCTCGGCATAAATCAAACGTTCAGGGTGTCTGGCGCCAACCAGCATAAACTGATCGTCTTCACCGGGGTGCTCCACAGTGATGTAAAACGGCGTCGCTTGCGGGGCGATTTGCGGCATCTGCGCCAATGCTTTAGACACCTGCGCCACCGATGCCGACTGTTCCACATGGGGATGGCCCCCATAGAGCTCTTCCAGCATGGCCTCGGAATCGCCATCATAAAAAGCCATGGCAACCAACAGTCCCGTAAATTGCGCCAGACCAAAAAAAGCACCGGTAATGGCTATCATCAAATGGAAGGGAGCTCCCCAGACACTCAGACGATTGTGTATGTCCACCTGCTCCAGACGAGCGCCATCAGCTCTCAAACTGAAGGCGTCACGAAAAAGACCCGGATGCGCAAGTACACCGGAAATGATCAACCCACACAAGAGCGCCCCCAGAATGCTGACAACAATCATGCCCCAGCTGTGTGGCAGGTGGAGATACAGATGCAGGTCCGCTACCAGCTCTGTCCAACCGTGATTGATGCTTTCTCCCAGAGAACCGTCGGCGTTAACAAACCAACCCTGCCCGTCTGCCGAGATGACCGTGCGCGGATTATCTTCAACCGGCAAGCTGATGACAATGTCATGCACCTCACCCATTCGCTGCGCGGCTTCGGCATAGGCCTGTTGTAACTGCTCGGAGGCAAGGGTCACCCCCTCTTCGATATTGGGCTGTTCCCAGCGCTCCCACTCGTGATGGAACACCGCCAGGGTGCCCGACAGACACACCAGATACATCAGGGCACCGACACACAACCCCAGCCAGGAATGGCTTGCCAGTGACTTTTTGACCAGTGAGGCCGATAACAACTGTTTCATAATGACACCAGCAAACCGTTACAGAAAAATCGCCAGAGCACCCAGTGCACCCGCTGCGACACTGATCAGCACCGGCTTAAGCAATCGCTCGGCGGCACAGTACCAGCAGGACAATCCCCCCCAGACCAGAGGGAATAACAGAATCGATACAATAACGGTGTTGGCGCGCTCCATGGGCAACACTCGCAGCACGCCCACACCGACAAATGCGGCTACGACACCGGCCAGCACCACGGCCAAAAACAGCAACCCCGTGTGCTTGCCTAAAGTACGCAACAATGGCCGAGACAAGGGCAGCGACGGCTTGGCTTTCAGTTTCACCCGGGAACTGCCGGCAGAGAGCCCAACCAACAGCCAGGCCACCAGAGACAGGGCAATCAGCGCATAGGTTACGCCAAACTCGACTCCCAGCAGACCACTCCAGGTGACGAGAGAAACCAACAGCCCACCCCAGCCGAATGCGATCAGCAGCGGTGCCGATTGTTTTTGACGCCATGCAGCGTACAAACAGCCGACCCCTCCAGCGCTGAGCAACAAAGACAAAACGGGACTGAAGATATCCATGGGAGCTTTCCTTGACCGGGACACTGCTACAATATACGAATTATAATGAGATAGCTTCTCACTTTCAATTTCATTATAGCCGATCAACCACCGCAATGGATATGAAGCTGGGTCATTCCCACTCCCAAGGGAAGACCCGGCCATCGACATCTGATTACCTCACCCAAATCTCCACGCGCCGGTTTTTGACTTTCTCCTTGCCATCGTTGGAGGCCACCGGCAGGAAGGCACCAAAACCTTCCACGGGGCGGGTATTCACACCCACCCGGTGCAATGCGGTTTTCACCGACACCGCTCGCAGCTTGGACAGCACGAGCGAGCGGCTTTCACTCTGTTTTTCATCACCGAAACCGATCAGAGTCAGAACACGGCCCTGATTTTCTGCTCGCGCCATAAACGCCTGGACGCGGCGAATGTCCTGTCTGGCCTTGTTGTCCAGCACCGAGCTGCCCTCGGCAAAGCGGAAGTTGACCGAGAGTCGGCTCGCCCCCTCGGTCACAGCCAGATAGTCTTTAGGACCGTTCCGCTCGGCATCCGAGGCAATGGCTGTAAGCGCCTGGGAGATAAAGCCGGTCTGCTCAACCTGAAACTGGCCGGCATCGGATTGCACAAAACGAATAAAGTCCTCGATCACCTCAGTTTTCAGACTTGGAGGCGTATACAGGAACAGGCGACGGGACAGCAGGTAATCTTCTGTCGCCACACTGACATGCTCCGGCAACAGCGGTGTTGTCCCCTGATCAAACACCAGCAGCGCGCGGGAATTTCGCACCGATGCCAGCCCCACAAAACCTATCCCCCCCGGATCGCGAGCCACACGGTCAGACAGCTCATCGTTCGATTCAAACCGCTGCGCACTCCCGGACAGGCGGTATATTTTTCTCAACACCAGGCTTTTGAAGGTATCCCAGGTTCCGGAATTTTCATCCCGCGCATAGACATTGATTGCCAGATCCTCAGCCCCCAACTGTTTCCAGTTGGTTATCTGCCCGGAGAACACACCGGCAATCTGATCGAGGCTGAGCCGGGTCAGAGGATTGTCCTTGTTCACAATCACCGCCAGACCGTCAATGGCAATCACATGCTCGGCTTCAAAACCGAGCATGTCCCCGTATGCGGCCATCTGGTCCACTTCCTTTGACTTGATGGGACGAGAGGACATGGACAGGTCAGCATCACCACTTAACAGCGCGCGAAAACCGGTGCTGGAACCGTGAGCGCCAACATCCACAAAGACGTCTCGCCCCTGCACACTGCCAATCACGCGGTACTCGTTTGCTTGCGGGAGATCCTCCACCCTCACGTCAGAAGCCCCGCGGGCTTCCAGATAACTGGTGAGAAAGTTTTTCATCAGACTGGCCCCAACGGTGTTGGACCCCTGAACCTGAAACAAACGGCCACTGACTGAATCCGGGAAGGGTTCCGCCGCGATGGTGGGAGCAGACAACACACTGGCCAGACACAAGACCTTCAGCGTCAACACTGTCAGACAGCTCAACCGGGCGACAACTTTTTGAATTAATAACTGCACAGCAAAATACTCACGTTGGCGTGTAAAAAACGTGACAAGATTAAGACGGTTTTGTGACAGTTAAATGACCAAGGAATTAAGATTTGGTGTTTTTATAACAACTGAGCCAACCGCAATGGCGACACCGACAACCGACAGACGAAAAAAAAGATGGCCATCAAGACCATCTTTTTTATAAGAGCGGCAAAGCAGCTGCGATTACTTCTTCGCGCGCTTGCGCTCGTTTTCAGTCAGCAGTTTTTTACGCAGACGAATACTCTCAGGAGTCACTTCCACCAGCTCATCGTCTTCAATGAACTCCAGAGCCTGCTCCAGAGTGTGACGAATAGGCGGCACCAGAGTCAGAGCTTCGTCCGTACCGGAGGCACGTACGTTGGTCAGCTGCTTACCTTTGGTCGGGTTAACCACCAGGTCATTGGAGCGGGAGTGAATACCGATAATCTGGCCTTCGTACACCTCGACCGCATGGCCAAGGAACAGACGACCACGATCCTGCAGGTTAAACAGACCGTAAGCCAGGGTCTTGCCTTTCACCATACTCACCAGCACGCCGTTCTGACGACTCACCACTTCACCCTGTTTGACCGGGCCGTAGTGATCAAAAATACTGGTCATGATGCCGGAACCGGAAGTCAGGGTCAGGAACAGACCACGGAAGCCGATCAGGCCACGGGAAGGTGCCATAAACTCCAGACGTACACGGCCTTTGCCATCCGGCTCCATGTTGGTCAGCTCGGCTTTACGCAAGCCCAGCTCTTCCATGATGGAACCCTGGTGCTGCTCTTCCACATCGATCACAACCGTTTCGAACGGCTCCTGGATCTCACCGTCGATTTCTTTCTGAACCACCTCTGGACGAGAGATGCTCATTTCAAAACCTTCACGACGCATGGTTTCAATCAATACCGACAAGTGCAGCTCACCACGACCCGAGACAATAAATTTGTCCGCCGTGTCACCGGGCTGAACACGCAGGGCCACGTTGTGGATCAGCTCCTGATCCAGACGGTCCTTGATGTTGCGCGAGGTGACGAACTTGCCTTCTTTACCGGCAAACGGTGAATCGTTCACGATAAAGGTCATGCTCACGGTCGGCTCGTCCACGCTCAGCGCCGGCAGGGCTTCCACGTTCAGCGGGTCACACAAGGTGTCGGAAATGCTCAGTCCGTCGATACCGTTGATACATACGATATCACCAGCGGTCGCCAGATCAGTCTCGACCTGCTCCAGACCCAGATAGCCTTTCACGTTCAGTACCTTGCCTTTGCGCTCTTTGCCATCGGCAGACTTGACCACAACCTGCTGGTTAGGCTTGAGGGTACCGCGGGTAATACGACCAACACCGATAACGCCCACATAGCTGTCGTAGGCCAGCGCAGAAATCTGCATCTGGAAAGAACCTTCCGGATCAACGTCCGGTGCAGGCACTTTATCGACAATCATTTCGTACAGCGGAGTCATGTCTTCCGCCATGTCCTCTGGATCGTGGCCAGCAATACCATTAATGGCAGAGGCGTAGATCACCGGGAAATCCAGCTGCTCGTCAGTCGCACCCAGAGCATCAAACAGTTCAAACACCTGATCCATAACCCAGTCAGGACGCGCACCAGGACGGTCAATTTTGTTGATAACAACGATTGGCTTCAGGCCCTGCTCAAACGCTTTGGAGGTTACGAAGCGGGTCTGTGGCATGGGGCCGTCAACGGCATCAACCAGCAGCAATACGGAGTCAACCATGGACAGTACGCGCTCTACTTCGCCGCCGAAGTCGGCGTGTCCCGGGGTGTCCACGATGTTGATACGGTAGTCGTTCCAGCTGATGGCGGTGTTTTTCGCCAGAATGGTGATGCCACGCTCTTTTTCCTGGTCGTTAGAGTCCATGATGCGCTCGGCACCGGCGTCTTTGCGGTCCAGGGTACCGGACTGACTCAGGAGTTTATCAACCAGGGTAGTCTTACCATGGTCAACGTGGGCAATAATGGCGATATTACGGAGTTTCTCGATCACAACGGGAGTCTCAATGCGGGCCTTCGACCCGTCTAGAGGGGCTGGCCAAGGAAAAAAGGTGCGGCATTATACCTGTGAACAGGCGACGATAAAATAACCAGCGGAAAATAAAACCGGCCAGCGGGCAATAAAGCTCAGGCAATCGGAACGCTTCTTTTTAGTGCATCAGAGCCCCCCACCCGGAAAACACCAAGGGGACCGTAACGCCTCAGACAGACAGAGACACATCAAAACCGGGCGAGGTCAGGAAATGCATGACGTTATCCGCCGGCATGGGCCTGGCCAGCAGATACCCCTGCCCTTCATCACAGCCATGCTGCAACAGGATCTCAAACTGCTCCTGCTCCTCGACACCCTCCGCCACGGTCTGCAGCGACAACTTGTGACACAACTCCAGCACCGACAGCACAATCGCCCGGGATTCTTCATGATCCTGCAACCGCTGCACAAAACTGCGGTCAATTTTTACCGTATCGATGGGCAGACTGCGCAGGAACGTCAACGACGAGTACCCTGTGCCAAAATCATCCAGACTGATCTTCACCCCCGCTGTGCGAAGGGCATAGAGGTGCTGCCGAACCAGCACTTCATCGATCAGAATACTGGTTTCGGTCAGCTCCACTTCGAGGCGAGTCAGCGGGACATCAAACTGCTCTGCCAGTGAGATCAGATGCTCGGCAAAGTTTTCCTGAGCCATCTGGCGGGCGGAAATATTGATGGCAATGCGAATGCCTTTCGGCAAGCTATCCCGCCACTCGTGGATCTGATGCAGGGTTTCCGCCATCATCCAGTGGCCAATGTCGTGGATCAGCTGGGACTCTTCCGCCAGAGGAATAAAGTCTGCCGGTGAGATCAGCCCCTTGGTTGGACTGTGCCAGCGAATGAGTGCTTCGAATCCGGTAATTTTCAGCGTTTTCAGATCCACCTTCGGCTGGTAGTGCACTTCGAATTCATTGCGCTGCAAGCCTCCGGCAATGCTCTGCTCCATCTCCAGACGCTCGTGCACCTGGGCATTGATGCTCTCGGTAAACAGATAGTATTTGTTTTTACCCAGACCTTTGGCCTCGTACATCGCCATATCCGCATGCCGCAGCAGCGTGTCGGCATCTTCGCCATCGCCAGGAAACAGCGCCACACCAACACTGGCGCCAACCGTCACCACGCTACCGTCAATCATCAGCGGCTCGTTGATGTCCACGATCAGACGCTCGGCCACCAGGGCGGCTTCACGGGCGTCATGCACATTGTTGAGAATGGCGTTGAACTCATCTCCCCCCCGGCGACTGATCACCTGCTCCAGGCCGGCCTCCTGACTGCCGTCGGCCAGTACATCACTGCTGCGAAGGCGACGCTGCAGACGCTTGCCCACCTGAACCAGCAACTCATCACCGGCCGCGTGCCCCAGGCGATCATTCACCTTTTTGAAATCATCCAGATCAATAAACAGCACCGCCAGCTGCTTGCCACTGCGACTGACCTCTTCAATCATGCTGCTGAGGGTGGCTCGCAAGGTGGTGCGATTGGGCAATTCGGTCAGCGGATCAAAATACGCCAACTGGGCGATTTGCCGGCCGGAGTCTTCCAGCTGCTGCCCCATCACCCGAAACGCATCCGCCAGTTCCCCCAGTTCATCCTCACCGGTGATTTCGATATCCGGCCGATACTCACCCCGTGAGATTTTACGGGTCGCCTGAATCAGCATTTCGATCGGTTTCAGGATCACCCCGAACACACGCAGGTAAAAAAACAATCCGGATAACGCAATGACCAATGCCGCCGCTGGCAGCAGGACCGCCAGCAGCGAGAGACTGTTGTTGGTAATCGCCCGCTGGTCGATCAGCGAGCCCAGCCAAAGATCGTGGGCCACACGTTGCATACTCAGACGGTAGGGAACACCGGCGTCGGTCATATCCACAAAGTGAGGATTGCCGACATCGTCCCCGTCAGAATCGCCGGCCGCCATGACCTCTCCTACAGAGATCGATTCAACCTCCGCTGACTGAAAACCGGCATCGGCGAGATTAAAGGCTTTGGCCATTCCTTCAGGAAGAGACAAGAAAGGAATTTCCCGGGACTTCACCAGCAAATCGCCTTCATTGTCACTAAAAAACAAATGCGTGACGGAACCGTCGCTCTCATCCACCATTCGCTTGAATGTATCGAGCCCGCTGACCGCAGCGATATAGCCCAGCACTGCCCCCGGTTCTGTACGTGAGTAGACCGGAGCAATGGATACCAGCCTGCGCTCCCCACTGGAATCGGTCTGAAAACGGCGAATAAGCCCGACCTCTGACACATAGCGGCTGCCCAGCAGCGCCTGCACGTCAAGGCGAGTCGTCATGGCCGGAGCATAAGCGGGTGAATGGAGAATGTAGTCCCCCAACTGATCAAACAGAATCACCTGCCCAACACCGTTATTGAGCCGCTGGAAATTGTCAAAGCTCGATTGCATGGTGTTCAGACCGACACTGCTATCGGCATCGACCCCGCGCTCCACCTGGGAAATCAACGCAGTGTTTTCCGACAACTGCTTGAGCGATGCGGAAATCCGCACCAGCTCGGCACGAGCACCAATAATCAGCTGACTGGCTATACTGCGCTGGTAGCTCTGCGCCTCGCCCTGTAATTTGCTTTCGAACAGCCAAAAGGTGGCCCCGCCCAGCACCCCCACAGAGAGCAGCAGCAAACCCAATAATGTCACCAGCAATTTGGCTCTTAAGCCCATATAGCCGCTCTTAATTCCATGCCGCCATTAAATCCATGTTCTATGCTAATCGATTCAGCAATGTATCTATATCCTTAGATACAATATGCGCCATTGGCAAATTTTCACGCCATCAGCGCATCATTTAGTAGGCGACTCTGGCGTTACTCTTCCGGGCGGTAGACACCCAGATTATGGTATCCGGCGTCCATCAGGTTGGCTGCATGTAACTGACTCATAACGCCTTTTTCGCAATAGAGCAGGTAGGTGCGGGATTTATCCAGCCCGGCAAACTCAGTGCTGAGCCTGTAAAAAGGAATTTTCAGAATTTCAACATCTTCGAGATTCAGCGGACGCAGCTCCTCCTCATCCGGATGGCGCACATCAATCACCACCTGAGCCGCCGGCACCTCGTGCTGCACCGCTACCTGAACCTCCTGATCCAGATCTTCTACCACCTTGTCGATGTGCACAGTGCGGCGCTCATTGATGGCCGCCTCCAGTACGGCAAAATCGAAGTTGCTCTCTTCATGTGCCACCCGCTCCTCCTGAGCGCGAGTGGTCGGCTTGCGGGAAATCACACCGCAGTACTCCGGCATGGCGGCGGCAAACTCCTCGGTGCCAATACGACGCGCCACATCGATGATTTCGCCCTTATCCATGGCAATCAGGGGGCGCAACACCAGAGTATCGGTCACACTGTCGATCACAGACAGGTTGGTCAGTGTCTGGCTCGACACCTGACCGATGGCTTCACCGGTAACCAGCGCCTGAATCTCCATCTCTTCAGCAACTTTGGTAGCCGCACGCAACATCATGCGCTTGAGCACAACGCCCATCTGCGAGTTGTCCACTTTTTGCAGAATTTCAGACACCACATCCTCAAACGGCACGGTGACGAACATCACCCGGTGGGAGGCGCCAAACTTCTTCCACAAGTAGTAGGCTACTTCTTTCACCCCCACCTCATGGGCGCGGCCGCCGAGGTTAAAAAAACAGTAATGGGTGCGAATGCCCCGCTTGATGGTGAGGTAGCTGGAAACGGTGGAATCAAAACCGCCCGAAACCAGCGACAACACAGGCTCCTGACTGCCCAGGGGAAAACCGCCCAACCCCTGAGTCTGGCGCTCAATGACGTGTAACTGATCGCGCTTGATTTCCAGCCGCACGGTAACTTCCGGATTCTTCAGCTTCACCCCCTTGGCCTGGGTGTGCTGATTCAGCCCACCCCCCACATAGCGTTCCACTTCCGTGGACGTGAAATCGTGGTCGCCGTTGCGCTTCACCCGAACACAAAACGTCTTATCCTCGAGCGCATCCGCCCAGATACCCTTGGTCTTCTGGAAGATGTCCTCGAGATCTCCCAGGGGGTAGGTCTGAACCTGAGAGAAGTAGGCAATTCCCGGCGTATGCGACAGAATCTCTGCCACCTGGGCAATGGCCGCCGGCTCTTCTGTCTCGGCAAAGACATCAATCTTGTCCCAGTCACGGGTCACCTGAAGCGGAAAATTCAGCTCCCGAAACAGCTCTTTCAGGTTTTCGCGCAGATGCTTGATAAACCGCTTGCGCACCGGCGGACTTTTGATGGTGATTTCTGGGAAGAGCTTGACGATAAAATGCATGGATTTGACCCATTATTGCCTGTGATTGAAACCCGCACGCCGCATAAGACGTGAAAGCAGGTCTTAAGAACCTGTGTAAGCACTTGAGTTGTACTTGAGGAATCTTAGCGCTGTTCATAAAGCGGAAACCTATCGTGGAAACCGCCGGGGCGCGCGATTATAAATCAACCACCGCCAGCAAACACCCGCCGGGCGCCATTTGCTCCAAATAACGGCTCAAGTTTCACTCAATTCCACCACCACAAACCATGATCAGGACGACACGCACCACATGAGAGCACAGCAAAAATACATGCACCACAATGATGCATATCAATTATTGACATTCCTTACCATATCGACGGAAAAAGCCTGAAATAGCGACTTAAACCGCTTATTTTCGTGCTGGCATACAATTTGCCCTGTTATCGATCACTCTCTCTTGCGTCGCGACAACAAAACGTGAAGAATGCGTGACTGACTTCCCGCATAGCTCACAGCAAGTCGGGCGCAAGGAAGGCTTTATTTCAACACTTTAGTAAATTCGTAGATAAAATTCGTATTGCTAGGGTCAAATTTGTCTTGGCTAGGCCATTTTGGAGGCATCCACATGTCAGAGAACACTCTGAATCTGATCAAAGAAAGCGAAGCGCGTTGGGTTGATCTGCGTTTCACAGACACCAAAGGTAAAGAACAACACGTCACCATCCCTGCCCGCACTGTTGATGAAGAATTCTTTGAAAACGGACAAATGTTCGACGGTTCTTCTATCTCTGGCTGGAAAGGCATTAACGAGTCCGACATGATTCTGATGCCAGATGACTCTGCATCTGTGCTGGACCCTTTCACTGACGAACCAACTGTTATCGTCCGCTGTGACATTGTTGAGCCTGCTACCATGCAAGGCTACGAGCGTGACCCTCGCTCTGTTGCCAAGCGCGCAGAAGACTACCTGAAGTCTACCGGACTGGGCGACACCGCTTTCTTTGGTCCAGAGCCTGAGTTTTTCATCTTTGACGACATCAAATGGGGCCAGGACATGTCCGGCTCTTTCGTTAAAATCAACTCTGAAGAAGCTGCCTGGGCAACTGCTGCTGACTTTGCCGATGGCAACATGGGTCACCGTCCACGCGTAAAAGGCGGTTACTTCCCGGTTCCTCCAGTCGACAGCCTGCACGACATCCGCTCTGCCATGTGTAACGCCATGGAGCAAATGGGTCTGGACGTTGAAGTACACCACCACGAAGTGGCCAACGCCGGTCAGTGTGAAATCGGTGTATCTTTCAACACCCTGGTGAAGAAAGCTGACGAAGTTCAAATCCTGAAGTACTGTGTACACAACGTTGCTCACGCTTACGGCAAGACTGCTACCTTTATGCCTAAGCCAATGGTTGGCGACAACGGTTCCGGCATGCACGTTCACCAGTCTTTCTGGAAAGACGGCACCAACCAGTTCGCTGGCGACGGCTACGCTGGCCTGTCCGAGACTGCCCTGTACTACATCGGTGGTGTGATCAAGCACGCTAAAGCGCTGAACGCGTTCACCAACCCAGGTACCAACTCTTACAAGCGTCTGATCCCTGGCTTCGAAGCTCCTGTTATGCTGGCTTACTCTGCCCGTAACCGCTCTGCTTCTCTGCGTATTCCTTACGTTTCTTCTCCTAAGGCTGTACGTGTTGAGGCTCGCTTCCCTGACCCAATCGCCAACCCATACCTGTGTTTCGCAGCACTGCTGATGGCTGGCCTGGACGGCGTCAAGAACAAGATCCACCCTGGCGATGCAGCGGATAAAGATCTGTACGACCTGCCTGCTGAAGAAGCTGCCGAGATCCCACAAGTATGTGGCTCTCTGCGCGAAGCTCTGAGCAGCCTGGATGCAGACCGTGAGTTCCTGACTGCCGGCGGTGTATTCACCGACGACATGATCGACGCTTACATCGAGCTGAAGATGGAAGACGTTTACCGCGTTGAGCACACCACTCACCCGGTAGAATTCGACCTGTACTACTCTGTATAAGTACTGATCGATCTTTCAGAAAAAGGCCGCTTTTGCGGCCTTTTTTTGCTTGTGGGAACTATGATTCTGCCGGGTGAGCGCTGTGCATGGCACACCGCCTGCATCTGGCCCGGTAGAATTCGACCTGTACTACTCTGTATAAGTACTGATCGATCTTTCAGAAAAGGCCGCTTTTGCGGCCTTTTTTTGTTTCTTCAGCACACCTCTAAAAGCTCACACCCCACGCGCCTGTCACTCGCCACACCAGCAAAAACCCGCTAATCTAAGCGACATGACCTTCACCGGTATCACTTTCGACACGGACAGCGATATGAAAATCACTTACGCAGTTTTGTTGTGCTTCACCCTGTTTGGCCTCGCCGCACACGCCGAAATTTATAAAACCGTGGATGAACATGGCAATACGGTTTATACCGACAATCCCGGCCACAATGACAAGGCCGAGCCAGTGGATCTGCCGGAGCTGAACACCCAGCCCCCAGTGCCCGTCAAGCTCCGTCCAGAGCCGAAAGAAGAACCGTCCTCGCTGCAGTATGAGGTGTATATCAACAGTCCCCAACCCGGTACTCAGGTACCAATGGGGCAATACGAAATCCCGGTCAGCCTGAGCGTGACCCCGGAACTTCAGGATGGCGACTATATTCAAATCCTGCTGAACGGCCAGCCCTTTGGACAAAACTTTTACACCACCAGCATGGTCCTGCGCGACGTCTACCGAGGCGAACATCAGCTTCAGGCTGTGATCCTCAATGGTTCAGGCATCGAGTTGGCCCGCTCAGACTCAGTAACCATTTATGTGCAACGCCCGTCCGTGCAACGTAAAAGTCCGCGCTAATCACAGCAGCGGAGATTTAAGAGGACTTAGGCGTCCCAATCTAGGCCATAAACAGCGCTTAGATTCGGGATTGCACCAAGATTGCACACAAATTCGTAGAGGCATCTGCCAACATCCCCCTTAAATCGCCGGATTTCACCGAAAAGGGGCGAGTGCGCTGTATTGGTTCGTTTCTTGCTAAATAAAACCTTAAAGATCTTGTCTGGGCAAATATCTGTTGGGGGATGCACCCCGAGTCAATAAGGTGCACACGGCAAGATCCCGGCGTTATTTCTCTGAAATTGATGACACTGGACCGGTTGCAACAGGCACCGATACGAACAAGGGACTGGCAGAGAACCCTGCAACCGGTCAGGGATCGCAGAAGACACAGAGAGCCTCGCGCCTCATATACGGAATACACATGCCATCAGAACAACCTTATAAAAGCATACTGGAGCATCTGAACGTCGCCGTGGTCTTTGTCGACACCAGCCTCCGTCTGAAGCACATCAACCCGGCTGCCGAGGTGCTGCTGGCGGTCAGCCAGGCAAAAGTTATTGGCACGTCGCTTCTGCACTATTTCCGGGAAGACGGCAGCTCCACAGAGACCCTGCGCAAGGCCATTATTGAAGAAAATCAGTTCACCAAGCGCCGCGCCCAGTGGCAACTCCACAATGGCGAACAACTGACCGTCGACTATACCGTCACGCCACTATCGAATCAGGACGGTGTCATCATTGAGATTGTTGCTCTCGACCGTCTGTTGCGCATCAGCCGGGAAGAGGCCCTGATCTCGTCCCAGGAGACCGTCCGCAATCTGGTGCGCAGCATGGCCCACGAAATCAAAAACCCTCTCGGAGGTATTCGCGGCGCGGCACAGCTGCTGGAAAGAGAGCTTCCCAACAGCGATCTGGAAGAGTTCACCACCATCATCATCGAAGAGGTGGATCGCCTGCGCAACCTGGTGGATCGCATGCTCGGTCCGCGCCAGCTGCCCCAATTTGCCCCCACCAACGCCCACGAGGTGCTGGAACGCATTGCCACCGTGATCAAGGCCGAGTGTGGCAGCGACATCCGCATTCGCCGGGACTACGACCCGAGCATTCCCGAATTCGAGGCCGATAAAGAAATGCTGATCCAGGCTCTGCTCAACATCGCCCGCAACGCCATGCAGGCCCTTCAGGAAGCTGATCTCAACGAACAGAGCATCATCACCCTGCGCACCCGCATTCAGCGACAATTTACCATTGGCCAGCAGCACCACCCTCTGGTGTGCCGGATTGATATTGAAGATAACGGCCCCGGTATACCGCAAGACATGCTGACCAATATTTTCTACCCGATGATTACCGGTCGTCCCGAGGGCACAGGTCTGGGACTGGCCATTTCGCAACATCTGATTCAACAACACCAGGGACTGGTCGAGTGTGACAGCCAGCCAGGAAAAACCACCTTCTCCATCTATATACCACTGGAACAAAATCATGCAGCCTAGCCGAACACCTTCTAACAATGTCTGGATCATTGATGATGACCGCTCCATCCGCTGGGTACTGGAGCGGGCGCTGCAACAGGAAGGCATTGCCTGCACCGCCTTTGAGAGCGGTGACCGGGCACTGAATGCCATGAAGACCAGCCGTCCGGACGCCGTGATTACCGACGTCCGCATGCCCGGCACCGACGGACTCTCCCTGCTGAAAATCCTCTCAGAAGACGTCCCCGGCATGCCGATTATTATCATGACGGCGCACTCCGATCTCGACAGCGCCGTCTCGGCCTATCAGGGCGGGGCCTTCGAATACCTGCCCAAACCCTTTGATGTGGATGAAGCGGTTGCCGTCATCAAGCGCGCCCTCATTCACGCTCAGGAACAACAACAGGAACACGTGCCCCCCGAGCCCGAAATGGCCACCGAGATCATCGGTGAAGCGCCCGCCATGCAGGAAGTCTTTCGCGCTATTGGCCGTCTGTCCCAATCCAACATCACCGTGCTGATTAACGGTGAATCCGGTACCGGTAAAGAGCTGGTGGCCCGCGCCCTGCACCGTCACAGCCCGCGCCGCAACAACACCTTTATCGCCCTGAACATGGCCGCCATCCCCCGCGACCTGATCGAGTCGGAATTGTTCGGCCATGAAAAAGGCGCCTTTACCGGTGCTGGCGGACAGCGTCAGGGACGTTTCGAACAGGCCAATGGCGGCACCCTGTTTCTCGATGAAATTGGCGATATGCCCGCCGAGACCCAGACCCGTCTGTTGCGGGTACTGGCTGACGGAGAGTTCTATCGGGTCGGTGGTCACACCCCGGTGAAAGTGGACGTGCGCATCATTGCCGCCACCCACCAGAACCTCGAAACCCTGGTGGAAGACAACCGCTTTCGGGAGGATTTGTTCCACCGCCTGAACGTTATCCGTATCCACATTCCCAAACTCTCCGACCGCCGTGAAGACGTGGCCAAGCTGGCACAGCACTTCTTCCACAAGGCTGCCAAAGAGCTGGAAGTGGAAACCAAGGTACTGCTGCCTGAGACCGAGAACTACCTCTGCAACCTGGACTGGCCTGGTAACGTTCGCCAACTGGAGAACACCTGTCGCTGGATTACCGTGATGGCGTCCGGTCGCGAAGTGCATCTGGAAGATCTGCCGCCGGAGCTGATGGAGAGCAAAGGTGAAGACAGCCCCTCCGGCGACTGGGAGAAAGCCCTGCGTCACTGGGCCGATCAGGCTCTGGCTCGCGGTCAGAACGACATCCTTTCGGAAGCCGTTCCCACGTTCGAAAAGGCCCTGATTGAAACCGCTCTCAAGCACACCGCGGGCCGCAAGCGCGACGCCGCCAACCTGCTGGGCTGGGGACGCAACACCCTGACCCGCAAGCTGAAAGAACTGGGCATGTCTGACGGCCCCGACGGGGACGATTAATCCCGCTCAAGGGTTGTGAGCTCACCCATGTGCTGTGGTGTGAGCTCCGCCAGCCATTTTTGGTACTGACGTTTCTGCGACTCGTCGCGAGCCAGCACTATGGCTTTCTGTAATTGCCTCTGCGCCTCCCCCTTCCTGCCCAGTGCGCTGTTGATCTGTGCGGCCAGCCCGTAAAAGCGTGAATCCTGATTGTGCCCCTCGATGGCGGCTGTAATGTTTTCCAGTGCGGAATCCAGCTTTTGGGAAGCAAACGCTTCACCGGCTTGAGAATAGCGATAATAAGGGTTTCTGGCACGGTATCGGGCAGCCAGCTGCTCGTAGTGCTGTGCCTGCTCCAAATCGCCCAGCTGCCGATACAGGCGCCCCAGATTACTGACGATCATCAAGTCCCCGGAATGCAACTGCAGTCCCTTTAAATAGGCGACTTCTGCTTCGCGGTAGTGTCCGCCCCTGCGGTACACCGTTCCCAGATTCCCCCACAAAAAAGAGACGTCCGGTTGCAGCGCCAGCGCTTCGCGTAACAGTAAAAAGGCCGCAGCCGGTTCCCCGTCAATCAGCGACTCCATCGCCAGATTGTTGTAATACTGAGCCACGGCGTACTCATCCGGCACCAGATCCTGATCATACTCCTCGCGGTAATTGCCCAGGTTGATGTCCACAATCCTGCGCTGCCTTCCCGCATTGACCACCACATTCATATGACGGTAATTGACCTGCGTGCGGGCACTTTGCATATCCCAGCTGGGGGGCACCTGCACCTCGTTAAATCTGACCTTGAGCCCCACTTCGCGCCCCAGAGCCACCATCAACAGGGAAAATGACAGACAATTGCCCTCCTGATAGTAAAAGGTCTCGGCGGCGCTGTAGGTTTTCATCGGATTGTAGCTGATGCCCAACAGCCCGCCGTGCAGCAAGGCCTGCAGCAGCTGTTGAAGCTTGCTAACGGGGGCGGATTCGGAAGACACATAGGCGTGAATAAAACGTTCCATATCGGCGTTGACCGCCAGCGGGTCCTCTGACAACAGAGTCTCTGCGGCACGCACTGCCTCGGGGTTGGCATCGGCCAGCAGCAGTTCGCTGTCGAGCAACCGCTGAACCTCGGCCTCAGGCACGGATGAAACGTCGGGATTTTGCAGCGTGCAGCCGCTGACAGACAACAGCATCAGCACACCGGCCACAACCGATACCCCGAACCTGCTTTGATCACCAAACACAAACCTGATCGTCATGACGCGGTCTGGACAGAAACCAGACCCTCCTCCACTGACGCGAACCTTGTATTTATTTTAGCCTTTATGACATCCTAAAGACCGTCAGATTGTGGAATAGCCATCAGGCCACTTATATCTGTTTCTCATACCGGACCTCGTAGCGGATACGCCTGCACGAGGCTGACACACACCATCAGGACGCCGCCCATAGGACATGACCCGCTTATGACCACCACCAGCCAGTCTGAATCCCTGCCCGCTGAAGAGTTCTTTGGCCACCCCAAGGGGCTGTATATCTGTTTTGCCACGGAATTGTGGGAGCGCTTTTCCTTCTACGGCATGAAGTTCCTGCTGTTGCTCTACCTCACCAAATACCACCTGTTTACCGATGCCGCCGGTTACGACGTGCTCGGCGCTTACGCCGGCCTGGTCTACGCCCTGCCGGTGATCGGCGGCCTGCTGGCCGACCGCTATCTGGGCATGCGCAAAGCCGTGGTGTTTGGCGCTGTCCTGCTGTGCTGTGGTCATTTGCTGATGGCCTACGAGGGTCAGGAAGCGATGTCCTTTGCTGCGGGATCGGTATTGAGCTCGTCCATCACCCTCAACGATGGCAGCGTGCTGGCGGCCGGAACCGAGCTCACCGAGGCCGTCATCATTCAGGACGTGATTGCGCTGGACTTTTTCTTTCTTGCCCTCGCACTGATCGCCGTGGGTGTGGGCTTTCTCAAACCCAACATCTCCACCATCGTCGGCCAGCTTTACGGCAAGGATGATCCCCGTCGCGATGGCGGCTTCACCATTTTCTATATGGGCATCAATATCGGCGCCTTCAGCGCCACCCTGCTGTGTGGCTGGCTCGGAGAGACCTACGGCTGGAACTACGGCTTTGGCGCTGCGGGTATCGGCATGCTGCTGGGGCTGGTGACCTTCCTCAAGGGACAAAAATACCTGATGGGGCTCGCCGAGCCGACCAATCCGGCCATCCTCAAACAGAGCGTTATTGGCCCCCTCAACCGTGAATGGGTTATTTACCTCTGCGGCCTGTTATCACTGGCCGTGGTGTGGCTGCTGCTGCAAAACGAACACGTCGTCCACCTGGGTCAAAATGTTCTGCTGACCATCGCCCTGATTGCCCTTCCCGCCTTCGCCTTGTTGAAAGGCAGCCGCGAAGAATTTCAGCGCACACTGGTACTGATGATTTTGATTGCCTCCTCCGTGGTCTTCTGGGCGCTGTTCGAACAATCCGCCGGCAGCATGACCCTCTACGCCGATCGCGTGGTAGACCGCAGCCTGTTCGGCAGCGAAGTGCGCGCCTCCATGTTTGGTTCACTCAATCCGTTCTTTATCATCACCTGTGCGCCACTCTTCGCCGCGCTGTGGATCTGGCTGGCCCGTCGCGGATGGGAACCGTCCACCCCGGTCAAATTCGGACTGGGGATTATTCAGGCCGGACTGGGGTTCGGCGCCATGGTCGTAGGGGCACAGTTCCTCGGCGAGGACGGCAAGGTCGCCATGGTCTGGTTGACGCTGGCCTACCTGCTGCACACCACCGGCGAGCTCTGCCTCTCACCCGTCGGTCTTTCGGCAGTCACCAAACTATCCATACGCCGCGTCGTCGGCGTCAGCATGGGTACCTGGTTTCTCGCCATGTCCCTGTCGGAAACCGTCGCCACCCGCCTCGGCAAAATGGCCTCCATCGACATCGCCGCCGGCGAAACTCAGGACGTGGCTCATGCGCTGGCGACCTATACCGAGCTGTATCAGTTTTTGATGTGGACAGGTATTGGAGTCGGTGTGTTTATGATTTTGATATCACCGTGGCTGAAAAAATGGATGTGCGGTGTGAGGTGATCGGTAGAGGCAGACTGTTTAGCTACCGGTAATAGATTTAAACACTTTGTGGTCAGGCGTAGTCACTATCGTTATATTGGGCTACTAAGCTGAAGACGCTGCCATGCAAATTAAGAGAAGACAATGAATCAAATTAATCCCGGACAACACTGCCATTGTGAATGCGGTAAGACTGAATTCACCATAACAGGCAAACCGCTGATGCGTATGTTCTGCCATTGCACAATCTGCCAGGAATTCAATGACGCTAATTTCGCTGATGTGACCATTTTTTTATCAAAAGACATTGAATTCGACCAGACTCAACATGTCGATTTCAAAAAATATAAGTCACCTCCAGCCGTTGACCGCGGCAAGTGTGGCTCATGCCATAAACCCATAATCGAGTTCCTAAACTTGCCGCTGTTTCCATCGCTTACCATTATTCCCAGTCAGAATATTGAAGCTGGAAGCAATTTGCCTGATGCTTGCGCCCATATTTTTTATCATCGCCGGGTCCAGGAAATAAATGACAACCTACCTAAATATTCAGGCTATGTTAGCAGCCAGGTTTTAATGACAAGAAAACTCTTATCCGGCATGTTAGAGAGAAAAAAACAGGCTTAACAAACAAGGGAAAAAATCCTTCGACCTACACTCACAACATCAAAAGCTGGACTTGTGACTTTCCTTCATTAGGACTCATCACCATCCATAAGTTTTTCTTGCCATAAAAATAAAAAACCCGAGTCTCACCATCAGGTCAGACTCGGGGCGGAGACTTATTTCAGCTTTTTACGTTGTAAACAGAACTGCAGCCTAGTGGGTTTTTCTCAGTTTCAAAATCTGTTCCTGAACCCCTTCAATGGTTTTACCCACATCGGCACTCATGCCCAACTGGCGGATCGGATAGTCTTTAAAAGTTTCCAAATGCTGTTGCGCAATATTAACGATCGGCGTGAGCACCCAGGCTTTGTGTTCCGCGTACTGTCGGTTGAGATCACCGGTTTGACGCTCAAACGGATCCATTCGCAGGTTGGTCACCATAGGCCGTCCCAAGTGCTGCAAAGGGCTGTCCCAATGATCACCCAGTTTGGCAGAAAAGGTCACTTTAAACTGCTTGTAACGAATCGCCGTTAGCACGGTTTCGTCATAATAAAAGATAAAGTCACGTGCGGATTCTTCACTCTTGCCAGAAAACAACGCCGTCTGATCAAACCCATCCAGATGCAACTTATAGTTGCGACCACCATAAGACGCACCTTTTTTCAACTTGCTGACCACATTCGGCTCGCCAGCGGCTGCAGCCAGTGTCGGGAAGAAGTCGGTCATATCGACGATGTCACTGCTGACACGTCCCGCTGGGGCACCCGGCCAGCGCACAATTGCCGGAACCCGAACGCCACCTTCCCAAGTGGTACCTTTGTCCCCCCGGAAAGGCGACGTGCCGCCTTCAGGCCACATGTACTGATAGGCACCGTTGTCGGTGGTGTAAATCACAATGGTGTTCTTATCAAGACCGGTTTCATGGAGCTTGTCGAGTATTTTGCCCACCTGCTCGTCATGTTCTTTCAGGCCATCGCCGTAGATATCCTCTCTGCCCGCGCGGGACTGCCCCTTGGACTCGTCTTTAAGATGAACAAACACGTGCATTCGGGTTGAGTTGTGCCACAGGAAAAACGGTTTTTTATCCTTGGCCCGTCGCTCAATAAAATCGATGGATTTGGCGGTCACTTCATCGTCAAAGGTTTCCATCCGCTCGGTGGTCAGCGGGCCTTCATCAATGGTGCGGCCATCAGCCGTGCCGGAAATAATGCCTCGAGGGTCGTATTTTTTACGGAAGTTCTGATTGGTGGGACGATCCGGGTCTTCCAGATCTTCATTCGCATTCAGATGGTAAAGGTTACCCCAATATTCATCGAAGCCATGTCGATGCGGCAGGTGCTCCTCGAGATCTCCCAGATGGTTTTTGCCATATTGAGCGGTCATATAACCGCGGGTCTTAAGTACTTCGGCCAAAGTGACGTCCTCTTTCTGCAAACCTGCAGGAGAACCGGGTGTACCCACCGTTGTCATCCCGGTGCGCACAGGGAGCTGACCGGTCAAGAAGGCCGCACGACCGGCCGTACAGCTGGGCTGGGCATAAAATGAAGTGAGCTTAAGCCCTTCGCTGGCAAGCTTATCGATATTGGGTGTTTTGACCCCCATAATATCGCCACCATAAGAGGATACGTTCATGTAACCGATATCGTCACCAAAGATCACCAAAATATTGGGTTTGTCTTCCTGAGCATAAACGGGTGCCTGACTGACCAGTCCCAGAATGAAAATCATTGTTGTGTAAATCGAAAACCGCTTTCGGTTGCCCATGCTTCTAACTCCCTTTTCTTGTTTATATCAACGATCCGGATCGGATGATTGTGACTGTGGTCGACACAAGGATAGTTCATAAACCACGCCTGTGTAGGCACATGTGAATAATTCAGATTCGGTCGGGCTATCGGTGAATTTTGCATCGTGATCTTGAGATGCCTTTACAGAGTGAAAAATGGACAATGCGATACTGACATCCTCTGCAAAGCTCAGTATTCACTTGATACGACTGACATATCTGGCATAGAAATACCTCAAGCATTAACATTAAAGACGCCAGTGAACCCGAATGCGGAAGTTCGATATCGAGACGACATGATTGTTGTATATGGTATTACCGACAAGTTGAATCCGATCAAAGCCCAGCTGTCAGACCTACTGCATGGCTGCATGCAGTCAGTGCTCGGCATGCCGGAAGACAAGCGTGCTCATCGCTTTGTGCCGCTTGACAGAGACAGCTTTTATTATCCGGCCGGGAGATCAGATGCCTATACTGTGATAGAAATCAACATGATGGCCAGACGCAGTCCGGAAACTCAAAAGAAGTTGATTAAATCAATATTTCGCGAACTGGAAAACAAGCTGTTACTCTCGTCAATAGACGTGGAAATTACGATAAAAGAACAGCAACCCTACCTGTGGGGATTCAGAGGCATGACCGGAGATGAGGCGAAAGACCTGCGCTACGAGGTTAACGTGTCATTACCAAAATGCCACATCTTCTGTTTTGTTTCGACCTTTAACATCCAGCTTCGCCAGACAACAAGGATCTAAGTGGATATAGCATTACTTGGCTTATTGCTGAACATGGCAATTGTGTTATCGCTGATCGTGCGGGTACTGACACGCCCTCATCGAGACCCGGCGTCCCGCATTGCCTGGATTGCGGTTATCGGGGCACTTCCGGTACTTGGAATTGTGGCCTATTTTCTGCTCGGTGAAACCAACATTGGCCACCGTCGCACTGCGCGCATGAAAGCCGTTATCCGCAACATGCCATCCAGCATGGTGGTGAGCGACAGCTATCATGAAAGTACCCTGTTCCATGTTCCCAAACGCTTTCAACTCTTGTTTCGCATTGGAAAATCTATCAATGGCTTTGATGTCACCGAGGGCAACTCGGCCCAGTTGATGGCCGACTCTAACGCCACCATTCGCGCAATGGAAGCTGACATAGACGCCGCCACAGACCATGTGCACTTGATGTTCTATATCTGGCTTCCCGACAATAACGGTTTGCGGATTGTCGATGCCCTGAAGCGCGCAGCGTCCAGGGGAGTCAGCTGTCGCGTTATGGCCGATGACATCGGCTCGCGTACCATGATTCGTTCGCGGCACTGGAAAGACATGAAACAGGCTGGGGTCTACGCGGTACGCGCCCTGTCGGTGAAAATTCCTCTGTTGCGATCTCTGATCGTGCGGGTGGATTTACGCAATCACCGCAAGATTCTGATCATCGATGGCAAGATTACTTACTGCGGCAGCCAGAATTGCGCGGATCCTGAATTTCTGGTGAAAGCCAAATACGCCCCTTGGGTGGATATGATGGCCCGCTTTGAAGGGCCGGTTGTGCGACAAAATCAGTACCTGTTTGCCAGTGACTGGATGAGCCATACCGACGAAAACATCAACTCACTGCTCAGCCTGCCCGTTGAAACCCCAGCAGCCGGTTTTCCAGCTCAGATTATTGGCACCGGGCCCACCGTGCGCTACTCAGCCATGCCAGAGCTGTTTGGTTCTCTGTTTCACGCGGCCCGTGAAGAATTGATCATCACCACGCCTTATTATGTACCCAACGAATCCATGCAAAGTGCCCTCTGCTCTGCGGCCTGGCGGGGTATTAAAACCACCATAATATTCCCCGCAAAAAATGATTCGTGGATGGTCGCCGGCGCGAGCCGCAGCTACTACCGGGATTTGCTCAAAGCCGGTGTGGAAATATTTGAATACGAAGGCGGCCTGCTACACACCAAGTCTGTCACGATTGATGGCGAAGTCAGCCTGATAGGATCCGCCAATATGGACCGACGCAGCTTTGAATTGAATTATGAAAATAACATGTTACTTTACAGCCCTGAATTGACGGCGGATATCCGAATACGACAGCAGGAATATCTGTCGCAATCAAAACCTGTTACGCTGGAAACGGTCGATAGCTGGTCGTTGGGCACTCGATTATTGAACAACACTCTGGCCACGCTGGGACCGGTTTTGTGAGTAAAAATCACAACAAGGTGCCCGTATTGCTCAGGTTTCCTTTTGGTGACATCACCTGCCGCACCGGCAGTTTATTGCAAACCATTCAGACCCGGACACAAACTGGCGTTAAGAAACCGGATGAGACTTCACTTTCGAAGCAGGCTTGCTCCGTCAAGTTTTTCGCTTGAACAGGCCAACCTGAATTCATCAGGTTCATCTGTCTGGCTTCTCCCCTGCAGACAACCGAGGACATAACATGGGAACTGTATTCCGATCATTCAACCAGTCACTGTTAGCCATCTCCATTTCCCTGTTGTGCTTACCGTTAGCCGCCAAAGAGCCAGCGATGCCTGCAAGCGGATTGCCCATAGAGCTGGTGAATAAAATAACCGCCACGGTCGACCGCGACACAGCTCGCCTGCAGACCATTTTTAAAGACCTTCACCAACATCCCGAACTGGGTTTTATGGAAACCCGCACCGCTGGCATTGTCGCCAATGAACTGAAAAAGCTGGGTTATGAGGTCAAAACCGGAATAGGCAAAACCGGGGTGGTGGGAATTCTCAAAAATGGCAATGGCCCCACCGTGATGTACCGCGCCGACATGGATGCCAACTCGGTAGAAGAAGCCACCGGTCTGCCATACGCCAGCAAAGTGCGAGTCACTTTACCCGACGGCACCGAGACACCTGTTGCCCATATGTGTGGACACGATGCACACACAACCTGGTTAATCTCGCTGGCGAAGACCATGGCCACCTTCAAAGATCAATGGAGCGGTACGCTGGTACTCGTGGCTCAACCCGCCGAAGAGCTCATCGAGGGTGCCACCGCCATGGTAAACGACGGAATGTTCACCCAACATAACGTCCCCAAACCGGAATACCTGCTTGGCCTGCATACGGCTCCATTGCCCACCGGCGTTATCATTGGCAGTGGCGGGCTTTTGCAAGCAGGTACTGAACAGCTGGATGTCACCTTTCACGGCTTGGGTGGTCACGGCTCATCACCCCATCTAACCAAGGACCCCGTTCTTATGGGCGCTTATGCCGTGACCCAATACCAGTCGATTATTTCCCGGGTTCTGGATCCGCGGGACGTGGGCGTTATCACTGTCGGTGCGTTTCAGGCCGGCGCAACCAATAACGTCATTCCTGAAGAGGCAACGCTTAAACTCAACTTCCGTTTTTTCGATGAGAGCACTCACGAGACTCTCTATGAAGGTGTCGAGGCCATCAGTAATGGGATCGCCAGAACCTATGGCATGCCGGAAGACAAGCTGCCGACCATTATCCGAAAAGGCTACTCCTCACCGCTGGTCAATGATCAGTCTCTTATCGATCAATTAAACCGTGCGCTGATGAATTCAAACCTTGTCGCTGAAAAAAGCCTGATCACCCGGGTCCGGCCCATTACCGGCTCCGAAGATGTTCACATGCTGGTGCAAAATATGGAAGGCGTAAAACTGGGCTATTCAGCGGTCGGCGTAGCAGAGCCTAAGCTGTATAAGGCCGCGAAAGCGAAAGGACTGGAACAGCCCTTTTCTAATCACAGCCCATACTATCGAGTCGATCTCAATGCCATTCCCTTTGGCGCGAAAGTGGCAGCCATCATGACGATGGAGCTGTTAAACAACTGAGGATCAATTAACCATTTCAGGCGTATGGACGGCGATGATTCAAATGAAACTCAGTGGACATCGTATCCGATAAAGTAACGTCTATATGACTGGCATATCATTTATCGCTATGTCCTTCGGACAATCCAAGGTTCTGCCCCCGGTTTAAAGCTGAACTTCGGGGTGTTTTAAGCTGGCTTAAAACAATTAACCCCAAGCAAGCTATAGCCCCTATCCCGCCAACCACATTGACCACTGATAACCCGTGCGACTCCAGTAACCATGACGCAATGGCTGGACCAACAGAAAAGCCCCCCCAGACAAACACATTACTGATAACGATACCTTTTCCTGAGTGATCGATATCCGCCAGCAAACCCAACAGGTAGGGAATCAACAGGTTCCAGGCAAAATTGAACAGTGAAATCGCCACCAGATAGCGACTGAACGGGATCACATCCACCAGCACACTGATGGCCCACAACTGCGCAATCAGATTAAGGCCAATGGGCAACAGACGACCAAACCGAACCCCCAGTATTACCGGTACAGACGCGCCTGCAATGGCCGCCAGGTTGGAAATACTCAGCGCCATACCGATATCTTCTGTCGTAAAGCCGGAATGATCACCGATCCGTTCAACATAAGTCCACACGGCACCCTGGGTTGCAAAGAAACAGCCTAAGGCCAGCAACACCACACAGGCCCGCCAGGGAATCCGCACGCCGTTGTTACTGTCAACGCCACCGTCGGCATGGTCAGAGGGTATGTGCGAGATACCTGTCATGACCAGCAGAGCGAACACAATCAACAGCACATAGGCGGCATTCACTCCCCAGAGAACCATCAGGTAGGGCAAGGCCCAAACCGCTACTGCGGCGAAGATGACCTCTGCACCGATAATAATGCCGAAGGCACGATCAGGCTGAGATGTTTGGGCAATGGCCACCCAGGCCAAAGCCGTCAAGGTCCCCGCGCAGAAACCTGTCAGCAGGCGCACGATCGCAAACAGTGAGAAATCCTGAATGCCCAGAGTCAGCAGATTGCCAATCAACATGCCGGACAATGCCAGCATCGCCACCTTGCGCCAATTGATACGATGCAGCCAATACAGGCCCACCAACCCCGCCACTGCCAGACCACACATTTCCAGGGCCGACAGATAACCCGCTTGCGACTCGCTGAAGCCACGGCTTTCCACCCAACCCGACACCAGCATGGGAATGATGAGAATGATTGAGTCACCCAACACCCCCATAGCGATCAGAGTGGGCAGCGTAAAGCGTGTCCGCCGATTACCCGGCTCTGCCAAAGACAGAGTGTTATTGGTGCTCAATTCACTGCTCAAAAATATTCTCCTGCAAGTTGAGAATTACTAATAAAGAACATCATCGGTTTTTTCACCAAGGACTCTCTGTTTACACGTTACTGCAGCCGCTAGCGTACTGCTGTCAGAATGGCGGCATTCAGCTGCTGCCAAGCAGCGAACAATAACGCATCATCCTGCACCGGGTAGGAGCCGTATCCCAGAATCATCAACTCCTGTCGCTGGTCGTACCAGACCGTCTGGCCGTGAATGCCGAGCATGGCATACTGCTGCTGTTCGGGACTCAACACCCAGAATTGGTTACGGTATTGGGCACCGGGAAAGTACGCAGCATCCGCACTCTTGGCAAAGGCCTCTTTTGAACTCTCTCGTACAGTGAGGGTATCGGCAATAAATTCCGGCGGTAACACCTGTTCTCCGAGAAGGTTCTTGCCGCCGTTGATCATCAACAATGCCCAGCGAGCGAAGTCTCGCAGCCTCAGGCTCAACTGGCCTTCCGCAATCGCCACGCCAAAATCGTCGGTGTTGAACCAGGCTTGCGCTTCTGCACCAATTCGGCAATAAATTTTTTCTTCCAGCACGTCCAGGAAGTCACGGTCATAGGCCACAGAAATCACCATGCCGAGGACATTGGTCAGGGGTGAGGTGTAACAGAACTGTGCACCAGGCTCACTGCTGCGAGAAGTCATATGTTGCAACATCCAGGCTTTATGGCCAATGCGTGCCTCACTCAACTCGCCAGCGTAGCCTACCGCCTGGGCATAACTGAAATAGGGACAGTTCGGGTCGGCGTAGTCTTCGGAATACTCAATACCGGTGGCCATATCCAACACATGCTGCAGGGTCACCCCCTGCCAGGCCGGCAATATCCTTAACTCCGGAATATACTCGGCCACTTCAATATCAGGCGAGACCTTGTTTTCCGCTATGGCGATACCCACCAGCATGGCGATCAGTGACTTGGTGGTGGAATGCTGGACGTGATGATCTTCGGGACGCATGCCATTGCGATAGGATTCATGCAGAACCTGCCCCCGATGAACAACCATACAAGCATCATTAAACAGACGACGATTCAGAAAGTCATTCGCTGCCATCGGCTTACCAGTCAGGGGATCGTGCAGAGGCAAAGCTTCCAGATCCAGGGGTAGCTCCGCACGGGGCAAATCGATCGTTTGACCGGGTTGCAGATAGCGAACCGGCATCATCTTGTCCATATGCCTCTGACTCAGGGCAAGATGGGATGGATGATCCCAATTGGAGCTGTTGATGCCCCAGTTGGAATCGATTTCCCCTTTATTGGGCGTATTCTTAAAAGTCATGACCTTGATTATCTCTATCTCTGAACGGCGGTAAACATCGTGTTATTTTTGTATGACTCAACCAGATAGATACAGCGGGACGTTCGTTACTTGAGCATCAATCGAATCCCGCTGTACCCCAACTAAATTTCTATTGCTTTAGTTCCGGTTGTCGTTTCAATTCCAGTTATAGTTAAGGCTAACACCGTAGGTGCGCGGCATGCCGTAGGCAAAAATGTAGTTACCGTCACCCTCCTGATCAAAGGCTTCCACCACATACTCTTTGTTGCTCAGGTTCTTGCCCCACAGCGACAAAGACCACTGGTCACTGTTCGGCGTCAGGATTACATTCGCATTCCACAAGGTGTAACTCTCGGAGGCCAGCTGAGGTTTATTGTCAGCGGTTTTAAACACGCTGTCCTGGTAATTAAAATCCGTCACCAGCGCCAGGCGATAATCCGGGGTCATGGACCATTCGTAGCGCACCAAACCATTCACACTCAGCTCCGGAGCGTTAGCCAACTCCAATCCTTTGTACTCGTCGTCCTTGTTTTCCGTATCCAGGTAACCAACCCCCATTTTGATGTCAAACCCCGCCGCCGGTTTCCACCACAGATCCATATCCAGACCGGTAATTCTCGCCTCTTCAGCATTACTCAAACGCAAAACGGTCAGGGCATTGGTGACCTCGGTGGTGAACAGCTGCATGTCGGAATATTCGTAGGTGAAAACAGCAGCGTTCCATTGCAGGGTGCGATCCAGCAGGGACGCTTTAAAGCCCAATTCCAGCGCCAGCAGCTCTTCCGGTTTGTATGGCGCTAATTCGTCATCGGAACCGGCGTAGCCACCAGAGAAACCACCGGATTTGTAGCCCTTGCTGTAGCTGGCGTAAATCAGCCAGTCATCATTGGGGGTAAAGTCGATGGAAATTTTTCCGGACAGATCCCGGTCTTTAATGTCTGTGTCTGTGTAAGCGTATGCCACAACCCCATCGGTAGAGGGATTATCCAGAAACGGGCTAGCTCCTAACGGGTTGAGATCCCACGTACCACCTTCAAAGGATTTCTTTTCCTGTGTATGACGTAAACCGGTCGTCAACTTCCAGCTTTCTGCAAACTGCCACTCGGTGTGTACATATGCCGCCGCCGATGAGCCCTTCTGTTTCCAACGCACAAGCCAATCCGTGTCGTACCAGCCGGTACTGTTCAGGTATTGGTTTTGATCCGCAACAATATCGTCGGATGAGTAATAGAGACCGGCGATCCAGTTGAAACTCCCGGAAAAATCCGACACCAGACGCAGTTCCTGTGACCAGAGTTCCAGCTCGTTGTCGTAATAGAGATCGAGCCCCACTGCAGCACTGCCATCGGCGTCCTCTTCCAGATAGCGTTCGTAGGACTCGTAACCGGTAATCGAAATCAGTGAGAGGTTTTCGAAATCTTTGCGGATATTGAGTACCGCACCCAGTGAGTCGGCTTCGATCACGGGCTCCATATTCCAGTCACCCGTGAATGGATCGCCGTCGTCATCGCTGTAACCGAGAACATCAGAACAGCTGGCGGGATCCCAGCTGCCGGCTTGCACCGCATCACACAGCTCAAAGGACCATGGATCACTGGCGTCCAGCACACCTTGGGATGTCCAGGTGGTTTGCGCATCGGAACGGTCGCGACCACCGTGCAGACCGAACAGAATGTCCAGATCATCGGACGGAGTCCAGGCCAGCTGGGCACGCCAGGCGACGGTATCAATCTGGCCGTAGTCGTCATTGCCTGTGGTACGGTTACTGATGTGACCACCCTGACGCTGGGTGGTTGTGAAAGCAAAGCGACCGTTCAGGTTCTCTGCCAGATTGCCCCCTACAGCACCGGCAAGATCGAAAGTCTGGTAATTGCCGTAACCCACATCCACATAGGCCTCAAACTCTTCTGTTGGTTTGCGGCTGACAAAGCTGACTGCACCGCCTGTGGTGTTGCGTCCATAGAGGGTGCCCTGTGGCCCTTTCAGAACTTCAATACGTTCCATATCAAACAGCTGGAATCCGAGCATCGCCGGTGAACTGAGAAAGACTTCGTCAACATAAACACCGACTGTAGGGCTGTTGTTGGGGTTAAAATCATTCAGCCCTACACCGCGAATGGTAATCACCGGATTGCCAGAACCGAGTGTGTTCTTCACATCCAGATTTGGGGTTTGTGCCCCGATCTGGGAGGGGTCACTCCAGTTAAGTTCGCGCAATTCATCGCCATTAAAGGCGGATACCGCGATGCCTACATCCTGCATACTTTGGGCCCGCTTCTGGGCGGTGACCACAATTTCCTCAATATGAAGATCTTTCGCCAAACTGACCTGCGGAATAGTAAACGCCACCGTCATAATCGCAGCGACCTCTTTTGCCAAGGGTTTTCTAAAGAACATTTGCCGACTCCTCAAGTAACTTTTATTATCAGACTCCATTATTGAGGGACTTAAACACTGACGAAACGGCATGAAATGCCAAAAGCTGTCACCTGATGTACCTAGAATTCGGCGATTTTATTGATGAACTCCTCTTACAAGGGCAATGCGGCACAGATTTCAGTGGCCTTTGCTCGGGTAATTTTCCGGTATTTACAACGACACGGGATTGACCCTAAGCCTCTGTTGGCAACTCATGGTCTGACAGAGGATCTGCTGCGACAAGACGATCAGCTAATCCCGATGACGGTATTTCTGGCGTTATTGAATCAAACCGCCTCGATGGCGAACGATCCTTTTCTCGGCCTGCACATTTACGAAGACATGGATTTCACCGATCTGGGGCTGCTGGGTTACGCCATGCTCAACGCCACAACACTCTCGGATTATTGGCAGGCGAGCATTCGTTATTACAATGTGTATCAGGGGGAGAGCGAGCAGAAACTGATTATCAAGGAGGACTGCGTAGAGTTCACCTATCGGATCACCGATACCAGCCTGCCTTATTGCCGACACGATTCCGAGATGAGTATTCTGTTTGACATTATGTTTTTGCGGCAGTTACTGGGGGATGACTGGACTCCCCGAGCGGTTCACTTTCAACACCCGGCACCAAGCGAGACGGATGAGTATCAGCGTGTCATTCAGGCTCCGGTGGTTTTTAATCAACCCACCAACAAGTTAATCGTCGAGCGCAGCCTGCTGGATTTTGCCATCACCAGTGCCGACCAGCGCCTGTTTAACGTTCTTAAAGCCAGTCTGGAAACCCTGCAATCCCGCCTGCACACCAAGTCCGATCTGGAACAAACCATCAAAGACCACATCGCACACACCATTGCTGACGAAATTCCCAACGTCGAACAAACTGCCAAACAGCTGCACATGAGCGTTCGCACATTACAGCGCCGTCTGTCAGACGCCAACCTGACTTACAGCGAACTGATTGATGAAACCCGGAAGATGCTGGCGGAACAATATCTGGAAGAAACCCGGTTGCCTCAAACCGAGATTGCCTCATTGTTAGGCTACTCTGGATCCAAGGCATTTTATCGGGCATTTACCCGCTGGCACGGAGTAACTCCCCAGGATTATCGCAAGACGTATGGAATGCAGAATTGAGAACAGAACTGTTCAGTCTTCAAACATAGAAATCATTAAGCCACTTTGTCCGCACCACGCAGCATCGCATCGATCAACTCACGAGCATCAAACTTGGTCAGAGCCTCATCCGCCCCCACCTGTTTGGCCTGCCCAACGCTGATCTCACTGGACAAGGATGTGTGAAGAATAATATAGGCCTGAGATAGTTGCGGATTATCACGAATCGCAAAGGCCAGTTCATAACCATCCAGCCCCGGCATCTCAATATCGCTGACCAGCACATCCACCGGATTACCCGCTGCCGCCTGCTCACACATGTAGTTGAGGCCATCCTGCCCGTCATGGGTAAAGTGATAGGGGACATTGATGTTGTCCAGCGCATCACTCAACTGTTTTCTGGCCGCCCGTGAGTCATCCACCAACAGCAGATGGAGTGGCTTGAGTTTTTCACGCTGCACATCGGTAATGGTTGTTCGCGCCCGGCCGGGAGCCAGCGGGAACAAACGGGACATGATGACTTCAACATCCAGCAGCTGCACCAGCTTGTCCTGCTCTTTCACCAAACCGGTGATGTAAACGTGATTGCCCAGATTGCTGTCCGGTGGCTGAATGTCACGCCAGTTGGTCTGGATGATCTGTTCGATACTTCGCACCAAAAAACCCACAGTCTGACGCTGCACATCAGTGACAATGATGTAACTGCCGGCTTTCTCCTCGTCGGTCACGGGACGTCTGCCGACAGCGTGGGCCAGGTCGATAACGGTGATGGTATTGCCTCTGAAATTCAGTGCGCCGATGACACTGGGATGCTGTTTCACCATGGGGGTAACTGGCGTGTACGGAATCAACTCCCGGATCTTCAGGGTACCCAGACCGAAAATCTGGCTGCCGGAGAGGCGGAATAACAGCACGCCCTGGGAATGCTCAGACCTCTGGGTGGACATCGTATGGCTCCGAATTGCAGTGACTTTGGCTAAAGTCTACGTTTGGTTAAAGTCTACGGCCTCAGATGACTGGTGAACTCTGGATCGGGGTTACCGAACAGAGCCTCAAATCCGAGTGCTCAACCTTTTTATCGACTGCAGCGGCGTTAACTGTAATGGTTTTTTTGCCCAGAACTCGGGCGAGTCAGAGCCATAGCGACGCATAAAGCGGCACAAGAGCGCGTAGAGTCTCGACAGCACAGGAGCAATGGCCTTGCGCAGCTCGTGGTCTTCGCCCATGGCCTGATCCAGCTCCACATCCTCTTCCGTACCCCAGCCAATGGACAAAATAGTGGCAGTGAAGGTATCCCGCGCCGGGTCAAAATCCATCTCGGCCAAGCGCTCGGGCGAGATAGCCATTGATGGCCGAGATATCCAGTACCCGAGGATCAGCTGTCAATCATCGTACAGGTGACAGGCCACAAGATGATCACTGGCCACCGGTTTCAGCAAGGGGCGCTCCTGACGACATCGCTCCATAATCCGATCGCAGCGTCCGGCAAAACGACATCCGGCTGGGAGATTCACCGGTGAAGGCACCTCGCCAACGATGGCATCGTGGGCCCTCTGTTTTTCTTTTTGTGGGTCGGCCAGCGGATTGGACTTGGTCAACGCCTGGGTATAGGGATGTCGGGGCGAAAAGAACACCTCATCAGACGGCCCCTGTTCCACCACGGACCCCAGATACATCACCACCATGGTGTCTGAAATATAGCGAACCATGGATAGATCGTGGGCAATAAACAACAGGGTTAACCCCATGGATTGCTGCAACTCACCCAGCAGGTTGATGACCTGCGCCTGAACTGACACATCCAGTGCCGAGATGGGTTCATCGCAGACCACAAAGCCGGGCTCGGTAATCAGTGCCCGGGCAATGCCGATACGCTGACGCTGGCCGCCGGAGAACTCATGAGGGTAGCGGCCCAGATAGGCAGGATTCAGACTGACTTTTTCCAGCCAACTGGCCGCCAGTTCACGTCGCTGTTGCGCATTGTGTTTTTGACCACCGGTTTGCAGTCGCAAGGGCTCCGTCAGGATTTCCTCAATGGTCATTCGCGGATTCAGGGACGCATAGGGATCCTGAAAAATCATTTGAATGTCTTTGCTCAAACGACGGAAATCGGCCGAGGTGTACCGCTCAGGCAACGGTTCTCCCCGAAACAACACCTGCCCCCCGGATTTTTCGTGCAAGCCCACCAGGGTTTTGCCCAATGTGGACTTGCCCGAACCACTTTCTCCCACGAGACCGACAATGGCGTTCTCTTTGATATTCAGACTGACATCATCCACCGCGTAGAGGGTTTCGCTACCCACCTGAAAATGTTTGCTCAGGTTCTTAATTTCCATCAGCATGTTGAAGCCCCCGGTTGATACAGAGCGTCAACATCTACCTGCGCCTGAGCGTGCTGCAACCAACAGCGGGAGGCGTGACTGTCACCGACCGAAATCAACTCCGGTAACTGCTGCTCACAGACATTCATGGCATAGTCACAACGTCGACAATAGCCACAACCGGCCGGCGGGGAAAACAAATCCGGCGGACTGCCGGGAATCGCCATCAGTCTCTCACCGACATGCATGGAGGCCGTTGGCATGGCCGCTTTGAGTCCCAGGGTGTAGGGATGTGCACTGCGATAAAAAATATCATCCACACTGCCCCGCTCGACAATTTGTCCTGCGTACATGACGGCCACCTGATCCGCCATACGAGCCACCACCCCCAGATCGTGGGTGATCAGCACAATGGCCATTCCCTCTTCGCGCTGAATTTCCCGCATCAGTTCCAGCACCTGATTCTGAATGGTCACATCCAGTGCGGTGGTGGGTTCATCGGCGACCAGCACCGACGGACTGCAGGCGAGACTCATGGCAATCACTGCCCGCTGCAACATGCCGCCAGAGAATTCAAACGGGTATTGTCGAACGCGCTTGCGCGCTTCAGGGATCCTGGTGCGCTCCAGTAAATCCACCGCTCGTTTAAGAGCATCCCCGTGCCCCATTCCCCGATGGATCATCAACGTCTCGGCGATCTGCTCGCCAATGCGCATGGTGGGATTCAGGGCGCTCATGGGATCCTGAAACACCATGCTGATATCGACACCGCGAATTTTATTCAATTGTTTGACCGGTAAATGCAACAGCTCTTTACCATTCAACTTCGCCGAACCACTGACAATCCTGCCCGGAGGCATCGGAATCAATCCCATGATACTCATCATGGTGACGGACTTGCCGCAGCCGGATTCGCCGACCACGCCCAGTGTCTCGCCTGGCTGTACCGAAAAGGACACGCCCCGCACTGCCTGTACACGTCCACCCTGTGCCGAAAACTCCACCTGCAAATTGTCCACGGCGAGTGCCGGTGTCTCATCCGGTTTGCGGTTCAACGGATGGTTATCAATGTCGCTCATGCTCAACCTTTCATCTTTGCATCGAGGGCGTCACGCAGACCATCGCCCAACAGGTTAAACGCCAGCACCGTCAAACTGATAAACAGTGCGGGAAATAACAATTCGTGGGGATGGCTCATAAAGGACTTCACGCCATCATTACACATCGCGCCCCAGCTGGGTGTCGGTGGGGCAACGCCCATGCCGATGAACGACAAAAACGCTTCGGTAAAGATGGCAGACGGAATGGAAAAGGTTAACGACACCAGCACAACACCCATCACGTTGGGCAGCATGTGGCGCCAAATTAAATAATGGGTATTGGCTCCCATCAACTGGGCGGCCTCAACAAAGGGTTGCTCACGCAGCTGCAACACCTGTCCCCGCACCAACTTGGCAGCCGTCGGCCAGCCCAGCAGCACCATGGCAATCAGCATCGGCGTCACGCCGCTCTCACCGGGACCAATCCCCATGGCCACGCGAAACAAAATCATGAACAACAAAAACGGCAGGGCAATCACAAAGTCGGCAAAGCGCATCATGACTTCATCAATGCGTCCTCCAAGATAGCCCGACACGCCGCCGTAGAGAATGCCAATTGCCACAAACAGCAAGGGCGCGACAATGCCAATAAATAACGATGTCTGACCACCATAGACCAGCCTCGCCATCAGATCGCGACCGAGGTAATCGGTGCCCATCAAATGGCGTTTCAACTCGACCTCCTGCCCCAGCATCGCCTCGGCGTCATTGGCATCCACCAGCCCGCGACTGAGTGCCGCACGCAAACTGATGGCGTGTCGCGGTTTCACTTCAACCGTGCTGTAATCCGACAATTGTCCGTCGTAACTTACCGCCTGAACCGAATAGTAATAACTGATGTTTTGCAGCTTGAGTCGATCTTCAAACGAAATCTGACCCGGTTGATCCGTCTGCCCCAGTGGCAACCCCAAATCGGCCGGACCGCTGGGCACCAGCAGATGTCGATACACCCGATAGCCGATGGCACCGGCAAGCGGCTGCCAACTCAGGCGGACCGATTCGGTATTGGCTTCGCCAACCACTTCCAGCCCCGCAACTTTTGCCCGCGAATCAAAGGGCGCTGTCTGCAACTGTCGACGCTCGCCCTCTTCGACAAAACGTCCGGCCCAGGGTTTTGTATCCACCACCAGCGACTGACGTCCCAATCCCGGAGGCTGGGAAATCTGCGTCAGATCCTGCTCGGCAATATCAAACGACACAAACAGCGGCAGCAAATAAGAAAAGGACAGCAAGCCGATGATCAAATACAGGGAATAGATCGCCCGGCGATTGCGCTTCAGTCGCTGCCAGGTGTCCTGCCAGAATGACAGGGACGGCCGCACGATCAGATCTGCCTGACGGGTTTTCACCAGCGGTTCAAAATCCGCCGGCGTCATTTGCGGGTTGGAGGTTAAGGTCGGATTGGTCTCCAGAGTCTGATTCATGCCATCACCCCCTGACCTTGCCGACACGAATTCTCGGATCTATAAAGCCGTAGAGAATGTCCACCAACAGCACCATGATCACCAAAAACGCACCGTAAAAAACGGTGGTGCCCATGATCACGGTGTAATCCAGTTGCTGTACCGCCTGCACAAAAAAACGACCCAGCCCCGGAATGGCAAACACCAGCTCGACCACAAAGCCACCGGTGGTAATGGCGGCAATGGACGGTCCCAACACGGTAATGACTGGCAGAATGGCATTGCGCAATTGATGCTTGTAGAAAATTCGCAGCGGCGGCACCCCCTTGGCCTTGGCGGTGCGAATGTAATCGGCACTGGTCACTTCCAGCATGGAAGAACGCATCAAACGGGTCAGGTAGGCCATGGTGCCCAGGCCCAGCACCAGTGCGGGAACCAGCATGTGCCCGAAACTCCCCCAGCCCGCCACCGGCAACAGAGAGAAACCGAGCCATTCATTCATGGCGAGAATACCCAATTGCCCCAACATGGCGAACACAAAACTGGGCACCGATACCGCGATCACCACGAGGAACATAATCACACTGTCGGGCCAGCGGTCCCGATAGACTGCGGTCAAGGCTCCCCAGATCACACCGCCAACCGTCGCAATGATTAACGCCAACACGCCCAATACCGCAGACACCGGGAAGTGTTCGCGAATGATGTCGTTGACGTAACGGTTCTTTTGCGTGAACGAGATTCCAAAATCACCGCGCAACATATTGCCGAGAAAAATTCCGTACTGCTGCCACACCGGTTTATCCAGCCCGTAGCGAGCTTCCAGATTGCGACGGATCTCGGGCGCGACCGCTTTTTCGTTGGCCAGCGGATCCCCCGGTACGGAGTGCATGCCGATAAACGTGGCGGTGGCAATAAACCAGATGGTAATCACCCCTGACAGCAGGCGTTTTAAAATAAACTGTGTCACTGCGCAGTTCCTTGTGCAAAACGTTTGAGCCAATACATTTAATGCGCGCTATGAATCCGCTGGCGGTTCGATATAGGCAAAATTGAAATTGGGGTCGCCACCCAGCGCCCGACGCGAGACACCTTTCAGGCGCGGATGATTCACGTACACCCGCCCGCGCTCGTAGAGAGGCACAATCACCGCGTCTTCAAAAATGATGCGCTGCAGCTGATCAAAGGCGTGTACACGTTCACTCACATCCAGCGAGCGCTGCGCCACTTCAACCCAGTGATCGTATTCTTCGCTGGCGTAACGGCCACGGTTGTTCATGTTGTGGCTGGCAAACAGATCGGCATAGGTCAGCAAATCGTCGTAGTCCGGCCCCCAACCAGAGACCACCAGGTCAAACTCGCCGGTTCCCATTTTCGCCAATCGCTGTTTGAAAATCTGCATGTCCACACGGATTTCCAGCCCCAGCGCCTGCCCCAGCATGGTTTGCAAATACTCTGCCGTTTTCTGCCCTCCCGGGCTGTCATCCGCCAACAGAGTGATTGGCGGTAGCGTCTCAACACCCAATTCCTGCTTCGCCTTGTCCAGATAGCGCCTGGCTTTTTCCATATTCAATTCAGGTTTCTGCGCCGGATGCTCGCGCACAAAAAAATCTTTCTCGCCTTTCATCCAGCGCGGAAACAAGGTGTAAGTGGGATAACTGCCGGGGCTGCCCATCACCTTGTAAACGAGATCATCGGTATTGAATACCTGCTGAATCGCCTTGCGCAGATGGCGGTTGCGGGTCACCCGGTCTGCGCGCTGGTTGAACTCGATATAAAAGATGGCCCCGTCGAGAAATGTTTTGATCTGCATGCGCTCGCGCAGCGCACCTTCGAGACTTTCGGAGTTGAGATCACTGGCGATGGCCACCTTGTGATCGCGGTACAGGTTCATCCGCGCATTGGCATCTTCGGTGATGTAGGGAATGTCGATCAGGTTCAGCCAGATGTTGTCGCGATTCCAGTAGTGCGGATTTTTCGACATGCTCACCGAAGCCCCGTGCACCCATTTCGACAGGGTAAAGGGACCGTTATAGAGCAGGTCTTCGGCATCGGCACCGTAACGGGAACCTCTGGCGGTGTAGAAGGATTCCTTGACCGGAAACAGGGTACGGAAAGCCGTCAGCCCTAGAAAGTAGGGACAGGGTTGATGCAGGGAAACTTCCAGCGTGTGATCATCCAGCGCCCGCACTCCCAGCTGTGAAGGATCCATACGACCCTCGTTGACAGCCTGCGCGTTAGTGATCGGAAACAGAATCGAGGCGTATTCGGAAGCCACCGAAGGCGTCACCGCCTGCTGCCAGGAGAACACAAAATCCTGTGCCGTGACCCGGGAACCGTCGCTCCATCGGGCGTCTTTGCGCAACCAGAAGGTGGCGCCATCATCCCGCAACTGCCAGCGCTCCGCCACACCGCCCACCAGATTGCCCTCAGCATCGTAGCGCAGCAGGCCTTCCATCACATGGCCGAGGATCATCCCGCTGACCGAATCGGTCGAGGTAATGGCGTTAAGATCGGGGGGCTCCTGACTCATGGCCAGACGAATAGTCCGCGACTCGTAATCCAGTCCCTCAGCCTGAACACTACCGCTCGACATCAGGCAAAACAACAGACACCACATACCTGTGATCCGCTGGATGCCGGCCACAGAATGCCACCTGAAAAAGCCCATATCCCCCATTCCTAAGTCACTTATTACCCTCAAGCATAAAGGTTTTCATGGGCAGATGAGACGGGAAATTGTCAATCCTGTGAAATTCCGAAGCCCGGACGTAAAAAACCAGCGCCTCCGTGAACAGAGACGCTAGCTTGAGATGACGCAATTGCGGGCTATGCGGCCTGGGACAGCTAACCGTGTCCGAGCGGAGCCATCAGGCCTCGGTCAACGCCAAATGTTTCTCCAGCGCTTCAAAACCGCCGATGTACTCCTGACCGTAGAAAATCTGAGGTACGGTAGTCACGGTCTGACCCACGGTTTTCGACAGGTCAGCCTTGGAAATATTTTCCTCGTGGATATCCACATAGCGGAACGGCAGCTCCTTCTCTTCCAGCACCTGTTTGGCGCGACGACAGAAACCACATTGTTGATGACCAAAAATCGTGTAACGGGACATAAGCTTTCTCCAATCCAGATGCTGTTTGATGGGTAAACAGATTACCGACCACAACCTAATTAGTGAAATTAATTGATTTTAATAGCCTGATAGCCAAAACCGCATTACGCCCGAATCCTGTCCAGCCTGCCGGCTTTGCAGAATCATTCTCCCTGATAGGGCAGCCAGCGATACTGACCGAGATCAACGCAACCGGCTTCTGTGACCTCAACCCCCTCTTTTATCAGCTTTTGCTTCTGAAGCTCGAAGGCCTGGGGGTCTGTCAGGGCAATTTTGCCCGCCTTATTGATGACCCGATGCCACGGCAGCCGGTACTTTGATGACAGGGTATGCAGCAGCCGCACCACCTGCCGCGCCGCCCGGGGGCTGCCGGCTGCGGTGGCAATATCACCGTAGGTGGCCACTGAACCCTCTGGAATCGCGCGAATCAGACGAACAACAGCCTGACTGAAAGGTGCCAGCCCCGGCAATTCTTCAGCTGCACTGGTATCCACGACCCTCTCCACTCTTCATACACCCGCTGAGCATACAAAAAAGCCCCGCATCAGCGAGGCTTTTTAAACACCAGGTTCAGTTGACCGAACTCAGTTTACTGTTGCTTCACCGGCTTCGGCCTGCTGCTTGGCCTGGGCAATCGCCTGGGCGAACAGTGCGTCGAAGTTGATGGGTGGCAACATCAGGGCAGGGAAGCTGCCTTTGGTGATCACGTTGTCGATCGCTTCACGAGCATACGGGAACAGGATGTTCGGGCATACGGTGTTCAGTACCTGAGCCAGCTGCTGACCTTCAATGCCCTTAATGCCAAACAGACCCGCCTGATGTACTTCCACCAGGAACGCCGTGTCATCTTCCAGCTTAACGGTGATGGTCAGGGTCAGAACCACTTCATACAGACCATCTTCAATCTTGTTGGTCTTGGTGTTCAGCTCCTGGTTAACCTGAGGTTTCCACTGCTTGCGGAAGGCTTCTGCCCCCATAGGCGCTTCGAAAGACAGATCTTTCAGATAGATGCGCTGCATCGCAAATTGTTGACCTGCCTGCTCTGCGGCGCCTTCTGGAGTTTCGGTGGTTTGTTCATCAGCCATAGTACTGTCTTCGCTCTTTTATAATGGGGGTTAAAAATTATTGCTATTCAGGCTCACTGTGAGCCACAAGTGGAATAAGTTATGGGGGCTGCCCAAATGAAATCAACCCCAACACAACAGATTTTACGATTTTGGCGACGGATGAGTTAGTCTGCTGCCAGCATCGCATCCAGATCGCCGCTGCGCTCCAGTGCCATCAACTCATCACAGCCACCCACATGGTGCTCGCCAATCCAGATCTGCGGCACCGTGTGACGACCACTCTTGGCCATCATTTCCTGTCGCAACTCGGGATTGTTATCCACACTGATGTCCGTATAGGTCACAGCCTTGTGGTCCAGCAGCGCTTTGGCACGAACACAAAAAGGACAATAGCGGGTGGTGTAGAGGGTTACAGCGGCCATAATACTAACTCTTCGTGAATATTCCGTTACTTAACCAGCGGCAAATTCTGTCCCTGCCACTCGCTGATACCGCCCTGTAAACGGCTGACATCGAAGCCTTTGGCTTTCAGGGTGCGGCCGGCAGCGCCAGCATGTTGACCCATTTTATCCACCAGCAGGATGGTTTTGCCCCTGTGGCTTTCCAGCTGCGGCAACTGCTCGGCCAGCTTGTTGTGCGGAATATTCAACGCATCGACAATATGACCGGCCTTGAATTCTTTCGCTTCACGCAGATCCACGACCACGGCTTCACCGTTGTTGATGATGCGGGTGGCGCTGTGAATCGACAGGGTAGCACCGCCCTTGCGACCCTCAGTCCAGAAATAAGCAGCTACCAGTACGGCCAGCGCACTGACCAGAATCCACTGCTCGGTGACAAAAATCAGGATATTTTCCACAGAATCTCACGTCCTACACAAATTGAAATCGATAACGGCCACTCCGGCAGCCGACAAAGCGGTGAAGTATACACGAATGACCTGTCTGGGGCAGGCACAGTCTATGCGTTCGATAGTCGTGCCCTAATGGAGTTGCCCCGGTGAAACCGGTAGAATTGGCGACTTTACAGAGCGCTGCTGCGGCAGCCTCAAGACTTCACTCACCACCGGACACTGAAATTTCGCCATGACTGATGTAAAAAAACCTTTGGTACTGCTGGTTCTCGACGGCTTCGGCTACTCGGAAAACTCCAAATACAACGCCATTCAGGCGGCCAAATCCCCCGTCTGGGACAGTGTCTGGAGTGAGCGCCCACACACCCTGATTCATACGTCAGGCATGGCTGTGGGTCTGCCAGAGGGCCAAATGGGCAACTCTGAAGTGGGCCACATGACCCTGGGCGCCGGCCGGGTGGTGTACCAGAACTTTACCCGCATCAACAAGGCCATTGCCGATGGCGACTTTTTCACCAACCCGGTGTACGTCGACGCCGTGGACAAGGCCGTCAGCAATGGCAAGGCCGTGCATATTCTGGGACTGTTGTCGCCCGGCGGTGTTCACAGCCACGATGACCACATCAAGGCAGCGGTGGATCTGGCCGCCCAGCGCGGTGCAAAAGAAGTCTATGTACACGCCTTCTTGGATGGCCGTGACGTGCCGCCGCGCAGTGCCGAAAAACCTTTGCAAGAAACCGAAGACAAACTGCGCGATCTGGGCATCGGCCGCGTGGCCAGCATTATTGGCCGCTTCTTTGCGCTGGATCGCGACAATCGCTGGGACCGGGTTCAGCAAGCCTACGATCTGCTGACCAGCGGCAAAGCTGATTACCAGTCGCCTACCGCCGTTGAAGGCCTGATGGCCGCTTACGATCGCGATGAAAACGATGAATTCGTCAAGGCCACCGTCATCGCTGGCGACGGCGAAAGTGCAGCCACCGTGAACGACGGCGACACCATTCTGTTTATGAACTTCCGCCCGGACCGCGCCCGTGAAATCACCCGCGCCTTTGTCGAGGATGACTTCACCGGTTTCACCCGCAGCACCCGTCCGGCTCTGGCGGCTTACGTACAGACCACCGAATACGCCGCCGACATCGACGCCCCCATCGCCTTTCCGCCAGTCGATCTGGTGAACTCCTTCGGCGATGTCATGGCCAAGGCCGGCAAACAACAGCTGCGTATCGCCGAGACCGAAAAGTACGCCCACGTGACGTTCTTTTTCAGCGGCGGTCAGGAAGATACCTACACCGGTGAAGACCGCATTCTGATCCCTTCACCCAATGTGGACACCTACGATCAGAAACCGGAAATGAGTGCCCCGGAAGTGACCGAAAAGCTGGTGGAAGCCATCGAATCCGGTAAATACGACGCCATCATCTGTAACTACGCCAACTGCGATCAGGTCGGTCACACCGGCGACTTCGACGCGTCCGTCAAGGCCGTGGAGGCCGTCGACAGCTGTCTGGCGAAAGTCTTTGCCGCACTGGAGAAAGTGGGTGGTGAAGCGCTGGTCACCGCCGACCACGGTAACGTCGAAGAAATGTTTGATGAAACCTCCGGTCAAAAACATACGCAGCACACCACCCTGCCGGTGCCGTTTGCCTATGTGGGACCACGCCAGTTGAAGTTGAAAGACGACGGCAGCCTGGCTGACGTTGCCCCCACCATGCTGGCACTGCTGAACGTTGAGCAACCGGCGGAAATGACCGGCCACAGCCTGGTTGAACTGCCTTAAGCCGTACTCCCTGCTTGAGTCAGCCTCTCTGCCTGACAAAATCACCTCCCATGACAGTGCGCCCATTCGGGCGCCACTGTCACATCCTGTAGACGCCCCCATACCCACCGCCCTCGCGATCCGTTACACTGACTTTTTTTGATTTTCCGGATACGGGTAAAGCTATTTATGTTGAGGCACAGCCTAATCGCTCTCTGTCTGCTGTTCGCCAGCGGCAGTTTCGCTCAATCCTCCAGCGATGAGGACTACCAGGCGAAGCTGGAAGAGCTGAAACAATCCATCGCCCAGCTCAAGTCCGAGCTCGGCAAAGTGAAATCCGACCGCGACAAATTGCAGGACGACCTGCAAAGTTCAGAAGTGGACATTGGCGCGCTGGTGAAAAAAATTGAGACGCTTCAGGGGGAGCTTGCCAGCCAAAAAAAGCAACTAGCGCAACTCAACCAGAAGCAGGATGAGTTGCAACGCGCCCGCCAGGATCAACAAACGCAGATAGCCGAGTACATCAACGCCGCCTACCGCATGGGCCAGCAAAGCCAGCTGAAACTGCTTCTGAATCAGGAGCAGCCGGAAAAGCTCGCCCGGATGTCGCGCTACTACCGCTACTTCCTCGATGCCCGTGCCGATAAAATCGATACCTATCTCGATACACTGGCCGAGCTGGATGAAATCAAGCCCCGTATCGAAGCCCGCACCCAGGCCCTGCTCGACAACCAGCAGCAGCTCAAACAGCGCCATCAGCAGCTGACCCTGAAACAAAGCGAGCGGCAGAAGACCCTCGCCCGCCTCAGCCAGAGCATTCAGCGCAAGGATCAGGAGCTGAAACAAAAAGCCCAGGATCAGCAGCGCCTCGAACGTCTGATTGAAGAGGTCAGTGCTGCCATTGCCAATCTGACCCTGCCCGGTGACGGCCAGCCTTTTGCCAAGCGTCGCGGCAAGATGACCATGCCTGCCAAGGGACACCTGCTGAAGAAGTTTGGCCACACCAAAGTGGCCGGCAAACTGAATTGGGAAGGGGTACTGATTGGCGCCAAGGCCGGCTCCGAGGTAACAGCTATCCACCACGGACGGGTGGTGTTCGCCGATTACCTGCGCGGTCAGGGATTACTGATGATCATCGACCACGGCGACGGCTATATGAGCCTGTACGCCCACAATCAGGCACTGCTTAAAGAGACCGGTGACTGGGTCAACAGCGGAGAGCTCATTGCCCGCGTGGGCAACAGTGGCGGTCAGACTCAGGCCGGCCTGTATTTCGAAATCCGCTTTAAAGGCAAGCCCACCAACCCGACACTGTGGTGCCGCTCATGACCCTCAAACACTGCACAGCCCTTGCTGTCGCGCGGGAGCAGCGGAACTTCACCCCCGATATGGCATCCAATCCATGGCGACCAATTCACACTTACCAACGCCGGCGAACCGTCTACAATAAAGACAGGTGCAGCCATTAACCGACTCAGTATATATTGGTAATTCGTCATTAAATCAGCAAGTTACAGACACCTCTCGGTCATCGTGATCAGGATCCCTCAACCGGCCCCTCCGCACCCCATGACAGAGCCTCGTCCAGCCATTTGGAGTACAACATGCCTTTAACTTCACTCTTTCGCCCTCTGGCGCTGATGATCGCCGTCGCCAGTCTGACCAGCCCCGTGGCTCTGGCGGATGAGGCCCCCGCAGTCCCGCCAGCCCCCGAGGCCTCCAGCGCTGCGGACAGCGAGGCTCAGGGGCTGCTGCCACTGGATGACCTGCGCACCTTTACCAAGGTCTACGAACACATTCGCCAGGGCTATGTGGAAAAGGTGGAGGACAGCACCCTGCTGGAATACGCCATCAAAGGCATGCTGTCCGAACTGGACCCGCACTCGGCCTATCTCGGCGCCAGCTCGTTTGGCGACTTGCAGATGAACACCACCGGTGAATTCGGCGGTCTCGGCATTGAGGTAGGACTGGAGAACGGCTACGTACGGGTGATCTCTCCCATTGATGACACCCCGGCGGCCAAAGCCGGTGTTCAGGCCGGCGACCTGATCATCAAGCTGGATGAAAAACCCGTTAAAGGCATGAACCTCAATGACGCGGTCGACCTGATGCGCGGTCCCAAAGGCAGCAAAATCACTCTGACCATTGTCCGCGAAGGCGTTGAACAACCCTTCGATCTGGAACTGACACGCGACACCATCACGGTACAGAGCGTGCGCTCCAAGATCATTGAAGAGGGCTACGGTTACCTGCGCATTGCCCAGTTTCAGGTAAATACCGGCAAAGATACTGTCAAGGCCATCCAGAAACTGGAGAAAGAAGATCCGGATCTGAAAGGACTGATTCTGGATCTGCGCAACAATCCCGGCGGGGTTCTGCAGGCCTCGGTGGAAGTGGCGGACGCCTTTCTCGAAGACGGTCTGATTGTCTACACCGAAGGCCGTGTCAGTAATGCCGACCTGCAGTACAAAGCCAAGCCCGGTGACCTGACCCACGGCCTGCCCATCGTCGTGCTCATCAATGACGGCTCGGCGTCGGCCTCGGAGATTGTCGCTGGCGCCCTTCAGGATCATCGACGCGCCGTAATTCTCGGGACCCAGAGCTTCGGCAAGGGCTCGGTACAGACCGTAATCCCTCTGGGTGAAGACCGTGCCATCAAGCTCACCACCGCACTCTACTTCACGCCCAACGGCCGCTCCATTCAGGCTCAGGGGATTATCCCCGACATCGAAGTTGACCGCGCCCAGGTCACGGCTCTCAGATCCGGGGGCCTCCACGTTACTGAAGCCGACTTACAGGGCCGACTGGACAACGCCAACGGCGGCAAGGCTCAGGACAGCAAGTCCCGCGCCGACGCCCAGCGTAAAAAAGACGATTTGTTCGCGGAAGACAATCAGGTGTTTGAGGCCCTGAATCTGTTGAAGGGACTCAACCTGTTTGGCAACCATCTGCCGCGTCCGGCCAAGACCGTTGCCGCACTGGAAGATACGGTTGCGGAAGAGGACTGATCTCTCAAAGTGGACGTGTGTGCTGTGCTATGATCGCCTGACACTTGCCCCAACGGTTGCGGCAATCCTGTCTGACCGGGCTGACTGACACAGCACTCACGATCAACGCGAGAGCCTCTATTGAAACAACTGACCACACTATTTCTCTACACCGCTCTGGCACTGTGTCTGGCACTGTTCGGCCACTCCCTCTGGAAAGCCACACTCGGCAAGCCCGGCACACCTGAATTCAGCACCCAGCCCCGGGAACTGCCCAGCGCACGGTTCTCTCAGCCTGTGCCAGCCCAGCAAGAGCAGCTGCCCAAGCCACCGCAACCCAAAGCATCAACCATCGAACTGCCGGAGCCTGCATCGCCCAGCGATCACAGCAGCGCCATTCAAGTTGCCATTATTATTGACGACGTGGGTTACAGTCTGCCCTACGGCCGGGAAGCCGCCAGCCTGCCCGGCGCGTTGACTCTCGCCGTGTTGCCGCACAGCCCACACGGTGTTGAACTGGCGGATCTCGGACATCAGCAGGGCAAGGAAATCATGCTGCACGTCCCCATGAGCACGGTTCAGCACCGCAAGCTCGACACCGGCGGTCTGACCGAAGACATGAGCCAGCAGGAATTTGAAACCACCCTGATGGACAATCTGGCCTCGATTCCCCATGTGCGGGGGCTCAACAACCACATGGGCAGCGAATTGACACAACACGCTCAACCGATGCAGTGGCTAATGGCCACGCTGGCGCAAAAAGAATTATTTTTTATCGACAGTCGCACCAGCGCCGGGAGTGTTGCCCTGCAAACTGCGGAGGCCAACCGGGTACCCACCCGCAAGCGGGATGTGTTCCTCGACAACATTCGCACCCCCGAAGCCATCGGCCGCCAGTTCGACACCCTGATTCAACTGGCCCAACAACATGGCAGCGCCATCGCCATTGGCCACCCCTATCCGGAAACGCTCGCCTATCTCAACCAGGCTGTACCCCGGCTTTCCCGCCAGGGAATTAATCTGGTGCCAGTTTCTCGGCTCTTATCGAGGACTGGGTCACAGAAGCCATCGACTCAGGCCTCAGAGAAATTGCCTTCGCAAAACACGATCTATAATTAAAATAACAATCAGGACAACGGCCAAAGGGCATCGACCCCGCCCATTTACCGGCAGCCAGTTAATACAAATGGCCAGCAAAAAGGTGTCACGAGTTGCCCCAGTTCCCGAACAGTATGATGATGGTGTTTCTTAGAGCTATCTTCGGGCAAGGAAGGCACAGAAGGGCGCTTGACCTTTACGCTTCAGGCGGTAAAGTTCCGGCATCCGTTGGCGCGTAAATGGTTTTTCAGAGTGTCACGCTCTCGCGTTGAATATTACACGCGCCAGTTTTCACAGTGGTAAGAGATTCTGTAACGGTGATATAAGGAGGTAAAAGATGAAGGCTTTACGTCAGGGTGAGACAGGAAGACCACCCGAAAGAAATGATCGCTTTTTCAAAAAAGACGAGTACTGGTATTACACCACCCGCGAGGGCGTCGATATCGGCCCCTTTGACAGCGAGGATGACGCCATAACCGGCTGTTCCGACTTCATTGAGTTTATTTTTACCAGTGATCCCGATTTCCCATCGACACTGGAGCAATACGGACGCCACGTGGCATAAAACGCCGGTTTTCACCCTGAAGTGATGATCGAGCGCTGGCTTACGCGCACCGGCCAGTCCGGCGCGCGTAACACTTACAGCCTGACTTCAACACCCTGCTGCTGCATAAAGGCCTTGGCCTCGGGCACAGAGTACTCGCCGAAGTGGAAGATACTCGCCGCCAATACCGCATCGGCACGCCCCTCTTTCACACCATCCACCAGATGCTGCAGGTTACCCACACCACCCGAGGCAATCACGGGCACCGGTACCGCATCGCTGATGGCACGGGTCACCCCCAGATCAAAACCGTTTTTGGTGCCGTCCCGATCCATGCTGGTGAGCAGAATTTCACCGGCACCATAGTCGGCCATCTTGGCGGCCCAGGCGACAGCATCAATCCCGGTGGGTTTGCGACCGCCGTGGGTAAAGATTTCCCAGCGACCGGGCTCGCCGTCGGCACTGACTCGCTTGGCATCAATCGCCACCACAATGCACTGGGCACCGAAACGGTCTGAAGCCTGACGCACAAAATCCGGGTTGTGTACCGCCGCCGAGTTAATGCTGACTTTATCAGCACCGGCATTGAGCATGGTACGGATATCGTCGATGGTGCGAATGCCACCGCCAACCGTCAGCGGGATAAACACTTCCGATGCAATCTGCTCCACCGTGTGTACGGTGGTATCGCGGCCTTCATGGGTGGCGGTAATGTCGAGGAAAGTAATTTCATCTGCGCCCTGTTCGTTGTAGCGCTTGGCGATCTCCACCGGATCACCGGCGTCGCGTATGCCGACAAAATTCACGCCCTTCACCACGCGACCATTGTCTACGTCGAGGCAGGGGATAATACGTTTTGCGAGAGCCATAACTTTGTTCCGAAAAATGGGTTCCGATTGCGGATCAGAGGACTTGGGGCAGGACGTTACACCCGCCCGTTCCAGTTGACGAAGTTCTTCAGCAACTGCAGACCTGCGGTGTGGCTTTTTTCCGGGTGGAACTGCACTGCAAACAGGTTGCGATCGCTGAGCGCCACGTCAAAATCGAGTCCATAGTGACAACGGCCCACCACCTGTTCACGCTTCTCTGCCTGCACGTAAAAACTGTGCACGAAGTAAAAACGACTGCCGTTTTCAATCCCCTGCCACAGCGGGTGATCGGTCAGCTGGGATACCTGGTTCCAGCCCATGTGCGGCACTTTCAGATGTTCACCCTGCTCATCGAGCAGGTTTTTACCGAAAAACTTCACCGTGCCCGGCAACTGGCCCAGACATTCCACGCCGTTATTCTCTTCGCTGTGATCCATCAGGGCCTGCATTCCGACGCATATGCCCAACACGGGCTTGCCACTGGCAATCACTTCCGGCACCAGGGCATCAAAACCGGAGTTGCGGATTTCCGCCATACAATCGCGGATCGCACCCACACCGGGGAAAATCACACGATCAGCCTGTTCAATCACCGCCCGCTCGGAGGTTATGGTCACTTGCGCTTCCGGCGCCACATGCTCCAGAGCACTGGCCACGGAGTGAAGATTGCCCATTCCATAGTCAATCACGGCAATGCGATTCGTCGACATACTGCTTCTCTGTATTTTAGCTATCTGAAAACCCGAGCGGTGTTACCACCGGCCGGGCTCGGGATCTGTCAATTGACTTACAGTGTCCCTTTGGTGGACGGCATCATTCCGGCCATGCGCGGATCCAGCTCCAGCGCCATGCGCAGAGCCCGGCCAAAGGCCTTAAAGACAGTCTCAATCTGGTGGTGCGCATTGTGGCCACGCAGGCAATCGATGTGCAATGTCACCTGAGCGTGGTTGACGAAGCCCTGGAAAAACTCCCAGAACAGCTCAGTATCAAACTGGCCCACACGCTTTTGGGTGAAGGGCACGTCCATAATCAGTTCAGGACGCCCGGAAAAATCAATCACCACCCTCGAAAGGGCTTCATCCAGAGGGACATAGGCGTGACCGTAGCGACGGATGCCTTTCTTGTCGCCCAGCGCCTGCGCCACAGCCTGTCCCAGGGTGATGCCGATATCTTCCACGGTGTGGTGATCGTCAATATGGGTATCGCCTTTGCAGGTGATATCGAGATCAATCAATCCGTGACGGGCAATCTGATCCATCATGTGCTCAAGAAAAGGCACACCGGTATCAAAGTTGCCTGAGCCCTTGCCATCAAGGTTGGCTGTCACAGTAATTTGGGTTTCGAGCGTATCGCGGCTCACGGATGCGGTACGTTCCGCCATATTGATCTCCGGTCATTCGTGAAAATCGGCGTGTCTGACTGCCCCTCTGAGGGTTCAACAACCAGCTGCCGGTATCGAGCCGCGGATTATACCCCGCTCCGAGCCTCTTGGCCTACTATCGGCCTCCTATTGTTCCCATAGCCCGCTCCAATGATCATTTCCTATGCCTCAGAAGCGGTGATAGAAGGCCATTATGGATTGTGAATCACACTTTCGATCAATTTGAGCTTGCGCTCTACACACCTCAAATGTAACTATATAACATTATTGATTTTACAGGTTCAGGCATCAGCCAATATCGCTATGCTTTCGACACACACCATCCAATTCACCAAACGCTGGCTACCGCTTCTGCTGTTGCTGGTGGTGCTCGCGCAGCTGGTCACCAACGCGCACGAACACCGGGATGAGCACAGCGTTACCGATTGCACCCTGTGTCTGCACCACTCCCATTTCAATGCCCTGCACGGCAGTCATGCCCTGCCTGGCCTGCCGGTATTGGTGGCCATCGCCCCCACTACCCCGATAAACACCCACCATACTCCCGACTTCTTTCGATTCAGCGCTATCCGCGCGCCCCCAGTGATGTCTCCCGCTTCGTTACTGGCGTAAAGCTCCGCTTAGCGCCCTCAATACCTTTGCGGCTGAAAGCCGTATTGAACACGTATTAACGACATCGGTGTGTCCGCTGTGACGTACAGGCGTGCGAACCTGTGCCCCACACGCCGATGAGATTCACTGGAGAGTTCCATGACCTTTCGTCTTTTGCCCCTGGCCGCCATTATCATGACCGCCAATGCCTCACTGAGCCTGAATGCCTACGCTGATCAACAGGGTCCGCAAGCATCAAAGTACAACAAGCCGCACAGTCACAAGGCTTCCGACAAACTGGAAGAAGTGATTGTCAGTGTCTCGCCCATTCACAATCTGCACAGCGATAACGCTCGTCCGGTTGCCGTGCTCAACGGCGATGACCTGCGACGCAATGCCTCGGCAACCCTGGCAGATACCCTCACCGGTCAGGTAGGTGTCAGCTCGGCCTCCTTTGGCCCGGGGGTGGGCAACCCGATCATTCGCGGCCAGAGCGCCAACCGGGTGAAAGTCATGCAGGACAACCTGGATACCCTGGACGCATCCAATACCAGCGCCGATCACGCCAACACAACCGAGCCTCTGCTGGCTGATCAGATCGAGATCCTGCGCGGCCCTTCGACCTTGCGTTTCGGCAGTGGCGCGATCGGTGGTGTGGTCAATGTGATCGATGGCCGAATCCCCTCCCGTCAGGCCGAGGGTGTCAGCGGCGCGCTGGAAACCCGCTACAACAGCGTTAATGATGAGTCAGCCAGTGTTTTCCGGCTGGACGGCGGAGCCGGCGCTTTCGCCTGGCACGTGGACGGCCTGTATCGCGACAGCAATGACGTGGAAGTTCCCGGTTACAGCAATCAGGAAGATCACGACGAGGGCGGTCACGGCTTCATCCCCAATACCAATGCCCGCGCCGATGCTTACACGGTTGGTGGTTCCTGGGTCGGCGAGCGGGGCTTTCTGGGATTGAGCGTGAATCATCAGAACAACCTGTACGGCATACCTGCAGGCGCTCACGCCCACGAAGAAGGCCACGATGATCACGATGACCATGATCATCACGACGAGCCCGAAGAGCACGGCGAAGAGAGCGTCCGCATCGACATGCAGCAAACCCGCTACGACCTGAAAGGCGAACTGCACGAGCCCCTGCCCGGCTTTGAACGCCTGCTGGTGCGCATGGCTCACAACGACTACCAGCACATCGAACTGGAAAACGGCGAGAAGGGCACCACCTTCACCAGCAAAGCCTGGGAGAGCCGGATCGAACTGGTACACAACCCCGTCTACGGCTGGCAGGGGGCTTTCGGCCTGCAACATCAGGATCGCGACTATGGCGCCGAGGGCGAAGAAGCCTTTATTCCGCGGATGACCAATATCCAGAACACCGGTTTGTTCTGGATCGAAGAAAAGCACTGGGACAGCCAGTGGGTTGAACTGGGGCTTCGCTATGAGCATCAAAGCGTGGATCCGGACAGCTCCCGCACCGGCAGTCCCATCCCCAACGACGCCATTGACCACAATGCCGGCAGCGTGTCACTGGGCTACCACTGGAACCTGACTGAAAACCATCATTTCAGCGCCATTTACAGCTACGCCGAACGCGCGCCCAGCATGGAAGAACTGCTTTCAGACGGCGCCCATATTGCCACCCAGACTTACGACCTGGGCGACGCCGATCTGGATAACGAAACCAGCCGCAACCTGGATCTCGGCTACGAGTGGGAGCCTGCAGGTAACGGTCTGGTCAGCAATCTGAAAATCAATCTGTTCTACAACCAGATTGCGGATTATATCTATCAGCAGAACACGGGCGTCGAAGACCACGACTCCGAGCTGTTGGTCTATCAATACCAGCAACAGGATGCCGACTTTCACGGTGCCGAGATCGAGACCAACCTGAATCTCAGCCAGAATTTCAGCCTGCGCCTGTTCGCGGATGCGGTGCGCGCCAAATTTGATCGCGGCGGCGATGTGCCTCGCATCCCCCCCCATCGTGTTGGCGCCGAACTGACGTTCAACCAGCCGGGCTGGTATGGCTCTCTGCAGGTTATCGAAGCGGGTTCACAGAATCGCAGCGGTGACGGCGAAGAATCCACCGACGGCTACACCCGACTGGACGCACAGGTCAGTGTCCCTCTGGAACTGGGACCCGCAGGCAGCCTGGTCTTTATCCGGGCAGATAACCTGCTCGACGAGGATATCCGTCACTCGACCTCGTTTTTGCGGGAAGTGGCCCCCGAAGCCGGTCGCGGCGTGACGGCCGGTATCCGACTGACGTTCTAAACCACCCGCCTTAAAAACTGACGCCAGAGTCCCTCCGGATACCTTCTCCCCGGAAGCTCTGGTGTCAATCTCCACTACACTTGATATGCATCAACTGATTTTTTCTTCCTGCAGGTAATCTGTAGCCATCAACTCGTTATCAACCCGCTGCAAGCAACTCGGATATACCTGCACATCATTATCGACAGAACAGGAGAAGGTCATGGTCGAACATGTATTGGTTGGAACTCTTGGCGCAACCCTCAGTATGGCAGCCATTCTGGTGGCAGGCTTGGCCGGAGGGCTGTTATTGATCTGGCTGGACAGCCACACCGATCACGGCGAAGAGCACTAAAGTCAGTTAACTCCTCTTTGATCCGGTGCTGGACTCCGGGTCAATTCGATTTCGTGCAATCCGATTTCGTGTAGGGTCTCTCTCATTTCAGACCTTTCGTCGCCGGCTCATGCGGTATCTACCTCCTCGACCGGCAGCTGGCATCGACCGGGAGAGAGTGCCCTCTTTTTTTGCATCAAACCAGCCATCACTGATCCGGTACGACTGGCTTGTAATTTTTCAGCAGTGACCTCACCTTGCCCATGTGTCGCAACCCCAGCATGCGCATGGTCGTCAGCATTCCGCCCATCAATCCGCCCCCCACTCCGGCCGTCATCACATCAACGCCCGTCAGGTACAGATTTTTCACCGGCATTTCCGGATGCAAAAACGGCTGCTGAAAGCGCTCCACAAAGTGCCCCAGTCCGTAGATTTCACCGCGCTCACTCTGCTGGTAAAACTGGGTCGACAGGGGGGATGACAACTCGTAGTAATCGAGAGCCTGACGCAATTGTGGCCGGTGTTTGAACAACACCTCCAGCAGTCTCTGTGACAACTGTTCCTTGTATTCTTCATAACCTTCACCCCGCTGCTGCCACTGACTGCCACGCCAGCGCTCAAAGTGATCCATGGTTGAAATGGTGACAATTTCTACCGTGGACTTGCCGGGGTAACGGCGCTCCCACTGCGGATCCTTGCTGGAGGGAAAAGAAATATAAACAAGCGGAAACTCAGCCTTCTCATCAGCCATAAAACGATCGAGGTTGCCCTCGTGATCACCACTGGGATAAATCCACAAATTGGTGGTATCCAGCCCCAGCGTCTCGGCATCCCCCTGAAAACCGGCGTACAAGCACAGGGAAGCGCTGGAGCGCTCCACCCGCCGAGTCCACTCGTGGGTACGATGCTGGCGGCGACTGATCTCAGGCAATAAATGGTTCACGGTATTCATCAAGCCCACATTGCTGACCACCTGATCGGCGGTCACTTTGCTGCCATCGGCCATAAGCACACCGTAAGCGCAATTGTCCCGGACCAGAACCCGCTCCACTTTGGCGTAGGTGAAAACATCACCGCCACGGGACTCGATGGTGGGAATAATACTGCGGGCAATGGATGAGGCACCGCCCTCCGGATAGGCGCCACCGGATAAATAGTGTCTGACCAGCAAGGCGTGCATCAAAAAAGCGGAGTCTCTGGGCACCTGGCCATAGTCCCCCCACTGGCCGGTAAGCACAGAAATGAGTGACTGGTTGTCCGTCAGGTTTTCCAGCACCTCGCGGGTAGATTGAAAATACTCTTTGCGCAGAAACCAGGGCCGCAGCCCATTGTAGAGTCGCGCCATCCAGCGAGGCATGGCCTGGGCGGCAAAAAATCTGGAGACCTTGGCACTGACATCCTGCACCAGAGCCACATAGCTTCGAATAGCGGCTTCATCCTGCGGAAATTTTTTCACCAGTTCGGCGATAAAATGCAGACGCCCGGCGACGAAATCGACGCTGTCGTCTCCCACCATGATGCGGTCGTACACCGGGTCCATTTCACTCCAGCGCAGCCGACCTTCACTGACCACATCAAACAGCCGGCGCATGGGCGAGTGCTCCAAATGCACCTCGCCGATGTAGTGAACCCCCACATCCCACTCGTAGCCCTCGCGCTCATAGGCGTGAGTAAACCCGCCCGCGGTGTAGTGCTGTTCCAGCACGCAGACTTTTTTACCCAACAGAGACAGCAGCGCAGCGTTTGCCAGCCCGCCAATACCGGAACCCACCACGACCACATCGTAATGATCTGCCGCCCGACCGGGTCGATAGCGTTTACCGGTGCGGACCTGAGGACGAAGCGCCTTGCCAGCTTTTTGCTGAAGGCCATCGGGAACGTTATGACCCGGCATGTCCAGCAGGGGTGATTCAGAAGAGGTGGCCAAATTGGCTTCAGCGGCAATAGTCATGGTAAATCCTTTTCCAGAAAGAGCGTCCCTCATAGGCTCTGATGATTCACGAGTTCTTCAAGGGTTTTACATCCGCAGCTGCGATACACAAAAACCAGGTCCAGCCCAGCAACAACAGTTGCAAAGGCCCCCGAATCAGCAGGTAAACCGGTCCCCACTGGTGGCCGCCGAGGCCGACGCTGTTGAGAGCAGCATACACATTGGCGGGAAAGAACACGATCAATACCACCGCAGCCAATTTTGCAGCCAACAGCTGCCATCGCGGGATAAATAACGCCAGACCAATGGCCATCTCTAACGCTCCTGTGGCGTAGACCAGCGATTCCCGCCAGGGCATCCAGGGAGGCAGCATTTCGATCATACCGGCAGTCTGCACCACGTGTCCCATTGAAAAAAACAGGAACGCAACGCCCAGCCCCCAACAGGCACAGGGATGAAATTCCGCAAGAGAAGCCGGTAACGGTTTCCCGCGAATCACAGACACCAACACTGCGACCAACGCCGGCAGTATTAACAAACACAGGATAATGATGGGAGTGGTCACAGATACCTCCTCAGGTACGCCAAAAACGGCTCAACTCACCAGGCATATCAATCAACAGAAACCATATGCAACTTGTTGCATAAGACTAGACTGCGACCACCCGATATGCAATAAATTGCATATAACCCGTTATACTCAAGTTTTTATCACTCACACCCGCTAGGAGATTTTGTGTCTCTCAAACACGCAGTTCTGGCTCTGCTGGAAGCCGAAGAGGGCAGTGGCTATGACCTGCTGAAACGCTTTCAGGCCCGACTGGGCTATTTCTGGAATGCCAGCCATCAGCAGATTTATCAGCAATTGAAGAAAATGCACGCTGAACAGCTGATCGAGTTTGAGGTGGAAAGTCAGACCGACAAGCCCGACCGCAAGGTCTACAGCATTACCGAAACCGGTCATGAAGAATTGCTGAAGTGGATGTCCCAACCGGTCAAACCCAACAAAGTGAACGACGCCCTGCTGGTGAAACTCTACGCCGGTGAACTCGTCTCACCCGAACAGCTGCAGGCAGAAATTGCCCATCACCGGACGCGCCATCAAAACACCCTGAACACGTTTCTCGCCATTGAAGCCGAGTACCTGGCCAGCCCTGCCGCCGAACAGAAAACCTTGCAGCTACCCTATTTGACGCTGCGCCGAGGCATTTTGGGGGAGCAATCCTGGCTCAACTGGGCCGATGAAGTGGAGGCGGCACTGCTCAAACGGACCTCAGCGGAGGCGACCAAGCGATAACAACGCCCCCATACTTTAGTCTGATGGATAGTGGTATCACTGAAATAAATACAGTTGATTTTAATATTCGCCATGCCATATTAGGCAACCACCAAAAATGACAATAACAGAAGCTTGAAAGGTGATACCGAGATGAGCGAACAGGCACTTCCCGTTTTCTATATCAACGACAAGCGATCCTTGTATTTGGGCCGCTCGCCGGCGCCTTTGCGAGAGATCCACTCCGGCAACCCCTGGTTTGCAATCTGTTTGCAGGGCCAGCTTCGGTTTCGAGCCAACGGCCACGATGAATGGATCACAGCAAAAAGCCTGTTGGCTTCCGCAGGCACACAGATCACCATTGATAATCGCAACTCAGTGTCCGTCGCCATCCATTTAGATCCGGCAAAACCTGATTTTGCAGCATTAAAAAGCTTCATGCAGCCCACACCCAGTGGTGTTTATTGCCACCACACCCATGAAGAGCAGCTGATAAAGCAGCTGCTTGACTTACGAGAGAAAGAACCTGACTTTGACACCGCACAGGCCTGTGTGGAAGAGCTGATCTACGGGCCACTCGGAGAACGGCGGAACGACCTGAAAGCCGATCCGCGCATCGAACATGTGATTCAGCGTATTCGCGATACATCCGCGGAGAATCTCTCGGTAAAACAACTGGCCAAAGAAGTCGGTATGTCCGAGTCAGGGTTGATCAAGCTGTTCAGAAAAAACGTCGGCGCGCCGATTCGCAAACATCGCCTATGGTGCCGTCTCATCAACTTCATCACCTTTGTGATGGCAGGCAAAAGTATCCCGCAGGCGACGACCCTGGCCGGATTTTCGGACGCGTCTCATTTATCCAAGTGTTACAGCAGCTTAATGGGTGTCCCCGTTTCCATCGCCTTTGCCCGAACCCCAACCATCAAATGTGTCATCTCGGATGAGAACCTGGCACGCGCTGAACAAATGGAACCCAAATCCGAGCGCCTGCCAGTGGATCCCAGAGAGTATTTTGCCCGGCTGGCCATGGCCAAGGCCAGCTAAGACATTTAGATATCCGTACTGCTCCGACATCATGCTTTACAGGTTCCAGCCAGCCCCAAGAGGGCTGCTGTAACCTGTCCTGCCCTTTTTGACCCCCGCCTCTCAAACCACCGCCTCTCTGATGCCACTGAACGCTCTCATTCAGTGCTTCATACTTTAGCCTGGAATATAGTGCTATCACTGAAATTAATACGGTTGATTTTAATATCCAGCATGCCATATTAAGACTGCCAAAAATGACAATAACAACGGTTTCAGTGAGGTAATTATGAGTAATGAACCCCTTCCGGTTTTTTACATCAGCGACAAACGCTCTTTATACCTGGGTCGATCCCGTGCACCACTGCGCGAGATTCACGCCGGTAATTCCTGGTTTCTTATTTGCCTGTCAGGCCAAGTACGCTTTCGAGCCAACGGCCACGAAAACTGGATTTCCGCCAAAAGCCTGCTGATTCCGGCAGGAAGCAAAATCACCATTGATAATCGCGATGCCGTATCTTCGGCTTTCTATCTGGATGCCGCAAAGCCGGACTTCGCGGCGCTTAAAGGAATGATGCAGCCAACACCCAGTGGAATTTATTGCCATCATTCACACCAGGACCACCTGATTCAAAACTTAATTGAGCTTCGCGATCAAGAACCGGATTTCGACACCGCGCAAGCCTGTCTGGAAGAATTGATTTATGGTCCTTACGGAGAGCGTCGTTCTGAACTTAAAATCGATCCACGGATCGAGCATGTGGTTCAACGGATTCGCGAGACTGCATCAGAAAACCTGTCAGTAAAGGAGCTTGCCAAAGAAATTAACATGTCCGAGTCCGGACTGATCAAACTGTTTAGAAAAAATATCGGAGCTCCGATTCGCAAACACAGATTGTGGTACCGCCTGACCAATTTTATTACCTGTGTCATGGCAGGCAAAACCATTCCAGAAGCCACAACACTGGCCGGATTTTCCGATGCGTCACATCTCTCCAAATGCTACAGCGGACTGATGGGCGTTCCTGTTTCGGTGGCTTTTGCCCGTACACCGACGATCAAATGCATAATTTCCGACGAAAAACTCTCAATGGCCGAACAAATGGAACCTCAATCCATTCGTCTGCCAACAGACCCATACGAACTTTTCAGCCGTATGGCCAGCTAGAGGCTCATCAGGGCCAGTGGCAACAAACAGCCACTGGCCTGTTCCTGTAATCATCTTCTCCTTTCTTTCCGACAAATAGCCTGCGCTCAACACTGGCCTTCAATTCTTCAATTCTTCAATTCTTCAATTCTTCAATTCTTCAATTCTTCAATCCAGGATTTTAAAAACGCCCAAGCTCAATAAAAATCCACGGGTATTTTGGACAATTTTTCACTCAGACCTAAACTTATACTTCAACTCAATATTTCAGGCCTGGCATGAACACAGATCACCCCGACCTCATCCATTACAAAAAACTGATGCACGATCTGCAAATCAAGCTCGTGCATCTCCAAAGCCATATTATTCGCAATGAGCTGCAATTATTGATTATCTTTGAAGGTCGCGACTCGGCGGGTAAAGACGGGGCCATCAAGCGTATCACTGAACATCTCAGCCCACGAGACATCCGCGTTGTGGCGTTAAACAAACCTACCGAAAGGGACAAAAACTCCTGGTATTTCCAGCGCTATACCGACTACTTGCCCAGCCGCGGTGAAATGGTGCTATTTAATCGCAGCTGGTACAACCGCGCAGGTGTTGAACCGGTGATGGGCTTCTGTACCGAACATGAATATCAGCGATTTCTTCACACAGTGCCGACATTTGAACAGATGCTCATGGAATCCGGCATTCAGATCGTTAAATACTATCTGGACATATCCAAACCAGAACAACATAAACGGCTGGAAGATCGGCGCACCAATCCATTAAAACAATGGAAAATCAGCCCCATTGATCAGCTTGCTCAGGATCAGTGGGACGACTATTCAAAAGCCCGGGATGAAATGCTGAGCAGAACCCACACAGACAAAACGCCCTGGTATATTGTTAACGCCAACAATAAAAAACGGGCGAGATTAAATATAATCCGTCATCTGCTGCAGGTTATTCATGTGGATCAAACTCAGGAGAACAACGGTCATACACTCCAACAAGTCGATAGCAGCATTGTCTTTCCGTTTTCAGAGAGTCATCTGACTGACGGCACACTCTATTCATAGCAAACAGTTTTCCACCTGCCAGCCAGTGACTTCAGATAGACAGTTTCAAGAAATTATGACTAGTCTTTAAACAGTTTTTTCTCGTCATGATCTTTTGAATGTTTCTTGGAGTCCATAAGGTCTTCTTTTTTATCGCCCAGGCTCTCTTTTTTATCTGCGATATCGTCCTTTTTATCGTCAATACGATCCTTGGCATCCTCTTTAGCATTTTCCGCAACCTTCTGGCCATCACACTTGCCACTGACACCGATTGTTGCATCCATTGCTGCATTTCTGGCGGCTTTCTTCGGATCACAATCCAGAATGTCGGGTTTAAGATCAGCCAGAGCCAATGCGGGCAACAGGCAAACGGATACAAACATGGCTTTTGGAATCATGCTTTTTCTCAAGTTCATTGTACTCTCCTTACTATCCTGAAAAACAAAACGAGATGACAGACCGGACAACAGATACTTCCGACATCTGTTGAGTATAGACAGTTTTCTCATTTCCACTTCACTGGAGGATATCCACAGAAACCTCAGAGAGCACGAACACATAAAAAAGGGAAGGCACAGGCCTTCCCTTTTTGATCATCAGGAATCAGGTTACAACTACAAACCCTTGGCATCCATCATGTTATCCATGTTTTTCAGAAAATCAGCAAAGGCTCTTTCATAGGCCAGCTGCCAGTTGGCGTCACTGGCAACCTGCCCTTTGTTCAGACCGTAGCCACTCACTTTGAATGTTTGTGTGCCGTTTTCTGTTTCGACATTGACTTTGCACAACAGGTTGGATTCAAAACTGATTGCCCACATACCCGGTGTAAACCAGGCCCAGAACTTTTCAACATCGACGCTGATCCTGGGGCGGACATTCGCATCGTCTACAACCTGATAGCCACGACTTTCCAGGCCCAGAGTTATCAGATCGCGAACCTCCTGATCAACCGTACCGCCTTCGGGCAAGGCCACGTCTCCCATGGCCTTGCCAAAGCCGTTTCTCTGTCTGCCGATTAATGTGGCCAGTGTCTCTGGAGAGGTGCTGCTTAACTGACCATCCACCGAGGGCGTTGACGGATCACTGGGTGCCTGTTCGAAGACGCGCTTATCCAGAATCTCACCCAGATAAACAGAGCCCGAAGCGGTTTTGTCAGTTTCGAAGGCCGGTGCTGACACATCCACATTGCGTGTTCCCACCACACAACCAGACAGCACAACCGTTAAAGAAAGGAGTAATAATTTAAGACGTTTCACCAGTAAGTTCCCTTTATCGCTTGTTAAAATCACTTTTAATCGACCGGTAACTTATCTTAACTTCTTTTGATTTACAACCGCGTGCCCCTTCACTGATGACGAACCAGCCCAACTGACAATGGCCGCGCCATACCATCAATGACAGGGATGCATTATGGGATGATAAAAACTTGATCAAAAAACCGGCCTGACGATTTAAGCCTCTCGATGATGTGAAGTGATTAACTCAGGGTCTCCCGGCTGTTTTGAAGCCGGGAATTTGAATCAGGCAACACAGTCCACAGAAGAGAAGTCCGGATCAAAACGACGACGGGCAACCTTGTCGGCAATCACATTAGTCGCTTCGCCTGTTGAGGCTGAACGCTGAAAAATTTCCTGCAAGGTTTCGGTAATTGTCTGGGTAATGTGTTTGTGCGCCCGGGCGTAAGGCAACCCCTGACGCTGGTAGTAGACATCAATAATGCCACCGGAGTTGATGACATAATCGGGCGTATACAAGACATCCCTGGCTTTTAACGCCGCGCCCAGATCATCATGGGCCAATTGATTATTGGCTGACCCGGCAATAACACCGGCCTGCAATTGGCTGAGCACAATATCATCAACAGTTGACCCCAATGCACAGGGTGCAATGACCTCTACCGGCAAGGAAAAAATCTGATCGGGATCCACCACATGAGCACCTAACTCTTTGGCCGCCCGCTCAGCGTTCTCTTTATACAAGTCGCTGACCCACAGTTCTGCCCCTTCTCTGGCCAGCATCTCAGCCAGACGATAGCCCACATTACCCACACCTTGCACGGCGACTCTCATACCTTTGAGATCCGTGGTTTTATAGCGCTGTTCCACAGCGATCTTCAAGCCAATAAAAACACCATAGGCTGTGGCCGGTGACGGATCTCCGCGCTCTCCCGCCTGAGCAGAGAAACCAGCAACGTGTGCGGTTTCCTGCCCCATAATGCGCATATCCGCCTCGTTAATGCCGGAATCTTCGGCAGCCACATAGCGTCCTCCCAGAGAGTCGATAAAACGCCCCATGGCCCTTAGCAGCTCTTCCGTTTTATAGTGTCTCGGATTTCCCAGAATCACGGATTTACCACCACCCAGTGGCAAGTTGGCGGCAGCCGATTTATAGGTCATGCCACGTGATAGCCTCAACACATCATTGATGGCTTCATCATCGCAGCGGTAATCAAACATTCGACAGCCACCCAGCGCATTTCCCAGATGACTATTGTGAATGGCGATAATCGCTTTAAGGCCACTTTTTTTGTCGTGGCAGAAAGCCACGTGCTCGTGCGCATCAAACGACCGATGTTCAAACACACTCATAGTCAAACTCCTCAGTAAGCCCTTGTGAGGCAATTGGGGCTGAGACTGCCCCGCTATACGACCTGATCAAGGTCAACAACATGAACCGCTGAGGCTTCACTGCCGTAAAAGCGATCCAGAACTTCGTTGCGCTTGTGGCGCCATTGTTCAACCGACTTTTCTTTAACGGGACCAAAGCCCCGGACTTTTTCAATCAGGGCAACCCATTCAGTCGCCGTTTCAACATTGTCTTTTTTGAGATTAGGCAGAATTTCCCGCTTCATCAACTCTTCAAACTCTGCGATTAAGGAAACCTCCAGTTTTCTCTCTTTGGTGTAAGAAAAAATATCCAGCGGGGTGCCACGCAGGAACTTCAATTTTGCCAGCACGGAAAATACATTCATCATCCAGGAACCAAACTCTTTCTTTTGTGGACGCCCGGTATCCGGATCAATTCTGGAAAAGATGGGTGGTGCCAAATGAAAGTGCAGCTCATAGTCACCTTCCGCATTAGACTCAAACTGTTTTTTGATTTTTTCCTTAAACCCGGTTTCTGTGAAGAGTCTTGCCACTTCGTATTCGTCTTTTATCGCCAGCAGTTTGAAATAACTTTTGGCCACCGCCTGAGTGAAACTATCCACCGCCTCCGCTTCAATATTTTCCCGTGTTGCCGCATCGCGACACTGCTCCACGAATTTCTGATAACGCGTGGCGTATTTGGCGTTTTGGTAGCGAGTCAGATACTCCCTGCGAAACTGAATCACATCATCGGTATTTTTAAGCGGCTGGAATGGCGGCTTGTGCTCAGGCAACAGGGACAACACGGCTTTTTCGTCGTGGGCTGCACGGCGCCCCCACAGAAATGCCTGTTTATTAAACTCAACCGCAACACCATTCAGTTCGATCGACTGTTCAATCGCAGTGGCATCAACCGGTATCAAGCCTTTCTGATAGGCGAAACCAAGCAGAAACAGGTTACCGCCGATGGCATCTCCCATTAATTCCACGGCCAACTGGCTGGCATTGATAAAATGTGTTTTCTCTTCGCCCACTTCGGCCGCAATGGCTTTTTTCATGGCGACTTTAGGAAAACGCACATCGGGGTCACGGGTAAACGCGGCTGTCGGTGATTCGTAATCATTGATGATGGCGTAGGAGAGCGTCTGGTTCACTTTCGCCAGCGCTTCTTCACCGGCAGCAACCACCAGATCACAACCCAGTAACAAATGCGCATCGCCTGCCGGCACCCTGACCGCATGAATATCACTCTGCTCCCGACCGATGCGTACATGGGACACTACAGCGCCAAATTTTTGGGCCAGACCGGTGAGGTTCAATACCGAACACCCTTTACCCTGCAGGTGGGCAGCCATGCCCAAAATCGAGCTGATGGTCAACACCCCCGTGCCACCAATTCCGGTCATCACCACATTCCAGGGCTTGTCGAGAGAAGGCAACACCGGATCGGGTAAGGACATATCCAGAGACTGGGTGACGGAACTGCGCTGCTTGCTCAGCTGACCACCGTGCACCGTGACAAAACTGGGACAGAAACCCTCTACACAGGAGTAATCTTTATTGCAGGCACTTTGATCAATGGTTCGCTTGCGCCCCAACTCCGTTTCTTTCGGCAATACCGACAGACAATTGGAAATTTCACCGCAATCACCACAGCCTTCACACACGTCACTGTTGATCACCACTCGTTTTGCAGGATCGGGAAATTCACCTTTTTTGCGACGGCGACGTTTCTCTGCGGCGCAGGTCTGGTCATAAATAATGACGGTGGTACCTTTTATCTCCCGCATGGCTTTTTGAATCGTGTCCAGACGGTGACGATGATCAATGGTCAGACCATCAAATTCAGGAAAGTCTGCCGGGTATTTATCCGGCTCGTCAGTGACGACGGCAATACGGGTAATGCCTTCGCCACGCAGCTGCTCAATAATCTGGGCAACGGTTAAAGAGCCGTCCACCGGTTGGCCACCGGTCATGGCCACCGCATCGTTGTAGAGAATTTTGTAAGTGATGTTGGCTCCGGAGGCGACCGCCGCCCGAATGGCTAACAGTCCGGAATGAAAATAGGTTCCATCCCCCAGATTTTGAAAAACGTGTTTGGTTTCAGTAAACGGTGCCTGTCCCAGCCAGGTCGCCCCTTCGCCTCCCATTTGCGTGAAGGTATAGGTTTCCCGATCCATCCAGGTCACCATGTAGTGACAACCAATACCCGCCAGAGCCCTGGAACCTTCAGGCACTTTGGTCGAGGTGTTGTGAGGACAACCGGAGCAGTAGTGAGGTGAGCGCTCAATCAACTCTCTGGGACGAGCCAGTGATTGCTCCTTGTGTTCCAGAAACGTCAGTCGACGATCGATATCATCACTGCGGTAAAAGGGTTTGAGTCGTGCCGCTATCGCCCGGGCGACCATGGCGGGAGTCAGCTCACCCAAATTGGTCAGCAGGGTTTCGCCATGCTCATCATACTCGCCCACAACTCGGGGACGCTCATGCACCGGCCAGTTGTAAAGCTGTCCAGTCAGTTGATCTTCGATGACCGAACGCTTCTCTTCCACTACCAGAATTTCGGTCAGCCCCTTGGCGAATTCGTGCGTACTGACCGGTTCCAGAGGCCAGGGCATACCCACTTTAAACACCCTGAGGCCGATGGATGAGGCCATGGCTTCATCAATCCCCAGATCATCCAGGGCTTGCAAGACATCGAGGTAGGCCTTGCCGGAAGTGATGACGCCCAAATGCGGCGTAGGGGTATCATGGGTGATGTAGTTAAGTTTATTAACCCGGGCAAATTCCCGCGCGGCGTAGATTTTGTATTGATTCAGCCGCGCTTCCTGCTCCAGAGGCTTGTCTGGCCAGCGGGCGTGAAGTCCACCTTCGGGCATTTCAAAGGCTTCAGGAATGACAATGCGAACCCGATCCGGGTCAATATCCGCAGAGATGGCCGAGTCCATATTCTCGGTAATGGCCTTGAGGCCTACCCAGCAACCACTGTAGCGGGACAACTCCCAGCCAAAGATGCCCAGATCCAGAATTTCCTGTACGTTGGATGGCGCCAGCACCGGTGCAGAGGCGGCCATAAAAGAATGCTCACACTGATGCGGCAGTGTTGATGACTTGCAGGCGTGATCATCCCCGACCACAGCGAGGACACCGCCATAACGGGAAGTGCCGAAGGCATTGGCGTGTTTCAGAACATCCATGGAGCGATCCAGCCCCGGTCCTTTGCCGTACCACATTCCGAAAACGCCATCGTATTTGGCCCCCTCGAAAAGGTTGACCTGCTGCGACCCCCAGACAGCGGTCATGGCCAGGTCTTCATTGACGCCGGGATTGAAAACAATATTGTGCGGTTCAAGATAGTTTTTGGCCTTCCACAGTGCCTGATCCAGTCCGCCGATCGGGGAGCCACGGTAGCCGGAAATATAACCCGCTGTATTCAATCCGCGAGCCATATCCCGCTGGTGCTGCAGCATGGGCAGGCGCACCAGCGCCTCGATCCCGGTCATATAGGCCCGACCGGAAGCCAGACGATACTTGTCGTCCAGTCCAATGCTTGTCACTTTGGATTCACGACTTGAATTGTCGCCCAATTTCACTTCTGACATAGGTTTTCTCCTGCCAGGCTACACACTCGGTGTTCGCGGCTCTGCCTTATAAATTTATTGTCATGAGAGAAGGCTGCTGAATGTAACGATAGGCTCAAGTGGCCCGACCGGCCAGTCAGCTCTCACACACAAAATTCTAATAGAGAGGGGGAGGTATTTTTTTGTTTTCTTGCGGGCTACAGGGTCTATAGTGAATATATACACCCAGAAACTGACTTATTTTGGAATAATCATGCAAGAAAAAATCACTGGCCCGGATCTCAAAATCCTCAAGCTGCTACAGGAAGATGCCAGCCTGACCGCCGCAGAACTGGCAGAACGTATCGGACTTTCCCAAAGCCCTTGCTGGCGTCGGGTCAACCGACTGGAGAGTGAGGGGTATATTCAAAAGCGAGTGGCGTTACTCAACGCGGAAAAGCTGGGCATGGACGTGGTGGTCTTTTGCAGTGTCAAACTGAGCGTACACGGTCGCCAGTCGCTGGAAGAGTTTGAACATGCCGTGTCCCTGCTGCCGGAAGTCACCGAGTGCTACACCATGACCGGGACCATGGACTATATGCTGAAAATCGTAACCAAAGATATCCGACACTATGAACAGTTTGTCCGAACCTTCCTGGCCCAGATGCCGGGCATACAAGAGATACACTCTCACGTGGCGGTGACTGCGATAAAAAACACCACGTCGCTACCTCTCGACACTCAGCTGTAAAAGAGCCTGCTGGCAGCCCATACCATTCATATTGGCGGTTAGGGTTGTCGAACTGCTGGTTGGCCGTTAGCGCGAGAGTTCGATCAATGATCCCAGGCCGAGAGAAAGGGAACGATAGAAACGTAGAGGATAAAGCCGACGGCCAATAAGATAGCCAAAGTCTGAAGTGGATTACGAAGACAACGGTTCAGCAATGACTCCGGCGGGTGTTCATTGACGTAATCACGAGCCTTCAGCGACCGCTGCTGTTGATACTCTTCCAGCAGCACCTTCGCTTGTTCAAGCTGACTGTCATCGTGCAACCAAATCGCCGCCAATGATACCCCCCAGTTTCCGGCATGGGTTTCATAAAACTCAATACCAGCGTCCTCCAGTAAAGCCCTTACTTCATAAGCTTCGTCTTCAGGAACGCCATTCAGCTTAAACAGCAACTCTGCCATGGTTGTCAAAACACCTTATTGTTTATATCGCTTGTCACAGTGAATACCATTACCTGTTGCCGGATGCCGGCAGCAATTGAATGCGCCTTTCAAGCCTGAGCGGTGAAGTGACAGATCGCGCATTATAGGACAGCAAATCCAGAGAAGTCATATTGAGTTTGAGCGGCATGGTATCAATTGCAGACGTAAAATCTGCTGCCACGGCAGCCGTTTCAAACCGATCCCGATACAACCCCAAAGTCATGTGAGGGCAGTAAGCCTCGGTTCGGAAGTCATCCCCATTGGGCAGTAGCACCTTTCTCAGCGCAGCGAGAGTACCATGCTCATCCCACACTTCCAAAAACGGGGCTGACGCAAAGCTGTTAACGCCTCCCACATTCAGACTCCATATGTCTTCAGGGTAATTGCGCGCGCCCATATCGTTTATCAAGGCCTTGAGTTGCTCTAACTGAAGATTGAGCTTGTCAGGGGTAAAATCATCGTTGTGGGCAAAACTCAGATCTTTCGGCTGCCAAAAACCGCAGACTGCCACGGTTATATGGAGTTGATGATGATAATCCTCACGCAGATAGTAAGCGTAGTGCTGCTGTGCTGCCCGCCAGCGACTGGAGATCTCGTGCGAATCAACTGAAACGGCCCAGCAATAATAGTGCTCACGCCCCTTGTGCCAATCCGGATACTCTCCAGGTAAAGAAGGCAGGGTAAAGCGTGCATCAAGAAAGGTCCGATATACCTGAGGATAATAAAAAGACACGCCTGCTCCTGAACAACACTCTGCATACACGAACCGACACCACCGGTACGCTATCGGGCACTATTTCACAGAGTGTCAGGAAACACAAATCCACCACAACGCAGAAGGCCCGCAAATGCGGGCCTTCATTACCAGTGATTCAACCATCAAGACAAACTTTCAAGAGTCAGAGCCAGGCATTACCGCCCGGTCTCGGTGTATCTCAATTGACCTTCTCGTTGACATACAATCCAGGCGCAGGTGATAGTGGAGGATTCTGCTCACTGCCCAAACGTTCTGGAGCGAAGCGCTGTGAACCTGAGCGCTGCTGAATCCAGTTTGTCCAATGTTCCCACCAGCTTCCACTGTTTTTGGTGGCTGTTTCCAACCACTGATCCGCATCCGCAGACTTTTCATCGTTGGTGTAGTAGAAGGTATTGGCGATACCGGGCGGACGCAGAACACTTTGAATATGACCGCTGTTACTGAGTACAAAGGTGCACTTGCCGTCCACCAGATCCGGCGCTTCGAAACACTTCTTCCAGGGCATCAAGTAATCTTCATCGCCACCGACGCAGTAAAAGTCCATGGTCAGTTTCTTCACATCAATCGGATACCCTTTAACGACCAGAGTATTCGGTTTGGCAAAGGCATCCTTAAGGAAAAGATCCAGGAAATCGCTGTGCAAACCGGCTGGCAGACGGGTTGAATCGTTATCCCAGTACAGAACATCCATCGCCGGCGGCTCTTTACCCAACAGATAGTTGTTGATCCAGAAATTCCAGACCAAATCAGTAGGACGTAACCAGGCAAAGATGTGTGACAGAGACTTGCCATCCATGAAACCGGTCATTTGCGAAACCTTGCGGCTCATTTCGACCGACTGCCTTGAAGCAAACAACCCCAGCTGGAAGCTTTCATCCGCTTGCAATGCGGTCACAAACATAGAGTGTGAATGCACAAGAGGTTTGTTGGCGGCCTGCAGATAACCCAGTAGAGCCATGGAGGTCAAACCACCGGCACAGGCACTGGCAAGATTGATCTGATCACTGCCAGTGACTTCGCGCATCACCTCAATCGCAGACTCCAGTTCAGACACATAGCGATCCAGATTCCACTCAGCGTGATGCTTGGACGGGTTGCGCCAGCTGATAATGAACGGCTGCACGCCTTGAGATTGCAGGTATTTCACAATACTGTTTTTGGGCGTCAGATCGAACACATAGAACTTGTTCAATTGCGGCGGCACGATCAACACCGGACGCTCACTGACCACCTGGCCCTCTTCCATTTGGTACTGAATCAACTCCAGTACTTCACTGCGATAGATGACTGCGCCGGGAGAGATTCCCAGGTCTTCACCAACGGTGTAAGAACCTGCCAACACCTGACTGGGCATACCGTGGTTGTTCTGGATGTCATCGATCAGGTGTTTTAATCCTGAGACGACACTCTTGCCACCGGTTTGATAGGCACGCTTCACTGCCACCGGGTTCAATGGAGAGTTGGTTGGCGCCAACATGGCACTGAGCTGCTCATACAGAAACCGGCTGCGTCGGCGATCCGCATCGTCCATATCAAGATCATCCACCCAACCCGAGACTTCTTTATCCCAAGCCAGGTAGGTTTGCATAATAGAGCGATAAAGGAAATTGTCCCGCCAGACTGCATCGCGAAAACGTTTGTCAGTCCGCTCCGGCTCCAGCGAAGAACGGGACTGAACGATGTTCAGTAACTCTTTGGCAAAATTCGTATAGTGATGAGCAAATACGTCAGGCTGTTTGATTGCCTGGAGGAAAAATCGTGACGTGGATTCCAGCAGCCCTCTTCCTCTGAAAGGACCGTCAGCCTGCACATTGCCAATTCGACTGTAACGCAGATACTTCTCAGGAACGTTTTCGTGGAGCTGTACTCCAGACTGTTCCGTTGTCTCAACAGACTCAGACGTCACTTCTTCAAATTCAGCCTGAACCGATTCCGCCTGAATGGCAGCACTGGTATCAATACCAGGCTGTTCAGTCTCGCCCAGGTCGTATTGTTTGCGCAAGCCATCAGCAAATTGGTTCAATGCCTGAGAACTGCGACGCAACCTTTCGAGGCTGGATTCCAAACCACTTTCAGATTGAGATTCAAGCACTTCCTCGACATCGAGAGTCTCAACCGCCTCGACAATTTCGCAAGCGGCTTCAACTACCTCTGCAGCAACGTTTGAATCAGCCTGATCGGACACCGACTTGGCTATTGCAGAAGCATCGTCTTGGATGGCGCCATTTGTTGGGGTCTTTTGTTGCTTCTTGCTGCTGCCCTTCCTTGCTGAAGCGGGAGTGTGTCCGTGACTGGCTCGACCATTGTGCTTGCCGATACGCTTTTCTGTAGCCTTTTCAATAATTTCTACGTCTGAGAAAACCTCCGGTTTTACTGATGACCTTTTGTCTCCAATATCCGGAACTGCGCTCGCATGGTTCATAATCAGTCTTCACCCCTTGCTGAAACTTCTTAACCTCAGAATCTGAAGGCAACCCCCACACTGTCCTTTGCGGGGGCGCCTCGCACCCTCTTCCTCATAGCCGGCATCACAACTCTAAGCCGCTGAGGTTTGGCTGTCTGACTTCGTTGTCGTCTTTTTTGCCCGAGTGGTGGTTTTCTTCTCCTGCAGCTGACTGGACAGTTCGGTAATCGAATCCGCCATATCCTTCATCAGCATGGTCATTTGATCCATATCCTTACGGCTGGGAACACCAATAAAGTGCAGGGATTTATTAACGCCTTTATCGATGATTTGCTCAACGTCTTCTATTTTCTCCTGAGCCTTGGACTTGATGTCCTCACCTGCAGAAGTAATCTTGGTTTTGCGAACATCGAACTTCTTGGTGATTTTGGTTTTCGCTTTCAGCTCAACCTTCTCACCTTTGGCAGCCATTTTTTTGCCGAATTCGGAGACATTCTCTTCCAGAGTCAGCGCCGAACCCAGCGCGGTATACCACGCATACTTGTAAAAATTACCAACACGGGAAATAACTTTCCCAGCGTTAGCCTTGCCTGTAGTCAAAAGTCCCATCGGAATTTTTTCAGTCAACTCGGAATCCATGTTTTTTTGTGCAGTCATAATTAACCTCATAAATTTGCAGAAGCCCACAATGAGCAGTAACCAGAACGATCTTTAGAGAAAGTGGAAGCGGCAGTCCATGCCCAACAACTCCAGAACAACAGCGGTCGACAATGCGTCCAAATTCATTAGGTACACGTCAAAAGTATGTTCATACCGGAGCACTGTCAATGAACATACGGTGAAAAAATGATTAAAATTTTAAGGCTCAAAAAACTGCATTACAGGTGTGCAACAAAGGTGTCACGATGCTGCAACATGGCGCACAAAAGAGTAATTAATGCGCCATTATTTTTGCGGGCTAAAATAATTGTAACAACCTCTTGATAAATGATTAGCCACTGACATACTGATCCCCTAGGGCAAAAGGCGACAAGGAATCTTGGGTTTGGAAATAGAAGAATGCTTTGTTGAAGTCATGGGACTTCAAATCCATGTAGCCAGGAAGCCAGATTCCAGCGAACGCCCGCTGTTATTGTTTAACGGCATCGGAGCAAACCTGGAAATTTTGATTCCGCTTATGCAAGCATTGAAAGGCATTGAATGCATTACTTTTGATATGCCCGGTATCGGCTTGTCTGAAGTACCAGCTCTGCCGATGCGCTTTAAAGGGCTGGCCAAAATGTCCGCTCAGATTCTGGATCACTTTGGTTATGGTCAGGCGGACGCACTCGGTGTTTCCTGGGGTGGAGCCATGGCTCAGGAATTTGCTCACCGCTTTCCCAAGCGCTGCCAGAATTTGATTCTTGCAGCCACCAGCGCAGGGGCAATTATGGTTCCGGGTAAACCCTCAGTTTTCATGAAACTGACAAACCCGAAACGCTATTTTGACAAAAACTATCTCAAGGATATTGCCCAGCATATTTACGGCGGAGAACTGCGCAAAGACCCGGAACTGATGAACGAGTACACTGATCGCGTTCGCCCTCCCAAGTCCAGCCAGGGCTACTTGTATCAACTCTATGCCGGTGCCTACTGGACCAGCATTCACTGGCTTCACAAATTACCCCAGCAAACGCTGATTTTGGCCGGTACCGATGACCCTTTGGTTCCGGTAGTTAACGCCCGGATTCTGCACAGCAGAATTCCAAACAGCCAGCTGATTGAAATTGATTGCGGCCACTTGTTACTGATGACAAAAATGGCGGAAGTGGCACCAATGATCACTGACTTTTTGACATACTCTGACCCAGCCGTCCAGCTGTCCGTCGTACATTGAACTGCATAATTCCGATACTCGCTTTAACCGCGCCTCCCGGTTCGAACAGGGTATACGGCATAAACTGAAGAGCAGAAATTAAAGAGGACTTATGGCAATGCTGCTACCCACGATTTTATTCCTCGCTTTTACCTTGTGGGCTCTGTACCACTGGCAATCGCTACCTGTTCTCCTTAAGAACGAAACCGAAGAAGAGCACTGGCCGCTGAGCATCCACCACACTGCCACCCCGATACGGATGGTGATTATTACCCTGCTGTATACCGCCTTTGCCTTTTGCCTTCTGTTCACGGTGACCCGCTTTTTAGGTATGTTTTTGAGCCCGACACTCGCCCCCTGGGTGGCTCTGGTCATTTTGCTGGCAGCACACTTTACTCCCTACCTTTCGCAATTGAGCGGTTACGTTCGCTACTTCTTCCAGCGGCATTTGTTTTTCCCGGCACTGCCCAGTCATCAGGAAGACTCCATCATTCGCACCCTGATGGCACAAGCCCCGAAAAACAAAGATCTCGCCGATGAAATTGTGTATTTACACGGATTGCTCAGGAAAGAGTTCAAAGGCACCGTACAGGTCATCAATCTGGTGGGTTTGAAAAACGAAGGCAGACTGGTCAAGTTTGAATTCAAGAAGATGCAGCATCAGGGATTGCTGGAGAACAAAAACCCTACCGAAGACGAACAGCAACAGATGCGTTTTCACCTCTATTCCTGCTACCGGTTGCTAACCCGCATGACGTTGGCGCGCTATTGGGCCGGTCGCGATCGACGCAAAGCGTTTCGTCGACTGGGCTATACCATCAATACCGGCGATGGCGAGCTGTACGCCAAGTGTCGTCGGGTGAAGCATTCCTTCACCCATCACCTGTTACATCGTGATCACGGGGTCAAGGCCAAACAACGCTGATCACTGACGTGGGGCTTTACAGCCCCATAGCCTGTTTCACAACCGCATTTTTCAGCATGGGCAGACTATTAAGCTGACGCATGCCTTCATTGCGAAGCCAGCGCACCTGCAAATGATCGGCACCAAAGAGTCGCTTAAACCCTTCCATCACCCCCATCATGCCAAGGTTGTGTGACTTGCGCGCACGTTGATAACGCTTGAGGATGGAAGTGTCGTGCAACGGCAATTCCCGCTGACACGCCCGCAGAATTTCATCGCGCATCGCACAGACATCCAGAAACCCCAGATTGACGCCCTGTCCCGCCAGCGGATGGACAGTGTGTGCCGCATCGCCCAGCAAGGCGATGTTGTCCTGGATGTAATCCACCGCGTGACGCTGACGCAGGGGAAAGGTAAAACGCTTGGCGACCTCAGTCACCCTGCCCAGGCGATGCTCGAACGCACGGCCCAGTTCGCGCATAAAGTCGTCATCGCTTAAAGCCATTAAATCGGATCCCAGCTCACTTTTTACCGACCAGACAATGGAGCTGTAGTGGGTATCCAGACAAGTTGCTGTTTCCGTTTGCAACGGCAGGAAAGCCAGCGGGCCGGACGGCAAAAAACGCTGCCAGGCGGTAAACTGGTGGGGCTCTTCGGTACGCACCGTAGTGACGATGGCATCGTGGCCATAACTCCACTCGCGGGTTGCCATGTTGGCCAGCTCCCGCACTTTGGAATTGGCGCCATCAGCGGCCAACAGCAGGGAGGCGGTTAGCTTGTTGGTGGGTAACTGGTCGCTGTCTTCCAGTAAAATCTGAATCTGACCCGCAGCTTCAGGTCTCAGTATGTGCTTGACCCGGGCCGGGCGCAGAAGCGTGATCTGTGGATAGGCCTCCAGACGCTGCAACAGGGCCTTCGTAATCACGCTGTTCTCGACAATATGCCCCAGACAGGGCTGCTGCACTTCACGACAATCAAAGTGGATATTGCCGGTACCTTCCGCATCCCACACTTCCATATCGGTGTAAGGGCAGGCGCGGTGTTGCTGGATCAATGGCCAGGCACCGACACTGTCCAGTAACTCCTGAGACGCGTGAGTCAGCGCCACCACCCTGGGGTCAAATTCAACCCCCTGATACGTCCGGGGCTCACCGCCCGCCTCCACCACAGCAATACGCAGCGACTCGCCTTTCTTGTCCGCAGCCAGTGCGCAGGCCATGGCACTGCCCACCAGACCCGCACCCACAATCACCACATCGTAGTGCTGTGCCAGCCCCACACCGGGAACGTCCGGGTTTTTCCCCTGCATTGTTTCATCAGTCATACGCGTGCTCGTCACGTTCGTGCCGTTTTGATTACAGCACCACCTGTCGGTTGGCCTTGCCCATTGTCTGCAGGGTCAGCCATTGCTTGGCGGGCGGCAGACACTCCAATCCCACAAATCCCAGACCGCGCAGCGCAGCCTGTGGTAATTTACTGCTGGTAAACAGTTTCGTCAGTTGATCGCTGAAATGAATGGTCGCCTGCTGATCCAGCGCTTGTTGAGACCAATAGGCCTGCAGCAGCGACAAGCTGCCCAGTGGCCGATCCCCGGCCTGCGCCAATGTCGCCGCCAGTGCCGCGCAATCGCGAACCGCCAGATTGAACCCCTGTCCCGCTACCGGGTGCAGGAAGTGCGCCGCATTACCCATCACCACCACCGACGAGCGAATCTGCTCTTTTGCGATTGAAAGCGTCAGCGGATAACTGTCGCGCTTGCCGACACTGATCAACGGCCCCAGGCGAAAACCAAAACGCTGCTGCAAGCGGCTGAGAAATTCTTCATCCGACAGGGCCAGTACCGCCTCGGCCTGATCACTGGGTTGCGTCCACACCAGAGCACAGCTGCGCCCCTGTACCGAGCCCCCCAAAGGCAGCATCGCCATGGGGCCCTCATCGGTAAAGCGCTCGTAGGCAATCCCCTGATGGGGTTGCTCCAGACCAATATTGGCAATGATGGCGGTCTGGCGGTAATCCTGTTCATCCACATCAATACCGAGGCTGGCTCGCAAACGGGACTGGGCGCCATCGGCAATCACCGCCAGCTGGGCGGGGACATCAGACACACGGCCCTCAGCCTCGACCTGCAACAGAGCCCCGCCGGCGACCGGTGTCAGCTGCTTCACCTGCGCAGGGGACACCAGCGTGACATTACCCTGAGCGCGCAAATGACTGATCAGTACCCGACCGATCCAGGCATTGGGCACCACATAGCCCAGAGCGTCCACGCCCACCTTGTGCCGGTCAATGACCGCGCCACCGATGTGCCCCTTGTCAGAGACATGCACCTGCTCAATGGGCGTGGCGTGTTGCGACAACTGCTCCCAGACTCCGACCTGTGACAACAGGGCGACACTGCCATGAGCAATCGCCGTGGAGCGGTCGTCATAACTGGGCTGGTAGACCGGCGCATCGTCCGCGGGAAGAGGGAAAGCCTCAATCAGAGTGATCGACCAGCGGGGATTGGCGCAGGCAAAGAGCGCCGCCAGTGCTGCACCCACCATACCGCCGCCAATAATAGCGATATCTGTCTCCGGACTATCCGGCACCGCTTGCTCGTGTTGTTGACTCATCGGCTGGCTGCCATCAAGGCCTCAATCTCGTCTACGGTTTTCGGCGCGTTGCCCGTCAAAATTTCGCAGCCGTCTTTGGTAATCAATACATCATCCTCAATGCGAATGCCGATCCCCCGCCATTTGGCGTCGACGCCGGCATTATCGGGGGCCACATAAATACCGGGCTCAACAGTCATGCACATGCCGGGTTCAAGCACTCGCCATTCGCCCCCCACGCGATAATCCCCCACATCGTGGACATCGATACCCAACCAGTGGGCCACGCGGTGCATGTAGAATTCTTTATAGGCTTCATCTTCAATGAGCTTGTCCACATCGCCCAGCAGCAACCCCAACTCAACCAACCCCTCGGTAATGACCCGCACGGAAGCTTCGTGGGGGGCATTCCAGTGATTGCCCGGCTTGATCTCGGCAATGGTGGCTTCCTGGGCTTTCAGGGTCAGCTCATACAGCGCCTTCTGTTCCTTGCTGAACTTGCCGTTCACCGGGAAGGTACGGGTGATGTCTGCGGCGTAGTACTCGTACTCGCAACCGGCATCAATCAGCACCAGATCGCCATCCTTCAGCTGGTCGCAATTGTCCACGTAGTGAAGAATGCAGCCGTTATCGCCGCCACCCACAATGGTGTTATAGGCGGGAAAGCGCGCGCCGTTCATGGCGAATTCGTGCTGAATCTCGGCCTCCAGCTGATATTCGTACATCCCGGGCTTGCAGGATCTCATTGCCCGCGCGTGGGCATTGCCGGAAATCTCACCGGCGCGCTTCATCACCCGCACTTCCGCGGCGCTCTTGTAGAGACGCATGTCGTGCAGGAAGTGATCCAGATCCAGAAACTCGCCCGGCGGGATTGCTCCGGTGCGAACCTGAGCGCGAATGGCGTTGACCCACACCATCACCTGATGATCAAAGTCCGCATCCTTGCCCATAGCGTAGTAAACCCGCTCGCGGCCCTCAATCAACCCCGGCAAGATGTCGTCAATATCATCGATCGGAAAGGCATCGTCGGCACCAAATCGCTCGCAGGCACCTTCCGGCCCGGCGCGGTAACCGTTCCAGGTTTCCTTTTCACGATCCCGTTCGCGGCAAAAGAGAACAAATTCACCATGGTCACGCCCCGGTATCAGTACCAGTACGGACTCGGGCTCGACAAAGCCGGTCAGGTAATAAAAGTCGCTGTCCTGACGGAAGTTGTATTCCGTATCCCTGGAGCGGACCTTTTCCGGGGCCGCCGGCAAAATGGCAATACTGTTGGGCTCCATCATCGCCATCAGCTGCTTGCGACGACGAGCAAATTCTTGTCTGCTAATGCTCATACAACTCCATATCAAACCATGCCTGTAGAAACGCTTCTGCCGCAGCGGCTTCGCCGCCGGAAGCTGCTGCCAGTATCAACAAAGGAAATCAGATCGACATGCATTCACCGGAAACCGGACGTCATCGGCGAAGCACGATGCCCCCACAATGCGACCCGGGTTATGAATGTTTCGCGGCTCGTCAGTGCAAGACCGGCTGCTCGTCCTTTTTCTGACCAAAGTCGGCAAACAGGGTCAGCACCGCCATACGCACATACTCGACGATTTCTGCAAAGTCCGCCTCGGCATCTTCTTCATCGGCGCCTTCGCCAATGCTGACAATGGCCGCCAGATCCCGCAGGGCCTCTGCCGCATCCGGAGAGAAGGTCGTGTCGGCCGCCAGACCGGCACTGCCAAACCCCGACAGAAACCCGTGACACCACTCACCCAGTGCCGCGGTGCGACGCTCCAGTTCGGCAGTGTCATCCGGCAGCATCACTTCAAAACCGTAATTACTGTCTTCCATTTGCCCCAGAGTCGTGTGGTAAAGACGGGCAATGGCCGCCTGCCCCCGCCCCTCGACATCGCCAACGACCCCCTCCTCCTCATTGGTAATCACATCGAGGAAAGTCAGGGCCTCTTCAGCCCACTCTTCGGTGCTCAGGCGCAGGCCACCACTCAATTTGCCACACAACATGCCGTGCAGCTCGGATGGGCTGTTTAACGCACCCAGTGGCACCAGCAGGTGGTTCAGTTCTTCAAAGGAAATTAACGCTTCGGTATTACTCATAATGTATCCATAGGTTCACTGGAGAGAATCCTATCACGAAAGCGGCAACAGTCCGAAAACAAGATGCTCTGCAATCGACACTCACCACACCCCTGGTTTCCGGTCTTTCAGGGGTTAGATTGAGCCGCTCCAAAAGCCGTTTGGCGCATTAATTTCTCTATATATAACAGTGCGATAGAACACATTTCGCAGTGCATTTCTAGAAACCTGACTCTGCCTTATTGACCCCTCACGGGTGGCACAATATAGTAGTTTGCGTTATTGAAAGGCGCAGCGAGTAGGCTGGCACGGTATCGGGGCTATTTTTCCCGCTGTTTATTCCGGTCACGCTGGCGCCAATACATGAAGAAGTCATTCGAAACAGTCGCTCTACCACTGACCACAGGCTCACACCAGCATGACAGACCAACTGCTTCTTGCACTTGAAGACAAACTCGACCAATTGATTCAGTTGTGTGGGCGCCTGAACGAAGAAAATGATCAGCTTCGGCAGGAGGTCAACAGCTTCAAGGTGCGGGAATCCGAATGGCAGGTAGAGCGCGCCAGGCTGGTAGAGAAAAATGAACTGGCGCGAAGCCGGGTAGAAGCCATGATTTCACGCCTGAAAAGTCTCGAGGAACAAGCCTGAGGGCGCCGACTTTTTAACATCAACTATCGTCAAGACTGTTTACTGCAGACCGTTTTCAAAGACGGCCGCCAAGGATCAAAGCTATGAGCAGCGAAACTGTTTTCGTCAAGATTCTCGATAAAGAGTATCAAGTAGCCTGCCCAGCCGGGGAAAAAGAAGCCCTGCTGCAAGCTGCTCACAATCTGGATGAACGCATGCGTGAAATCCGCTCCAGCGGCTCGGTGATCGGGCTCGAGCGTATCGCTGTCATGGCCGCCCTCAACCTCAGCCACGAACTGCTGGAGACCAGCGGCCATACCGGTGGCCCGGCGATTAACAATGACATTCTTGAACGTCTCTCATCCAAAGTCGACCAGGCTCTGAGCAAGCTGTAACCCGGTTGATCACTGTCCCATACGCCTAAATCCGGCAAACTTCAATATTTAGACTGTATCGCTTCTGCGCTATAATGGCTCCACCCTGAAGTGTTGGCCAGTTGACGAGTCCTCGAGCCGATAATCTATACCCCGGGGGTAACTCGCCAATGCCAGTGTGCATGTCCGCTTGACGGAAAGCCTGAGGCATTGCAGGGACCTCCACCTTGAACCTTACGGTTCAAGGCCAAGTCGACAGCCGCACATTCGGGGCTTTATTTCTGGCTGCACGCTGAGCACTATGGAAAACCGTCAATCCGGTCGCAACACACTTCGCAAAACGCTCCGCGCCCGTCGCCGTTCGCTCTCTCCCCTACAGCAGTCAAAAGCTGCCAACCGCTTGCTGCAACAACTCAAGCGACAACCACTCTTCTTACGCAGCCAGCGCATTGCCTTTTATTTGCCCAGCGATGGCGAAATCGATCCTCGCCCTTTGATTCAGGAAGCCTGGCGACGAGGCAAACAGTGCTATCTGCCGGTACTGGCACCGGGAAAGGAAAACCGCCTCTGGTTTGTTCGCCACACCCCCACGACCCCGCTGATCAAAAATCGTTTTGGCATTCCCGAACCCCGCGCCCTGTTTCGACAACGCTTTGTCGCCCGACAACTGGATGTGGTGTTTTTGCCACTGGTGGGGTTTGATCGCCAGGGAGGCCGCATGGGAATGGGCGGTGGCTTTTACGATCGCAGTTTTGCCTTCAAGCGTAATACTTCATCGCACAAACCCTATCTTGTAGGGCTTGCGCATCAGTGTCAGCAGGTCGAGCAATTACAGTTGGCCCACTGGGACATTCCCCTGTGCGCGGTCGCCACAGATCAGGAAATAATTGTTGCCAACCAGAGCCGGTTGGGGCGAGATTTTTATGGTTTAATCGGCTAACGCTGTCACTGTTTCACTGAGCCGCCGGATAAATTGGTTATACTCGGGGTTCATGAGAACGGCATAAAGAATAACGAGACAATGACTGTCCACCCTGGCGACTTTCCTGGCAACGACATGAACCCAAACCACCCGAACACTGACACTCTCCATCGTCGCACTGGCGGCTTTACCCTGATTGAAATGCTGGTGGTGGTGGCGATTATCGCCATTCTGGCGGTGATCGCGATACCCTCCAAAGGCTATCGACACATTCAGGTACAGGTGGTCGAGACCCTCGATCTGGCGGAGCCGGTCACAACAAAGATCACCGAGTATTACGCCCTCAATGGCAGTTTTCCGGAAAATAACGCAGCGCTTGGTTTGCCTGAACCAGACAAGTACAAAGGCAATTACCTGAGTGCCTTGAAAATTGAGAAGGGTGCAATTCAATTAACTCTGGGGCAGAAAAGCCCGGAGATGCTGCAGGGAAAAACACTGACCCTGCAGCCGGTTTACGTGAAAAACTCGCCTCAGGTGCCCGCATCCTGGATTTGTGGCTATGATCCGGCGCCCTCCGGGATGAGTGCTGCCGGCGATAACCGAACGGACATTGCGTTCAAATATCTGCCACTGCGCTGCCGTCAATAACGTCCTCTCAGCTACCGAGTGGACTGAATATTGCGGGAAGCATGGCTGAGTTCGCGCTCAACACTGCGCATGTCGGACAAGTACTCCCCGGCACATGTGCGCCATTCTTTTCGCTGATGCTTGAGAGCCGGATCGCTGGGATCATAGATTGGCTCAGCCCCACAACTGTTCTGCAGGGCTCGCTGTAGATTACTGTGCACCTGCTGTAAGCGTTTTACTTCCGCCGCATTATTGGCCGCCAGCGTTTTCATGTTGCTTTGTTGTTCCGCCGCCCAGTCCATCGCGCAACGCAACTCCCTGAGCGATTTCAGGTTGGCATCCTTGCGCTTTTGGAATTCCAGATTGCGCTGATTTCGATAACTGGAATTGCTGCTGTAATAGCGGTTGCGATTCTGTTCGAACTGACGCAGGTTGTCGTGCTCGACCTGAGTTTCAAGACGCTCAAGATTCTTTTGCCAATATTTTTGCTGACGGGCCACCTCCTGCAGAAAACGGGCTTGCCCGTTGCTGCCCACGCGCGCCACCGGCAGACTGATGTCGCCGCAATACTGGGTATTGCCAATGGTTGTGACGGGAGTTTTCACGTCACCGCCGGCTTCCACCTTGACGCTCTTAACTTCATGGTTTTCGGTTTTTTCAGCCGGGGGGAACTGACTGAACGTGATGTTGCCATCAGCATCCACCACTTTATAGAGCTTGGCGGCCAATGCGGGTGTTGCTGCACACAAGCTGAGTATGACCGAGACCAGTCCTGTGGATGCCCAGCGACACCATAAGCGGGTATTCATTGCCTAATCCTTTTGTCCTCTTTTTATCTTCTACCTGCCGGCTGTACTTACTGAAGCGCATCTCTCGAGTACAATACTTTTTATGATTGCAGGCATTCCTTTAGCGTTGGCAGAGTTTACCGCAATATATCCGGCCGGCCTATTCAGGCGCCCGATCAGATAATTCAAAGACACCAATCACCGGAAAATGATCGGACACATCCAGTGTATCCTGCTGACGGACATAGGCATGACGCAGCCGCCACTGATCGCTGTAAAACAGATAATCCAGTGTTCGATCCGGACCGGTTACCGAGGGATCGTTGGGGAAGTGGGTGTATCCCTTTTCGGGATTCGGGCTCGTCAGTACCTCAATCGAAGGAATCTGGCGAAAGCGATCCGATACCGCGGCCAGGGCAGTCTGCTCATCAAATCCCTGACCATGCGCTTTTGTTAGCAGCTCCCATTGACGATTGCCATCATCCGGCAGCAGGTTTAAATCTCCCCCCAACACCCAGGGAATCTGCTGACGCTCAAGAGCATCAATCACCGACAAGGTAGTTTCAACCTGTTGCTGCATCAGACCGGAGCCTTCACCCCAGGCATCAAAATGCGTATTCAAAAAAGCGATTGGCTCGCCTGACTCGGTCGCCATCCAGGACTCTAACACCGCACGCTGAAAGTAAAACCGGGTGGTCAACGGGTCGTGATCCATCAATGGCAGCTGGTGGCGTCGCGCCTGGGTCATGGGATAGCGGGACAGCGTCACCAGCTTCATGCTCACAGCCCCCAGCACATTGGGGTGCAACACCAGTCCCGCCTGCCAGTAATGGGCACTCACCTGACAGGGATAGGCCTGCGCTCCCAAGCGTTGCTGAAGCGCGGCGACCTGGTCAACAAAATACGTTCTGCTGTCGTGTTCATCGTTGATTTCCTGCAACATCACCACATCCGGATTTTCATCAGCGATGAGCTCAGCCACACGATCCAGGGTAATCTCCGTATCCGCTTTGCCGGGCTTGCTGTCGGGACCACCCTCGACATCGTAGAAGAACACATAGTTCTTACCCGCCATATACTGCACATTGAAACTCATCACTTTCAGAGCACGGGGATCCGATGTCTTGCCATCAAGGGCATCACCAGACCGTAGCTCTCCGTCAATGGGCAGGGCATCTGACTCACGCAAGGGTGACACCCTGGCGGCACTGACATCAGGCCAGGGCGCGACCGGATGATCACAGGACGGCGTGACATCCACCACCGGTGGATACCAGACAACCGTTTGCCAGGCCCAGCCGATCACCAACACTGCGCCAAGCGCCAACACCCCCATGGCGTAAGCCAGATATTTCATGGTCGTTACTTTTTTAAGGACGGATTATGTCAAAGCGCGGCAAGGATGGTTTCTGCACTGCTCTTATCGATGCTGCCGGCATCCACATTCAGCAGTTCAACGACACCGTCATTGACGATCATGGCATAGCGCTGGCTGCGCACTGCACCCAAGCCAAAATCACTGGCATCCATGGTCAGTCCCAGTGCGGTTGCCAGATCGCCATTGCCATCAGCCAGCATGGTGATGTGCTCGGCGTTTTGATCCTTGCCCCAGGCGGCCATCACAAAGGCATCGTTGACCGAAGTACAAATCACTTCGTCGACACCTTTGGCTTTAATTTCATCCACTTTAACCACGTAACCTGGCAGGTGAGTCATCGAACAACCCGGGGTAAACGCACCCGGCACGGCCATCATGACCACTTTTTTACCGCTGAACAGCTCGTCAGTGGTTACTTTTTCCGGACCTTTTTCGCCCATAACCTGCAAGGTTACGGATGGGATTTTGTCACCGACTTGAATTGTCATTGCGTCTCTACTCCTGAAAACCAATTTAACAAAGGCTAGAGTCTGCGCCATCCAGAAGCCCAGCACAAGCTCACAGAGAACCTTATCACGGGCATAAGCTGTGAAGACGCACACAACGAGAGAAAGTCACTGCAAGTCCGTAAGCGGTTGCTTATACTGCACGCTGCACGCAGTCTCACAAAAGATGACTGCGTCTCGACTACTTGCCCCTCTTACCGTTAAGGACTTCCGATGCGCACGGGTATTTTTCTTGTGATGACCACCACCGCGTTTGGCGCGCTCGCAGAAACTCAACAGGAATGCCGAATGATCAAGAAGGACACAGCCCGTCTGGCATGTTACGACCAGCTTTTTGGCGAGCCTGAAGCGGTGATAAAAGAGTCAGCCGCAACACAATCTACGGCCTATGGCACAGCAGAAACGGGGTCCGCTGTTCAGGAAGTTTCGGATATTGAGGTCCGGCTAAAAAGCGAAGATCAGCTGGCCGATAATCGCTTTGTCATTCTGCCTCATCGCCAGACTTATATTCTGCCTTACACTTACCTTGATGACCCCAACGGCGAACCTTACCGCGGTAACACGGTATTGGCAGAGGAGTCAGTGGACAATGAGGAAATCAAATTCCAGATCAGCCTCAAGGTGCCCATCGCCAGAGATTTTCTGGTCGACCAGAGCACCCTGTGGATGGGTTATACACAGGTGTCACTCTGGCAGGCCTATAACGGTGAAGCGTCGGCGCCTTTCCGGGAAACCAATTACGAACCGGAAATCTACTGGTCGTTTCCCACTGGGCTGAACGCATTCGGTATCGCCATGGAAGAGGCCTCCATCGGTTTTGTGCACCAGTCCAACGGTCGCGGTGAACCCCTGTCACGCAGCTGGAACCGCATCTTTGCCAACTTTGTTTTCGCCAAAGATCAGTGGGGCTTCGCCGTTAAACCCTGGTACCGGATCAAAGAAGACGAAAAAGACGACGACAATCCCGACATTGAATCCTATCTGGGCTACGCTGATTTTATCGCCACCTACAAGTGGGACGATGAATATGTGCTCTCGGCACTGGTGCGCAATAATTTCCGCAGTTCCGATAACCACACCTCCACCACGCTCAGCCTGAGTTTTCCCCTGCCGGGTCGCTTGAATGGCTACATTGAATATGTGGACGGCTACGGTGAAACCCTGATCGACTACGACCACCGCAATCAGCGCATTGGCATTGGCTTTATTCTCAACGACTGGTTTTAACTCTATTTATGGAATCCGCCTCCCCACAACGACAAGCGCTGATTGATCAGCTGCAACTGGAACCCCATGTGGAGGGCGGGTATTTCCGACGCACCTACCAATCCGACAACCGTCCGTCTCTGGACACCGAATACGGCTCCCGCCTGCGTCTGACCTCAATTTACTATCTGCTGACCGATGATTCGCCCATCGGTCACTGGCACCTGAACCGCTCTGATATTTTGCACTTCTTCCACCTCGGGCGCCCCATCACCTACTACCTGCTCGATGCCTCCGGCAACCTGAGCACACAGGTGATGGGCCCCGACCCGAGCCTTGGCCATCAACTGCAACTGCTGGTCCCCGGCGGCACCTGGAAAGCTTCGTGCCTGACCTCGAGTGAAGACAAGGCCGAGGCCGATTACGGACTGATCAGCGAAGCGGTGTGTCCCGGGTTTGAGTTTGACGACATGACGCTTGGTACCGAGACACAACTGCTGCAACGCTTTCCCCAACACGCCGAGATGATCCGGCGTTTCACCCAATAGTCCTGCGCACCGCAAGGCGAGCACCAGAAGACACTTGGCAAGAGCGCCACACCGGCTATATACTGTTTTTATATACAGTAATTACACAGTATCCGCTATTTGAGGCTGGCCATGAATCTTGCTGAACTTGCCCCCGCTGTTATTCACTCACAAATCACACTGCCTCTGTACCTGCACAGCAGCAGCGCCGGATTTGAAAGCCCGGTTGAAGACGACGAGCCCGGCCTGGATCTTAATGAACACCTGATCCGCCGCCCTGCCAGTACCTTCTATGCCCGCGCAAAAGGCGATGCCATGCGCGATAAGGGAATCTTCGACGGGGACCTGCTGATCGTTGACCGCAGTCTGCATCCCGGCCAGGGTGATCTGGTGGCCGTGGCTCTCGATGGAGACCTGCTGTGCCGCGAACTGGATTTACGCAACAGCCAACTGCTGGCTGCCGATGAGGAGTCGCCCGCACTGTCACTGTCCGACAGTGCCGATTTGCGGATTGAAGGCGTGGTGGTGAGTGCGATTAAAGAGTTCCGGTAAGGCCCGATTACACCATCACCGCCGGTTCCAGTAACTTCAGCGTACCTTCATTGGCATCCATCCTGACCAAACCGCCCACGGGCCAGGTCTGGTTGTGACGGATATGGCCAATCTGGGCGCCCATATAGCAAGGGATACCCAGCGGCTTCACGTACTGTTCGACAATATTGGCGAGGGTGAAGGAGCCCACCATGATCTCGCGATCTTTGCTGCCTTTGGGCTTCCTGAAATACCCGAAAATCAGACCGGAGATTCTGTCGAGTGTACCGTTGAGCTTTAACGTCGACAGGTAACGATCTATGCGGTAAACCGACTCGTTGACGTCTTCAAAGAACAGGATTTTGCCGTCCACATCCGGCAAATAATCGGTACCGGACAGCGACAACCAAACGCTCATATTGCCACCCACCAGCCGCCCCTCAGCGACCCCCGCATTGATGGTGCGGATTTGGTTATCTCCGGTCACAACCAGCGGTCCACTGCGGTCTTCATTCACGAACTTCACATTTTGACCCTGAAAAATCAGGCGGTTGATGTAGTCAAAACGGTAGGGATTCCAGTGGGTAAACCCCACAGGGCCATGGAAGGTCACCAGGCCGGCTTTGTGATAAAAAGCATTCAGCAACGTCGTGATGTCACTAAAGCCCATGAAGATTTTGGGATTCTCTTTGATCAGATCGAAGTCCAGATACGGCAGCGTGCGGTTACTGCCCCAACCGCCGCGCAAGGCAAAAATGGCTTTCACTTCGGGGTCGGCAAAGGCTTCATTGATGTCTTTCGCGCGATTCTGATCGGTTCCGGCCAGGTAACCGTTTTGATCCAGAATGTGCTTGCCCAGCTTGACCTTTAGTCCACCGGCTTCGAGGGATTCTCTCGCCATATCCACCAGACTGCGTTCAAAAATAGCGGTGGCCGGAGAGACACAACAAATGGTATCGCCTCGCTTCAGCGCGGGAGGATAATTGATCATTTCCGAGGTATCGGGTAGCTGTACCGGTCTCGCTTCCGCCTCTTGCGGAGGATCGACAGCTTCAGGTTCTGCGGCGGGTTCCAGCGTCTGAAAAGTACTGATCGGACCAGGGTTACTGGTGCACCCCGCGACAGAAATCCCTGTCAGCAGTCCCAATTTGACCAGATCTCTGCGTTTCACTGTTCCTCCTCAGCGTAAGAACTTCTTGTCACCTACGATAAAGAGTAGCCCAGAATCTGCCAATTGGTACGCCGGCGCGCGCACTCCAGAGGAGAAGACATGGCGCGTGTTTCCAGCATGCGGGCAACCAACCCGAAGACCTGAAATTCACTCTGGACATTCCCCCAGCAGGAAGGTCTATAAAGACCCTGTGAACACACTCATCGACTATCTCATACTGTTTCAGAGGCATGAAAAGATGGACCATCACTTTCTTCATTTCAGCAAGCGTATAGCCCCTTTTGTTGAGACCGAGCTGCAACAGGCCCAGATCAAAATGGACAATGGCGCCTCTCACGAGGCTTTTAAACACCTGGAGAACGCTCATGTTCTTGGACAGGCATCCACCTACTGGCACGTAAAAACCCATTACCGGATGTTGCTGTGGGGATGGAAAGAAAAGAAGGCGGGCGAAGTCTGGGGGCAGCTGATCAGAATAGCGGGAGCCGCCAGCAAAACAGCTTTAGGACTGATCCCGACGGGCAATACCGGAGGGGCAAATGTCAGCCCCTTTAAACCCATGCCCATTGACGCGCCCCTGGCGGCAATCATCAGGGACGCAAAGCGTTAACGTTTTACATCGACGTTTAAAGCTGAGGACACTCCGGTTTCAGCATGGCTTTGATTTCCAGAAACTCATGCACACCGGCGGCCGAAAATTCCCGCCCGTTACCGGACTGCTTGTAGCCGCCAAAGGGAGCATGGTAATTGAAGACCGCGCCATTCATCAGGCACTGTCCGGCGCGGATACGGCGGGCAATCTTGACCGCCCCCTCTTCACTGCCGGCATACACCGCTGACGCCAAACCATAAGGCGTATCATTGGCGATCTCTACCGCCTCGTCAATGTCCTGATAGGGAATCATGCACAGCACCGGCCCGAAGATTTCCTCGCGGGCAATCCGCATTTGATTGTTGACGTTGGCAAAGATGGTCGGCTCAACGTAGTAACCCGTAGAATGAGCGTCTGAGGTCTTTCCGCCACACACTAGGGTGGCACCTTCAGCGATACCGATCTGAATATAATCCAGCACTTTTTGTTGCTGAGCCTGAGAGGAGATGGGCCCCAGAAATGCCTCCTCGTGCATCCCTACCGTCATGCCCCCGGCAATCTCCTTGGCGATGGCAACCGCTTCATCGTACCGTGACGCCGGCACCAGCATGCGCGTCAGTGCGACACAGGTCTGCCCGCTGTTGAGCATGACATCTTCCACACCGTATTGGACTGCAGCCTGCAGATCGGCATCGTCGGTGATAATCAGTGGCGACTTGCCACCCAGCTCCTGAGTCACGCGTTTCACCGTAGATGCAGCAGCTTTGGCCACTTCAATGCCGGCTCGGGTCGAACCGGTAAACGACACAACATCCACCTCGGGATGGGTACACAGCGCTTCACCCACATCAATTCCGGTTCCCGGTACCAGATTAAACACACCGGCGGGAATTCCGGCGTCGTGAAGAATTTCTGCCATGATAAAATCCTGCAGCGGTGTTTGCTCCGCAGGCTTGACCACCATGGTACAACCGGCCGCCAAAGCGGCGCCCACCTTGCCGACAAACTGATGCAGCGGGTAGTTCCAGGGATTGATAAACGCACAGACACCTGCGGATTCGCGAACCACCAGAGCACCTTCAACGGTTTCGATTTCCTCAGTCAAGGATGTGTGTTCTGCAAACAAGCGCATGGCTTCAATGGGGCCATCCACCTGCAACCAACCGGCAATGTGTTCCGGACAGCCCATGGTGACAGAGATCGCTGCGGTTAAATCCTGCTTTCTCGCTTCCATGCCATCGGCAATCGCCAACAGCAGTCGCTTGCGCTCCGCGGCCGAAGTTTGCGACCACTGGGCAAACGCCTTACGTGCAGCATTTACCGCACGATCTACATCTTCAGCATTCGCCAGAGGCACTTCAGCAGCCAGGGCTTCTGTTGCAGGATTGATCACGGTCAGTGTCTGGTTCGAGCTCGCATTCAACCACTGGCCCTCAAGATACAGTTGCGTGTAAGTCATCATGAATTCTTCCTCGTTATGTCGCTACTGTCGTTGATCAGACAAGCGTTAAGTTGATCGGTCAGTGCCTGTGCATCCAGCGGTGTCCAGCTGATCAACACCAGTTGCGTCGAGCGCTCATGCTCGCTGTTTTCAATGTGATCCGGAACGGGACTCACCTCGAGTCGACTGCCCACCAACTGAATTTGGCACCAGGATTTAGGCATGCCATGAAGTTTTAAAATCCCCTTGGCGCGATACACACAAGTGGGCAGTGCTTTGAACCACTGGCGAACATCGGGCAAGGACAGCTCACCGTCAGTTTGCCAACTGAAGGTGAAAAACTGATCGCTGTGATCCCGGTGTTGCTGACAGGTCTTTTCGGTGGCCGCTACCTCCGGATCTTCACCCAAAGACACGGCTGAAGAAAAGCCATCCGCACAGGGCTCCATCAAGAGGGAGCGGGGTACATTGGCAAAGGCGGTTTCATACACTCGCGCACCCGGAAACAACCAATCGCGGTGCAACCGGGCAATTTGGGCGTTGCTCACCAAATCCACCTTATTCAGCACAATCACATCGGCCACAGACACCTGATTCATGGCCAGATGCTTCATTTCAGAGGTCAGTTCGGAAAAGTTTGCCGCATCCATCAGGGACACCACGGTTTCCACTCGCAGCTGATCACGAAACTGGGGGTACTTTAACGTACTGATCACCTTACCCGGTTCGGAGACGCCACTGGTTTCAATCAGGATCACATCGGGCGCTGCCGGGGTGTCCGTCAACAAGCGCTGTAATTGCTGAATCAAATCACTTTCAATGGTGCAGCAGATACAACCGTTACTGAGATCGATACGATTCTGTTCCGCACTGCTGACCAACTGGCTATCGATATTAATACTGCCGAAATCGTTAACCATCACCGCCATTCGTTGACCCTGCGGATTATTCAGCAAACGATTGAGCAACGTGGTTTTTCCCGAGCCGAGAAATCCCGCAACCACCACTACCGGAACCCGTGCATCTCTCAGATCGTGCTGCAGTGAGCCGTTCATCTCAATGCATCACCGGCATTTTGCTTCGAATAAAAATCCGGTGGGCAATCTGACCAGTGCGGGCTCAATATATCAGCCAACTCCGCTTCGCGATCCCACATCAGGCGTCCCTCCAAAAAGGTCAGATCCACCTGAGTGTTGTGAATATTGCCACGGGCCTCGACCTCAAACACATTGCGATCCAGCACAATCACGTCTGCGGACTTACCCACTTCCAGACTGCCCGCCTGTTCCTCCAGCCCCATGCTGACGGCACCATTGAGCGTCATCACCCGAATGGCTTCCTCAACCGACAGCGGCTCACCGTGAAAAGTGTCTTCGTTTTCAAACCACGGATTTTGACGGGTAATCATGGCCTCAAAACCCACCCACGGATTGATGTTTGATACTGGCCAGTCCGTTCCCATAACGGCAATGCCACCGTGATCCAGAACACCTTTAAAGTTGTACATGCGATCAAATCGCTCGCGCCCCATGACTTCTCGCGCACGGGCATAGGGTTCTGGCAACCACCCTACCGGAGAGAATTCGGCGATGACATTGAGTTCGGCAAAACGCGGCAGGTTTTCATCCAGCAACACGGTGGAGTGAGCGCACTGGTGTTTCACACTGATGCCATCGCGATAACCATTGCGACGACGTGCTTCGGCTACGGCATCCAGGAAAATATCGGAAGCCCCGTCACCGACACAGTGGGCAATCACCCGAATACCGCGCCGATCCAGATCCACCACCATGTCGGTGATGTGCTCCGGGGTCATGTTGAGAGCGCCACGCCATTGAGATTCACCCGGCCAGGGCGTCGACAGGTAGGAGGAGCGCGAACCGTGGGTACCATCGAAGTGGAACTTCACGGCATTGGCGTTCAGCCTTGCACTGCGATAATAATGACGCTCACCAGCCAGTAACTGCCAACGGCGTTTCACCGGAAAAATATCATCCTGCCAGCTGATCGCAGCTTCGACACGCATTGTCATGTCACCGGCATCATCGATGGTCTTCAACGCATTCAGACGATGCTCACAGACATGGACATATTTACTGCCCACCACTCCGCAACTGGTTTGATAGTGAATAGCCTCTCGGTAGGCACGCTGTAACGCATGAGCAGGGACTGGCGGCATGGCCGCGTGTATCAGTGCATAAGCACCATCCACCAGAATGCCGGTCGGTTCTCCGGTGAGGCTGTCCCTTTCGATATAACCATTACCCGGATCCGGTGTGTCTGCAGAAATACCGGCGAGTTCCAGAGCCTTGCTGTTCACCAGAATGCAGCCCCATGAGCGATCATGGATCGCCACCGGGCGATCAGGCACAAGACGGTCGAGCCAGTGTCGGTCCGGTTCAATACCTGCACGTTTAAAGTGGAAGTGAACAAAGTACTGTCCAAAAATCCACTCTTTATCAGGGTGAGTTTCGGCGTAGTCCAGCACCGCGTCAGCAATCTGTTGCGGCGTCGGATCTTCGATGCCAACGTCCAGATAACCTGCGTAAGACGGTGCCAATGCCAGATCCGGATGGGTGTGCATGTCGTACAAACCCGGCATTGCAAAACGGCTTTTCAGATCCACTTGCCGAGTCTGACTGTCCACATAAACGTCCATATCCGCATTAGAACCCAACGCCAGAATGCGGCCGTCTTTTATCGCCAGCGCTTCCACCCAGGGCTGTTTCGGATTGACGGTATAACAACGGCCATTGCGCAGAATCACATCCGCTTTGTCGCTGTTCGACAAATTCTGCCCAATATGACTGGAACGGTAATTCATCGCAATCTGTGACATAGCAGTGCCTGAATATCAGCCGGAAAAATGACCTTCGTCACGCAATTCAGCGATGGTGTTTTCAATCGCCTGTCGTAACGTGCTGACCACAAAATCCACTTCACTTTTATCCATCGTCAGCGGAGGTGACATGACATTCAGGTGCACAATCGCACGGGTGATCAACCCCAGCTCATCGGCGTGATTGGAAATGCGTTTGCCGATATCCAGTTCTTCCGGGAACAGAGCCTTGGTCTTCTTGTCTGCAACGTATTCCACGCAGACCATAAATTTACGGCCGCGAACCTGCCCCACAATAGGCAGATCTTCCAGGGTTTTTAATTGCTGCTCAAAGTACGGACCAACGTCTTTGACATTCTCAAGCAGTTTCTCGCGTTCCAGAATCTCGATATTTTTCAACGCCGCCGCACAGGCAACCGGATGGCCTGAATAGGTAAATCCGTGAGCAAAACAACGACCGGAATTTTCTGCATTCAATACATCCCAGATCTCATCACTGAATAACAGGGCACCCAGCGGCTGATAACCGGAGGTCAGACCTTTGGCCGACGTAATCATGTCGGGGACAATACCGAACTCATCTTCCGACGCGAACCAATGCCCCAGTCGACCAAAAGCGGTTACCACTTCATCGGAAACATAAAGGATGTCGTTGGCCTTACAGATGTCGTACATGCGTTTCAGGTAGCCATCCGGAGCGACAATCACACCACCGGCACCCATAATCGGTTCGGCAAAAAACGCAGCAACCTTATCGGCACCGCCCAGCTCTTCGATCTTGTCTTCAAATTCACGGATTAACGTATCGACAAATTCCGATTCACTCATGCCCTCGCCCGCACAGCGGTAATAGTTAGGGTATGAAAGGTGATGGATGGTATCACTGATAAAATCAAACTCCGGCGGATGATCACCAGGTTTACCACCAATCGACATCGCCGCGTAAGTGGTTCCGTGATAGGAATTGATACGGGAGATGATGTGCTTTTTGTCGTGTTTGCCGCGGCAGTTTTGATAGTAATGGATCATCCGAAATGCAGTATCCACCGCCGTCGAGCCACCACAGGTGAAGAACACGTGATTCAGTGGTCCAGGAGCCAGCTCAGCAAGCTTTGCCGCCAGTTCAGCGGCCGGGACATTGGTCAGGTCGACAAAAGGACTGGCGTAAGACATGGTGTACGCCTGCTCGGCAATGGCTTCTGCCATTTCTTTGCGCCCCAAACCAATGTTGTTACACCACAGACCACCCACCGCATCAAAATACTTGCGGCCTTCACTGTCAAAAATATAGCTGCCCTCGCCTTTGACGATGGGCATGGCACCTTCATCACGAAAGACATCGAAAACCTGCCAGGGATGTAAGTGGTGGGCCTTGTCTTTGGCAATGATCGCTTTTGTATCGTATTGAGTAGTGTCTAAGTCGCTCATACTAACCATCCTGTAAACGGCTTTGGGTTGGGTACGTTATGGCACTAGACTAAGTGGACAGCGAATTTGTCACCATACCCTTTGGGGGGTAGTTGGTGTTTTTGAAGAACGATAAAAGTTAAGAAGGTAATTGGAAGGTGCGAAAATCAATCCGCCGGCGGAGAGAAATACGCGCTTAACGGATCCACGCCCGGTGCACGTCCCGCCATAGAAATAGAAGACAAAAACAGCGAAAACAACTCCGACTGCGAGGAAATATCCAGTTTGTTGTACAGGTTACGGCGGTGTACCTTGATGGTTTCCATGGAAATTTTCAGTTTGGCCGCCATGGATTTTGACGAGTGTCCATGCAATAACAATCTCGCAACTTCGCACTCACGATCCGTCAGTAACGAGCTGCCAAAGTTGCGCAGAGCTTCTGTCAGCTGCTTGTGCAGCGAGACTTGCTGCTGAGGCTTATTCGATAAGACGCCCTGCCATTGCTGCTCCAAAACAGCCAGCAACCACGGGGTCAATTGACGCAGGTTCTCGACCTCCGGCTCCTGAAAATGCTCTATCCGGGCTAATGACAAGTGCAAATAACCGGCGTTTTTAATGGCCAGCAGGAATCCGACTTCGTCAGTCAGATTCGAGTAACGGTAGTAAAGCCGAAAGTACTCACTGGAGTGAAAATCATCCGCAGCCACTTCACCCAGGCGATACAGCCCTGAGGGGATAAACTCCTGGGCAGCCTCATAGAACGGATCCAACAGATAAGCACCGCCGATGTAATTATCCAGATCACCCTTTTTTTCCGGCTCAACGTTGCGCTGGGTAATGTCCGACAACAGAATCGGCAGGGAATCCGACGGAAATCCCACTGCCGCGAAGCTGTCCACAGGGGTCACCAGTGTGATCACCTCCAGCAAAGCCTGAGAAAAAGCATCCGTATGCAAGGCGCGAGTGGCCTGAGCCATGGCCGCAATCAAGGGCGGGTTAAGCACCAACGCATCAGAGCTGGACATCAATTATCACCTCAATCAAACAGGGCTCAGGCGCACACCGGAGCGCTTATGAATCACGGAAATTATCATACAGCCTGGAAGGCGGCCTGGCACACCGAATCCCCTGATTTCAGAATAGCAGAAGCCTGCACTCGATCGCACCATATAAGTGCGCCTTATAACACCATAGGGTTATGGCTGCTGGCGGGGCTTATCTTTAGCCTTAGCTTGGGCCTGAAAGTTACGTCTGTGCATGGCAAGGCCACAATACCATAACAAGAGACGCAGGTGTCCTGATGACCAGCAGTTCCGAACAAGCCCTACCCCTGACTTCCGCCCCGACCCGAACCCAGCCTGGCAGCTTTGACACCCCGGCAGCAATTATTGCGGCCATTGTAATCAGCTTTGTCGGCAATGCGGTGGTTCTGGGAATGCCCATGTTGGTCGGCGCTCTGGCTGATAATCTCGACTTCAATGAACAACAGGTAGGATGGCTGGCATCGGCAGATCTGGGAGGCATGTTTCTGGCCTCGATACTGACCTCCATGGCCATTACCCGCGTCAACCGACGTATGCTGGCCATTGCCGGCATCCTGATCGCACTGGTCGCCAATCTGCTGTCTTCACAATTTCACGATTTTAATACGCTCTTGTACACTCGCGTGATTGCCGGTATCGGCGGCGGGATTTGTTACTCTTTGGGCGTTGGCTGCCTTGCCGGCACACACCATACTGCACGCAACTTCAGTATTCTGATGTTCGCCCTGGTTGCCATTAATGCCATTGAGCTTTACAGCTTCCCCATTCTTTCCGACACCTGGGGCGTGAACGGTATTTACTACGCCTTCAGTGGTGCCTTTGTCTTGTGTTTTCTTGCAGTTCCACATCTGCCAGAATTTGCCGCTGAAGCCACTGCTGTCACCGAAACCAAAGACGGCCACACACTGGTGCTGCCAGGTTATCTGCCGAAACTGTGCCTGCTGGCGGTTTCCAGCTTTTACATTACCATTGGTTCGTTTTGGGCTTACATTGAACGCGCAGGCGTTGACGCCGGTTTATCGGACAGCTTTATTACCAACACCCTGACCATCGGAACACTCTTCACCCTGCTGGGTTGTTTTGTTGCCACCTGGCTCAGCAACCGTGCGGGACAATCCAAACCTTTACTGGCCGCGCTGATCACCATGTCTGGCGCCATGATCCTGCTGTCCTTTGGTATCAATCCCATTATCTTTATCCTCGGCAATTTCATGTTCAATGTGATGTGGTTATTCACCGACATTTATCAGCTGGGAACAATCAGTAATGTGGATCACAGTGGACGTTATGCCGCATTAATTCCCGGCGCTCAGGGTTTGGCTCAAACCGTGGCACCGGCCGCAGCCGGATTCCTGCTGTCGCAGAATCTCGGTTATGGTTCAGTAATGCTGTTAGGCGCAGGGGGGTCTTTGGGAGCCCTGTTGATTTACGCCTTTGTTTATCGAAAACTTCGCCAACTGGCACCTGAACTGGCTGACGCCAGCTGACACTAAAATTTCTCTGGAAACTCAAACGAGATACACCTTCACGAAAGCTTAGCCACTCGAATTTCTACACCTGGAGTGGCTTTGCGTAAAGACTGTCACTGCGTCAAATCAACAAACAATGTTCTTGTATAAATAATAAAAACGCTATTAACGCAATCCTGTAAAATCCTTAATGTTCTATCAATTTTTAACTCCCGCCCCTCTTCCCACGAACACAATCTGACTATTGTTTTTTTTCAAAAACAGAAAATGTCACCCACTTCATTTACAACTTTTTATTTCAGTGAACACAGTAACATTTATAACAAAAACAACGACAATCTCTGTGTTAAAACGTAGCGAATACGATCGCGACTGCTACGCTTTGGGGGAAAAGATTAAGGTCTTTTCACTGAGCAAGTAACTTTTCGTAGTTTCTCATAATTGATGATTAAACCTTCCTCGTTGAAAACAAAAATGTCTAACCGGGGAGAAATCAAGTAAGGAGTCAACATGAAAACGTTCACTAAACACCTTTTAGCCATCAGCGTTCTGGCAACCACTTTACCGGCGGCAACTTTTGCCCAGGACAGCATTGGTCCCAGCAGTGGAGATCGGGAATTCACACTTTCAGGAACCGGCACCAGCGACAAGGATTTCGATAACAGCAGTATGGGCCTTTCCGCCGATCTGGGCTGGTACACATCCTCGCACATGGTTTGGGGCATACGACAAAGTGTGAACTATGCCGACATTGAAGGTCAGGACGCTGACGATGATTTCTGGAATGGCAGCACACGAGGTTATTTTGACTACCACTTCCTGAGTGGCGCCGCGAGACCTTTTATCGGTGCCAGTCTGGGTGCGATTTACGGTGACGGTGTAGAGGACGGCGGCTTCGCTGGACTGGAGTTCGGGCTGAAATATTACGTACTGGAAAGCACCTTTATTTTAGGTCGGGCTGAGTATCAGTTCTTTTTTGACGACGGAGATGAAGCGGAAGACAATTTCGATGATGGCGCTTTTGCCTATGTCATTGGTATCGGCTATCACTTCTGATTGTTTACCGGTTATTGATGACATAAAAAAACCGGACACATTTCTGTGTCCGGTCAAACGAGAGGTAGAACAATTCGAAACGGTTACAGATTTACATGAAGTTATAACGGAAGGTCACACCGTAACTGGCCGGTTGCTGACGATAAACAACACGTCCGGCAAAACCACTGAACGCATAGGTTTCTGCATCATTATTCTCGAGGTTTTTACCCCAAAGAGTGACGTTCCATTTGCCTGCGGCATCCTCCAGTGATAGCTGTGCATCAAGACTGCTGACAGGTCCATAACCGGTATTCGGGTCACCCAGAGCGGCGAACTGATCATCAACCCAACTGGCACTGGTTTGTGCTCTGGCAATCAGGTTATCGCCCAGAGACCATTCGTAAGCAATCATGCCGTTGTAACTCCATTCCGGAGATTGCGCCAACACCTGCCCCGCACCAATGGTGTTGGCGATATGATCAACCGTATTTGGCGAGTTGGGATCATCGGAAATACCACGCATGTCCGCAGTGGTTGGTGCCTTGGTGACTTTACTGTTCAGATACGCCACACCCAGCCTCAGTTCCAGACCTTCTGCTGGCAACCAGTGAACATCCAGCTCACCGCCTTCGGTTTGGGATTCAGGAATTCCGATCATGGTGGTGTCGTACACATCCAGCCCCAGGAAGGTACTGAAATCATCTTCGAGATAGGTAATCAGCGACTGACGATTTTTGTAATCGAGCATAAACAAGGCGCCGTTAATTTGCAGACTGCTGTCCAGCAAAGTCGCCTTGAAGCCTAACTCGTAACTGGTCACTTCTTCGGGATCCACATAAGACCAGGCCACTCCGGGATCCGGATCCAGTACTGGCGCACCGTAGTAAAGACCGCTCTTGTAACTGGTCGCCACATTGCCGTAGAACAACCAGTTATCCAGCGGCATCCAATCCAGTCCGATCTTGCCAGTCACATCGTTTTCTTTGTGAGTCTCGTCAAAATCGATCAACACATCGTAAAACGAATTGTCGGCATCGGTATTAACGTCAGTGCCTTCAAAAGAGCGCTTGTCTTCAGAGTAGCGCATACCCACGGTCAGGTTCAGCGTATCGCTCAATTCGGTTTCGGTGTGCAGATAAACACCGTAGGAATCGGTGGTCTGCTTATAATCTGCCACCAACAGATCTGTCCCTACATCACCAAAGTTTTCGTAAGCCACAAACGAGTCATCAAAAATTCCCAGGGCATCCACAACTTCGTGGGAATAGTTAACACCGACGATCCAGCTGAACGGTCCGCTGGTGTTTCCGGTAAAGCGAAACTCCTGAGACATTTGTTCGATTTCATTGTCCTGGAAAAAATCGGTAATACGCTCACTGGTACCGCCGTAGTTATCCACCACAACCTGATCGTAGCTGTCCCAGGCGGTAATCGACGTGAGGGTAAAATATTCAAAGTCTGAGGTCAGATTCAGAGAAAGGCCTTGCCCTTCTTCATCACGACTGACGTCCAGATTCCCCACAGTCACTTTTGACGGATCTTGCGGGCTGTTCAGTTCCGGGTATCCCCACAACTCGTGTTGTTCGGCATCCGGCGACAGAGGCACGGACTTGTCACGGGTGTAATAAGCTTTGACCAACGCGGTGGTGCTGTCACCGAGATCAAAGTCCAGCATACCGCGAATCGCTTGACTGTCGGCTTTGCCGTATTCCTTGCCGGTATTCACATCTTTTTGCCAGCCTTCACCCTGATCCACATAATTCATGGCCAGACGACCACGCACACGATCGCTGAGCGCCCCGCTGACGGCACCGGTCATTTCCACGGTATCCCAGCGACTGTAATCGGCTTCGACATAAGCCTCGAACTCGTCGGTGGGCTTGTTGCTAATAAAGTTGATCGCACCGCCGGTGGTATTTTTTCCGTATAAGGTGCCCTGTGGGCCCTTGAGCACCTCCACCCTTTCGATATCAAATAACTGGCCACTCAACAAAGCCGGAGCACTGGCAAACACCTCGTCGGTGTAAATGCCCACCCCGCTATTGTTATTGGGACTGAAATCATCGAGACCAATACCGCGGATGGCAAAGATCGGCGTACCACCGGAGGTCGCATTGGCTGTTGCCAGTCCCGGCGTCTGGGCGCCCAGATCCACGGCGCTTTCCATCTTCAACTTCTTGAGATCGTCCCCGCCAAAGGCACTGGCCGAAATGCCAATATCATTGACGCTCTGGGCGCGTTTCTGTGCGGTAACAACCACTTCTTCAATTTGCGCAGCCTGAGCTGCGGTTGATACCAGTGTGGTTGCAGCGGCACTGGCAGCAATGGCACTGGCGAGCAGTCTTTGTTTATTACGGCTATTTCTCATGGGGTCGGTCTCCTGGGAGTTGGTGATCTCTCTTTTTATGTTCTGCTGTTCACACAGCTCAGCAGCTCGCTGAACGCTGCTATAAATTTTTATATGACTGCAGGGTATGCCCCTGAACCAACAGGATTAATAACCTCTTAGGGGTATTCAGCGGCCAGCTACCCCAACAGTGGTAGATCACCCCTGAGAAAGAGCCGCTCCACGACTCCCGACGCCTCATTATGCGGCGTTAATCAGGGCGGCCTGATTCGATCGCGCACCAAAACAGGGCGATCGTTAAGAAAGTATATGGCTCCACCTACCCGCCAAAGAACGTCGATGTAACCCCGACACACAACCAATCTATATCAAAATTTTTTGATATAGATGAGCTCCCCTGCTAGACTGCTTCGCATGTCTCAATTGTTATCCAGCGTAAATATCGCTGAAAGCCCCGTAACCAGTGACCTGGCAGCCACCCTGAAGGCCGCCGGCGACCCTTTGCGACTGGAGATTTTGCGGCTGCTGGCACGCGATTCATTCGGGGTAATGGAACTGAGCCGCATTTTTGTGATTAAGCAATCGGGCATGAGCCACCATCTGAAAGTGCTGGCAAACGCCGGACTGGTGGCCACACGACGGGAAGGCAACTCGATCTTCTACCGCCGGGCTCTGCCAGGGGCTGAGTCTCCTTTCCGTCAGTTGCTGGACAGCCTGTTTCACACGCTGGACCAAAACCCGCTGGCGGATGAATTCCATGAGCAGCTCAAGATCATCCAGCAGGAACGGGCTGCCGCCTCGCAGGCTTTTTTTACGGATAACGCGGCCAAGTTCCGGGCGCAGCAGGATTTGATTGCCAGCCACGAAGTCTATGCAGAGGCTGTCACCGAAATGCTGGCCAACACCCCTCTGCCGCAGCGCCACACGGCACTGGAAGTGGGCCCCGGCGAAGGGGAGTTTTTGTCCGTACTGGCATCGCGCTTTGCGCAGGTAATTGCGCTGGACAACTCGGAATCGATGCTGGAGAAGGCCCGAGGTTTTGCCGCGGATCAGCAACTCGCCAATGTCGAGTTTATTCACGGGGACACTGAGAAAGCGGTACGGCAAACATTGAACGCCGATTGTGTGGTCATGAATATGGTGCTTCATCACGTACCGTCACCGGCACACCTGTTTGACGACATCAGCCAACTGCTTAACCCGCAGGGCTGCTTACTGGTCGCCGACCTGTGCCACCACGACCAGCAATGGGCGCGGGACGCCTGCGGTGACGTTTGGCTGGGCTTTGAACCCGATGATTTTTCCCGCTGGGCGCAACACGCCGGGCTGAAAGAAGGGCAAAGCCAGTATATGGCCTTGCGCAACGGTTTTCAGATTCAGGTGCGGCAGTTTTTCAAGCCCTGAATTGTTTAACGAGTTATTGGTAATTCGAAATTTAATAAGCCTTGAGCTTTAGATACTGGCAGCCTTAACACAAAGGCGACCATATTAATGAAAGGAGCATGTCATTCATGTCTGAGTATTCCGTATTTACTTCTGAGTCTGTATCGGAAGGCCATCCCGATAAAATGGCAGACCAAATTTCCGATGCCGTTCTGGATGCCATTATTGCCCGGGACAAATACGCTCGCGTTGCTGTAGAGACTCTGGTCAAAACCGGCATGGCCATTGTCGCCGGCGAGCTGACCACCTCCTGCTACGTTGACCTCGAAGACATCATCCGCGATGTCATTACCGGCATTGGCTACAACAGCTCCGATGTCGGTTACGATGGCGCCACCTGTGCCGTGTTGAACGCCATCGGCAAACAGTCTGTGGACATCAACCAAGGTGTTGATCGCGCCCGTCCGGAAGATCAGGGTGCCGGTGACCAGGGCCTGATGTTTGGCTACGCCACCAACGAAACCGAATCACTGATGCCTGCACCGGTGTACTACTCGCACCGTCTGGTAGAGCGTCAGGCTCAGCTGCGCAAAGAAGGTGTTCTGCCCTGGCTGCGCCCCGATGCGAAAAGCCAGGTCACCATGCGCTACGAAGACGGCAAGCCTGTTGCCATCGACGCCGTAGTCCTGTCGACTCAGCACAACCCTGAAATCAGCCAGGAAGACATTCGCACTGCGGTGATGGAAAACATCATCCAGCACGTTCTGCCTGCCGAACTGCTGCACGCTGACACCCAGTACCACATCAATCCCACCGGCAACTTTGTGATTGGTGGCCCGGTGGGTGACGCGGGTTTAACCGGCCGCAAGATCATTGTCGATACCTACGGCGGTATGGCTCGTCACGGGGGCGGCGCCTTCTCCGGCAAAGATCCCTCCAAAGTGGATCGCTCTGCCGCTTACGCCGGTCGCTACGTGGCGAAAAACGTCGTCGCTGCCGGTCTGGCCGATCGCTGCGAAGTGCAGGTGTCCTACGCCATTGGTGTGGCTGAACCAACGTCCATTTCCATCAATACCTTTGGCACGGGCAAGGTCAGCGATGGCGAACTGATTGCAGCCATCCGCAAGACGTTCGACCTGCGTCCTTACGCCATTACCACCATGCTCGATCTGCTGCACCCCATGTATCAGCTGACGGCAGCCTACGGTCACTTTGGACGCGAGCCGTTTGAGCACACCTACACCTGGACAGAAAACGGTGAGGAGAAATCCGAAACCTTCACCGCCTTTACCTGGGAAAAAACCGACAAGGTTGATGAGCTGAAAGCTGCACTGGCATAAGCCCGAATTACCTGACCCCGAATTGACACACGCCAGCCATGGCTGGCAGAAGAGGATTGATCATGACCACATTTACCGACTACAAAGTAGCAGCCGCCACCGAAACCGAGTTTCAACAACTCGCCGCCTGGGGCCGTAAAGAAATCGACATTGCCGAAGGCGAAATGCCAGCACTGATGGCCCTGCGTCGCAAGTACAAGGAAGCACAGCCTCTGGCCGGTGCCAAAATCATGGGCTGTATTCACATGACCATTCAGACCGCCGTGCTGATCGAAACCCTGGTGGATCTGGGTGCCGAGGTACGCTGGTCATCCTGTAACATCTTCTCCACTCAGGATCACGCTGCCGCGGCCATCGCTGCTGCCGGTATCCCTGTGTTTGCCTGGAAAGGTGAAACCGAGGAAGAGTTCCTGTGGTGTATCGAGCAAACCATTCTGGCCGAGAAAGACGGCAGCGACGTTTGGGATGCCAACATGATTCTCGACGACGGCGGCGACCTGACCGAAATGGTTCACAGCAAATACCCTGCCCTGCTGGAGCGTATTCACGGTATCTCCGAAGAGACCACCACCGGTGTTCACCGTCTGCTGGAAATGCTGGAAAAAGGTGAACTGAAAGTACCGGCAATCAACGTGAACGATGCGGTGACCAAATCCAAAAACGACAACAAATACGGCTGTCGTCATTCCCTGAACGATGCCATCAAGCGCGGTACCGACCACCTGATGGCCGGTAAAAAAGCGCTGGTCATCGGCTACGGTGATGTGGGTAAAGGTTCCGCCGCTTCCCTGCGTCAGGAAGGCATGATTGTAAAAGTGACCGAGATCGATCCTATCTGTGCCATGCAGGCTTGTATGGATGGTTTCGAAGTGGTTTCGGCCTACAACAACGGCATCAACACCGGTGAAGTGGCTGACATCAACACAGCCGTCCTGAGCACCACCGATCTGGTTGTGACCACCACTGGCAACATCAATGTGTGCGATGCCGCCATGCTGCAAACACTGAAAAGCGGTGCAGTGGTCTGTAACATCGGCCACTTTGATAATGAAATCGATACGGCATTCTTGCGTGAAAATTACGAGTGGGATGAAGTGAAACCTCAGGTTCACAAAATCTACCGCGACAAAAGCAGCAACGATCACCTGATCCTGTTGTCTGAAGGCCGTCTGGTTAACCTGGGTAACGCCACCGGTCACCCATCACGCATCATGGATGGCTCGTTTGCCAACCAGGTTCTGGCACAGATCTACCTGTACGAGCGCAAGTTTGCCAACCTGATGGAAGAAGAAAAATCCGCCGAAGTGTACGTAAAAGTACTGCCGAAGAAACTGGACGAAGAAGTGGCCAAAGACATGGTGGAAGGTTTTGGCGGTGTTATCACCCGCATGACCGAGACCCAGGCCAACTACATTCATGTCAATGTCGACGGTCCGTTTAAACCAGAAAGCTACAAGTACTGATCGGCACCCCCGACAGACTATTGCCAGACGTTTGCCATCGGCTAAGCGTCTGGCAACACACTGAGTAAAGATCATGAGCAACAACGAAAATCTGCGTCTCAGCTTTGAGTTCTTCCCGCCCAAGAGCGACGAAGGCCGCACCAAACTGCTGAAAGTACGCGACGAATTAAATACCCTCAATCCGGAATTCTTTTCCGTAACCTACGGTGCCGGCGGCTCCACCCGCGACAACACCAAGGGCATCATCAAGACCTTTAAACAGGATGGTATTTCGGTCGCCCCTCACCTGTCTTTTGGTGGCGATGACGAAACCACCATGAAAGCCCTGTTACAGGAATACAAAGACGCCGGCGTCGACCGTATCGTCGCGCTGCGCGGCGACATGCCTTCCGGCATGGGCGGTGCGTTTCAGATGGTGTATGCCAATCAGCTGGTGGCGTTTATTCGCGAACACTTCGGCGATGCCTTCCAGCTGGAAGTGGCGGCCTATCCGGAAATTCACCCGGAAGCCACCAGCTACGACGACGACATCCGCTACCTGAAGGGTAAGTTTGACGCCGGTGCTGACAGCGCTTTGACCCAGTACTTCTACAGCCCCGATGCCTACTTTTACTTTATGGATCAGTGCGACAAGGCCGGAATCAGCAACCCGATTTACCCGGGTATCATGCCGATCCTGAACTACAAAAACCTGATTCGCTTCAGTGATGGCTGCGGTGCCGATATTCCCCGCTGGTTGCGCAAACGCCTGGAAAGTTTTGGTGACGACACCGCCAGTGTGCAGGCATTCGGTCTGGATCTGGTGACTGAGTTGTGTGAAACCCTGCTGGAAAACGGCGCACCGGGTCTGCACTTCTACACCATGAACCAGGTGGAACCGACGGCAGCGATTGTGAAAAACCTCGGGCTGGACAGTTAAGTCCTCCCGGTTTCAGGTTCAGGTTCTATGCGCATTCCCCGTATTTTTACAGAACAGTCTCTGCAAGCCGGCAGCGATATCGAGCTGGATGAAAACGCCTCCCGACATGTGGGCAAGGTGTTGCGCATGCAGGCCGGGCGCGAGCTGATACTGTTTGATGGCCGCGGCGGTGAATACACCGCCACCATCACGGACGTGGGCAAAAAAGTGGTTCGCGTCGCGATCAGTGAATTTCATGACGTCGAGCGCGAATCACCGCTGGCCATCCACCTGGGTATCGGCATTTCCCGTGGCGAGCGCATGGACTGGGTTTTGCAAAAAGCCACCGAGCTCGGTGTTACCAGGATCACCCCGCTGTTCACCGAACGCACCGAAGTCAAGCTGACCGGGCCGCGGCTGGAAAAGAAACGGCAACACTGGCAACAGATCCTGGTGTCCGCCTGCGAACAATGCCAGCGCAACACCCTGCCCCAGCTGCAGACTGCACAGCGCTTCGATGACTGGTTACCCGATGTGACCGAGACATCCCGCTTTGTGCTTCACCACCGCACTGACGTCTCACTGTCGGCCACCGAGAAACCCGCGTCCGTTGCTCTGGTGATCGGCCCGGAAGGCGGACTGTCGGACGTGGAAATCCAGCGAGCCCAGCAACACCAGTTCCAGCCTCTGGCGCTCGGCCCCCGGGTCTTCCGTACTGAAACCGCGCCCATCGCCGCCATCAGTGTGCTGCAATACCTCTGGGGCGACCTTAGCTAAAGCCTCTGCTGTCCTTCTCTGTTGTCCTTTTCAGCCAGCAATACGCCCCTTTTTACCAGTGTCCTGCTCAGTGCAGGCTGCTAGGATAACGGCAGTCAATCCTGACAGATTCGCCACCCGAGGTAGAAGTTTCCCATGTCTGTGATGCAAAGGTATCAACACAAGGATTTAGTCGGCCTGCGGGTCGGACGGGTCAACCTGGGCATCAACACCTCGTTTATCGTCTACCGTCTGGGGGATACTGTTATCGACACAGGTCCCACCAACCAGTGGAAATACGTTAAACCTTTTATTGAATCCAGCCCCTTTGAGCAACTGTTGCTGACTCACCACCATGAAGATCACAGCGGCAATGCCGGAGCCATCCACCGCTTGACCGGCATCCAGCCAAAAGCGCCGACACTGACCATCGACATTCTGAAACGCGGTTTCAAGATTCCCCCCATGCAGAAGTTCATCTGGGGACGCTGTGGTCTGGCCGATGCGCAGCCTTTACCGGAAGACATCACCATCGGCGGCGAACAGACCCAGGCGTTGTTCACCCCCGGGCACGCCAAAGACATGACCTGTTATCTGATGAAAGAACGAGGATGGTTATTCAGCGCAGATCTGTACATTGCCAATCGTTTGAAACTGCTGCGCAGTGATGAACACCTGCCGACGCTGCTCGACAGCATCCGCTTTACCCTGTCGCACGATTTCGACACCCTGCTGTGCCCGCATCGCGGTGTGGTCGAGAATGGTCACAGCAAGTTACGGGAAAAGTACGACTACCTGATGAACCTTGCAGAGCAGGCTCAGGGATTGAATTCACAGGGTGTGGAATTAAAAGAGATTACCAACCGGCTGTTAGGCAAGGAGGGAGCCATTGGCATTCTCAGTCGCTACAACTTCAGCAAGCGCAATCTGATTGCCTCGTGCCTCGAAGTTGAATTCGACCAACGGTTGCAAAAGGCCTAGCTCGCCACTCCGTTGTGCCAGTCCAGATACACCTGTTCCAGTGCGCTGATGTCCGGGATCAACAGCTCTTCGCCACTAAGCGTCACATGCATCCGCTCAAAGGTTCGGCAGCTACGGCCCTCAAGCATACTGATATCGTCTTCCACGACACGCACCAACTTGGGAATCCCCTGAGTGGGAACCGCGATAAATGGCAAGTCAGGACTCACCCCGGTATTGTTAAAGACCGCAATTCGACTTTTGCTTTGCAGTTCGGGCAGTGTTTCACCGCAGAGAATTTCAAAGGACAACAGCGGTACTTTGACATCCCTCCAGCTGAAGAACCCGAGTAACCAGTCCGGAGCATCGCTGATTGCTTCCGGAGCGTCATAGGAAACCATCTCGGCAACCGAGACCGTTGGCGCCAGCAACGTGCGCCCCGCCATGGGAATCAGCAGGCTGGGCACAACATCCGGTGCAAACTGTTCAATGGTCTTTAATGCGCTCTCCATGATCCGTTACCTGTCATTTTTGCTTGAATAGTTTAGTCGGCGACTGCATAAACTGAGTTAACTGCGACGCCAGCTCTGTCGGTGTCCCGGTGATTGAAACCACGTCAGTTCCGATCACGGATTCCGGCATGGAGGCCACCGTGCAACTTGCCGGTTGCTGCGCCCAGACCTGCCCACCCTGCTGATGAATTAACCGGGCACCGGCGGCACCATCCTCCCCCATGCCGGTAAAGACAATGGCGTTACAGCGCGAGCCAAAACACCGCGCCATATTGGCGAGAACCTGATCAATGGCTGGGCTGTAAATCCCCGGCCAGGGTTCAGATCTGACTGTCACCGTGCCATTACTGAGGAAATCGACCCACCGGGAGCCAGCAACTACTGCAGTTGATCCTGCATAGAGTACATCCCCATCGGCGACACAATAAGCCTGGTAATGGCAGTACCGATTGATCATATCCACCAGCGATTGTTCATATCCACTGTCGATATGCTGGACGTAAACAAAACCTACATCCAGATTGGCTGGCAACGCCTGAAAAAATTCTCTGACGGCTTCCGGGCCACCCGTCGAAGCCGCCAACACCCAAAACGTTTTGGCCACGCCCGCAGGGTGCTGCTCGAGGTTGATGGAACCGTTCAGTTGTTGCAGTTTTTTTAACACTCTGCGACGCCAGGCATCGTAAGCACTGCTACCCGGTTGAGAATCCCCACCATCGTCTATAATGACCGGCAGAGGCAACTGTTCCAGCCAGTCGTCAATGGCAGGCCAGCTGGGGCTTTCCAGAGGCAGAATCACCAGCCAGGCGTCCACCTCACTGATCTTTTGACGACTCATGTCGGCAACAAAGTTTCCTGCCAACAGGCTCACGGCCACCTTGTGCCCGCTCTCACCGACCAGTTGACGCAGCACGTTTTGCTGCGCAGCTGTATCGACAACCAATCCTAACCGCAGCGCTTTGATTGTCACCGACAACACCTCTGCCTGACCAAGGGCTGATACACCTCAGGCGGCTTACTCTTCGAGAGGCGCGTCTGCGCTCTCATTGGCAGTCTCGCTGTCATCGATCTCGCCGGTCACCGCCAGAATATTCCGCAGCAGATTATCTTCCTGATACGGCTTACCCAGATAGCGATTTACCCCCAGTGAAAACGCTCTTTCACGGTGTTTATCACCGGTACGGGAGGTAATCATAATAATTGGGATATGTTTCAGACGGCTGCTGGAGCGAACGTTTTTCGCCACCTCAAAACCGTCCATGCGCGGCATTTCAATATCCAGCAACATCACATCAGGCACATGATCCTGCAACAGCAACAGGGCATCAGCACCGTCTTTGGCGGTGATGACTTCATAGCCTTCACGCTCCAGGAAGCGGCTGGTTACCTTGCGTACCGTCACCGAGTCATCCACAACCATGACGGTTTTGACGCTCTCTTCTGCCACGTCTTCAGTCTGTGACATCAGCACGCTGGTGTCGTGCAGCAAGGCGGCATCCTGACGGATCATTGCGTGCGGATCCAGAATCACTACCACGCTACCATCCCCCATAACGGTTGCGCCCGATACACCCAACACACCGGCAAATTGAGGCCCCAAACTCTTAACCACAACCTCCCGACTGCCCATCAGCATGTCCACCTGCATGGCGACAGCGTGCTGTGCAGTACGCACCAGCACTACCGGCAGGGGCATCGCCTGACCTTCCAGCTTCGGACGGGCGTCACTGTTCAGCAGATTGCCCAGGTAATTCACTTTATACTCTTCACCCGCGTACTCAAAACGGGCTTCGGAATCCTGATAATAATGTTCCAGCTCAAACGGGCTGACACGCACAATACCTTCAATGGTGTTGAGCGGAATCGCGTAGCGGTCATCGCCAATCCGCACCATCAATGCGCGGTTGACCGATACGGTAAACGGCAGCCGAATCGTAAACTCGGTACCTTCTCCCGCACGGGAATTGATCGACATGGCACCGCCCAACTGCTTGATCTCGGAGTGCACCACATCCATGCCCACGCCACGACCTGAAATCTGGGTCACCGATTCCGCGGTACTGAAGCCGGCGTGCAGAATAAATTGCATGATTTCACGATCACTGAGCTTGGCTTCTTCGCTCATGAGGCCACGTTCGATGGCTTTCTCACGAACGCGCTTGAGGTTGATACCGCGACCGTCATCAATCAGACGCAAAATGACATCGCCACCTTCACGCCCCACCGTCAGTACAATACGACCGGCTTCCGATTTGCCCGCAGCAGTACGTTCACGGGAAGTCTCGATACCGTGATCTACTGCGTTGCGAAGCATATGTTCCAGCGGCGCGACCATGCGCTCCAGAACCGTTCTGTCCAATTCACCTTCGACGTTATCAAGCTCGAAATTGACCCGCTTGTCCAACTCGCTGGAGACCTGACGCACGATTCGGCGCAGACGTGGTACCAGACGGGAGAAAGGCACCATGCGTGAACGCATCAGTCCTTCCTGCAAATCGGTGTTAATGCGGGACTGTTGCAACAACAGGGTTTCGGTATCCCGTGTCTTGTCCGACAGGGTGGACTTCAAGTCCATCAAGTCCGACGCCGACTCAATCAATGAGCGGGACAACTGCTGTAACTGGGAATAGCGGTCCATTTCCAGAGGATCGAAGTCGTCCTGTTCAGCCATCTGCTCCTGACGGAACAAAATCTGGGCTTCTGTTTCGATATCCAGACGACGCAGTTGCTCTTGCAGACGGGCAATGGTTGCGTCCATCTCATCGATGGCAAAGCCCAGTTCACTGATCTGCTCTTCCATCCGGCCGCGACTGATTGAAGTCTCACCCGCCAGGTTAACCAGCTCTTCAAGCAAGTCAGCGGAAACCTTCACCACTTCCTGAGGGGCACTGCGCTTGGTCTGCATCGGTGCGGATACGGCACCTTTGCCACTGGCTTCCGGCCGGGAAGGCGGCAGATTAAAGGATTCACCACTGACCACCGGGACATTATCTTTTGGCGTAAACGGCAGCACCGGCGCCAGGTTTTTCTCGGCGGTATCAGGTTCGCCCTGAACCGGCTCCTGCGGCACATTTTCGACCGGGCTTTCTACTGAGGATTCCCCAGTTTCCGGATCCGACTCATGCTCCACAAAAGAGGGCGGCGTCTCATCGGCTTGAGTAGCCGGCTCAATGGCAGGAGCCAGATCCGCATTCAAAGCAGTGGACAAGTTGCCCTCACCGGCCATGCCCGCCTTAACCGCTTCAACACCTTTGAGCAGTTGATCCTGATAGGCGTTCATGCGGACAAAGAAGTCCTGAGACACGTCCGCGTTATCCGACAGGTTGATCACGTCGGTTTCAAAATCGTGAGCCACGTTACCCAGAGCCGTCATGCCTGACAGTCGTGCACCGCCTTTGAGGGTGTGCAGCGCCCGCTTCAACTCTTCTGAACAATCGGTTCTGGACCAGTCTTCCGACCAGTCGTGAATCGCCTGTTCAATGTCTTCAATCAACTCATCGGCTTCTTCCAAAAAGATTTCGATGATTTCAGGATCGATGTCTTCGTCCAGTTCTTCTTCGGACAGATCCATTTCGCCAGTGATTACTGCTGGAGTCTCCTCAACAGGCTCATCGCTGACCACACCGGGTTGATCCACTTCGAAAGTGATGTCCAGTTCAGGTGTCGCTTCAAGGGTATCCGAAGTCTCTGGCGCCTCTTCGAGAGTGATGTTTTCGGAGGCGATATCGTTTTCGGCAACAACATCTTCGGTGACTAACTCACCAACAGCTTCAATAAAGCCTTCCGCAACATCGGAATCCAGCTCAGAGACATCACTGACGTCAATCACTTCAATGGCATCGGCCAGATCCGGATTGCTATCTGGCTCTGGAGTCTGTTCAGCTTCAGCAGGTGATTCAGTGTTATCGATCAGGTTTTGGCTTGTATCGCCAAAATCGATATTTTCTTCAACCTGCAACAAAGTCGGTTCAGGCTCAAACACTGCCTCGTCTGCCGATAACTTCGCCTGCAAGCCTGTCAGCTCCTGATCGAGAGCTTCATCGGTTTCCTGAAGGTTTTGTCCTGCGGCCACGGCATCCACCATATCCAGCAGGTTTTCATGAGCGCGCAGTAATGTTTCGAAATCACTGTCGTCCAGACCACTCAGATTGCCATCTGCGGCCTGATAAACCGCTGCCAGCTGACGACTCACCTGCGACATGGGTAACAGACGTGCGTGCTCTGCACCTTTGGCCAGGGTATTCAGCTCGGCAGTCAGTAAATCGTATTTTTCCGGAGTTTCCGGAGCCTGTCGCCACTGTGCAATCAAGACATCGGCATCCAGCAGAAGGTTCATCTCTTCCGCCATAAAGATCGACAGCAACTTGGGATCGATGACTTTTTCTTCGCGCTGTTCCTGCTGGCGAATCAATGGTGCGACAAACAGATCCCTTAACTCGGCGACCCGTGCCAGGAACTGATTCAGCTTGGCAATGCTGGCGACGCCACCCTCACGGATCTGATTCAGCGCTTCATGGGTATAGGTGACACCATCCTGAATCAGCTGCAGGATGTCATCGTCAATATTCACCTGATAGGTGCGCAACTCCTTGGCAAAACGCTCCAGCGGTGTAGCCAGTTCGGCGATGTCATGAACATCGGCCATATGCGCACTGCCTTTCAGTGTGTGCAGGGCTCGCTGCATGCCTTCGCTCGGCGGCGTGAACAGGGGAGCCGACGCGCGCATTTCTTCAATAAACTGCTCTACCACCTGCAGGTGGGCGATGGCTTCAGTGCCGAAAATCTCCCACAGGATTGCATTGTTTTCACCACTGTCATCGTCGTCAATATCAGCGTTGTCCCGGGAAGAACCCCCAGACTCTCCAGCGGCGAAGTCAGTTACCGGTGATTCAGAAGAGATCTCGGCATCGGATGCTGAACTCTCACCACTTAGCAGGGCTTCCGGTTGCTCGCCGCGGCCAATGGCTTCTGCCCAGGCGGCCAGCTGTTCCGCACGAACCGGATGAGGATTAGGCTGCTTTTGTTCAAAGGCCTGAACAAAGTCAGGCAAGACTGCACGCACCCGGGTAATCAATTCCACCTGCACGGCATGAGGAGCGACAGTGCCATCGAGAACACGGTTCAACATATTTTCGATGGACCAGGCCAGTTCACCCAGGTCATTGGCTCCGACCATACGACCACTGCCCTTCAGGGTATGGAACGCTCGGCGGAATTCCGTCAGTGACGCGGTATCGTTAAAGTCTGCAGCCCATTGCGGGAAAAATTCATCGATGGCTTCGAGTACTTCACCGGCTTCTTCAACAAAGATTTCCAGAATTTCTTCATCGACTTCGTCTTCATCCTCGTCTTCCGTGGACGGCTCCGCGTCAGCCTCGTCAGCGACGCGAGAGGCTTCCCCGACTGTTGCCGATTCAGCGGCCTCATCGGTTAAGGTCAACTCTTCTGAAGTACCGGAATCAACCTCAGCTTCGGAGTCCACCTGAGCGGATTCCGTTAACAACGGCACCTCCGCCGTGTGGTCTTCATCCTCGGCAAGCTCGATGGTTAAAGACGGATCTTCCGCAGATTCTTCATTTGCCGAAAGCTGTTGATTCGCTGAAGGCTCGTTATCGGCTGAAGGCTCGTTATCGGCTGAAGGCTCATCAACGGCTGAAGGCTCATCATCAAGGAGCGGTGCGTTATCGCTGGCCGCCTCTTCAGCGGGCAAGGTATCCACCGAGACCCGTTCAACGTCGGTAAACTTTTCCAATACCGTGGCGGCATCCACCGGTTGCTTTGGTGCAGCGGGAGATTTCGGTGCGACACCTGCAATACCGTACCCGAGAGAGTCGATACTCTCTTCAGCCAGGGTCAGCAGCACATCATCGTCATCATCTCGATCGCCGCTCAGGCGCTCAAGGAAATATTCAACACTGGCAATGGCATCTGCCAGTGTATCCAGTGAGCTCCACTCCGGAGAGGCGTCGCTGCCCAGCAGTTCGGTTTCAATATACCGACTGCAGCCCTGTAAAATGGCAGCCGGACGGGACAGAGGAATCATCGCCAGACCACCGCGAATTTCTTCCAGCTGTTGGGGCACACCATTTAGATGAGAGCGATCCCACTGGGAGGCAATGTATTCAATGATCGAGTCTTTGGCATGCTCCAGTCCATTTCGCGCTTCACGCAGCACAGTTTCCTGCGCCTGGCTGATATGAATCTGCTGGGTCGTTTGCGGCTGCCCGCCCGGTGTGCTGCTGGCAGCCGCCAGTGCTTCCAGGTTCTGCTCCACCGACAGAATTTCATCGGCAACCTGAGTCAGCAGATTATTATCAACACTTCCCTGGCTGATGGCCGCTTCGAGGTTCTCAACCTGCCCGAGAACCTGCTTGCGAAGATCCGCAACTCCAAGTACTGCCAGTGTATCCGCCACTCGCTTCATCACTGGCAGAGCTTCACTCAGAATGGAGGAGTCTTCACCTGACAGGCTTTCATCCAGCGCTTCTTTAATGGTGTTCAGTTCATCATTGAGAGCGCCGACAACCGTGCGCATGGTTTCCGGATCTGGTCCTGAGAACAGGGCACTGCCATCTTCTAGCGGCAGCTGCTCCGGCAAAGCAGAATCCAGAGAGAAGTCCTTACGTAAACGTTCAGTACGCGGGGTATCGGCCTGACTGCGGGCGACGTAATAAAGAAGGTTTTTAATCAATTCATCTCGGGTAAAGCTTTTAAGTGCTTTAACACCATGCTGCTCCAGCAGACGAATCTCTTTATCAAGCTGACGCAACAGCGTTTTCAGTGATACGCTGATTTCTATCTGTTCACTGTTCAGCCCCTCAACCACAGCGAGGGCAATATCCCACAAACACTGACGTCCGGTACCTGCAGTAAGATTGTATAAACGTGTAAAGACTTTCTGCAGGTAATCCAGGTTTTCATCAACTTTAACACCGCGAATCACACCCGCCGCGGCGTATTGATACATCTTTCGCAGTTTTTCAACAATCGCTTTGAATTGTTCGGGATTTGCCTGTGCAGGGTTTCTCTTGCCCTGAACAATTTTGGCAGCAGAAATGTCCGGATTAAAAAACTGACTTTCCGACAACAGGGTCGAACCGCGAGCTGCGCGCAAGTCATTCAGAATCGGCAGCAAGCTGCCCGGATCATCATTACGTTTGAGTTTGACCTGATCGAGATAAATCGGCAGTTGCAGAATAGCGCGCATGAGTACTTCATGGGCTTCTGCGACATTGTTGACTTCACCGTTCATCAACGCCTGCGCAATGGCTTCCATTTCTTCAGCCAACAGCGCCGCGCCAAAAAATTCCACCATTTGCAAACTGCCGTGCACCTGATGGATATGCGTCAGACAGAATCGGATGCGAGTGGAATCCTGAGGATTGTCCACATACGCTTCCAGTGACTGACGAGCCTGCTTCAGGGTTTCATCAATTTCACCAATGACCCACTCTAAAGCAGCAAAATTTCGGTTATCTGCCATTATCAGGCATCCCCTTCGTTTGTTCTTTTTGTCCAGACACGATCGCTTTTTTATCAGACACAAACATATGCCTGTACACGTTCATCCGCGACTCTCTGTAAATTCGGGTGAGTCCAGTCAACCATTTCACCCAGGCCAATCATCAGGATACCGCCGGGCTTCAACCGTGTAGCCAATTCATTCAGAATTTCCCGACGGCGCCAGCGACGGAAATAGATCAACACGTTCTGACAAAAAATAATATCCATCTTGACCTTCGGCATATCGGAAACCTTGAGCACATTGCCGTGCGAGAAACAAACACGGTCTCTCAGCTTGTCGATCACCTGATAGCCTTCACGCTCGCCCGCTAAGGTCTTGAAGTAGCGCGACTGCTCATCCGGGGCGATGGGCTCAAGTTTGCGCTGGCCATAAACCCCGTGGCGAGCGAATTGCAAGGCCGGCTGACTGATATCGGTTGCGGTAATGCCATAATACGGCTCCAAACCTGCCAATTCGAAACAGTCATTGATGACCATAGCCAGAGAGTAAGGTTCTTCGCCGGTGGCACACCCCAGGCTCCATACATCAAAACTGTCGCTCAGATCTTGATTATTGATGCGGTTTTGCAAGAAACGGCGGACAAACTCTATGGAGTCGCGGTGACGAAAAAAACTCGTTTCCTTCACCACCAACCGGTCGACGAGAATCGACCACTCCACCATTCCCTGAACACCTGAGGAGACCTGGCCGTAATACTGGGCGTAGTGTTTGATACCCAGTTCGCGCATGCGACGGGACAGCTGGATCTGCAAAAAGCTGCGTTGATGAGGCGCGACCTGAATACCAGTACGCGCCTCTAGCAGTTTATTCCATTGCTCAAACTGTAAATCAGATAATTCCGGAGCTGTTTGCAGTGACCACGTCATACCTCAACCGTTCTCTTCACATCAAGCCGTGGTCGACTTGGAATTTTGCTCTTCCGTGTCCAGCAGGTCGTCCGGCAACTCGAAGCTTTCGACTTCTTCAGACTCGCTGTCGGACAATTCCAGATCGATACCGTCACCCAGTTCCTGCCCTTCAGAGTCCTGAACATCTTCCAGAACATCATCCGACATAGAGAAATCGACATTGCCGACCGAGTAGTTACTTTGATCAACAGATTCGTTAAAGGCTTCTTCCGGCAGAGTAAAACCGGCAACCGATTCACGCAGATCCAGTGCCATTTCGGCCAGGGTACCAATCGATCCCGCTGTGGCAGCAGTACCGGAGGAGGTTTGAGAAGTAATTTCCTGAATCACGTTCATCGTGTTGGAAATGTGGCCCGCAGACGACGCCTGCTGACGTGCCGCGTTGGAAATGTTTTGAATCAAGTCTGCCAGGCTGGTGGATACGCCTTCAATCTCTTCCAGTGCAACACCCGCATCCTGTGCCAGACGAGCCCCGCGAACAACCTCAGAAGTGGTTTGTTCCATCGAGATAACCGCTTCGTTGGTATCGTTCTGAATCGTTTTAACCAGCGCCTCAATCTGCTTCGTTGCCGCTGCAGAACGTTCCGCAAGACGCTGTACCTCATCCGCAACAACCGCGAAGCCTCGACCGGCATCACCGGCCATCGATGCCTGAATCGCAGCGTTAAGTGCAAGGATGTTGGTTTGGTCAGCAATGTCGTTAATCAGAGATACGATGTCACCAATTTCCTGTGAGGATTCACCCAGACGTTTAATACGTTTTGAGGTGTCCTGAATCTGCTCACGAATAGTATCCATCCCGTGGATGGTGTTCTGTACCACTTTGGAACCGTTGTTTGCGATCGATACCGACCGCTCCGCAACCGCGGCCGATTCGGCGGCGTTGGCAGATACCTGGTCAATGGTCACAGCCATTTCGTTAACCGCCGCAGAAGCACCGGCGATTTCCTGCGCCTGGTGCTCGGAGGCTTCAGCCAGATGCAGTGCAGTTTGCTGGGTATCCTGTGCCGCAGACGATACGTTCACGGCCGTTTCGTTAATTCGGGATACCAGAACACGCAGCTGGTCGATGGTGTAGTTAATGGAGTCAGCAATCGCACCGGTAAAGTCCTCGGTTACGGTTGCGGTGGTGGTCAAGTCACCATCTGCCAGGTCGGCCAGCTCATCCAGCAGTCGCAAAATTGCGCTCTGGTTACGCTCGTTGGTTTCTGCCGTTTCTTCCAGACGGCGGTTGGTGCCGCTATAGATCTGATAGGCCAGTAACAACAGACACAATACAACGATGCCGCCCAGAATCAGGGAGGTGGTGTTGTTCGGCTGACGCTCGCTGGACAGCTGACCAATACCGTCAGACAGTTTACTCAGGGCTTCCAGCAGAACCGGACCATCATCCAGCAAGGAATCCGCGGCACTACGGGCTTTAAACAGTGCGGGAGACGCTTCGAAAATCTCTTTAACCGAGGAGCTTACAAATTCAAACAGATCGCCAATTTCTCCCAGGGACTCAACGGCGTCCGGATCGGTTACCTGGGAGATGCTCATGGCAGCATCGCCGCCCTTCATACCCGCCAGAACCTTACCAAACAAGTTGGCATCGAGGTTGAACTGGTCCGCGGCCTTGTTGGCATCGCCACCACCGCGGAGCATTTTATCGATGTTCCGTCCGATACGCTCAGCACGCCAGGATTGCATCTGAGCCACAGCCACCTGATCCGCAGGTGCGCCGTTTTCCAGCAGGATCTCAACGATGTAGTTGTGCTCTGCCTGCAGTTCGGGAAGCGATTCGTTCAGTGTGGTTGCCACGTCATTCAGGAAGATGATCGTGTCTTTGTTGGAAATAATGGTATCGGCGGACGATTTGACTCGCTGCCAGACACCTTCATAACCGGCAACCTCTTCGGCCAGCGCTGAACGCAACGTGGAATCACTGGAACGCAGTTTGTTCCAGATGCCGTCCATATTGTTCAGTACGCTTTGCAATTCGGTAAACGCGTCTTCGTTGCCCGAGGTGGATTCCCTCGACAGGGATGTAACCCGATAGGACAAGGCCCGAAGTTCTGCGGTTAACTGCAGATATTCCTGATCTCGGTTGGCTTCACGCTGTACCAAAATCACACTGGCGACCGTAGCCACCAATGCCAATAGCAGGGCAACAACCAGAACCGTCATGGTTCTGTTTGCCCTGACGGCAGCGAAAAGGTTTCTGGACTGAATTTTCATGCTACGCGCTCCTGACCGACGTTGCGTTTATTACCTGGAGCCTTGTGACAGAAGAAGAAATCACGAGTATCTGGCCATCCTGAAGCCACTTCGCTGAATCCACCCCTTACCACTGGCTTACCTCTGTGGTTGCTCGTCAATGAGCTCCCTGTTTGTGTAAATTTGTTATGTGTAAACTTGCTATCTGTAACGGTATGACCGTTGGAACTTGCCGTACTTGTTATTTCTCAGGCCGCAGGCCAGACGCTGGATGCTTGCCTCATCGGGCAAGGCTCAAATTTGAGCTGCATTCATAAAGTTCGCATCTGCACTGAGCTTTTCCGGACGGAACACCGTCCACTCGACCCCCTCGTTCAGATAACACCCCTCGCTGAAGGGAGCCGCAGCACGATTCTCATAGCTGAGTTCTGAACGATAAGTATCTACGGGAAAATGTTGCATGCCGAAAACCCGATCCACCAGCAGTCCGGTGTACAGGTCTTCGTTTTCCAGCACCAGGATACGCTGCTGCTTGCGGGCAGAGTGGATTCGATCTCCCAAAAACGTGGCGAGATCACACACAGGCAACAACCGGCCGCGCACATTGGCGACACCTTTCACCCAGTTTTTAACACCGGGTAAACGGGTATAGTAAGGCACCTCGAGCATTTCACTGACTTCCCCCATTGGCGCCACAAAGCGACGCCCCATGAGTTCAAAGCCAATGCCGCTCCAGTGCGGTTTGATATCCACCTGAGCCGGCAGGCCTTTGGCCGAACGCTGACTCTGCATCGCCAGATTGATCAGCGCCTGAAACGCCGCCTGACTTTGTGTGCTGGAAGAATTGTCTGATTCAGTTTGGTTGTCTGACATAACTCCGGACTTTCCGGCTTAAGCCAGAACCTCACCGATAACATCCATCAGGACTTTTTCTTCGATGGGCTTGGTCAAATACGCTTTGGCGCCCTGACGCAAACCCCACACCCGATCGGTCTCCTGATCTTTGGTGGTCACAATAATGACGGGAATATGAGATGTCTCCGATGCCTTGCTCAGCTGACGCGTGGCCTGAAAACCGTTGAGCCCAGGCATCACAATATCCATCAACACCACATCCGGAGTTTCTTTTTTTGCAATCGCCACACCCGCCTCTCCGGCTTCTGCCGTGATAACGGAGTGGCCATTCTTTTCCAGAATACTGGTAAGTTTGTAAGTTTCTGTCGGAGAATCATCAACGATGAGTACTTTTGCCATAAAACCAACCCCCTAAAAATGCTTCGTCAATATCAGCCTTGCGGCTTGTTATTATCGCCCCAACTTAATTTTCACCCCAACGGTGGCCCGACAGGCCGGGGGTCAAATTCACTCGTGACTTCGGTAGTCTGTGTTTGCGCTTGCAGCGCCAACCGCCATCTGTGATGACCGTCCTCAGGACGCCTTTTTCGCAGAAACGTGTGCGTCAATCGCACCCAGCAACTCGCTCTTGCTGAACGGCTTGGTCAGGTACTCATCCGAGCCGACAATACGTCCCTTGGCCTTATCAAACAAGCCATCCTTACTGGACAACATAATTACCGGTGTCGACTTGAATTCACTGTTGTTCTTGATCAGAGCACAGGTCTGATAGCCATCCAGACGCGGCATCATAATGTCAACAAAGATGATATCTGGGCGGGTATCAGCAATTTTGGCCAGGGCATCAAAGCCATCGGTTGCGGTCACTACTGTACAACCGGCTTTTTTCAAAAGAGTTTCGGCTGTCCGGCGGATGGTCTTACTGTCGTCTATCACCATCACCTTCAAGCTTTCGAGATTCACGTCCATACACACTGACCTTCGTCTTTTGTTATTGCTATATAACCTGTTTTTAAAAATTCTTATCACTTTATCTATTGTGCCAATCCCCTGTCGGCGCAATAGCGGACTAACTTTTTAACACACTCTTTCGCCATAATCTATAAGTCACTAATGTAGAGCCTGTTTCTTCTAATCCGTGACGTAAGCGCTTGCATCTGGCGTCAAAGTTTGCGTCTGGACGGACAAGTCTCAAACTTCGACGTTACAGTTGCTTTACGTCCCCGAAGGTCTTACCTTACTGGGCTGAATTTCCCTCCCCCTCCCGCGAGTGAGACTATGACAATCAAGCTTGGGGTCGTTATGGACCCAATCGAACGCATCACTTATATCAAAGACACCACTTTGGGGCTGCTTCTGGCAGCGCAGGAACGCGGGTGCAGTCTCTTTTACATGGAGCAGCAGGATCTGTTTCTCGACAACGGTCATCCGTTCGCCACCATGCGTCCGCTGAAAGTGTTTGCCGACGAGCAACACTGGTACGAACTGGGAGGCTCCAGTACAACGGATCTGGGGGAGCTTGACGTCATTCTGATGCGCAAAGATCCGCCGTTTGACAACGAATTCATTTACAGCACTTATATCCTTGAAGCGGCTGAGCGTCTCGGCACCCTGATAGTTAACCGCCCACAGAGCCTGCGTGACTGCAACGAGAAGATCTTCGCCACCCAGTTCCCCCAGTGCTGTCCGCCGGTGCTGGTCAGTCGCAGCAGCCAGCAACTGCGCGACTTTCACGCGCAGCATCAGGATGTAATCTTCAAACCTCTGGATGGCATGGGCGGCGAAGGCATCTTCCGCTGTAAAGTCGATGACCCCAATATCGGCGTCATTCTGGAAACCTTGACCGGTCGTGGCCAGCACATGATCATGGCGCAAAAGTTCATTCCTGAAATCAAAGCCGGCGACAAGCGCATCCTGGTGATTGACGGCAAAGCCGTGCCCTACGCCCTGGCACGGGTTCCCGCTAAAGGGGAAACCCGCGGCAATCTGGCCGCCGGAGGCTCTGGCGTGCCACAACCCCTGACCGAGCGCGACCAGTGGATCGTTGATCAGGTTTCAGAAAGCCTGGTGGAAAAAGGGCTGATCTTCGTCGGACTGGATGTGATTGGCGACTATCTGACAGAAATCAATGTCACCAGTCCAACCTGTGCCCGGGAAATCGATCGCGCCTATGACACCAATATCGGTGGTTTGCTCATGGATGCTATCGAGAAACGACTGGCAAGCCAGGCCGGAAAATAACTCATACCACAAGCCAGACCGAAGAACAGGCCAGACCGAGATACAGTACCTTGTCCGACTCCAGCACTCCTGTCATCAATGCGCCGCTGAACACCGCAGCGGTGGACACCGGCGATCGCCTGAGCTTTACGGTTTTTTTGGCGCTGGCGCTGCACGCACTGTTGATTCTGGGCATCTCATTCCAGTCTGACATCGGCGGCAAGCCGACCCCCACTCTGGATATCACGCTGGCGACCCACACCAGCAACCAGGCGCCGGACAAGGCGGATTTCCTGGCTCAGGCCAATCAGGAAGCCAGCGGTACCGGCGAAGAAGCCCGGCAGATGACCACTGACCAGCTGGCTCCGATTAACGACACCCGTATTCAGGAGATCAATCCGACCCCCCAGGTGCGAGCGGTGACGCCAACCCAGAAAGACAAGCTCCAGCCGGTGGTCACTCAGAACTCCAGCAGTTTTAAAGTTCAGCAGAAGGAAACCGCGCCAGATCAGGAAGATCAGGAAAAACAGGAAGGCAAAGACGCTCAGGACACCCCGCTCAGCGCTGAAATTGCCAGCCTCAAGGCCAAACTGGATCGCCAGCGTCAGGCCATTGCCAAGCGCCCCCGTATCCGCCGCATCACCTCCGTCGCCACCAAGGCCTCGGCCGACGCCGCCTATCTGAACGACTGGGTGCGCAAGATCGAATTCGTTGGCAACCGCAACTTCCCCGAGGAAGCGGTGCAACAGCGCATTTTCGGTCAGCTGCGACTGGCGACCATTCTGCGCCCCAACGGCACCATTCTGTCGGTGGAGATTCTACAGTCTTCCGGCCATAACATTCTTGACAATGCGGCGCTGCAAATTGTTCATATGGCGGCCCCTTTCGCGCCATTTCCCACCGAAATTCGCAAAAATGCCGACCAACTTGAGATCATTCGCACCTGGCATTTCGAGCTGAACGGCCTCGCCACCAGCTCATCCCGCCAGTAACCCGCGCTAAAAAGCCGTCGTCAGGGGCCCTTATTTACAAAATAAAGCTTGTTTTCCCCGTGACAGGCCCCAATACTGAACCTATGAAACAAACAATCGCACAAGACAAAAGTCAGCAACTTGGCGATTTGCGCAATCACTTCCTGATCGCCATGCCAAGCCTGAACGAATCCATTTTTTCACACACGATCACTTACATCTGTGATCACAGTGAGAGTGGCGCCATGGGGCTGGTGATCAACCAACCGCTGGATCTGGTCATGTCTGATATCTATCAGCAGCTGGAATGCGGTGATGCCCACAGTTACAACCCGATGACTCCGGTACTGAGCGGTGGACCGGTTCAACCCGAGCGCGGCTTCATCCTTCACAGCCCGGAACAGAGCTGGGAATCCAGCCTGAAGGTTTCGAAAGACATTGCACTGACCGCCTCCCGCGACATTATCGAGTCTATCGCCCGCGGCGAGGGGCCAGCGAAATATCTGGTTGCCCTGGGCTACGCTGGCTGGGGCGCAGGGCAACTGGAGGCCGAGATTGCCGACAACGCCTGGCTGACAATCCCCGCCGACAGCAGCATCGTGTTTGATACCCCCATCGAACACCGCTGGAGTGCCGCCTCCAAAAACCTCGGCATAGACCTGAATCTGATTTCCGGTACTGCCGGTCACGCCTGAGCCCAGCAACGGACTCAGGCCAGCCCCACACCGCACCAACCGTTAGGCCCACCATGCCCCAAATATCCCTACTGGCCTTTGACTACGGCACCCAGAACATTGGTGTTGCCAGCGGTCAAACCCTGACTCACTCCTGCACGGAACTTCCTCCGCTCAAGGCCCGCGATGGCGTTCCCAATTGGGAAGAAGTGGAAAAACTGCTGGGAGACTGGAAGCCGGATCTCGTCCTGGTGGGACTGCCCCTGAATATGGACGACAGCGAGAGCGAACTGAGCACCCGCGCCCGCAAATTCGGCAAGCGTGTGCACGGCCGCTTTGGCGTTCAGGTGGAAATGGTGGATGAGCGGCTCAGCACCTTTGCCGCCAAGGAAGAAGCCGCCGAGCGAGGCCATAGAGGCAATTTCGCTCAGGCGCCCATCGACTCCATTGCCGCCCGGCTGATACTGGAAAGCTGGATGCGCCAGCGCAATTCGGATTGATTTGAAGTCCGGCGCTAAGTGGATTTGATCGCCACTATGTTGCGCATGGGCATGCCCATTTCGTCCTCAACCAGCTCCATTCCCACCTGCGACAGGCCTTGCTTGAGGTCAAACTGGTGCCAACTGTTGATAAACGGCTCGTAGACAAAGCCGGCCAACCATTTGAAGTAGATCCCGAACAGCCCGTAGCGTCTGACCATCGGCCACCAGCCCGCATAATACTGCTCTGCTGAGGGCTCCATAATGACCAGCCGACCGCCGGGCTTTAATACCCGGGCAATTTCCTGCAGCGCCTGCTGGATATAGCGGGGCGGCACCTCATGGAAGAGAAAACAGGCGGCAACGCCATCGAACCGCTGATCGCAGAACGGTAAATCCTCCACCACACCCTGAATAAAGCGAACCCCGGGGTGATCGGCCGCCGCATGCTTGAGCAGATAGGGGCTCGGATCCAGCCCCCAGACATCAGTGGCGCCGGACCGGGCTATGGCCGCCGCGGTTTTACCGCCGCCACAGCCTACGTCCAGAAAGCTGTTACCGGCTCCCAAGGAGTTCGCGATCCAGCCTCGGCCCCGCTCAAGATGCCCCAACATGCTGATGTCAAAACCGGTGATGTAGCCGCGACTCAGTCGCAGGGAATAGACCCCGTTGGGCAGGTTGTGAAAATCCTGAAGCGCGTACCTGGGAACACAGTCGGCGCCATACATGCCTTCAGGCAACTTGGCCGGAGGCTTCTTTTTGGAAAAAATACGTCGCCAAAAACGATCAAACCCATCGCGACTGAGCATGTTGACATCATCGAGCCAGGCTTTCGGCAGCGTCACCTCTGGCCAAACGGGCGCACAGGGGTCCGGCAATCCTGCTTTGCTGCTCTCGCTCACTGCCATCGTCCTTGCCATTGCCTCGGTCACTTGTTCGGTTCCTTCATTGTGTTTCCTGACACCTGCCCATGCAGCGTATGTTCATAGGAAGTTGCCACAGAGACCATCACTGTCCCCGGTGTTTTCCGGTGCGGAATAATAAAGGCTGGGAAATTTCTTTCAATCCCCAGCCCCCATGTTTTACCTGTCATTACCAGCACGCGAACCTGTATAATGCCCGGCCTGGGCTCGGATGGCTGCCATTCAATCCGCCGTTCACCACATAACCTACAACCAACACGCCCCCCTATGACACCGCAAATTTTTATTTTCCTGATCGTCAGCTGCCTGCTGGTCATCGTCTGCCGACATCAGCTGCTGAATCCTCGCTGCCACGGCTTTTACCGTTTTTTTGCCTTCCTGGGCATTCTGGCTTTGGCACTGCTTAACATACAGTTCGATGGCCGCGATCTGTTCAGTCCGTTGCGCCTGTTGTCAGGTGCCTTGATGCTCAGCTCGCTGGCGGTGGTTATTATTTCACTGCGACAACTGACTCAAGTCGGACAGAAAGAGCGCCAGGACACACCGGAAAACTTCACGTTTGAAAACACCTTGCAGCTGGTCACCGATGGCGTTTACCGATATGTGCGTCACCCCATGTATACCTCATTGTTACTGCTGTGCTGGGGACTGTTTTTTCAGCAACCCTCGCTGCTGGGCGCCGCCATTGCGCTGGAAGTCAGTCTGTTTCTGATCTGCACCATTCTGGTTGAGGAAAAAGAAAACCGGCAATTTTTCGGTGAAGAGTATCAGCACTATCAACAATCCAACAAAATGCTGATCCCGTTTTTACTGTAATGCCGGATGATGCCAGGGGCGAGTTTGGCAACAGGTGTGGTAAATTTCTCCCCCAAGAGCCATATCCGCAGTGGCAAAACTGCTTGCTTAACCAGGTCTGGACCACGTGATTTCTATTCATCAATTACATTACCAATATCAGGGGGCGACAGCGGCGTCACTCAATCACATAGACCTGGATGTCCCCAAGGGCAGCCTGTTTGGTTTGCTCGGCCCTAACGGTGCCGGTAAAACCACCCTGCTGTCCATTGTCAGCGGTTTGCTTCCCTGCCCCGAAGGAGCGGTCAAGATAAACGGGCACGACATCAGCAAAATCAAGTCGCTGCACAAATCGGATATTGCGCTGGTGCCGCAGGAGTACGCTTTTTATTTTCGCCTGTCCGTTCAGGAAAACCTGACATTCTTCGCCTCGGCGCTGGGACTGAAGAAAAACCAGATCCGACAACGTATCGATGAAATCGCGGCCGTCACCGGCCTCTCGAATCGCCTCAAAGACCGGGCAGAAACCTTGTCCGGTGGCTTGAAGCGACGCCTCAATCTGGCGATTGGTTTGCTAAACCAGCCCAGCCTGTTACTGCTGGACGAACCGACGGTAGGCATTGACCCCCATTCCCGCCACTTCATTCTGGAAGCCATCAATCAACTCAATCAAAACGGCACAACCGTGGTGTACACCTCCCACTACATGGAAGAAATAGAAAACCTGTGTACCGACATCGCCATTATGGATCACGGCAAAGTACTGATACAGGGGCCGTTAACTCAGTTGCTGGAAGCTCAGCGACACAACACCCTGTTTATCGAACTCAGCAAACCGTTAACACTCGAACAGCGCGCAGTGCTGACACCGGCAACGGTTTATGACGAACACAGCCTTGAACTGGTATTACCCTTCTCCCAGGGCGACGATATATACAGCGTTATGACGACACTGCAGCAAGCGTCCGTAGACATTCACCGCCTGCGTTATGGCTCTGACAATCTCGAAGAGCTGTTCCTGAATTTAACCCATCGCGCACTGCGGGACTGACCATGAATCAACTGCTGCATTTTGTTTTAAAAGAATTGCGTCTCTTGAAACGGGATTTGCACGGGCTATTGCTTTTGTTTGCCATGCCGGCGCTGTTTATTCTGATCATGACCTTCGCCCTGCAAAACCAGTACGCAAGCAATCAGAGCATCGACATTGATTACTACCTGCTGAATTACGACACCGGTTCCGCCAGCCAAAAACTTGCCGAGCAGATCGAACAACTGAACAACTTCAATCGCCTGCACAGCGACCAGGGTGAAGCAGAGATTCGCGCGAAGGTGGCCAGTGATCACGCCAAGTTTCTGATTATCATCCCGCCGGGGTTTGATCAGAAGCTGGCGGACAACCGCGAGTCGCTGAACCTGGAAAGCGCCCCAGGCGTCACGCCGGTACTGGCGCAACTGGTGGAGTCACAGTTACAACAAAAGCTCAATGAACTGTTTTTGGCCAACGCCTTGAGCGACTCTTTCGACGACCCGGAACTTGCCGACAACATCAAAAGTGGTGACTTTATTCAAACCCGTTCGCTCTACGGCTCCGGCAATCTGCAACCCTCTTCCGTGCAGCAAAACGTTCCCGCCTGGATGCTGTTCGCCATGTTCTTTATCGCCATCCCGCTGTCGACAACGCTCATCAATGAACGTCAGCAGGGCACTCTCGATCGCTTGCGGACCATGGAATTCCCGCGCCACTTAATGCTGCTCGGCAAGTTGATTCCCTATTTTGGCATCAACCTGTTACAGGTTGTAATTATGCTGTTGATCGGCGTCTATCTGGTACCGGCACTGGGTGGCGATCAACTGCATCTGGGGAACAGTTATTCGGGGCTTGCCCTCATATCCATCTGCGCCAGCCTGGCAGCTGTAGCCTATGCCCTGCTGGTGGCCGAAGTAGCGAACACCATTGAACAGGCCACTATTTTTTCCGGTATTTGCAATATCATTATGGCGGCCATTGGTGGAGTCATGGTGCCTCGTTTTATCATGCCACCGGTCATGCAAACCCTGAGCGAAGCCTCGCCCATGGCGTGGGGTCTGGACGGTTTTTTTGATATTCTGTTGCGCAATGGCACCCTGAATGATGTTCTCCCAGAAGCCGGAGCACTGCTGGGTTTCGCCCTGGCTATGCTGATCGGATCGGCCTGGGTTGCCCGACGCCGGCAAGCCCACTGAACCATTATCTGCCACCACATATTTTACTGATGTTTATCACAGGCCCAGACAATGACGGACAACTCAAATAAAGAACAACTGATGGACGAGCTGAAGCAACTCATTGTCGAGGAGTGCGATGTCGATCTGGAAAGCCACGAAATTGAAAATCACGAGCGCCTGATCGGTGAAGAGAGCCGTCTCGACCTGGACTCTCTGGATGCCCTGAGCATTTCTCTGGAAGTCAAAAGCCGTTACGGCAAGCACATCGACAGCGGTAACGAAACGCGCATGGCGCTCGCCTCGGTTGATGCCCTTGCTGACTTTATTCTTGCCGGATAACAACCATGACAGCCAGAACCAGAATTGCAGGATGCGGTATCGTCAGCACTCTCGGTGCTGGTCTGGCGACGAATCTCGACGCGTTAACAACCGGCAAGGGAAACTTTTCACTGCGCACACTGGAAGGTTTTAATGAGCCGGTAGACGCCGCTTTTTTGGCTACAGACAGCTCAGCTGGTGAAGACGCCACTGAACGTTTTAAAGCACTGATAGACCAAACGCTCGAAGAGACATTGGCCGGCATTGAGCTGATGCCGGAACAGCGGCGAAGCCTGCCCATTTTTATCGGCTCATCGTCTTATGGTATCGGCATCGGTGAAGACCTGTACCGACAGGCACTTGGCCGGGAAGAACACTCCGGCACCCCCGCGCAACCGCTGCCACTGGATGGCTTTACTCTTATCGCCAGACACCTGCGTCGGCAACACGGTCTTAACGGTCCCGATTACACATTCAACACGGCGTGCACTGCCGGCGCCAACGCTCTGCTTAGTGCGGCCAACAGCATCGCCCAGGGCCACCATGAATACGCTCTGGTCCTCGGCCTGGAAACCTTTAACGCCACCACACTGTCCGGTTTTTTCGGCATGCAACTGCTCAGTGGTGAGGCCATGAAGCCCTTTGATCAAAACCGCAGCGGGCTGGTCCTTGGCGAAGGCTGTGCCTGTATTTTGCTGAAGGCTACTTCAGCGGGAGAAACAGGCATTCTGTTCAAGGGCGGCGCCAGTGGTTGCGACAGCCACTCCATTTCAGCCTCCAACCCGGACGGTTCTTCCATTGCCGCCGTGATGCAGGAAGCATTGGAAGCCTGTGGACTAAAACCGGCGGACATTGCCGCGGTCAAAGCACACGGCACCGCCAGCCCCCTGAATGACGACGGGGAAGCCGCCGGTATGCGAAGAGTGTTTGACTCTGTGCCGCCGTTTTTTTCCCTCAAGTCCTACATCGGTCATACCCTGGGCAGCTGTGGTGTACTGGAAACAGTACTGATGGCCGGCTGTCTTGAGCGGGGCCAGTTGCCAATCAGTGCCGGCTTCACAGACAGAGATCCAACACTGGGGGTCACGCCTCTGCAACACACCGAAGATGCTTTGCCCGGCCATTATATGCTGAACTTCTTTGGCTTTGGCGGGAACAATTGCAGTTTGATTTTACAGTCGGGGGCAGAACACTGATGCTGGACATTGTTGCCGTCGGCGATTATTACGCTCCCGTAGACGACACCACCGAGGCCGCTGACTTAAAACAGGAAGTGAAACAAGCCTGCCGACAGCGCTTTCGCCGTATTGATCGCTTCACTCAACTCTGCCTGATCGGATCGAGCCGATGTGTCGAAGGTATCTCCCTCGCGCCAGAGACCGGTCTTTATATTGGATCGCGCTTTGCCGCCATTAGCAACACCATCAATGTCCAGACACAGATGATAAAGCACGGGCAAATCCCCAAACCCGCTCACTTTATCAATACGCTCAGTAATTCTGCGGGTTACTACGTGGGCAGAAATCTGGCTTTGGAAGGGAAAAACCTGTTTATTTCGCGTGCGGACGCCTCGACCGAAGCCGTCCTGCAAATGGCTCAACTGGATCTGCAATGTCAGACAGCCGATCAGATTCTGGTGGGGATTGTTGACGAAATGCCCTCCCCCCTGTCCGATCATCGTCAACGACTCGGTGTTGATTCATCGACACCGCTGGCCGAAGCCAGCCACTGGCTTTTGCTGCGTCGCTCTACAGAGAGCAACAAGAAATCAGAAAAAACAAATTGCCTGTCGGTGATTGAAGAGGTGAAAACGCTCGGCAGTGAACGCGACTTGATCGACTGGCTGACGGCCATACCGGAAGACATTCGCAGAAACGGCTTTATCCATTATTCATCGGCCACAGCCAGCAACACGCCAGACACATTGATAACCGCCTGGCCATCGTATTTGACCGCAATGAATCTCGATATGCGTTATTCACCGGCGCTGACTGCGGGTGTCCTTTCGCACTTTGTTCAGAACCCGTCACCGGGAACAGCGACACCGGCCACATTGATAACGGTACATCGCGATGAAGATCAGCGCTTTCACATTATCCGCGTCAGAAAAACCTGAACCGCGAGTTGTCTGCTAACCGGAAATGGCTTCACTTAGTTTGCGATAGCCCTGCTCTTCCTGATCCGCAACCACCAACAACTGATCGGCCAGTTTGCCATAGTCCAGGGGCATACGGCCTTTCAACATTTTCGCGGCATAGAGCGCAAAGCGTCGCCACTCGTCACCGATATCCGTAAACAGCAACGAGACATCGGCCAACGCAGAGTTATTCAGAATGGTGGCGGACTCCTGTAAAAAGGAGGCGTATAAAAATCGAAAACCCGCCCCACCGGTTCCAATCTCTTCCTGCATACGCACCATGTGACCGATAAACAGCTTTCCGAAAGCCTGGTCTTTATCGTTGCCCAGTTGACGAATACGCCTGGCGACAAAGCGAATACCGCGAACGCCAATGATCGGCAAGGGTGTGCGCAGCATCATATTGACGTTGCCACGAATCGCTTTGGTAATGGCGCCCCGTAAATCCGGATTGGCGGGAATATTTTTCGGGTAATACAGCAAGCCTTTCGGAGCCAACATGCCTTTGACAAAACGGGCATGCTGCAGGGATTCATAATCCGCTTCCACGGGCTGCTCAAACGTAGGATCACTGATGAGATAGCGATCGTCGTCACGTCCGTAGACCACCAGATTGTGCGCATTAAAATGAAAGCGCATGTCTTCAGGAAAATACGGCAACCAGAAAACCGACGTCTGAAGACCGACAGGCCGACCCTCATCCAGATGGGTATTCAACGCCGCCATCCCCTGCTCCGGGTGTCGAAAGCGCTCGTAGGCCATGTCGATATTAAGACGTGAAGTCAGGCCTCTGATGACTCGCCCGGGCGGCAGACGATAAGCCATCAATGGCATACCACCCACTTTAAGCAGAGGGAGGTAGGCGAACGTCAAGGCACCGGACAAACCAAACACCATGGGTTCCGACAGGTCCAGTCCAGCGTGTCGGAGCAAAGCAGCCGCAGTACCACTTTCGCAGTGTGCGGTTTGTTGATGGTGGAAGACCAGGTTATTCATCGGCATCAACCCCAACAGCGGGGAGCTGTTGTAACGCTTCGACAGACAAGCCCAGCACATACGCGTAGCGGGACAACTTGTCAGACGACAAACGACAAAAGACTGCGGGCTTGAAGTGTCTCTTCACCTGCCATTTAAACAAGCCCATGCTTTGCGCCAGCACCGTGGCGTCCATGCGTTTGGTGTACATGTGATACTCCAGCGGAGAGCTCTGACCGGCCTCTGCTCGACGGCGTGCATCTTCGGCCTGTTGCTGAAATTGCTCCAGCGCCTGATGCAAGACAACCTCTTCCGCATCCCAGCCACTGGACAGTTCGGTGGTGTAGCGACCGTTTTCGTCGAGAACGTACAGCGGTTTTCGCTGCCCGGCCAACGACCGGGATTGATCCTGAGGCACATCGTCTTTTTTCATATCATCCCTGACTATTCATCCCTGACTGCCACACACCGTCAGCATCATAAACGACGATGAGAAACGACCACTTTCCGGTACGTAGCACAGAATTTTATGGCCAGGTTGCAAACGGCCCGAACGGAACAGTTCTTCAAGCATGATGTAAATGGAGGCTGAGCCCGTATTGCCTTTCGTGGTCAAATTGGTAGCCCAGCGCTCGAACGGAATGTCAAAGTCCAACAGCTTGAGTGCGGCAGCCAATTTGTCGCGGAAAAATTCTGACGAGTAATGAGGCAAAAAGAAATCCACATCCGAACTGAGCAATTGCTTGTCTTCAATCAGTTCGACCAGAGGCTTCTCGACCGTGTAGTGAATGATATTTTCATTCAACTGCTTCACGTCCTGCTTGATCGCAAACACCGAGTCCGACAACCAGGTTTCCGGAGAAGATTCTTTCCAGCTGATCAGGCGGCCATCCTCTGCCTTTTGCGCCCCACTGTACATGCACGCGTCCAGCTCGTTGGCATAGGATCGCTGAAAGATCCAGTCAATGCGCAGGGATAATCCGCTGTCAGCCGGTTTGGGCTGCAGACGAATGGCACCCGCTCCATCGGATAACATCCAGCGCAAAAAATCTTTTTCGAAGGCAATTTCCGGATGGCTTTGCAACGCTTCCACTTTTGCATCCACTTCTTTCTCATACAGGTGACTGCGCAACACCGCAGACGCCACTTCGGATCCTGTCGCTACCGCGTTTTGGTACTGACCACTGGCAACACCCATCCAGGCATACTTCAGGGCGGTCATGCCGGCAACACAAACCCCCGCAGTGGCCACCACTTCGCAACTGGATGAGGCCAGTTCGCCATGCACCATTACAGCATGATTGGGCATCACCTGGTCGGGCATGCTGGTGCCGCACACCAGGCAGTCCATCTGATCCAGCGTAAAACCATTTTTTTCGAGCCCCTTCACCGCCGCCGCTGTTAACTGCGCGTTGTTGTGAGTCGCCTCGCCGGTTTGCGGATCAATGGCGTAATAGCGGGTGCGAATACCATTGCTGCGTAAAATCAAACGGCGGGCACGGGAAGGACGAGCCCCAATCTGACCCAGCACCCGCTCCATGTTGTCGTTCTCCACCGGCGCATTGGGCAGCAGAACAGCAATATCACTAATGTATACAGAATTCATAAAAGACAATCTAACTATATTCAGTACTCTGAACCCGCATGATCTTTTCATCCGCGACTTCAGATGCAGAACCCGACGGTTCGGCAAAGTAGGCTTTCTGAGCGTCGATGCGTTCTCGCATGAGCGGAGCCAATAATTTATTCAACAACATATTCAGCGGCACAACAGTGACAATCAGCACCACCAGAAAAACGGCATAGACCGCCAGTAAACATCGACGAAGCCGTGCACCTTCCGGTCCCAGTGCACGGAACAATCGTCCCCACAAACGGAACGCACGACGACCCGTTTTCTCACTGGCAATCAATGACTCTTCGATCTGTACTGCGCCCAGGTTCTTCAACAGATCGCCATTCAGTTCACGGCCCTCATCAAACCACTGAACAATGCGGGCACCAAAACGATCACAGCGTTTGATGTTCTCTTCAGAGACTCCGGCCCTGGGAATCAATCCACCAAGGTGCGGACCCTTTTTCCCGGTGAGAACCCACACGGGTGTGGCCCAAAAGCTGCCGATGCTCCCGGCTTCATCCACCAGTGCCACATTACCCACCAGTCGCCCACCCAGTCCGGCGATCATTTTTTTCATTTCTTCCTGCGCCAGCAGCCACATATTGCGACAGCCAATCAAGGTCACCACCGGCTTATCCTTCAACAGTTTTTTCGCTGCCGAACTTTGCATAAACCCAGTCATCGGCAAGGATGGAGACAAAAACCACACCTGGTAAGCGATGATGATCAAATCAAAATCTTCGTCCGCAGATACCGTGAGAGGCTCAATCGTCGGCGGATCCAGATACACCGAATTCGGAAAAGTATCGAGAAACTGAAAAAATGGCCAGGGAAAAGGATAGGGCTTTTGCGGGCACACATTTTCAAACACCACCGAGACATTCTCATCGTCTACCAATGGCTGTGTAAAATGTCTGGCAATGTCGCTAAGCTGCCCACTTTGGGAATAGTGAACGACCAATACTTTTTTCATAATTGACAACTATTCCTTAAGCGGCGGCCAACACGCATAATGATCCTTTTAGAGAACTCCCCGCCACATCGCCCCAACCCGAGAATCCCAATCAACACAACAGAGCAACATGCAAATACCCTTGATGATTCCAATTTCGATTTCAACGACGCATCCGGCCATACCCGGGCATTTTCCCGGCATGCCTGTGGTGCCTGCCGCGCTTTTGTTGGATGAAATCACGTACCGGTTAGCTCAGGCAACCGATCTGGACATCAATGCTGCAAAACAAATTCGCTTTATTGCCCCGCTGGAGCCCGGCCAACAACTGGATGTCCGATATCAGCAAAAAAATCCCGCTGAATACCGATTTATCGGCACAGAAAAAGGCAGTCCGGTGGTCAAAGGGGTGCTGAATTATACTGTAACAGAACCGAAATACGTACCCCCGGCCTCCCCCGGCAAATCAGCGGAAACCGTTGATAGCTGCGACATACAGACATCCAGAGAAGTCACCGACCTCTATCAACACCTGCCTCACTCCGGGCGCATGTGCCTGCTGCAACAAGTCTTGACCTGTGATACACAGGGAATCACTTGCCTTGCCAACCCCGACCATCTCCAGCCTCTCAACCGCGGCGGGCAACTGCCATCCTGGGCCGCACTGGAATACGCCGCTCAGGCGCTGGCCTTTCACGGTTTACTGTCACTGCGCGAACGGTCACAGCAAAGTCCAAAGGCGTTTGGCAAAGCCATGATCATTGGTGTCAGGGAAATGGTGTGTTATCGGCCGCAGATCAACGAGCTTCAGCCCTGCCAGATTGAAGTCACTTTACAGGCGCAACAGCCTCAGGCCGCCAGCTGCACCTTCACGCTGAAGCAAGATCAGCTGCTGGTCAGCAGCGGACAATTCAACATTCTTTATGAGACAACAACCTGAACGACTGATGCCTCATTGAAAATTGAATCGTCCACAGTGGCAAACGCTGTTGATTGATGCGCGGCGATCAAAAAAAGCTTACTGATAACCGGATTCGTTTGGATCAACGATCACTTCCAGCACCACCATTTGACCGCTATAGCGATTGGTATTGCTGAACACAACACGCCCCTGTCCCTGATAAAGCGCCACCGTGCGCGCCAGATCGCCACCTTTGAAATTAAACGGGATCCAGGCCTTACCGGTTTGATGGGTATAAGTACTGGTGGGTGTACCGATCAGGGCGTAAACCTCAGACATACCCATACCGTTGGTAACCGCAGTGATCGGCTGATTATTTCCGCTGGCAGTCTTAGGCTTGGGTTTTGGCTTGGCTGGTCTGGACACAGACGCCTGTTTTTTCAGTTTGGAATCGCCTCGCTGATACTGCTCACCTTCTGCACGCCCCAGCTGGTTCGCGGATTTTTTACAGTATTTACGAGCTTTGCGATGCACGCTGTCGTCCTGAGCCATCGTCATCAATGCTGTGTAGTAACGCTTGTTGCCCGACTGGCCCAGAGCCTTACAGCCCCACGAAATAGCATCGACAGAGGTATTATCGTTTGCCGAAGGAGACAGTTGCAGGGTTTTTTCCGCCAGGGTATCCAGCACCAGCTCATCCCGGCTGCTGCCCCGGTAAATGGACTTCGCTGCATTGCGCAGGCTGCCTGCACTACCCAGCGTCATGGAATCGATCAGCTGCTGATCGTGGCTGTTAAGAGCCAGCGCATCTGTCGCCGAAAAAGAAGCTGCGGCCGTCAAAAGCACCACCAAGTGTTTACGCATATTTAATTACCTTTCCTTGTCTAACCTTGCGGTCATTGGGTGTTATCTGTCACTCCCGCGACAGCGTTTCCACATCGACCGGAGCCGATGACCTTTTCGCGGCGATTCAACCGATAACAGACAGGGAGTAATACCAAGCTGAGCCAAAGCGAAAACCGGATTTTTGGGGAGGCAAATGTAAACTAAAAATGATTAATGCGCCACTTGTGTGACAGAAAACACAGAACAAGCGGGCACAAAAAAGGCCGCTTATCGCGGCCTTTTTCACATCAAACACTGCAAATCACTTCAGCATTACGCTTTAGGACCCGCTGCTTCAACGTCGGCACTGACGTTGAATTTCTTGATGTTTTCAGCGAACAAGCCCGCCAGTTTGGCAGCAGCTTCATCGTAAGCAGCCTGATCAGACCAGGCATTGCGTGGGTTCAGGTAGCTGGCATCAACACCTGGAACCTCAACAGGAACCTGAAGGTTCATGACGTCCAGAGTCTCAGTGGCAACGCCTTCCAGAGAACCGTTCTGACACGCAGCTACCACAGCACGGGTCACAGGAATCGGGAAACGTGAACCCGCACCACCAGCACCACCGGAACCGCCAGTCCAACCGGTATTCACCAGGTAGACGTTGGAACCGAAGTCTTCAATGCGCTTCATCAGCAGCTCGGCGTACTCGCGAGCAGGACGTGGCATAAAAGGAGCACCAAAACAGGTGGAGAAAGTCGGGTTGATACCGGCCTCGGCGCCGACTTCAGTAGAACCAACGCGAGCGGTGTAGCCAGACAGGAAGTGATAAGCCGCGGCTTCTTTGGACAGGATAGAAACAGGAGGCAGAACACCGGTTACATCACAGGTCAGGAAGATAACATTCTTCGGCTCACCGGCACGGTTTTCCAGAACGCGCATTTCAACGTGCTCCAGAGGGTAAGAACAACGGCCGTTCTCACTCAGGCTGGTGTCAGAGTAGTCTGGCTCGCGCTTGTCGTTGTGAACAACGTTCTCAACAATGGCACCGAACTTGATGGCATCCCAGATCACTGGCTCGTTCTTTTGAGACAGGTCGATGGTCTTGGCGTAGCAGCCGCCTTCCATATTGAATACAGCGCCCTTGGCCCAACCGTGCTCGTCATCACCAATCAGGAAACGCTCGGGGTCAGCAGACAGGGTGGTTTTACCCGTACCGGACAGGCCGAAGAACAGGCAGGTATCGCCGTCTTTACCAACGTTGGCCGAGCAGTGCATAGGCATAACGTCTTTTTCAGGCAACAGGAAGTTCTGTACAGAGAACATGGCTTTCTTCATTTCGCCCGCGTAACGAGCGCCAGCCAGCAGTACTTTGCGCTGAGCGAAGTTCACAATCACAGCCACTTCAGAGTTGGTGCCATCGCGCTCAGGGTCACAAACGAAGTTGGCCGCGTGCTGAATGGTCCACTCTTCCTTGCCTTTTGGATTGTAGTTGTCGGTGCGGATGAACATGTTGCGACCGAACAGGTTGTTCCAGGCAGTCTCGGTGGTAACCTTAACCGGCAGGTAGTGCTCGGGGTCTTCAGCCACGTGCAGGTGAGACACAAAAGTATCTACTGTGGACAGGTGCTCTTCAACACGGCTCCACAGAGCGTCAAATTTGTCGGCAGCGAAAGGACGGTTTACTGAGCCCCAATCGATACTTTCAGAAGTGGAAGGCTCATCAACAGTGAAGCGATCAGCAGGTGAACGACCGGTACGCTCGCCGGTTTCGCAAACCAGAGCACCAGTGTGAGAAAGATAACCCTCACCACGCTTCAGTGCCTGCTCGACCAGTTCGGCAGTCGTAAGGTCGGTGTAAACGGTCGGAGCCGCATCATCAATCTGTGTCATTTCTTTAATAGTCCTGTCAGCTTTGTGGCCTGTTAACCCCTAAAAGTGCGGAGGCTTGGCCGAGAGCCAAACCTCCGCACAGGGCAGTCATAGTCAGTATTTTCTCCTCCCGGATACGTTGCCCAGGAGATAGTTAGAATTTTGGGGGCGCCATTATGTCAGAAAACAATATGCGAATCGATCCCATTCTGCCGCTTTTTTAATCAATGCAGCGAATGTTGTTCACTTCCGAAGATATCATCGATGTCTTGCGTGCCAAACGCATAGGTCTGGTTGCAGAAATGGCAATCGATACTGATGAGATCCTGCTCTGCCAACAGCGCTTCCACTTCGCTGCGGCCCAGAGATTTCAGGGCGTTGGCGGATCTTTCCCGGGAACAGCTGCACTCGAAACGCACGGCGACGGGATCAAACAGGCGCACCTTCTCTTCGTGGAACAGTCGGTAGAGTACTTCGGTGTGCTCCAGTGTCAGCAGCTCGTCATCTTTGATGGTGTTGGCCAGCTGAACCACGGTTTCCCACTGATCGCGGTTCTCATCGGCACTGGCGACCTGTTGCGGCAGAGCCTGCAACATCAGGCCGGTGGCGGCCTTGTCATCACTGGTGAGCCAGAATCGGGTGGGCAACTGCTCGGACTGATCAAAATACCCCTGCAAACAGGTGCTCAGATCCGGGTGATCCAGCGGCACAATGCCCTGGTAACGACTGCCCTTGTCCGGGTCAATGATGATCGCCAACATGCCAGACCCCACCAGAGATTGCAGATTCCGGCCTTCAAACGCGGAAAAATCAGCCTCGGGGTCTACCTCGGCAATGGCACGAACGGCCTTGTGGTGACTGCATTCCGCCATGATCAGCGGCAACGGGCCATCGCCCCGCGCCTGCAGCGTGAGGATGCCATCGAATTTGAGGGTGCTGGATAGCAGGCTCACTGCGGCAACAAATTCGCCCAGTAACGACTGTACCCTGGGGGGTAAATTCTGATTGTTTTCAAGAACTTGCTGATAGCTGTCGCAAAGGGTGACCACTTCACCGCGGATATCGGTCTGGTCAAACAGGAAGCGTTGCATTAAATCGCAGCTGGGCATGGTATCTCGGGTCGCTCGTCAATCGGGTCGCGATTTTATCACGGCTTGCGTCTTTTCAGATACCCCGGCCAGCTCAGATCGTCCGCCCACCAAAGCCGGCCGATGAACAGCTAGGGGCAGTACTGACGAATTTGCGCCTGCAACGCCACTACCCGCTGGCGCCGTTCCGCCTCGCTGATGTCGTAACTGCTGCCATCCTCGCGCACAAAGTACACCGGCCCCTTGAGGGCATCCAGATAATTGCGCGCCTGCTCACACTGCTCTTTTCGCTTCTCCTCGCGATAGGCCTGACGCCCGGCCTCCTGTTGACGCAGGGCTTTTTCCTCAGGTGTTTCGGGCTTGAACAACCTTTCCAGCTTTTCCCGTTCAACGGCACTTTGATCCACGTTGATGTCACCCAACGTATCGGAAATGTCTTTCGCCGCCTGCTGCTTCGGTTTTTTGTCGCTGAAATGCAGTTTGCCGCTGGCGTCTCGCCACTGGTAGATCTCGGCACTGGCCGAGCCGAACATCACAAGCAGACAGGCGAGCCCCGCCGCCAGTACAGATCGGCTCACGGGGTCACCTCCGCCGCCTTATCTCCGGCCAGATGACAGCCATTGGCCTTGGGAACCCGGTAGCGCGTCAGAATGGCCTGTTCACTGTCTTCAGCACCCTGACGATTAAGCACCATCTGAAAGCCTCCATCGTCGCGCAGCACGGTATTGGTTTCTGTTCCATGGACAATCCGATGGCAGAAATCCTCAAAATTGCGGATGGGCACACCATTGATGGATTCCAGAATCCAGTTTTTCCAGTCGTGATACCCCAGATTCACATCCGCTGCCAGCACCTTCAAGGCCACCACCAGCTCTTCCTTGTCTGTGCTGGAACGGGTTTCCCGCGCATTGAGGAAGGATACCGGTGCCTGCCGGTGCCAGTCGGCGCCCCAGCGCTTGATCAGATTCATGTTCAGTGGCACAAACACCACGCCGCCGTACACCAGATACTCCGGGGTTTGTTCAAACGCCTGCTCACGCACCAGACTGAAATTGCGGTTGGGGCCGGCCACCAGTGTGACTTTTAACTCTTCACCACGGCGGACAAGATGAATCTCCACCTCGTCGCCCCGATGGTACTGATCAATGGCGTACTTATAGTTGGTGCGCAGGTTGTTGCGAAATTCGAGACTGCTGTCATCGGCAATGTCAAAGCCATCGATGGCCATAATCACATCGTTGGGCAGGATCTTGCCCGAGGCCGACGAATCCTCGAACACATGAGCCACCAGAATCCCCCCATCCCGATCCGCAACCCCGTAGGCCTGACGCATGGCCGGGCTTTCCAGGTCCTGTGTGCGAAAACCGAGATCCGGGAAACCATCGTGATGCCCGTCTTTGGCATCCTCCAACACGTGTTTGATGACACTGGGAGGCACAAAGTAACCGAGGTTTTCCGCCCGACCACTGGTGTTGGTCTGCATCACCACCCCCACAATCTTATTGTCGACAATCACTGGGCCGCCGCTGTTGCCCGGGTTGATGGCAGCGTCGATCTGCCCCGCGAGAAAATAGCCGCCGGCGTGGGCGTAGTACTGGTGCTCAATGCGTGACAGTACCCCGCGGGTGATGCTCAGGGTGGTGCCGCCAAACGGATAGCCAAACACCGATACGTCCTGCAACGGTTCCGGCAGGGAGCCCACCGCCAGCGGCCGCAAACCATCAAAGAAATCCGGTTCCAGCACTTCCAGTATGGCGAGATCCGCCTCGTGGGAAATAAACGCAACCCGCGCCAGGTACTTGTGGGGATCGCCGTGTTTTTGCGCCTGGATGTAGGTGGCATCGGCCACGACATGGGCGTTGGTCAGAATGCGGTTGCCACTGATCACCGAACCGGAACCGCTGCTCTGACGCGCATTCAGCAGGCGCCAGGGGGTAAAATAATCCGCCGGCGTGGAGGTGGTATGAATTTTTACAACAGCGTCTTTCAGACGTTCAACACTGGTATTACCGGCCGCCTGAACGGTGGCGGTTGCCAGCAGGAGCAGGGCCAAAGTTATCAGTCGCTGTGTTGCCGCAGTCCATGTCTTCAAGAGTATTCCCTCATCCCGTTGAAGTCAGTTTTCAGGAGTCATCCTGCTCCAGAAAACGGTGTATTTGTCGCCGTTGCTTTTTGGTGGGTCGACGCTCCGGCCCGACGCCGGCACCGCGAACCAGCTTGCGCTGTGCCGCCTCGGCCTCGCGCCTGGCGAGACTGTCTGCCGTTTCGTTATAGAGCAAGGCCGCCTCCGGCGCACCGCGGCGCTGATCGGACAGGGCAATGACCTCCACCACTTTTTCGTCCCACCCCTGACGGATGGTCAGCTTCACCCCCACCGGAATCTCTTTGCTGGGCTTGACCCGCTGACCATCGCAGTGAATTTTCCCGCCGTCGATGGCCTGCTTGGCCAGGCTGCGGGTTTTAAAAAAACGCGCAGCCCACAGCCATTTGTCCAGTCGGACTTTATCCATAGCGCCCTTGTCCATGCCGCCCTTGCTCATCGGGGCATCACCTCATCAAAGTGATGGATGGCGGGATACTCGGTAATCTGGCGGTGCTCGCGCTGGCTGTCCGGCTGATGCAGGCACAGCAGATGGCGGATACCAAAGTCTCTGGCGGAATCCAGCACCCGCAAGGTGTCATCCACAAACAGGGTGCGCTCGGGATCAAAGGGCTCACGCTGCTGCAGTGCCTGCCAGAACTCCTGTGCCTCCTTCGGCTGCTGAAACTCGTGAGAAGAGATCACCATGTGCAGCCACTGATCGATGGCGGTGATTTCCAGCTTGAGATCGAGGCTTTGCGGGTGGGCGTTGGTGATCAGCACCAGTCGTTTGTTCCGGGCCTGCAGGGCTTGCAGAAACTCCACCACAAACGGGCGAATCTGAATCTTGTGTTGCACTTCTTCTTTGAGGCGACGAATGTCCAGCCCCAGCGACTCCGACCAGAACTCCAGGCAATACCACTTGAGAGTGCCCTCGTGAGCCTTGATGTGCGCCTGCAGCCTGGCGATGGCTTCAGCCTCATCCACACCGTAGGTCTCGGCGTAGCGCTTGGGCAAATGGGTCAGCCAGAAGTAGTTGTCAAAGTGCAGATCCAGCAGGGTGCCGTCCATATCCAGCAGGACGGTATCGATATCGTTCCAGTTAATCATGGAAAACAGGGGCTCCGGCAATTCTGGTATAACAAAAGTCGGGGACAACAATGGTCGCGTGCATCAAATGGCCACTGTTCCGCGGCCAGACAGACAAAGTATGCCTGAAAATGCGCCGAAAATCGTCCGGCAGCTGCTGACACCCCATGGCTTGCCGGGACTAGGGCGCAAGGGGTTCAACCCGCGCCGCCAGATCACCGCAAGCGGCCATCTCCAAAAATTCTTCCCCCAGTCGATTACTCTTGTCTGCCACCTCCTGCCACAGGCGAATGCGCTCGGCATCATTGTTGGCAAATTTGGCAAAGTCCTGACGGTCCGGCACCCGCCCGAGTCGGGTGTCGGCAAAAAACTGTTGATTGGGATACACCAGCACGGCCCTATCGAGCAACTGCGGTGCGGCTTTGCGCCAGGGCAGGAACTTGTCGAACCAGCCCACCTTGCAGTCTGGATAAAAGTGCGGATAGAGAATCAACCCGGCTTCATCCTGCCAAAAGCTGCCGGGCACCGGGTGATAGTCCAGCAGTCCGCCGTCCCGATAAACCCCCGGCCCCGCCCCGGGAATGTCGTTGACCCCGTGCATATACACCGGGATAGAACCGGAAGCTTTCAGCGCCTGAGTAATGTTGGCCGGCGACAGCGCCACCGCCTCTGTGCGATAGCCATCGCGGGCCACACCGTTGTTGACCGCCAGCGGGAAGCTGGCTCTGGGATCGTGAAACACCACCCGATCCAGCTTGCTGCGCAGCGCTCCTCTGCCCTTCATATTGTTGACCGCCGCCTTGCTGCAGGAAGCCGTCTGCCGACGAGGATTCGGACTGGCCAACCCGCCGTGACAACGCACCGCGCCACAGCCAAACCGATAGCGCGGATGTGACAGCACCTCGGTCGCCCGCGCCTCATTGATGGTCACATCGAGAATTTTGCGAAATTCCCGCTCAATCTCATCGGGAGTCACGCCCTTGGGGTAACTCTGCTGAATGTAGGCGTGCGCCAGCGCATCCAGCCCCCCACCGGCGTCCCGATGACAGGCGGCCGCCAGTTTGAAAGCCCCCACCGACGTCCCGAACAGATGGATCGGCTGCTCCGCCGCCGTCAGCCACTGGGAAAAAATCGCCCGGTCGAGACCGTAAATCGCCAGCCACTTGGCGGCGCCGGACGCACCGAAGACGCTGCTGATCTGTTCCGGCGACAAGCCATCGCGCTGTATTTGTCGGAAGGCGCTGGCGCCTGCACGCAGGGTTAATAACGTCATATCGGGAGAGGACTAAATATTGGCCGGAAACAAAAACGTTGAAAGACTCAACCGGAGGTGGACACGGAATCCACCTCCGGCCTGGGAGATCAGAACAACCGCGAGCGGTCGTCGTCATCGTCCTGAATGCTGAGTTCATCAGCGGCATTGGACAGATATTCCGAATCGGTTTCCGATGCCAGCTTGATCATCAGACGCAGATCGTTCGGCGAATCGGCGTAAGACAGGGCATCTTCGTAGGTAATCTCGCCCTGATCGTAGAGCTCGAACAGCGCCTGATCGAAGGTCTGCATGCCCAGCTCGGAGGACTTGGTCATCAGCGCTTTCAGCTCAACCACATCGCCTTTGCGAATCAGATCCGCCGCCAGCGGGGTATTGAGCATCACTTCCAGACAGGCGCGGCGACCGTTGCCGTCCGGCGTGGGGATCAGCTGCTGTGCCACGATGGCTTTCAGGTTGAGGGACAGATCCATCCACAGCTGGCGGTGACGATCCGCCGGGAAGAAGTGAATAATCCGGTCGAGCGCCTGGTTGGCGTTGTTGGCGTGCAGGGTACAGAGACACAGGTGACCGGTTTCGGCAAAGGCAATAGCGTGCTCCATGGTCTCCCGCGAGCGAACCTCACCAATCAGAATCACGTCCGGCGCCTGCCGCAAGGTATTCTTCAGTGCGATTTCGAAGGAATCGGTATCAATACCCACTTCCCGCTGGGTCACAATACAACCCTGGTGCTGGTGAATAAATTCGATCGGGTCCTCGATGGAAATAATATGACCCTTGGAGTTGCGGTTGCGGTGGCCGATCATGGCAGCCAGCGAGGTGGACTTACCGGTACCGGTTGCACCCACAAAGATGATCAGACCACGCTTGGTCATGGCCAGCTCTTTGATCACTTCCGGCAGACCCAGATCGTCGATTTTCGGGATATTGGTTTCAATGCGACGCAGCACCATGCCCGCCAGGTTGCGCTGGTAAAACGCACTGCAACGGAATCGGCCAATACCCCGGGCACTGACGGCAAAGTTCAGCTCCTTGCTTTCCAGAAACTCGTGACGCTGCTTCTCATTCATCACCGCCAGTACGGTCTCACGGGCCTTTTCCGGCGACAGAGGAGTGGTGGTCACCGGCACCAGACGGCCATTGAGTTTCATCGAAGGCGGAACACCTGCGGTGATAAACAAATCCGAAGCGCCTTTCTCTACCATCAGCGCCAACAGGCGTTCAAAATCCATCGTCTTTTCCTTATCCGTTATTGTCAGGGGCAATCCGCTGCAGTCACTTTCGGAGAAGTCACTTCAGCCGGTATTTGTCGGAGTCAGCCGACATCAAAAGTTATCGGGCATCTTCGCCTTCTCACGGGCCACATCGCGGTTAATGATGCGACGCGCGACCAGATCGGCCAGACACTGATCCATGGTCTGCATGCCGATGGCACCACCGGTCTGAATGGCGGAGTACATCTGCGCGACCTTGTCTTCACGGATCAGGTTGCGAATCGCCGAGGTCCCGCGCATGATCTCGTGAGCGGCCACACGGCCACCGCCGTTACGTTTCAACAGGGTCTGGGATATAACCGCCTGCAGGGATTCCGACAGCATGGAGCGGACCATGGATTTCTCGTTGGCCGGGAACACATCCACAATCCGGTCGATGGTTTTCGCCGCCGAGGTGGTGTGCAGGGTGCCAAACACCAGGTGACCGGTTTCTGCCGCGGTCAGCGCCAGGCGAATGGTTTCCAGATCCCGCATCTCGCCCACCAGAATGATATCCGGATCCTCCCGCAGCGCAGAGCGCAGGGCTTCCGAGAAGCCGTGAGTATCGCGGTGCACTTCCCGCTGGTTCACCAGACACTTTTTCGATTCGTGCACGAATTCGATGGGGTCTTCGATGGTGAGAATGTGTTCGTACTTGTGGTCGTTGATGTAATCCATCATCGCCGCCAGGGTAGTGGACTTACCACTACCGGTGGGTCCGGTCACCAGTACCAGCCCCCGTGGCACAGCGCAGATATCGCGAAACACCTGACCCATACCCAACTCTTCCATGGTCAGTACTTTGGAAGGAATGGTCCGGAATACCGCACCGGCACCGCGGTTCTGGTTAAAGGCGTTTACCCGGAAACGGGCTACACCGGGCACTTCGAAGGAGAAATCCGTTTCCAGGAACTCTTCAAAATCCTTGCGCTGCTTGTCATTCATAATCTCGTAGATCAGACTATGAACCTGTTTGTGCTCCATGGCAGGCAGGTTAATGCGGCGCACGTCGCCGTCGACCCGGATCATAGGCGGCAAGCCCGCTGAAAGGTGTAAATCCGAAGCGCCCTGTTTGGCACTGAACGCCAAAAGTTCCGTAATATCCATAAACAACCTTTGCTTGATACTTTTTATTTAACTATTGAATACATTATTCAAACTTTTGAAGCGTTCTTCTAATGCTTTTTGAGCCGAATGCTTAGAGATATGGCCGAGCAAACTGCCAGCCAGAAGCAAACCTTTAACGAGATACGGCCAAATTTATCGAGCGTCCACCCCAAGTCAGACCCATAATGTACCAAGTATATGCCTAAGATTCCTACCCACCTAGCAGAAGTCAATGAGCGCATAGCCCGTGCGCTGAGCAACTGTGGCCGCCCGGCCGATGGCGTCAAATTACTCGCCGTCAGCAAAACCAAGCCCGCCAGCGATATTCGGGAAGCCTATCAGGCGGGCCAGCGCTGTTTCGGCGAAAACTACCTGCAGGAAGCGCTGGAGAAGCAAGAGCAACTTAAGGATTTAACCATTGAATGGCACTTCATAGGTCCTGTGCAATCCAATAAAACCCGCGCTATTGCCGAAAACTTTGACTGGGTTCACAGTGTGGATCGCGCCAAAATAGCCGTCCGCCTGAATGATCAGCGCCCGCCTCACCTGCCCCCCATCAACATTTGTCTGCAGGTGAATGTGGATAACGAATCGACAAAATCCGGAGTTTTACTGGATGAACTGGACGATTTGCTTGAAAGCCTGAGCAATCTGCCCCATATCTGTGTGCGGGGCTTTATGGCCATTCCCGCCCCGCGGGACGATTTTGAACAGCAACAACAGGCACTGCTGCCATTGGCCAACACGTTGAAACGATTACAATCAACCCCGGAGATACAGCGACACCACCCCCATCTGGACACCCTGTCGATGGGTATGTCTGGCGATCTGGAAGCGGCCGTTGCCGCCGGATCGACCCTGGTGCGCATCGGCACAGATATCTTTGGCAAGCGACAATAATTCAGCCAATAACTCGGTTAATAACTACAGCTCCCCGCCATGTCGGGAGTCAACGGACACCAATACAGGAAGACCACGTGACACAAGCAAAAATCTCTTTTATCGGCGCGGGCAATATGGCCAGCAGCATCATTGGCGGACTGGTTCAAAAAGGGTTTGGTGCCGGACAGATCACCGCCACCGACACCTATCAGCCCACACTGGACAAGGTGGCCGACAGTTTTCCGGTCGTCACCACCAGTGACAATGCCGCAGCCGCAGTGCGTGCTGACGTGATCGTACTGGCCGTCAAACCTCAGGTGATGGAACAGGTCTGCAGCGACCTGCGTCCGCATCTGGCACACAAACCGCTGATCATCTCCATTGCCGCCGGTATCGATATTCGCAGTCTGGACGCCTGGCTGGGCAATGATCTGGCCATCGTGCGCTGCATGCCCAACACCCCGGCACTGGTCCAGACCGGCGCCAGCGGCCTGTTCGCCAACGAGCGCACCAGCGACGAACAGAAAGCCATCGCCCAGGAAATCATGGAAGCGGTAGGCATCGTCCAGTGGACCGCCAGCGAAGACCTGATTGATTCCGTTATCGCCGTCTCCGGCAGCGGGCCCGCCTACTACTTCCTGATGATGGAAGCCATGATCGACGCCGGTGTCGCACAGGGCCTGAGCCGTGAGAACGCCACCGAACTGACCCTGCAAACCGCACTGGGCGCCGCCAAACTGGCCAAGGACAGCGATGTGGACGTGATTGAGCTGCGCCGTCGGGTGTCCTCCCCCAACGGAACCACCGAAAGAGCCATTCAATCCTTCGAGGAAAACAAACTCCGCGATGTGGTCAGCAAAGCCATGGACGCCTGCGCCGAGCGCTCACGGGAAATGGCCAGGGAGCTGGGTGCTCAGTGAGTCTGCCTGAGCCAGCAAGAATTCTTATCTAAAAGGAGAACATCATGGGGCCAATGCAGGAGATCGGCACCTTAATCGTACAAACTCTGGGGTCGCTGTACCTACTGGTCGTCATGTTGCGCTTTTTGCTGCAATTGGCGCGGGCGGATTTTTACAACCCGATTTCGCAATTTATTGTGAAGGCCACCAACCCCCTGTTGATCCCCATCCGCCGTGTGGTTCCGGGTATCATGGGCATTGATCTGGCCGGCCTGTTACTGGCCCTGGTGGTACAGTTTCTGATCATCGAGATCTGCGCCCTGATCATCATGGGCAGTCTCATTAATCCGCTCTACGGACTTCTCTGGTCTGCCGTTGGCATACTGGGCCTGGCCGCCAATATCTTTTTCTGGGGGCTGTTGATCATGGTGATTGCCAGCTGGATTGCCCCCCACAGTGACAACCCTGCCCTGATGCTGGTGCGTCAACTGGTGGAGCCAGTCATGGCGCCGTTCCGCAAATTGCTGCCCGACATGGGCGGCATTGATATCTCCCCGATCTTTGCCTTTCTGGCGCTGAATGTGGTGCAGGTTCTGATCAAATACCTGGCCGCTGCCGCGGGTATGGGTGGTGTTGCCCGACAACTGGTTATGGGAATCTGACCCTTCCCTGACCGACGCAACCCGGTGTGAACAGTGGCCTGCTTCCCTGGCAGTCAACTGTTCATTAACCGTCCAAATTCATACTAATGGCTGATTTTCTTGTACGAATCGGGGCATCTTTCCCCACCGCAGTCTTCTTTTCGCCCCTTCCATAGCCGCCGTATTTCAGTTTTAATGAGTCATCTATGTTTTTAGAATTTTGACGCCACGTCGAGGCAACAGAGCATTGTCCGACACGGGTGACAACCTGTGCAAAATCAATATCAGCGAGTCGCTGCGCCACCAAAGACACAACAACCGGCGCACCATAAAAATTACCGATACCAATTAGCGACACACAATAATAACAACGCACACCGAAGTTTGGGGCCTTAAATACCGTATGGATTCGATATCCTTCTATCAACGCATGGCAGAATTTGCCCGCTGGAAGCACACCTTCAGCCAACAACTGCGCCAGAGTCAGGAGTGGTTCAAAAACCACCAAAGCCAGAGCCAGGCAACTCGCCACTGCCTGCAGAAAGCCCTGAACCTGCTGGATAATGCCAGCTTTACCGTCGCCTGTGTCGGCGAGTTCTCCCGCGGCAAAACCGAGCTGATCAACGCCCTTCTCTTCACCGAATATAACCAGCGCCTGCTGCCGTCGAAACCCGGCCGCACCACCATGTGCCCCACGGAAATCTTCTACACGCCGGGCCGCGAATCCGAGCGCGATAGCGGACCGGGCTACGTCCGCCTGCTGCCCATCGAAACCCGGCGCACGACCACCAGCCTGAATAACTTCAGGCGCATCCCGAAAAACTGGGTCACCCTGCCTTTTGACATGGCCGATCCTGAATCGGTGGCACGGGCCATGAGCACCATTTCCCAGGTCAAGCGCGTGCAAGCCAGTGATGCAAGGGCCATGGGCTTTGATCCACAACAGTTGCCCCCCACCAGCGACGGGCTGCTGGAAATACCCCGCTGGCGGCACGCCCTGATCAATCTCGATCACCCGCTGCTGCGCCACGGACTGCGAATCCTCGACACCCCCGGCCTGAATGCATTGGGCAATGAGCCGGAACTGACCCTCAGCACCCTGCAACAGGCGGACGCCGTGATCTTTCTGCTGGCGGCGGACTCCGGCTTGAGTTACAGCGACATCACCATCTGGCAGGATCATTTGAAAGGCCTGCGCGCGGCCCAGCAACAAAGCAATACCATTGCCCTGCTCAACAAAGTGGATGTGCTGTGGGACAACCTGGACGAATCCGCAGACCGGGACATTGAAGAGATCCGCGAACAGACCGCGCGCTCGCTGTCACAACCCTTGGAACAGGTGGTGGCCATTTCCGCCAAGCAGGGGCTGCTGGCACAGGCCCGAGGTGACGATGCCCTGCTCCAGCGCAGCAACCTGCCACAACTGGAAGCCCTGCTGATCAATCAGCTGCTGCGCAACCAGCAGCAGATTGCCGGCCAGCGTATCCTCAGCGATGCCATCCGCATCGTCAAAAGCACTCGCACAAACCTTCAAAAGCAGTTATTCCACTCCGACCGCGAACTGGAAAGCCTGCAGCAGCAGATACACCGCCCCGCGCAGTTTGACACCCAGGTTCAGGCACTGCGCCAAAACGTACGCAAACTGCATCAGCAATACCATCGCCAGCATCTGGATCTGCGCACCTACCAGCGCCAAATCGATGAGCACTGCCAGCAACTGCGCGAGCCCTTGACCCCCTTCCAGCTGGAGGGACTGATCGGCACCACCCACCAGAAAATGGTGAAAAGCTGGTCGTTTGTGGGGCTCAGCAAGGCCATTGATGAGTTTTTCCAGCAGCTGCGCCAGCGCATGATCCGGGTCGAACAGCAGGCCAAAGCGGCCAACACCACCCTGCTGACCATCTACGAGCGCTCCAACAATCATTGCTGCAGCCCGGAAGACGCCAGCAGTCATTGCTTTCAGCTGCACAGTCACCTACAGCGACTGCGTCAACTGGAACAACAGGCCCAGCAGTTCCGTCGCTCGCTGGGCAATATTTTCAACATCAAACAACGGGTGATCGGGCGCTTTATCAACTCACTGGTGCAGGAAGTCCGGATCATGAACACCGACCTGAATACCGCCATCGACCACTGGAATCGGGAAGCACTGACCCCCATCAGCCACGAAACCCACTATCAGAAAAGCCTGCTGGATCAGCAGATGCTGCACATGACCCACCTGAACCAGCAGCACAGCAGCCAGTCATTGCGCTTGCAGTCACTGCGCACCATGATCGCTGAACAGGGCAGTGCACTGGTCGAACTGGAACGCATTATCGACATGCAACCCTGCGCCAATGCATCCCTCAATCCCCAGCTGCAGCCTGCACCCAATGATTCCCGAACGGCCAGACCTCGGCACTCACTGGCCGGCATCGCCTGACAGCGGGCAGAATTGACCGGACAACTATCGTCCGGCGCCATTCGGGTATATGCTATCGGGCTTTTACCCGCGCCCTATCACGGTCTCTCTAACCCAACTCCAGCCCTTGCAGACAGGCTGGGGCGACCTTAGACTTGCGCGCCAACCCCCAAGGAACCCAGAGACACAATGCCCGCACCCTTTGCCAACGATTCTGTCGGTTTGGTCACACCGCAAACCCTGCATTTTGATCAGCCTCTGGAGCTGGCCAGTGGCCGCACGCTCGACGCCTACGATCTGGTGATTGAGACCTATGGCGAACTGAATGCGCAAAAATCCAATGCGGTACTGATCTGTCACGCCCTGTCCGGACATCATCACGCCGCCGGTTACCACAGCGAAGATGATCGCAAGCCCGGCTGGTGGGACAACTACATTGGCCCCGGCAAACCCATTGATACCAATCGCTTCTTTGTTGTCGCACTCAACAATCTGGGTGGCTGCCACGGCTCAACCGGCCCGCGATCCATCAATCCACAGACCGGCCAGCCCTGGGGCAAGGATTTCCCCCATTTGCGGGTGCGCGACTGGGTTCACTCCCAGGCTCGTCTGGCCGACAGGCTGGGCATTGAGCAGTGGGCGGCGATTGTCGGCGGCAGTCTTGGCGGCATGCAGGCCATGCGCTGGGCTCTGGAATACCCGGATCGCGTGCGTCACTGCGTGGTGATTGCCTCAGCCATGAACCTGACCACCCAGAACATTGCCTTCAACGAAACTGCCCGTCAGGCGATCATGTCCGATCCCAAGTACCACGAAGGGAATTATCAGGTGCACGACACCTACCCCAAGGACGGTCTGGCGGTAGCGCGGATGATTGGCCACATCACCTATCTGTCGGACGATGGCATGGGGCAGAAATTTGGCCGCGAGATTCGCTCGGGCAGCTTTCAGCAGGGACAGGATGAACCGGTAGAATTCCAGATTGAGAGCTATCTGCGCTATCAGGGCGATGCTTTTTCGAGCTCGTTCGACGCAAATACCTACATTTTAATGACAAAAGCCCTGGATTACTTCGATCTTGCCCGTGAATACAATGACGACCCGGTCGAGGCTTTCAGTCACGCCAAGTGCCGCTTTCTGGTGGTGTCCTTCACCTCCGACTGGCGTTTTGCCCCCGAGCGCTCGCGAGAAATCGTCGATGCTCTGATTGGCGCCGACAAGGCCGTCAGCTACGCAGAGGTGGAATCCGACTACGGACACGATGCCTTCTTGCTGCCTATCGATCGCTACTATCGTCTGTTTACCGAATACATGAAGGGAGTAAGTACTCACGTATGAGCCCATCAACAAGCACCGGCGGCATAACCGACCCACTGCGTATTGACCTGGACGTCATCCAGGCCTGGATTCAACCCAACAGTCGGGTACTGGATTTGGGCTGCGGTGACGGCACTCTGCTGCAAAACCTGCGCGACACCAAACAGGTGACCGGTTACGGCCTGGAAATCGATCCCGAACAGATCACTACCTGCATCAGCAAAGGCCTGAATGTGGTCGAGCAGAACCTGGATCGCGGCCTGGCCAACTTTGCCGATCACAGTTTTGACAGTGTGGTCATGACCCAGGCTCTGCAGACCATGCACGCGCCCCACAAGGTATTGGAAGAAATGTTGCGAGTAGGGAAGGAGTGTATCGTCACCTTCCCCAATTTCGGTCACTGGAAAGCCCGCTGGCACCTGTTCAGCAACGGCCGCATGCCGGTTTCCGACCTGCTGCCGTACCAGTGGTATGACACCCCCAATATCCACTTTTGCACCTTCCGGGACTTTGAGTTCCTGTGCCGCGAACTGGATATCGACATCCTCAAGCGCCAGGTGGTCGCCGAGCGTCGCTTCAGCCGACTGCTGAAAGACCTACGCCCCAATCTGTTCGGTGAAACCGCCATCTATCACCTGCGCAAACATCGCTAGCGCCGCAATGGCGCCCAAGTCATTTGGGACGCCATTTCTCAACCCGCAAGCTAAACTAAGACAACGAACCCGCAGCGCTGCACCGGGCAGCGCCAGCTCTGGCGAGAGCATCCGGCCAGACAGACTCAGGAGACACATTATGATTGATCCATCTCACGCCCACCGAGCCCCCATGCCATCGAACACTTCAAACACCCCCTGGCTGACCCGCCTCGGCCTGCTGCTGTGTCTGCTGTTCGGCAGCCAGTTCTCCAGTGCCGATTCCCAGTTCACCACCTTTGGGGACTACAGCGTGCTGCACACGGTGTTTAACAGCACGTTTTTACAGCCGGAAGTGGCCACCGCCTACAATCTCACCCGCGGCAAAGGTCAGTCGCTGCTCAATGTCGCGCTTATCAAAAGCACCGATGGCGGCAACAGCAAAGGTCTGCCCGCCAAGGTCAGCGGCTCCATCACCAACCTGATGCAACAACAGAGAACACTCGAGTTTATTGAGATCAAAGAGCAGGATGCGGTCTATTATCTGGCCCCCATTCGCGTCAGTAACAACGACGAAGTAGTGCATTTCAAGATTGAAGTCACCCACGACGGCAACACCTACCCGGTGACCTTCAGCAAGAAACTATACAAAGACTAACCCCGCGAAAAGAGCAGAGTAACCAAACGCTATGACGGACAAAACTCCACGCGCCCGACGCATCGTGCTGGCCAGCGGCAATGCCGGCAAACTGAAAGAATTCCAGTCTCTGCTGGGGGACGCCGGCTTTGAGGTGATTCCACAGTCCGAATTCAACGTCAGCGATGCCGAAGAGACCGGCCTGAGCTTTGTCGAAAACGCCATTCTTAAAGCCCGTCACGCCTGTCGCGCCACGGGCTTGCCGGCACTGGCCGACGACTCGGGCCTGGAAGTGGACGCCTTGCTGGGCAAGCCGGGAATCTACTCCTCCCGATTCGCCGGCGAGGATGGCCCGGACAAAGACAGCGCCAACAATCAGAAGCTGCTGAACAGCTTGCAAGGACTGGCGCAGGCGGAACGCAGCGCGCGCTTTCAGTGCGTGCTGGTGTATATGCGTCACGCCGAAGATCCGACACCGCTGATTTGCCAGGGCAGTTGGGAAGGGCAGATACTGCACAAGATCAGCGGCGAGGGCGGCTTTGGCTACGACCCGTTATTTTATGTCCCCGAGCACGATTGCAGCGCAGCGGAACTCAGCAAATCCGAGAAGAACGCAATCAGCCATCGCGGCAAAGCCATGCAGCAGCTGTTGAGCCAGCTCGAACGGTTACTCTGAGGCCATGCTGACACTGCCACCACTGTCCCTCTACCTGCATATTCCCTGGTGCGTTCGCAAGTGCCCCTATTGCGACTTCAATTCGCACAAGGCCAGCGGCGAACTGCCCGAGGCGGCCTATGTCGACGCCGTTCTGAAAGATCTGGAGCAGAGTCTGTCGCTGGTTCAGGGCAGGGCGCTGCACAGCATTTTTATTGGCGGAGGCACCCCCAGCCTGTTCAGTCCATCCGCGATTGACCAGATGCTGAGCGCCGCCGAAAAACAGATCGGTTTTGTCGACGATATCGAAATCACCATGGAAGCCAATCCCGGCACCTTTGAACAGGAAAAATTTCGCGGCTTTCGCTCGGCGGGCATCAACCGGCTGTCTATTGGAATCCAGAGCTTTTCCGATCTGCACCTGCAGCAGCTGGGCCGAATTCACGGAGCCAAAGAAGCCCTGTCGGCGGTGGACATGGCGCGGGCAGCGGGCTTCGACAACCTCAATCTGGATTTGATGCACGGCCTGCCATCACAAACACCCGCAGACGGCGAACAGGATTTGCGCACGGCCATCGGTCTGGAGCCTGAACACATCTCCTGGTATCAGCTCACCATTGAGCCGAATACCGAATTCTACAGCCGTCCACCGACACTGCCAGTGGACGATGCCCTGGCAGACATCCAGCAGGCCGGCGAACAGCTTCTGGATGATCACGGCTACCGCCAGTACGAAGTCTCGGCCTATGCCCGCCCCGGACGCCAGTCCCGCCACAACCTGAACTACTGGCAGTTCGGTGACTATCTGGCACTGGGTGCCGGCGCTCACGGAAAGATTACCCAGCCCGGGCAAAACCGCATTGTGAGGATGAACAAAACCCGGTTGCCGGAACACTACCTGAACCCGGACAAAGCCTTTACCGCGGCACAGCAGGCCATCGCCGATGAGGATCTGCCCCTGGAATTCATGATGAATGCCCTGCGACTGACAGAGGGAGTGGAGCGGCCACTGTTTGCCGAGCGCACCGGCTTGCCACTGCATACCCTCGATGACCGGCTGCACAATCTGATTCAAAGACAGCTGCTGACCGACAGCGACCAGCGCTTATCCACGACACCGCTGGGTCAGCGCTACCTGAATCAGGTACTGGCAGAATTTATGGAGGACGAGGCCTGAGTGCCGATAACCAGCAAAGAGCGCCAAACTTGTATCTTTTAATCACTCCAGGCGGGCAAAATTCCAGTAAGGACGGATACAACAATACGCGCCATTGCTACACTGACTCTGAAAAGTACTCACCCACAGGCGATTGCAAACAATACATAACACTGTACGACGAGTATTAGGTACACTCCGGACTGCCATGTCTAAATTGAGAGATTACCGACACCGCAACCCGATCGCGACCAGACTGATGGCGCTGATCCTGTTGACCAGCACCTTGTTTGCAATAGGCGGCACCCTGTTGCAACTCTATTACAGTTACCACGACGATGTTTCCGAATTGCGCAAGCGCCTCGATCAGGTGCGCATCAGCACCTTGCCCAGCATCACCAAAAGCCTCTGGAGCTTTGACGAAGAACAACTGAACGTTCAGATACACAGCGTGCTGGAAGTGGAAGACGTGGTGCAGGTTACCGTCGTCTGGAAAGACTGGAACAATCAGGAACAGGCCATGGTCGCCAGTGCACTGGACATGGAACTGGGCATTGAAGAGGTTGACCGGGTCACGCAGGACGTACTGGTCAAGGAATACCCTCTCATTTACACCCCCAGCGCCAGCGGACCGGTTAACAGCATCGCCAAAAGTGGCAACAGCAACAACGGCTCAGGAAATCCGACCGCCGATGAGGATGCCCAACAAACCCTCGGCACCCTGATTGTCACCGCCAGTCTCGAGCGGGTAAACCAGAAGCTCTGGCAGCGTGCCGGTTATATTGGTCTGGTTCAGGCAAGCACCACCCTGATTGTGTGTCTGTTCATTCTATTGCTGGTGCGCGCACTGCTCACTCATCACATGGATACCATTGCTTCCTACGCCCGCCAACTGAGTCTGGAAAATCTCGGTGTCGGCCTCCGTCTGAAACGCAAAAAGCCCATCGACAGTCCGCCCGACGAACTCGACAATGTGGTCTCGGCCATCAACCAGATGCGCGAATCCCTGCTGGAGGATATTGAAAAACGCCGCACGGTTGAAACCGCATTGATGGCTGCCAAAGAGGAAAAGCTGCTAAGTCGCCGCGAACAGGCCGCTGCCGAACAGGCCAACAAAGCCAAGAGCCAGTTCCTCGCGACCATGAGTCACGAAATCCGCACCCCCATGAACGGTGTCATCGGTATGGTGGAACTGCTGCGCGACACCCCGCTGAACGACAACCAGAAACACTATCTGGAAGTGATTCACCGCTCCGGCGAAACCCTGCTGACCATCATCAATGACATCCTCGATTACTCGAAAATTGAAGCTGGCAAGCTCGAGCTGGAAGCGGTCTCGTTTAATCTGGAAGAACTGATTGAGGACTGCATTCAACTGTTCGGCGCTACCGCCAACAAACGCGGCATCGAACTGGTGGGCAGCGTCACCCCCACCACGCCGATACACATTCTCGGTGATCCCACCCGCCTGCGTCAGGTTCTGATTAACCTGATTGGCAACGCCTTTAAATTCACCAGTGAAGGTTGTATCTGCGTCAAAGCCCAGCGCGTTGCAGAATCCGATCTGGATCACCCCATGATCCGCTTCTCCATCACTGACAGCGGCATCGGCATTCCCAGCGAAACCCAGGAAAAACTGTTTCGGTCCTTCAGCCAGGCCGACAGCTCAACCACTCGCAAATACGGCGGCACGGGTCTGGGACTGGCCATCTGCAAGCGTCTGGCAGAACTGATGGGCGGAGAAGTGGGCGTCGACAGTATTGAAGGGGAGGGTTCAACCTTCTGGTTTACGGCTCAGTTTGATCTGGCCGACATGCCGCTTGGCCGCTCGCGAGTGGTACCGTCACTGGCGGGCAAGCACCTGCTGATCGTTGAAGACAATCTGGCGCTGTGCGAGGTGCTGTCCTACCACGGGCAGAGCTGGGGTATGCACGTGGTCACCGCCCACACCGCCGAAGAGTGCCTGAAGATCATCAGCAACCGCCGCGCCAGCGGTCAGCCCGACTTCAATTTCATCTCCCTCGACTATCGTCTCAGCGACCTGGACGGTATCGAGCTGGCAGCGAGCCTGCTCAAACGTCACCCTGATTATCCGGCGCACCTGTTCCTGCTGACGGCATCTGACAATCAGTTTAATCACGATGTTCTGGCAGAAAGACACATTAAAAAGGTGCTGCGTAAACCGGTTTCACCGAAAAAACTGCGCGATCTGATGGCCGACCAGCTGGGTCACGGCCAGCACCTCACCGCGCTAGAACCACAATCCGCCACCTCCGCCAACTTCTCCAACCTACGGGTACTGGTAGCGGAAGATAACGCCGTCAACCGCCTGGTGATCAAAGGCCTGCTGGGCAAATTGAAGATCGAGCCAACGATGGTTGAAAACGGACGTGAAGCCTGGGAGCTGTGTACACATTCGGAAAAGCCTTTCGACCTTATTCTGATGGACTGTGAAATGCCCGAAATGGACGGCTTTGAAGCCACCCGCCGGATTCGCACCCACGAACAGGATCACGGTCTGGCAGCAACCCCCATTGTTGCACTGACCGCACACGCCATGGAGGAGCACAAGGAACTGGTCTTCGCCAGCGGGATGAACTACTTCCTCAGCAAGCCCATCACCCACGAGGAACTGAGTATCGCCTTCGAAAAACTGGGGCTGTCCAAATCCGCCGAGCAGGCAACCTCTACCTACAACTAGAGGATTCCGCCGTCCTCCCAGACCCCTCAACTAAGCCCCACTGGCACCAATAACCCTTTATTTGCACGAAAACACCCCCCAATCTCTTTCCGAGCTTGAGTGTTGAAGCCTCAGTTATTATCATCCGTGGTCTTTATTTCGTGATTATCTGCTTTTCGGGCAGACTCGCAACCGTCACTCTCAGGAGAAGCATTATGAGTAACAGCATCGTTCACGTAACAGATGCCAGCTTTGAGGCCGAAGTCCTTAACGCAGAAGGTCCGGTATTGGTGGATTTCTGGGCAGAATGGTGTGGCCCATGCAAAATGATTGCCCCCGTACTGGATGAACTGTCCGGCGAATACGACGGTAAAATCAAAATCTGCAAAATGGACGTTGATGCCAACCAGGGCACTCCTGGCAAATTCAACATCCGCGGTATTCCTACCCTGATCATTTTCAAAGGCGGCAACGCCGAAGCTACCAAGGTAGGTGCTCTGTCCAAAGCCCAGCTGGTTGAGTTCATCGACAGCAGCCTGTAAGACAGATTCCCTGCCCTGAGAGCCGCCGTTTGATCGGCGCTTTTCAGGGCAGGGAAGCGACCAGGGCCCGCAGCATCCCCATAGCAATTTGTACTTCGTGTCACACGGATACAGAAAAAAGTGCTTCAACTGCTGTTTTAATTTTGCACAGCTTGATTTTTCTCGCTATACTCAGCACATCAATTCGGTCGCTCGGCCTGTCACCTTGCCTCAGCTCACTGTTACAACCGCTCTCTCTGAGCTGGAATGAATCAGAATAAGTTGGACTCAACAAGGAAAACAGCTGTTACACCCGACCGGACATAATTCCAAAACCTTCTTTTACGACTTCTGTATCTACCATTCGCCATACGCTGATTCTCCCGGGATCACTCTATCGATCGCTGGAACAGTACTCTGGGGATTCCAGTAAATACTCAAGTCTCAAAGCAGGTCTGAAAACAAGCAGAGAAAAACGATAAGCAAAATTGTGTTTGACCATCAGGTCTTGTGTTGATCAATTTATGTACTTATCGAACAGATGAACCTACACGGAACATTTAAACCAGCGATTCAAGACATAAGCCATCCAATCATTCTCCATACACATCATTTATTGGTGCTGCCTTATCGCTTTCTATTTCACCCATTCCCCGACAGACGCAAACAGTCTCAATAAAAACTTATGAATTTAACCGATCTGAAAACCAAACCCATTGAAGAACTTATCGCCATTGCCAAAGAAATGGGCATGGAAAACCTGGCTCGCTCACGCAAGCAGGACATTATTTTTAATATTTTGAAACGCCACGCCAAAAGCGGTGAAGACATCTACGGTGATGGTGTACTGGAAATTCTTCAAGACGGCTTTGGTTTCCTGCGCTCTTCAGACAGTTCTTACCTGGCCGGCCCCGACGACATTTACGTCTCGCCCAGCCAGATCCGTCGCTTTAACCTGCGCACCGGCGACACCATCGAAGGCAAGATCCGCCCGCCCAAAGACGGCGAACGCTACTTTGCCATGCTCAAAGTTAACCAGATTAACTTCGACAAACCGGAAAACTCCAAAAACAAAATTCTGTTTGAAAACCTGACACCACTGTTCCCCAACGAACGCATGGTACTGGAAGCCGGTAACGGTTCTACAGAAGATCTGACCGGTCGTATCATCGACCTGATCGCTCCCATTGGTAAAGGTCAGCGCGGCCTGATCGTTGCACCGCCCAAAGCCGGTAAAACGATCATGATGCAAAATATTGCTCAGGCGATTACCCGCAACAACCCCGAGTGTCATCTGATCGTACTGCTGATTGATGAACGTCCGGAAGAAGTTACCGAAATGCAGCGCTCGGTTCGCGGTGAAGTGGTTGCCTCAACGTTCGACGAGCCACCCGCACGTCACGTGCAAGTGGCCGAAATGGTTATCGAAAAAGCCAAACGTCTGGTCGAACACAAAAAAGACGTCATCATCCTGCTCGACTCCATTACCCGTCTGGCACGCGCATACAACACCATCGTACCGTCATCCGGTAAAGTCTTGACCGGTGGTGTCGACGCTCATGCACTGGAACGCCCGAAACGTTTCTTCGGCGCAGCCCGTAACATTGAAGAGGGCGGCAGCCTGTCTATCGTTGCCACCGCTCTGGTAGACACCGGCTCCAAAATGGACGAAGTTATCTTTGAAGAATTTAAAGGTACCGGTAACCAGGAGCTGCACCTGGATCGCAAGATCTCCGAAAAGCGTGTCTACCCGGCCATCAACGTTCGCCGCTCCGGCACCCGTCGCGAAGATCTGCTGATGCGCGAAGATGAACTGCAACGCGTGTGGATCCTGCGCAAACTGTTGCACGATATGGAAGACGTTGCAGCCACGGAATTTCTGGTCGACAAACTCAAGGATTACAAGTCCAACGAAGAGTTTTTCCTGTCCATGAAACGCAAATAAAGAAACGCAGAGCGGGGCAATAGAACGCCGCTCCTGCACGCGTCATGCGACCGAAAGACCCTGCTCCGGCAGGGTTTTTTTATGTTTGGAATTTTACACATTACGAAGGCATTCTTTTGCAAAACCACCCAAGGCACCAAAAATATTGCGTGCCTGACAGCCCCACCCATCAATTTCCGACCACAGAGTCATCTCAGCAGACAGGGAAAACTTCAATCCAAAATGATAACAGCAGACAGATTATCAAAATGACCGCTAAGTCTATTTCGATATATCTGAAATGTGATGAAGTTTTCCTCCCAGGCTCTCAGGCGTCTACATTTACTTCCTGACACCCGTTTCTATAGAATCGCCGCAAAATAAACAGGGGCGCTCCGATGTCACCATCCGCAGCTCCGGAAAACGACACAAAAACCTAACGCTTTTGATGTAGAGAGAAGAAGTAATGATGAAACACCTGAATACCCGCAGCCTGCTGCTGGCGGCTATGACTGTCGGCGCCCCTTTTGCCTCCCAGGTTCACGCCGCCGGCTTCCAGCTCAACGAACACAGTGCTGCAGGACTCGGGCGCGCCTTTGCCGGTGAAGCTGCTTATGGCGACAATGCTGCAGCCATTGCCCGCAACCCGGCGCTGGCCACGCGCTTTGACAGCCTCAGTATTTCTGCCGGTGTCACACACGTTAACCCTGAAGTCGATGCAGAAGGTGAGGTCAGCTACCTGGGCGGACTGGCTACCGCCAATGCCGACGAAGAAGATTTTGCACCTTCCGCCTGGGTACCCAATGCCTATCTGGTCCAACCCATCAACGACCGCTGGAGCTGGGGCCTGTCCCTCAATTCTCACTTTGGCCTGAGCACCGATTTCGGCAACGATTACAATGGCGCCGATCTGGCCGATGAAGCCGAGATTATCACTTATAACATCAACCCCAGCGTTGCCTATAAACTGACTGACACCATCAGTCTCGGCCTTGGACTCAGTCTGGTGAAAGCCGATGCAACCTTTGGCACCGCAGTACCCTTGGATGTTCCATTTCCTTTCGCCCCAGCGCCAATTGCCAAAGGTTCACAGATTTTGAAACTGGAAGGCGACGACACCTCATGGGGCTGGAACGTTGGCGCCACATGGGAGGCCACTGATGCCCTGCGTCTGGGCCTGGCCTATCGCAGTGAAGTGGAACTGACGCTGGAAGGTGATTCAACCTCCGACATCAGCCCTGCATTCAACCAGGGTGGTTCTCTGGATCTGGATCTCCCAGCCGGTGCCGAGCTGTCTGGTGTTTACCAGCTGACACCCGCCTGGAATATTTCCGCCAGTGTTCAGTGGACCGACTGGAGCGTATTTGAGTCACTGGAAGTGGATTTCGATGATGGCACCCAACAGCATCTGAAAGACGAAAACTTTGAAGACAATATGCGCTACAGCATCGGCACCACTTACGAGTTCAACAAAAACTGGACTGCACGCCTAGGACTGGCCTATGACGAGAGCGCCGTATCGGCCGAGTATCGTTCACTGAGCATCCCGGATACAGATCGCATCTGGTACAGCGCTGGCTTTACCTATCGCTACGATCAACATCTGAGCGTTGATTTCGCAGCCACTTATCTGGACGGCGAAGAGGTGGATCTGACTGAAACATCCAGTCTGGGCACTACATTCTCAGGCTCAACTCATGGCGATGCCGAATTGTTGTCGTTCTCAATCAACTACACTTTTTAACGGTAGCCGTTAAGCGATCTACCCCTGAAAGCCGCGATTGATTTTGATCACTCGCGGCTTTTTTTGGTCTCTGTGCCAGCCTCATCCAAAACCGAAATCGCTCGCTTCAACGCTTTCAGGCGTCGCAATTTACGCGCTTTCAACACGTCGGTTTCGTCTTTGCTTTTTTCGCCATTTTCATCCAGGCTTTTGAGTTCCTGCTTCAGTTCAGCGTAGCTTTCTTTTAACTCGTTCAGCTGTTGTGCTCGTTCAGCCTTGTCAAAAATCAAATTTTCCGGCTCCGGCTGTGTGCCATTGTCGGCGATAACAAATGAGCGCTCGGGAATCACTTCTTCTTTGACCTGACGCTGATTCATAAACGCCGGCGAGACAATTTCAATATTCTGTTCGTGCAGGCGATCCATCATTTTTTTGCGCAACAGAGAGCGGGCCGACAACAACTGCTTCACCTCCCGCAGAAAGCCCGCCACCCGATACTTCACCGAGTAATCTCCAAGATCCATCACATAGACAAATGGCTCTTCAAGAGAGGCATCTTCCGCGGCCTGCAACAACATGGCTTCGATCAGATGATGATCGATATCGTATCCCAGGGTCACTTCCGCAGAGACCACTGTGCCATCCGCGTGAACCACTTTGATTGGATGAGAGGACAGAAACAAATTGGGAACGCTGAGCAGGTCACGATCTTCGGTTTGAATTTCTGTGTGGAACAACCCCTGCTCTGTCACGCGACCAAAATAGGTCTCGACCTGAATAAAATCTCCCGGCGAAAACTTGCTCTCCGAACGCAGCATGAAACCCGCCATCGCGTTAGCCGCCACCGTAGGGGATGACAAGGTCAGAACTGCGGTAAAAACCAACCCCATCAAGGTCAGCAGTTGTCCTCGAGTACCGCTGTCCATGGGCAGTGTGAGCACCAACCCCAGGCCCGTCAGCAACACCAGCACAATCGCCATCAACTGATTGCGAAAACGATGACTTTTGGATTGCACCGCAGAACGCATTCGCAACAGTTTGAGTAAACCAGCTGACAACAAGATGATCAGCAGGGCATTGCCATAGTCCAGCGCCAACTGTTTGCTTACTGCGACAAAATCGATCATCCAGACTTCCTGTTCCTGCTGATATTTTTAGGGTGATGTCCGACTTCGAGACCTAACCGCCAAATGTCATCACCTGTCAAAGACTAAGTCTAACCCAATCCGACTGCAAGCCGGACGTTTCCGTCACCCACTCGATTCCCGTACAATACTGCCTTTACGCGCAATGCCAGAAGCCATTATGAAATACCGAGACCTGCGAGACTTTATTGCCATGCTGGAAAAGCGGGGCGAGCTGAAACGAATCAAGGTTCCCGTCGATCCCAACCTCGAGATGACCGAAATCTGCGACCGCACGCTGCGCGCCGGCGGCCCGGCCCTGTTGTTTGAAAACCCTGTCGGTTACAACACGCCGGTACTGGCCAATCTGTTTGGCACCGCCGAACGTGTGGCTCTGGGCATGGGAGAAGAGTCGGTAGAAGCCCTTAGGGAAGTGGGGGAGTTGCTGGCCTTTCTGAAAGAACCCGAGCCACCCAAAGGCCTGAAGGATGCCTGGCAAAAAATGCCCATCTTCAAGCAAGTCCTGAACATGGGTCCCAAACAGGTCAGCAAAGCCGCCTGCCAGCAGGTGGTGATCGACAAGGATCAAGTGGATCTGTATCAGTTGCCGATTCAGACCTGCTGGCCCGGCGATGCCGGACCACTGGTCACCTGGCCTCTGGTGGTGACCCGCGGCCCTCACAAGGAGCGGCAAAATCTCGGCATCTACCGCATGCAGTTGATCGGTAAAAATCGCCTGATCATGCGCTGGCTCTCACACCGGGGCGGTGCGCTGGATTTTCGCGAATGGCAGCAACAGAACCCCGGCAAACCCTATCCCGTTTCCGTGGCGCTCGGAGCTGACCCTGCGACCATACTCGGCGCAGTGACACCGGTACCCGACACGCTCAGCGAGTATGGGTTTGCCGGGCTGCTGCGCGGCGACAAAACCGAAGTTGTGAAAAGCAAGTTGAGTGATCTGCAGGTGCCCGCCTCGGCAGAGTACGTGCTGGAAGGTCATATCTATCCCGATGACATGGCCGACGAAGGACCGTTTGGCGATCACACCGGTTACTACAATGAGGTCGATCGCTTTCCGGTGTTTACCGTGGAAACCATCACCCATCGCAAGGACCCCATATATCACAGCACCTACACCGGGCGTCCACCGGATGAGCCCGCCATATTGGGTGTTGCGTTGAACGAAGTGTTTGTCCCCATCCTGAAAAAGCAGTTTCCGGAAATTGTCGACTTCTACCTGCCGCCTGAGGGCTGCTCCTACCGCATGGCGGTGGTCACCATGAAGAAGCAGTATCCGGGACACGCCAAACGGGTGATGATGGGGGTCTGGTCATTTTTGCGCCAGTTTATGTACACCAAGTTTGTGATTGTCACTGACGATGATGTGAACGCCCGTGACTGGAAGGACGTGATCTGGGCCATGACCACGCGCATGGATCCCATTCGCGACACCACTCTGGTAGACAATACGCCCATCGACTACCTGGATTTTGCCTCGCCCGTTTCCGGGCTGGGCTCCAAAATGGGAATGGATGCCACCAACAAATGGCCCGGTGAAACGGATCGCGAATGGGGCGAACCCATTGAAATGGATCAGGCCGTCAAACACAGGGTGGACGAGATGTGGGATTCTCTGGGTCTGTAGGAAAGCACGATAAACAGCGTCGCGGCTCCCGGCCCCGTCCAGCCAAGCCTCAGACGCTGTGCACGTCCACCAGACTGTGAATCGCACACTTGGCAGTTTTAGCGTGTCCTGCTACGGTTACCTACTATTCCACTCAATCGAGGTGAACTTTATGAATCCAATAAAAATTGCACTTTTGTGCCTCGTAATGGGCAGCAGCTACAGCTTTGCCGAATGCTCAAACCCGACCGTCCCTGAAATGCCTGACGGCTCCAAGGCAACGATGGACGAAATGCTGGCTGGCAAAGCAGCGGTTGGTGAGTTCCAGAAAGCCAATGCCGCCTACCTTGAGTGTATCGGCAAGGAAATGGAAGCCATCAAGGCGACCCTGAAAGAAGGCAGCAAAGAAGACATGGCCGCTGCACAGAAAAACTTCACTCAACTGGCTGATACCTACAACGCCGCTGTTACTGCAGAGGAGACTCTGGCAGGCAAATTCAACAGTGAAATCCGCGCCTTTAAAGCCGCCAGCAAGAAGTAATCTTCGGGTAGCCCGTGCACGCGGGCACACCCCATCTGCCCGCCTGGCTATCCTTTCTGATCTCACCCAATGCGTTAATGCCGTCGCCGGTTGGCTTTGACTTCTCTATTGATCATCGGTTTGACCGACCTTCCGTTTGACACATAAGATTTCATTCCTGCATCCCATTCCCTATCCGCTGTATCACTAGTTACAAGACTGGCCAATCTGTGAGTAAGTTAAGCTCTGATGGCTTGTACCCAAGCGCCCAGATACATAGGTTAACGCTATCGCACCGGTGGATCTTTCTCACTTCGGGCGACGACTGACCTAACAATAATAAAGAGATGTATTTATGAATACTGCGGTCCTGTCAATGACAGAACAAACTTATCGGGTTAAGGGATCCGTACTGCTTTCACTCTATCTGATTGTCCCACTGTGTATTATCACGGCTGTGCTGGATGGTGTTTTTCTGGAACACCAATTGCGCGACATCTGGCTGCCCAGCAACCCGGCCAACTTGCTGTTCTGGGCCATCATATTTAACTTCCCTCATATCGTTTCCAGCATGGTGACCCTGGCCGACAAAGAGTACCTGAGCTTTTACCGGCGGCGTTTCATCACTGGGCTGAGCGCCATTATCGCTCTGGTCTTGTCCGTCAACTACCTCGCCCCTCTGCTACTGTCAAAGTCCGACGCCCGCACGGTGTACTACGCGTTTTTCTTTTTTCTTGCCACTTACACCATGCACCATGTGTTCTCCCAGCAATTCGGCATTGGCATGGCCTTGATGAAAACTGCCCGTTCGCAACGCTACGAATGGTTTCGCGGCTGTGCCACCGTGGCTGGCACCTTGATGTACATGTCAGTGTTTGGAAAAGTCATTCTCAGAAGAACGGAAATCGCCGGAGTGGATGGCGATGATCTCGCCGTCATAGTGACCGGCATTTTTGTCGTGCTGACTACGATTCAGGGCATTCTTCTCTGCCGTCAGTCAAAAAGCCGGCTTGGCAAGAAATACATGCACAGCAATCTGTTGATGATTGTCGCTGCCTATCTATTTTTGCTGCTGGATTATGACTTTTTTGTGATTGCGATACCGCGGTTCGTTCATGACATCACCGCCTTTATCATCTACAGCGTGCACGACCAAAACCGCAACCGGGAACAGAAGCACAATTACATCTACCGGTTTTTATCGTTCCTGCCACTGTCACCACTGTTCCTATGTCCGATACTGGCTGTATTTTTAGCCAATTTCATGGAGTGCGGTGCCTATCTGCTCGATACCGCACTGGGTTTTTACCCAAAGGGCAATACCGATTGCTTTTTACAGGAGTACTACGCCCCGGACCGCAGCAACAGTTTGCCCTTCAATATGCAGCTGGGCTTGCAACTCGTGTTTGTGGTGTCGCTGTTTCACTACTATGTGGAAGGGTTTGTCTGGCACCGGGACTCGATTCATCGACACTCGGTGAAGTTTGAAACCTGAAAGGAACGCAGACGTTTGGCTGGCAGAAATGCGGTCTTTACATCGTGCGGGCAAGGACATCCCACAGCACCGAGCCCCAGACGAAAGCCGTTAACGTTATGGCCACCAGTACCGCCGCAGAACCCAGATCTTTTGCGGCGCCGCTGAGGTAGTGAGATTCCGGCCCGATACGATCGACAGCGGCTTCAATCGCACTGTTGATCAGTTCAACGATAATCACAATCGCCAACACACCGATCAGGGCAATGCGCTCGATGACCGAGACATTCAGCCACAGCGCAAAGGGTATCAGCACCGCGCACAACATCACCTCCTGACGGAACGCGGCCTCGTGTGCCCAGGCCGTCTGAAAACCTTTCATGGAGTAACCAAAGGCATTGATGATACGACGCAGGCCCGTTTTTCCCTTCAGATCAGTAGCATCCACAATAATCCCCGACAGTGATGAGTTTATCCAACCTCTGTAGCGGCTGACACTGCATGACGTTGTATAGGGTTTGTATGAAGTTTCCGTGACAGTTTATCGATCCGAAGATTGCTAGTGATGCGGCATTGGCAATTCGGGCAAGGTTTCTGCCGTCATTAACAGACCTTTTTGGTAGTACTCGGTACTCAGCTCGTGCTCTCCCATATGCGCCAGCAGACGTGCCATCTCGGCACAGGCTTCGGGGCTGCCCTGAATTTTCAGGCTGCTGTCGAAATAATCCCGGGCCTTGCCCCACAGTTTATTGCGCATGGACAAACGCCCCAGAGTTAACATCAGTGACGAGTTCCCCGGGCGCTCTTTCAACCAGCCTTCGGCCTTTAACAGTTGCCTGCTGGCATCGGCGTTTTTCAACAATCCGTAGCGCAACACCAGCTGATTGTCCCAGTCCGACTGCAAAGCCTTGCGCAACAGGGTTTCGGCTTCCGAAGCTTCGCCTTCGCGCTCAAGGATATCGACATACTCCAGCAGCAAACCCGGCTTGCTCTTTAACGCCCTGGGTGTTTTCTGCCAGGCCGTGTGAACCGCTTCCAGTGGCATGTCCGCATTGCCGGCTTTTTGAATCAGTTTCCGATAGAGCAATTCCGTCAGCTGATCCAGCTCTTCATCACTGAGCGTGCTCTGCTTGCGCAACTGGGGCAGAATTTTTTCCAACGCCTCCCAATCGTTTAACTGCACATACACCTGACGCAAAATATCCAGTACCACCGGATGCTTGGGGGATAACTTTCTCGCCCGCTCCAAGGTTGCCGCACAGGATTCGTATTTTTTCGCCAACAATTGAATACGTGCCTGTGCCAGCGCAACGGCCAGACCGGCATCAGGATCGGCCTTCTCGGCTTTTGCCAGCAGCTCGTTGGCCTGCTGTTGATCACCCAGCTCATACGCACTGCGAGCAGCGGCCAGGTAATTCAACACCGGAGCCTGAGCGTTGGCGGCAGAGCGGTTGAGGCGTCGCAGCGCGGGGCGCCAGTCGCCCTCAATAAAGCTCAGCAAGCCGGAAGAGGTTTGTCTCTGTGCTCGCCGCTCGGATCCGATCAATACTCGATTGATCTGTGTACCGACACCGCGAAGACCGCCGACAAACAGACGGTAGAACAACCAGCAGACAATCACTACCGCTGCCAGGCAGCCCAGCGCAAACCACACACTCATTTCAATCGAAGTGTCACCCACCACAATCAACAGGTAACTGGATTTGTGCTCTGCCCATTGGTAAAACCAGGCGCCGCCCAACAGACAGATGACAAACAGAAAGAAGTATTTCATGGTTGCACGGCCTCTTCAGCCCCGGAAGCGGGCGCCTCTATCTGAGGACGACCGGCGTTCTCATTCAGCAAATGCAACTTGTCGATGTAATCCTGCAACGCCGACAGCGACCCCGAAATGGAAGGCAATACAACCACCACGTCTTTCTCGCTCAATGCCTGCAATTGATCGCCAATCAACATCGCCTGTGGCTGATTGAAAAAATACTGTCGCAAGAGTTCTTCAGCCTGTTGCAGGCTTTGACGATAGATAGCGGTTTCTTCCCGCAGCATTGCCAATTGCGCCTGTTCCAGATTGAAGCGGATGTTCTGACGCAGATAACGGGCACCATCCGGCGGTAACAGTGGTTGAAGCGGCTTATCATGATGACGGATCCGCACCTGGTGCTTCAATTTATCCATGGTGTTCCAGAAATGATCTTTCAGTCTGGTCCAGAAACTGGATGCCTTTAATCCGCCCTCAGAAGAGTCGTGCGGGATTACAGGTGCCTCGCCCTGATGAATATCCTCAGGGACGCGAGGCAATTCCGGCAGTTGTTCGATCTTCTCGGCCAGTGCGGACAACTGCAGATACAAGCCACTGCGATCCACCGAGGGAGTCAATTTGAGCGTGGCAATATCGCGACTGAGTTTATCCCGCACCCCGAACAGTTCCGAATCATCCAGCTGGGCGAGAATATCATCCGCTGACTCGAGCAGTCCCAGTGCGCCGAGCGTTCCACGCTCCATCAACATGCGCTGATTGGCCAGACGCAACAGGTATTCAGCTTCGGCCAGTAACCAGTCATCGCGGGTGGTGGTGGACAGGCTTTTCAATCGGCGACTGTGCTGCTCGACCTGCTGTTCGACACTGTCCAGATGATTCGACCACTCGGTGACCTGCTGTTTCTGATGCAGATCCAGCTGGCCAATCTCTTTTTGGGTTTCAAACCACAGCTGTTCCTGCTTCTCGAGTTTCTGAGCCAGCTGCTGTTGCTGAATCATCTGCGCTTCCAGTTCATACCAGCCGAAATACGCCAGCGCCATACAGGCAAAAGCCAATAGCAACAGCAGAAAGAGCATCCAGCGCGGAACACGGGTTTTGCGCCCCTCTGTAGCGGGAGCAGTTTTGGTGGAGGATCCGGAGGCATCAGATAAAGTGGGCGATTCCACCGGAGTCGACGACGACACCTTGCCGGTTTCGGCAGAGACACTGGCCGGTTGTTTAGAAGCCTTGTCGGATTGACCCGCAGATGATTCGTCTTTTTTATCCTTGGACATAACGTGTTCCGTCGTTATTAATAAGTGTTTAACGCTGGGCCGCAGCAGACCGCCAGTTCAACAGCGTTTCCAGCATACAGGCATCCGATGCATTCTCGGCCATAACAATGTTGGTAAAGCCCGATTCTCGAGCCTGCGCTGCCACACGCTCGCCCGGCACCAATAAGGTTAGTTGTTTCCACTGGGTTTGGCCGCTGCGCTCTGTGATCGCCTGCCAGTGTTTCAGAGTTTCCCCGCTGTGCACCGTCACCAGATCCGTGGCCTGCCCCCACTGGTGAGTGCTCAGGGTTTCCACAACCCCTTCGGAGAGAAAGCGCCGCTCATAGAGTTCACAATAGTCTACAACCGCGCCTCGTTCCTTTAACACTTCGCCCAGCAAAGGACGCCCACCGCAACCGCGGAAAATGACCACCCGCTGGTGACTGAGATCCTGCAGCTCCGGCAACGCCAGCAGCGCCTCGGAATTCATGGTTCCACCGGCGGCTGTCACCGGGTATCCCGCCCGCTGCAGACACTGGGCGGTGGCACTGCCAACGGCGTAAAATTTGAGCCCGATGGGCATTTGCGGCCAGTACTGTTCCAGCCAGTCCAGCCCGTAATACGCTGCGTTCTGACTGACAAAAATGCCGTGCTGGTAAAGGCTGGCGTCCATCACAATATTCTTGATGGCTTGATACGCTTTCGCCCGGGACGCGTCGATGGGAACGATCGCCATCAGGGGCGTGCGCAGGGTACTGGCGCCTGAATTTTCCAACAGTTGCTGCCAGTTACCCGCCTGTGCCTCGGGTCGGGTGATCAACACCCGCAATCCCTGCAATGGAGTCATGGACTCAGGCTCCGTCGCCACCGGTTTCTCCCGTGCGATCCCCGGCGTTCTCTTCACCGTAAACGGCTTTCAGAATGTCACCGGCTCCGGCGTCCAGCAGCCGCTCGGCCAGCTGTATGCCCAGAGCCTCGGCATCGTGAACCGATCCCCGGATTTCATCCTCCAGCATCACCGAGCCGTCCGGATTGCCCACCAGACCGCGCAACCACAACTGGTCGTCCCCCTCATGCAGGGCAAAACAGCCGATGGGCACCTGACAACCGCCTTCAAGACGGCGATTCATGGCGCGTTCGGCAGTGACGGTTTCGGCGGTGCTGGAACAGTGTAAGGGCTTGAGCAGCTCGACAATGCGATCGTCCTGCAGCCGGGTCTCGATACCCACGGCCCCCTGGCCACCCGCGGGCAGGCAGAACTCCGGAGCTATGTACTCACGGATACGGTCTTCCATCTCCAGGCGCAACAAACCGGCACTGGCCAGAATTATGGCGTCATACTCACCATCATCCAGCTTTTTCAATCGGGTATTGACGTTGCCTCTCAGGAATTTCACCGTCAGGTCCGGGCGCTTGGCCAGCACCTGGCACTGGCGTCTCAGGCTCGAGGTCCCCACCACGCTGCCGGCCGGCAGATCGGCCAGGGTGTCAAAGTGATTGGAAACAAAAGCGTCACGCGGGTCTTCGCGTGGACAGATTACCGCCAGACCCAGCCCCTCCGGGAACTCCATTGGCACGTCTTTCATGGAGTGCACGGCAATATCGGCATCGTCATTGATCAGCGCATGTTCCAGCTCTTTCACAAACAAGCCCTTGCCGCCCACCTTCGCCAGTGGCACGTCCAGGATCTTGTCGCCGCGACTGACCATGGGCACCAGCTCGACGGTGAGTCCCGGGTGATGGGCTTCCAGCTCCGCCTTCACATATTCCGCCTGCCACAGCGCCAGAGCACTTTTACGGGTGGCGATACGCAGGGTTTCGGTACCGGATTGCGGAGTATCGGACATGGGCTCTCTCTTTCTCTGTAATTTGGGTGGTAAACAGGTCGTAACTGGACGCGATGATAGCAAAGCTGGTCTTTTACTGCTTGTTTTCAAACACAGAACCGGTTTTCCGATGCAGGCGGCACCCTTTATAAACGACTGAGCAGATCGCGCAGGTGACCGGCATGACGGCGGCTGACCACCGGGCGCAGATCCGTGCCCTGCAAGCGCAATTCAAACTGGCCCGTGGGGCTTCTCTCCATGGCTTCGACCCGCACCAGCGGCACCAGCGCATTGCGGTGGATTCGCACAAAGCGATCACCGAATTCGCTCTCCAGCTCTTTGAGGGTGTCATCAATCAGCGTCTCGCCGCCCTCGTGGTAAACCGTGACGTATTTTTGATCCGCTGCGAAGTAAAACACCTTGTCCACGGCGATCAACTCCACGCCACGTCGGGTACGGGCGCTGATGTGGCTGCGGCCATTCACTGACGCATCTGCCCTGCTGGCGGAAGCGGACGTCAGCTTCTGCCTTTGAGCACGGTTGAGACGCTGAGCCTTGTCCAGTGCCTGCAACAGCTTGTCCTTGCGCACTGGCTTGAGCAGGTAGTCCTGGGCATTCACCGCAAACGCATCCAGCGCGTGCTGATCAAAGGCGGTACAGAAAATCACCGCCGGCGGATCGTCCAGTGCGGTCATTAGTCGGGCCGCCTGCAGGCCATTGTCACCGGGCATATGGATATCGAGCAGCACCAAATCCGGATCCAGCTGATGTACAGCGGTGAGCGCCTCTTCGCTGTTGGCAGCCTCACCCACCACCCGGTAGTCCGTCTCTTCGCTGAGCATGCGCTGCAGGCGATCCCGCGCCAGAGGTTCGTCATCGACAATAATGATGTCCATAAATCAGTCCGTTCTTACCTGTAACCGTGGGCCTCGCATCCGCTTCACGCACCACCGCCATTGCAGGGATAACGGAGACGGGCGATAAATCGCGCGGGCTGCTCATCGGTCGCGGGTTCGGTGATGACGCTGAAATCAGACGCCAGTCCGAAATGCGCCTGCAACCGGTGATCAATATTGCCCAGTGCCATTTGATTGCCGTTGCCCGAGCTTTCAACAACCCCCACTGGGTTGGCAATCTGAATGTTTACCCTGCCATCGTCCAGTGAAATATCAATAGTCACCAGACCTCCACCGGCCAGAGACTGGATGCCATGCTGAATGGCGTTTTCCAACAGCGGCTGCAGCAGCAGACTGGGGACAGGACAGGGAGACTGACCACTCTCGATAGCAGTATCGACCCGCCACTGCACTTGCAAGCGATCCCCCAGCCGGATCTGTTCAATGTCCATATACTGGCGACACAGATCGAGCTCTTCCCGCAGAGGAACCAGCCCGGGCTCCGCCAGACTGGCGCGAAACAGGCAGGAGAGATCTTCAACCATCCGCTCGGCCTTGTCTGGCTGGGTGGCGATCAGACTGGCAATGCTGTTCATGCTGTTAAACAGGAAATGGGGATGGATACGTGACTGCAGGGCCTGAATTCGCGCCCGCAGCTCCGCTTTCTGCTGATTGCTCCACTGCTGCTGGACGTACAGGTAGCGCAACACGATGCCGGCAAAGATCGCCGACAGGATCAAATTACCCAGCAAGATCGGGCCATCTTCTTCCTGCCAGCCATCCATGCCCCAAACCCCCAGCAGGGAGCAAACCAGAGTCACCCCCAGCACCAGCAGATAACACACACTGCCGGCCACCCAGGGGGGCAGGCGGGAGAGGCGAAAACGCAGCGGGCACAACAGCGCCGCACTCAGCAACACGATCCATTGCACCAGAAACGAACGAAACCCCAGCCCCTCCCAGTCGAACCCCGCCAGGCCGGAATCCGCCAGCGTCAGGGCCAGCGCCAGCAGCTCACCGAGCATGACCAGCAGAAACACCGCCTGCAGGGTACACATATCCGGCAAAAACGGTGGTGTGTCTGACTCCAGCGAATCGACCTCAACCTCAACCCCGGTAGCGGGAGAATCTTGCATACAGAAGCCTATTTATTATCGAACTGGGCTATAATAGCGGCCTTTTAGCCTTGGATGTAAGCGTCAGCAACAGTCTGGCAAGCGCCTGTGATGTGGAACACAGCGCCATCTTCACCTTCAGGCAGCATTAATCTCCATCCACAATATGACGAGAATGATTTATGAGCCAGGACGATAAGACCAATCAACAGTGGGGCGGTCGCTTTAACGAGCCCACGGATGCCTTTGTACAGCGCTTTACAGCTTCCATCCAGTTTGATCAGCGCCTTTATCGTCACGATATTCAGGGCTCCATTGCTCACGCAACCATGCTGGAGACCGCCGGCGTCCTGACCGCTGAAGAGCGCGACGCCATCATTGACGGCCTGAAAGAAGTGCAGGCCAACATCGAGTCCGGCAAGCAGGAGTGGTCGATTCCACTGGAAGACGTGCACATGAACGTCGAATCCGCGCTCACCGACAAGATCGGCATCACCGGCAAAAAACTGCACACGGGCCGCTCGCGCAACGATCAGGTGGCCACCGATATCCGCCTTTGGCTGCGCGACGAAATAGACGCCATTGCCACCGAGCTGACCCGCCTGCAAAATGGCATGATCGGTCTGGCCGAAAAAGAAGCCGACACCATCATGCCGGGCTTTACCCACTTGCAAACCGCCCAGCCAGTCACCTTTGGTCACCACCTGCTGGCCTGGAACGAAATGCTGGAGCGGGACTTCGGCCGTCTGATGGATTGCCGCAAGCGTCTCAATCAATCGCCTCTGGGTGCAGCAGCACTGGCCGGCACCACCTACCCCATCGATCGCAACCTGACCGCTTCGCTGCTGGGCTTTGACCAGCCTACCCGCAACAGCCTCGATTCGGTCTCCGACCGCGACTTTGCCATTGAATTCTGTGCCTTCTCCAGCCTGCTGCTGACGCACATGTCGCGCATGTCCGAAGAGCTGATTCTGTGGACCTCTGCCCAGTTTAACTTTATCAACCTGCCCGACCGTTTCTGCACCGGCTCGTCCATCATGCCGCAGAAGAAAAACCCCGACGTACCCGAGCTGGTGCGCGGCAAAACCGGGCGTGTCACCGGTCACCTGATCAGCCTGCTGACACTGATGAAATCCCAGCCGCTGGCCTACAACAAGGACAACCAGGAAGACAAAGAGCCCCTGTTCGACGCCGTGGATACCGTCAAAGACTGCCTGCGCGCCTTTGCGGACATGATCCCTGCCATCGAGTCCAAGAAAGACAGCATGCTGGAAGCGGCCAAGCGCGGTTTCTCCACCGCCACCGATCTGGCCGACTACCTGGTGCGCAAGGGCGTTGCCTTCCGCGACGCCCATGAGATCGTCGGCAAGTCTGTCGCTTACGGCATCGCCGAAAACAAAGACCTGTCCGAGATGAGCCTCGAAGAATTGCAGCAGTTCTCCGACACCATCACCGCTGACGTGTTTGATGTACTGACTCTCGAAGGCTCGGTGGCTGCTCGCAACCATATCGGCGGCACCGCTCCCAACCAGGTACGTGCCGCAGCCAAAGCGGCTTTGCAACTGATCTCCAGCCGGAATTAATCCGCGCCAGCCCCTTCTGAATTTTCAGGCCTGTGGTTGAAAATCGAGGCAGTATGCCTTCGGTTTTTGACCACTGTGTCTGAAAAAGCATGCGAACTCATCGCATAAAGCCACCTTTGGCTGCCAAAATCCTCGATATTGTCAAAGTTTGACGACTAAACCCGGCTTGACGGGCTGGCGTCGGGCGCCTTCTCCGCTAAACTTAGCCACACATCACTGCATTATTGAAGACACATCCGCCCAGCTTGATGACGGGAAGTGAAACGCTGGCGGGTACTTAAAGACCTACGGTATCGGGCACTGGCACCGGATCAACAAGCGGCTTTTCATTTATGGCGACACACGGAAACAGTCAAGAAGAACTGCTGGCGCGCATTCAGGAGCTGGAAGCTCAGGTGAGTGAATACCAGCGTGTCGAAAGGGGACGCCTGGAACAGGATGAGGTCAATTTTTCCAGCATTCTGCAGCAAACCTCCCGAACAGCCTGTTTCAGCTGGTACAACGATGGCCGGGGCATTGTGTACAGTGAACGCTCCGCCGAGGTGCTGGGTTATCCACCACAGCCTTCCAATCGCGACTTTATCCGCGAACACATCGTTGAATCCGACCGCCAGCGCATCCATGACAACTTTAAGCGCTGCATTGCTGAGGGTCAGGATTACGAAACGGAACTGCAGGCGCTGGCCTATGCAGAACCGGAATCTGCCGAGCTGGTACCCCGCTGGTTTCAACTGCGCGTCAAAGTCATCGCCCGCACCCCCAAAGGACAGGCAAGCCATATCATTGGCACCGTCACCGACATCGACAAGGTCAAACGCGAGCAGCTAAAACAGGCTGAACTTGCCCAAACTGAAAACTGGTTGCGCCAAACCCTGCGCCATCTGCTGGAAGATGACAGCTGGCACAATATTGAGCTGGCTCTGAAGGGGTTGGCAGAGCATTTCCAGATAGATCGCTGCACGTTGCGCTGGCTTGACCCCAAAACCGAACAGATGTCGACCATCAGCCACTGGTCGGTATTTCCCGATGAACAGCATGACGATCCCGTTGCCAATCAGCCTTTTCGTCAATTTCCCATCCTGCTGAAACGGCTCAGCAATCGCCGTCCTCTGGTGCTCGACAGTGAAGGGCTTGCCTCACTGGATGCTCCTATTGCGTCGACGTTCCTCAAGTACAAAGTCGGCTCTGCAGTACTGATTCCGATCTTTTACCAGGATCATCTGGATGGCATGCTGACCCTGCCCTCGGACCACAAGGACAAGGTCTGGCCGGAACGGACACTGGAAGCCGCAGTCATTATCGCCGACGCCATTGCCCGCGCCGTCAGCCGCAACCGCATCACCCGTGAGCTGAAAGAAAGCGATCAACGCTACGCCTTTGCCCTCAAGGCCTCCAAAGACGGTCTTTGGGATTACCACCTGAAAGACAACCAATTATTTATCAGCCCCAGCTACCTGCACATGCTGGGCTACGAAGAAGGGGATCTGACGCCCTCCGTGCGCACCTTTCTAAAAGAGATGATCTACCCCGATGATATCCCGTACATGCAGAACGTGTTTGAAGAGGCCTTAAAATCCCCCCAAAAGCCCGTGCAGTCTGAATACCGCATGCGGCACAAGGACGGACACATTATCTGGGTTTATTCCCGGGCCATGTTTGTGGAGTTTGACGAACAGGGCTCACCCTTGCGGGCCGTTGGCGTCAACGCCGACATCACCCAGTTTAAACAGGCACAGGCCGAGTTGCGTCAGGCCCAGATGGAAGCCATCAGCGCCAACCAGACCAAAACTGAATTTCTCACCCGCATGAGCCACGAAATTCGCACCCCCATGAACGCCATCATTGGCATGGGGCATCTGCTGCAAGACACAAACCTCGACAGCGAGCAGAAAAGCTATCTCGGCAGTATCAACACGTCGGCCCGCAGCCTGCTGCACACCATCGACGAGATTCTGGATTTCTCCAAACTGGAATCCGGCACCTATCTGCTCGAAAACCGGCACATCGATCTGGAACACCTCTACGAGCGCCTGGCTCAGACCCACACCGCCCTCGCAGAGTCCAAAGGCATCGAAATTATCTTTGACACCGATCCTTCAGTGCCGCGCTTCGTCAAAGGCGATGCCCGGCGGCTGCAGCAGATTCTTAACCACCTGCTGGATAATGCGATTAAATTTACCGAACAGGGCGATGTGACGCTTAAAGTTCGCAAGAAAACTCAACATACCAAAGGGGTAGAACTGGAATTTACCATCACCGACAGCGGCATTGGCATTGCCCAGGATGACCTGCATTCCATGTTTACGCCTTTTACCCAGGCCGACAGCTCCACCTCCCGCCGCGTTGGCGGCACAGGTCTGGGATTGACCATTTGTCATTACCTGATCGAGCAGATGGGCGGCGAACTGACCGCCACCAGTGAAGAGGGGGTCGGCAGCTGCTTTAGTTTTTCAGTGCACTTTGAACGCAGCCAGGTGGGAGAACAGCCCATCCGCCCACAACCTGAGCGCTATCACAACCTGCGCACACTGATTGTCGACGATCATCCCAGCGCCCTGAAAATTCTGGAAAATACCTCGCACACCTTGCGACTACAGGTGGATACCGCCAGCAATGCCACCGACGCCATCAGTAAAATCCGACAGGCCGATCAGAACGGCAAGCCCTACGAGCTGGTACTGATTGACTTCAATATGCCAGACATCAATGGCGTGCAGGCCTGCAACCTGATCGAGAAAACACCGGACATTCTGCAAAAACCCAAGATGCTGCTGATTTCCAGTTACAGCCAGCAGGATATTGCCGGTCAGTATTCTCTGGAAAATACCCACGGCTTTATCAATAAACCCGCCACACCTTCACGCATTTTCGATGCGATTGCCCAGGCTTTCGGCGAAGATCTGTTCGAGCAACCGCCAGAGCTAAGCGCTGACGAAACTGACCAGCGGCTCTGTGGCGCGCACGTGCTGCTCGCCGAAGACAATCTGGTCAACCAGAAGGTGGCCATCGGCATCCTGAAAAAGAAAGGTATCTCGGTTACGGTGGCGAATAACGGACAGGAAGCCCTCGATCTTATCAACAGCCATAAACCCGGCACTTTCAACGCCATTCTGATGGACATGGAGATGCCTGAAGTCGACGGCTACGAAGCCACGCGACGCATTCGCACAGGTCAATGCTGCGCCGAAATCCCCATCATTGCCATGACCGCCCACGCCCTTCAGGGCGATCGCGAGCGCTGCCTGGAAAGTGGCATGGACGACTACATTACCAAGCCCGTGGACCCGCCGTTGCTCTACCAGACACTGGCGCAATACCTGCCGCAAAAAATGCCCCTGTAATTGCCCCGGTTAAGCCCCGTTTCGTGAAACACCGGAACGGGGCTTAACCGCTGGCACGCCTGCACCAACCACCGGTATACTATCCGGCTTATTTATCCGTTTTTAGTGAAAATTTCCCCCTGAAAACGAACCTGGACCAAAACACGCCTGTAAAACGACGGGCTCCGGAGACCCAATGCGACTTTTTTCCCTGATACTGGCTACTGCAATTCTGACCCTCGGACTGGCTGGCTGTGGTCAAAAGGGCCCTTTGTATCTGCCCCAGCCTGAAGAAGCGGAACAACCAGCCAGCCAGACTCCGGCGGAATAGTGTTTCTCCGGCTAAAACTGTTTTGAGCTCACAGAGCTCTCAGGGCCAGACTGCTTTTCCGAACCTTACTGTTTTTAGAACCATACTGTTTTTAGAACCATACTCAGAGTTTCCCCATGCAAGATTTTACCGAACGCAACGGCCAGCTGTTTGCCGAACAAGTCTCTCTTACCCAGCTTGCCGAGCAGTTCGGTACCCCGCTGTATGTCTATAGCCGCGCGGCTTTTACCCGTCACTATCAGGATTACGCCAAGGCCCTGGGGAATCACCCGGGCATGATCTGCTACGCCGTCAAAGCCAACTCCAATATCGCGGTGCTCAATGTCCTTGCCCGTCTTGGCGCCGGGTTCGACATCGTCTCCGAAGGTGAGCTCGAGCGCGTGCTGCTGGCAGGCGGTGATCCTGGCCGGGTGGTGTTTTCCGGCGTGGGCAAAACCCCTGCAGAAATGCGTCGTGCACTGGAAGTGGGTGTTCACTGTTTTAACGTGGAGTCTGAAGCCGAGGTCGATGTATTGGCCGCCGTCGCTGCCGACATGGGCACCGTAGCGCGCGTCTCCCTGCGAGTCAATCCCGATGTGGACGCCAACACTCACCCTTATATCTCCACCGGTCTGAAAGAGAACAAGTTCGGGATCGACATCGCGGAAGCGCCGCGGGTCTACGCCCACGCCAACCAGCTCGACTCCCTGGATGTGGTTGGTGTCGACTGCCACATTGGCTCTCAGCTGACTGAGCTGTCGCCCTTTGTCGACGCTCTGGATCGTGTATTGCAGCTGGTTGATCAATTGGCAGGAATCGGTATCACCATCGAGCATCTGGATCTCGGCGGCGGACTGGGTGTCACCTATCGGGACGAGCAGCCACCGGCCGTTGCCGATTACATGCAGGCCATCAAAGACCGTCTCGGCAACCGCTCGCTGGCGCTGATCTTTGAACCGGGCCGCTCCATCGCCGCCAATGCCGGCGTGTTGCTGACCAAAGTGGAATATCTGAAACCCACGCCGCACAAGAATTTTGCCATTATCGACGCCGCCATGAACGACAATATCCGCCCGTCCCTCTATCAGGCCTGGCAGGATATCCGTCCCTTGCAGGTTCGTGAAGGCGATACCCAGAACTGGGATTTGGTGGGCCCGGTGTGTGAGACCGGCGACTTTCTGGGCAAGGACCGCGCACTGAATCTGGCCACCGGCGACTATCTGGCGGTGATGTCCTGTGGCGCCTATGGTTTTACCATGAGCTCCAATTACAACAGCCGGCCGCGTGCAGCAGAGATTATGGTCGATGGCGACCAAGCCACTGTCGTGCGCGCCCGTGAAACGCTCGCCAGCCTCACCCAGGGTGAAGCGCTGCTCGACGCCCCGACTGACTCATAAAGGATCAACACCCCGTGAGATTACGTTTTACCAAAATGCACGGTCTCGGCAACGACTTTATCGTGCTCGACGGCATCAGCCAGCGCATCCGTCTGAGTGAAGATAAGATCCGCCGTCTGGCTGACCGGCGCTTTGGCGTGGGTTGCGATCAGGTTCTGATCGTTGAAGTGCCGCAAAATCCCGACGTGGATTTTCGCTACCGCATCTTTAACGCCGACGGCTCCGAAGTGGAAAACTGTGGCAACGGCGCCCGCTGCTTCGCCCGCTTTGTACTGGATCGCAAGCTCACTGGCAAACGCAACATTGTGGTGGAAACCGCCAACGGAGTCATGACCCTGCGCGTGCTCGATAATGACGACGTTCAGGTGGACATGGGAGCACCGCGACTGGCCCCTGCCGATCTGCCTTTTACCGCTGAGGAGCAGGCAATCACCTATTCGTTGCCACTATCCGACACCACGCTGGAAATCAGCGCCGTCTCCATGGGTAATCCCCATGCCGTGACCGTGGTGGACGACGTCAAAACAGCCCCGGTGGAAACCTGGGGACCAGAGGTTGAAGCCCACGCGCAGTTCCCCCGGCGGGTGAACGCCGGCTTTATGGATATTGTTTCCCGCAGCGAAATCAATCTGCGCGTCTACGAACGCGGCAGCGGCGAAACCCTGGCCTGCGGCACCGGTGCCTGCGCCGCAGTAGTGGCGGGACGCTTGCGCAACCTGTTAGACTCCAAAGTCAAAGTCAATCTGCCCGGCGGCAGCCTGACGATTGAGTGGCAGGGGGAAGGACAACCTGTTCTGATGTCGGGTCCGGCAACTCATGTCTTTCACGGACAGGTTAAAGTCTGAATTTAAGCAGGTGACAAGTCTGAGCGTTCGAGGGAAAGGCTCAAACATCAACAGGTTTACAGGACAAACAGGTACAAACTACGCACATGAGTGATCAAACAGTTGTTGATACCGAGAACGCCATCACCGAAGAACAGGTAACCAAATACCTGCGCAAGCATCCTGATTTCTTCGTCAAACAGCCGGGATTACTCGCCGATTTGCGCCTGCCACACGAAAGTGGCCAGGCGATTTCTCTGGTAGAGCGGCAGGTGTCCATTCTGCGTGAGCGCAACATGGACATGCGCCACCGTCTCAGCAAACTGCTGGACAACGCCCGCGACAACGATCGCCTGTTCGACAAGACCAAACGCCTGGTGCTGGCACTGCTCGAAGGCAAGACCCTCACCGACACCATCGATTCCCTGTTTTACAGTTTCGACAACGAGTTCAAGATTCATTACACCACGCTGATCCTGTTTGGCGACCGCGCCGCCCTGTCCGCCGGCAAGGCCCGAGTCGAACCCCTGAGCAAAGCCCGCGAGAGCATTGCTCAGGTGCTCAAGAACAGCCGCCCCCAATGTGGCACCCTGTCAGCGGAAGAGACTCGATACCTGTTTCCCGATTTTGCCGACAGCGTCGGTTCCGTCGCTCTGGTGCCACTGATTCACGGCAACACCTTTGGTGTGCTGGCCATCGCCAACCGTGACCCCGGTTACTATCGCTCCAGCATGGGCACCCTGTTTCTGAGTTACATCGGCGAAGTCCTCAATCGCCAGCTGCCCCAGTATCTGCCTAGATAGCGGGTTCAGATCACCAGCGTGGAGGGAAGGGCAGCGTGACCAAACCGGCTTCAGACCTCACCCTTGCTCTCGAGGGCTTTGAACATTACCTGCGTTTTGAACGACGCCTGTCAGACCATACGCTCGAAGGCTACCAGCGGGATCTGCTGCGCCTGCAGGAGTTTTGCCAAACCACCGAAGTGAGCTTAACCGACCTCCGCCATTTCCATATTCGCCAGTGTCTGGCCCAACTGCACCGACGCAACCTGAAACCCCGCAGCCTGCAACGCTGGCTGTCTGCCGTGCGCACATTTTTCCAATACTGCCTGAAACACAAACTGACCACCCTGAACCCTTGCACCGGACTGCAAGCTCCCAAAGCGGAAAAACCTCTGCCCAAGGCGCTGGATGTAGATCAGGCGATTCAGTTTGTAGAGGTAAAAGGGCAGGACTTCCTGTCGTTGCGCGATCGCGCGTGTCTGGAACTGTTTTATTCGTCGGGATTGCGACTGAGTGAACTGGTGTCACTGGACTGGGGCGATGTTGACCTGAAACAGGCCCAGTTGCGAGTCACCGGCAAGGGTCGTAAAACCCGCGAACTGCCTGTTGGCCGCCACGCTCTGGATGCACTTATTGCCTGGCAGCAGGTACAACAATCAACCTGTGGTGATGAGGTGACCGCAATCTTCACCCAGCGGCGCGGACAGCGATTGAGCCCGCGCTCGATTCAGGCACGGCTGGCGAAACTGAGCATCACTCAGGGCGTCGACCAACCAATCCACCCCCATATGCTGCGCCACTCATTTGCCAGTCACCTGCTGGAATCCAGTGGCGACCTGCGGGCGGTGCAAGAGCTGCTGGGACACGCCAACCTCTCGACCACCCAGGTGTACACCCACCTGGACTTTCAGCACCTGGCCAAGGTCTACGACAGTGCGCACCCGCGAGCCAAAAGTCGCGATTCCGACACGCCGACGGCATCTGCTGCAGTATCTTCCTCCGAGCAACCTTCAACCGAGTAATCGGCGGAGCAGGTCAGACCGCGACCTAAAGAGATCAAATAGGGCGACTGCAGTAATTGTTGGAAGGCTTTTGCGGCGGATCCGAAGTGGTACTGGGATCCACGGTCTGGATCTGTCCTCCACGGGCCAAAAACGCTTCCACTTCGGACTGCAGCTGTTCTCTCAATTTTTTGCGGGAATCTACGGTGTGATCTTCGAGTCGTTCTTCGCGATCGTCACGGTCTTCCAAAACGTCTTGATTCATATAAAAACCTGCTACCGGTTGTCATTGCTAAATCAATATCATTTCTCTGCGGTGCTCTTATTTTGCCCGGCACCACTTCCGATCAGAGCGTTCTGTGACGTCCCTGAACGCTGTATTTATAGTCCAACTTGAATTCGTTTGGCCACCTCCTTTTGATGAAATTTTTAGTCTTTTTTGCTCTAGAATATGCGACTATCCTGAACAGATAGTAATTACTTTCCCATGGAGAACCATGAATCAGGATGGCACCAAAACACTCCTCGAACCCGCACTTTTGCAATGGCTGAAAACGCTGTCTCCCCAGCCACCGAAAGTACTGATCAGCGCCTGTCTGGCCGGGCAAAATGTTCGCTATGACGGCCGGGAAAAAAGTCTCGGTCAGGTGCTGACCACGCTCAGTGCCGCGCTGGAGCTGGTGCAACATTGCCCGGAAATGGACGCCGGCATGGGGGTTCCCCGCAAGCCGATTCAATGGGTGCAGACGTCGAAGGGACAGCGACAGCTGCAATGGGTAGAGCAACCCGGAGTTGCCGTGGACTTTCCGCTGCGAGAAAGAGCCGAACACTGGTGCCAACAGCAGGCGGAACTGCATGCCGCTATCATCAAAGCCCGGTCACCCAGCTGCGGCAAAGACACCACGCCCCTGCTCAGCGAACAGGGAGACACCGTGCAATGGATCGATGGGGTATTCGTCCACACTCTGGCACAGACTTACCCGGATCTGACCATAGTGGATGAACACTATTTCACCAGAGAGGTGGACATCGTCTGGTTTGTGGTTGGAGTGTACTTACAGGCAGGCAAACCGGCAGGCCTCGAGACGGTTAATCTTCTGAATTCTGATTTGCCATGGCAAGGCAATCTGGAACAGTTTCTGGATACCCCCACCCAGGATCGCGATCGCCATGTACAGACACTGGTAAGCCGCCTCGGCTAGCAGAACTCAATCACCAGACACAAAAAAGCCGGCTAAGCCGGCTTTTTTGTGTTCCTGGATAACATGGCTTAGCCAATGTCTCAGGTTTAAACCGCGTCGCTGCCTGTTTCACCGGTGCGAATACGAATAATCTCATCGATGGTGGTAATAAAGATTTTACCGTCGCCAATTTTACCGGTCTGGGCCGCCTTGGTGATGGCTTCAACGGCCTGGTCTACCATAGGCTCATCCACGGCCAATTCCAGCTTAACTTTGGGCAAAAAGTCAACAACGTACTCAGCACCACGGTAGAGTTCAGTATGACCCTTTTGACGACCGAAGCCTTTCACCTCAGTCACAGTCATACCCTGTACACCGACTTCGGACAAAGCGACGCGCACATCATCCAGTTTGAAAGGTTTAATGACAGCCGTGATCAATTTCATTGATGTATTCCTTCTTAATATTATGGCTTGATGCTGTGAATACCAAACCGGTATGCGGCTCATGAACTGAGCCCCGCTCACCGCCTGATCAATAACATCAAATTATGACAGCAATTACACAAAAGTTGTTCGTGGATCTACATTACCATGCCTGCCGGCAGAAAAGCGACCCCGTTTAGCCGGCATCAAGCGACATCATCCACTCTGGATAGTCACAACCAAACCCGCGTCTCACACATAAAAAAGCCCGGTTACTTTTCAGTAACCGGGCCTCGAGTCGTATCAGTCAAATAATCGCTGAAAGGATTACTTGCTGCTGGTGAACTCTGGGTAAGCTTCCATACCACACTCAACCAGATCCACACCGCTGAACTCTTCTTCTTCAGAGACACGGATGCCCATAACCGCTTTCAGAATGCCCCAAACGATCAGGCTGGTTACAAATACCCAAACGAAGATGGTAGCAGCACCGATCAGCTGGCCAGAGAAAGAAGAACCGTCGTTGGTTACAGGTACCAGCAACAGACCCAGCAGACCTACCACACCGTGAACAGAGATAGCACCAACAGGATCGTCGATTTTCAGCTTGTCCAGAGTCAGGATGCTGAAGACAACCAGAACACCACCCAGAGCACCAAACAGAGTCGCTTGCAGTGCGGTTGGAGTGGAAGGCTCAGCAGTGATCGCTACCAGACCAGCCAGAGCACCGTTCAGCGCCATGGTCAGGTCAGCTTTACCGAACAGGATGCGAGCCACAATGATGGCGCCAATCAGACCACCGGCCGCCGCAGCGTTGGTGTTCATGAAGACAATCGCAACAGAGTTGGCAGATTCAACAGACGCAGTCGCCAGTACGGAACCGCCGTTGAAACCGAACCAGCCCAACCACAGGATGAAAGTACCCAGAGTGGCCAGAGGCAGGTTAGCACCCGGGAAAGCGTGAACTTCACCGTTGGCACCGTATTTACCTTTACGGGCACCCAGCAGAATCACACCAGCCAGAGCCGCAGAAGCACCCGCCATGTGAACAATACCGGAACCTGCAAAGTCAGAGAAACCCAGGTCGCCCAGCACGTACATGCCAAACACAGCCTCGCCGTTCCAGGTCCAGGCACCTTCCATTGGGTAGATGAAACCGGTCATGACCACAGCGAAAGCCAGGAAAGCCCACAGCTTCATACGCTCGGCAACCGCACCGGATACGATGGACATGGCAGTGGCTACGAATACCACCTGGAAGAAGAAGTCAGCAGAAGGTGCATAGGTTGCACGATCGTCAGCTGACGCGCCAGCAACACCGTCACCGAGGATGCCGGACAGGAACAGATCGCCGCCGTACATCAGGTGATAACCGCACACCATGTACATGGTACAGGCCACCGCAAACAGGGCGACGTTTTTGGTCAGAATTTCAGTTGTGTTTTTGGAGCGGACCAGACCCGCTTCCAGCATGGCGAAACCAGCCGCCATCCACATTACCAGCGCGCCGCACACCAAAAAGTAAAAGGTGTCCAAGGCGTACTGCAATTCGAAAATTGAGTTTTCCATTGCGTTTCTCCGGGAGAGTTTTAACGTTTATCGTTTGAGCATTACGGGACAGGCCCGCTTATATTCAGTCGTTCGCTGACGCTTACAGTGCATCGTTACCGGTTTCGCCGGTACGGATACGAATAACTTGCTCCAAAGCCGAGACAAAGATTTTGCCATCGCCAATTTTGCCACTGTGTGCCGCCTTGCTGACTGCTTCCACAACGGTGTCTACCTGATCGTCACCCACGGCAACTTCCAGTTTGGTTTTGGGCAGAAAGTCCACCACGTACTCAGCACCACGGTAGAGTTCCGTGTGACCTTTCTGACGACCGAAGCCTTTCACTTCTGTCACGGTAATTCCCTGAACGCCGATATCTGACAGCGCTTCTCGAACCGCGTCCAGCATAAAAGGCTTGATGATTGCTGTTACCAGTTTCATTGTTGAGCTCCTTTAATGACGCGCCGACGCGCCGCAAAGATAAAAGCGCCGGGCACAGGCCCGGCTACTGTAAAAAACTAAACTTACAGATCGAAAGATTTGCCAATGGTGAAGACGATAGCCTCGTCATCGTCATCGTAGTCCCAGCCATTCAGCTCATCACCGGTACCTTCAGCAGTGAAGATGAACGCAACGCCTGCATCAAAACCACCAATGGTAGTGCCGTAACCCAGCTCCAGGTACTCACCGTCCCAATCGTCGAAGAACGCACCGTAGGTGCCGTAGAAACCATTGTGTTCCAGAGTCAAAGCAACAAAGGAGTAATCGCTGTCTTCATCCAACACACCTTCTTCTTTACCGTGCTCACCAACAGAGTATTCCAGGCTGGCAAAACCGTAACCCAGGTTCAGGTTGAACTCGTTGTACTCACTGTCGAATGATTCACCAGTGTACTGATAAGTGGTGTAACCCACGCTGGCAGAAAAACCGCCATCGGTTTCAAAGCCCCAACCGAGGTAGCCGTCAACTTCCAGGCCATCACCTACGTCTGCACTCCAGGCACCGATGTAGAAACCACTGTTCTCGTAGTCGATACCAGCAGAAGCAGAGCTGTTTTTCTGAATAATCCCGCGGTAGTAATACTCAGATGCATAACCGATGTTGGCAGACAGGCTGCCTTCAGCCATGGCAGGAGCAGCACTTAAAGCACCGGCAGACAGAGCAACAGCAGCAGCCAATTGAGTTAACTTTTTCATGAATCTTCCTCTCGTTTTACCTAATGTAAATTTTTAATTTAAGTTGTTCTTCCCTTAAGCCGAACTTTCGTCAAGGAAAGTTGTTTGTATATTTTTACGGCTTGCCCTGTATTAGCACATTGCTTGCCAACTTTAAAAAATCTATAAATTTCAATAAGTTACCAACTTTTCGCACTGAATGTGCGCACACAAGGGCGCAATACCATGCGCCAAAGCCCACTCGCAGTGCACAAAAAATGTTCGTGCACCACATTGGGCACCACACTGGTGCAATAGCAATCTGCCTTTTGTGATGTCCCTTGAGGTAGAATGGAATCTTTCAGTTTCGTCTGTATTTACGTCTCAACTAACGCAGGATTTCCCATGATTGAGCAACTGGCACGCAGTCTGTTTAACGACATTAAATCGGCCATTCCCACAGCCACCAGTGAACTGCCCGAACGCGAATTGCGAAGTCTGCTGGAGCGCACTTTGAGAAAAATGAATCTGGTCTCCCGCGATGAATTCGATGCTCAGCAGGCGGTGTTGTTACGCACCCGGGAAAAACTGGAAGCACTGGAGAAACAACTCAGTGAACTGGAAAGTAACGGCAACACAACAAAAGACTCCTCCGAAGACAAACCTGGCGCCTGAGCTTCATACCTTGGTATGGAAACAAGCCGGTTTGTCTCTGATAGTGAGTGATTAACCGGATTTGCCACTGGCTTTCCCGCTGCCACACAAAATAAGCTCTGGCCTTTTGACGCAGCAGGGAATGCATATGTCACTGGCCACGGTTATCTCCCGCGCCCGCCTGGGAATGGAAGCCCCTCTGGTTTCCGTCGAAGTTCATTTGTCCAACGGCTTGCCATCTCTGTCGATAGTGGGGATGGCTGAGACAGCGGTTAAGGAATCACGGGATCGGGTGCGCAGCGCGATTCTCAACAGCGAATTTGATTTCCCCGCCCGCCGGATTACCGTCAATCTCGCGCCTGCGGACCTGCCCAAGTCCGGTGGACAATTTGATTTGCCCATTGCCCTTGGCATTCTGGCGGCTTCAGGACAAATACCCGATGCGCAGATTCAGCAGATGGAGTTTCTCGGCGAGCTGGGACTCAACGGCGAACTGCGCCCGGTTCCCGGCTGCCTGCCCGCCGCCATGGCCTGTGGCAGAGCAGGGCGGCAACTGCTTTGCCCTCGAGCCAATGCCTCCGAAGCAGCGCTGTGCGATCGGGCACCGGTTCTGTCTGCCAACTCCCTGTTAGAAGTCTGCAGCCATCTGGCGCAGCAAACTCTACTCAGCCCCACCGCCACACAACCTTTCAGCGTCGACACCAGTGGCCAACTTTATGGCGACTTGAGGGACGTCAAAGGACAGACCCAGGCCAAACGGGCTTTGGAAATTGCCGCAGCGGGAAAACATCACGCACTGTTGTTCGGCCCACCGGGTACCGGTAAATCCATGCTCGCGTCGCGACTTCCCGGCCTGATGCCACCACTCACAAAAGACGCCGCTATTGAAGTTGCCTGTATCCAGTCGCTCACCCGACTGTCGCGACCGGCCGATGAAACCCCGGGTTACCCGCAACGACCGTTTGCAGCTCCCCATCACACCGCGTCGGCCGCGGCACTGGTGGGGGGTGGCTCAAACCCGAAGCCGGGAGAGATTTCCCTGGCGCACCACGGCGTGCTGTTTCTCGATGAATTGCCGGAATTTCAACGACAAGTTCTGGAAGTGCTGCGTGAACCCCTGGAGTGCGGCGCCATTCGAATCTCACGCGCAACCGCGCAGGTGGAGTTTCCCGCGCGCTTTCAAAAACAATATCAGTAATGATGAATAACTTATCTTCCTCCTCAAAAACGAGACTTACTAAACACAAGGCTAGCAATATGACAAACACACCATTCTTAACTCATCACGGTATTTCGATTTACAAGAAAGAGTCCAATAACGGGGCGACTAGTTACTATGTAGAAGGATTCGAAGAGCATTCTTCTGATCTTCATGAAGCCTTGGATGTAGCTCGTGGTATTGCCGTCTTCAAGATGGGGCTTTTCGATATAGGCTCAAATGATAAGAGACCCAAGCTGGAGCTAGTTAAACCAGATCATAGACATAAGAAAATCAAAGGAAATTAGCCCATATACGCCCACCCAGTAGGTAGGCATAGGATTGGCGCTGAACGTCAAAATATCGTTACTCTAGGCCATTTAAAACGCATCGAGGAGGGAGAGCTGCTGAACACACTACTTTTCAACTGGGGCCCCAAATGCGTTATGTTTCTAAAATATTTGGGGAAAGGCCAGTTGAAAGCCTTTATCGTTGGTTATTATCTTTTAACTTTCCTTCCGGCTTCTGACATAAATTCGGCAAACCGTCCCCACCCTAAGCGAAACTTATTTACTGAATTTCCCGCAGGCAACCATTCAATATTGCCCTTACTAATTAAAACAGTACCTAACTTCTTGCCGTTCTTTTTAATTATAACTTCCATGTCTGAGTTTTTAATTTCGAGTTCGCCAGACATTTTCACTCTTACTTCATTTGCCATATGACAGTTCCTTTTGCCTTTCATTAAAAAAAACGCTAAGCATCTCACATCGTGACTTGTTTGGCTCTCTGAACAGTAGAAAGGCTCACTCCCAGCTTCTCAGCCACCTTTCGCATAGACAAGCCGGTATCCAGCTCAGCAAGGATGGAAGCTTTATCAATTGATGGCTTACGACCTTTGTATATACCTTTGGCTTTAGCCTTTGCTATACCCTCTGCTTGCCGCTCCCTAATCATTGATCTTTCAAACTCAGCAACAGCACCAAGTATATTGAGCATCAAATCAGCGGTCTTAGAACCATTCTCACCAGCTTTGAAGTGCAAACCTTCTTTGTGAAACTGAACATTGACCCCTTCATTATTCCAGCCACTCACAAGCGCCTTTAAATCGCCCAGATCACGCGCTAGACGGTCAATAGAGTGAATGTGGATGGTATCGCCCTCCCTCACATACTCTTTCATAGCCTCAAGCTGAGGGCGCTTAACTGAGCCCCCAGAACATTTATCCTCAAATACCTTAGAAAAATTGACACCTGTATCTTTTAACTGACGTTCTGTATTCTGTTCAACAGTAGAAACTCTGATATACGCAACATGAGTCATTTTCAGCACCTTGTATTCATTTGGGTCTAGATGCTGAAACTTTATATGTATTCATAATTAATATCAACCCTATTGAATACATTATGGGGGTGTTTTTGTATTCCTGTAATTGTGTTCGTTATGGTGTACTCAAAAGAATTAATTTTGTCCCGCCAAAGAAGAATGGAATCTCAATGACCTATTTCAAAGCCCTGCTATTCACGCTCACAATTGCACTCTTTCCATCCACCTCCTCAGCATTCAATGCTTGGGCAGATGAAGATTGTAGAAAAACAGATGGCAGAATCACTGGCATTAAAGGGCTACTGTCAGATCGCGGAAAATACGGTAGAAAAATTAATAATATTGAAAAAAGAATGAAAGGTGATGCGGTTCTTGGAATAGCACCAGAGACGCCATCCCCAGAGGATCTACGAGAAGCGACACTGATAATAGACTTTCTAGAGAGTCAGCGAGAATACATAACCAACAACTACCATGAAAAGTGTAAAAAGCTATACAGCGCCTCTGATAAGAACTACGGTTACGAACCAGTTAAAGAGTCAATCCCCAAAGCTATTAATCTAATGAAGGCATGGGTGGATAGCGCAGACTCAGTAGCCACAAATCAGCAAAAGCTAGATGCTGCATTACCGATATTTACTCAGAAAGATAAGGATAAATATTCCACTCTATTCGAAGAACTAGGCTACGCCATAAATGCATTGGATATTAATAACCACGAGTTGATTGAGATAAGCCAGACACCATTTCACAAGAATCCAGATAAAGGATGGAAACAAGATCTATTTGTCAAAATGGCAAACAGCAGATTATCAAACATAGACTTTATTTCTGCTTTCCATAAGCTAGCGTCGACACAAGAAGCGCAGAATAAATACCGTGGTTCGTGTGAAATGAATCGCTTTGACTTTTATTGTAAATCTTATGAATGGGCGACCCAAATATATATTACATGGGCGAATAAGGTACTCGAAAGAGACTATAAAAGCATCGTTGATATCCCTGGGCCGCAACAAGTTCTAGATACTCGTCAAAAACTAGTTGATGAGGCCATCAATGCTGAAGCAGCAAGATATGCAGCTGAACAACAACAAGCCCTTCAAGAATATAACGAATATAAAAAGGCCGATTTACAAGAGGCTGATAGAGCTGCGGCTGAAGCAGGTATAGATAATATGTTTGTTCGCAAAGTAACTTTTAGGGAGCTGGTTGACGCTGTTGTAGCTAGAACTATTGACAATGGAGACATTGGCAAAGGTGTTGTTATTGTACACAACGATGACACCTATCAGGTAGCTCAGGTAATAGATTCTTTTGCATTATTACTAGATTCGAGTGAAACTCTAGAAAAGCTTCCCGTACAGGTAATACTAAAACGTGACTCATATGTACTAGAAGGCGACCAAGCTGGCAAGATAGGTCAAGTATTTAAGTACCTAGGAATAGGCTCATACACAAACTCTCTCGGTGCCAAAAAGCAAACCGTAGCTCTTGAGCTGATAAAATAGCATGCCGCCATTAAGCTTCGATTAAAAATAGGGGAGTCTTAACGTCATTCTGGCAAGGTCTCCCTATCTACACGTCTTATTTTAATGCTTTCAGCGCTCAAATATTTTAGATGGAAAATCGGCTCTAGAAACAATTAGCTGCTCACCAGCATAAAAACCTTTATGCCCAGCTGCATGTACATATGCTCGAAAGCTTTTCCTTTTTTCTAGCTGCGCCAATATGACATATTGATCTTGAGTAGATTTAGAGGATCTATTTCTGAATTGGATCAGATCTTTTAACTCCTTAAAAGATAAGCAACATATTTCAGAGTCTTCCACACAGATTAGAGCAATATAAAAAGCGCCATACTTTTGCATGGTCTCCTTGAATGAATCAAATTGATCAGTAGTGAAATTAAATTGATACTCGTTATATGAATTTTTACTAGATGCGTACTTGCAAAAAAGAGGGGTTTTATCATTAATAAGGAATGAATTGCCACGTGGACTTTCTTTCAGTTGAAGAGCATTAATTGCCGTAAACTTATCATGCTCTGCAATTTGCATAACAGCAGCGCCAACATAGAGCTGCTCCTTTGTTATCTTCACTTATGTATCCTTATATATTCTTGTGACGCTACAATCAGGTTGACGCCTGTTAATACTATATTTTTAAAATGGGGGGGGGGGAATTACGCCGATAAGGTTAATTCTTTAAATCGCTCTCTAATGAAATCACCTCTGCTACTCCATTCTTCAAAATCTATTTCTCCTTTATCCAATAGCCTATCTATTTCATCAAGAGCTGCATCACATTCTCTACACCTTTCGTCATAATTCGCACCGTTGTCTATATGCTCTTGATAAGCCCTTAAATTAGCCTCAGAGAATGGAATCGGCTCAACAGGCTCTTTCAGCCATTCATTTATATCTTTTAAATTTGAGGTTATTTCCTCTTCTCTGCCTTTCTTATCAGTTGGGTATGAAAGTTTTAAGTTTGATGAGGCAAACGTGGGCTTCCCTTTGGAGGCTTCTGTTCTTACTTTTGAGAACACCTTAGCCAGATATGACAGTGCATAGAATGCTTCATCAATTACACCCCCAAGCACCATGCCCTTATTTATTTTCCTAGCTAACATTGCATTGCGATTAATAAATACATCGTTTTCATCTTTTTTAGAGCCGTTAGCTATTTGCTTCTGCTCTGTTAAACGTCGCTCTAGAGAAAAAGAATCACGCTTAAGATAAAACCAGCCCGCCATGTTGTTTCTCTCGCAAAAGCCACCTGCCTTCTCTTGCCACACTTCGATAATATCCCAAGACATTCTTTCAGACTGAGTGTACGGCTGCATATTTTCGCTACATTTAACAGCAAACCACCAATGCCAATGCCAGCCATCGTTATAATCATTTCTCCCTACTTCTCTTGTCCAGCAGAAAGCTACTTTAGATTTATACTTGCTTTCTAGCTTTCTAGCTATCGATTTGCGAAAGCTAGGGATATTAATTTCAGCCGGAGCTAAACCCCCACTAGCTGCTGGATGCAAATCAACTCTGACCACAACCACTCGGCTATATCTCGCACATAGCAAGCTCAATTCCCTATAGGAGTTATCCAGCACTTTTAAATAAGTTGGATGTTCAGATCCTGCCATTATTGGCAATCCCATATAATGACTCTCAGTGGTTGTTTTCTGGTGTTTGATATTATTGATAATAGGTTTATTCATGAGTCTCTATATAGAATTAATAGGTAATATTTAATAGTAATTATTAGATATAACTTACAGGCAAATTTAGGACTAATTAAGATCACTAAACCCCTATATTTGCTGTCTTAGGAATTTATTCTAACACCCTATTATTCTGGACACTTGTTTAACCCCTCCTAAAGCCTCGCGTAACGCCCCTCAGCCAACTTTAAATTAAGGGAGGCTAGGCCGTGGAGATCCGGCAGTCACGCTCAGATCGCCTGTTATTTGGCCTGAGAGCTATTCTGGATATAGAGAGAGGGGTTTGTTAAACAAAACACACCAACGATGTTAGTTTTCAAGGTGTAATCACTTCCCCAGGAAACTGATCTATAAACTCTTCGATACTCAGATTATCAGCACCTTCTACGCTGCTTAATCGCTCCAATAACTCAACGGCTAATGCCTTATCGTACTCTCTGCCATGATTAAGCTCTTCAGAAAACGATCCTTTTCGCTCTAACAACTCTTGTATGAGTTCTTTCTCGGTCTCTGCTTCTAATGTTGTCCCATATTTGTTGATGGCGACAAACAGGGAGGATTTACTCTTGTATTCTTTATTTTCCCCCCACCTAAAATCTGTTACATCTTGCAGTATGTAGCATTTATGAGCTGTCGAATGGCGCAACAGAGTTAAAGTTGATTTCATATCACAAACGCCCTCAGAGGATTCAACTTCCTCTAAACTCACATGACTCTCTCTACCATTAACAAAAACTTTATACCCGATCTTTTGCAATATATCCCGCATATATATTGGATCTAATTGAGCCTCAAGCTCCATCCTATACCGGCTTTGCATTGATTCGGCAGTAAGGATAGTCGGTGACTGTGTATCTAGCTGCTCTTTAAGAACAGAGATTTTTTTACCTAACTGCTCATACTTGCTAGTTAACTCTGCGCTCTGCTCTTTGAGACTGGGATTATTTGGCTGCTCAATGAGGAGCCTAGTTGAATTATCCAAAAGCTGTTTGGTTTCATTTTGTTGGTTGACTAAAACGTCAAGCTCTTTCAAAGCTTCTTTACTCACAGTATCAATAGCAGCCGTTGATAAATGATGTGAATAGGTAGTTGAGCATAAGTATTCCAAGGCTTGATATGGCCAAGTTGTATTATTGCCGCATGACTCGCCACCTTTCTTTAAGTACGTTGAGCAGTTTGCATAAACAATATACTCGCCTTTATACAACTTCCTTCTAAAATAAAATCTTGCCCCACACCTTTGACAAAACACCAGCCCTGATATGCTATATACCTCTTCTGGCGACATAGTTTTAGAACGGCGCTTTAATTCAGCTTGCAACTTATAATATGTATCCAATGAAATTAAAGGTTCAAATACACCATCTATTGGGCTTCCTTTGTTTTTCCATTGGCCTATGAGCGCCGGATTATTGAACCAACGCTTTATTGTCCTTTCTCCGACCTCGCTGATCGCTGGGTAATCATCTTTCAAGGCTTTAATTATCTTCCTAAGCCCATATCCTTTGAGATATAGCTGTATACAAGCTCGTAACATTTCTGATTTTTGGGGAATTAACTTACCGCTGGTTGTCAGCCACATAGGTGTATTTAACGCTATGCTCTCCCCCTTAACGGCTTTTAATCTCTTTCTTTCATAGGCAGCAGCAATTCTACGACTCAATGCAGCAGTGTAGTCATGTGCCTGCTGTATTTTGCCTACCAAAATGAATATCGAGGAAGAATTGTTGTTCAGTGTTTCTAAAGAATATGTCTGATTATCCTCTAGAGTGACTATTGAAACCTCAGCATTAACAATATCAGTGATTATTTGTAGCATCTCTACCTGACTAAGCCGCCCTAGCCGGTCGATAGATTCTACAATGATGTAATCGCCCCCCTTGATCAAACCTTGATCAATAGCTTCAAGTATTCGACCCAAGCCATGTTTAAGATGAACTCCTTTGGATGCAGATTTGGCTATATCTTGCTCAGAAAGAGAAGATAGAGTGAAAGTTGGGTGATCGTTTAACCACGACTCACGCATCGCTAATTGACGCGCAATCGAGCTACCTTTTTCCTGAATTTTGGCAGAAAAACGAATGTATGAGATTGCCTGAGGCATAGATTGTATACTCTAAAATATTCATCATAGTCTACCATTATTTCAATTAATTGCCGCCATGAATCCATGCCCTTGCGGGTACTTCGGGAGCCACAACATAAGCAGTAACAACACGGTCCAGAACCTCAACAACAAACCCGGCACGTCAACTCCGCCTCTCAAAGGAAACGCCAGACCGTCCTCAGAGAATCGCTGTCGTTGCAGTCCGGATCAGGTACGCCGCTATCGCAACCGGTTGTCCGGGCCGTTGCTGGACCGCATTGATCTTCACGTCCCGGTGCTGGCACTGCAAAAAGGTGAGCTCTACGGACAGGCCAGCGGCGATCATTCTGCGACGGTGCAACAAAGAGTTCTGGCCGCTCATCAAAAACAGTGGCAACGACAGGGATGCAGCAACAGTGACCTGAGCGCCCCTCAACTGGAAGACATCTGTCCACTGACACGCAGCCAGCAACAGTTGCTGGAGAATGCCATGCTGAAAATGGGATTTTCAACCCGGGTATTACACCGGGTGATCAAGGTGGCTCGAACGATTGCGGATCTGGCCGATGAGGACCAGCTGAGCGACCTGCATTTTATGGAAGCGTTCAGCTACCGCAATCTGGATCGGGCGGTACAGTAGAAAGGGTCAGGCTCTCTGACAGGAAAGGACTTCAGACGGGCCGACGACGCCTGGACGGTCAAAATACTGTGCGGTAATTGTCTCCAGAGTGGAGGGTCGGCAGTAGTGATAACCCTGAACCTGATCACAACCGAACTGCTGCAACATCTGTAGCTGCTCAGGGGTTTCCACCCCTTCGGCAATGATGGTTTTGTTCAGACTGTGGGCCAGCGTCACCATGGAAGCCACCAGTTTTGCGTCCTCCTGTCGCCGACAGATATCGGCGACAAACCCGCGGTCGACTTTTAACGCGGATATGGGCAAGCGCTGTAAATGCATAAACGATGAATAGCCGGTGCCAAAATCATCCAGAGAAAATGAACACCCCAGATGCGCCAATGCCCGCATGCACAATTCAATGCGATCCAGATTTTCCATCAGTGCGGTTTCTGTCAACTCAAATTCGATGTACGCCGGATCAAAGCCAATTTCCTTCGCCAGAGTCGCAATCCGCTCGACCAGCTTGTCATCGTTAAACTGACGCACCGACAGATTGATGGCCATCATAAGCCCCTCACTGACTTTGAGCGAAGGCTCAGTCAGCACATCCCGCAGCTGCAATAAAGCCTGACCCGCAGTACGCACCACCCAGTAACCGATGGGCACGATTAACCCTGAGGACTCTGCCACATCCATAAACTCGTCGGGATAAATCAGTCCGCGCTCGGGATGCTGCCAGCGCAGCAGCGCTTCCAGCCCTAGCAGCTGACCACTTTTCAGATCAATGCGGGGCTGATAATGCAAGACAAACTGATCCCCCTTCAGAGCGATACGCAATTCCGATTCCAACAGCAATTGTCGGCGGGCTTCCAGATTCAGAGCCTCAGTGAAGAAGTGATAGTGACTGCCGCGCTTGACCTTGGCTTCATACATCGCCAGATCCGCGTGTTTTTGCAGGGAATCCACATCACTGCCCCCTTCGGGAAACACGGCAATGCCGATACTGCAACCAACTCGCACCTGGTGGGTTCCCAACTGCACAGGCTCGGCCAGGATATCAATGACTTTTTGAGCAATGTGGGCAATGTCGGTGGCCGAATTAATATTTTCCAACAGCAGGGTAAACTCGTCGCCACCGATGCGCGCCACTGAGTCACTGTTGCGCAGACAGAGAGACAAGCGCTCGGCACAGATTTTTAACAGTTTGTCTCCGGCATCGTGACCGAAACTGTCGTTCACCTGTTTAAAGCCGTCGAGATCCAGATACATCAGAGTGAAAGACGTCTCATCGCGACGGGCCATGTTGACCGCATACTCGAGCTTCTCGCGAAACAGAATACGATTGGGAATACCGGTCAAAGGGTCGTAGTGGGCGAGATCCGCAAGCCGCTGCTCAGCCGCCTTGCGTTCTATGGCATAGCGCAGGGTGCGCTCGAGCAACTGGCTGTCTATGCGGCCTTTGATGAGATAGTCAGAAGCACCATGACTGATCGCCGAGCGATCCACTTCGGCTTCCATTTCGTCGGTCATGACAATGATCGGCGACCGGCAGCCCTGTGCCCGGGCACCGTTGAGCAAATGCATACAGTTGCCCTGACGCCAGTGGTAATCCAGCAAAATCACATCCGCTTCTTCGGACAACACTTCGTGCAGTGCATCGCCGAGCTGATCCACCCAGGTCAATTCATAATCCGTATGATGAATCTGAGACAGGAGGCGCTGTATCAGGTGATACTCCAGCCGATCCTCTACCACCAGTAATATTTTAAGAAACCTGTCCATCAGGGTCTGCTCCGCCAAATCCGCTGGCTCTTCAGTTGGCTACTTCCAGTACCGGACTGTCGTTGTCAGTCCGGCTTACGCCAACATGTCATTTGAATAATTATTGTTCTGTGCAACTTTACACGACAGTTTTCACAGAGGGAATTCTCATTTTAGCAATGAAACCCAAAAACTGTGTTACCACTTTTGTTCGATTTGGCTATATGAAATTGCAGTTCTCAATCATCCGGTAATGTCCAACCCTTATCCCGGGGGATTTCGCCACGCCAGCGGCTATCTCCAACCGCTGCGGCAGCGATTCTGGTTTCGTGCGGCTACTATCTTGGCGCTATATTGCTACAATGCGGCTCCGCTAACACAACCTGATGATTTGATGTCCAAGCTCAACCCCCGCCAACGTGAAGCCGTGCACTACATTGATGGTCCCAGCCTCGTGCTGGCCGGAGCAGGCAGCGGCAAAACCAGTGTGATTACCCGCAAAATCGCCTACCTGATTCAGGAGTGCGGCCTGCAGGCGCGCCACATTGCCGCCCTGACCTTTACCAACAAGGCCGCGCGCGAGATGAAAGAGCGGGTAGGGCAACTGGTAAAAGGCAGCGCCAGCAAAGGGTTGACCGTCTCGACCTTTCACAATCTTGGCCTCAACATCATCCGCAAAGAGCACAAAACCCTGGGCTTCAAACCCGGCTTCAGCATTTTCGATCAGGAAGACGCCAAGTCCCTGCTCAAGGAACTGATGCTGAAAGAGGGTGATCTGGACAGCGACCATCTGGATCTGGTGCAGCACCAGATCTCCAACTGGAAAAACGACCTGCTGTCCCCCGACCACGCCCTGAGCAAGGCCAGCAGCCCCGGTGAAGAGCTCATCGCCCGCATCTACAAGCGCTACAATGCCGCTCTGCTGGCCTACAACGCGGTGGACTTCGACGATCTGATTCTGATTCCCGCCCAGCTGTTTATGGACCACAAGGACATCCTGGATCGCTGGCAGCGCAAGATCCGCTATCTGCTGGTGGATGAGTATCAGGACACCAACTCCAGTCAGTACCTGCTGGTGAAACTGCTGATTGGCGACCGTGGCGCCCTTACCGTGGTGGGTGACGACGACCAGTCCATCTACGCCTGGCGTGGTGCCCGGCCGGAAAACCTGTCGCTGCTGCGCAAGGACTTCCCCAACCTGAAGCTGATCAAGCTGGAGCAGAACTACCGCTCCACCAGCCGTATCCTCAAGTGCGCCAACCACCTGATCGCCCACAATCCCCACGAATTCGACAAGGCCCTGTGGAGCGAGATGGGCATGGGCGAACCCCTGCGGATCATCCGCTGCGCCAATGAAGACGCCGAAGCCGAGCGAGTCGCCACCGAAATCTTTATGCAGCGTCAGAACCGCCGCGCCCGCTTTGGCGATTTTGCCATCCTCTATCGAGGCAACCACCAGGCGCGCCTGCTGGAACTGAAACTGCAACAGCACCAGATTCCCTACAACATCAGTGGCGGCACCTCGTTTTTCTCCAAAACCGAGATCAAGGATATCCTCGCCTACCTGCGACTGGTGGTGAATCCTGATGACGATAACGCTTTCCTGCGCATCATCAACACTCCCCGCCGGCAGATCGGTACCGGTACGCTGGAAGCTCTCGGACGCTACGCCACCGAGCGCGAGATCAGCCTGTTTTCCGCCTGTCAGGAACTCGGCGTACAGAGCCATATTCCCAAGAAAAGTCTCGAACGCATCCTGCGCTTCACCCACTGGCTATTGCAGGTGGGTGACAACAGCCGCGGCAGCGACCCGGTAGGTGCCGTGCGGGAAATGGTCGAAGACATCGACTACGAATCCTGGCTGCACCAGAATGCCTCCAGCCCCAAGGTGGCGGAAAAGCGCCTGGAAAACGTCTGGTATCTGGTGGACTCCATCAGAACCATCATCGAACGCGACGACGCCGAAGACGGCAGCGGCAGTCTGGAAAACGCCATCAACAAACTGCTGTTGCGGGATATGCTGGAGCGCCAGTCCGAAGAAGAGGAGGATCTGGATCAGGTTCAGATGATGACCTTGCACGCCTCCAAAGGTCTGGAATTCCCCTATGTCTTTCTGGTCGGCGTGGAAGAGGATCTGCTGCCCCATCGCTCCAGCATCGAGGAAGACAACGTCGAGGAAGAGCGCCGGCTGGCGTATGTGGGCATCACCCGCGCCAAGGAAGTGCTGCACATCACCCTGGCCGGCAAACGCAAGCAATACGGCGAAGTCTGGGACACCACACCCAGCCGCTTTCTCGACGAGTTGCCGGAAGAAGATCTCGACCGCGAGGGATTTGGAGAACACAACCCGGAAAAAAATCAGGCCAAGGGGCGCGAGACGCTGGACAATCTGCTGGGCAGTCTCGGACTCTGAACCATTTTAGGGCATTGTGTTAACAGCGTCACAAACTGGACGAGTCGCAAAAGACATGAGAATCTATGGGCCCTCGATTTTAAAGATTTAACTCATTTGATTAAAAGGATGTAACTTTGAAAGCCTTTTCACCACTCTGCAAAACCTTCCTCGGCTCTGCCATTGCACTGAGCCTCAATCTGGGCCTGACATCACCTGTACACGCCGCTGAACTATCCGCCACCGGCGACGATGGCCGCGAGATTGTGTTGAAAAAGAACGGCTCCTGGGAGTACAAATCCACCGACCGCTTTGCCACCAGTGAAGACGGTACCCGTGTACGACTGAAAGCCGATGGCAGCTGGGAATTTATCGGTAACGCGCCAAGCAGTAGTAAGGAAAAAGTCCGCACAGAGTCCATGGAAGTCAAACTGGGCGAGATTGTGACCGAATATCACAAGGAAAAGGTCGGCAAAAATACTCGCTATAATTCCCAAACCACATTCAATCTGATGGTGGATATCTCAAATTACAGCGACGGAGTGGACACAAAACTGTCTCACTTCAACCTGTTTAAAGTGACCGACAGCCGCGGCAATGTCTATCCGGTACTCGACGTTACGCCACAAACCAAACGCATGGAACCCGGCAAAGAGTACCCGGTTTCCATTCTCGTTGACGGCTCACCATCCGGACAGTTTGCGGTTGGCATCAAGTTTTTGTATCTCGATATCGACAAATCCGTGTTTGGCACCAAAGCCAATCTGAAATTCAGCCGTCGTGCGGATGAAGCGACGATCAAAAAAATGAATTAAACAGACTTTGTCTCTACGGAACGACAATACTATTGTCCAACCATTAAGAGCTACGGTCGAGCCATTAAAACTGCGGTCAAACCATAAAGAGCTGCTGTAAAACCATCAAAAGCCCCTGTGAGCACTGCTATTCACTGGGGCTTTTTTATTTCTGCGAGAGTAAAACAGGACATCAATGGCCAACAACATTTGACAAACCGAGGCCTGGTCACGGAATATAAACCGAACAATAACTCGAATTTAACACAATGGAGCTTGTAACAATGAAAAAACGTGTACTTATTCCACTGATATCTGCCTTCGGTTTGTGCCTGAGCACTCCCTTACTTGCCGAACAAACATCTGCCGAAAAACCTGCAGTGATACATCCTGAGGTCATGTCTAAAAGCGATATCGCCGGCGAGATATTTAATCGCGATGACTTGATTGTTGAAACGTCTGAAAGTGGACGCAAAACCTATGATGTGGTGTCTCTGCTGAGTCAGGATAAAAAGTTTGTCACAGGCATGTATCGCGCCGAAGCCGGACGTTTTGACATTACCGAACCTTACGGCGTTGACGAATACATGCACTTTCTAAAAGGCAGTGTCACCCTGACGTCCAGTGACGGCAGTGTACAAGTAATTAATGCGGGCGATTCCGTGACCATTCCCAAAGAGTGGACGGGCATTTGGGAAACCGACGGCTATACCAAAATTTATGTCATCTATTCACCGGACTCACCTCTGGAATAAATCCACATCCGAGATATTTTGAGGTAGAACATGAAAAAAGCACCCATTACTCGCCGGGACTTTTTAAACGGGATTGCCGTGGGGATTGGCGGCTTAAGCTTGTCGCCCCTGCAATCAATGGCCTCTCCCGCAATCGCCCAGACCAGTCCATCCTACTACCCACCTCGTCTCACTGGCTTGCGCGGGACTCACGTGGGTGCCTTCGAAGTGGCTCATTCCGTTGCCTGGCAGGGAAAACAGTGGCCAATACCCGACCGGCAAACGGATGATACTTATGACCTGATTGTGGTTGGCGGTGGCATTTCCGGTCTTACCGCCGCAATGCTGTTCCAGCAACAGGCAGGGCGCGACAGCCGTATTCTGATTCTCGAAAATCACGACGACTTTGGCGGCCATGCCAAACGCAATGAATTCACCGTCGGTAATCAGACCTTGATTGGTTATGGTGGTAGCCAGTCCCTGGAAGGGCCAAACAGTTACTCCAAAGTGTCTCAGCAGGTTCTGACAGATATTGGCATCGAGCCTCAGAAGTTTTACGACTACTATGACCAGAAGTTCGACCAGCAGTGGAAGCTGAAACGCGGCCTCTATTTCAGCAAGAAACACTTTGGCGTGGACCGCCTCACTGACAATCCTTTTAGCTGGTACAAACAAAGCATCAAATCACTCAAAGACACTGTCAACACATTTCCAATCTCGCAGGACGCCCAGTCCGCACTACTGAATTATCTGGAAGGTACGTCGCCACTCACACCATCCGACTGGAGTCAGACGCAGCGAATTGAGAATCTGAGAACCACCAGTTTCAGTGATTTTTTAAAAACTCACGCACAGCTGCCGGAAGAAGCCATCGATGTGTTTCGCGATAACATGAAAGGCATCTGGGGTGTTGGCTGGGAGTCTCTGTCAACGCTTGAGGCCATTCGACTGGGCATGCCTGGCGCCGACCGTCTCGGGGTCACGGCTGAAGAAGCCAATGCCCACTACAGCGAAGAACCGTATATCTTCCATTTCCCTGACGGCAATGCCGGAGTAGCCAGAGCGCTGGTTCGCCATCTCAACCCCAAAGCCGTACCGGGCGAGACCATGGAAGATCTGGTGACCAGCCGGGTAGACTATAGCCTGCTGGACAGTGACGCTTCACCGGTACGCCTGCGCCTGAACAGCACTGCAGTACATGTTCAGCACAGCAAGGATCAAAACAGTGTTGATGTAACCTACGTGCGCGACCAGAAAAGCGTTAAGGTCAAAGGCAAACATGTCGTGATGGCCTGTTACAACAACATAATCCCCTTTATCTGCCCGGAAGTTCCGCAAGCCCAGCGCGAGGCCATCAACTACGCAGAAAAGGTGCCTCTGGTGTACGCCAATGTGGCATTGACGAATTGGAAAGCCTTTGCCGAGTCCGGTTATAACGGTTTTCAGACACCCCGTTCCAAAATGTTTCACGGTATCGAACTGGATTTTCCCGTGAGCATGGGGAGTTACAATTTCAGCCCGTCCCCGGATTCCCCCATTCTTCTTCATGCCAGCATGATTCCCTCTTTCCCCAATCAGGGATTGACCAGTCGCGAACAACACAAACTGGGGCGGCAGCGCCTGTATCAAATGGCATTTGAAGAGTTTGAAGAAGATTTGTATTCCCAGCTGGATGGCGCACTGGGCCGTTGGGGTATGGATGTGGAACGGGATATCCGCGGCATCACGGTCAACCGCTGGCCTCACGGATACGCGTACGAATACAACGAACTGTTCGACCAGCCAGACTGGGGGCCAGACAAAGGACCACATATCGCCGGACGACAACGCCTGGGTCGCATTTCCATCGCCAACTCCGACGCATCGGCCTATGCCTACGTTAACGGCGCTATGGATGCTGCCGCACGAGCGGTAAACGAGCAATTAACCGGCTGACGTTTCAACCGCCCATAAAAAAGGCGACACTTTCACAGTGTCGCCTTTTTACTGTTTCTTAAAATAACTATCTTTTCTGATTCAACGCCTGTAATTCTCAAGCAGGACTGCTGAATCTTCATACCTGGATCTAGTGTTCTACCTTGTCACTTTCTCCCAGTACGGTGGGCTTGCCTTCGGCTTCAGCGTGCCACTCAAAGATATTCAGCTCAATCAGGGCAAACGCCAGAATCCACAGGAAGGCATCCCAGAAATCCAGGAAGTCACCATCAATGCCCCAAAAAACTGCACACAGCAACAGAATAAAATACAGCACACCTTTAAAAGCGGCAGTCACTTTAATGATGTGACCGGTGAGTCTGCCTGTCAGTTGCAACCACACGTCCATCGTCAGAATGAGAACAATCAACAGCCAGTTAGCTGAGTTAACCACATCAATCAGTGACAGCCACTCCGCCGATTGCAGGGACTCAGTGTCGGTCACAATGCCGGTACCCGGCAATTGATAAAACGCACTGGCAGAACTCAAATCAGCGCAGTTTGCGGCAACCACAGACTCATATTCATCCAGATCGGTCATGAAGGAGAGGCTTTGTGCAGCCTGGGAGCAGAGATTGGTCAACGAGGAGGGTTCAAAAGAGTGGATAACAATGTACTTGGTCATGTATCCGTAGCAGGCATAAATGATCACTACGTAGCAGAGTGCTTTAATAGTGTTCAAAACCCACTTCAAATTGCCTTTCAGTTTCTCATCAGAGATGACCGAGGTCTCCAGCTCAAAGACCAACAGCAACACCACCCACGCTGCGGTATCAATGGTGGCTGCATAGGCTTCGATCAACTGAGAGAAAGAGACTCCACCGGAAAATAAATGTTTTGAAGCAGCCCAGTCCTCCATAAAGAAGAAAAACAGGTTCGCCACCAGAAATGCATAGACACAGTATTTAAATATTTTAAACCAGGGGAGGGGCTGCTTGCCTGCCGGCGCCACACTGCTCATTGTCATAAACCCTTACTCATCTTATCGCCACCTGAGTATCGCTGGTGGCTCTTATGTTATCCAGTAAACGGCCAGCCTCAGTACACACCGGGGCATCTTACAGCTTGCCGAAATAACTGACCTGTTTTCTATAACCCAACACCTAAGCCCAATCCGCAAAATTGATCCCAATGGTTGCTAAATCCAGATAAGGCATTTATGATTTAGCCATAAACCGAATTAACATTCAACATCTGGAGAGGGCAAACGGCCCTGATAGCGACTTTTCTATTCCCCCGGCTCAACGTACGTGAGTGCAAACAGGGCGGAACCGGACAAAATTCAGAGATATATAAAGGTGCTAAACAACGGTGAGTAACACCAGCAATGGGTCTCATGTGGACTCTTATTACGCGGCAACAGCCAAGGAATTACCCGACCACCCCAAACTGGAAGGTCAAATCGAAGCCGATGTCTGTGTGATCGGCGGCGGCTATACCGGCCTGTCCGCTGCCCTGCACCTGGCAGAACGCGGCTACAGTGTTGCACTGCTCGAAGCAGAACGCGTCGGTTGGGGAGCTTCAGGCCGCAACGGCGGTCACGTTGGCGTCGGCCAGCGGGTGGGGCAAGACGTGCTGGAAAGCAAGGTCGGCAAAGAGCAGGCCAGAATCTTCTGGGACATGGGCATCGAAGCGGTGCAAACCGTCAAAGATCTGGTCGAAAAACATCAGATTGACTGCGATCTCAAGCAGGGCGCGCTCCACGTCACTCACAAAGCCAGCCACATTCCCGACTATCAAGCTGAAGTCGAACACCTCTCCAAGCATTACGATTTCGAACACATCCGTTTTGTTGATACTGATGAAGTCCGTCAACTGGTGGGCTCAGACAACTATCAGTGTGGAACCCTGGATACCTTCTCCTGCCACCTGCACCCGTTGAATTACGCTCTCGGTCTGGCCAAAGCCGCCGAACAAGCCGGTGTCAAAATCTACGAAGGCAGTCGTGTCACCGGCTATACCAGCGCCAACAACACCAGCTCATCCGAAACACAAGTGACCACCGCTGAAGGCTCAGTAAAAGCCAAATACGTGGTGCTCGGTTGCAATGGCTACCTGGGTAAGCTTGAACCTCGTATGGCTGGCAAAATCATGCCAATCAACAATTTTGTGCTGGCAACCGAGCCTCTCAGTGAAGACCTGTGCCGCGAACTGATTCGGGATGACACATCCGTTGCGGATTCGCTGTTTGTGATCGACTACTGGAAACTCTCCGGCGATAACCGCCTGTTGTTTGGCGGTGGCGAGAACTACACCAGCCGCTTCCCAAAAGACATGAAAAACTTTGTGCGCAAGTACATGTTGAAGGTGTATCCACAACTTCAAAACACACGCATCGACTATGCTTGGGGGGGTACCTTGGCGATCACTCTCAATCGCATGCCGCATTTCGGACGCCTGGACAATAACGTTTTTTACGCTCAGGGCTATTCCGGCCACGGTGTACCTACAGCGACCATGGCCGGCAAGCTGATTGCAGAAGCCGTTGCCGGCACTGCCGAGCGCTTTGACGTTATGGCCAGCTACCCAACGCACACCTTTCCCGGCGGGACCTTATTGCGCTGGCCGGGGCTGGTAGCAGGAATGCTGTACTACTCGCTGAGGGATAAGTTTTAATCAATTATAAATAATACAAACGTGGTAGCTGTACACAAAAAAACAATAGACCACTAAAACAAGAGACGATGTTAAGTCTCAGCTAATGCACGGCAACACGCATTTTCAAGCAAAGAGAAGATAACTAAAAACCCTGACTTGAGAGGATTACCCATGATGAAGAACAACCGGTTTAGTCGCCACTCACTCGCTCTTGCGATCAGTGGTGCCATGACATTGGGCGCTGGCAACGCACTTGCTCAGGAGAAATCCTGGGCAATTGAAGAAGTGGTTGTCACCGCTCAAAAGCGCGAACAAAGCCTGCAAGATGTACCGATCAGTGTGTCGGCATTCAGCGGCGAAATGATGAAAGACGCCCAGATTGAAGACTCCAAGCAACTGGCGGTACTGACTCCAGGCATGTCTGGCGACAGTAACGACAGCTTCATGGACTCCATCAACATTCGTGGTATCAGCACCAACGGCTTTGGTATCGGTGCAGAGCCTTCCGTGGGCACCTACATTAATGGCGTGTACCTGGGTCGTACCGGTGCGGCTGTCACCAGTCTGTATGACATGGAACGTGTAGAAGTTGTCAAAGGCCCGCAGGGCACACTGTTTGGTCGCAACGCTTCTGCCGGTGCCATCAGTATGCACACTCGCAAACCTGATATGGAATTTGGTGGCAGTGTCGATGTAGGCGTTGGCCAGGATGGATATCGAGAGTTCACCGGTGTTGTCAATGTACCAATGACTGACACCATCAGCTCTCGCTTTGCCCTGTATCACCGCCAGCAGGATGACTGGATCACCAACCTCACCGATGGCGGCAAGATCGGTGGCGAGGAAGTAACCGCGGCCCGCGCCACTTTTGCCTACGAAGGCGACAAGCTGTCGGCCGACCTGATTCTGGAATATGAAGACCGCGAAGTCGCGCCAACTATTTATCGCGCCTACGACGACGGTACTGCCACCAGCATGGGGCTGGGCCTGCTCGATCCCAGCCTGACCAATATTAACGGTAAGAGAGACGAAATCCGTTCCGACGTGGCCAGTAACGAACTGAAAGACGAAGGCGAAGTCTGGGGTGCAACCCTCAACCTCGAATACGACCTGGGCGCGGGCTACAGCCTCAGCTCCATTACCGGTATTCGCGGTTCCAACTACACCTACCAGGAAGACTTTGACGGCACCGACGCGCCGCTGTTCATTTGGGCTCAGGACCAGGAACAGGAATATTTCAGTCAGGAAGTCCGCCTGAACTACAACGGTGACGGCCCGGTATCCTGGTTCCTGGGTGCCTCGGCCTATAAAGAAAACGTCAAGGTACACTACGACCAGATCTACGATGAAGATGCCATGTGTGCATCCAGCTTCGCAGGTGCTTACGCCCCCGAATACTCCGATCCCGCCTACGCCATCAGCCAGGTCAGTGATTGTGACTCTTTGTACTACTATTGGACTGGATACAACTATGGTCCCGGTATCGGTGATCGCAACGACTCCGTTGACGCTGAGGGCGATTACGAGGGCTGGGGCATCTACGGTGACGCCACCTTCTCACCTACCGACAAGCTGGACATCACCGTTGGTGCTCGCTACACCGAAGACAGCCGTGACTTCGAGACCGCTCTCGGTGGTGAGGATCGCAACTACTTCTGGTACAGCTTCCCGTTCTACAGTTCTCAGCCCGTTAAAGGCAGCCAGACCTGGGAAAACGTGTCAGCGCGTGTCGCGGTTAACTATTACCTGACCGACAGCATCAGCACCTTCGTCAACGTGTCCACTGGCTACAAGGCTGGCGGTTTCAATACCTTTGACCTGCAGTTACCCGCCGGCGTTTCTGTTGATGACGTAGACGGTGTCGACACCGCCGATATCGATGGCATCAGTCTGAGCGAGTTTGACGAAGAAACCGTGACCAGTATTGAGCTGGGCATCAAATCCAAGTGGTGGGATGACCGCATCCAGATGGATGCCAGCATCTACCAGTACGAATTTGAAGGCATGCACGCGGTCTACGCCATTGACGGTACCCAGATCCGCCTGACCAACGTCGGTGATGCTACCGGTGAAGGTGTGGAGGTCAGTTTCCGCATATTGCCAACGGCCAACCTCGACATTTACTGGGGTATCGCCTGGGCTGACACCTCACTGGACGATCCGGAAGCTGGCTTCTGTGCCCAGGTAGAATGCCGCAAGGGAGCGCAGCTGCCAGGTACTATCGACTTCAGCTCCTCGCTGGTGGCGACCTACACCATCCCAATGAGCAGTGGCGATGCCTTCTTCACCCTGGAGAACTTCTACAACAGCGGTGCCCCTGGCTTTGGCGACTTCTCCGGCAGCAGCAACTACGAGACGGAATCCTTCAAGGAAACCAACCTGCGTATTGGCTACCGCAGCCACGAAGCCTGGTCGGCAACTCTTTGGGTCACCAACCTGACCGATGAGTTCGCCTACACCTCGCCAGTGTCCGCTGATTACAACCTGCCGGCACACCACATCGGCATGACCGAACCTCGCCGCATTGGCATCAGTGCCAGCTACGAGTTCTGATCACCATGGCAGAAGGGCAAAAAGTCCTTCTGCCGTGTTTGATTGACACGTTACAGCGCTTAACAAGCCGGCCCGCAGACAACCTGTGGGTCGGCTTTTTTTTCAGCCACGACAATGCAATACTGTCCTGTCACTCCTAAACTCCGAGCGATTGAGTTATGAATCCCCGCGAAGTTTTCTTCCAGGCCTTGAACGCCTTCAAAGCCGGACAAGTCACCGAAGCCGAGTCCCTGTGCAAACAGTTACTCCAACACAACCCCAACGAGGTCAACAGCCTGCGCCTCTACGGCCAGATCTGCCAGCAGCAAGACAAGACTGCGGAAGCCGAGAAAGCCTACTTGCGAGCCCTGCAACTGGCTCCGGATTACGCCCATGCCCACATGGATCTGGGGATCCTCTACAAAGCCAGTCAGCAACCGGCACTGGCCATTCGTCACCTGCAGCAAGCGTTGCAGCTCAACCAGCGACTGCACGGTGCCAAGCGCATCCTGTTCGAAGTCTATGAAGCCCAGGGCCAGCATGAGAAAGCCAGCCAACTCGCCCCTGAGATTGAAGCCCGGGCCGAAATCGCCGAGCGGGTCAAACAGGCCTTTCAACTGCATCGGGACCAACAACACACACAGCTGGAACAACTGTGTGTGGAGATTCTCAATCAGGATCCCGGCAACCTGGCCATTCTCACGTTACTGGCCGAGTACACGGTCTCTGAGCGCCAGGCCAAACGTGCCAGCCGCCTGTTTCAAAGGGTGATCGAGCGCATGCCCGAGAACTGGCGCGCGTGGAACGGTCTGGCCCGGGCACAGATTATTCAGGACAACCCCGAAGCCGGGCTGCAAAGTCTTGATCGCAGCCTGGAAATTCATCCCGATGCCATCGACGCCATGATTCTCAAAGCCGATGCCTGGACGCGACTGTACGACTACGACAAGGCCGTTGCGCAGCTGGAAGCGGCACTGGCCAAGCAACCTGATCACAACCCCGCCCTGTCGCAACTGGGGCTGGCCTTGAAAACCATGGGCAACCAATCGCGGGCAATCGAGGTATTCCGCCAGTGCATTGCCAACGACGAGCGCTACGGTGAAGCCTACTGGGCGCTGTCGGATATGAAGACCTTTTCCTTCGACGATCAGGAGGTGGCAACGATGCAACGTGTAGTTGCCCAGCCTGATCTCAGTGACAGCCAGAAGGTTCATTTTGGCTACGCCCTCGGCAAGGCCCTGGAGCACCGCAAAAACTATGCTCAGGCGTTCGCCTGTTACGACCAGGCCAACCGGGTACAAAAACAGCGACTCGACTACAGTGCCGAGGACAACCGCGCGTTTACGGATCAGTTGATCGACACCTTCACCCCGGAACTGATTAACCGGTTACAGCTCGAGCCCAACCCCGAAGTCACGCCAATTTTTGTGGTGGGTCTGCCGCGCTCCGGCTCCACCCTGCAGGAACAGATTCTGGCCAGTCACTCGCAGGTGGAAGGCACTCAGGAACTGCCCTATATTCCAAGGCTGGCGAAAGGCATGCATCTGGCGAGTGGCGCCAGCTCAGAGCGGATTTTTCCCCTGTCGATGCACGACGTTGAGCAGCCGCAACTGATGGCGATGGCCAGACAATACTTAACCCAGGCGGAAACCCATCGCACCCAGGGCAAGCCCTGTTTTATCGATAAGCTGCCCAACAACTTCAGCTATGTGGGCCTGATTGCCATCCTGTTTCCGAACGCGAAAATCATCAACACCATTCGCCATCCGATGGATAACTGCCTCGGCTGTTTCAAACAATTGTGGGCCATGGGCCAGCACTTCACCTACGACCTCGAGGATCTGGGTCACTACTATCGCGACTACCACCGTCTGATGCAGCACTGGCATCACGTGTTACCGGGGCGCGTTCTCGATGTGCACTACGAACAGGTGGTGGACGACCTGGACAGCCATGTGCATCGCCTGCTGGATTACTGCGGCCTGGCGTTCGAGGAGAGCTGCCTGAACTTTCATGAAACCAAGCGGGTGGTTAAAACCTCCAGCTCGGAACAGGTGCGCAAACCCATTTATCGCTCGGCGCTGGCGTACTGGAAAAACTTTGAGGAAGAGCTCACACCACTCAAGAACATACTGGGTGACCTGGCTCAATAAATTCCCATCAAATAAGGCTTAAACAAAAAAAGGAGGCCAGAGGCCTCCTTTTTTTGTCTTACTGCACGTTGCGCTGCCAAGCAGGAGAATTACTTCTCGTATACAACATACATTTTTTTGGCGGTTTCAACCGTCGTCCAGCTGCCACTGAAGCCTGCCGGAATGGCAAACATATCGCCTTTCTGCAAAGTGATCTCATTGCCTTCGTCGTCAGCAACAATCACCTTGCCTTCCAGCATAAAGCACACTTCTTCTTCGGTGTAGCTCACCTTGTGAGTGCCGGGTTCACCTTGCCAGATACCCGCACCGAAAGTTTTGTCCTTGTTATCGTAACAATGCCAAATCAGCTGTGCCGGATTGCCCGCCAGAATTTTTTCCTGATCCGGCAGGTAGGATTCGGACTCTACCTGATCGGTACCAATTAGTTTGATGTCTTTAACGGACATAAAATACTCCTAAATAAAACGTTATTGGCGCTCAAAAACCACTTTGCCATTGAACACCGTGGTCAGCACCTGAGTTTCGTCAATCTTGTCAGCCTCGCCGTTGTTCGCCAGATCAATGATGTTCTGACTCAGCACCGCGAAATCGGCTTTTTTACCCACTTCCAGTGAACCCACCAGATCTTCTTGACGCAGAGCCTGAGCACCGTGAATCGTGTAGGCATCCAGAATCTCTTCAATGGTCAGACGCTCATCAGCATTCCACACCACATCGCCTTCACCCTGACGGGTCACAGCCTGTTCGATATTCACAAACGGACGCGGCTCACGGGTATCCACCGGTGCGTCACTGCCCGCAGCGAGTACAGAACCGGCAGCTTTCATGCTCTTGGCCGGATAGCTGTATTGCATGGTGTAGTGTTCCGGGTTATAGAGATCGTCCATGCCGTTAACCTGATCGATAAACGGAGTCACTGTCACATCGTAGGCCACTTCCGGTTTCACCCAGGCGTAGGTCATGGTGACAAAAAGACCCAGCTCACCCGCACGCTGAATGTCGGAAGGCTCAACCAATTGCGCATGGCCAATATTGTGTGGGCGATCCGATTTCGGCAGGGCTGCAAACGCATCAATGGCTGTGCGAACGGCACGGTCGCCGATGGCATGAGCGTGTACGGTGTAATCGTGAGCATCCAGTGCGGCTATGTAGTCACGGAAAAACGCTTCGGAATGCTCCAGTACACCTTCGCTTTCGGTACATTGTGCAGGAAAGAAACCATGTTCCTGCTTAAATGCCTGACTGGCTTCAGCCTGTTTGTAGCTGGCCATGTCTGCTCTGACCTGCTGGCACAATTCACTGTCCAGATCCACATAACCTTCAAGGTCCAGAGACTGGCTAGTGGCATCGTAGTTAAACAATGGCTGCTTGAAGTGATGCAAATGCGCCGCATTGGGCAGGGTCGGTGGATTCACCAGTGGATTACCCTCAATCACGCCATCAATGAAAATCTTTGCTGCATCGGCTTTAATCAACGGATTATCAGCGACACTGGCCCGCACCTCATCAAAGGTAGTGATCAGTCGTTCAATATCGATTTGACCCTCGGCATTTTTGAAATCGTTGAAATGCGGGTAGAGCGCCGCAGTCAGACGAAAAGTCTGCTGTCCCGACTCCTGCAAGCCAACGTACAGAGGCATACTTTCCAGATCGGCGGAAGCATCCTGAATGGAGGTGATGCCATAACTCGCTAACTTCTCGGCCACTAACGGCATGGCCTCGGTGGGGATCAAAGCGCCCAACAGCATGCCGGGGTCGATATCGACCAACATGCGAGCAGTTTCGTTAAGAGAACCGTCAGGCTTGCCCTCACTGTCACGACCGATCAACTCGGCATAATCAGAAAAGTCACTGTTAAGTGTGTCGGCATTAATACCGACGACTTCACCCGCTGCATTTTTTGCCGTCGCCAGTGCGGCAGAGTTGACTGCAGCATGGTGGCCATCGTTACCTTTCAGGAAAATCGGACTGTCCAGGGACACAGCATCCAGAGCCGAGCGCAGGGTGGGGAATTCCTCACTGGGCTCATTACCCTGAGTAAAGGCCCACTGATCCACAATCAGCCATTCGCCCTTTTTAATGTCGTAGCGGCTGATGCACTCCTTGAGTGTCGGAACCAGCTCAGCCAATGTATGAGGCTCACTGTCCAGATCACAGGTATCCAGCTGAACAATGCCCAGTGGATGAATATGAGAGTCGTGCAGACCTGGCAGCACCAGCTTGCCATCGAGATCGGTCACTTGTGTATTATCACCAATAAAAGACTTTACACCTTCGTCAGAGCCAACAAAGACAATATCTTCACCTTTTACGGCAATGGACTGCATCAATGAACGATCTTTATCAGCGGTATAAATTACGCCATTGGTATAGACCATGTCGGCCACAGTCGCGACAGCAGTTGAGTCCGCACTTTTTTCACCACAACCCAATGTCAATAATGCGGGCAGTAGCGTCAAAACGGACTTTGTGATGTTTTTGTTGATATTCATCATGTAAAGCTCCAAAAATGAGTTAATAGAAACCTTTTTCGACATCCCATTAGATTCGAAACACACAAAATCCATGAATTTTCAAAACAGGTTTCAATGAAATACCGCTGTGGTCAATAAATTGTAGCCAGACATCAATTATTAAAATCAAGGTCTTTAAAGAATCATTACAGACGGTTTTCTATCTCTCCAAGCGTGACACAAAAGTAAATGCCACTTGGCAATCCGAAAATAAAATAATTTTATCTTTTGTTATATAACGTGTGTTCAACGCGTTTATCCAAAAGCTTTCCCGGATAAACGCGTCAAACCCGCTGTTAAACATTCAAAAGCAAATGTTCACGTTCCCAGGAGCTGATCACCTGGTTGAATTCTTCGTACTCGAAGGCTTTTACCGCCACGTAAGCATCGACAAAGGTGTTGCCCATGATATCGCGCAACTCTTCACACTCATCGAGCAGACGAGCGGCATGCTCCAATGTGCGAGGCACGTCAATATCTTCCTCATAGGAATTGCCAGAAGTAGGCGCTGTTGGTTCTACCTGTAACTTCATACCCAGATAGCCAGAGGCGAGAGTCGCTGCAAGAGCCAGGTAAGGGTTGACATCCACACCGGCAAAACGGTTTTCAACCCGCTTGGCCTGTGGCGAACTCTCTGGCACACGAATACCGGTGGTGCGGTTATCGTAGCCCCAATTCAGATTGATCGGTGCGGCGATGTCTTTGGCAAAACGGCGATAGGAATTCACATTGGGCGCGTAGAAGGGCATCGCGGCAGTGGTAAATTTCTGCAAGCCACCAATGTAATGACGGAACAGGTCGTTCTCGTTACCGTTTTCATCGACAAAGATATTCTTACCCGTGTTGACATCCACAATACTCTGATGGATGTGCATGGAACTGCCTGGCTCGGATTTCATGGGTTTAGCCATAAAGGTGGCGAAAACCCCATGCTGCATTGCAGTTTCACGCAGAGTCCGCTTAAAGGTAAATACCTGATCCGCCAGATCCAGGGCATTGCCGTGCAGAAAGTTCAACTCCATCTGCGCCGCGCCGGTTTCGTCGATCAGCGAGTCCACATCCAGCCCCATTTTTTCACAGTGGCCAAACATGGCTTCGATCAGCGGCTCAAATTCATTGATGGCATCAATGGTGTAAGAGCGGCGCATTACCTCAGCACGACCGGAACGACCAATCGGAGGCTCCAGCTCGTAATCGGGATCAGAGGTTTGTTTCACCAGGTAGAATTCCACCTCGGGCGCCACAACCGGTTCCCAACCTTCTTTTTCATACAGCGCCAAAATACGCTGCAGCACACCGCGACTGGACAGGGGATGCAGCTCTCCATCGCGAGTCATGCAGTCGTGAATAATCTGAGCGGTAGGGTCTTTGGCCCAGGGCACCAAACGCATGGCTTTAGGATCGGGGCGCAAGAACATATCGCCATCGTTGACTCCGAGAATATCGTCGAACTCATCCGGGTAACCCCCTGTCACGGATTGCAGCAGGATGCTCTCGGGCAGGCGGGTTTCTTCTTTGAAGAACTTGTCCGCCGGAACAAATTTGCCCCGCGCATTGCCGGTCATATCCGGGATCAAACATTCGACTTCGATAATATTATTGTCTTTTAACCACTCGTTGATGGTATCCATAAGATGCCTTGGTTGGACCTTTTGTTGTAAAAAAAATGTTTAAAACTGTTGTAAAAATAATGTGAATTTTGAATAACGTGAGGCACAAGGCCTCACGTGATTAGCGACGAGCTTCACAGGCCTCTTTAAAAGCGGTGAAGATGCTCAGATAAAACGGATTCGTGGTCACTTTCCACTCGGGATGCCACTGTACGGCAAACACAAATCGATCATCCCGTTCCAGACGGAAGGCTTCCACCAACCCGTCCGGAGCTTTCGCTTCGACACTTAACGCAGGCGCCAGCTCTTTGATGCCTTGCTGGTGCACACTGTTAACCTGAGCTTCAGTGCTGTCAGTGATTCTGGCCAGTAAACTGTTAGCTTCGAAATGCACCGCGTGCGCCAGGCCGTATTGAACGTCTACCGGTTGCTCCGGATCTTCGCGGTGATCCATCATGCCTGGCAGCTCCTGAACTTTCTGATGCAGGGTACCGCCCAGCGCCACGTTGATTTCCTGGAAGCCGCGACAAATGCCCAGTACCGGAACATCCGCCTCGATGGCCATTTTGATTAACGGCAGGGTCGCCGAGTCCCGCGCGGGATCGTGCTGTGGGTCTTCAGCCGGCTCGCCATTGTAATGGTGTGGCTCAATATTGCTTGGCGATCCCGTCAGCAGCAGACCATCGATCATCGACAGATAGGTCTCCAGCAGATGGGGTTCACCCATGGCCGGAATCAACAGCGGGACTGCGTTCATGCCTTCACTGATACTGCGTATGTATTTATCGCCAATGGCATGAAAAGGGTGCAGGCCAAGCATTTTGCAGTCAGCCACCAAGCCAATCACCAGGGGTTTGTCGTTACTCATGTTACCTACTACCTGTTAGTTCCTGTGCAGACCTGCTGTTTGCGTCATTTACCCCGCATAAAAACAGGTCAGAAATAATTTTTTACCGGTTCATGCCGTCTCCGTTTCTATTTTAGACGCTCATAACCGGCAGCAGAGAAATTAATTTATCCCATATATATCAGTCAGTTAACTGAGAAAAGAGCACATCAGCCACCAACAAAAACCGAATTATGTTTCAGTTTATGAAGTTTTTATCCTAAAATCAACCAATGCCAGCGGCGTCTGACCCGAAGGCAACGAAGGCCAACCCACGCTCTGACAGAGCCGTCTGGCCACAGCGCATCGACCATTGAGTAAAAGCACACGCGAATCGCTCAAGTGGATGCAACAGATTTAACGCACTGTTGTTATGAAACAACAGCTATGCAGCAACAGCAAAGAACTGGGAGAACCATTGTGAGCGGTTTAACAGAGCAGCAAGGCTCAGATATCGTCGCCGACTTTTTGAAGCAACACCCCGAGACAGAGACCGTTGAGGTCATGCTCACCGACCTGAACGGCATATTGAGAGGCAAATGGCTGCCCATTGAAAACATTGATCGCGTCCTGAATGGTAACTTCAAAATGCCCCTGTCGGCGACGGCTCCCGACATCTGGGGTCGCGATATCCCCGAGCTTTGCGCCGAAACCGGAGACGGCGACGGCATCTGCCACCCGGTGTTGTCGAGCCTGAAAATGATCCCCTGGCTGGAGCGCCCAACCGCACAATTGCTGCTCACCATGAGCGAAGAAGACGGTACGCCCTGGGGCTATGATCCCCGCGCACTGCTGGAAGAAGTGGTCGAACGCTACAACGCCAAAGGCCTGCGTGCAGTGACCGCTCCCGAACTGGAGTTCTACCTGTTCCTCGACCAGCGCGATGATCAGGGTACGCCGCAACTGCCGGATTCCCGTGTCAACGGCCGCAGCCAGATTGGCGGGCAGATTTTCAATACCGACCTGATGCACGAATACGCCGACCTGCTGCACGACATCCGCAGTGCCTGTCTGGATCTGGAGCTGCCCCTCGACACCATCGTAAAAGAATTGTCACCCGGCCAGTTCGAGCTGAACCTCTATCACGTGGACAACCCGCTGTTGGCCGCCGATAACGCCCAGCTGCTCAAGCGCGTAATCAAGAGCATCGCCCACAAACACGGCTACATTGCGTCATTTATGGCCAAGCCGTTTGGTCAACTGGATGGTAACGGCATGCACATTCACGCCAGCATCATTGACGAGCAGGGCAACAATATTTTTGATGACGGGACTGAGCTGGGCAGCGATGCCCTGCGTCACGCCATCGCCGGCCTGCAGCAAACCATGGCAGACACCTTCCTGATGTTTGCCCCGCACCTGAACTCTTTCCGCCGCTACCGTGCCGGCAGCCACGCCCCGGTTGCCCCCACCTGGGGCTACGAAAACCGCGATGTGTCCATGCGCGTTCCCAATGGTGACAACAAGGCCCGCCGCATTGAATACCGCGTTGCCGGGGCCGACACCAACCCCTACCTGGCACTGGCGGGCCTGCTGGCCGGCATGCTCTACGGTATCGAGAACAAGCTGGAGCCCACCGAGCCCGCCGCACAGGGTTACACCGAGCAAAAGGCCTCGCTGCCCCGCAACTGGTACGATGCTCTGGATCGCTTTGAAGAGTCCGACTACGTCGCCCAGAATCTGGGCCAAGACTTTCAGAAAGCCTTCAGCGCAGTGAAACATTTTGAGCAGGAGGAGTTTGAAGGTAACATTAGCCCCCTGGAATATGACACCTACCTGATTATGTCATAACGGTTATCGCCGCCCGTCGGACATAACCCGTAACTGTCGATCCACCGCCTGACTTGCGGGAGGCCGCGCAATCGCGCTTGCCGCAAGCCATGTGAGAAAGACACCAGCACACTGAGCAAGTATGAGAGAGCAGATGAGGCCAACCACTCATCTGGCGGGCTGTCACGATCGTCAAAACAGTTACCCTCAAGCAGTTACCGATAAAAGAGATTCGCCAATGTTAAAAGAGCGTCAGGAAAAAAGGAAAAGCGCGCTTAATCCACGTCGCCAGCCGGTCCAGCAACGCGCCCGCGAACGTACCCAGCAAATTCTGGACATAACCGCCCGCCTGCTCGAAGAAGTGGGCGTCGATGATCTGACCACCATTCTGATCGCCAAAGAACTGGGCATCTCGGTCGGCTCCCTGTATCACTACTTCCCCAACAAGCACGCCATCATGTACGCCCTGGGCGAGCGCTGGCTGGATGAAATGACCGAAGGCCTGAAAGATATTGAGGCGTTCGATCTGGAAAGCATGTCTCTGGAAGAATTTGTTGAAGCCTCAGTCGAGCGCATGCTGGCAGTCTACCGGGCACAGAAAGCTGTACTGCCTCTGGCACAGGCCCTGTGGTCCATCCCGGAGCTGCGGGATCTGGACGAGAAACACGATATGCTGGTGATCCACAAAATGTCCGCGGTGTTTGCCCGCCTGAAACTGGAAGGCAACAAAAGCGAACTGGAACGGATTGGACGCATCTACCTCGAATCCACTCACGCCGTGATGCTGAGCGTGGTGTCCATGAAGACCGCGCGCTCAAAACGCAGTCTCGAAGATTTAAAAGCCATGACTCTGGCACTGTTAAAGCTTCACGCTGCCGACGCCTGATCACTCCCGGTCAGCAGCGCCTTTGCTGACAGCGGATCACCCTGTTTCCGGTGAAGCGCTGTCAGGCAAACACCCAATACTTGTCCGACGTAAACATAATATCCAGCCACAAGCCACCGGTTTGCTCCCGCAAGGGTTCCAGCTTTTTCGCAATGCGCGCGCGGATCTTATCCAGCTGTTCAATGCCGTCGACGTTATAGTTGGTATCTACCAATACATAGATGCTCAGGTTTAACTCGCGACCGGTCTTGGCCATGCGCACGTGGCTCTGTTCCAGCCCCACCTCCTTGAGCGCCTCCTCGACACCGTTGCGAACCTTCTGCTGTAGTTTTTTCTCCGGTGCCAGATACAACACCTCGCGCATATTGGCTTTGAAAATGCGCAGCGGAATCGGCAAGAACAACATCACCAGCACGATCACCATCATCGGGTCCAGGTACTTCACCAGATACCCATAGGGACCGTCTTCGATCATCAGGGCAATGGTAAAACCCAGCAAAATACCGGAACTCAGTATGCCGTCGAACAACCAGTCGGTCGCGTCCACAGCCGCCAGTTTGGAGCCGGTTTTTCTGGCGTAATAGTAAATCACACCGCCAAAGCTGAAACAGCCCACGGTGGCAATACTGGCGTAAGTGATGGCCGAACTGAGAGCGATGATGCGACCGCCGGACACCAGCGTCGACACCGCTTCGGTCAGGGCATAGACACAGGTTGCGGTGATGATAATGGCCTTGATGACATTCAGCAGCGGCTCCAGATGGGTATAACCAAACTGAAAACGCTCATCGTCCGGACGCACCACCAGCTTCGACACCCACAGGGTGACCATCGACATCACGAAACTGATGCTGGAATACACGCCGTCAAACAGAATGGATTGGGAATGCGTGTACAAACCGTACGACACCCCAATGGTGGCAAACACGGCCGCGCCAAACATCGAGCACTTGATGGCCCGCTGTTCCAGCTTTTCCCGTTCTTTCGGATCTGTAACCTGAGTATTCATATCGATTCTGCACTATTCAATTGGGTCATCATTGCCAGTGGCTGCTCGTAATGACGGGTTTCCGGGTTCAACATTTTTTTCAGTCAGATACAAAAACACCGCCTTCAGGCGGTGTTTTCGGGGTTCAAAAAACGATCCTGGATTTATTCACTGATGGCCTTGGTTTCCAAAAAGTCCTCAAAACCAAACTCGCCCCATTCGCGGCCGTTACCGGACTGCTTGTAGCCGCCGAACGGAGAGGAGAACAAGTGCGGCGCACCGTTGACACGCACCATGCCGGCACGCAGACGACGGGTTACACGCTTGGCACGCTCAGGGTCACCGGTTTGCACATAGGCCGCCAGACCGTAAGGCGTGTCGTTGGCAATTTCGATGGCTTCTTCTTCGCTGCTGTAAGGAATCAGTACCAGAACCGGACCGAAAACTTCTTCACGGGCGATGGTCATCTGATTGTTCACATCGGCAAAGATGGTGGGCTTGGTAAAGTGACCGGTCTCCAGACCTTCAGGCTTGCCCGGACCACCCGCGGCCACGCGAGCGCCCTCGGCAATGGCCGCTTCAATCATGCCCTGAACTTTTTCAAAGTGCGGACGGCTCACCAGTGGACCAATGTGATCGCCTTTCTCAGCCGCCTTGCCAACTTTGATGGCGTTGGCCGCTTCGGCCGCAATGGCCACCGCTTCTTCGTAACGATCAGCGGGAACCAGCATGCGGGTCGGCGCATTACAGGACTGACCGACGTTATCCATACAGGATTCAACCCCTTTGGTGACCGCGGCTTTCAGATCGGCATCGTCAAAGATGATGTTCGGTGACTTGCCACCCAGCTCCAGCGCCACACGTTTTACCGTGTCGGCCGCCGCTTTGGAAATTGCGGTACCGGCGCGGGTGGACCCGGTGAACGACACCATATCAATGTCAGCGTGGGACGAGATTGCAGAACCCACACCCGGACCGTCGCCATTAATCATGTTGTAGACGCCGGCCGGAATGCCTGCATCATCGATCATCTGACTGAAGACATAGGCCGACAGCGGGGCAATCTCGCTGGGTTTAAGTACCATGGTACAACCGGTCGCCAGGGCCGGGGCGACCTTACAGGCGATCTGGTTGATCGGCCAGTTCCACGGCGTAATAAAACCACACACACCGATCGGCTCTTTGACGATGGTGGCGTTGCCTTTTTTGCTTTCGAATTCAAATTCTTTCAGTGCTGCCAGCGCAGTGGCAATATGACCGGCACCACAGGCCGCCTGATCAGAGGCCGAAAAATCGATGGGTGCGCCCATCTCTTGAGAAATGGCTTCGGCCATTTCGTCGTAGCGGTCTTTATAGGCTTTCAGAAGACGCTCAAGCAGTTCGATGCGCTCTTCACGGCTGCTCTGACCAAAGGTGTGAAACGCAGAACGGGCAGCGGCAACAGCCTTATCCACATCCGCCGCAGACCCCAGGCTGATGACACCGATTTGCTCTTCGGTGGATGGATTTTCCACGGCAAAGTCGTTGGCGGTGATCGGATCAACCCACTGACCATTGATGTAGAACTGACGATAATCTTTCATCTTATACTCCAAATTCAATTGTGGCCCCAGGCGTCATAGTGCCCGTATCAGGCAAATCGCTGCCCTATAAACCGAATAATAACTCAATTTAAGCTGCGGGAAAACCAGCCCTACAGCTCATCCAGCATCTTGTAATACAACATCCCCAAGGCAAAGCTCGGGGTACGCAGCAGTTTTCCACCCGGGAAAGACCAGTGCTTTATTTTAGCAAACACATCGAAACGCTCCGCCTGCCCGGCAATCATCTGCGCGGTGATCCGCCCCATCATATGGGTGGGCGCCACCCCGTGGCCGGAATAGGCCTGAATGTAATAGACATTGCCCTTCAAACGGCCCAGCTGGGGCATGCGATTCATTCCAATACCCATCTGGCCGCTCCAGCCGTGAGTCAGCTGGACCCCTTCAAGCCCCGGGAAGACCTTCAGCATCTTCTTGCGCATGACGCCAAACAGATCCTTGGGCTCGCGACCGGTGTAATTGGACAAACCACCAAACAGCAGCCGATTGTCCGCGGTCAGACGATAGTAGTCCAGCGCCGTGCGCGGATCACACACCGCCCGGTTGCCCGGCATGATGGCCGCCGCCTGCTCCTCGGTCAGCGGCTCGGTGGTGATCACCGAACTGTTGGAGGGCAGTACCTTGGCACTGATTTTCGGCGCCAGATCGCCCAGGTAGGCATTGCCCGCCAACACCAGATGCTTTGCCTTGACCGAACCCTGATCGGTGTGGACTTCCGGGTTATCCCCCTCAACCACGCGGGTTACGCGGGATTGCTCAAAAATCCGCACCCCCAGATTCTCGGCGGCGCGGGCCTCGCCGATGCACAGGTTGAGCACGTGGCAGTGACCGTGGCCAGTGCGATTGAGCATACCGCCCACATACAGGTCAGAGCACACTTCTGACTGCAGCTGTTGCTTGTCCAGCAACTCCATTTCGTGGGGGTAACCCATGCTTTCCTGATATTTCTTCTCGGCTTCAAATTCCTTCATATGGCGGGGTTTCAGCGCCACATCGCAATAACCCCAGGTCAGGTCACAGTCGATGTCGTATTTGGCGACACGGTCGCGAACGATGTCGCAGCATTCGACGCCCATATCGTAGATGGCACGCACACCGTCCTTGCCGATGCTCTTTTCAAACCGCTCAATCTCGTGACCAATACCACCAATCACCTGACCACCGTTGCGGCCCGTGGCGCCCCAGCTGATGCGATTGGCTTCCAGCAGCACCACCGAATAACCGCGCTCGGCCAGTTCCAGCGCGGTGTTCACGCCGGTAAAACCACCACCGACAATGGCCACATCCGCTTCGATATGCCCCTGCAAGGACGGGTAATCTGTCTGCCAGTTGGCCGTGGCGGCGTAATAGGATTCGGTGTGTTCGCGGGTGTCTTTAGGCGTGTTCAGTCCCAACATGGTTGACCTCTCAATCTCTGATAACTCACGGTTACCCATCGCCATTCACAGACCACAGCGCAACAGGCCGCGGTATCAGTCAGCACGAAATGGATAACAGCGTGTGGATAAACGGCTCAGGTCAAAACCTGAGGAAGAATAGACTGCACAGGGCAGTTAACGAGGGCCGTGGGGGTCTTCATCGTCGCCGTGAACACCTTCCCCGCGGAAGAAGTCCTGCCAGGCAGCAGATGTACTCGCCCAATGTGACCAGGCAATGTAAGAGACCATAGCAAACCAGCTCAAAGTGAAGTGAATGTTTCAATGATGACTAGGTTAGCGAAATCTTTCGGGGGTTACAAGCCGAATTATTATTCGGTTATTGAATTCATGGTAACGACACCAAAACCTCCTCAACCCGCGGCCGAGACCACCCCGCCTGAAGCCGATCCGCTCGACTCCCGGTCTGTCGTCAAACATTATCTGCAGTTACCATAGCGATGCGCTATATTCATAACACAAACAAGATGTATGGCGACTCAAAAGCCCCCCCTTGAGTACTTGGCAATCCCTGTAAAACGCAGGTAGGCCCTCAATGATTTTGTTAAGATGATCAGCAAATAAGAAATATTAAGGTCCCGCCGTGTTCAATACTGTCTTTTCAGCCCGGTTTGCCGCTTACCTGCATGTGTATTTGTTGGGACGAGGTATTGATCCCCAGGTTGTTTTCGAAAACGCGGGTATCGAATTCAACTGCGATCAGGAATACAGCAAACCACTGACGCCAAGAGAAATCACTTCCCTGTTCAATGTGGCTGCCCAAACAACCAGTGACGAATACTTTGGCATGCGCATGGGGGGTAATTTCAAATACGAATCCGCCGGATTGACCATCCTCAACCTTGTCTCCGCCTCCAATCTGGAACAAGGGCTTACGGATCTCATCAAGTATGGCAAATATGTCGATAATGGGCTGGATCAAAAGCTTATTCGTGGCAGTGAATCTTTCATCTACCAATTAAACATATGCTCCAATGATGATCTGGATTGGCGCCAATTCAATGAATATTTATTATCCCTTATCCTGTGTATTATCAGCACTTGCACACAACAGGACATTCACCCGGAGTCGGTAGCCTTTCCACATCAGCAGCACGCGCCAATGGCCACCTATCTGGAATTTTATGGCTCCAAAAAGGTTTTATTTAATCGCGAAAACCTGGAAATATGTTTACCCAATCAAGTGTTGTCACTGCCTTTCGTTAGCGCCAACAAGCTGCTGCACTCGATGATTGTCAACTCCTTGAAAAGCTATATCTCCGAAGAGCTGAACAGTGAATTTTCTGACATTGTTTGTCGGGAGTTGATGCGTATGACCGCCAAAGAAATTCCATCGATTAATTCAGTGGCTTCCAATCTGTCTGTGTCTACACGCACCTTGCGCCGTAAATTAATGCATGAAGGCCATACCTTTCAGGAAATGAAACATTTGGCCATGGAAAAAAAAGCCAAACACCTGTTGGCATCCACCAATTTGAGCATCGCAGAAATTGCCTACGAACTGGGTTATTCGGAAGTCAGCGCCTTCAGTCGTGCATTTCGCTCCTGGACCCTCGATACGCCCCAGCACTACCGCAATTCCCTCAGCCAATAGACGCCACCCATGGCTTTGGCGTCAGGCAGCTGAACTGAGCGATATGATCATCAGTCCGCCCCCCAACAACACAAACCCTGTCACGCAAAAGATAAACATATAACCCATAATGTGTTTGATTTTCAGGCCCGCCAACGCCAACAGAGGAATGGCCGGCAACGGCTGTATCAAATTGGTCAACTGATCGCCGTAGGCAATGGCCATAACGATCAGCGGCAAATCGACATTGAGTGTATTGGCCGTCTCGATAAAGATCGGACCCTGAATGATCCACTGGCCGCCACCGGAAGGGATGAACAGATTGACCACCATGGCCGCCAGGAAAGCCCACAGAGGCAACGTCTGCTGAGTGGCTATTTCGGAAAACCAGGTGGAAACCATCGTGCCCATACCACTATCGACCATAACGCCCATAATCCCGGCATAGAAAGGGTAGGCGAGAATCAGTGGCCCTACCGCAACGGCGGACTTCTCCACCAGATACATGAAGTGTTTGGCGGATCGGCACAACACCAGCAGCAATGACAGAAAACTCCAGTTAACGATATTCAGGTTGAGTTTGAACCCCTGCTGGGAAAACCAAAAAAACAAAAAAAGCAGCAGGCAGACACCGACAACCACGGTGAACCATCGACTGTTTTCCAGCGCGGCAACGGGTCTGTGGCTATCGGTCTGCGAAGGGGGCTGCTCGGCGTATTCCTGTGAATCACGACGCAGCTCAATGGTCTCCTCGCTTCTGGGACGTAAATAACCGGCCAGAAAAATCATCGTGATCAATACCGACGCCGCCAGAATCAAATTCCAGGTTGTAAAGACCGTGTCAGTCATGGGCACGATGCCCCCCATCAGAGCCATCATGCTGTTATCTTCTGTCGCAACAAACAGGGGCGCGGAAGCAGAATAGCCCATGTGCCAGACGACATTGCCGCACATGGCACTGGCAACCAACAGCGGATAGTGAACCCGGATGTCTCGGTCCCGGGTGCTCTCACCAATTTTTCTCGCAACAATGCCGCCGGCGATGATCCCCAGGGGCCAGGAAATCAGGCAGGCAATACCGGGCACCAGCACCGCCAGCCCATAGGCCTGAGTCGCGGTCTTGGGAACGGAACCCAGTTTGTGCAGCAGCCGCTGCAGAGAGTCGGTGTGGGCGAGGGCATGGGAAATCATCACCATCAGCGACATCTGCATGGTAAACGTCAGAATATCGCCCAGGGAATTACCCCAGGAGAAAAGGATCGCCTGAGGAGACTGTTCCGTGGTCCAGTACGCCAGAAAAAACGTGGTCAGGGTAATCAGAATAATGAACAGGAAAAGGTCCGGATAATACCGTTCCATGAAGTGGACTAACGGTGAAGACAGGCGATCAATCAATCGCCGGTCTTCGAGCTGGTGGTTATCTGCCAGGTTGTTCATAACGCCCCTGCATTGTGTTGTTATTGTTATGGTTCTTGTTATCGAGAATTATTTTAGGTCTGGTTCCTGGTTGGCAAATGGACGCCGCTGCTCAAACGCTTTGGCCAGCTGCAGCACTTCCATATCCGCCCAAGGCTTGCCCACTATCTGCAACCCAACCGGCAAGCCATCTTGAGTAAAACCGCAGGGCATCGAAATCGCCGGCAGGTCACAGATGGTAATCACACAACAGATGCTCATCCAATCCAGGTAGTCATCCATGGCGACACCGTCAATTTCCCGGACCCACTCTTGCTCATGGTCAAACGGCGCTACCTGGGTGGTGGGCAGAACCAGATAATCAAACTCTTCGAAGAATTCAACCATGCGCTGGTAGACGGCGCTGCGCTTCTGGTCAGCTGACAAGAGGTCCGGCGCGGTTAACTTCAAACCAATTTCCGTATTCTCTATCAGAGTCGTTTTCATTTCATGGCGGTGCTGCCCCAGTAGCGGACCACAGCCTACGGCGTAGTAGCTGGCACGCAAGGTGCGGAAAACCTCCATCGCTCCAGTCATATCCGGGTGTTGCTGTTCCACCGTGCAGCCCATCTCAGCAAAGGCGGTCAGGGCAGAGGCACACACATCACGAATCTCTTGCGCCACGGGCAACATGCCCAAATCCGGGCTCCAGCCAATGCGCTTGCCCGTGCCGTCGAGCGCCTTGATGGAGGCAAACGGAGCAGGGGATTGCTGAATGGATCTGGGATCCCGAGGATCAGGACCGGCCATCACAGAGAGTAACAGACCCAGATCATCGACGTCTCGCGCCATGGGGCCCTCCAGGCCAAGACGGCTCTGCCAGGTCAGCGCGGACGGCCACATGGGCACGCGCCCCATGGAAGGCCGGAATCCCACCACATTACAAAACGCAGCCGGGTTGCGCAGCGAACCACCCATATCGCTGCCATCGGCAATCGGGAGCATGCGGGCGGCCAGTGCCGCTGCCGCACCGCCACTGCTGCCACCGGCCGTTTTGGCAAGATTGTAGGGGTTCTTGGTGGTACCAAAAACATCATTAAACGTGTGTGAACCGGCCCCAAATTCCGGGGTGTTGGTTTTGCCGATAATCAGCGCTCCGGCTGCCCTGAGACGCTCGACAAAGAGGCTGTCGGTGTCCGGTATCATGTCCTTGCAGGCGAGGGACCCCATGGTGGTTCGCATGCCCTTGGTGCGGGCGAGGTCTTTGCAGGCAATGGGAATACCGTGCAGCGGTCCCAGAGGCTCACCCCGCGCGCGTTGCGCATCGGCTTCTCTGGCCAGGGCCAGGGCCTCTTCGCGCTCCAGCAAGGTACAAATGGCATTGACTTTCGGGTTGACCGTTTCAATCCTGTCAAGAAAGCTGGTCATCACCTCGACCGCACTGATGTCACCATTGGCCAGCAAGCGCTGAAGCTCTGTGGCACTCAGCTGGTACAGCGGTTCTGTTGGTGAGAGTGTGGAATTTTTACTGACTTGATTCACAATCATAGGCCCTGAAGTCTGAATAAAAAAGCGGGCTGCCTGTCCGCGCACAACCCGCAAGAGAGGATAGGTTAAAAATTGTAAGTTAAACTCACGCCGTAGCTTCTCGGTTTCCCGTACAGGCCAGTGGTTTCGGTGAAAGGCCCATCGCGCAGATACGTGAAGTATTCTTCGTCACCCAGGTTCTTGCCCCACAGAAAAACGCTCCATTGATCATCGCTGGATGTCAATCCAACCCGTGCGTTGTAGAGAGAGTAACTGGGGGCCAAGGTGTTATCCAAATTGCCCTGGGCAAACTGGGTTTCGTCTTTGTAACTCCACTCTCCTATGACCACCAGATCGAAAGACTCGTGCACCGGTGTGCGGTATTCAAGCAAAAGGTTAGCCGTTATTTCGGGCGCGTTTGGCAAGGTATTGCCGGCAAAATCATTAGTACCCGCGTAAGTGTTCTGAATAAATTCGTCGTACTCCGAATGCACATAACCGGCCCCGCCCATGATCATCAGATGGTCGGTGACCTGATACTCCAAATCAAACTCCAGTCCTTGCAAGGTCGCCTTGCCGGCATTGGCTCCCACGAACTGAAGATTGAGCGGACCGCCCAAATCCAGTGTCTGAAGATCGTCGTACTCCATTCTGAAGAGCGCCAGGTTTAACCGCATGGCGCCATCAGCCAATGTCGATTTCATGCCCAATTCGTAGTTTCGAACCGTTTCCGGCTCCAACTCAAAACCGGATTCACCCACCAAATCGGTGACAAAGCCACCGCCTTTAAAACCTTCGGACACCTTGCCGTAAACGCTGATGTCTTCATTAATCAAGTAAGTGAGTGCAAGGGTAGGGGAGACTTCGCCCCAGGTTTCGTCACCGCTGAGGTCCACATCCGGAAAGGCAAAGGCGCCACTGGGAACCGCTCTCTGAATCCAGTCTGCCTTCTTCTCATCCCGGGTGTAACGCACACCCAGAGTCAGATCAAGGCTGTCCGTAATATGGAGATCACCACTGAAATACACGGCCGTTGAGGTGGCTTCCACCGTACCGGAACCGGCAATGTCCACGGAGCCTGGAATCAATGTGTGGCGTTCGGAATCGACACTCTGATCAAAGTGGAAAAAACCCAGAATCCAGTCAAACTTTTGACCGCCGGGTGACGTGAGACGCAACTCGTAAGAAGTCTGTTCCGATTCGTCCTCAAAGATACTTTGAAGATCCACCAGATCTGGTGTGTTGTCATCATCGAAGCTGGCAAGCAGATCCATATTGCGCTGAGCACCGATAAAGGTCAGCGTATAATTGTTGTCAAAACTGTATTCGGCAGTGACCGAATAACCGTCCACATTCTCTTCGTATTTCTGTGGGCCGTTTTCTCTGACCTCGAAAGGATCCGACTGGGTTTCAAAGCCCCAGCCCGCACTGGGTGCAAGTAACTGTGAGGCATTCACATCATTGTCTTTTTCCGACGTGTCCGCCGCCAGCGTAATCACCAGACTGTCGCTGGCGTTGAACAGCAACTTGCCGGATACACCGCCCTGGTCGAGAGCTTGCAGATCGTCGCCGGTGGTCAGGTTTTCCATATAGCCATCGGTTGTTTTCTTAACCGCAGACAAGCTGCCACCGAGGTTGTCACTGAACATGCCACCGAAATAGGCCTTGTAATGACGCAGGCCGTAACTGCCTGCGGTCACCGCCACCTTACCCTCGAACTCTTGCGGAACACTTTTGGTGGTAATGTTAAGTGCTCCGGCAATGCTGTTTTTGCCGAAGAGAGTACCCTGTGGACCTCGCAGAACTTCAATCTGTTGCACTTCGGCCAGATCGACGTTGTAGAACATCGGGCGGCCGATATACACACCGTCCACATAAATACCGACACTGTCTTCGATACCAATGTTACGCACATCAGATGAGACACCGCGAATAGCAATGGAGGTCTGGTGCCCTCCCGCTCGATCCTGGTAGGCCATATTGGGAACCGACGCAGTGATATCCGAAACATCACTGGCGCCACGCATTTCCAGAGTTTGTTCATTAAAAACGGTGGCTGCGACAGGAATTTCTTGCAGGCTTTCCTCCCGCTTTCTGGCGGTGACCGTGACTTCTTCAAGTACCGCCGCGTAGCTTTCAAAAGCCGCACTCAGTACAAAGGTAGTGGTTAACGCGCTGACAGCCAGAGAAAGCTTGTTGGATCTATTCTTGATATTCACAGTGTCTACTCTCTTGTTATTAAAATGACGACTTGATTCTATCCCCGCGCGGCGCATTCCCTCTTAACAGTAGTAGCCAATCCATTGACAAAAGTGTCCCTTTGATGACCGGTAATGACAAAAGATGAGCAGGGCATCGACAGGGTGATGGGCATCCCACAGACAAATGTCCCCGCGGTTCGTGACACAAAAAAAGCCAGCGGGCTGCTGGCTTTTTGTGGCGATCGGTCTATCGCACGGTCTTGATAGAACGTGGCGAGTGCCGAACTATGACTTAAGGCAAGCATTGGATTCGGGTGCTAGGTATTTGTAAAAATCCTTTTCTACCATCACCAGATTGTCATTGACGTAATCTTCATGACGCTCTTCTACCAGGCCCAGGTTGTAAGTGTAATTCACCATAATGCCGGCGGATTGACGCATGCCTTTGGCGGAGGTATCCCCGTTCCAGTTCAGCTGACCGATACTGGCGCCGTTACGCAGATGAAACCTCGACACGGGATCCAAAGGTTTAGAGCCGCGTTTTGCCCTGTACAAATACTCGGCGCACAGAGGCATGAGAACGGCACAAGCCTCTGCCGAATCGCGGGACTGACATGCCTCCTGGATCGGCTGATCAAACCCATCAATCGCCCGCAGCTGCTGCTCTGAGAGTTTGTTCGCCTCAATTTGGGCATGCAGCCAACGGCAGAAACCGGGAATCGGTGACAGGGTCGCAAAGTGCTGTAAATTCGGCAGTTCCTGCTGTAACTCCATCACCACCTGCTTGATCAGGAAGTTGCCAAAGGAGATCCCTTTCAGGCCCGCCTGGCAATCACTGATGGAATAAAAAATCGCCGTATCGGCCTGTGCCTGCAACCCCGGGTCTACCTCTGCGGAAAGGATTTTCTGAACGGATTCCGCCAACCCCTGACACAGTGCCACCTCAACAAAAATCAAGGGTTCATGCTCCATGGCCGGATGAAAAAAAGCAAAGCAGCGACGATCATCGGCCAGTCTCCGGCGCAAATCTTCCCAACCCGACATTTCGTGAACCGCTTCGTAGGTGATCAGTTTTTCCAGAATAAACGCCGGTGTGTGCCAGTCAATTCGCTCCAGCCGCAAAAATCCGCGGTTAAACCAGGACGTCATCAAATGGTGCAGGTCCGTTTCAATCGCCACAAACTCGGGGTAATCGGTGAGTAATGGAAGCAGGTATTCACGCAGATGAACGAGAGTCTGTGTACCACCCGGCGCCATGTTGATCCGTCGGAACAACTCCTGTCGAGGTGGTTCCGAACAGCGATGCAAGGCGTGCAGGTTCGCCGAGGTTTTGTTGGTCTGGTAATGAGCTATCGCTTGCTCCACCTTGTCTTTCGACGCACCATAGCGCTCGGCCAACAGATGAAAAAAATCCAGCCGCTCGCGTTCATTCATGGCATTAAATGCTTCAGCCACCGAGCAGGCCAGTGCGGTTCCCAGGGCCTCCCCCTTGCTGGACAGCAGATCGTCACACAATTGCTCGACGCGGATCTCGCTGACGGCCTCTCCGACAAACCGCCTGCGCTCACCGCGCAGGAGTAACTTGCCGGAATCTGCCACGGACCTTAAAAAGCGATTGATATTCACGACTTGTCGGGGCCATAGGTTGCCCGCAAAATATTTTTCTGAACTTTCCCCATGGTGTTGCGCGGCAGGCTGTCCACGAAAAATACCTGTTTGGGTATTTTAAAATTGGCGGCGTGGGCTTTCACATGCTGTTTGACGTCGGCTTCGGACAACTGGCTACCAGGTTCGGCGACAATCACCGCGGCCACGGCTTCGCCGAAATCGTCGTGGGGCAGGCCAATAACCGCCGACTCAACCACGCCCGGCAGCTCGTCAATGAGCAGTTCAATTTCTTTGGGATAGACGTTGAGTCCACCGCAGATCACCATATCTTTGGCGCGCCCGACAATGGCAACGTAACCATCCTCATCAATCATGCCCTTGTCACCGGTAATGAAAAAGCCATCGTCGGAAAAATCCTCGGCGGTCTTCTCCGGCATTTTCCAATAACCTGAAAAAACATTGGCCCCCTTGACCTGCAAATCGCCCACCTCACCGGGGCCGAGCACTTCGCCATCATTGCCCACGATTCTGACACTGACACCGGGCAGAGGGAAACCGACCGTCCCTGCACGACGTTCTCCGTGCAACGGATTAGAGGTATTCATGCCGGTTTCCGTCATTCCATAGCGCTCCAGAATGGACTGACCGGTGCGCTGCTCGAACTCCACAAAGGTGTCGGCCAGCAGCGGCGCAGAGCCCGAGATAAACAGGCGCACGTGGCGGCACTGTTCGGCGCCAAACGTCGGTTCTGCTAGCAGCCGCGTGTAATAGGTGGGGACGCCCATCATCACCGTACTGTGCGGCAGATGGTTCAGCACCTGATCGACATCGTATTTCGGCAGCCAGCGCATACTGGCACCACTCATCAATACACAGCCAATGGCCACGAACAGACCGTGAACATGAAAGACCGGCAGGGCGTGCAGCAGACAATCATCAGCCGTGAAGCCCCAGGCATCCACCAGTACACGGGCATTTTCAATCAGATTGCGATGGCTCAGCATAATGCCTTTGGGACGCCCGGTGGTGCCGGAGGAGTAAAGCAGACAGGCCATGTCTTCGGGCTGGGTGACGGCGGTCGCAAAGTCCGCGGCACAGGCGCCGGCGCTGTCGATCAAGGTGCCAGTACCGTCGGCGTTCAGGGTCAACAGATTGGGAACATTGGCGCGTTGACACAGCACCTCAAAATCCGCCCGCTTGGCCTCATCACAGACCACCATCGACGGTTCGGCGTTGGTCAGGAAGTATTCCAGTTCGTCGTTGGTGTAAGCCGTATTAAGCGGGTGAAAGACTAGGCCGGCCCGAACAGTGGCCAGGTAAAGCCACAGCATTTCCACCGACTTTTCCACCTGCACGGTGAGGCGATCGCCCGGCTTCAGTCCCAGCTGCATCAGGCAATTGGCCAGCTGAGCGGATCTTTCCTCCGCGTCGGCGTAGGTGTAAACACGCCCCTCTGCCGTGGTCAGGAGGGGAGCAGATAGGTCCGCGGGAAAGCGGCTGCGAAACGCCGCATAGAGATTGGACTGATTTTGTGCATCCATTTTAAAGTCACCTAAGGAAAGTTGCCCGTCACATCAAACTGTAAAAACTATACCCTTCCACGAAGGTTATACAACGACATTAGGGGCCAAGGACTTGTCAGTTTATGCCCTCGCGTATCGACCCGTCGTTGAAGCGCGAGAAGCAATCGGCCATTGGGGAGAGAAGCGTGACAGCAACAGAGGCAACTGGCACCGGGGCAGATAAAGTCACACAGGGAGGGAGGTTTGAATACCGCAGATGATCTGGCAGGATTGCCCCGCCAGGAGGGTAAAACGGCGCCCAACGCCTCGTCGATCAAGGCATTGGGCGCTCAACGTCGCTTGAGTAGCGACGGGTTACAGTGCTGCCAGCGCCGCCTTCTGGATCTCGTTCAGATCCTGAATGCCTTTCTTGGCCAGCGCCAGCATGGAGGCAAACTCCGCCTCGCTGAACGGCTCGCCTTCGGCCGTGCCCTGAATCTCGATGATGCCGCCGTCGTCGGCCATCACGATGTTCATGTCGGTTTCGGCGTTGGAGTCTTCCGGGTAGTCCAGATCCAGCACCGCTTCGCCCTCGTAGATGCCCACTGACACAGACGCGATCATGCGTTTCAGCGGCTCACCTTTCACCTTGCCCTTGTCTTTCAGGAAGGTGATGGCATCGGCCAGCGCCACACAGGCACCGGTGATGGAGGCTGTGCGAGTGCCGCCGTCGGCCTGGATCACATCGCAATCGATCTTGATGGTGTTTTCCCCCAACGCTTCCATGTCCATGGCCGCGCGCAGGGAGCGACCGATCAGACGCTGAATCTCAACCGTGCGACCACCCTGCTTGCCCGCCGTCGCCTCGCGACGCATGCGCGTGCCGGTAGAGCGGGGCAGCATGCCGTATTCCGCGGTCACCCAGCCGCGGCCTTCGCCACGCATAAACGGTGGCACACCGTCTTCGACACTGGCGGTACAAATCACCTTGGTATTGCCAAACTCCACCAGCACAGAACCCTCCGCATGGCAGGTAAAGTTACGGGTAATGCGGATATCGCGCAGGCTGTCCGGCGTGCGGCCACTGGGTCGTTGCATAAAAAAACACCTCGGTTATTCAGTCATTCAGGCAGTATTGCCACTCGTTGCCATGCCGCGCGGGCACGAAAACGAGGTTTAAAAGTCGCGCCATTATAGCGGAAGCCAGCCACAATAACCGCAGACAAGCCCCCAATAGGGGCTTTCCAGAACTGTATCCTGCTCGGCCTGTGCTAATATCGCCCTGTGCTACTATCTGCTTCGCTCAATCGAACCCTTGGCCATCCGCCATTGCCAACAACAAGCACCTTCCGTTACGAAAGAGAGAGAACCGACACAATGCCTTGCAGTATGACCGGCTTTGCCCGCCAGGAAGCCAAATACCCCTGGGGAACCCTGATCTGGGAAGTACGCAGCGTAAACCACCGCTACCTGGAACCCCACTTCCGCCTGCCGGATTTCCTCCGCGAACTGGAACCCGCCCTGCGCGAACAGATGCGCAAAAGCCTGTCACGGGGCAAGGTTGAGGCCTCATTCTCCTACCAGCTGGGCGGCACCGATAGCGCCGAAGACAGCGGGCTCAACATCAACACCACCCTGCTCAAGCAGGTTACCCAGGCCATCGACAGCGTCAGCGACGAGCTCAGCCGCACCAACGCCAGCATCGCGCCGGTCAACCCGCTGGAACTGCTGCGCTGGCCGGGCATGCTGGCCGACAACGACATCGACCGCGACGAACTGCTCAAAGCCAGCCTCGACCTGTTCAAGCAGGCACTCAACACCCTGATCGAACACCGCGCGCGGGAAGGGGACGAGCTGAAAAACCTCATCGAACAACGCCTGCAGGGCATCGAAACCCAGGTGACTCAGGTGCGCGCCATCCTGCCGGATATCCTCAAGGCACAGCGCGAGAAGCTGCTGGAAAAACTCGAGAGCCTCAAAGTCGATGTGGATCAGGATCGCCTCGAACAGGAAATCGTCTACCTGGCCCAGAAAACCGACGTCGATGAAGAACTCGACCGCCTCGACACCCACGTCACCGAAGTGCGCCGCACCCTCAAGCAGAAAAACAGCGTCGGCCGCCGACTGGACTTCCTGATGCAGGAACTCAACCGCGAGGCCAACACCCTTTCCTCCAAATCCATCGTCACCGACACCACCCAGGCGGCGATTGAATTAAAGGTATTGATCGAGCAGATGCGCGAGCAGATCCAAAATATTGAGTAACAGCCCAAACGAGGATCCGTAATGAGCAATCCCACCCGGAACAAGTGACACCCCCTGACGTCACGGCTTTTTTGACGACGACAGCAACACCTGTCAACGACGCAACAACCTTCATATCGGCGAAGGCACACGCAAATCGGACTTTGGGGCCATGCGAGAAAAGCGGCCCCCCCAACCGTGACCCAGTTCAAACTTTTTGCGCCACTGCCGATTAGTACGTTAGTATGAACGACTCAGGACAGCTCCCGAAATATCGTGCACAGGACGCACCATGGACGCATCACCCACATGCCCCTTTTGCGGCATACCTCAGAATACCGACGACCGTCGCATTCTGCTGAGCAACGAACACGCATTTGTGATTCGTGATGGCTATCCCGTGTCCGAAGGCCACAGCCTAATCATCCCCCGTCGCCATACCGCCTCCTTTTTCGACCTGACTCCCGCCGAGCAGGAAGCCATGTTCCTGTTATTGGAACAGGCCAAAGCCGAACTGGACCAATCCCTGAAGCCCGCTGGCTACAACATCGGCATCAACGATGGCCCCGCCGCCGGACAGACCGTGCCCCACTGCCATATGCATTTGATTCCTCGTTATGACGAGCCGGGGAAAGATCCCCGTGGGGGGGTGCGGTGGGTGGTGCCGGAGAGGGCGGATTATTGGAGTGGGGCGTGATGGGTGAATTAGACATCTACGGTCAGCAGCTTAGTACGTTGCGGCTGGCTCGATCCAGTGATCATGGCAACACTCACAAGATGATCGAAGAAAAAAGCGTCCTAGTTTTGTTCAATAATGAGCTAATTTATTTGGGATACTTTAATGGGTCTTTCCCTTTAAGTACACGCAACAAATATTATCACTACAATGCATAAGGCCAGACCGACAATGAATAACTTAGCCCTAGTTAACGGATTTAAACAAGCGTAGATAATGAAAAGTGAGCGTGCGGTGATATCAACAAGGTTTTGGGTTAAGCTTTATCAAGAATACAAAAAACTAAGATGGTTGAGAGATACTTGAGCATACATAATTATTCAGAAAAATTAAAAATTGAGTATGAAAATTATGATTGTCTTAGCTTACTTTAAAGAAAAATTAGGCAAAAAACGCAGTTACCAAACTTTTTCTCTCAATTTTGGAATTACCGTATGAAAGAGAATATCAAACAACCAGAATACCGAATCCGTCCCTCAGCGAGATTAATTAGCACTATTGGAAAAGATTTAGTCAAAGACAAATTTGCTGCAGTTGTAGAGCTTGTAAAAAACTCGTTTGATGCGGATTCACCTGATGCGAAGATTAGCTTTATTTATAATGAAGAAAACCAAACATTAACTATTTCTGTAGCGGATAGTGGCCACGGAATGGATCTAGATACAGTGGTCAATAAATGGTTGGTACCTGCGACATCTGACAAGCTAGAAAGAAAAACCAGTGCGGAAGGAAGAGCGCTTCAAGGCCGAAAAGGAATCGGGCGTTTCGCTGCGGCTGCACTTGGTAGTAGCATTTATTTAAACACAAAAGCTAAAGGTCACGATGAAGTATCTCTATTGTTAGATCTAGATGACTTTTCCAGCAATAATCTTCTCGAAGATATTCCCATTGTCATTGATCAAGTAAAGTCTAACCGTAAGGCAGGAACATTTATAGAAGTTGTAAGCACAGGCATCTCAGTCGAAGATCTAAATAGTCAATGGGACGAAAAACAGCGCGGTAATCTCGTAATCGAGCTCAGTACACTCTTGGCTCCATCAGAAGTCGCCAAAGTCAGCAAAGAACTTGGATACCTGGGATCTGAAGACTCCTTTACAGTGTCGGTAGAATATAAAGGTTTTCCAGATATGGAAGACTCTGTTGTGGAGGTCAAGCCCTTTGGAGTTATTGATCTATTTGATTATCGTATTCACGGCACGATTAATAGTGATGGTTATGCCACCTTTGAGTATTACAACCAAAATGTGAAAGATATTAAACCGGAAAGATATCAAAAAAACATTCTTCTTGAAGATCATAATAACCAAGACTATCCAGGAAAGATTAGTTTTGATCTCAGGGTGTTTGATAGAGACCCGGAAGCGATTGATGATCTAATTGAAAGGGGCTTGCAAGATCCATTTTCGGATGAAAAGGTTGGCAAGAGAAAAGCAAGAAAAATTCTTGATGAATATTATGGAGTTTCGATATTTCGAGGCAGCTTTCGCGTTAGACCCTACGGTGACCAGAACTTTGATTGGCTACAACTGGATAGTAATAGAGTTCAAAACCCTTCAATGAGAATAGGCCATAATCAGATCATCGGTTTTGTTGGCATACAATCTGAGGAATTGTCCCATTTAGAAGAAAAGAGCGCTAGGGATGGCCTCGTAGAAGATAGGTATTTTTCTGGTCTGAAACACTTGATTTTATATGCGATTTCTCAACTAGAAGAAAAACGTTTTGAGTTTAGAAAAAGATCCTTTCGAGGAAGAAAAACAAAGTCCGTTAACGATAGGATTGAGGATCTCTTCAATTTTGATGATGTCACAAAGAACCTCGTAAAAAAAATAGGAAAACTTGGTATAGACGAAAAGTCTCAACAGTCAATTTTCAAAATTGTTACTGATGAAATTGACAAGGAGCAGAAAAAGAAATCCCAAGAGTATATAAAAGTTAGAGAGACTATAGCTCTTTACCAGGGACAAGCTACTCTTGGGAAGATCACACATATTGTGCTGCATGAGGGAAGAAAGCACATTAAGGTAATTAATGAAGTTCCTGGGCGTTTAATCAGATGGGCAGCACAGCTTTCAAAAGAGTTTGATGACGAACTTCAAGACAAGCTAACAACTCGAGGGGAATTACTGGTAAAAAGCTCAAAGGCAATTTCGTTGCTATTTAAGAGAATAGAGCCCTTAGCCATAACCAGAAGACCAAATAGAAAACAACTCTGTCTACTGAGAGAAGTAATATCATCTATTAATATATTTGAATCCGACTTAGAGAGGGCAGGAATTTCTGTCCACATTGATATTCCAGAAGATATAGAGGTATATGCTACATCGTTTGACTTGGCAACCATACTTGCAAACCTTGTTGAAAACAGCATGTATTGGCTTGGGATATCAGATTCATCGGATAAAGAGATTTCCGTGGAGGGATCCATATTGCCTGATGGAGTAGAGCTTTTATTTTCTGATAATGGGCCAGGCTTCCAGGGATCGAATTTGGAATTGATGTTTGAACCCGGATTTTCAATGAAGCCGGAAGGAACTGGGCTTGGTCTAGCGCTTGTGGGTGAAGCTGTAGAAAGATTAAATGGAACAATACGAGCGGCAAGCTCTGAGCAGGGCGCCTGCTTTGTTATTAATTTTAATAAGGGATAAAAATGCCAGTAGTAAATGTCTTGATGATTGAGGATAGTAAAGATCAGCAGACTCTCTATAAAGATGCGCTAGATGACTACAATCTTGAAAATAATGATAAGACTATCAATTTAGATATTGTTGAATCGTCAGATGAAGCAATAACAAAGTTGAATGAAAAATCTTATGACGCGGTTCTTTTAGATTTACTTTTGAAAGGGGATGCAGGTGATGGCCATAACGCTTCAGGAAATCTAGTTCTTTCTCATATAATAAATAGCGGCCGAATCAGATTGGTTGTCTATGTCGTTAGTAGTACTTTGCATGCTTTAAGTAACGATTTTGAAGACCTCTTCGAAAACCCTCTCATGCGGAAATTTAATAGAGATGAAGATACCTGTTTAGTAATTAATGACCTTGTTCAGGTTCTGAACACGGGAGTAACTAAAATATTGGGTGGTGAAGGAAAACTAGACCGCTTAATAAATGATGTTTTTTTTGGTCATTTATCTAAAGGGTTTGATCTTTGGGTCAAAAAAAATAGAGACTGTGAGAGAGAGCTTCTAAGGTACGTAACTCTACATCTTTCTGAATATTTAGATCAAGAGGACGCCAATCATGACAGTACAATGAATTACTTTAACCCTGAATTTTACATCCTTCCTCCGATAAAAAATCCTATTGCTACCGGAGATATTATTAGCGTTAATGACAAGCGTTATGTAGTCTTATCTCCGTCTTGTGACATCACCCCCAGAGGGGAAAAGGACGGCAGGCTAATATTTAATGTTGATGTGGTCGTTTTGGTGGAAATAATTCCCTTGAAGAAAGAGGTGTTTGAGGACCTCGGAATTTCATACTCTACATCTGGTAAAACAAATGCTAAGGCATGGAGAGGTTTTGCATCAGTCCAACGTGGAACTTCACCTAAACAGAGGTATCATTACCTTCCTCAATATTTAGATGTTGATGAAGCTGTTATTGACTTTAAACGGATCATTAATTTGTCCATAAATGATATCTTAGATAATGAAAAGATTAAAAGAATAGCCACTATTAGCTCACCATTCGTGCGTGATGTACAAAGCCGTTTTTCTGCATATTTTGGACGTCAGGGACAACCATCAGGAGAGTGGTCAGTATAGTATGGTCGATACTTTCTCTAAAGAGCAACGCTCATACTACATGCCCCAAATAAAATAAAAGAACATCAATCCAGAATAACCCTAAAGAAATCATAAGGAGCAATGACCTTTAGACAAAGGGTCAATATTAGGCTAACGGAGAAACCTGATATTGTTTGCTCCTCTCTCAAAACAATCATTTTATCAATGGTTTTTTGGATTAATGCCATAGCTTTACCGTGCCCCTTAGGCTAGCACGGAGCTTTGGTAAAATCGGTCTCTAATAATTAAACGCGGGGTCGTATAAATTATAATCATCATCTCAAGAAATAAAGATGGTTTTTGCTTCTTGTGTGGAAGCATCCAGTCAGCACGCCCCTCTTTCTGTATGTATAAAACAGCTCCCTAAGACCTTTTATAATCGGAAATTAAATATTCTCTAACCAATGTGCGATTGAATGGATAGGACCAAGCCTTGTTTTTAATAGTGATACGATATCACCTGCAGAAATTATAACTACCGGGTGACCATCTTCCTTCAACTCATTATATGCTTGGCTACCAAGATAAGAAGTAGTAACTAAAACACCAAACTGTCTGTGGCGCAATCGGGACAGCAACCGTGATAGTTCTTTAACACCAACACTTGATCCTGGCTTGTAACATTTTGCCTCCAAGGCAAACTCCACTTCAATTGCACTGGGGCCAACACCAATTCTGTATGAACCGATAGCGTCTCTTCCACCATCCCGCCAAGGCCGAGTAAGCTCGCAAGCCCCAATATCAGGCATCATAAGGCGGGCAATTTCAATTGCGCAGCTTTCAAATTCAAATGGATTATCTTTAAACCTCTCATAAACAAGAGACAGTATTTTTTGTTCATCCTGGCCTTGAGGAAGCTGCTGATCTTTATTACGTATTTCTATACTGTGAGGTGCAAGGAGTGGCTTATAAGCCCTTGATTTAACCCAATCGAGCCAAGGCTTTGGAGCATGTACAGATGTGACTGCTGCACCATCAACAATGTCATTAAGCCAAGCTCGTTTTACTTTAGATACATCTAAGACTGTGAACGTTGATTTGTAATTTTGGAACCGCTCATTCTTGTATCCTTTCGCACGCCAGATCGCGACTAGATCTTCATCTGGCCCCAGATTTTGTGCTCCGGGAACAGCCAAACCAAGAAATCGTACATCTCGATATTCTCCCGTGCCACCAAATAGAAGTATGACGGGGAAACTCTCAGACGATGTGGCTGAATGCCTAGCATCGAACAAATTTCGGAGAATTAGATTACCCTGTCTGGGCGTGTCATGAATATCTCCAACCGATTTTTTATCACCATAGTAAGTGAACAAACCGTTTTCTGTATTTAGAGTATCCGGCCAATCAGGGTCATTGAAGTTTGATTTGAGAACAAGTAACTTCAGCGTGTCAGTTCCTGGACGCTTACCTAGATGCCGAAAACCGGCACCATTGTCTACGCCAAGCAGCTTTGGCAATGGGTCATCCGAGGCATTGCCATTTCGCGACCCTCCATAGACTGTATCAACAATTAGATCACTCTCAGATAAATCCATTTAAGACGCTAGCTCTATTTCTTCTGCATGAGTTCGAGAAATTTTCTTAAAAATTATCTCCATTACTGGAGAACACACTCCGTTACCACACAGCTTAACTTTATTTCTTCTATTTCCATGAGGCAGCTTATGTTTTGAACCAGCTCCCATTGCTTTCATTAATTCAGGCGGCTGCAACATTCTTAGATAAGGAACATTGCCTTTCCAAGTCACTAAACCAAAACGATCTAAAGTAGTAATTGTACGCAAGGGGTTATCTAGTGACTGCCATCCTCCTGCGTAGTCAGACCCGTAGTAAACAATAATAAAATCTTTCTTACGACCCAGCTCTTTAATAGCTCGTTCTGCTCGATCAATCGTTGATTGAGCTCGACCTTCTTTATACAACAATGTACTTTTGTAACTACCAGACCAATCGATAATATCCCTGGCTGTCTTTTTCTTCCTTTGGTGCAGGGCTGTAAGATCTTCTTTTGTTATTACCGTGCCTTTTCTATCACAAATCAAAAACATTCTTTTCCGAGCCTGGGGAGTACCAAAGTCGGCAGAGTTCAATAAGAGATCATTAACGGTATATCCATAAGATTCGATCGAAGAAATTAATTCATTATGACGCCCCCATTTCTTCATCCGATTGACGTTTTCAACAATCAACCAACGTGGGTTCATAGCTTCAATCCAGGGGATAATACCTATTGCGGTCTCTCGACTTTTTTCACTGCCCTGTTTTGCTCCTCTGGCAATAGAATGTGAGGTACATTCAGGAGAGGTTAGAAGAACATCTGGCTTATGCCGTTTGGCAAGTTGTTTGGGGTCTAAATCTTCTATTGGGGAACAAAGAACCTCTGCTTTTGGGAAATTACTCTTATAAGTTTCAGCCGCAAGATCCCAGGCATCTACAGCCAATATGGGCTCAGCTCCAGCAGTAACGGCACCGCGCCCTCCAAAGCCGCCCCCACAGAACAAATCCACAAATTTAACCATTGTTTACCATCCCCTTGTATTAGGGACGAATAGTACCAGGTTTATTTAAAGAGTGCTTGACTACGAGGCCTCAGAAACACATAAAGTTCATTTTTTGAACAGAAAAAGGATTTCTATGGATGAACCAAAATTTATACATAAAAATGGCGCCTATTGAGGTAAAGTCATCAAATATATGCAATTGAGCTAGATTAAAATTATAAGCATTGGCAAGCGGCTACTCACTTGTCGAGATAAGGACATCACATGGCGGAGCTAATCCCTTCACTAAACACATGCTTGCGCAATATGACCTCCGGAGAAAAGCGCTTGAAATTAAAGGGGTCAGAGCCCTTTTCAAGGAATTACCGAGAAATGGACATCACACCAATAATCAATCAATTATTCAGCGTTCTATGGTATTTAATACCATTAGCTTTATTGGCTGGTCTCTTCAAGTCACCTTGGTTCAAAGGTATCTTGGGAGAATTTCAAGTCAATTTACTTTTAAAGCTATTCTTATCAAAAGATAAATACCACCTTATCAAGAACGTCACGCTACCTACCGAAGATGGATCAACACAAATTGATCATATTTTAGTTTCGCAATATGGTGTATTTGTCATAGAAACAAAAAACATGAAAGGGTGGGTATTTGGCTCTGCCAATCAAAAACAATGGACTCAGAGAATATATAAACATTCCAGTAAATTTCAAAACCCGTTACATCAAAACTATAAGCATATAAAAACTCTCGAAGCCTGTTTAAACATCCCCGCTGAAAGTATTTTCTCAGTCATAGTATTCATTGGCGACAGCACCTTTAAAACTGATATGCCTCGAAACGTCACATATGCCGGCAGTTGCATTCGATTCATCAAATCAATTAACACTGAAATTTTAAGCCAAGAACAAGTACAAGACGTTATTAACACCATCCAGGGCGGCAGGCTGCAACCAAGCATAAAAACGAACCGCGAGCATATTGCACACGTCAAACAAATCATCAACTCAAAGGAAAATGATAAGACCTGTTCAAAATGTGGCTCTAGCATGGTAATGAGAGAAGCCAAAAAAGGAGCCAATGCAGGTAACAAATTTTGGGGCTGTTCAAACTTTCCAAAGTGCAGGGCAATTGCAAAAATCACCTAATCAGGAATTAAAGGGTTCAGAGCTCTTTTTCCTGATGTAAAATACACTGTTATAGCTAAATTAAGTTATGGATTATTTATCACTTTTCAGAATGCCAACCCCGATGAAAATCACGGGCCGGTCGTCAAGCATCACGAACTCATTTATAAACTCAATTATCCCAATAATTGTTCCAACAAATGAGCAAGTGAAAGAAGCCTTGGAAATTCTTGGCATGGATCACGATAGTTTTCAATGCGCCTATTGTGGTGCCACTGCTTCGGAGTGGGATCACTTGCGCCCTTTGGTTCTTAACAAAAAACCAACGGGCTATATTTCAGAAATCCATAATTTGGTTCCAGCTTGTGGAAAATGTAATCAATCCAAGGGCAACAAGCCTTGGCATACTTGGATTACAAGCTCAGCAAAACTATCGCCAAAATCTAGAGACGTGCCAGACCTTAACCAACGAATTGATAAATTGCATAAATACGAGGCTTGGCTAGAGCCAACTAAGGTTGATTTTGAGTCAGTGGTTGGTAAAGAAAAGTGGGCACAACATTGGAAAAACTGGGAGTCGGTGCAAAATACTATGCGTCAGGCTCAAACGCTCGCAACTGAAATTAACCAAACAGTAGCAAAAGAATATGCAAAGCTATAACAAGGCAGAATTAAAGTATTCATAGCCTTTTTCAAACTGAGATAACTTGTAACCAACTAATTCAGTCAACATAAGAAATACCTTGATATAATTAGGCGCTCTTCTAAAAGCAATCACAACGGACAAAAAAGACATGGACCCCGTCAGCTACCTATTCTCAGCCTACCTACAATCCGTTCACAACGAAGTCTATTCTTCCATGACAGAGAGCATGGGCACCCAACTGAAAGCTGTAGTTGTTGAATACGAAGGATCAAAAATACCCTTTCAACATCAACTATGGCAGATAAGATCCAGTTCTGTCTGTGCCAATACGTCTCAGAATATCGCCCAACATTCCGAGTGTACGATGAAGGCCGGAAGAATGTTCAACGAGATCTGTCAGAACCTCAGCGCCAACCCCAGTAAAGATTTTAGATACATCAAATCCAGGAATATGTATTGTAATGCGGCGGTAACTTTCAAGCCGGTTGTTGCCAAACTCGGAGCATCCAAAGAAAAGTCAGATCTAAGCTTGGCAAAATCGGCGTGTAATGCCGCGACGATAGAAGCGATGGGGAGTCATGATCCCAGAGTGATCAATCAACGAGATAAGGCTTGTGAAACCTATAAACAATTGAAAAGCCGCCCTTGAAATCAAACTTTCGCATTAGACCTGTACAACAATATTCGGTCACTACATACATTAGAGAATCCAATCACAAACTAAAGAACCAGAGTTTGATAAGGTCGATCGACCAGAAACAGCTGCCACTCAAGGACGAATTATGGCCTCTTCGATTTATTACCCTCAATCTGCTTGCACTCTGCACAACATCGCACAGAGTTTCTGTCAAAACCCCGAATCAGCTGATGATTTTGCCTCTCAGGTCTTGCGTGCAAACCCACAAACCAACAGTCTGAACACTCACAACGCACCCAATCGTCCTTTAGTAGTACCTAACACCAGCCTTTCGTCCTCGGTTAACCTGACTGAATTGCTGTGCTGTCGTCCGGAAGAACATGAAACCTTATCCCAGCTAAGTCAGCAGGTCGGTGGTGCTACGGTGATGGGACTGGCCAATATGCTGTGGGATACGCGAATCCCTGATGCTGTTGGCGATCTGAATACCTTTGGCGGCAATGGCATGGGTGCCGCTCTTGCAAGCTCTAACAACGTCTTAAAAGCCATCAACGAGTACGATCATGCCTTGAAGCATTATGAAGACCTGAGAAATCACCGCGCAGCCCCAAGAATGGTGCGAGCGGCCCAGGCTCGTGCAGATTCGGCATTTGGCAAAATGAATCAGGTATTGCAGATGAAATCCCTCAACTACCTGAACACCAACACATTTAAAACACGACCGACCACAAACGCAACCGGCAAACAGGTGTGGGAATCTATTCCTGTCAGAGACACCAGTGATGTGCAGAAATTAGCTAAGTTTGCCAAAACCGCTCGGGTAGTTGGGCCAGGTTTTATTGTCCTGGATGGGTACTTAAGGGCGAATAGTGTTTATCATATGCATCAGGATAATGATCCGCGCTGGAAAAGAGAGGCTTTTGTACAATCGGTGGGATTTGTTGGGGGCATTGCCGCCGGAGCACTCATTGGTACTGTTATCGCTATGAGTTCATTAGGCATTATAATTGGTCTAGTAGCTGGTGGATTAGTAGCTCTTGCTGCAGATCAACTTTCCCGACTTATTCTTGAAAATGTATACGATGGCCTTATCCAGTGAAAACAATGACTTTTGAACTCGTTCTATCACTCCTCGGTTTTGCTGGAATTATTTCCATGATTTTTTCATTCGTCTTGTTGCGCTTAACTTTAACCAGACGTTTAAAAAATCACTTGCAACCTAAAGGTCAATATTGGGATAGCGGTACAATTGATTTCGGCTTTATCAACACGGCCATTTTTTGCTGGGCATGCGTCATACCCAGTATGACGAAATGGAAGAATTACCAGATCATCTATGGAAACCTTGATGTGAAGTCATTTGCTAACAAGTTCGAAATAGGTCTTTCTTATACGATGATCATCGGACTGTGCACACTTTTTTTATTTGGTGGCGCTGTCGCAGTCTTAAAATAAGAATAACGATATCTTTTCAGAAAGTGAATCTAGCGTTAATACAGATATTGCTTATGATCGTTTGGGTAAGGAGGTTGATTTTTCAACGATGAGCATCTCAGGCAGTGTATGCAAATAGAAAACATTGAAGCTTTGCTATTTGGTTATCTGTTTTCGGGTTTTGGTCTATCAATTATTTTGGCACTCATCATAGTAGTGCCATTACATATCTCTCTCTGCAAACGATTAGATCCTTTATTGTTCAAAGAGCCTTATTTTCAACAATCGGAACTGGGTATATATAATTCCTGGCCGCTAAGTATTATCAGGTCTACAAGTTATATGTTACTGATTACTTGGCCGAAACTGGTAAAGAAACGTTTTAATAAACTCAACACGGATATATACCCAAATCCTCTGGAATATTATGGCAGCTTTCTTTATTTGATCGCGATTGCAGTTGCAATAGGAAGCTTAGGCACACTATTACTTTGGTTATTGGCTGATATTGTTTTTGGCTAAGAGTTAGCACGTTCGCCCTGAGCCTGTCGAAGGGCTGGAGGAGTAGGAGGTGACCCTTCGACAAGCTCAGGGTGGTCGGGATCTGGGAGAGACAAGGACCATGATTAAATTTGAAAGATACCCTCATGTTAACGACCTCTTTAAACATTATGCTGTAGCTCTAAATAACGAAGACGCAACATCCATATTGAACAGCGGAATCACCAACGCACAAGAAGTCCGCGATTACTCCAAATTCATTTGGCAAGTTGTTGATGCCATGCATGACGATGAAGAGAACGAGACTTCAGTCTTAGGCAGCACTAACAATATTGAAATGATCCCTGATCTTGAATACGAAGTCTCCTCGTATATGCGTTCATCGGGCTTTTACAATGTGTGGCTAGAAGTCAGCGAGAATGCTTAGTTACAATCTACACCTAAATCCAGAGGACACAATAGCGTCAGCTCTTGCCTCTGGATTTCTTAATTTTCTCAACAAAGGCTCTATTCTTTTTAATCCGTTCCCGCCCCCAAGTTCCCATTTTTTCTCGATGATAGGCAAAAACGGTGAATTTGAGACTGTGAGTAATTAGTAAACTCAAAAGCCCAGACAGGAAGATAAAAATGGGAAGCTGTGGAGTATCATTGAAATAGTAGGCCGTAGAGATAGCACCAAAGACCAGCAAAAGATAGCCAATGGCTTTCAGTAATCTAGTACCAATCACTCTGCGGCCAGATGCCACAAGGCCATTTGCAAGACAGAAAAAGACCGTAAAAAATATTCCTGTACTATAAGCAATCCCAAATGAAACATGGAATTTTTCAGACAAGGTTACAGTTGTCACGGCTATACCCACTATCGACAACAGCATATTGATCAGCCAAAGCGACATCCACGGTGAGAACACGGCAAAGTATTCCGGCAGGTCATCTGCAATTTCTTGTAAGAGTTGATCCTTTTCTTCTTTTGTTAACTTCATTTAATGTCTTTATTCCTTCCATTGGAAACTGAGCTTTGCTTATGAGAACCGTACCACAATCATCTCTTGTTGCACGCGTCTTGAGTGTTGCTTTCTTCCTGTTATTAACCGTTGCAGCATTCTTTTGGTTTGTCGTCAGCATAACCGAATTGATCTCCCAGATTCACCAAAATGCTCCCGTGATTGAGTTCGATAAAGGCGCTGTCACCATGCTGGAGATTGGGCTGGGTCTTCTGCTGCTTACCGTGGGGGGAATGATACAAGGGCTATTCGGGAAAGACCTCACACCTAAGTATGAGTCTTTGTTCACCAAAGGTATTGTGGTCAGTATTCTCTTGGTATTTCTGCTGCCCCATGCCGTTCATTATGGCGTGAGTCAGTACACTCAAACAACACTATGCTCTCTGTAACGAAGCGACCTATCGCTGGTTTCTGTACAGTAAGTTTTATTACACCAACACTCCGTCAAATTGTGATGCGTTAGTTGGCCAACAGCATAGTCCAAAGGCTGAACGGAATCTGTAGAGACAATAAAGGGAACGGACACTGGCGAGGCCGTGATGGATTCTGCGTTTGAGTATATCTCGCCAATTTTGGACAGCGCGGTTAAGGCCATTAAGAACAAAGCCGGTGAGTTATTTGAAACCTGAGCCGCTGAATCTCCTTTAGTGGTGATAACCGACCTCAGCCCGAATGCGGTAGACGGAGTCAGACATCAAAGTTCCGTCAAGTTCTGACAACGCTGACCTTCACCTACCTTATTTGGATCAAGTTCAAATTCGTAGCTATCCAATCCCCCTGGTTGATATACACTGCCTGAATGGGTCTCAACCTTGCCGCCGCCTTGAATACGCAACTCGTAGTTATAGTTATAGCCCCATGTACCTGAAGGATGCACTGAAATCCAATATTTACCGGCTTTAGCCTGACTCAGAGTCCCGCGAGCAACGCCTCTTTTACTGGTATAATTCGGCAAAGAAAGTTCCTCAAACTCGTCCGGTACTCTGACCAAAAAATAAACCCCGTTTCTACGTCCCTTATTCTTCTGCTTCCAAGTAAGCGTGATCTGTAAATCGCCAACTCCCACATCTTTTTTACCCAGAAGCTTCAGAGATTGCTCGGCCCGATCTTGCAGCTGTCTGGGTAAAGCCCCTTCCTGCTTGACCAACTTCTGCAATCGTCCCAGCGTGTTCTCTTGTACCTTGCCTTCGGTCATCATCTGACAAAACCCTTCATCGATCGAAGCCATGACCTGTTCGATAGACGACTGTTGTCTCTCGCTGACAGTAAATCCCCACTGTTGTTTGAAGGTTCGGGACTGTTCATCTCCAAACGCTTCCATCGCACGATTGGCGAGAGCCTGACGGCGCCCGCGAAGCTCTGGGTCGGGTTCAGACTGCGCCGCAGACATCAGACTGCTCAACAGAGTCGTGCGAGGATCGCCTGAGTAATAAGCCATGCGAAACTCTTCCGACTCAGTGGCAATATCGTTTAACACTCCGTGCATATTCAAATTGAGGTCTTGCAGTCTCAGAGCTTGCCCTTGGCAAACAGGCTGGCACTCCTTGTTCAGCATGGTAAAAAGGTCGCGCGCCTGGGACTGTGAATACCAGTTAATTGGACGTGTACCGTGCTCGATATAATCAAAACTGCTCACCAGTGCTCGTGTCCAAGAGGGGCTTCCCGGAAAGTTCCAACCCCAGCTGCCAGGAGAACCAAAAACACCATCGAAACCGCCCAGCATGTGAATCTGCCCGTAGTTACCGACAAAATGTGCCGATACCACTCGGGCTTGATCAATGAAGTGTTCGAACGGATAACTCACCTTAAGCAAGCCACCGGTTTGACGGACTGAGATATAGTCATTCCCCCAAAGCTCTATAATTGCCCAGGTATCGCCATTGGGGCTGGGAAGCCCTTGGGTCTGCGGTTTACCGAGAACATCTCTGTGGAGGAAAATCGTCGGTTTATTGATCCCCCCCTCCTGACCATCAAACCAGTAACGTACATTGTTATTGGTCACCGGCTCACCCAACAGGGAACCAAAACTCTGCCGCACATCGAAACTTAACCCGTGGATCGTTCCCCAGTGTTTGCCCGTCAGGTGAAAATTGTAAGATTGGGCGAAGAATTTATATTCGATTACGGCCTGGGACATGGCCGAAGACGACATCAGAGTTGCCAATATAAGAACCCATAATTTGACAATAGCCTGCCTGTTCATTGTTTTTTATCCGCGTGAATTAGCTCTTCCAGCAGTTGTTCCGCCAGTTTTATATCCTTCCCCAAACTGGCTGACATGGTGGCTTCCGACAGTTTATTTAGACCCTGTTGATAATCCCCCTGATTCAGTGCTCGACGGGCCTGCCCCGCCAAGGTCTCAGCTTCGGCAGCCAGTGCCTCGTAATCCGGTCCGGAGGAGAACAACCCCCAAAAGCTCTTCGATAAATCTCCGTAGCCTTGGTCTTTGAATAAAGTGAGTGTCAATGGGTTTAGCACCAGCAATAACCCCGCAAAAACCCCTGATACACGCCAGCGTTTCCTGTCGGCCAGGACCAGTGTCGCAATACCGCTCACGAAAGCCATAAAGACCGAAATTACCGCGATTTTTTTAATGCCTGCAGGATTCCACAACAATACGAGACCAACGAGGGAAACTATCAAAGCGACCAAGAAGCCACCAAAAAACTTACCCAGTCCACCCACACTACTAAGTTTGAGGTCATGCAGGAGAGTGTAAGTTCCGGGCTCAGGCAACGCGTAGTAATTACCCTGAAGAAGGATTTGCTTTTCTTCCTGTTTTTCTGTCAGTTTCAGCCCTGATTGAGCAGCCCAATGCAAACAGAGACCACAGTGACAGCGGATACAGGCATCATCTTTTACAGGAAATTCCAGGTTTTGTGCACAACCCGGGCATGGCATTGTGCCTATATCATCACTCGATTCAGACACATTCTTTTGTGGTCGAGTCTCTTCCATGTCATTAGGTAAGCTAACCCCTTTTTTGGGCGACCAATCAAAGGCGACCTTGCATTCCGCACAGCGAATATTTCTGGCTTTGCTCAAAGAGTCTTGTAGCTCAAGTTGAACACCACAGGCGGGACAGGGCAGTTCGATAGAAAGTTCCTCAACACGATCGACGGCTTCATAGCTACGCAGAGGATGAAGGCCACGGGATGGAGACCAAAACATTTTGGTACCACAGTTTTTACACCCTACTTTGCCACTTCGATCCAGGGGAAACACCAAGGATTTTCTGCAGCCTAAACATTGCATCATAGTTAGTCATATCCTGTTTGACCGTATTAACCCGAATAAGAAACCATGTTTGGCAACCGTTCCTTAATACCAAAAGCTCACACCATCAGGTATGCCAAAGTCACAACCCCGTCGCTACACTCAAAATTGAGAATTGCTGGTATCCATTGCCACAGCCCTATGACATAAGATGGTAATGACCAACAAAACAAGCAGGATGCCCTCTAAGGGCACATTGAACCAGTTTTGTAATTGATGGCGTTCGGATGACTGAGATCCACTTTCAGAAACTTTTGTGTGATGTCAAAAGCCTACCGCTGCTAGTGGCTACAAAAGAAAACAAGCCAATAGCGTACAAATTGTCCAGCCAGGACTTATAGTAAAATAAGGAATAAATGAATTAAAGCAGGAATTAAAGGGGGTCAGAACCCTTTTTTGATTCCCACAACGTGGCTTAAAGGGATAGTTCTCATGGTGAACGGGATCTGGCAGGAGAGATTGAGAAGCACAAGCAACCATCAGGAAAATCCGACGAGCGGCAGTGTCGCATTCGACGCGGTGATCGTGGCATACTCACCGCCATACTGTGCGCCGTTATCAATGACTCACGCCAAGGATAGAAAGAGCCTTCAGCAGAGATAAAGAGCCTTCAGCAAGGATAGAGAGACCCAACCCGAATGGATATCAACCAGATCGTCAACAACGCCTCGGAAAAAGAGGCCAAAGCCGCACTGTCGTACTTCCTTCAACATTACCTGACACCCGCCTTTGGGGCGCTGCCCAAAAACGAGGTGGAACTGATCGTCCTCAATGTGCTGGAACAGCTCAAGGCCATCGACAAAGAACCCGAACAATACGAGCTGGTGTCCAAACTGAAAGTGACCCGCGCCAAGGCCCGTCGGCTGATGTACGACCGGGAGCTGCGCAGCTCATCCGACCAGCAACTGGATGACAAGGTGAAAGCCCTGCTGAAAAGGCCGCTGATTCAGAAGAACGGCGACCTCTATGTGCTGGAAGTGGAAAACCCGCTGGTGTCCGATCACCTGCGGGCCAAGGTGCAAAAGCTGGGTTATGTGTCTGACGGCTCATTCTCACCCAGCCTGATCAAACTGGGGCTGGACGCCATTGCCGCACTGATCGAGTCTTACCTGTCGGATGAAGAACAAGATAAGGTGAAGAAAGCCTTGATTGCAGCGGGTGCACCGGACACGTCCTTCAAAGGTGTGATCAAAGCCACCTTGAAAAAGGTGTCGGCCAAGATTGCGTCCGATACCGGTGAAGCCTTGATGGACAGTGCGTCGGAATATATTGCTCCGATTTTGGAGGGTGGGGTTAAGGTAGTGACGAAGCAAGCGCGGGAGTTGTTTGCCACTTGAGCGCCGCTGATGCTCAACCCCGTTTCAAAAGCCGCTTCCACCACGGACGTGGGCTATCGTTAGCCGCCACGGGCTGATTGTCACCAACATTTGCCATGGGATCTTTGTTGCTGGCGCAGGCCTGCAAAAATTCTGTGATCATGTCCTGGTTAAACCGAAATGGATCAAAGCTTTCAAAGCCATAGCGTTTCAGCAGGGCGTCTAAATTCTTTTCTGCGGCGCTGTACTTCATCGACCACTGGCCAAACATGCGTTCGGTCACGGGTTCCAGACTCAGTATTTGCACATCCTGATGACGCGGATCGGAGGCGATGCGACTAAAGGTGTCGTTCACTCGGGTGCGTTTACCTTCCAGGCACTGAAAAAAATGTCCGTCGGCCACGTGCAGCACACCGCCAATGGCGTGCTTGGGATTGTTGCGGCGTGATTGCAACAGAATCCGCGCAACTTCCGACTCGACGCCTTGCTGTGCGGTTTTAAATGTGGCCCTGCTGGCATAGGTCAGCCGGATGATTGGCTCGCTCATACGCACCTCACTCCTGTGTTTTAATGTGGTTTCTACGCGCAGGCTTCTTGTATGGTTCACTTTTTGCGCATGACCCGATAATGCAGAACCCGCAACGCAGAACCCGCTTGTGCAGCGCTGGCTGAGCGTCTTTATTAATCCGATTACCGACTCTACACGTATTTAAGGGTATGAATGACTCCACCGCGTCCCTGAAAGCCCAATCGCGATTGCCCGTCGCTGAGCGCACCCTCGGTTATCTGGGGCTGTTACCGTTTGTGTATGTGACTCTGGGTCTGAATCTAACTCTACCGTTACCTTACGGGCTGGAGCCGTTGCAGGTCTTTGTCAGCTACAGTGCCATCATTCTCGCGTTTATGGCTGGCTGTCTGTGGCGCCACTCCGTCGCCACCAGTCTCTTTTCCAATGTGCTGGCCATCGCGGCTTTCGCGATCCTTTTGTTACCCATGAATCCAGAACTCACGCTGTTGCCGCTGGCGGTGTTGTATCTGGCGCTGTTGGGCTGGGAAGGTTTTTACTGCCGCAAGACTTATCCTCAGGGGTATTGGCCATTGCGCTGTCAGCTCACGGCGGTCGTGGTGGTGTGTCATGTGATTCTCTATGCGCGAGTCTTTCTATGATGACTACAGAGGCTACAGTGAAGTTAACCCTGTTCTATGACGGCCAGTGTCCGCTCTGTGCCCAGGAAATGAAGGCCCTGACCGCGCGGGATACTCAGCAGCAGTTGCAGCTCGTGGATATTTGGCAGCCGGAGTTTGCCACCCTCTATCCGAATATTGATCCCGCGGCGGCCAACCGTGTCCTGCATGCCGTGGATGACAAGGGCAGTCTGTTGCTGGGGCTGGATGTCACGGCACGAGCCTGGTCGCTGGTGGGCGTGAAACGCTATAACTGCCTTCGCTGGCCGCTGATCAAACCCGTTGCCGATATCGCTTACCGTCTGTTTGCCAAACACCGCTACAGTCTCTCGCGGTTGATCACCGGCAAAGCCAGACTGTGTGAATCCGATCGGTGTTCGCAACCATGACCGATACGGCGCTGGTGATCGGTGCCAACGGGGGCATTGGTCGGGCGGTGGTTAACGAACTGTTGCAGCAACAGTATTCGGTGGTCGCGATCAGCCGCAAAAGCATGGATGTACAGCATCCAGAACTGCAGTGCCTGTTGTGCGACAGCACCGAAGCAGACATTGATTCGCTAATTCAAACACTGACCGAACTGAAAGGTCGCCTGAGCCGCATTGTGATCGCCACCGGTGTACTGCATCAGGCAGGGCCACCCACACTGGCGCCGGAAAAGCGTCTGGAAGACATCGACCCCGAGCAGTTAATGCACAGCACCTACATCAATACGGTGTTACCGGCGATGTGGGTGGCGAAGTTGTTGCCTCTGATAAAAGGATCAAAAGGATCACCGCGCTGTGTCATCGCTGCGCTCAGTGCCCGGGTGGGCAGCATTGGCGATAACCGACTGGGTGGCTGGTACAGTTACCGCAGCAGCAAGGCGGCCCTCAATATGTTCCTGAAAACCGCTGCCATTGAATACTCACGCCGGGCCAAAAACGTGAAGCTGCTGGCCTTTCATCCCGGCACCACAGACACGACCTTATCCCAACCGTTTCAGGCCAATGTGCCAGAGGGAAAACTGTTTACCCCCGAGTTCGTCGCGCAGAAGCTTGTGGGCATCATGGACAAGGTGCCCGTGGATGGCGAACTCAGTTATCTGGATTGGCAGGGGGAGTCGATTGAGTGGTAACACTTGGTGATCATATGGTTTGACTTGCTATTGGTTTGACGCCTCAAAACTCACCACCTGATTACGGCCAGCATCCTTGGCTACATACAAAGCCTGATCGGCATTGCACAATAAACTGCTCAGACTTTCTTCACCTTTGATGCTGTAAGCGCAACCGATACTGACAGTGACCTGTATGACCTGATCATCATCAAGCGTTATCGTTTCTGCTCTCAGCGATTCTTTGATGCGCTGGGCAATCTCGGCAACTGCGGACTCAGAGCATTGAGGCAGCAGCACAATAAACTCTTCACCCCCAAGACGGGCAACGACGTCCTCCTGCCGCAGGTGACTTTGCATATTCTTCACGAATGCCTTGAGTACCTTGTCACCCGCCGAGTGACCATACTGATCATTTACCGATTTGAAATGATCCAGATCCAGCATCAACAAACCCAGAGGGTAATTAGATCGAGAGTGAGCCAGGGATTGATGGTATTCCTCCAGCCCCTTGCGGTTAAGTGCTCCGGTCAGGGCATCGTGCAGGGCTGACCATTTGAGGGATTCCATCTCTTCTTTTCTGGCGCTGTTGTAACAAGCCACGATAATGGGAACTAACGCAATCAGTGAGATGCCCACCCGCCATGACATCAGTGTGTTCCAGTTGCTGGCTTCCCCCGCAGCATTGTCGAGTCCGAGTGCCAGAGTCACCAATGTCCAAAAGCAGAAAAACAGGGTGAGCAGAGCTGTGGAAAACACCGTGTAACTAAAGGCACACCATAGCAAGGCGATAATCGGCAGAATCAGCTTCGCCGGGCCTTCAAGAAACAGGGTGACGGTGCACAACAGGAAGACCAGCACAGCAGGCATCCACTGACTTGAGCGCAGGGTAATACGGCGGGGACGTTTCAGTTGTTTCCAAAGCTGGCCGAACACCGGCGCCGAAAGCACAACGGGCAGAAAGGCAATAAAGTTGACGAACTCTGTGACCGACCAAAAGATGTAACCTTTAACCGCCGTGCCATCAAACAAAAGGGGGTAGGCAAACAACCCAACAAAACCGGCAGACATGGAAGCGACCAGGGCAGCAAAGATCATCAACAAAACGCCGTGGCGTTGATCCCATTCATGAGCTTTTTGAGGCAACCGCTCCAAAACGTAGAGCGCAGCATAAACCCCCACCAGATTGCCGACTGACAGGACAGTTGCAATCAGAAACGGTGAGGATGTGATGAGATCAGCAAGCACCATACTGACACAGGCAACCAGCCAGGCACGTGGCGTTCTGAGAAGAGGTTGCCGGATCATGGCGCCCAGCAAGAAGGCATTGGCTGGCCAGACACAGGCCAAAGAACCCATTGGGCGAGAAGCAATGCCCAACAAAGCCAACATGAATACCAAGAGCCCCAATATCAGCACATAGCGGTTGCTGGGATCATGGTCAGAGTCAATCTTCGAATAAATCGGGTTGAAAAGTTGAATCAACGTGTACACTTCCTGAGCCGCCAGTCCCTCTCCGACCCAAACATTCATCCTTGTTTATCAATTTTTTCTTTTAACCTGATCACATTAATGTATCGCCAAATTCATCGCAATACATAGATTCCCCGATGATGTCCGAAAATCGCGTCAGTTCGAAGCAAAATGATTCGGCTTTTCATTAAACACGAACCTGCACTTCGACCAATGGGGTGCCTGAGTCGCCAATCGATCCGATGCTGAGTGGCCGAGAACCCTCTCGACATTGCCCGACTGGCATGCGGAATTTTGGAATAACGTCGCATAATTCCTCATATCAGGCCGCTCTGATTTTACCTGCTACACTCAAAACTATGCTGTTTTTGCAGAAGATTTACCGATTAAAGGTCAAGTAACTGGAAACAAGCCCTTCAAGAGGACGAGTTTCCAGTGCGACAAGACGATAAAAATGGTTGGGGAGATGGCCACACGGTATCGGTGGGGCTGAAGGATTCGACAACGCTCCGTTGATGGCATTTCTATATCCACCCACGCCCACACAGTAACTGACACCGAGGCAACCTTGAAAGATAAACGGTTGACGAAATCGGCTTTGCTTCTTTACCTGGAACGGTTCTCGTTGAGCCTGGGGATGCTGGGTCTTTTGTTTGTGGGCATGGCGTACCTGGATTCTGCCGTTGCCTCCCGACAGGCCCTGGCAGCTTTTGATCAGGCATTGTTGGCGCAGGCCGATGTTGAGCCAACTCAAATAGAGGCTGCACAAACTCAGACTCAAGAAGAGCAAACGGGTTCTGCAACAGAAACACTGACCATTAAAAATCCCGATCAAAGCCTGTGGTCCGAAAGCCGCAAACGAAAGTACGCCAAGCTTCAGAATGATGAGCTGCCACTGGCAGTGATGGCGATTGATCGGCTGAATTTACAAGTGCCGGTTTTTCACGGAACCGATGCGGTCACCCTCAACCGGGGCGCGGGTATTGTCGATGGTACTGCTCACCCCGGTGAAGAGGGCAATATCGTGGTCTCGGCCCATCGGGATGGTTTCTTTCGCCCTTTAAAGGATATTGCCATTGGCGATCGGATCACCATGAAAACCCTGCAGGGCACGCAGGTCTATGTGGTTAAAGAGTTGTTTATTACCGATCCGCTGGACATTTCGGTACTGGATCCGACGGAGTCACCCACTCTGACACTGATCACCTGCTACCCCTTTTACTATGTCGGCTACGCCCCCGAGCGGCTGATCATTCGAGCACAGCCGGAAGACTCGATCAGCGATGGCATTAACGATGGCAGCCATAACGATACGGCACCTGACGCGACCAGCCAGAACCAATCTGTTGTGTTTCGGGAAAACGTTCCCGAATACAAAGACCTATGGGTACTGAACCACTCAAACTGAACGTACCCTCAACCCCAAGGAGAAAGCCAATGAAAAAACTGATCAAACCATTGATAGTGGCTACCGCACTGGCGGGAGCGGGTTCAGCGTTAGCGGCGGACCCGGTACGTGTTGGTGATTGTAGTGACTACGCCGAGGATTATCAGGCAACCGCAGAAGCCAAAGAGCGTTTTGGCATGCTGGCGGGCGCTTGCGAGGGCGTGTATGACATTGATGGGGCCCTCTATGCTCGAGCGGAAATGGTTGTTCGCAGCAATTGGAAAGGGACCATGAAGCTGTACATGCCAGCGTCGGACAAAACCATTGAGGTTACACCGGACATGAACCACAGCGCCATTATCGATGGTCGCAAGCGCCGTGTGGCCGACCTGAAAAAGGGCGATGAAATCCAGATCTATATTTCCAAGGACAAGTTCTTTGAGGATCGCGTAGACACGGTTGCCTTTGCCGGTGACGATGGCGTACATCATACCGATGCCGACGAAGTGTCTGCATTGCCCACCACCGCCAGTCCTCTGCCTCTGTTTGGGGTAATCAGTGGACTGTTGTTGGCCGGCGGTGGGCTGCTGGGCTGGCGTCGTCGTAAAGCCTGATGCAGGTCTAGTAAGACTGGTACTGAAAGTGTCAGGGCGTATCGATTCGATGGCCCCGACACTTTTCAAGTTAATCCCTAATCAGATCCAAACCAAATCCATAACCTGTTCTGCAGAACAGTTTTAAATTACAACGCCTGATTAAACTTGCCGATGACTTCAACAACCCGCTTGGCATCACGCTCGATGATGTCCAACACACTGCCTGCCTCTTTCGACAACTCCAGCGCCTGCGTCGCTTCACCCTGACACTGGGCAATCAGATCAACAGCGTTGCCGGTGCGCTTGAGGTTTTCTGACACCATCGTCACGATCTTTTCGGTCGTCTCATTGGTGCGAAATGCCAGCTGTCTGACTTCGTCCGCAACAACAGCAAATCCGCGGCCCTGTTCGCCGGCACGGGCAGCTTCGATGGCGGCGTTGAGGGCCAGCAAATTGGTTTGATCGGCAATGCCACTGATGCTGTTGACCAGCTCACTGATCTTTACCGAGTGTTCGTTCAGGGCTTCGATGGCCTGATTGGCAAGCTGCATCTGTTCAGACAACCCTTTCATGCTGGCAATGGTAGAACCAATGACCTCACGCCCCTGAGTGGTTTGTTTGCCGGTTTCTTCCGACACCTCATTAGCCAGGGCCGCTGCTTTTGATACTTCTTGCTCCTGCATCACCTGTGCCGTGATATTGGTAGCGAACTTGGCGACCTTGTAAAATTTTCCGTTATCATTTCGAATCGGATTGTAAGAGGCCTCCAGCCAGATGGTTTCACCACGACTGTCTATTCGCTTGAACCGTTCAGAAATGTATTCCCCCCGGGCAAGCTTTTGCCAAAAGGCTTCGTATTCTGGTGAGTTGCTCAACTCAGGTTCACAAAACATGCGATGGTGTTTGCCGATCACCTGTTCTTTTGTGTAGCCCATGGTCTGAAGAAAGTTGTCATTGGCTTGCAGGATAATGCCATCCAGTGAAAACTCGATCACCGCCGAAGAGCGGTTCAACGCTTTCAGCATGTCATCTTTCTCACGGGAGTCCGTGATGGTGCGAGTCAGATTGACTGAAAACACAGAAAACCTCAGCAGCTTTTCACTGCTGTCTTTTTCAGGCTGGACAATAGCCCGAATCCACGCGTCCTCACCGTTGCCATCTTCAATCTGGACAGCGCCGGTCCAGTGCCTGCCATGTTCAATGGCCGATTTCATCTGGTGGAAGTGTTGGGTAACGCGGGCATCGACAGGCACCAGGTCGGTGAGTTTTTTACCCACGACATGGCCTTCACTGATGTTGAGTTCAGCAGAGAAGTTTTTATTGATTGACGTGATCTTGCCATTGATGTCCAGGGATAGACGCAACATATCCTGATCCAGTGACTTTCGAACACCTTTTAAAATATGCAGTTCTTCCGTTAACTGTTGGTTTTCCTTTTGTAAAGACTTGTTGAAGAACATGATTGTCACCAGAACACTTTGAGATTGATAATTAGCGATCCTTTATACGCAATAACCTGTGCATTGGATTCATTCGCGTCATCTACAATTTGCTCCGGGATCAACGCTCAATGCATAGGGTATCTATCGGCATGACCCGTTTTCTCTTGATGTGTGTCTTGCCTTAATTTGGATCATCCTGGAATACTTGATACTTTTGGACTAGGCGGACGTGTTCTGGACGAAATTTTGCTTTATATTAAGCTCACATCCACGCTTCTTTGACTGGATCACTAACTGCACGCTCAACTGTGATAGCACCTTAAACGGTAAAAGCACCCTCGGCTATGAACAATCAACTACTGGATCTTGTCGGCGAGATTTACGAGGCCTCCCTCGATCCTGCGCATTGGGATCATGTGCTGACGACTCTTTGCCAAACCCTGGATATGAAATCCGGCGCCTTGCTGGTGCACGATCTGGAAACCGGCAACCACTCGGTGGTGGGCGGACATCAGATTCCCGCCATCTCCCGACACTCTTATCGCATTGGGCTGGGCAAGCTCGATATCGGCTGGAAATCGGTGATATCGCAACCGGAGGGCTCTGCTTTTCAGTTTGCTTCCCACGAGACCACCAAACGCGAGCATCCGTTTTACTACAACATGATCATGCGGCCTCTGAACATCCACTATATGGGTGGGGTGATCATTTACAGCAACTCGGAATGGCAGGTGGCCCTGGGGCTGCACCGCAGTCTGAAACAGGGGGAATTTGATGATCAAACCCTGGCGACGCTGGAAACCCTGGCGCCGCACTTTGCCCGCGCCATGCGCATACAGAAAGAGTTTCACCGTCTGCGGGTGGAGAATTACCGCCTCAACAATGTGCTGTCGCGGGTGATGATGGGCGTGGTGATCGTCAACGAGCGGCGGGAACTGGTTTATTGCAATCCGGTGGCCGAGCAAGTACTCACCAGCAATCCCACCCTGAAAGTGCGCGGTCGGGTCTTGTCCGCCTATAGCAACGCGGAATCCGCTGCCCTCAATCAGGCCATTGACGATCTCATGTTCGCCCCCCTGGCAACCAGCAAGAGCCTGGGGTTATCCCATCCTGAAAAAGCCTCGCCACTGGCCATTACGCTCACCAATACAGATCCGAGCGAAGAGCTCGATAACCTGATTCTGCCTGCCCGGGCAGTGACGATTTACCTGAGCGACGCCAGCCTGGCCATGCATATCGATCACCAAAGCCTGATGAAAATTTACAGCTTAACGCTGGCAGAGGCGAAGGTCGCCATTATGGTGGCCAACGGCATGGCGGTGAAAGAAATCGCCGAGCAGAATGAGGTCAGCGTGTTCACTGTACGCACACAGCTAAAGCATGTGTTCGATAAAATGGGGGTCAATCGTCAGCAGGATATCGTCAAGCTGCTGCTTTCCGGGGCAATCAGTCCGCCCCCGGGCTCTCCATCGGAGAAGCCCGAATCCAGTGTGACCATCAGCGGCACTTGAGGTTTTTTGCCGAATCGCGCACCAGTCCGTTGTAGGCATACAAAGTCCAGTCAACGGTGCCTTGTCCGCCTCTGACCTTGTCGTTTTTCAATGTGCACTTGTCACTGTAATTGGACGGGCAGCTGGCCACCTGAGCGCATGAGGGCTCGTAGATCTTGCGGTCTGATGCCAGAGCAAAGTCGTATTTTGCACAGAGATCGCCGGACTTGCAGTAGAGGGTGCCGCTGGTCATGGCCTTTTTGTAACTGCTGGTTTTTTCCTTGCTGCACATCTTGATGACATCGGCCATCGCTCCCTGCTGCATGGAGCGGCGAGTGTCCGGATCCATTTTCGACAACTGCATCTGCAAGGCTGCGCAGGTGGAGGCCAGATCATCGGACCACACGGCCGGGCTCAGACTCAGTGATAAACCGAAAGTTAACAATGCGGCATAAAAACGTTTCATAAGCTTTCCTTACATTAACGGTGAATGTTACTGATTACTTTGGCTGACCTGTGGCAGGCAGCTGAGTGATGCGTTAAGCAAACTCGGCCACAACGCCTCCCAGCCTTTGGAGTGCGTGGCTCCCATAACCGGCTCAATGGTCACGCAGTGGGCCGCGGCCATTGCCTGTTGATAACTGCGGGCAATGGCCTCGGGTACAACCGTGTCATGTTCACCAACAAAATGCCGTTGAGGCAGGGCGCTGGTGAGTTCGGAGAAGTCGGCCGGGTTGAGAGAGTGATCCATGGGCGATACCTGATGCAGACGGGTAAACAGCTCGGTATCCAGATTGGCCGCCACCGTGCGCAGGTTGTGAACATCGCGGCGCTTGGCCGCCATCAGAACCGCCAGAGCGCCACCACCGGAATAGCCCACCAGCTCAATGCCGCTTTGGCTGCCCATTTGTGTAACGTAATGGCTGATCACTTCATCAATGGCTTCGACCACCCTGGGCGAATAGCGCGCCCTGGACCACAGCTGCGGACCGCAATGGCTCTCATCGGAAAGGGTGACGTACTGACAGGGACGGGCGATGTACAGCACATTGGGGCCCGTATCCAGAGCGGCCAGTCGCAGCGCCAGCGGATTGTGCGGGGTGGGATTCAGGGAGATACGCGACACCCACGCTTTGCCATCACCTTCTTTATCGCCTTCGCCTTCCAGATAGACCCGCAGTGGTTTTTCAGCATCTTCAATGCGGGCGTAAGTCATGACGGTAAAACGACGGGTTGCCACAGTCTGTGGCATCAAACCGGAGGGCTGGGCAATGCGGTCTGCCCGCAGGGAAAGCTGATGCTGGGTGGGCGCACATCCCGCAGTCATCACCAACAGTGTCGTCAACCCGGCCACCAGCGAACCTTTGGCGAACCGGTAAAAGGAGTCCTCAATCAATCTCTGGACGTCCATAAATATACACCTCCCTGTGATTAAATCTTCCCAAACGTGAGTATGGTCGAGCCACAGCGTCTATCTGTCGGGCCTCTGCCAAAAGCAGATTTCCCTATTGATCCAATAATCCCTATCTGACCTCTGAGGCCTGCGCCTCCTTCCTACACCCTGAAACCCTTACACATCCTGTAGACCGCTGCGCTCAACAATCCCCACAGACCCACTATATAAAACGGTGGATTCAAGCGTCATACCTCAATTGATGTATACACGATCGAAAACTGCGAATCGCGGGGATCTTTGTGGGATGGTGGATCCGGGCTGCCTCACGTATGATTAACCACTATCACAAGGACTCCAGCAAAGGCACAGAATCAGACCCATGAGCTCACGCGGCACTCTTTATACCGTTTCCGCCCCATCCGGTGCGGGCAAGACCAGCCTGGTAAAGGCCCTGATCGACACTACCGACAATGTCATGGTGTCCGTCTCCCACACCACCCGCGCCATGCGTCCCGGTGAAGAAGACGGGGTGAACTATCACTTTGTGGATCGCGATGTGTTTACCCATATGGCGAAAGACAATGCCTTTCTGGAACACGCCGAGGTGTTCGGCAATCTGTACGGCACGTCTACCCAGTGGGTAAAAGACACCCTCGACAGCGGCACCGATGTGATTCTCGAAATCGACTGGCAGGGCGCCCAGCAGGTGCGACGCCTGATCCCCGAGACGGTGGGCGTCTTTATTCTGCCTCCTTCACGGGAAGAGTTGACCCGTCGCCTGACCGGTCGCGGGCAGGACGACAGCAGCATCATCGATGCCCGCATGCAGGAAGCCATCAGCGAGATGTCCCATTATGTAGAAGCCAGTTTCGTCATTATTAATGATGATTTTGACGTCGCACTGAAGGATTTTCAGGCTATTTTGCTGGCCACACGCCTGACCCTGGAAAATCAGCAGCAAAGACACGGGCCATTACTGACGTCGCTGCTGTCTTGAACACATTTGCTAAAGTCTTAATCACATTTGCTACAGTCTTAATCACCTAGACTATTGTCCTAACTGGTTGTTTTGCGTACACTGGCCGACCTTTCCGGACTCTGTCATTTTTACGCCATCGCGATCCGCAAGACCCGATGCGTGTCAGGCCGGACAAACAGGATTCACCCGCTCTGTATTATTCGCTCCGCACTGGGCGGAGCACTCGTTAAAAAGGCATACAAATGGCTCGTATTACTGTAGAAGATTGTCTCGATCATGTAGACAACCGCTTTGAATTGGTTTTAGTTAGCAGCAAACGTGCTCGTCAAATCGCTGTTGGCGGCAAAGACCCGTTTGTACCGGAAGAGAACGACAAGCCCACCGTTATCGCCCTGCGCGAAATCGAAGAAGGCTATATCGACGCCAGCATCCTGACTCAGAAAGAAGAGCAGGACGACTTTGAAGAGTTTGTCATCGACGACACCGCTCCTCAGATGTAATAAGATGGGGTACCGGGTGCCTGAGAACAGGCACCCCAACCTCAACCGATACAGGACCCCGATGCAAACACTTGAGTCCTTGGGCCACCGGCTCTCCTCCTATCTCGAACCGCATCAAATCAATCGCGTCAAGCGTGCGTATTTCTACGCAGAACAAGCCCACGAAGGCCAGCGCCGCCGCAGTGGCGAACCCTATGTGACCCACCCTCTGGAAGTTGCCACCATTCTGGCCGGCATGCACATGGACCATCAAAGCCTGATGGCCGCCATGCTCCACGACGTGATTGAAGACACCACCATCTCCAAAGACGCCCTCACCGAGCAGTTCGGCGAGCCCGTGGCAGAGCTGGTGGACGGTGTCAGTAAGCTGACCCAGTTTGAATTTGAAACCCAGGCACAGAAGCAGGCCGAGAACTTCCAGAAGATGGCGCTGGCGATGGCTAAAGACATCCGCGTGATTCTGGTGAAGCTGGCCGACCGGCTGCACAACATGCGCACCCTCGGCGCCCTCAAGCCCGAGAAGAAGCGCCGCATCGCCAAGGAAACCCTGGAGATCTATGCCCCCATCGCCCAGCGTCTGGGCATGAACAACATCCGTCTTGAGCTGGAAAACCGTGGCTTTGCCGCCATGTACCCACTCAGAAGTGAGCGGTTACAAACCGCCCTGAAGACAGCTCGCGGTAACCGCAAGGAGCTGGTCGAAAAAATCCAGAACGCCATCGAGCTGCGCCTGGAGCGCGAGCAGATCAACTCACTGGTGATCGGCCGTGAAAAGCACCTGTTCAGCATTTATCAGAAGATGCGCAACAAGAAGAAGTCGTTCAAAGAGATCATGGACGTCTATGCCTTCCGCATCATCGTCGACAGCGTCGACACCTGCTACCGGGTCCTGGGCGCCGTCCACAACCTGTACAAGCCGGTGATTACCGAATTCAAAGACTACATCGCCATTCCCAAAGCCAACGGTTACCAGTCTCTGCACACCGTGCTGGTGGGAATGCACGGCGTGCCCATTGAAGTGCAGATCCGCACCAAGGAAATGGACGAGATGGCCAATTCCGGCATCGCCGCCCACTGGCTGTACAAGTCCGACAGTGATGACGACATGCCCAGTGGTTCACACGCCCGAGCCCGCCAGTGGATTCAGGGCCTGCTGGAAATGCAGCAGCGCGCCGGCGACTCGCTGGAGTTCATCGAGAACGTTAAAATCGATCTGTTCCCGGACGAAGTCTACGTCTTTACCCCCAAGGGCAAGATTGTGGAGCTGCCTTCCGGCGCCACGCCGGTGGATTTCGCCTACGCGGTACACACCGACGTCGGCCATCGCTGTGTGGCCTGTCGCATCAACGACCGCCTGGCGCCGCTATCACAAACCCTGCAGAGCGGTCAGAAGATTCAGATCATTACCTCACCGGGGGCACAGCCCAATCCCAACTGGCTCAATTTTGTTACCTCCGGTCGGGCGCGAAGCGGCATTCGCCACTTCCTGAAAAACCAGCGTCATCACGAGTCCATTGAGCTGGGTCGACGCATGTTCAGCCGCGCACTGCTGGACGAAGGCATCGAGCTGAAGGACCTGACCGCAGAACAAACCCAGATACTGCTCAGCGCCACCAACGCGCCGTCTCTGGAAGCGCTGCTGGAAGATATCGGTCTGGGCAATCGCATTGCCCACGCGGTGGCCAAAATACTCGCCACCGACAAAACCACCAGCACCAGCAGCGGTAATATTTATTCACCGCTGATGATCGATTCCACCGACGGCCTGATGATCAGCTTTGCCCGTTGCTGCCGTCCAATTCCGGGCGATCCGATCATCGGTCACATCAGCGCCGGAAAAGGGCTGGTGGTACACCGCGATACCTGCCGCAACATTGCCGAGCTGCGCAACAACCCCGAGAAGATCAGTGCCGTTAACTGGGCGCCCACCGTAACCGGTGAGTTCCTCGCCGACATTCGCGTCGAAGTGCAATCCGAGCGGGGCATCATCGCCTCACTGGCCACCCGCATTGCCGAGCTCAAAGGCAACATCGAGCAGGTCAATGTGGACGAGCGGGACGCACACAACTCAGTGATTCGTTTCTGCCTCGGGGTCCACAACCGGGTGCATCTGGCGCACATCATGCGCCGCCTGAAACTGATCAGCGCGGTAATCAAGATCACCCGAAGTAAAAACTGATAAACAACACAAGCGCGGGAGAGGGGAGCGGACTTCCGCTTCTGCTCTCCCGTTATTTATTGCAAACAGCATAATTCCAAGAAGGATACTGACATGACCAACAAAGCAATCATCAGCACCGAAAACGCACCGGCCGCAATCGGCACCTATTCACAAGCGGTCAAAGTCAATAACACCGTGTACCTGTCCGGCCAGATTCCACTGGATCCGGAAACCATGGAACTGGTTGACGGCGGCTTCGAAGCCCAGGCTCACCAGATGTTTAAAAACCTCAGCGCCGTGTGCGAAGCCGCTGGCGGCTCACTGGCCGACATCGTCAAACTGGGTATCTTCCTGGAAGACCTGAGCAACTTCCCAACCGTGAACGAAGTGATGGCGCAATACTTTAACGAGCCTTACCCTGCCCGCGCAGCAGTAGGCGTTAAGCAATTGCCAAAAGGTGCCATGGTTGAAGCTGACGGGATTATGGTGATCTAATCTGTTGAGTGACATGGACGAACACCACACACACATCCACCGGATTTGGGATGAGCTGGCCGACTGGCCAGCTGCTCAAGCCGAGCAGGCGCTGAGATATTTGCTGGACAGTATCAGCCGGATAATAAATTCCGACCACTGTTACTGGTTATCCACGTATCGTATGTCTCAGTCAGAACATGACCCGTTACTCGGTTGGCGCCTGGGCCCTGTCTTTTATCCCTCAGAAATCGCACAGGACCAAAAGGTATATCGCGGCGCACAGAACGATGTGGATGAAGGGATTATTGATGAAAGCTCTTACAATCATGTGCGCCAGGCCGGTCGTTTTCGCGCAGTCTTTCTTCGGGACCATGTCTCCGAAAACTATTATTCCACCCCTCAATACCAACGCCATTACCGTTCCCGCGGCGTTGGCGATACCCTGTTTGTCGTCGCTCCGGTCAATAAAGACAGCGAAGTGTATTTCTGTTTTAACCGCTCGATGTCCAAACAACCTTTCAGTGAAAACGACCTGAAACTCGCCGAACATTGCCTGCGCAGCCTGAAGTGGTTTCACAAACAAACGCTGCTGCATCACGGTCTGGTCATCGCCGAAGCGCCGTTAACGCCAACAGAAAAACGCGTACTGCAACTTTTATTGACCGACCAGACCGAAAAGCAAATTGCTGAATCCCTCGGACAAAAAACCGACACGACGCATAAACATGTGGTTTCTATCTATCGGAAATTTAACGTCAACAGCCGAGCGGCGCTGATGGCGATTTGGTTGGGGCATACGCCGGATGGGGAGTAGAGGAGCGGGGTTACTGTTAGTTACCCCGCTCAAAGCGAGAACCATCGGCAAACATCCAGCCTGCGGGGAAGTCTTCTGCGAATACCGCGCTTTCAATTCGACCCGGTAGGGGATTAGGTTTAATTCGTTGTTTGATTAGCTCGGCAACGTCTTCTTTGTTGGCCCGGTAATCGACGCCCTCGACCTCTTCATAGTGGGTACCTCTGTTGCTCCACTTCCACATCACATGAGCGGCAAAAGCTAGTTGTTCTGGACTTGGACCTGGGTGCAACAGTAAACGTGCATTTTGATTTTCTGACAATACCTGCTGTTCTCTAGCAGACATTTCTGAAGTGCGGGTTAGTGTTAATGTTGACATAATTTGGTGCATCAGTTTTGTATAAGGGTCAGATGCAATGTTTGTTTCTTCACAATAAGAATTACCGCCCACATTGCTGCTTTTTGTAATAAAAAACTGACATTCTAGAAAATGTTGATCAGATAAAGCAATATACCAAGTAAACGGACTTGCCAAATCTCTTAAGGATTGCAATTCAAAATATAACCAAATTCTATTGTTGATCTGTTGCCACTGCCAATTTAATGGGCCTAAATAATGAGGCCAACAGGTATTGGTGAAATCCCACTCATCCTCATTATAACCATTATGGAAATCATTCAGACTGCCTAACTCCGCTTCCTTACGAACTTCACGGGCTAAAATTTCTGGATTAAACAGACTATCGCCCACAGCTAAATTCGGAATCTGTCTCACCGAAACTGAGAGTCGTAAGTCTCCCATATAACCATCCATCATGGGACGGCCATTCATTTGCCATGACGACGTAAACACCTGCCTGCGAAGTGCGTTTCCTTGATAATAGTCCTTAGTGGCTAGTAAATTTTTTAGATCACAGTATTTGTCCAGATCTTCAATATCGATTATGTCAGGATTACCTTCATCCGATGCCACAAGATTCGCATCACCCCTTGGAGAAGGGGCTTCAAAACTCAAAAAATTTCCTGACAAGTCCTTTTCCCTTAGGTACGCTTGAGAAAAAGAAGGCCCGACAGGATGTTTAAGTCCTTTCCACCAAAGTTTTGAGCTAAACAGAGTTTGAAGCATGACTTTCCTTATATAATTTTATTAATGCCTTTCTCTATGAGCTTTTCGGTGCTTTGAAGCTTTCCACTTCGATAGTCCTCATTGAGGGCTGGAATATTGTCAAGCACTGCAAGTAACGCCAATCCTAATCCACCCCAACCAGCAGAGGCAACCATACCTCCTGATATCAAAGCCCCGGCCTTGGTGTATAAAGTGTATCCAGCCGCGGTCGTTACCATACCCCACGTTGACTGCTTTGCAATCCTTTTTGCTTTATCATGCTTATTACCTTCGCGAATTGCAGTAAATGAGCAAACCAATTCAGCAGTGCCAAATTTTTGGGCGCCCGCCATGTAACCCATATTCATTTTACTGCCGTTATACCACTGATCTCCTGTAATATTTGTATTAATTTTTCTTCGAGTAGAATCGGCTTCGGTCAAACTAGATGTAGGATCACTCAAAAATACCGATTGTTTTTTTTCTAGATCTATTGGCTTGCCTTTATCACCCTCGCTTAGAATTTTCATTGCTTCGGTTAAGACAACAGAGCCTCCTCGATGGCTCGTCCACTCAACATACAAACCTTTTTTATGTGCATCTAACATATAAGCAGATAGAATTTTAGCCGCTTCTACATCATTCTTACTTTTACGAAATTTGCTCATCTGAGCCAATGACTGCCAGCCAGCTTTCAAAATATTACCCGACTGAGGGACATAGAATAGCTGATACCCTGTGGTACTCAGTTTATTTAACTCACATTCTTTACCTCGGGCTATATGCGACGGTAGCATCTTTGCAGCATGCTGAAGCCCCTCGCAATATCCATTTACACCTATTTTAATGCGACTAGACTCATCATTACCGGTAACGGAAACAGGCTGCAAGGAAGGCTGCCAATCTCTTGCTATCCACTTACCCTGATCATCTTGGTTTACGGACCACAACCCAGCCCTTTTAGTATTTTCAACTTTCTTCTCCACCAACCGAATATCCACAATCACAATATCCGTCTGACTGGTGGGCGTACCAATCATATACTCAATTTCAAAGCCCGAATGAACTACGCAATAGCGGTTGGAAGATCCATTTTTAAGAAACGTATTCGCGGGAAGAGTACCTGCACGAAGACCATTAACAGCATTAACGACTGCAGAGGCGTGATAGCTTTTATGGTCACCTGAATTAGCTTGGCCTTTTAGGCCATTCAGAGTTTGCTGTAGCTTGTCATTAGCGTAGAGCGAGCGGCCACTTCCAGCTTTGCCGTAGGGTTTGGCTTTGTGGAGCTCATTGAGTGAAACAGAGGAAGAAATACCAAGCATGCGGACTCCTTTTCCTTGGAGATATGACTATTTGACGTACGCGTCTATACACGTTCCTGTTGTAAGGCGGAATGGTAGCTTGGATTATGCGATGTGTTCAACAAGATTAAAGCCTACTGACACGGTTGTCCGTGTTGATGAGATTTCTTTCTCACTCGCACTGAAAAACCCATACAAAAGGCTGAAGTTTTAGTGCTTATCTAAGACTTAAATCAATAACTCGAATTCGGCGTATCATCCGGATAGATATCACCGTGGACTTCTTCCGGGTCGACGTCGTTGATCAGCAGGATTTCTCTGACCGTTTCGATATGATCCAGCACTGTTTGATAACGGTCGCCGTATTCGTATTGAGTGACTTCGATGGCTTTGGGCATGTAGGTGAATGCAATTTTCAGCGCCTGAAGTGCATCGGCATTGATTTTATCGCTCATAGAAACCTCACTGTCGTGATTGGGCTCCCGGAGGAATTTCTCAGGAGCCGGTCAACAGCCGCGGGCTGTTAAGCAATCACATTACCGGCAAAGCCTTCAAAGTGATAGGGGCAGGGCTTGATGTAAGTTCTGGCTTTTTCTTTGATGGGATTGACGTACTTTATGCCAGTAGACACTCCGCAAAGATACCTCAGGCAGAAGCGGCATCCTTCTGTTCAACCACGCTTTGTATCGGAAACATGCAGGTAAAGGTACTGCCTTTACCCAGTTTGCTCTGGATATCCAGTTTGGCACCGTGGCGAATCAGTACGTGTTTTACAATCGCCAACCCCAAACCGGTACCACCGGTTTGTGCATGACGACTGCTGTCCACCCGATAGAAGCGCTCGGTCAAACGGGGCAGGTGAACGCTGTCGATGCCTTCGCCTTCATCGCTCACCGCCAGGTTGAGGCCCAGGCTGTTGCTTTCGACGTCGATGGAAATTTGCTTGCCATCCGGCGAGTATTTGACGGCGTTAAAGACCAGATTGGAAAAGGCGCTGTGCAGTTCCTGCTCATTGCCCAGCAGCGCCAGGTGGTCAGGGCAGTTCAGTGTGATCACATGTTGGTGGTCGCCGGACAGTGCTTCTGCATCACTGCGGATACGCTGCAACAGCGGTTTGAGCACAACCGGTTTGTGGGCGCTTTGGCGATCATCGGTTTCCAGCTTGGACAGCGCCAACAGGTCGTTGATCAGGCTGGTCATGCGCACGCCTTGTTGCTCCATCTGCTGCAACGCACGCTGCCAGGGCGCGGGAAGGTCGGGCGACATGGCGAGCGTTTCCACATAACCGCGTATCACCGTCAACGGTGTGCGCAATTCGTGGGATACGTTGCCGACGAAATCTTTGCGCATCTGTTCAAGCTTATGCAGACGGGTCACGTCTCTTACCAACACCAGACACTCTCCCTGGCCGAAGCGGGTTATCTGATATTGCAGACGCACATCACCGGTGTGCGGGGAGGGCAAATCCAGCGGCTCTTTGAAATCGCCCTTGTCCATGTATTGGATAAACAGGGGATGGCGGATGTAATTGAAAATCGGGTTGCCCTGATCCTGATGCCGAAGGTGCAGCAGATGACCGGCGGCGCTGTTGTACCACTCAATATTGCCCTGGGTATCCAGCAGCAGAATCCCATCGCGCAATGCCGAGGTGATTTCCTGCCCGCGCTTGACCACGGCTTGCAGACGTTTCTTTTCCCGTCGCTGACGCTTTTGCAGGCGCACGATATTATCGAAGATATCACCCCAGATACCACTGGCATCCGGGGGCTGAAAACGGCGGGAATTCTGCAGCCAGACATCCAGACGGTGTATTTGCCAGAGCATCCAGGCCATGTAGAGTGCGCCACCGGCAATAAGGGTCCAGGTCAGGTAACCATTCATTAACCCGAAAACCACACACAGCAGCGTGCAAACGATGATCCGCCTGATCTCAGCGGAAAAACCCCTGTTCAATGTTGATTCCTGTCGTGTAATTGTCGATTGCGTTGTAGAAGACTACGACGATTGAGCCTGCAGCTGTCGACGTAAGTGTAGAGTGCGCAGCAGTAAGAAGCCTGATTTTTCATCAGCCAAACCGCGCTGAAAGAAAAACAGCTATCGGGAACGGAAAGCCATCTGCGACACGCATGTTAACAGTGTATCAACGTGTTCAGCAGTTTGTTTAACACATCCATGCTTTACAGGTCGTCTGTGAGGGCTTCATCAACCGCTTTATCGATCTCTTTGGCCGCGTCACGGGTCGCGTGTCCGATATCACGGGTAACGTCGCGAGTGGTATGGCCGATCTCTCTGCCAATTTTCTTGGCACTGGTACAACCTGCCGTCACCGCAACCGTCGTCAGAATCAATGCCGTGATGGTGAGTGTGCGTTTCATAAAGCCCTCTGCTCTGAAGCTCTCATGCTGGAAGAGCACACTTTATTCAAGTGACACCGAAAGTCCAGTCACGTTGATAACTGTGCCTTCAATATCAGGCACAGTCATCAGCTTTGATCCGACGCCTTACCCACTGGCGCTTCACACTTTAACAGTGACGGCCCTTCAGAGTTCTTTGGCAGAAGCGACTTTCAAGGAGAAGCGATATCCGGCACCGCGCACCGTCTGTACAAAGCGGTCATGATCTTCCAGTTGCAGCGCCTTGCGCAGGCGTCGAATATGGACGTCCACCGTACGCTCTTCCACGTAGACATTGCCGCCCCAGACGTGATCGAGCAGCTGGCTGCGGGTGTAGACGCGCTCCTGGTGGGTCAGGAAGAACTCCAGCAAGCGGTACTCGGTAGGGCCCATCTGCACGGGAGTGTCGTTGATAGTGACACGGTGGCTTACCGGATCGAGAGTCAGACCATCCACGGTGATCGGGCCACTGTCTGCCAGGGTATCGGTACGACGCAGTACGGCTTTCAGTCGCGCAACCAGCTCGCGAGGGGAGAAGGGCTTGGTGATATAGTCATCGGCACCCACTTCCAGCCCCTGCACCTTGTTATCCTCTTCGCCCTTGGCGGTGAGCATGATAATAGGAACCTGAGCGGTGACCTCATCCCGCTTCAGACGACGGGCCAGCTCGATACCACTGGTACCGGGTAACATCCAATCCAGCAGCACCAGATCGGGCTTGCGATCCACGATCAGGCTGTGGGCCTGTTGTGCATCTTCCGCCTCCATACAGTGATAATCCGCCATCTCCAACGCAATGCGGAGCATGTCTCGAATGGAGGATTCATCATCGACGATCAATATAGTTTTCTGGGGCATCATCTCTGCCTATGCTGTTTTCTGATACCAGCATTAAATAGTGTTTTTGTGAATCTTTTGTGACAGCTACGGCTTTAAATATAGCTGTCACATTGTTCCACGCCAGGTTTCTCAGTGTTTACGTGAGTCTGTCACACTATCTGGTTGAATCAGGCACGGCTATCGAAGTAAGTAGTCACCAACAATTCCGGCAAACACCGCAAATCCAGCCCAGTTATTGTTGAGAAATGCTTTGAAACATTGATCCCGGTCGCGATGGCGGATCAGGAACTGCTGATACACAAACAGGCCTGCAGCCACCGCCAGCCCGAGATAATAGACACTACCCAGCTCGAATCGCTGTCCCACGATCATCAACGTGACAATCACCAGCACCTGAAGGCTGCCGGTGATTACCCGATCCTGTTCGCCAAACAACACCGCGGTGGATTTCACCCCGATCAGCAGGTCATCATCACGATCCACCATGGCGTAAAAGGTGTCGTAAACCACCGTCCAGATCACGGCAGCGGTGTAAATCAGCCAGGATTCCGGTGGTACTTCACCGGTCTGGGCGGCGAAGCCCATGGGAATACTCCAGGCAAAGGCGGCGCCCAGCACCACCTGCGGCAGGTGGGTATAACGCTTCATAAACGGATAACAACCGGCCAGAGCCACCGCACCCAGTGACAGCAGGATCGTCAGCTTGTTGGTAAACAGCACCAGAATAAAAGACAAAAGACACAGCAGTACACACACCGCCAGCGCTTCCCTGGGCTGGATTTTACCGCTGGCCAGAGGCCGCTCACGGGTGCGCTTCACATGGCCATCCACCTTGCGGTCGGCAAAATCGTTGATGGCGCAACCGGCAGCGCGCATGGAGATCACCCCCAGAACGAAAATCAGCAACACATCGAGATCCGGCAAACCATCAGCGGCCAGCCACAATCCCCACAAGGTAGGCCACAGCAACAATAACCAGCCAATGGGACGATTCATGCGCGTCAATTGCCAGTAATAGGGCAGATGATCACGCACCAGCAAGCCGGACAAGGGGCCGGCAGTCGAAGAGGTTCTGGTCTTTGAAACGGGTGCTTTTGAAGCTTTTGACTTTGAAACCCGGGCCTTGGCGGTCGTCGCAGAGGCTTTGGCCGCCGCGGGGGACTTGCCGGTTTTGGCCGCAGCGGAAGTTTTTGCTTGCTGGGGCGGACGGTTTGGCTTCTTGGATTTTCTTTTCTTCGGTGGAGTCATGTCATCACTTTCTAGGAATAAGTACCACATTCAAATCAGTATGGCCCGAACGACATAAAGCTCTGGTCACTGCGCAGGCAAAGTCTGGGTGACGGACGTTCAGTAGCGGCTGAAATCTCAGCCGGCAGTGTAACGGCTAGACGGTATTGAGGGTACCGTCAGAGGTCGCCATCAAAGGCTTTCGACAAAAGCCGGCAGGAAGACTTCTCCCACCAGAATGGGCTTGTCGTGCACATAAAACACCGAGCGTCGCCCCCAGAGTGGCTGATTCGGCGTAAAAATCCCTGGCAAACGGGTATCACCCGTACCGTAGCAACTGATTTCCAGTGGATCCCGCTGCAGTGAGGGTTGCTTAAACAGCCAGCCACCGAGCGGACGATTGTCCAGTGTTCGCAAACGACGCAGGGACCCCCTCAGCGAACTCTCCGGCAGCAGGCTTCTGGCCCACACCCAGGGCTGGTTATGGCCTTTGAGAATCACTTCGCGAATCAGCACCGGTGCGTGGGGGGCGATCCCCAGAGCCACAGCCTCCATGGGCTCGGCACGGCCCCAGTGTTGAGTCAGCAGCTGTACGGAAAACGCACCGTGACTGTGGGCCTTGAGACGCGCGGTGAGAGATCCCGGGTGCTGCAGCCAATCAAGCAGAGCAGTGTGTCGCCCGCCTTTTAGACCGTACATCAGGGGAGAGGCGGGATGCCAGCTCCTGCAGAAGGAGTATCGGGCGTCATTTTTAACGGAAGTCGGTAGCATAAATCATCAAATTGTTCGGAATTACAGCAGCCGGGGACAAGAAGTGCTTTACCACCGCCAAGCCAATTGGTTTAATGCGGAGCGATAATAACAAAAACTGCGTTTTTATAAGGAATTTCCTATGCACAAGAGTGACTTAGTCGAGTCGGTCGCCAATATTGCCGACCTGCCGAAGGACAAAGCAAATGATGTGGTTTCTGCCATCTTTGAAGAGATTACCAACGCCCTGAGCCGCGATGACAGCGTCAATCTGGTGGGTTTTGGTTCCTTCACTCAGCGCCACCGCGCTGCCCGCACCGGCCGCAGTCCCAAAACCGGTGAGACCATCCAGATTCCCGCCAGCACTTCCGTAGGCTTCAAGCCCGGCAAAGCGCTGAAGGACGCCGTCAACTGAGTCAGTGATGGCTAACCCATCAGAACGCCGATAGCGCAGCCCCGGTTGAGCCCCGTCCCTCAACCTGTTGATCGGCCAGCAGATGCGGTCAAAACCCGAAAAAACGAAAGCCCAGGCTTTCGTTTTTTTATGTAAGGAAACCCGTTTGTACAGCAAACGCCAGGAGGAAAACACCCTATGAGCCTGACTACCCGGATTCTTATCGCCATGACCGCCGGCCTGGCAGTGGGCATATTGACCAACCTGCTCGGCAACAGCGGTTGGCTCAGTCCCACCCTTCAGGGCTGGATCAGCGACGGGTTCGTCAACGGCCTGCTGGATGCGGTTGGCCAGATGTTTGTCGCCTCCCTTAAATTACTGGTAGTCCCCCTGGTGTTTATCTCACTGGTGTGTGGTGCCAGCGGTCTCGGGGAGAGTTCCCGTGTGGGTGCCATGGCCGGCAAAACCCTGGCGCTCTACCTGTTAACCACCGCCATTGCCATCAGTCTGGCGCTGTTGCTGGGCAACATGATCCGCCCCGGTGATGGTATCGGACTGGAAACCTCCCTGTCGTTTGCGGCCCAGACGCCTCCCTCCCTGAAAGAGGTACTGGTGAATATTGTCCCCAGCAACCCGGTGCAGGCCATGGCCGATGGCAACATGCTGCAGGTCATTGTCTTCGCTCTGTTGATGGGGATTGCCATTGCCCGCTGTGGTGACACCGGCCAGAAAGTGCGCGAGTGGTTCGTCAATCTGGACGAAGTGGTGATGAAAATGGTCGGCATCCTGATGGAACTGGCACCTTACGGGGTGTTCTGCCTGCTGGCCAAACTGTTCGCCGAACTGGGCGCCAGCGCCATCATCGAACTGGGGCTCTATTTCTCCACCGTGGTACTGGCCTTGCTGCTGCATTGCTTTGGCGTCTATGGCCTGATACTCAAACTGCTGACACGCATCAATCCGCTGGCCTTCTTTAAGCACCTGCGCCCGGTGATGATGTTTGCCTTTTCGACCTCTTCCAGCAATGCGACCTTGCCAATAACACTCCGCACAGCAGAGGAGAAGCTGGGCGTGGACAACCGTGTCGCCTCCTTCACCATCCCTCTGGGCGCCACCATCAACATGGACGGCACCGCGATCATGCAGGGTGTCGCCACCGCGTTTATTGCCCAGGCCTACCAGATTGATATCGGCTTTACCGGTTATCTGACCGTGGTTCTGACCGCCACACTGGCCTCCATTGGCACCGCCGGTGTACCCGGTGTGGGTCTCATTACTCTGGCGATGGTGCTGCAACAGGTGGGACTGCCGGTAGAAGGTATTGCCCTGATCATCGGTGTCGACCGGCTGCTGGACATGATCCGCACCGCGGTGAACGTCACCGGCGACTCCATGGTGACCCTGACAGTGGCCAAGAGTGAGGATGCCTGGGATCAGCAAGTGTTTGAGAACAGCGGCAAGTCTTGAGCTAAGCTCTAAACCATCAATACGATGGACTCAGCGCTGATGAAAGAAACCGGAAAGATCAACTACGTCGAATTGCCCGCCCGTGATCTGGAGGCCGCCAAGCGCTTTTTTCGCCAAGCGTTTGGCTGGTCGTTTGTGGATTATGGTCCGCAATACGTGGCGTTCGACAACGCCGGACTGGACGGGGGCTTTTTCCAATCGGATCAGGTGGCCACTACCGACAACGGCAGTGCGCTGGTGGTGCTCTACAGTGATGCCCTGGAAGACACGCTGGAGAAGGTCATCGCCGCGGGCGGCACTATCGTGAAAGACATTTTCTCATTTCCCGGCGGTCGCCGGTTTCACTTCACCGATCCCAACGGCAACGAATACGCGGTGTGGTCCGAGCCGGTAAACTAGACTCAGACCGCACAGGTCTCTGGTCAGGCCTGCAGCTGACTGGTGATATTGTCCAGCTCTTCCGAGGATTCCAGTACCGCTTCCACCGCTTGACGGGCTCGGTCCTTATCCAGGTTCAGTTGCTCGTAGAACGCCTCCGGAATTCCCAGTCGCGGTCCCTGACCGATCCCATGTTGTTGCAACAACCGTTGAGCGATGAATACCAGCCTGGCGTACGCGCCGTGCTCTTCCGTGAAGCCGTCAGTATTGTTCTGATGACGCAGGGCGACCACCACCTCTTCGGGCATACCCCACAACTCCATTAACCAGCTGGCGATCTGATCGCGGGTCACACCGAGAACATGCATCTCAACAAGGTTGGGAGGTATGTGACCATTCACTTCTATGCAGCGACAAATGCGGCTGAACTGGGGCGGGAATACTTCAGCCAATACCAGCCAGCCGAAGTTGTGCAGTAAACCGGACAGGTAAGCCATGCCAAAGCCAGGGCGCTGCTCGCGGGGAATCACACGCACCAGCCCCTCGACCGTCGCGGCGGTGTAGACCGCCTGCTGCCAGTAAGGGGTGGCACCGTGGATCCCATCTTTGGGAATGGACATGGTTTTTCCCAGAGCCAGGCCCAGCGCCAGATTCAACACCATGTCAAAACCCAGTACCCGGACAATCGCATCGTGAATGGAACGAATCTTTCCCGGAGCCGAGTAATAAGGAGAAGAAGCCCAGCTGACCACCTGCGCCGCCAGACTGGGATCGATTTCAACGATGCTTGCCAGGTCGCCAACGTCTGCGTTGGGATCAACCCGCAACTTGATGATGCGCTGTGCGGTTTCGGGCAGCGGTGGCAGCTCCAGGGTTTCCTCCAGTCGCTGCTTGATGCGCTTGGCGGTAAAGCTCTTCACCGCCGCCAGCAACTGCGCCTCATCACTGCCACTGTTTTGCAGTTTGTGCTCCAGCGCTTCCACCGGCACCGTGATATCACCCACCACCGAACCGGAAACCATCAAGGCAAAATCCCGCTGATCAATTTGCAGCAGCTCACTGGCCCCGGAGTCCAGTAACACGGTGGGCTGATCAAGCAATCGCTGATCCACCAGTGTCGGCATACCGGCCAGCTTGGGCAGGGCGGGAATCGAACTCAGCTGGTACTTTTCGTAGAGTCCTTTCAGATCATCGGCGGCGACCGGTTCCAGAGTCCGATCCAGTAACTGATTGGCCCGCTGAATATCGAACAGACCATCGGCACTGGCGATCACCTGCACCCGACCTTCGCTGTCCTGTAACAACAGTGAACGGGCAGCTCCCAGCTGGCGCAAATGCTGCTCATGGGGGAGATCACTGACGCTGTAAACCTTACTTTCATCGGGACGCAACGCCACGGAATAATTGACGTTCTGCTGCTCCAGTAACTGCGACACACTGGTTGGGACGGACAAAATACTCTCCTGATACCTCGGGTGGGGCAGACTAATCAACCCCGTTTGTTCAGTACTCCTGACCTGATGCAAACGACATTCAGGTCTCTTAAAAAGGGGGCCTGTCTACTACTCGCCCCTTTACACACTGGCGTAATTCTCACTGCTGCCCAGCCAGCGGCTGATCAACGCTTCGACCACCTCCGGATGGGTCGACATGATATGGCCTGCAACTTCTTTAATTCGCGGCAATAAAAAACCATCGCGCTGCAGATCCGCCAACCGGAAATTCACTTCACCGGTCTGCCGGGTGCCCAGAACCTCACCGGGGCCGCGCAATTCCAGATCTTTTTCGGCAATCACAAAACCATCGTTGGTCTCGCGCATCACTTTTAACCGCTCCCGACTGTACTGGGATAAGGGCGAGCCGTACAGCAGCACACAGTGACTGGCAGCCGAGCCACGTCCAACCCGACCGCGCAGCTGGTGCAGCTGCGCCAGCCCGAGTCGCTCGGGGTTTTCAATAATCATCAAGCTGGCGTTGGGGACATCCACCCCCACCTCAATCACGGTGGTGGCCACCAGCAGCTGCAACTCGCCAGCCTTAAACAATTCCATCTGTTGTTCTTTATCGGCCGCTTTCAGACGTCCATGAACCAACCCGACACGAATGTCCGCTAATGACTCAGTTAGCGATTGCGCCACCGCCTCGGCCGCCTGTGCTTCCAGCGCTTCAGATTCCTCAATCAGGGTGCACACCCAGTAAGCCTGTCGCCCTTCGAGGCAGGCGGCCCGCACCCGTTCCACCACCTCGTGGCGGCGTTCGTTACTGATGGCCACCGTGGAAACTGGCGTGCGCCCCGGCGGCAACTCATCGATGATGGAGCAATCGAGATCCGCGTAGGCGCTCATGGCCAGAGTTCGGGGAATGGGGGTTGCGGTCATGATCAGCTGATGGGAGCGGCGCTTGTCCCTGGCCTTCTCTCTCAGCGCCAGTCGCTGATGCACACCGAAACGGTGTTGTTCGTCGATGATCGTCAGGCCCAGGTCGGCAAATTCAACGTCATCCTGAAACAGGGCATGGGTGCCGACAATGACCTGGGCCTCGCCACTGACAATCTCCGCCAATTGCTGGCGGCGTTCGGCCACCTTTTGTTTTCCGCTGAGCCAGCCCACGCGAATGCCCAGCGGTTCGAGCCACTGGGTAAAGCTTTTGCGGTGCTGCTCGGCAAGAATCTCCGTGGGCGCCATGATCGCCGCCTGCAAACCATTGCCCACCGCCTGCAGGGCTGCGAGAGCCGCCACCACGGTTTTGCCCGAACCGACATCCCCCTGCACCAGACGCAACATCGGAAAGGGCTGGGACAAGTCCGCAGCAATTTCATCCGCCACCCGCTGCTGGGCTCCGGTAAGCTTAAAGCCCAGTTGCTGTTGGAAACGATCCAGCAAGCGCTGCGGTGTCGGCAGGGGCTGGGCGCCCTCGGCCTGAATCTTTTGCCGCACCCGCAACATGCTCAGGTGATGGGCCAGCAACTCTTCAAACGCCAGTCGCTGCTGGTAGGGATGTGTGCCCAGCAGCAGCTCATCGATGGGCGCGTCTTTGGGCGGGTGATGCAAAAATGCCAGAGCCTCGCTGAGCGGATAGGCTTCCCGCTTCCAGGCGTCGTCGGGGATCAGCTCTTGCAGGGTATGACTGCCCATCAGCTCCAGCGCCTGCTCGGTGAGATTGCGCAGCCGCTGCTGGGTGATGCCTTCAGTGGCGGGGTAGACCGGTGTCAGTCTGGATTCCAGTGGCGGCGGGCTACTGCCATCGAGAAAGTCGTACTCCGGGTGATAGAGCTCCAGACCCGAAGCACCGCGGCGGGCCTCGCCAAAACAGCGCAAACGGGCGCCGGGCACCAGCCGCTTTTTCTGTGCCGCGGTAAAGTGAAAAAACCGCAGGCTGATTACACCTGTGCCGTCCTGCAATCGGCACATCAGGCTGCGGCGGCGACCGAACACCACATCGCTGGCCCTGATCTCACCTTCAATGACGACACTGGCCATAGGCTGCACGCCGCCGATGGGAGTGACCCGGGTGCGATCCATATAGCGCAGTGGCAAATGAAACAGCAAATCCTGAATCGAGTGGATATGAATCTTTGCCAGCTTCTCCGCCAGCTGACCACCCACACCTTTCAGCGCGGTCACGTCCACCTGAGCCAGAGACGGAGCTGTGTTAACAACCGAGGTCACCGTATTAACTCTGTTTTCGGATCATGTTCAGGGCTTCACCTGGCACTGATTGATCGCCTGACGCAGGCGGTCAATGGCCTTGTGACGCGGAAAACTCGCGCGCCAGGCGAGAGCCACCGTGCGCTGAGGCACCGGGTCTGCGAATGGTCGTGTGACCAACACATCCGGCGAATAGTTCGAGCCCGCCGCCGACAGCGGCAGGATGGTGATTCCCAAGCCCGACGCCACCATATGCCGCAGGGTATCCAGCGAGCTACCCTCCGAAGCAAAACGGGTAGAGGCGTGATTTTCCAGACTCGGTTGCAAATTGGGACAGGCTTCCAGCACCTGATCGCGGAAACAGTGGCCCTCGCCCAATAACAGAACTGAGTGACCGTCAAAGTCGGAGGGTACGATTTCTTTCTTGGCCGCCAGGGGATGGTCGTGGCTCATCAGCACCACAAACGGCTCGTCGTAGAGTGTCTGGGTAACCACGTCCGGTTCGGTAAAGGGCAAGGCCACAATAATGGCATCCAGGTCGCCTTTTCGCAGTCGCTGACGCAGTGTGGCCGTGTAGCCTTCTTCCACGTACAGGGGCATATCCGGGGCGATCTTCTGCAATTGGGGGATAAAATGCGGAAACAGGAATGGACCAATGGTAAAAATGGCTCCCACGTTGAGCGGGCTGCTGAGCTGATCCTTACCGGCGGTGGCCATTTCCTTGATCAAGGCGGTTTGTTCCAGAACCCGCTGTGCCTGTGCAATAATCTTCTCGCCAAGAGGCGTCGACTGAACCCGACTTTTGGAGCGCTCGAACAGCGCCACACCGAGTTCATCCTCGAGCTTTTTGACGGCGATACTCAGGGTCGGCTGCGACACAAAGCAGCGTTCCGCCGCACGGCCGAAATGCTGTTCCTGTGCCAGGGTTACGATGTAGCGAAGTTCAGTCAACGTCATTGCAGCCACCTGTTTCAATCCACGAATGGCCTTATTCTGGCATAGAGTTCCTATAGACGAGAACTATTAGTTACATTTGACTTGATAAATTTTCAGGTTGATATTGAGCACCTTCTTTCACAGTAACTCAGGATCCTCATGACCACGTCCTTCATCACACCGCCCCTGAAGACTGTCACCCTGCTGGGCTGTGGCGACATCGGCCAGCGACTGGCTGCACGTCTTCCGGATGACACCGAAGTGGTGGGTATTCGCCGCTCCCCCTGCGAGCATCCGCGCATTGACTACCGGCAAGCGGACCTGAACGATCCGGACAGCCTGCACGCCAGCCTGCCACAAGACTCGGATGTCATCGTCATCACTCTGACCCCCAGTGAATTCAGCGACCAGGGTTATCAACAGGCCTATGTCGATACGGTGAAAAACCTGCTGGCAGCACTGGAATCCCGCACACCGCCGCGACTGATTCTGTTTGTGTCCAGTACCAGTGTTTATGGCCAAACCGACGGCCAGTGGATCGATGAGAACTCGGCCACGGAACCCCGAGGCTATGCCGGCAAACGGCTTCTGGAGGCGGAGCAACTGCTTACTGACAGTGGTTATACCACCTGCGTGGTGCGCTTCTCGGGTATTTACGGCCCCGGGCGCCAACGGCTGATCCAACAGGTGCGCGAGGGCAAGGGCGCGCCAGCCGGCGACGACGGCGCCCTGTACAGCAATCGCATTCATGTGGACGACTGTGCCGGGGTCCTGGCACATCTGATGCGACTGATGCAGCAGCCACAAACAACAGGCCTCCAGCGCCTGTATCTCGCCAGCGACTGTGAACCCTCGGATCTGGGTGACGTCAAACAGTGGCTGGCGCAACAGATGGGCTTTGGCCCGGATCACCTGCAACCGGGGCCGCAAGCACCGAGCCGGGCCAGCAAACGCTGTCGCAACCAGCGACTGCTCGACAGTGGCTACCAGTTTCAATACCCCACCTATCAACAGGGTTACCGGCAGGTGCTGGAGACCATGGGCATCGCTTGACCGAAGGAGATCCGACATCCATGCCTGAATTCCGGCTGATAGATTCGATTCACGAAGTCTCACCCACTGACTGGGATGGTCTCTTCGATCAAGCCTCCAAGGGCCAGAGTGCGCGCTACCCGTTTATCCGGCATGGCTTTCTGGCGGCGCTGGAGGATTCCGGCTGCACCCAAACCGACACCGGCTGGACCCCCAAACACCTGCTGATTCACGACGGCGATCGTCTGATCGGCGCCATGCCCCTCTATCTGAAAGCCCACTCCTATGGCGAGTATGTGTTCGACTGGGCCTGGGCCGATGCCTACCGGCGCAACGGCCTCAATTATTACCCCAAACTGCTCAGCGCGATTCCCTTTACCCCCGCCAGTGGCCCGAGGCTGGCGCTGGCCGATGGCATTGATCCCCAACCCATGTTTGAGACTGTCAGTGAATTCCTGTCTGAAGCCTGCCTGACACACCACTGGAGCGGCTGGCACTGTCTGTTTTATCCGGCGCAGCAGCAACCCCTCTGGAGGCCGCAACAGACACTGGCCAGAGTGGGCTGCCAGTTTCACTGGTTTAACCGAAACTACCGTGATTTCGACGATTTTCTCGACACGTTTAACTCCCGAAAGCGCAAGTCGGTCCGTCGAGAACGGCGCAGTGTGAGCGAGGCCGGGGTCACTCTGACACGGCTGGTGGGCGATCAAATCAACGCCGACGACTGGGACAGGTTTTACTACTTCTACCACACCACCTATCTGAAGCGCAGCGGCAACACTGGCTACCTCAACCGGGAGTTTTTCGAGGCCATCGCCCGCAATCTGGGTGAGCAGATCTTGATGGTCAAGGCCGAGCAAGAGGGAGACACCATCGCCGCGGCCCTGTGCTTTTTCAACGACACTCACCTCTACGGTCGCTACTGGGGCTGTCTGGAAGAGATCCCCGGCCTGCATTTTGAGGCCTGTTACTATCAGGGGATTGAGTTTGCCATTGAGCGAGGCATTCAGGTGTTTGATCCCGGCGCCCAGGGAGAGCACAAGATTCAGCGGGGCTTTGAACCCACACTCACCTATTCACAGCACTGGCTGGCGGATGATCGCTTCCACGCGGCGGTGGCGGATTTTCTGCAGCGTGAAACCCCGGGGGTAGAGGCCTATCGGGAAGATTGTGCGGGGTATTTGCCGTTTAAAAACACCTAGGCTTTCAACGCGACCCATACCTTTTCACCGAGCAGCTTACACCTTCTGAAACACCAGACAGCGGTTGTTGGCGGGCATGGCCACGTCCTCGATGAAACCCAGACCGTGGCTGGCCGCCACTTCGCACACCGCTTCAAAATCCCGGATCGCCCGGTGAGGGGCCTGCGACTTAAGCCACTCATTAAATTGGGCATTGCTGTCACTGGTGAACTGGCCGTTGTAGTTGAACGGGCCATAGATCACCAGCTTGCCACCGGGATTCAGCAATTTGGCCGCCCCTTGCAGCATCATTTTGGCTTCATCCCAGGACATGATATGGGCAGTGTTGGCCGTGAAAACACCGTCAAAAGGACCGAAATCCCACGAACTGGCAGCAACATCCAACACCAGCGGTGGCAGCAGGTTTTCGCCTGGATAATCGGCCATCCACAAGCCGATACCGGCGTGGTTTTCTTCCAGATCGCTGGTTTGCCATTGCAGGTGAGGCAATTGTCCGGCAAAAAACACCGCGTGCTGACCGGTGCCGGTACCGATTTCGAGGATTTTACCCGGCTCGGTAAAGTGCTTTTGCAATACGGCGAGAATCGGGGCTTTGTTGTTTTCACAGGCCTGTGAGAAAGGTCTGGCAGACATAGGGTTGAAAGACATGGAAACCGGGCCTTTGGTTGAAGGTGGCTTTTTGTGTCTTTACGTATTTACGTCACCGACACCCAGGCTCTGGAACCCGCTATGAGCCACTAGCGGTTTTTGGCAATAAACCGTGACAGCGCCTCAAACTTGTCGGGGTCGTTATCCACAAAGCGCACCGTGAATTTGATGATGGAAGTGTCTACTTTATTTTCCCCCGCCGCAATACTGTGCAGATAGCCGTTGAGTCGCGCCACTTCTTCGCCAATTTCAATATCCACCGCCGCCTGCTCAAACAACACCGGCAAACTGTCCTGCCGTTGCATCAGCCCCGCCACAGATTGCAGGCTCATATCGGTGAGTACACAGGGGCAGGTGACTCGGGCAAAACGCAGCTGGGCCTTGGCCCGGGCGGTCTTTTTGGCCGGCGCTTTGGGCGCGGGAGCTTCGACTTTTTTCTCGGCGCCACCGGTGAGAACGTCCACCGAGGCAAAGGCCACCCGATCACCGGAAGCCGCCGATTTAATGGCATCTCGCGGGCTTTTACCGATTTTTACCAGCTGTTTGATGGTTTTTTTGGTCAGCTCGTCAGAGGTGAACGGCTTGGTGATAAAGTCTGATACGCCGGCCTGGATGGCCTGGATAACAAAACTCTTGTCGCCACGACTGGTGACCATAATGAAAGGAGTGTCTTTGTAGGTGTCGTTGGATCTGACCCAGCGCAGCAACTCTTCTCCGCTCATACCGGGCATTTCCCAGTCACTGAGAATCACATCAATGCGCTGTTTTTTCAGCTGGGCAATGGCGCGGTTGCCATCATTGGCATCGAACACTTCTGCTCCGGGAATCCGGTCCCGCAGCTGCTTCTTCACCATATCGCGAATAAAAGAAGCGTCATCCACCACCAAAAACCGAACCGCCATGCCTACACCTGCCTCAAATCACACCGAACACCTTGTCCAGCGCATTGTTTCCGGTTGAGGAAGACGTTTCACACTCGACGTTTACGGAATCTGTCTATCCCGCAACCCAAGTCATCGGCCGATTGCCCCAGGAGTTGAGGTTTACGCCTCCTGTTGGCGCGTAAACACCCATTCTTTGGCCGAAGACATCCCTTCGTTAAAGCTGTAACCCTCATAATCGAAGCCTTTCAGCTGTTCGGCGTCGGTAATGCGGTTGTGAATGGCATAGGCACACATCAGGCCGCGGGCTTTTTTGGCGTAAAAACTGATGATCTTGTATTTGTCGCCTTTCCAGTCTTTAAACACCGGCGTGATGATCTCGGCATTCAGAGCCTTGGGTTTGACCGACTTGAAGTACTCGTTGGACGCCAGATTGACCAGCACATCCGTTTTCAGGGTTTTCAGCTGCTGGTTGAGACCTTCCGTGATGGTTTCGCCCCAGAAGTCATAGAGGTTTTTACCCCGCTGATTTTCAAACTTGGTGCCCATCTCCAGACGATAGGGCTGCATCAGATCCAGGGGTCGCAACAGACCGTAGAGACCGGAGAGAATACGCAGGTGCTTCTGGGCAAATTTGAAATCGTCCGCCTTGAAGCTCTCAGCATCCAGACCGGTGTAGACATCGCCATTGAACGCCAGCACTGCCTGTTTGGCGTTGTCTGCTGTAAACGGCTGTGACCACTGCTGAAAACGGTCGTAATTGAGCACGCCCAGCTTATCGCTGATGTGCATCAACTTGGACACATCCTGCGGCGCCAGGGCTTTCAGCTCATCAATCAGCAGCTGTGACTCTTGCAGATAGTCCGGCTGGGTACTCTGCTTGGTCTTGGCAGGGGTCTCGTAGTCCAGATTCTTCGCGGGGGATATCACCAGTAACATGTTCGGTTCTCTGCTGTTGTTCAATTTTCTTCTGTAGTTCAGTTCTTTGCGTGTTCAGCTTTCGTCGATATTGAAAGCGATAATGCTTATTCAGGCTTTAAAATATCCTGCCACCAGTTCAGCGGTGTGACGCCGTCGTCGGGATCGTAGACGTTGCCGTACATCCAGGCCACATCGTCGCTGGCGACACCGTTGAGGATGTTTTCAATTTGCTGAAAGCCACAACTGACGTGGATGCTGTACACCAGCATGCGCGGTGTTTCGATGTCCAGTTCGCCACCGAGCTTTTCCAGTGGCGGTGTGAGCTCATCCACCAGCTCGCTGCTGTCATCGCGGCAGAACACACGAATTGACAAGTTGCCGCTGCGCTCGATCAGGGAAAAGTCCTGTGTGCCCTGTTCAAGCTTGATCAAATCGCCACTGGCGATGCCTTTGACAAACGCAGGTGATTTAACCAGTTGGCAACTGTTATCTTCGTGAACAATCACTTGCAGTCTCTCTGCCACGGGATTGCCATCTGCCCCAATACCGGCAAACAGCTCAATCACTTGCAACGCATTCGTCATAGTCGTATTCAGTCTCAGTTAATATAATGTCGGATATATAAGACAGGCATTATACGTGAATAACACCAATAAGGAGATTGCTATGGGCTATCGCGCTTATATCGCCAGCACATTACTGGCTTTACTGATGATCACCGGTTGTACCACCAACCCGGTAACCGGCGCGTCGGAGCTCTCTCTGATCTCTCCCACACAGGAACTCAGCATTGGCGCCCAGCAGTACGCGCCTTCCCAGCAATCGCAGGGCGGTCAGTACACGCTCGACCCGGAACTGACGCTCTATGTCAGTGAGGTGGGCAAGAAACTGGCCGCGGTCAGTGGCCGACCCGATTTGCCTTACGAATTCGTCGTGCTCAATAACGACGTTCCCAATGCCTGGGCGCTGCCCGGTGGCAAGATCGCCATCAACCGCGGGCTGATCAGCAAACTGGAAGATGAAGCACAGCTGGCCGCGGTGCTGGCACACGAGATTGTTCACGCTGCCGCCGGTCACAGCGCGCAGCAGATGACTCAGGGGATGCTGCTGGGTATGGGCGGACAAATTGCCGGTATCATCGGCAGTCAGGCGGGCTACGGTGAATTGATCGGTATGGGCTCACAACTGGGCAGCGCCCTGATTCAGTCCCGCTACGGCCGCGACAAAGAACTGGAAGCCGATCACTACGGCATGAAGTATATGGCCCGTGTAGGCTATGAGCCGGAAGCCGCGGTTGAGCTGCAGGAAACCTTTGTGAAGTTGTCTGAAGGTCGCAACAGCAACTGGCTGGAAGGACTGTTCGCCAGTCACCCGCCATCGGCCGAGCGGGTTATTGCCAACCGCAATTACGCCGCCAAACTCACTCCCGGCGTGCGCAACAAGCAGGCGTTCCAGAGAGCGGTGCGTCAGGTCAAAAAAGATCAGGCGGCCTACGACGCCAATCAACAAGCACTAAAAGCGGCCGGTAATGGCAATCTGGATGAAGCTCTGTCGCTGGTCAACAAAGCCATTCGGGCACAACCCAAAGAAACGCTGTTTTATGCCACCAAGGGTCAGTTTCAACTGAAACAAAAGGACTTCAAAGGTGCACTCAACAGTTTTAATCAGGCGCACAAGCTCTATCCCGAATATTTTTTACCGCTGTTGGGCAGCGGCATTGCCGCCCAGCAAATGAAATCCTATGCCCGTGCCGAACAGGATCTGGTGGAGAGCAGCAACCTGCTGCCCACTCAGATTGCCGCCTTCCATCTGGGAGAAGTCACTCTGGCACAGGATAAAAAATCGGAGGCCATTCGATATTTTCAGCAGGCCGCACAGGGCGGCGGCGAGATCGGGCAGGCATCCCAGGCGTACTTGCAGAAGCTGACCACCAACAGTCAGCAAGGCAGTAACTGAGGTTGCTGGACGATCGAAAGATTCAACAGAGCAACACAAAAAAAGAGCCACGCTTTGCAGCAGTGGCTCTTTTTTTAAGTGGCAAATACTCGCCGATGAAAACATCCGGTCAAGATTAATCGCTTTCGTTGACCTGACGTTCCATTTCCTTAACGCTGATATGGCGAACATCCAGACCTTTCACCAGATAGATCACATGCTCGGCGATATTGGCGGCGTGATCACCGATACGCTCCAGCGCGCGCAGTGACCAGATGATGTTCAGTACCCGCGAAATCGAACGGGGATCTTCCATCATATAAGTGGCCAGCTCACGCATGGCCGACTTGTATTCCTGATCAACTTTTTTGTCTTCGTGAGCCACTTTCACAGCCAGATCCACATCAAAGCGGGCAAACGAATCCAGAGCCATGATCACCATTTGATGCACCAGAGACCCGATATGACGCAGCTCTACGTAACCTCGCGGTGCTTCACCATGCTCGTTCAAATGGATCGCCATTTTCGCCACTTTTTGCGCTTCATCACCCATGCGCTCAAGGTCGCGATTGATTTTTGCCACCGCCAACACCATACGCAAATCCGACGCCGCCGGTTGTCGGCGGGCCAGTACCATGGTGCAGTTTTCATCCAGGGTAACTTCGCGGTTATCGACTTCATCTTCGACAACCAGAACTTTTTCGGCCAGATCGGAATCGGCCGAGGTAATGGCGGTTACAGCGTCGATGATTTGCTGTTCCACCAGACCGCCCATTTCCAGCAACTGGGTTTTCAGCTCTTCCAGATCGGCGTTGAACTGCCGCGAGATATGCTGATCGAGATTTAAATTATCCATGCTTCACTCCAAGCTCTAATCTGTGGAACAACTTAACCAAAGCGACCGGTAATGTAAGCTTCTGTCAACTTGTGATCCGGATTGGTGAACACTTTTTCCGTATCATTCACTTCCACCAGTTTGCCCAGGTGAAAGTAAGCGGTGCGGTTAGATACCCGGGCAGCCTGTTGCATGGAGTGAGTCACAATGGCGATGGTGAAATTTTCGCTCAACTCGGCAATCAGCTCTTCAATTTTGGCGGTGGCAATCGGATCCAGTGCAGAGCAGGGCTCATCCATCAAAATCACTTCGGGACTTACCGCAATGGTGCGGGCAATGCACAGACGCTGTTGCTGACCACCGGACAAACCGGTGCCCGGGGAATGCAAACGATCTTTGACTTCTTTCCACAAACCGGCTTTCTGTAAGCTGGTTTCTACAATTTCATCCAGATCGGAACGACGGTTGGCCAATCCGTGAATGCGGGGACCATAGGCGACGTTATCGTAAATGGATTTGGGGAAAGGGTTGGGCTTCTGGAAAACCATTCCCACGCGCGCGCGCAGTTCAACCACATCCAGTTTGGGATCATAAAGATCCTGGTCTTCCAGATGCAGGCTGCCTTTGACGCGACAAATATCGATGGTGTCGTTCATGCGATTGAGACAGCGCAGGAACGTGGACTTACCACAACCCGACGGTCCAATCATCGACAGGACTTCGTTTTTGCCAATATCGAGACTGATGCCGTGAATGGCCTGCTCGTCACCGTAAAACACTTCCACATCACGCAACTTCATTTTTGGATCATCCACAAAGGGATTACCCACAGGTTTGGCGGGCACGGGGGTATCCTGATCGACGCCTTCTTTCACGTTGATGGCTTTCCCTGCAGCAGGCTCACTGCTGCTGGCCGGTATCTTGTCCAGTGGCTGGGCGATATCCATAGAATTATCCTCGTTAACGGTTATTACCAACGCCGCTCAAGGCGTTTGCGCAGCAGCACTGCAATGGTGTTCATAGTAATCAGGAAGGCCAGCAGTACCATAATGGCGGCGGAGGTCAGCGCCACAAAGGCCTGCTCCGGGCTGCCAGCCCAAAGGAAAATCTGCACCGGCAGGACGGTGGCGGGGTCAACCGGTCCTGCGGGCAATTCAACAATAAAGGCCACCATACCGATCATCAGCAGGGGAGCGGTCTCACCCAATGCCTGAGCCATACCAATAATGGCACCGGTCAGCATACCCGGCAATGCCAGCGGCAGTACGTGGTGCAAGACCACCTGCATATTGGACGCACCCAACCCCATGGCCGCCTGACGAATACTCGGCGGTACCGCCTTGATGGCTGCGCGACTGGAGATGATGATGGTCGGCAAGGTCATCAACGTCAGTACGATACCGCCCACCAGCGGAATCGAGCGCGGCATGCCAAACAGACCGATAAAGATCGACACCCCCAGCAGACCGAAAATAATCGACGGTACTGCGGCCAGGTTGTTGATGTTGACTTCGATAAAGTCGGTAAATTTATTCTTCGGTGCAAACTCTTCCAGATAGATGGCTGCGGCAACACCGATAGGGAAGCTGAGCACCAGCGTGACCATCATGGTGAACAGAGAACCGAGAATGGCACCCAGCATACCCGCCTGTTCCGGCTCGCGGGAATCACCGCGGGTAAACAGTGACTGATTGAAACCGGAAGTCACCAGATCTCGCTCTTCCAGGGTCAGCAACCAGCTTTTCTGCAGGTCGGTAACCCGAACCCCGTCACGCTTTCCGGGGCTGGCTTTGAAAAACAAGTCGGCTGCATCATCCAGTTGCAATGATACCGTGCGGGACTGACCCAACAGGGAGTGATCTGCACGCAGCATGTCGCGCAATTCGAATTCGGCACTGGAACTGATCAGACCATTGAGTTGTTTACGCTCGGATCGATTCTGAACCTCCGGGAACTGCTCACTCATCGCAGCGCGAATAGCCGCAATGTAATTGCCATAGGTCACCTGATCGGCATCATTCACATCGCTGATCTGCAACACATCGGCATCAAAACTCACTTCCAGCGTGACCCGGTGTTCGATAAAGGCGCTGTGACCCTTGCCAATGATGTCCGTAAACAATATCACCAAAGCCAGCAACCCGAGGGTGATGGAGGCAATACCAAACGCCCGAAAGCGCTTTTCTGACCGGTAGCGTTTGGCCAGTGTCTGACGTACTTTTTCGGTGGTCTTGTTCATGCTTTAACTCTCCACTGGCGGCGGTTAACCGCCAGAGTCCAATCAATCGTATTGTTCACGGTATTTTTTAACGATGTGCAGCGCCAGCACGTTCATGGCCAGCGTGGTGATAAACAACATCAGACCCAGGGCAAAGGCAGCCAGGGTTTTCGCACTGTCAAACTCCTGATCACCGGTGAGCAGGGTGACGATCTGCACTGTGATGGTGGTTACCGCCTCCAGAGGATTCACGGTCAGGTTGGCTGCCAGACCGGCTGCCATGACCACAATCATGGTTTCACCGATGGCGCGCGAAGCAGCCAACAGGATCCCCCCCATGATACCGGGCAGAGCCGCGGGCAAGATCACCTGTTTGATGGTTTCCGAATGGGTCGCACCCAATCCCAGAGAGCCATCGCGCAGCGATTGCGGCACAGCGGTAATGACATCGTCAGCCAGGGAGGACACAAACGGAATAATCATCACCCCCATCACCAGACCGGCTGCCAGCGCCGACTCTGAGGACACACTCAGACCAATGCTCTCACCCAGTTCGCGAATAAACGGCGCGACGGTCAACGCAGCGAAAAAGCCGTAAACCACCGTCGGCACACCCGCCAGAACTTCCAGTGCCGGCTTGGCAAACGAGCGCACTTTCGGGTGCGCGTATTCGGCCAGGTAAATGGCTGACATCAAACCCACAGGTACTGCCACCAGCAGGGCAATCAGGGAGATCAACAGAGTACCGACAAACAGCGGCACGGCACCAAAGGCGCCCTGAGCCGCCACCTGATCAGCTCGCAGGGCCGTCTGCGGACTCCACTGCAGACCGAACATAAAGTCCATAAAAGGCACGCGGCCGAAAAAGTGAATCGATTCAAACAGTACCGAGGCAACAATACCCACAGTCGTCAGGATCGCCAGCGTGGCGCAGAGCATAAACATCCACTGCAACACCTTCTCAACCTGCTGACGGGCGCGCATTTCCGGAGAGACTTTCAGCCAGGCCCAGGCGCCACCAAAGATCGCCAGCACGAGCACGACCACGGTCACTGCCATGGCGTTGGTGGCCTGCATCCGACTGAGACGTTCCGCAGCCGCGGCAACTTGAGGATCGACAAAAGAGGGTGGCAGAGCACCACTGGCGACATTCTGAATCTGACTGATCATCAGATTACGCGTTGATTCGTCCGCCGGGGCAATGTCCGCCGGCAGGGTATCCAGCACCATGGAGCGGATGATGGAATCATCAAAAGCCAGCCAGACACCCATCACCAGCAGAGCCGGCAGGGCACACCAGAGCGCCGAGCGCATGGAGAAGTAAAACGGCAGGGAGTGCAAATGACGAATGCCCCCGAGAGGACGTGCCAGGCCGGTAGCGCGGACATGCCCTAAAAAGTACGCGACAGCAATCATCACCGCCAACAGCATCAACAGGTTTCCGGTTTGCATGCAAAACTCCAAAAAAGCATTTTCTCACGTAAGCCCACTTGTGATGGTCGCCGGGCTTGCGACAAAAAACGCAGATTATACCGTTATCGAACCCAGAAGTAGGAAAAGGCCCGGTGGCTACCGCCAGCGGGCCAAATCTTTACCAGAAAGGGCACGAGTTACTTAGTGGAACTCTTTACCTGTCATGGTTTTCATTCCTTTCGCCTGAGCAGCCCACTGGCGACGCTCGTTGTCAGCTGAAGGAATCAGGCCTTTGTCTACCAGATAGCCGCTGGTACCCCAGGCGCGCTCGTTGGTGAACTCGTTAACGTATTCCTTGATACCAGGAACAACACCCACGTGTGCCTTCTTAACGTAGAAGTACATGGAGCGGGACATTGGGTACTCACCGCTGGAAACAGTTTCCATGCCTGGCTCTACACCGGCGATTTTCACCGGCTTAACAATGGCAGTGTTCTCTTCCAGGAAAGAGTAACCGAATACACCCAGAGCATTAGGGTTGGCTTCCAGCTTTTGAACGATCAGGTTGTCGTTTTCACCGGCCTCGATGTAGTGACCGTCTTCACGGATACTGCGACATACGGCTTTGTAGCGAGATTTGTCGCTGCCTTTCAGGGCTTTCAACCAGCTGTAAGTCTTACAACCACCTTCGATGCCCAGCTCGTTGAATGAGTCACGGGTACCGGAAGTCGGAGGAGGACCAACCACTTCGATTTCAACGTCTGGCAGGGCTGGATTCACTTGCTTCCAGGTTTTGTAAGGGTTGGGAACCAACTCTTCTGAACCGTTGGGGTTAGGCACGTCTTTAGCCAGAGCCAGGTACAGATCGCGCAGGCTCAGGTCCATATCGGCGCCTTTCACGGAGTTGGCTACCGCCAGACCGTCATAACCGATTTGAACTTCTACAATGTCCTTAACGCCATTCTTCTTACACAGCTCGAATTCTGAAGATTTCATGCGACGGGAAGCATTGGTCACGTCCGGGTGCTGCAAGCCAACGCCCTGACAGAAGATTTTCATGCCACCACCGGAACCGGTAGATTCAATTTTTGGGGTAGTAAAGCCGCTGCTGCGACCAAAACGCTCAGCCACAACCGTGGCGAATGGGTATACCGTTGAAGAACCAACAATGCTGATATAGTCACGGGCAGCACTGGCAAATTGTGCACTCATAGCGGCTGTAGCGGCTACGGTTGCGATCATAAGTGTCTTTTTCACTATTTTCTCCTAAGGGTCTGAGTTGGGCTTGGAATCGTTAATCGCCCTGATTTTTTCACCGGAGATGATGCTAGATAGTCATGGTGACAATTCTATGAATCTAATATGACACTATTGTTACAACCGTCATTAAATGTACCCTAAAACCCCAGATTTCCACTATTTCGGGCCTGTCCCCCCTTCAGGTATACTCTGGCGTCGCTGTTTTTATAAAAGTACAGCTTATAAACACAATACAATTTATAACTAAAATATTAAATTCCTGGGATTGTTTGGATGCCTTCATCTGCAAGGGCTCACTTAAAGACCGCCGTTTCCACCATAGACCGTTTTGCAATGGCCACCGGCAAGCTGATCGCCTGGCTGGTGCTGGCCATGATGTTGTTAACCTGCTGGATTGTCGTCATGCGCTACGGGTTTTCCATGGGCTCTATTGCCCTGCAGGAATCCCTCACGTATTTGCACTCTACGGTTTTCCTTTTGGCCATCGCCTATACCCTCAAACAGGATGGTCACGTGCGGGTGGATATCTTCTACCGTCGCCTCGGTGTCAACCGTCAGGCCTGGATCAACGCCCTGGGCAGCCTGCTGTTTTTGCTGCCCACCTGCCTGTTTATCCTGTTTGCCAGCTGGGACTTTGTGGTTAATTCCTGGGCGGTCAAAGAGGGATCTCCCAGCTCCGGGGGTATTCCTGCGGTGTTTTTGCTCAAAAGCCTGATTCCTCTGGCGGCCATTCTGATTGCCATTCAGGGACTGGGTGAAGTGCTGCGCAATCTGCTGATTCTGACCTCTGACGCCTCTGACAAGACGGAGGCACACCATGCTGATTGAGTTACTGCCCCTGCTGATGTTTGTGCTGGTCTGCGTCTGTCTGATGCTGGGCTACAACGTGGCTTTCACCCTCGCCGGTACAGCACTGACCTGCGCCGGTCTGGGCATTCTGACCGGGCACTTTGACGCCAACCTGCTGCGCGCCATGCCCGACCGTATCTACGGCACCATGAACAACTACACACTGATTGCCGTTCCCCTGTTTGTGCTGATGGGGGTCATGATGGAGCGCTCACGGCTGGCCGAGGAGCTGCTCAACAATATGTCGCGGCTCTGCGGTCGCCTGCCCGCGGGCATGGGCATTTCTGTGGTGCTGGTGGGCATGTTACTGGCCGCCTGTACGGGTATTGTGGGTGCCACCGTCGTCACCATGGGGCTGATGTCTCTGCCCGCCATGCTCAAACGCGGTTACAGCCCGCAACTGGCCACCGGCACCATCTGTGCCACAGGGACGCTGGGGCAGATCATTCCCCCCTCCATTGCACTGGTGCTGCTGGGCGATGTGCTGTCCAGTGCCTATCAACAGGCACAATTGAAGATGGGTATTTTCAATCCTCAGCCGGTGTCGGTAGGGGATCTGTTCGTCGGCGCCATCGTACCCGGATTCCTGCTGGTCCTGCTGTATATTCTCTATCTGTTATTTGTGTCGATGCGTCGCCCTGACGATGCGCCGAGCGGTCAGGCGGATGACGATGAGGAAGTCTCCACCCGCGAGCTGTTAAGCAGTCTGTTTCCTCCTGTGTTGCTGATTGTGCTGGTATTGGGCTCCATCATCAGCGGTGCGGCCACCCCCACAGAAGCGGCCGGAGTCGGTGCTCTGGGGGCCACCTTGCTGGCCTGGAAAAAGCGACAACTCACTCGTCAGAAGCTGTCCGAAATCGCCCGCTCCACCACAGAAATCACCGCCATGGTGTTTACCATTTTGCTTGGCGCCTCGATATTTTCCCTGGTATTCCGTGGCTTTGGCGGTGAGGAAATGATCACTGACTTTTTCCACGCGCTGCCCGGCGGGGTGGTATCGGCCACTCTGATTGTCATGCTGGTGATTTTTTTGCTGGGCTTTATTCTCGACTTTATCGAGATCACTTTTGTGGTGGTGCCCATCGTTGGTCCGGTACTGCTGGCCATGGGCCTGGACCCGGTTTGGCTGGGCATTATGATTGCCCTTAACCTGCAAACTTCTTTCCTGACTCCGCCGTTTGGCTTTGCGCTGTTTTATTTACGGGGAGTTGCGCCAGACAATGTGCCCACATCGGCCATCTATCGTGGCGTTGTGCCATTTATTGTGCTCCAATTGGCGCTAATGCTGTGCCTTGCCCTTTGGCCACAATTGGTAACCTGGCTGCCAAGCTATATGCATTCATGACTAGATTGAGGTTGATGATTAATGAACGATGATTATAACGACATGGATGAAGATCCAATTCCCACTGGTGAACTGACGTTGCAGACACTCGCCATGCCAGCGGATACCAACCCCAACGGAGATATCTTTGGCGGCTGGCTGATGTCACAAATGGATCTGGCGGGTTCGATCAAAGCCGCTGCCATTGCCCGCGGCCGGGTCACCACTGTTGCTGCCGGCAGCATGGCGTTTTTGCGCCCGGTACCGGTTGGCTCAACCATCAGTTGTTACGCAGAGATTCTGGAAATTGGCCGTTCGTCCATTCGTATCATGGTGGATGTCTGGTTGTATGCCGCAGAGACCGGCGAACGCTACAAGGTGACGGAAGGCACGTTCGTCTATGTCGCCATTGATGACAATGGCCGCACGCGTTCGATTCAACAGAATCGTTAACGCCATTCGCGTCATCTGTGACTCAAAAAGGGTGCCCCGGCACCCTTTTTTAATGCTCATCACTTTTGCTTGACGGTTCAGGCCGCGATAGATTCAGGCCGTAACCGCAGTGTCAGAGAAACTTTTTCGGATACAAAAAAGCAGCAACCTGTGCCGAGCCTGGAGACAAATCCCGCCAATGTCGGCAAACAGTCTGTAACTTCACATAACCACAGGTGGGCATATTATCGATGGGCTGATCGCCGATTTCGTTACACAAATCCGTTAATGCGGGATTGTGTCCTACCACCGTCACCTCTTCCAGCTCATCGTCCAGCTCCCGACACCAATCCAGCAGGTCCCGCCCACTGAAAGTATACAAAGCCTCATCGATGTTCCAGACCAGCGGCTCGGGCAGGGCTTCACTGAGATGTTCGAGGGTGGAGCGGGCGCGCACCGCCGGGCTGCAAAACACCCGCTGGAAATCGCAATAGCGGTCAATTTCCGGCGCCATAATCTGGCAGGATTTTCGCCCGCGGGCATTCAAAGGTCTTTCGATGTCTCCCCAGTCGGGGTTGTCCCAGCTGGACTTGGCGTGACGTATCAGATGCAAAACCTTCATAGCCTTATCCTCTTCGATAACGCCTATTCATGACACCGAACTATTAACGCCGAGCGACGCAAACAGGCCGGGTCTTTGGAACAGAAGATCAGTCCATCATCTTATAATAGGCCTCTTCTGATACCTTATGGTACTCCGATACGCCGTCCTGAAAAGCTTTATAGGAATCGTACACCCGCTTGAAGTCGGGGTTTTTGGCCGATTCTTCCCGGTAAATCTGCTCGGAAATGGCTCTCAGCTTATCCAGCACCGGTTTGGGAATGGGGCGTACATCCACATTGTGCTTGTGGATCAACTCCTGCAGCGCGGTGTTATTGCGGCCGGTAAACTCGTCCAGCATATCCTGATTGGCCATGCGCGCGGCGGTTTCCACAATCACCTGCAGATCCTCAGGCAGGTCATTAAACGCATCCCTGTTGACGATCAGCTCCAGCGTGGAGCCGGTTTCGTGCCAGCCCGGGTAGTAGTAGTAATCCGCCACCTGATAAAAACCAAAGGCCAGATCATTGTAGGGGCCAACCCATTCGGTGGCGTCAATCACACCGGTTTGCAGTGCGGTATAGAGCTCACCGCCGGGAATGTTCACCGCCGAACCGCCGGCACGACGCCAAACTTCGCCACCGAGTCCGGGAATGCGCATCTTCAGGCCCTTGATGTCATCGACGGTGTTCAGCTCCTTGTTAAACCAGCCGGCCATCTGAATGCCGGTATTGCCTGCGGCAAAGGGGATCAGATTGAAGGGAGCGTAGATCTCGCGCCACAACTTCATACCGTCGCCGTAATGCAACCAGCCATTCATTTCCTGAGCGTTCATACCAAAAGGGATGGCGGTAAACATCTGGGTCGCCGTGTTCTTGCCTTTCCAGTAGTAGGCGGCGCCGTGACCGGCTTCGACACTGCCGGAAGACACCGCATCAAACACCCCCAGTGCGGGCACCAGTTCACCGGCACCGTACACGCTGACGGTCAGACGGCCCTGGCTCATCTCATCCACCAACCGGGAGAAGTTGGTCGCAGCGGACCCGAGGCCGGGAAAGTTTTTCGGCCAGGTGGTAACCAGTTTCCAGTGGAAAGTCTGTTGCTCACCACTCTGTACCTGTGCCGCATGGCGGGTTTTGCCGGACTGCAGATGACTGGCCACCAGCAGCCAGAACAGCAGCACGACCAGTGCCACCAGCCCGAGAATGATCACCACCTGACGGCGGTTGGATTGCGTTTCACTCATGGATTGTTTCCGTTGTTATTTTTTTCGTTGTTATTTTTTCGTCGTTGCTTTTTATAGTGTGCTCAAAAGGCCGTCATCGCGAATGCAATGAAGCGATGACGTTGTCTGCAAGAATGCATTAACTCATGGCTTCCAGCTTGGCGAACTTCAACACCAGCCACTTGGAACCCTCGTCCTGAAAATTGACCTGCACCCGCGCACTGGCGCCGTCACCTTCGAAGTGCAGGATCACCCCCTCGCCAAAAATGGCGTGTTTGACCCGCTGCCCAAGATAGAAACCGGTTTCTTCTCCCTCGTCACTGAGACGCGGTCTGACCGCCGGACGCTGGAAACTGATGGGGCGGCTGATGGTATTTTTTACCCGCACTTCGGCAATCAGCTCTGAGGGAATCTCTTTGACAAAGCGGGAGATGGAGTTGAAATTTTCCTGACCGTGCATGCGCCGGGTTTCCGCATAGGTGATGACCAGCTGCTCCATGGCCCGTGTAATGCCCACATAAGCCAGACGTCGCTCTTCCTCAAGCCGTGTTGGATCTTCGGCTGACATGCGGTGCGGAAACAGATTTTCTTCCGCCCCCGCCAGAAACACCAGCGGGAACTCCAGCCCCTTGGCCGAGTGCAGCGTCATCAATTGCACCGCGTCGTCGTGCTCATCCGCCTGGGCATCGCCGGCATCGAGGGCGGCGGTATCCAGAAAGGCGTTCAGTTCCGGTGCCTCGGCATCATCGTTAACGAAGGCACGGCAGGCATTCACCAGCTCCTCCAGGTTCTCAATGCGGGCGAGGCCTTTTTCGCCTTTTTCCTGCTTGTGGAATTCGTACAGGCCGGAGTGGTGAATCACATGCTCCACCATCTCTCCCAGGGCCTTGTCGGCGTTGATCTCGTGCAACTCGTTCACCAGCAACAGAAAGCTGTGCACCGCGTTCAGCGCCCGGGCGGTGAGCCCCTTATTGGTCACCAGCTGCTCCGAGGCCTCCCACAGAGAGCAACCCTGTTCGCGAGCAAAGAGTCGAATCTGGTCCACGGTTTTACCGCCAATGCCCCGTGTCGGTGTGTTAATCACACGCTCAAACGCGGCATCGTCCTGACGACTGGCCATCAGTCGCAGGTAGGCCAGCGCATTGCGGATCTCGAGGCGCTCATAGAATCGCTGTCCGCCGTAGATGCGATAGGGCACACCTTCGCGCAGTAACGCTTCCTCCAGCACCCGTGACTGGGCATTGGAACGGTAGAGAATGGCACTGTCACAGCGGCGGTTGCCGTCGCGCACCCAGTTTTCGATGCGCTCAACGATGTAGCGGGCTTCGTCCTGCTCGTTGAAGGCGGAGTACAGATTGATCAGCTCGCCACGTTCACCGTCGGTGCGCAGGGTTTTACCCAGCCGGCCCTGATTGTTTTCAATCACGGCGTTGGCGGCGTCGAGAATGGTCGCGGTGGAGCGGTAATTCTGTTCCAGACGCACCACTTCCGTATCGGCAAAGTCATCTTCGTAGCGCTGGATATTTTCGATTTTGGCACCGCGCCAGCCGTAGATGGACTGGTCATCATCGCCCACCGCGGTGACCTTGCACTGCTTGCCGGCCAACACCCGCAGCCAGGCGTACTGGATGGTGTTGGTGTCCTGAAACTCGTCCACCAGAATAAACGGGAAGCGCTCCTGATAGTGCGCCAACAGGGCGGGGGAGTTGAGCCACAGCTCATGGGATCGCAACAGCAACTCGCCAAAATCCACCATGCCGCCGCGCTGGCAGGCTTCTTCGTACTCGCGGTAAATACGAACCATGGTGGTGATGTAGGGGTCGCCGGTCTGCTGAATGTAGTCCGGCCGCAGCCCTTCGTCTTTCTGGGCGTTGATAAACCACTGGGACTGACGCGGCGGCCACTGTTTGTCATCCAGCCCCAACTGCTGGGAAATGCGCTTGATCAGTCGCAGCTGATCGTCACTGTCGAGAATCTGGAAATTCTGTGGCAGACCGGCCTCTTTCCAATGCGCCTTGAGCAGGCGGTGGGCAATACCGTGGAAGGTACCCACCCACATGCCGCGCGGATTCAGCCCGAGCAGCTCTTCAATGCGGCCGCGCATCTCCCGCGCCGCCTTGTTGGTAAAGGTCACCGACAGAATCGAGTAGGGGGAGACCCCCTCCACCTGGATCAACCAGGCGATGCGGTGCACCAGCACCCGGGTCTTGCCGCTGCCGGCACCGGCGAGGATCAGCTGGTTGGTGGGAGCCGCAGTCACCGCCTGGCGCTGGGCATCGTTTAAATTTTCAAGTATTGGGGATACGTCCATACCGGCATTCTACCAAGAAAGGTCATAAAAAAGCCTGGCCAAAACCCAAAGAAACGCTCAAACCATCACGTAAATCAGTGACTTAACCTCAAGCAGCTCCTGGTATTGGCCCGTTATCAGTGTGGTTATGTAGCAAAACTACAAATAATTGATGCGTTTACTACATAATTTTTTATACTATGGGTTACCGGGTTCAAACCCTTATTCAGCACCAGCAATAACCCACTGCATCAGGGACAAGCAACGACCGTGAAGCCTGCCGAACTTACCATGCGCATCAGCAGTGCGCTGGAAATCATGCGCAAATCGGAACGTAAAGTGGCCGATTTGGTTCTGCGTAAACCCGCAGACATCATCCACATGCGCATTGTCGATCTGGCCAGAGAAGCCGAGGTCAGTGAACCCACGGTGGTGCGCTTTTGCCGCGCCATCGGTTGTGACGGTTTTCAGGACTTTAAGCTCAACCTGGCCCAACAGCTGGCCTCGAGCCCCAGTTTCGGCCAGATAGCGGTTACCGATCAGGACTCCATCGCCGACTTCACCCACAAGGTGTTCGATTCCACCATCGATACCCTGCTGCAGGTCCGCGACGACCTGGATCCCATGCTGCTGGACGGTGCCGTCTCTGCGATCTGCAAAGCCAACCGGGTGGAATTTTACGGCTTTGGCGCCTCCGCTGCGGTGGCGGCCGACGCCCAACACAAGTTCTTCCGCCTGCAGCTGGCAACGGCCGCCCACTCGGACCCGCACATTCAAAACATGTCCGCCATGTCCATGCAGCCCGGCGATGTGATTGTTGCGATCTCCCAGAGTGGACGCACCAAAGCCCTGCTGGATTCCATGGAGATGGTGAAGCAGGCCGGAGGCATCGTCATCGCTCTGGCGCCAAGCAACACCCCGGTGATCCAGAACGCCACCATTCCCATCGTTGTCGATGTGGAAGAGGGCATCGAAATCTATACGCCACTGTCATCGCGCATCGCCCATCTGGTGGTCATTGATGTACTGGCCATTGGTGTCGCTCAACGCAAGGGCTCACAACTCCAGGATCACCTGTTCAAACTCAAACAGGGACAACGCTCGCTGCGGGTTCAGCCGGAAGATCAGCACTGATCGCGGCCTGAGCTTACACAAATACTGTGTTTTTATCCAGTTGCAGACTGAGAAAAGCTGCAGGTTAACCTGCTAGACTTAGGGCCTGTTAACCCCTCAAAAATAGAAGGAACTGATATGAACGATTCAACCCCTGGAACAGAACCGGTTAAAACCCCCACTGACAACACCTCTGCAGATTCAGTCACCCAGGCCAGCGAAGTGCCTGCCGAGTTGACTCAGGATTCCAAAAACCTCGCGGTGCTGAACTGGGTGGGAACCATTTTTCTGGGGTTTCTGCCAGGTTTGATTCTGTATCTGGTGCAAAAGGAAGATACCTACGTTCAGGATCAATCGAAAGAGGCTCTCAACTGGTCGATCACCCTGTTGTTTGGCTACTGCATTGCGTTCTTTCTGAGCTTTATCGTGATTGGTTTGTTTTTATTCCCGGTACTGGGTGTGGTACATCTGATCTTTTGCATCCTCGGCATTGTCGGCGCACAAAAAGGCGAAACCTTCCGGGTACCTTACGCGATTCGTCTGATCAAATAATCGAAACGGCAAAACTCAGTCCATTCTGATTCTCAGAAAACGGGCAAAGCGGGGGATACCCCGCTGCGTTAAACCGTTGTACTGGTAAGTAATCACACTGCCAATCGGCGGTGGTTCGCGGCGCTGCTGGTCGCTGAAACCTGTGCCAATGCGAAACCGCAAACCAGCGGGCTGTTCAACAATCAGCGCGCCCATCATGCCGGCATACTTGCCCTTGCCGGGGCGATAGCCCACCACGATGGCCTCGGCATCCTGACTCTTTTTGAGTTTGATCAGATCACCGCTTCGCCCCCCGTGGTAATAGGAATTGCCCCGATGCAGCATCAAGCCCTCTGCTCCCTCGGCAACCATCCTGTCGAGGGTTTGCAACAGCTCCTCTTCATCTGATACACGCCACTGCCGAACCGCCTGCAACCAGGGAACCTCTGCGTGTTCAATGACCGTATGCAACTGTGACAAACGCTGATCGAAGGTGCCAATGGCTGCGGGTAAATCAAACACCTTAAACGTTATCTGTCGCCAGCCATGATGTGGTATTTGTTGGCGCACGACTGATGCCACGGTCGCGAAGGCCTCTCGTCCAGCCCACAACTCACCATCCATTGGCGTGTTGGGGAAATTCTCGGTAAACCACACCGGTGCGGCATAAATATTCCCCTGACGGGAGATCAGATGCTCCCCATCCCAGTAAGCACGAAAACCATCGTATTCTTCACTGACCCAGTAGTCCGAAAGATTCAAACCGGACTCGTAGGTGTTGGCCAATAGCAAATCCGGGGTATTGGCTTGGACGTCGATGGGATTTCCAAACCACACCAGCGCCGCGATAATCGTGAAAAAACAGTCTCTGATTGAAACCATACCATCGTCCTTGATGTCTTTAGTTATTCGTGAGAGTTCACATGGAAAGCGGATACTGGATATTACTAGAGAAGTTCGTGTGCAAGAGCTTCGGTCAAGGCATTACGAGAAACAGATTCAGCCACATTGGCTTAAGTTCATGCGAATTTATGAACCACTAAAACCTGTCAAATTGCCTTTTACAGGCTTTTCGACTAAACCTGTTGGATAGCTGTCAGATAATCTTATAAGGATCCCCTATGAACCTTTCATCAAAACAAACTTGGCTTTCAACCATTTTATTATCAGTCATATTGGCAGGTTGTACTGCGACCCAGGCTCCTCCGGTGTCATTTGATGGACTTAATCTGGTGCCCGACTCGAAATTTGGAACCGTCTATTTAAAACCCGGTGTGGATATGTCGGAATATAAAAGTGTGATGGTGGAAGACTGTGAAGTCTCTTTCCGCAAGAACTGGATGCGCGATCAAAACACCAATCGTCTTGATCTGAATAACCGCGTCACCCAAAAAGAAGTGGACAAAATCAAGACCAATCTCGGTGCTTCCTGCAAGGAGCACTTCAGCCAAGAGCTGGCTGACAACTCCAAATACAAATTAGTCGACTCTCTGGATACCGGCGAGCCGACGCTGTTACTGAAACCATCGATAATCAATCTGGATATCAATGCTCCCGATGTACGCACAGCCGGCATGAGTCGCACTTACACCACCTCTGCGGGGGAAATGACCCTGTTCCTGGAAGCAGCTGACGGCACCAGTAATGCCATCATTGCCCGTGTCGTGGATCGCGTTAGGGACTTTGATGATAACTATCTCACCTGGAGCAACAGCGTTACCAATAGAGCCGATGCCAATCGGGTGTTAAGCCGCTGGTCAAAACAGTTGGCTGAAGGTCTGGCCAATATGGAAGCCGCTACCGCTGCCCAATAATCAAATTTACCAATCACAAAAATGCCACGGTACTGATCCATTGCTCTGTCCGTGGCTTTTTTTATTGGGGTGTATTTTCACTCTCATCGGCATTAGACGAGCGGACATTTCAGTTTGTCACCCAATGTTTTTTTGCCTCACGCTCAAGTCTTGCAATCAACCCGGCAGAGGAATATTCAATTCAAAGAAGGGCGGTAGTTGATGCCAATGGAAATATAAGGGCTGGTACTGACTGTGATGTCGGAGTCTTCCATTTGATCATTTTCGATACGGATTCCGCGGAAGCCTCCAACCCCACCTTCAATGTGCATCCACAACCGATTCCAGAGACGACGCTCATAAGTAAGGCCAAAATCCCAGGCATCATAATTGACAGCGGCGGCCCCCTCGGCAGGATCAATAGACCATGAAGCACTGGAAGGAGACACCCCAAAGCGCACAAACCAGTCCGGACTGCTTGCGTAGGTGACCGAAGGCCAGGGCATAATCGCAGATAATGACCAGTGTTCGTTGACAGCCCAGTAGGCGCCAACGTAAGGCACCACAAAATCATCACCCTCTGACAGATCGGCGTACACACCATAGATCCACCAGAGATCTTCATTGGAGATATAGCGTGCAAAAGCCCCCATCAAATACTGCCAACTGCGATCCGCATCCGGTAACGAAGACTTGTGCGTCATGGGCATCACAAAAGCCATGGTTTGCCACTTTTCATTGTTTTGATACATCCAGCCAAGAGGCAAGCCCACACTGCTAACAGAAAACCGGTCATCGACAATATCCGGATTTTGCTCTGCGGCGCCGGAATTGTGAACATTAAACCGTGCGTAACTGAGATACTCCCCCACCAGAATCGCCGATCGCTCATTGATCAGAAAGGGCATGGTCGCACCCTGACTGACCATATCAACATCATATTCAAGATTGACACCGCGCGAGGAAGTATCCACCTTGGCATCGCCATAACTGCTGACTTCCATAAAGGCCAATGGCGCGAAGGGAACGTTGGAGTGGCTTTTCTGAAAAATAATCTCGCTGTTTTTGAACGCTTCGACCTGATTTTGAATCAGACCTTCGGCAGACAAGAACGCAGGAATCAGCGAGGCGGTGACAACTAGTGTCAATTGCAGAAGAGGATTAGGGTAATTCATTTTCGGACAAATCATTTTTGCTCACGATGGCGAAAAAATTCCCAGGCTGACACTGATTCTCCATTGGGCAGGTTACAGCGACCGGTTTGTAAAATGTATTCGCCACCTTGATCGACACAATAGACCGCCGCGGGGTTGGCCCGATCTACATTGTTGTTTATCTCTGGCTCTACCTCTGTTGGCGTTTCTTTTTTACTGCAACCGGTTAAGAGAATGGCGAAACAAACCGCCGTCACAATTGGGCCGAAAACAGATTTTACTGTTTTACCAAGGTGTACTCCCAATGCTGGAAAACTCATTCGTTACCCCATTTTTTTATTGTGCTTTTATCAAATGGCTAATTGCTAATACATCCAGCTGGCACTGATACCCATCTGATAGATGGCGTCGGTGTCATACTCACCAGACCAGCTGCCGGCATCTATTTTTCCATTCCCCAAATCGGTGTAGTTGGCATAAGCGGAGACTTTCCAGTTTTTATCCGGCGTATACTCAAAGCCCGCCGCTACCTTGACCTGCCGATCCAGTGGCAGATCTGCGGTTCGATAGGTCGAGCTCAACGGATTGGTGTCATAGGATACGCCGCCCGTCATTTTCCATTGAGCACTGAGATTGTATTGAAAGCCCAACGCTGTATGGGTAGTGTCTCTGGCGTTCTTTTTCAGTCCACCGCCAACGTTTTGCGTGGATACAAAAACCTGATCCAGAGCACTCCAGTCATCCCAGCCCAGGGTAAACTGCAGCGACAGTTTATCGTTAACTGCATGATGAACACCCAGGCGAGCCTTCTGCGCCATGGTCAGTTCGGTATTGGTAGCAATGGTGCGATTGATATTTTCCAGTGTCAGATCGCCGGAAAAATCCGGTTCCAGTTCACTCTGATAATTGATACCAATGCGAGTGCTGTCAGAGAGCTCATACAACACACCGAAAGTATAGCCTCCACCGACATCGGATCCGTCCAGAGTAGCCCGACCTTCATTGCTGTTGGGTAACAGTGCGGGTACGCGCAATTTCGTGGTCAACGAGGAAGCAATCATTTGGATAGAAGCGCCAACCGACAGTTTGTCTGTCAATCGATAGGCAAGGGTAGGCGCCAGTGCCGCAATTTTCAGCGAACTTTCTGTCGCCTGAAAACGTCCCACCCAGTCATCGTCATATTCGAGACCTGAGCCTGCCAGCCCACTGAAATAAATACCAATATCCCAGCGATCGCTGTTCAGATCCCCGACATAGAACACACCACCGGTTGGGGAAAATACCCCGGCATCGCCACCATTACCGCCACCCGGCCCCATAGCCGGATCACTGTCCCGGGAAAATTTAAGAGAAGGTTGCAGTGCCGCAGCGGTCACCGTTAACTGGCTGCCTTTCAAACGGGTCATGCTGGCGGGGTTATGCAACATGGTGGAAGCATCATCAACCCCCGCGGCCGCTCCTGCGGAGGCGCGACCGCTGGAAAAGTCACCGTATTCATTCAGCCATAGCCCACCTGCCGATGCCTGTACAGCAATCCCCAGAGTAAACAAACCGGAACCACTCAGTAATAGTGCATTACGAAAACTCATAATTGCTCCAAATGCTCTGAAAAGCGAATCTGACGTCAACGATCAAGCTTGACCTAAATAGCTTTAAGCTGTGTTATTTCACACCAACTACAGAGAGAGAATAGTTATTAATCCGGTACTTTCCATAAAATGCGCAGGATAATTTCAAGAAGGGAGAAATCTTGAGGGGAATGCAGGGGGCTTTGGTATGAGCCCCCTGTAACAGAAAGGTCAGTTAGACGCAGAAATAGGGTAGTCCTGGAAGCTGCCCATCACCGGAACCGTCGGCTGCTGTGCCTTCTTCGTCAGACGTGCCACTTCTTTTTTGGTAAAGAAGATCATTTCCATCAGCGAGACAAACCCGTCTTCGTCACCGGCTTTACGATCAGCGGCGCCTTTGATTGCTTGCAAAATGGCGTAAGTAAACGCGCCATGACCACCACCAAAGCTTTCATCCTCCAGTGACTGCTGCGCCCCCGTTGAGGATGAGAATACCGTAGTGGCAGTACCAGACGATAACTTCTTGATTACATCTTCTGATGACAAACGACCGTTATTGGTGTCATCGAAAGCACCCGCGTGGCAAATGTCCATCAGGAACAGGGCCTTTTGGTTGATCGGCCGCTGGTCCAGAAAGTTTTTGAAATCGTCCATTGCCATACCAGTAAACGGACGCTTCATATCACCGTCGTGTGGCATGTAATAGAGTGTCTGGTTGTGATCCTGCACGCCGTGACCAGCGATGAAGATCACCACATTGTCTTCCGGCTTGGCCTGCGACAAGAAATCATAAAGCTGGATTTTAATATCACGCGCCGTAGCATTGCCGTTGGTCAGGACTTTGGTTTTGACATCACTGAACAAACGACCTTTTTGTGCTTTAAAGGCTTTTTCAAGCTCCAGAGCATCGCGATCGGCAAAGTCCAGATTCTGTAATGTTTTGGCGTACTCAGAAACACCCACACCAAAATACCACAGGGTATTTTTGCTAAGCTGGGCTTTGCGATTCTCTTCCCGGGTCACTGTGACGATCTTTTTCGCCACATCCACATCCTTGTATTTCACAACGGCTTCGATGGTATTTTGCCCCACACTCAAGGGTACCGTTCGTACAAACGTCAGGGTTTCATCCAGATCGGCAAAGGGATCGCTGTCAAAGCCTCGGGATTTCCGACCATTGACCAGGTAATACACCGTGGGGTCGGGAACACTCTTGTCTTTCTTGGTGATTTTGAGGGTCAACTTATAGCTTTCATCTTTTGTGGTCGATGCTGCTGCGTTAACAACTTCAATATCAAAAGGCACATCGAGAATATCCGGCTCAATGATCGGCTTGGGATCTACCGGTTTCTGACCATTAAACAATGCCGTCAGCGATCCTTTGACAGCGCGAGGATTTTCGTACTTTTCCCGCAGCGCTTCAAACGGCAGAAAATTATCCCCCAGCGACCAATAGGTATTATCGGTACCATTCAGAGAGCTGGTGAAGTAACCATGGGTGTCCGCGGCCAGCCATTCGCCGTCTTTCTTGAAGTACACAAACAACCGGGGCTCCAGCGTATCCAGGCTGTAGTAAGTCAGTGTATTACTGGATGACTGCACCACTACCACATTGCGCTCACTGTCTACTTCGAGATCCTTAATGTTGTCATTTAGCGTGCGCCGGATTCCGTTGTATTCAATAAAGAACGATCCGTACTTCAGTGTTTTCCCTTTTCCGAGTGTAATTTCATTCCAGTCTTTGAGTTTAACATCACGATACTTACCGGTTTCCAGAGTCAAGATAAATGTATCGACTGGTGCTGTTACTCTAATTTCACCAGTTTCCATTCCTGCAAAATCCAAACCCTGGATCGGAGAAGGACTCAACACGTCATCTCCCATGGAAGAGCCATCGCTTAAACGAAAACGTTGAATATTTTTAGAATAGGTTGTTTCAAAATCATCATTCCACCAGGTAGATAATGCCAGAAGACCAAGTTTGGGATTTACTGTCATTGTTTTGATGCCTGAACGACGAACACCGTTACCATGTCTCAGTGGAGCCGTGATCAAATCAACATCAAACTCAGACTCTTTACGCTGGTTTCGCAAATTGAAAATAGCCACTTTCGCCGAGCGGGCTCCGGTATCATTCACATCTTCCGACACCACCAGCCAATCACCCTCCTGATCGATAAAGTTGGGCTTAAAACTCACTTCACCATAGCGTTGGACGGTGTAATCGTTAGTGGAAAAACTCAACAGTTCGCCACTTTTCGTAAACGTCCACCAGCGTTTTTCATCTCGAGTATCTTGAACCCAGCGTATGGTATCTTCCTGCACCCGCTGTACCAGTCTTGCCTGACTGACATGCCAGATATTCACACCGGCTTCGTCCTGTACAAACAACTGATCACTGGACTTGTCCCAACTCAATCCCAAGCGAGCTTTATCGGAAGTACTGTCAAAACCCCTCTTAACTTTGAGATTACCGCGATCCATTAAAATCGATTGGTGATCACTGCCCACCCAGATTCCTTCTCCATCGGGACTGACCCCCAGACGAGCAGCATCGTTGACTCCGGTTTTCAGATCCCAGCTACGCTTTTGATAATCAAAAATAGCTATTCCCTTATCGGAAAACTTATCATCCATCACTACTTTGGTCGTACCTGGAATCGCATAGATATTTTCCGGTATAGCCACTGGTAACTGTAAATTATCGATCAAACGCCAGTTCACCGTGTCATATAGCGTCAGGGTTCTGTTGTTATTGGCCACCAAAAGAACCTTACCATCATCACTCAACCCGGTACCGTGAGCCCAATCGACCCCTGGTAATGATTGAACCCTGGTGAGGGTGCGGGCATCAAAAATATCAAGTGTTCTACGCTGCGCCTGAGCTGTGACAATATAACGTCCATCTTTGGTCCACTCTACCTGTCCCGCAATACGCATATCACTCATCGGTGTAGCTGCCACCAGCTTTTTCTTGTTCAAATCATAAACTGACAAAATACCTGTCTTGTTGGTGTAAGCAATCTTGGTACTGTCTGGACTCCAGGCCAGATTATCTCCGCCTTTACTGTCAACAAAGCTGACAGGAATAATCGCAGCAAAGTGACCGGTTTTAATATCTGTGACGTAAACCGCACTGGCATAGACACCTCGCATATCTGTAGCACGAGAAACAGCGGCCAGATAGCGATTATTTGGTGAAAATCGCCTTCTGTCTCCGCCCATATACAGCTCCTTTAAACGCACGCCATAACGAGTATCCCAAAGCGTAATCGGAGACTGTCCGGTCGCCATAAAACGACCATCACTGCTATACACTGCCGACGTTGTATCCAAATATCCACGGGTCACCAGTTGCGGATCGCTGATATTACCGTAGGGACGAATGTCCACTCGTCGGTTGCGTTTACGCCCCGTGTCCGTCAGATTACTGGCTACCGGCTGAACATCGCCCATGCCCATCGCTTGCAAACGACCGGGCTCAATACCATGACGATCAATCAGATAACGGCGGACCGACTCGGCACGTCGCTGGGATAACGGGATATTTACCTTGTTGCCACCACTGGGATCCGTATGACCTTCAACCCGGAAAATATATTTATCACCACCAGGTTGTTTCAGCGCTCGTGCGGCTTTGTCCAAAGCACCATAGGCACTGGAAGGGATCACAGCCGAATTAATCGGGAATTCAATCGCCAAGCTGAGTGAACCACTGAATTCACGATCCCAGTTGGCAAGGAAAGGATTGTTTCCAGCGTAGTTTTTCAAATTCTGTTGGTTGTTCTCACCCAGTTGTGTCAGCCAATCGTAGTATTCATCCAGTTTGATGTTCTTGTTTTTGGCTTCTGTCAACAAACGACGTGCTTTTTGATATTGTGACTGGATCAGAGCAACATCCAATTGTGCATAGTAAGCGTTGGCAATATCGAGACCTTTTGCCTGGCTGTTCACTAACCTATCGGCTTCATTCACTAAACCAAAGTTCAACGCATCTTCTATTGTAAACTTGAGATAATCCGCTTTAACTTTGTTTGAATAGGCCAGTTCGATGGATTTTTCATTAGCGGCAAACATCTTGGCCGGGTTCGGCTCAATATACTGGTAATAGGATCCCCAATGACTGTGCACAGGAGCGTAATCGGGAAAGCGGCGCTCCAAATCTGTGAGCAGAGATTTAATATTTCCCCTGTCCGACACCAACATTGCAGAATAAAGACTTGCCAACATCCCAGGAGACTGACGAATCGAGTAAGCTTTCTGCATCAATTGCAAATTCAGATTTCGATTCTTAATCAGTGATTTCGCATAATCATGAACCCGCATGTAGTAGTATTCGAGTAACCAGTGATCGGGGCTGTAGGTTTGCTCGAGGTATGTTCTTTTGCTCAGCATGGCCGAAAGCGTTTGTTTTGCGCTCAAGCGCTGCTGCTGGCCAATCTTGTTGATGATTTTTAATTCAAGGTCAATCAGGTCTTTATTGGTGTGATGGCGGTCTTCATCGTTAATAACAGCCAGTGCCTCTTCGTAGCGACCTTCTGCCTGTAAATCCCTAGCTCGTATCTGCATCCCTGCCAGGCGTTCTGTCAATCGACGCGATTGACCCAACTCAACATAAAGCTGTTGCTTTTCCCGTTGAGACTCCATTCTTTGGTGACGTACCGAGTGGTATATGTAGACGAAGTAATCCTCGAGCGGATCCTCATTGCGAATACCATATTCCATGGCCAAGGTGCGGTATTTTTCTATCGCTTCTTTATCCTGTTTCGTCGGATTCTTCTTTTTATCCAGGTTACTGCTTAGATTGTTATAGGAGGTAGCCACATGACCTTTTGCAATCGACTGCTGATACAGTCGATTCGCGGTTTCTCTGTCCCCATTTTGATCCGCCAACCAGCCACGTGCGAACAACCCGTAAGCCGTGTTCGGGTATAGATCGGCCAGTTTTTTGCGATAGTAACCGCGCAGCTCGCCCACATTCGCTGTCAGACTTTTTTCATAAAGTGTCTTGGCACTGTCTGCAGCATTGGCGGGATGAAACCCCAAGCCAACAGCCGTCAATAAAAGGTAAAGGAAAAAACGGCCAGACAGAAATACATTTGGCTTATTCATGGTTGCACCCGCAAGATGGTCAATGTTTTTGATGATTCGTTGTTATATTGGTCGCGACTGCGAACTGTCAGAGTCTTGGTGCTCCCCACAGCGACGTCAGTCAGATCCACCCGCGCCACAAACGGGCCTCGGGAAGAGAATTTAATGTCAAAACCGTTGGTGATTTCCACTTCGGTGATTTCGCTTTCGTCCTGCGCCAGTCCTTTAACCAGAACTTCATCACCGCTGACGTAGCGAACAAGTTTGTCTCCATCCACATAGGCGTCCGTGTTTTCTACTTCGGGAGTGATAATCACAATCTCCGGACCTGCGTTATCCACATCACCCGGTGACTGTCCACGGTGTTCAATATCAATCACGGTCGCGAGAATTCCTTCGTTCCCCATAATCGCCTTATAGCGTCCCGCGTTGCCCAGTTCCGTTTTATCCAGAGCCACCAATCGACCCTGGGCAGCCGCTTGCAATCTCTGGCGCAGATCCCGGCTGCCATTGGCATCCATTCGCTGTGCCAGTGTTTTCACATCCAGCTTTTCACGACTGTGCAGAACAATCAGGTAATCGGTACCGGCAGTCTGGTCGAGGCGTGAGTAGTAGTCTTCGGTAGGACCTGGCAACAAAATGGTATCGCCTGCACTGACCAACGGGCTGACTTCTCCCTCTTGTGGAAACAAAACGGTGTGGCGAGCGGTTGCAGCATCCGTACCAATGACATAAACGTAACTGTCATCGGAGACTGTCACTTCGGCACGTAAACGGGCGCCGGAATGCAATGCGGACTGAAGACCAAATCCCGAACTTTTTTGAGTCAGAGACAGGTCGGTCTGGCGAAACCCTTTCAGCACCACACGACCGTTAAAGTCCGGCACTTCCGGTTCCGGTGCCTCGGCAATCTGTGGAATGACTTCGTAAGCGCTGCGTACCCAACGAATAAAATCACTGTATTTTACCCACGCATAACCCCGATCACCCCAGTTACTCCCCCAGGAGTTCATGATATGAAAGGCACCTCCGTCGCGGTCATCGTCATAACCCACCACGGACATGGCATGGCCACCAAAGCCTTCTATTTGATACATCTGATCGCGCCCAACGCGGTTATACAGTGCAACTTCTTCTGCTGTGGCTCGCCAAGTTTGGTAAGACGGGTTGTATTTCATGAAAGACTCACCCACCAGCATACCGATGACCACGGGATGCCCCTGAGCCAATGCCCGACGTACGGCAATGTGCAGGGATCGAGTGGAGTACACTGAACTCAGGCGACGATAACCTTCGATGGCGTATTGCTGCGCCCGACCAAATTCGGTGCTGGAAGGTTGACGCTGACAGTGTTTGTCGGAGTAGGGGAACTCTGACAGGGGTAAAGTGCCATTACCTTCCAGGTCACGAAGGGCTTTTCCGATATTACTGCCGCCCTCACAGTCTGGGCTCACTTTGATACGGTTGAAGACAAACGCCGGAGAAAATGGCCCAGGCTGGGATAAACGCCCGCCGGATTGCTCGACGGTCAGAGCCCAGGCAATAGAAGCCGCCGAGTAGGTGCTGGCCCATCCGACACAGCTGCCCGAGCCCTTCTGATTACCAATTTTTGGAGCGTAAGAGACTAAACTCACCCGCGATGGCAGTTCATCGAAACTGCCCCGGGACAGAGGGGCTACCTTGGGAACAGCTTTATAGCGTTCGGGATCGAAGTCCTCTCCCAGATGATAGGTCTGGGCAGTGACGCCGCAGCTCAAAGAAGCGAGGGTAGTGACAAAAAGCAGTGAGCGAAACATAGCTATCCGTGCCCATTAGAAATGAATCTCCACAGTTACCCCGTCCATCCGGGTAACAATTAAAGAGCTAGGATAATGATTGTAGAAAGAGGCGACAAGTTTTCGAGTGTTATATAACTACTATGTATACAAAAAACACAGAAAACATATGGAAAGCATAAGAGCTGAGGGGAACACCAGATGCCGGGAAACCCCGGCATCTGGGAACAACAACGGACCAGGAGTCTACTTTTGCAAGAAATTTTCACGCAGCTGTTGCAAAGCCAGATCGTCAACGTTCAGTTCCTGCTGAATGTAGGCCATCACTGAACCGGACTGCTGCTCCATACGGTCAAAAGCGGCACGGATAAAAGACTCCCTTACCCCCATGACCGGTTGCATCACTTCTGGTGGAATGCGTTTAAACATCGCCATCATGGCTTTTTGTTTTTCGTCCATGTCTTCGTCATCATGAGGTGTAGCGAAAGTCATCGGGTGTTGCTGATAGTAGGTCTCGCTGAGCATGAAGTCCTTGACGACGGTTTCTTCATCCACACCCAGTGCAGTCAGAATCAAAGCGCCTGCAATACCGGTGCGGTCCTTACCCGCTGTACAGTTAAACACCAACCCGTCATCGCTCTTTACCAGACGTTGAAACATGGCCTGATAATGTGGTTTCTGACTCTCGAGAATTCCCGGATACATATTGGCCATTGCGGCTTCCACCTTGGCGGCGCTCAGATCCGGCTGACGGAAAACCTCAGCAAAGGCGCCGTTGGCTCCCATATCCATGTCGTAGTCCCAGCTGAGAATTTCGGTGGCGGGATTTTGCCAGTGCGTTGGTTCATTTTTACGCTCTGCCGGCGTGCGGAAATCCACCACGGTGGCAATATCAAACGTATTCAGAACCTGATAATCCCGGTCGGTGAGCTCTGTCATGGCGCCGGTGCGGAATAGTTTACCCCAGCGAACCTGATGACCATCTGTGGTCATATAGCCACCGAGATCGCGAAAGTTGCGACCGCCTTCCAGTGGCAACCAGCGAGCGGCCGCTTCTGCAGGCTGTCCCTTTTCAGGAACCACTTTAAAGTAGCGACGCTTTTCACCGTCATCAACCTTCCACTGGTAGTGATTACCGGAGAGATCATCGGTTAGAGTGCGGAAACTGTCCGGTGCGTCAGAGCCTGCCACTGCAACCATCACTGGCTGTGTCGGATCACTGGCTTGCCAGTTCAATTCGTAGGTCTGATTCTGCTGATTGTAGGTCACTGTCAACTGATCGATATTGTTTGGTGTCGAGGTGCTGCAGGCAGACAGAGCCACCGCCACAAAGACCCCACCGGTCAGGCGTTTAAGGCAGAAGGCAAGAGGTTTTGGCATTGCGGGTAAGGTGTTATTCATTGTTGTCTCGGTTTTCACTTGTGCTTTGTTTCCCTGATAGGGATGGGATTATTGGAATTATTATCAGCCGTGACGGCCACAACCTCATTAAGATGAAGGGTCGGCACGGATGAATTAATAGTCAGCGTGTCAGGTTTTGTGAAGTCGTCACATCAGAAGTTGATGCGTACACCGGCCATATAACGACGACCGTAACGCTCCACCTGATTGGGGGTATCGTCGCTACCGGTGTAACGTACATCCACCGCATCAGTGAGGTTGTTGGCGTTCAGGTACAACGACACTTCGGCACCATAGAGGTCATAGGGCAGGGCGTAACGCAGGGACATGTCCAGTCGCTCCTGGGGTGCCCAGTATTCAGCCATACCGGCAGACTCTGTGGCCGTCATCCAGTCATCACGGTACTGGTAATTAAGACGGATGGAGAACCCATCCCACTCGTAATACATGGAAGCGTTGTACACCAGATCCGATGTGCCTGGCAGACTGAATTTATCACCTTCGAGTGTCTCAAATTCACTGTCGAGCACACTGACATTACCACTGAATCCAAAGCCTCCCAGTGGATTGCTCGCCTCCAGACCAAACACATCGCTCGCCTGGGCAATGACGTTCAACTCCAAACCTTTCAGTTCGCCATCTTTACCATTCACAGTACCAATGAAGTCCCACTGATCACCGGCCGCTGGCGAATAATACACACCGGCATCAATGGTAGAAATCGCATCGTAGATAACCTTATCGATAGCACGGTAATAGGCACCAACGGCAACCAGGCTGCTCTCGCCCAGATACCATTCGTAAGATGCATCCACACCCCAGGATTCCTCCTCTTCAAGCGCGGGATTGCCGCCGCTGATACTGTCGCTGAGGATATTCACCGAAGCCGATGCACGCCACTCGTTATAAGTTGGACGACTGATTCCGGTATTGAACGACAAACGCAGTTTCTGATCGTCAGTCAGGTTGTAGTTCATGTGCACACTGGGCAGCACATTGGTAAAGGTGTCGGAGTAATTGGCGTCAGGGCCGCTGGAGGTGTAGTCAGTATTTTCAACCCGTGCGCCGTAGACCAGATTACCCCAGCTAAACTCGGTGGTGTTCATCAAGTACAGTGAGGTGATGTCTTCTTTAATGTTTACCACCTGATCGTCAGACGGGCTGCCGGTCACCTTTCCAGCGGCAGCTTCCCAGGCGGCCAGAAGCCCCTTGTTGTCGTAGTAGGTACCTCCAATGCCATTGCCAAAATCTGAATCCCAGGCTTCACCGGTATTAAAATCGTCCGGATTAACAGTATCTGGGAAGGGGTAGCGCAAGATGGACATGCCATAGCCGGAAGACTCCCGTTGATCGTAGAGCACACCCATTTGTAACTTGTGATCGTGGCCCCAAAAACTGATTTCACGGGTAGCATCCAATTTAAACTGATCCGACTCCACCAACAGCTCCGACGCAATTGGCATGGCGTAATTCACTGAGTAACTGATGTCCGATAAGTCCATCGGCGTTTGCGTGAATTGCTGATAAATATCCAGAGAAGGGTCTTCAAGGTCACTGAGGTCATAGTCTGCCGCAACAGTTCCACCGGCACTTAAAATAATGGGCAACAGAATGTTGTTTTCCGTTTCAGTATGGTTGTAACGCGCCTCGAAAAACCAGGAACCCGCTTGCAGATCCATCCCCAGAGTCTGAGAGTCCGTTGAGTTACTGTATTCACCATCCTGCAACCAGCGCTGCACCAGAACCAGCGGTTGATAACCACTGTCACCCGGGGATACCGATCCACCGACAGCGTCTGCACCACCGGCTAAATCGAACGCAAACTGGTTGCGTTGCTCGTGATCGGTGAATTCACTGAAGACACTGGATACAAAGATACGACTCAAACCGTCGTCAAAACGGTATTCCAGATGCCCGCCATAGGCTTCATTTTCACGTTCAACTTTGTAGCTGCGATACTCAATATCATTCAACAACAGGCCATCAGGGGTACCGGTGAGATCCATTTCGCGGTTATCGGTAATCTGTTCGCGGCTGTCTTCAGATCCGTATACCATCACCCCGATATTGTCGCCGGACCAGGACAAACGCAGACTGCGGGTATCCACATCACCACCGCCCATGTCCTGCTCGCCGCTGCCGATATCCATCGAGACACCCAGGCCTTCTTTGGCAAACGGGTCAAAGGTTTCAATATTGATGTAACCCGCAATCGCCTCGCCGGGCATGGCCGGAGTGATCGCCTTGTTGGCTTCGATACGGCTGGTAATGACAGCAGGGAAGCTGTCAAAACGCGGCACCCGACCGTTTTCTGCGCCAGGAATTTGCATGCCATTGATCGCCAGTGCCGTATAGCGGAATGGAGCACCACGGAAGTTCACATAACGCGCCTGTCCCTGATCCCGCTCAACGGCAAGACCCGGAACCCGTGCCAGGGCATCGGCCAGATTCTGATCGGGAAAACGACCAATGGTGTCAGAAGAAATCACGTCGACATAGTTATCGGCAAAGCGCTTGGCATCAATGGCCGCTTTCTGACTGTCGCGAATGGGCGAGGCCAGCACTGTGATTTCTTCAAAGACCGGAGAAGACTCCTGAGATTGAGCGACAACACTTGTCGTCGCTGAGCAACCCACAAGCAGAGCAATGGCCCCCGCCAGCTGTTGTTGTTTAAATACCGCCATCGAACTGTCCTCTTGTTCTCTAAATCATCAAATTGTTAAGTGAGAGTCGCTGTTGGCAGGGGATACTCAATCAACTCGATGTCAGTTCTGTGACAGCAATGCGGCAAAAATAAATAAGATATCTCTAAAATTTAACTTATTGTTTTTAATGAGATTTTTTTAGAAAAAATCTGGATTAACGGGTTATCTCCAAGAGGTTTTCAACGGTGATTTGAGTTGCCGGAAGCGCCAAACGGTAACGGCAACGTCCGGTTTTGGTATCACGCTCTGTTTCAAACAGAAAAGGCGCCGCCAGATTTTCTCCCAACACCGACACAAGCTCTTCTTTGATTTTGTTGCGATTCTGATCCAGGGTTTTGGCTCTTAACCCATTCTGTTTGAGATCGTTTATCGCCTTGCGGTGTCCGTCGGCCATTTCCATCCACAGGATCAATTGTTGCGCTCCGTCCTGGTTCGGACGCTGCACTGAGGGATTCATGGTCCAGCCATTTTCTGTTCCTTCAGTTTGCACGCGCCGACTGGCATACCACAGATAATAAAAGTAGGGGGTTTTCGGCAATGTCAGAGACACACCGTGGACAGATAACCGTCCCCTGGCGATATCAAACGAGAGTTGATCCTCACTGCGAGCTACCTGCAAGGCAACCTCAAAGTTGCCATTGCTGTGTTTAAGGCCTACCTGTAACCACTCGAGCTGTCGCTCATCAAGTTCTGACAACAACTGTGGATTAAACGACACCAGAGCCTGACGAGCAGTACACACACCTGAGTCAACCCATTGCGCCAGTGAGACTTGTTGAGCGCTGTTCAGACGATCCAGTTCTGCAGTGCCTGCATAGGCCTGTATCAGATTACTGCCTTCCTGTAACAATCGTGATATCCACTCACGACGGGCAACCGTGATCGGTCCCGGCAACAAGGCAATCACACCCACCAATACCAGAGACAGCACCAATCCCCGAGCCAACAGCTGGGGAAGTCCAGCCTGGCATCCTACCGAGATCACCGATTGATACTGCCGTTCCTCCCACTGCCAGTGAATGGCTAACAGCGAACCAAAGGGCCAAAAACCTTCAGGATCCGGGCTGTTCAGTGCCACCAGTTCAATCACACAGGCGTGAGCCTTTTGGAAATGTCTTGATCGCGCCAGATCCTGATTGATACGCGACACAATCAGTTGTTCAGGGTTTTCATTGGTGTAAATGTCGCTGAACGCTTCCCTGACACGGGCGGGTAACTGGTGACTCAATGCCGACTCAACCTGCTGCAAACGGCTGTATTGTTGCTGTGCGTAGCCAACCGTCACACAGAGAATAAACAGCACCAGCCACTGAACCGGTCGCAGCCCAAACCATGCTGTCAGCCGTTTCATTTGCATCCCCCCATTTTGTCATCAATCGGGGCGCTGTCTGTTGCCGACGCATACCCAACCGACATCGACTGCAAATGTCCCGTGTAATCCTGCAGGCTTCGAAGTAATGCACAATCAATTGCGGCGGGACGAGTTCGTCGTGCGTACCAGTGACCCATAGCGGCATGTTCATCGATCAATTTGTGGTACAAGGTGCGGTCACCGGCACTGGCCTCGAGCCAGGATCCGTCACTGATCAAGTCCACATCACCGCGCCAAAAAGCCTGTTTCAGTAAATAGTAATTGGGAAAGTAGGTAATCCTGAGGCGCGATACATCCACTCCCAGAGCCTTCAGCTGATTGAGCGGCATTAAAAAGTGGGAATAGCTTTCCATGTCTTCCAGTAAACCAATGGAATGTTGATCGAAGTATTCCGGGGTCAGTGCAGGAATTTTGTCCTGGCTAAACCACATCACCTGATAGTGGGGCAGCTGAAATATGGATTCGTAATACTGATTAAAGCGCGGCACCAGGCCCTGAACCCGTTGATCGCGGCTCCAAAACAAATCAAACCGCTCTTCCACAATATGTCTGGCAGTCAATTCGCCACGGGGAAACCACTGAATGTTCACCCCGCCATAGTGCTGTTTTAAGGCGGTCGACTGACACAATTCGCGAGCCAGCTTCTCTGCCCCTGAGTAATGAACCGTGAGTATCTGGTAATCCGGCAGGTCATCGCGTGTATTGGCAATGTCACAGCGAAACGACCGATGGTCCGGTAACTGCAACACCGGCAGGGTGTCAGTCGACATCACCCGCATCAACATCAACCCTGACAACACAAGACCGATCACACAGGCGATATACAGCCAGCGTGACTGCCAGGCTGACAGCAAAAGTGGTACATGTTTGGGAAGGTCGCGCATGACAGGTCCGTTCGAATACATCCGAACCTGCTTTTTTAGCACGACGAGATAACAGTTTTATGACCAGAAAGAGGGGGAGCCAAGCCTGGCAATGACAAAGACTTTGAATCGGGACTTCAATTGGTTCGGCTCAGAGAAATAATGCCAAATTAGCATCATTCCTGCTGAGCCTGTAACACCTGTGAATTATTCCACCGTCACTGACTTGGCCAGATTGCGTGGCTGATCCACATCGGTTCCTTTCAGTACTGCCACATGATAGGACAACAACTGCAGGGGCAGGGTGTAAATAATGGGAGCAATGTTAAGTGGTACATTGGGTAAACTCAGTACCGTGGTATTTTCATCATTGTTGAAACCGGACTTTTCATCAGCAAAAACAAACAACTTGCCACCGCGGGCCTGAACTTCTTCCAGATTGGATTTCAGTTTCTCCAGCAACTCGTCGTTCGGTGCCACAGCCACCACCGGCATGTCACTGTCCACCAGAGCCAGAGGTCCGTGTTTTAACTCACCGGCGGGATAGGCTTCGGCGTGAATGTAGGAGATTTCTTTCAGTTTGAGAGCACCTTCCAGTGCCACCGGGAACTGCACACCGCGTCCCAGAAACAGGGCGTGATTTTTTTCCGAGAAGGCTTCACTCATCTGTTGGATCGGCGCATCCAGATCGAGCACCTGCTGGCAGAGTCCGGGCAGTTGCAACAAACCAGACACCAATTCGGCTTCTTTTTCTGCAGTTAAACTTCCGCGGCGACCCAGAGCAATTACCAACAACTGCAAAGCGACCAACTGGGTGGTAAAGGCCTTGGTTGAAGCAACTCCAATTTCCGGACCGGCCAGTGTCATCAGACGCAAATCCGATTCACGCACCAGCGAACTGTTGGCAACATTACACACGGTCAGACTGCCAAGATAACCGGACTCTTTGCTGCTGCGTAGTGCCGCCAGAGTATCGGCGGTTTCACCGGACTGGGAAATCGTCACAAACAGGGTGTTGGGTCGAACAACGGTTTTGCGGTAGCGGTATTCGCTGGCCACTTCCACAGCACAAGGCAGACCCGCCCAATCTTCAAACCAGTATTTGGCAATCATGCCCGCATGGTAACTGGTACCGCAGGCAAGGATCTGGATGGATTCGACCTGATCGAAAATCGCCTTGGCATCGGTGCCAAAAGCCTCTTCCAGTACGCTGGTTTTACTGACCCGCCCCTGCAGGGTATTTTGCAAAACGGTCGCCTGCTCGTAGATTTCCTTGAGCATGTAGTGGCGATACTCGCCTTTATCCGCTGATTCTTCCGCATCGGTCAGCTGAACGGTTTCACGGTTCACACTGTTGCCATCCACATCGAAGATATCAATCTTGTCAGCGGTGATTTCCGCCAGATCGCCCTCGTCCAGATAGATAAAACGGTCTGTCACCTGACGCAGGGCGAGTTGGTCCGAGGCGATAAAGTTTTCATCAATCCCCACGCCAACCACCAGCGGGCTGCCGCTGCGGGCACAGACAATGGTGTCAGGTTCTTTTGTAGACACCACACCCAGAGCGTAGGCGCCATCAAAATAGGTAATCGCTTTGCGCAGGGTTTCTTTCAGACTGCCGCATTGCTCATACAGGCTGTGGATTAAATGAGCGACGACTTCGGTATCGGTTTCCGAGACAAAGTCATAACCTTTACCCTGTAACTCAGCACGCAGTTCTGCATGGTTTTCAATAATGCCGTTGTGCACAACCGCTATGTGGTCGGAATAGTGAGGGTGCGCATTGATCTCAGAGGGTTTGCCGTGAGTCGCCCAGCGGGTGTGGGCAATGCCAACCACTCCCTGTACCGGGTTATCAACGCACTTTTCTTCCAACACGGAGACTTTACCCAGCGCCTTTCGCAACACCAGGCCGCCTTCGTCAATCACGGCAATACCGGCGGAATCATAACCTCGGTATTCCAGGCGCTTTAAGCCTTCGACTAGAATTTTAGTAACATTTCGCTGGGCTGCCGCGCCGACAATTCCACACATAATTTGGCTTCCATCTGCTTTACGCAGTTAATCTTACTGAATTACTAACAAAAATGACCTGCAGGCATAACAAATCGGTAATGTTGTTTACGACTGCTTGGTTGGTCGTTTCCATCCCTGGATATTGCGCTGTTTACCTCTGGCCACGCCCAGCTCGTGATCACCTACATGACTGGAAATCGTGGAACCCGCTCCAATGGTAGCCCCTTCACCAATATTGACCGGCGCTACCAGACTGCTATTGGACCCGATAAAGGCATTATCCCCAATAGTGGTTTTGAATTTATTCACACCGTCGTAATTGCAGGTGATGGTACCCGCGCCCACATTGACGCCTTTACCGATGTCGGAATCGCCAATGTAAGTGAGGTGATTGACTTTGCTGCCTTCACCAATGTTGGCTTTTTTGGTTTCCACAAAATTACCCAGTTTGGCACCTCTCGCCAGCACGGTACCGGGGCGCACACGGGCAAAAGGACCAATATCGCACACTTCACCGATGATCGCTCCTTCAATGATGCTGTTGGGTTTGATCACAGTGCCATCGGCAATCGAACAGTTTATCAACTGACAGTTTGCACCCACCTCGACATTATTACCCAGACTGACATCGCCTTCGAAAATGCAGTTAATGTCTATCGTGACATCATGGCCGACAGTCAATTGACCACGACAGTCAAAACGCTCCGGATCTATCAGTGTCACACCGTCAGTCATCAACTGCTCGGCACACTGTTTCTGGAAGTGTCGTTCCAGAGCGGCCTGCTGTTGACGGTTATTCACACCCAGTACTTCATTTTCACTGGCCGGATGTTCCGCAACAATGTGCTTACCTTCTTGTTGCGCCATGGCAATAATATCGGTCAGGTAGTACTCGTTCTGGGCGTTATCATTGGATAACTCCGGCAACCAGCGCAGCAGATCATCGGCCAACACAGCCATCACGCCGGTGTTGCCTTCTTTGATTTCCAGTTGTTCTTTATTCGCGTCTTTCTGTTCAACAATCGCCGTAACCCGACCCTGTTCATCGCGAATAATGCGTCCATAGCCGGTGGGATCGGACAATTCCACCGTCAACAACCCCATGGATTCCTCAGTCACCGCCGCCACCAGCTTGCCCAGGGTGTCGCTTTGTATCAGAGGAACGTCACCATACAGAATCAGAACCACGGCACCCGATCTCAGATTGGGTAGAGCCTGCTGCACCGCATGACCGGTTCCCAGCTGTTCGTTTTGATACACAAAACTCACATCCTCCGCCTGAAAGCGCTCTTCGACCAGCTCACTGCCGTGACCAATCACCACATTCAACCGCGTGTCACGATTCACGGCATTGAGGCCATCGTTAAGGCTGCGAGCACAATCCAGCACATGGCCCAACATTGCTTTGCCCGCCACGGGGTGCAGAACTTTGGGTAAACTGGATTTCATGCGGGTTCCCTTACCCGCTGCTAGTACCACAATATCTAACATCGTATTATCTCTTCCTGTCGATTGATGCTCTGGCTGACGTTGAAAGCCACGCATTGGAGGGATAGCCTGGTCATTTGATACAGATTGGCATAAGAATAGAGACCTTCTATGACACCTGGTTTTACGTTGCAACGCCCGGCGCTACTTCGATTTCGGGCTTACAATCTAACACAAAATGCCATAAAAAAAGGGTAGCTCAATGCTACCCTTTTTCGTCCTGCTTGCTGTTCCTGCAACCACGCTTTAAACCGGTTAACCCGACTTTTTGCGCATTGCCTGAATGGTACGCAGGCGCGCAGCGGCTTCAGCCAGCTGAGCAGATGCACGGGAGTAATCAAAGTCGCTGCTTTGATTCGCCAGTGCCTGTTCGGCTTCGCGCTTGGCTTCGAGAGCTGAAGCTTCATCCATATCGTGTGCACGCAGGGCTGTATCCGCAAGAAGGGTAACCGCGTAAGGTTGAACCTCCAAATAGCCACCGGATACGAAGAAAACTTCCTCACTGCCATCCTGCTTAATCACACGGACGGGGCCTGGTTTGAGACCGGTCAGCAGCGGGGCGTGGCCGTAGGAAATACCCACGTCACCTTCGGTACCCGCGGCGATTACCATCTCCACCAAACCGGAAAAAATCTCTTCTTCTGCGCTAACGATGTCACAGTGGACAGTCATAGCCATATTTCTCGCCTCATTTCAGGCTGTGGATAATCACTTATCCACAGCCAGATTTAGCACGCTGTTGAAACGTTAACAGCGAACGCCTTACAGCTTCTTAGCTTTCTCAACCGCTTCGTCGATGCCGCCAACCATGTAGAAGGCCTGCTCGGGAAGGTCGTCGTAGTCACCTTTCAGAATACCGCTGAAACCAGCCAGGGTATCTTTCAGGGAAACGTACTTACCAGGAGAACCGGTAAATACTTCAGCTACGTGGAAAGGCTGAGACAGGAAACGTTCGATCTTACGAGCACGAGATACAGTTTGCTTGTCTTCTTCAGACAGCTCGTCCATACCCAGAATCGCAATGATGTCTTTCAGCTCTTTGTAACGCTGCAGTACAGTTTGCACACCACGGGCGATGGAATAGTGCTCTTCGCCGATGATCAGTGGATCCAGCTGACGTGAAGTTGAGTCCAGTGGGTCAATCGCAGGGTAGATACCCTTGGAAGCGATGTCACGGCTCAATACAACAGTGGAGTCCAAGTGAGCAAAAGTGGTCGCAGGTGACGGGTCAGTCAAGTCATCCGCAGGTACGTATACCGCCTGAACCGAGGTAATAGAACCGGTCTTGGTGGAAGTAATACGCTCTTGCAGAACACCCATCTCTTCAGCCAGAGTTGGCTGGTAACCTACCGCAGAAGGCATACGACCCAGCAGTGCCGATACTTCGGTACCCGCCAGGGTGTAACGGTAGATGTTATCGACGAACAACAGTACGTCTTTACCTTCGTCACGGAACTTCTCAGCCATGGTCAGGCCGGTCAGTGCTACACGCAGACGGTTTCCAGGGGGCTCATTCATCTGGCCGTAAACCATGGCAACCTTGTCCAGTACGTTGGACTCTTCCATCTCGTAGTAGAAGTCGTTACCTTCACGAGTACGCTCACCAACACCCGCAAATACAGACAGACCACTGTGGGCCTTTGCGATGTTGTTGATCAGTTCCATCATGTTTACGGTCTTACCAACACCGGCACCACCGAACAGGCCAACCTTACCACCCTTGGCGAAAGGACAAACCAGGTCGATTACCTTAATACCGGTTTCCAGCAGATCTTCAGAAGCTGCCAGCTCGTCGTAAGCAGGCGCCTTGCGGTGAATAGCACTGCGCTCTTTCTCACCGATAGGACCAGCTTCATCAATAGGATTACCCAATACATCCATGATACGACCCAAAGTCTCGGCACCTACAGGTACAGAGATAGGGGCGTTGGTGTTCTCGACGGTCAAGCCACGGCTTACACCTTCGGAAGAACCCATTGCGATTGCGCGCACCATGCCGTCACCCAGCTGCTGCTGAACTTCAAGGGTGAGACCCTTTTCAGTCACAGTTAAGGCGTCATAGACCTTAGGTACGGAGTCACGAGGGAATTCCACGTCGATAACGGCACCAATAATTTGTACGATACGTCCGCTACTCATTTCCGGATCCTCAATTACAAAAGTTTAGAATTCAAATTCTGTCACACGCTCGATCAAACTGCTGAAGCGCCACTGACGATCTCTGACAGTTCCTGCGTAATTGCAGCCTGTCGGGCTTTGTTGTAAACCAATTGCAGATCATCAATGAGGTCACCCGCATTATCGGTGGCGTTTTTCATCGCCAACATACGAGCGGCCATTTCACATGCGCTATTTTCTACAACAGCCTGATACACTTGCGCCTCTATGTAACGAGTCAACAAACCTTCCAGCAGTTCACCTGCTTCCGGCTCGTACAAGTAGTCCCAGCTGTGTTGCAGCTTCTCATCATCATCAGCTTCCAGAGGCAGCAATTGATCAACCTGGGGTGATTGAGTCATGGTGTTCACAAACTCATTACTTACCAGGAACAGCTTATCAATTTTTCCTTCGGCATAGCTGTCGAGCATAATTTTCACACCACCGATCAAATCGGAGATGCTTGGTTCTTCACCAAGATCACGAACTGCAGCAACTACATTTCCGCCATAACTGTTAAAGAAGGCGGCAGCTTTTGCCCCAATCAGACACAGATCAATTTCGATCTGCTGATCATGCCACTCTTTCATGGACTTGATAGCGCGCTTGAACAGGTTAACGTTCAGGCCACCACACAAACCACGATCGGTGGAAACCAGAATAAAGCCAACGCGTTTAACTTCGCGCTGCTCCATAAACATGTGCTTGTATTCCGGGTTGGCGTTGGCAATATGACCCACTACCGAGCGAATACGCTGGGCGTAGGGTTTACCAAGCTGCATGCGGTCCTGCGCTTTACGCATTTTACTCGCCGCAACCATTTCCATGGCGCTGGTGATTTTCTGCGTATTTTTAATACTCGTGATCTGAGTACGTATTTCTTTTCCGCCTGCCATTACCAGCTCCCAAAAAAATTCAAAATAGTGTCAGTGTTTATTAAGCGCTTCAGCTTCATACCGTTCATCAGATTCATCCAAAGCGCCTAACAATGCTGCTTACCAAGTCTGGGTAGACTTGAATTTTTCCAGGGCTGCTTTGAAACCGGACTCAATTTCGTCATTGTAGTTACCGGAATCATTTACTTTCTTCATCAGATCAGCGTGCTCGCTGTTCATGTAAGAAAGCAGGGCGGCTTCGAAACTGCCGATCTTGGCAACTTCAACATCCTGCAGGTAGCCTTCGTTGGCTGCGTACAGAATGATACCCATCTCAGCGATGCTCAGAGGTGCATATTGCTTCTGCTTCATCAGCTCGGTTACACGCTCACCGTGATCCAGCTGTGCTTTGGTTGCAGCATCCAGATCGGAAGCGAACTGAGAGAACGCAGCCAATTCACGGTACTGAGCCAGAGCAGTACGAATACCACCAGACAGTTTCTTGATCACTTTAGTCTGAGCAGAACCACCTACACGGGATACCGAAATACCGGCGTTCATTGCAGGACGGATACCGGCGTTGAACATGTCAGTTTCCAGGAAGATCTGACCATCAGTAATCGAAATTACGTTAGTTGGTACGAACGCAGATACGTCACCCGCCTGGGTTTCAATGATAGGCAGGGCGGTCAGAGAACCGGTTTTGCCTTTCACTTCACCGTTGGTGAATTTCTCAACGTATTCAGCGTTAACGCGGGAAGCGCGCTCTAGCAGACGTGAGTGCAAGTAGAATACATCACCAGGGTAAGCCTCACGGCCTGGTGGACGACGCAGCAGCAGGGAGATCTGACGATACGCCCAGGCTTGCTTGGTCAAGTCATCGTGGATGATCAGAGCGTCCTGACCACGGTCACGGAAGTATTCACCCATGGTAGTACCGGCAAACGGAGCCAGGAACTGCATCGCTGCAGGATCGGAGGCCGTTGCGGCAACTACGATGGTGTGATCCATAGCGCCATGCTCTTCCAGTTTACGTACAACAGACGCAATAGAAGAAGCCTTCTGGCCTACGGCTACGTAGATACACTTAATACCGGAATCTTTTTGGTTGATGATGGCGTCAACAGCAATTGCGGTTTTACCGGTCTGACGGTCACCAATGATCAGCTCACGCTGACCGCGACCTACAGGTACCATGGCATCAACAGACTTCAGACCAAACTGAACGGGCTCGTCAACAGACTTACGCTCAATTACGCCTGGAGCAATTTTTTCGATAGCGTCGGTTTTGGTGTGTCCGATAGGACCTTTACCGTCGATTGGGTTACCCAGTGCGTCAACAACGCGACCCAGCAACTCGTCACCAACAGGTACTTCCAGAATACGACCGGTACACTTACAGGTTTGGCCTTCTGCCACGCCTTCGTAATCACCCAGTACAACCGCACCAACACTGTCGCGCTCAAGGTTCAGTGCCATACCGTAGACACCGCCCTCAAACTCGATCATTTCACCGTACATCACGTCTTCCAGACCGTGAATACGAATAATACCGTCAGTTACAGAAACGACGGTGCCCTCATTCTGGGCTTTGGCAGAAACATCGAGACCATCGATGCGCTGCTTGATAATGTCACTGATTTCAGAAGGATTCAGTTGCTGCATGCTCTGTTCCTCAATTCCCGTCCGGCACCCGCCGGATTAGGAGTTCATTGCTTCGGCGAGCTTGGTCAAACGACCACGCACCGAACCGTCAATTACTGTGTCGCCTGCACGTATCAGGGCGCCACCCAAAATAGCTTTATCCACCGCTGTGGACAAAGTCACTACACGGTCCAGCTTGGCACTCAGTGCCTTCGCCAATTTATCTTGCAGTTCGCCGGATAACTCAAACGCTGTGGTTACTTCCACATCGACAGTCTGCTCGCGCTGGGCTTTGTGCATCTCAAACAACTGCTGAATTTCAGGCAGAAGTGTTAAGCGCTTGTTTTCAGCCAGAGCTTTAACCAGGTTCACACCGCCTTCATTCAGCTCGTCTCCGCAGACATCGATGAAAGCCTGAGCTTTCTCTTCTGCGGTCAAAGCTGGTGAGAGCAGTGCCTTAACCATACCGTCGTGCTGCGATACAGCAGCCGCGAGAGTTAACATATCAGACCACTGCTGCAGTTGATCCGCCGCCAGGGCGGATTCAAATGCAGCTTTTGCGTAAGGTCTGGCTAAAGTAGTAAGTTCGGCCATGTTTTACCTCACTTACAGTTTGGCGGCTAACTGGTTTACCAGTTCGCTGTTAGCATTCTCGTCAATGGACGCGCCCAGTACTTTTTCTGCACCAGCCAGCGCCAAAGCCGCAACCTTGCCACGAAGTTCTTCTTTCGCGCGGTTAACGTCCTGTTCGATCTGTGCTTCAGCCGCAGCCTTCAGACGATCGCCTTCAGCGACGGCCTGACCTTTAGCTTCTTCAATAATCTGGTTGGCACGCTTGTTAGCCTGCTCAATAATTGCTGCTGCTTCTTCTTTGGCTTCACGCAGTTGTTGAGTAGCTCGTTTCTGAGCCAGCTCAAGATCTTTGTCAGCACGATCAGCAGCTTCCAGACCATCGGCGATTTTCTTTTCACGCTCTTCCATAACGGAAATCAGCGCAGGCCACACGAACTTCATGCAGAAGAGCACAAAGAACGCAAACGAGATCGTTTGGCCAATCAAAGTCAAATTAATGTTCACACCGACACCTCTTTGTTCTTTAAGGAAAGGTTATAAAGACAGAGGTCGATTAGCCCGCCAGGCCAGGTGCAACAACAAAGATCAGGTACATGCCGATACCAACACCGATCATAGGTACCGCATCCAGCAGACCAGCCATCAGGAACATTTTGCCTTGCAGAGCAGGACCTTGTTCAGGCTGACGAGCAGAGCCTTCCAGCAGTTTGCCACCCAAAGTACCAAAACCGATTGCGGTACCCAGTGCGCCCAAACCGATCAGCAGTGCGCTCGCAACGTATACCAAACCAAGTGCTTCCATTGTTTTCTCCAATTTTCGAAGGTTTAAAGTTAAAGTTAAAAGTAAATCGTTAAAAAATCTGTCTTGCGTTTTTACACATCAATCACGGATTAATGCTGCTCATCCACATCGTGAGCCATGGCCATGTACACGGTACTCAGCACCATGAATACGAAAGCCTGCAGAGTGATTACCAGAATGTGGAAGACTGCCCACATCCACTGCAAACCAGCACCAAACGCGCCCAATACCAGACCGCCAGAGTAGAGCAGGGCAATCAGGATAAAGATCATTTCACCGGCGTAGAGGTTACCGAACAGTCGCAGACCCAGTGAAATCGGTTTTGCAATCAGCCCCACCAGCTCCAGGAACAGGTTGAACGGGATCATGACCGGGTGATTAAACGGGTGCAGAGCCAGCTCCTTCAGGAAGCCGCCAATCCCCTTGTTCTTGATGCTGAAGATAATCATCAGCAGGAAAACACCGGCAGCCATACCCAGGGTAGCATTGGGGTCCGTGGTAGGTACCACTTTAAAGAATAAATGACCATCGCCCTGACCAATCGTGTGATCGGCAACCATTGGTAACCAGTCGATGGGCACCAGATCCATCAGGTTCATCAGGAAAACCCAGACAAAAATGGTCAGCGCCATGGGAGCAACCAGCTTGTTGCTGTGATGGAAGGTGTCTTTGACCACGCCGTCGACAAATTCAACGATGGTTTCAACAAAGCTTTGCAGGCCCGTTGGCACACCGGTGGTGGCACGCTTGGCTGCACGGGTAAACAGAAAACAGAACAACAGCCCCAGGCCAATTGACCAGCCCAGAGTATCCAGGTGAATCGCCCAAAAGCCCATGTCGGACGCTTCCTGAGAAGAGTGCGCCATAGTCCAGGCGGTTTGCTCCATAACACTGCCGTCGGAACGTACGTAGCCCTCAGGCAATTTGCCATAAGCCATGTTCTGCAGGTGGTGTTGTATATAACCCGTTTGAGTGAGTTCTTCGCTTGCCATAGTTTTCTCAAGCACCTTTAAGTTTTAAAAAGTTTTAAAACCCTTCTCTGCGCTTGAGACACTTCGCAAAGACTGCTTTTAGAACTTTTTAATCAATGATTTTTGGTAGACGACCGCTCGGATTCCCGCCCGTTATCACCCACGTGCAATTAACTCATTGTGGCCGACGGCTTACTGCATTTGCCACCAGTATCCACTGCAACACCAGCATGGCGATATAACCACCAAACACTGCCAGCGGCTGGCTGGCCGGTAACCCCTGAAACACACAGGCAAACCCAACCAGTGTTAATACAAACTTTCCCGCTTCTCCCCGATTGAATGAACGTGCGATCTCCCGAGATGCGCGTGCTCCCATATGGCGAAAAGCATAAACGGTGAAATAGAGATGTGGGATGACTGCGATAACCCCGCCAGCCAGTATAGACCAGGCGACGACAGTATCGATAAAACTCCATCCACCACTGATGAACAGCAAAACCAAACTCTGGATTGCAGCAACTCGGTAGATTGGAGGTCGTTTGATATTAGCCAAGGCGACTTCTCTGGTAACGCTCGTGGCCAACACTCCGCTAGCTCTCCGTTTACCTCATGACACACCCCGCAAAAGGGCATCAAATCAGGCGTCGCGAATTATAGGGTTTAGGCCATCGTCAATCAACCTAAATCCGGTGAAGATATCCGTTAAAATCTCCGCATTTCATGGATTTAGGCGGCAAAAAAACGGTATCTTCAGAACCCGGCTCCAGATCTAGTGGCTTAAGACAGAGGCGACCACAACATTATCGATTCTCAGGGCTTGTATCCCAGGTGATTCAGGATGCCGTCCAATTCGTCCAAACTGTTGTAACTGAGTACCAGTTTGCCCTTTCCCTTGGCGCTGTGCGAGATGGAAACCGGAACCCCCACTTTTTCAGCCAGGGCCTCTTCGAGTTTGAGCACGTCAGAATTGTTGGGCTTCTCAGCCACCACCACCTGCGGTTGCCCCTGTTGAATCTTGCGCACCAGTGCCTCGGTTTGGCGTACGGACAATCCCTTGGCCACAACCTGTCTGGCCACATCCCGCTGCTCCGCGGCATCCAGCGACAGCATGGCGCGGGCGTGCCCCATTTCCAGATCGCCGTGCTCCAGCATGGTTTTGACGTCATCGGTCAGGGACATGAGACGCAACAGGTTGGTGATGGTGGTGCGGGATTTACCCACCGCGTGAGCCACTTCCTGATGGGTCAGTTCAAATTCATCCTGCAGGCGCTTGAGCGCGAAAGCCTCTTCCATGGGATTGAGGTCCTCACGCTGGATATTTTCGATCAGCGCCATGGCAATGGCGGCTTCATCCGGCACGTCGCGAATCACACAGGGGATCTTGTCCAGACCGGCCAACTGGGTGGCGCGCCAGCGGCGCTCCCCGGCAATGATTTCATACTTGTCGGTGCCACTGGCATCTTTGCCAATCTGGCGCACCACAATCGGCTGCATGACGCCCTGGCTTTTGATGGATTCGGCCAGCTCTTCCAGAGCTTCAGGGTGCATGTCACGGCGCGGCTGGTATTTACCGCGCTGAATAAATTCCACCGGTAACTGCGCCAGCTTGCCATCGCGCTGCGCTTCAGCGGTCGCCTCGGCTTCTGAAGTCGATACCGCGGCAATGGCCTCGCTGGCCTCCGCTCCTTTGGCACCGCTCAACAGTGCGTCCAAGCCGCGTCCCAAGCCTTTTCTTTTTGCTGCCATGGCAAGTGTGGTCCTGTCCGTTAAAACAATAGGGGTCGATTGTACAATTTTGAATTCAGTGTGGCTGAATTCCACCGGGAAGTGGCCGCCCGTTCAACTGCCGGGGTTTCCGAGAGTCCGGGCGAACCCGGGGTTCGCCTCAAACCTTACGCCTGAGCCGGATTTTCAGCCTGAATAATCTCGTCCGGACGCAGGTTCTCGTTGCGTCTGAGAATTTCTCCCGCCAGCGCCAGGTAAGCTATCGCCCCCTTGGATTGACGGTCATAGGCCAGCGCCGGCTGGCCAAAACTGGGCGCCTCGGCCAGTCGCACATTGCGCGGCACGCAGGTGCGGTAGAGGGCATCACCGAAATATTCCGCCAGCTGGGCAGACACATCGTTGGTCAGACTGTTGCGCGGATCGTACATGGTCCGCAGGATGCCTTCGATGGTCAAACCGGGGTTCAGTGACGCCTGAATCTGATTGATGGTGTTGACCAGTGCCGACAAACCTTCCAGCGCGTAGTACTCACACTGCATGGGAATGATTACGCCGTCACAGGCGGTCAGGGCGTTGACGGTCAGCATGTTCAGCGACGGCGGGCAGTCAATCACCAGATAATCAAACTGATCTTCCAGCGGCGCCAGGGCACTTTTCAGCAGCCGCTCCTTGTTGTCCATGGACAACATTTCCACTTCGGCGGCAGTCAGATCACCGTTGGCCGGCAGCACGGAGTACTGTCCGGAAGGCGAGGTCACCAGCGCATCTTCGGCCTTGCAGGCACCGACCAGCACTTCGTAGATGGAGAGATCCAGATCGCTTTTGTCGATGCCGCTGCCCATGGTGGCATTCCCCTGCGGATCGAGGTCAATCAACAACACACGTTTTTTGGTAGCCACCAGTGAAGCTGCCAGGTTGACGCAGGTGGTGGTCTTGCCGACCCCACCTTTCTGATTGGCAATGGCGTATTTTTTTATCAAGTCAGTGTCCTGCTCAAGAGAGTCCTGCGTAAATCACAGGCTACCCGGGCGAAACCGGTCAGTCTGCCAGGTGGACACCGAATCAGGGGGTCAACACCAACAGATGACGTTCACCTTCTTCACGGGGAACCTGCAGGGGATAAGATTGGGAAACCTTATAGTTTTTTTCCAGTGCGCTCAACTCATCTGTGGGGTAGATGCCCTTCATGGCGTAAAAAACTCCTCCCTCGGCCAGCAGATGATGACAGCCGTCGGTCATATCCTTGAGACTGGCGAAAGCGCGACTGATCACGGCATCAAAGGGCTCATCGGGCTGGAAGGCTTCCACGCGACGGTTTTCAACCTGAACATTGTCCAGTTTCAACTGGGTTTTCACCTGAAACAGAAAACGCGCTTTTTTGCCGTTGCTGTCGAGCAGGGTAAACCGCTTTTGCGGAAACAGGATCGCCAGCGGAATACCCGGCAGGCCACCGCCGGTGCCCACGTCGATGAGATGATCGGCCTCGATGTGAGGCGCAACACTCAGGCTGTCGAGCAGATGGCGATCCAGCTGCGACTCGATGTCGCGGATCGCCGACAGGTTGTAGGTTTTGTTCCACTTGTGGAACAACTCCAGATAATCCAGCATCAGCCCGGCCTGTGCGTCACTCACCGCCACGCCCATGGCCCCGGCACCGTCGAGCAGCCGCTGCACCAGCGGTGCGCGGTCGATAGTTACAGCTGAACTCATACGGCGGCCTGCTTACTCAGCAAACCGTGTTTTTTCAGGTAGATCAGCAGCAGCGATACCGCCGCCGGAGTCACCCCCTGAATGCGTGAGGCCCGAGCCAGAGTTTCGGGACGTCCTTCGGTGAGTTTTTGTTTCACCTCGTTGGACAGGCCCTCCACCACACTGTAATCAAACTCTGCCGGAATCACAGTGTTTTCGTGCTGGCGCAGTCGGTTGATGTCCTCTTGCTGGCGGTCAATGTAACCCGCGTACTTCACATCAATCTCGACCTGTTCACGCACCTGCGGGTTCTCAGTCGGCTCACCTTTCAGACCACCAACGTCGGCGTAGGTGAGCTCCGGACGCTTGAGCAGATCGTGCAAACTGTACTCGCGGGTCAGCGGCGACTTCAGACGATCCACCAGAGAGTCCGCTTCGGCACTGCCCGCCTGAATCCAGGTGTCTTTGAGGCGCTGTTGCTCCAGGGCAATGGCTTCGCGCTTGTCACAGAAGGCCTTCCAGCGCACATCGTCCACCAGTCCCAGATTGCGACCCTGTTCGGTCAGGCGCAGATCGGCGTTGTCTTCGCGCAGCATCAAACGGTATTCCGCACGACTGGTGAACATGCGGTAGGGCTCACGGGTGCCCATGGTGATCAGATCATCCACCAGCACGCCGATGTAGGCCTCGTCGCGGCGAGGGGTCCAGGACTCCTTGCCTTGCGCCATCAGCGAAGCGTTGGTTCCTGCCAGTAATCCCTGGGCACCGGCCTCTTCGTAGCCGGTGGTGCCGTTGATCTGTCCGGCGAAAAACAGACCGTGGATAAACTTGTTTTCCAGGCTGTACTTCAGGTCCCGCGGATCAAAGAAATCGTACTCGATGGCGTAGCCCGGACGCGTGATGTGGGCGTTTTCAAACCCCACGATGGAGCGCACCAGCTCAAACTGCACATCGAATGGCAGGCTGGTGGAAATCCCGTTGGGGTAGAGCTCATGGGTGGTCAGCCCCTCGGGCTCAATGAAGACCTGGTGCGAATCCTTGTCGGCGAAGCGGTGAACCTTGTCTTCCACCGACGGACAATAGCGCGGGCCGATACCGTCGATCACCCCGGTGTACATGGGCGAGCGATCCAGCCCCTTGTGAATGATTTCATGGGTTCGGGCGTTGGTATGGGTAATCCAGCAACACACCTGCTCGGGGTGATCTTCCACTTTGCCCAGATAGGACATGACCGGCAGCGGGGTATCGCCGTACTGTTTTTCCAGATTCTCAAAATTCACACTGCGGGCGTCGATACGCGGCGGCGTGCCGGTTTTCAGGCGATCGACGGTCAGCGGCAGTTCGCGCAGGCGATCGGCCAGGGCGATCGAAGGCGGATCCCCGGCGCGGCCACCGGAATGATTTTGCAAACCGATGTGAATCTTGCCCCCCAGGAAGGTGCCCACGGTCAAGACCACCGTCGGCGCATAGAATTTCAGTCCCATTTGGGTGACGACACCACGCACGGTATCACCTTCGATAATCAGATCGTCCGCAGCCTGCTGGAAAATATCCAGATTGGGCTGGTTTTCCAGAATCTCGCGAATAGCCGCTTTGTACAGTGCGCGATCCGCCTGGGCACGGGTAGCCCGCACTGCGGGCCCTTTGCGGGCATTCAGCGTGCGAAACTGAATACCGCCCTTGTCGGTGGCAACAGCCATGGCTCCACCGAGGGCGTCGATTTCTTTCACCAGATGGCTTTTGCCAATGCCGCCAATGGCGGGGTTACAGCTCATCTGTCCCAGGGTGTCGATGTTGTGAGTGAGCAGCAGAGTGCGCGAACCCATTCTTGCCGCGGCAAGGGAAGCTTCGGTACCGGCATGACCACCACCAATCACAATCACATCATAGCGTTGCGAGTAATCCATAAACATTCTCTCAGAGACAGGCGAACCCAAGATGACGACCCAGTCAAACAGGCTGCGGATTCAAAAGGGCGCACATTATATGTTGGGAAAGTCTGTTGTTCAAAATTTCGTCGAATTATTTTTGATTTCAAACTTATACAAATAAATAGAATAAAAATATATATAGATAGATTAGATAAGTAAGTATGTAGTTGTTGTTATATATAGTGAGGCACTTTTCAGTGGATAACCCTAAAAAGTTCAATATAAACATAGGGTTACGACAAGTATAAACACGGTACCCTAACGGTATTAGCTGACCGAAAGCTGCTGAGAAGCTGGAGACAGAAAGGTGACTTATGCACAGAAGGAGTGGGATGCTCGGTTATCCCCAATTTCATGCCCGGTTTTTACTCACGCAATCCCCGTGCTTTTCCACAGGCAAACTGAAATTCCCCTGTATAAGTGACTCAAATCACTTAATTTTCATTAACTTAGGGGATAAACCTGTGAGTAATTGTGGATAACCTATGTAAGTGGTGTGAAAACGTACAACTCAAAGAGATTCTGAGGTATACACACAGTGTAGTTCATCCATGAAGATTTTCGGGAGACTGCTGGTGGTATCCTGTCGAACTGCATTAGTCTGGCAAGTTTTTGGCAATCAGAAATGGTGATTGGGGGAGTTATGGAAGTGGTCATGGATCAACAGCTACAGGGAAGAGGGCTGAATCATGGGGTTATTTGAACGCTATCTGTCCGTATGGGTGGGCCTGTGTATTGTCACCGGGGTGTTGCTGGGCAATACAGTGCCGGGGTTATTCACCCATATAGCCGCCATTGAGTACGCCCACGTCAATCTGGTGGTGGCGGTGCTGATCTGGCTGATGATCTACCCCATGATGATCCAGATTGATTTCGCGTCGCTTAAGGATGTGGGCAAGAAACCCAGAGGGCTGATACTGACGCTGGTGGTGAACTGGCTGATCAAGCCCTTCACCATGGCTCTGCTGGGCTGGTTGTTCTTTAAGGGGCTGTTTGCCGACTGGGTCGATCCTCAGTCCGCAGAGGAGTATATCGCCGGGATGATCCTGCTGGGCGTGGCGCCCTGTACGGCCATGGTGTTCGTCTGGAGTCAGCTGACCAGGGGAGATCCCAATTACACGCTGGTGCAGGTCTCTATCAACGACATCATCATGATTTTCGCCTTCGCCCCCATTACCGCATTTTTGCTGGGCATCAGTGATATTCAGGTACCCTGGGAAACTCTGTTGCTGTCTGTGGTGCTCTATGTGGTGTTGCCGCTGCTGGCCGGCGCGATAACCCGCCAGCGACTGGATCGCAATCAGGGGGTGGGGGAGGCCGGTGATCACCGCCGTCTGAATGTGTTTGTGGCCAGGCTCAAGCCCTGGTCGATCATCGGCTTGCTGGCAACGGTGGTGCTGTTATTTGCCTTTCAGGCCCAGACGTTACTGGAGCAGCCCTTTATCATCGTGCTGATTGCCATTCCGCTGTTGATTCAAACCTACGGCATCTTTGCCATTGCTTACCTGGCGGCCAAAAAGCTTCGGCTTCCCCACAATGTGGCGGCTCCCGCCTGCTTGATTGGCACGTCCAACTTTTTTGAGCTGGCCGTGGCGGTGGCGATTTCCCTGTTTGGTCTTCACTCGGGCGCGGCACTGGCGACGGTGGTCGGCGTGCTGGTGGAAGTGCCGGTGATGCTGTCACTGGTGTGGTTTGTGAATCGAACCCGGCAGTGGTTTTAGGGATTACTTGCCAATACAGAAGCTGGAGAAAATCCGGCCCAGCAATTCGTCGGGGGTAAAGTCGCCGGTGATTTCCCCCAGCGCGTTCTGCGCCTGACGCAGGTCTTCGGCCAGCAGCTCACCGGCTCCCAGTGACAGCAATTGATCCTGCCCGGTGACCAGCAGGGTCTCGGCGCGGGACAGTGCATCCAGGTGGCGGCGGCGGGCGGTGTAGCCACCCTCAGTGGTGCCGGTAAAGCCCATGCAGGCTTTCAGGTGTTCGCGCAGTTGATCGACCCCCTCGCCGGATTTGGCGGACAGGGCAATCACCGGGTGATCGGCGGCCTGTTCAGTTCCGTTGGCAACCGGCTTGAGGTCGCATTTGTTGAGAACCAGAGTCAGGTGCGAGGTATCTTTCAGCTCCCCCACAAACTCCGGCCAGATGTCGGCGGCATGGGTGTTGTCGGTGGTGGTGGCGTCGACCACCATCAATATCCGGTCGGCGCGGTGGATTTCCTGCCAGGCGCGCTCGATGCCGATCTGTTCCACTTCGTCCGGGCTCTCCCGCAAACCGGCGGTGTCGATGATGTGCAGCGGCATGCCGTCGATGTGGATATGCTCGCGCAGCACATCGCGGGTGGTGCCTTCGATGTGAGTCACAATGGCGCTGTCGCGGCCGGAGAGGGCATTGAGCAGGCTGGACTTGCCGGCGTTGGGCCGTCCGGCGATCACTACCTGCATGCCCTCGCGCATGATCGAACCCTGTCGGGCTTCGTTTTTGACCCGCTGTAACTGATCCAGAATCCCCTGCAGGTCTCCGGCGACCTTGCCGTCGCCGAGAAAATCGATTTCTTCTTCCGGAAAATCAATGGCGGCTTCCACGTAGATCCGCAATTGAATCAGCGCTTCGACCAATGCGTGAATTTCTTTGGAAAAGGCCCCCTGCAGCGAGTGAACTGCGTTGCGGGCGGCCTGTTCGGAAGAGGCCTCAATCAGATCGGCGATGGCCTCCGCCTGGGCCAGATCCATCTTGTCATTGAGAAAGGCGCGCTCGGAAAACTCCCCCGGGTTGGCAATGCGTGCACCCAGTTCGGTCACCCGGCGCAACAGGCAGTCGAGAATGATCGGGCCGCCGTGTCCCTGCAGCTCCAGCACGTCTTCCCCGGTAAAGGAGTTGGGACCGGGGAAGAAGATCGCCAGACCTTCATCAATGGCATCTCCGCTGTCATCCAGAAACGCGCCATAGTGGGCCATGCGCGGCGTCAGCGGGCGACCGGTAATGGTTTCTGCCAAAGATTTCGCCCGGGCACCGGAGACTCGTACGATGCCCACACCGCCTTTCCCGGGAGGGGTGGCAATGGCGGCGATGGTATCCGTATTGAAGGCGCTGGAAGTTGGGGTGTCTGACATGCAATGACTACTCTGTTCTATAACGACTCGGGAAAAGAGGAAGGGCTATCGGCATTATAACCAAAAAAGGCCAACCCCTTGCGGAGCTGACCTTTGGCGTACTGAAGTCACGCAGGATATCAGGCGGTTTTTACGTCGCCGGCTTCGATACGCTTGGTGATAAAGTACTGCTGGGCGATGGACAGGGTGTTGTTCACTACCCAGTACAGCACCAGACCTGCAGGGAACCACAGGAACATAAAGGTGAACACAAACGGCATCATGGCCATGATGCGCGCCTGAGTCGGATCCGGCGGTGTCGGGTTCAGTTTCTGCTGGATAAACATGGTGACACCCATGATCACCGGCAGAATGAACAGCGGATCTTTCACCGACAAATCCTGAATCCACCACAGGAACGGGGTGTGGCGCAGTTCGACACTTTCCATCAATACCCAGTACAGAGAGATAAACACCGGCATCTGCACCAAGATGGGCAAACAGCCGCTCAGAGGATTGATTTTCTCTTTTTTGTAGAGCTTCATCATCTCCTGAGACATCTTCTGGCGATCATCACCATAGAGCTCTTTCATGCGCGCCATTTCAGGTGCGAACTTGCGCATTTTGGCCATCGACCGGTAGCTGGTGGCCGATAGCTGGAAGAATGCTGCCTTGATAATTATTGTCAGAACAACAATTGACCAGCCCCAGCTGCCCAAAAGACTGTGGATAAAGTTGAGGAAGTGGAACAGCGGTTTGGCAATCCACCACAACCAGCCGTAGTCCACGGTCAGGTCGAGGTAGGGGGCAATTTGTTCCAGACGATCGATGTTTTTCGGACCGGCATAGAAGGACGCGCTGATCACCCCGGTGCTGCCGGCGGCGACTGTTTCCAGTGGACCGGTGTAACCCATCAGATAGTTATCGCCCTTGGCCTTGCGCAGGGAGAAGTGGTTCTCCTCTTCCTGATTGGGAATCCAGGCGCTCAAAAAGTAGTGTTGAACCATGGCGACCCAGCCACCGGTTTGCGTCACTTTAAAACCACCCACATTCACCAGATCTTCATCAGCCAGGTCTTCAAAATCCAGCTTCTTGTAGTTGGTGTCGGGCGTTGTCAGTGCGGCCCCCAAATAAGGCTGCATACCAAACCCGTCGACCACCACCGGGTTGTGGCTGTCGCGTTTGATCTGGGCAAACAGCGTCGCTTTCCAGTCGCTGCTGCTCTGGTTGTTGATGTGGTATTCCATGTTGACCAGGTGATCGCCGCGTTTGAACACGAAGCGCTTGGTGATGGTCACTTCGCCCTGCTGAAAAGTCAGGTCGACGTTCAGGGTGTCCTGATCGGCCGCCATTTCGTAAGACGATTGGGCAGAGCGGAATACCGGGCGACCTGAGGCCGTGTCCGTGGCGTTGGGGCCAATCAATCCGCTCTGGGCAATGTAGGTGGTGGCCTGGGTCCGGTTCAGCAGAATAAACGGCTGATCCGGATTGTCGATCTGCTCCAGATACTGAGGCAGAGCGGCTTTCACAATGTCGCCGCCGTGGGGATCGATCAAAAACTCCAGCGCGTCGGTTTTGACGCTGATCAGGGTGTTTTGCGATCCGGCAGTCTGGGTGACGTCGGTAACCTGCGTTTCCCGGGGAGCGGGAATGTCGCTGGCGATCCCGGAACCACTGTCAGATACCTGCTGCGGCACTGAGGTAGTGGTTTCAGTGTTCAACTGAGGCAGGGTGGTCTGCGAAGCAGTGGTTTCCTGCGAGATAACGGGTTTGTTGCGCTGTTGAAAATCGCCCCATTCATTGATCAATACCACGGAAACTATTGCAATAGCCCCCAAGATTATCGTGCGTTGCCAGTCCATAAATACTGCCGTTGTGGTTAGTGTGAGTCGTTTGTTGTTGTGTCAGCCGCGGTGAGACTCCGCCGTCAGCTTGTTGCTTTCGCCGGGGGTCACGTCAGTGATTGAGTCGCTGGTCTCATCCGAACTGTCACTGTCCGCTGCTTCATTTACCGTGCCGGGCACAAAATCGATGCCCCCCGGATGCCAGGGGTGGCATTTTAGCAGGCGTTTGGCCGCCAGTGCGCTCCCTTTCAACAGACCGTAGTGTTCGATGGCTTCTTCCGCGTAGTGAGAACAGGTGGGGTAAAAGCGACACTGGTTGCCCACCCAGGGGCTGGCCAGGTAACGATATGCGTGGATGAGCTTTATCCCGATGATCTTCATGTGCGTTTTGGGCTGTCGCCAGAGTTGGCGTCAGCTTGCGATGCCTTCTTTATTATCCGCGCCCACTGCTTGTTAAATAACTTGTGCAATTGGGCGTTATCCAGTTGATCCAACCCGCGTCGTGCAAGCACCACAGCGTCGATTCCGCCGAGCTCCTGTTGGTGCTGGCGAAAAGTTTCACGCAGTATACGCTTGATTCGGTTGCGTTGTACGGCCAAACGGATATGTTTTTTGGCAATCACCAGGCCGAGACGAGGCACACCGCCGGAAACCGGAGTGGAATTGGGGCTGGAAAGGATCAGAAGGTGCTGGTGAGAAGCTTTGAAACGGGCGTCGTTAAAGACAGCCTGATAGTCACTGGCATTGAGCATTCGGAGAGACTTTGGAAACGCCTTGTTGGGCGATAAAGTCTTGCTCGACACGCCAGGACCTATCTAAACCGGAACTTGAGTCACGGAAGCCGGGCTTATATATAGAAGAAAGAGTACGGAACCCACTCTCTTCTATATATAAGCCAGCACCGCGATTAAGCTGCCAGCTCTTTGCGACCTTTGGTGCGACGACGAGCCAGGATCTTGCGACCGTTTTTGGTGGCCATACGTGAGCGGAAACCGTGGGTGCGTTTGCGCTTCAGAACGCTGGGCTGAAATGTTCTTTTCATGGGACTTACCTTGCCGATTGAGTCTTACGTTCAAACTGGTTTACGCGAGTCTCAGATCCTGAAATTCTGGCTTTAAAGATCCGGAATTCAGGAACACTTGAGCACAAGCGCGAAAAAAGAGGCGCGATTCTAAAGAATTAACCATACAAAAGCAATGCTTTATCGACCTATCTGTTTAACTTTTCGACGCTTTTTGAGGGGGAATTCAAAGCGACTATTCACGCCCAGCTTCCTCTCAGGATATTAACAGGGTTATCCACAGGGTGTTGTCGGCTTTTAGGTTATCCCCCGCAAATTTGATATTTTTTTATTTTCTAAAACTTTAGTAACTGTCTGATAAATAAAGGGAATATTGATTCTGTTTAAAGATTGAGCGTTTTTAAGTGTGGATAACCCAAGCTCATTGGGCGTAGAATAACAGGCTTTTCCACGAATAAATTTTCACAATTTTCGGTGTATAACAGCGACTTTCGGAGTCGGTGTCGAGGGGGTAATTTGCCAGAGTTAATCTGGAAAAAATGTGCGGACGCTTTACAGAATGAATTGCCGTCACAACAGTACAACACATGGATTCGACCGCTGGTGGTGGATGAGGTATCGGCGGGTCAGCATCTGAAGTTGTTGGCGCCCAACCGGTTTGTGTTGGATTGGGTGAACGACAAGTTTCTCGGACGCATTCAGGAATTGGCCGGTGAGCACGGCGCTCAGCTCGGTTTTCAAATCGAGTTGGGGGTTAGCTCTGCCCAATCGGGCGCTCGCTATCAGCGTCGCAGTCGTCAGCCGCTCAATGTGCAGGCTGAACAACGTCTACCCACTCAGCAACCTGCTACTCATTCGTCTTTTAATCATGGTTCTGGCTTTAATGGTGGTGCCATGGGGAATAGTGGTGTTCTGGAGACACAGGCCTCCCAGCCGACCAGCACTTTCCAGCCCGGCGGCCAGGCCCCCGCAGGCGATTACTCAAGCAATGCCCCCGCAGCGGATTATCCGCCACAGGACGCGGACAACAGCTTTCAGCCCTCGGCTCTTTCCGGGCAGGGGTTTACAGAGCAAAGTCAGCCCGAGTTACCCCTGGGCGGTGATAGCGGGTCCGGTCTGTCGGACATGGAGCGCAGTCGCCAGACGGCTGCCCCCGGTTATGGCGCCACCAGTGCCTCATCGGCTGCCGGCATTATTACCTCGGCCAATACCGGTGAACGGGCTACCGCGGTTGAAGTCGAGGGTGGCCTGAAGCACCGCAACTACCTGAATCAGAGTTTTACTTTCCCCAGCTTCGTTGAAGGTAAGTCGAATCAGCTGGGTTTGGCTGCCGCCCGACAGGTGGCCGAAAACCCGGGTGGGGCTTACAACCCGCTCTTTATTTACGGTGGGGTTGGGTTGGGTAAAACCCACTTGATGCACGCGGTCGGTAATGCCCTGGCGGATAAAAACCCCAACGCCAAGATTGTCTATCTGCACTCCGAGCGTTTTGTGGCGGATATGGTCAAGGCGTTGCAGCTTAACGCCATTAACGATTTCAAACGCTATTACCGCTCTGTCGATGCGCTGCTGATTGATGACATTCAGTTTTTTGCCGGCAAAGATCGCTCTCAGGAAGAATTTTTCCACACTTTCAATGCGTTACTTGAGGGTGGACAGCAAATTATTGTAACTTGTGACCGCTACCCTAAAGAAATTCACGGGCTGGAAGAGCGTCTCAAATCCCGTTTTGGCTGGGGTTTGACGGTGGCCATCGAGCCGCCGGAGCTGGAAACCCGGGTTGCGATTCTGATGAAGAAAGCCGATCAGGCGAACATGCTGTTGCCCAATGATGCCGCTTTCTTTATTGCCCAGCGCATTCGCTCCAACGTCCGTGAGCTGGAAGGGGCGTTGAAGCGGGTAATTGCCAACGCTCACTTTACCGGTCGTGAAATCGATGTGCCGCTGGTGCGCGAAGCCCTGAAAGACCTGCTTGCCCTGCAAGACAAGCAGGTCAGCGTGGATAACATCCAGCGGGTGGTGGCTGAGTATTACAAGATCAAAGTCAGTGATATCTTGTCCAAGCGCCGCAGTCGATCGGTGGCGCGACCACGTCAGGTAGCGATGTCACTGGCAAAAGAGCTGACCAACCACAGCCTGCCGGAAATCGGTGAAGCCTTTGGTGGCCGCGATCATACGACGGTATTACACGCTTGCCGCAAGATTAAAGAGCTGCGGGAAGAAGATGGCGATATGCGAGAAGACTGGAAAAATTTGCAGCGCTCCCTGACATCGTAGACATCGTAAATCCAGGATATTGCAAAGTGACAGCCGCAGGTGTGCCGAAGGGGGAACACCTGCGAACACAGTCCCGGGAGTATTTTTTGCCGGGGTGATGATAAAAAAATCAAACAACCGTTTGAATGATCCGAGCGGTATGAATTCAACTTACTCAGATCCAATTTTTAAGAGACCAAGCCATGAAATTCAGCGTACCACGTGAAGCATTACTCAAGCCCTTGCAGTTGGTTGCCGGTGTGGTGGAGCGTCGTCAGACGTTACCGGTATTGGCCAATGTGCTGATTGTGCTGGAAGGCGATCGCCTGTCCATGACGGGCACCGACCTGGAAGTCGAAATCGTGGCTCGCGTGCAGCTGCCTGAGGCTGGCGAATCCGGTGAACTGACCGTTCCAGCGCGTAAGCTGGTGGATATCTGCCGTTCACTCCCGGACGATGCTGTTTTAAATTTTTCTGAGGAAAATCAAAGGGTTATTTTGAAGTCTGGCCGCAGTCGCTTCACACTGTCGACTCTGCCCGCCAACGATTTCCCCAACGTAGAGCAGGGACCTGGCGATCTGCAGTTTTCCTGTGAGCAACAGGACATTAAACGCCTGATCGATCGCACCGGCTTTGCCATGGCGCAGCAGGATGTACGCTACTACCTCAACGGGATGTTGTGGGAAGTGAAAGAAGGGCAGCTGCGTGCCGTTGCTACCGACGGTCACCGCCTGGCCATGTGCACCCGCGCGGTGTCTGTTTCAACCTCGGACGTGACTCAGGCGATTCTGCCGCGCAAAGGTGTGGTCGAGCTGGCGCGTCTGCTGGATGGTCAGGGGAATGTGGACATCACTCTGGGCGCTAACCACATTCGCGTGGCCACAGAAGCCTATACCTTTACCTCCAAGCTGGTGGATGGCAAGTTCCCGGATTACGAGCGGGTATTGCCTAAAGGTGGTAATAAAGAAGTCTTTGGTGACCGCAATGAGCTGCGTCAGGCGTTTGGTCGTACTGCGATTCTGTCCAACGAAAAATACCGCGGTGTGCGTTTGCTGTTGACCGATGGCCAGCTGACCATCGTTGCCAACAACCCGGAACAGGAAGAAGCGGAAGAGCAGGTGGCTGTGGATTACACCGGCGACCAGCTGGAAATCGGCTTTAACGTCAGCTATCTGCAGGATGTTACCGGTGTGCTGAGTTCCGACAAGGTGAAAATGACACTGTCTGACTCCAACAGCAGTGCCTTGCTGGAAGAGCCGGAAGGTGGTGACTCCGTCTATGTTGTGATGCCAATGCGTCTTTAATGTGTAAACACCCGGGAAGCTGCCGGTTTCAGGGATGCCTGGACAGTAGGGTTTGCCGGGTGTTACACACTATTAACCTCCTGTGATTAATCTATGACTCTCCGGCGCTTGTCGGCACATAACTTCCGCAATCTGAAAGCGGTGGATATTGAGCTGTCACCCCAGCTTAATATTTTCTTTGGCGACAACGGCAGTGGCAAAACCAGTGTTCTGGAAGCCATTAGCACGCTCTCTCTGGGGCGATCCTTCCGCTCCCGCAAATACAAAACCATGATCAACTACGACGCTGAGGCGTATACCGTCTTCGGTCGCGTGCAGCTGAGCCCGTATTTGGCAGAGGGAAGCGGGGAGTTATTTGAGTCCAGTGACGGTGGAACCACTTCCGGTGCCTCGTCTGAACCTTCCGGATCTCCCCTTTCATCCCCTGAAACTACTCTGCCCATTGGTGTCCAGCGGGATCGCCAGGGGCAAGCTCTGATTAAAAAAGGAGGCCAGCCCTGTGCCTCGGCGGCAGAACTGGCAGAGGCGTTACCGGTTCGGGTAATGAATGGCCACTCTTTCAGCCTGTTGGAAGGGGCTCCGGTGGTCAGACGTCAGTTTCTGGATTGGCTGGTGTTCCACGTGGAACATGACTTCTACAGCGTGTGGCGCAGTTACGAAAAGTGCTTAAAACACCGCAATAGTTTGCTCAGACGTGGTAAAATTGATCCTTTGCAGCTGGCGCCCTGGGACAGGGAGTTAGCGGCTCTGGCAGCTCGTCTCGATAGATTTCGCGACTCAGCCTTTCACCGACTTCAGCTGGTTTTTTCCCGCCTGATATCGGGCTTTGAGGGGCTGGAAAAGCTATCGCTGCGTTATTATCGCGGCTGGGATGCAGAGCAGGAGTTTTCCGAGCTGCTGCAGTCCACTCAGGAAAGGGACAGCGAGCTGGGCTATACCCGTCAGGGCCCGCACCGTGCGGATGTGAAGATCATGTCTGGCAAGGTAGCAGCAGTGGATGTGTTATCCCGCGGCCAACAAAAGATCGTAGTCAGTGCGCTGTTGATCGCACAGGGGATGGTGTACAGCGAACAGCGCAAACGTCGTTGTGTATACCTGATCGATGACCTTCCCGCAGAGCTGGATGAGCACTTCCGGCTGATATTGGCTGAGTGGCTGGTGGATATGGGGTGTCAGGTCTTTGTGACTGGGGTTGAGAAAGCTCCGGTATTGGCAGCTTGGCAAGGGGTGTGGCAAAAGCAAACCCTGAGAGAGCAGCCAGATAGTGATAACTCAGACATTGTTGCTGAGGGTTCTTCGAATGTCAGTGACTCTGGTACCAGTGATACTGACAGTGCAGCTGAGGCAGTTGCAGGGATAGCCCCTGATAACGGTAAGCCCGGCCACAAAAGCACTACAACGAACGATATAAGAGTGTTCCACGTGAAACATGGTGTCGTGGAGCAGGAAAAAGCCCCGGAAATAGTCGGTTAACAGGGGGATTATCCCCTATTGTTTACCTCTCCGAGGTCAAAATAACATTAAAGCAATCATGCTTAACACGTGGAGTTCATCAAGATGACAGAAGAAACTTCTTACGACTCGTCCAGTATTAAGGTACTGAAAGGGTTGGATGCAGTTCGTAAGCGCCCAGGGATGTACATTGGCGACACCGATGACGGCAGCGGTCTGCATCATATGGTGTTTGAGATCGTCGATAACTCCATTGATGAGGCGTTGGCTGGACACTGTTCCGAGATTAAAGTGGTGATTCACCCGGATGAATCCGTCTCTGTGAGCGATAACGGCCGTGGGATTCCGACCGAAATCCACGAGGAAGAGGGCGTTTCAGCGGCCGAAGTGATTATGACCGTGCTTCACGCCGGTGGTAAATTCGACGATAACACTTATAAAGTGTCTGGCGGCCTGCACGGCGTGGGTGTTTCGGTGGTCAACGCCCTGTCTGAAAAACTGGAGCTGACCATTCGTCGCGGCGGTAAAGTGCATGAGCAGGTCTATCGTCACGGTGTGCCCGAAGCGCCACTGGCCGTGGTTGGCGATACCGACGTTACCGGTACTGAAGTACGCTTTCATCCATCAGCGGATACGTTCAATAATATTGAATTTCACTTCGATCAGCTGGCCAAACGCCTGCGTGAGCTGTCCTTCCTGAACTCCGGTGTGCGCATTGTGCTGAAAGATGAGCGCTCAGGGAAAGAAGAAGTCTATGAGTACGAAGGTGGTCTGCGAGCCTTTGTTGAGCACATCAACCAGAACAAAAATCCCATTAACCAGGTGATTCACTTCAACACCCAGCGTGAAGAAGACGGTGTTGGTGTCGAAGTGGCGCTGCAGTGGAATGACAGCTTCCAGGAAAACATCTTCTGTTACACCAACAACATTCCCCAGCGGGATGGCGGTACGCATCTGGCGGGTTTCCGGGCGGCACTGACTCGCGGTTTGAATGGCTATATTGAGCGCGAAGGCCTGGGCAAGAAAGATAAGGTAAACACCACCGGTGACGATGCCCGCGAAGGTTTGACGGCCATTATTTCGGTGAAAGTACCGGACCCCAAATTCTCCTCACAGACCAAAGACAAGCTGGTGTCTTCTGAGGTGAAGACTGCGGTTGAGCAGGAGATGGGGGTTTCTTTCAACGATTATCTGTTGGAAAACCCGCAGGAATCCAAACTCATTGTCGGCAAGATGATGGAAGCAGCCCGTGCCCGTGAAGCAGCTCGTAAAGCCCGGGAAATGACTCGTCGTAAAGGTGCTCTGGATATTGCCGGTCTGCCAGGCAAGTTGGCGGACTGTCAGGAAAAAGATCCCGCACTGTCTGAAATCTACCTGGTGGAGGGTGACTCTGCGGGTGGTTCGGCCAAACAGGGGCGTTCCCGTAAGACCCAGGCGATCCTGCCGTTGAAAGGTAAAATTCTCAACGTCGAAAAGGCGCGCTTTGACAAGATGTTATCCAGTGCCGAAGTGGGCACTCTGATCACCGCCCTGGGTTGCGGTATTGGTAATGAAGAGTTCAACCCGGATAAGCTGCGTTACCACAGCATCATTATCATGACGGATGCGGACGTGGATGGCTCTCACATTCGTACTCTGTTGCTGACCTTCTTCTTCCGTCAGATGCGTGAACTGGTGGAGCGTGGCCATATCTACATTGCCCAACCGCCGCTGTACAAAATCAGCAAAGGAAAACAGGAACAGTACCTGAAAGACGATGAGGCGCTGACCCGATTTCTGACGCAGGCGGCTCTGGAAGGTGCGTCTCTGCATGTGAACGCAGATGCACCGGGCATCACTGGGGAAGGTTTGGAAAATCTGGTGGCTGAATACCGCACGGTAATGGCCACAATTGACCGTTTATCTCGTCTGTACCCGTCAGAAGTGCTGGAACAGATGGTGTATATGGAAACCGTCACCGAAGAGCACCTGAAAAGTCGTGAATCTGTAGAAAAATGGGCGGATGCCCTGTCTGCCCGACTGGCGATCAGTAATGGCAGCGGCAGCCATCGCTACGAAGTGTTTGCCAAAGAAGATACCGAGCGTCACCTGTTTATACCGGTCGTGCGTATTACCGCTCACGGTGTGCCCTCGGACTTTATCTTTAACCGCGACTTCTTCCTGTCTGGTGAGTACGCCTCCATCATCAAGCTGGGTGAGCGTCTCGACGGCCTGATCGAAGAGGGGGGTTACATTCAGCGTGGCGAACGTCAGAAAGAAACCACCAGCTTCAGTGAAGCACTGGAGTGGTTGATGGTGGAGTCCCGTCGCGGTTACAACATCTCGCGATACAAAGGTCTGGGTGAGATGAACCCCGAGCAACTGTGGGAAACTACCATGGATCCGGAAAGCCGCCGCATGCTGCAGGTGACGATTGAAGACGCCATCGGTGCCGATCAGATCTTCACCACCCTGATGGGGGATCAGGTGGAGCCTCGCAGAGACTTTATCGAAACCAATGCCCTGGCAGTGGCCAATCTGGATGTTTAAGCGTTTTTAAGTTCAAACGCTCTTACTGATATTGAAGGGCTAAATTAACCCGCACTTTGGTGGATCCATTGTTGCGGGTTTTTTTTAATGCTGGATGTTTTTGTAAGTGAGTGTTTACTTTTTTAGGTGGGTATTGATTAGGATGAGTCAGGCTTGCTGATTAAGATCAAGCGCAGTGACTGAGAAACGGACTACACTTGCGTGGTATTTGTTAACCCTGTTACCGAATCTGACACATTCAGAACCCTCATCAATTAAAAGGAATCACCTAAATGGCTAAGGTCAGGCCGTTTTACCTGGAGCCACTGAAACAACTCAGCAACCGGCTGGATCGATTAGTGGAAGGCCGCTTATGGTTAAAGGTGCTGATTGGCCTTGGTCTGGGGATTCTGTTGGGGTTGTTGCTGGGACCGGAGTTAAACCTGATTCCAAAACCTGCAGTGATTGTGATTACTTCCTGGCTGGCTCTGCCTGGGCAATTGTTTCTTGCGTTGATTCAAATGATTGTAGTGCCATTGGTGATTGCGTCCATTGTCCGGGGGTTGGCGGCTAATCGCAATCCGAAAGCCCTCAAGCAAATTGGCTTAATCGCCATTGGGTTTATTCTGATCACGACCATTATTGGCACCGTTACCGGGATTGGCTTGGGGCAGTGGATAGAGCCGGGTCATCATATCAACAGTGAATCTCTCGAAACTATTGAGCTGGCGACGGCAACTGATGGTACACCCTCGCAAAACAGCTTTCCCTCAGCAGCCGATATGCCTGACAAGGTGGTTTCCCTGTTCCCGAAAAATCCCATGGCTTCCATGGTATCCGGAGAGATGTTGCAGGTGGTTTTGTTCGCGGCGATTCTGGGGTTTGCACTGATTTCCATTGCACCCAAACAGGCACAGCCGCTGTTTGATTTATTGGGTGCCTTGCAGGAAGTCAGTATGCGAGTGGTGTCCTGGGCCATGTCTTTGGCTCCTTTGGCTGTATTTGGTCTGATTACAAAACTGGTGTCCAATCTGGGTCTGGAAGTATTAACCGGCATGTTACTTTATGTGGTGACGGTTATTGCTGGTTTGCTGGTTCTGGCTCTGTTTTACCTGGGGCTGATCAAATTGCTGGGACGTTACTCGATCAAGACCTTTGTGACTGAAATGCGCGAGCTGTTATTGCTGGCGTTCTCCACCAGCAGTTCAGCGGCGGTGATGCCTTTGAGCCTCCAGGTGACGGAAAATACGTTCGGTGTGCGTCCGGGTATTGCGCGGTTTCTGATTCCGCTGGGAGCCACCATCAATATGACCGGCACCGCACTCTATCAAGGGGTGGCAACGGTGTTTCTGGCCCAGGCGTTTTCTGTGGACCTGACGCTGACGAATTATGTGTTTGTGGTTACCATGGCCATCGCTGCCTCGATTGGTTCACCGGCTACACCCGGTGCGGGTATTGTCATTCTCAGCATGGTACTTGAGGGTGTAGGGATACCTGCTGCCGGTGTTGCCTTGTTACTGGGAGTCGACCGTATACTCGATATGTGCCGCACCACCATAAACGTACTGGGGGATGTTGTGATGTGTTGTATCACTGATAAACTCTTGCCAGCAGATGCAGATATAGAAACTGAAAACGCCTGATGAGTGAGTCGGGTGTTATAGAAAAGGTTACGCGATGAAAAACTGGTTGTTTTTGGGCGCAGCAATTATTACTGAAGTGATTGCGACATCCAGCCTGAAGGCGAGTGATGGTTTTACAAAAGTCTGGCCAAGTGTATTGGTTGTTGTTGGCTATGGCCTCTCATTTTACTTTTTGGCACTGACGTTAAAGGCGATTCCTGTCGGCATTGCCTATGCGATCTGGGCGGGGCTCGGTATTGTTTTGATCTCCCTGATTGGCTGGGTAGTGTTTGACCAAAAACTGGATATGGCCAGTGTGTTGGGCATGTGTCTGATTATCAGCGGTGTTTTGGTGATTAACGTATTTTCTAAAACCACCGGTCATTAAAACATTGGCAAACACGGACAAAGAAATGAAGACCATAGGCTTACTGGGTGGCATGAGCTGGGAAAGCACGCTGGGTTATTACAAAGCCATTAATGAGGGCGTCAGGAAGTCTCTCGGTGGTTTACATTCTGCAAGGATTGCCATGGTCAGTGTGGATTTTGAACCTATTGAACAGTTGCAGCATGCCGGTGACTGGGAAGGAACAGCCAGGATACTCACAGAGGCTGCCCAGAGTGTTCAGGCAGCTGGAGCGGATTTTTTGCTGATTTGCACAAACACCATGCATAAGGTTGCGCCAGAGATTTCATCCGCTATTGATATTCCATTACTGCATATTGCTGATGCCACCGCCGAAGTCTTAAAAAACGAGGGGATAAAAACAGTCGGGTTGCTGGGCACAGCATTCACCATGGAGCAGGCCTTTTACAAAGGCAGATTGATGGATCGTCATGGTATTAATGTGGTGGTTCCTGACGTTGAGGACAGAGAGATGATTCATCGAGTGATTTATGAAGAGCTTTGCCTCGGTAAAACTGAATCGCAATCCAGGAAGGATTATTTGCGTATCATTGACACTCTGTCTGATCTCGGCGCTGAAGCTGTAATCCTTGGATGTACCGAAATCGGCATGTTGGTTAATCAGGCTGACACCGAGGTGAGGTTATTGGATACCACAGAAATTCATGCCAATAAAGCCGTCGAATATGCAACAGGAGATCATAGCCTCTAGATTTTAAACGTGATCAGAAGTCTGAGTGAGACCGGACATATGACGTATGAAGAATTTAACGAATTTTGTTGCAACCTTCCGGCGACCACTTACGTTATGCAATGGGGCGGGTCTCACGTTTGGAAGGTCGGTGGCAAGGTGTTTGCCATTGGCGGGTGGGGGGAGGCAAACCAGCCTGCCTTCACCTTTAAAACTTCCGACAGAAACTATTACTTTCTGCAAGATAAGCCGGGTTTTAAGCCAGCACCTTACCTCGCATCTCGGGGGATGAAATGGATTCAGCAGTTTGATAAGGCCAACACCACAAACGAAGAACTGATCTATTACCTGACCGAATCACACCGCATAGTATCTTTAGGTCTCAGCAAAAAACTGCAAAAGGAACTGAACCTTAATCAAACCTATTGCCGTTGATAAAAGTTTCGATAACCCTTTAATTCGTTAACCAGTTTTTTTCCAATTCGTGGGCCGGTAAAGGTTCAGAGAATAAAAAACCCTGAAGCCGGGATACACCCAGTTGAATGCATATATCCCGCTGTAGTTCCGTCTCGATTCCTTCAGCCACCGTTTCGTAATTGAGCGAATGTGCAAAAGCAATAATGGCTTTTAACAAATTTGCATCACTGAGACTTTTGACGGGTTGAATAAAAGATTGATCTATTTTTAAGACTTTAAACGGGTATTGATTCAGGTGTGAAATCGATGAATAGCCTGTGCCAAAATCATCCAGCGCCAGCTGGATCCCGAGCTCTGACAGAGCTTTCAACATGTCCAAAGCGGATGAACTGTTTACAACGCAGCTTTCGGTGAGTTCCAGCTCCAGCTGATGTGCCGGAATGTTGTAGCGCGCCATGAAGTTTTGCAGATGATCTGTTAAGCCGAAATCTGTTAATTGTTTGGCAGACAGGTTTACGGATATGGAAAGTGCAAGGTTTTGGGCCATTCCCAAATGCATCCACTGACTGAATTGCTGGCAGGCCGATTCGAGTACCCAGCGACCAATATCGTTAATCAGCCCCGCTTCTTCTGCAACAGAAATGAAATCGTCAGGAGCAATTAATCCCAACTCAGGATGTTGCCAGCGAATCAGGGCTTCAACACCTTCAAGTTTTAAAGTTTGTGAATTGATCTGCGGTTGATAGAACAACACAAACTGGTTTTTCTCCAGACACTGTTTCAAATCAATTTCCAGGCGAACACGATTTTCAATGTGATTGTGAAAATCTTTGGAATAATACTGAACCTGATTGCGTCCAGAGGCTTTGGCCCGGTACATGGCAATATCGGCAGATTGCATTAATTCGACAGGGGTTTGACCACATTCGGGGTAAGTGGCCACGCCTATACTGACACTAATATCTATTTTTTGGTCGCCGAGTGCTGCCGGTTCACTCAGAGATTCGAGTATCCGTTTGACCAGAAACCGTATTTGATCAGGGTGACTAAAATCATGAACCAGAATGGCAAATTCATCTCCCCCCAAACGGCACAATTTATCGCCCTCACGCACAGGTTTTTCCAGACGTCGTGCGACTTCCTTTAAAAAATCATCACCGGCTTTGTGGCCAAGAGTATCATTGATGTTTTTGAATTTATCGAGGTCAAGGAAAAGTAAAGCCAGTGTGGTGTTATCTCGAGCGGCTTTGGGAATAGCGTCTTTTAACGCTTCATCAAAGAAATATCGATTACTCAATCCGGTAAGACTGTCCTTCTCAGCCAGAGCCTTCAGCTGTTTATGGCTGTCAATGATCTTGCGTTCCAGCTGATAACGTTCTTTGGATATTAAAATCGCCCGCTTCAATCGGGCAGCTGTCATTTCACTTTTCATGATGAAATCCTGAGCACCAGCCTCGATACAACTTAAGGCCAGTTCTTCATCATTACTGTGACTCAGCATCACAATGGCGGTTGCAAAGTCACTGTTGCTTCGCAGTTCACGCAGCACTTCGATACCGTTTGACGGAGGTAATTGATAATCGAGCAGGATCATATCGTATTGATGTTGTTTTGCCAGCGCTATACCCTCGCTTGCAGAAGCTGTCTGATCGATGTTTTTAATCTGCAGCATTGAAGCCTTAAGTGTTCGGGTTGCAGACATTCGGTCTACGGCATCATCATCAATAATCAATATATCCATAAAAACATCACTTCAAAAGTTACCAAGAGTCAACTGAGTCAACATCGAAAATTATTCGGAGTTATTCCTTAAGCCGCGCTTTCAGTTGCTGTTCGTTTGGCCAGGTAAAGGTGAAACGGTAGCCCCGGATTCCATCTGACTCAATGTGGTAACGGCACATGTAGCTGTCCAGTATTTTCTTGATCACCGAAAGCCCAAGACCACTGCCTTCCACAAGGTCTCTGGGTTTGAGTGTGTGAAACAGATCGAATACTTTGGTGTGGTATTCTTTGGCAATGCCGGGGCCATCATCTTCAACCGTAAACTGGTAAAAATCTTCCATCATTTTTACGTTTACAGTCACAACCCCTTGGGATTGATCGTGATGCTTGATGGCATTGCCAATAAGGTTGCGGAGAATCAATTCCAAAGGCGTTGCCAGAGTGTTGATGTCTCCCACTTCGTTATTGCAGATAAGTTTGAAATTATCCGGTGGACTCAAGAGCTCAAAAAGTTGCTGAACTCTCTCGGTAATGCAAAACAGTTCGGGTTGGCCTTCTTTTCGTCCCACTCTTGAATAGCTGAGCAGGTCGTCGAGTAATCGTTCCAGACGAGATACGCGACTTTGAAGCAGTGTCAGATAATCAGAAGTCTCCGTTGAGATCTTGTCTCTCAGGTCATCTGCAATCCACTGGGACAGTTGGTAGATACCTCTCAAGGGAGCTTTAAGATCATGTGAAGCGACAAAGGCAAATTGATCCAGTTCTTTATTGGCTTCCAGTAATTCATTGTTGCGTGTCTTGAGGCTTTTCTGGGCTCTTTCAAGATCTTCCTGTCGCAATTTCAAATCTTCCGTTACTTTATTGGCATAATTGACGGCTCGCTCATTGGAGCGTACCAGTACGAGGAAGATAAACAGCAGCAACGTGTCAATTAACAGCCCTCCGATCAAGATCAGAAAAGGTTGATCCTGAGGGTGTTGGGCACGAAAAATCTGTGATGAATGCAGAGCAAATGTCCAGGGTCGGCCATACATTTCTACCGTAATTTCAGTGGTAAACATCGGATTATGGTCATAGTCTTCAGACGCAGTGGTCAGCTCGTTGTAAAGCTCTTCAGTACCGTCATGGATACTGAAGTTCACCTGTCGGTTGGTGTTTTCCAGGGTACCATCCATCAGTCTATGCATAATAAAAGGTGCGTACACCAGGCCGAGAAACCCGTTGTGTCGATCACCGTGTGTAGAAGGTACAGGATCTGTAGAGTACCAGGGAGCGTAAAATAAAAAGCCCGGGGTTTTTCGCGAGTCCTGCACCAGGGTGATAGGGCCGGTTATTGTTGCGTTGCCGGTGTCCCTGGCTTTTTGGGCAGCGGTGAAGCGGTTGTGTTCATGAGCCATATCCAGCCCTATGGCTTTAAGATTACTGGCCTCGGGTTCGATATAAGTGATAGGCCAGTATTCGGGGATGGTATGAGCTGGATGAAGTGCATACTCAGGTAGGAGTTGACGTTGCCAGGCAAGATACTCGGGTAATTTTTTAAGTGGAACGTAATGAATAACCCCGATCCCGTTAATACCCGGAAATCGATTCTCAATTTGTAAACTGGTCGCAAAAGTTTTCCAGTCTTTGCGGGAGGCATCATCTTCCAGCATATGCAACGCGGCTACCCCGGCCCACAATGCCTCTTCGTACTTGGCCATTCGCTCCTGCACCAGTTCAAGAATTTGTGCCGCCTGAAAATCAAATTGTGCCTGGGTTTTCTCTTGCACCTGACGGGACGAAAAATACCAGGCACCCACGGTCAAAGCCAGTGAGAGAGCTAACACCAGCCAGTGATACCAATGCAGTTTTGTCAGTGGGGTAAGGCCTGATGCAGTGTCTGTTGTGGGCATGTGTACTACCGGTTTGGGGCTCTAATAATCGAAAGGCAAGAAATTCGCTGTTGACGTTAACAAACCGCTAATGGTTGATCTGTCAGTAACCGAAGCAGGTAAAAAATCGTCATTACTCGTATCATCGGCAAAATTTCCTAAATATGAAGCTTTTTGATGATAAGCCTCTGCAGCTTTTGACCTGTACAGGTATTATTTCTTTAACCTGTTTACGCATGATCACAGATTTTGGACTGGTAGCGTTATGATCCAAGACAAACTTTGGGCGCGGGATGTTAATGTTGTTTCGTAGGCCAATTGTGTGACTGGCAGGCGCCAGTGCCCGTGAGACGTGGCGGTTGGTGGGAGTTATTGTCGATTCTTGCTGGGATGAATGCTGGCAGAACTGTTGTTAGTGATCTCTATCTGCCAGCGGTATTGCATCAATCGAGAGACTGTCTTATAAGCTCGGGGTCATGCGACCCCGAGTTTTCTCTTTGAGTCCAGTTCAATCACGTTATCCTTGGTTGTGGCCGCGACGGCAGACATAAATTCCTGCCCCCAGTAATTGATGTCGTAGTACTCCACCACTTCGAAGGCTTCTTTCAAGCGGGCCTTGGCGTCCTTGGCGTGCATGTTTAATGCAAAGTAGCAGGTGTCAGCCAGCTCTACCGGATCGTGGGGGTTGGCCAATACCACACCGCGCAATTCTGCAGCGGCACCGGTAAACTCTGATAACACCAGCACACCGCGACCATCGGTCAGGCCTTGAGTCGCCACATACTCCTTGGCCACCAGATTGAGACCATCGCGAAGCGGCGTAATCCACATGACATCGGCCATGGCGTAATAGGCTACCAGTTCCTCAAACGGAAAACTGCGGAAGAAAAACTGGATGGGTGTCCAACCCACCCGGGCAAAGCTGCCGTTGATTCTGCCCACCGCCTGCTCAATCTGCTGTTGCAGTTCATCGTAGATGGACATTTCCTTGGCTGCGGGCACACAAACTGTAAGCAGGGTGATCTTGCCGATCAACTCCGGATGGGTCTTGAGCAGACGTTCGTAAGCGGTCAGTTTTTCCAGAATGCCTTTGGTAAAGTCCAGCCGCTCGACCGAAAGAATAACCCGGGTTCCATCCAGCTCTTCACGCAATTCCGTCATGCGGTTTTGAATGGACGGCATGGCCAAAGCACTCTTGATGCGATCGAGACTTAAACCCACCGGATGAGCCCCGAGGCAAATGGTGCGACCATTGACTTCGATTTGTCGGGTCATTTCATCCAGTCCCACAGCACAGCCGTAAGTCAGAAAGCGCGGAGCACAGCTGACTTTTTCCTTGACCGTAAACGGTGTGACTCCACGAACCACATCGACAAAGTTTTCCGATTGACGGGGAATGTGAAAACCGACGTAGTCACACTGCAACAGGCTGCCGATAATATCCTTCCGCCAGGGCAGTACATTAAACACGTCGGCAGACGGAAAGTAGGTGTGGTGGAAAAAGGCAATGGTCACATCCGGGCGAATTTCCCGCAGATAGGCCGGTACCATCCAGAGGTTGTAATCGTGAATCCAGACCACGGCGTTTTCAGCAGCCTCGGCAGCGGCGCGCTCGGCAAAGGCACGGTTGACTTCGAGAAACACTTCCCAGTGTTCTTCGCGAAACGTGGCCCGCTCCCAAAAAGTGTGTAACGTTGGCCAGAAGGCTTCCTTGGAAAACTTTTTATAAAAGATATCCACTTCGTCTTTCGTCAGACGCACCCGTGCGGCACGCAGGTTGGGGTAGTTGCTGGCATCTACTTCGGTGTGTGTTTCAAAATCGCCGTGATTGTCATCGTGTGTTGACCAGGCGACCCAGGAGCCCCGGCGACCGTCGGCAAAGAAACCCAGCAGGGTCGGAATGATGCCATTGGGTGAGGAGGGGCGTCGACGACGAAGCTCGCCTTCTTCAAACACTTCTTCGTACGGCAAACGGTGATAGACAATCACCAGATCCGATTTGCCCGGTGGCAACAACTCCTGAGCTTCCGCTTCGAGGCCGGCGGGGCCGAGAAAACCAAAGTGCTGAAAGGCTTCGAGGATGCCGCCACAACCGGGTTCACTGGCGTGAAACACACGCGCGCGATTTTCGGTGGATTGTAACAGCGCCGGTTCTGACTCTCCCACACACACGCCGATAAAGCCCTGTTCATACATGGACAGATCATTGAGGGTATCGCCGGCAACCATCACCTGTTCCGGATGCCAGCCCAGATGTTCCACCAGCTCGCGCAGGGTTTTGCCTTTATTGATGCCTGGTGGCAAAACATCCAGATAGAGATCCGCGGAATACAACAGGTCACAGGAAAGGTCGTTGACGATGGAAATGATTTCATCATCAATGGCACCTTCTTCACAAAAATAGGAACAGCGACGCTCCTGAGGCACATCCTGACGTTGCAGTCCGGTTTTGTGAGCCAGGGCGTTTTCAATCACCTGGGTTCCGGGCCACAGGGCATCAATTTTTGCCTGCAGTGGCTGAATGGGTTGTTGTGTGAGGCCTTCAACAATGGTGCAGCCCACATCGCAAATAATGTAATCCGGTTGTGGAATGGTGGGATCGGATAACAGCGGCAAAACGGACTCCAGTCCGCGGCCGGTGACAAAAGCCAGAGTGATGTCCGGATGGGCGCTGATGAGCTGGTAGAGTTTAAGCCGCTGTTCCGGCGTACCGGCGAGAAACGTGCCGTCCAAATCGGTGGCTAATAGCATGACAATCTCCTGTAACTGATAACGGGAAACCGGCCCGAAATCAGAGCAGTGTGTTATGCCTTAAAGCAGCTGGCCGCAGGTGCGAGTCTGTATTTTTCGTCCAAATCTGTGTTCGTCAGAGAACCGTATTTTTGGACAACCGCCGCGCAATTGCGCGGAATGGATCATGGTTGTTAAAACCATCAGCGACAGCCTTTTTAAGGCCTGAATGCCTGACTAACCCTTTGTTGAATCCCACAAGTGTTGTGACCAACACGGCGACTGTTGGAATCCTGCCGCTGCAACATTTAACAAAGAATTAAATCCTGCCTGCGACTTCCTTTTCCGTGTGCGGTGTTTCGGACACGGTTTCTCCCTGCATGGTTTCCTGTTCTTCGTCCGGTAACATCTCCAACACCGTGGGTGTGGTTCGCACCATGGGAACAAAGTGTGCAGGTTGATCGGAAGTCACTGTCATTGAGTGCTGCAAGTTCCGTACCGCGAACAAACAGAGCACCATTTGCATGGCGACAAAGTAGAGTGTCAGTGCCTGAGAGCCCATCCAGGACATTAACTGTCCCGCCAGTGCAGGACCTACTGCCGCACCAACACCGTGCAAAAATAATAAACTGCTCGCACCGGACAAAATATTTTCCGGCTCCAGCTTGTCCATCAGCATCGCCACTGACACGGGGTAGATGGCAAACGCAAAGCCGCCGTAGAGCGCCGCTGCCAGATACACCCAGTAGCCAAACAGGGAGGTGATCCACAACAAGGCTGCAGCAACCGCTGCCAGTAGCGTCACAACCGCCAGTACCTTGCGCCGGTCGTGGGTATCCGAATAGCGTCCCAGCGGAAACTGAAACAGTGCGCCACCGAGAATGGCAAAGGACATAAACGTGGCCACGCCGTGACTGTCGAGTCCAATGCGTCCGGCGTAAATAGCACCCATTCCCCAGAAGCCTCCCATGGCCAAACCGGATAACAACGCGCCGGCAGCGGCAACCGGTGAGAAGCGATAGATGGCGGAGAGTTTCAGCCGTGGCACCACCGACACTTCCGGTTGCTTTATGCGCGTCAGGGTAATGGGCACCAGGCTGATACTGACGAGAATGGCGGATACCGCAAACAACAGAAAGCTCTCGGCAGAACCCAGCCGTAACAGCTGCTGGGCAATCGCCAGTGACCCCAGGTTGACGGCCATATACACCGCAAACACCCGTCCGCGCTGCGAACCGCTGGTCTGCGCGTTCAGCCAGCTTTCAATCACGGTATAGAGAATCACCAGCACGGCGCCGGTCATCACTCGCAGCAGCAGCCAGCTCAGCGGGTGCACACTGAGTTCATGCAGCAGCACCGAACAGGCGGCGATCGCTGCACAACAGGCAAAGGTGCGAATATGGCCGACGCGTTGAATCAGTGGCAAGGCGAGAAACGTACCGATGAAAAACCCAAAAAAATACCCGGACATGATAAAGCCCATGGTGTTATCGGCGTAGCCTTCCAGACCACCGCGAATGGCCAGCAGGGTGTTGAGCAGGCCACTGCCCAGCAGCAGCAGGGATACACCCATTAGCAACGCGGTAATGGGAACAACCAGGGTTAACATCGTCGGTCTCCTGTCACGGTCAATGGTTTCAGGAAGCAAAAAGAAAGATGAGTTGCGGGATCAGAACTGGAGCGTTTTGGTCTCTCCGTCTTCCACATCAATGTACTCGATGGTGGTGGTTTTGAAGTTGAGATCCACAAACAAATGGCAGTAGCTTTCACCGTGACGCCAGGCCATGGAGACACTGCTCTGATTGGAATAGTTCAACTCAAAGTGGCCGTCAAACGCGGGATAGTGGCTGCGGAAGTGCATCAGCGCCAGTTGCCGTTTGACGACCGGTTGGGTGACGGCTTCGTCGATTTCTTCCAGCGAATAAAAGTGACGGTTGATGTCGCGAAACTCTCCGGTACTGTCCATCAGTTCGTAATCGTTACACCCGGCGAGCAGTCCGACGTAATACACCTGAGGAATACCTGGGGTAAAAAACTGAATCGCACGGGCTGCAATATAGGCGTCATCGTTGCGCATCAGTGCATCATAGAAGGTGCACGTTAATTGGTAGATGGCACCAACACTGTGCACATTGGCCGCCGAGCGACGCAGAATCGGGTCGGCGCTGCGGCTGTTAATGTTGTCGATAAGAATCGTAATTTTGTCTTCCGGCAGGATGGATTCCACATCGGGAATGCAGATGCCGTCGTGTGTATCCAGCACCGTTACCATATTGCGCGGACACATGCGCAACCAGTTTTTTAAGTACACACTGTTGGCGTCCAGCAGTGAATACAACAGCAGTGGCGGCAGAGCGAAGCCATAGGGATGCATATTGCGACGGCCAATGGCGTACTGATAGCTGGGGTGGTCGTGCACTTCCGGAAGAATTTCAGCGCCGTGCAACTGTGCCACCTCGTTGGCCCAATCCAGCAGTCGGTAGACTTCAGGCTCTACCAGAAAACAGCTGCTGCCAATGCGCTTGGTGGTGTAACCAAAGGCGTCCAATCGAAACAGTTTCACACCTTTTTCAGCGAGGAACTGCATGTTTTCTGCCATAAACTGATAGGTCAGTTCATTCTCAAAGTTGAGGTCAATCTGGTTCTCCGTAAAGGTACACCACACCCGCCCGGTGGAGCCATCGGCAAAGGTAACGTCGCGAAAAGGCTCCTTTTCCTTGCGGATGTGTATCTTGGCCAGATCGTCGTGGGAGATCTCTCCCAGCTTGTCCACGTCGACAAATAAATCGGCGAACTCGGATTGATCGCGCTTGGCTATATAGTCCTGAAACTCAGCGGATTGATCGGAGATATGATTGATGGTGACGTCGCAGGTGAGATCGAAATCGGCGGCAATGGCCTGGATATCGTCCCAGGTGCCAAAGGCAGGTTCGACTTCGCGGTGAGACAGGGGAGAAAAACCACCGTCGGCGTTGGAAGGGAAGAAGGGCAGAATGTGCACCCCGCCGACGCTGTCAGCAAAGTACTTTTTCATGACATGGTGCAGATCTTTCAGATCATTGCCCAGGCGATTGGGGTAACAGATGAGTTGGACGGCATTGCGTAAAGGCATCATTCCTCCTGTGAGTGTTACCCAAAGGAGGGTGCAATGTCTGTGCCAGTGGATTTTTTAAAGGCCTCTGTCCCGATCGGGTCAGAGGCCGACAATCAGAGAAACGGATTGCAGAGAAATGGTTTGGTTAATCAGTGTCTACGGACGCGCTTTTTACGAAAGGCGGCGAGCGAAAGGAGGCCCAGCCCCATTAACACATGGGTTGCCGGTGAAGGGACCGCGGTTGCCTGAGAGCCTGGCAGTTGAGTCAGAGACAGATCTGCAAAGCTGGCGTTTTGTTGCGAGTTGGCATACAACCCGAAAGAGCCGCCGCCAAAACCGGTAACACCCGCCTCGGATGCGGTCAGTGAGATCTCGGTGAGGCCGTTGATTGAAAACTGTATTAAATCGGCGGTATAGGAAAGGCTGAAATCATACCAGACGTTATCGGACCAGCCTGTTGAGCCCAGGTTAGTACCGCGTTGCAGCTCTTCAAAACCGACTCCGTGACTCCAGGCAGCATTGTTCCCATTACTGCCGTTGGTGACATGGCTGATGGATAAGCCTTGAGGAAACAGCTGAGAGCCAAAGGATTGGGTTCTCTGCTTCCAATCAATCAACCAGTAGTCTGCGCTGGTGCTGGTCAGTTCTCCGGGCTGCAGCCCCAGTGCGAAGCCAATAAAATCGTCATCGTTGAAGTCCATGACGCCGAAGCGCCCGCTCAGTACGGAATTCAGATTATTGCTGCCGCTGAACAATGCCGAAGGATCTGCGTTTGTGATCACATGAGCCCCGTTGGAGGTTTGTGACCAGTTGGATGGAGTGTCGGATTGCCAGGTGTTGAGATCCACCAGAGTTGCAAAGGCCGAACAGGGGAGTAGCAGTAAGATCAGGGACAGTAATCGCGAGTTAAGCATTCCAGATTGCCTCTAAAGTCAGTCCAATAGTGTTGGTTAAACGTTCGCTAAAAGAGTTGTTAAGGGTTGTTTGGATATCTCTTTTGGGAATAAGCAATTCTCGCGCCACGGGTTTTATCTAACTGATTTTATTGATCTTTTTGTATTTATTAAAAATCAGCAATTCAATTTGAGGCTGAAATTGTAAAAAAAACTGACAACTTACGCGCCTGCGGCAACCTCTTTCTGTGTTTGTTGAGTGAGTCCGGCCTTCAGTGCAGAGGATCAATAACAAGATCTGATCGTGTGGGTTAGAATGGCGCCTTTGTTCGTTTCAGGCGGTGAGCCACTCTGAAAACGTATCAATGAGAGCTCACATACCGTGTTACACAACACGTACCGTTTTTTTGATAGAGAGTCATCATGATTGAAGTATTGTTATTGGCGATTGCCCTGAGTATGGATGCCTTTGCAGTGTCTATTGGCCTGGGTTCAAAGAAAACCAGTTTTCCTCAAAAGAAGGCCGGCCCGCAAAGCGGCCCTCTCTCACTGGCGCTGATAGCGGGCGTTTACTTCGGTATTGCCCAGGGCGTGATGCCTCTGATTGGTTACCTCGGAGGCAAGGGGGTGTTGGGCTGGGTCGAGCATTACGCGCCCTGGATCGCGTTTGCGCTGCTGCTGTTTATTGGCGGCAAGATGATTTATGAGTCTTTCGCCGAAGGCGTCGAGGAAGACATTGCCCAGGTGACACACCGGGTTATGCTGATTCTCGCCATTGCCACCAGCATTGATGCCATGGCAGCCGGTTTTGCTCTCACCCTGATGGAGGTGGCCCCGCTGGTGGCGTGCTTGATCATTGCGGTCACCACCTTTTTGTTCAGTGTGCTGGGGGTTTATGTTGGTGTTAAAAGTGGCACCTGGCTGGAGAGCAAGGCAGAGCTGTTTGGCGGGGTGGTGCTGGTGCTGATCGGAGTGAAAATCCTGCTGGGATAACCGCCGCATCACTGTCGCAACATATTGTCAGTCATATAAAAAAGGGTCTCATTGAGACCCTTTTTTATGGGCGCTTACAAAGGGTGGATTTCTTTCTTAAAGCGGATTCTTCTAAAAAGGTAAGTTTCTGAAATCGGACTACACTTGAAAAACAAGTGATTACACGGCGGTTTGTTGTCCGATGTGACAGTAAACCAAATAATTATCCTGCTCCTTTGCTGATCAGGATGAAAGTCCCCCTCGTCAACGATTTAAGGACATATGTTATGGATGAATCCCGCTCCAAGGCTACCGAAACACCGGCGATGGACATTGCCATCCGGCTGGGGTTGATTGCCTTTTTGGTGTATCTGGCGATGAAGGTTTTTTCACCGTTTCTGGGGCTGATGGTCTGGGCGGTTGTGTTGGCGGTGGCGCTGTATCCCTTGAACTCCATGCTTGCTTCGAAAATGGGGGGCAAAAATGGTCGGGCGGCGACAGTGCTGGTGCTGATTGTGCTGTTGGTGATTGGGGTACCCACGGTGCTGCTGGGGATGTCATTTGTGGAGCATTCACTCAGTAGCTACAAGGCTCTTGAGGAGGGCACGCTCACCATTCCGGAGCCGAAGCAGAGTGTGGCGGGTTGGCCAATCGTCGGTGAGCAGGTCTATACCACCTGGCAATCGGCTTCCAGCAATGTCTCGGGGTTTGTGGCTGAGCATCACAAGCAAATGCAGGGCATTACACGTCGCGCGGTTTCGACCCTGGGTAATGGGGTGACAACACTGCTGGCGTTTGTGGCGGCTTTTATTGTGGCGGGAGTGATGCTGGCCTATGCCCATCCCGGCGCCGAAAGCACCCGTCGAATATATTCCCGCATCTGTGGCCCCAAAGTCGGGGAAGAGATGCACGTACTGACGGTGGCCACCATCCGTTCTGTCGCGACCGGCGTGATCGGCGTTGCGTTTATCCAGGCGATTCTTCTGGGTGTGGGGTTTTTGATTGCCGGTGTGCCGGCTGCCGGTGTTCTCGCCGTGATTGTGCTGGCTTTCGGCATCATGCAGCTGCCAGCGGCGCTGATCTTTATACCGGTGATAATCTGGTTGTGGGTCGCTGGCGACGGTTCCATGTTAATGAATGTGGGGGTGACGGTATATCTTGTGCTCGCGGGGTTGGCGGATAATGTGCTCAAGCCGATGTTGCTGGGTCGTGGTGTTGCCGCCCCCATGCCGGTTGTGTTGCTGGGGGCACTGGGAGGCATGATGACCACAGGGCTGATCGGTCTGTTTGTGGGCGCGGTAATCCTCGCGGTGGCTTATCAGATCTTTATGGCCTGGGTGGATTCCGATCCCAACTACCTTCCTGCGGCTGACGATGCCGCCAGTTCTGTGACTGATGCGGGTCAGTCACCTGAGTGATGCGAACTATTTCTTTTTACCTTATCCGCGGTGGAGCGGTCGGCCTGTTGCTGGGGCTGGCTGCCTGTGCGCCACTGGGCCCCGATTATCAGGACCCTGATATTCACTGGCTGGCCGATTGGCAGCCGGAGCTCTATGGCGAAACTCAACAGGACGCCGGGGCGACGGATCTCAGTCAGTGGTGGCAGCGATTTCAGGATCCGGTACTGACCGATCTGGTTGAAAAAGTGCGGCTGGAAAACCCCGCCCTGCGAATTGCGGGATTGCGGATTCTGGAAAGCCGGGCCCTGCAAGGTGTCGCTACGGGGCTGCAGTATCCACAGGTTCAACAGCTCACGGCTCAGGGTGCCTATGTGGATCAGCAGCGCGGCAGTGGCAGGGATCAGGAATTTAGAACCGGTGAGGCGGCGTTTAACCTCGGCTGGGAAATGGACTTCTGGGGACGCTTCCGCCGTGCGGTGGAATCCGCCGATGCCGCCTATTTTGCCTCGGTGACCAATCAGCAGGATGTTCAGGTGCTGTTGGCGGCGCAGGTGGCCTCGCTGTATTACAGCTACAAAACCACACTCAAACGCATCGAAATCGCCCGCAACAACGTGGTGCTGCAAAAGCGCAGTTTTGACATCACCGAAAAGCTCTATAACGAAGGGCAGGATTCCGAGCTCGATCTGCAACAGGCCAAGTCACAATATCTGGGCACACAGGCGACCATCCCCGGATTGCAATTGGCGCTGCAGCAACAGCGCAATGCACTCAGCGCTCTGCTGGGACGTCCGCCGGGGGATTTGCCGGAACTGGAGGGCGTCGACAGCAGCCTGCCTGAACTGCAACCTCTGAGTCTGCGTGAGGTACCCGCGAACCTGTTGCTGCGCCGCCCGGATGTACGTACCGCGGCCTGGTCGGCGGCGGCACAGTCGGCGCAGATTGGCATAGCGAAGGCCGATATGTATCCCGCGCTGTCGCTGTTCGGTTCGTTTGGCTGGTCGGGCAGCAGTGTGGAACTGACCCCCAATATCACCACCTTCGCGGCTGGCCCGGCACTTACCTGGAACCTTTTCAATTACGGTCGACTGAGAAACAACGTGCGGGTACAGGATGCGCGCTTGCAACAGGCGCTCGAAGCCTATCGCAACAGCGTGCTTAACGCCGCGCGGGAAATTGACGATGCCGCCAACCGCATTGCCCAGACCGGTGCCAGCCAGCAAATTCTCGACCAGTCGCTGACGGCGGCGGAACGCTCGCTGGAAATTGCCACCCGCCGTTATCGTGAAGGTTACTCGGATTTTCAGCGGGTACTGGATGCCCAGGCGAGAACCTTTTCCCAGTCAGACCGCGCCATCGTCAATCGGGGCGATCACGTGGCCGCCATCATCGGCCTGTACCAGGCACTGGGTGGCGGCTGGCAAGAAGCCGCCATCAATACCGTGATACCGGAGGAGACGCGCAACACCATGAGTGAACGCACCCACTGGGGCGATCTGCTGAAAGATCCTCTGGCAACACCGCCACCTCCCTCTGAGTCAGGAAGCAAACCATGAGTGACAACCCAGCAATAGATCAGCCATCTGCAGACCCGGCGTCAGCGGCGGAATCGGAATCCGCAGCCAAGGCGGTAAGCAAGGGAGGGCTCGGTATCCTGATCGTGATTGTGGTCAGTCTGTTGTGGTATCTGATGGCGGATCGATTCACCCCTTATACCTCGCAAGCGAGGGTACAGGGCTATGTGGTGGGGGTTGCCCCCAAGGTCGCCGGGTTGATTACCGAGGTCTGGGTCAGCAATAACGAGCGGGTCACAGAGGGACAAAAACTGTTCGCCATCGATCGTTCACAGTATGAAATTGCCTTGCAGAAGGCCCAGTCTGATCTCAACAATACCCTCAATCAGGTGGAAGCGGGGGGAGCGGCGGTGGCCATGGCCCGCGCCAACTTGCGAGCCGCAGAGGCCGGGCAGCTCAAGGCGCAGCAGGATTACACCCGCCTGAAGCGCCTGCGGGAGAGCGACCCCGGCACCATTTCCCAGCGTCGTCTGGAGATTTCCAAAGCCACACTGGAACAGACCCGGGCGCAGGTAGTCGCCGCCGAGGCGGATATCCAGCGGGCCATTGAGTCGAAGGGCGGAGAATCCGATTCCGACAATACCCTGCTGCAAACCGCCCAGACGGGTGTCGACAAGGCACAGCTCGATCTGGATAACACCACGGTGGTGGCCCAGTCTGATGGCATTATTACCGATCTGAAAGCCGAGGTGGGTCAGTTTGCCGGAACCGGCAGTCCGGTGATGACACTGATTGCCGTTGAGGATGTGTGGATCAACGCCGACTTTACCGAGAATAACCTCGGGCATCTGAAACCGGGCACACCGGTAGAAATCCTGCTCGATGCGCTGCCGGGCCAGGTGCTCAAAGGCAGCATTCGCAATGTGGGGGTGGGCATCAGCGCCGGCGGTTCGACGCCACCCGGTGGCTTGCCCTCAGTGCAGAACAATCGCGACTGGCTGCGTCAGGCGCAGCGCTTCCCGGTGCAGGTGGAATTCGCTAAACCCCTGGACCCCGAAGTGCTGCACCAGTTGCGTGTGGGGGGGCAGGCGTCGGTGATTGCCTACAGTGAAGGGCACGGCATACTCAAATTGCTGGGCAAGATGTACATCCGTATGTTGAGTATTCTCTCCTTCGCTTTTTGAGGCGGTGTCCTATGACTGGCTTCAAATCAACGCCTCTCAAAAAGCTGGACACCCGACAGCTGCCGCTGGCTGCCCGACGCAGCTTTCGACTGGCGTTGACTGCCAGTCTGGCGTTGGTGCTGGGCTATGGCATGGGGCTGGGGTTGCCTTACCTCGCGCCGCTGCTGGCGGTCATTCTCACCGCGACTCCGGCACCGCCCCCGGGCCCGAAACAACTGCTGGTGCTGGTGATTGCCGTGGTGGTGAGTCTGAGTATCGGGATCCTGCTCGGGCCGCTGTTGCAGTTTGCGCCCATCCCGGCGTTACTGATCATCTTCTGCGGATTGTTTTTCAGCAGCGGCCTGGCCATTGCCAAGGGCAAGGCAGCACCGGCGACACTGCTGGCGTTTGGTTTTACTGTCATACCCGCAGCCAGTAGCGCCAGTCAGGCTCTGGCCAGTGCCCTGATCGGCGCACTGGTGGTGAGTGTGGTGTTGGCGGTGGTGAGTCAGTGGCTGATTTATCCCTTCTTTCCCGAAGATCCGGTGGCACCGCCGGCACCGGCACCAATTTCGGTGGCCGATACCGACTGGTTGTCTTTGCGTGCGACCCTGATCGTGATGCCGGCTTTCTTGCTGACGCTCACCAACCCCGCCGCCTATCTGCCACTGACGGTGAAAAGTATATTACTTGGGCGCGAGACCTCGGACGTGAGTTTGCGGGACGCCAATCGGGAAATGGTACTGTCGACACTGCTTGGTGGTGTCTGTGCCATCGCAGTGTGGCTGTGTCTCAGTCTGGCGGTGGAACTGTGGTTTTTCGGCTTGTGGATGCTGTTGTTTATTCTGGTGCTGGCCAGCGGTGCCTACGGTGTGTTGCGAACCAAAACCGGCGCTCTGTTTCGGGCTGGCCCCACCTTCTGGGTGGGCACCATAACCACCATGATCCTGTTACTGGGTGCTGCCGTGCAGGACAGCGCCAACGGCAAGGATGTGTATCAGGCGTTTGCTGTGCGTATCTCGCTGTTTCTGGTGGTGGCGCTCTACGCCGGTTTTGCCATGGCCACTCTGGAGCTGTGGCGGGCACGAAGACGCAGACGGATTAACACTTCAACGGAGATGGGCTGATGTTGCTGAATTTTGTCATGGGGCTGTCAATGATGGCGCTCTGTCTGTTGCTGCAGGGCATGCTGGTGGTCGCCGCGTTGCGCTTCTACGCGTACCGACAAGAGAGGTTGAGTTCGACGTTTCTGATTGCCATGCGGGTGACGGCCATCCTGATGGTGATTCTGATCGTCGGCAACATGGCGCAGGTGGTGGCCTGGGCGCTGCTGTTTGTCTGGCTGGGTGAGTTTGAAACCCTGTCGCTGGCGGTGTATCACTCGGCGGTTAATTTCGCGACATTGGGGTACGGTGACATTGTGATGTCAGAGAAGCATCAATTGCTGGGGCCTCTGGAGGCGATGAATGGTGTGCTGATGATTGGAGTGTCCACCGCGGCCCTGTCGAGGGTGTTTGCCGAGGCGGTGAAAGGCTGGGTTACACCGCCGGCAGGTTCCGGTTCGGACTGAGGCGTCAGCTTCTGGGGGCGCTCAGGTTTTTCAGAATCTCGATCTCTTCTTGTGTGGGGGTGTAACGACCGCCACAGCGAGCGTCGGTTTTTTGCAGCAACGTAAACACGGAAGCCGGGAGGGGCAGGGGATCGCAGCCGTGGCCGGTTTCGCAAATCAGATCAAACTCCGGTTTGGCCTTGATGTGACAGGCAAAACAGTTGCCGCCGAAACGGTTGACCACGTCCACAAAACCACGCTTTTCAATCTCACTGCCGTCTTTTGAAACGCTCAACTCAAAAAATTCCCAGTCTTTGGTGGCGGCATTAAAGCCTTTGGGGTGTTTGACCATCACTTCGGTGGGCACCAGTTGCACCACGGAGCCGGGAGGGTATTCACCCTGTTCGGCGTTGGCCACTTTCAAGGTGTCTTCCAGTTTGCCTTCAATCAGATTGTCTACGTAAAACCCCCGCACCGGAGTCATATCCAGCATGCAGTAGAAGTCGTCGGCTTCGACCTTAAGAGCCTCAGGTGCGGCTTTGGTGTCTGCCAGGACGGGGCTTGCCAGGGCGCTGATCATTAGCAGAAGCCACATTCTTGTGGTCAGTGATACGCTGTTCCACGTGGGGATAATCGGTGTTTTCACGGAATAAACTCCTTTTTAGGGCTGAGAGATGAGTTCTTAACGACATTGGACTCAGGGATTATACCTATTAATTGTGTAAAATTAAATTGCAAACAATTTAATGTGCCAGAAACAACGTCAGAGACAACCTCAGAAACTACGCTAGCAACAACAGCGCAGGTCGCCGAGCTCTGCACTTTCATTCGGTGATGTGACTACACACTGTCGGTTAGGGGTTATTTTGTATCGGGGATTACCACCCACTGAGGATCATCGAACTCGCCGATGGGGCGTATTTCACAGAAGGGAGCCGCGCTGCGAATAATTTCAGCAACCTGCTCGTTGTGTCTGGATTCCATGGCATCGCGTTGCTCTTTGCTTTCCCAACTGGCTATGGCAATCAGAACATTGGGATCGTCCAGTTTGCGGTGTAATTCGGTACCTCGTGCACCGGGAGCTCGCTGAATAATTTCGCTGGCACGCAGCCACGCGTCAGCGTATTCCTCGGCGGTGTGGCCGGGTTTGATATGGACTTCGAACAGGAATTTCATATCGTGACCTCTCTGCAAGTTGCTCGCATCAGATTCAACTTAGCCTGAAAGGTTGGGGGCTGCAATGATGGTTTGGTTGGCGGCGTCCAACGGACGGCAAGATGCATGAACACCCTGCATCTTGCCGTCGCGAACACCTTGGGCTTGAGACCTATTGCTAAAACGATTTCCTCAAGGTCACACCATAGCTTCGGGGATCTGCCAGATAAGACGTTGAAGAACCGATAAACGCGGTATCAAATATCACTTGTGCGTACTCTTCATTCAGCAGGTTTTTGCCCCAAAGCTCCAGACTCCATTTATGGGCCTGACTGACAATCCCGAGGCGGCCGTTGACCACCGAATAGGCGTCCTGAATCTTTTGCGCCGCCAGGTTGGAACCGGTGTTATAGCTGTCGCTGTAGCGAACGTTCAGGTACAGCAAGCCGCTCAGATCGTCGGTTAATTTTGGTGTCCAGCTGATGGCTGCGGTGGTAACCAGATCAGGGGCATTGGAGAGGGGTTCACCGGGCAGCCGGCGCAGCGATGGATTCAGTGGCGAGCCGGAATCATCGCCGACCAGATCATCGGCGTAGCGGGTGTTGGCGTAGGTTACACCGGCCATCAGATTGAGTGTTGAGGTGGCGCTGTAACTGGCTTCGAGTTCAATCCCTTCGGAAATCACCCCGTAGGTGACATCCCCGGAATCGCACGCGCCGCTGACCGGACTGGTATCCGTATCCAGACCATTCAGATTGCTGTCGCAACCATTGATGGTTTCCACAATGTAGACGGTGCCGTCGAACGTATTCAGCTGAAAGTTTTCAAAGCTTTGATAAAACAGGGCCGCCGAGGCGGTCAGACGTTCACCCTGGTATTTGGCACCCACCTCAAACGCATCGACGATTTCAGGATCAAATTTGAGATTGTCGACATCAGAATTACTGCGTGACAAATACGCGGGGCCCAGCGCCGAGCGATCCAGATTGTAGCCGCCGGCCTTGTAGCCCCGTGAATAACTGCCGTAGAACATCCAGTCGTCGGAGGGACGCCACGACAGCACCAGCGTACCGGTAAACTGCTCGGTGCTGTCGCTGTCTTTCAGATCGAGGGCGTTGAGTTCGGAGGTGCTGTTGCCCTGACAGGCCAGCGTCAGGAAAGCCGGAGACAGCATTGGAAAGATGCCGGGCGACAAACTGCGCATATCGGCGCAGACGGTGTTGGTGTTGTTGAAGTCCGCATCGAAGCGTTTCTCGTCGTAGGTGTAACGCAGGCCCACGGTAAGATCCAGAGTGTCGGTCAGCTTGACAATGTTGTGGGTAAACAGGGCGAAGGTTTCGCTGTCCTGCTGATAGCGGCTGCCGTCATCGCCGAGGTTTTGCAGACTGTACAACAGGTCAAAGGCCTGCAGGGTATCGGGAGATAAACTGTTGGCGACGAAGCGTCCGGTTGGGTTCAGACACCCGGAACTGGACGCGTCCATGAAAGCGGTGCCCAGACTGGCAGCGAGCAGGCAGGAGGTATAAGCCCCGTAATCGCTGCCTAACTGCAAGGTGCTGCCCTGTTGCAAGGTTTCGTTGGAGTAGTAGGCACCGGCGAGCCAGTCGAGTCGGTCATTGAAGGCCGTGCCCTGCAAGCGGAATTCCTGGGAAAAGGTTTCAAACTGACGACCGCTGCCATTTTCGGAAATGCTCAGAATGTCCGCATAGTGGTACTCGGCATCGGCGGACTGGGCGCTGTCGTAGTCGCGGTAGGCGGTGATGGAGGTGAACGTCATGTCGTTGATCGTCCAGTTGAGTTCGGCAGACAAACCCCATTGCTCCGAGGTGCCGCCGTAATCGCGACCGGGACTGATGGCCATTTTGCGGTCGTAGGGATCGTCCATGGACGGGTAGAGTTCGTCCAGACTTTTGCCTGTCACCGCCATCAGTATGCCGATGTTCGGGTTGTACACCGGGTCCAGCAGTTGCGAGTTGGTGAGTGGCTGGATGTCATCGGTGTGGTCACTGATGTCGTCGGTCGCAAACACCGCACCGCAGCAATCTTCATTCTGTTTGGTGTAATCGCCGATGATGCGCAGCGACAGGTTATCCTGCGGTTCGATCATCAGTTGACCGCGCAGAAAATAACGGTCGCGGTTGTTGAGTTCATAGCCGGTGTTCACGTCTTCATAAAAACCGTCGCGCTTGTAAAAAATACCTTCCAGCTTGCCGGCGACGGTGTCCGACAGTCCGCCATTGATACTGGCTTCCAGTCGCTGCTGATCGTAATTGCCGTAGGTGACCGAAATATCAGATGCGAACTCCTGCGTGGGTGGTGCCGTGGTGATATTGATCAAACCAGCGGAGGCGTTGCGGCCGAACAGGGTGCCCTGAGGGCCGCGCAGCACCTCAATTTGTTGAATGTCTCCCAGTTCTCCCATGCCGACACCGGTGCGGGAGCGGTAAACCCCGTCGACAAAAATGGCCACCGAACTTTCCAGACCGATGTTATCGCCCACGGTACCAATACCGCGGATGCGCGCCGAGGTATTGGATTCGGATCCGGTGGAAGAAATCAGGACGGAAGGTGATAACTGATTCAGCTCCTTGACGTCATAGGTACCTGAATTCTGAATGTCAGCCTTGGTGACCACACTGACGGCGATGGGAACTTCGCTGAGTGACTGACTGCGTCGTGTGGCTGTGACAACAACTTCTTCGATCAGATTGTCAATGTTGCTATCGGCCGGTTGAGTTTGTGCGTGTGCCGCTTGTGCCAGCAAAACCAGAGGGCTGCAGGCGGTAAGTAAAGCTGTTATTTTTTTCATGCTATTTACCTACGGTTGAGTAACAGTAACGCTGTTAATTATTGTTGTGGGTGATGACCTCTCTCCCTGTTGAGCGATCGGACTGCCGCCACCTGGAGACAGCCCGACGAGTGCAGTTTCTGTTGTGTATTGTGTTGCCTAGTTGGCAAATCGCCATGGCAGCATGGCTTCAAAGTTGGCGCGATAGAACTGATCCTTGATGGCTTCATCCAGGTCTTCGATGGAGCCTTCAAAATAACCCAGTGGATCGGTTGTGCCTTCCGGGTGTGGATAATCACTGGAGAACATAAACAGTTCAGGGCCGGCGTCATCGATCATCCTTTTCAGGTCTTCTTTCGGGAAGGGCGTGAATTTCACGGCGCGACGAATCTGTTCGGAAGGCGTTAAAGTCATGGCTTGCAGATAGGGATCTGTCTTGCTGAAACTTTTAAAGGAAATGTCCAGCTCGCGCAAAAACTCCGGCACCCAGCCCGCACCGCATTCAATAACGCCCCCTTTCAAACGCGGGAAGCGTTCAAACACACCGTCGTAGACCATGGCGGTGAGAAAAATCTGCGGACCGTAAGACAGCATGATGTAATCCGGAAAGCGCAGGTTTTCACCGCCGCCGTGAATGTCCGGCGCTCGCTCGCGACCGTTGTTGTGATAGGCACTGGGTTGCGTCATGGTGCCGGGGCCAATGTGCAGGACAAAAGGTACGCCGCGATCCTGGAGTTTTTGCCAGAACGGATCCAGATCCACATGACCCGGTGAGCGGTCGCCGGCCGGGCCGGTGGACACCTGAATGGCTCCGGCACCTGCGGCCAGTACCCGATCCAGTTCATCCAGTGCTTTTTCAGTATTGTTCAGCGGAATATAGGCCACATAGATCAGGCGCGGATCCTTGCGGCAGAATTCGGCCATCGCATCATTGGCCGCTCGGGCACCTTTATAAACCAGAGTTTCATCATCCAGCCTGGTAAACGTACCGAGAGAAAAAGTGCCGAACACCAGTTGGGTTTGAAATCCCATTTTGTCGAGAGCCACAGAGCGTTCTTCCGGATCGAATGCACCATAGGCGACCCAGCCTTTGGGGCCATCGATCAGTTTCTCAGCTGCCGCGGCTTCGGCTTCGGCATTGCCTTTGCGCTGTCTGGCGGCTTCGATTTGCTCACGAATAAAGTCCGGTGCCCGATCATAGAGGTCATTGAGTTTATCCGCGCCTTCACCGGACAAATAAGGTTCCAGCCAGTCCTGAGTTTCCATGATGTGGGCATCCGCGTCGTGGACGATTCTGCCTTGTACGTAGTTAGCCATGTTGTTCATACATCTCTCCTGCTGTGGTTGTAGGGGTGTTGTTATCTTGTTTTACGACAGAGGTGATCCAGGGCTGCGACGATCCTTCAAGTGCGACAAAGCGCCCAGCACCAGATCCACATAGAGATCGGCGAGGAACTGTCGGTCTTCTTGGGTTGTGAGTACATGAGCCTGTATGCGAAGTGAGGTAATCCCCGAGAGCAAAATCCCCATGGCCGAGGAGGCCTCGCGTCGCGACAGTCCGAATTCGTCAATGGCCAATTGCGCAAAAGCGCGTACCGAACGCCGATCGCGCTGTGACTGTTCTGCCTTGAAGCCGACCTCCTGAGTGTGAACTTCCTGAGGTCCGAACATCCAGCCGTGGGTATCCACAGCACCGAGCACTGCGCTGACAAAGGCTCTGAGTCGGCCTTCAAAACCGGTGGCTTTGTTGACTTCCTGACTGATGGCATCGTGAAGTTTGAAGGCTTCGCGGGAGTAGGTGGCATTGATCAGGTCTTCGCGATTGGCGAAATGTTTGTACACCAGGGTGCGGGTGACTCCGGCGCGCAGGGCAATGGTGCCAATGGAAATTTTTTCGGCACCCTCTTCCCGAAGGATGTCCAGAGCCAAGTCGATCAGATCGTTGCGCCGCTCATCGGCGGTCATGCGGTCCTGGGGGGTGGCGGCAGTTTGCGTATCGCGGGTCACTCGAAACTCCTGTGCTGTAAGCGGAAACCGGAGGGTGGTAAAAGTAGTTGCCAACGGGCCGGTTACATGTTGTAAACTTTGTGTGGTTACAGAATGTAAACTTGATGGTTACACTTTGCAACTGTAACCGGCGACAAATTGTGGGTTTGAGAAAGTGTTTGTTTCCTGAAACAAGAAAAGTTCTTATAAATCAGATAATTAAAAGTTGACGCCAGATCATGAAGGGGAATGTAATGAGTCAGAATAATCATAAAATGCGCATTATCGATAAGCTGTCCTATGGCATCGGCAGTATCCCCTACGCGCTGAAAGAGGCGACCTTTGGCAACTTTGTGCTGTTTTTTTACACCCAGGTTTTGGGGTTGTCGGGTTCCCTGACGGGGTTGGCCATTTTTATTTCGGTCATCTGGGATGCCGTGTCTGACCCGATGGTGGGAGCCTGGTCAGATCGATTGAAAAGCCGCTGGGGGCGTCGGCATCCGCCGATGGTGCTGGGCTCGATACCACTGGCGCTGTCGTTTGTGATTCTGTTCAGTCCACCGGAGGCCTGGCTGGAGCAGCAGTGGGCGATGTTTGGCTGGTTATTGTTTTCGGTCCTGCTGTTAAGAACTTCCCTCACGATCTTTTACATCCCGCAGAACGCCATGGGCGCCGAGATGGTGGATAACTACGCCGAGCGATCTTCCATTGTCAGTTTTCGCACCAATCTGGGTTGGATTGCGGGGGTGGCCATTCCGGCGATCTGCCTGACGGTGATTTTCGCCGAGGTGAACGGTCAGGATGGTCGCTTCGTTATCGCAAACTACGCCATCTACGGCTGGGTGGCTTTTGTGCTGGTGATGTTGTCGTGTCTGCTGTGTGTGCTGGGGACAAGACACTACATTCCCCGGTTGCAGAAGATTGCCGCTCGCAGCAAGGAGAGCCCGGGGATGCGCGGCATGCTGAGCGATACCCTGGCGACCTTGCGCAACGACAACTTCCGGCGGATTTTCATTCTGGAAATTGCCGTGGGTGGCACGCTGGGCATTCTGGGCGCTTTGCAAATGATTACCTGGACCTATTTCTGGGAGCTGTCGGTGGAGCAGATTGCCCTGCTGGCCCTGTCGTCATTACTGGCAGTGGCGGTGGCGTTTCCCGGCATGAGCTGGATGGCCAGGCGCTGGGAAAAACAGACCCTGCTGCGCATTGCCGTGGCCGGCCTGGTGTTTAACACACTGTGGCTGGTGCCCGGACGGCTGCTGGGTGTGATTCCCGAAAACGGCACACACTGGCTGTTTGCGATGGTGTTTATCAACACCCTGATTACCACCATCCTGACCATTATGCGCACGGTGAATCTGCATTCGATCATGGCGGACATTGCCGATGAGCACGAGTTGGAGACCGGGCGACGGCAGGAAGGGGTGTTTTTTGCTGCAACCACTTTTGCGCTGAAATTCGTCATGGGGTTTGGTTATATGGTGGCCGGGCCGCTACTGGATATTGTCGGACTGCAACCGGGGGTGGAGCCCGGGCAGGCGTCCGAATCGGCGCTGTTCGGCATCGGTATTGTGGTGGGGCCCGTTCTGGTGGCGCTGTTGATGATTCCCTGGTGGCTGGCGATGCGCATTGATGTCAGTCGCAAAAGAACGGATGAAATCCAGGCGGCGCTGATTTTACAGGCGCGCAGTGATTATTAATGGCAGGAGTTTGCTTGAGCTCAGGATGGCCAGCTGCAGGATTTCTGAGGCGGTGAAGCTCCGGTTTATTTTGACGGACGATGATCGGGGGCAATACCAAACACGTCGAGGTGTAACGCAAGCCCCTGACCCAGCCAATAGGCATGGTCCGTGTGATCCTTGATATCGTCACCGGTGAGCCCGTGTACAAAAATCGTCAGACCATTGCGGTTGGCATCCAGCCAGGGAACAAAACGGTCAAAATCCTTTTTGCCGAAAATGACCTGGAAGCTCCAGCGCGGGTGCGGGCCCACCTGTTTTTCATGGAAGCGACCGACCTTGAGCTCGAAGTGGTTACTGATTTGGCTATACAAATCGCGAGCCTGTTCCACCGTGTCGGCGTCGAAGTAAATGTGGGCGTGATAGGCCTGATGAACATTCACGGGTTGTCGGTAATCTTCGATCATGGATCGGTTAACTCTGTTGAGGTTTGAGTGAGCGTGACTGAATAAAACCATAGATGACAAAGCCCAGGGAAACCAGTTGCTGGCCCATCAGGATGGGTTTTGCCTGCAACAACATCAACGCTGCCATACTGAGATTCATGAGGGCAAAGAGCAGCCAGCCGGCCCGGTGATTCTTCGCCATATAATAGCTGCCCAGTAAAAAGCCCAGCATAATCCCGACTTCCAGTATCTGGGATATCGAGGTGATACCACCGTACTGATGAATGCTGTAGCTGACACCAAAGGCCAGTGAGGTATAGGTGCACAGGGTCACGATTTTGTTGAACAGCTTGTGGATTTTTTTGTGATCGTGGTAGGTGTTGTATGCCCCCAACAGCATGGAGGGTACGCAACCGGCCTGAATCGAAGCCGCGATCCAGTTGTGTTCGCCAGCCAGTACCATGACCCAGGCGGGCACACCAAAAATGTAGATGATCCAGCCCGATAACCTGAGTTGTTTTTTCGTGGGTTCACGGCGCCCTTCTGCCACCGCGAAGAGTATCTTGTTGGCCAGATAGAATAGTCCACCCCAGATTTGCAGCAACAGATCCATCATGCTTTTTCTCTACCTCAGAAATTTGCATCGTCCACACATGAAGGCAGTGGCGCGTGAGACCGGGGCTTTGTGATTACCGTCGGGTGTCGAAAAGAGCAGATTGGATCAGGGTCAAACCAAACAGACCCAGAATCGTGCCGGTGCACTTATCAATGTAAAAGGCCAGCCGATTGAAGGCATTGCGCACACTCTTTTGTGACAAGGCATAAATGATAAAGGCATCCCAGGCAAACACCACAAAAGTCATCCACAGTCCCAGCACAATTTTGAACATCAGGCCGACATTATCGTTGAGGACCAGTGTGAACAGACTGAGGTAGAACAGAGGGTTTTTGGGGTTCAGTATGCCGGAGGCAAACCCGGTCAGAAACTCCCGTAGCAATGTCGAGCGGTCACGGTTATTGATTTCTGTAGCCTGGCTGAGAGCAGCATAATCGGATTTTTTTGCGCGCAACGCCGAAAACGCCAAATAGGTTAAAAACAATCCGCCCGCAAGTTTTAAGGTGGTCATGATGACAATGGAGCTGGACAGAATGGCACCGACGCCGATCAGACAAAGCGCAATATAGACGGCATTGGCAGAGGCGATACCGGCGGCAACTCCGAGTGCGGTTTGTTTGCGGTTGCTGACGGCACTTTTGACCACCAGTACAAAGTCCGGACCTGGGCTGAGCAGGGCGAGGAAGTGCGCGAGGGCAACCGTGACAAACATGGCAAACAGTGTCATATCCATAAGGGGAGTCTCTGGCTCAATGGGCAGTTAAAGTAACAGTCAGGCTTTGCCTGACATCTTCGCCACTTCGTTTTCAATCCAGTTTTTCACCTCTTCCGTGACGGCCTTGCTGGTTCGACCCTCGGTGGGAATCGGTGCGCCAATGGAAACTTCAATCACACCGGGGTTTTTCACCCAGCGTTTCATGGGCCAATAAACCCCGGCATTGTGAGCCACCGGGATCAGCGGTGCACCGGCATTGATGGCGATATCGGCACCGCTGCGGGCGTAGGTGCCGGTTTGGCCAACTGGAGTGCGTGTTCCTTCCGGGAACACCAACACGTTATTGCCTTCGCTCAGGCGCTTTTGGCCGTAGGTTTTGACTTTCTTGAGAGCTTCTTTCGGGTTGCTGCGATCAATGGCGATAGGGCGACACTGAGCCAGGCCCCAGCCGAAAAATGGAATTTTCAGCAGTTCTTTTTTCAGAATGATGGAGGTGGGGTGAAAGAACCACTGGAAGAAAATCGCTTCCCATGACGACTGGTGTTTGGCCATGATGACAAAGGCCTGATCTTGCGGCAGGTTTTCCTGACCTCGAACTTTACAGCTGACACCGCAGACGTATTTCAATGCCCATAACATGACGACATTGAACGAAATAAAAAAGCGGCTGCGAAACCGGTAGGGGGTAATGGGCATTAGAATGCCCAGCACACCGAAAATGACGGCGGTGATGGACATGATGGTGTAAAAAGCTATAGCGCGGGCAACCTGCATAAATCATCCATAATGTTCAGTAATGTAGAGAGCGGCCTGTTGTAAATCATCAAACACCGGCAGTGTATTTAATGACAGCTGCTCTTTTTCGTTTTGGGCTGAAGGCTCTTCTTGTAATTTTTTCAGGGTGTTCAGGCCTTTTCCGGTTTTCACCAAAATCGGGTCGCAACCTTTGGCTATGCCTGCCTGCAAGTCTCTCAGGCTGTCGCCGATTAACGGGGCTCCGGCGGCACTGAGTTCAAACTCTTTTTCAATAAGATCGATCAAGCCGGGCAGTGGTTTGCGGCAGCTGCAACCATCGTCCGGTCCGTGCGGGCAATAAAAGATCGCACTGATTTCACCCCCTTCGGCGGCGACAGCAGCACGAAGCTTGTTGTGCATGGCTTCCAGATCATCGGTGCTGAAATAGCCGCGGGCGATACCGGACTGATTGGTGGCAATCACCACGGTGTAACCATTGCGGCACAGGTGTGCAATGGCTTCAGCACTGCCGTCGATGAGGATAAATTCTTCTGCGGATTTCACAAACGCATCGGAGTCACGATTAATCACTCCGTCGCGATCGAGAATCACCAGTTTGGTGTTTGTGTTGGGCATAGGTCGGTGATTCACAGATGGATAAAACGGTCGTCATTGCGAGCAGCGTCTGCGGCTCGCAATGACGGTTCTTTAGGCATTACCTCAGTTCTTGCTGGGTGCTAACAGAGAAATATCAGCCACCTGCAGGAACAGTTGACGCAGCTGACTCAGCAGCGCGATGCGGTTGTTGCGCAGCGCCTCGTCGTCGGCCATCACCATCACGTTGTCAAAAAAGTCATCCACCGGAGCACGCAGGCTGGCCAGGGCTGCCAGAGTGCCGGTGTAATCATTGGCGGTAAACAGTGGGGCAACCTCGGCGGACTTGGCAGCCAGTTGTTCGGCCAGGACTTTTTCTGCCGGTTCCTGCAGCAGCTCGGCATTCACGGAAGCGTCGGTGTTAGCTTCGGTTTTGGCCAGAATGTTGGAAACCCGCTTGTTGGCCGCTGCCAGAGCCTCTGCTTCGGGCAATGCACGGAAGGCGTTCACCGCCAGTACACGATTGTGAATATCCAGCGGTTCGGACAATTGTTTGGCCTGTACCGCCTGGAAGACTTCAGCGGCGATCTGGTCCTCTTCGTACCAGGCGCGGAAGCGTTCCACCATGTAGGCGAAAGTGGTTGCCACGGTTTCGTCGGCGTTACCAATATTGCTGCCATGCTGTTCGGCGGCGGCAGACAACAGCGCTTTCAAATCCAGCGGCAATTGTTTTTCCACCAGCAGACGCAACACACCCAGACTGGCGCGGCGCAGGGCAAACGGGTCTTTCGAACCGGTAGGCTTCTGGCCAATACCGAAAATACCACTCAGGGTATCGATGCGGTCGGCCAGAGCCACGATGGTGCCGGTTTCGGTTTCCGGCAGGGCATCACCGGCAAACTTCGGCTGGTAGTGTTCTTTCAGGGCGCTGGCCACGTCTTCGTCGAGACCTTCGTGGACCGCGTAGTAGTAACCGGCCAGACCCTGCATCTTGTCAAACTCGCCGACCATGTCTGAAACCAGATCCGATTTGCACAGCTCGGCGGCTTGTGCGGCCTTGTCGGCGTCGGCACCCAACTGGTTGGCAATGTTGGCTGCCAGTCCCTTGATGCGCTCGGTCTTGTCAAAGATGGAGCCCAGCTGAGCCTGGAAGACGATGGGTTTCAGGCGGTTGCGGAATTCGCCGAGGGATACTTTTTTATCGGTTTCAAAGAAGAACGCCGCATCGGACAGACGCGGGCGAATCACACGCTCGTTACCGTCGATGACCTGTGCCGGATCTTTACTTTCGATGTTGGAGACCGTGATAAAGTAGGGCAGCAGTTTGCCGTTCTTATCCACCACCGGGAAGTACTTCTGGTGCTCTTTCATGGAGTAGATCAGCGCTTCAGAAGGCACTTCGAGGAAGCGCTCTTCAAAGCGGCCGGTCAGGGCCACGGGCCACTCCACCAGACCGGTGACTTCGTCCAGCAGGTCCTGATCGATCACGGCAACCCCGTTGATTTTCTCGGCTTCGGCTTCGACCTGTTGGCGAATCAGTTGCTGACGCTGCTCATAATCCACCATGACATAGCCGATGGATGGCAGCTTTTTCAGGTAATCGCTGGCGTTGTCTACCTGCAGGGCCTGATTGTAGTGGAAGCGATGGCCGCGGGTTTCACGACCGGCGTGCAGGTTGAGCATGTTGGCTTCAACCAGATCGTCTCCGAACAGCATGATCAGCCAGTGCACCGGACGGACAAACTCCGCGCGGCTGGCGCCCCAGCGCATGCGCTTGGCAATGGGCAGGGCGTTGAGTGAATTTTCCACAATGGCAGGCAACAGCTCGGCGGTGGTTTCGCCACCGGCCTGGGAGCGATACACCAGCTTGTCGACCTTGCCGTCGTTCTCGCTGGCCAGTTCACTGACGGCAATGCCGTTCTTGTTGGCAAAGGCTTCAGCGGCCTTGGTGGGATTGCCATCGGCATCGAAAGCAATTTTGGCCGGAGGGCCCCAGACAACCACATCTTTCACGGGGGTCTGCTCTTCCAGATTGCGCACCACCACGGCCAGACGGCGAGGGGCGGCGTAGGGTTCGATGGCTTCGAACGCCAGATTCTGCTGCTTCAGACCGTCGGCAATGCCGCTGCTGAAAGCCAGCATCAGTTTTTTCAGTGCAGTTGGGGGCAGTTCTTCGGTGCCCAGTTCGACCAGAAAATCCTTAGCCATGATTACTGTTCACCTCCCTTTTGGTCGGCAGCTTCGTTTTCTGCCACCAGTTGCATTACTTGTTGTCTCAGGTTGTCTTCCGCCAGCGGGAAGCCCAGTTTCAGGCGCGCATCAAAGTAGGCCTGGGCCACGGCGCGAGCCAGGGTGCGTACACGCAAAATGTAGCGCTGGCGCTCGGTGACGGAAATGGCGTGACGGGCATCCAGCAGGTTGAAGGCGTGGGAGGCCTTCATCACCATCTCGTAGGCGGGCAGTGGCAGGTTTTTCTCAATCAGACGCTGGCTGTCGCGCTCGCAGGTGTCGAATGTCTGGAACAGGAAGTCCACATCCGCTTCTTCAAAGTTGAAGTGGGACATTTCGATTTCGTTCTGCAGGAAGACATCGCCGTAGGTGACCTTGTTGCCGTCCGGACCGATGGTCCACACCAGATCGTAGATGGAGTCGACACCCTGCAGGTACATGGCGATACGCTCCAGGCCGTAGGTGATTTCACCGGTAACCGGGAAACACTCCAGCCCGCCCACTTGCTGGAAGTAGGTAAACTGGGTGACTTCCATACCGTTAAGCCACACTTCCCAACCCAGACCCCAGGCACCCAGGGTGGGGGATTCCCAGTTGTCTTCCACAAAACGGATGTCGTGGATCAGGGTGTCCAGTCCCAGCTCTTGCAGGGAGCCCAGGTACAGATCCTGAATGTTGTCCGGAGAGGGCTTCAACACCACCTGATACTGGTAGTAGTGTTGCAGACGGTTGGGGTTTTCGCCGTAACGACCGTCGGTGGGACGGCGGCAGGGCTGCACATAGGCAGCGTTCCAGGTTTCAGGGCCAATGGCGCGCAGGAACGTGGCCGGATGGAAGGTGCCCGCGCCCACTTCCATATCCAGTGGTTGCAAAACGACGCAGCCCTGACGGGCCCAGTATTGTTGAAGTGCGAGAATCAGTCCTTGAAACGTACTGACATCGGGCTTGTTGGTCTCAGACACGGCTGTCTGTCCCTCCGGCTTTGGTGAATTTCGGTAAATAATCGACAATAGAGCGAAAATAGGGGCGAGATTATAGCCTTAGCGGCAGATAGCACCAAGGAATGCGTCCAATTTAGCAGATTGGCTGGCCAGACAGAGGCGCAGAACACGGTTGCGGGGCAGGATCTGCCACTTTGAGGGGGTTAAATCTGTGATATTTGGCGGTAAGTTCCATGTTGTTCAGCAATAAGTCATTGGGTAAGCTTCCGCCTCCCCATTACTGGCTTTGAGTTTTCTATGTCGGATTCACCTTCTTCCCTCAGTTTTAAGGAACGCGTGATCGTCTTCTGTTTAAAGGGCAGTGCCCGCTTGCCCCTGTGGTTGAGTCGCGGCCTGGGTGGTGTGTTGGGGTGGGCATCCTGTGTGTGCCGCAACAGCTTGTACCGGGTAACCCGGGAAAATCTTGAGTTGTGTTTTCCGACGATGGCAGAGGCCGAGCGCAAACAACTGATCCGTGACAGCCTGATCGAAACCGGCAAGATGATGCTGGAAACCGGGGCCGTGTGGATGAAAGATCAGGCTTGGCTGGAGAGCAAAATCCTGGCGGTGCACCAGCGTGAAATCCTCGATGAGGCGCTGGCTGAAGGTCGCGGGGTGGTGACGCTGGCTCCCCATCTGGGGAATTGGGAGGTGCTGGGACTGTATTTGTCCGAGGTGCCCGGAGCCACTTTCCTTTACCAGCCGCCGGAGATTGAAGAGGTGGACCGCATCATTCGTGAAGGCCGCGAAAAAGCCGGTGCGACCGTGGTGCCGACCAATCGCCGCGGGGTGCTGGCGCTGCTGAAGGTGATGAAGGCCGGCGGCTTTACCGGGATTCTGCCGGATCAGGTGCCTGATGCCGCCGGTGGTGAATTCGCCCCTTTTTATGGTGTACCGGCTCTGACCATGACCCTGGTCAACAGCCTGCGGGAGCGCTCAGGCTGTAAGATCATTGCTGCCTATGCCGAGCGGGTGAAGGGCGGTTTTGAAATTCATTTTGAGCACGCCGACGAGCGGATCTATTCCGAGGATACCCTGACGGCTCTGACGGGCTTGAACAAAACCGTTGAGAAGTGTGTGGACGCGATTCCCGCCCAGTATCAGTGGGAGTACAAGCGTTTCCGCAAGCAGCCGGAAGGTATGCCCAAGCTCTACAAAAAGAAAAAGTAAACGCTTACCGTCTCCAGAACATGGGGCTGAACAGCACCAGCAAGGTGAACACTTCCAGTCGACCCAGCAGCATGGCAAAGCACAGCACCCACTTGGCAGTCATGTTCATATCGCCGTAGTGAGTCGCTACTTCTCCCAGTCCCGGCCCGAGATTATTGATACACGCGCCCACGGCAAAGAAAGCCGTCACCACGTCCGAGCCGGTGCCGATCAGAATCAGAAACATCATAAAGTAGGCGAAGACATAGACCGAGAAGAAGCCCCACACCGCATCGACCACCCGGTCTGACACGCTGGTGCTGCCCACTTTAATCGGGATGACGGCGTTGGGGTGGATCAGTCGCTGGATCTCCCGTACACCCTGTTTGATGATCAGCATGATGCGAATCACCTTGATGCCGCCGGCGGTTGATCCGCCACAGCCACCCATAAAGGCAAAATACAGCAACATAAATGGCAGAATGTTGGGCCAGGCACTGAAGTCGGTGGTGGTAAAACCGGTGGTGGTGAGGATCGATACCAGCTGGAATATCCCGTGGCTGACACTGTCGCCAAAATCAAATATGCCGAAGTGATACAACAGGAATACGGTCAGCACGCAGCCCACCAGAATGGCGCCCATATAGAGGGTAAATTCCGGATCGCGGAAATAGTGGATGAAACTGCGATCCCGCCAGCTGTAGAAGTGCAGGGCGTAGTTGACCCCGGAGACGATCATGAAAAACACGCAGATGGCGTGAATCAGCTCGCTGTCGAAATACCCCATGCTGGCATCGTGGGTAGAGAACCCACCAATGGCGACGGTGGCAAAGCTGTGGCAGATGGCGTCGAACAAGGTCATGCCCGCAAACCAGAAGGACAGGGCACAGACAATCGTCAGCCCGAGATAAATAAAGAACAGGGCCTTGGCGGTTTCTGTGATTCGCGGTGTCAGCTTGCGATCCTTGACCGGCCCCGGCGTCTCGGCCCGGTAGAGCTGCATGCCGCCGATGCCGAGCATGGGCAGGATCGCCACGGCGATCACGATGATACCGATCCCCCCCAGCCACTGCAGTTGCTGGCGGTAATAAAGAATCGACTTGGGCAGGGCATCGAGCCCGGTAATCACCGTGGCTCCGGTGGTGGTCAGACCTGACAGGGATTCAAAGGCGGCGTCGGTGAAAGACAATTCCAGCCCGCCGCTGAACATAAACGGCAGCGAACCGAACAGCCCCAGTACCGACCAGAAGAGCGCAGTAATCAGAAAACCGTCGCGGGTGCGCAGATCCTGTTTGACGTTATGCACCGGAAACCAGATCAGCAGTCCGGTAAAGAAGGTGATGGCAAAAGCCAGTAAAAAGGCCATCTGGTTGTGGTCGTGATACCACAGCGACACCATTAAAGGCGGAAACAGCGTCAGGCTGAAGAGCATCAGCAAAATGCCGAGAATGCGGGAAATAACCGTAATGTGCATGGATGATTAGGCGCCTGACTAGAAAAAGGTGAAGCCAACCTGAAACAGTTGCTCGATGTCTTTGGTGTGCTTCTTGTCGACCAGGAAGACGATTACGTGATCCCCGGTCTCAACCACGATGTTGTCGTGGGCAATCAACACTTCACTGCCTTTGTCGGTCTCTCGCAGAATGGCGCCGATGCTGGCGCCGGCGGGGAGATCGATGTCTTCAATGGCTTTGCCCACCACCTTGGAGGTGCGAGGGTCGCCGTGGGCAATCACTTCAATGGCTTCCGCCGCGCCCCGTCGCAGGGAGTGCACGTTGACGATATCACCGCGACGCACGTGGGTCAGCAAACTGCCGATGGTGGTTTGCTGGGGTGAAATGGCGATATCGATCTCGCCCCCCTGCACCAGATCCACATAGGCTGGATTGTTGATCAGTGTCATTACCTTGCGGGCGCCCAGTCGCTTGGCCAGCATCGAGGACATGATGTTGGCCTCGTCGTCGTTGGTCAGTGCCAGGAACACATCGGTGTCTTCGATATTTTCTTCCAGCAACAGCTCCTGATCCGATGCACTGCCGTGCAAGACGATGGCGCGATGCAGGCGCTCGGACAAATACTTGCAACGATCCAGATGGAATTCGATCAGCTTAACGCTGTAGCGGGATTCCAGTGACCGTGCCAGCCGGAAACCAATGTTGCCGCCACCGGCAATGATAATGCGCTTGTACTGATTCTCCAGTCGGCGCAGTTCGCTCATCACTGCGCGAATATCGGATTTGGCGGCGATAAAGAACACTTCGTCGTCAGCTTCAATGACCGTTGAACCTTCCGGTGTAATGGCGCGATCGCGGCGATAGATGGCTGCCACCCGGGTATCCACGGCAGGCATGTGCTGGCGCAGGAAACTGAGTTCCTGTCCCACCAGTGGGCCACCATAGTAGGCTTTTACCGCCACCAGCTGTACCTTGCCGTCGGCAAAATCCAGCACCTGAAGGGCGCCGGGGTGTTCGATCAGTCGGAAAATGTAATCGCTGACCAGTCGCTCGGGGCTGATCAACACATCAATGGGAATCGCGTCGTTGCTGAAAAGATCGGGCTTGTTGAGGTAGGCGTTGGCGCGGATACGGGCGATTTTGGTGGGGGTGCGGAACAGACTGTAGGCCACCTGACAGGCAATCATATTGAGCTCGTCATTGCTGGTGACGGCAATCAGCATGTCGGCGTCTTCAATGCCGGCCTGCACCAGCACGGTCGGGTGCGAGGCTTCACCGGTGACCACGCCAATATCGAAACGATCGACCAATTCCCTCAGGCGCGACTCGTCGGTGTCGACTATGGTGATGTCATTGGCTTCGTTGGCAAGGTTTTGCGCGAGTGTGCCGCCAACCTGACCGGCTCCCAAAATAATGATTTTCATGGTCGATTAATGACCTTATTCCCGTGTGATTGAGCGTAGGTTGTCAGGGTGCGTCGGACTTATTGATACATGCGTAGTAAAAACCGTCGTGTCCCTGAATCTGTGGCAGTAACTGTCGACCGCAGGCTTGAGGCAGCCCCCAGAGTGCATCGATAGGGTCGTGTTTGGCACCTGCCTCTGACTCGATAAACTGTTCGACTACCCGGGTGTTCTCGGTGGGCAACAGAGAGCAGGTGGCGTACACAAGGCGACCACCGGGCTTGAGTGTTGGCCACAGGGCTCGCAAAAGGCTGAGCTGTAGTGCCGCAAGCTTAGCAATATCTGCTGCGTTGCGCAGCAGTTTGATGTCCGGATGACGACGCACCACTCCGGTGGCCGAGCAGGGGGCATCCAGCAAAATGCGATCGAAGGGTTCGCCATCCCACCACTCGTCCACGGCCAGCGCGTCGGCACAGATCAGGGTCGTAGTCTGGTTGTACTGGTTTAACTGATGTTGCAGGCGTTGCAGGTTGTCTTTTACCCGCTCCAGTCTTCGCGCTTCCAGATCCAGCGCCACCACGTTTTGTAATGGGCTGGTCAGCTGTGTGCCCAGCTCCAGAATGTGCCCGGTTTTGCCGCCGGGTGCGCAGCAGGCGTCCAGCACCCGCTGTCCCGGTTGCAGTTGCAACAGCTCGCCCGCCAGTTGCGCTGCTTCATCCTGCACACTCAGTTTGCCCTCACTGAAGCCGGGCAGTTTATTGACATCACAGGCCTTGTCGAGCGTCAGTCCAAACGGACTGAACGGGGTCGGGGTGCTGCCCAATTCCAGGTTCTCAAGTGTCTGACGGTAGTCATCGCGGCTTTGCTGAGACAGGTTAAGGCGCAGGGTAAACGGCGGGTGGGCGTTGTTCGCTGCAAACACGGCCTCTGATTGTTGCGGCCAGAAGTTTTCAATACTTTTGCGCAGCCAGTTGGGGTGCGCCGAGGTATAGGCCGGGCTTTTCTGTAAAGCGGCTTCGAGAGATTCCCGCTCCCGCTGAAACCGTCGCAGAATCCCGTTGACCAGCTTTTCGGCCCAGGGCTTTTTCAGGGATTTGCAGGCGGCCACGGTATTGTTCAGGGCCGCGTGATCGGGAATGCGCAGATACTTGAGTTGATACAGGCCCAGCAGCAGCAGCGCGTGGATATCACTGTCTTTGGGCTTGAGGGGTTTTTCCAGCAGCCGGTTCAGAATGGACTGCAGTTGGGGCTGCCAGCGACAGGTACCAAAACACAGTTCCTGCAACAGCGGCTGTTCCTGTGCATCGACCTTGTCCAGCGCCGGTGTCATCAGACTGGCCAGTGAGGCCTGCTGTTGCAGGACGCTGGCGAGCGTCAGGGCCGCCTGAACCCGAACCGGGCGCGGACTTTTGTGACTGGCGGATTCGCTGCTCATTTACAGTTGGGTGCCGGTGGCAAAACGGTCGCCGTGACCGTTGAGGATATCGCGCACCGCCAGCGCTTTCTTGCCGGGCAGTTGCAGCTGGCTCAGAGACAGGGCGCCGTCACCACAGGCGACCACGATTCCCTGGTTATCGGCTCGGAGAACGGTGCCGGGGGTTCCTTGCCCGTCGCTCAATTGGCATTCCCAGACCCGGATACGATCCTTGCCCTGGCTGAAATACGCCACTGGGAAGGGGTTAAACGCCCGGATCTGGTCGTACAGGACCGACGCCGGTTGCTGCCAGTCGATGGCCGCTTCTTCCTTGGTCAGTTTGGAGGCGTAGCAGGCCAGGCTGTCATCCTGCTTTTCCGGTTTCAGGGTTTGTTGCTCGATCTGGGTCAGGGCTTCAAGCAGGGCCGGGCCACCCTGGGTGAGCAGTTTGTCGTGCAGGCTGCCGCCGGTATCCTCAGTGCTGATCGGGCAGTGGGTTTTGATCAGCATATCGCCGGTATCGAGACCAATGTCCATCTGCATGATGGTGATGCCGGTTTCGCGGTCGCCGGCGGCAATGGCTCGCTGAATCGGCGCGGCGCCTCGCCAGCGGGGCAACAGCGAGGCGTGCACATTGATGCAGCCAAAGCGGGGGGCATCCAGAACCGGTTGCGGCAACAGCAGTCCGTAAGCCACGACCACCATCACATCGGCATTGAGTCCGGTGAGGGTGTCCAGTGCGCCGTCTTCTTTAAAGTTGACCGGCTGAAACACGGTCAAACGGTGTTGTTCGGCCAGCTGCTTGACCGGACTGGCCACCAGTTTTTTGCCGCGACCGGCGGGGCGATCGGGCTGTGTGTAAACGCCCACTATCTCGTGATCACTGTCGATCAGGCACTGCAGGTGGTGAGCGGCAAAGTCCGGGGTGCCGGCAAAGATCAGACGCATGGTACTTCCATCGTTAAGTCGTATTGAGGTCGTATTACAAAAAAAGGGAAGTCAGACTTCCCTTGCTGTTCACGGTATGTCGCTGTTCCTGTCTAGCCGCTGGCTTGCAGCCGGTGAGCTTTTTCCAGCTTTTTGCGAATGCGCTGGCGCTTGACGGGCGACACATAATCGACAAACAGTTTGCCTTTCAGGTGATCCAGCTCGTGCTGAATGCAGGTGGCCAGAAGACCATCGGGCTCCAGAGTAAAGGGTTCTCCGTTGCGGTCGAGTGCTTTGACAATGATGTTGGACGGACGATCGATGGTTTCATAGAAACCGGGAACCGACAGACAGCCTTCGTCGTAGGGCAGGGTGTCGTCGTCCAGCACCGTCACTTCCGGGTTAATAAACACCAGCGGATCGCTCTGGTCCTCGGAAATGTCCATCACCACCACCTGTTGGTGAACATTGACCTGGGTGGCGGCCAAGCCGATACCGGGCGCGTCGTACATGGTCTCGAACATATCGTCGATCAGTTGACGGATAGAGTCGTCTACCGTCTCGACGGGCTTGGCCTCAGTACGCAGGCGGGGGTCGGGAAATTCCAGTATCTTTAATATAGCCATAGTTCTTGGTGTGACAAACTTCTAGTAAAAAGGTAACAAGCGCTGATAACATTATGAATCATACAGCATTTAAGTGTTGGGGCTGGTGATTTTCCTTTAGTGGCTACCTGCCCGGCTTCGTTTTGGGGTGAAGCCAGGTGGACGGGTCGGGAAAATAACTGCCGCGTCTTTGATTCTACAAATGGAACCAGCACGAGTGTTCGTCCAGCTATTATAACGTCAACTGCTGGCGGACCGAACAAACAGGATCGGTTTCTATGAAAAAACTAGCGTTTGCCTTCTTTGCTTTGTGTTTATCTCTTTCTGCCCTGGCGGATGAGGTGCGTTTGAAGGACCCACACCCTGATCGCTACACCGTAGTGAAAGGCGATACTCTCTGGGATATTTCAGGAACCTTCCTGCAAAATCCGTGGATGTGGCCGGAAATCTGGCAAGTGAACCCACAGATTGAAAACCCCCACCTGATCTATCCGGGCGATGTGATCAAGCTGGTCTATCTCGACGGCAGACCCCGTCTGACCCTGGAGCGGGGCACCCGCAACGTCAAATTGTCCCCCCAAGTCCGGGCGATTCCGCTGGATGAAGCCATCCCGGCCATTCCACTGGACGAGATCAATAACTTCCTGAGCCGCAGCCGTGTCGTGACCGCTGCGGAAATGGAAGCCGCTCCCCACGTTCTGACGGGTGCCGAGCAGCATCTGGTGGTCGGTGCCGGTGACCAGCTGTATGCGCGTGGCGATTTCAGCGATGGTGCCCAGGTCTACGGGGTGTATCGCGGTGGCCAGCGCTTTATCGATCCGCAAACCAATGAGTTGTTGGGGCTGCAGGCCCTGGATATCGGCACGGTGAAGATCCGTGATGAGCAGGGCGATCTGGGCACTTTCGATGTGACCCGCTCGGTGGAAGAGATCCGCATTGCCGACCGTTTGCTGCCCCATGAAGAGCGCGCTATCGAATCCACTTTCTATCCATCCCGTCCTGAAGAAGGTCTTGAGGGTGTCATCATGGCCGTTGAAGGCGGCCTGACCCAGGTGGGTCGTATGGACGTTGTTGCCTTTAACCGCGGTGAGCGTGAAGGCGTGGAAGTGGGTAACGTCTTTGCCATCTATAAAGATGGTGGTGCGATTCGCGATCGGGTCAAGGGTGATGTGGTGAAGCTGCCCGACGAGAAAGCCGGTCTGATGATGGTGTTCCGCACCTTTGAAAAAATGAGTCTGGCACTGGTGCTGGAAGCCTCCCGTCCTCTGGCGGTGAACGACAAGGCGCGTCATCCCTAACAGGGTTGGCAGCCAGACTGAATCAAGCCCCGGCCCTGTCCGGGGCTTGTTGTATCAGGAGCTTGCTCCTGAACTTTAAAAAATCAAAAACATCAAGGATGATGCTATGAACAAGGAAGGTTCAGGGTTGTCTTTCGACGACCCGACTCCGTGGTTAATCCCGTTTCTGTTATCTCTCCCCGGGTTTGGGGTGTCCCGCTACTGGCAATTGCGGCACAACAACCTGCCTCTCGAGCGATTGTTGACCCAGCCTCTGGGCAGCCTGCAGCGTTTCTTTCCCGCCGCTTGCCGGTCGATGTTTAACGAGTTTTATCGCTATCGGGAGCAAAGCCCGTGCTGGCGAACCTTTGTCGAGCGCCACCTGCCGCTTGTGGATACTGGGGTCGACGTCATAACCCACGAGGATATCCGCTATCCCGAGATGCTAATGGCCACCGACCAGCCACCGCCGGTGCTGTATGTGCAGGGGGCGGTGGAAGCCCTGTCCATGCCCCAGATCGCGTTTGTGGGCAGTCGTCACGCAACCCCAAATGGAAGAGAAAACGCCAGGCAGTTTGCCCGCTACCTCGCCAGTGTGGGATTGGGCGTGACCAGCGGTCTGGCGCAGGGCATCGATGCCTCTGCCCATTTGGGGGCACTTGAGGGGCATGGGGTAACGCTGGCGGTGATGGGGACCGGTATCGATCGCATTTATCCCGCGCGTCATCGCACCATGGCGCAAGACATTGTCGCCGGCGGTGGAGCCCTGATTACGGAATTTGCCCCCGGAACGGCGCCTCACAGTGGAAACTTTCCTCGTCGCAACCGCATTATCAGTGGTTTGAGCTTGGGGGTTGTGGTGGTGGAAGCGGCCCTGAAGAGCGGTTCACTGATTACGGCTCGCTATGCCCTGGAACAAAACCGGGAGGTGTTCGCCATACCCGGTTCCATTCACAATCCCCTGAGTCGGGGCTGTCACCGCCTGATTCGGGAAGGCGCGACCCTGGTCGAGACGGCGGAAGATATCGCCCGGGAGTTGAGAGGCTGGGCGCTGTCAGTTCCGATGGTGGATATCGGCACGACAGCTGTTGAGGGCGCTGAACCCGAGTCGCAGGCGGATCGACTATCCGATGCCTCACCCCAGGAGCAGGCTCTGCTCAAGGCGGTCGGTTTTGACGTCTGCAACCTCGACGAGCTGGGCGCTCGGGTTGCGCTTTCCACGCCAGAGTTGCTGGCCACTCTGATGCAGCTGGAACTGCGTGGACTGATCGCCCAGGAGGGTGGCAATATCGTACGTTTAGGGTAAGTTGTGCTTTGCATGCGCTTGAGGTAAGTTGCCGCGCGTATTGTCACCATTGAGAAGAGAATTACGGATGGACTGGTCCCGTCACCCAAGCATTCAACGCGCTGCCGACCTGCTCTGGAGCGGTGAGATTATCGCCTACCCCACCGAGGCCGTGTGGGGATTGGGGTGTTCCCCATTTGATGAGCAGGCGGTGTACAAGCTGCTGGCCCTGAAAAAGCGGGATTACGAGAAAGGCATGATCCTTGTCGCGGCGGATATTGAACAGTTTGCCGATTATCTGCGCCCGCTGACCGACGAGCAGCGGGCAACCCTGACCGCCTCCTGGCCGGGGCCCAACACCTGGATTGTGCCGGATCTCGAGAATCAGATTCCCGAGTGGGTCAAAGGTCAGTACGACAGCGTGGCGCTACGGGTCAGTGCGCACCCGTTGGTGGCTGGCCTGTGCCGGGCCTTTGGTGGGCCGATTGTGTCCACCTCGGCCAACCCGCAGGGTAAGAGCCCGGCCTTGCATCAATGGAAAGTGCATCAGTATTTCAGCGACAGCCTGGGGATGATTACCCCCGGTGCAGTGGGTGCCGAGGCAAAGCCGACACAGATTCGCGACCTGGTGACCGGTCGGGTTGTGCGAGCCAGTTAAAGGTTTCGCTGGCAGCTGCCGAGCCCGTACAAATGGCCCGGTTTAGTTCGAGGCTGTTTGATGTAACGCAAGTTGCTCGCCATTGGCATAGGGCATGATGCGCTCCCACAACCCATTACCTGAATGCGAAAGCAGAAAGACACAACCCGAGGAAGCCCATGAGCCAGCCGGATAAAAACGCCGTTAAAGAATATTTGTTGTCCCTGCAGGACAGTATCTGCGCCCAACTGGAAGCCGAAGATGGCGAGGGCAAGTTTGTCGAAGACAGCTGGCAGCGGGAAGAGGGCGGCGGTGGTCGCTCCAGAGTGCTGGTGGACGGTGCCGTGATTGAAAAGGGCGGTGTGAACTTCTCTCATGTCTTCGGAACCCAGATGCCGGCATCGGCAACCGCCCATCGCCCGGAGCTGGCGGGTCGATCTTTCGAAGCCATGGGGGTGTCGCTGGTGATTCATCCGCGCAACCCGTTTGTGCCCACCAGTCACGCCAATGTACGTTTCTTTATCGCTGAAAAAGAGGGTGAAGAACCCGTGTGGTGGTTTGGTGGCGGCTACGATCTGACACCCTATTACGGCAACAAGGAAGACTGTCAGTTCTGGCATCAAACCGCCAAAGAGGCCTGCCTGCCCTTTGGCGAAGACATCTACCCGCGATTCAAAAAATGGTGCGATGAATATTTCTATCTCAAGCACCGCAATGAACCCCGCGGTGTGGGCGGTCTGTTTTTTGATGATTTCAACGAGTTGGGTTTCGAGCAAAGTTTTGCGTTCATGCGCTCTGTGGGGGACAGCTATGTGGAAGCCTATCGCCCGATTATGGCCAAGCGCAAACAGCAGGAGTACACCGAGCAGCACCGGGATTTTCAGTTGTATCGTCGCGGACGCTACGTCGAATTCAATCTGGTGTTTGATCGCGGTACCCTGTTTGGTCTGCAAACCGGTGGTCGCACCGAATCCATTCTGATGTCCCTGCCACCTCTGGTTCGCTGGGAGTACGACTGGCAACCGGAACCGGGATCTGCAGAAGCAGAATTAACCGAAGTGTATTTACAACCACAGGAATGGGTATAACCGATTGATGAACAGCCCCAAGGATCAGTACCGCGTCTTCGGCAATCCCATTGCCCAATCCAAGTCGCCGCAAATTCATCACCAGTTTGCCGAGCAAACCGGTGAGGCACTGAACTACGAAAAGCAGTTGGTTGAGATCGACGGTTTTTCTGCTGCCGCCCGTCAGTTTTTTGCTGACGGTGGCAAGGGGCTGAACATCACCGTTCCGTTTAAACTGGATGCGTTTGAATTCGCCACGCAGCTCACCGAACGGGCGCGCAATGCCGGCGCGGTGAATACGTTAAAAGTGCTGGATGATGGCTCCATTCTGGGGGACAACACCGACGGTCAGGGGATGGTCTCCGATATTGTCGAACACCTCGGCTGGTCCCTGGCGGGTAAGAATGTTTTAGTGCTGGGTGCCGGCGGCGCGGTGCGCGGTGTACTCCAGCCCCTGTTGGAACAATCCCCGGCGAACGTGGTGATTGCCAACCGGACCATTGCCAAAGCCCTGACACTGGTGCGCGAATTCAAGCGCTATGGCAAGGTGCAGGCCTGTGGTTTTGACGATCTCACCGATCAGCAATTCGACGTAGTGATCAATGGTACGTCTGCCAGTTTGTCTGGTGATCTGCCACCGCTACCGGACTCCTTGCTCACAGACAACGCCTGCTGTTATGACATGATGTACGGCGCAGAACCGACCGTCTTCATGCAATGGGCGCAGCAGCATGGGGCCAGTCACATCGCCGACGGACTGGGCATGCTGGTAGGTCAGGCCGCAGAAGCTTTTTCTCTGTGGCGCGGTGTTAAACCGGAAGTCAATTCGGTGATCACATCACTGCGGGAACAGCTGCAATCCTAATCCACAACCTGGCGTTTAATTGATCTAAATCTAATAAGTCTTCGAGACCCTGCACTAGAATCTTCGCCATATTCAGTGTCAGGAGATTAAGTTCATGTCGCTACAGTGGTCGTCCGATCTGGAAATCGGGATTCCAGTCATTGACAGTCAGCATCAACGCATTGTGGATTACATTAATGGCGTTGAGCGCGCTCACCAACATCACAGCCAGGCAGAATTGCTCGAAGTTCTGGACGAGCTGATTGACTACACCCTGTCTCATTTCGCGTTTGAAGAATCGCTGATTGAAGAGGCGGGTTACCCTTTCTGTAAAGCCCACAAAAAAGTTCATGCCCTTTTCACTCGCAGAATTCAGGCCTACCAGCAAAGCGCCAAAGCGGGAGAAGACGTTACCGAAGAGTTGGCCCACACGCTCAAAACCTGGTTGGTGAACCACATCAAACACGATGATCGCGATTACACCGGTGTGGTGAAAGCGAATATGAATGAAGCGACCAAACGAGTGAAAACCAAGTCTGGAAGTTGGATGGCCCGGTTGTTTGGCTAATGTGTTTCTTAAGAACACCTGTTTTTGAAGAACATCTGTTTTTGAAACGCAACAGTATGCCTGTGCAGGAGGACTTATGACTCGTTTCGTTTGGTCGGAAGAGTTTGAGCTGGGTATCGATATTATCGATCATCAACACCAGCGGATCGTGGAGTACATCAATCAGATTTACGACATTTCAGCCGCGGACCTGGATGCAGCAACGGGGGAAAATACCGCTGAAATTAAACAGGTGCTGGCCAGCCTGGTGGACTACACCGTGTCACACTTCGCGTTTGAAGAAGCGCTGATGGAAGAAGCCGACTATCCGGAACTGTCGGAACACCAATTGGTGCATCGCCAGTTTACCGGTCTGATTGAGAACCTGAAGGCGCGCTGTGAACAGGGTGAAGAGGTGAGCCAGAAGCTTGCCGCGGTGTTGCAGCAATGGTTGATACAACACATCATGACCGAAGACAAAGGTTACGCTGAGCTGGTGAAACAACAGTTGTTGGGTATTGAACCGGAACAGCACCGCCACTGGGTGGCGGAAGCCGTGTCCCGCTATTTTCAATAGCGCTTGTAATCTTCGCAGTGATAATTCAGGTCTGGTGTGAGGGGATAGTTTGTTCCGCTTCCGCCAGATACTGATCTTTCAGTTTTACGTAGTTGGTTGCCGAATAGGTAAAATAATTCATTTCTTTCTCGCTCAGAGGACGAGCCTGTTTGCAGGGTGAGCCGACATACAGGTAACCACTTTCCAGACGTTTTCCCGGTGGCACCAGTGTGCCGGCACCGATAACTACATCGTCTTCCACCACGGCACCGTCCAGCACGATCGAACCAATACCCACCAACACCCGGTTACCGATGGTACAGCCGTGGAGGGTAGCGCTGTGCCCGACGGTGACGTCATCACCAATGGTCAGTGGCCAGCCCTCGGGATTGAATGGTCCTTTGTGGGTGATGTGCAGGACGGTGTTGTCCTGAATACTGGTGCGCTCACCAATCTGAATGCGGTGCATATCGCCACGGGCTGCCACAAACGGCCAGATTGAACTGTCGGCTCCAATGTGGATGTCGCCAATAATGCGGGCTGTGGGATCAACATAGACCCGCTCACCCAGTTGTGGCGACATATTCTGAAAAGACATGACCGAGCCCGGGGTAAAGGCGTTGGGGGTCGCAGTGTTGTCCGTCATGATCTGGCTCCGGAGTGTCTGGTTATTAAGCGGGGTTCTGAGTAACAGGTTATAAGTCAGTCCCACTTTAGCATAGGTGGCCTCTTTATTTCCCGGACCACTGCCCCCAAATAGACACCCAAGAGGTGTATCATAGGCCCATACGATCATGTTTCCGGCCGCTCCCGGATCAGTGCCCCCACACGAGGTAAACGACTTTATGACCAATCCATTGCTTAGCAATCCCGTATTACCGCCTTTTTCCGAGATTCGTGCAGAGCACGTTGAGCCGGCAATTGAGGATTTGATCCAGCAGTGTCGCGACAGTCTCGATCAGGTGGTGCAGCAGGCACAGTCGCAGGGGGTGTCATGGGATAATCTCATCACTCCGCTGGAGGAGCAGGATGATCAGCTCAGCAAAGCCTGGTCGCCGGTGGGGCACCTGAATGCGGTACTCAACAGCGACGCCTTGCGCGAGGCCTACACCAACAGCATTGCCAAACTGACTGCCTACGGTACTGAAGTGGGGCAGAATAAAGCCCTGTGTGATGCCTATCAGGCTCTGGCTGACAGCGAGGAGTTTTCCACACTGTCCCGCGAACAGCGTACCTCGGTCGAGCACGCACTGCGCGACTTTCGTCTCGCCGGGGTGGATCTGCCAGAGGCTGAAAAGAAAACCTACAGTGATCTCAAACAGCGCTTGTCCGAGCTGAGTACCCAGTTTGCCAACAACGTGCTGGATGCGACCCAGGGTTGGTACAAACAACTCGACAGTGCGGAAGAGTTGGCCGGTCTGCCGGACAATGCTCTGGCACTGGCCAAACAGGCGGCGGAAGAAAAAGGCGAGTCCGGTTATGTGATCACACTGGATATCCCGTCTTACCTGGCGGTGATGATGTACGCCGACAATCGCGCCTTGCGGGAAGAGGTCTACACCGCCTACGGCACCCGCGCATCCGATCAGGGACCAACCGCCGGGCAGTGGGACAACGCGCCGTTGATTGATGAAATATTGTCGTTGCGTCACCAGTTGTCGAAATTGCTCGGCTTTGATAATTACGCCGAGCGTTCACTGGCTACCAAAATGGCGGAAACCTGTGATCAGGTCGAGTCGTTTTTGCTGGAGCTGGCTGAGAAAAGCAAGCCGGCTGCCGAAGCCGATTACCAAGAACTGAAAACCTTCGCCAAAGACCGTGACGGTCTGACCGATTTTCAGGCCTGGGATCAGGCCTATTACAGTGAAAAACTGAAAGAGCAGAAGTACGCAATCTCCCAGGAAGAACTGCGTCCGTATTTCCCCGCCGAAAAAGTTGTGGCAGGCATGTTCGAAGTGGTCAGTCGCCTGTTTAACATCCGTATTCGACAGCAGCAAGCGGATGTCTGGCACAAGGATGCGCGCTTCTACGAGGTGGAGCAAAACGGTGAAGTGATTGCCCAGTTTTATCTGGACTTATACGCCCGCGCCAACAAGCGCGGCGGTGCCTGGATGGACGTGTGCCGCACTCGCCGTCAGGCGCCCCAGGGATTGCAATTGCCCGTGGCGTATCTCACCTGTAACTTTACGCCGGCCGTTGGCGACAAGCCGGCGCTGCTGACTCACGATGAAGTGGTCACCCTGTTTCATGAGTTTGGTCACGGCCTGCATCACATGCTGACGAAAATCAGTACCGCTGCCGTCAGTGGTATCAGTGGTGTTGCCTGGGATGCAGTGGAGTTGCCCAGCCAGTTCCTGGAAAACTGGTGTTGGGAAAAATCGGTCATTCCGATGATTTCCGGTCACTACGAAAGTGGTGAGCCCCTGCCCGATGAATTGCTCAACAATTTGCTGGCCGCGAGAAACTTCCAGTCGGCGATGCAAATGCTGAGACAAATCGAATTCTCACTGTTTGATTTCCGCCTGCATCGAAATTACAACCCTGACAATCCGCGCCCGGTGCAGGACGTTCTGAATGATGTTCGCGACGAGATTGCCGTTACTCAACCACCGGCCTTCAATCGTTTTCAAAACAGCTTCAGTCATATTTTTGCCGGTGGCTATGCGGCCGGTTACTACAGTTATAAATGGGCTGAAGTTTTATCCAGTGATGCGTTTTCCCGTTTTGAAGAAGAGGGGATTTTTAATGCGCAAACCGGGCAAAGTTTCCTGCAGGAAATTCTCGAAATGGGTGGTTCCAGAGAGGCGATGGAACTGTTTAAAAATTTTCGTGGCCGCGAGCCCAACACCGAAGCACTGCTGCGTCACAGCGGTATTGTGTAACCTGTGATGACTGTGAGTTAACGCTATGACTTTTAAATCCAAGAAACGTTTTATTGCCGGGGCGGTATGCCCCAAGTGTTCAGAAATGGACAAGATTGTCGTCTACAACAAGGACGGCCAGGACTATCGGGAATGTGTCAGCTGTGGATTCTCCGATGAAATGCACTTCACGCCCAAAGCTCGCGAACTGGAAACCCGGGTCAATAAAACGGAAGAAGAAAAGAAAGCTGAGGTGCAGGTGATTCAGTTTCCACCGGTTAAGGATCAGTAGAAATCAGTGCAGAAACCCCTTGGGTACAGTATCAAAACCAGTCAGATCTGCTGAGTCTGTAGGCTCGGCTGGTGCAGGTTGCGGTTGTTCGATGGTATCAGGAGCGGAGGCGATAGCCGCCTCCGGTTCAGTAAAACTCAAGGTAATATCCAGATCATTAGCCAGGCACGGCCATTCATCCAACTCTTTTTGCCAGCCGGCTTGACGATGTTCTGCAAGATATTGCTGAAACTCCGGGTGCTCAAACACCTTTTCTTTAGTCATGCACAGTTCAACGGAATATTGAACAGCCAGATCCAGTTCGTTGGCGAAGGGCTCGCCAATCAGGTGATGAATAATCAGATTGGAACGGGTCATGTCCATGGGAGCCAATGGCGCTCCACAATAGCTGATAAAGCGATCGTTCACCTCTTCCATCAACCGGTGGGCCAAATAAGCCTCATCCATCAAGGCATCCATCCCCTGATGACCGTCAATCAATTCCGGCGGATGCAGAAAGTAGTCTTTGGCAATGCGCAAAAATGTTTCTGCGTAGTCAAACACTCTGGCTTGATTGGTAACGTTGGATATGGCTTCTACAAAGTCGGGAACGTGCTCGATATAGCGAGTGACAAAATCCACCAGAGCCTCAGCCGCATTGTCATTGGGCAGGCGAATAGCACTGTGCAGCTTGGGAATTTCCTTCTCAAGCAGAGAGCAGAGGTGGCCGGTTTCTTTTTCATGTGCTTTGGCCAGTTGTATGGTTTTCCGGATCGTAAGCACGTCTTTTATTTCCATAAGACTTAGTTGGTTAGACTTTATAAGGGTAGTTGAAAATAAACTTTTGCCAGATCAAATATACAGCGAAATCAGATTGTTACCGCAGTAATCAAGATAATCGATATCTACATAAAAACAAGCGTGTTGAAAGAACAAAAGGCTATATGGTTTTACTTATTGGGCGTCGGTGTGAAAAGTGACGGCAAATACAGACCCAGACTTAAGCCTCGAGCCAAACTGAACGTGGAAAATGCAATCCATAAACCGTGATTGTGAAGAGGTTGAAATAACCACCAAACCGGGAAAAAAACCAAAACGCAGCACAATAGCATGGAGTTTTGCATGGTTTTGGTGCGTCCTGTACCGATAAACACACCGTCAAGCCAGAAGCCGGAAAAACAAATCAACGGCAAAAAAATCACCCACAAATAATAGGCGTTCAGCGCATCAGTGACAGAACTAATGCTGGTAAATAAGGGAATCAATAGCGATTGTCCGACAGTGAAAAAAATTGCCATGGCTGCGGCAATCAATAAACTCCAGAACCCGGTGGTGATGATCAGGGCTTTGATGCGTCCGGAATTCTTTTCGCCCACCGCATTGCCAACCAGTGCCTCGGACGCATGGGCAATACCATCCAGACTGTAGGACGTAAGCATCAGTAGCTGGAAAATAATGGCGTTAGTCGCCAGTACAGTATCACCCATTTGTGCGCCCTGAGCGGTGAAAAATGCGAAGGTTAACAACAGGCACAACGTGCGAATGAATAAATGACGGTTGATCGACAACAAGGCACGGTAGTCGTCGAAACGCACTGACCAGTGACGAGCGATGGATGCAATCAGTTCAGGTTTTTCTCTGACAACGAAGTACACACCCAACATAAAGCCCAGGCTGTCAGCGCAGACCGTCGCCAGGGCAGCCCCATCACTGTTCATGTTAAGACCCCAGATAAAAATCAGGTCCAGCAGGATGTTGGTGAGATTGGTGGCCACCATGATGATCAGAGGCACCCGCGTGTTCTGGCGGCCGATAAACCAGCCCAGGATCACCAGAGTCATGAGCACCAGAGGTGCGCTGAGAATACGGATATGGCAGTAGCTGCTCGACAGCGGGGCTGCTGCTGCGGACGGTTGCATCCATTGCAAGGATGCCGACAGCAGCGGCTCGCGAAACAGGATCAGCAGGATGCCGAGCAACAGGGCCAGCAAACAGCTGCGAATCAGCAGCGCTTCGACACTGGCTTCATCTTTTCGGCCACTGGCCTGCGCCACCAGACTGGTGGTGCCCATGCGCAAAAAGCCCATCGCCCAGAATATGATCGACAGCAAACTGGCGCCCAGAGCAACGGCGCTTAAGTAGACTGGCGAGGGCAGGTGGCCGAGTACCGCTGTGTCGACCAAACCTAACAGCGGTACCGAGATATTGCTCAGAATCATGGGCCAGGCGAGTGCCAGAACCGATTTGTGAGGCAAATCTCGTAGTTGTATGAGTCGTTGCATGAAAAAGTTCTTTCTGGATCGGGCGCGTTATTGTACTGAAAATTGCCCTAAGCGATTGAAATCAACAGAAATAAATCGAATTGTACAAAAATTGGACAGAGCAAAACGAAATAAAAGCATTGACTCTGCTTTGCTCCTATGGATAACCTAAAAGCGTTGTAGTTGCGACAATTTGCCGCAGTTTGTTGGATGTACCTCCTGGACGTCGACAGTGTTGCTGGTATCCCCCGCTCGAATGAAGCAGGTCGCGCTAGATGTATCAGTGTGAAAGGTTTTCCTGTGCCTTGATACAACAGACAATTTGTAATGCCCAGGTGGCAGTGGACTGGAAGTAACCACGTACACCAGCTCTCGTAGTAGAAGATAAAAACAATAGCTACACGGAGATGAAAGGCGATGTTAATAAGAGAGAGACGGCTTCTCGCCCGTCTGCTTGTCCTCATGACCGGTCTGGGCATGTCCGTCCTGGCTCTGGCCGATGAAGCCGTGACTCAGGCGAACGAAGTGCAGCGCTGGGGGGTCAATATGACCCAGGGTGTGACGCCAATCAGTCGCGATGTCTATGGTCTGCACATGGATATTTTCTGGTGGTGCGTCGGCATTGGTGTGGTCGTGTTTGGTGTGATGTTTTACACCATGATCGTGCATCGCAAGTCCAATGGCGCCAAGGCTTCCAACTTTCACGAGAGTACCACGCTGGAGATTCTCTGGACGGTGGTGCCCTTTTGTATTCTCATCGTCATGGCAATACCTGCCACCAGTTCCCTGTTGAAAATCTACGACACTGACGAAGCGGATATGGATGTACTCATCACCGGTTATCAGTGGAAGTGGAAATACGAGTACATGGGGGAAGATCTCAGTTTCTTCAGTAACCTCAGTACCTCGCGCAACGAAATTGACAACCTCGCCCCTAAAAATCCGAACTACCTGCTGGAAGTGGATGAACCGCTGGTGATACCGGTGAAAAAGAAAGTCCGTTTCCTGATCACCGCCAATGACGTTATACACGCCTGGTGGGTGCCGGCACTGGCAGTAAAAAAAGACGCCATTCCCGGTTACATCAATGAGTCCTGGACTTACATCGACGAGCCGGGCATTTACCGTGGCCAGTGTGCGGAATTATGCGGTAAGGATCACGGCTTTATGCCCATCGTGGTAAAAGCCCTGCCCGAGGAAGAGTACAACCTCTGGCTGTCTGACAAGCGTGAAGCGGCGGCAGCCATGAAAGCACTGACGGAAAAAACGTTTACTTTTGATGAGCTCTACGCTCAGGGTGAAACGGTTTACAACTCTTCCTGTGCGGCTTGTCACCAGGCCAATGGCCAGGGGATTCCAGGCTCCTTCCCGGCGATCAAAGACAGCAAGATTGCCACGGGATCCATGCAGGATCACCTCGATATGGTGGTCAACGGCAGTAGCAAAAACCCCGCGATGCAGGCGTTCGGTCCACAGCTATCAGAAGTGGATATCGCCAGTGTCATTACCTATCAACGCAATGCATTTGGCAACAACATGGGCGATACGATTCAGCCCATCGATGTTCTCAAATTCAAACAAGGTCAATAGGGGGGATAAACCATGGCTCACGGTCCTGCAAAAGGTATTACCCGCTGGTTGTTTACCACCAATCATAAAGATATTGGCACCATGTACCTGTGGTTCAGCTTTGCCATGTTTTTACTGGGCGGTGTTTTCGCGCTGGTGATTCGCGCTGAACTTTTTGAACCTGGCTTGCAATTGGTTGAGCCAGCCTTTTTTAATCAGATGACCACCATGCACGGTCTGGTGATGGTCTTCGGTGCGGTGATGCCGGCTTTTGTCGGTTTGGCCAACTGGATGATACCCATGATGATTGGCGCACCGGATATGGCTCTGCCGCGAATGAATAACTGGAGCTTCTGGATTCTGCCGTTTGCCTTTGCCATGTTGGCCTCAACCCTGTTGATGGAAGGGGGCGCGCCCAACTTTGGCTGGACATTCTACGCACCGCTTTCAACCACCTACGCACCGCCGAGTGTGACTTTCTTTATTTTCGCCATTCATATTATGGGGGCCAGTTCGATCATGGGGGCGATTAATATCATCGCCACCATTTTGAACATGCGCGCGCCGGGCATGACGTTGATGAAAATGCCATTGTTTGTCTGGACCTGGTTGATCACCGCCTATCTGCTGATCGCGGTCATGCCGGTACTGGCCGGTGTGGTCACCATGATGCTGATGGATATTCATTTCAACACCAGTTTCTTTGATGCTGCCGGTGGCGGTGATCCGGTGTTGTTCCAGCATGTCTTTTGGTTCTTTGGACATCCGGAAGTGTACATCATGATTCTGCCGGCCTTTGGTGTGGTCAGTCAGATCATTCCCACCTTTGCCCGCAAGCCCCTGTTTGGATACGCCTCCATGGTGTATGCCACCAGCTCCATTGCTTTCCTCAGCTTTATCGTCTGGGCGCACCACATGTTTACTGTGGGTATGCCGGTAGCGGGTGAACTGTTCTTTATGTACGCCACCATGCTGATTGCAGTACCGACCGGGGTGAAGGTGTTTAACTGGATCACCACCATGTTCCGGGGATCGATGACGTTTGAAACACCCATGCTGTTTTCCGTGGCGTTTGTGATTTTGTTTACCATTGGTGGTTTTTCCGGATTGATGCTGGCGATCGCGCCTGCGGACTTTCAGTATCACGACACCTACTTTGTGGTTGCTCACTTTCACTATGTATTGGTGCCTGGAGCAATCTTCTCCATCACCGCAGCGGTGTATTACTGGCTGCCCAAGTGGTGCGGCAACATGTACAACGAAACCATGGGTAAAACCCACTTCTGGATGGCGTTTCTTGGCTTGAACCTGACATTCTTCCCGATGCACTTTGTGGGACTGGCGGGTATGCCACGCCGTATTCCGGATTACGCATTGCAGTTTGCCGATTTCAATATGATAGCCAGTATGGGGGCTTTCCTGTTTGGCGCTGCCCAGATTCTCTTCCTGTTTAATGTGATTGCCACGATACGTGGTGGCAAGAAAGCCACCGACGAAGTGTGGGAAAACCCGGAAGGACTGGAGTGGACGGTTCCTTCACCGGCGCCTTACCACACCTTTTCGGTACCGCCTGAAGTTAAATAATTCAACAACGAGTTAAGTAACTAGCCCAAGAGGGTGTGTTATGAGTAGATCGATAAAACAATCCAATGCCATTACAACACTCAAATTACTGGGTGTTGTGGTGGGGATGTTTGTATTTGCGATTTACATAATGCCGCCCCTGTACAACCTGTTTTGTGAAGTGACCGGTCTCAACGGTAAAACCGGTGGCCAGTATCAGGCTACGGAAATCAAGGTTGATACCAGCCGAACGATTACCGTTCAGTTTGTGGCCACCAATAACGAGAACATGTCCTGGGGATTCAAGCCAATGATCAGCAGCATCGAGGTGCACCCCGGCGAAGAAAAAGAAATCCGGTATTTGGCGAATAACCCGACTGATCGTCAGATGGTCGCGCAGGCCATTCCGAGTCTGGTGCCGTTTAACGTGGTGGAGTACTTCCACAAAACTGAATGTTTCTGCTTTAACCAGCAGATGCTTGAAGCTGGAGCGAGTGCGGAATTGCCTCTGCGCTTTATTGTGGATCAGGACATTCCCAGGCAAGTTAAAACCATTACGTTGTCCTATACCATTTTTGATGTCACAGACAGAACGACACTGGCAGCAGCCAGTAATTAGAATGAAAAGAATGAATATTGAACAGAAATAACATGGACAGAATCATCCGCTCCATAACCCAATAAAAGAAAGCATAAAGTAAGGCGGGGTAGCGATATGTCGAGTGAAGGAAGTTATTACGTACCAGAGCAAAGCAAGTTACCAATTGTGGCATCCCTCGGGTTGTTCCTGACGGTATTTGGTGCAGCGAACTGGTTGAATGGAGATTCCAAAGGGCCGACCATTTTGTTCTGTGGTGGGTTACTGTTTGCGTTTGTTCTCTGGCAGTGGTTCTCTGCGGTAATTACAGAAAACATCAATGGCATGAACAGCCCTCAACTTAAACGCTCTTATGTTTGGGGAATGGGCTGGTTTATCTTCAGTGAGGTGATGTTTTTTGCCGCCTTCTTTGGCGCCTTGTTTTATGTTCGTACGTTTGCCATTCCCTGGCTCGGTGGAGAAGGTGACAAGGGAATTACCAATGAAATTCTCTGGAACGGTTTTCAGTCCGAGTGGCCGGTGATGACAACCCCGGACATGGCGGTTAACGGCGATGCCGCTAAAGTGTCTGGTCCTGGCCAGAGCATGAGTTTTGCCAACGTGGATTCACTCTGGAGCTGGTTGCCATTCTGGAACACGGTGGTGCTCATGACATCCTCAGTGACGGTTCACTTTGCCCATACCGCGTTGAAGAATGATAACCGCAAAGGCTTCAATCTGTGGCTGGGATTGACGGTGGCACTTGGGATTTTCTTTTTGATTCTGCAAGCCGAAGAATACTATGAAGCCTATGCCCATATGGGCCTCACACTGGATTCCGGTATCTACGGCACCACCTTCTTTATGTTGACAGGTTTTCACGGTGCGCATGTCACCCTGGGAACATTCATGTTGCTGGTGATGTTCCTGCGATCGCTGTTGAAAGGGCATTTCAAACACGATGATTGTTTTGGTTTTGAATCGGCCAGTTGGTACTGGCATTTTGTGGATGTGGTGTGGGTTGGGTTGTTTATCTTTGTCTATATTTTGGGGTAGGCGTAATACTTAACTGTCTGGCTCCGGCTGTTGGGATGCGGCGGGGCCGTGATCCCAGGGCGCAGAGCTATTGAGTTGACCGGTGTACAAGCCGTAAAAAATACAGGCCAGCAGTAGTGCCGCCAGACTGATTCGAATACCCAGCGTGTAGAGCGTGCGTTTGGAACGGGATCCCATATCTTTAAGTAAAAAGACCAGCGCACTGCTCAAACTGATTAAGACAGCGATAAACAAAATAACAATGATGACTTTTAACCACATGTTGGTTATCCCTTTGAATTGCTTTTATTGTGGGTTTCTGCGGTAACAGGCTCAGATGTACAGGTGTTCGATGTCAGCCAGTTCAGGATCGTCAGAAAAATTCAGTGTAACACCAAGATGGAACTGGAAGTTAATTTCAGTGGGTTTGGTGCTACTGGCGATATTGATCCGTTTGGGTTTTTGGCAGCTTGATCGTGCGGAAGAAAAGCGTCAGCTGTTGTCTTTCATCGAGCATCAACAGTCTTTGCCGGCGATTTCCTTTGCTGCGGTAGATTCAACTGAAAATGGCGAACAGCTTGCCTACCGGCAGATGCAAATGCGTGGTGAGTTTGATTCTTCCCATTACTGGTTGGTCGATAACAAGGTATTTCGCGGCAAGGTGGGGTACGAGGTGGTTGCTCCATTTTTCACAAGCGATGGCGAGGCGGTGTTGGTTAACCGGGGCTGGGTAGCGGCACCACCTCACCGCGAAGTCTATCCCGACGTGAGTTTTCCAGAATCGGAAGTTGAAATTCGTGGTCGATTCATTCCTGTCAGCAACAACAAAATGGTCCGCAACCTGGGTTCTTCGGCGATGGCAGGGCAGTGGCCAATCCGCATTCAACAACTCGCCATCTCCGATGCACAGCAGGCATTACAATCTGAAAGCCTGATCAACCACAGTCTTCCACCGGAAATTTTGCAGTTGTCTCCAAACGACCCCAGCGCACTGGAGATGGTGTGGCGCGATGTTAATGTCAGTGCCAGTAAGCATCAGGGATATGCGGTGCAATGGTTTTCCATGGCGGTGGTCTTGGTTATTGCCCTGATCGTTGCAAATGTGCGTGTACATAAAAAATCTCTGTCTCAGCAGATGATCGATGGTGAGCAGCCTTCGGGAGCTGATGAACCACAGTCCAACAATAATAAGAAACTTGGTATTGCTCAAAAGGGGAGTGCTTGATGACTACTGATGTGAGTGGCGATATGCAACAGCATTCAGCCAATAGTGAAAGCGAGAACGTCCGCGGCCGGTGGACCAGCTGGTTTATTTTCGCTGCTTTTCTGCTACCCATGGTGGCCGCCTACCTGATGTTTACCACCGGTGTTGGTCTGCCCACCAAGACCATCAATAAAGGCACATTGCTGGAGCCGGCGACCTCGATACGGTCACTTAATATTACCAGTGCCGAAGGTGCACCCATCGATTTTTCCGCTGAAAAGAAATGGCGCTGGTTGATTGTTGGCAGCAACGATTGTCAGCAGGCGTGTCTGGATAATCTCTACATTACCCGCCAGGTTCATATCCGTCTGGGTGAGAAAGCAGTTCGTCTTGAACGTTTTTATCTGAATACCGATGCTGAGTTTTCAGCAGCGTTTGCCAGTCAATTGGAGCAGGAGCACCCTCGTCTGGTGCAGGCTCATGTGGATGCCGAGAGCTGGAAGAAAACTTTCAACAATACCAATGTGGCGGCTATCGAGCTGGATGGGGCCGAGCTTTATGTTATCGATCAGGAAGGCTTTGCCATGATGACTTATGGAGTAAGCAATTCTGGCGAAGACATGCTCGATGACATTAAACGTCTTCTGAAATATTCCTATGAAGAGTGAGGTGGCTATGCATCAATTCAGTGGTCATTCTCGCCTGGTGCTCTTCGCCTGCATGCTTGCCTTTGTCGTAGTGGCTCTCGGGGCGTTTACCCGTTTGTCCGATGCGGGTCTGGGGTGCCCTGACTGGCCCGGTTGTTACGGGCATCTCACCTGGCCCACCTCAACAGACGAAATTGCCTCGGCAGAGGCGGTGTTTCCGGATGCGCCGGTTGATGTGGATAAAACCTGGCCTGAAATGGTTCATCGTTATTTCGCCGGTACTCTGGGGTTGGTGATTTTGGCGCTGGCGGTTTTGTCCTTGTGGCAGAAGCGGACTCAAGCCAGGCATGCTGAATCCGGCAAAGCTCCTGTTAAATTATCGTTTGCGCTGTTGCTACTGGTGATCGTGCAGGCACTGTTCGGTATGTGGACAGTGACGCTCAAACTGTGGCCGCAGGTGGTTACAGCACATCTACTGGGCGGCTTTATGACACTGTCATTGTTGTGGTTGCTGTTCCTGCGACTGCGCCGAAGAGAAACACAGATTGACTCTGTGTGGCTAAGACCGCAGTTATTGAAACGTCTGCGTCTGATGTCGCTGGCGGTGTTTGTGCTGGTGGTGTTGCAGATTACCCTGGGTGGTTGGACCAGTTCCAATTACGCGGCATTGGCCTGCATTGATTTTCCTACCTGTCACGGCGAGTGGTTACCGGATACTGATTTTGCTCAGGGATTTAATCTGTCCAGTGAACATGGCCCCAACTACCTGGGCGGGCTGCTGGACAATGAAGCACGCACAGCCATACACCTGAGTCATCGTCTCGGAGCCATCGTGGTGACTGTGGCCGTATTGTTGATGTCTCTGTTGTTTTGGCGAACCGGAATCCGCGGGTTAAAAGTGTTGGCAGTGGTGGCGGTATCCGTTCTGGTTTTACAGGTCAGTCTGGGAGTCACCAACATTCTTGCGGCATTACCGTTATCTGTGGCGGTGGCACACAATGGTGTAGGGGCGCTGTTGATGCTGGTGATGGTGACCGTGAATTATTATCTGTGGGGCATCTGTCTCTCAGCGTCGAATGCATCGGTTCCAGCGGATCGTCTAGCGCTTAAGGATGGTTCCCGCGCCGTACTGTCAAGGGAGGCGGAAATATGACAATGGATACTACAAACCACAATGGGAGAACGCTATGAGCAGCACCGCAACTGAAGTCCTCAAGGTCGCTACGTCACGATCTTCCACCTGGCGAGACTACCTGGAACTGTGTAAACCCAGAGTCGTCGCGTTGATGATTCTGACGTCCGTCATTGGCATGCTGCTGGCTGTGCCGGGTATGGTGCCGTGGGACGTGATGATTCTCGGCAATCTCGGTATTGCCCTGTGTGCCGGATCAGCTGCAACGGTGAATCATTTGGTCGATCGCCAGATTGATCAAAAAATGCGACGTACCCTGAATCGCCCTATCGCCACCGGCCGTCTGGGGCTGGTTCCGGCATCCCTGTTCGCTTTGCTGACCGGGATTCTGGGAATGACCATCTTGCTCGTGTTTATCAACCCGTTGACCGCATGGTTGACGTTGGCTTCGCTGTTGGGCTATGCGGTGGTCTACACCCTGTTTTTGAAGCGTGCGACACCGCAGAATATTGTGATCGGAGGAATCGCCGGAGCAGCGCCACCGCTGCTGGGCTGGACAGCCGTTACCGGAGAAATGGGTGGCCATGGTCTGTTACTGGTGTTGATCATTTTTGCCTGGACGCCACCGCATTTCTGGGCACTGGCTGTCTATCGCAAAGAGGAGTACGCCAAGGCCGACATTCCCATGCTGCCTGTCACTCACGGCGAGCGGTATACCAAGATCCACATCGTACTTTATACCCTTATTTTGTTCGCCGTGAGTCTCTTGCCTTATGCTACTGGTATGTTGAACTGGTTATACCTGATCGGTGCAGTGACCCTGGGTGGCGGTTTTCTCTATTGGGCTGTGCGTCTGCTTTACAGTGATGATCGACGTTTGGGAATGGAAACCTTCAAGTATTCCATCATCTATTTAATGGCACTGTTTATCATTATGTTGCTGGATCATTATCTGTTGCCGCCGAATCCACTGATGAACATGCAGGGACTTTAACAACCATTTCATAACGGCGGATTAAAAGTTTATGTCACAAGGCATTTCACACACAGCAACACAAACAGACACCGATCGGGCCAACGGTGATGCCGTTTTAGCCGAACAGGGTTACCGGAAAAAGCAGCGCCGCGGTGTTTGGTTTACGGTTGCTGGCATTGTGGTTTTTATCACGATGGTGCTGGGCTTGTTTCTGAACAAGATTACAACCCCTCGGGTTCTCTCTGCCGTGGAGTTAAGGGCCAATGGCACTTACGTATTTGAGCAGCCCAGAATCTTCAAGGATTTCAGTCTGACGGATCAGCAGGGCAAGCCGTTCAGTCTGGCTCAACTGGAAGGAAAATGGTCGCTGATGTTTTTTGGTTTCACCCATTGTCCGGATGTGTGCCCGGCCACCTTGTCGGTGATGAAAACCGTCAAGGACCAGCTGGATCCGGATATTGCCGCCAAGACCCAATTTGTACTGGTCAGCGTGGATCCTGCCCGGGACAGTGTTGCAAAGCTGTCTGAGTACATGCCGTATTTTGATCCTGAATTCATCGGCCTCACCGGTGACTTTCTGCAAATCAAACGGCTGGCAAACCAGCTCAACATCGCGTTTGTCAAAGTCACTCAGGGGGATGATTACACGGTGGACCACAGTGGTAACATTGCTCTGGTCAATCCCTACGGTCACTATCACGGCTTCATCAAGCCTCCGTTGGATGCCACACGGATCAAGTTAACCGTGCAGTCCATTGTTACCGACTTTGACGGCTAATCCCGTATTCAGATCGCGGGCTTCTTAACCAGGCTCAGGGCAAAGCCAAGGCTGGCACAGAGTACGGCAGAAGGCCCCGCTGGCGTATCCCAATAAAACGACACCAGCAAACCTCCAGCGATGGCCAGCATGCCAATCAGGCTGGCACCCACGGCCATCTGCTCCGGCGTTTTTACCAGCCGTCGGCTGGCGGCGGCGGGTATGATCAACAGTGCGGTGATCAGCAGTACGCCCACGACTTTCATGGCCACGGCAATCACCAGTGCCATCATCAGCATCAAAGTAGTCCGTACCCAGGCGACGCGAATTCCTTCAACCTGTGCCAGCTCCTCGTGAACGGTAATGGCAATCAGCGGTCGCCAGAGCCAGATCATCAGTGGCAGGACAATGGCTGCGGTGATGGCAATACTGATCAGATCGCTGGCAGTCGTCGCCAGTAAATCACCGAACAGAAAACCGTATAAATCGATCCAGCCATCGGCAAACACACTGACCACCACCAGACCCAGAGCCAGCATTGAGTGTGACAGTATGCCGAGCAAGGTGTCGGTGGCAATGGTGCGATTGTTCTGCAAAACCACCAGCAGCAAAGCCAGCAGCAGACAGAAGAGAGTCACGGCCAGATTAACGTTGACCGACAGAATCAGACCGAACGCAACACCGGTCAGTGCCGAGTGTGCCAGGGTATCGCCAAAATAGGCCATGCGCCGCCAGACCGCAAAAGAACCCAGAGGCCCGGTCATCAGCGCCACACCGCAGCCCGCCAGCAGGGCATACCAGATAAAGTCAGGCATGGTCGTGATCTCCGCAGTGATGGTGTGCTGAGTGAGGGGCATGGGCATCAGCGTGTTCGACATCGCCGTGCATATTGTGGTCGTGATCGTGATGGTGGGTGTAAACGGCTATGCCCGCATGAGCCGTTTGTCCAAACAGTTCCAGATAGGCGGGGTCTTCCGTCACGCTGGAAGGGTGGCCGTGACAACAGACGTGCTGATTCAGGCAGATGACCGTATCGGTCGCCGCCATCACCAGGTGCAGATCGTGGGACACCATCAGTACACCGCAGCCACGCTGATCGCGGATATCGGCAATCAACTGGTAGAGTTTGGATTGTCCGGCGACATCCACGCCCTGCACCGGTTCGTCCAGCACCAGCAGAGACGGGTTGCGCAGTAACGCGCGGGCTAACAGCACCCGTTGGGTCTCGCCGCCGGACAAGGTATGCATCGGACTTTTTAGCAAATGTTCAATTCCGGTCAGCGCCAGGCTTTCGACAATCGCTTCCCGCTCGTGGCGACGTTTGCCGCCGCGCCGCAAGTGATAGCCGAGAGCCAACTGCAGAAAACGTTCTACGGTCAGGGGCAGGCTGGGCTCGATGTGGAGTTTTTGCGGCATATAGCCGATGTTTAAACCCGGTGTGCGTATCAGGGTGCCGCCGGATGCCGCCTGCAATCCCAGTACGACCCTAACCAGCGAGGTTTTCCCTGCACCATTGGGTCCGATCAGGGTGACGATTTCTCCCGCATGCAGGTTGATCGAGACCTTATCCAGAATCTGGCGCTCACCGAAGTGCAGACTCAGATTCTTGCCCTGAATCAGTGGCTGGGCATTATTCATGATCGGTGGCCTCGCAGTGTTCGCAACTGCCGACCAGTTCAATGGATTGGGATCGGATGCTGAATCCAAAGTCTGCCGCGGATTCATTGATTCGGTCTTGCAGGGCCGTTGCCGAGAACTCAATGGCCACACCACAATGCTCACAAATCAGGAAGTTATTGGCGTGATCGCCATTGGGGTGTGTGCAGCCCACATAGGCATTGAGGGTGTTGATGCGATGGATCAGTCCCTGTTCCAGCAAAAATTCCAGTGCTCGATAGACGGTGGGTGGGGCTACTCGACGGGTGGATTCGGCAGCCAGCATATCCATAAGTGGATAGGCGCCCAGAGGTTTATGGCTCTGCCAGATCAGTCGCAATACCTGTTCCCGTAGCTTGGTCAGGCGGGCACCATTGCGGGCACAAATATCTTGTGCGCTAGTCATGGCTGATGTAATGCAGTGTGTGTGGTCGTGTTGCTGCGAAGCGATGGACGTGGGCAAAGGGGGGGTGTCGCTACCTGCCGGGGAGGTATGAGAAGACATTTTGGTGGAGGTCATAGAGGGCTGATGTTTTGAAAGTTTATGTTATTATATAACATATTTATTTCTGAGTAGATCTTCTTTTGAAACCTCTTGATTATAATTCTCCGGCTGAAACGTCGCGGGTTCTCTTTCGGCTGCCTTTGCTGTTAAGTCTGTTTTTGTGCCTGTTTGGATCCATGTCTGTATCGGCAGAACCATTGCGGATTATGGCGTCCATCAAGCCTCTGGCCCTGATGGTAGAGGCGGTGGCGGGAGAGCATGCCAGTGTGAGCATTCTGGTGAAACCAGGCCAGACTCCTCATGATTTTGCCTTCAAGGTTTCAGATCGGCAGAAACTGTCGCAAGCGGATCTGCTGGTTTGGGTGGGCGCTGATCTGGAACCCTATCTGTCGGCTTTGGCCGGCGGTCAGCCCTCACTCTCCATGGCTCATGTGCTGGATGCCCGTTTGCCCGCTAATGACTCGCAGGAATCCGAAGAGGGGCATGATCGGGGCCATCACCACGGTTCTGATGACGATCTGGATTCTTCAGAAGCTCACAAGCACAGTTCTCACGCTCACGGGGATCAGCACTTCTGGCTAAATCCGGATTATGGTGTTGCGATGATCAGGGCGCTCGCCGAGCAGCTGACAGCTCTGGACCCGGTTCACCAACAGGATTATCAGCGCAATGCCGAACAGGTGATTAAGCAGCTGGATACTCTGCTTGCCACCAGCATAAAAAGTCCGGTGAAGCAGCCTCGCCAGTACGCGGTTGTGCATCGCGCATACGACCATTTCCTGAGCTACTTTCAGTATCCCGAGCCACTGGTGCTGACGCCGGTACCTGAAATCAGCCCAGGGGCTCGTCAATTGTGGCGGGTGAGCCAGCAGTTACAACCCGGTGATTGCCTGTTGGTGGATTCATCCGCTCCAGCCCGCTGGGTCGATACCTTCTCCAGCCGAAATCAGTTATCTCTGAAACAGGTCGATATTATGGGTTACGGGGACGGTGTCAGTACTTACTTAAGCCTGTTGGGCGGGGTCATTGGGGTGTTTGACGAATGCGCTCGTGCAAAATGAGCCGCTGAAACTAGCCAGGTAACATCGGTCAGAGAACAGGGAAATAAGGTGCAGTAGAGAAAAAGAACCCTGCACTGGTAATTAAGGGAGGAGAGAGACCCAGTGCAGGGAAGAGCGATGAATAAACTGTTTAACCGAACCTAAATCGAGAGCTGATAATTACGCGTTAGTTAAAAGCCACAATCTAAATTTAATCGGCGCCTGTGGGAGAGAGCACAAAGCGCCTGAACTTTGCCGTTGAAGTCTTGCTTCTCTATAGCCTTACTTCTGCAGCGCGGCGGAAGCTTCGAGCATCGAGTTAAAGCGTTGCTCCATCTGGGCAGCCAGCTTTTCGTTGGCTTCGTCCAGAGTATCTTCCATCTTCTGAGCGTTCTGCTCAGCGGTCATAATTTCTTGTGTTGCCCAGCTTGAGCTAGCGCCAGTTTCTGCAACGAGTACCGCGACGTTGGAGTAGCTGGAACCAACCTTTGCCGCCAGAGCGCCTTGTGAGCACAGTGCCAGAGCAATCAGAAAACCAAGTTTTTTCATAATCAGGTCCTCCTTGAGGTGGTTGATTCCGATGAGCAGGGCTTGGAACCTGTTCATCAGTTGATTTGTTACTGTATGTTACACATGGTAACGCATGAGTAAGTGTTACGCCAGTATTTTTTTAGCGAAAAAGTATAAAAAATCAGCTCTTATGTGTAACTGACACACAAAATGTGGCAGGTAACACAATATATAGTGGTGGGTAACACGTAGGTAACACTATGTGGGTCGGTTTTTGAATGTTAAAAAAGTGTTACCGATAAACTTTTTTTCAAAAATAACTTGAAATACTCAAATTGGGGGCTGGGATCGTCAGAAATACGCCATCAGCGGCTTGGGGTTTGTTATTGATCCGAGGCTGTTAGAATGCCTCTCTGGTCTCAGGGCGCCTGCCCGATTGAGCATTACTCATTGCAATGGAAACCCGAATGTCTAACGCACCTCTCATCCTGGTGGATGGTTCTTCTTATCTTTATCGCGCCTTTCATGCATTGCCTCCCCTGACCAACTCCAAGGGTCAGCCCACCGGGGCAGTGAAGGGGGTCATTAATATGATCCGCCGAATCGACAAGGATTATCCGGGTTCCGTGGTTGCTGTAGTTTTTGATGCCAAGGGCAAAACCTTTCGCGATGAAATCTTCGCCGAGTACAAGGCCCATCGTCCGCCGATGCCGGATGACCTGCGCAGCCAGATAGAGCCCATTCACAATATCATTCGCGCGATGGGTATTCCGATTCTGATGATCGATAACGTCGAGGCCGACGATGTGATCGGTACTCTGGCCCGTCAGGCGACGGAACAGGGTGTGGATGTGGTGGTTTCCACCGGCGATAAAGACATGGCCCAGCTGGTGAGTGACCATGTGACGCTGGTGAATACCATGACCGACACGGTGATGGATCGCGAGGGGGTGAAGGAGAAGTTTGGTATTCCCGCCGAGTTGATCATCGACTTCCTGGCGCTTATGGGAGACAAGGTGGATAACATTCCGGGCGTTCCCGGTGTGGGTGAGAAGACCGCTCTGGCCCTGTTGCAGAACCTTGGCGGGCTGGATGCCATCTACGGAGATCTGGAGGCGATTCGCGAGCTGGGTTTCCGAGGTGCCAAGAAAATGCCCGAAAAGCTGCTGGAGCATAAGGACGCGGCTTATCTTTCTTATGAACTGGCGACCATCAAGCTGGATGTACCTCTCGACTGTGGCCCGAAGGATCTGGCCATGAGCCCGCCGGACAATCAGGCACTGTTGGCGCTGTATCAGGATATGGAGTTCAAAACCTGGATTAAAGAACTCAGCGAGCCGGTTGAACCTGCCGATGCTGCCGACAGTTCAGACGCCGGTGCGTCAGTCACTCCGGATATTACCGAGACGGAATACGAAACCCTGCTGACGGAAGAGAGTTTCCTGCGTTGGCTGGACGCACTCAAGGGCGCCGACGTGTTTGCCTTTGATACCGAAACCACCAGCCTGGACTATATGCAGGCAAGGGTCGTCGGTGTGTCATTTGCTGTGGAAGCCGGCAAAGCGGCCTACGTGCCTTTTGGTCACGATTACCTGGATGCTCCAGAGCAGTTGCCGGAAGACTGGGTCTGGGAGCAGCTCAAGCCGCTGCTGGAAGATCCGAACCACAAGAAAGTCGGTCAAAACCTCAAATACGACATGAGTGTACTGGCCAATCAGGGAATCCAGCTGCGCGGCATTGCCTACGACACCATGCTGGAATCCTACGTACTCGATTCCACCGCCAGCCGTCACGATATGGACACTCTGGCAGAACGTCATCTGGACGTGAAAACCGTCCACTTTGAAGACATTGCCGGCAAGGGCGCCAAACAGCTCACCTTTAATCAGATTCCCCTTGAACAGGCGGGGCCCTACGCCGCGGAAGATGCGGATATTACCCTGCGCCTGCACCAGACCCTGTGGCCCCAATTGAAGGCTGAAAAGAGCCTGCTGGGTGTGTTCGAAGAGATCGAGCGGCCATTGCTGTCGGTGCTGTCGAGGATTGAACGCAACGGTGCGCTGATTGATACCCAGTTGCTGGGACAGCAGAGTGTGGAAATCACCGAGCGACTGGAGACCTTGGAGAAGCAGGCGTTTGATCTGGCCGGAGAAGAGTTCAATCTGGGATCCACCAAGCAGCTGGGGCACATCCTGTTTGAAAAACTCGAGCTGCCGGTGATCAAGAAGACTCCCAAGGGGGCGCCGTCTACAGCCGAGGAAGTACTGCAGGAGCTGGCCCTAGACTACCCCCTGCCGAAATTGCTGATCGAGTACCGCGGCCTGTCCAAGCTCAAGTCCACCTATACCGACAAACTGCCGAAGATGGTCAACCCGGTCACCGGTCGGGTGCACACGTCTTACCACCAGGCGGTGACGGCCACCGGTCGCTTGTCATCCAGTGATCCGAATCTGCAAAACATTCCGATCCGTAACGAAGAGGGGCGTCGCATTCGCAAGGCGTTTATTGCGCCCGCAGGCTATAAGCTGGTGGCGGCGGATTATTCCCAGATTGAGCTGCGCATCATGGCGCACCTGTCCGGTGACGAAGGCCTTCAGCGGGCGTTTGCCGAGGGACTCGATGTTCACCGGGCGACCGCGGCGGAAGTTTTTGGTGTGGATCTGGATAAGGTCACCGACGAGCAGCGTCGCAGCGCCAAAGCCATTAACTTTGGCCTGATCTATGGCATGTCCGCCTTTGGTCTGGCCAAGCAGTTACACGTCGGGCGCCATGAGGCGCAGCAATACATCGACCTGTATTTTGAACGCTATCCCGGTGTGCAGCGCTATATGGATCAGACCCGGGTCGAAGCCGCCGAAAAGGGTTACGTGGAAACCCTGAAAGGGCGCCGTCTGTATTTGCCGGAAATCAATTCCCGCAATGGCATGCGCCGTCAGGCTGCCGAGCGCACCGCCATTAACGCCCCCATGCAGGGGACGGCCGCCGACATCATCAAGCTGGCCATGCTGGAAGTGGATGCCTGGCTGGCGGACGCTTCGGTGGATGCACGCATTATTATGCAGGTGCACGATGAATTGGTGCTGGAAGTGTCAGAAAATCAATTAGACGCCGTTTGTGAGGGGCTTAAGACTCGTATGGAGTCGGCTATGAGTATAGATGTCCCGCTGTTGGTGGAAGTCGGCATTGGTGACAACTGGGAAATGGCGCATTAATTTGCGTCTCGAAAAATATTTTAGAGATTTCGGGAACTAATTCCTGCGAGGCCAGTCAGAGTAATCAAGATATTTCATGGTGTCTTGCTCTCCTCAACTTAAGACTGGCCACTTGGTCAGCAGCTTTAAACATTTAAAAGCGCCCCGACAATGTTCGGGGCATTTTTTTGTCTGCGGCATGGCCAGCTTTGTCTGTGGCGGCTGATATCAATTACCGAATCAGATTTATTTTGTAGATTTTCGCGACAAAATGAATAATTTGTTTTTTATTTGGAACTTTTGGTTGAGAGACCAGTCTCAGTAATCAAGATATTTCATGGTGTCTTGCTCTCCTTACTTAAGACTGGTCATTTGGCCAGCAGCTTTAAATTTAAAAAGCGCCCCGACAATGTTCGGGGCATTTTTTTATCTGCGTTTTCTGTTTGGTTTTTAGACGACGTTAACAATGAAGCAGGAATCTGTTGAGCCGAGTGACAAAATGTCAGGTGTTGCCGATATATTTGAACGCCCTGGCGTGTGGTTACACTGAAACCTGAGGTCTCCGTCACAGGTTACTTTTCTTTACCTTTTCTGTCGGAACCAACAACTAAACTCATGCTCAAAGTGATCAGGATGGCAGCGCACGCACCTTGGCGCTGTAATCGGGTCGGCGACTTCCCCCAAGAGCGTCGACTGTTTTAACCCGGCAGTTACCCCAAGGCTGTCGGGTTTTTTTATGCCTGAAATTTATACCGGGACAGGTTTGCCCCATCCAGATTCCGGACATAAAAAAGCCGGATCTGAAACCAGATCCGGCAAAAACACCAATGGATAGCGAGAGTAATACGTTATCGCCCGGGCGATTAGAACTTCATTCTTCCAGTCAGGCCCCAGGTCATGGGAGCTTCCATAAAGGCACTGAAAGAACCGGTCTGCAGAGGTGTGTCGAAACCGATGTTGATGACTTCTTCATCAGTCAGGTTTTTGCCCCACAACTCGATTGCCCACGATTCGTCTTGAGCCGCCAGAGTCACGTTGGCGTTCCAGATCCAGTAGTCATCGTTTTCTGTGTAGGCATCGTTATCCTGACCGGTGGTGTAGTCTGAGCGATAGCGGTAGCTGGTACCCAGTTTCAGCATCAGGTCACTGTTGATTTCATGCAGGTAGGTCACGCTGCCCGCGTAAGTCACGTCGGAAACGAAGTTGGGTGTTTCGCCGGTCAGATCCTGTGGCGGAACCACCCCTTCGGCTCGTGCCTGGAGGCCAGCGGCTTCCTGTTGAGCAATGGTCGTGGAACCGTTTTTAAACTCGGCGTATTCGATATCCTGCAACACCAGGCCACCGGCGATAATCCAGTTTTCGGTCGGCGTCCAGTTGTAGTCGATTTCCAGCCCTTTACCCTCAATTTCACCGGCATTTTGTAGAGTGAAGCCAGCGCCATCAAAGGAGTTTACCTGGAAGTCTTCAACCGTCTGATAGAACAGGGTGGTGTTCAACTGCAGGGTGCGGTCGAACAGGTACATCTTGGCGCCCAGTTCAAAGGACTCGGTTTCTTCCGGGTCAAATCGGTTGCTGTCCAGATCTGCCACCGGGTTGCCGGGGGTTTGGCCAACTGTACCGTTCAGGTTCAGGCCGCCCGCTTTGTAGCCCTGAGCGTAGCGACCATAGACGGACATACTGTCAGAGAGCTCGTAGTTGAGGCTGGTGGCCACGGAGATATTGTCGTCGTCATAATCATCACTGGTAGCGCCTACGGGGAGGTGGACCTGCAGCGGACGGAGAGAGTTAAAGAGACTTTGGCTGACGCTTAACAGATCGACCTGTGAAAAGGGGTCGTCGCTAGTGGTCAGGTAATCTGCTTCTTTTTCCTCTTCGGAGTAGCGACCACCAAAGGTCCAGCTCAATTGATCTGTAATACGCCAGGTGGCCTGACCGAAGATTGCGATGCTTTCGGCCTCATAGGACACTTCCTCGTGAGTACCGGTGCCTGCAATTGCTGGGTTAACAAAGAAACTACCAGTTCCCAAGTCAAAGCCCATTAAATTCGAGGCAATCATCTGGCCTGTGGCAGTTGCCGGGTTGAATGGATTAACTCCATCGAAAACTGGGACACCTTCAACACTGACAAGACGGGCTAATCCCACATTAGAGAGGTATGCTGCGCCTTCTTCTCCCCAGTTGTAGTCGCCCTCTGCCTCAATCTCCTGATCGAAGTAGAATACCCCTGCGTCCCAGTCAAAGCTGTCGCCAGTGTATGAGAGACGTAGTTCCACAGAGTTTTCTTCGATATCCTGTCCGCGACCACCGTTCCAGATATCTGCCGCGGTCATGTCGATATCGCCATAAGGGGCAGTTTCAAAAAAACGATGGGCAGCAATGGCGGTAAAGTCGAGAGTTTCGGTGAGCGCGGTTTCAAATTCAGCTGAAATGCCGCCATCCCGGAAGCTGTCATCGCCGGGGTTGGAGTCGTTGCGGTTGGTTTTATAATCACCTATATCAGTGTATTCACCTGTGAAAGTATATTCGGGCGCTACATAGTCACCTGGAGTGCCAGGTTGATGCGGTGGAGTTAAAACAAGATCATCGGTAAAAGCCGCAAAAGGTGATGCGTTGTTAATTAAAAGCTCCGTACCATTGCCGTAGAAAACAGGCACCGGAGCACAACAGGTTTCATCTGTCTCGGTGTAGTCGGCAATTACACGCAATGAGGTATCTTCATTGATGTCCCATTGAATTTGTCCCCGGATGGTATAGCGGTCTTTGTCGTTGTAATCTTTACCGGTTTCATAGTTTTCAATGTAACCCTCACGCTCCTGCCAAGTGGCCGAAAGGCGATAGGCCAGGGTGTCTTCGATTAAGGGCCCGGTGACACCGGCTTTGACTTGTTTGTAGCCATAATCGCCGGCGCTGATCGACACATCACCACCTGCTTCATAGGATGGCTTCTTGGTGCGAACGCTGATCACACCTGCAGAGGTGTTGCGACCAAACAAAGTGCCCTGTGGACCACGCAATACTTCCACTGCCTCGATATCGACAAAATCGCTCAGGGCCGAGCCTGGTCGACCGCGGTAAACGCCGTCAATAAAGACGCCCACGGATTGTTCCAGGCCGGAGTTCTGGCCGGCGGTACCGATACCGCGAATGGTCAAAATAGATTGGGTGGCACCGGAAGAGCTGTTAAAGACCAGACTCGGGGCTACCTGTTGCAGGTCACTGAGATCGCGAACCTGAGCTTGCTCCAGTGAGTCGCCGCTGTAGGAGGCTACAGAAACCGGGACTTCCAGAATGGTCTGCTCACGCTTCTGTGCGTAAACGGTAATTTCTTCAAGAACATTGTTGTTTTGTGCAACACCGCTCATGGATTGGGTGGCGGCCACAAGGCCGATGGCGAGTGCCAGCTTGGTGGGCTGATAGATCATATCAACTTCCTCTCTAGGTAGCGTGCGATTACAAAAAAGCCATAACCGTACGCATGTGTTTATTGTTATTAGTTGCCGTTGCTTTTAAGTCGATGGTCAGAGTCGATGTCTGAACCAACGGCATTAATGCGGCTGCCCTAAAACTAGTGGAATCGAATGGATCAGCGCAAGCCCCTGTTTATGAGCGAGAGCGACGCCCGGGAACTCGAAAGAGCGAAAAATTTGGGTAAACCTGTATTTGGTGTGTTTTTTGTACGAAATGGCCTAAAAGGCCGCGCTTTAGACTGTATTTGAGGCGGCTAGATTAATAGTGTGAATGCACTATTATTGATAAAAATAATTATGAAAAATTGGAATAATGGCTGATCAGAGCATTGCGAACAGCAATTTTCCGAGATGGAAGGAGAAACCCGTCAGGGTTTCTCCTCATTGGCAAGCGCATCTGGTGCGTCGGGAAGGGTCAACCAAAGGTTCAATTGCTTCACCAGCTGATCAATGCCGGTCTTCTTCAGAGATGAAAACAGCTGCACAGTGACCAGGTCGTCCACTTCGGCTTCTTTCAGGTGTTTGCGCAGCGCCAGCAACGTGGATTGGGCCGGGCCCTTTTTCAGCTTGTCGGCTTTGGTCAGCAGAATGTGCACAGGCATTTCGGCACTGATGGCCCAGTTGAGCATGGTGGTGTCGAATTCCTGCATGGGGTGACGGGTATCCATCAGCAGGATCATGCCCCGCAGACACTGACGCTCGCGCAGGTATTCCGACAGGTTGCGCTCCCACTCCTGTTTCATCTTCAGTGGCACCTTGGCGTAGCCATACCCGGGCAGATCGACTAGCCTTTGGTTTTCGCTCAAAGCAAAAAAATTGATCAGCTGGGTGCGACCGGGGGTTTTACTGGTTCGCGCCAGCTTGTGATTGCTGGTCAGCGCGTTGATGGCGCTGGACTTACCGGCGTTGGAGCGGCCGGCAAACGCCACCTCGGCACCAATATCCGGGGGGCACTGTCGAATTGACGGAGCACTTTGGGTAAACTCCGCTTTGGTGTAATTGATTCGGGTATTCGCGCCCGTGCGTTGACCGGAATTGCCGTGCTGATCGGGTGATGTGTGCTGACTCAAGAGATAACCCTGCAAAAATAGTGAGATTTCAGGCGGTTAGTATATAATGCTGCGGTTTGAGCGCGCCCTTGCTGGCCGCAATTGTAGCTCGTACGGCCCTATGGGGGGTAGTCGGCATGACTACAATGGATCAACTTAGATCATTTAAATGATCAACGACTAAAAATATTGACGGATTAGCCAATGAAAAACATCTTCAAACAGGCCGTGATCGCCGTAGGTTTTATCGCAGCAGCTCAAGGTGCACTGGCCGCTGGTGACCCCGCTGCAGGGGAAAGCAAGGTCGCGGTCTGCGCTGCCTGCCACGGTGCAGACGGTAACAGTCCGGCTCCAAACTATCCGAAACTGGCTGGATTGGGTGAGAAGTACCTGCTCAAGCAATTGAAAGACATCAAGTCAGGCGAGCGTAACATCGCTGAAATGACAGGCTTGCTGGATGCTCTGTCAGAGCAGGATCTTGAAGATATTGCGGCTTTTTTCGACAGCAAGCCCCTGCAGCTGGCGGGTGCCAAACCCATGAAAGTGCTGATGAATTCCGGTGTTGAAGTGGACGCGCTGGAGTTGGGTGAAAAAATCTTCCGTGCCGGTAACCCCGAAGTGGGTGCTCCTGCCTGTACCGGTTGTCACTCACCACGCGGTTTGGGCAATGCTCCGGCAGCCTACCCTCGTCTAAGTGGACAGCACGCTGAATACATCGAAAAGCAGCTGCGTGCTTTCCGCGCCGGTGAGCGAGTTAACGATGGCGATCAGATGATCATGCGTCAGGTCGCTCAGCACCTCAGCGACTCGGAAATCAAGGCGCTGGCCAACTACATTTCAGGCCTGAACTAAGGTCGTGTGGTAAAAAAGCGGCTTCGGCCGCTTTTTTTATGGCTATCACTTATCATTCCTGTTCACCGCAGTGACGCTGGCGTTGATTGAGATGCCCGCAATCAGGTATCTATAGGGGGCAGGTTGTGGGTGATCGAGGCCGTCAGGCTCGGATCAATTCGGGCAATGGCTACAAAAAACAACAACAATCTCAACCCGATAGGGAACCTCAAACATAAATGAGGTCTTACTAATGTGCGGTTCGGCGCAGCGCCGGAACCCGGAATCTTATAGTTTATGGAGTGAATAACATGCGTGTAATGGCGGCAATTTTTGCCTTGATGTTTTCTCTGGCGGCCTGTGCAGACGAGCAGGCTGCGGCGCCGGCCTTTAAAGAAGGTACTCATTATGTCGAGCTGGATAATCCTGTGCGAACCAAGGATCCCAGCAAAATTGAGGTAACCGAAGTCTTCTGGTACGGCTGTGGACACTGTTTCCAGTTTGAGCCCATCGTCCATCAGTGGTCAGAAAAACTGCCGGCGGATGTCGCTTTTGTACGCTCTCCAGCCATGTGGAACGGTGCTATGGAAGTTCACGCGCACGCTTTCTATGTCGCCAAAGCGCTGGGCATTCTCGACGAAGTGCACCAGCCGCTGTTTAACGCCCTGAACCTCGAGCGCAAGCGTCTGGCCAATGTGGATGAGTTGGCCGACTTCTTTGCCCAGTACGGCGTGGATAAAGAAACCTTTGAAAAGACCTATAAGTCTTTCGGTGTCACCAGTCAGGTGAAGCAGGCGGACGCCCGCGCTCGCAGCTACAAGATTACCGGTACTCCGGAAGTGGTTGTGAACGGCAAATACCGCATCAGTGCCCGCATGGCTGGCGGTCAGAAGCAGATGTTGGATGTGGCAGATTTTCTGGTGGCCAAAATTCGCGATGAGCAAGGCTGAGTCGGAATTGACGTATCTTGCAGCCCGGGCACCCGCTGCCCGGTTCGAGGTGGTTAACTGAGTTACCACCTCAGCTCCTTTCTTTTTATCTCGATCCATTAATCTCCCTGCGTTCTCTGTTCCTCAATCTTGCCCTTTGTTGGCCGATAACCTTCGGGCAATCTCAAAAGGGAACACCATGCAACCTACCACCGGTACCGATTGGCGGGACAAATACGCCGCTTTGCTCGATGAGCAAGAAGCCCAACAGAAGGCCTTTGCACAGCAGCAGGAATTGCTGCGGCGGGCGGTGGTGCGCGTCAGTCTGGCGGCGGAAGGTTACGACACAGAGCTGGACAGAAGCCTGACCCGTTTGCGGGCGGCACTCAAAGAGGAGGACGCCAGGCTGGATATGGCCATCGAGCAGGTGGAGGCGTCGCTGTTAAGTTATGAGCGTCAATATGAGAGCCAACAGGCAGAGATTCAGCAGGCGCTGCTGACGCTGATCCAGCAGGCCCAGTATCAGTATGAGGATCAGAGCCGGCCACTGAAGGAACTGGACCAGGCGCTCAAAGCGCAATCGCGTCCGGAAATGGCAGCGGTGTTGCAGCGACTGGCCGATATTCAGGGGCAGGCAATAGCGCCCATAAGTTCCTCGTCTGAAGAGTCCGGCAAATCCGGGTTTATGGATCGTTTACTGCGGCGCAACGCAGTGACGAGCGACGAGCGAGATACGCCCATCAATAGCACAGTCAGTGAACAGGACATCCCTTCAGAGTCCGTGCCGGAAACGGAGGTGATTGAAGCGGAGCCGTTGGTGGCGGACGGCGTTGTGGAGGGACAGTTGCAAACCCGAGCGGAAGCCGAGGCTGCGGATCAAAAAGAGGCAGTGCTACAGCGTCCGGTGTTCGAGCCGGCGTTTTCCCGGGTGTCCGACAAGGTGTATCGGGTGCTCAAGGAACTGCTGGACAGCGTCGAACCGGTGGGGTGCACCGTGCAGAAAGCCCAGGCCGCGCGCCAGCGCATGGAAAAGGGGCTCAACTGGTATGAGCTGGTGCCCACCCTGGAAGACATTCGCGACCTGGTGCTGCAGGCCTATTTGATGGCCGATGAAGAGTATCGAACGTATTTGCAGCAGATTCACGGGGTCTTGTCGGAGATCCTGACGGAGCTTGAAGGCAGTGTCAGTGCCCACGAGGCGTGGGAGTCCGAAGAGAACGCATTTACTGAGACCCTCAATCAACAGCTGGGATCTCTGGGCCGATCGGTGGCGGTGGCCACGGAGGTGAGCAGTCTGAAGCAGGAAATCCACTCCCACCTGAGTGTCATTCAGGAGGCCTTGCAACGACGTCAGAAGGCGTCGGCTCAGGTGTCCGGAGAGGGCAAGGGAGAGCAGCTGAATCGCTTGCTGAACAAGGTCCGGCAGGTGGAGAGGGAAGCCGCCGACGCGCGCGACGCTCTGGCTTCGGCCCGCGAGAAAGCCTTAACGGATACCCTCACAGGCTTGCCGAATCGGGAGGCCTATAATGAGCGTGGGCATCTCGAATGGAAGCGCTGGCAGCGTTACCAGCACCCTCTGACGCTGGTGGTGTGTGATATTGATCATTTCAAACAGATCAACGACAGCTACGGTCATCAAACCGGTGACCGGGTTTTGCAGGTGTTGAGCAAGGCGTTGAGGGGACGTTTGCGCAGCGTGGATTTTATTGCGCGCTATGGCGGTGAAGAGTTCGTGATGTTGCTGCCCGATACCCGTTTGGAGGATGGTTTGCAGCTGCTGGATAAAATCCGGGCGGTGATTGCCGGTACTCCCTTCCGTTTTAAAGACGAACCGGTGCAGGTGACCTTGTCCGCAGGTCTGGTGATGCTGAAAGGAGAGGAAACCCTGGATGCGGCCTTTGCCCGGGCAGACAAACTGCTGTATCAGGCAAAAGAATCCGGCCGCAACCGATGTTTGGGCTAGCCTCGGTGTTTGGGGGAGTGCTCAGGGCGTGGGGGCTCAGATAATACCTGCGGCCGGATTAGTTAACGGGTTGCAGGGACTCGCGCAAAAAACCACTCACCAGAATGGGCCATTGCTCTTCCCAGTGCTCGGTGGGCGAGCGTTTGAATTCACTGCGGACAAACTGGGAGATTCGTCCTTCTGCGGTTGCCATTAACAGGTTGGCGGCGGCGGTTACCGGCAGTACCGGGCGAATGCCTTCGCGAATTTCGGCTTCCCGCAAAATCTGTTTAATCTGGGTTTCCAGGCGATCAAAGAGTTGCACTACGCGCGCGCGCAGACGTTCGGTTTCTCCCGTCAGGGCATCACCGGTGAGCAGCCGGGTAATCCCCGGGTTGCGTTCGGTAAACGTCAGCAACAGAAACAGAATCTTGTTGCAGCGCGACAGCGCTGAGGAATCATCGTTGGTAATCAGGCCGATACGGGAAAAAAGCGTTTCTTCGATAAACTCGATCAGGCCTTCAAACATTTTCGATTTGCTGGGGAAGTGGCGATACAGGGCCGCTTCCGAGACACCCACTTCTTTTGCCAAGGCTGCCGTGGTAATGCGGGCACCGGGAGAGACCTCCAACATATGAGCCAGTGATTCCAGAATTTGCTGGCGACGGGAAACTTTGGTGCTGGGCTTGCTCATGGGTGTGTGCTTGACCTTGATCAATACAGTCGGCCACAGACTTTGTTCATGAGGTAACGAGCAGAATCTGTCGGGCCACTGTCGGGTTGCGTTTTCGCGTTGTTGTTGTGGCAGTTCTCAATGATTAACGGGCATTAATCAGCAGTGTTAATCCTTTCACTGGACTCGGGTCGGAGTCGCGGCGATCAGCCGACAACCTCAGGCAATCGATATCCATAATTGCTCAAACTAGCCAGAGCCAAAAGCGGTCAGCGGCGGCTTTAACGGCCGGCCGGGGTGTTACCGATGCGGGTGAAAACTTCTCGAAACCGTCCGAGAACGCCTGCAAATTCGGGCTTTGGCTCAAGTATGCCAGCACTATCCTAGCGAGTTACTTGAGCCGCATCAATACAGGGAATGCCTAAAAACCGTCTTTTTGTTCAAATTCCGTGTGTTGAAAGCCGCGCCAGCGGGTCAGGACTGTTGCTGGTTGGTAATCAGTGTCCCAACCCCCTGATCGGTGAAAATCTCCAGCAGCACGGCGTGATCTACACGGCCATCGACGATATGTGCACTGGTGACGCCACCTTTAACGGCATCCAGGGCACAGGCGATTTTGGGGAGCATGCCACCGTAAATGGTGCCGTCTTCGATCAGTTCGTCAACCTGTCGAGTCGTCAGCCCGGTGAGGACCTTGCCGGATTTATCCAGCAGACCGGCAACGTTGGTCAGCAGCATCAGCTTTTCCGCCTGTAGCACCTCGGCAATCTTGCCCGCCACCAGATCGGCATTGATGTTATAAGAGCGGCCTTCTTTATCGACACCAATGGGGGCAATCACCGGGATAAAGTCACTGCTGAGCAGCATGTCGATGACGGAAGTATTGATGGACGAGACTTCGCCCACGTGGCCGATGTCAATAATCTCCGGTGCTGACAGATCCGGGCTGTTGCGGGTGACCTTTAACTGTCGGGCACCGATCAGCTGGCCGTCCTTGCCGGTCACACCGATGGCTGAGCCTCCGTTGCGGTTAATCAGACTGACGATCTGTTTGTTGACCGAAGCCCCCAGCACCATTTCCACCACATCCATGGTCTGACTGTCGGTGACTCGCATGCCGTCGACAAATTCGGAGTGAATGTTGAGCTTGTTCAGCAGGTCGCCAATTTGCGGACCACCACCGTGGACAACAATGGGGTTCATGCCCACCAGCTTCATCAATACGATGTCGCGGGCGAAACTGTTTTGCAGCGCTTCGTCCACCATGGCGTTGCCGCCAAACTTGACGACAATGGTGCGGTTGGTGAAGCGCTGAATATAGGGCAGAGCTTCGGTGAGTACGTGGGCTACATTGATGGCGGCATCGCGATTGAGAGACATAGTTACATCCGTAATTTAGACCTGAGTAACCAGCTTGGTCGTGACCCGTGTGAGGGTCGTCAAACCGATTACTGAAGTCGGTAGTCTACAGGTCAGTGGTTCAGAACTGACGATTAAAAAGGAACATCCAAAGAACTGTCGATTTTCAACAGCTCCCGTTTAAATAATTGCTGCAGCTGGGTCAGCACTTCCCGGGTTTCTGCTTCAAACCGCAGTGTTAACGCGGCGGAAGTATTGGAGGCGCGCACCAGCCCCCAGCCCTTGGAGAAATCCACTCGCAGCCCGTCAATGGTAATGGGCTTGCCGTTCTGAAAGTCACCTTCCTGAATCAGCTGCTTCACCAGTTCAAATTTGCGGGTTTCGGCCACCGGAATTTTCAGCTCCGGTGTCGACGGCAGATTGGGGAAGCTGTCGAACAGGGAGTCGATGCCCTGATCCCGCAGGGTCATGATTTCCAGCAGACGGGCGGCGGCGTACATGCCGTCGTCAAAGCCATACCAGCGGTCCTTGATAAAGATGTGGCCGGACATTTCACCGCCCACCAGTGCGCCGGTTTCCTGCATCTTGGTTTTCATGTGCGAGTGGCCGGCTTTCCACATGATCGGGCGGCCACCGTAACTGCTGACCAGCGAGTTGAGTTCGCGGGTGCATTTTACATCGAACAGCACATCGGCGCCGGGGTTGCGCGCGACAATGTCCTTGGCGAACAACATCAACAGCCGGTCGGGCCAGATAATCTGACCCTTGGGGGTGACCAGTACCAGACGATCGCCATCGCCGTCGAAGGCCACGCCCAGATCCGCCCCGGTGCTTTGCACAGTGCGAATCAGATCCTGCAAGTTGGCCTCGATGGTGGGGTCCGGATCGTGATTGGGGAAGCTGCCGTCAATGTCGCAGAACAGCGGCTCGACTTCGCAGCCCAGTTCTTCAAACAGCTGCGGTGCCACGTCACCGGTAATGCCGTTGCCGGCATCGATCACCAGTTTGACGTCGCCGGCCAGGGCAACGTCGGAGAAAATGCGATCGATGTACTCGGGGATCACCTGCTGTGAGGTTTCAATGCCGGTCCCTTTAAACACATCACCGGTCTGGATACGGGTTTTGATGTTCTGCACATCGCCATCCGCCAGGGTGTGGCCGTTGATCACCATCTTGAAACCGTTGTATTCGGCCGAGTTGTGGCTCGCAGTCACCATGACCCCGCTGTTGCTCTCTGCCAGTTCGCAGGTGGCGAAGTACAGCAGTGGCGTGGGTATGGCTCCCAGGTTGATGGCATCGCAGCCGGTGCTGAGAATCCCCTCGATCAGGGCTTCACACAGCTCGGGACTGTGGTTGCGGCCGTCGCGAGCGACAAACAGACCGGTGTCTCCGGCAGCGAGTGCTTCACTGGCAATGGCCTTGCCCACTTGTCGAGCCAGGGTCGGCGTGATCTGGGTTTCAGCCAGACCGCGAATGTCGTACGAGCGGAAGACCTCGTCCGGCAGCTCTATCTGCTCGGCAGATTCTGCGGGAGCACGTCGAGCGGCATTCTGTGCGACCCGTTCACTCTCTTCCAGGCCGAGCAGGTCCTGATCCTCTTCCGAGACGTGCAGGTCGAGAATATCGTGATCCTGATAGCTCGGATCGTTGATGTGTGCGTTGATGTCTGGCTGAGCCTGAGGGTTCGGCGTGGCATGGGGCATCGACGATCTGGCGAGACGTTGAGGATCCAGTTTGCCCGTGAGCCAGTACACCAGACCCAGCAAAAGTCCGCCGCCGATGACGTGCATCACAATTAGCAGTACGGGGCTTTCAGCGGCCTGTTCGGCGAGGGTTTCCGAGGGAGTAAAGCTCACCAGCCATTCACTTTTGCCCACCGGGCTGGTGAGGGCCGGACCGGCATTGCCCTGACTGGCGGTGTAAATCGGCACGGGTCGGCCGGCATTGTCGCGCATCAGACGTGTTTGACCGAGCTCGGGCTCTTTGCGGCTGATGCGCTGGAACAGCTCCTGGGCGGGCAGGGTGACCAGCAGAGTGGCAACCACACCATCGGTCTCCGAAGCGTCTGTGACGGGGGCGGAGAGGTGCCCGGCGGTATTATCCGTTGCAGGGTCATTCTCCCCGGCACCGGCCAGTTGCGGATCCACCACCGAGGCAATGAAGTGCAGATACCACTGCTTGCCGACTTTAAGGGCTTCCGGAGGAACGATTTCCTGCTTTTCGGCCCGATTGATCATGTCCAGCTCGGTAAAGGTGAGCGGTTTGATCGTTGGCACAGGGGTTGGATTGTCCGTATCGGTGGTTGCCGGCGGACTCAGCTGATTCTGGCGGTCCAGTGTCAGGAGTTTAAAACTCAACGCGTTGGGGTATGCGGTTTTGAGGTTATTGATCAGGCTGCGGTTCATCTCTGCATTTATGCTGCTGCGGGTAGCGTTGAGAATGACCGGGCGCTCGGAAAAGTGGTTTAACTGCTGTTGCTGCTCTTTGATGTAAAATTCGATATCGGCTGCACGCTGACGGGCCTGCTGCTGACTGTACTGGTTCAGGCGTTGTTGCTCGACCTGAGTGATCCATTTGTCGTAACTCCAGTAGCCACTGGCCGTGATCAGGATCAGCACCACGGCCAGAGCGGCCACGGTGATGACCGGCAGTTCTGTCTTGGCGGACATCTTCTTACTCTGCACGGCTTGTTTCTTTTTTCCCACTGGGGTGGTTCCTTACTGTTGGCTGCCGGGGTTGGTACCTGCCCGGTGTATTGGCTTTCTGATGTTTCGGTAACGAGTCACTGTGCCGTCAGTTGCGGCTCTTGTTGTCTCAGTTGTCGTCTCAGGTGTTGTCTCAGGCATTCAGCTTTTCGGCCAGTCGCTCGATCAATTCCCTTGCCAGCTGTGACTTGCTGCGCTGTGACAGCGTCTCTTCGCTGCCGGGCCAGACGATGGTTACGGCGTTGTCATCGCTGTTAAACCCGATACCGGCCTGAGAAACGTCATTGGCGATCACAACGTCGAGATTTTTGCGCTCCAGCTTGCCCCGCGCGTAGCTGACCACATCCTGAGTTTCGGCGGCAAAGCCCACGGTCATGGGGCGCGGTTGGTGAGCCGCGACAGCGGTCACGATGTCGGGGTTTTTCACCATCTCGATGGTCATGGTGTCCTGCCCGGTCTTTTTGATTTTCTGCTCAGCGGCATTGGCCGGGCGGTAGTCGGCGACTGCGGCGGCGGCAATAAACAGGTCGCAGTCAGACAAGGCCTGCATGCTGGCGTCGTACATGTCCTGAGCGCTTTCGACACCGATGTAGTGGCAGCGCTCCGGCGGGGCCAGATTGGTCGGGCCGCTGATCAGCGTGACCCTGGCTCCGGCCTCTATGGCTGCCTGCGCCAGGGCATAGCCCATTTTGCCCGAGCTGTGGTTGCTGATGTAGCGCACCGGATCGATGGCCTCGCGGGTCGGGCCGGCGGTAATGACGACGGATTTGCCAGACAGTTCACCGCGGACAAATTGCCGGGCGGTCAGATCAGCAAGCTCGGTGGGTTCCAGCATACGGCCGGGGCCCACATCGCCACAGGCCTGAGAGCCTTCGGCCGGACCGAGGCAGACGATCTTGCGCTGGCTCAGCCTGGCGAGGTTGTCCTGAGTGGCCGGGCTGTGCCACATTCCCTGATTCATCGCCGGTGCCAGGCAAATGGGCGCGGCCGTTGCCAGACAGACCGTTGTCAGCAGGTCGTCGCCTTTGCCAGTGACAAGACGGGCAATAAAATCGGCACTGGCGGGCGCGACGAGCAGCAGGTCGGCCCAGCGTGCCAGTTCGATGTGTCCCATGCCGGCTTCGGCTTCGGGGTCCAGCAGGGTGGTGTGCACCGGATTGCCCGACAGTGCCTGCAGCGTCAGCGGCGTAATAAATTCCTGGGCGGCGGCGGTCATGATGACGCGCACATTGGCACCCTGATCCTGCAGTCGGCGAATCAGCTCGGCGCTCTTGTAGGCGGCAATACCGCCGGTCACCCCGAGTAAAATCTGCTTGTTGGTCAGAGAGCTCATACTTTCTTCCGGCTGGCGAGAGGGATAAATGGCGCTTAAGATACCACTGCCGCGGGTTTCGATGAAGTCAGCGGTCAAAATTAAGGCGCGTGGAACCCGATTATTTCTTCATATTATGGCCAAGGATACTGGCCGGCACAGAGCTCTGGCGCACAGGAATCTCACGCACAGAGTCACAGACACAGGGAGTGAAGCATGAGCATACGTGATTGGCCATCACTGGAGCGGCCGCGGGAGAAACTGCTCGCCAGAGGGGCCAAAGCCCTGTCCGATGCGGAATTGCTGGCGATCTTTCTTCGCACGGGCTGTGCCGGCAAGTCGGCGGTGGATCTCGCCCGCGAGCTGCTGCACAGCTTTGGCGGCCTGCGACAGATACTGGAGGCCGATCGCGCGGGGTTTTGCGCAGCCCATGGCCTGGGGGACGCCAAGTACACACAACTACAGGCGGTGCTCGAAATGGGGCGCCGGCATTTGTCCGCAGTGATGGAGCAGGGGCAGGGGTTCGAGAACCCGCGGATGGTCAAAGATTACCTGCGCGCTGAGCTGCGCCATCAGCCGCGAGAGGTGTTCAGTGTTCTGCTGCTGGACAACCAGCACCACCTGCTGGGGTATCACGAGCTGTTTCAGGGCACCATCGATGCGGCCAGTGTCTACCCTCGGGAAGTGGTCAAACTGGCGCTTTCGCACAACGCCGCGGCAGTGATTCTCGCTCACAATCACCCCTCCGGGGTTGCCGAGCCCAGTCAGGCCGACAAGCGCATTACCGTGCGCCTGCAGGAGGCGCTGGGGTTGGTGGACATCCGGGTGTTGGACCACATGGTGGTGGGTGAGGCCGAAGTTCTGTCATTTGCCGAGCGGGGACTGCTCTAGCCCAGAGCCCCGGCGGGCTGGAGGGTGTTTTAACGGCGCTGGGCGGGAATGGTTGCCTGCGAAAAGTTGCACAAAAAAACAGCGAATATTTGCTATTGCCTACCTGTTCTGGTATAAAACGCCGCTCTCTGTGACTGGCCCAAATGAATTTTAGGCTGGCTGCTTGAATCAGGGCTCCAGCCGACGCGCTTTTGCGGCGGATTTCGCCCCGTTTGAAGGCCTTTAAAGTCGCCGTTTTTTGATTAAAGAATTAATAATTGCTGTCCGGCAGCAATGACCCGTTTAAAGATGAGGCAATAAAGATGTCCAAGGTATGTCAGGTAACTGGTAAGCGTCCAATTACCGGTAACAATGTATCTCACGCAAAAAACCACACTAAGCGTCGTTTTTTGCCAAACCTTCACTCTCACCGTTTTTGGGTTGAGTCAGAGAAGCGCTTTGTAAAACTGCGCGTTTCCTCTAAAGGTATGCGTATTATCGACAAGAAAGGTATCGAAACCGTTCTGTCTGAAATCCGTACACGCGGCGAGAAGGTATAAGGAACTGAATCATGGCTAAAGGTGCACGCGAAAAAATCCGTTTGAACTCCAGCGCTGGTACTGGTCACTTCTACACGACCGACAAAAACAAGCGCAACACTCCTGAAAAAATGGAGATGAAAAAGTACGATCCCGTTGCTCGCAAGCACGTGATGTACAAAGAAGGCAAAATTAAGTAAGACCCCCTTACTTGATTGCCTCAGAAAAGCCCGGCCTAGTGTCGGGCTTTTTGCGTCTGGGCTGATAACAACGAAACCAGGGATACGCCATGCCTGAATTACCTGAAGTTGAAACCACCTGTCGGGGCATTGCGCCTCATGTTGTTAACCGAACCGTGAAGGCCGTGGTGGTGCGACAGCCCCAGCTGCGCTGGCCGGTGCCTGCCGACCTGGCCGAGCAGGTGATCGGGCGCAAACTGTTGGGTGTGGCTCGCCGGGGTAAGTATTTACTTCTTCGCTTTCCTACAGGACATATGCTGGTGCACTTGGGCATGTCGGGTAATCTGCGCATTGTGGAACGCCGCGAAGACCCGGGTTATCACGACCATGTGGATATCGACTTTGGCGAAAAGTGTGTGCTGAGACTGAACGATCCCCGGCGTTTTGGCGCCGTTCTGTGGACTTCGGCACCGCTGCCGGAGCACGAGCTGTTGGGGCATCTGGGGCCGGAGCCGCTGGAAGATCTGTTTGATGCCGACTATCTGTACCGTCGCTCGCGCAAGCGCAAGCAGGCCATCAAGGCGTTCATCATGGACAGCAAGGTGGTGGTCGGCGTGGGAAATATCTACGCTAACGAAGCTTTGTTCGCCGCCGGTATCCGGCCAACGCGGGCTGCCGGGACGGTCTCCAGGGCTGCGATGGAGCGCCTGGTCAGTGAAATCAAGCAGGTGCTGGCGCGGGCGATTGAGCAGGGCGGCACCACCCTCAAGGACTTTGTCGGCGGTGATGGCAAGCCCGGGTATTTCCAGCAGCAGCTGCTGGTGTACGGTCGTCAGGGAGAGCCCTGTCAGAACTGTAAAAAGCCCCTGAAAGAGATTCGACTGGGACAAAGGTCGACTGTGTACTGTACGAGCTGTCAGCGCTAGGGCTACAATGGATAGGTTATAAGCATTTGTTAACTGGGTTATAAGCAAAAGGGTGGCGTGTTTTCGCTGATACGGCAGGCGCCAGACCGCGACAGAATGGAATGAATAAGGAGAATCCTGTGTTGAAGCAAACTCGTTGGTGGAAAGCCACCGCTCTGGCCGCCCTGATGGCGGTAAGTCCTCTGACGCTGGCCGGCGGTGTGAATACGGTCGATGAGAAGCCTACAGCACTGGCGATGACCGGCGACCTGGTTCTGGTGAGACCTTTTATGCTGGCGACCACTGCCGTGGGCTCTGCGGTATGGCTGGTGTCCTTGCCCTTCTCCCTGGCAGCGGGTAACTCCATGCAGGCGGCAGACACTCTGGTGGTAGGGCCGGCGGAAAACACCTTCTTCCGTTGTCTGGGTTGTACCCAATCCGGCTATCGGGTCGACAACGATTGATTAAAACGATGGGTCGGCAACGGCCACCGTTAAAACCAAACAACCCAAAAAAGGCGCCGCATGTTCAACAGGGCGCCTTTTGTGTTTTTACTTTCTGCGTTAAGCCGCACAGGATGGTGCAGGCTTCAGAGACGATTAGTTACCGAATTTCTGCTTCAGCTCTGCGGCAATGATGGGGTGGACAAACTTCGAGACATCACCGCCCAGAGAGGCAATTTCCCGTACCAGCGATGAAGAGATGTAGGACAGGTGCTCTGCCGGGGTCAAAAACAGACTCTCCATATCCGGCATCAGGGCGCGATTCATGTTGGCCAGCTGAAATTCGTATTCGAAATCCGATACCGCGCGCAGTCCGCGCAAGACGCCATTGGCCTGCTTTTGTTTGACCAGATCGGCCAGCAGAATATCGAAGCCGCAGATTTCCACATTGTCCAGATGGGCGAGAACTTTGGTGACCTGCTCAACGCGCTGCTCAAGGGTGAACAGGGGGTTTTTCTTGGTGCTGGCCGCAATGGCGACAGTGACCTTGTCAAACAGGCGGCAAGCCCTTTCGACCAGGTCGATGTGACCGTTAGTGATGGGATCAAAGGTGCCAGGGTAAACCACGTGTTTCATGGGATTCTCTCACTGTTTGGGCGGGCTTTTACTCGTTGGGAACCCGTTTTCTAGTGTGCCGATAACCCGCTGATAACGCTGGTACCTGCAATAAAGAGGCGCGATGGTAAACAATTTGCGCGAACAGTACAAAACCTACTCGGACTATTTCACTGAAAAACTGGCCCAAAATGGCGATTCCGGTACGAATTCGGGTGGAAAACTCCTCATCAGGGGGCCTCTGAATCGCGATAAAACAGGCGAAAGCTGACGCTGCCCGCGTGTTTCTCGCGGTGGAGGTGCCAGTGAGTCGGCGTGCAGAGCGGTTCATTCCTGGGGGTTTCAATGTAGATGGCCGCGTTTGGGGAGAGCCAGCCGTTGAGTTCCAGAGCCTCAATCGCCGCCTGCCAGAGATCCTGCTGAAAGGGTGGATCCAAAAACACGACGTCATAGGGGGAGCCATCGTTTTTGTTTTGCAGCCAGCTCAGGCTGTCAGTCCGCACCACCCGTCCCCGGTCACTTTGCAGCAGCCTCAGGTTCTGCTCAATTTGGGTGGCCGCCTGGGTGTTCAGTTCGAGCAGCGTGGCTGCCTCTGCACCGCGAGACAGGGCTTCCAGTCCCAGCGCACCGGAGCCGCTGAATACATCCAGACAGCGCGCGCCTGGCAAATCGGGCATCAGCCAGTTAAACAGGGTTTCGCGTATGCGGTCGCCAGTTGGGCGCAGGCCCTCGGCACCGACAAACGGCAGTTTCCGGCCTCGCCACTGGCCTCCGATAATCCTCAGGGTTTGACGGGGTTCTGCCTGGGTCTGTGACCTTGGCGGGGATTTGCGATGGCGGGGCTTGTTCAACGAGGTCTCCGGGGTGGGTGCTCTGGTTTGTGTGGTAGGATGCGCGCAGTCATCAGGTTTTTAGTGGCGATATCAGGCGTTGTGTCGGGTCATTCGTCGCTGTGGTTTTGAGACCAGAAGCAGCGACTCCACGACAAGGACTGCCACAAAGCGCAGTATGCCGGTAAAATGCCCGGCTTTCAGCATACAGAATGCCCGGGCGCTTGTGAAAGCCACGGGTCTATCGGACGGTTTGAGGTTAAATGTACAGTGAGCAGTAACTTTTTTAAGCGATTCAAAAAAGGCGGGAAGGAGCCTCAGCCCTCAAATAATGAGTCTCAGCCCTCAAAGAATGAGCCTCAGCCCTCAAATCATGAGCCTCAGCCTTCGGAAAATAAGCCCCAGCCGTCTGAAAACGAGCCTCACACCTCTGATAATACCCACGAGCTTCAGTCCTCTGAAAATGCGCAAGCTGTGCAGCCGGGACAAGAATCTCAATCCGCGGAGGACGTGGCTGTGTCCGCTGAGGTCAGTGACCAAGTCTCGGACAAGGCAGAAGAGAATTCCAAAGAAGACGACAAGGCCAGCAAGGGTGGTTTTTTCGCCCGCTTTAAAAAGCGCAGCAGTGATACGCCAGCAGAGACATCTGACGATGTCAGTGAACAAACCCCTGTCGATACCGTCAGTGATTCGGTGGCGGGTGAACCTGTCGAAACACAACCGGCAGTAACCACAGAAGCAGAAGAAAACACTGCCAGCACCAGCTCTGACAACAAAAGCACGGAAAAAGACAAACCCGCGTCGAAAGGTGGCTTCTTTGCCCGTATGCGTGAGGGCTTGTCACGCACCAGCAGTAATTTTGCCGAGGGGCTGGGCAACCTGTTTCTGGGCCAGAAAGAGATCGACGACGATCTGCTGGAAGAGATTGAAACCCAGCTGCTGGTGGCCGATGTGGGGCTGGATGCGACCACAGAAATCATTGATAACCTCACCGACCGGGTGGCCCGCAAGCAATTAGCCAACTCCCAGGCGCTCTACGATGCCCTTAAAGCCGCGCTGGCGGACTTGTTGGCGAAGGTGGAGGAGCCCTTGGTACTGCCGGAGAAGCAGCCAGCCGTGATTTTGGTGGTCGGTGTAAACGGAGTGGGCAAGACCACCACCATTGGCAAACTGGCCAAGCGACTGCAGGGCGAAGGGAAAAACGTCATGCTGGCGGCTGGGGATACCTTCCGCGCTGCAGCGGTGGAACAGTTGCAGGTTTGGGGAGAGCGCAATAACGTTCCGGTTGTGGCTCAGCACACGGGGGCAGACAGTGCCTCGGTCATTTTTGATGCCATTGCCTCTGCTCAGGCGCGCAACATTGATGTGGTGATTGCCGATACCGCCGGTCGTCTGCACAACAAGGGCCATCTGATGGATGAGCTGGCCAAGGTCAAGCGTGTGATGGCGAAGCTCGATGTCACTGCCCCCCACGAGGTTTTATTGGTCCTGGATGCCGGCACCGGGCAGAACGCGCTCAATCAGGCCGAACAGTTTATCGCCGCTGCTGGTGTCACCGGTATTGCCCTGACCAAGCTGGACGGAACCGCCAAGGGCGGGGTGATTTTTGCTCTCAGCCAGAAGTTCGGTCTGCCGGTGCGCTTTATCGGTGTGGGCGAGGGCGTGGACGACCTGCAGCAGTTTGACGCCAAGGCGTTTGTCCAGGCGCTCTTTAATGAAACGACGTAATTTGAAACCGTAGAATTTGATAAACCCAGAAACCAGTGCGGAATAACCCGCCAGTGAAGGCGTTATGATTCGATTTGACCAAGTCAGTAAGCGCTACCCCGGCGGGCATGAAGCCCTGAGCCGGTTGAGCTTCGAAATAGACCGCGCCGAGATGGTGTTCCTCACCGGGCATTCGGGGGCGGGCAAAAGTACCCTGCTGAAATTGATCATGTTGATGGAGCGTCCCTCCCAGGGGCAGGTGTTTGTCAACAATCAGAATCTGAATCGTCTGACGTCCCGCCAGATTCCCCAGCTGCGCCGTCAGGTGGGGGTGGTGTTTCAAAACCATCAACTGCTGTTTGACCGCAGCGTCTATGACAACGTGGCTCTGCCGCTGGTGATCGAAGGGTATAACCCGGCCGAGGCGGGCCGAAGAGTGCGCGCGGCACTGGATAAGGTGGGACTTCTGAGCAAAGAAAAGCAGAACCCCATCGTACTGTCCGGCGGCGAGCAGCAGCGGGTCGGGATCGCCCGGGCCGTGGTCAACAAGCCCAAACTGTTGCTGGCGGATGAGCCCACGGGCAACCTCGATCCGGCCCTGTCGGCGGAGATCATGTCCCTGTTTCAGCAATTCAACGATGTCGGCGTCACGGTGATGGTCGCCAGTCACGATCTGGCCTTGATTCGCCGGATGAACAAGCGGGTATTGGGACTGGCCAATGGTGAATTGGCTCACGATGGAGTGTTGCAGCATGCAGCGAACGCAGAAACGGTCTAACAGCCGCGTTGCTCCCGCTGCTGCAGGAGCCAGCAGAGGCGCTGCCAAGCCGGGCGGCAAAAACGTCAGGGGTGGCGCCAAAGTCTATAAAACCGGCTGGAAGGATCGCTGGCAGGGGTATCTTGCACACCACCAGTCCAGCGCCCGCGACAGCCTGCAGCGTATGTTGGCCGCACCGGTGCAAAGCCTGATGACCTGGCTGGTGATTGCCGTGGCACTGGCACTGCCCGCCACCTTGCTGGTGTGTCTCGATAACATTCAGTCCTTGGGGCAGCGTTGGGACGGTGCCCCGCAAATTACCCTGTTCCTGAATCCCAGAGCGACCGAGCGGGCGATTGCCGATCTCCAGCGACGCCTGGAGTCCCGCGACGATATCGATACCGTCGCCTACGTCTCCGCCGCAGACGCCCTGAAAGAATTTGAAACGGAATCCGGCATGGGCAATGCCCTGCGCTCACTGGATACCAACCCGTTGCCCCCGACGCTATTGCTGACGCCTTCCACAGATGCTGCCCCCGCGGCCCTGAGTGCGCTGGGGGACTCCCTCGGGCAGCAGGGCCTGGTGGATGACGTCGTCTTCGACCGAGCCTGGATTGAACGTTTGCATCAGATTCTGGAGCTGGGCGAGCAGCTGGCGATCGCTCTGGGCGGGCTGCTGGCGCTGGGCGTGCTGCTGGTGATTGGCAACACCATACGCCTGTCGATCGAAAGTCGCCGTGACGAGATTGTTATCGTCAAGCTGGTGGGGGGCACCGATGCCTTTGTCCGCCGTCCGTTCCTCTACACCGGACTGTGGTATGGACTGGGTGGCGGCGTACTGGCGATGGTTCTGCTGTCGCTGCTGTTGCTGCTGTTGTCCGGTCCGGTGGCCATGCTGGCTGATAGCTATCAGAGTGATTTCCACCTTCAGGGGCTGGGCTTTGGCGGTGGTCTGTTATTGATTGTCAGCGGTGCTCTGGTGGGCTGGTTGGGCGCCTGGCTTGCCGTCGGGCGCCATTTGGGGGATATTGAACCCCAGTAAAGGAACGTTAACGCTCTTAAGGTGTGTAACCACTTACTTATTGGGCGTTATCTTTCGATTTCATTGAACTTTTTGGAGAATTAGCACTCTTACAAAAGGAGTGCTACACTCAGTCGGCTTCTTTGGGAAGCACTGTTTTATACGGTCAGCCCCTGGGCTGGCAGTAAGATGTAATAAACGATAGATACAACCGGAGAACATCCATCATGGGAAAAGGCTTACAGCCTGTCGGGGTACTCGCACCAGGGGCTAACCTGAATGCGTATATTCAGGCCGTTAACGGTTTTGCCGTGCTTTCCGCAGAAGAGGAAAAGCAGCTGGCAGAAGAGCTTTATTACCACGAAAATCTCGAGGCGGCCCGTCGTCTGGTTATGGCTCACCTGCGCTTTGTGGTTCACATTGCCAAGGGCTATTCCGGTTATGGGTTGTCCCAGTCTGATCTGGTACAGGAAGGCAATGTCGGCCTGATGAAAGCCGTCAAACGTTTCAACCCGGAAAAGGGTGTGCGTCTGGTGTCTTTTGCCGTCCACTGGATCAAGGCCGAAATGCACGAGTTCATTCTGCGCAACTGGCGCATTGTGAAGGTCGCGACCACCAAGGCTCAGCGCAAGTTGTTCTTCAATCTGCGCGGCGCCAAAAAACGTCTGGCCTGGTTGAGCAATGACGAAGCCAAAGTCGTCGCTGAAGATCTGGATCTCGACATCAAGCACGTGCGCGAGATGGAAGGTCGTCTGTCTGCTTACGACGCCGCTTTTGATGCGGGCTCGGATGACGATGACGAAACGGCCTATCAGGCACCGGCCCACTACCTCGAAGACAAGCGTTTTGATCCCGCCATGCAGCTTGAAGCCGCAGACTGGGAAGAAAGCAGTGTGAACAGTCTGACGGCTGCACTGAGCGGTCTCGATGAGCGCTCCCGTGACATTCTGCAGCAGCGCTGGTTGAACGATGAAAAAGCCACCCTACACGATCTGGCCGCGCAGTATGGTGTATCTGCCGAGCGTATTCGCCAGCTCGAAAAGAACGCCATGAAGAAAGTTCGGGTTTCCATGGAAGCCTGATCTCCAGCTTCGACCCCAACCTCTAAAAAGCCGCAATTGTTGCGGCTTTTTTGTCCCCGCTGTCCTTTTAGCGCCTCGCGCACTACAATACGCGGCAATTTCATGTCGGGCTAGTGCGGCCTGCAGTTCAATTCCCTTTGATACACGACACCTTCTGTGGAGCGTTCACTATGGCGAAACCCTTTCTTCTGATTGCGGGACTGAGTGGTTTGCTGGCCGTGATGCTGGGTGCATTCGGAGCTCACGGATTGAAGGGGAAGATTACCCCGGAGTTATTGGCCGCATTTCAGACCGGTGTTCAGTATCAGTTTTACCATACCCTGGCGTTACTGATGGTAGCTTTGGTACTGCTTCGCAGTCCCGAAGCGTCACTGTTCCACTGGGTGGGCTACGCTTTTATTGCGGGCATGGTGCTGTTTTCGGGCAGCCTCTACGCGCTGGCCTTTGGTGGCCCCCGCTGGCTCGGTCCGGTTACGCCGCTGGGCGGACTGTGCTTTATGGCCGGCTGGGTAATGCTAGTGATCGCGGCCTGGCGTCTGCCGTAGCGTCCTGAAGACTGCTGATTTTTTGAAATTAAAGCCTGTTAATCATTAATGTTTAACTGAATTGTTGAAAGCTTGTAAGGGGCTGCGTCTGCGCTCATGACCGATACATTTGATATAAAACCAGAGTTTAAAAAGAAAGCCATACGCAGTTATGTGATTCGCGGTGGTCGTATTACCGTGGGTCAGAAAAATGCCTTCGACAATTACTGGAAAGAGTATGGCCTGAGTCTGTTCGATGGCGCACTGGATCTGGAACAGGCGTTTCCGCAGTCCGGCCCGCTGGTGCTGGAGATTGGTTTTGGCATGGGGGATTCACTGTTCACCATGGCAGAAAATGAGACCGATAAAAACTTTGTCGGGATTGAAGTGCACCCGCCGGGTGTTGGCTGTTTGATAAACAATGCCGGCAAAGCGGGGCTGACCAATTTGAAAGTTTATATGGCGGATGCCATTGATGTGCTGGACGATTGCATTGCCGATGAAAGCCTTGATCGTTTCCAGTTGTATTTCCCCGACCCCTGGCACAAGAAAAAGCACCACAAACGTCGTATTGTGCAGCCCGCATTCGTGGAAAAAATCAAAACCAAGCTGAAACCCGGCGGTGTGATTCATATGGCCACCGATTGGGAAGCCTACGCCGATCACATGATGGAAGTGCTGTCTGCGACCGATGGCATTAAAAACCTTGCCGGTGATTTTCTTTTCTCTCCGCGTCCGGAACATCGCCCCATTACCAAGTTTGAAAAACGGGGCGAGCGACTGGGGCATGGTGTCTGGGATTTGATGTTTGAAAAAACCGCTTAATGATATTTCCCCATACGGTATTGCACCTGTTTCAGCGGCTGTAATGTGACTTGTTTTCTCAAGGGGCTTCGACGCTCTTGGTTTTTCGCGAATTAAGTCCAGGAATCGGCTACGGCAAATCGTTTTTGTAGAGCATCTCAAGCAGCTTGGTCATTCTGGACGTATCGCGGTATTTCATATTTAACAGGTACACGACTTTAACGGTCTATACTGTAGACATTTAGCGTGTGCAGTTTAGTGCTTGAAGATTATGAAAATGCCTTTGGAAGAAAAGTAATGCGACAAATTATGTGCTACAGGTATTCTCCCCGTGTGGTGGCAGGGCAAACAATCATTGAGCAACCTAGAATTTGAAGTGTAAAAAGCAGTAATAAACTGGCACGACGTTAAAGCGGAGTCTAAAGTCCGATGGCCAAATACGGCGAGGCAGCAAGTGCCAGTTTTGGCGTGAAGATTACTGTTTTCAAAAGTATCGAAGCCTTATGCAAATCCAATAACCGTGTTACACCGTATTCAAGAGGATTAAACTTCAGTTTTAGTGTGAAGAACCATCAGCAGGGACACAAATATCACTGATTAAATAGGAAAATTCCGCTGTTCGGTCTATAACTAAGTCACGATCTTTAAAGATCGGTTAGTCTGAGCAAAAGACAACGTTTACAGCGGAGTTCGGCAGTTCTGAAACGACCTGTGCAAAACGTTTTACCGACAAGTTCTAGAGGCAAGGAGCAATACCATGAAGTTTACAACTAAAAAATTAGCCGCAGCCATTGGCTTGAGCTGTGCGATCTCGGCGCCGATGGCGCTGGCTGAGGATGGTCGCCATATCGAGATCATGGGTGGCGGCGGTTACAACGTCTGGGATACAGACCGCGATCTGGATGATGCAGGCTTTTACGGCGTTGGTCTGGGTTTCGCTCTGAACCGCACCTGGACGGTAGAAGGTTGGTGGACACAAACGGAAGATCTCGACTTCGAAGATCCCTCCGTTATTGGCGATGACTCTGAAGAGTACCGTCTGGATATGCTTTACCACCTGACCGAAGGTGGCGGCTGGCGCCCTTACATCGTTGCCGGTGTTGGTGAAAACTCGTTTGATTTTGACGATGGCACAGAGGAAGTGGACGAAACCCGTGTGAACCTCGGTATTGGTGTTAAGCGCATGATCGGCAAGCACTTTAACATTCGTGGTGATATCCGCGCGTTCAACAGCCTGGATGAGGAAATGACGGATATGGCTGCCCAGCTGGCCGTGAGCTTCCTGATTGGTGACGTGTCGGGCCCGACACCTCCAGACAGTGACGGCGACGGTGTGCCGGATGAGTCTGATGCCTGTCCGAATACGCCTCCAGGTGCGCCGGTTGACGCAACAGGTTGTCCTCTCGACAGCGATGGTGATGGTGTGGCTGATTACAAAGATCAGTGTCCGGGAACCGACTCTCGTCTGAAAGTAGATGAAGTAGGCTGTCCAATGAAACTGGCAGAAGCCGTATCGCTGGAAATTGATATTGAATTTGCCAACGACAGCTCTGTCGTCAGATCTGAATACAACGATGAGATCAAGAAAGTTGCTGACTTCATGAATCAGTACGAAGGTGTTGAGGTTGAAGTTCAGGGCCACACCGATTCCAGTGGTGCCGCGTCTTACAACCAGGCACTGTCTGAGCGTCGTGCAGCAGCTGTAGCAGCCGAGCTTCAGAAATATGGCATCTCTTCAGATCGCATCAACTCTAAAGGCTATGGTGAAACCATGCCCATCGCGGATAACAGCACAAAAGAAGGCCGTGCTCACAACCGTCGAGTGGTTGCGGAAATCAAAGCCCGCGTAGAGAAAATGGAAACTCGTTAATTCCTGATTCCTGCGTAAGTCGTGCCCTTCGGGGCACAAAAAAGCCGCTCCTACACGAGCGGCTTTTTTTATGTTTCATAAATGCTGAATGGGGCAGAAACCGCCATGTCCTGTTTAATTAACCACCAAAATATCCGTATCAATAACACTCAACAGCTTTTCTGCGGTATTGCCGATTAATGCGGCTTTAACACCGTGACGTGCCACAGTGCCAATAATCAGCACATCGACCCGCAAATCCTCAACCGCCTGCAAGATCACTTCTCTGGGATTGCCCTGATGGATGTGTATCTGTTCGGGTGGCACACCAAAGCGCTGACTGATGTGTTCTTCATTGCTGTGCACTTCCGTCTCGTCGGGTAGATGGCTGTCCGCCAGTAAAATAAACATATCGACAATTTGCAGTTGCTGCTCGAGAGCTGTGACACAGTGGACAGTGGATTGCGTAGCCTGCCCAAGGCGATGCGCCTGAGTAATGATCTGGTTATTGAGCAGATCGTGCCCACTGTCGTCGCTGTCCGGCGTGATAGCTGCCAAAATTCGCTGATGAGTCCAGGGCGCGGGATCACGCACCAGCAACACGGCACAGCTGGCTTTGCGCAGCAAATGGACATCAGATTCTGATTTCGCGCCGGGTGCTTTCATGGGAGACGATTTTAAAATCAGGTAAGCGCCAACACGGCTGCTGGCGTGAACAGCGGCTTCCTGCCAATGGCTGTTCCAGCAGGCCTCGGTGGTGACTGCAATGCCTTCCTGTCGCAGTGGTGTTGCCAGGGCTTCCAGTTGGGCCTTGTTGGCAGTGAGAGTGGAGGACTTGGCTTCCTTACGGGATGTATAGGACGAAATGTCGTGCATATAATCACAGCAAAACAGGTGTAGTTGGGCGCCGGTATCGATGGCGAGCTGTTCAGCACGTTTGAGAGAGGATAAATCGTTGAAACTGGGGTCAACGATGACGAGTAAAGTTGCCATGGCCTTGCCTCCTTGGTAAGTGGCTTTAGGGGCTGTTAACACGGACTGATTGAATTAGTGTTAACAGACTCCAGCCTCTACAATATGGCATATTTGGAAATGGGTGTGAAAAGCTAAACTGCGAAAATCGCCTTTGATGGAAAAAACACAAAGAGGTCTTGTTTTATGTCAAAAAGAATAGCGGTGATCCTGGCCGGAAACGGGGTATACGACGGCTCTGAAATCTATGAATCTGTAATTACACTGTTGTCGCTGGATCAAGCGGACGCCCAGGTGCAGTGCTTTGCGCCGGACATTCCCCAGATGCATGTAGTCAACCACCTGACCGGAGAAGTCGCAGAGGGCGAAACCCGCCAGGTACTGGTAGAGGCGGCACGTCTGGCCCGCGGAGAGATCAAAGAGATCAAAGAGGCAAACGCCGATGACTTTGATGCTCTGATTATGCCGGGTGGTTTTGGTGTGGCCAAAAACCTCAGTGATTTTGCGGTAAAAGGCGCAGAGATGTCGGTAGAACCCTCGGTGCTGTCTCTGGTGCAGAACTTTAAAGCGGCAGGCAAGCCCGTTGGCTTGATCTGTATTGCCCCGACTCTGGCGACTGCGATTTTTGGTGAAGGTGTCAAATGCACCATCGGTCAGGATCCGGATACCGCTGCGGCCATTGAAACCATGGGCGGCCAGCACGTGGCATCTGAGGTAGACGAAATTGTTGTGGATGAAGCCAACAAACTGGTGACCACCTCGGCTTATATGATGGCCGGACGCATCCGCGAAGCGGCTTCTGGCATCACTAAACTGGTGGATAAAGTTCTGGCAATGGCCTGACATCTGGCGGTTCATGCCTTGCTGACACTTTACTTCAGGTACATCCCAATCCAGGCATTCGGTGTTTTACATTGGATGCCTTGCACTGCTAACGTAGTACACTGATGTCGGTCCATTTAACGTACTGCTTGTAACGGAGTATTTATAAGTAGTACTTGTAACTGACATGATACGTTTCCAACAGCCAAAAAAGGAATACTCATGGCTTTATTGATGGTTTATATATTCATCGCCATCGGTGTTTCATTTTTGTGTTCGGTGGTAGAAGCCGTCCTGTTAAGTTTAAGCAGTGCCCAGGTGGCGGTGCTGGAACAGGAAGGCAAGAAGTCCGGAGCTATCCTCAAGCAGTTGAAAGCCGATGTCAGCAGACCACTGGCAGCCGTTTTGAGTCTGAACACCATCGCCCACACCATTGGTGCTGCCGGGTCCGGTGCACAGGCGACCAAAATATTCGGCAGTGCCTCTCTGGGAGTTGTCTCAGCCATTCTGACCCTGCTGATTCTGGTGTTGTCAGAAATTATCCCCAAAACCATCGGTGCTCACTACGCCCGCCAGTTGGCTCCCGCCACCGCCTACATCTTGAAGTATCTGGTGATCCTGCTGATGCCACTGGTGGTGATGTCAGAGTTTATCACTCGCCGCTTGAAGTCCGACGAAGTGCTCGATGGTTTCAGTCGCGATGAGCTTTCCGCCATGGCCGATCTGGGGTCAGAGCAGGGGGCATTATCGAATGAAGAAGTCGCCATCCTGAAAAACCTGCTGCTTATTCGCGATGTCACCGTGCGAGAAATCATGACGCCGCGGACGGTTCTGTTCAGCTTGTCTGTGGATATGACCGTCGGGGAATTTTTTCACAAGCATCAGCAGGAGCCGTTTTCCCGTATCCCTGTGTACGAGGGGGATAAAGACAATATCACTGGTTACGTCATCAAGAGTGATTTGTTATTGGCCCAGGCCAGGGGGAACGAAGCTTCGGTATTGGCAAACTACCGCCGCAGGTTGCCGGTGTTTATTGATAACACCACCGTGTATCAGCTGTTTCAGGATCTTGCGCCGCAGCGTTCTCACATCATGTTGATCGTCAATGAATACGGCAGTGTGGGTGGTATCGTTACCATGGAAGACATTATCGAAACCCTGCTCGGTTTCGAAATTATCGACGAGAAAGACAGGGTGACGGATATGCAAAAAGAGGCGAGCAGGCTGCTGCGCAAAAAAGCCAACAGCAAAGGGGTTGATGTCGAGGGCAGCTCTTCTTAGCGGATGACCTTAACTGCTCTCCTTTAACCCCTGTTCCAGTGCTTCATACTCTTCACTGAGGGTCATCCATTCCTCTTCGGCCGTGTCCAGTTTCTGCCGACAATCCGATTGCTGTTTCAGCAACGCCTGCAAATCGTCCTTGCGTTCAGCGTCGTACAGAGATCCATCGGCCAGCTGGTTTTCCAGCTCATCCATCTGCGATTGCCACTTGTCCACCTGCCGCTCGGCGGCTTGCACTTTCTTGCGTAGCGGTTGCAGCTGCTTGCGCAATTCTGCGGCATGCTGGCGCTGTTGTTTGCGATCGACCTTGTCGCCGTTGCCTGTCTCGTCTGCGGGTTTGTCTTCAGCAGGGGCTTCCCGCTGAGCCAGCCACTGGTGGTAGTCTTCCAGATCGCCTTTGAATACTTCTACCTTGCCGTCGGCAATCAGCAGGAAGTCATCGACCGTATTGCGCAGCAGATGTCGATCGTGGGAAATCACCAGCACGGCGCCGGGATAGGTTTGCAGTGCCAGGGTCAAAGCCTCGCGCATATCCAGATCCAGGTGGTTGGTGGGCTCATCCAGCAGCAACAGGTTGGGCTTTTGCCAGGCAATGAGTGCCAGTGCCAGTCGGGCTTTTTCGCCACCGGAGAAATGTTTGATGACTTCGAAAGCGCGATCGCCATGGAAACCGAATCCGCCGAGGAAGTTGCGCACTTCCTGTTCTCGGGCGGTGGGCGAAATCCGCTGGATATGCAGCGCCGGACTGGCATTCATGTCGAGGGCTTCCAGCTGGTGCTGGTTAAAGTAACCGATGGCCAGATGTTCACCGCGGGTACGCTCTCCCGAAAGCAGCGACAGTTCGGCCACCAGTGATTTGATCAGGGTCGACTTGCCCGCACCGTTGGGGCCCAGCAGGCCCAGTCGGCTGTCGGCTTCCACCCTCAGGTTGACGTTTTTCAGAATGGCCTTGTCGCCGTAACCCAATTGCGCGTCGGTGATCTGCAGCAGCGGATGCGAGGTTTTCTCGGCACAGGGAATTTGAAACTGAAACGGTGAGTCCACGTGGGCGGGAGCTATTTTTTCCAGGCGTTCCAGCGCCTTCAGACGGCTTTGCGCCTGCTTGGCTTTACTGGCCTTGGCGCGGAAACGGGCGACAAACTTTTCAATCTCGGCGATCTGGGTTTGCTGGCGGTCAAACATCTGTTGCTGCTGTGCCAGACGCTCACTGCGCTGGCGTTCAAAGGCCGAGTAGTTACCGCTGTAGAGTTCCAGCTTGGCACGTTCGATATGCACAATGTGCTGCACGGTGTTGTCGAGGAAATCCCGGTCGTGGGAAATGATCAACAGTGTGCCTTTGAAGCGTTGCAGTCGCTGTTCCAGCCACCAGGTGGTATCCAGATCCAGGTGGTTGGTGGGTTCGTCCAGCAACAAAAGATCGGCGGGGCACATCAGTGCCTGTGCCAGATTCAAGCGGATGCGCCAGCCGCCGGAAAAATCGCTGACCGGTTTTGTGGTTTCATGACTGGCAAAGCCCAGTCCGTGTAACAGCTCCTGCGCACGGGCTTCGGCCGTGTAGCCATCAATCACTTCAAACTGGGCGTAGAGTTTGGCGAGAGCTTCACCGTCGTCGTGATCCTGTTCGGCAATGGCGGTCTGCAGACGGCGAAATTCCGTATCGCCATCGAGTACATAATCCAGCGCCGAGCGATCACTGTGTGACACTTCCTGGGCCATATGAGCAATGCGCCAGCCCGAGGGGATCGAGCACTCGCCCTGGTCCTGGGCAATATGGCCGCTGAGCATTTTAAACAGTGTGGATTTGCCGGTGCCGTTGGCGCCGATCAATCCGACTTTATGGCCATCGTGCAGACGCAACGAGGCACCTTCCAGCAGAATCTTGCTGCCCCGTTGTAAGTTCAGGTCGTGTAATGTAATCATGGCGGCATTCTATCACGCCGTGTCAGCCATGAGGGTGCCCTGTGAATCCTTTTCCCGAATCATTGTGGGAATTTAGTTTATCCATCTATGCCCAGCCGGAAATGGAGGCCTTGTGTCTGTATTTGCAGGATCACAGAGGCATCATTGTGAATCTGCTGTTGTGGGCCTTGTGGCTGGACGGGCAGCTGCGATCGTTCGATAAACGATTATGGCAACAGGGCGTAGTCAGCAGTCAAAGAGCCGAGCGCTGGCTGGTGGGGCCTTTACGGAGCGTGCGCAGGGCTCTGCCGAAACGCAAACCCTGGCTGGGATTGCGGTCAGCGGTTAAAGCCTGGGAGTTACAGGCAGAACAACGGCAGTTTCAGGTATTGCAGTCAATCAGTGATGACTTTGCCGGTAACAGCCCGGCGGCAGAAGACGTTACCTGCGAGACCCCAGACGGCTTTTCCACCTATCTCTCGCAACTTCTGGCCATTCAAGAACCGGAGTATCAACAGCTTACGCGCATTGTGACCCTGTGGCGTGCCGGGTAAACGTCAGCCATAAAAAAACCGCTGGGGGATCTACCTCAATTGAGATAGACCACCGCAGCGGTCTGTTGATGCTGATCAGTTAAGCTTATTCGTCGCCGAACAGGCTTGGGCTGATTGGCGCATCGCTGGTTGCCGGAGCCGGAGTAGCAGCAGGCGCTGGAGCAGGAGTCACTGGAGTGGCAGGTGCTACAGGTGCTGGTTTTACTTCTGCGGCAGGTTTAACTTCTGCTGCTGGAGTTGGCTTGGCTTCCGGTTTGGGGGCAGCCGCTTTAGGTGCGGCAGGTTTCTTCGCCACGGCCTTTTTAGGAGCCGCTTTTTTAGCTGCAGGTTTGGCAGCAGCTTTTTTGGCTACAGGCTTGGCAGCGGCTTTTTTAGGGGCTGCTTTCTTGGCGGCCGGTTTGGCAGCGGCTTTTTTCGGAGCGGCCTTCTTGGTGGTCGCTTTGGTTGCGGTGGCCGCTTTTTTAGGCGCCGCTTTCTTGGCTGCAGGCTTGGCCGCGGTCTTCTTCGCGGGGGCTTTCTTGGCTTCGGCTTTCTTGGCCGGTGCTTTTTTGGCTACGGTTTTCTTTTTGGCGCTGGCTTTGGCAGCGGCCTTTTTCTCAGCGGCTTTTTTCTTGGCTGCAGCTTTCTTCTCAGCCAGTGCGGCTTTTTTGGCGGCGGCTTTGGCCTTGGCGGCTTCTGCCTGGGCTTTCTTCTTGGCGGCTATTGCGGCTTTTTTGGCAGCTGCTTTGGCTTTGGCAGCTTCTGCCTTGGCCTTTTTCTGAGCAGCGGCTTTGGCTTTCTTGGCTTCAGCGGCGGCTTTCTTCTTGGCAGCGGCGGTCAGGGTCTTTTCTACTTTGCTGGCAGCTGCAGCGATAGCGGCATTCAGCTTGGCAGTTTCTTTCAGGGATTTCAGTTCTGCGCTGGTATCGGCAATGGCGGCTTTGCTTTCGGCAACCAGTTTTTTCTGAGCAGCAACATCGGCTTTGGCTTTTGCCAGACGCTCTTTGGCAGCGGCTGTTTTTTTGTTTTTGGCAGCAGTCTGGGCAGTGGCTTGCTTGCTGCTGAGGGTGGTTAATTTTTTCTGGGCGGCAGCATTGGATTTTTTGGCTGCGGCAACTGCTTTTTCTGCGTCAGCGAGTTTTTTGCTGCGGGCTTTTTCCAATTCAGTGGTCAATTTTGCAATTTGAGATTCCAGATCGACAATGGGGTCGACGGCTTTTTTGACTTTTTTGCGAGCTGCCATATTAGCGATTCCTCTAAGGGTTAAGTCGGGTAAATTTATTCGACGCGATAATACCCACGTTTGCTGGAAAATTGTATGCTTTGGTTAAGATAAAGTCAGATTTTTTTCAGTAAAATGGATTGTTTTTATCCAAAAGCCACAGATTGGATGTATTGCTTTAAAACAGTGCGTCTTTGCGGCGAGATAATAACTCTGCAAGAGAAGACAACGAAAGCCGCAAAAATGGAAAAAGACGCCTGCCGCAGCGCTCCAGGTTAATGTAGTATGGTTGCTCACCGTGTTTCTCGGCACTCTCGATTTGCTGGAAATCAGGTGGTCGGTCAGACATCAGCATGTTGGCAGAGGATGTTGCCACAAGGGTCCGATACACCCCGGTGACCCGTAAATGAGCGGGATTTCTCGCTGGCGGCTGAACCACTGCCGGTTTAAGCGGTCTATCGAACTGGATAGCAAAACTGTAAAGCAATAACAGGTTCGTTCTCAGGGGCGGATGGATGAATAACAGGAAGAAACTTATGATCTCCAAAAAAATACTGATGAGTACGGCAGCCACAGCATTGTTCGTTGCTGGGCTGAACCAGCAGGTGATGGCGGATAAACTTGAATCCCTGACTGACCGTGCCAGCTATGTTTTCGGCTACAAAACGGCTGAACGCTTCCAGCAGGGACAGATTGACATCAATCCCGAAGTGTTCGCCAAGGCCATGGCCGATGCTCAGAAGGGTGTAGCACCCAAGCTGAGTGAAGAAGACATGCAGGAGACCATGCGCGCTCTGCAGGCCCAGCAGGAAGCCAAACACAACGAAGCCATGAAAGAAATCGCTGACGCCAACGAAAAAGAAGGCAAAGCCTTTCTGGCAGCCAATGCGAAAAAAGACGGTGTAAAAACCACCAAATCCGGACTGCAGTACAAGGTTGTGACCAAGGGCAAAGGGCCCAAGCCAACCCGTGACAGCCAGGTCTCCGTAAATTACAAAGGCACCCTGCTTGATGGGACTGAGTTCGACAGCTCTTATAAGCGTGGCGAGCCGGCGACTTTTGGTGTGACTCAAGTGATTCCGGGTTGGACCGAAGCGCTGCTGATGATGAAAGAGGGCGCGAAGTGGGAAGTGTATATCCCGTCTGATCTGGCTTACGGTTCCGGTGGCGCAGGTGGTCAGATTGGCCCCAACGCGACTCTGGTGTTTGAAATTGAACTGCTGAGTGCGAATGCTCAAGAGGCGGCCAAATAAGCCACAGTGATTATTCGCCGGGTTTCTGATCCGGAAGCAAAAAACAAAAAGGGCTGACGAGACATCGTCGGCCCTTTTTTGTTGATGGGTCTGATCAAACTCTGCTGGAAATTTTACTCAATGTCGATTGAGCCTTGCAGATAGCACACCGCTTGTCCGGTCAGAGACACGCGATCACCTTCAAGCTGGCATTGCACCTCGCCACTGCGAGCCGAGATCTGCCGGGCGGACAAATCCTCTCGCTCCAGAACTTCTGCCCAGTAAGGCGTCAGTGTGCAGTGAGCTGAACCGGTCACCGGATCTTCATCAACGCCCAGCCCCGGCGCAAAAAAGCGGGAAACGAAATCACACTGCTCGCCCGGTGCACTGACAATGACAGGCGCCTCGGAGGCCGCTGCCAACAGATGCAGATTGGGTTTCAGGCGAGCCACGGCAGCTTCACTGTCGACAACCAGTAACCAGTCCCGGGGGGACTTGCCGGAAAAACTCACCGACTCCAGCCCCAGTGCCTGAAGGATATCGGCGGTGACCGGCTGCGGTACGGCCGGGCGTGAAGGAAAGTTCATGGTCAGGCCATCGCCGGATTGCTCTACCGTCAGAATGCCACTGCGGGAGTGGAAGCGAATCGCGGGCTCGGTAATGGTGTTGGCATCATCGAGCTTGTTAAACAGCACGTATGCCGCCGCCAGAGTGGCGTGTCCGCACAGATCCACTTCATGTGTCGGGGTAAACCAGCGCAGCTCAAAGTCAAAACTCTCGCCCTGATCATCGACGCTGCCGGTGTTGGCGGGCACGTAAAAAGCGGTCTCGGATAAATTGTTCTCGGCCGCAATATGGAGCAGCTGCGCATCGCTGAGCCAGTTGGTCAACGGAACCACTGCTGCCGGATTGCCTTTAAAGCGTTCGCGGGTAAAGGCATCGATTTGATAGATGGGTAGCTTCATGGGATGGGCCTTGTATCTTCAATTGATTTCACAATGCAGTGTAGCTGGCAGCTCTTAAGCAATACAGATACAATTTTAGTGAAAACAGACCAGTACAGTTTTGCCGGCGGTATTTTATGCTCTATCAACGTCTGGCCAATGATCTTGTGGCCAATATTCAGCAGGGGGTGTATCGCCCGGGCGAGCGGCTGCCATCAGTGAGACAGTTGGCGCGGCAGCGTGGCGTGAGTGTGTCCACGGCAGTCAGTGCCTATCAGCATCTGGAAGCGACGGGTCTGGTAACCACGCGGGAGAAGTCGGGTATCTACGTGGCGGTGCCGTCTCAGCCTCACATACAAACGCCGGAACCCAATCGGGGCAGTCAGCCAACGCAGTTGCAAATGAGCGATACCATCGCCCGGATCTTTGCGCAAAACCGCCAGCCCGGACGTATTCATTTTGATCTGGCGGTGCCGTCACCGGCACTCCAGCCCGCAGCGCAGCTGAAAGCCGCAGCCAATCGGGTGTTGCGTCATCAATTTAACGACAGCCTCACTCTGTATCCATCCCCCGGCGATCAGGAACTGCGTCGCCTGATTGCCCAGCGCATGTTGTCCAGTGGCTGTCGGGTGGACGCCGAGGAGATTGTGATCACCAACGGCTGTCAGGAAGCCCTGCTGATCTCGCTGCAGTCACTCACCCGGCCCGGTGATGTGGTGGCCGTGGAAACCCCCTGTTATTACGGTTTTCTGCAGGCACTCGAAAGTCTCGGACTCACGGTTGTGAGCATTGCCACCGATGCGGTTTCCGGGCTGGATGTACAGGCTCTGGAAGCGGCCTTGCAACGCTGGCCGATCCGCGTGTGTCTGTGTTCCCCTTCGTTCAGTAATCCCACCGGGGCGTGCATGAGTGAGCAGGCCAGAAAGGAGTTGGTCGCTCTGGCGCAGCAACATGATTTCTATCTGATTGAAGACGATATCTTCGGTGAGTTGGCCCATGGGACTTTGATGGAAAAAGCAGAGGCTAAGGGTGTGGCTGGCACAGGGGATCTTCAGCGACCTAAACCCAGGCCCAGACCCTTGCGCGCTTTCGATCGGGACGGCCGGGTGATCTATTGCTCGTCGTTTTCAAAATCCCTGTCGCCAGGATTGCGGCTGGGCTGGGTGGCCGCCGGTAAACATCGCCTGCGGGTGATGGAGCGGCAGCGAGCCAGCACCACTGGCACTTCCACATTGCAACAATTGCAGGTGCGCGATTATCTGAAGAGCGGACACTTTGATAAACACCTGGCGCGAGTTGGGCGAGTGTATCGAAGCAACATACAACGCACTTTGACCGTGGTGGCGGAAGCTTTCCCGGAGGGGACCCATGCCACCTGTCCACAGGGCGGGTTTGTGGTGTGGATTTCACTGCCCAACAGCGGGCCGGATACGCTGACGTTACTGGATATGGCGCAGGAAGAGGGAATCTGTTTTGTGCCGGGGCAGGTGTTTGGTTTGCAGGGGCTGGAATACTGTCTGCGGATCAGTGTGGCCCAGCTCTGGACCGAAGAGCTGGAAGGCGCCCTGAGAAGTCTCGGACGCCTGGCGGGTTATCCATCGGGAAAGTCTGATTAGAGAATGGGGACAGGGTCTCTGATCTTCGGATCAGGTCACCAGATCCTTGTGCGAAGTGTGCAGCACTTCGATCATGCGATCTTCGGCTTCAAAACGATTGGCGAGCACTTCGCCCAGTTTGGAAAGATCCGCAGAGATGGTGCTCAGATCATCGGTTTCCAGATACTTGTCGTTAAAGTCGAGCGCGTATTCGGTGGTGAGATCGATGGTGCGAATCAGGGTGCGGGCTTCTTTGAGGGCGTCTTCGTCGTCGAATTCGCGCGCTTCCTTCACCAGCTGATCGTAGACTTCAAAGTGACCGGCGGACACATAATCCACCAGCAGCTGACAGACTTCCTGAACCCACTCCGGGGCCGGTTCCTTATCGGGTGATTCGGTCAGACTGCAATAGCGAACCAACAGTGCCTGACGCTCTTGCAACCAGCGGTCGATGATGTTGCTGACTCCGCCCCAACGCTCTTTGGCCGACTCGCAGTTCTCTAGCATGGCAGTACATCCTTTCTTTCATCTGACTAATGGGCTTTTAGTGACATCTTGTCCCAGGGGAAGATGCAAGTTCTACCCGTTTAATGTTGCGGTTTATTGTTATTGGTCGCCGCTTTTTGTGACCGTTCAGTCCAAGATATGTGATCCTGAAGGTCACGGCAAGCGAAATGTGCCCCGCAATTCTGAAACCTTGTTTCCAAAGAATTGTAAGCTGTCGCCTGAAGTCGCGCCGGTATTTGCGGCGGGAAAAAGGCTCAGAACAGCGGCACGATGTAGGGCAGTGTCAAAGCGGTAAAGGCGCCATTGAGACCCATGGCAAGAGTGGCGAATGCGCCGTTGGTGGCGCTGAGTTCAAAGCTGCGCGCGGTGCCAACACCGTGGGCATTCAGACCCAGCACAACGCCCTGAGCGCGCGGATCGTGCAGTTGCAGCAAGTAAAACACCACCGGGCTGAGCAGCACACCGATCACCCCGGTAAACACCACTACGCCGGTGGTCAGGGTAGTCAGTGCACCGATGTTGTTGGCAATGCCAATGGCGATGGGGGTGGTGACCGACTTGGGAGCCAGAGACAGCAACACCTGTTCGTTGGCGCCCATCATCCAGGCGATGCCCACAGCGCTGGCTGCGGCAAAGATACCGCCCAGCAGCACAGTCAGCAGCACTGGCAGGGCCAGTCTGCGAATATGGTGGAACTCACGATAGAGAGGAATCGCCAGAGCCACGGTGGTCGGCCCCAGCAAAAAGTAAATCAGGTTATTGGCCTGTACGTACTCGCGGTAGGGGATATCACCAAACTTCAGCAAAGCGGCAATGGTTACCGAACTGACCGCCACCGGATGAACAAACGCCCGACGACCGCAGGCGTTGTAAAACCAGAGCGATGCCTGAAACACCACCAGGGTCAGCAACAGGCCGAACAGTGGTTTGTGGATCAGGCTGTTGCCGAAGTCCAGCAGGTGTTGAATCAAATCGTGCATGGGATCTTTACCGTCGCAATCGGATCAGGCTGAGCCGGAAGAGTTTTTGCCGGACAGGCGTTTCATCAGCCAGCCGCTGAACAGCATGGAGACAAAGGTACCTGCCACCATGGCCGCGATAACCGCTGGCCAGTAACGCTGGATACTGTCTGGTAAAAAAAACAGGCCGACACCGGCGGGCAGGAAGAACAGGCTCAGGTACTGGATCAGCCCCTGACTGACCTCATCCACCTCTTTGGACGGGCCGCCTTTAATGGCCAGCGCCAGCCACAGCAATAGCATGCCGGCCACAGGGCCGGGGATGGGGCTGTGTAAAAGTGCGACCAGTGTTTCGCCACACAGCTGAAAAAACAGCAGGACAATAATACCTTTCAGCATAGAAGTGTGCTCCTTACCGGCAGCGCAGGGCGATCAGGCCTTTGTGAAACATTAGCCCTTGCGAAACATCTGCCAGAGGTTCAGGGCGATCAGGCCGACAAAACACACGGCGACCCAGGCTGGCATGCTCAAACCGAGGAAAGTCCACGAGATGTCAGCGCAGTTGCCGTCGCCCTGCAGCAGCAGATTGACGGCATCGCCCAGCGGGAAGTTTTCAAACATATAGGAGAGACCCGGACCACACGCAGGTACCTGATCTTCCGGCAGACTCTGCAACCAGACATGGCGCAGGGAAACCGACAGGCCAAACCCGGCAGCAATAATGGCCAGACTGGAGTAAATGCGACGTCCCAGTTGAGCGGGGTTATGAATCGCGGCCAGCAGGGCGCACAGGCTGACGGCAAACACAAAGATGCGCTGCGTGATGCACAGTGGGCAGGGATGCATATCCATACCGTATTGAAAATAAAGTGCGGTCAAGTTTAAGCCGGTGCAGCCGAAAAAGATCAGTAGATAGGTTGTGCGGATAGATAACGTGTTGCGGATACTCACGGTGGTCACATCCCCGATATGTGGTGAGGGGCTACAGAATGGGTGAGCCGCTACACTAGGGGAATTTGCCCGGCAACTCAAGAAATGCCGGCCGCAAATGGGTGATCCGGCCGCAATATGGATTCAGGTTTACGGGAGTGGTGTTTTGAAGGTGCAGAAAAATCTGTTCAGGCTGATGTTACTGGTGCTGCCGCTGGTAATGTGGTCGCCGGCGTGGGCGCAGGATGAAGCGGAATCGGAAACCGATGCCGGGCAGGAAGAGGAAGCCGAACCGGGTTCTATCTATCTGCCACTGAAACCGCCGTTTGTGGTCAACTACGGTAACCCCGAAGGCGCGCTGGGACGCCTGCACTACCTCAAGGCCGAGCTGACGGTGCGCGTGGGTGGCCCGCAAGACGTCAATTCTATTCGTCATCACATGCCCTATATTCGCAATCAGTTGATTTTGCTGTTCAGCAAGCAAACGCAGGAAAGTCTCGAAACTCAGGAGGGCAAGGAGCTGTTGCGACAGAAAGCCTTTCAGGCGATTCAGGATCTGGTGGTCGAGGAAGATGGCGAGCTGGATTTGATCGGGGTGTACTTCAATCAGTTGATCTTGCAGAACTGACAGGCCGGATAAGATAGCCCAGGCTACCCTCTCTTGCCCCTTGGGCAATTCACCTTGTTACCGCGCCGCGATTCAGTTCTTGAGGCGGGCAGCCCAGTCAGAGACTGAACTGCCGTGCGGATCGTGAGCGATCAGTCTTCGTCGCAAATGGCCTGATAGCCATCGGCATCCAGAGCATTGTCCAGATCGCTCAGGTCGCTTGGCTTCACTTTAAAGAACCAGCCGTCGTCGTAAGGGGATTCGTTAACAATCTCAGGAGTCTCTTCCAGAGCTTCGTTGATGGCGATCACTTCACCGCTGACCAGCGAGTAGATGTCAGACGCGGCTTTTACAGATTCCACCACTCCGGCTTCTTCACCTGCAGTCACAGTGCTGCCGACTTCGGGAGTTTCGACGTAAACCACGTCGCCGAGGCTGTCCTGGGCGTGGTCGGTGATGCCAATGGTCACAGTGCCGTCGGCTTCGACGCGGGCCCACTCGTGGCTGGACAGGTATTTCAGTTCACTGCGAACTTCACTCATGGTGCTTTCCTTCAATTATCAATCGTAATAAACGGGTTCGGCCACAGGTCGGGCGCTATTGCCAAAGGCGCGTAGTTTAGCGACTTTTCCGCCGTGGTGGAACGACCGGCAGCCTTTGGGGGTGCGGTTTTCGTGCAAACCGCAGCCACATATAGGGTGGGCGAGCCGCATGGGCGGGTGTCTACCATCTGGAACGACAGTTTTAACGAAACAGTTGTAACTACAGCGTAGCAGGCATTTTGTAGCCTGTAGAGCTGGTATCCGGGTTTGATAACCCGGTAAAACTTATGCAGACGATAAAGGTCTAGACTGTGTGTCAGCCGGCTTTACAATTCAGTGTGTCGGACGTCTCGGACTCAGGAGGAAGAATGGGAAGCTTATTGCGTGTGATAGCGGGCATAGTGGGATTGGCGATCGTACTGGTGATCGGTGCGGTTCTGTATTTGACGATGGTGCTGGATCCTAACGATTACCGCGACGATATCGAGCGCCTCGCCGCCAAGCAGGGGGTGCCTCTGGAGATCAACGGCGACCTGAGCTGGCAGTGGTTTCCGACGCTGGGTCTGAGTGTCGAAGGCGTAAAAGTGATGACCGGCGACGAAGCTCTGCTGGATGCCGAGCGGCTGGCCGCGGCAGTGGCGGTGATGCCGCTGTTCAGTGGCAATGTCTCGATTGAGGCACTGGAATTCTCCGGTGTGCAGGTCAACGTCTGGAAAGACAAGCAGGGGCGCGGCAACTGGGAACTCTTGCAGCAGGCAGAGGCTGCCGGTGCAGCCGACAAGAAAGCCAAAGAGACTGCGAGTACTCCAGCCACCGATTCGACTGCTGCCAAGGGTGACGCTGCGGCGTCACCAGTGGCACTGGTGATCGAGCGCCTGCGACTTGAAAATGCCCAACTGGTCTACCGCGATCTGGCGGCCGGTTCACGCATCGAACTCAGCGACCTCAACCTCAGCGTTGACGGTTTCGATCTGGCGGGGCAGCCATTCGATTTGAAGCAATCCGCCGTCCTTAAACTGGATGGCCAGCAACCGCTGGAGATCAGCAGCGAAGGTCAGCTGGGTTTCAATCTGGAAAAACAACACCTCACCATGAGCGGCCTGCAGCTGGAAGTCGCCGCCAATAAAACGCCGATGACACTGGAGCTGTCCGGTGACGTGGCGCTGGAAACCCTGGCAGCACAGCTGGATCTGGCCCTGCAGCCGGTCAACCTCGCCAAGTGGCTGACCCAGTTCGGCATTGAACTGCCGGAGATGTCGGCCGCCGATGCCCTCAGCAAAGTCTCCCTGAGCAGCAAGATCGTCGGCGACGACGGTGCCTGGAAGCTCAACAACCTGTCCCTCAAACTGGACGACACCACCTTTGCCGGTCACGCAGGGATGAGCAAAAACGGCGCACTGGAGCTGGTACTTAACGGCGACAAGCTGGATCTGGATCGCTACCTGCCAGTGCCGCAGGAAGAAGTGGCTGAAGCCAAACAGCAACAGGCTGCGAGCGCAGGCAGCAAGGGGACAGCCACGTCACCCGGCGCCAATCCGCTGATCATGTCGGACGAGCCACTGGATCTCAGTGCCCTCAAAGACATCGATGCCACCGCGGCTATCACCCTCGCCCAGATGACCGCCAAGCAACTGGATTTCACCGATCTTGCATTCAAGCTCAAGGCCAAAGGCGGGCTGGTTAATCTGCAAACGGTCTCTGCGACTCTGGATAAGGGCAAGTTCAACCTCAACGGCTCGCTGGATGCGCGGCAAAAAGCCTCCAAGGTCGCCCTCAAGGGGGATCTCACCAATCTCGAACTCAAGCCGCTGCTGGTGCTGTTTATGGATGAAGAACGCCTGTCCGGCAGTGCCGGTGGTGATCTGACCCTCAACACCCAGGGGCAGAGCCTGCGCCAGTGGCAGCAGGCAGCCAAAGCGAATCTGAACCTCAAAGCCGCCGAGCTGACCTTCAGCGGGGTCGATATTGAGCGCAACGCCTGCCAGCTGGCGGCGCTGGTGAACGGCAAGCCCAGCCCCGAGCTGCAATGGAAAGGGCTGACCACCTTGCAGGACGTCAGCTCGACGCTGGTTCTGAACGGTGAAGTGCTCACCATCCAGTCCCTAAGTGCCGGTGTCGAAAACCTCGGCGTAAAAGCCAACGGCACCCTCAACTACGTCACCGGTAAATTCGATGTGCCCGTCAGTGTCGCCTTTGTCGGCGAGGCCGATCCCAACCGCGACTGCCAGATCCGCGATCGCTGGCGCAACAAGGATTTGCCCTTGCGTTGCAAAGGATCACTGGATACCGTGTCGGCCGGCAGCTGCGGCATCGACAGCAAACGCATCAATGCCCTGTTGGCGGACGAAGCCAAAGGCGAGCTGAAAGACAAATTGCAGGAGAAGCTGCAAGAGAAACTGAACAAGAGCAGCGACGACGGCGAAACCGACAGTAGGGAAGAGGCGGTAAAAAGCCTGCTGAAAGGCCTGTTCAACAAAGAGTAGTTTGATCGTTAATAGACATCGTCATTGCCGGGCTTGTGGCTCGCAATGACGTCATTTGAGGAAAGCAGTATGTCGCGTAAGCAGAAGGGGCAGACAAAGGCCCCCAGCGACAGTTCTTTAGCACCGGATTTTTCACAACGCGTACTCGACTGGTTTGACCTGCACGGTCGCAAGCACCTGCCCTGGCAACAGGGTGTGACGCCTTACCGCGTGTGGGTGTCCGAAATCATGTTGCAGCAAACCCAGGTGGCTACCGTCATCCCGTATTTCGAACGGTTTATGGAACACTACCCCACGGTTCAGGATCTGGCCGCCGCCCCGCAGGACGACGTGCTGCACCTGTGGACCGGCCTCGGCTACTACGCCCGCGCCCGCAACCTGCACAAGTGCGCGAAGATGGTTGTCTCCGACTTTGGGGGTGAATTTCCGTCTAGTGTCGAAGAGCTGTCTTCCCTCTCGGGCATCGGCCGCTCCACCGCTGGCGCCATCGCCAGCCTCTCCATGGGACAAAAAGCCGCCATCCTCGACGGCAACGTCAAACGGGTACTGGCTCGCCACTTCGCCGTGGACGGCTGGCCCGGCACCACCTCGGTCCTGAACCAGCTGTGGGACATTGCCGAAGACCTCACCCCCGATCAGCGCTGCCAGCACTACACGCAGGCGATGATGGATCTGGGAGCCATGGTCTGCACCCGCAGCAAACCCGATTGCCACAGCTGCCCGCTGATGGACAGCTGCCGCGCCTTCCATCAGGGCAACCAGACCGACTACCCCGGCAAGAAGCCGAAAAAAGACAAGCCCGTAAAATCCGTCCAGCTGCTGATGCTGCGCAACCCCAACGGCGAATGGCTGCTGGAGCAGCGCCCGGCCACCGGCATCTGGGGTGGGCTGTGGAGCTTCCCTGAAGTGGCCAGCGACGATGACGTCACCGACTACTGGCAGAGCACCCACGGCACCGAACTGATCCATCAGGAAACCTGGGACAGCTTCCGCCACACCTTCAGCCACTACCATCTGGACATCACCCCCGTGGTGGCCGACATCCAGACCAGCGCCACACAGGTCGGAGAGCGGGCGGTTTGTTGGTATGATGTGCACGCTCCGGCCTCACTGGGGCTGGCGGCGCCGGTTAAACTGCTGCTGGAAAAACTCCGTCAGCTGGAGCCACTGGCCACCGCCTGAAATCGATATTCATCAACAAAATCAAAAGGTTATGTGTATGAGCCGCATGGTGTTCTGCCGCAAGTATCAACAAGACATGGAAGGCCTCGACGCACCCCCATACCCCGGCCCCAAAGGCATGGACGTGTTCGAAAACGTCTCCAAACAGGCCTGGGGCGAGTGGCTCAAACACCAGACCATGCTCATCAACGAAAAGCACCTCAACATGATGGACCTGACCGCCCGCACCTACCTCAGCGAGCAGATGGAGAAGTTCTTCTCCGGTGACGACTACGACGCCGCCGACGGCTACGTCCCCGAAGGCAAGGACGACTGAAGCCGCCAAACCCCTCAGATTCAAACCCCTGAAAAAAACCGGTAGAAAACAGCCGCTTAGGTCTTGACTCTGAAGAACTGAACAGGTTTAATACGCGCCTCTTGCGAACACCAGCGGTGTTACAGCGAGTTTGCCCGGATAGCTCAGTCGGTAGAGCAGGGGATTGAAAATCCCCGTGTCGGTGGTTCGATTCCGCCTCCGGGCACCATTATTTCTTCTTATTTTTCAATAAGATAGCAAACGAAGCCAGGTGATTAATTTGACCTGGCTTTTTTGTTTCCGTACAGAAAAAGTACACTTCAAAAAATCCTCGCAATCGGATTCAAAGACACTACTTCTTTCAAATGATCTGGTGACAAGTGAGCGTAACGCATCGTCACTTTGATATCGCTATGGCCTAGTGTTTTTTGCAGCGTTACCAAATCACATCCGTTCATTATCAAGTGACTTGCGAAAGTATGACGCAACACATGCGACATCTGACCGCGAGGTAAAGTGATCTTTGCTCGCTTAACCGCACTTCGGAATGCAGCTAAACAGTTTGCGAATATTCTCCCATCCTCAATAACGATTCGAGACCTCAGAAGTTTGAATAGCGATTCACTGATAGGGACTGTTCTTGATTTACCATTTTTGGTTTTTGAGTAAGTAACATTCTGATAACCAACCTGTGACATAGTAAGTCGTTCAGCTTCTGACCAACGGGCACCGGTTGAGAGAGCCAGCAGTACAACCGGTAAGAGGGATTCGTTCTGACTGTGACGACAGGCTACTAATAAACGCTTGATCTGATAGTTCGTTAAATAAGCCAGTTCGTAATCATCAAGCTTTAGTGGTGATATTCCATCAAAAGGGTTGCGTGTAAGCAAGTTGTTCTTTATCAGTTTATTGAAGACTGTCTTCAGATAAACAAGATCATGATTACAGGTGTTGGGTGATATCCCATTGGTCAGCCGCTGTTTGCGAAACTCTAAGTAGTGAATAGGCTTGAGTTTGCTCAATCTGTAATCACCAATATGAGCAACCATTAAATCCAGCTTATTTTTTCTGCTCTGGCCATCTTTGAGATTCACACCCCAATAATTGAACCAAGTCGTTACACATTCACTGAGTAGTGCATTGTCCATGGAGGCAGATTTTTGGTTCATTAACCGACGCTCAAGAGCAACGCCCTCAGTCCGAGTTTTACAGACTCTACGAACATGAGGACCTTTTGTGCCTTGAGGACGACAGGAAACTAACCAACGTCCATCAGGTTGTTTAGTGACGGCCATTAGACTGCAACACCCTCTAACCAATGGCGCTCCATCTTTTCGCGCACAAATTCATGTAAACATTGCCTGAGTTCATCATGGTAGCCAAACTGGAATACCCCGAAGTAATCCGCCAGATCATCGTCAAGGCCGCTGTTCAGTATGTATTGAACCGCATAGCGAACAGTGAACCGTTTTCTGGCCATGAGCTTTATTGCGTTACCTAACCAAAAGGCGACATTCCGTCGAGAATTTTGGGTAGGTGGCTTTTTGCCGCGTTTGTAGAACCAGTCAGGGGCTGGTGGGTAGATGGTGATATCTTCTATCAGGAGTTGCCAAACAGGGTCTATGTAACTGGCAGAGTGCTGAAGCCTGAAATTATTTAGAGCATAGTGCCAAAGGGCTGTCAGGTGTTCTGAGAGCTGCTCAAAGTCGTTGATGACCAGCATTTCTCCGGTTTTCTGATTCACAGAGGCATTGCAAAATTCCCGGATGACCGAGTGATGAAAACGCATTTCAAAGCGATGAACCCGGTCACCGTGCTGGTATTCCGGTGTGCAGACATCGTCAACGCTGGGGACTTTTGACCAGACCTTTTCCCAGAAATCGATTTTGTCAGACTTGATCGCTTCCTGTTCTTTTTCATACAGGCAGAACTGCAAGGAGCTGGCCGAGCCAAAGGTATAGGTCTGTCCATTGCCATAGACTGTGGCAATCTCATTGAGTGATACCTGAACATTTGAGATGTTGTTTACTCGAAATTGTCGTTTAGCCTTGGTCACTAATCTGCATTCAAAGTCTTTGGGCACTGTAAAACCCTTCAGGTCGGCCGCTAAATGCGCTGCTATGCCGTTTTCGAGCAGTTGAGTAGCAAAGATGCTGGCAATAGATCGCAAACGCTCACACAGGGATTTAGGGGTATGTTCATAGATACACTGAGGCGTGACTTCGATCTTGAGGTGTGAGGCGTTGTGTGTTTCTTCTGCATAGAATGACTTCATCAAAACCACAAAGCCCTCATCCAGATTCTTTAAAATCCACTGATAGCCTGATTTTTTACTAGACCGGGTAATTTGCCAGTCAATATCGCCCAGGGTGATGACTTGTCCCATGGAAGACTCATAGTGGTGATGTAGTTTAATCAGGACTTCAGGTCGCAGGAGACAGTTAAAAAGCTGTTTAACTGTATCAACACCGGTATGAAGGTATCGAACTGTATTCAGGTCATGACCTTCTTGTGAGTTGTAGAAATAGCCTGCTTTACGATTCCAGAATTTACTTTCGTATCTCATTGTCTGTGGGACTCCCAAATAGTGGTTTAAGAGTTAATGTCTCAATGTGGTTTAGTGTGAGGGATTCACTCCCCTTATTATTAACGTGTTACAAGAACGTTTTGGCTTCGCCTCTCGTGCTCGCCCGCGCTCGCATTGCTTCGCTTGGCTGCGCGCGGCGGCAAAGCCCGGACTACGCCCTAACGGGCTGCGCGCTACGCTTGCGGCACACTACAAGGGGCTCCGCCCCCTATAACCCCCGACAGCCCCACAGGGGGCTGTGGCTCCGACTCAAGGTCTACGCAGATCGCTGCGCGATAGGTTTATCAGTTGTAAGGTGATGGAAGTTCGGAGCAGCCGAAATATAGGGTGACTAATACAGTGAGGCAGAAAGCCCATTTAAATGTTTTCACCAAAATAGCTTTGTGTTGTTCAGGCGTCATAGTTAAATTCCCTTTTGAGCGGCACCGGTACGGTATGCTCTTGGTGCTGAACGAGATCCCCGATTAGGGTATTCAGTGTTATCACCCAGTAGAATTGTAATGCCACCATTATTTCCTGAAGGCGGTACTGGTGTTTGATTTGGCGCTGGATTCTTCACCACTCTGTAACCGCTATTAGCCGGAGCGATCACAACCCTTTTATCCAAATAAAATAATTCAACAAAACTGGTTCGGTAACGAATTTTAAAATCGAGCTGTAGTAAATCGGAGTTGGTGAACTGGTACCATGTCCCGTCGTCCCGAACAGCTTTGAAATAGTGAATCACTCCTTTTTTGGTGGCGAACATGCCGAGATAAGACAGTTTGTGTTGCTCTATAAATTGGTCGCGGTGATCCAACGGAGCATCGTCTTGAGCAGGAAGCTGGATAGGAGCACCATTAGAAACAACAGACCGGCTTTCAGAAGCTTTTTCAACAGGTATCGGGTCAGGCTTTTGCATTTTATCTTCAAAGTTTCCGACCGCTTCCAGCCCGCTATTAACAAAGACTCCCAGGGCGACAACGATAAGTCCGAGGAGAAACCATACTTTCTTTTCTCGGAGGATGGACATTTCCTTACTTTCATTACTCCCTTGGGCATCTCCGGTTGCGGTTGATTGGTAGCATTCGAAGATTCGTTTGTCGGCTTTATAGAACTTCGGCTTACCGATGCAATGTGAGGCAGACGTGCCTGAATCGGACGGGTCATGTTGTTCCTCCTTCCATTTGTCTTTCCACCATGGCAATACACCCGACATGTCTCGGTGACGGTAGGCGTACTGTACGACTCCGCGAATTTCTTTGTGTACTTTGGCAATATTGGTGGTGGATAGATAAATATCCCAGTTGTAGTGCCGGTGTTGGTCAAAAGCCATTTCGACTGTAATAGGCCAATCTTCCGGCAGTTGCTCTCGGAGTTCGTCGGGTAAGTCAAACTCGGTAAGGTTTCTAAGACGTGTTGGGTAAACCTTTTGCGCTTCATCGATAAAAATCAGTGCTCCACGTGGCGCCCAATGGAAAAAGCGCGCCATGGTACGACAGCCATCTAACGTATGAGGGACTGATATCAGTTCAGCTTCTGGTGGGAATTCAATGTTTAGAGCTTTCTCTATGTTTTCTATAGAGTTGAGACCCCGAACATTGGATATGACCGTTCGTCCCTGTTGAAGAGCTTCAATGACTTTGCGTTGAGTAATGGTGAAGGACTTATACGATCCCGGTGGCCCATGGTGAATTACCGCAGTCATCAGCTAAAACCACGCAATATGAATTTCGTCACCCCCGCTTGCAGAATGATATTCAGGGCTTCAGGAATACGAAAGAAAGTGATGTAGCCTAATACTTTGGAATCTAGCCCCGCCCAAGCCGTATCAATGGTAGAGCTGATATTCAGCGTGGACAGAACACCACCGGCCACATCCCATGCAAGAGTGATAATCGATATTTTGATTTCAATGTAGAAGACTGCCAGCCAGACCAGCAGACGCTCAAACACGGAATCTACAAAATCGTAAATTTCAGCAAAGAACTCAGAGATGTAAGTCAATATGTCTGCAATAGCTTCCATGGTTAATCCTCAAGAATAATTCTCAGGCCTACGAGTGAAGCCAAGGCGATGATGACTGTCCCAACAATGCTTAATTCAGAGGTAAACCGAGACCAGCTAAAATCTACGTCCACGCCTTTAATCTGTTGAATGTTGGGGTCAATGCCGCCACCAGAATTCAAATTGAAATCCAGTTGAGACATGGCTTGGTTTTGAAGGTCGCTAAAGACCTGATTGAATTCGTCCTGTTTATCCAAAAGCAAATTGGCGAGGTCAATTTTATAATTCCCATCGAAACCTTCCGGCTCTTCGAATTCACCTTCGCAACGGAGCTTCCACAACTGAATGATAGTGGCACATTCAAAAGCGCTTCCTTCACACTGGACAGGATTTTTACAGCTTGCACCGCCAGAGACAGAGCCGTCTTCCTGTCCCTCTTCTTGGTCATCGGTCTGACCGTCGCCGTCACTGTCAGGTGAATAACCTTCTCCGGGTGCTGGTGGTGTTCCATTACCATCACCACCATTAGGGTGAGGGTCTACACCATTCGGAATATTGTCACCGTCACTGTCTGCGTCAGGGTCATTTTCATTAGGTACCCCGTCGCCATCGTGATCTTCTCCTGCGGGATCAGGTGTTGAATCACCGTTATCACAATCGCCCGGGCAGGGATTCGGAGGAGGGGCAGCACAATCTGGATCCATGCTGAATTGGCTATACTCTCCAGACTCACAAACCCCATTAGGTTCTGTGTCTTCTGGATCATCGGGTAATTGAGGATCGTCAGGGACAAACTCCGGACATTGATAGCTATAACACGCCCAGGCACCGTTATAGCACATCAATCCTTCGCCATTGTTCCCACACTCAGGTGTTTGCTCTGGTGGGACATCACACCCCGAAATACCGGTATAACTTACTGTACCGTCTTCACAAAAATAAGGTTCTGGAGCAGGAGGAGACTCACAAACAAATGTTTGTTGATTCCATATTTCAGGATCCTCACATGGCAAGCCATTTGACATGTAATAGCCATTGCCATCATTGGCGCCGTCACATTTCCACGGCCAACCGTTCATGTTCCATGTAGAACCAGCATAGGACATAGCATTGTTACAGGATGCTTTATCACCGTAAGAATAGTGATATGTCCATGTACCAGTAGCATGAACCAATAATGAAAAAGAAGAAAACAACAGAACTAAAATATATTTCTTAAAATAAATCATGAAATACGGCCGCAGTAGTATCCAAATACAACACAGACGGTAGTAACAGACGCTAGCAATACGGCCGTAAACATGACGACTCCTTACTTACGAGATAACAGAGACATCAGGAGAGTCACACCACAGACAATGGCCACCAAGCCAATCAGGCCAGCCACAGCAGCAGTTACGTTGGTGTTAGCATCACCTTGAGCCGCAGTGATTTCAGCCGTATGGTCTGCCGCAAATACCATTGCGGAAGTCATAGCGGCAGTACCCGCTACCGCCAGCTTTGAACCAAAGCTTTTGGTTTTTTGCCAAACACCGTTTTTACCTTTTTGCATTTCGATCACTTGATCCATGATTTTTCACCTTGAGTTATTGCCGCAAACAATTCTCTTATCGACGCGCTAATGTTCGCGCCACCATCCCGGCACCCACTGACGTAATGAAAAACGCCAAATTGGAAGCCATGACCATCAAATAGACATCGGTATCCCAACCGAACAGATAATCAAACTGGGCAATAATGCTGGTCTCAATTTCGGTCATTGAGACGGTTACCCAGTTATCACACTGAAGTGCACCTTCAGCCGATACGGTTAGATTTCCTTCGCAACTGTAAAAAGTACTCATATAAAGCGACACTCACCCTATTGCTTGCGGCATTGAATGTAAGCGAGTGAATGCCGCTTTATATGACCCCGCTGTGCAGGGTCACGGTTGCTTAACTGGCTTTCTGTTGAGTTGGAGCCGGTTTGGCTGGTTGTGGAAAATCCAGCTTGAAGCAGTGCTGTCCCATCTTGCCGCCAGCTGCTTTTTTGAGACGTACATGCATATCAACAGGGCAGGGGTAGGCAGGGGCTTTCAGATCTTTGTACACCTGCTCATCACAGGCGATTTTCATCAGGACGATGCCCTTTGCGTTTTCTTCAGCTTCATTGACCACAGGCTGGCCAACATACAAAGAGGCATACACTTGACCGCCATCCATACGAGCGATGGAGGCACCGTACAATTCACATTTCAAAACTTGACCAATAGACATGATGATTTTCCTTTTCAGTAATGTGCCTGATAGTGTCTAAATTCCGCGTCAGGCACTGGCCGCAGAATTGTTGAAGAAAGATCGACCCGAGAGCCAACGCCCCACTATGCGTTTCTCCGGCACCTCAGGCCGATAAATCGGTGACTGACCTAACAGCAGGTCAGATTCATGGCCTACCGCCACATGGGCAGCCAGGCAGCAACCGGCCATGTAATAGATGCGTTCTACTCGGTGTGATTTGCCGTAGTGCTTAATGAAGGACAGACAGGAGTTCATTAGGGCGATGCAGTCGGTCATAGACCGGGTTGCCAGGTACACACGGATATCGAGAAACAGGTTACGGCGATCAAGATTCATTGAAGTCACCCCGCTGGAAGATGGTTTTGCCACGCTTCACAGCATCCATGTAGCTCACTACATCAATGAAGCGTTGACGGCCGATTTTGACGGTAGGAATGGTTTGGTTTTCTACCCAGCCACGGACTGTGTCAGGGGTGACGCCTATCCAACTGGCGAATTGGGTTTGGCTGGATACCGGCGGGAGCACGGCATTGTGTATGGGAGCCTTGAGGTCTACTGAATCCATTTTTCGTTCCTTTCCTACCTGTGTGCTCTGGTTGCTTTTGGAACCTCACTGAGCCACACTAAAAACAATTTAAACCGTATGCGTAAAATATTAACGCGTACATAATTACCGCGCAATATATTTACGCGTAAAATATTTTTATGATCAAAGACCGGTTAATAGAGCTGATAGATCGCGAGTGCCCAAACGAAAGGACAAAGAACAAGGACTTCGAACAAAAGACGGGTATTAAGAAAGAAACAGTTCGAGCAATCTGTAACAACAGACAGCGAATTAATGAAGAGCATATTCAGGCGATAGCTGCAGCTTTTCCTGAATATAAGCACTGGCTTGTGTTCGGAGAGGAATTGCCTGAAGTAGGGCAAATTAGTCCAATGACTAAGGCCACGCAGGAAAACTACAAAGCACAGGGTTAGGCTATAGAATAGCCTTAAGGATAAGGAATCGTTGGGAAAAGCAATAAATACAGGGGCTGTAGTATTCCAATACAGCCGTGATTTTGCCTATTAAAACAAATCAGTATTCAAGGATGAAATATGAGCTTAGTAATAAACAGGGTAGACGGAAGTTCCGTTATCTTTATATTAAGTTCCGGTGAGCAGATAGAAGTTAAAGCTTGTCGGGAAGGAAATAAAACCAAATTAGTAATAGACGCCCCTGAATCCGTTAATGTGATTAGGAACGAGTTAGTTGAATATATAGAAATGAAGTAAAAGTCTGACTCTAATTTTGGCGTTTATTCATTAAAAAATATCAACGCTATTTTAAATGGAATAGTGAAATCATGGATGAAAGCGATTATATCCTGAAGATTGTCTCCATTCCTTGAAGCTTCAAATTAAAACCTTTTCTTAAGTCATAGACACACATTAACTCAATATTTCCATCGTTCGTGGCTAAATGGATATAGTCAGTGTTGAAATTTATTAAGATGATGAATAATTATATTTTCTCCAAAATTAGAAATTCAGAGCGGTTGTCTGGACTTTTTTTTAAGTCTTATTTTTGGCTGATTAAAGCCCACATTAAAAACCTTAAAAAAATTTGCAACAGGCATGAAGCAGTAATTTTTTATAATGCTTATTTATTTACAGTCAAACGGTTCCCAGATAAAAAACTTTCTGAATGCCTGGATTATGCCTCGCCAGCTACTTTGTTTTTATTAAATTTTAGAGAGCTATCTGACACAAAATACACAAGAAATTCTCAGATTGATGAAGTAATAAATTATATCGAAAACAATAGGAAGCTAAGAAGATTGATTTGTGATTATCATCAAATTAAAGCCCTCATCGTGAAGACGGTACATTTTGATGAATCTTACTCAGAAACTATTGAGAAACATGAAAAATATGCAAAAGAAATCTATATTGACTTAAGAATTATAGATAATAAAAATATAGGAAAAGTTGATAGAGAGATTAAGAAAGAATTAAAACATATAAAGAATTTAACAAAATCCACTACTAAAGAAAAAGTAGAATTAGAAGGTTTGAAAAAATTTAAACCTATAAAATTAAGATCCCAGCACTTGACCTTCGCGATCACGTTGTTTTCAACATTATTTATTTTAAGTGGGTATCTCTACAATAAAATTTTATTTTCTCTACTTGGTATATCCGTTGATGACTTTTTTAGTGTACCCGATTACATATCAACAAGTACTAACATTATAGCTACTACTGTATGGTCGCTCTTTTTTGGCGGAATAGTATTTTTATATGGACTAAGAAGTGACGCCTCATTAACAACTCACAACGAGCAATTTGGAAAAGAAGAGGATGAGGATAAAAGCAATCAAAGGTTGTTGCTAGTTATATTATTTATAAGCACATTCTTAGGTGCTGGATATTATTTGTCGGGAAGTGTTGAGCCAAAGCTGGTGGCGGCCATAATTATGTTAGTGCTTGTGCAGATCTATATTCAAATACCAGATTGGAAATATATCAAGAATAGAGTTGCGTTTAGGGTTTTTGGGCTGGCAATAATAACAAGTGTTACACAAGTATCGACAATAGCAATAGAACAAATTGAGGATGTAAAAAATCCTAGTTATAAAGGTCGGTATTATATAAAACTTTCTGATCCGAACATGAAAAATAAATTTGATCAGTTCTTTTCAGCAAACTCTGAGTTCGTCTTTTTGTGGAATACCAAATATCAAGTAGTAAAGGTCATACCTAAAAGATTCGTAATGGAATACACCCCTCAGTAGTTTTTTCTTTAATTACTTAGTTGAGAGGGGCGCTACTTAGCTTAGCTGGATATCTGCTCTTAGCACAGCGAATGACGAGTGTGATCTTGAATACAAAATCCGCAGTTAGAAAAAACAGATTGCGCTCAATTATGATTCTCGCCCGTTAATATGCTTCTCATTGCCATGAGTGCATCCATTAATAACTTGGTCAACGGCGAGATAGATTAAGACGTCACAACAGTGTACATAGTTACATACTGAGCCTGATCAACACATTCTCGAATAGGTAAAATAGAAAAACCATGCTTTTCATAATGAGCTATCAAGGAAGGAGTATCCTCGCACTCTAAAACAATCATCCTTCCACCTATTAAGGCCCTTACTTGGTCTATTATCGAAAATATTTCTTGAAGGATTTCTTCTAGGGATATTAGATCGGGCGGGCAATTGTCATTTTTACCTAGCTGGCCAATTAGGTGGCCATTAATTGACGTGGCGTTTTTGTTAAAGCCATCCATTCTTTTTACAGCACTTAGGCTAACATTAAAACTTTCAAGGTCAATATTTTTAGACGCGATTGTAAAGTAAGCTAAGACGTCGCCCTCGAAAGAGGGCTCAGATCCTATTATTAAGTAGGTTCTTGACTTATCTGCTTTTTCAAATCTAATAGCTTTTGCAGGATCGATCAGGAAATCCTGAACATCTTTATTGCGTGGGCATGAAAAAGTAGAAAGAATGGTCAGAGCTTCCTCTTCTCCGACCTCAAAAATTAGGTCTTTAAGTGAGACAACTTCCGTTTCAATAACGCTATACCCTTACTATTATCTCGGGAGCTATTGCGTTTTTTAATGACTACAGGACGAGGTTTGTCCAAGTCTTCACGCAAGCGAGCAAGGGCGGTAGGATCAGACACAACAAAGCGACGATCAAAAGACGTAGTAGCCATACACCCTCCTTTAAAAAATTAATGTAGTATACAAAATAATGTGTAAAGCAATTCTTTTACAGTATATCTAAAAACAGACCTTTGTAATAGATTGGCTTTACCGAAAGTGAGTAAAATTTGTACTTTGTGAGTTCTAAATAAAAGCCTACATTAAGCTAAAATCTATAACCTATTGATTTTATTGATTTTATTGATTTTATTAGTTGTATTTGTTAGTTAAAGGTAGGCCAAGAAGCAGAGGCATCTAAGTAAAACGTACAGTTAAAGTACATTCTATATGTTTAAATGTGTTCCATTGGGGATATAAAGCTACCTAACTCCTTGAAATATAAGGAATATGGGTGAGTGAGGTAGGCCTGTAAAGGATTGAAAATCCCCGTGTCGGTGGTTCGATTCCGCCTCCGGGCACCATCTTTTAGAAGGTCATGCAGCGATGTATGGCCTTTTTTTGTGTCTGAAATTTATGGTCTGGTGATTGGGTTACCGGAGGCAGTATCGAACCCAGGATAAGTCGGTGGTTTCCTGAGGTTGCTGATATAAATGGTGAGGTCAGGTAAACGTGGATGGATAGCCGACTCAAGTGACATAATGTTCATCTGACACTATATATTTTAGAGAAGGGAATATGTCACAAGCACTGAGCTCTTTTGAGCATGGAATAAAAGACGCAGAAGAGCTCCTTGCTCATTTCGACGCGATCAACTGCAATCCACCACCGGCCAATGCTGAGGTGTTAAAACGTGCGGGCTTAGTAATGGCTCTAACTGCGTGGGAAACCTACGTTGAGGACCGCATCACAGAGGCAATGGAGAAGCGCTTAGCCGTTGTGTCAGGAAGTTACGTGGGAGAATTTATTCAGAAGAAATTGCAACTAGAGCTAAAGCAGTTTCATAACCCAACCTCAGACAAAACCAAAAAGATCTTTCAGGATTATCTAGACCTGGACGTAACATCAGCATGGTCATGGGCAAATATGACTCCTGATACAGCACGGAGGTCCTTAAACAAGTGGATTTCCAAACGCGGAGATGCTGTCCATCGCTCGAAGCCGATTAATAACGGATCACCAGCTGCTCATTTGATTAAGAAAGACGAATTGGAAAAGGTAATTCGGTTCTTGAGGGAGTTGGTTCGTGTAACGGATGAGTATCTTGAGACAAATCTCTAACAATTAGCGCTAGTACTCGCCTGATAGTCGACGGAATTTCAAGGTAGTTAGTAGTTTAATAGGATCAGTAAACGGAAAATAACATCATGGATGTGAAAAAGTGGTTTATGTATTCAGCCATTGGAGTGTCTAGCGTACTTTTATGCGGAGTGATTTCAATCGGGTTGTTGAATACAATACGGATAGAGAATGAAAGTCAAATAAGTGTAAAACCAAGCACGAAAGTCCTACCCACTCTAAAACCTGCAACTAAGCAAGAGCCCCTTTCTAATGTCATACATGCTCGTGACCATGTAGTTAATAGGCCCACTCAAGTATCTACTACATCAAACAGTATCCAATCAAAAAGCTCATCGATACAGCCCGTTCGAAAAACTGCTGAAGGCACTCCAGTTTTCACAAATGACTCATTTCCAAAAAAGAAAAAGTCCACAGGAGATTGGAATGTTTATCGTCAGCTAAAAGACACTTGCAACACTTGGACAAATCGCTTTAAGAAAGATGATTCAGAGCGTAACCGTGTCAACATGAATCAATCATGCCGTTATGCTGCTGATTATGCGAAAAACGAGCTTAATATTAATCCCGGTTCTGTTAATCATGCCCCGTATAAATCTAAAACGAAAAGTCAGCCCACTGTAGCGTACATTGGCGGGACTGATTCAGTAAGTAGCTCTCAATGCAGAGCGTGGAAACTTGAAAAAGAAAGAGTTCAGAATCAGCTCCGAGCCGGTTACAGTGAGCCAAGAGGTAATTGGTTAAGGCAGCGTAAAAAAGAGCTTTCAGAGCTTATATATAGAAACTGCTAAATATTTAAAATAAAAGCTACTTAACCAAGATATAATATTTAATGTAGTCCTCTAAATTTTTATATGGAGCGATATTACGTAAAAAATAAATGGGGTCAGATGAAACTCATGGCACTTCCATCATTCTTTTTGAAACATAAATCCGCAGTATAGAATCAGACCCTTTGTTACGGTTAAAAGGATTTAACCATGGCGAGACTTCCTAGTATCAGCCCTTCGGGTATTCCTCAACATATTCTTCAGCGTAGTTAATAACGAAAGTTAAAGCCAAAAGTTAAAATCGAAAGTTAAAACCGACAGGCTTGATTTGCCTCAGAGCAGGACTTTGCGGGCTATGTAAACTGACTGGATGAATATGCACACCTCTCATAAAGAATCTATGAATCTGGGAAATGAATCAGGAGAGTGAATGGAGTCGTATCGGGCTCTATTTCAGTTGCATATAGAGAAATAACAGATTACTGATATACGCTCTGCTCTGAATAAGGGTATGGCGTTCGGTGACTCCCGATTTAAAGATGCAAATGAGGCTCTTCATGGGCGAAGGGTCAGACAGGGTAAAATGGGGCGGTCAGTGATTAATGTGTCATAAGTTTCATCTGACCCACTTTAGATACTACAAAACTGGCCATTCTTGCTTATAGTTTGAGTGTCAGCCAAGAGCAAGTCTAATCTAGAGAGGAGCGAATAGTCATGCAAATAGAAACTCTAAGAGATGTTTTGGTCTGGACACGAAAATTTCATCAGAAGTTGAGTGAGTTATTGTCTGAATCGGTGGACAAGCATTCCGACGAACGGACTCGAATGGTGTTGGAATATTTGGCAGATCATGAGAAGTCTTTGGGGAAGGTGATCAGTGGTTTCGAGAAGTCGGGAGATGAGGACGCTTTAAATACCTGGTTTAACGAATATGTGAATAAATCTCCGATGTTACAAAAAATGTATTCGAATACCCCTTTCGATGATCTGGATTCTACCCAAATTATGGACATTGTCGTTGAACAGCACCAGCAAGCCATCGAACTCTATCGCTATCTCGTCAAACGGGCGGATATCGATTCGGCTCGTGAAATGCTCGAGTCTTTGCTGTCACTGGAAGAGCATGAAATCATGCGTATGACGCAGTCCACTAACCGATTCAGTGATATGTAAGTAAAAGGGGGGAGGGATTAAACTTTAACGGCGCTTACCCAAGCATTAATTACTCCACCGTCATCCACAATCCCTTCGACAGGCTCAGGGTGAACGGGTTTTCTGTTACTCCCCAAATCGTTCACCCTGAGCCCGTCGAAGAGCGTAGACCAAGAGAAAAGGGAGCGGAGGGATTGAATTTCAACCACGTCTGGCTTATCCCGTTTCATATGGTCCAATGCTTTTCACCATCGTCTCTTCAAACTGCTGCCTTAAGCCTTCACCTGGGTAAACGTGGAAGGCTGTTGATTCAAGTGACATAATGCCTCTCTGACACCCTTCCACTGAATTTAATAGATAAGAAGTAATAGAGACGCCATGAAACAAAATCGCTTGAAATCACTGTCACTGAAATGGCGCCTCTTATTAACACAGGGCATTATTCTGTTGCCTTTATTGGCGGCGACCGTTGCAGGGTTCTATCTGGTCAACAATGTCGTCATGAAAGACTTCAAAGATGTCATACACCGCTATCAGGATCAGGTCGAGCCGATCCGGGCGTTGCAGTTGGCAATGCTGCAGGTAGAAATCCCTCTCGAAGAATACCTGATAAGCGGGTCGCTAGAGAGAATGGCCGAGTTCAGGGCTGCCCGGCAAGAGGTAGAGGAAAAGTTTTCCAAATTATTTGTCGAATTTCAGACAGACCCGCAACTCATGCCTCTTCTCGAGGGTGCTCAGACGCAATGGAACCATATTCATCCCGTCGTAACAGATTTATTGGAAGCGAAAGAGCTGGGTGAAAGCCAACGAATCAGCGCGGGGTTAATTCGGTTCGATAGCCTCAGGGGCGTGGCTCATGACAAGTTAGAGGCTGCAGACCGTCTCATTACCGACATCGTTGATGCGGATTTACGGGACGCAACGCTGGCTCTGGAGCGGACCGAGTGGATTGCGGCCATAGCGTTGATCGTGTGTCTGTTCCTGGCCGCCTTTGGCATCTACCTGTTTATCAAGACCATTGTTGACAGTATCGATCGCTTGATTGAGGGCGTTGAGCGCTTTGCTCAGGGCGACAGAAACCATCAGATCGATATCGCTGTTCCGCCGGAACTGAGCAAAGTGGCTGGTGAGTTCAATCAGATGATTGCAATTATCCGCAGTTCCGAGGAGCGCTTGGAGCAGCAGGCTCGAACCGACAAGCTCACCGGCTTGTTGAACCGCATTCCCTACGACGAAATCCTCAGCGATGCCTTCCAGCGTTTTACTCGTTACAACGAAGGCAGTGCCTTGCTGGCACTTGATATCGACCATTTCAAATCCATCAACGACACCTACGGGCATGATGCCGGTGATGAAGTGTTGCGGAAGGTTGCACAAATTCTGCGTGGCCAGACGAGAAGTGTGGATAAAGCGTTCCGTATTGGCGGTGAAGAATTTGCCATTTATCTACCGCAATGCGATGAAGCCGCCACCCGAAATACAGGGGAGCGCGTCCGTCAGGCTGTAGAAGCCATGAAAGTTGTCGTAAATGAACACACTGTAAAAGTGACGATCAGTGTCGGTTATGCGCTTACACGAGCTTCAACAGACACACCCGATAAACTCAAGAAAGCGGCTGATCAGGCGCTATACAAAGCCAAGGAAGATGGCAGAAACAGAGTGGTGGGTTTTGATATCAGCTAGCAACTGATTGATGTGATCGATGGGCATTAAATTATAGGGATCAGATGAAGTTATTGGCGTTTGTCTCCTGACGTGTTGTCCGTCAATAAGCAGTATCCCCACTATTTGCAGACAGCGTCTATAATACTATTTACCCAAATAGAGCCACCCCAACCTTCCAATTAACCGCCACAAAAAATAACAAGAGGCAACTATGGAAAGAGAAGCAAGATGCATGTGCGGCCAGCTTTCGATCAAGGTTCAGGGCGAGCCAAGTGTTTGTCTGGTCTGCAATTGTAATAACTGCCAGCGCCGTACCGGTTCGGTGTTTGGGGTGGGCGCGTATTTTTTACATGACCAGATTGTCGATAAGCAGGGGACGCCTAAAAAATTCCACATTCAATCAGACAGTGGTAATGCGATAGACTCTTTCTTTTGCAGCAATTGTGGCTCGACCTTGTATCTGGAGGCGGAGTTGTTCGCGGGTATGGTCGGGATACCGGTTGGGTGTTTTACCGACCCGGATTTCCCCGAGCCAACCATGTCGGCATGGAATCAATCTAAATATCACTGGGTGAAGCATCCGGAACACTGGATCAATATGCCACAACAAACGCCGGATAATCCCTGATAATTCTTCTACATTCAAACCATCCATATTCTGGTGACGTTGACTGGGATTTATTTTTATTGGATGGTAGTGGTCTACACACTGATAGTGCCGGGGCTTTTCAGGCACCGGCTAATCACATCTGCCTATTTAGGGGAAGCTTCCCATGGACACCAATGTACGCAGGCGTTGGCTGAAAGAGCCACTGTTTCATTTTCTACTGATCGGGGCCTGTCTCTTCGGGCTTTATGCCCTAATCAAACCCGTGGACTTTCGTGATGATAACACCATTGTGGTTGATCAAAATCGCATCGACTACATGAAGGCGCGCTATGAACGCACCTGGAACCGGCAGCCCACAGCGGCAGAACTGGATGCATTGATCGATAACTATATTGTTGAAGAAATCTTATACCGTCAGGCGCTGGCTATGGGGCTGGATAAAAATGATTCTGTTATCCGTCGCCGCATGCAACAGAAAATGGAGTTTTTTACCGCAGATTCAGTGGATTTGCTGAGTCCTTCTGACGCGGATTTGGAAGCCTATTTGCAAGCTCATACCGAGCGATTTATACAACCTTCCGTTTTCAGCTTTGAGCAAATCTATATCAGTACCGACCTGCCTGCTGACACCCGTGATGCACGCATAGCAGAGATTCAGGCGCAATTGGCGGCAGGCAAGCCGGTGCAGGGATCAGCCAGTACTTTGCCGCGGGACTTCAGTGAGTCATCCGCACTGCAGGTCGATCGCCAATTTGGTCAGGGCTTTGCTGATCAGATCGAGCAGCTCCCCCTCAACCAATGGAGCGCGCCGATCCGTTCAGGGCTGGGCTTGCATATCGTCAAGGTTACCCGTCTTCAAAAATCTTACTTGCCACCGTTGGCAGAGATTCGCAGCCAGGTGCAGCGCGAGTGGCAAACAACAAAACGTCGCGAACTGAAAACGGCGATGATCGAGAATCTCAAGGAAAACTACGCAATTGTGATTGAAGCGCAGGACCAAAACACACTGCCCCCCGCTGCGAACAGGAATATCTGACATGCAGAAGTCCTTTCATCGAGTGCATTGGGTTTGGTTGGTTGTGCTGTGTATGCTGGCGCTTGGCAGGTTACACGCTGATGAAATACGTCCCGCCTATTTACAGCTCACTGAAGTCGACACGGATGTGTATCAGGTGTTGTGGAAGGTTCCGGCCCGCACGGGCAATCAGCGCCTGTCATTGGCCGTTGAGTTTGATCCACAGATTAAAGCGCTGTCGGAGCGACAGGGTGGGTTTATTGGTGATGCTCACTTGCAAAACTGGACCGTGCAGGCTGTTGGTGGCTTGCCGGGCAAGTCCATCGCTATCAACGGACAGCGTGAATCCGCCGTCGAAGTGCTGTTGCGTGTCGAGTATCTTGAAGGTGAATCCGTCATCCATCGGCTCACTCCCGATGCCCCAGGTTATGAGATCCCCGAACGACTTGGCACCCTGGGTGTTATGTCTACCTACCTGATACTGGGGGTAGAGCATATCCTTATCGGTATCGATCACCTGTTGTTTGTTCTGGTCCTGCTGATGCTGGTGCAGACTGTGCGCAAACTGGTGTGGACCATCACCGCCTTTACCCTCGCTCACAGTATCACCCTGAGCCTTGCCGCCCTCGACGTTATTCATATTCCGGTGCCTCCGGTGGAAGCCTGTATCGCCCTGAGCATTGTCTTTGTCGCCACGGAAATCATTCGCTCGCAACAAGGTCAGCCGGGTTTGGCGCAACGGCGTCCCTGGCTGGTCGCCTTCACCTTCGGGCTGTTGCATGGTCTGGGGTTTGCCGCCGCATTGGGCGAGATCGGATTGCCACAAACGGCGGTGCCAGCAGCCTTATTGTTTTTCAATATTGGCGTAGAGCTCGGCCAGTTATTGTTTGTAGCGGCTATACTCATAACTCTCTTTTTATTCAGGCGCAGCAAATTGCCTGTGCCAGCGGTTGCCCGGCAGATTCCGGTGTATCTGATTGGCTCTGTTGCTGCGTTCTGGACGATTGAGCGTACAGTCAGTTTCTGGAGTTAATGACTGGCCGTGAAGAACAAACCAGTGAGTCGTAAAACGGTAAATGACAAACCCGCGTTGAGCCGTAGCTGAACAATCTGATCATCAAGGAACGTCAGGAGAAAACAATGACAGTTAATACCCCGGTGACGCCAAAAACATTGATCACCACCATGTCGCTTGCCCTGTGTTTTACCGCAACAGGGCTGCTGACGGCTTGCGGTGGTTCCGACGACGCCAGTGACGCGAAAAAGGTGGCGCCTATCACCAGCGAAGAAGCGGCATCCCCACCGGCTGTATCCTCATCGTCTGAATCCCCAACCACAAACGACGCCATAACACGTAACCCGCTGAAGGATGCGTGGTTCGGTAACTTGCATGTGCACACGTCGTGGTCCTTTGACGGCTACACCAATGGCTCCATTACCGGCCCTGATGATGCGTATCGCTGGGCCAAGGGTGAAGCGATCCCCGGAGGTGGTGATGGCACTGAGTTGCAAATCAAGGTACCGCTGGACTGGTACATTGTGTCGGATCACTCGGAATACCTCGGCACATTGCGGCAAATGGAAAATCCCGAAAGTCCGTTGAGCCAACATCCACTGGCAGCGGATATCACCGGTGATGATCCCGGAAAGGCTTTTGCCGCCTACGGCACGATCAGTGAAGGTATGTACAGTGACCCGCCACAGGTTGATCCAATACTGGGTGATCCGGAACTGGCGAAAACCATCTGGTCGACTGTGGTAGAGATTGCTGACCAGCATTATGAACCCGGCAAGTTCACGACCATGGCGGGCTACGAGTGGACTGCCGCGCCGGACTGGAGAAATATTCACCGGGTGGTCATTTTCAGAAGTACCGCCAATGTGCCGGACGCACCTTTTTCTGCCCTGGACTCAAGCAAACCGGAGGACCTGTGGCAATGGATGGATCAACAGCGCGATGCCGGAAATGAACTGTTGGCGGTGCCCCATAACGGCAATGCCAGTAACGGCATCATGTTTCCCGTGGAGCGTTCTTACGGCGGCAGTGAGCTCAATGCCGAGTATGCGGCCGCCCGCATGCGTAATGAGCCGGTTTACGAGATAACACAGATCAAGGGCACCTCGGAAACTCACCCTACCTTGTTCCCCAATGATGAATTCGGGAATTTCGAGTTGTGGGATTACACGCTGGCTCCCACAGCGACACCGCCGGAAAACAAACTGGGCGGCTATGTGCGTGAGGCATTGATTCGTGGGTTGAAACTGGAGAGTGAAGGTAACGGTAATCCCTTCAAATACGGGTTTATCGGGGATTCCGACACTCATAACTCCGCCTCCTCCATTGAGGAAGACAACTACACCGGTAAATTTGGGTTTGAGAATGATCCCAAACACCGCCTGCAGGGCCCTCCGGGAACACCGCCTGAAGCGGCGCGTCAGGTTCGTCAATTCAGCTCCGGTGGTTTGGCGGGCGTGTGGGCCGAAAGCAACACACGCGAGGAAATTTTTGATGCGATCAGACGTAAGGAAACCTTCGCGACGTCTGGCCCTCGTCTCAAAGTGAGAATGTATGGTGGTTTTGGGCTGGATGACGTGTCACTCAATTCAGAGGCGTGGCTGAAACAGGCCTCTGAGCAGGCCGTGCCAATGGGCGGTAATCTGCCAAATGCGACCGACAACAAGGCGCCGAGCTTCATCGTGCATGCGATCAAGGATGTGAACGGTGCCAACCTTGACCGCATTCAGATCATTAAAGGCTGGGTGGATGAAAACGGTGAGCAACAGTCCAGAATCTATAACGTTGCTCTCGCCGATGGCAGAACCGTCGCGGCCGATGGCAGCGTGCAACCGGTCGGTGATACGGTCAAAGAAGAGGATGCGAGCTACACCAACACCATTGGTGATGCCAAACTGAGTACCGTCTGGACGGATCCTGACTTCGATCCGGCCATGCCCGCACTCTATTATGCCCGCGTCTTACAAATCCCAACCCCTCGCTGGTCCACGTATGATGCGGCCAGAACCGGCCTGCCAAGACCTGAAGACCTGCCTGTCAGCATTCAGGAGCGCGCCTGGACCTCACCGATCTGGTACACGCCATAAGCTGGTCAATTGATTCTGATTATGGTGTTCAAACCAATGGGGGGAGATAAACATTATGCCGTTTATCTCCCCCCTGTTTATTCCAACCCAATAAGTTATACCCATCCCCAAGACCCAAGATCGCATCCAAAAGACCCAATAGTCCGTACTTAATAACCGATAACGGCATTAAAAGACTCGACCACGGGTGGTAAACACTCGACGTGGGATAATAACGTCTCGACCGCGGAGTAAAATCACTCGGCCGTGGGTATCAACGTCTCGATGCCTGAGCAAAATCACTCGATGTTGGAGCGGCGAGATCCTCGCGCAGAGGTTCGGTGTCGAGTAATTGAGAGCCAGCGGCGAGAGGATTCGCGTCAGCAAAATAATTGGGTTAGGTTTAAGGTTCTGATCGTGCTTTATAGCGTTAGTGTTCAGCGAATATTGTCTGTTGACTTAAGGAGTCACCATGAAAAACCTGTTTCTCACCCTCCTGGTCTTGTCTTTGAGCGGCTGTCTGGGAATGCCCGAAAGCGTCAAACCGGTCAGCCAATTTGAACTCGATCGCTATTTGGGAAAATGGTACGAGATTGCTCGGCTGGATCACTCCTTTGAACGAGGCCTCAGTCGGGTAACCGCCGAATACAGTGTGCGAGATGATGGCGGGGTGAGGGTGGTCAACCGGGGCTTTTCCGCTGAAGAGCAAGCGTGGGATGAGGCAGAGGGCAAGGCCTATTTTGTCGACAAGGACTCGGAGGGGTATCTCAAGGTATCATTTTTTGGGCCTTTTTACGGTTCCTATGTTGTTTTTGAATTGGAGCGTGAGAATTACAGCTACGCGTTTGTCTCCGGCCCCAATAACGATTACCTCTGGTTTTTGTCCCGCACACCAACGGTCAGCCCTGACGTGATTACCAAGTTTGAGACGATGGCCAAAGCGCGTGGTTTTGATACCCGCGAGTTAATCTACGTTGATCAAAAATAAGCGAGGACGTCACGAATACGTTAAAGGCATAAAAAGCATAAGCCGAAATCAGAGTGGCTGTTAATGACTTAAATGACCCATAAATTGTCAAGAAATGACCTGCAGTAATGGCCTCTGAGCACCTACTATTAGGTTCCGGTACCAATACATCGTATCGGGCATAACTAAAATAAAAATCACAACAGAGAGGCTGCGAATGCCCCAAATCACTTTTATTGAATTCAGCGACATCTCCCACTGTGTCGAGGCGGAAACCGGGAAGAGCCTGATGCAGGCTGCTGTGGATAACGGCATTCCCGGCATCGATGCCGACTGTGGTGGTAGCTGTGCGTGCGGCACCTGCCATGTGATCATCGACGAAGCCTGGAGGGCAAGGCTGCCCGAGCCGGAAGAGGACGAAGTGGCGATGATCGACATGAATCCCGAGCCACAGCCGGGTTCTCGTTTGTCCTGCCAGTTATGCGTTACTGAAGATCTGAACGGGCTGGTTGTCCGCTTGCCTGAGTTTCAAATGTGATGTCGCTGTTTCAAGGAGAAGAATAATGAACGCCCCAGTTACCCTTTCCTCAGCGATTGAACCAATCCCTGAGGCCCATACCATTCCTCTCGATCAACTGGATGTCAGTGATCCGCGCCTGCTGGAGCAGAATATCTGGCCCGAGTATTTTAAGCGCCTGCGTGATGAATCCCCCATTCATTATCTGCCCGACAGTCCGTTTGGTGCTTACTGGTCCATCACCCGTTTTGAAGACATCAAGTTTGTCGACAGTAACTGGAAGCTGTTTTCTTCCGAGCCGGTGATCGTGATTGGTGACCGACCCGAAGAGATGGCGCTGGACATGTTTATCGCCATGGACCCGCCCAAGCACGATCAACAACGCAAAGCAGTGCAGAGTGTGGTGGCACCGGCCAATCTCGCGCAGATGGAAGATCTGATTCGTCAGCGAGTGGGAAGCATTCTGGATGGTCTGCCCATTGGAGAAACCTTCAACTGGGTGGAGCACGTATCCGTAGAACTCACCTCACAAATGCTGGCGACATTGTTTGGCTTTCCCTTGGAGGAGCGTCACAAGCTGATTTACTGGTCCGACATGGCAACCGCCGTTCCGGAAATGACCGGCGGCATCTGCGATCCGGAAGAAAGAATGAATGCCATGGGCGATTGTGCCAGAAGGTTTTCCGAACTCTGGCATCAACGGGCCGCCGAGCGCGCCGACGGCCTGCCACCGGGTTTCGATTTGATTCACTTGCTGCAAAGCAACGAAGACACCAAAGACCTGATCGAGCGTCCAAAAGAATTTCTCGGCAATCTGATTTTGTTAATTGTCGGCGGCAATGACACCACCCGCAATTCCATTTCCGGTGGTGTCCATGCGCTTAACCAGTTCCCCGCGGAATACGACAAGCTGAGAAACAACCACGATCTGATTCCCAACATGGTGTCCGAAATTATCCGCTGGCAAACCCCGCTGGCGCATATGCGTCGTGTGGCCACCGAAGATGTGGACATGCACGGACACACCATTCGCAAGGGTGACAAGGTGGTGATGTGGTATTTGTCGGGCAACCGTGACGAGCGGGTGATTGATCAGGCGGATCAGTTTTTGATTGACCGCGCCAACGCGCGTCAGCATCTGGCTTTCGGTTTTGGTATTCACCGCTGCATGGGAAACCGCCTGGCGGAAATGCAGTTGCGGATTTTATGGGAAGAGATCATGCAGCGCTTTCACTGGATTGAAGTGGTGGGTGAGCCCAGCTATGTTCGCTCGAATTTTGTCAAAGGGTTTACCTCGCTGCCTGTCAGGATTCATCCAAAATAACGGCGCGCCCATCACGGTAGTTGTTTGTCAAATTCCTGCTCACCGTGAATGCACAGGCGGCTCTTGTCTCTGATGGTTTGCAGTTGGAGTCATTGACAGCGCGGCTCTCACTTTGAATAATCCCAAGAAAGTTCTATTTTGGAACTGTCAATTCAAATTTGAGGCCGTCACCCATGAGTCACGATCTACCCAAGAGCGATGTAGCCGAACACAAGCCCCACGTTTTTGATCAGGCCATTGCTTTACATGCCACGTCTGACGAGGGGCACTATCAGGGTTATATTCCTGCAGCCTATTTCAATATGGTGGGGCCATTCGGTGGTGTGATTGCTTCCACGTTGCTGAATGGGGTGTTGTCACACCCTCAGCATGAGGGTGAGCCGGTATCAATGACGGTGAATTTTGCCGGTCCCATTGCCGATGCCGATTTTGAGGTAACGGCAACTCTGATACGGCAGAACCGGTCATCCCAGCACTGGACGGTGCAATTGGCGCAGGAGGGCGCAATTGCCATTTCCGCGTTGGTACTCATGGCCATTCGGCGTGAGACCTGGGAGGGCAGTGATCTGACCATGCCTGCCGGTTTGCCCAGTGCCGAGAGTCTGCCTTCGTTTGATACCCGTCAGCTGCCGCCCTGGTTTCATAATTATGACTTTCGCTATATTGAGGGTGGTCTGGAGTTGGTAGCGGGGATGAAAGCGCAAGAGAATGCGAGAACCCGTTTGTGGATTCAGGATAAGCCGGCTCGCCCGCTGGACTTTTTGTCGTTGATGGCTTTGAGCGATTGTTTTTTCCCCCGAGTGTTTCTGCGGCGCGGACAGATGATGCCTGCCGGAACCGTCTCCATGACCACCTATTTTCATGCAGGCCGTGATCAGTTGGCAGAGGCCGGCCTTCAGCCGTTGTTTGCGGAGGCCAGAGCGCAGCGTTATTCCCGCAATTACTTTGATCAGGTTGGCGAGTTGTGGAGTCAGAGTGGTGAGCTGTTGGCGACTACCCAGCAGATTGTGTATTTCAAAGGTTAATCCTCAACAGCAGATTCCGTTGAATTTGGCACAACCTTATTCATGAACCAGCGCACTTTTTAATCGTTTTCCATGGCGAATAGTTGGCAGGGTCGACAAAACAAAATCTGTTTGTTTGACATGCAATTGGCCAGCTGTTGCCATCGATCTTTGGACGACAAGAACCCTATCCAAAGTGGAGTGAACGATGAGAAAAACAGCAACCGGATTAACCCTGATGGCCACCGTGTTGGCGGCATCGGCCGCCAGTGCCGAAGGAACCTGGCAGTATTCGTCAGGCTTTGATTACAGTCGTGGTGATTACGGCGGTGATCCGGTAGAGACCAAGATTTCCGCAATTCCATTTACCGCGAGTTACAAAACCACTAACTGGACCTTCAAGGGATCGACCTCCTGGTTGGAAATTGAAGGTGATGGTACGGTCATTGGTGGTGGTGATGGAGGCATCGTGCTCGGCAATGAAGAGCGGGGTAAGAGTAATGGCCGCGGCAATGGCAATTCCGGGGGAAGCGATACTGAAACGACCGAGGAGCAGCGAGTCTCCAGTACCGAGTCCGGTATGGGGGATGTCTGGTTGTCTGCCACCTATGCCGTGCCGCCACTGCCAACCGAACTGGGCTATCTGGATCTGACCGGTAAAGTGAAATTACCCACCGCCGATGAAGATGACGGTCTCGGTACCGGAGAAATCGATTACACCCTGCAGGCCGACTACTTCAAACCACTCGGCAAGTTTACGCCCTATGCCACACTGGCCTATAAAATCAAAGGCGATCCATCGGGTGTGGATTTGAAAAATGTTTTCTATAGCTCGGTTGGTAGTGGTTACCGTGTCTCGGAAGAGGCGAATGTCGGTCTGTCTCTGGACTATCAGCAAGCCGCAACAACCTATGGTGACGATTCACTGGAACTGTTTGGTTATTGGACACAAAAACTCAGCGCGCAATGGTCGGCAACCTTTTATGCCTACCTCGGCCTTGCGGATGGCAGTCCGGATCAGGGGCTGGGGCTGCAACTCAGTTACAGACCCTAACTGCACCCAGTGTTTCATTCACTCAGTACTTTTCTCACTCAGTACCTTGCTCGCTCAGTAATTTAAAAAGGCTCCGTGTGAGCCTTTGTTGTTTTTGCGATCCCGGTACACAACGGTTTGTGCGCTTATTCACGAATGATCCAAGTTGAAGTGGATGCCACCGTTTTGGTGTGTGTATGGTTATAAAGAGTTATCTCTCCACACAGTAAATAACAGGAGTCTGGAAATGAAATTAAACAAAATGGCACAAGGGGTTTTGCTGCTCAGCCTGGGGTTACCTGCCTGGACAACGGCGATGGCACAGGAGTCTGTTGTGACTCCGGACGAACCTGTTGAAGAGGTGGAGCAGGTCGTCACGGATGAAACCGGTGACGTTGTTGAAGGTGCAGTTGACGATGCCGTAGACGTAGAAGATGCAGAAGCGCTGCAAGTTTCCGAGAAGGCCGTCAGCCAGGTTGCGAAAGCTTTTGAAGAAACCTACGGTGAAGAAAACACGCAGGAGCTGATCGAGTCCTTGCGTACCGGCAGCTACCAGCTGGACGATGGCGATCCGGAAACCGAGATCCTGACTTCAGAGCCCATGGGCTATGGCGAAATCACTCTCGCTCTGGGCATGGCGGGTGGTGATCTTGCCGAATTGGACAATGTGCTGGGCTTGCGTGCTGAAGGACAAGGCTGGGGCGAGATTGCCAAGCAATATGACACCACGGTCGGTGCTCTGGTCAGTGGTTTGAAAGGCAATTCCCGTGCGCTTGCGGTTAACACCGCCACTGTCGAAAAACGTGGAGGTCCAGAGACCAGAGGCAACCGTCCTGACAAGGCTGACCGTCCCGTAAATGCCGGTCGTCCGGAAGTGTCAGGTCGTCCTGATGGTGTTGGCCGTCCCGAAGGTATTGGCCGCCCTGAAGGCGTGGGCCGTCCTGAGGGTGTAGGACGGCCCGAAGGTGTCGGTCGTCCGGAAAGACCAGGACGCGGTTAATCTGAATTTTTATCCCTTTTCATGGTTACCTCTCTGAACCTCTAGACTTGTAGGATTCTTCCCTTCGGCCCTGCCATCCAGCAGGGCCTTTTTTATCTCTGGACTGTCAATTTTATTTACAGTTTTTCATGCTGCTTGAAAAATCGTTGGCTGATGCCGGCTAATTTTCCAACTATGGCAATATGTTTAATCATGTTGATTCTGTTTGTTTATAAACAATCAGAAAAAAATATATGTCATTGGGTTTTAAAGCCCGCAGGGATTAACCAGCACGGGTAAGGGTGGAAACTAGTACTATGGTCTGAAATTTGCGTTGTTAAACTCTGTTCAATGATTTATGCCCAAAAAGACTTTGCTGCTCTCTTTTTAGCGGTGTCATGGGCATTTTTTTTAAACCCTGATTACAAACTGAAGAAACAGAGTGCCCACTCATGAACAGAATTAACGTCAACCAAAAAAGGTTAAAAGCCCTGTGCCTGGGTTTTCTGATGCTTGGATCCTGGTACACCGGTTCAGCCTCGGCAGGCATTATCATTGATTCCATCACCGCAAATTTTTCGTCCGGTGCATTTTTCAAGCTTGAATTTGACGATACCGAGTATGGCCCACTACCGTACGGCCCGGACAATATTTATCTCAGTGGTGTGACGGGTATTACGACAGGTTTTACGACTCCAGGTGCCGGAGACATCAATGTCACCATGAGTGATTTCCAGAGCGGTTATATTGGTGCGTATATCAATGAGCTCGGCGTGGTATCCATTACCAGTTTCTTTCTGACTTTCGCCCGGGGTGACTTGAGTTCTGTCTATGATTACTTTCTGGATATCACTCCTCAGGATATGTATCTGGATTATTGTCCCTATTCACCTACTGGCGCTTGCAATAAACAGAATGCGGTCTGGACCTCATTGACGGGAGGCCCTGTGGGTTCAGCTTATTCGATTGTTTCCAGAGAGGCTCCTCCGTCGGATGTCCCCGAGCCCATAACGCTATCCATTTTGTTATTGGGATTATTGGGCATCTTTGCCTCAAGAAAAATCCGAAAGCCGGAAGCTGCAAAAGCCATCTCAGCCTGAACCTTTGACGACTAATCCTTGAATTCTACGGCGGGTGTTTCAAGCAGTAGAAACTCCAGCGCATCGTGCAGGCGATCCGTCGCTTGCCAGATTTCCCGATTGATGTTGAGCAGGGTGGAGAGGTCACCACCGGATGTGTGGTGTCTGGTTCCCTCTTCGATAATCAGATTGTGCAGATGTTCGTGCATGAGGGTGTTGTTGCGCTCGAATTGTTGCAGGCATTCCTGTACATAGTGGCTGTCGTGGTTGCCCGATCGCAGTGGCAGGACAGGGCGATACAGCTTGTCTAGCTCATGCTGAAAGTGCTGTTGAAAGGGGCCGAACTCTCCCTGCTCAAGATTCTCCAGATCTTCACGTAACCCTTTGATGCTGCGCACACTGAGTACGGCTTCCCGCGCGCAGCCAATCCAGCGATTGAGACGATGGGTTTGCTCCGTCTCCAGCGGGGATTGTTGCAGTTCTCCGGCGCGGGTCAGCAGTCGGCTCTCTGTGGTTTTCAGGGCTTCGTAGCGGCTGGCAAATTCATCATCCGACAGTTCTTCTTCCTCGTCCTGTTCGCTGAAGGGCAGCGACAACCTGTTCAACTCAATGGCATCCCCCACCAGTAGATGGGAAGTATGGCGTAATGCCGCCAGAGCCACCTCCGGTTCTTTGACGGATACCTCGGCGAGATCCGGGTAGCGTGATTCCTCGTCGTCCTGAAAAAAGTTGCCAATCCAGCGAGTGAAGGGATGGATAAAAGGGATAAACAAGGACAACCCAATCAGATTAAACAGACTGTGAAAAGCCACCAGGCTGAACAGTGGATCGTGCAGGCCGAGTGCACTGAGGATTTGCGGCAGTATGGGCAGTAACAGAATAAAAGCCAGCATATCCACCACGAGGTTGAACGTAATGTGAGCGAGGGCCAGCTGTTTTTTGATGTTCGAACCGCGAATGCTGGCCAGCACGCTGGTGCTGGTGGTGCCAAGGTCGGCGCCGATAATCAAGGCGGCAGCGGCAGGCAGCTCCAGCAAACCGCTGTGAAGAGCCGTGAGGGCGACCATCATAGTCGCCGAGCTGGATTGAATCAGCGCGGTTAACACCGTACCCAGCAGCAAGAAGCCCAGTGGCGACCAGTTCGCCAGTTGATCCATCGGCAGAGTGGCTGGCAGGTACTCCACGGCGGCTTTCATCTGTCCTAAGCCAAACAGCAGCAAGCCAATACCCAGTAGCGCGGTAAATCCATTTTGCGTTTGGCGATTCGCCGGATAGAAAATCAGACCCAGGCAGGCGATGCCCATCAGTGGAATCGACAGACTGTCGAGGGAGAGTTTGAAACCCAGCAGGGTCACCAGCCAGCCGGTCAGTGTGGTGCCGAGGTTGGCGCCGAGAATCACACCAATACCATTCACTAACGGAATCAGGCCGGCGGCAGCCAGCGCCTGAACCATCAGGCTGACCATCGAACTGCTTTGTAACAGTGCCGTGGTAATCACACCCAGTGCGACACTTTTCCAGGCATGCAGCTGGCTGTCTGCGTCAGTGGATTTGAGTTGTGGGCCAGGTTCGAACAGCTGCTGCAGGCGGGTTCTGCCCAATTGCCGCAGAGCATTTTCCAACTGACTGATGCCGTAGAGAAAAATCCCCAGGCCCACTAACAGATTAAATAACGCCATGGTGATGGAGGGTCCGGGATTTATAGCTATGACTGCATAAGAACGAAGGCTTGGAGTGCGAGGCGTTCGGCATTGAATTAACGTGTTTTGCCCGTGCCATACACCGAGTCCAGAGCTTTTTGACACTGTCCTTTTTCTGCGGTCGCGCGGTCGATCAAGCCGGTATAGAGAAAAGACATGCCTCCGGTCAGGAAGGCCGCGCCACCGCTCAACAACAGACCTTTTTTATTCAGGCCGACGTGAGGATCGCTGAGTGTGCCGCTAAGTTTAACAAACGGTGTAACAAACATGTCGGCACTGACGCCAACACCTTTGCGAGGTTTGGTGTTGAATTCAATATTGAGCGTTTCATCGTTGAGATCCACTTCGCCACCGCCGACGACCATCAGTTTCTCGCTTTGCAGCAGGAAGCCGCTGATGTCGCCCTTGCCCGAGATAAAGTCGATGGCAAAGACACTGCATTCCCAATCCGTAAACTCTTCGTTCTTGGCAAAGGGATTCAGCGCACTGATCAGTTGGGCCAGAATGTCACCGGAAAACTTGTCGATCATTTGGTTGCTGACGCGCCCCGGTCCCTGTGTGGTGATCAGTTTACCGTTCAGGTTGGCGGCAAGTGCCCGGGGTGTGGCGCCCAGGGTTTGCAGATCGGCATCGATTCGGGTCACGGGTATTTGATCCTTGGGCACGGACTTGCCTGAAAGCACACTGATCTTAAAGTCGGTGGCGCGGGCTTTTATATCGAGCCTGGCCTGTTCGCCTGTTGGTTTGAGTTGCAATTGGTAGTCGACTTTACCCTCCACCAGACCTTCAAACTGGTTGTCGATAAAGAGTCCGTCTTTGTTATTTTTGGCGACCAGTTGTACGTTTCTGAGTTCTATTGGCGGCATCACATAGCGACCGATTTGCAGCCTGGCGTCCAGGTCCAGTCTCGAAAGCTGTTCCAGTGGCAAGGGGGTTTCATCGAACACATAACCGCCGGATGATGGGTTGCTGTTGTTAGCCCGAGTGTTCCCCTGTGATTTCTGTTCGTCGCTATCGGATATAAAGGCAGACAGGTCCAGCAACTCGGAGCGGGCGTCCAGCCGGATAACGGGGTGGTCGCCGGGCGTAAAATGCGCGTTGCCGGTTAAGGTGTTTTTATCGAGGCTGATCAGGAAGGATGTCAGATCTATCTGGCTGGAGGTTGCGGTCAGTGCGGTTTTGACTTTAAAGGGCAGCTTGGGTAGATCGGCCCGCAGGTAAGAGAGATTGTCCCCGGATGCCTCGACATCCATATCGAGACCGGGAGTGGCCGGATCAATTTCGCCATCCAGTCGCAGCTCCAGCCCACTGAGGCTGGCCACCAGATTGTTCAGCAGCAGCTTGCCACCGTCCACCGCCACATTGCCTTTCAGTGACAGCGCCTCGGCGGGCAGATTGTCTACCTCCAGCCAGGGCCCCAGTTTATCCAGCGTGCCGAGTGAGGCATCAATATCGACGGTCTTGTCGTGATAGTCGTATTCAGAGGTCAGGGTGAGATCCTCGGCGCTGGCATTGAGCACAATATGACGGCCAACGACCTGAGCGTCGAAGGCGATGGGCGTTTCCGCGAGACTGCCGGTTGCCCTGGCCTGCCATTCAGACGTGTTGCCGGAAATGTTCAGCTGATCGAGCAGGGCTTCCATGTCATCGCTGTCGGGTTTGCGCATCAGCACGCGCACGTTGTTGACAGACGCGGCGAGAATTTCAACCGGCAGCGACAGTTCCAGTGCGGATTCCGATGGCGCGGGTTCGGCGTCGTCGGTTTCGGCCTCACCCATTGCCCAATTGGATTCCCCGTCGGCATTGCTCTCATAGAGCACATCGATGTTACTGATTTCCAGTGTGCGAACTACAATGGGCTGTGAGAAGAGGGATTTTAAATCAACGACCACAAAGGCTTTTTCGGCGGTCAGCATGTGGGGTTGCGAGCCCCAGTCCGGACTGCCGAGGCTGGCCTGTTCGATCAACAGGGTGGGCGTTGGCAGTGCCTTGAAATAGAAATCGCCGTCGATGCGAAATTCCCGCCCGGTGGCCTCAGTCACCAGGGTTTCGATTTTGGGTTTGAGAAAGCGAAAATCCGACAACCAGAGAAACAGCCCGGCAATGACTATCAGCGTGCCGAGGGTCGCAAGGAGAGCCAGCAAGAGTCTTCGCAGTGACATGACAGAGTCCGCTACACACAGGGGTAGGTCTTAGTATAGTCGGTTAAGACTGTATCGCATGGGCGTGCTTTATTAGGATGGAGTGGCTGCTGATTTGGGCTCAGGGCGTGCGGATAACGTGTTAACGCGGTAATCTGTCATCTGTATCGGATCACAAACCATCGCCCACACAATAGGTTGGAGTAAGTTGTCTATGAAGGTCATGACATCCGTCAAAACACGGCTGGGTTCAGCGTTACTGGCCACTGGTGCCCTGCTGGTGGGCTGTGCGTCGGAACCGCCGGTACCGCCGCTGACCATTGGCGACTCGGTGAATTTAAAAGACGTCACCGATCAGAATCACCAGCCGTTCGCTCATCAGGAGGATATGAAAGTGCTGATGTTTGTCGAGGGGATGGAAGCCAAGGAGCTGGTGCGTGAAAGCCTTGAGACGATTGATACCCGCTGCATGAAAGACGGCGAGCTGGTGTATCTGGCGAACATCAGCAGGATGCCAAGCATTATCTCCCAATTGGTTGCGGTACCCGCCATGCGCGACTATCCGTATCCTGTGTGGCTGGATTGGGGTGGCGAGGCATCACTGGGGCTGCCGGTTCGTGAAGATCAGGTCACGGTGCTCTCTCTGGATCGACAGTCCATCGTCAGAGCCGATTACTATGAGAGTACTTCCGATCTGTCCCGTTTCCTGACCACTCTCTGTGGCCCCGCAAGCCAGGAGAGCCCGTAACCGAGGGCTCGACTAATTCAGCCTGGACAGAGGCTAATATCCTTTCTGCCGGTCAACCGTGGGCGGCAGTTCACCGGTCTGCTGGTAGCGATTAATGTTGTCGGCGACAATCCGGCTGGCCGATGCAACGGTGGTGGGGGCCGAGATATGAGGCAGTAGCGTGATGTGCGGATGTGTCCAGAAAGGGTGGTCACGGGGGAGCGGCTCCTGGTCAAATACATCCAGCACCGCGTGGCAAAGCTGACCGCTGTCCAGAGCCTGCAGCAGGGCCTCATCATCGACGGTGCCTCCGCGCCCAAAATTGATCAGGGCCGCGCCGCGCTTGCAGGCCGAGAGACGTTGCTGATCCATCAAATGACGAGTTTCCGGAGTCAGAGGCAGCAGATTGACGACGATATCCGATTGAGCCAGCAGCTCAAGCAGTCCGTCCTGACCGTGAAAACCGGGCAAGCCGGAGTTGTCCCTGGGGGTGCGACTCCAGCCCGAGACCGGAAAGCCCAGCTGCTGCAGGCTTTGGGCACTGGCCAGCCCCAGCTGTCCCAGTCCCAAAATACCGATACACCTTTCCGTCGCAGGAGTGTAAGGCCGTTGCTGCCACAATCGCTGGTTCTGCTGATGCCGATAGGCGGGCATATCCCGATGCAGGTACAGTGTCCAGGCGAGTACCGCTTCCACCATGGTTTGGGTGAGTACCGGATCGATCAGACGCACAATACGGAAGCTTGTGTCAGGCAGCTCGGCCAGCATGCGCTCCACTCCGGCCCAGACACTGTGTACCCAGATCAGGTTGGTCAGGGCTGCCAGTTGTTGTGGGTCCGGATTGGCGACAATGGCCAGCTGACATTGCTGTTGCTGTTTTGGCGTCAGTTGATCGAGCCGGCAGACGCTGGCGTTTTCCAGAAGCGGGTCGATGGTGTCGATCCACTGTTGTTGCTCGTGATCTGACAGGCGGCTGATAAAGGGGATAATCATAAAGCTCGGAGTCTGGTCGTCAGTTGAAGCGTCAAAAATAAAGAATATAAACTTAAAACCAGACAAAAGCTGGTATCAGCTGTACTTTACGTTATCTACCGGTTTTTTCCGCTAGACTTTATCGCACTTGTTTCAGAAGGAGAAACCCATGTCCTTACTCATCGCAGGCGTGCTGCTGTGGTCCTTGTCTCATCTGTCACTGGCGCTGGCCCCCCAGTTCAAGGCGGGTGTTGTTGCAAAAATTGGTCTGCTGCCCTGGAAAGGGTTGTTTGCGCTGGTGGTGTTGTTGTCCCTGGTGATGATCATCTTTGGCTGGCGTTCAGCCATACCGTCCATGATCTGGGTGCCGCCGGCCGGCATGCGCCATGTGACCATGGCTCTGGTGCCCATTGCCTTGGTGCTGTTCTTCGCCGCTCGTGCGCCCACGGATATCAAACGCGTTATACGTCACCCGCAACTGACCGGCGTTAAACTCTGGGCGGTGGCGCATTTGCTGAGTAATGGCGACAGTCGCTCACTGGTGGCTTTTGGTGGCCTGCTGGTGTGGGCCGTACTGGAAGTCATTTTTATCAATCGCCGCGATGGCAAAAGCTGGACGCGCCCCGAACCGGTGGGCTGGATGAAGACTGCGGTCAGTACCATTGTCGCCCTGGTGATTACCGGCGGTATCGTGCATTTTCACCAATATTTATCGGGCATTCCGCTGGTCAGTTAACCGGGAATAAACCCCACAAAATACAATACCAACATCTGCTCTGGAGAAATCATCATGCCCTTATCGCTTCATGCTGCTTTTGTCCCTTCCTGTTTGCAATTGCTCGGCTCCATGACGCATCTGCTGAACAAGGCGGAAGCCTGGTGTCAGGAAAATACTATTGCACCGGATGATCTTATACAGGCAAAACTGGCAGACGATATGCTGCCTTTTGCCTATCAGATTAAATCGACGGCGGTGCATTCAGAGCTGGCAATACGCAGTTTGAGCGAGGGAGTATTTTCTCCGGATATGACACCGCCGCCGCAAGACTTTGCCGGTCTGCACCAGTGTATCAATCAGGCGGTTGAATATCTGAGCGGTGTGGCCGAGGCAGATTTGGAGGCGGTGATCGGCAAGCCCATGCAGTTCAAGATGGGTAACTTTGAACTGAATTTCACAGCCGAGAATTTCCTGCTGTCGTTTTCGCAGCCCAATTTCTATTTTCACGCGACCACAGCCTACGATATTTTGCGTGAACAAGGATTGAAGATTGGCAAGGCTGATTATCTGGGTCGCCCGCGGGTTGTTTGAAGGGATTGTGTCAGCACATGCGCAAGCCCAGTAAAGGTTGCGGGGGCTTGTGAAAAGCGTTGACAGCCTGCCGAAGGGTTTCGGTGTAAAAATTGAGTGTATTGGAAGCCAATATTGAATGTGATCAGACGTTTATCCATATTGCTTATCGCTTTTCTGTTCGGCTGTAGCTCGTCCGGCGTGTTCGAGTCTGATCCTGAGCTTCATGTCATTGGCGTGTATGAAGGAACATACCCGGAGGACGATGATCGTCCCTGGCATGCAAAGTGTGACGGTCTTGGTCTGATGGACTGTCACCAGAAAATGACTCAGCGAAAGAGAGCGATGGGTGGCGAGGTGGTCGTCAATGTCTCCATTACAGATACACCGCTGGTGCTTGCCTTTTCCGCCTACGATAAAACCCGATGGGTCGTTAAGCTTAAAAAAGGTGTGATACTGGATAAAGTCATTCTCAGTGGTTATCACCCACAGTCCATTGAAGGTATTCCCGAAGATACACCGATAGAAGTTTATACCTATGAGCCGTCGCCTTGCCCGAAGTGCTATCAGGGCAGTGTGTACTTCTATTCTTATAAGACGGTACCCGATAAGTTGACAACGATTACAGGGATGTCGGCAACCACCCGGCAGGGAATGTATAAAGGCAAAGAGTTTTCCATATTTCCAGATGAAACATGATGTTTGTCTTGGGTCGAATTCAGACGCTTGAGAATCCTGGCGATCGGTTGCATTAATTTCAAATAAAAAGAGGCAAAAGAGTTACGTGTTGATCGGCTTAATAAACCGCCAATAAATAATCCTTCAGCCTCTTTAAACAGAAGCCGTGTTCATTGCCAGGTAATAATGGCATTCAGTGAAATCAATGTGTCAGTTGTTTGCAGATTTCACGGATGTGCCGAAGGTCTGTCCCACAGCAACCGCCCAACACCGTAAGGTGTGCGTCGTTTTTACGCAGTTCTGTCAGCTCCTTGCCAAACGCAATCGGATTGCCGTCATCCAGTGTTTCCGCGTTATCCAGTTCTGCGTGACTGAGGCAGGAGGCATTGCCACGCAAACCTTTCAGGCGTTGATGCCAGGGCGCGTCAACGGCAAACAGGTGATCAAAATGACTGGGGTGAGCACAGTTGATCATGTAGTACGCCGGCCCCTGGTTCGTTTGTTCATCCACCTGGGCAATGGCATCTTCCAGCGTTTCCCCGGTGGGCAGTTTGCCGTCGGTTTCTACCGTAAAGGAAATGCATGCAGGCAACCCAGCGTCTTGTGCCGCTCGCGTGACGCCGATGGCCTCATCAATATAATTGAGCGTCAGTGCGGCAATCATATCCACATTGGCTTCGGCAAAGGTCTGGATTTGCGTGCTGTGATAACGCGCGGCTTCAGTTGCATTCATGCAGGCCTCCGGGGTGTAACCGTCGCCGCGCGGGCCAAGGCAACCGCTGATGACAATCGGACTGTGTTCGGTTTCAAATTCCTGACGGATATGCGCCAGTAACTGCACGGCAGCAATATTCAACTTCCGCAACGCCTCGGGTGCATCACCGATTTTTTCTCCCCAATCGGTATTTGCCCGCCAGGTGGGTGTCTCCAGAATCAAACCGACTTTATAGCGGGCGGCCAGCTGTGCGTAATGTTGGTAGTAATCATAAAGTGTGGCGTAGCCTGCCTCATCGCGAAGCAGATCGTAAGACGCAAATTCTGGCAGGTTGATATTCATGTTAAAACACAGGTCGGTCTCAAGACCGCCGTCGGTGATGCACACCTTGCCGTTAAGTTGCGGTAACTGTTGTTGATAAATGCCCATCGTCTTCTCCTGAAATTCTCTTTTATTCTGTAAAACACATTTCGTGTTGACCGTCAGGCGGTCACTGTTGATAGAACCTCCCTGTTCTCAGGAGGTTTAGATTAAGACGTTACACCCTGCCGGACTAGTGAACTGACGGTACTTTTTATCGAAAAAAATTAATCGACATAAAAACAACGTGTTACAGTTAATGAGTTAGCCGGGCACTAAAATTTCGCGGTCAGGACAAACAAAACTGAACCCGGAGTACAGTAATCATGACATCGAAACCGACATCATCAGAGGAGCCCTTGCCGGGGGGATCATCTCCTAAAGAAAGTACATCGAAAGAAACGTCGGGCAAGGCTGCGTCTGCCAAGGGCAATATCACACGCAATAACATTATGGATATTGCAGAGCGCCGTATTTTACAAAAAGGATTTTCGGCGACATCCATCGAGGAAATTATTAACGAAGCGGGTATCTCAAAGGGCGGTTTCTTCTATCATTTTGACGGCAAAGATGACCTGGCCTATGCCCTGATGCAACGCTATCGGGAACAGGATGCCTTCCTGTTCAGCGGGTTGTTTCGGCGAGCGGAAGAGCTGCTGGATGATCCACTGCAACAAATGCTGTTGTTTATCAAGTTACTGGCCGAAATGATGGACGAACTGGAAGACTTGCACCCCGGCTGTCTTGTCGCGTCTTTCACCTACGAATCCAACGAGGTCAACGAACAGGTCAAGTTGATCACCGCCGACAGTGTGATGGATTGGCGGGCACTGTTTTCGCAACAATTAGAAAAAGTGCATCAACATTACACGCCAAAACTGGACGTGGAAATTTCGGATCTGGCGGATATGTTGTCTACCGTTATTGAAGGAGGCATCGTGGTGTCGCGAGCCCTCTGTGATAAAAAACTGCTGGTGCGCCAGCTGCTGGAATACCGTAACTACATTCGGCTGTTGTACGAGGCGTAACCCAGTCAAATACAAGGGGCAGTGGCGTGGTGTTTGACAGAACGGTATCTGTAAGCGAGATCAAAATATGTTTTTGATCAAAGCGATAGCGATCTGGTTGGTGATGGTATTGGCGGCAATAGCCAACGGGCTTCTGCGTGAAAAATCTTAACCGTTTATCTGGGCGAGTCAGTGGCATTACCCGCTAGCGGGATTTTGCTATCTGTTTTTATTCTGATCATTGTTTATAACGCCATCGATTATATTGTGCCTAAAACAGTCTCCACTTGTTTGGCGCTTGGAATATTTTGGGTTGGCCTGACATTGATGTTTGAATACGGATTGGGTTACTTTGTTCTGGGAAAAGAGATCAGCGAAATAAATCAGGTGTTTAATGTCTCCAGTGGCAACCTGTTTGTGTGGGTTGTGGTTGTGACTTTATGGAGTCCGCTTCTTATTGCGTATTTAAAAGGATATGTCGGGAATGATCGATAACCCGTTCAGGCGTGTGTAGATGCCGTATAAAAGGAACCCTGTGAACTTTATCTCTCGCTACTTAAAGAACAGAGCCATCAAATCGTATGTGCTCAAGCTGGCACCGTTACTGAGCAAACGCTATGGCGTATCGGATCAATACACGGTCGGTCAGATTTCACGAACGATTCAGCAATATAAGCTCAACTCCCGGTTCATTGCCTACGCGATTGCGCTCTACCGGTTTGAAGCGTCCTTCAATACGATAACCCGGCATCAAATAGATCAGCCATTCCTGGATCAATTACGCGCAGAATTGGCAAATCTGTTAGCTCTGAATCCTAAGTTTACCGCCAGGGATATACTCGCACTGGCAGCGCCAGCAGGATGGAAAGGTGATATGCACACCAACTGGGAAGCAAACCGGCACGGTAAAACCGGCTTCTGAAACCTTTGGCAAAGGGGGCTGCTACCCAACCCCCACAGTCGCACGACGCAGCGTTCTCGCCGGCGTCTCACCAAAGCGGGTGCGGTAGGCCCGTGAAAAGTTGCTGACGTGGCTGTAGCCCACTTTTTCGGCAACCTCGCTTACTGAGAGTTCGCCGCTTGCCAGCCAGCGGTGGGCGGCGGTCATCCTTTCGTTGCGCACATACTCGGCACAGCTAAGCTGGAATTTTTGTCGAAACAACTGATCCAGACGGTTTTCGGTGAGGCTTGCCATCTCCGCCAGACTGGCAATGCCAAGTGCGCCATGCAGATGGTTTCCGATATGCCCAATGATGTCGGCCAGTGCCTGTTGTTCCCAAACGAGAATGTGGTCTTCGCTCTCGTTCTCTTCACAGAACAGTTCGATGATCTCTGCCATAAACAGGTTGGCAATGCCTTCCAGTTTCAGCAGTCGGGCACTGCCACGGGCATGGCCGTCAAACAGGTTGCTGCCCAATTGCCGCAGGCGCTGGCTGGGTGAAAAGGACTGGCCAAGCTGAAATTCACCAAACGCTTCTTCACTGAACAGTGAAAGCCGATCGGGCAGTTTGTCTCCGAAACGTTTTTTTAACGGTGCCAGTGTGGAGGCGACACCTACGTGGCGAATGAGCTGCCCTTTTTGCAGCTGAAAGCAGCTGCCGGACGGATCCACGCGCATCAGCAATGCCGAGTCCGGGGTCAGGCTGAAGGTGCTGCCGTTGGGGTATGACAGCTGGGATTCTCCCAGTAAATGCATGGCAGAACCCAGCCACGGCTCTTTGAAACTGTTTTGCACCTGCACTGAACAATCCTCCAGCGCTTCGTACTCCATACGATAGAGCACCATCCCGCTGGCAAATTCCAGACGTTCCATGCGGCCGCGAATGCCGGGCAGGTCAATAGACTGCCCTCCACCCATATCGGCTGTAACCGTGCGGCGGTTATTGCTGTTTTTTGAATTCTTCATCATGACGGCATATTACCTGAAATCATGAGCCGGCCGCTTTATGTCCGATCGTTATTCATAAGGAAAATGATAAAAGCCCGGAAAATGACATGTGTGTGAACTGGTTCTCAATGTCGCTGAACTCTACCCTAGTGCGTTTAACGGAAATCACATGCAGGGGCTTGTCCTTGCCCATCCCGGGCCAGAGACACTCTTCCCGTGACACCCCCGAGGGAACGCCATGAACCACATTTTCAAAACCGTCTTCAATACTGCACTGGGTACCTGGCAGGTCGTGTCTGAACTGGCCCGGGGCTGTTGTAAAGGGAAGGGCAAAGGGCAGGGCAAAGGACAGGGCAAAGGACAGGGCAAAGGGCAGGTTAAAGGGCAACGTAAAGCACAACGCAAAGGCAAGAATGGCGGTGTCACCCTTCCGCTGCTGTTTTTAGGTCTGCCCGGCACCGTGTTGGCAGCCAGCTTGCCACAACAGGGTCAGGTGATTGCCGGCGATGTGTCCATCAGTAAACCCAACGGCCAAACCCTCAACTTAGAACAAAGCTCAAACAAAGCCATTATCGACTGGCAGTCGTTCAGCATCGGCGCGGGCAATACGGTCAACTTCGACCAGAACAGTAGCGCCGCCGTGGCGCTTAACCGCGTCACCGGCAGCGACCCTTCCGCGATTTACGGCAACCTCAATGCCACCGGCAAGGTCTTTCTGGTTAACCAGAACGGGGTGTTGTTTGCCGAAGGGGCCAACGTTAACGTCGGCGGCTTGGTAGCCTCCACGCTGGATATCGACAATCAGGACTTTCTCGACGGCCACTACCGCTTTGAGGGCAGCGGGGATCAGGCCGTCATCAACCGCGGCAGCATCCATGCCGATGCGGTGGCGATGCTTGGCGGGCAGGTCAGTAACGAAGGGGTGATTCGTGCCAACCTGGGCAGTGTCGCCATGGCCGCAGGGGAGAAAATCCAGCTCGACTTTGCCGGCGACGGCTTGATCAACCTCACCATCGAACAGGGCAAACTCAATGCGCTGGTGGAAAACCACGGCGCGATCCAGGCCGATGGCGGCAGCGTTTACCTCACCACACACGCCGCCGATCAGGTGCTCGATTCGGTGGTCAACAACAGCGGGCAGATTCGCGCGCAAAGCGTGGCCCAGCGCGACGGTAAAATCGTGCTGCTGGCCGACATGCAAAGCGGCACCGCCAGTATCGACGGCACGCTGGACGCCTCCGCGCCCGACAGCGGCGACGGTGGGTTTATCGAAACCAGCGGTGCTCATGTCACGATTGCCGACAGCACTCAGATCACCACGCGGGCCGATAACGGCGACACCGGCACCTGGCTGATCGACCCCAACGACTTCACCATCGCCGCCAGCGATGGCGACATCACCGGTGCCGCCTTAAGCAACCAGCTGGCCAATAACCACGTCGAGATCCAGAGCGTCAACGGCGCCACCGACGGCAACGGCGATGTCTTCGTTAATGACAGCGTCAGTTGGAGCGCCAACACGCTCACCCTCAACGCCGAGCGGGATATTCACGTTAACGAATCCCTCAACGCCAGCGGCACCGCCGGGTTGGCACTGAAATACGGCCAGGGCAGCAGCGACGGCGTGATCAACGGCACCGAAGCCCAATACCGGGTCACGGCGCCTATTAACCTGGCGTCCACCGGCAGCTTCAGTACCCAGCTGGGCAGCGGTGGTTCTGTCATCGACTACACCATCATTACCGATGTAAACGCGCTGCAAGACGTCAATAACGCGTTGGGCGGAAACTATGTGCTGGGCGCGGATATCGACGCCAGTGCCACGGCAGGCTGGAACAGCGGTGCGGGGTTTAATCCGCTTGGTAGCCCCAGCAATAGCTTCCGTGGCGTGTTTGATGGCTTGGGGCATGTCGTCAGTGATCTGTTTATTAACCGGGGAGCCACAGATTGGGTCGGCCTGTTTGGCTACACCGATGGCGCAACTTTGCGTCAGGTGGGGTTGGAAAATGTCGATATTACGGGCAGGGATAGCGTCGGCGGTCTGGTGGGTGTGTTGCGTGGTAGCAGCATCAGCCAATCCTATGCCACCGGCGCGGTGACTGGGGAGCAGCGTGTTGGGGGGCTGGTTGGTGGTAGCAACAATAGCAGCGTCACGAGCAGCATCAGCCAATCCTATGCCACCGCTGCGGTGACGGGGAATAGTGACGTTGGTGGACTGGTCGGGTTTAATAGTAATGGCAGCATCAGCCAGTCCTATGCCACCGGTGCGGTGACGGGGTATGGTACCGTTGGTGGTCTGGTCGGGTATCAGCGCGATGGCAACATCAGCCAGTCCTATGTCACCGGTGCGGTGACGGGGACGAGTCAAGTTGGCGGTCTGGTCGGGTATCAGAACGGTGGCAGTATCAGCCAGTCCTATGCCACTGGTGCGGTGGCGGGGAATAGTGAAGTTGGCGGTCTGGTTGGGTTTCAGGACAACGGCAGCATTACCACCAGCTACTGGAACACCGAAACCACCGGCCAGGTAACGGGTCTCGGCAGTAACTTTTTTTGGGGCGACGGCGGCACGGGCCTGACCACCGAGCAAATGTTCTCCGCCGACAGCTTCACCGGTTTCGAGTTTGGCGAGGTGTGGGGCAATGCTGGTGACCAGACCACGCCTTACCTGCTGGGGCTGTCGGGCAATCAGGTCTTCAACCGCCATAGCCTGCCCACGGGTGCCATCACCGCAAGCAATCGCCCCGACGCCTATAACGTCATTCTCACTCTGCAGCAGTTGCAAGCCATCAACAACGGGCTGACCGGCAACTATGTGCTGGGCGCGGATATTGATGCCAGCGCCACGGCAGGCTGGAACAGCGGTGCCGGGTTTAATCCGCTGGGTAACGCCAGCACTGAATTTAGCGGTGTGTTTGATGGCTTGGGTCATGTGATCAGTGATCTGTTTATTCACCGGGGAAGCACAGACTCTGTTGGGTTGTTTGGCTATACCGATGGCGCAACGCTGCGTCAGGTGGGGCTGGAAAACGTCGATATTACGGGCAGGGATACCGTCGGCGGTCTGGTGGGTGGGCTGCGTGATAGCAGCATCAGCCGCTCCTATGCCACCGGCGCGGTGACTGGGGAGTGGCGTGTTGGGGGGCTGGTTGGTTTCAGCTCCTCTAGCATCAGCCAGTCCTATGCCGCCGCTGCGGTGACGGGGACGAATGAGGTTGGCGGTCTGGTCGGGCTTCAGAGCGGCAGCATCAGCCAGTCCTATGCCACCGGTGCGGTGACGGGGAGTAATCAGACCGTTGGCGGTCTGGTCGGGTCTCTGAATCATGGCACTATCAGCCAGTCCTATGCCACCGGTGCGGTGACGGGGGGTATTGATGTTGGCGGTCTGGTTGGGATTCAGGACGGGTTCTTAAGCTCCATCACCAATAGCCATTGGGACAGCGATTCCACCGGGCAAGATGCGGCTATTGGTCTTTCTTTCGATGGTACCAACACCAACCTCTCCGAGGTAACGGCCAGCAACCGCTACAACCACAGCGCCTATCAAAACCTGGGCACCTGGGAGCAGTTATACGGCGACATGTATATCGCCAAAGACGGCAGCGGTAACCCCACCTGGGCCATGATCGAAGGCTCCACCCGGCCGTTTTTGTACAGCGAATACAGCACCACCATCCGCAACGCCCACCAGCTGCAACTGGCCGCGCTGGACCTGACCGCCGATTACACCCTCGCCGCCGATATCGACGCCAGCATTGCCAATGGCAGCAATGTGTCCGGTATGTGGAGCGGTGCGGGGTTTGATCCGCTTGGTAGCCGTTCCAGCAACAGCTTCCGTGGCGTTTTTGACGGCTTGGGGCATGTGATCAGTGATCTGTTTATTGATCGGGGAGCCACAGATTGGGTCGGCCTGTTTGGCTACACCGATGGCGCAACGCTGCGTCAGTTAGGGCTGGCTAACGTCGACATTACGGGCAAGGATTACGTCGGCGGTCTGGTTGGTGGAGGCGGCAGCAGTATTGGCCAGTCCTATGTTACCGGCGCGGTGACGGGGGGGGATATTGTTGGCGGTCTGGTCGGTTTTTTGTCTGGTAACTCCAGCATCAGCCAGTCCTATGCCACCGGTGAAGTGCAAGGAGGCATCAATGTCGGTGGTCTGGTTGGCCATCTGCATCTGAACAATGGTTCTATCAGCCAGTCCTACGCCTCCGCAAGCGTTGACGGGAACCATAGAGTTGGCGGCCTGGTTGGCGCTGTTATTTCGAGTGCAATCAGCGAATCCTATGCCACGGGTGAGGTGCGAGGGAGTCGCTTGGTTGGAACACTGACCGGAGCCCAGTCGGGCACCATTTCTGATAGCTATTACCTGCTGACCGATAATCGCACTATCGAGTCCACTGATTATGGCGTAAACACCCGTGGTGGCGTCAGGGTGGCAAGCGGTCTGACAGGTAAAACCCTGACGCTTAAAGGCGGTTTGGGTATTGATTTGCTGGACAGCGTTGAACTGGGCGATAACACACTGCTGGTGCAGACGGACGGAGGCATCTACCTCCACAGCGGCAGTGCAGTGACCTCCAGCGCGGCCGGCGATGCGCTTGTGCTGGCGGGTGCAACCTTTATCAATCAGGCAGGCAGCTCTGCGTTGTCCGCCACAAACGCCGATGGCCGATGGCTGATCTACAGCGACAACCCGGATGACAACACCTTTGGTGGCCTGGCCAGCGGCAATCAGGCGCTGTGGAATACCAGTTGGAACGGCGCGCCCGCTATCACGGCCTCGGGTAACCGCTATGTGTTTGCCATGCAGCCGACCCTTACGGTCACCGGCACGGTTGATGGCAGCAAGACCTACGGTGATCTGTACACCATCACCACGCCGGTTGTCGGAACCGATTACACCCTGAGCGGATTTGTAGACGCTGCCGCTTACGGCAGTGTGTTTACGCAGGATGATGCCAGCAACATCGGAGCCCCCACGCTTGTCTCAGCAGGCGCGGCCGCAAGCGCCGATGCGGGTGACTATGCGTTCAGCTGGCAGGTCGGCGATCTGGCCGCTACGGGTTACAACGTTGATCTCACCGCTACCGGCGGCACGCTTACGGTGACGAAGAAGGTCATTGATCTGATTAACGCCATCGCACAGAACAAAGTCTATGACGGCACTTTGGATGCAGACGCGATTGCTGAACTGAATGGCGTCATCAGCGGCGACGATCTTCAAGTGACAGTAAGCGGGGCGTTTGACGACAAGAACACCGGTACTGGCAAAACCGTGACCGTCAGCGGCGCACTGTCCGGCGCGGATGCCGGTAACTACGCCCTGTCGTCGAACAGCATCACAACCACCGCCGACATCACCGCCAAGGTGATTGATCTGATCAATGCCGTGGCCCAAGACAAAGTCTATGACGGCACGCTCGATGCCGATGTGGCGGCAGATTTGAACGGCGTTCTCAGCGGCGATGATCTGCAACTGGCGGTTAGCGGCGAGTTTGATAACAAAAACGCTGGCACTGGCAAAACCGTGACCGTCAACGGCGCACTGTCGGGTGCGGATGCCAGTAACTACGCCCTGTCGGCAAGCAGCATCACCACCACCGCCGACATCACCGCCAAGGTGATCGATCTGATCAATGCGGTGGCTCAACATAAAGCCTACGACGGCACCACCGATGCCGATGTGGCGGCAGACCTGAATGGCGTTCTCAGCGGCGATGATCTGCAACTGGCAGTAAGCGGCGCGTTTGACAACAAAAACGCCGGCACCGGCAAAACCGTCACCGTCAGCGGCGCGCTGTCGGGTGCGGATGCCGGCAACTACGCCCTGTCGTCGAGCAGCATCACAACCACCGCCGACATCACCGCCAAGGTAATCGATCTGATCAATGCGGTGGCGCAACACAAGGTCTACGACGGCACTCTGGATGCGGAGGTTGTTGCTGAACTCAGCGGCGTGATTAACGGCGATGATCTCAGCGTGATCCTCAGCGGTTTGTTCGCCAATGCCGAGGTGGGCGATAACAAGCTTGTGACCGTGAGTGGCGAGCTGCAAGGCGCAGATCGTAGCAATTATCAGCTCAGTGGCCCGGTGCAAACCCTTGCCAGTGTGCGGGAAGAAGTCACCCAGACAGAAAACCGGCCACTGCAGGGCTATGTTGAGGCGATCCGCCTGCGGCAGGACACGCCCAGCTCACTGCCCGGTGAAACCTCACTGCAACTGACCATCCGCGGCGATGGCCTGAACCTGACGGGGCTGGCCGGTGACGTGACCTTGGGAACAACCGACGAGTCGAACGATAACGAATCCGGCTATCAGGACAGTGCGGCAAGCCTGTTGCAGCCATAAAATCAGGAAAGGAATTCATGAAAAGACAACTGTTAAGTCTTGCGGTCGCCCTTGGCTGGCTGCCGATGGCCATGGCACAACTTCCCCCGCAAGCGGGTGACAGCTTGCGGATACTGGAAGATCAGCAACTGTCCTTGCCGCCGTCGTCGGAGCCTGCCTTGCAAGCACCGACGGACGTACCGGTAGTTGCGCCACAATCGGACATTCCGATTCCGGTGCGCGAGTTTCGGATTGAAGGCAATCATTCGCTGCCCACCGGGGCACTGCTGGCACAGCTGCAGGATTTGACCGGCCAGACACTGACACTGGCCGAGCTGTACGACGCTGCGGAGCGGCTCACGGTATATTATCGTCAGCAGGGGTATCTGGTCAGTCGGGCCTATTTGCCCGCGCAGGAAATTGGCGACGACGGCATCATTACCATCGCCATTGCCGAGGGGCGTTATGGGCAGGTAACCCTGACAAACCAGAGCCACCTGCGCGACTTTGTGCCGCGCAGCATGATGGGGCAGCTGGCAAGCGGCGACGCGGTCACTCTCAAACCGCTGGAGCGGCAGGTGCTGTTGTTCGACGATCTGCCGGGGACGCGGGCATCTTCTTCACTGGCGGCGGGTCGCGAGCCGGGACAATCCGATCTGACCGTGATACTGAAAGATGCACCCCGTTTGAGCGGTAGAGTGACGATGGACAACTACGGCAACCGCCACACCGGTGAATACCGTATGAGTACGCAACTGGATGTGGCCAGTCCGCTGGGCCTTGGCGATGCGTTTTCACTCTACCTGCTGGGCACTGACGAGGAGCAGCTGTACTACATGGCCCGCTACGACCTGCCGGTCAGCCCCTGGGGCACCCGCGTGGGTCTGTCTGCGTCAAAAATGGATTACCAGCTGGGCGGGGATTTCGACGATCTCGATGCCACAGGCACGGCGGATACCATCGGCCTGTTTGTCACCCACCCCTGGTTGCGCAGTCGCAATCTGAATGTGCGCAGCCTGCTGCAAGTGGAGCGCAAGGACCTGACCGATGAACTGTTCGATGGTTTTATCGTCACCGACAAGACGTCCGAGAACGTCACCCTGGGCCTGTCCGGGGATTGGCGCGATACCTTCGGCGGTGGGGGTGTAAACGCCTTCAATGTGAGTTGGGTGCAGGGCCACCTGCGCGGGGACAGCATCGATCGCGGCAGCTTTGGCAAGTTGCAGTTTTCCCTGTTGCGGCTGCAATACCTGACGAACCAACTGAGTCTCTACACCGCGCTGCAAGGGCAGTGGACCGACGGCAATCTGGACAGCTCTGAGCACTTGTCACTGGGCGGGCCTTACACCATTCGCGGCTATCCGGCCGGCGAAGCCAGCGCCGATGAAGGCGTGCTCGGCACTCTGGAGCTGCGCTATCAATGGCGAACTGACTGGCAATTCAAAACCTTTGTCGATGGCGGTTATGCCCGTCTGGTGCGCCACCCGCTGGAGGACGATGATCACCACCGCAACCTGAGCAGCATCGGTGTGGGCGTTGACTGGCAACCACACCCGCAGCTGAGTTTCAGCCTCACCAGTTCCTGGCGCACCGGCGAACAGCCCGTCAGTGATACCGAGCGCACCCCGCAAGTCTGGGGACGGATGCAGTGGTCGTTCTAAGCCGCAAATTCCCATCCGGCTGAAAGTGATGCCCTCTTGGGTTTAGCGAGGATGTGATTGATACAGGGGGGGATGCCTCGTATCCCCTTAGCCCATTCATCGTATCCCCCCAGCCTATACAACCAATCCCCCTGCCTATCCAAAATACCCGATTGTCCATTGCCGGAACCCGATGTCGGGTCTCGGGACAGGACGCTTCCCTATAAAAGACCCGACGTCGGTTATCAAAGACTCGATGTCGGGTATCGGCAGGAGGATGCCGAGTGTTTTGACGGCGATGTCGAGTCTTTTAAGGGGGATGTCGAGTATTGTGGCTCCGATGTTGGAGTAAAAAGCTTCGATGCTGGAGCAAAAAGCCTCGACGTCGATGATCGGAGGGAGGTTGTCGAGTGATTGGAACAGGCCATCGAGTGATTGAGATAGGTTGTCGAATGATTGGGATAGACCGTCGAGTGCGGGAGACCCGGTTTCGAGTTATGGAACTCCAATGTCGAGTGTTTAAGGTAGATTGTCGTATGGCTATAAACACTCCGATGGGTTATACAGAGTGTTTTTGATGCATGATTTTCTGACCCGCTAAATTAGGAAGACAAAAATGACCAATCACCTTTTGCCAGCGCTGTTTATTCTGGGCGTGTTTATTGTTGCGGCGATCTTGTTCGACAAATTACTGAAGAACATTGCCGGGCGCTACGATGCCAGTGCCTCCGAAAGCTTCCGCCTGATCTCCAATTCACAGAAGGCCATTTTGATTTTTATCGGCTGTGTACTGGCGCTGTCGAAGCTGGGGTTTAATGTCTCGGCTCTGGTCGCGGGTTTGGGGTTAACCGGCTTCGCACTCGGGCTGGCCCTGAAAGACGCCATCTCCAATCTGGTGGCCGGCATGATGATTGTGCTCTACAAACCCATCGAGCTGGAAGACAGCGTAGAAATCGCCGGCGTGAAGGGCGTGGTGGTGGACCTGAACCTGCGCTACATCACCGTTAAAGCCGAAGGTGCCGTGCATCTGGTGCCCAACTCCCTGTTGCTTAATTCCAAGGTGACGTTGTTGGATCAAACGCCCGCTGAATAAAACTCCCGCCGGGTTCAGGTAACCGTCAATCACATACGTGGCGTTAACGGGAGACAAGAATGAATGACTCACTGCCTCCAAACTGTCCATTGGCATCTGGCGCAACATCGGCGGTGAGTTTCCACGAGCCGAAATCATCCAGTGAGATCTGAATTGTTACCAGCCCAAGAGTGTCTGTGGTCGTGGTTCCGCTGGTCGCATCAATCGTCTGGGAATTGAGGGTTGTGATAACGCCCTGATGGTTCGGATTGCCGGGGGTGAGTGTAAACGTCACGCTGCGCCCGCCGATGGGTTGTGCTCCGGTCTTGATAATAGGCTGGTTGTACTGGTCAACGCCTTTGCCCTGTGTCAGTTTGAAGACGTAGTTGGCGGTGCCGGGTGGCAGCGGAACAATTTGCGGTGCGGTGGTATAGGCGCCGTGCTCCCACTGCTGTTGTGTTCTCTTGTACTCTATATATTTGGGGCCGGCCAGAGCAGCGAGGATTAAAACGATACCGACAACAACGACAATTTCCAGTAGTGTATAGCCGGTTTGCAGAGGCTTTTTCATGGTTCACCCCCTTGATCAGGCTGGTGATATGTTGGGTTGATGACAATAAAACGGCTCTATCTTCTGTTCTTATTATAGATGCTGAAATAAAAGGGTGTTTTAACATTCGATAGGGATAAACGAGTGCGACTGATAAGACTGTTTAAAAACGACCTCGCCAAAGAGGTTTCCGACTGGGTCGAGAAGGACCTGATTTCTGCCGATCAGGCGCGATCCATTTGTCGGGTCTACGATGTGGATTACGACTCCATTCAGAACCACTCCCTCGGTTACCGTCTGTTAATCGGATTGGGGTATCTGTTTATCGGCCTGGCGGTGATCACGCTACTGGGCGCCAATTGGGACGAAATCCCCCGCGCGTTGCGCATGGGCGGATTGCTGTTGCTGACGCTGGCGACTCACGGGCTGGCGTTCAAATCCTATTTTGCCGGCAGCACGTCCGGTGCGGCTGGATTGTTTTTATTGGGCAATCTGTTTTACGGCGCGTCCATTATTCTGATCGCGCAGATCTATCACTTGGGCGAGCACATGCCCGACGGCGTATTCTGGTGGGCGCTGGGCAGTTTGCCTTTTGGTGTCCTGCTGAAAAGTCCCTGGCTGACGCTGTTCAGTGTGTTGCTGGCGATGCTGTGGTTTGTGCTTGAGTTCGGCATGGGCTTCTTTCCGTGGCTGTTCCCGCTGTTTATCGTGGCGGCGGTGTACGTGCTGTACAAGGGGCCGTCCAGCAGCATGCTGTTCCTTGCGACCATTGCCGCTATCGGTCTCTGGATAGAAGCCGTGCTGTCGGCACTGTGGGCGGGCGATCGTTACGATTACACCCTTCACCTCGAACATCTTTTGGTGAGTGTGGCGCTGTTTGTCTTGGCGTATGCGGTCAGTGGCTGGTTGTATGCGCAAAGCAGCAACAAGGCCAAGGATTACGGCGTGCTGTTGTCGCTCTGGTCGCTGAGGTTCGGTCTGGTGGCCTTGCTGGTGTTCAGCTTTGAAGACCCCTGGTCGGACTTGATTGAATCCGACTGGGATCAACAGGCGTCCATGTGGCTGTGTGTTGTGGTCTTGATGGCTGCGTCTCTGTGGTTTGCCTGGCGCGGCAGAATTCTGCAGTTTCTGTTGCCGGTGGCGGTGTTCGCCGGCCTGTCGATGATTGCCGTGGTCGCCGCCGAAGACCGGTCAGCCGCGGTGTACTTTCAAATCGCTTACAACATCGCACTGATCTGCAGCGGCATCGGGCTGATTGTTCGGGGTATTCATCAGGGAGTTTCCCACTATTTCTTTTTAGGCGTGGCCACCATTTTGTTGACGGCGTTTATGCGCTACATCGATTTGATCGGTGACTATATTGGCGGTGCGATCCTGTTTATGGTGCTGGCCGCTGTCCTGCTTGGCGCCGCCAAATACTGGAAAGGGCAACAACTGCAAGGAGGCACCCAATGAAGCGATCCACGATTGCCAAAGGCCTTGGGCTGGCCGTCATCCTGCAACTGTGCTTACTGGTGGGCATGGTGGTGAAAGCCGCAATGCCCTTATGGACGGGACAGGAAATCCGCGTAAAAACCATCCCAATCGACCCCCGCTCAATGTTTCGCGGCAACTACGCACGGCTCAACTACGAGATCGGCCAGCTGCCGGGACGCGCCCTGTCCGAGTTTCCCTCACTGCGCAAAGGCGAAGTGGTTTACATCAGCCTGCAAACTGGCGACGACGGTCTGTTTCACTATGCCGATGCCTCACTCACCAAACCCGAAGCCGGTGTATTCCTGCGCGGGCGCACCACCAACAGCGTACCACCTTATCGGGTGAAGTACGGCATCGAAGCCTACTTCGCTCCCAAAGAAAAAGCGCTCAAACTGGAACGCGAGCTGAGGGAAAGTGGAGTCGCCGTACTGATGGTTTCAGACAGCGGGCAAGTGGCCTTGCAAAATGTCATCGCAGGCTCGGGGGAGTAAACACGGCTCACCGCCCGAACCATCACCATCACCCAAAAGACAGTAAAAACTGACCCTTGTAGTCAAGGACGGACTGGTTAACAATAGTTGCAGATTAGCGCGCCAGCGCATCACACAGGGAAGATCGACCACAATGACTGAACGCAAGGATATGCCGTCCCTCTGTTAAAGACTTCCCTCTGTAGATATACGTCGCTGTGACGCGTTTAAACGCGTCAATGCTTGTTAAGCTATTGAATAATGGAAAATTAACCCGTGATTTGCGGGTGATTTTTTGTGGATATATGTCGCGGTGACGTGTTTAAACGCGTCATTGTGACGTTGAATAATGACATGGACTCTCCTCTACCTTCAGTGGCTATCCTTAAGATACGACTACTGAACTAGGAGACGATCATGGCGACAATGACTATTCGTATTGGTTTGGATATAGCTAAAAACATATTTGTTGC
>NZ_JAHKRS010000020.1 GCF_018863235.1 Pseudomaricurvus albidus
TAATGGATCGGCTGAACAATCGTCCCAGAAAGACAAGGGGCTGTCGATCACCAAACGAATTATTTATGGGGCAGCGAGTGGATTTGCTCGCTGCGTAACGGAATTGCAGTTATTACTTGAAACTGCGGAATAAATAAGTGAGTGAAAATTCCGTTCAAATCCATTCATCGCTGATTCAAAAGTGATAAATGCAATAAATACTAAGCTTAATCCAAAAACGCTTTTCCAAATCAAACTGCTTGTTTTATAGAAAGCACCTACAAAGGGAATCTTTGTTAACTCGACAACCGCAACCATTACAAATGGAACTGAAGCGATTAGAATATTGGTCCAGCCACTTAAACCGAGAATCGGATTGTCGGCAGTCATTTCCTGAGCCGAGGATAAGCCCTGCATAAGGGCGATCGCTAAACCAATAATTACCGCGAAAATCTCAATTGCCCACGCGAATCGATACAATAGCCTCCCGATTTTTTCTCTTTCATCCGAGATCGGTTGAAGAGCGCTATCAATATCGATAGAGTGATCAGCTGAGTTCATACTGCTATATCCTTGTCGGTTGGGTCCTGCGTGATGCGAATTAACAAAAGTCATTTTTTGGTTTTATTGCTGCTAGTAAATGGCTGCTCTACTGGTTTCCAACCATATACAGACACTTCGATCCGAACACCTCAACCCCAAAAAGAGGAAGAAGATCAAGATGCAAAAGAGGAAAATGATACACAGATCACACATGGTATAGAAGCATCCTTATCGCCTAGTCCTATAAATGAGTTTAAGGCGAAGCCCCCTCTTGAAACTAACCCCTCCAACGAGAGTGCAATTAGCGAGCAAAGCGCTCATAAAAAGGCCGATCTAAAGCTTTTACCTTCCGGTTCAGACGTCTCGAGTGCTGATGAGCCCCCTTCCGAGAATCCGATAAAGGGTGAAGAATCACCTAATGACAACGGGATTTCGGGTAATGGCTCCACTGATATATCTACAGAAGGCGCCAACACCGGGATTAACACTACGCCAGGTCAAGGTAACCATTCGGGCTCACCTAATCTCGACGAAAGTGACGCCTCCCCTTCTGGCAAGCAGGAAGGTTGGCAGGAATCAGGCGGAGGTGGAGGTTTAGGGTTAGGTGGGCTAGCAATTCCTAGCCTTCCAGCTGTATCTCTGCCCGAGCTTCCATCGCTATCGTTGCCAGGATCTATAAATCTTGATTCCAGTGGTCAATCATCTGCATCAGTTAACTCAAATTTGCAAATGAAAACTGGCGATGAAAGCGCCAATTCCGCATCTGTCAACGACCCTAAGGAAAAGAGCACTTCTGCACCTGAGCAGACTAAGAAATGGAATCTAATGAGGCCTAGATAAGCAAGGTCAAACAAGAATCGAATAGGCCCTCTGGCAGGCTTGTTACGCTGGGACCTCCTGAATAGCCCCAGCTTCAATATCTAGAAGCACTTTAAAACGGGATAACGGAATTGCATATATAGAGTTAGTATCTATATCCCCTCTGCACACAAGCGCCACAGATCTTAGTTCTGTATCAACGATTGGGGCGCCGCTACCCCCTTTAAAGTGTTCATGACCAGGGTGATCAAAAGGAAGCTTAAAATGATAATAACCATCCTTTTCTTCTATATACCTTAAGTTCGTATAAGTGGCTAACTCAGTAACAAAATATGCTTGTCCGTGGTGATTCTCGAGCTCAGGCTTTTCTGACCCACTAAACCCGTAGATCTCGTCTTTGTTGGGGTGGTTTTCAAGCGCAGAATCAAAAACGATTACTCTCGTCTCATCTTCGATCTCACTAGAGAAGATTATTTTCTGCCTTAGTGGTGATAGGTCGCCAGGGACACCCGCGTATGAAAAATCATTATTTTCTATGCTGAAGTTTTCACAGTAAGAAAGTTCATACCCCCAACTAAATAGCTTTGAGTCACTGCTGTCCCAGTTATTCACTCCGAAGAGAGCCTAAACCACGATTGTGATCTTGCCCCGATAAAACGGACACGTTCATTTTCATACTGCTATTCGTTCATATTCCATCGGTGAGCAATACCCGATCGATGAATGCAGCCGTTTCCTATTATAAAAATCATTGATGTAACAGGCCAAAGCATACTTCAGTTCATCTGTAGATTGAAATGTCGTACCACGAATCAGTTCTGCCTTAAGTGAATGGAAGAATGATTCCATGTGCGCATTGTCTGTACATTTTCCTGGGCGACTTAAGCTATGAAGATTACCATATTGCTTAAGATCCTTCTGATACTCAGAACCCCTGTACTCCACGCCACGATCTGTATGTAGCATTAACCCTACTTCCGGATTACGCTTCCGCATTGCAGCCGCAAGCGTTCGTCCTGTAACCTCTGTCGCTCTCTTTGTATCTAGACTCCACCCAACAATTCTTCGTGAGTGAAGATCCATGATCGCTGACAGATAATGCCACTGCTGCTTTACCTTTAAGTAAGTGACATCCGCAACCCATACCTGGTCTTTCTTTTCCGGTACAGCGCCATCTGGCCTCAGATTCTCTCCAGATGCCAGGAACCGCCTCATGCCAGGTGCTCTGTAGGTTACCCTGGTTACTCTGGCAATAAGGCCCATCTCGCACATCAATCGCGCAACACGCTTTCGGCTGACGTAGTAACCCAGTATATACAGCGCCTTCCAGATCCTAGGACTACCATAGCGTCCTTTAGCTTCATCCGATATGGCCTTAATCAGAATCTTCAGGTCTTTGTCGCTATGCTGACGTGCTGATGGCTCCCTCCTAAGCCAGTCGTAGTAACCACTACGCGATACGCCCAACCACTCACAGGTTCGCTTGATACCTAGTTCTTGTCCAAATCTCTGGATGAATCGATATCTTGCTGATGTTCCTCCGCAAGAAACCGTTGCCACTTTTTTAACAGGTCAAGCTCCTGCTTAAGTTTCTTATTTTCTGCCTCCAGCTTCTTTACCTTAGAAATCTCTTTCTCTTGCTTGCTGGATACTTCAGTGAGTTTCTTCCCTTTGTCAGCCACAATCTTCCCTTCACGGTATTCTTTTCGCCATCGTGACAGCATAAAGGGATGTATGTCGTGAGTGGCTGCAATTTCCTGCACCTGAATCCCATTCATTAAGCTCAACTGAACCGCTTTGACTTTAAACTCATTCGAATACTGCCAGGTTTTTCTTGGCATTGTATATTTTGGCATCGGACACCTTGTCAGTTTGACTTTGGTGTCCGTTAAATCGGGGCAAGATCATTGATCCGAGTGCTTGCGCTTGTTAGGGATGGGTTTAATAAGGCCACTCACGTTGCTCTGCCTTGTATTTTTCCGCATGCTGAGGTCGATACCATAGCGCCAAGGATGTGAAAATGACTGAATCGATGTAGCGAGTACGTGCATCACGAGGAATTCCCTTCTCTTTTGCATCCGGCATTCGATCGTAGAAGTTATTGCATAAAGCAGTAATCGCATCATCTCCGAAGCTTATACCGTGAACATGATGTGCGAACTCGTTACGCACCTTGCGAATTAGTTGTAACTCTTTATGTTCTAAATCAGTGATCAGCCCTAGGCAATAGCTGGCTTTAATTCTGGCGCTGAAAGTGCCAAGTGGTGCAGTTCCTCCTTCAAGAAGCTCTTTAGATTGCTTTTTCTATAGAAGATGGCTCTTTAGGAGCTCAAGGAGCTGTTCATCAAGTAAAGCAGCACCGACTAATGCAGCGCCGCGATCCGTCTCCGCCTGAAACTCTTTAAGGAACTTGCTGAAATACTCTAAGTCTTCCGGTTTCACTTCAGATCCCTAACGCCTTGCTTTGGGGCGGCGCAACGCAGTGGAGCCGTCCCAGCCAAACGTCTTTTCGTTTGGCGACAACGGCAACTTGTTATGCAGGGACAACATCGATATTTGTGAAATTTGAAGCATACATATTGAGTAAATATTCTGCTTCTTCAGCTGTTTCTGCATGACGACGTGATGGACGATATACAGTCGCGGCGTCTTTATGAGGGCGACAATAGTGGCTAATTTCCCAACGATATGGAAGATGATCGATTTCGTTAGTTAGGTAAACATATCCTTTTACTGGATGTTCTAACCCATCAATTTCGTATTCAAACTCTTTTATTAATTCTTTCTTTACAACTGACATATTCATTCCTTTGTATGTTTTTTGCATCGCCGTGCTTAGGGGCCGCAGTGGAGCGCCAGCGAAACGGAGGTCACAGCGCAGCGACTACAGCACTTTGTTATATTTTATATGCCAACAATATTCTTAATATCTCTATCATTGAGGAAAAATATTGGGGCGCCAAGTGTTTCATTATGGTTGTTCATGACGCACAACTCAGAATATAGCCCTTTAGACAACTGAAAGTTTTCATCATCGGGAATATCAAAGGGTTGTGTGAAGTGAAAACCGTACTTTTCATAGAAGGCTACTTTGTCTGAAGGACAGAGCAGACAGATCTTGGGTTCATTTTCTGCAAGAGACGTTAGTATTTGCTCACCTATACCATGCCCACGGAATTCTTCTTTTACATATATTTTGTGGAGATACTTTGGAAACTTAGGGTCTGGATGCACAAAGAGCATGGCATAACCATATAGTTCTTGATCATTGTGAGAAATTGCAACTCGCAAATGGCCAGACTTATAGCATTCATCCAGCACCGAAATTATGTAGGACAATGCGTTTTCACGGTCATCCTCGTCAAACGCAATGAAATGAGTAAAAAGGCTCGGGCTTAGCGCCAAATCTGAGAGCATACCCGAAGATTCAAGATCATATATTTCATTTAGAAAATAGTCAGCGGTGTATTCCATGCAGGACTCCGTTCTTGAGGAAGATATAACAGCTTTATCTATGGACTCTCCTCGGTTTGCAAGGTAATCAAGATAAAACCACATTCGACTGCATATATCTATTCGGTCTTTGTGTAGTCACACTGACCCAGATGACATTTGCGCGCAAATTCCTCATTATT
>NZ_JAHKRS010000021.1 GCF_018863235.1 Pseudomaricurvus albidus
CTGAGACCATTCAATCTCACTCAGAAAACCCGTGCACGCATCTACCAGCGCATTTTTAGATTGGCGAATCATCAGCGTTGGCAAGAAAAGTTGCATTGTGCTGAGTTAATCAGAGATCTGAATGAACGGGGGTTGGCCATCAACGGTACGGAAACCTTAGTTAAGGAAAAAATACCCTAATACATTCAATGGGTTACGAAATTCTAGTGTGTTTTTTGAACAGGCTGGTAGAAGGGAGAAAACAAGTAGTGAAAGTGCCGTTAACTGCTTGTAGAGGTCGCCGGCGACTGCTGAGTTGCAGCACTCAGCCATGGATAATCTGACTTTATAATCAACAATTGTCGATGTAAAGCTGCTTCCTGCAAACACACCCTCACAATCTGCCTTCTTCCTAGGGCGGCCCCCGCAAACCCCTCTTAACTGTATATTTTATCACCACTACCTCTCTGAAACCTGACTGGCATAGATTGACCATCCAGGGGAGAGCATACCTGTATGCAGAAAACCTTCTCTATGTCCTCTAATCGCAATTAGTGGACATTAGGAGTTGACGCTGGTAGAGTCCTGCACAGGCTCATATACAGGGATAATGTATGTCTAAGCGCTTTGCCGCCGTTCCGCTATTCGACGCCCACAAGGGTTTTACCCGATTGCCAACGGGGATCGCCATGCTGGCAGATTATCCCGATTCCAAAGAATTTCTTACCAGTATAGCGGCATCGGTTCCTGACGCTCGCGAGGATTACCTGCAAACCCAGGCTTTCCTCAAAAGCTACAGCCGGAAAAGTGAAGCGACTTACCGCAGCTACCGAAACGAGGTTGAACGGCTCTTACTGTGGTCCTGGACCGTCGCAGGCAAAAGCGTCATTCAGCTCAAGCGTCCCGATCTTGAAAGCTATTTCGAATTCATTCACAGCCCACCCGTATCCTGGGTGGCCAACGCCGTCAACGATCGATTCCAACTGATTGACGGCCAATACTTCAGAAATAAGGCATGGCGTCCTTTTGCGGGCAAAGTTGCCAAAGAGAACCGCAAGCAAGCTGAGGATAAAGGCGTGGATATCGAGGTCCCACGCCATGGGCATACGCTCTCCCATGAGGCGATGAAAATATGTTATTCCGCTCTCTCCTGTTTCTACGATTATTTGACCGATGAAGGCTATGCGTTTGGCAATCCCATACCGGCCATCCGCAAGCAATCACCCTATTTGATCAAAGGTACTACCAAAAAAGACGTGAAGCGGTTATCGGATCTGCAGTGGGACTATGTGTTGGACTGCTCACAGTGTGCGGCCGATGCTGATCCAGGCCACCAGAGAACACTGTTTATTATCGCGTGCCTGAAAACGTTATACCTGCGGATCTCAGAATTGTCTGAACGGCCGAATTGGCAACCTACTTGGAAGCATTACTGGCAAGATGACGATGGCAATAACTGGCTTAAAGTCTTGGGTAAAGGCAATAAAGTTCGTGACGTATCGGTACCCAATGCACTCCTCCCCTATATTGAACGCTATCAAGCCTACCGAGCCCGAGTACACCAGAATTTTGACTCAAATTCCGCTCTGGTTGCCAAGAACCGCGGCATGGGAGGAATGACTTCGCGCCAGCTACGCAGGATCGTTCAAGATGCGTTCGATATGGCACATAACAAAATGAAAGAAGAAGGTTTCACTAAAGAGGCCAAAGCACTTCGTGAGGCAACCGCGCACTGGCTACGTCATACCGGCGCATCGCAGGATATCGCCAGCAGGCCGTTAAAACATATGGCTGATGATCTCGGCCATGCGAGCATGGGTACAACTGATAAAGTCTATATTCAGTCTGATATGAAGGAGCGCGCTCACTCTGGAAAGAAAAGAGAAGTATGATTGGATTTACGTGCGTAATAGCAGCAATATCGGCATTTCGTAAAGTCCCCTATCTACCGTAGACCTGACTTTTCTGTAGGGTACTCTCTTCCAAATTGTAATTGTCGGCAGTCTGCCGTATTGCGGCCCTTCGCAGGTACATTAAATTTTCAGCAATGAATTCCATGCTTAGAGGTATCGAAATTCCGGGTTCTACCCGAAGGCGAAGTACATCGGTAAAGTTATTCGTAGAATTTGATGACTAAAGAATTTCCGGTGTCCGCACCGTAACTGAAGTTTTCCTCAAGGGCCGATTAGTGCCAGAAAGCAGCCATAGAGCTGAAATATTTTTGACTTCTTTGCGGCTGTGGTTAACGCATAGCTGCCATTTCAAACTCGTAGTTATCTGTATCATTTGATTTCAGCTCATCGCCCAACCCGGTCTTTCGTTTGCTGGAAAACTCAGTACATTTATAGATTAACGATAGGCCGGTGTACGCCACAGAGCTGCCGTTTAAGAGCTGTAGAAATCTGTATTTTTTACTTCAGCTTATCGCTGTACAGTCTCTGCCAACCAACAGCATCCGATATCATTGCGCATCATAAGTTGGCAGTGTTTTTGCGATGCGCTATCAGCGGGCGCACTAGGGTGTGGTCGGCATAGGCGGCATCTTCCTTTCCCACTTGCGATAAATGGCATGCAGTTCCCCCCCACTCAACAGCTTCGCCATACGCTCTTCGTAGAGCTTGAGCAGCTGTCCCCCACGCTCAGAGCGCACAAAACCCACATAGTTCAGGCGAAAATACACCAGTTGTCGGGACAGCTTGTGACCATCTTCAAGGTACTTGAGCAAAATCTTGCCGGTGAGCAATTGTTCTCCCAGCACAAACTTCACCCGCCCCGCCAGAAGCACGCGCAAAGCCTGGTCATAATCGTTCACATAAAAGGGCTTGATCTCTACCTCCAAATGCATTTCCAAGCCAAAACCACGAACGACTGCCACCCCTGCACCCATCAGACTCTGTTGACCATGCCAGCTGCGAACCCTTGTGGGACGATAAACCACCTCTACACGTTCCTCGGCGAGCGGGTAGTCACTGGTCTGCAACTCCCCCCCAAGCCCAGTTTTTATCACTTGATCATACGGTTAAACATCTCGATTTTCCGAAATATAAGTCGGCCTTATCAACTTACCCAGACTGAAAAGGCCCTGCTAATAAACCGCCATGCTGTGACTGAGTTGAAGAAATCCGTGATGCCCGTGGTATGCCCGCATACCGCTATTACCAACACCTGCCAGAGTCTGGCTAGTATTTTTAACGAGAGAAAAGTGTTAGTTTTTTACCTGTTCAGCATTTTCGACCATGAGACTTTCGCCTTCGGCTGCCTTGTTTTCGAGTTTTTCGTCGATCGATAAGTCATCGCTCATCGACTGTTTGAAGCCTTTGATTGCACCACCTAAATCTCCGCCTATATTGCGTAGACGCTTAGTACCAAACAACATAACGACAATGGCAAGAATGATAACCAATTGCCAAATACTGATGCCACCAACACCCATAATTTACTCCGCTTTTTCGTATTCTTACGACCATTTTTTGTTCGGTTTAAAATAAGTATCGCAGTTTCAAGTAATAACTGCAATTCCGTTACGCAGCGAGCAAATCCACTCGCTGCCCCATAAATAATTCGTTTGGTGATCGACAGCCCCTTGTCTTTCTGGGACGATTGTTCAGCCGATCCATT
>NZ_JAHKRS010000022.1 GCF_018863235.1 Pseudomaricurvus albidus
TTTACCGGAATCATGTTAACAATAAATGAAGTTATCAAATATTGTAAGTCGCAACATCTAGTTGCTTGAGTTATATGGTCAAGCGACTAAGCGCACACGGTGGATGCCTAGGCAGTTAGAGGCGATGAAGGACGTAGGAGCCTGCGATAAGGTACGGGGAGCCGGCAAACATGCTTTGATCCGTACATTTCCGAATGGGGAAACCCACTCATTTATGAGTATCTTGCACTGAATACATAGGTGTAAGAGGCGAACCCGGGGAACTGAAACATCTAAGTACCCGGAGGAAAAGAAATCAACCGAGATTCCCTTAGTAGCGGCGAGCGAACGGGGATTAGCCCTTAAGCATTAATAGAGTTAGTGGAATCTTCTGGAAAGTTGAGCGATACAGGGTGATAGCCCCGTACACGAAAACTCTTTTAGTGTGAAATCGAGTAGGACGGAACACGTGATATTCTGTCTGAACATGGGGGGACCATCCTCCAAGGCTAAATACTCCTAACTGACCGATAGTGAACCAGTACCGTGAGGGAAAGGCGAAAAGAACCCCTGTGAGGGGAGTGAAATAGATCCTGAAACCGTGTGCGTACAAGCAGTAGGAGCAGACTTGTTCTGTGACTGCGTACCTTTTGTATAATGGGTCAGCGACTTATTGTCAGTAGCAAGGTTAACCGTGTAGGGGAGCCGTAGGGAAACCGAGTCTTAATAGGGCGTCTAGTTGCTGGCAATAGACCCGAAACCGAGCGATCTATCCATGGCCAGGGTGAAGGTTAGGTAACACTGACTGGAGGCCCGAACCCACGTATGTTGAAAAATGCGGGGATGAGCTGTGGATCGGAGTGAAAGGCTAATCAAGCTCGGAGATAGCTGGTTCTCCCCGAAAACTATTTAGGTAGTGCGTCATGTCTCACCACTGGGGGTAGAGCACTGTTACGGCTAGGGGGTCATCCCGACTTACCAACCCGTTGCAAACTCCGAATACCAGTGAGTGCAATCATGGCAGACACACGGCGGGTGCTAACGTCCGTCGTGAAAAGGGCAACAACCCAGACCGCCAGCTAAGGTCCCAAATGCTAGTTAAGTGGGAAACGATGTGGGAAGGCTTAGACAGCTAGGAGGTTGGCTTAGAAGCAGCCACCCTTTAAAGAAAGCGTAATAGCTCACTAGTCGAGTCGGCCTGCGCGGAAGATGTAACGGGGCTAAATTAGCAACCGAAGCTGCGGATGCACTTAGTGCATGGTAGGGGAGCGTTCTGTAAGCCGCTGAAGGTGAACTGTGAGGTTTGCTGGAGGTATCAGAAGTGCGAATGCTGACATGAGTAACGACAAGGGGAGTGAAAAACTCCCCCGCCGGAAGATCAAGGTTTCCTGTCCAACGCTAATCGGGACAGGGTTAGTCGGCCCCTAAGGCGAGGCAGAAATGCGTAGTCGATGGGAAGCAGGTTAATATTCCTGCACTTTGTATAACTGCGACGGAGGGACGGAGCAGGCTAGGTCAGCGCGGCGATGGTTGTCCGCGTTTAAGCTTGTAGGCTGGAATCTTAGGCAAATCCGGGATTCTAAGGCCGAGAGGTGATGACGAGACTCTTTATTGAGTTGGAGTGATTGATGCCATACTTCCAAGAAAATCTTCTAAGCTTCAGGTTATATAGAACCGTACTCCAAACCGACACAGGTGATCAGGTAGAGAATACCAAGGCGCTTGAGAGAACTCGGGTGAAGGAACTAGGCAAAATAGCACCGTAACTTCGGGAGAAGGTGCGCCGGCTTTGGTGATGGGACTTGCTCCCTAAGCTGAGGCTGGTCGAAGTAACCAGGTGGCTGCAACTGTTTATTAAAAACATAGCACTCTGCAAACACGTAAGTGGACGTATAGGGTGTGACGCCTGCCCGGTGCCGGAAGGTTAATTGATGGGGTTAGCTTCGGCGAAGCTCTTGATCGAAGCCCCGGTAAACGGCGGCCGTAACTATAACGGTCCTAAGGTAGCGAAATTCCTTGTCGGGTAAGTTCCGACCTGCACGAATGGCGTAATGATGGCCACGCTGTCTCCACCCGAGACTCAGTGAAATTGAAATCGCGGTTAAGATGCCGTGTTCCCGCGGCTAGACGGAAAGACCCCGTGAACCTTTACTACAGCTTTGCACTGAACTCTGAGCCTATTTGTGTAGGATAGCTGGGAGGCTTTGAAGCGGTGACGCCAGTCATCGTGGAGCCGTCCTTGAAATACCAGCCTGGTATGTTTGGGGTTCTAACTCAGGTCCGTTATCCGGATCGAGGACAGTGTATGGTGGGTAGTTTGACTGGGGCGGTCTCCTCCCAAAGAGTAACGGAGGAGCACGAAGGTACGCTAATCATGGTCGGAAATCATGAGTTTAGTGCAATGGCATAAGCGTGCTTGACTGCGAGACTGACACGTCGAGCAGGTACGAAAGTAGGTCATAGTGATCCGGTGGTTCTGTATGGAAGGGCCATCGCTCAACGGATAAAAGGTACTCCGGGGATAACAGGCTGATACCGCCCAAGAGTTCACATCGACGGCGGTGTTTGGCACCTCGATGTCGGCTCATCACATCCTGGGGCTGAAGCCGGTCCCAAGGGTATGGCTGTTCGCCATTTAAAGTGGTACGCGAGCTGGGTTTAGAACGTCGTGAGACAGTTCGGTCCCTATCTGCCGTGGGCGTTGGAAATTTGAGAAGAGTTGCTCCTAGTACGAGAGGACCGGAGTGAACGAACCCCTGGTGTTCGGGTTGTCATGCCAATGGCATTGCCCGGTAGCTACGTTCGGACGGGATAACCGCTGAAAGCATCTAAGCGGGAAGCCTCCTTCAAGATTAGATTTCCCTGGGACTTTAAGTCCCCTAAAGGGCCGTTGAAGACTACGACGTTGATAGGCTGGGTGTGGAAGCGTTGTGAGGCGTTGAGCTAACCAGTACTAATTGCCCGTGAGGCTTGACCATATAACTGATGTAACTGGATGTTCGCAGACAGT
>NZ_JAHKRS010000024.1 GCF_018863235.1 Pseudomaricurvus albidus
GTGGCTTGGAAGAAGCGAACGGTGCAGCCGGCAGCAGTGTGCTGGGTACTACCGGTGATGATACCTTTGCTGCCAGTGGCGAAGCTGGAAAGGTCAGTCAGAAAGGTTTGACGTATAGCAACATCACCTCGGTGGATGCCGGTACCGGTACAGATACCCTGACAGCAGGTAATGGCCACATATGGTCACTCACAGGTATCGAAAAAGAACTCATCGAAGATAATATTACCTACTCCAATATGGAGGTGGCCGATGCCAATAATGCGACAGTGCAAGGTGCCGATGATGCAGCAGAAATATTCACGGTTGGCGGAGATGCGAATACGGTCGAGATAAGTGGACTGACGTTTACCAATGTCAATACAGTCAACGGTGGCAGCTCTTCCGATCCGGCGATTAACGATGTGGTGGAATCCACCACGACCCGTGCATGGGAATTGACGACCAATGACAATGAATTGATAGCTGCCGATATTACTTTCAGTGATGTGGAAGTCGCCGAACATGAGGGAACGGTATCCGGTAACAGTTCGGTCACAGGTTCCGGCAATGCCGATACCTTTGAAATTGAAGGCGCCAACACCATCACGGCCAATGGGGTGTTGATCAGCAGTATCGATACCGTCGACGGCGGCAGTAACAGTGGTGGCAACGATGTCTTGACCAGCAGCAGTGCAGAAGCCTGGCAGTTAAGCACGGATGCAGATGTACAAGTGGTTCACTCCGGCATTAACTTCAGTGGCTTGGAAGAAGCGAACGCTGCCACCGGCAGCAGCGTACTGGGTACATCTGGTGATGATACCTTTGCTGCCAGTGGCGAAGCTGGAAAGGTCAGTCAGAAAGGTTTGACGTATAGCAACATCACCTCGGTGGATGCCGGTACCGGTACAGATACCCTGACAGCAGGTAATGGCCACATATGGTCACTCACAGGTATCGAAAAACAACTCATCGAAGATAATATTACCTACTCCAATATGGAGGTGGCCGATGCCAATAATGCGTCAGTGCAAGGTGCCGATGATGCAGCAGAAATATTCACGGTTGGCGGAGATGCGAATACGGTCGAGGTAAGTGGACTGACGTTTACCAATGTCAATACAGTCAACGGTGGCAGCTCTTCCGATCCGGCGATTAACGATGTGGTGGAATCCACCACGACCCGTGCATGGGAATTGACGACCAATGACAATGAATTGATAGCTGCCGATATTACTTTCAGTGATGTGGAAGTCGCCGAACATGAGGGAACGGTATCCGGTAACAGTTCGGTCACAGGTTCCGGCAATGCCGATACCTTTGAAATTGAAGGCGCCAACACCATCACGGCCAATGGGGTGTTGATCAGCAGTATCGATACCGTCGACGGCGGCAATAACAGTGGTGGCAACGATGTCTTGACCAGCAGCAGTGCAGAAGCCTGGCAGTTAAGCACGGATGCAGATGTACAAGTGGTTCACTCCGGCATTAACTTCAGTGGCTTGGAAGAAGCGAACGCTGCCACCGGCAGCAGCGTACTGGGTACATCTGGTGATGATATCTTTGCCGCCAGTGGCGAAGCTGGAAAGGTCAGCCAGAAAGGTTTGACGTATAGCAACATCACTTTGGTGGACGCGGGTACCGGAATAGACACCTTGACGGCCAGTGATGGTCATACCTGGACGTTAACCGGC
>NZ_JAHKRS010000025.1 GCF_018863235.1 Pseudomaricurvus albidus
ATAATGACATGGACTCTCCTCTACCTTCAGTGGCTATCCTTAAGATACGACTACTGAACTAGGAGACGATCATGGCGACAATGACTATTCGTATTGGTTTGGATATAGCTAAAAACATATTTGTTGCTTACGGTGTGGATCAGCATGGGAATAAGACACTCTCAAAAAAGTTAAAGCGCCAGTCAGTTTTAACTTTTTTTGCGCAATTACCGCCAGTATTAATTGGTATCGAATCTTGCGGAAGCAGTAGCTACTGGGGAAGGGAACTGAAGAAATTAGGACACGATGTGAGACTTATTGCGCCCAAGTACGTTAAGCCATATCTGATAAAAGAGAAAAATGATTTAAATGATGCCTCAGCAATTTGTGAAGCTATAAGCAGGCCTAATGTAAACTTTGTTGCCATTAAAACAGAAGAGCAACAAGAAATATTAATGGTGCATCGAGTACGTTCTAGAAGCATCGCTACTCGAACGTCATTGATAAATCAAATTAGAGGGCATTTAGCTGAATTTGGTTATGTTTTTAGCCAGGGTAGAGAGAAGTTTAAAAAAGAGATGGTGGCGTTTCTGAGCGATAATGATCTGTCTCCTCTTGTTCTGGAAATAGTCCATGATTTATATGCTTCAGTGTTAAGAGAAGAGGAGCGGATCGCTCAATTTGATCGTTTAATCGAGCGTTGGGCTCGCTCACATCCAGTTGCAAGAGAGTTGTTGACGCTGGATGGGGTTGGCGCGCTGACAGCCTCGGCAGTGGTAGCAACTACCGGAGATTCAAAAACATTTAAGAGCGGCAGGCAGTTCTCGGCATGGCTGGGTTTAGTGCCTAGACAGTATTCATCCGGGGGGAAAGCAAAACAAGGAAGGATCACAAAGAAAGGCGATACATATCTTCGAACACTCTTGATACACGGAGCAAGAACTGTATTGCTTATGTCCTCTAAAGGGAAAGGCGTTCACACTGAATGGGTAGAAAAGCTAAGAAAGAGTAAGCCAGATAATGTTGTGGCAGTAGCTTATGCATCAAAACAAGCAAGAATGCTCTGGGCAATGATGTTTAAATATCAAAGCACTGGAAATTGTTAAGTAAGGATGAACTTCTTGATTGCTGGTAAGTGAGATGGAAACGGCATCGACCGTGCGTAAATAAGACCTGATAACAGCTTTGGCTCTTGAGGCCGTTTGAATAATGAGGAATTTGCGCGCAAATGTCATCTGGGTCAGTGTGACTACACAAAGACCGAATAGATATATGCAGTCGAATGTGGTTTTATCTTGATTACCTTGCAAACCGAGGAGAGTCCATAGATAA
>NZ_JAHKRS010000026.1 GCF_018863235.1 Pseudomaricurvus albidus
TGATCCTGCCCACCAATGATGGACACCCTGCTAAGCGAGTAAGCTACGCTACAGAGGTGAACCATGACAGAAAAGGCAGGAAAGAAGAAAGCAACCCGAAGGCAGCACCCTCCCGAATTCCGGCGTGAGGCGCTGGCTTTGGCAGAGAAGATCGGCATCTCCAAGGCCGCCAAGGAGTTGGGGCTGCATGCCTCGCAACTCTACGGCTGGCGGTCACAGGCCAGGGCAAAGCGGGACCAGAGTGATCTGGAGCAAAGCCTGGCGGCGGAGAATGCTCGTCTGAAGCGCCAGTTGGCTGAGCAGGCAGAGGAGCTAGCCATCGTAAAAAAGGCGGCCACATACTTCGCCAAGAGCCTGAAGTGAAGTATGTGTTTATGGACGAACATCAGTGCACTTTCGGCATTTCAGCTATGAGCCGGGTGCTCAAGGTGTCACGTAGTGGATTCTATGCCTGGCGCAATCGACGTAATGATCCGTCGCATCGTCAGAAACGCCGTAACCTGCTTGATGAACGCGTGAAGAAGGCATTCGGCGATCGCAAGGGTCGCTCGGGGTCACCCAGGTTGGTTCGTGATTTGGCAGATGCCGGGCACCAGTATGATCGCAAGACTATCGCCGAGAGCATGCGGCGGCAGGGATTGCGGGCCAAGGCGGCGAAGAAATTCAAGGCAACCACAAACTCCCGGCATAACCTGCCAGTGGCGCCTAACCTGTTGCAGCAGGACTTTACGGCCACCGGGCCGAATCAGAAGTACGTGGGAGACATCACATACCTATGGACCGATGAGGGCTGGCTGTACCTGGCAGTCGTGATCGACCTGTACTCGCGCCTGGTGGTGGGCTGGGCCATGTCGGAGCGAATGACGGCGCAGTTGGTATGTGACGCGTTACAGATGTCCCTGTGGCGACGTCGCATGCCCACTGGGGTGATTGTGCATTCAGATCGTGGGAGCCAATACTGTTCCAGTGCCTACCAGCGGTTGATCAGTGAGCACGGATTGCTCTGCAGCATGAGTGCGAAGGGCAACTGCTATGACAATGCCTGTGCCGAGAGCTTTTTCCACTCGCTAAAGGTGGAGGCCATTCACGGCGAGCGATTCGTCACCCGGGAGGAGATGCGGCAAACCGTGTTCCAGTATATCGAAGTGGACTACAATCGAACCCGCCGACACAGTGCCAACGGCTTTATTAGCCCAGAAGCATTTGAGGCGAAGAACGTCGCTTAATAGCGTGTCCACTGTTGGCGGGCAGGATCA
>NZ_JAHKRS010000027.1 GCF_018863235.1 Pseudomaricurvus albidus
CGCAGTTTCAAGTAATAACTGCAATTCCGTTACGCAGCGAGCAAATCCACTCGCTGCCCCATAAATAATTCGTTTGGTGATCGACAGCCCCTTGTCTTTCTGGGACGATTGTTCAGCCGATCCATTACTGCTTGTACCTCATCATCCGTGACGTCGTTAAAGTCAGTTCCCTTGGGAAAATACTGGCGGATAAGCCCATTCGTATTTTCGTTGGTGCCACGCTGCCATGAGGCATACGGGTGTGCGAAGTAAATATCAGCGTCTAGCCCTCTGGCAATCTCCTCATGTTCCGCAAACTCCAGACCGTTATCGAAAGTGATGGTTTTGACCTTCGATTTCAGGTCTTCCATGCTGGCTAGGGCGGCCTTTGCAAGCAGGTCAGCCCGCTTGCCGGTTAACCGAACGACAACGGTATATAGCGTCTTGCGCTCAACCATCGTCAACAAAGCGCTCTTGCGCCCTTTACCCATGACCGTATCACCCTCCCAATCCCCGATGCGGCTTCGACGTTCAACAATGGGTGGTCGATCGTCAATATCCACGCGGTTTTTGATCTTCCCGCGACGGTCGTAGTGCCCATAGCGCTTGCGGTACGGCTTTGATGCAACCCTCAGATGCGTGTAAAGATCGCCGCCTTCAGCCTTGTCGGCATAAACAAGCTGGTAAATCGTCTCATGGTGTAACGACAGGTTTTTGTGCCTCTCCAGGTAATCCACCACCTGTTGAGGGCTCAGCTCCTGGCGTATCAGCTGCTCGATCCACACCTTCACTTCATCAGTAACCTTTATGGCCTTATGGGCCGAAGCTCTGCGATTATCACTGAGCCTTTGGGCCTGAGCTGGCCTGTAGCCACGAAGGCCTTTATTACGCTTCAGCTCTCGACTTATTGTTGATGGACTCCGTCCCAACTGCTCTGCAATTTCATTTTGTTTACAACCCACTGAATTCATGGCGTAAATTTGGTATCGTTCACCTTCGGTCAGCTGCTTATAGCTCATTGTGTTATTTCCTTTGGCGAGAAAATGGCACCGAACTATATCAGCTGGCCGTCCTCACTAGGAAATTGCACTCATTATCCGAAACCGCG
>NZ_JAHKRS010000028.1 GCF_018863235.1 Pseudomaricurvus albidus
TCACCACGGAGTGATTCATGACTGGGGTGAAGTCGTAACAAGGTAGCCCTAGGGGAACCTGGGGCTGGATCACCTCCTTAAACGATATCGCATCCGTTTCGTAAGTGCTCACACGCATTGCTTGATTAGTCTGATTGCAGTGAATACCAGTCGTGGTTACGCCTGTAACTGGCCGTGATAAACGACCGGTTCGATTATAGGCCTGTAGCTCAGCTGGTTAGAGCGCACCCCTGATAAGGGTGAGGTCGGCAGTTCAAGTCTGCCCAGGCCTACCAATTTCTTTTAAAGAAATTATTGGGGCTATAGCTCAGCTGGGAGAGCGCCTGCCTTGCACGCAGGAGGTCTGCGGTTCGATCCCGCATAGCTCCACCACTTTCTTCCTGAGGTGGTTCCCAAATATTCATTGCAAGTAGATTTCAGAAACTTGTTGTTTCGAGCCAGATGAGTAGTCGGCATGAAGTACGAGACAGCAACTTTCTGATGTTTACCATCAGAAGTTCTTTAACAAGGTGGAATGTAAAGTTGTTTAAATACAATGCTGAGTAAATTCAAGTGTGTAGTCTTTATTTGATACATACCTGTCCGGCGTAAAATTGTCATTTTTTCGATTGCAATAGAGAACGCTTGTTTGTTGTTGGTGTGTTCTGGTTTTACCGGAATCATGTTAACAATAAATGAAGTTATCAAATATTGTAAGTCGCAACATCTAGTTGCTTGAGTTATATGGTCAAGCGACTAAGCGCACACGGTGGATGCCTAGGCAGTTAGAGGCGATG
>NZ_JAHKRS010000029.1 GCF_018863235.1 Pseudomaricurvus albidus
GTTCATTCAGATCTCTGATTAACTCAGCACAATGCAACTTTTCTTGCCAACGCTGATGATTCGCCAATCTAAAAATGCGCTGGTAGATGCGTGCACGGGTTTTCTGAGTGAGATTGAATGGTCTCAGGCCTGATCCTGGAAATACGTTTTTACAGACATGCTTAAGATCCTGTTTAACTTGATGATAGCCGGGGTTCAACATCACAGGCTTAACTTTGAAGTACCCCAGTAACACGACAAACATGCATCTTTGATTGCGGTCTCTGATTTTCTTACTTTCTGCTAATTCAGCATCATTAAGCGTAAAAAAGAAGCGCTGATCATTTAAATTTAGGGGGGGAGGACTGAAGAGCTCAGTAATTTCAGTTTCTGTTAGGATCTTAGTGCGTTTTTCGGTAGGCATAGTCGACACTCAAAGGCATCGATAGTAACAAAACATCCAGAAAAAACAGAAAAATACAAAGTAACCCCCTCTCAGAGGCCAGGAATCGCGGGGACTGTAGAGATTTATGTCCGTTTACGAGGGAAAATCCCCAGTACCCC
>NZ_JAHKRS010000002.1 GCF_018863235.1 Pseudomaricurvus albidus
AATAATGAGGAATTTGCGCGCAAATGTCATCTGGGTCAGTGTGACTACACAAAGACCGAATAGATATATGCAGTCGAATGTGGTTTTATCTTGATTACCTTGCAAACCGAGGAGAGTCCATAGATAAGATGTTACGTGAAACAATATGGAAAGATTTGAAACATATTCCCGCTTAGGTGGAGACGATAGGTTTAGATGGATTGCGGAGAGCAATCTAGATACCTTCGAGAAAATCAATCCAAAGGTGCAAAAACTTTGGGATGATATTTCTTCATTGCTATCAAACTGTGATGACCCTGAAAACCCACCGCCAGAATACTATTCTCTGCATATAGAATTAGATCCACTAGAAGAAACTAGAGACCAATCCTGTATTATTGCTGTCGTATTTACAGCAATGTACTTTGAAGCTTTCATTTATGACTATGCTGCATCTTGCTTGGGTGACAAATATTCTAAAGATCATTTAGATAAATTGGACTTCATATCAAAGTGGTTAGTTATCCCTAAATTAATCACAGGAAAAGAAATATCTAAATCAGGTCAAGCCTACGAATCACTAAAGCGTCTACACAAGGATCGAAATTCTCTAGTTCACTTGAAATCAAGAGAAATGAATTTTGATAGTGAAGAAATGGCAAACTTCCTAAACGCTCGTGAGCAAGATATACAAGAATCTACAAAGAACTGTAGAAAAGCATTAAAGCACGTAATACAAGAGCTTTTGGTAATTGACCCAGATCATCCAAAGGTTATGCTTGCAAGTCAATCACGTAACAAGTCAAAGCACTCGGACGCCGTAAACGGCGCCGGTGTTTGAGGCGTTATAGGTCACGCCGTAAGGAAGTTTAGTGTGGAAGAAGAGATTCTAATAGAAAGAGCAAGAATAGCTTTTAGTTCATATTTAAAACTCACCGCCGTAATGGGTGTGTGCTTGGGGTTCTTGCTGCTCATCATTAACGCAGTTTCATATTTAATCCAAATTATTGGTGGCGACCCTGATGCAACCATTGGGGGTTTTTTGCTTAACTTTGTGGTTTTACTTACTGCGCCACTGTCAGCTGTAATAACTGGTCTTCTTTCTTATCCTATGTATAAGTGGCTGGCTAACAATAAGTTCAGCATGAATTTGGTTGTATATAAATTAAAATAACCTATAACAAGGCGGTGTTGTCGCCTTCGGCTGGGACGGCCATTCCGCTGGCGCTCCATGTCCGCCCCAAACCGCGGCGTTAAGTGAATATGCTCATGGAGTTCATCGTAATTTTAGCATCTGCATTTTCGGGACTTATTCTCGGTTCGGTATTTGGCTTTGCTATTACCGGCCATACTCAAATTATGGAAGGCTGTGAATTTTATCCTCGCAACCCAATAATGCGCTTTTTCGTAACTGCACCAAAAGACCGAACAATCACGCAAAATCTAATATATTTTGTGCTTATGGTATCTTGGTTTTTTGTTTTTATTGGTCTCGTTGCTTTACCTTTTATATTGAGTGAATCCTTTGGGCCACTGCGATCTTGGTCAGATATAGCAATATTCATGTTTCTAGGTTTAGGCTTATTCTGTGGAAAAATTATAGGCGGTATGTTATGGCTACGGTGTAGATAGCGTCACTTAACAATCCGCTCAAATTCGTTCCGGCCACAAAAAGCGTGGCCTCCACCGGACTCGCTGACGCTCGCCGTTTAGCGTGGCGTTATAAGCCATTTTGAGTTCGAGCTATGTGGGAAGAAATCGATTCAAAAGATTGGAAAAATATTCCAGTAATCTCCGGCAGGACTGCTACTGAAAAGGACGTAGAGGAAGGTAGGGCTGTATTTCACGTTCCATCTGGCAGTGAACCTTACAATACAGAATTGCCCTTGTTTGCGGTGCAGTTAGATAGTGAAAATAATTCCAGAGTACCTTGCGTCGTCATACAAATCGAGAATTACCCAGAAGGCACTGCGGTTGGTGTCAGGTACTTCAATGGGGGCAATGGAGTTGGCATGGCAAACGAGTTTGAGTTTTACAGTGAAATTACCGAAGAGTTCAGCTTATAACAAGCCGCTCAAATACGTTCCGGCCACAAAAAGCGTGGCCTCCACCGGACTCGCTAACGCTCGCCGTTTAGCGGGGCGTTAGAAGCTCGGATATAAAACATGCAATCATTAGCGGAAGAACTTTTACATACGACAGTCAGGCTTGAGGGTCAAACCAAAAATGGAAGCTCTGTTGGAACAGGCTTCTTCTTTCTGCATGAACAGAGGCTTTTTGTTGTTACGAATAAGCATGTAATTGATGGAGTGGTTCAAGGAAACTTCGTGATGTTGCGAGGTGAAATAAAAGAAGAATCTAAAGAGCCTCTAATAGGTCAGGGAGTTGCATTTCCATATAGTCAATCGACATTTATAGGTCATCCCGACCCATCTGTGGATGTAGCTGTAATGAATGTCTCGGTAATGATCTCATCTGCTGAACAGGCCGGGCAGATTTTATTTTGGAAGAATGTTACGAAAGACAATTTTCCTAATGATGAACACTATGAGAAATTCATCGGGCCAATGGAGGAAGTCATTTTTATTGGCTATCCAAGTGGGATCTGGGATCAGAAGAATATACTTCCTGTAACTCGTAGGGGACTTACTGCAACTCCTTGTTACACCGACTTTAATGGAGAAAAAGTCTTCCTAATTGATGCGTCTGTGTTTCCAGGTTCAAGTGGAAGCCCTGTTTTCATATATTACGCAGGTGGACATCCAGATAAAGCCGGTGGCTTGTATGCGGGAAATAGAATGCATTTTCTCGGTCTCGTAGCGAAGGTATATCAACGTCAAGAACAGGGCGAGATTAAAGTTATCGATATACCAACCAATCAAAAGGCTGTGGCAGAGGTAAATCAGATGATTGATTTGGGTATAGTCTACAAGGCTGAAACTATATTGGAGGCCACCGATCATTACCTCAAGGTGGCCAACGCTTCTAACAAATAAAGGCACAGGACGCCAAAACCCGCCGCTTCGCTTTGGTTTTGTCGCCCGTGCTTTAAGCGTTAAGTTCCATAGGAAGCTATGAAGCTAAAGAAACTACAAAGCTTAGACTTTATGAAGGAATTTCAATCTCTCTTAGAGACTGAATTTGAGAAAAAGCTATTCGTCGCAAGTCTGAGAAACTATGCATCCCATGGGAATCCGCTAAGATTTCACAATTTTGCATTCTCAATGCGTGAGCTTGTGCTCCATGTGCTTAAACGGAAAGCGCCCGTCAAAAAAATCAAGACAGTTTCATGGTATGAGCGGGAAAGTGAAAAACATGAAGTAACCAGACGCCAGCAACTAAAGTATTGTGCTCAATCAAACATATCAGATGAATATCTAGGGCAAGATGTGCTGGAGCATCTGAATGAATGTATCTCAGAGTTCTTAGATGAATTTCGCTTCTTTAATAAATATACACACATCACTGAAAAATATTTTAAAGCATGTCCCAGAAAGTTCTTTGAAGATGCACGGCAAGTTATAAAGATAGCAAGTGATTCCTTGAGCCAAATAGATGACCTGGAACATATCGTTATCGAAGCTCTTGAAGAGAAAGTCCATGATTCAGTGGTAACGACAGCCGTTGGGGCTATACCCGATAGCCTTTCCATTATTGCAAATCACGTATTTGTCGATTACTCAGAAGTAGAAGAAATTGAGTGTACGAGTATTGATCATGAGTACATTTTCGTCACTGCAAGAGGCACTGTTCATGTTACCCAAGAGTACGGGCCGAAAGATGATTTATGCATCATGAATGAAAGTTATCCATTTTCATTAGATATGAAATCACACGTTGAAAATCCTGATGATTTTCAGGTCGAAGCAGAAGAATTGGATGTTGATACATCATCTTGGTACGAATAGAACTTAACAAGGCGCTGCTACGGAAAATTTACTCGCTAGCGCTCGCAAATTTCCGCAGAGCGCGGTGTTAGATTTTGGTTGCACGAAGGAAGTCACAGGTGAATCGGATTCTTGAAGAGATTGAAAAGTTTGGGAAAAAGAATGGCGAACTGGTCGAATTACCCCTGCCAGGCTGTTCCAAGAAAGCGATTGCGGTAAAAATCTCGCCCGAAGAGAGATACGAGATCTGGGATCATTTCTTTTACCTTAGAAAGGAATCCGGATTATATCCAGTGGTAACCGCTATATGGTCCGGAGCATCCTCTGGCTGGCGCGAAGCGGTACTTAATGAAGATATATTCTCAAGATTCTACTTCACCGAAGAGGAATCAGGAGAGAATGCGCTCCCGAGCCAAATATTGGCTTCGGTCCAGCCTGCAAGCATAGAAACAATGCTAAATGAGCATAATCGGATTTATACGGAAGACGCCGTTGATTCTATTGGCTGGCTTATAGACTCCTCCCAACGTAACTTCGGTAGCGCACCAGCGGAGCAGGATATCCTATCGAGAATGTCATCTGGAGAGATTTCAGACTACTTCGGACTCAACGAGTGGTTTCTTAGGTGGCAGGTTGAAAATATTGGACTGGAAAAACTGGCCGGAGAAGATCGCACTTGTATGAGTTGGTTTGAACCAACCGACCCTCAACTTGAACAGCTAATATTGCTGCCGGTATCAGCTGGCCCACACATTCTAGCGTACCTGCACTGGTATGGCGCCTGTAATAACCTAACACCTCCATCCATTAAGATGTTGATGATGTGGCAGGAGTTATATGGCGCAGAAATCACCGCGCACTACGGGACGATGCTTCATGTGAAAGTAACAAAGCCGCCCAAAGATATAGAAGATGCATTTGCTCTCGCAACCCAAATAGAGGCTTTTGCTCCATGTACAACCGCCCTGCCAGGTGTATCTCTGCCGGAGTTGGCGGTAGGCCTCATTGGGCGAAATACGTGGTTTCTACATGAGAGGCCATGAAAATCCAACAAGGTTGAGCGCGCGACAAACGCGTGTCAGCGGTGTTAAAGCGAGAACGTGCCGTGCGTAAGCCAACCATAATTACAAATGTCTTCTTGGGCATGCTTGCCCTGATGGTAGCCGTTGACCTGACTTTAGCCATTCACCATGAGCACAAATACGGCCCATATGAAGTTACCCGCATAGAGGTATTATCTTCATCGGAACAGTGTGTCTGGAATGTAAACCAATACTCTGTTGAATACGAAGTCGAGCTCGTCCTTGATCAACAGAATAAATTAATCCGGTCACCTTACGTTGGGCTTTATCCCATGAGAGTTTGCGCTTTCGGGAGATACTATCCGCTCTATGAAACATTAGGCATTGCATCTTTAGAAAAAGGCGAAGCATACTTGGGAAATAACGGAGAGGTATTTTTGAATCGTACGCCATATCTCTTCAACGGCATTCTCCTTTTGGTTCTCTGTACCGCCATGGGTGCTATATTCCGTTTTAACAGGCACAGGCAAGCGGACGCCGCAAAATGCGCGGAGCCTTAGTTATGAACGTTAGGCTCCAGGAATAACCGAAGAGATTGCATCCATATGGAAATATATCATCGTAGAGCATGGTGGCTAGGTCTTGTGTTTATTGCTCCTTCAGTTTGGCTTTCCTTGTCTCTGGCTGGATTTACTTCAACGAGTATTGCCAAATCAGAAGTTGTAGCTGTATACGTAATAATAGGTGTTTGTCTTCTCGTATCCATGCAGTGTTTTTTTGGAAGTACACGTTTCTATTTTGACAACCGCGCTGGAGCGGCGGTACAAGTCAGGAAACATTTCTATGGTGAAAAGGTAATTCATTTTCCTTACTCAACAATTATTGATATCTCTGTTCTCTGCTATCAACGGGGAAAGGATGGTAATAAGTCTTATCGGGTTGGTATCACTCAGAGCGAAGTAATGTTTGGGAAAAATTCCAAAAAGTTTACAGAGATGAGATCTTTTTGTGGTACCGAAAATGATCGTAAAGCAGCGCTGGATTTCGTTAAAGAAATTAGTACGTATACACAGATAAGTATCAATGATAACTCTGATGTTGTACGGCCAGACACTGGGCATCACTATCACTGAAAAGGAGTTTACATGAACTATCAGGCGATTAATTTCAAAAACAAGCTCGGCCTCTTCGATGAGCAATGGTCACCGAAAGTCATCGCTGAGATGAATGACTATCAGTTCAAAGTCGTAAAAATCCAGGGCGAGTTTGTGTGGCATGATCACAAAGACACAGACGAAACTTTCATAGTCCTTGAGGGCAGTCTTAGAATTGATTTCAGAGACGGGCATGTGGATCTGTCTGAAGGCGAAATGTATGTGGTTCCAAAAGGCATCGAACACAAACCTTTTGCGGAATATGAGGCAAAGGTTCTGCTCATCGAGCCACGAGGCGTTGTGAATACTGGTGACGAAACTGGTACCAAGACGGCAGCGAATGACGTTTGGGTTTAAATCAGTTAACTAAACCATTAAGTCTGTTGCGGGCCGATGGCCCTCCACTGACGTCTTTGGTAGGGCGCCGCTTATGGCCGGCGTTATGTGTCCGAGTTACCCACGAGTTGTAGACACCCTCTATAGTTATATTGAACTGGATGGATGTGTCCAAATGGGACGTAAAAGGCAGAAGACTATACTGATGCGTTTCGCCACGAGGCGGTGAAACGGTCAGAAAAGTCTGATGAGAGATATATCAACTGCCCTCAATACGAAAACCAATTTTCAGCGTGACCTGAAAGTGGCCAACCTGATCATGGACGATATGCCCGCGGGTCTCGACAACTTCGAACCACTCCAGGTTTTTTACGGTCACCGCGCATTCCTGAATCGCATTTCTGATGGCTTCATCGATACTGTTTTTTGAAGAACCGACCACTTCGAGCTTTTTGTAGGTGTGATGATCCGACATAAGGCCTCCTTCCGTCAGGGATTTAGCTTTTGTCCCCAGTATAGACCACGGTGGCTGGTCCGGCCGAAACGCTAATGACTCTCCTCAGACGTTATAGCCTAGGGTTATGAATATCGCCTGATGCCGTAAGGTCAAAAAGCATTGCCCCTGGAAAGACTTACCCCTGGGAAGACTTGCCGCATTGCCCAACCCGGTATTCCTCAGCATAATATTCATCTAATCCCATACATCGCGAATCACAAACCAGAGGTAGCATCTTTTGCCTGAAGTCAAAACAGTAGGTCTTTTTTTAATGACGGCGTTGGCAGAGATTGTTGGCTGTTACCTGCCATATCTTTGGTTGCGTGAGGGCAAGTCAGTCTGGTTACTGATTCCCGCCGCGCTTAGTCTTGCTGCATTTGCCTGGTTGCTGTCGTTACATCCAACCGCTGCGGGCAGAGTGTATGCCGCTTATGGTGGTGTCTATATTTTTATGGCTATTTTGTGGTTGTGGGTTGTCGATGGTATTCGCCCAACCAGCTGGGATCTGGTGGGTTCTGCGGTAGCCCTTTTGGGCATGGCCATTATCATGTTTGCGCCACGCAGCACATAACCATCACCGGCAGTCAGGGCAAACCCTTCACTGGCGTTCCAGGTTTGCCCGGCGGGTTTTAGGCGCTCATAGCCAGACTTGTAGAGAGCTTACTGACCATTTCAGGGATCGCTTTGTAAGCCTGCTCGATGGATGCTTTATGCCTGGCATCACCGAACTCCTGATATTCGACGCGGAGTTCATGGGTTTCCTCCACACCAAGGTATTTACTGACGGTTCGAAGGTGAGGCGTCAAATGGTTCATGTTTTCTCTCGCTTCGCCCTTTCCAAAACCAAATTCTCCACAGGATGTCAGCAATACAAGGGCTTTGCCTGAAAGAATGGGTTCCAGCGGAAAATCACCTCGGCTCAGGTCAAAGCTGAAGGTTTTGTTAACCCTGACAATTTGATCAACCCAGGCTTTCAATGCTGCGGGCATACCGTAGTTATACATGGGCGTGGATATGACGATGACCGATGCTTCAGATACTTCATCAATCAACAGGTCAGATTGGCTGAGCAGTGAAGCCTGCTCTTCTGTCCGTTCATTTTCCGGAGTGAACGCAGCGTCTATCCAGCTTTCACCAATAAACTCCGGAGGCGCACTACCCACATCTCTATAGATGAATTTATCTTCTGCATTAGCCGAGAGCCACTGGGTTTTAAACGCGGTGCCCAGCGATCGTGTAATCGAGCGCGATTTGCGCGCACTCGCGTCGATATGAAGTAAAGTTGCCATTGTGTTTACCTGCGGTTGCCGTGATGTTTGTTATGGATTATTCGCAGATGCGGCTGTCTTGACAAATGGTCAAAATGCACTTATAGATGAATTTTATGCATCTATAGGGGCGCTATGTTTACCCATTTACCGCCATTGAATCAGCTGCGGGGGTTTGAAGCCGCTGCCCGGTCAGGCAGTTTTAAAGCAGCAGGCGAGGAACTGAACCTCTCTCCTACGGCGATCTCTCACCAGATATCCAATCTGGAAGACAAGCTGGGCGTTTCACTGTTTGAACGGCAAACACGGGCAGTCGTACTAACCCCTGAAGGCGCTCAGTTGGCAGAGGCGGCGTATCAGGCATTGCAGAGGTTGTCTGCAACCATTGAGGATATATCAAACGCCAAATCGGTTTTGAGAGTCTCTACCACTACATCGTTCGCATCGATGTGGCTGGTTCCGAATTTGGCGGATTTCCAAAAGCAGTACCCGGAGATTCAGATAGAGATAAATGCCACAGAAGAGTTGGTCGATATCCATCGGGATCGGAGCGTTGACCTCGTCATCAGATATGGCAGCAATACCGATAACCGTGATGACGCAACCAAACTGCTAACCGAGAACATCAGTGCGTATGCAACAGAAGCGTATTTAGCCAGACATCAAAATCTCGAAGAGGCCACGTTTATCGAGACCCAGTGGAAAAACAAAAGCTTGCCGCAGGTCTCATGGAGCATGTGGTTAGCGGCGTTTCGCCCGGATCTCTCTCCTTCAAATATCATAAGCTTCGATCAAGAGCATCATGCCATCCAGGCGGCGTTGGCTGGTCAGGGTCTGGTGTTGGCCAGCTCGTTGTTGGCCAACATGGCAATACAGCAGGGTTGGTTAAAGCCTTTTGATCGTGATTGCGCAATGCCAGGGCTTACTTACTGTGTACTGGTTTCACCTCATAGTGATCATTTGAAGAAAACCCTGGCCTTTAAAACGTGGTTGGTTGACACATTGGCGGCGAAGGCCTGACAAATTATGTCGCAAGGGAAAACAATTCACTGTGCTGAGTTCGCTCACCTTTATTCATGGATTCCTGACACTGTAGGCGAAGGGGGGGCAAAACCGAACCTTGTAGTGAAAGGCAGCCTGGTTGACAATGGCGGTAGATTAGCGCGCCATGAGCCGGGCAAGGAATCTTGACTAAAATACGGTACGCCGCACGGAAGGCGTGAAGCAATAAGCCTCGGAGACATCGATCAATGCAAGCATCTCAAGCTGTCATCATTCTTCTTCTGGTTGCCAACCTGGTTGCAACCGTATGGTTTGGCCTCAATGACGAGCCTGTGACTATAGCTACGCAAACACAGACAGAGAAAACCGCGGAGCATGAATTGCCGGCTGTGATAACTTATGAAGTCAGAGACCGGTTGTACAACAGGTTCGTGAGAGCCTTTAACGCCAAAGATTACGATGCGCTGTACGATATGTTTGGTCCCGGTGCAAAAGCTCAATTTTCCAAAGAGTTGGCAAACGCCGAGTTTCAGAAATTAACGAAGTACTTTCACTCGGTTGAAGGTGGGGGCTTTACTTACTCTGAGTTATCCGGAACACAGGGCAATACCAAAGTTTATATTTTAAATTATGCGGTCACGTTCCCGAAAAGCAGTGAGCTGGGTACATCCGGCACCCTCAAGATAACGGTTGCCGTACAGGGTGGTGATTATCAGGTCTATGGTATTAGGATCAATGCTGGATAAAGAATTTAAGGTCGTAGTCTTTCGAACTGAAGGTAAGAGACAAACTATTTCTTTTGATGGAAACGAACTACTGAAACAATAAGATATTTTTTACAAGTTGACTTTGAATGGCTTGTCGGTAATCATCAAGCTATGAATACAAACACTTCTTGCCCATCTTTTCGAATTATTACCATCATTCCATAGGAATGGTGGGTTCTGATGCGTAAGCCGTTTTCTAACCCGCCCAAGAGGCGGGTTTTTTGTTGTCTGCTCCTTGGGTTTTTACAATAGCCACAGGAGGCAACATGAAGAAGGTCGCCATATTTGGCAATGCCGGCGGCGGTAAATCTACGCTGGCCAGACACTTGGCCGAAGCCACGGGTCTTCCGCTTTTTTCTCTGGACAAGATCAAGTGCCAGACAGGTGGCGGAGACATTCCGCACGATGAATACCTCAAGATCCACTCCGACCTTTTAGGTCAGGAGCAATGGATCATTGACGGGTTTGGCTGTGTGCCATCGGCCTGGGAGCGATTTTCCGCTGCCGATACGCTAGTGTATATTGATTTGCCTTTACCACACCATGCACTCTGGGTGACAAAACGCTGGCTTAAAGGGATGTTTGTAAATCCTGAAGGTTGGCCTGACGATAGCCCAATTTTTAAAGGAACCATGAACAGCTATCGGGTGTTGTGGTTGTGCCATCGCAAGTTAACACCCGCATACCGACAGTTGGTTACCGATTCTAAAAGCTCAAAACAGGTTCATCATTTAACATCATCGCGGGAAATCTGGCGCTTTTTAAATAATTTTAAGTCGGGTAGATAGGCATGCCATATAGCCTGACATATATTGGACGGGGTCTCAGAAAACTCCATTTCGTATTTCAGGGTGTTGACAAGTCGGATACCATTTTAAATAAATCTGTTCACTGAATGTTCGGCTCTTGCCAGGAAAGGAATCAAAAAGACATATGATGAAATGGTTGTTGATAATTGCAGGTATTGTCTGCGTGCCGTTTATGCTGGGTATGGTTGGCTTTGGTGTGTTTAATTCTGCTCGCGTGAATGGTGTCGAAGCCTTCGACAAATCCCGGAGTGAGCAGTATTACCACGATGGCGATCATGTGTATTACGTGCAGGGTGGGAATTTCTTCGAACTGGGTAAACGACTTCTGGAAATGGCTGATCTGGAGACCTTTACGGTATTGTCGAATGCTTATGCCAAAGACAAGCAGCAGGTGTATTTTTCTGGCGAAGTCATTCCCGAGGCCGATGCGCAAACGTTCGAGCTGTTGTTTGCCGATAGTGATCAAAAGGAGTCCATTTACTCGCGAGATTGTCAGCAGGTGTTTTTCTTTCGGCTGCCTGTTGCTGGTGCGGATGCTGAGACCTTCGTGAATATTGGTGGTGGTTACGGTGTCGATAAACATCAGTTCTATTACGATGGTGAGCCGATGTCGGTTCCTGCTGCATCCTATGAATATCTCGGTGCTGACGGTGGTCATGCTTACCTGGCGATCGAAGAACAGGTCTATTATCAGGGCAGGCTGCTAGTGGGTGCTGTGCCAGAGAGTTTTACCGTATTGGAAAACAATTTTGCCAGGGATAAAGATAAAGTCTATTTCTATGGCACTCCGGTGGTTGAAGCTGACGCGGACAGCTTCGAGGTAATAAACCAGTGGATTCAAAAAGACGATCAGCGTGTCTTTTTTGATGCGGAACCCCTGCCTTTTGGTGACCCGGCGACAGCAGAAGATGTTGACGGGTATTTCTGGAAAGACAAGGACGCGGTCTACGAAGGGAAAAAGCGTTTGCTGGGTGTTAAACCCGCATGGTTTGGTAAAACGGATGCGGACAGCTTCCGAGAATATAAGTATCAGGAAGTAAAGATTGATGAATATACGTCCCGCTATGTGAAACGCAGCAAACTGGACTGGTTGAGTGAAGGCTACTTCACCTATGAAGGCGCGGTATTTCATCATTCTCAGGGGTTGCTGGAAGCGGCTTCGGCAATCAATGTAAAAGTCTATGGTGCGGGCTTTGAGCACTGGTATATTGTTCTCGATGGCAAGGCTTACTTTGGCAACACGGTTATTGACGGTGCAGATGCTGATCACTTTCAGCCTTTGGGACGTAATTTTTCTACAGACGGAAAGCAGGTGTTCTGGAGTGCCTTTCCTGTGGTAGGGCTGCATCCGGCTGATTTCAATGTAGAGGAAGCAGATTACCCGGAGGAGGGGGAAGACGGTCGCTATTATCTGAAAGAGGCTTAAGCGACCAATAGCATTGATGTCAACGTAAATGGTCTCGATACCGAGGGGCTGACTGATGATGTCACGGTCTAAACCGGGAGCAAAACACTCACAAGCTGGCTCACAAAAGTCAGGCGTGCAACAGCAAGTTCAGTTTGAGGCTGTAGTTGGGAGAGAGTATGCAGAATATTCAAGTGGTTGAAGGTGATATCACTACCCTGCGCGTCGATGCTATTGTCAATGCCGCGAATAACTCGTTGCTGGGCGGTGGGGGCGTCGATGGGGCGATTCACCGGGCGGCAGGGCCACAATTGCTGGAAACGTGCAGGACTTTGGCTGGTTGCGAAACCGGACAGGCAAAAATCACCCAGGGATATCGTTTGCCGGCTTCTTATATTATTCACACGGTGGGGCCGGTCTGGCGCGGTGGAGATTATGACGAAGAAGCCTTGCTGGCTTCCTGCTATCGTGAATCTCTGAATCTGGCTGAGTCCAGCGCCATAACGTCCATAGCCTTTCCGGCCATCAGTTGCGGGGTCTATGGTTTTCCTGTAAATCGAGCCTGCGAAATCGCTGTTTCAACGGTGAACAGCTGGTTGAAGCAACACTCATCCAAAATCACGGTAATCTTTGTTTGCTTTGGTGGTGATCTCAAGGCTTGCTATGACCGTGTGCTAAGTAAAGGCTAACTTCGCCTCCTTGCCTGATTGCCATTGACTCCCTGCTGCTTGTGCAGGGGGTGGACTGGTTATTACTGAGCCAGCCTGTCCATTAATCTTGTACTTGTTCAAATTGTAATCCAAACTCGCTTAACATCTTCTAATATAAGCAGTATTGCGGTTATAACTTGATTTGGATAAGACATTGATACGACGTAATTTCCCTGTGCTCTATGTGCTGCTGCTTTTGGCGGGCTTGGGGCTGTCTTCTGTCAGTTGGTCGTCTTCTTTCGTGGAAAATCAAGTGGCAAGCCAGGCGATTGACGTGGTAAAGGATCATCCTGAAACGGCTCTAAATGACGGTTGGGCCTATCGTTGGGGGGATTCTCCGTTTTCTCCGGCGGGTGTTCCGCAATGGACGCTTCCCGGGAGTACTCTGGATTGGCAGCCTATTGAGTATCCTGCGGATCCGGTGGCTCGAGATGATCAGAGCAATATCTGGTTTCGTGTGACATTGCCCAATGCCAACCTTCGGGATCCTGTGCTTTATGCGTCCAGTATCGATTTTCTGGTCGAGGCTTATGTGGATGGCCAGTTGATCTATCGACATGGCGAGTTTGATGATCGGGGCAGGGGGGAGTTCGCCGGCTGGCCGTGGCATATGATCACATTGCCAGAGGACTTCGCCGGCAAGTCGATCTACTTCCGTGTGTTTTCAGACTACAAAAATATTGGTTTCTGGGGCGAGGTAAAGATCGCAGAAAGAGTCAGTATTCTCGATCAGGTGGTGAAGGAGTCTGCGCAGGGCTTGTTGGTGTCCGGGATTACGTTGCTGATTGCGTTAATGGCGGGAGCATTTGCCGTACTGCAGGGACAGCGTCGTCGATTTTTGTGCGTGTGTCTTTTTTCTTTGGCTGCGGCCGGGCTGGTTATGGGGGATATTCCGGTAATGAAGCTGGTCTGGAATCAGCCATTATTTTGGAATTACATCGGCGCATTTGCTTATTTTATGCTGCCAATTCCGATGTTTATGTTATTGGCTGATTGGCTTTCAAAATCCAGCTTTGAGGTTCGTCACTTTACCGGGTTGTGGATGTTTCATTTGGCATTTCTGGTGGTGGCGGCCATCAGTAGTCTGCTGGGCATTGTGAATGTCACTCAGCTTTACCCGATTTTTGATGGGATCTTTATCGTTTCTTTATTGTTTCTGATTGTCTCGGTGTTGTTTATTTTTCACCGGGTGACGGGTGAACAAAAAGTATTGATTCTCGCGTACTTTGGCTTTTGTGCGGTGATGATACTGGATATGGCTGTGGCTCATAGCTGGCTGTCATGGGCCAATGTACCGGTTTCCAGTGGCGCATTGATATTTTCGCTAGCGATTATTGGGTTGTCGTTTAATCATTATCTGATGACGCAACGACAGTTTTCAGAATTAAACTCGCTGCTGGAGACGAAGGTCGAGGAGCGTACTAAGCAGTTGGAAACGTTGGCAGAAAAAGAACGCTTACGCTCTGATTTTCTGCAGTTTCAACAAGATAAGTTAGAAAGAATTAGTGACATCACACTGGCTTTGGAGGGCTGCCACAGTTTAGAAGCAGGTGTTAATAAATTGGGGGATCTGATTGTGGATCTCTGTGAGCCGTTCTCAGGGGTGTATCGAATTGCTACTCAAGAACGGTGGGACGTCGCTCATCATTGGGGGGATTATGGTTCGCTACCTGCAGTTGACGAAGGGTTAATAACACGCACAGAGCTTTGGGATGATGGAGGTTTTTTTTCATTAAATGTTACGGACACCCGAGGTGTGGTTCATTGTGTGGCAATTCTTCAGGTGAAGTTAACCGGTGAGTCCAAAGGCTATACAGTTTATGGCTTTTTGCCATTGCTGAAACGTGCAGTAGAGAAAATCAGTATGGTTCTGACGAATATCGCCTTGCGAGAGGAATTGCAGAGATATTCTTATGAAGATGATTTGACCGGCTTGAAAAACAGACGTTTCCTGGATGATGTTTTGGAGTATGAAGTGGCTACAGCTGAGCGTGTCGGTCAGCCGCTCTCATTATTAATGTGTGACATTGACCACTTTAAGAAATTTAATGACAGTTATGGACACCCGGCAGGGGATCAGGCTTTGAAGGTCATAGCAGGACTGTTGAAAGACTCTTTCCGCAAAGCAGATATTGCCTGTCGTTTAGGTGGCGAGGAATTCGTCGTATTGATGCCAATGGCCAGTGCTGAAGAGTGTTTGCAAAAGGCAGAACAATTAAATCTGGCAGTTGCCAATACAGAAGTCACACATGAAGGTGTGCCCCTGGGGCATGTAACACTGTCTATCGGTATTGCCAGTTACCCAATGCACACCCGGGACCCTGATAAATTATTAAAACTCGCAGATATGGCGCTGTACGACGCGAAAGAGAGTGGCCGGGACTGTATTCGGCTGGCTAAACAAAATTAAGACACGAAATTTTATATCAGAGGTTGCTGGGGCCGCTCACTTTTCCTGACCCAGTACTTTTAAAATGGTTTTTTGAAAGAATTCAATATGCAATATTTAATACCCTTGATGCTCCTGGTGATTTCACAATCTGTGTTTTCCTGCAGTTGCAAAAGGATTCACGGGAGTGTGGAAGAGAAAATTGCACATTATTATAACAACAGCGATGCCGTGTTCTTTGCCCTCATTACTGATTCAAAGATTGAAGGTGATCCCTCCGGGTTTTCGGCGGTTAATAACCGTTTCCATGTAATTCACCAATATCGGGGCAATCCCTCTCAATGGGAAGTTCTGACGACGGAAGGCAGTAATGGTACCAGTTGCGCAACACGTTTGATTACCGGTGGCCGGTATTTGTTTTTCCTCAATTACAATCATATCAATCACTGCAGTTGGTTTATCCCGATTGGCGGGCCTTATGACGATAAAAAATACCGGCACATTATGGAAAAGGTCGTTGCGCTTGAGCGGTTAAATCTTGATTCGGAAGAATGATAACTACTGAGTCTTGACCTGCAGGGTTAATGACAATATTGCAAAACTCACGCACTGCTCTAAGCTGAGAAGTTATGTGCCCGCAGAAATATGAAGCTGGAACAGCCTGCATCGGGGCATTTGATAATGAACGTACCTGCAAGGATGGATGGATGATGAGAGTGAAGCATTTTTTAACTGTTGTGGCTGTCGCTGTATTGAGTTGGGGGGCAGTATCCGCTGTGGCCGCTCCTGATGCAAAGTATGGGTATGTGGATATAGAGCAGTTGTTTAATACGCCTGCGGCTCAGGAAGTGTTATCCAAACAGGAGATTTATCAGAGTGAGACAAGAGCGGAGCTAACCCGATTGCAGCAGGATCTGGAACGGCAATATCAGGAGTTGTCTGATTTGCGGGGCACCAATCCGATGGAGCTTACGGCCGAGCAAAGAGGCCGCCTGGAAAAGTTTCAAAATGATCAGGCGCAGTTTGAGGATAAGGTTAATTCGGCACAGGAGCTACCGCCTGAGCTGACGCAAGAGCTGGAAAAATTTCAGCAAAATATTACCTCTGTGATTGGCCAGGTTGCTAAAGAGAAAGGCGTAACCATGGTGGTCAATAAAAGTGCCATTCTCTGGTCGGAGTCCTTTCACGATCTCACAGAGGATGTCATGGAAAAAATGCAGTAACAAAACTTCAATTATCCAGCTGGTTCTGCACAGTACCAAAAACTGATGCTGTGCGCGGCCACGATTCCATCGAATGTCTTTTCCGGAAAGTGTTGCAGTTCAACCTTTCCGCCTTTAAATCGAAGTTTCTCTCCGTTGAGTCTGACTTTGCGGCTGGTGAGGTTTTTGGCCGTCATTTCATAGCCAGTCGTTAAAGCCGAGCGAAGTTGAGTGGGCATCTTCAGTTCTACCGGATACTCTTTCAGATTGATCAGCAACAGGACTTTTCCCCGCTGTGATTTTGCCGAGTGAAGGTAACAGCGCAAAGACGGATCGCTGCTGGTGATCTCGTAGGCTTTTGTGCCCATAAGATTTCCCCAAAGCCAACTGACCCAATAATCCGGACGGGGTTTGAGCGTCAGGCGGACAATCATGCCGTAATCACCGCCGATTAAGGATTGCCGCACCATCACTTTTTGTCCGAGTTTGGCTCCCATACCCAGTTGATCTGCCCACCAGAAACTGGACACCCAGCGATCAGACAGCTCCGGTTGGCCGCCGCATTGGGCAGAACCGGTTTCACCGGTCCAGAGTTCGGCCTGGGGTTGCAGGCGATTGCGCAGTCTGTTCAATCTTTCACTGTACAGGCGAAAGTATTCAAAGGACTTGGGATCGAGCAAATGATGTATTCGCGCCCGACGGGTGCGTATGGGGCTGCGGTCACTCTGAAAAGGGTAGTAGTGCCAGTCGATGATATCGATAGGCTGATTCAGTTCCGATAAAAACCTGGGTGTGATATTGCTGATGGGACGAATGGTCTCGCCCAGTTTCGGCCAGAAGGCACTGCCGGGGCCGGAAATCCTGGCGTTTGGAAACAGAGAGCGCACCAGCTCGCTAAAACTGTCGTAATCCTGCGCCAGGTGTTTGGCTCGGGGCTGTGACAGTAATCCGTGAAACGCCCAGTAAGAATTCAGTTCATTGCCAAGCTCAAAAATATCGATCTGATAATTTTTCGTTTGTGTGTAATGCAGCAGTTCCAGCAGTTCCGAACCCTGCCAGCGACCGTGGTGCTTGCGTTTGAACAGACCGTACTTGCAGGTAAAGATCAACTTGAGGTTGTTGCGCTGAATAAACTGGTGCAGAGCATCCCACTGTTGATGCGTCAGCGTCAGGGCTTCCGGCTCGTCATCTGGTTGGGCAAAGTAGTGAATTTTATCCGCTTCAGAACCGCCGATACGAAGGTAGGCGGGACCTAACAATTGAACCATTCGATCCAGTTTTTTGGAATTCAACTTCAGCGGTGACACTCTGAGGGTCCCGAGCCCGCGTCGGGTATTGAGGGCACCCTCCCACCAATACCCGCCCGCCAATACGGATATGTCGATGGAAAAAGACAGGTAACGTTCATGGGTTTCGGCTACCGGTTCGGACGGTTGCCAATTCAGGGTGACCTGGTCAGTGGGCTTGTTTGACGGGGTAGCAAAGATGCCGGAACCTAACTGTAGCATCCATGAATGCAGAACTTTAAAGCGGGTGTTGCTTCTTGCGGACTCGGACATTAAACGCTGATATCCCGTTAATCAGTTCTGAGTAATAAGCTGCAGACAAAAACCGGTTCAAAAGTAAGAGTGGAACACAGGAAAAGTTTCAGAATGATGAATTTCAGCAGTCCCCGAGATAAATCCGGAGGGAGGGAAAGCTGCAAGCCCTGAAGAATCAGAGCTTGTAGCGTGGCTTCGTTTGATTGAATTAATCGTGATGCGCTGGGTGCCAGTGTTTCCAGACAGAATGACCTATCAGCCAGGCCACCCCTGCGAGCATGGTCAACGCCGACATCATGGCCTGTGATCCCGGGGAGGCATCAATGTAAAACAGAAAGCCCATGGTGATGACAAACAGTGAAAGAGCTGTTTGAAGGTCGAGTTTTTCACCGTTTTTAAAATCCGGATGCAACATGGTTACCTCCAGTGTGTAGCGTTAAAAGAATGGTGACTTACCCCAAGTATAGTGTTGTCAGGTGTCATCAGGTGAATGCTATTCGTATAACAGAAGCTTTGCTGAAAATTGATAGTTATATAGCTTGTGCGGATGGGCAATCCTTCAGGGATATTGCGGAGGCATTCCCGCCTGTCGCCTATAGTATGTTGATAGAGATGAGTATGTTGATAGAGATCGCGAGTATGTTGATAGAGATCGTGAAGAGAATCATAACCCTCAGGAGAACAGCATGACACAAAGCCCCGGTATGTCTGATTTGGTGAAGGAACTTGAGTCGAAATCACCGGAAGAAGTGGCGGATGTGTTGTCCTCCCGCGCATCCGACGACGTTCAGTTTATTTTGTCGCGGCTCCCGGAACCTCTGTCACGGGAAGTGTCAGCTCATTTGGCGGAAAAAGCCGAAAGCGAAGAGGACACCATCGCCGCCGTCAGTGGTGTCGAGTCAATTATCGGAGAATTGATGACGCCGGCGCCGGCGATCATGCCAGAAACCAAGACGGTCGCCGAGGCTATCGCTCATCTGGTGCGAACTACCGGTTTAACGGAAATTACCTATTTTTACGCCACCAACTCGGACACGGGTTGTCTGTCCGGGGTGGTGGGCATGCGAGATCTGCTGTTGGCCAAACCTTCCCAGTTATTATCCGAAGTGATGGTGCAGGAGCCGTTTGCTTTTGAGCCAGAGACACCCATGGCGGAGGCGGTCAAGGAAGCCCTCTATCGTCACTATCCTGTGTATCCAGTGGTGGATGAAAACCATTACATCATTGGTGAGGTGCGCGGCTGGAAGTTGTATGAACGTATCGCGACAGAGTTAAGTGCCCAGGCCGGCGCGCAAGTGGGTGTGGCTCGTGAAGAACAGGTCACGACACCGGTGTTTGCGGCGTTTCGCATGCGTCATCCCTGGCTGCAGGTGAATTTGCTCACCGCGTTTGCTGCTGCCTTTGTGGTGGGAATGTTCGAAGACACCATTACTCAGGTTGTGGCTCTGGCGGCATTTTTACCGGTGCTGGCGGGGCAAAGCGGTAACACCGGTTGCCAGGCGTTAGCAATCACCTTAAGAGGGATGACGCTGGGCCAGTTAAAAGATTTTCCGGTACACCGATTGCTGAGCAAGGAAATCCGTCTGGGCGCCCTGAATGGCTTTCTGGTGGGGTTGGTGGCCGGTGCTGCCATGTTTGGTTACGCACTGGCGACCGATGCCATGCAGCCGATGTTGCTGGGGGCTGTGATCGTGATTGCCATGACCGGCGCCTGCATCAGCAGTGGCATCTTTGGGGTGATGGTGCCTTTAACCCTGAAGCGCTTTGGGGCGGACCCGGCCACGGCCAGCAGTATTTTTCTGACGACCTTTACCGACATCATTGGTATGGGTTTGATGCTGTTCCTGGCAACCATGCTGATTTTGTAAAGATAGCCATTGCCTGTTTATTTTCTGGCTGTTCAGAACTCAAACTGCCAGCCCTGACGGGCAGGGTCTTCCATAATCTGATCCCAGTTGACGATCGCATCTTCCAGTGTGGTTAATGCCCAGGTATCTTCTTTGTACATGAGTTTACGCAGCAGTTGATTGTTCAGCCGGTGGCCACTGCGGTTACCGACAAAGCGTCCGACAATGTGAACGCCCAGTAATGCCAGATCGCCGACCGCATCGACCATTTTGTGGCGCACAAACTCGTTGTCAAAACGCAAACCTTCCGGATTGGCCACCATATCGTTTTCTACCAGAATGGCGTTGCGCATGGAGCCACCCTGTGCCAGTCCCAAGGTTTTCATGGTCTCCACATGTTCCGAGAAGCCAAAGGTGCGGGCCGCACAGATATAATCGCTGAAGTTTTTTTGATCCAGCTTCACCGAGATATTTTGCTGCCCAATGGCTTTCGATTTGAAATCAATGGACATGTCCATCCAGGGTTCGGGGAAGGGCATGATTCCAGCACTGGCGTTGCCTTCGTTCACCCAGAGCTCTTCTTTCATCACCAGAGCCATGCGTTTTTTCTTCTGGGTCTCTGTGCCAATCGCAATAATTTGCTCCACAAAAGGTTTGGCACTGCCGTCCATAATCGGGATCTCGGGGCCATCGATTTCGATGTGGCAGTTATCGACACCACAGGCAAACAGGGCGGCGACCAGATGTTCAACGGTGGTGACGGTTACCCCGTGGTTGTTGCCAATGGTGGTCGACAGGCGCGTTTCCGTGACGGTCATCCAGCGAGCCGGCACCACATTGTAAGGTGGTTGCAGGTCGGTACGGCAGAAGACGTATCCGGTGTCCGGGGCTGCAGGGTGCAAGGTCAGACTGACATGCTTACCGGTGTGCAAACCGCGACCGATAAAATGAATCGGTTGTTTAAGAGTGTGTTGCAGATAATCGGTATGGGTTGTCTGTTTCATTGGAGCATCCTCGTTGTGTTCCATTGAGGACAATCTTATGAATCGGTGCCTGTGCAGGCTGATCAGCTCAAGCCAATTGCTGGTCAGTCATTTGTCTTTTCGCGCCAAAGACTTATCCTGTAAAGATCAAACTGGGAAAAGTGACCATGGCTGCATCAACATTGACCTCTTGGGCCTTATTGCTCTGGGAAGAATTACGCGCCCGTCAGCTGGACGCCAATGCCCTGTTTCAAGAGGCCGGGCTGGATTCGTCAAAGCTGAGCAACAATGTGGCGCGCTATACCATCAGCCAAATGCAGCATCTCTGGGGGCTGGCGCTGGAAAAAACCAGTGAGGATCTGGGAATCTCCGTTGGTTTACGCTGGAGCCCAACCACGTTCCATGCGCTGGGTTTTGCCTGGCTGGCCAGTTCATCCCTCGGGGATGCGCTGTATCGGGCGGCCCGCTACGGAAAGTTTGTTAACGATGGCATTCACTATGAGCTGGTCTCGGAACGGTTGCAGTACCGCTTCTCTCTCCATTCAGTTTTGGAACCCGGGGTCGTTTTGACCCCCGCTTCCGTAGACGCCAGTCTGGTGGCCCTGTTAAAAATGATTCGTATGTTGCTGGGGGAGGGCTACAGTCCTGTGGAAGTGCATTGTCCACATCCTCCAAATTCTGCGGCGCTGTTGCTTGAGCGACAGGCCCGCTGTCCGTTACTGTATGGCAGTGACTCTCTTGATATTATTCTGGATCGAATGGATGTCGAGAAAGTTTTGACGACAGGGAATTCAGAGCTCAGTTTGCTTAACGAAAAGATCATTACCCAACACCTGTCCAATCTGGATCAGGATAATCTGGTGGCAAAAGTTGAGCTGGAGATCGCCAATCAACTTCCTTCAGGACAATTAAAAGAGGACAGTGTTGCCAAGGTGTTAAACCTCAGTCGCCGAACCTTGCAGCGGCATCTGGCGGAAGAAGGTACCTCCTTTGCCAGTTTGCTGGAAACCAAACGCAAGGCACTGGCTGAAACCTATGTGCGCAATCATGCGCTGGCGATCAGTGAAGTTGCTTACCTTTTGGGGTTTTCTGAACAGGCAAACTTTACCCGGGCGTTTAAGCGCTGGTATGGCCAGTCACCCAGTGAATATCGACGCGCTGGCTAGTGAACGCGCACTCGTTAATGTCGATATTTTTTATTTTTCGATCAACATGACGGAAGTCTCATGAAACAATCAATTTTGAATGCGGTGTCAGTTCTGTGTGTTTTTTTTCTGACGGTTATATCAACTGCTCAGGCCGAGATGGCGGATAAGCCAGTGTCCTACGATGCGCAATTGACCGGCTACAAGTATCCATTTCCGGTTAAGCATTATGTGTTTTTATCGCAAAACCAGTCGCTGAAAATGAATTACATGTGGCTGCCGGGTGACACTGAAAAACCCGTGGTGGTTTTGTTGCACGGCAAAAACTTTAACGGCGCTTATTGGCAGCAAACCGCACAGTGGCTGTCAGATCGGGGATACAGTGTTTTGATTCCGGATCAGATTGGCTTTGGCAAATCCTCCAAGCCGGTCAACTATCAGTATTCGTTCTCGGTGTTGGCGCACAACACCCGCCAGCTGATGTCTTCGCTCAAGATAGACAAAGCCATTGTGGTCGGTCATTCCATGGGCGGCATGCTGGCGACCCGCTTTGCGCTTAACTACCCGGAGACCACGCACAAGCTCATCCTGGTCAACCCGATAGGCCTGGAAAACTACCTGCACTATGTGACCTATCAGGACGTCGGCTTCTTTATGAAAGGCGAATTGAAGAGCACCGCTGAGGGGGTTGTCGCCTATCAGCAGAAGAATTATTACGACGGTCAATGGAATGATACCTATGCGGCTCTGGCCGAGCCTTTGATCGGCTGGCTACAGGGGTCGGACTGGCCTCAGCTGGCGCAGGTGAGCGCCTTGACCTACGACATGATCTTCACCCAGCCGGTGGTGGAGGAGTTCAAGGACCTGCAGGTCCCCGCGGCCTTGATTCTCGGCACTCGCGACCGTACCGGGCCTGGACGCAACTGGATGAAGCCGGGTGTGGATTATGAGCTGGGACGCTACGACCGCCTGGGTGATCAGATTCGTCAGCGCAACCCGGCGATAGATGTCTATGAACTGGACGGTTTGGGTCATTTACCCCAGATTGAAGACTTTGAGCGTTTCGAGGCCGTGTTTGACCGTGCCCTGACCGGGCCTTGAGCAGGATCCGGGTGAAGCCACCAGCTGCCCTTGGTGTTACTTTGTCATTTTTGCCACCAATTCAGCCAAAACCGCTAAGTGGGGTGGTTTCTGGCAGCATTTGTCGAGATTGGTGGGGTTTTGGATTAGAGTTCAGCCTCCACTGCGGGAGCTGCCGTACACAGGGTCTGTGCCTGCAGTGACACGAATAACAATCAGGCGAGGCTTTGGCCCTGGCCTGGGGTGACAGAGAGACATTCGGCGTCAGCCGATCAGAGACAGGTAAAAAATATGAAAACACGTTTAACGGAACTTCTGGGCATTGAATACCCGATCATTTGTGGCGGCATGATGCGCGTGGGCACGGCCGAGCTGGCAGCGGCAGTTTCCAACACCGGTGCTCTGGGTGTGATGACCGCTCTGACCCAGCCAACGCCTGAGCTGTTGAAGCAAGAAATCGAAAAGTGCCAGTCTCTGACTGACAAGCCCTTCGCAGTCAACCTCACCGTAGGCGTGGTGGCGACCGCCATCAATTACGACGACTACGTGGATGTGATCTGCAACAGTGGCGTTAAAATCGTCGAAACAGCCGGTCGCAGCCCCGAGCCGTTTATGGAGAAGTTCAACGCTCACGGCATCAAGGTGATTCACAAGTGTGTGGCTGTGCGTCACGCTCTGAAAGCCGAGAAAATCGGCGTTGCCGCTGTCAGCATTGACGGTTTTGAGTGTGCCGGTCACCCGGGTGAAGAGGATGTACCGGGTCTGGTGCTGATTCCTGCCGCGGCTGACCAGCTGACCATTCCCGTGGTGGCTTCCGGTGGTATTGCCGACGGTCGCGGTCTGGTTGCTGCGCTGGCACTGGGCGCCGAAGGGATCAACATGGGTACCCGCTTCGTCGCAACTCAGGAGGCGCCTGTGCACGAAAACGTGAAGCAAGCGATCGTTGAGATGAAAGAAACCGACACCTCTCTGATCTTCCGCAGCTACCGTAACACCGCTCGTGTGTACGATAACGATGTCGCCAAAAAAGTTCTGGAAGTCGAGAAAGCCGGTGGTGAATTCGGTGAAATCCACGAGTACGTTTCCGGCAAAAACCAGGAAAAAGCCTGGACGACCGGTGATGTAAATGCGGGTATGGTTACCTTTGGCATGTGTGGCGGTCTGGTAAAGAGCGTTCCTACCTGTCAGGAACTGGTGGACGAGATTGTCTCTGATGCCAAGCAAATCATTACCGAGCGACTGAACAGCTTTGTGGGTTAATCGTTAATTCACAAACCGCGCTCTGTAAAAGCCAGCGTCTCTGACTCGGGGACGCTGGCTTTTTTATGGCTGCACGCCAGACAAGGGATGTGAATCTCGCGCTTGTCATTGTAAAACCCCATGCCTTTCGGCAGTCTTACAACATGAGCATGCAAATTCTAAAACCCGATGACCGGATTGATCTGGGCGTTGGTCAGCCCGATCCGGCGTTATTGCCGCAATCCCTGTTTCAATCCCTGTCGATACCAAGACAGAGCCTGGCTTACGGCCAGGAAGCCGGCGCAATTGACTTCCGTGAGCGCCTGGCGCAGTGGCTTTCTGCCGATGTCCGGCAAACGGTGCAGGCCAGTGATCTGCTGGTGACGACCGGTTCCTCAAATGCACTGGATATGATCTGCAGCCGGTTGGCGAAACCCGGTGATACGGTGCTGGTGGAAGATCCCACTTATTTCATTGCCCTGAACCAGCTGCGCGAGCACGGTCTCAAGGTGGTGGCGGTGCCAATGGATGATCGGGGCCTGCAGCCAGAAGCGCTGGAGCAAGCGATACAACAGCACGCCCCTGCGTTTATTTATACCGTACCCACCTACCATAACCCCACAGGCATTACTCAGCCGGATGAGCGCCGCCGGAATTTGGTCGCGATGGCGAAACGTTACGCCTGTCCATTGATTGCGGACGAAGTCTATCAATGCCTCTACTTTGATCAGCCTCCGCCACCACCGCTGGCGTGTTACGACCGTGATGCACCGGTTTTATCGGTGGGCAGTTTTTCGAAAATTCTCGCACCCGGTCTCCGTCTGGGCTGGATTCAGGCCTCCGGTGATGCATTGCAGCCGTTGCTGAATGCTGCCCTGTTGAAAAGCGGTGGCGGACTTGCGCCGGTGACTTCAGCCATCGTTGGTTCTTTGATTGAAACGGGTGCTTTCCAGCAATACCTGCAATCGTTGAAGCAAATTCTGAAAACGCGGCGGGACGTCTTGTGGCAGGGGTTGACGACTGAACTCGGTGAGCGCTGGCAGATCAATCGGCCGGAGGGTGGTTATTTTATCTGGGCGAGCCAACGGGACGGGTTGTCGGTAGCAGACCTGCGAGAAGCGGCGATCCATCAGGGCGTCAGCTTTTTAGCGGGAACCAAGTTCTCTGCCAATAATAACTTTGTGTCGAGCATGCGAGTATGTTTTGCCTGGTATGACGCCGTGGAGCTTGAGCAAGCCTGTGTTCGACTGGGAAAAGTCTTCGCCGATCACTGATGTCCCATCTCGCTGACAGGTGAAAACTTTTTTCCTGCAGGATGACCCATAACACGCTAAAGTGGACAGTAATATCTGTCTCAGAGGGAATGGATCATGATCACCTATCTGTATTGGTTTCTGGTTATCGTTATTGCCATAGGGCTATTGGCGCTGTTTGGAAAAAAGGATAAATGGAAGCCCGGTTTTATCGTCTGCGGTATTGTCTTGCTGGTTGGCTTGCTGGCGTACTACTTCCATTTTGAGCAGATGTTTGTGAAACGCTATGGCGGGGTTATGTCAGTGTCGGTGCCCGAGGGCCAGCAGCACATCACCGCTACCTGGAAAGACGACAATCTGTGGATTGAAAACTACGACCCCGAAACCAACACCTGCCACTTCAACGAATACTCCAAAGGCAATTTGCTGCAGGGCAAGGTGGTGATTAAAAACTGTAATCCCGTCGCTCTGCCGCCATCCCCCCGAGTCTTTTCGCCGGCAACTGCGGATGCCAAAACCACTAAGCCGGTTGTACCTTGATAGATCCCGTCCTTAATAAAAAAAGGCCAGCTCAGTGAGCAGGCCTTCACCGCTTAAAATTTTATACCGGGATCTTCTTCGTCTTCTTCAATGGCTTCAAGGCTGAGCTCGAGGCCGGAAGACGTTGCTCCAGAACTTTCGCTGGATTCTTCACGGGTCTCTTCCGGCGGCTTGTTACCTTCTTCATACAGTTTGATACGCAAGCGCAGATTGTTGGCGGAGTCGGCGTTGTGGATGGCCTGATCGTAATCGATGCGTCCCTCCACATACAATTTGAACAGCGCGGCATCGAAGGTTTGCATACCGAGGTTTTCAGATTTTTCCATCATCTCCTTGATGGAGTGGAATTCGCCTTTCAGAATCAGTTCATTGATGGTCTGTGTGCCCAACAGGATTTCAACCGCAGCACAGCGCTTGCCGTCCACGGTGGGTACCAGGCGTTGTGAAACAAAAGCGCGGATGTTTTGCGACAGGCTCATCAGCAACTGTGGCCGGCGCTCTTCCGGGAAAAAGTTAACAATGCGGTCCAGTGCCTGGTTGGCGTTGTTGGCGTGCAGGGTCGAGATCGCCAGGTGACCGGTTTCGGCAAACGCCAGTGCGTGCTCCATGGTTTCGCGATCACGGATCTCCCCGATCAGAATGACATCCGGCGCCTGCCGCAGCGTGTTCTTCAGGGCGGCGTGGTAGCTGCGGGTATCAACACCCACCTCGCGCTGGTTGATGACACTCTTCTTGTGCTTGTGAACGTATTCCACCGGGTCTTCAATGGTAATGATATGTCCACCGCTGTTGCTGTTGCGATGATCAATCAGCGCCGCCAGCGAAGTGGATTTACCGGAGCCGGTGCCACCGACAAACAGCACCAGACCGTTTTTCTCCATCACAATGTCTTTCAGGATGGGTGGTAATTTCAGATCGTCAAACTTGGGAATTTCCATCACGATATTTCGCGCGACGATGGAGACTTCGTTGCGTTGACGGAATATGTTAATGCGGAAACGCCCGACGCCGGGAATGCCCATGGCCAGGTTCATTTCCAGATCCTGCCTGAAATTCTCCTGTTGCTCCTCGTCCATGATCTCCATGGCGATGGCTTCTACCTGACCGGGAGACATGGGCTCTTTCGACAGAGGTTTCAGGGTGCCCTGAAACTTCGCACAAGGCGGTGCACCGGTGCTTAAATACAAGTCAGAGCCGTCGTTTTTGGCCAGTATACGAAGGTAGTTGGTGAAAGTCGTCATGTTCCTATCCTGTTGCGAGTTCCGCGCACTGTTATTTTTAAGCCGACATCCGAGCGTGTCTTGGATGTCCGGCAATCATTCGATGGGGTTATCTTATTTCACGGGGCAGTCATATCCAATTGGCGACATTATGCGCCCCTTGTGGCTGCCAGGGTTCACTCGTTGACAGCGCCAGCTGCTTCAGCTCACTGTTATAGCAGCCAATCCACGTCGTCCTGCTCTGCCAGTCCGCGCATGGCTGGTTCAATGGCCATCAGGTTGATCATTTTGTCGCCAGTTTTGGCGAGGCGAGTGTAGCGGTTTACCACCGTGAGGAAGCCGTCGTTGTCCAAATGGCCTTTGTTTCCGGTTTTGTACCAGCGACGCCCGTCCAGTATGACAAGGCTATCGGCCGTTTTCTTATCATCATTAAGGTATTCGAGCATGATCTGGCCGCCGTCGATCAGGGGCAGCTCCGAATACCCTGCCGGCAATCCCCCCAGAGTCCCAAGGGGCAAAAATTGCGGAACACTTCAGGGAAATAGCATATCGCCTTCACGCGAAATTTGTCTGCAAGGGCTGCCACTAATTGACTGTTGCGGATAAGCAACCCTGCGTGTGGGCGAAGTTGACGTCTGTGCAATTACAACCCTTCACCAGGTTGAACTGGTATCAGAGTATTAAAATGGCCAACACTGATGTTCATTAATAGGTGGGGGCCTGTTTAATAAGAACGATAACCTCTGGAGAATCTCGTGAGAAACCTGTCTGACTTGTTCTTATCTGTACTTGCTTTATTCATCGCTGCCAGCCACTCCGGTTACGCCCAGGAAGCTGATGGTGGCTATTCCGGTGTCCTCGAAGAAGTTACGGTCACTGCTCAACGTCGTTCCGAGCGGTCACTGGATGTCCCTATCAGTATTACCGCTCTGAGTGCCGACCAGTTGGGTAAAGGTGACGTGCAGCAACTGGGCGACATTATGAAGCTAACCGCTGGCGTGCGTTTTGATACGACCAGCGGCAATACCCAACCCACCATTCGTGGTGTGGGTAGCGTGGTGGTTGTGGCGGGTGGCGGTTCCAATGCGGCGGTGTATACCGATGGTCTTTATTCCCCCAACCCCATGATGGCAAATATGGAGCTGATGAACATCGAAGGTGTGCAGGTATTGAAAGGGGCACAGGGCACGTTATTCGGTCGTAATTTCACTGGTGCCGTGCTGATGACCACCAGTGATCCCAGCAACGAGGCGAGTTTCAAGGGTGATCTGTCCTATGACAGTTACAATGCCCAGCGTTATCAGGTTTATGTCACCGGTGCAGACGATGATGGCACCTATGATAACTGGGCGGTACGAATCGGTGCCCGCTGGGACATCTCCGATCGGGTGATAGCGGTAATCCGCTACGCCAAAAGTGATAAAGACGTCGCTACCTATGTGGCTGACAACCCCTATGAAGACAATGGACAGGCGTATTCCACCGGTGCGTTATTCCTGTATATGAAGATGCATCGGATAACGTGATGCAGAGATCCCCTGAATTTACCGCTACGCTGGGGGTGAATTATATGACCTCTGTGCTGGAGGGTACGCTGAACCTGTCCGGTAATCTGTGTCATACGTCGGACTTTTATTTTGATTCTTCAGAAAACTACGTACATGACAGCTATCAGCTGCTGAGTCTGCGAGTAGAGAGGACGTCTCCTTCCGACGTTACAACTTTGCCGTGTACGGTGACAAACTGACTGACGAGCACTGCCGCAATCGGGTGATTCCTCAGTTTTATGAAGCCCTGAACTCCTGGGGCACCTCTTACAGTGGGGGTGTCTGTCGGATTTGAGTTCTGATCTGACGGATCTTTAAACTAAAAAGCCCCGAGTGTGCTTGTCGCACTCGGGGCTTTTTTCTCTGTGGTATTGATAAATACTGTATCAATACGGTAACTGGATTCATTCCCATGATTCAGAATTAATTAATCCCGACTTTTCCCTAAGTACCAGACTTCACCGTCACGGTCCAGACTGCACGTCCATTCGTGATCTTCATGGTTAAACTTTAGTACTGCTCCGGATTCGGCAGTCATGTATTCCGCATGTTTGAACTTTTTATTGGTGTGTCCGGTTTTTTTGCCAAACGCCTTGCCGCATGCTTTTTTAGCTGCCTTCTCATCACTGCTCCTGCTTGAAGAGCCATGGGAGCTGGATTTACAAACACCGTTTCTACCTTCTTTGGTTGCGTAAGACACACTCATGGATTCGTCCGGGTTTCTGGAAATCGAAATCGTTGTGCCATGCCGCTTGGCTTCGTAATAGGAGTCACTGAATTTTTTTAAATTGGCTTCTTTTCCATTGATGAAAACGGGGCCTCCTCTATCGGCGTGAACCTCGATATCTCCGGGACAGCTGTAATTCATTTGCGGGATGCCAGCAGAGGCGGTAGCGGCAAAGAGCAGGGCACAGGCACCCAACCATAACTTTTGCATGAGCAGTTCCTAGTTTATCTTGATCAAGAGGTTAGTCAGTAATGTTCCCGGAATTAGGTGACAGCCTTTTAAAAATAGACGAAGTTGAACAGGCATCAAGTCAGGTTGCCTGAATGACAGATGTATCGAGAGACGGGTCAAGAGATTGTCTTCTAACGATTCGCCGCATAGGGCAGTGCCGTGAGCATGCCGCGCCGGGACTGGATCATTTCGCGATAGGTTTGCTGGAGAGAAAAGTCCCGATCGCCGTCGCCGATTTTCAGTTGTTCAAGCTGGCGTTCCAGACCGGTGATTTCGCGGATCAGTTGTTCCCGCAGGATGATGGAGTTCTGGTTATCCACATTAACGAGCTGAGGAGCAGCGGTGCGACCAATCATACTACTTGCCTTTATTGTTGGGTCAGTCGGCTGCCGGTTGATTCACCTCTGCGGATAATCATCCTGACAGGGTTTGTATGACAGGCCGCCTGAATAGTGCTGTTGGTTATTGAACTTGCCGTAATGCTTACAGAAAAGCATAGTCGTTAATTGCTGTGGAACGCTGCCAAATAATGTGACGGACGTCATTATTTTACATAGATGGCGCGTTAGGGGTCATTTTCTTCACGTTATCGTCAATTTCGCTCAATATCAGTGAATTGGGGGCGAGGACAGCAGTGATGACCACCAGTCGTACTCCGGATCGCCAATCACGAAGAAATCGGGATTGAGGAGGCTGTCCTTTTGGTTGTAGCGCAGGGGTTGCAGTCGATCGTTCAGTACCAAGCCGCCCGCGGCTTCCACCACCGCCTGAGCCGCAGCCGTATCCCACTCGCAGGTCGGGGCCAGCCGGGGGTAAAAATCCGCCTTGCCTTCGGCGATCAGGCAGAGCTTGAGGGAGCTGCCGATGTTTTGGGTGTTAACCTCACCGAGATGAGTCGCGACTTTTTCCAGCAGGCGATCCACGTTTTCGGTGCCGTGTCGACGACTGGCCACCACTTCGACAGGGTGGCCGGATTTCTCTGTCGGCATCAGAGGGCGAGTGTGAATCGCTGTGGATTGGCCCTGTACCTGTTTAATGGCTCCCTCGCCGGGGATGCCTGCATAGGTGATGCCCGTGACCGGCACATGCACAACCCCCAACACCGGAGACCCTTGTTCTATCAGGGCCACATTGACGGTGAACTCGCCGTTGCGCCGGATGAACTCCTTGGTGCCATCCAGTGGATCGATCAGCCAGTAGTGATCCCAGCCGCTGCGGGTGGCAAAGTCCGGCTGAGAACCCTCCTCGGAGAGTAGGGGCACGCCTGCCAGCAGCGACTGAAGGCCGGGGGCCAACAGGGCGTGGGCGGCCAAATCGGCTGCAGTCACCGGCGAATCGTCGGACTTGGTGCTGATGTCCATGCCCTCGCTCCGATGGTAGACCTCGAGAATGGCCTCGCCTGCCTGCTGGCACAGGGCAATGACGGACTGCAAAAGGGCGTTATTCATCGGTGCTCCCGTGGACTCGAGTTGTTCAGGCGTGAGCGAATCATTATAGAGGCTCGTTGGCGCGCGCGGGGCAGGGGATAACGCACAAATGGCCCGTCAATGGCCAAAAATGAGAAAAATAAGACGCCGAGGCAAGATTGCGGCATGGAACGGCGACTTTTTGTTCTGTTTTCACCCGCTTTTTGCCCGATCGCCCTTTACCCCATCAGGCCAGTGCGAGAAAATAGCGCCCTTTTTTAATGACCCCCTTTTTCACGATTACCGCACCAGTTCCGGTGGTGGTCATCGAAGTGCGTCATCTTTGCAGTGCATCAACAGGAGCCCCGAGCCCATGCCATCCCGTGCCGAACTAGCCAACGCCATCCGCGCCCTCAGTATGGACGCCGTCCAGCAAGCCAACAGTGGTCACCCCGGTGCCCCTATGGGCATGGCGGATATCGCCGAAGTTCTGTGGAACGACTATCTCAAGCACAACCCCAGTAACCCGGACTGGGCCGACCGCGACCGCTTCGTGCTGTCCAACGGTCACGGATCCATGCTGATCTACTCTCTGTTGCATCTGTCCGGTTACGATCTGCCGATTGAAGAGCTGAAAAACTTCCGTCAGCTGCACTCCAAGACCCCGGGCCACCCTGAATACGGTTACGCGCCGGGTGTTGAAACCACCACTGGCCCGCTGGGTCAGGGCATCACCAATGCGGTGGGCATGGCGCTGGCGGAGAAAATTCTGGCCGACCAGTTCAACCGCGACGGCCACGACGTAGTTAACCACTTTACCTACACGTTCATGGGCGATGGCTGCCTGATGGAAGGTATTTCCCACGAAGCCTGCTCTCTGGCCGGTACTCTGGGTCTGGGTAAACTGATTGCCTTCTACGACGACAATGGCATCTCCATCGACGGTGAAGTGGAAGGCTGGTTCACTGACGATACGCCAAAGCGTTTCGAATCCTACGGTTGGCATGTCATCCCGGCTGTGGATGGCCACGACAGCAATGCCATCAAGGCCGCGATCGAAGCCGCTCGCGCCGAAACCGACAAGCCCACCATCATCTGCTGCAAAACCGTGATTGGTTTTGGTTCCCCCAACAAGCAAGGCAAGGAAGAGTGTCACGGTGCCCCTCTGGGTGACGAAGAGATCGCTCTGGTGCGCAAAACCCTGAACTGGGAGCACGGCCCATTTGAAATTCCTGCCGACATCGCCAGTGCCTGGAATGCACAGGATGCGGGTGCCAAAGCCGAGAGCGAGTGGCAGGGCCGTTTTGAAGCCTATCAAGCCGCTCACCCGGAGCTGGCCGCTGAATTCGAGCGCCGTGTGATCAAAGGCGATCTGCCTGCTGACTTCTCCGAAAAAGCCGATGCCTACATCCGCGAATGTCAGGAGAAAGCCGAGAAGGTGGCCTCCCGTAAAGCCTCCCAGAACACCCTGAATGCGTTCGGCCCTCTGCTGCCTGAGCTGCTCGGTGGTTCTGCGGATCTGGCCGGCTCCAACCTGACCCTGTGGAAGGGTTGTAAAGGTGTTGAGGCCAAGGACGCCAGCGGTAACTACATTTACTACGGTGTGCGCGAATTTGGTATGAGCGCCATCATGAACGGTATTGCCCTGCACGGCGGTTTCGTGAACTACGGTGCTACCTTCCTGATGTTTATGGAATACGCCCGCAACGCCGTGCGCATGGCTGCCCTGATGAAGCAGCAGAGCATCTTTGTTTACACCCACGACTCCATCGGTCTGGGTGAAGACGGTCCGACTCACCAGCCGGTTGAGCAGATCCCCAGCCTGCGCATCATTCCCAACATGCACGTCTGGCGTCCCTGTGACACCGTGGAGTCTGCGGTATCCTGGAAGTCTGCCATCGAGCGTCGCGACGGCCCGTCTTCTCTGATCTTCTCCCGTCAGGGTCTGGCTCCCCAGCCCCGCAATGACGAGCAGCTGAGCAACATCGCCCGCGGTGGTTACATTCTGAAAGACTGCGACGGCGAGCCGGAAGCGATCATCATTGCCACCGGTTCTGAAGTTGAGCTGGCCGTGGCCGCAGCAGACAAGCTGGCGGCTGCCGGTAAGAAGATTCGCGTTGTGTCCATGCCCTGCGCCGAGCTGTTCTGCGCCCAGGATGCCGAGTACCGTCAACAGGTGCTGCCGATCGAAGTGGGTGCCCGTGTTGCCGTGGAAGCGGCTCAGGAAGACTACTGGTACAAGTTCGTGGGTCTGGACGGCCGCATCGTCGGTATGAAAACCTTCGGTGAGTCCGCACCCGGTGGTGAGTTGATGGAGTACTTCGGTTTCACCGTTGAGAATGTTGTCAACGCTGTTGAAGAAGTGCTGGATTAACACCACACTGAATGGGTGGCGCCAGTCGTTTTCCGGCTGCGCCACCCTTATTCAGCCGGTGCTTGATTTGCCGGCAACGAACAGCACAGTTCCCCCGGTTTATCTCCACGTTAATGGGTAAGAGATCCGCTTGAGCACTCCTCAGACCACTGAACAACCTTCATCCTGTCAGCCCTTGCGGCTTGCAATCAACGGCTATGGCCGTATCGGTCGCTGTGTGCTGCGGGCATTGTTTGAGGCCGACTTGCAGGATCAGCTGCAAGTGGTTGCCATCAACGAGTTGGCGGATTGCAAAACCATTGCGCACCTCACCAAATACGATTCCACCCATGGCCGTTTTCCCGGCGCTGTCAGCATTGCCGATGATCACCTGAACATTGACGGGCAGGTGATTCGGGTTCTGCACTGTGAAAACATTGCCGACCTGCCCTGGGCCGAACTGGGGGTGGATCTGGTGCTGGAATGCACCGGTGCGTTCAGTGATCGCGCCACGGCACAGCTGCACATTAATCAGGGCGCCGGCCGGGTTCTGTTCTCCCAGCCAGCGGAAGCGGATGTGGATGCGACCATTGTCTACGGGGTCAATGAGCAGGAGCTTACGGCGGCGCACACCATTGTCTCCAATGCCTCCTGTACCACCAACTGCAGCATTCCGGTGATTAAGGCCCTGCAGGATGCTTTCGGCGTCGAAAGCGGGGTGATTACCACCTTGCACTCGGCTATGAACGACCAGCCGGTGATCGATGCCTACCACCACACAGATTTGCGAAAAACCCGCTCGGCCATTACCTCCATGATTCCGGTGGACACGGGTTTGGCACGTGGAATTGAACGCTTTCTGCCACAATTGGCGGGCCGCTTTGAGGCTCAGGCCATGCGGGTACCGACGGCCAACGTCTCGGCCATCGATCTGTCCGTTGTGGTGCAGCGGGATGTGACCGTGGCGGAAGTTAATGCCATGCTCGCCAGCGTTGCCACCACCGAGTTCCACGGTGTACTCGGGTATACCGAAGAGCTGCTGGCCTCGTGCGATTTCAATCACGATGCCCGCTCCGGTATTGTGGATGCGGGCCAGACCCGGGTGGCGGGCAAGCGACTGGTCAAGGTGCTCACCTGGTTTGATAATGAGTGGGGCTATGCCAACCGGATGATTGATGTCGCCTGCGCCTGGAAGCGTGCCCTGAACTGACCGAATTACCGATTTTTTATTTTACATACAACTGCAAAACACAGAGGAACCACAGCCATGGCTGTAAAACTGATGACGGAACTGGATCTGGCCGGCAAACGCGTGCTGATCCGTGAAGACCTCAATGTCCCGGTAAAGAACGGGGTGGTAACCAGTGATGCCCGCATTCGCGCAGCACTGCCTACCATTGAGCACGCCCTGAAAGCGGGTGCCAAGGTTATCGTCATGTCCCATTTGGGGCGCCCTACCGAAGGTGAATACGCCGACGAGTTCTCCATGCAGCCGGTGGCGGATCATCTGGGCAAGCTGCTCAACCGTGAAGTCTCTGTTGTCAAAGACTGGCAGTCCGGTGTCGACGTGGCGGAAGGCGAGCTGGTGTTGCTGGAAAATGTTCGCTTTAACCCCGGCGAAAAGAAAGATGCCGATGAGTTGGCCAAAGCCTACGCTTCACTGTGCGACATCTTTGTGATGGACGCTTTCGGTACCGCTCACCGCGCTCAGGCTTCCACGCACGGTGTGGCCAAGTTTGCGCCTGTTGCCTGTGCCGGCCCGCTGTTGGCCGCAGAGCTGGACGCACTGGAAAAAGCCCTGGCCAACCCGGCGCGCCCGATGGTGGCGATTGTTGGCGGTTCCAAGGTTTCGACTAAACTTACCGTATTGGAAACCCTGTCTGACAAGGTGGATCAGCTGATTGTGGGTGGCGGTATCGCCAACACTTTCCTGGCGGCCAGCGGCAAGCCTGTGGGCAAATCCCTGTACGAAGAAGACCTGATTCCCAACGCCAAGGCGTTGATGGAAAAATGCGACATTCCTGTGCCTACCGACGTGGTCACCGGCACCGAGTTCTCTGAAACCGCAGAGGCAACTTTGAAAGACGCGTCCGAAGTGACTGCCGATGACATGATTTTCGACATCGGTCCGGATTCTTCTGCTGCCCTGGCAAAAATCCTGCAAGACGCCAAGACCATTATCTGGAATGGCCCGGTGGGTGTGTTTGAATTCGACCAGTTTGGCGGCGGTACCGAAGCGCTGTCCAAGGCCATCGCCGAGAGTGATGGTTTCTCCATCGCCGGCGGTGGTGACACTCTGGCTGCGGTCGACAAATACAACATCGCTGATAAGGTGTCTTACATCTCCACCGGTGGTGGCGCCTTTTTGGAATACGTTGAAGGCAAGGTGTTGCCAGCGGTTGCCATTCTGGAAGAGCGTGCCGCGCAATAACGCGCGTATCGCCAGCTACACAGACGACCAGTTATACAGATAAATAGAAACCTACACAGACAAGAGACAAGGACATAATCATGGCCCTGATAAGCATGCGACAATTGCTGGACCACGCCGCCGAGTACGGTTACGGCGTGCCCGCTTATAACGTCAACAACCTGGAGCAGATGCGCGCCATTATGGAAGCGGCCGATCAGACCGATTCCCCGGTCATCGTTCAGGCGTCAGCCGGTGCCCGCAAATACGCCGGTGCTCCTTTCCTGCGCCACCTGATTCTGGCTGCGATTGAGGAGTTTCCTCACATTCCGGTGTGTATGCACCAGGATCACGGTACTTCACCGTCCGTTTGCCAGCGCTCCATCCAGCTGGGCTTCAGCTCGGTGATGATGGACGGCTCTCTGGGTGAAGACGGCAAGACCCCGGCCGATTACGAGTACAACGTCGACGTTACCCGTCGCACGGTAGAAATGGCTCACGCCTGCGGTGTTTCCGTTGAAGGTGAGCTGGGTTGTCTGGGTTCTCTGGAAACCGGTGAAGCCGGTGAAGAAGACGGTATTGGTGCTGTGGGTAAACTGACTCACGACCAGATGCTGACCGACCCTGAAGAAGCGGCAGACTTCGTTGCCAAAACCGATGTGGATGCACTGGCCATTGCCTGTGGTACCTCTCACGGTGCTTACAAGTTCACTCGCCCACCCACGGGTGACATCCTGGCGATTGATCGCATCAAGGAAATTCACAAGCGTATTCCCAACACTCACCTGGTTATGCACGGTTCTTCCTCTGTGCCCCAGGAGTGGTTGGCTGTGATCAATGAGTTTGGCGGTGAGATTCCGGAAACTTACGGTGTGCCTGTTGAGCAAATCGTTGAAGGCATCAAGCACGGCGTGCGCAAGGTGAATATCGATACCGATCTGCGTTTGGCTTCTACCGGTGCGACCCGTCGTTTCCTGGCTGAAAACCCCAGCGAGTTTGACCCGCGCAAATTCCTGTCGGCCACTGTGACTGCCATGAAAGACATCTGTATGGCTCGTTATGAGGCTTTCGGTACTGCCGGCAACGCCAGCAAAATTACTCCAGTGAGCCTGGACACCATGTTTACCCGCTACGAAAGCGGTGAGCTGAAAGCCAGGGTCAAGTAACCCGAGCTGAACGCAAGAGAGCGGGGCAGTAATGCTGCCTCGCATCTCTGCTCTCCCTTCCTTATACTCGTGATCAACTGCTTTTGTTGATTGTGAACCTCTATGTCTCCAACCCTTGAGTCCCTGCAGCAACTGGCTGCGGATCTGCCTCCGATGGACTTTTCATTGACGACGGACCAGACCGAATGGCTGGCTGGCGCGTCCGTGCAGAGCTATCTGGATCATTACCGAATCAATTTTGCCAAAGAGGGGCTGTGCCAGTCACACCATTTCGGACGCATGTCGGCGGCGGGGTTTGAGGTCGCCGTGCAGATCTGGTTAGCGTCAGACCGGACCGAAGGTGAAATGTCGGCCAATCGCACGGGCACGGTGTTTTTGATTCACGGGTATACCGACAGCGTGGGACTGATGCATCACGCCATCCGGTTTTTGCTGCAACAGGGCTGGAGTGTAGTGGCGTTTGATCTGCCGGGGCACGGACTGAGTTCCGGTGTACAGGCGAGCATCGATTCCTTCGATCAGTATCGGCAAGTGCTGCAGGACTGTCTCGCCTGTTGTCAGCAGGCATTGCCGAAACCCTGGCACGGTGTAGGACAGAGTACCGGTGGGGCGGTGTGGCTGAATTATCTGGGGGCCGAGCCTGAGCAGACTACTATTGAGCAGCTGGTGTTGCTGGCTCCTCTGGTACGCCCAAAAGGTTGGGGGCTCGCGCGCTGGTTGTTTCCTGCGGTGAGAAAAATCACCGATCAGCTGGCTCGCAAATACAACATCACCTCACACGACGAGGCATTTCTGAATTTCGTCCGCCACCAGGATCCATTGCAATCACGCATTACTCCGTTGCGCTGGGCAACCGCCATGGAAGAGTGGGTGCAGGCTTTTCAGGCGTTTGAGGTTCAGCAACGTCCTCTGACCATCATTCAGGGCGATGCGGATACCACCGTGGATTTCCGCTACAACCTGGACGTCATTGGTCGCAAGTTTCCCAATTCCCGGGTGGTCATGATTGCTGATGGACGGCACCAGTTAGTGAATGAATCGGACTTCTATCGCGATCAGGTGTTTTCCGAAATCAAAAGAAGCCTGAGTGAGGGATAACAGCAGGATACGATCTGCATTGTCAATGCAGACCAGCGCGTATCAGAACTGCTAAACTCTGACTCGATCCAACCCGTTTTCAGATACAGACATTACCCTAATAACAGGAGCGGTTATGAACCGGCTTAAGCAGTCATTTTTTACGTTTATGGTTACTTTGTTGTTGAGCGCTTCGGCAAGTGCATTGGAAGTGGGCGATATGGCTCCCGATTTCACCTTGCAAGGCTCAGATGGCAAAACTTATACCCTGTCGGATTTTCGCGGCAAGCAGGCTGTCGTTCTGGCCTGGTTCCCCAAGGCTTACACCCGCGGTTGCACCATAGAATGTAAGTCTTTGGCAGACAATGGTGATTTGATTCGCGCCTATGATGTCACTTATTTCATGGCCAGTGTCGATGATCTGGAAGACAACAAGGGCTTCGCGGAAGAAACCAATGCGGATTTTCCCCTGTTGAGTGATCCCGACAAAACCGTGGCCAAGGCCTACGAGGTCTTGCATCTGTTGGGCTTTGCCAAACGCCAGACTTTTTACATCGGGGTCGATGGTAAAATTCTGAAGATTGATACTGATGTTAAGCCCGCCACGTCCGCCGAGGATATGGCAGCGACTCTCGGTGAGTTGGGTGTTGCCAAACGCTGAGTGATTCCGCTGTGCTCACCGGTTTGGAACCCGCGCACATCGCCTGTCCTTATTGCGGCGAAACCATTGAGGTACTGATCGATTGTTCAGTGCCTCATCAGGTTTATATTGAAGATTGCCAGGTTTGCTGCCGACCTATCTGTTTTGAGGTTACTGTTGATGAGTCTGGTGTTCCTTCGGTCTTGGTGTCTCATGAAAACGAATGATCCGAGATTCCTGTTCCTCCTTTGTTAGCCCTTCTTTCACGCTGCCGCCACGCTATTTTGAATGGGATTGCAGTTCTGCAACGGCGAGCAGCAATGTCAAACACTCCTCAACCCATATCGCAATCGGCACAGAAAAAGGCAGTGGATAAAACGGGAGTATTGCATACACTGGATACAATGCCGGTTACCCAATCCACATCACTCCCGTCATGGAGAGGAGGGGGAAGCCGGATGAGCCCGATGTCATGGAGTTCAAGTCAGTCTGTATCCGCGCTGTGCTGATACGGTGAGGAGGAAACCGGTGAAACCGTGGTCCACAAGTTTTTATCTGCTGTTATCGCTGTGTGTCAGTGGCTGGACAAACGCGTCGGCCGAGGAGCGTGATTACCCTATTTGCAAGCGGCTTGCGGTCAAGTACCTCGAAAGCTGCCTGCGGGATCAGCCGGATGCCGATGCTGACAGTTGCTGGTCTGAATCCAGGCGCGTCTACCAAACCTGCATTGAGGACGCCATCGATCATGGGCTCTCTGACGCCGCGGACGTCCGTTCCGATGCGGCAACCACAAACCGGCAACCGCAACCTGCGGGCAAGACCCAGCCGCGACAGCACGATCAGGAGAAAATCAACGAGGTACGCAAAATCCGGGGAATTATGTAGTCTGTAAGGTGTAGTATGAAGCAAGAGCCGCTTACTGGGACGGGTTCCGGTGTCTCCGGTTAACCCGTCAGAATTGTGAACCCACACAGGAGATGACGTGCAAAGCCCTTGGCAAACGATTCTACAGGATGCCGTTTCCCTGCGGCACACTCTTCACCGCTCACCAGAATTAAGTTGGCAGGAGCAGCAGACCGCACAGCGGGTGCGACAGGCACTGGATCAGCTGAATATTCCCTGGCGAGTGTGCGCCAAACACGGCACCGTAGGCACTCTGGCGCCCCACGCCAAAGGAGAACATATCGCCCTGCGAGGGGATATGGATGCCCTGCCGATTCATGAACTCACTGACATTGACTATCGCTCGGAAGTGTCCGGTTGCATGCACGCCTGTGGCCACGACGGTCATACCGCCGCGCTCTGGGCAACGGCGGCCTGGCTGAAACAGCAGGAAGATCGACTGCCGGGACCGGTTTCTCTCATCTTTCAGCCCGCCGAAGAGGGCGGTCACGGTGCGCGGGAAATGATTGCCGATGGCGCTCTTGATGGCGTGGATTATATTTTCGGCTGGCACAACTGGCCGGCCATTCCACTGGGGCAGGCGGTGTGTCCGGATGGCCCGGTGATGTCGGGTAACGGCACCTTCCGCATCGATGTCACCGGACAGGGTGGTCATGCCAGCCAGCCGGAACTCTGTCGGGATCCGGTGCTCGCGGCCGCGGCGATCACCCTCAATCTGCAGCAGATAGTCAGCCGGCGATTACCTCCACAGGCGGCTGCCGTGGTCAGTGTCAGCTCGGTCAGGGCAGACGCGGCGCCCACGGTTACCCCTGAACTGGCGACCCTGACCGGAAGTATTCGTCTCAGTGATCCGTCATTGAGGGGCACATTGAATGCTCTGATTCAGCAAATCAGCGAGGATACGGCTCGCAGCTACGGTGTGAGCGCCACGGTCACTTCAGAAGCGCGCTACGAGGCGACGATCAATCATGCCAGTGCCGCCAGCCGCTATCGGCAGGCCCTGGAGGAAGAGCTGGGAGCCAACTGGTGTATGGATTCGATGCCGCAGCCAATTATGGCCTCAGAGGATTTCAGTTATTATTTGCAGCAAATACCGGGTGCCTTTGCCCTGATAGGAATGGGCGGCGAACCCAGGTTTCAATACCCCTGCCACAGCCCGCACTACCAGTTTAATGACGCTCTGCTGGCTCCGGTAGTATCCGTGTTTTCTCGTCTGGTGGGGGCGGATATCCCTGCCTCGCCCGAGAACTCTCATCCCTGAAAAAACCGCCAGAGGGCTTCTGGCGGTTTTCTTTACTGTTTTTTCTTCGGCGGTTTTGTTACGGCGCTGTATTGATAGCCCCAAAATCACGGCGCACATCACTGATGTCACTGTGGGATTCCGTGGCGGTGAATTCAGTGGTCGGACCAAAGAAAGCCTGACGGAATTCCTGGCGGGTTGCCGGGTCATTACTCAGTTGGGCAATATTCGCCATGCGGAACAGGGTTCCTATATTGCCACCGCGGCCTGAGGTTGGCTCAAAGTGTCCTTCGCCGGAGGTTTCCACCTGAGTCAGGATGGACGAGGCGTCTTCAACGTTTCTGCGGTTTCCGCTGGCCGGAGCGAGGGAGTCGGAACTGCTCCACAGGGTGATAACTTCAACGTTGCTGTCGAGATCGTCATAAATCTGGGTGGTCCAGCGTGTGTCAGGTTGAACTGGAATGACACAATCTGCACCAATGCGGTTCGCTGCATTGAAAGAACCACCACCGCCTTGCGAGTGACCAGCAGTGCAAACTCGGGCGTCAGCAGCAATGAGCGATGCATAGCGTGAGCGGGCGCTATTGAGGGCGTCCTGCATTTCAGACCCGGTGCCCGAATCTTCCGTATTGGCGGCCGCTACCAGAATACACTGTGATGCAACGGATTCCAGCAAGGTTCTGTAAGTGCTGGAAGTGCCACCGGTACCGTTGCCCCAAACCAGAACATTAAATGTTGCGCTGCTGTTACTGCTGTCGCTGGGAACGTAAAAAGTAGAGTTCAGACTACTGACGACATTCACATTACAGCGTCCATCATCTTCGGCGCGGTCGAACAGGTTGTCAAACCCTTCAGTGGGCGCTGGAGTGCCCGCCATGGCAGAGGTTGAGAGCATCAGCCCGGCGAGGGCGGCAGACAGTTTCCAGCGGTTATTCTGAGTTTTCTTAAGCATTATTATCTCTCTTAATTTGTCTCGATTATTCTCATGCAGCGTCTGCGTTATAAGATCTGGCTTGGTTATTGCAGTTCTTCAAACACAGCACACTGACACACTTCAGCAGATCAGATCGAATGTCATTCTCGAGCGTTTCTCCAGAAATGCGTGAAGCGGAGTCTGGTGTGTGTCACTTTTGTCGGCTATGACGCGAGTTTCGATTTTTATTCGAATTTGGTATCACTCAACATAAAGTTCGTCAGAAACGAATCGTAAGTAATAAACGATCCGGCTTGATGATGCTTAAGTGGGGTATGAGTTGTTGGGAGCTTGAATGGCGTTTCTTCCGGTAATGCGGTTTGCCGTGAAAAAGGAAGAAAAACTATTGCTGATCACAGACTTGCACGACTCTTTGATGTCTCCTACTTTCAAGGTATGAAGGATTTTCCGGCGCACTGCGGACACTCCTCAACGGCTTCAAACGTGAGTAACAGTTTTTAAATGAGTAAATTTACCTTTAAAAAATGGTTCGCCATTCTCTTCTTTTTAGCGCTAATGAAATATTAGACGCCACTCTTTGCTTGAATCTCATGTTTTAAGCAAGCCCGATGTATTCACTGAAAATCTTCGATTGTAATTTCGATTGTAAGTAAGTCCCCGGCGTTTATCCGCACACAATTTGAGTTCACTCAGTCATTCTGACAAATAGGAGTCCCCTATGGAGCTATTCGAACAATGGGAATCTGAAATCCGCGGTTATTGCCGCAGCTACCCCACAGTCTTTAAAACTGCCAGCAATGCGCATCAGGTTGATGAGCAGGGAAAAACCTATCTGGATTTTTTCGCCGGTGCGGGAGTGTTAAATTTCGGTCACAACAACCCCAAAATGAAGCAGGCGATTATTGACTATCTGCAAGGCGATGGCGTGGTACACAGCCTGGATATGTACACCAGCGCCAAACGAGAATTCATCCAGGGGTTTGTGGATACCATCCTCAAGCCTCGCCAAATGAACTACAAAATGCAGTTTATGGGGCCCACGGGCAGTAACGCGGTTGAGGCTGCTTTGAAATTGGCTCGACGGGTAACCGGACGTCATGAAGTCATCGCCTTTGCCCAGGGCTTCCATGGTATGACGCTGGGTTCCCTGGCGTGTACCGCCAACGAATATTTTCGTAATGCCGCTGGAATTCCCTTGCACTTTGCCACTCATCAACCGTTCGAAACCAATAAGGGCGGCGGGGTAGAGCAATTAAAAACCCTGCGTGCTTTATTGGAAAATACGTCCAGTGGCGTTGAAGCGCCTGCGGCGTTTTTGGTTGAGGTCATACAGGCAGAAGGTGGGGTGAATGTCGCCAGTGCCGAGTGGCTGCAGGAATTGCAACAGCTGGCTCGCGATACCGGCGCACTGTTGATCTTTGATGAGATTCAGGTGGGTTGCGGGCGCACCGGTCAGTATTTCAGTTTCGAAGGCATGGGGCTGGAACCGGACATTATTTGTCTGGCGAAAGGCATCGGGGGTTTTGGTACGCCCATGGCCATGAATCTGAACAAACCGGAACACGATGCCCACTGGCAGCCGGGAGAGCACACCGGCACTTTTCGCGGTCAGGATCTCTCGTTTGTGGCCGGTCGCGAAGCGCTGCGTTACTTCGAAGATGACAGCCTGATGGCGCAAACCCGGGAGCGCGGTGAGCTGGTGCAGCGGCGTCTGATGGAGATTCGTGACAGTTACCCCGGCGCTGATTTTGATGTGCGCGGACGGGGACTTATTCAGGCTCTGGATGTCCGCGATGGTGCACTGGCCAAACATATTGCCAAAAGATGTTTTGAAACCGGTCTGTTGGTGGGTCCCTGTGGTGAAAGCGGAAAGGTTGTCAAACTGTTGCCGCCGTTGACGATTGCAGATGATGATCTGGATAAAGGGCTGTCGATTCTTGCTGCGGCTGTAGCACATTGTATGGAGTGATTGATATGCGACATCGTGATGATATGACCTTTCCTTTTGCTGAGTACGAGCGCCGCATGGGAGAGTTGCGGGACCGAATGGCAGACCGATTACTGGATGCGGTGATTATCACTGACCCGGAAAATCTGATGTATCTGACCGATTATCAAACCACCGGTTATTCGTTTTTTCAGGCGCTGGTGGTGCCCATTGATGATGCGCCATTTATGATTACCCGCAAGCTGGAAGAATCGAACGTACACGCGAGAACCTGGCTGGAACACACGCGTCCCTATTCCGATACCGGTGATTCCATCCAGATGTTGGTTGAATCGCTGCGTGAATTTGGTTTGTCGAAAAAAATTCTCGGCTACGAGCGCAACAGTTATTTTTTCCCGGCTTATCACCAGGATGTGTTGAATACATCTTTTCGTGAAGGCCGTCTCATGGATTGCTTTGGCATTGTTGAAGAAGGCCGTAAAACAAAATCCGAAGCCGAGTTGGAAATCATGGGGCGGGCAGCCATTGCCACCAAGGCGGGAATGAAGGCCGGTATTGAAATGGTGCGTCCCGGTGTGACAGAAAATGAAATCGGCGCGGCCATCAGTGAGGCCATGTTCCGGGCCGGTGGTGAGCCACCGGCAGTGATGCCTTATGTGACCTCTGGGCCGCGCACTATGATTGGTCACGCGACCTGGGAGGGCCGAACGGTTCAGCCCAACGAGCATGTGTTTCTTGAAGTGGGTGGCTGTTTCCGCCGCTATCACACCGCCATGATGCGGACGGTTATGTGTGGTCCGATGACGGATGCCATGTACAAGGCGCAGGAAGTCATGAAGTATGCGTTGCGTCAGGTGTATGAACATGTGCGTCCGGGGATGACGGTGTCTGATGCGGACATCTTGATTCGCACAGCGGTCACCGAAAATGATGTCGGTGGTCAGCTGATCACCCGTTCAGGTTACTCCATTGGTATCGCCTTTCCTCCCAGCTGGGATGAAGGTTATATCGTCAGTCTGAAACAGGGTGATTCCACCGTTTTGCAGAAGGGCATGACGCTGCACATCATCCCCTGGATGTGGGGTGTGGAGGGGGATAAAACCTGTGGTATTTCTGACACCATTTATCTGACAGACGATGGCTGTAAATCTTTCTTTCAGGATTTCTCTCAGGACTTTGTGGTGAAAGGCGATCAGGGCAAGATCAAGTTCAAACCCGATTCGACAAAACCGGAATCCGACAAAACGGAAGAAGATAAACGTCTGGTTGCCATAGACAGCCGGGCGTCTGCCAAAGAGGGTCAGGCGAATCAGGAAAAGCCGGCTGCAGAATCCAAAGGCGCTAAAGACAAGCGTGCAGAAAAATCGGGTTCCTGATCCGCTTCTTGCCTGTTTGTGAACAACCGACAGACACATCTTCGCGAGCTGTGTTTAATCGGCTGTTTCATCAAGGCGAAACCATAATGAGGACAAGATGATGCTGAATGTGATTAACCCGACTACGGGTGAAGAGCTGCACGCCTATCCAACACTGGACAGTGCACAAGTTGAAAAAAGTCTTCAGACAGCGGTCGCTGGTTTTGATTACTGGAAAAACGTTTCGTTTGAAGAGCGGGCCGATGCACTGTGTGCCGTTGCCGACATCATGAAACAGGACCAGGAGCGGCTGGCACTGTTGATGACGGATGAAATGGGCAAGCCAATCGTTGAAGCGCGGGCCGAAGTGCAAAAATCCATCTGGTGTGCCGAACATTATGCCGAACATGCAGCGGGGTATCTGAGCAGTCAGACGCTGGCCTCGGATGCTCATCACAGTTATGTTCAGCACCTGCCGCTTGGGCCGCTGCTCGGAATCCTGCCATGGAACGCGCCCTTCTGGCTGGCCTTTCGTTTTTGTGCCCCGGCGTTGATGGCGGGCAATACCTGTCTGATGAAACACGACCCTCATGTGCCCGCGTGTGCGTCGGCCATTGCCGAATTGTTTGTCAAAGCCGGCGTACCCAACGGGCTGTTGCAGAATCTGCCGCTGGCCAATGATCAGGTGGGGCATGTGATTGCGGATTTTCGGGTGCGTGGTGTGTCGTTCACCGGTTCCAGTCAGGCGGGCAGTCGGGTTGCGGGTATGGCCGGCGCGGCACTCAAACCCTGTGTGCTGGAACTGGGTGGTTCCGATCCCAGTCTGGTACTGGCGGATGCCGATCTGGATCAGGCGGCGGATACACTGGTGCTGTCGCGCATGATCAATGCCGGACAATCCTGTATTGCCGCCAAGCGCCTGATTGTTGAGGCTCCGGTCTATGATGCATTTATTGAAAAAGTGAAAACCCGAATGCAGGCTCTGGTGGTGGGAAACCCCAGAGAGGAGACCACCACCATTGGCCCCATTGCCCGCGCTGATTTGCGGGACAACCTCAGCCGTCAGGTAGAGGCAACGATTGAGCAGGGGGCCCGCTGTCTGATGGGCGGGCAACCTGAGACCGGCCCGGGGTATTTTTTCCCGCCCACCTTGCTGGTGGATGTCACCAACGACATGGTCGCCTGTCAGGAAGAAACCTTCGGGCCGGTGACCGTCATCCTCAAAGCGGATAATGCTGGCCAGGCGCTGGCCATAGCCAACGACACCCGCTACGGTCTGGCATCATCCATATGGGGTGGCAGCGAGCAGGCTGAAGCCATGGCGTCTTCTCTGGAAGCCGGGCAGGTTGCCATTAACGGCATCGTCAAAACCGACCCTCGTCTGCCCAGTGGCGGCATCAAAAACTCGGGCATTGGCCGGGAGCTGGGACCTCATGGCATACTCGCGTTTGTAAACGCACAGCAGGTGTGGGTCGGGCCGAAAACCGGAGCCTGACTCTGTCGGTGTCTGTACCTGTGTCTGTGCCCGGACGGGATGAAGCTTCTTGGACCATAAAAACAATGACGTTACTGGCTCGAATGACATGGCAGTCATTCGAGCATGGAAGGCCAATGCGAAAGCCTGGATAAACGTGATTCAGCAAAACAAAGTGGTCAGTCGCCAGGTCACCAATCAGGCGATGATCAACGCGCTGTTGGACCTGCTGCCGACAGCTAACCTGGAACCTTCAGTGCTGGATCTCGGTTGTGGCGAAGGCTGGTTGTGTCGTGAACTGGCTGCCAGAAATATACGTATGACAGGGGTCGATGTGGTGCCGGCTCTGATTGAGCAGGCGCGCCGTACTGCCCCTGACTTGTTCCCGCCGGTCAACTATTCGGTATTGAGCTACCAGGATGTGGCGAAAGGAACGCTGGCCCGGCGTTACGACGGTGTGGTCTGCAACTTTTCCCTGCTGGATGAGCACAGCGTCAGGCTGCTCTTTTCCCGGGTGCATACCCTGCTCAATCCCGGTGGCGTTCTGGTGTTGCAAACACTCCACCCGGATAGGCTACCGATGACCCGTTCGACCGCAGATACCGATACCGGTTGGCAGCTGGAACACTGGCAGGGCTTCGATGAGTCTTTCCCGGCACCTTCGCCCTGGTTCTACCGATCGCTGCAGGAGTGGCAATCTTTGTTTCACCAGAGCAGGTTGATTCCGTTAGAGGTGATCGAACCCCGTCATCCGGATAGTGGTGAGTTGATGTCGCTGATCATGGCCGGGCAATTGCCAGACTAAAGTCTTGTCGGGCCGGGCAGTGGCTCTATGATTTGCGGCTTTTCTGGATCATGTCGTAAGCGGCCTGGATCTCCTGCGAGCGCTCGGTGGCTTCGTGGATCATGTCTTCAGGCAGCCCCTGACCCATCAGTTTATCCGGGTGGTACTGACTCATCAGCTTGCGGTAAGCGCGTTTGAGTTCCTTGTCACTGATGGACTTGTCCACACCCAGTGCATCGTAGGCAAGATCCAGTTCGCTGGCGCTGGGGGCTTGCTGGTAATGGCGATAGTGTCCCTGCCCCTGACCGGAAAACTGGTTCTGGGCCTTGATCATGCGCAGCAGCTGTTCGAAGGCGAAACCGGAAAAACCGATGCCCTGGGCCACTTGCCGCAAGACCGCTTCTTCGCTGCTGTCGATCGCTCCATCGGCCAGCGCGATGCTGATCAGGTAAACCAGCAGCATTTGTTTGAGGTTGGGGTGGCGGCCGCAGGCCTGATTGAATTTGCCCAGCAGCTCAGGCAGGGAGAAATTGTGCTGGCTGCCCTGTTTAAACAGATCAATGGCGGCGCGACGGTGATCGGCAGTGAGCCCCAGCTTATCCATCAACTTTTCGGTTTGCTGAACTTCCGCTTCTGATACGCGTCCGTCAGCCTTGGCCAGATAGCCCAACAGGGTAAACGTGGTACTGAAAAAAGTGTCCTGAATCTCCTGACGATCACCGGAGGGGATATGAAAATGGCTGACCCTGATACTGCGGTCAACGATCGAGCCGATAAACAGGCCCAGCAGGAAACCCCAAAAGCCACCTGCCCAAAAGCCTACTATGGCGCCAATCAACTTACCCATGATGCTTTACCTTGTCTATCTGCCTGCCGGGGCAGTGAACTATAACGGGTTAACGCCAAGGCATACAGGGGAGAGGCGGGATTTCAGGCGTTTTTGTGTCATGGCACGAATACAAAAGACAGGCCAATGACCTGAGAGTCGCCTTCAATGAACTATCATATTGAGACTTAGCTGATACACTTTGTAGACCTTCTTGTAGTCAGGTGATGTTACCTCATGAAAACACGCACATGGACTCGCGCAGCACTGATTTTGCTGTTTCTGTTGCTGATCTTTTTGCCCCTTCTGTTGTCGCTGGTTGTTAAGTATTCACTTTTGTCCGAACTCGAAACCCGGGGGATGAGTGACGTCAGTGTTGAGCGACTGTGGCTGAATCCGTACACGGGCGTGGCTTCCATTCAGAATTTGAAATTTTCCACCGACACCGACCACTACCGCCTGACTGATCTCGAACTGGATTTGACCCTCACGGACTTGTGGGGACAAAAAGTGCGGGTGAGCGGCGTGCGTCTGATCAGTGCCAATCTGAGACTGCAGCAGGATGCCGAAGGCAATTTGATGATCAATGGCATCAATCTGGCGGGTGACGATACTCAGGAAGTTGTGGAAGAGGTGGTTGAAGAGCCTGAAGAAAATGCTTCGACTTGGCAGTTTGCGCTCGATAGCCTGGGTGTTGAAGACGTGCACCTGTTGGTGGATTTGCCGGATGTGGTTGCTGATGTCAGTGTGCAGAAAATTGCCATTGCCCGGCTGGATACTGAGGAAGAGCAAAAGGGCGATGTTGAAATCCTGCTGACCCTGAACCGGCTGGAGTTACCATCAGCTGGACTGGAAGCCGCGGTATCTTTGGAATTCACAACCCAGCTGGCTCTGGAACGACTGGAGCTGGACGACTGGAAAGTGCACTCCACCGCGCAGTCTACTCTGTCGAACCTGAAATTGACCGTCACCGGCAACACCATTTCCCTGCCAGAGACTCAATTGAAACTGGATGCCCGGGCGCAGTACTCAGCCGGTGACTGGACGCTGTCTGCGGACACTGAAACCGCGGTGTCCCGTGCGGACATCAACACGGCAGATGCGGCAGTGGTATTTCCTGAAGCCATCATCGACCTGGTGCTAGAGGCGGCGTCTCAGGGGGGCAGCCAAACCATTGATGCGCAGACCAAACTGGCACTGTCCGATCTGGATGTAAAAGCTTCACAGCTGCAGGCGACATTGCCTAAAACGTCATTGACGCTGGACCTGAACGGAAACGCCTCTGGCGAGAAGCAGGATGCAATCATCAACAGCACACTGGTGTTATCCGATCTGAATCTGGTTGCCGATGACACAACAGTGAAGCTGCCGGAACTGAATCTCAGCCTGGATGCCAAGGGTGGCAGTAACGGCGGCAACTGGCAGGTTTCAGGAAACACCAATACTGTGTTGTCTGAGTTGGATGTGGTGACTCCCCAGGCACTGCTGCAATGGGCCAGGGCAGAAATTGGTGTGGAAGGGGAGGCCTCGTCAGAGGACGCACTGAATTATCAGGCTGTGATTGAGGTTTTGGCCGATCAGGGCGCGGTGCAAACCGGGGCCGAAAGTGCCGGGCTCAAGCAAGCGCCACTGGCCGATCTAAAACACTTGTCTCTGGGAACGACCCTGACTGGCAGTGTCAGTGAAGATCAGTCAGCCAGTGAAGTCAGCGTGAAAAAACTGGCTCTCACTGGTTTGAACCTGCTGCCCTCAAAAGGTCAGCCGACACTGGTCAGCGATGCGGATTTCTTTCTGGAGGGAATGACTGTCAAGCTGCCTGATGATTCACAGGCAATGGATGTGGTGGTCGAGAGACTGAACTTGCCGAAAGCAAAGATTGCCTTTGTCCGTGAAGCCGATGGCAGTATGCCGCAACTGGCGGCCATCCTGTCTCCGCAAGCACAAGCCTCGAAGACAGACAGTACCGGCGAGGTGGCAGAAAGCACCAACGAAACCGGCAGCGATAACTTGGCGACGCTGCAGGCCGATAAAGAATCGAGCGGTACGGGCATTCCTGTTTTCGTGAAGCATCTGATGATTGGGCCCGAGGTATCCGTGGATATTTCCGATGCGGGAGTGAAACCGACGTTTGAAGAAGTGGTGCGTATAAACCAGCTGCAGATTAACAATCTGTCTCTGAAAGAATCGTCGCAGCCAGCGAGTCTGAACATGGCGCTGCTGTTAAACCATGATGCGGCCATAAAGGCCGAAGGCAGCTTCAATGTGGTCGCTCCAAATGCCGATGTCAAAATCACCCTGGACGAATACCAGCTGCTGGGACTCAGTGGTTACAGCAAGGAATTTACAGGCTACGCACTGGAAGCCGGTGTCTTTAATTTAACCTCGACAGTGAAACTGGCAGACAATCAACTGGATACCCATAACCAGGCTATTATCAATCATGTCACGTTGCGACCTGAACATTCGGATACCGTGCAACAGTTTGCTCACTCGTTGACGATGCCACTGGATCAGGCCCTCGACCTGTTGCGCGATAGCAATGATCAAATCAAACTGGAAGTGCCGGTCAAAGGTGCATTGGATGATCCTGATGTGGATATCCAGCAGATCATCAATAAAGCGCTGGGTGGCGCCATGAAAAAAGCCTCCATGCTGGTTTTGCAAACCCTGTTGCAGCCCTATGGTGCGATCATCACTGTGGCACAAATGGCCGGTGAAAAAATGACAGAAGTCAAACTCGACTCCGTCAGGTTTGCCGCTGGCAGTGCCGAGCTCAATGCCGTCGCTAAAGACTATTCCGGTAAAATTGCCGCGATGCTCAAAGAGCGCGATGCCTTGACCCTGAAGATGTGTGGCGTGACCAATTTGGGTGACTTGCAAGTGGTGGCAACCGAGGCCGGAGAAAAATGGCCAGAGGTTACTGCAGAACCTGCAGCCGTGCCGGCGACGGATGCTCCGCAATCGGTGCAACTGCTAGAGGAAAAATACACCAAGGCTTTAAAAGATCTGGCTGTTCTGCGAACCGACAATCTGAAGCGCCATCTGCGCGATGATCTGGGCGTTCCATCTCCGCAATTGCTGGTTTGCCTGCCCCGACATCAAGCTGATAATAAAGTCCCAGCAAGTGTTGAATTGTCATTTTAACGGTTTTGATTTGGAGTGACGTGGCTCAAGAGTCTTGATGGAAAGAGCGGTTAAATGAAGTTAGCGGATCGATCAGGTATTGAAAAAACCACCAAGATCATTGATGTTCAGGAAACCGCTCTGTCACGCCGGGTTCGTCACCACACCGATCAATATCCGGGGCAGAGCGGTGTCTATCCGCTGGTATCGGGAAAAGACGCGCTCGATGCCCGTCTGGCCCTGATTGCTGCTGCGGAAAAGACTCTGGATTTACAGTATTACATCTGGCACCGGGATCAAACCGGAAAGCTGCTGTCCTCCTGTTTACTCGATGCCGCAGACCGAGGTGTTCGGGTAAGACTGTTACTGGATGATGTGGGTTCTCCCATTGGCGATGAGCGACTTCTGTTGCTGAGTCAGCACGTCAATATTGATATTCGCTTGTTCAATCCGTTACTGAGCCGTGTCAGGCGCTTGTGGTCCATGGTGTGGAATTATGGCCGGGCCAATCGTCGCATGCATAACAAGTCACTGACGGCTGATAACACCGTGACTCTTGTGGGAGGGCGGAACATTGGTAATGAGTATTTTGAAGCCGGTGGGCAGGTCGACTTTGCCGACTTGGATATCATGGCCATTGGTCCTGTGGTCGATCAAGCATCCGACGGTTTTGATGAGTACTGGAACTCTGACATCAGTTGCCCGATTGAATTGATCTCTCATAAAAAATTTACGGTAAAGGAATTGGCCAGTGCCAACCGCAATTATCGAGAACACTTCAGGAAATATACCCACAGCTCATGGATAGACGACTTTCTTAAGATAGATGATGCTCCATCAATCACTAGCGACCATGGTGAAAGTCAAATCAACCCAGATGGTCATTCTGACGCTGACATCGCGACAAAGTGGTACTGGAGCCAGGCCAGTATTATGTACGATCACCCCGACAAGGTGTTGGGCAGGGGGTTTGGCAAGTTTAAATCCCTGAGTTCACAGCTGGCGGAATTGTCGAACAGCGTCAGCCAGGAATTGCTGCTGGTCTCGCCTTATTTTATTCCCGGGCGGGCCGGGCTGGAGTACTTCAGTCTGCTCAGATCCCGCGGAGTTAACATTACCATTTTGACCAACTCGCTGGCGGCAACCGATGTCGGCGCGGTGCATTCCGGTTACGCCAAATATCGCAAGCGGCTACTGAAAATGGGCGTGGCTATCTATGAGGCTCGCTCAGAACAGGACGTGCTGTCGCAAAAGCCAAGGTTGAGAAAACGCATACGGCGCTGGGCGTTCAGAAGAAAGAACAGAGCCGATCACACCATGCCCATCACCCGGTCCGCAAGGGCCAGTTTGCACGCCAAGGCTTTTTTTATCGATCAGCAAAGAACCTTTGTTGGATCCATGAACCTCGACCCCCGTTCGCTGTTGATCAACACCGAAATCGGTGTGTTGGTGGACAACCCTGAGATGACCCGCGAGGCGGTGGATGACATTATGATGTCGTTGCCGGGAAACAGTTATCAGCTGGCTCTCGACAAGGGCAACAAGCTCGTGTGGATCTTGCACAGGGACGACGGGGATGTCCGTTTTTATTCAGAACCTCAGGCAACGGTGTTTCAGCGGGTGGCTGTATGGTTGATGGCCCGATTCCCTATAGAGTCACAATTGTAGACGTCGAGTTTATCCGGTCAGGGCTTCACCTGAGCGTGCCGTGGGCAGCTGATCAGATGGTCATTTACCATGCCGGTGGCCTGCATGTGAGCGTAACAGATGGTTGTACCGACAAAGGAAAAGCCATCTTTTTTCAGTGTTTTGCTCATGACATCCGAGACCGGTGTTGAAGCAGGTACATCCTTCAGGGTTTTGAATCGGTTCTGGACAGGCTCTCCGTCGACGAACTGCCACAAGTAGTCGCTGAAACTTGAGCGGCTTTCGACAATGTGCAAATAGGCCTGGGCATTTTTGATCGCGCTCTGTACCTTTAGGCGATTGCGAATGATGTCTGGATTGGCTAACAGCTTTTCAATTTTTTTATCGCTGTAGCGCGCGATTTTTTCAGGATCAAACTGGTCAAATGCCTTGCGATAACCTTCCCGTTTTTTCAGTACGGTGATCCAGGACAGACCGGCCTGTGCGCCTTCAAGCAGCAAAAATTCAAACAGCGTGCGATCATCATAGCAAGGGACACCCCATTCCTCGTCGTGGTATTTTTCGTACAGTGGGTTTCCCCGGCACCAGTCGCAGCGTTTTTCCGTCATGGATAAGTTTTCCTGTTTAAGAGAACTCTTTCATGGAAGTCAGTCGTGATGCCTGCATAATAAACCAAAAACATCTCTCTATCTTCTCCATCACCGGCGCGCTTGTGACGCTGGGGCGGGGTCAGGCAGCGTTTGAGTATCGAATTGGTCTACACTCTAAAATGCACATTGTGTAGAGACATTGTGTACAGGGTAGCTCCCGAATTGGATTTCAGGCGCGGCATCATCGTCAAAGGCTTATTGTTATGAGTTCAGGGCAGTTGCTTAAGGTAGCGTTTGGTGCCATTTTTCTGGTGTGTGCCCCTTTGGCGTCACTGGCTGAGAAGCCAACCCTGGATATGTTCCGGACGCAGAAGGCTGGTTCGGAGACTCCCGTCGAGACGCTGGAGCCCTGCAAGATTCAGAAGTCACAGCAGGTGGATTTTACCGATGCCAAGGTGCCGGATACTCTCACGATTTCGGTCACTGGAGGCCCCTGCAGTGAGGCTGGTGTGGTGTTGAGTGTGACTCAGGCCGATGGTCGCGAGGTTTACCGCTACACGGGGGCGTTAATTGACCATCTTCCTGAGCTGATTTACGAGCCGCAACTGGCAAAGCTGATGTCCTATTACGTGAATAAGGCTCTGCACAGTGCTTTTTTACGGTCCACGAGGGACTTGCCGACATACGCCGAGGTCAGTCAGTACTGTGAAATGACCGGTGATTTTGTGGTGGTGGGGGAAAAACATTTCGATGAACTTCGGCAAGAAGACTTGCCAATTCTCTGGCATAAAACCGGCCACTCGACCTGGGTGCATGTTGTTTTTGATCCTGTTACCGGTGTGAGTGAGGTGATTATGCGCGGGGGAGCCATTTAATCGATCAATACGCTTAGAGGGTTGTTATGCACATACATTATCCCGACATTAAGCCCTATCAGACCCAGATGTTGCCGGTAAGCGATGGCCACACCCTTTATGTTGAGCAGTCTGGCAATCCCGAAGGTATACCGGTTATTTTTATCCATGGTGGTCCGGGAGCCGGCTGCCACAAACAGGACCGCAGTTTTTTTGACCCGGAACGCTATCGCATAATCCTCTTTGATCAGCGGGGAGCCGGGCGTTCGACACCTCATGCATCGCTGGAACACAACAATACCCAATTGCTGGTGCAGGACATCGAAGCCATTCGAGAGTACCTTGGCATAGAACGCTGGCTCCTGTTCGGCGGTTCCTGGGGCTCAACACTGAGTCTTGTCTACGCCGAAACACATCCCAGTCGGGTCATGGGGTTGATTCTGCGAGGCATCTTCCTCTGTCGTGATCAGGATATTCAATGGTTTTATCAACGCGGTGCGAGTCTTATTTTTCCGGATTACTGGGAGGACTTTCTCGATCCCATTCCGGAATCTGAACGAGACAATCTGGTCCAGGCTTACTACCGGCGTCTCACTGGGGATAATGAACTGGCTAAGATGTCCTGCGCCAAAGCCTGGTCGCTATGGGAAGCCCGCTGCGCCACACTGAGACCCAACAATGACCTGCACGATAGTTTTTCCGATCCTCATATGGCGTTGTCCCTCGCCCGGATTGAAGCGCATTATTTTAAGCATCACGGTTTTCTGGAACACAATCAGATCCTGCGGCAAGCGTCGCAGCTGGAGGGCATACCGGGTATCATCGTTCACGGACGCTACGATATGATCTGTACTCTGGACAATGCCCAGTCGCTGCATCATGTGTGGCACGACTCCGAACTGCACATCATTCGCGATGCAGGCCATGCTTCCTGCGAGCCGAGCATTGTTGATGCGTTAATACGTGCCACTCGAACCATGGCCAGACGTTTTTCGGATGACAACCCAACACCCGCCTGAATAGTCTGTACAATACGCGCTTTTCATTAAACGCAGGAGTGAGAGCGTGCGGGGGTTAATTCAGCGGGTCAATCGTGCCAGGGTTGACGTAGAAGGGGAAACGGTTGGGCAAATTTCCCGTGGCATACTGTTGTTGCTGGGAGTCGAACGAGACGATAATGCCGCATCCGTGGATAAGATGATTCATAAATTACTGAATTACCGGATCTTTCCGGACGCTGACGGAAAAATGAATTTAAGTGTCACAGACATCGAAGGTGGCATTCTGGCCGTGTCCCAGTTCACCCTGGCGGCAGATACCCGCAAGGGCATGCGGCCCGGCTTTTCAACGGCTGCGGCTCCGGAGTTAGCGCAGCAGCTGTATAATCAGTTTGTGGAGCAGCTCCGGTCGCGCCACCGTGATGTGGCCACCGGCATTTTTGCTGCGGACATGCAGATAGAATTGGTTAATGATGGTCCGGTCACTTTTTTGCTGGAGACTTAGGTTCTGGTGGTTATTCAGGGCTTTACGGCAAAAACAGCCATCCGTTATATTTGACGGCTGAGAACGGGACGTCGGTCATGAAGGGCTGACAAGCTGGAATGACACGACATTCACACAGGCTTTTTTCATTGAGCGTAAGGGCTATACTTTGGGACAGTCATCTTCTAATACAGCAGGGAATGAAGAGTTGATGCCGGAAACACCGGAAATCATGGATGTCCACGACGGGCGTATTCTGATTGTTGACGACAATCCGGTTAATACGGCGCTTATGGAAAAAATCTTACGCCATGAAGGATACACTCAGATTGATGTGACCTGTAAGCCGGTGAAAGTGGTGGAGATGTATCGTCTCGATCCCTACGATCTGGTGTTGCTGGATGTACATATGCCAACGATGAATGGTTTGCAGGTACTGGCAAAACTTAGGGAGGCTTTTCCCGATGATTATCTGCCAGTGGTGATGCTCACCGCTGATCACAGTGACGAAACCCGCAATCAGTGTTTATCGGCTGGCGCTAAAGATTTTATCGGTAAACCCTTTGATCGCACTGAAGTGGCTCTGCGAGTCCGTAATATTATGGAATCCAGGTTACTTCACAAGGAATTAAAAATTCAGAACGAAGAGCTCGAAGAGCGGGTGCATGAGCGTACCCAGCAGCTCTATGAAGCACAGAGTAAAGTGATTGAGTGTCTGGGCAAGGCGGCGGAATATCGCGACAACGAAACCGGCATGCATGTGATTCGCATGAGCCAGAGTTGCGCGCTGCTGGCCCAGGAGCTGGGTTTGGATGACGAGCAGTGTGAGTTGATTCTGCGCGCCAGCCCCATGCACGATATTGGCAAGATTGCGATTCCGGACGATGTGTTGTTGAAACCGGGAATTCTGAACACTCAGGAGTGGGAGACCATGAAAACCCACTCGGAAGTGGGAGCGGAAATCCTGAGCGGCTATGACACGGAATTGATGCAGACGGCTGCAGAAATTGCCCGCACGCATCACGAACGGTGGGACGGCAAGGGCTATCCCGATGGCCTTAAGGGCGAAGAGATCCCGCTTTACACGCGTATCGTCAGTGTCTGTGATGTGTTTGATGCCTTGACTTCAGAGCGCCCTTACAAAAAAGCCTGGAGTGTGAAAGAGGCTATGGATTATCTGAATGCACACAGCGGGACACAATTCGATCCAATGGTGGTGGAAGCGTTTGTTCGGGTGTTGGATAAGGTGGTGTCGCTACGCTACCGCTTCCCGGATCTGACCGTCATGCACTGAGTGTGGTGACGGGTTGCTCCGTTGCTAACAAAGGCCCGGCGGCAGCAAAGGCATGTAACAGTAAACGCGTAAAGTCACCGTGCGATAAGAAATTACAAGAGATACAGGGGAGAAACGATGGAACCCTTGTCTGCAGTTTTTATGGTTTTTGGTATGGTGTTGCTGGCGGTCAGTTGGCTGTTGTTATTGCAGCTGGCGTTTGCCAGTGACTACAGCTGGGGCATGTTTGCCCTGCTCTTGCCACCTCTGGCGTACTTCTATGGCCTGTTCCGGTGGGACAGCGCCCGCGAGCCGATACTGATGTCGGTGTTGGGCTGGGTGTTTATCTTCATCGCCCTGGCCTGACTACCTCTATTATTCTGCCGTTTGCGATTCTTTCGGGCTGCGGCTGAGAAGCCGACCGAACAAGAGTCCGAGTTCAAACAACAGCCACATGGGCAGTGCCAGCAATGACTGGGACATAATGTCCGGTGGGGTCAACAACATCCCGAAGACAAAACAGCCGACAATAATGTAGGGACGTTTTTGTGCGAGCCCGTCCGCGGAAACCACACCGGCGACGATCAGGATGACCGCGGCAATGGGAATTTCGAAAGCCAAACCAAAGGCAAAGAACAGCTTAAGGACAAAGTCCAGATAGCTGCTGATGTCCGTCATTACCGTCACATTGGCGGGGCCGACAGTGGTGAAAAAACCAAAAATCAGTGGGAACACCACAAAGTAGGCGAACGCCATACCGGCATAGAACAGCAGGATGCTGGAAATTAAAATCGGAATGGCAAGGCGCCGTTCACGCTGATACAGCGCCGGCGAGATAAACGACCAGATCTGATAGAGCACAAACGGCATCGACAGAAACAACGCCAGAAAAAAAGTCAGTTTAAAGGGCGTTAAAAAAGGTGAGGCCACCTCGGTGGCGATCATGGTGCTGTTTTCGGGCAGCAAATCCTGCAGAGGTTCAGAGACAAAGGTATAGATGTCGTTGGCAAAGTAAAACAGGCCGCAGAAGATCACCAATATGAACAGGACAATGCGCAGTATCCGATCTCTCAGCTCTACCAGATGTTGAACCAGAGTCATTTCCTGATCGTTGGGAGGCGTGTCGTTCATAGGGGATTAACGGGTCTCAGTGGTGGCCGATATCAGAAGGCTTGGTCTGTGCGCCTTCTTTTGGCTCTGCAGATGCAGAATCTTCAGTTGTGGACTTTGGTGCGTCTTGATCACCGGGTGCTGAATCTGACGGATCCAGACGATTTAGTGACTCAGAAACCTCTTTCATGCTGTTCTGGATATCATCGACGTTTTCACTCACTGCCCGGGAGATCTCATCTTTGGATGAGTTCAGACGCTGCATAACGTCTTCGTTATGCAGTTGACGACGAATATCATCGGCACCGATTTGTTGTTCAAATTCAGTGCGGGTGTTTTGTATGCCTCGCTTGAGTCTGCCCCACCACAGCGCCAACGTGCGCAAGGTGTCAGGCAGGCGTTCAGGGCCGATGACCAGCAGGCCAACGACACCGATTACAAGAAGCTCGAAAAAACCGATATCAAACACGGCGACTTACTTGTTGCTGTCGACTTTTTCGGATTCGCCGTTAACCACTTTCTCGGCGCTATCACTTTTGTTTTCGACTTTTTCTGGATCGTTCTTCTCTTCGGCTTTCTTGTCTTCATCGCTCATGGCTTTCTTAAAGCCCTTGATGGCTCCGCCCAGGTCTCCGCCGAGATTGCGCAGGCGTTTGGTACCGAACAACATGAAAACAATGGCCAGGATGATCAATAACTGCCAAACACTAATTCCACCGATACCCATAGAGTTACTCCAATTTCAAAATGAGTGCACACAATCTGCACGTTAAACAAAGATGATTAAACCAATAGTGTTACGTATGTATTAAAAGCGTCCGTCCACTAGTGCTTGTTGCGGGATGCTTTCTCTTCCAGGCCGGACATATCAAAGCGACGCGCCAGTTCATTCAATACCGCAGAGGCGTCTTCGCCCAGGTGGGAGAGCATCACCAGGGAGTGGAACCACAGATCGGCCGTCTCGTAGATAACATCACTGTTGTCACCACTGGTTTGGGCGTCCTTGGCGGCGAGTACGGTTTCCACGGCTTCTTCGCCAACCTTTTCCAGGATCTTGTTGAGCCCTTTCTGATGCAGACTGGCAACGTAGGATTTGCTGTCGTCACCGGCGGCTTTGCGTTCTTCCAGAATCCGACACAACTCGGTCAGGATGTCTGTATTGCGTAAATTGTTGGTGACGCTCATGCGTAAATCTCTTTGGGGTCTTTCAGAACCGGGTCAACCGCAACCCATTCTCCATCTTTCAGGACTCGGTAAAAACACGACTCTCTACCGGTATGACAGGCCATGCCGCCCAGTTGTTCCACCTGCAGAACAATCACGTCTTCGTCACAGTCCAGACGAATCTCGCTGACCACCTGAGTGTGGCCGGAGCTTTCACCCTTGCGCCACAACTGCTGGCGCGAGCGGGACCAGTAAACAGCGCGTCCCTCTTCGGCTGTGAGCTGCAGAGACTCTTTGTTCATCCACGCCATCATCAGAATCCGGCCACTTTTGGCGTCCTGGGCAATGGCGGGCACCAGGCCGTCGTCGGTCCACTTGATGCTGTCGAGAAACGACTTGTCTGTCACGAGTGTTTTACCTTATCAATAACTGCTATCAGGTCGCCGATTCTAACCTATCCCGCGGCCTTTGGATATTCGCCATCCAACGGCGCAGCGGCGGGGGGAAATCGGACAGGGCGGGGGCTACTGGCTGACCCAGGCCCAGCCGGCAATGGCGACCAGTACCCAGCTGTAGGTGGGAATGGCGCTTAAATTTACGCCGGCAGCCGGCAGGGCCGTGGCAACCGCCCCGATACCCGCCAGAACCGCAATCAGCAACCTGCGTCGGGTGCGGCCTACACTGGCCTTTTGGCGATTGATGAGCTCGGTGGCGCGCTCTAGTTTGGGGGTGAGTTCTCCCAGCTGCTGAACCTGATCCAGGGCTGCGGCCAGCTTGTGAGGCATTTGCGGCGCCTGTTCCAGGATTTCCGGTCCGTAGCGTTTCAGTTGTTGCCACAGGCTGCGGGGATTGAAACGATCCTGCATCCAGCGCTCCAGATAGGGGTGAGCGGTTTGCCAGAGGTCGAGATCGGGGTACAGCTGGCGTCCCAATCCTTCAATATTGAGCAGGGTTTTTTGCAGCAGCACCAGTTGTGGCTGAACTTCCATGTCAAAGCGGCGGGCCGTCTGGAACAGGGTAATGACGATCTGCCCGAAGGAGATTTCCCGCAGGGGCTTTTCAAAGATGGGTTCGCAAACGGTACGAATGGCGGCTTCGAAGTCATTGACCGGGGTGTCCTCCGGTACCCAGCCACTTTGCACGTGAAGCTCGGCGACAAGACGGTAATCGCGACGGAAAATGGCCAGCAGGTTGCGGGCCATATAGTACTGGTCCGCCTGGGTCAGAGAGCCCACAATGGCCATGTCCACAGCAATGTACTGTGGTCGCTGAGGGTGCTCGCGAGAGACAAAGATATTGCCCGGGTGCATGTCGGCGTGGAAGAAATTGTGTTCAAACACCTGGGTAAAGAAGATTTCGACGCCGCGTTCGGCCAGCAGCTTCATATTGGTGTTCTGTTCGGCCAGGGCTTCCATGTCGGTGACCGGAATCCCGTAGATCCGCTCCATCACCATGACATTGGCGCGGGTGTAGTCCCAGAAGACTTCCGGCACATAGAGCATGGGCGAATTGGCAAAATTGCGGCGCAGCTGGGAGGCGTTGGCGGCCTCCCGTTGCAGGTTCAGCTCGTCGAAGATGGTGTGTTGGTATTCTTCCACCACTTCCACCGGGCGCAGGCGCTGACCGTCGGTGGCGAAACGCTGGACCAGTTTCGCCAGCAGATACATCAGCCTGATGTCTTTTTCGATGGTGATTTCGATACCGGGACGGATAACCTTGATGACAATGTCCTGCCCGGACTCCTTAAGTCTGGCGGTGTGCACCTGTGCCACGGAGGCGGAGGCCAGCGGTTCGGGGTCGAAGTCGTCAAACAGTTCGGTGACCGGTTTGCCGAGGGCTTTCTCTATGATTTCGCGGCACAGATCGTTATCAAACGGGGCGACGTTGTCCTGCAGGTGATCCAGCTCTTCCACAATATCGGGGGCAATCAGGTCCGGACGGGTAGACAGCAGCTGACCGAATTTGATGAATACCGGGCCCAGATCCTCGAAGAAGTGACGCAGGCGTTGCCCTCGAGTCTGCTGGCTGGCCGGAAGGATCACGGCCAGACACTTCAACATCAGCGCCAGCCCCCAGGGCAGACGGTGACGTGGCAGCAGCTCATCCAGACGGTAGCGCAGGGCGGTAAAGATAATCTTCAGTAATCGAAACAGGGCAACCACTTGGGGGAAAGTCCTTATGCGTTGTGACCGGGAGGTGTAGGGTTAGAGGAAGAAGCGTCTTTATTGCTGGCGGCACGCAGGCGCTCAAACCGTGCCAGCAGGCGGTCACTGGCCAGACGCAGGTTGTCCACCTGATCGCTGAAGCCTTTCAGTTCCGTGGCAGTGGGGATTGCGCGCAATTCTTCGGTCAGAAACTCGCTCAGCAGGCGTTTGCCGCTCTGGCCGCGATCCCTGAGCCAGCGGAACTGGCGGCGGGCCTGTTCGGCCAGCTGGTGTCCGGCGACATCTCCGAGCCAGTCGTTGATGGCTTCTTCCCAGTCCAGATCCAGGTCGCCGGCAATCTGTTTGATGTCTGCCAGCAGTGCGGTATTGCCCCAGGCTTCAACATTGGCTTCGGAGAGATTGACCCCATCGCTGGTGGCCAGCATCAGCAGGCCTGGCAGTGAACCCCGCAGGCAGGTGGTCGGGTCGTCGACATTCGCGGAAATGCCAATGCCGTCATCTTCGAAGTGGCAACACAGGGGAATTTTCTTGCCCGCGAAGGCGATCTCTATGGCCAGACTTTTGCCCGCCAGCGCCTGGCAGCGCAGGCGGGTTGCCGGGTCATAGTGCAGCGCCTTGTTGATTGCTGCCTCCAGTGAGGCGGTGGCCGCAGCGCTGAGTGTGGGGTCGACCATAACCGTGTGTTTCCTGTGTTCGGGACGGGATGGGTTCAGGGTTGGTGCTTAAGGTTTGGTGCCCTTGTGCAGGGCGACAATACCGCCGGTCATGTTGTGGAATTCACAATTGGCGAAACCGGCGTCGACCATCATGGTTTTCAGGGTTTCCTGATCCGGGTGCATGCGAATGGATTCGGCCAGATAGGCATAGCTGTCGGCATCGTTGGTGACCAGCTTGCCCATAAACGGAAGCAGTTTGAACGAGTAGGTATCGTAAGCCTTGGTCAGCAGTTCGCTCTGGGGCTTGGAAAACTCCAGTACCAGCAAGCGGCCGCCGGGTTTCAGAACCCGCAGCATGGAGCGCAGTGCCAGGTCCTTGTCGGTGACATTGCGCAGGCCAAAGGCAATGGTGATGCAATCGAAGGTGTTGTCCGGAAAGGGCAGGAACTGGGCATCGGCCTGACTGACCACCAGATTGCCGGCGACGCCCCGATCGGTAAGGCGATCGCGACCCACCCGCAACATGGATTCGTTGATATCCGCCAGCACCACCAGACCTTCCGGCCCCACCAGTTTTGAGAACTTGTAGCTGAGGTCGCCGGTGCCGCCAGCGATGTCCAGCACCTTGTGGCCGCGGCGCACACCGGAGAGCTCAATGGTGAAGCGCTTCCACAGGCGGTGGATACCGCCGGACATGAGGTCGTTCATCAGGTCGTACTTGGCGGCAACCGAATGGAATACATCGGCCACGCGACCGGCTTTCTCTTCAACCGGAACTTCCTGAAAGCCAAAGTGGGTGGTTTTTTTCTCGCTCATGGTCTCTTCACTTGTCTGATTGCGCCGCCACGGGCACTTGAACTGCCCGTAGCCTGGATGAGAATCATTGTACCCTGTTTGCCGGGCTTTATGGACACAGGGTTCTTATCTTCAGGCGGCAGGTCTTGAGGGGGCCGAATGTTGGTGGCCCACTGAGTTCAGTCTGCCGTCCCTGGCAGGCCTGGTTCAGGACTGGAGTCAGGCGCGAATGGTTTCGACACCGGATTCACGGCCGATCAATAACACATCGGCCGGGCGACAGGCGAACAAGCCATTGGTGACCACGCCGACGATCTGATTAATGGCGGCTTCCGTTTCGGTGGGGTTGGTGATGGCCATATTGTGAACGTCCAGAATCACATTGCCGTTATCGGTAATGCAGTTTTCCCGGTAGACCGGGTCGCCGCCCAGCTTGACCAGTTCGCGAGCCACGTAGGAACGGGCCATCGGGATCACTTCTACCGGCAGGGGGAAATTGCCCAGCGTATCGACCCACTTGCTGCCATCGGCAATACAGACAAATTCGTCGGCAACGGCGGCTACGATCTTTTCACGGGTCAGAGCGGCACCGCCACCCTTGATCAGTTCCAGAGCCGGATTGGTTTCATCCGCGCCATCGACATAGACCACCAGTGAATCCACGCTGTTGAGATCGTACACCGGGATTCCGTGGGATTTGAGCCGCTCGGCAGAGGCTTCGGAGCTGGCCACGGCACCGTCAAAGCTGCCTTTGATGTCGGCCAGATAGTCAATAAAGAAGTTGGCGGTGGAGCCGGTGCCCACACCGACAATACTGTCGTTGTCGAGTTTGGGCTGGATGTAGTCTACAGCGGCTTTGGCAACGGCTCGTTTTAATTCGTCCTGGGTCATGGCTTTGATCTTCTTTCGGGTGTCGTCAGGGGGATGTGGTAAATTCGCGCCCATTATACGGGGACAGCGGTTGCGTCGATAGCCGTTTATGGGTCAATGATTTACTATGTGCCCCTTTTACCCGATGCTGTTTACCGATTGGCTTTTTGGTCCGGTCGGCAGGCATCTGATTTTCACGACCGCCGGAATGAGTTACCCCATGCCTCAGTCATACATCAAGCGAATCCTCGATGCTCGTATCTACGACGTTGCGATTGAGACTCCACTGGATCGCGCGGGCTATATGTCTACACGTTTGAACAATCAGGTTTTGCTCAAACGCGAAGATCTGCAGCCTGTGTTTTCTTTCAAAATTCGCGGGGCTTATAACAAGCTGCGCCAGTTATCGAAAGAGCAGTTGGACGCGGGTGTGATTTGTGCTTCGGCGGGCAATCACGCTCAGGGCTTGGCGCTGTCAGCGGCAAAGATGGGGGTGAAGGCCACCATCGTGATGCCGCGCACTACGCCGGCGATCAAGGTGAATGCGGTCAAAGCCCGCGGCGCCAAGCTGGTCCTGCACGGTGACACCTACGATGAAGCATCTGCGCATGCGCAGATGCTGGTGAAAGAAAAGGGCATGACCTACATCCATCCATACGATGATCCGGATGTGATCGCCGGTCAGGGTACGGTCGCGCTGGAGATTTTGCGTCAGCATCCCGCCCATATTGATGCGGTGTTCGTGCCGGTTGGCGGCGGTGGCCTGTGCGCGGGTGTTGCGGCTTATATCAAGTATGTGCGTCCCGACGTGAAGGTGTTCGCCGTCGAGCCGGAAGACGCCGCCTGTCTGAAGGCCGCACTGGAAGCCAAGCGCCGGGTGAAGCTGCCGCAGGTGGGTATTTTTGCCGATGGTGTCGCGGTGGCACAGATTGGCAAGGAAACCTATCGTGTGCTGAAAGACACGGTTGACGGCGTGATCACCGCCAACACCGATGAAATCTGTGCGGCGATTAAAGATGTCTTCGAGGATACCCGCTCCATCACCGAGCCCGCCGGTGCTCTGGCTCTGGCTGGCCTGAAGAAGTACGTTGCCGAACAGGGCGTCGAAAATCAAACCCTGATTGCCATCACCAGTGGCGCCAACACCAACTTTGATCGTCTGCGCTATATTTCCGAGCGCACCGAGATCGGTGAAAAGCGCGAGGCGATTCTTGCGGTGACCATTCCGGAAAAAGCCGGCTCGTACAAGACGTTCTGCCGGGATCTGGGCAAGAGCCGCAATATCTCCGAATTTAACTACCGCTATGCGGATGATCGCGATGCCCGAATTTTCGTTGGTGTGCAGGTTTCTCCGGACCACGAAGATCGTCAAAACCTGGTTCAGGGGCTGGTGGATAAAGGCTATGAAGTGGTCGACATGACGGATAACGACGTGGCCAAGATGCACATTCGTCACATGGTCGGTGGCCATGCCCCGCAAGTGGATAACGAAAAGGTGTATCGCTTCGAGTTTCCCGAGCGTCCCGGAGCCCTGTTCAATTTCCTGTCGAAACTGGCGGGTCGCTGGAATATCTCCATGTTTCACTACCGCAACCACGGTTCCGCTTACGGCCGAGTGCTGGTGGGTATGCAGGTGCCGAAAGAAGAGCACAAGCAAGTGGATAAGTTTCTGGCTGAGTTGGGCTACCGTTACTGGGACGAAACCCAGAACGAGGCGTATCAGTTCTTTTTAGGCTGATGTGTTGGTTCTGAACCGTCACCCTTTTGGGGCGTCCTGAATACAGCCTGTGCCGCTCGCCCCGTTTTGGGGCGGCGGCTGTCGTGTCGTTTTCATCATTCTTGTTTTGCCACCCGCCAGCAGGTAGCTGCTATTACAAAACTGTCAAATACCCTCTCAAAAACATCTGCAAAGGTATAAAACGACAGCTTTCTGTATGTGAGCGCTTACACACTCTGTGCGCTGCGTCCCACTTGAGCATAAAGACCCTTGTCGAAGTGGGTGTTTGCCATAAAATACAACTCTCAGAACTAATAGTAGTGAAAGGCTTGGCGTTTTAATGTTTATTCGGTATAAAACTTGCTCTCTTCGCTCTAGACAACAACAAAAAAAGAAGGGTCTTAGGGGGTTTTAAATGAAAGTTGATGTACTAACGATCGCAGTTGTGGTGTTTGTTCTCGGCGTTGTGGGTAGCTCCCTGGATTTGGGGGAAGCCTTCGCGGATGAACCGGAACTGCCATCGGCACTGCAGCAGGGTATTACCCAGCGCTGATATCTGGAAACGTCGATAGGGATGTCGGCGTTGATCCTTCCGAAAACTATTCCCTGTTTTATCTCTTGCCGATACCGTCTGGTATCAAGCTCACAAGCTCAAGAAACGTTTTCCGTATCGCCAGAGGGCATGGGTGATGTGTGTGAAAGCCGGTGAGGTCGCGGCCACCTGCCGGAGTCTGCACATGTCAGCACTTCAGATTCCCAAGCGCCTGTGCGGCTCTTGGGCTTTCAGATGACTGGAAGCTCCCGCAGGGATTGCCAGAGCTTTAACCCACTCATAGCTGTCAGATGCGAAATTCGATGCGCTCGTTGCCGCTGTCGGCACGGGAATAAATTCCCACACAGTCGATCTGTTCGGCATTGTCAGACGGCTTGTCGGAAATCACATCCAGGTCTTCAATGCTGATGCCACCGGCATTGAGTTCCTGCATTTTTTTCGCAGCCAGTTTGCGCAGCACGGCGCCACCGGTTTGAAAAAAGTCAGCCTGGAATACGGCGCAGTAGCGAACCCAGAATTGTTCGCCGGCGTTAGACCAGTGAGCCAGTGAAAAATAGCCTTTGTACAACATATAAACTCCTGCTTTGGGCTTGTGACCCGTTTGCTAAACATCCAGGGATTGCCTGTTGAATGTTTGCGGTTCGTGTCTGAAAGCGGCTCTTCATTTGTAAGGCATTGTGCTTGAGTAAAACAATGCTGATTCGTACAAGTAAAAAACGGTTTTCAGTGTTTACGTTTTCAGGTTTCGTTTATGTACAGTCGCGGTGTGCGCAAAGGCATACGCGTGACCAGTTCATAACTGATTGTGCCAACACAGCTGGCAACTTCGTTCAGTGGAATGTTGTGTCCCCATAATTCCACATTGTCGCCTACATTAACAGTGCCGATGTCGGTGACGTCGACCGTAATCATGTCCATGGAGACGCGACCGGCCAGTTCGGCGCGCTGGCCGTTAATAAATACCGGGGTACCGTTGGGCATTTGCCGTGGGTAACCGTCTCCATAGCCAATGGCTACGGTTGCAATTGTTGAGCGTCGTTGTGCCGTCCAGCTGCGACCGTAGCCGACTGTTTCACCCGCTTCGATGGTGCGTACTGCAATCACTTCCGACTCGAGTGTCATCACCGGTTTCAATTGATCCGCGTTGACTTGCGGCTCCGGAAACGGGGATGAACCGTAAAGCATAATGCCCGGGCGGGTGTAGTTGCCGTGTGCCTGCGGCCAAGCCAGGATGCCGGCGGAATTGGCGAGGCTTACCGGAGTGTTCAGGCCTTCTGTCAGTGAAGCAAAGCAGTCAATTTGCTGCGAGGTAAAGTCACTGTCCAGTTCGTCCGCAGCGGCAAAATGGGTGGCGATAACAATGTCATCGGCCACGTAAGGCAAAGCCTTGAGTTTTGCGTAGGACTCTTTTACCTGTTCGCCGGTCAGGCCCAGGCGATGCATGCCGGTATCCGCTTTCAACCAAACGGTCAGAGCACTACCCTGGGTTTCATCGAGATTGGCCTTGGCAATCATCTCAACCTGTTCGATGCCGCTGGCCATCAGCCAGAAATTTTGATCTCTGGCGGTGATAATTTCTTCGGCCTCGAAAGCGCCTTCCAGTAACAGGATCGGTTTTACAATTCCCGCCTGGCGCAGTTCGACAGCTTCTTCGATACAGGCAACAGCCAGCACAGGAGCCAGTGGCTCCAGTGTTTTAGCCACAGCCACGCTACCGTGACCGTATGCATTGGCCTTAACAACGCCCAAAGCCTGAGCGTTGGGCGTCAATTTTTGAGCCAGTTGATAGTTGTGGCGAACAGCGGCCAGATCAACAATGGCTTTGGCGGGACGGCTCATACGCGTCTTTCACTCTCAGCCAGTGGATCAGTAGTTGTGCTTGCTGGCGCTGTAGAGAGTCTGGGCAGCTTGCCAGACATCGCCCACTTCGCCATTGCCCACAGGCTTGCCATCAATTTCGACGACCGGTGCAATTTCTTTGGAGGAAGAGGTTACCCAGACTTCGTCAGCATTGAAGACTTCGTCCATGGTGACAACGCGCTCTTCCACTTTGATAGAGCCGTCTTTTTTCAGTATGTCCAGCAGCATGAAACGGGTAATGCCCGGCAGAATCTGATTGTCCAGCGGTGGTGTGGCAACCACACCGTCCTTGACGATGTAGGCGTTGCACGCGGAAGCTTCAGTCAGCTCGTTGTTGGCGTTGTACAGCAGGGTCTCGTTTGCGCCCTGAGCAAAACCGTGTTGGAAGTGCATGACGTTACCGAGCAGTGCGGTGGACTTGATGTGGCAGCGTTCCCAGCGCAGATCGCGGGTGGTGCTGACCTTGTAGCCTTTAACCTGTTGCTTGTCGGCAACCGGTGCGGCAGGAATTTCAAAGGCGAAAGCGAAAACCGTTGGCGCTACCCCTTCCGGGTAAGCGTGGAAGCGTTTGGTGTCGGCGCCGCGACTGACGTGCAGGTAGATACCCAGATTGCCGCTACCATTTTTTTCGATCAGGTTTTCACAGACTTCGCGCCACTTTTCCAGGGGCCAGGAGAAGTCGATACCGATTTCCTGCATGCCGTTGTTCATGCGCTCAATGTGTGGAGCGAAACCCACCAGCTGACCATCATAGGATGGAATCACTTCGTAAATGCCATCGCCAAACAAAAAACCACGATCCATGGGAGAGATCTTTGCCTCTTCCATTGGCATAAACGCGTCATTCAAAAATACAATACTCATGGGTTCTATCTCTATACATCGGTTGTGAGTCAGACTGGTTGTCCCGCTGTAGAGTCGGGCGCCAGCTGACTAATAAGGCTTATCAATTGGGCAAACTTTATCATAAGGCCCTGGAGTAAAATCGATTATTCCGGCCCTGATTTAGTGGATTTCACTGCGAAAATGCCTGTTTTGGTGGAAACGGCTGGTTTGACCTGTGTCTGCAGGTTTTGGTGCCAGTTTTTTTGACTGGCGACTCCTGTGTCGGTAGCTAGTCGATAATGTCCCGGCTGCTGTCGGCCAGCAATCGCGGCAGGATACGGTCGTCGTCGGTTCGCCAGTTGCAGCAGAAGCTGAGTTCCGGAGCTTCCTGAGTGGTGCCCAGCTCCATCAGCTGTTCCTGCTTCAGGTAGTCCGCCACCAGAGGGCGCGGCAACAGGGTGATGCCCAATCCCTGGCGAGCGAGGGTCAACAGGCTTTCAGCCGAGCTGCAGGTGTGCAGCATGGGGCGGCGATCGTTGAGTGGGGCAAACAGATCGTGCAGGTATTGCCAGGGGTGGGTGCCGCGGGGAAAACTCAGAATCGGAAAGCGGGCCAGTTGATCCAGTTCCAGTGTGCCGCTCAGACTGGGGTGGGTATCAAGCAGTGCCGGAGAGGCCACCCAGCATTGACTGTAGCTGCACAGGGGCTGACTGACGGTGGTGTGGGAATGCTCGCGGGCGACCATCAGGGCCAGGTCCAGCTCGTGATTCTCCAGTTGTTTTTGCAGGTGGCTGGATACGTCGACGGCGATTTCAAACTCAATCAGTGGAAACTGCTCGTGCCAGTGACTCAATAGCGGGCCGACCCACAGATGCGCAATGGTGTCGGCGATTCCAATCTTGATGGTGCCTGTCTCGGGCACATCTTCACTGATCTGGTTTTTCATTTCGCGGCTGATGGACACCAGCTTTTCGGCATAGGGCAGCAGTTGCTGACCGCGGGAAGTGAGGCGGGTGCCACCGGTATCGCGGATAAACAGTTTGACGCCCAGCTCGGTTTCCAGAGCCGCAATGCGGGCAGAGATGGCTGGCTGGGTGGCGTGCAGCTGACGCGCCGCGGCGTGAAAACTTTCCAGTTGAGCCACTTTGACAAAGGTCGCTAAGTTTCTGATCCGCATGGTGTTGGCGCTCGTCAATCTGGTTTACATAACGTCATCGCTTCGCAGGGAGGCAATGACGAATCGGGTTTTAAAAGCCGGTAAGCTTGCGCAGTTCCTGTATCACTTGCATGCCTTCTGAGGCGGGCATGCCGTCTTCGGTCAGCTCGTTCAGGCGAGTGACGCCGTCAACGCTTCCGCGTTCTGATAAATATTGCAAAATGGCCAGCGGGTCAATGTCCGCCAGCAAATCCTGTTTATTCCACCAGCCCAATAGTGCGATTAACCCATGGGCTGCCCAGTTGGACACATCGGCGATCACCAGTTCGCTGCAGGTGGTGGCTGCGGGCACAATGTCCAGATTTTTCAGGGCATCCTGAATGTTACCCATGCCGATTTCGTTGCCGCCGTCGCCGATGGCAATGGTCGGACAGCTGGCTTGCTGCATAAAGGTGTCAAAGCAGGCTGCGCGCGGGCTGATGTCTTCGCCGCGCATATTGTAGTAGTTGCCATCGGAGGCTTGTCCAGGACGCTCAATGGAGATGATCAGTTCCGGTTGCAACTGTTGCAAAGCCTGTTGCGCTTCCTGTTCCCGGTTGCTGTGTGGGCCCACTTGTATTTCGTGAACGCGAAACTGATCGGCCATGGAGGTAGACAGCGGTGGTCCGCAGACGATGACCGGTTTTGCACCCAGCGTTTCCAGTGCGTTATAGAGTGCGATTGCACCAACCGGGCCGTCAGTTTCAAAGGTGTCGACCACCGGAAAGCCGGTGCCGATCAGTACCGTGCCCTTTACGTCGCGCATCAGGCGAGCCGCACGGCGATAGTAGCCGGGCGTCAGCGCGGGTTGTACTTCTTTCATGCCGCGGGGGTTTCTCGCGACCAGCAGGTCTTCGATTTGCTGGCTTAGGGTTTGTTCATCAATCGCGGTCTGGTTCATAGTGTCTCGGTCTGGTTCAAACTGTCTCGGTGTTCAATTGGGCACGCGTAAACCGGCTGTGTGCCAGATGCAGTGCGTTGTGGGCGTCGTGAATATTGATGGCGGTAAAGTTGACCTTTCCGCCGGGCATGAGCTGCGCCAGTTTTGCCAGGTCCAGCGACAGCACTGAGCCCAGTTTCGGGTAGCCGCCAATGGTCTGGCGGTCGTTCATCAGCACAATGGGTTGGCCGTCGGCGGGAACTTGAATGGCGCCCAGGCAAATCCCTTCCGACAGGATGCCTTCAATGTCGGACTTAACCTGCGGCCCAGTGAGGCGATAGCCCATGCGATCGCAGCGGTCGCTGACTTCAAAGGTGTTGTGGAAAAACAGACGTTGCTGCACCGCATTGAAGGTGTCCTGCTGATAGCCGGGAATGACTCGCAGTGTCACTTCGCTGCTGTACTGCGGGCGTTCATCTGCGGGCACAGACCAGCATTGTGTGCTGCTGTCTTCTGCGCAGGGAATGATGTCTCCGGCTTTCAGGGCCTGTCCGTTCAGACCGCCGAGGCTTTCACGTACGACGGTGGCGCTGCTGCCAAAAGACGGAGCCACCTGAAAGCCGCCACTGACCGCAATGTAGGCGCGACAGCCGTTTTGACTGTAACCGAGTTCCAGTGTGTCGCCACTGTTCAGTGTGTGGGTTTGCCAGCGTTCCGCTTCTTCGCCGTTGATGGTCAGCGGCATCTCGCCACCGGTCACTGCAACACGGGTTGTGCATTCGGCCTGCATTTTGAAGCCGCCAATGCTGACTTCAATGGTGGTGGCGTTGCTGTAGACATCAGCAGCATCGTTGTTTTCGCACAGGCGGTTGGCCCAGTGAAATGCCAGCGGGTCCATGGGGCCGCCGTTGGTCAAACCGATCTGGTGTTGTCCAAAACGTCCCGCATCCTGCAGCAGAGACAAAATGCCGGGATTTAAAATCTTCACGCTCACGATTTGGCCTCCTGTGAAGTGGATGGCTGATCGGGAAGCTCGCCGCCGAGTGACAAAAACTCTTCCCGGCTGATGCTTTTGAAGCGCACGCGGTCGCCGACCGAAACCGGCATGGTGGGTTCGGCATCGGGATCAAACATGGGGGTGGGGCACAGGCCAATCAGATTCCAGCCACCCGGCGACACGGCGGGGTAAATCGCAGTCTGGCGATCGGCGATGGCAACGGCTCCCTTGGGCACCTTTTGTCGCGGTGTCGACAGGCGAGGTGCGGCGATGCGCTCATCCACCTGACCGAGGTAGGCAAAGCCCGGCGCAAAACCGATAGCGTAGACGCGGTACTCGGTGCTCATGTGCAGCTTGATCACGTCTTCGACGCTCATCTGGGCACGCTCGGCCAGCGCAGTCAGGTCAGGGCCGGATTCTTCAGAATAGTACACCGGCAATTCCACCAGATGGCCTTCGGACTGTTCCGCGGAGGCGATGGATTGGGTGGCTTTTGCAATGGCCTGACGCACATGGAGTTCATCGGTCAGCAGCGGGTTAAACAGCACCAGCAGTGAGGCGTAAGAAGGCACCAGATCGACCAGGCTTTCGCCCATCAGTTCAGGGAGGCGCTGGGCGGTTTGCTGAACCTGAGCCGAAATTTCGGGGCTGGTTTCGTTGCCGAAATAGATGATCAGAGAGCTTTCACCGGCAACACAAATGTTCATTGGGGTGCTGGTCTTGGTGGATGTACTGGAGCTCATGATTTGATCAGTTCCCGAATCGCTTCAATGGCCTGTACACCTTCCAGATTATCACCGTGCACGCACAGAGTGTCGGCTTGCAGAGGCAGAATCAGGCCGCTGGCGGTGGTGATGGTGCCCTGTTCGTTCAGTTGTCTAACCTGTTCGAGCATCTTTTCCTTGGTGTGGACTGCGCCAGGTTTGGTGCGGGCAAGCAACTTGCCGTCGTCGTCATAACAGCGGTCGGCGAAGGCTTCAAAGTAGAGTTTAATGCCGCGCTCAACCGCTTCCTGGCGGTGTTGCTCCATCTGAGGAGTCGCTTGCAGCATCAGCCGAATGGGCAGGTGGAAGCTGGCAATGGCATCCATGATGGCGTGACGAACATGGTCTTTCGCCATCATGTCGTTGTAGAGCGCACCGTGGGGTTTGACGTAATCGAGGTTCAGCCCCATGGACTGAGCCATTCCAGCCAGTGCCGAGGTCTGGTACATCACCTTGGCTTTGATTTCATCGGCGGAGCAATTCATGGAGCGGCGGCCAAAGCCCACCAGGTCGGGGTAGGCAGGGTGAGCGCCAACACTCACGCCGTGTTCTTTGGCCAGTTCCAGGGTTTTGGTCATGATCAGCGGATCGCCGGCGTGAAAGCCGCAGGCAATGTTGGCCTGATCAATGTGGGGCATGACGGCAGCGTCCATACCCATGGTCCAGGAGCCGAAGCTCTCGCCCAGATCGCAGTTCAATAGCAGTGGCATTGTCTGCTCCTTATCAATGTCTTCTCAGTAGAGGGTCTTGTCTGTACGATTGTTACAAAATAGCCAGACGGCTGTTCGGGAGGTCGGTCACGACCATGCAGCCGGGGCTGTGAGTAATGCAGAATGGCGGCTTGGCGGCCATGATGGCGGCCTGCGGGGTGACGCCACAGGCAGTGAATACCGGGTACTCGCCGTCTTTGATGGTCACGGAATCGCCGTAATCTGCCTGGTCAATATTGTGAATGCCGATGGCTTTGGGGTCGCCAAAGTGCACTGGAGCACCGTGAACGGAAGGAAACCGCGAGCAGATCTGAATCATGCGAATGGCATCTGCAGGCTTGAAGGGACGCATGCTGACGACCATATTGCCATGAAAGCGGCCGGCGGGGCGGCAGGCAATGTTGGTGTCGTACATGGGGACGTTCTTGCCTTCGGTGATGTTGCGGATTTCCAGGCCGTCAGACAGCAGCGCCTCTTCAAACGAGAAGGAGCAGCCGATCAAAAAGGTTACCAGTTCGTCATTCCAGATGTCGCGGATGTCGTTGACTTCGCCGGTCAGCTCGCCGTCTTTCCAGATGCGGTAGCTGGGCACGTCGGTGCGAATATCAAAATCCGGGCCTATACCTTCTATATTAGTATCGCCGGGGTTGGCGGCCATGCCCACAATGGGACAGGGCTTGGGATTCAGCTGGCAGAATTGCAGGAATTCGGCCGCCCAGTCTTTAGGCAGAATCGCGACGTTGGCTTGCACAAAGCCTTCGCAATAGCCGGAAGTGTTGCCGGTGTGTTCGCCAGAGCGAATTCTGGCGCGCATTTCACTAGGCGTGACTGAGGTTGACGTGAGTGGGGCGGACATAGGCCTTCCTTACTAATAACAAACACTGAATCGAAGATACGCTCGCCATTCTCTGCGGCCGGTGGGCGAGTGTCCAATTCAGGTTTTCTGAGTGCTTGATAAGTACTTTTTATCAGTGTTGGTGATAAGTTGTAAAAAATCCAGATTTTTTCTGGGTAAATAGACCCGGCGATTGGTTAGTCGGGTGTTTTATTTATCAATGGCCGGTTCGAAGAGCGTTGGCTGGTTGTGTCTGGGGAGTTAAGAGTGGTTCCGTCTTCTTTGGAGCACCTGTATCAGGTGCATATTCAGAAGCAGTTTGATCAGGTTTGCCAGTTATTGGAGGCCGGGTCATTCGACGGTCTGTTGATTGCGGCGGGAAGTCTTCTGCATCCGTTCCGCGATGATGTGGATTACCCGTTCAAGGTGAATCCCTACTTTAAGGCCTGGTTGCCGCTGCTGGATCAGCCGGGCTCTTACGTCTGGTTGAAGCCTGGTGACGACAAGCCTGTGCTGTTTTTTAATCAGCCGCGGGATATCTGGCATCAGGTGAATCAGCTGGACGATGAGGCCGTGCAGCGGGCGTTTCGGGTGCATGTGATCGCCGCACCCCGTGAATTGTCAGCTGCCCTGCAGAAAACCGGTGCCCAGAAGATGGCCTTTATTGGCGAAGCGCAGGATTCCCCCGATCTGAGCACAGAGCAAAACCCACAAGACCTGCTGGCGGCTTTGGATTATCGGCGGGCGTACAAGAGTGATTACGAAGTGGCTTGCATGGTGCAGGCTACTGAAAAAGCCGTGTCCGGGCATCGTGCGGCGGAACAGTGCTTTCGTCAGGGTGGCTCAGAATATGATATCCACATGGCGTACCTGCAGGCGAGTGGTCATCTGGAAGAGGAGCTGCCCTACGGCAATATCATTGCACTGAATCACCACGCGGCGGTATTGCATTACACGCAAAAGCGGCGTCAGCCTCCGGCGCAGTCACACTCTTTTCTGATTGATGCGGGCGCCAGTGTGGCCGGTTATGTGTCTGACATCAGTCGAACCTATTCGGCAGAACAGTGTGTTTTCTCCGACTTGATTGCCGCGATGGAGCAGTTGCAACAGTCTGTGGTGGAACGCATTCGTCCGGGGGAGGCTTATCTGGATTTGCATCGCTGGACTCACACTCAGCTGGCAGGGGTGCTGCAACAGTTTGAGTTGATCCGCTGCTCGCCGCAACAGGCCGTCGAAGAGCAGCTGACGCAGGCGTTCTTTCCGCACGGTCTTGGGCACTTGCTCGGCTTGCAGGTTCACGATCGCGGCGGCTGGATGCAGTCGCTGGATGGAACCGAGTTGCCCCCACCGCCGGAGCACCCTTATCTGCGTTTGACTCGTCCCGTTGAAGTGGGGCAGGTGTTTACCATCGAGCCGGGTCTGTATTTTATTCCTGCTTTATTAGAGCCGTTAAAACATTCAGCAAAAGGGCAGTGGGTCAATTGGAGTGCAGTCGATGCGCTGATGCCCTATGGTGGGATTCGAATTGAAGACAATATTTATATCGGTCCGGATGGGGTGAGGAATCTCACCCGTGAAGCGGGACTGTAAATGTCCCGTTTGGGTTTGGTCGTGATGGATCAGTCCGATAAAGGGATCGCTGCTTTTTAAACAGGCTTCTCGGGCTGGGATGATTCAGAAACAGTAGCGCCAACGCAAAAACTGCGCTTACAATGCTGCGTTCTCTCCGGTGCAATCTCGTCCTTCCCGCAGTCTGTGTCCACAGCCTCTGGCCACCGGATAAGGCATCTTTTATTTTCATGCCGAAGCTTTTTGTCCGCCCCGTTTGCCGGGTGGCCCTGATTTTGCGTGTCGGTAAAAATTTTTTTGAGGTGTTTTTGTATGGGGTTAGCGGATTACGGGGTGGTGTCACTGGTACCCACACTGCTGGTGTTTGTGATGGCCGTCTGGACTCGTCGGCCAATTGAGTCCCTGATTACAGGGTCCTTGCTGGGGTTGGTGATTCTGCATGGCCTGGGTTTTGTCTCGGGGCTGGCGGAAACCTCACTGCGGGTTTTAACCGACGAGGATGTGGCCTGGGTCATTCTGGTGTGTGGCTTTATGGGCAGCCTGATTGGTTTGCTGATTCGCACCGGAGCCGCCACTGCGTTCACCGCCGCGCTGCAACGCTGGGTGACCTCCCAAAAAAGTGCGCTCTTTGTCACCTGGGGTCTCGGCATTGTGATGTTTGTTGATGACTACCTCAACTCGCTGGCAGTGGGTGCGGCCATGCGCGATCTTACGGACAAGTTTAAGGTGTCTCGGGAGAAACTGGCCTATATCGTTGACTCCACAGCTGCGCCAATCAGCGTGATCATTCCCTATTCTACCTGGGGGGCTTTCTTTGGTGGTTTGCTGGTGGCCAACGGTATAGCAGAAGAAGGACAGGGCCTCTCTGTTTATATCTCTGCGATTCCTTACATGCTCTACGCCTGGGTGGCCGTGCTGTTAGTGCCCGCGGTTATTTATGGCTGGGTGCCCGCAATCGGGCCGATGAAAAAGGCCGAGTTGCGAGCCAGCTCTCAGGGATTGATGGTGCCGCCGGGGGCGGAGCATATCGAGAAAGCCAATAAATCCATTCAGCCCAAGGCCGGTATCAAACCCAGAGTGAGCTTGTTTGTCTTGCCGATGATTGCACTGGTGGCGACCACCATGTACTTCGACAACGATTTTCTGATCGGTATCTACATTACGCTTGGGGCGACCTTGCTGGTGATACTGGGAATGCGACTGCTGGATCTGCATGAAACCTTCGACACCGTCATCGACGGTTTCAAATCCATGATCGAACCGCTGGCCGTTTTGGTGGCCGCCTTTATTCTGAAAGATGTGAACGATGCGCTGGGATTACCCGCTTATGTCGTGAGTGTTATGGAGCCATTACTGACGGCTCAAATGCTGCCATTGGTAATTTTTCTGAGCATGGGGCTGGTGTCGTTTATGACCGGCTCCAACTGGGGGGTGTTTGTGATCGTGCTGCCGATTGTGACTACTCTGGCCAATAAGCTGGGCGCGGATATGACGCTGGTGATTGGTGCGACTTTGTCGGCGAGTACCTTTGGCAGTCACGCCTGTTTCTATTCGGATGCCACCGTCTTAACCTCACAGGCCACGGGTTGTACTCCGTTGCAACATGCGATCACTCAGTTTCCCTATGCGTTGATGGCTGCTGTTGTCACGGCGCTGGGTTATCTGGCGATTGCGTTTCTGTAGCGTCTTTAAAAGTATCTGATTAATGAAAGCCTGCATGCCCGCGCGAAGCGTATCATCGCGCGGGCATGGTCAGTGGTTTCTTAATTCAGTTGTTCTTCTATAAAGTCGAGCCTGTCCTGGCCAAAATACATGTCACCATTCATAAAGAAGGTGGGTGCTCCAAATGCGCCTCGCTCGACAGCTTGTTCGGTGTTTGTGATCAGTTGTTGTTTGACTTCGGCATCCTGGCTCAGGGTGAATAACGCTTCGCTATCCAGTCCCTTTGCTTGCAGGCATTCGATCACGGTATCCATCTCGCCCAGGTTTTTTTCCTGTGTCCACAGGGCGTCGTAAACGGTTTCCATATAAAGTGCGCTGACGCCGAGTCGCTCGGCCGCAATGGCGCCGCGCATCAGCTGCAATGTGTTGATGGGAAAGAACGGATTGAATGTCAGCGGCACCTGATAGCGCTTGGCGAAGCGGGGCAGATCCTGTTCCAGCATGTATTTCCCTTTGGCGGGAATGGTGACCGGTGAGGTGTTGCCGGTGGCTTTGAAGACGCCTCCCAATAGCATGGGGATGGCATTCACTTGCAGATCGTACTGCTGTTGCAGTTGCTGCAGGCGTTTGTAGGCAAGGTAAGCGGTCGGGCTGCCAAAGTCGAAGTAGAAATCCAGTGTCTGTGTCATGGGAGTCTCCTGTGGGGTTACCAGCGTTCGGCCCAGGGGCGAATATCCAGCTCAAAGGTCCAGGCATTGCGGGGTTGTTTATAAAGATGCACCTAGTTGTCGGCGAGGTCGTCGGGCCGGACGATGCCGTCTTGCTGTTTCAGCTCACGGGCCTTGGGCAGGTTTTCCAGAATCCACTGTGTGTCCGCTGCCTCATAGATGGTGTCTCTTGCGCGGACAATCAGGGCGACTTTGGTGTTGCTGGGGGTGGGCATGATTCAGTCCCTCTCTGTGGTGCGGTCAGTACGCGCTAATTTAGTGGGTTCCGTTTTGAAACTAACACTAAGTTCCATTGTGAAACCTGTCAAACTATACTGGTCGAAATGTCACTATTCGCCTTAAAGGTGGCATACAAACACAGGAAAGCCCGAGCAGGAGTAAAGCAAAGTGCGCTGGGAAGATATTGATCAACAGGTGTGTTCCATAGCCAGGGCACTGTCGATTGTGGGGGATCGCTGGACGCTGTTGATTCTACGCGATGCTTTTTTGGGCACGCGTCGCTTTGAGGATTTCCGCCGTCAGTTGGGGGTCAGTCGTCATCGCCTGACGGAGCGGTTGAACAAGCTGGTGGAGAATCAGGTTCTGGAAAAAGTACAGTACCAGCAACGTCCGCCGCGCTATGAATACCGGCTGACGGAAAAGGGGCTGGATTTACACGGAGTGATTCTGACGCTGGGGGACTGGGGTACTCGCTGGTGTTCGGATGAGGCGGGTGCACCGATTGAATATCGGCACCGAACTTGCGGCCACAAGGCCAGGCCTGTCCTCAGTTGCAGCGAGTGCGGCGAGCCAATGGAGCCGAAAACCGTGACGCCTGAAATAGGCCCGGCTTTACAGCAGGCACTGGATGCCGGAGCAGGGATGTTTCCGGAAGTCGGTTCGGAGGCTGATATCAGTGATAAATTACCACCCTTGCTGGTTAAATTGCTGGCCAAGTGATTGCCGCTGCAGAAGATTCAGCCTAAATATAAGCGACACAAATCGGTGTTTGTTCGCGGTTTGAGGATAGACTAAGCCCGTCCGGATGCGTATCATTGCGCCTGCTTTAAATCGCCGATGGCGAATTAAACGCTGCGCACCCTTAGCTCAGCTGGATAGAGCGTCGCCCTCCGGAGGCGAAGGTCAGAGGTTCGAATCCTCTAGGGTGCGCCATTCATAAAAGACCCCGCGCAGCGGGGTTTTTTATGAATGGTACCTCCTGGACTCGATGAGAGCCTCCGTTCGATCAAAGCGACAGCTTTGAGACCGCGCAAAGCGCGCCCGTAGGGTGATAAAAGCCCAAAGGCTTTTATCAGTCCATCCTCTCTGGCAGCCGCCTCCTAATTCTATCGAAGCCACCTGCCGCACAGCGGGGTTTTTTATGAATGGTTCAGTCTTGGGCTCGATGAGAACCTCCCAGGTTCGATCAAAGCGACAGCTTTGAGACCGCGCAAAGCGCGCCCGCAGGGTGATAAAAGCCCAGACGCTTCATCTGTCTATCTTCTCTGTCAGCTATTTCGTATTTCTCTTGGCGGTCTGTTGCCTCATTTATGGCTCCTGTCCGACGATTTTGACCGCCCCTGGTTGCTGAAAGATTCCCTTAGCGGTCATAAGGTTTTTCTCTTGAGCCGGTTTTTGTCTATAATGCACCGTTACTGGCCAACCGGGCCTATGCCGAAAATGGAGAGGACTTAACTGTGAGTCATATGAAGAAGACAATGGGCCTGCTGGCGGCGGCTGGCCTGAGTGTGATGGTTTCAGCGGGCGCGGTCAGTGCTGATCTGAATGAAGAAATGCAAGAGCGCCTGAAGCCTGTGGGCGAAGTGTGTATGTCCGGTGACGACTGCGCAGCAGCCCCGGTAGCGGCAGCTCCTGCTGAGCCCCGCTCTGGTGTGGAAGTGTACGAAGCGCACTGTCAGACCTGTCACGCAACCGGTGCTGCGGGTGCGCCCAAGTACGGTAATGCCGGCGACTGGGGTCCTCGGATTGCCAAAGGCATCGAAACCCTGTACACCCACGCATGGAGTGGTTTTAATGCCATGCCGGCGAAAGGTTTGTGTATGAGTTGTTCAGAAGACGAAGTTCACAAAGCCGTTGACCATATGGTGGAAGGCTCTAAATAAGAATGATCGTCGGTCAGTCTCTGTGACTGACTGGAACAACAAAAAAGGCCGCAACAGCGGCCTTTTTTGTGGGCGGGCGAAAGGGATCTAACCCTTCTCGGCCACCGGTCAGTAGACTTCCAGGTCATAATCCACGATCAATGGCAAATGACTGGAAAACTCCTTGGTCTTGTAAGTGGTGGCGTATTCCACGCGATTGGCCAGACTGTCGGAGATGACCTGGTAGTCAACCCGCCATCCATCACCTTTGCCAACGGTACCGCTGGGCCACCAAGTGTATTCGTCCTTGTCGGTGTTGCCTCGGCGGAAAGCGTCGGTATACCCCACCTGGGAGAACAGTTGTTTCATCCACTGTTGCTCATGAGGCAAAAACCCCGAGACGCTGTCGTTGTCCTGCCAGTTCTGAACATCCTCACGCTTGTGAGCCATGGCCCAGTTACCGCAGAAAATAAATTCGCGACGCTTGCGGGTGATTTTGTGCAGGTGAGCCTGCATGTCATCGAAGAACTGAATTTTTACTTCCTGAGATTCATTCTCAGATCTGGCGGAAGGCGCGAGCAGTGAGCCCACGCTGATTTGTTCAAAATCTACTTGCAGGTAGCGGCCTTCCATATCCACACCGCTGCTGAAACCCAGGCCGTAAATCAGGGCCTTGGGTTGTTGGCGGGTGTAAATGGCAACACCGTTGTAGTGCTTGATGCCGGAGTCGAAGAAGTAGGCAAAGTAGCCGTCCAGCTGAAACGGATCGCCGTCCAGCTCGTACTCCTGAGCACGTAAATCTTGTAAGCAAATGATGTCGGCGTCCTGATCGGCGAGCCAGTCGTACAGACCTCGCTGTGCCGCCTGGTGAATACCGTCAACACAAAGACTGATAATGCGCATGTTAGCCCCTTGATTACAGGCTGCGTATGATACCCGAGCTTTCGTTATTTTTGTTAATTCTATTTCCCTATGACGCTAATAAAGCCGGTCTGGGAATTCACAGGCTTCATTAAAACTAGATCATTTTGGGGGGATTGCCACAGTTCGGTTCGTGAACTGGCTGGTAGTTTTCCCCATATTGAGCCTGACATAATGTGCTTTGACGTCATCGGGTGCATTTTGTTCGGCATACGCGTTCTGCCCTTTTGATGATTTTGAACAAGCAAGAACTCTGCCCGATGTGTGACAGAGCGTGGTGTGGCTGTGTATCATTACCTTCTATTTGACGGCTCCGGAGGAGCTGTTTGACTGACAGGTCAGTGATGACGAGTAGACGAGAGCAAACCGATGCAGCAGTACCAGAGAGACTTTATCCAGCTAGCCATTGACCATGAAGCCCTGTGCTTTGGGGAATTTACCTTGAAATCCGGGCGCACCAGCCCTTATTTCTTCAATGCCGGCAAGTTTCAGACGGGTGCAGCACTGGCGGCATTGGGGCGATTTTATGCCGATGCACTGGAAAGCTCCGGTGTGCCTTATGATGTGGTCTTTGGGCCCGCCTACAAAGGTATTCCGCTGGCGGCGACCACGGCGGTGGCTCTGTCGGACAAACACGGCAAAGACATGCCCTATTGTTTCAACCGCAAGGAAGCCAAAGATCACGGTGAGGGTGGCAGTCTGGTCGGGGCTCCTCTGCAGGGCAAGATTCTGATTGTGGATGACGTGATTACCGCGGGAACCGCGGTGAGAGAAGTGATGTCGATCATCAAGGCCGAAGGTGCCGAGCCGGCCGCGGTCCTGATTGGTCTGAATCGACAGGAAAAAGGCCAGGGTGAATTGTCTGCGATCCAGGAGGTGGAGCGGGACTACGGTATTCCGGTGGTCAGTATTGTCTGTCTGGAAGACATTATTGCCTTTTTGCAGGAGCAGGGCGGCCAGCAGGATATGGTGGACAAGATTCGAGAGTACCGGCTTCAGTACGGGGTTTAAGCTTTTGTTCAGCTCCGGCGCTGCATTATTTGATAAAAGCAGTCATAAAGTAATCATAAACAGGTGAACCTATGAAAACACTGACTCTATTCCGGCGATCTACCGGTGTGCCACATCTTGTCAAAGGGATGGCATTGCTGGTGGTGTTGGCGGGGCAGTCAATGTGGGCTCAGGCACAGTCCGGCAAAACCTTTTACCGCTACCTGAACGAGCAGGGCATTCCGGTGCTTAATCACCAGATTCCACCGGAGTATGCACAGAAAGGTTACGAAGTCGTGTCTGCGAACGGCGAGGTGATCAAGGTTGTACCGCCGGCGCCCAGTGCTAAAGCTGCGACCCAGATGGAGCTTAAGCGACAGCGTGAGGCTGAGTTGGCTCAGTGGGATGAAGAGTTGCGTCGCCGTTACAGCACTGTGCGTGATATTGAAGCAGCCAAAAAGCGCAAACTGGTACAGGTGGATGGCAGTATTGCAATTCTCAAGGGCAATATTCGGAATCTGAAGTCACAAATTGCTGACCAGCAGGCAAAGGCGGCCAGAAGTGAGCGCATGGGACAAGCCGTACCCGAGGCTACTCTGAAAGCTCTGGAGGGGTTGGAAGAAGAGTTGAGAGTGAGCGAAGCGCAAATCAAGGAGCGAGAAAAGCAGTACAAGCAGATCGAGGCAAAATACGATCGCGACATCGAGCGCTTTAAGATCATCAGCCCTGAGCGTCCGCGAAACACTACCACTGCCGATAAGCGCTGATTCATCTGGAATGTATTTCCCTCCGCCGGAAGGTTTCTGCTTCGTCCCGGCTCCCTGTTTGCTGTTATGATGGCTTTCTTTTGAAATGCCTGACTCATAACAACATCCAAGTAAGGAGCCTCCATGTCTCAAAGCATTATTTTTCAACCACTGCTGACCATGCTGATTTTAACCGGCGTGGTGTGGCTGGTGTTGTTTATTCGTCGTATGTCTTATCTGGTATCTCAGAAGATCGACGCTGAACAGTTGAAAACACCCTCTCAGGTTTCCGCGTTGATTCCCGATAATGTCGAATCACCGGCGAATAATTTTAAGAACCTGTTTGAAGTGCCGGTGGTTTTCTATGTGGTGTGCATCGCCGCCTTTTTGTTGGGGCAGGTAGATGGTCTGCTGGTCAATCTGGCCTGGGCGTTTGTCATTTTGCGAGTGATTCATTCGCTGGTGCACTGTTCCTACAACCGGGTACAGCATCGCTTTATGGCGTACCTGGGATCCAGCATTGTGGTGTGGGTCATGGTGGGTAAAGTGGCCTTGGCGACTTTTTGAATCTAAGGTTGTCAACCACGGATTGACGAAGAAGGCCGGGCAGAGTGAACTCTGTCCGGCCTTTCTGTTTCATGAACTTTTTGGTGTTAAGAGGAGTGTTCTGCCTGACCGGCATCCCTCTCGAACGGCAGGGCTCCCCGATCGACTTTATCTCCCTGCATGCGGGCTTTGACTCTCTCACCTAACAGGAACAGGCCCGGCACCAGAAACAGGGTGACGGTGGTGGCGAACAACACGCCGAAGGACAGGGAGATCACCATCGGGATCAGAAATCGTGCCTGGGTACTGGTTTCCGCCATAATAGGAACCAGTCCTATAAAGGTGGTGACGGAAGTCAGCACAATGGGACGGAAGCGATCCCGCCCGGCCTGCACCACAGCTTCAAAAACCTCCATGCCGCTTTCCCGCAGATGATTGATGCGATCCAGCAGAACCAGGTTGTCATTGACCACTACCCCGGCACAGGCAAAAAAGCCCAGCATCGACATCATGCTCACTTCGCGCCCCATAATCAGGTGGCCAATGACGGCACCCATAAAGCCAAAAGGGACGGCGGTGAGAATCAGAACCGGTTGCCAGTATGAGCGAAACGCGATGGCCATCAAGCCGAAAATGAGCAGCAGTGCGAGACCGAAGTTGCGTGTTGTGGAGCCGACAAACTCCGCCTCGTTTTCCATGTCACCGGCAACCCCCAGATGGAAGTCGGGGTATTGCTGTTGCCAGCGGGGCAAGTTGTCCTGCAGCAAACCGTTCACAATCATCGTCGGGTTGCCTTTGCTGCTGTCGACTTCTGCAGTGATGTCGATGGCGCGCTTTCGATCTACCCGTTCGATAGTCGTGTAACCGGGGACAAACTGAACACTGGCAACGGTATCCAGTGGAATCTCCCGACCGTCGCTGGTGCGGATACGCATCTCCCGCAGTTGATCCACATTATTTCTTTCATCCCTGGGGTAGCGCACCATGACTTTGACGTCTTCTTTGCCTCGCGGAATGCGCTGTGCTTCCTCGCCGTAAAAGCCCTGACGAACCTGGCGGGCGATATCCGCCAGTCCTAACCCCAGCATTTCGGCGTTGGGCTTGAGTTTCAGTTCAATCTCTGTGCGGGCGGCGGTTAAAGAGTCGCGCAGATCGTAAACCCCCGAATAGCTGGCCAGAGTCTGGCGCACCTCCTGAATCGCCTGTTCCATGATGTCGTAATCGTCGACTCCCAATGTCAGGCGCAGGCTGATGGCCGCACTGATTTCATTGAGGGTGGCATTGGCTTTGATTTGATCGGCGTCGTGTATGTCGCCGGCCAGCTCTCGCCAGCGTTTGACGATCTCACTGGAGGCGACGTCATGCTTGTCGGAGTGTTTGAGGGCGATGGTGACCAGGGCGTTGTTTTCCCACGCCCAGGATTGCACATCTCCAATAACACCGTCGTCGTCGCCAGCAAACAGAGTCCGGTCGGTTTTGAGTTGCTCCGCGCTCTGCTCCAGTTGATGGATAATTTGTTCCTGAGTCTTGAAGGGGCTGCCCTCGGGGACGGTGACCTGAATGCGAACAAAGTCGGAAGCCACCACCGGCATAAACGTCTTTTTCATCCAGCCGCCACCATAGAGCGCTACGGCCAGGGCAAAGGCCACCGCAAAACCGGCAATGGTGGCGCCGTTACTGCGCAGGCTGGTCAGCAGGGTCGGCCGATAAATACGATCGGCAAACTGGTCGAGTCCCAGTGCAATATGTTCACGGCTGTGTTTTAGCCATTTCAGCAACCGGTTGTTGGTCGGTTTCTCGGGCTTCAGGTGAGCCAGGTGAGAGGGCAAAATCAGCATCGATTCTATCAGCGAGAATGTCAGGGCGAGGATCACCACCACAGGAATCGCGTAACTCATGTCGCCCATGGAGCCGGGTATTGCCAGCAGCGGGGCAAAAAAGATCATGGTGCTGATGACAGCGAAAAACACCGGTTTGCTGATGGATTTAACGCCGGCGGCGGCCGCCTCATGACCTCGCAGGCCACTTTGCTGCTTCGAATAAATGCTCTCGCCGACAATGATGGCATCGTCCACGACGATCCCCAGTACCATAAGAAAAGCAAACATGGAGACCATGTTCAGGCTGACACTGGCGAGCGGCAGCAGCCACAGAGCGCCCAGGAAGGCCACGGCAATGCCCACGCACACCCAGGCTGCCAGAGCGGGTCGCAAAAACAGCATCAGGATAATAAACACCAGCAACAGGCCCGACAGTGAGTTTTTGAGCAGCAGATTCATGCGGCCTTCAAACATGTCGGACCAGTCCCGCCAGACTTTTGCCTCCAGTCCCGGTGGCAAGTCGGCCTGAGCGTTTTGCAAATAGGTTTCGACCGTGCGGGCAATGTTCAGCACATCCGGTTCTTCGGAGCTTTTGACTTCCAGAAACACCGCAGGCTTGCCGTTCAGGTGAGCCACCACATTGTCTTCGCTGAAGCCGTCGGTAACCGTGCCAATGTCACCAATAGTCAGCTCGGCGCCATCTTCCCTGCTGTCGACGACAATCCTGTCAAAGTCGCCGGCGGAATAGGCCTGTCCTCGGGTTTGCAACTGAATGTCGCCAATGTCCGACTGGATGATGCCGGCGGGCAGGTTCAGCGAGGCCTGACGCACGGCATTCACAACCTGCTCAAAGCTGAGGTTGTAGCGGCGCAGGTTGTGCTCGGAAATTTCGATGGCCATCTCGTCCGGGCGGGTGGCATTAAGGTTGACGATGGAGACCCCTGGCAGCAGGGCAATCTCATCGCGCATTTTTTCGCCGGCATTTTTCAGGGTTTCTTCATCCACATCGCCAAACAGGCCGATGCTCATGACCTCAGTCTGCCACAGCACTTCGGTAATGATGGGTTTTTCGGCATCGGCGGGAAAGGTGGAGATGGCGTCGACCCGGGCCTTGATGTTGTTGAGCAGTCGCTGGGAGTCGTAGCCGTTGACTGCTTCCACCTGAACGGAGCCGGTATTGAGGCGCGCCGTGGAAGTGATTTTTTCAATGCCATCCAGATCAGCGATGGCTTCTTCCACCCGTTTCACAATTTGCTCTTCAACTTCCACCGGACCTGCGCCGGGGTAGGGGACCTGCACCTGAATCAGGTTGGTTTGGACTCCTGGAAAGACTTCTTTATTGAGATTCACCAGATTGCTGAGGCCGCCGAGAATGATGACGATCATCAACAGATTGGCGGCAATGGGGTTGTCAATAAACCACTGAATGATTCTGTTCATAGTGCGGCCGCCTGATCCTTGGCCAGCTGGTGGGTTTCGGTGGTCTGGTCGTTCTCTGGCAGAGGCGTGACCACCATGCCCTCACTCAGAAGACTCTGGCGCCCGACAACGATGGCGTCGCCTTTGCGAATATCGCCGCGAATCCAGGCCTGCTGACCATCGGTGTGCAGCAGGGATACGACTTTTTCGTGAGCCCGGTTGTTGGTGTCCAAAATGTACAGGTGATTGCGCTTGAACAGAGCCTCATGGGGAATCGTGATCACGTCTTCCAGTTCCCGCCCCTGTATTTCGGCTTCCACAAACAAACCGACGATCAGCGGAGCCTGAATGGTGTCGTTCTTGAGAAAGTTGCCGGTTACCCGAAATGGGTCTTTCACTTCCGCCACGGCATAATAGAGGCGCGAGCGGGTATCGAGACTGGCTTCGGTGCGGGTGATGTGTCCCTGCCAGGTGTAGCGTTTACCGGCAATGGTGCCGATGAGGGTGACCTTCGGTCCGGTGCTGTGAGGTTCCGCGGCAGTGGTTCCTGCCGTGGGGCTGTTGCTCAGTCCCAGAGGCAGATCCACCAGCGATACCTGGCGATCAGTCAATGGCAGTCGAATCTCGGCAACGCTGGTGTCGTAGACGCTGGCGATGGCAGTGCCGGGGGTAACGTACTGGCCCAAATCCACTTTGGTGTTACGGATCCGGCCGTCAAAGGGGATGCTCACCTGGGTGCGCTCCAGATTGAGCTGAGCCTGCTCCCGATCCGCCTTGGCCGATTGCAGCTGTGCTTCTGCCGCAGCCAATTGGGGTTTTCTCAGAAAGAGTTCGTTGGCCTCTTTATTGCCCAGGTCGCGCCACTCGCGACGGGCCTGACGATTGCGACCTTTTTCGGTGGCCAGCAGTTGGGTGGCGTCGGCAACCCGGGCTTCGGCGCCCAGCAGGGCAGTTTTGTAGTCTCTGGGGTCAATGGTGATCAGTGGCTGGTGTGCCTGAACAAAAGCACCGTCGACAAAGCTGGGAGCCACTTCGGTGATGCGGCCACTGACTTCGGCCACCAGATCGATTTCCCGGCGTGGTGCCACAGTGCCCTGGGATTTAACCGTGATTGCCTGTGGCGAAGGGGATGCGAACACGACCTCGACTCTGGGCGGCGGCGGTGTTGCCACGGGCGTTGGCGTCGGTTTGGGTTTAAGGGTGGCCACTGCCAGTACAAGCAGTCCGCCGAGAATAAGAATGGCGACAGGTTTAACGCTGATTTTGTGACGGGTCACAACAGATTCCTTGCAGTTGTTATTGGTGTTACCTGATTTTGAGGCCACGCAGGTGATATTCTGGAGGGACCGGCAGGCTTAGAGAAGCCATTGATTGCCGGTTGTGGCTCCAAAGGGTTCTACTGTATACGCTGGAAACGTCCAGTTTAGTCACCGCTGGCAGGACTTGTCCTGAGCCTTTACCCATCTTATCACGCGACCATAAAACCCGATCAAAAACAAGGCTGTTTTCGGGCTTTCTATTTACGCATAATGGCTGGCTAATGCCCCGTAAGACATTCGATAAAAGCGCCGGGGCCACTGAATTCAACACGTCCAGACTTACTCCGTATTCCAAGAGTTGTATCTATGAAAAGTATTTCCGCCCGTATTGCCGAAGAAATTGGTGCTCAGGAGCAGCAGGTTAATGCTGCCGTTGGTTTGCTGGATGAAGGGGCGACGGTTCCCTTTATTGCCCGTTATCGGAAAGAGGTCACGGGCGGGCTCGATGATACCCAAATGAGGAATTTGGAAGAGCGCTTGCGCTATTTGCGTGAACTGGAAGATCGCCGTGCCGCTATTCTCAAGAGTATTGACGAGCAGGGCAAACTGACCCCTGAGCTGACGGCCGACATCAACAGCGCAGACACCAAAAACCGCCTCGAAGACCTGTATTTGCCCTACAAGCCCAAGCGCCGTACCAAAGGCCAGATTGCCCGGGAAGCCGGTCTCGAACCACTGGCTAATGATTTGCACGCCAATCCGGCACTGGTGCCTGAAGAGGAGGCGCAAAAATACATCGTTGGTGGTGAACTCAATGACGATAGCGACGAAGCGAAAAAGATCACCGACATCAAAGCCGCTCTGGATGGCGCGAAGTACATTTTGATGGAACGCTTCAGTGAAGATGCCAACCTGTTGGGTCGCCTGCGTGATTTCCTCAAAACCGAGGGCAATGTCTCGGCCAGAGTGATGGATGGCAAACAGGCGGAAGCGGCCAAGTTCCAGGACTACTTCGAGCACGATGAACCGCTCAAAGGGATTCCCTCTCACCGGGCGCTGGCGATTTTCCGCGGCCGCAATGAAGGCTTTCTGTCCATTGCCATCACGGTGGGCGATGAGGAAGATCGCACGGCGGCTCACCCCTGTGAAGCCATGATTGCCGATTTCTGGGAAATCCGTGATCAGGGCCGCGCAGCCGACAAGTGGCTGGGTGAGGTAGTGCGCTGGACCTGGCGGGTGAAGTTGCTGACTCATTTGGAGACCGACCTGCTGGGTGAAATTCGCGAGCGTGCAGAAGAAGAGGCGATTCAGGTCTTTGCCAGCAATCTGAAAGATTTGCTGTTGGCCGCTCCGGCGGGTCAGAAGGCGACCATCGGTCTCGATCCCGGCTTGCGCACCGGTTGTAAGGTTGCCGTAGTGGATGCCACCGGCAAGGTGCTGGATCACTGTGCAATATACCCAACACCGCCGCAGAACAAAGTGCGCGAGGCAGAAGCGATTCTGGTCAACTACTGCAAGAAATACGATGTTGGTTTGATTGCCATAGGTAACGGCACGGCTTCTCGCGAGACCGACAAATTTGTCGGCGATATGCTGAAAGCTCACAAGGACATCAAAGCGCAAAAAGTCATGGTCAATGAAGCCGGTGCTTCGGTTTACTCCGCTTCGGAATTTGCCGCCAAGGAATTTCCCGATCTGGACGTTACCATTCGGGGAGCCATTTCCATTGCCCGCCGTTTGCAGGACCCTCTGGCCGAACTGGTGAAAATCGAACCCAAGTCCATTGGGGTGGGCCAGTATCAGCACGATGTGTCACAAACCCAGCTGGCGCGTTCACTGGAAGCCGTGGTTGAGGATTGTGTAAACGCCGTCGGTGTGGAAGTGAATACGGCCTCCGCTCCGCTGCTGGCAGCGGTGTCGGGTTTGAATCAGAGCATTGCCAACAATATTGTCGAGTTTCGCGATCAGAATGGTGTGTTTACCAGTCGGGAAGCTCTGAAACAGGTTCCTCGTTTTGGTGCCAAAACGTTTGAGCAGGCGGCGGGCTTCCTGCGTGTTGCCGGAGCCGAAAACCCACTCGATGCTTCTGCGGTTCACCCGGAATCCTATTCAGTGGTGGAAAAAATTGCCGCCAAGAATGCGCGTCTAATCAGCAATCTGATGGGCGATTCGTCTTTCCTGCGCTCCCTGAAGGCTGAGGATTACACCGATGAAAAATTTGGTGTGCCGACCGTGACCGATATCATCAGTGAGCTGGACAAGCCTGGACGTGATCCGCGCCCGGAATTCAAGACCGCTCAGTTCCAGGAAGGCGTTGAGAAAATTTCCGACCTTGAGCCTGGCATGATTCTCGAAGGGACTGTCACCAACGTCACCGCCTTTGGTGCGTTTGTGGATGTGGGTGTTCACCAGGACGGTTTGGTGCATATCTCTGCACTGTCCAATACCTTTGTTAAAGACCCTCGCGATGTGGTCAAGGCCGGTGATATTGTCAAAGTCAAAGTGATGGAAGTGGATGTCGCCCGCAAGCGTATTGGCATGTCCATGCGTCTCGACGACACCCCGGGAGAGCAGACCTCAATCGGTGGTGAGCGCCGTCCATCGCGCCGTCAAAATCAGGGTTCCAGCCAACGCAGTTTTGGTGGCAATGACAGCAAGCGTGGCGGTGGTCGCTCCGGTGGTGGTCAGGCCAAGCCGGCTGAAGGCACCATGGCGGCGTTGTTTGCGCAGGCCAATAAAAAGAAGAATGGTCGCTTGTAACAAAACCAGCAATCACGCAATAACAAAACTCGACCCTGGAGGCGCAGTGGCGTTATGAATTATTGGTTGTTCAAGTCCGAGCCGGACGAGTTTGGTATTGATGATCTCGCCGCTTGCAAACGCGAGCGGTGGGATGGTATCCGCAATTATCAGGCTCGCAATCTTTTGCGTGATCAGGTGGCGGTGGGCGATCAGGTGTTGCTCTATCACAGCAGCTGTAAAACCGTGGGAGTGGCGGGCATTGCTGAAGTGGTGAAGGAGGCTTATCCCGATCCGCTGCAATTTGATCCGGACAGTAAATATTTCGACCCCAAGTCGTCGCCGGATAATCCTCGCTGGATCTCGGTCGATATCGCGTATGTTGAAAAGTTTCCCCGCGTATTACCGCTCGCCAGTATCAAATCGAATCCGCAGTTAGAGGAGATGGTGCTGGTCAAGCAGGGACGCCTGTCGATACAGCCGGTGACCGCCCACGAGTGGCAGGTGATACTTGGGATGGTTAACCGTGGACGGACTGATGCATGAGCATCAGCCGTGCGGTACTTTGCTGGTGTCTGTTGCTGACAGTGCCTTCTGCGCTGTGTGTTGCCGCTGAATGGCAGTCGCCTCTGTTGCAAACACATCCACTGGTGGGGCAGATCGTTGAACGACAAAGCGGGCAAGTCATTGCCTACCGGGAACTCATCGCTCGATTAGAGCAGTACCCCATGATTCTGATCGGTGAAAAACATGACAATCCCGATCACCATCGCTTTGAATCCCGATTGCTTGAATCTCTCGTTACAGCCCAGACTGCGGTGGCGTTTGAAATGCTGGACGATGGTTACACCCCCGCGCTGGAAGCTCTGCCTGATGACCTCTCCCTGGCAGAGCTAAAGACCGCATTGCGGTGGCCGGAGCACGGCTGGAGCTGGGACGACTATGGTCCTTTGCTGTCGCAAGTGTTGCAGCAGGGTGGGCAAATCAAGTCAGCAAATATCGATCGGTCACAAATGATGGCGATCTACCGGGAAGGCTCTTCGGCACTCAGTGATCAACGCCGATTTGCCTCTGTGGCGCGAGTAGGTGACGACTTGCAAAAGCCTATTATGAATCTCGTGTTTGAGTCTCATTGCGGCAAGATGGCAAAAGAAAAACTGCAACCCATGGTGGATATCCAGTTGGCCAAGGACGCAAGCATGGCCGCTGCGCTGGCTGGTCAGGGTGACACGGTTAAACCGCTCAGAAGCATCCTGATTACTGGTGGCATCCACGCTCGCAAGGACGTCGGGGTGCCCCGACATCTGCCCGCAAAGACCCGGGCTGTGACACTGTTGATGATTGAAGTGGATGAGCAGCGTACCGAGGCCGGAGAATACCCCGCAATTCAACAGAATCAGGCGGATTATGTCTGGTTCTCCCCCATGTTCACCGATGAGGATTATTGTTCCCGTTTGAGTGAGTAGTTACTGCCAGGTCTTCGAAAGTGATGACATCCGGTGAATTTTGAAATTCACAGAGCCGGTGATAGTCTTAAGACAGAGACTCAAACAGCATCCTCCGGAGAATGGCTCATGAAAACCGATCTTTGTGCTCAAGATGTGATGACTCCTCAGGTATTGATGGCCTATGAAGGTTGGTCGATCAAACGCCTGTCTGACTTCTTTGTGAAGAATAAAATCAGCGGTGCCCCGGTGATCGCCAGTGACCACAGTCTGGTGGGGGTGGTGACCGTGACCGATATCCTGTCGTTCGAGAATAAAAGCTCCGAGGAAAAAGGCGAACTGCTGCAAGAGGTCTACGCAGAGTACGTGGGCCAGATCTATGATGACACTGTTCTGCAGACCATGATGTCAAAAGCTGATGAAAACTGTACGGTCAATCAGGTGATGACCAATCATGTGATTAAGATCGATGGTAAGGCCAGTCTCCAGGAAGTGGCTTACGTGATGTTGCAACATGGTATCCGTCGTATCTTTGTGACGCAAAATGGCATTATCTGCGGCGTCATCAGCACTCGCAATATCCTCTCGGCGATCGCCCGGTAGTCGCCCTTTTCCTTTCTGCAATCAGTCCCGCTGAGGGGCTGACATACGCCGTCTATACTGACCCTATTCAATCCCGTATTTGGGCAATAACCGAAATGTTACGGCTTGTCCTGTTATTCACCATGTCATAGGAGGGAAGATGGTATGCAAATTGAAAAGCACGGTTTGTCTGTGGGTATCGAGCGTGTCGGCAAGACGTTTTTTCTGATGATCACCGCCGTGGGCAAACTGACGCACGAAGATTATGAAATCATGACGCCCATGATCGATTCTGCTCTCGAAGGGGTTAAAGATCCGACAGTGAATGTCCTGTTTGATGCTTCCGGTCTGGAGGGGTGGGAGGCGAGAGCCGCCTGGGATGATTTCAAGCTGGGACTCAAGCACGGTAACGCGTTCAACAAAATTGCGCTGTGTACCAATAAACGCTGGTTGGAAGTGGGTGCCAAAATAGCTGGCTGGTTTGTCTCTGGTGAAGTAAAGACCTTTGACAGTCTCAGCGCTGCGTTAAACTGGTTAAATGAATAAGATGAGTGCCGGGCTTGCCGACGGTGGCAAGCCCGGCGTGTCGGTTTTAATCCGCGCGTCATTCCCAGTGGGTTAAGACAACCTTGCCAATGGCTTTGCCGCTTTCCAGAAGTCCGTGAACCCGGCGCAGGTTTTGTGCGTTGATGGGCTTGATGCACTCTTTCATGGTGCCCTGTAACTCACCTTGATCAATGCCCGCAGCGATCCTGTTGAGCAGCTTTTGTTGCTCAATCATGTCGTCCGTCTGAAACATGGCTCTGGTGAACATGAATTCCCAGGAGAAACTGGCGCTCTTGCTTTTCAGCAGGCCCAGGTCGACCGGGTGTTCTGTTTCAACAATAGAGCAGATATGACCCTGAGGGGCGATGGCATTCGCCATGGCTTGCCAGTGCTGGTCGGTAGCGTTGAGGCAAAGGATGTAATCGACGGTCTCAATATTGAGAGTTTTCAGCTCCTCATCCAGCGGCTTGCGGTGGTTGATCACCTGGTCGGCCCCCATTTGCTTCACCCAGTTGATGGTGTCGTCTCTGGACGCGGTCGCGATCACATTCAATTGGGCTAATTGTTTGGCCAATTGAATCGCAATCGAACCGACGCCACCGGCCGCGCCAATGATCAGAATGCTTTTATTGGCGTCCTGACCTTCCGGGCAAATGCCCATGCGCTCGAACAGGGCCTCCCAGGCGGTAATGCTGGTGAGAGGCAGGGCGGCTGCCTGGGCAAAATCCAGCGTGTTGGGCATTTTTCCGGTAATGCGTTCATCCACCAGCTGCAGTTCGCTGTTGCTGCCTGCACGGGTGATGTCGCCGGCGTAGTAGACCCGGTCTCCCACCTTGTAGTGTTCCACATCGGATCCCAAGGCTACTACTTCACCCGCCGCGTCCCACCCCAGCACCCGTGGAGAGCTTTCTGTCTGGTCTTTAGGGGAGCGCACCTTGGTGTCCACCGGATTGACCGAGATGGCTTTAACGGCCACCAGCAGGTCATGACCAGCTGGTGCATGCGGTTGATCAATGTCGACATCGATCAGAGCGTTTTCATCATCAATGGGTAAATACTGATATAAGCCGACAGCTTTCATTGAGGAGTCTCCACGAGTATGAGTGTTCGTTCTTGATGTGAGGGAATTGGTCTGCCCCGGATATTGGCAGAGGATAGAGTATTGGCGTGAAATTAGTAACTGATCGTTTGAGACTGTCCTGAAATGGTGATTTTCATTAGGCGTTTGGTTATTTCAGGTGCACGGGAAAAGGGCGTAAAAGGCCACCAAAGGCGATTCTGACGACTATTTTGAGGTAATCACTGTTTGAGTGTCAGTTATTGTAAATAACAGTTGACTCGGTCGCAGTCTTGTTTATAAGCTAAGGGTCGCTTGAAAGTGCGACTGAATATTTATGCACACCATTTCGAAGTCCGTATTGAGTACCTCGTCCTGTTTTCATAAGTAAATAGCAACACACTTCAGCACAGCCGCCTTTGGGGTTCTGGTTACGGGGCTCTGTTAAAGGCAAATCATTACTATTGAAGAAAGATTAGGATATTACTAATGTCAAAGACTACCGGTACGGTTAAATGGTTCAACGAATCTAAAGGTTTTGGTTTCATCGAGCAAGAGTCTGGTCCAGACGTTTTCGCTCACTTCAGCGCTATTCAGGGTTCAGGTTTCAAAACTCTGGCTGAAGGCCAAAAAGTTGAGTTCACTGTAACTCAAGGTCAAAAAGGCCCACAGGCCGAGGACATCGTTCCTCTGTAAGTCTCAGACCTTCTGAGATGAACTAAAAAAGGAGGCTTAAAGCCTCCTTTTTTGTGTCTGCATGTTTTGTGACGGATTATGCAGTCCCTGTTTATTCTCCTCAACCGGCCATCGCTGACCGGTGAGTGTCATCCTCTTTCAATCTACGCTGCTTCGGCCTCTTTGCTGACACCGGTCGCACTCGCTCCATTCACTTGGCGGCGGCTGGCGATCTCACCGCTCTTCACTTTGGCCAGATACTCGTTGACTTCGCGCTTCACCTCCGGAGCGTAGAGATACAATCCAATGATGTTGGGCACGGCAATCAGGAAAACGATGGCATCGGAGAAGTTCAGTACCGAGGTGAGGTTGGTCATACAGCCCAGCATGATGAACAGACAAAACACCGTTTTGAAAATGTTCTGGCTGAATGTGGCCTCGCCAAACAGATAGGTCCAGCCCTTTAAGCCGTAATAAGACCAGGAGATGGCGGTGGAGAAGGCAAACAACAACCCGGCGATGGCCAGAGGGTAGGGCGCCCAGCTGATGTGATGTTCAAACGCTGCGGATGTCAGGGCAATGCCTTCAAGGCCGGTATCCATCAGCCCATGAGGGTAGGCGGTGGTGATAATCACCAGAGACGTCAGGGTGCAGATCACAATGGTGTCAATAAACGGTTCCAGCAGTGAAACAATACCCTCTGATGCGGGTTGATCGGTTTGCACGGCGGAGTGAGCAATTGAGGCGGAACCAATGCCGGCTTCGTTGGAGAACAGTGCGCGCTGAAACCCGACAATCATGGCGCCAATCATGCCGCCGGTCATGCCATCACTGGTAAAAGCGCCGGTGAACATCATGCCGAAAGCGGCTGGGATGTACTCAGCGCTCATGGCAATGATCACAATGGCCGAAACGACATAAAGCACGGCCATAAAAGGAACCACTTTACCGGCTACGCGGGCAATCGATCTAATGCCACCCAAAATCACTGCCCCAATGATCAGTGCTAACACCAGACCGAATAACCAGCCTTTGTCCGCAAAGAAGCTGGAATCGTCGCCTGTGATGTTCACGAACTGCACATAGGCCTGATTGGATTGAAACATGTTGCCGATGCCGAAACAGCCAACTACCAGAGCCAGTGCATAAAAGCCACCTAGCAGTTTGCCGGCTCCGGGCATGTTGCGCTTGGCCAAAAAGGCTTCCAGGTAGTACATGGGGCCGCCGGAAACAGAGCCATCCGGGTTTTGTCGGCGGTATTTAACCCCCAGGGTACATTCTGCCAGCTTGGTGGACATGGCCAGAAAACCTGCGACGATCAGCCAGAAAGCCGCGCCGGGTCCGCCAATGGATATCGCTACTGCGACACCGCCAATGTTACCGATGCCGACGGTACCGGAAACGGCGGTTGCGACAGCCTGAAAGTGAGAAATCTCACCGGAATGGGAGGCGTTGTGATAGTCACCACGGACGAGTTTGATCGCGTGACCAAAAGCCCGTACGTTCATAAAGCCCAGATAGAGCGTGAAAAAAGTAGCGGCAATGGCCAGCCATAGGACAATAAGAGGAATGTCGTGACCAAACAGGTTGGCTTTATAGAAAATAAAATCAGAAAGTCCAGAGCTGAGCGGGGAAATCCACTGATTAATGGTCTCGTCCAGTCCTTCGGCAAAGGACGGCGCAGAGAGTGTGGATAAGCCCAAAAGCCATCCGGTTTGCGAGTGATACGTCGACATAGGTTTTATTTGCTCCCCTATTTAAAAAGGTTGGCTTTGCATGTTTTTGGGTAAGATCAAAGGCATGCAAACCCTCACTCGTTAACCCTAACCTCTAAGGTAAACTGCGGATAAGTCCAGTTGAACCGTTTTTAGTGGACCAGCGTGGAATTTTTCTTGAATTGCACCAATATAAGTGCTTTTTTCTGGGTGTGCACACTTGTGGTGCAATAAGGGGTGGTGCTTTTTGACAGTGACGTTTTTTCTGCTCATTTTTTAGGCTGGTCTGATAAAAAAAACAGTCCTGGATCTGTGGACATGCCTGGCACTTGATTACAGTGCAACCTCCCGCATGGTTGTGAACACTGACTGGTTATGGAAATGCCCGAACTGTCATGCGCAGCCATTGCCGTCCTCGCCGTGTTGATCGCGGTAATACGTTTTTTTTCAGTTGGCGGCCGCCGGCTGATCTTGAGAAAAGTTGATGGTGTGCTGTTTTTGCCGTGAATACCGTGCTGAAGAATTCTGCGAAACGAATCACTGGTTTTATAGAGGAATGAGATTTTGACTAATTATCAGGTAATTAACCCGTTTAATCATGAGCTGTTGGGCGAGTACGACTACGATAGCTGGCAAGTCGTACTGAATAAGCTGCAACTGCTCAAGCAGGGCAGGCGTACCTTGCGGGATATTCCTGCATTCCGTCGCGCGGAAATTCTTCGCCGTCTTGCTGAGCTGATGGAAGAGCGCGCCGAACAAATGGCTGAGTTGATTACCCGAGAGACGGGAAAGACCATATCGGACAGCCGAGTCGAAATGACCCGTGCCATCAATGCTGCAATCGCCAGTGCAGAAGAAGCGCGTCAAATCAGCGGTGAAACACTGGACTCCGATGCCTATGCGCCAGCCCGTGGAAAAATCGGTGTGGTGTGCTGGCGTCCATTGGGTACGATACTGTGTATTACGCCGTTTAATTTCCCGATCAATATTGCGCTGCACAAGATCGGTCCTGCCTTTGCCGCAGGCAATAGCATTCTGTTTAAGCCGGGTCCTCAGAATACCGCTTCCTCCCGGTTGCTGGTTGAGTTGTGTTATGAGGCTGGCATTCCTGAAGATGTCCTGCAGATCTCAGTGCCGGAGCTGTCCGATATGGCGGCGCTGGTTGCCCACGAAGATGTGAGTGCGATCAACTTCACCGGCGGGACTGCCGCTGCCAACGCCATTGCGGCGGCTGCCGGCTATAAAAAGTTACTGCTGGAGCTGGGCGGAAACGATCCGTTGATTGTGATGCCTGATGCCGATTTGGAAGCTGCAGTGGCGGCGTCCATCAATCAGCGTTTTGCCACGGCAGGTCAGCGTTGCACCGCGGCCAAGCGTTTGTTCGTGCACGCGGATGTGTACGACGCATTCCGCGATTTGCTGGTCGAGAAAAGTGCTGCGTTGAAAGTGGGCGATCCTTTGGAAGACGACACTTTTGTCGGGCCGGTCATTCATCAGCCGGCTGCCGATGAAATTCGCCAGCGCATTGAAGACGCAATTGCGCGCGGCGCTACTGTTGCGTTGGGGAATCAGTACGAAGGTGCTCTGGTTTACCCGACCATCCTGGAAAATGTCGCGGTTGATTGCGACCTGATGGTCGAAGAGACCTTTGGCCCGGTGATGCCTCTTTGCCGTTTTGACTCGGTAGAAGACATCGTGCCGTTGATCAACAATACCGCTTATGGTCTTCAGGCGGGAATTTTTACCCAGAATCTGGGTGTGATTCGCTACCTGTTTGAAGAGCTGGATGTGGGCACCCTGGCCACCAACGACGGCCCCGGATTCCGAACTGAACACTTCCCGTTTGGCGGCGTGAAAGAGAGTGGTGTTGGTCGTGAAGGGATCAAATACGCGATTCGTGAAATGAGCTATATTAAGACGCTCGTGATCTGATCGGCTGAAGTCGAGTATACTCATGCTCTCTCAGGGTTGAGTGTAGAGAATGCCGGGAAAATGGCACAGATTGGCAGTAATGCCGACTGTGCCATTTTCCGTTGTACGGCAGGGCAGCAGTGTACAAATGGCAGTCGTTGTCCTGAAAACAGGTAGAACCCAGTGCTTGAACAACTGATACACCTTGATAAATCCAGCAGTGATAACCTGAAGCAGCAAATTCGCAAGGCGTTGGCTGTGGCGATTCTCGATGGCCATATTCCTCTGGATCAGCCTATTCCATCCAGCCGCAAGCTGTCGCAGGCACTGTCAGTATCCCGGCAAACGGTGATGTTTGCCTATGAAGATCTGGTTGAAGACGGTTATATCATTGCCCGTGAGCGGCGTGGGTATTTTGTCAATCCGTCGATTCTCGATGGTCGGGTGAAGCTGAATACGCGCACTGAAATGGCCAGCGGTGAAGGGGACACCTTGTCATCACTGGTCGAGGCAAAAGCCCCTGACTGGGTGGAGCGTTTTGCCAGCCAACCCAGTCAGCAGCGCAACATCGACAAGCCGTCCGATTGGCAGCGCTATGAGTATCCGTTTCTGTCCGGTCAGATAGACCCGAAAGCTTTTCCGCTGGCAGAATGGCGTGAGTGCTCCAAGCAGGCACTCAGTGTACTCGCGGTAAGGGACTGGACCGGCGATTGTATGGACGCCGATGATCCCATGCTGATTGAACAGATTCGCTCGCGGGTTCTGCCCCGTCGCGGTATCTGGGCCAAACCGGAAGAAATCCTGGTGACGGTGGGCACTCAGCATTCGCTGTATCTGTTGTCTGCCTTGCTGGCAAAACCCGGCAAGAAAATGGCCATGGAAAATCCCGGTTATCCCGACGCCCGTAATATCTTTTCTCTGCATTTTGGCGAAACCGTACCTCAGCCCGTAGATAATTACGGATTGGTACTGGGAGATTCACTGCGCGAGTGCGATTACGTCTACACGACCCCCAGTCACCACTGGCCAACCTCTGTAACCATGCCCATCGAGCGACGAAAAGAGTTGCTGGCGCTGGCTGAAAAAGATGACCTGGTGATCATCGAAGACGATTATGAGATCGAAACCAATTACATCGACGATCCGCTGCCGGCCCTGAAAAGCCTCGATACCAGTGGTCGCGTGATTTATATGAGCAGCTTGTCAAAAGTGCTGGCCCCGGGGTTGCGCCTGGGGTTTATGGTGGCACCCGCGCCTCTGATTGAGGAGGCGCGGGTGTTGCGACGTTTGATGATGCGTCACCCTCCCATGAACAATCAGCGGATGACGGCGCTGTTCCTTTCCCGCGGGCACTATGATGCCCTGCTCAAGCGCCTGTGGCGCAAGTACAAGCGCAACTGGGCAAAGATTACCCGGGCCATAGAGCGCTATATTCCATCCAATCAGCAGCGGCCGGTGTTTGGCGGCACCACCTGTTGGGTGCGCGGTCCTGAGGGGCTGGATTGCCATGAACTCCGTCGCGTTGCTGCCGAAAGGGGCATATTGGTGGAGTTGGGCGATATCGCGTTTAATGAGAGCGCCGGTAGTCAGGGCGCGCCGCCAAAAAATTACTTCCGGCTGGGATTTACCGTGATCCCGGAAGAGAAGATTGAGCCCGGTATCAAGATGATTGCAGAGCTGATTGAAGAGCTCACCGGAACCGGGAGCTAGTCTCTCCCGGCGCCCGCCTCTCTGGAACCGAGGTTTTTTTCCGGTTACACTCGCCATTTACAGACTGTCGGGTCTGTTTGTCGAGCGACTCAGACTTGCATCGGCGAATCCTCCCGCAGTATAGATTCCGCAACAGAGGTCGGGTTTCGAGTCTTCATGAGCACTATTTTCCTGCTGCAAAACCAGCACAAGCACCTGTTGAACAAGCAGGGTGAATGGGTGGATGGCCGCGAGGCCAATACCTTGTTTCGTACCCCTCATCGCGACGAAGCACTCAATCAAATGATCGAGGTGAACGCACGCGACTATACTTTGCGTATCAAGATTCTTGAGTGCTCTCTGAGTGATCGCGGGCTTCCCCTCTTGAAGGATGAGGATTTGCCCCCATTAGGAGATCCTAGTACCGCACTGGAGGCAGAGGCAGGTCAGTTGTCCCCTGAAGAGGGTGATTCTTCCGCCACTATTGAAGCCGCTGAAAACCAGCCGGCAGACACGACTCCAGATGCCACTCCGGTGGAATTTGAAGCAGACGACGAGGCCGATAAAACAGAGGCTGCCTCACTGTTTTAAGTTTGGATAAGACCCACCCCGCCGCACGGCTTCTGTGCGGCCCACGAGGGAAACGGTTTGTCTTTATTGAACCAACGACTGGCGGTGCTGGCTGAGCCCGCCAATAGCAAGCTGACGCGCGTCTTTAAAGGTCTCGAAAAAGAAAGTCTGCGCATCACTCCCGAGGGCACCCTGGCACAAACACCGCACCCGCGTGGCCTGGGATCCGCCATGACTCACCCCTCCATTACCACCGATTACAGTGAGGCCCTGCTGGAATTCATTACCCCCCCGACCGAGAGCAGCCAGCAAGTGCTGGACGATCTGGACCGGGTTCAGCGCTTCACGTATCAACAGCTCGATAACGAGCATCTTTGGGTGGCGAGCATGCCGTGCATGCTCACCGGCGATGAAACGATTCCTGTCGGTCAGTACGGCAGCTCGAACCCCGGCAAGATGAAAACCATCTACCGTCTGGGATTGGGTGAACGCTATGGTCGCTCGATGCAAACCATTGCCGGCATACATTACAATTTTTCCCTGAGCGATGAATTCTGGTCATTCTGGCATCAGCGCGAAGGCGCGGCAGAGACTCTGCAAACCTATAAAAATCGCCGCTATTTCGATCTGATCCGTAATTTCCGTCGCAACTTCTGGCTGTTGTTGTATCTGTTTGGCGCTTCTCCGGCGGTGTGCCGCAGTTTCGTCAAGGATCGTGAGCACAATCTGCAACCGTTTGGCGATGATGACCACAGCCTGCACGAGCCTTATGGGACTTCGCTGCGCATGGGCAATCTGGGCTATCAAAGCAGTGCACAGGATTCGCTGGTGGTGTGTTACAACAATCTGGACACCTACCTGCAAACCCTCTGCGGTGCCATTACCCAGCCACATCCAGAGTATGTGGCCAAAGGCCTGAAGGATGAGCAGGGGAACTACAAACAGCTCAATACCAGTTTGCTGCAGATTGAAAACGAGTTTTACAGCACCATCCGACCCAAGCGTTCCGCCCGTTCCGGAGAGACTGCTTTGGGAGCACTGAATGATCGCGGAGTGGAATACATTGAAGTCCGCTGCATCGATCTCAACCCTTATGAGCCTCTGGGGCTCAACCGCGAGCAAATCGAATTTCTCGATGCCTTCTTGCTCTATTGTCTGTTGAGCGAAAGTCCGGAAACCGACAACGTGAAATACCGCCGCGCGCAAGAAAACCAGCGCCTTATGGTCACCCGGGGGCGCGACCCCGACATGCGTCTGCAGACAGCGGCAGGCGATGTATCTCCAGTGCAATGGGGCAATGCGTTGCTGGATGATATGGCTCGTGTGGCGGACTTGCTGGATACCAGTTACGACACTCAAGCTTATACGGCTGCGGTTGAAGCTCAGCGTATCAAGCTGGAAAAACCGGAGCTCATCCCTTCCGCGAAAATTCTGGCGGATATGAAGGCCAGTGGTGAGACTTTCTTCCGTTTTGCCATGAAGCAGTCACTCAAGCACAGCCAGGCTTATGCCAAGCGTCCACTGTCTGATGAAGAGTTCAGACAGATGCAGCATGAGGCGGAGGCGTCACTGCAGGCTCAGGCCGAACTGGATGCCGCGCCTCAGGTGGATTTTGAGGAATACCTGCAGGCTTACTACGCGCAATACACCTGTTGCCAGTAGCAGCTGTTGTCAGCCGCTGTCCATGAGCTATCTGTTCTGAGAGCGATCCATGAATTACCTGGCTCACATCTTTCTTTCGGGACCTGACCCGCAATGGCAGTTGGGCGGATTTCTGGGGGACTTCGTCAAGGGGCCACTGCCGGAAGTACTGCCCGATAATCAAGGCAGTCACTGGGCACCGGGTGTGGTGTCAGGTATTCAGTTGCATCGGCAGCTGGATGCCTATGTGGACAGCTGGCCAGAGTATCAGGCCTGTCTGGAGGTGTTGGGACGGGATTACCGACGGGTTGGTGGCATCGCACTGGATGTGTTCTTTGATCATTTGCTGGTGCGTCACTGGTCCCGCTTTTCAGAGGTTCCTCTGGCTGAATTCAGTCAGGCTTTTTATCAGTTGTGTGCCCGTCATCAGTCGCGGCTGCCGGAATCGGCCGCCCGATTCATTCATCGCGCTGCGATCAATGATTTGTTCCAGGGTTATGGTCGTGAAGATATGTTTCTGCCGGTGCTGGAGCGTATCGACCAGCGCATTCGCTTTGACACCAATCTGTTGCCGGCAGGTGAGGCTGTGCTGAATCAGTATCCGGAACTGGAGGCGCGTTTTTTGCGCTGGATGCCGCAACTCGTGGACAAGGCCGCCGAGTTGCGCAAATGATCATGGCTTAGTTGGCTTAGTTGGCTTAGTTGGCTTTGGGGATTTCCTTGCCCAGTTTGGCTGCCAGCTTGTTGGCGTGAACTTTAAATGTCGTCGCTGACTCTTCGGTTTCAATCTTGCGAGAGGCGCCGGCTTGCCAGGCGATGGATTCGTCGCTGTTGCGGGTCAGGGTCAGAATCACCAGTCCGCGCTGTATCAGACTGACCATGCCGGTGGGGTGTTCCCAACCGTCGTAGACCGGCTCACCGGTTTCATCCAGGTGCCAGCCCAATCCGGGTGAGTCATTGGCGGCCGGGTCTTCCACTGGGATCATGCTGATGCGGTAATCGACGGTGAAGTCGGCGTTATCACTGGCCGAGACATAACCCTTGTTGTGCAGGTGGGCGGTAATGGCTTCGCGAAATGCCTGATCGAAGGCGTCCTGATTTTTGCTGTCAGATGCGACTACCGGTTCCCACTGAAAGGTTTTCAGGCCTTCGAGCTTGGTGGATGAGGTTTGCATTTCCTGGTAGGCGACGGGATTGCACGCCGACAGGCAAGCAGCCAAAAAGGTGATGAGCAACACTGGGGAAAATAAACGCATCGTGACGGTTCCATATCGTGAATAAAAAGATAAAGCGTGCCATAAGGCTCTAGCAGCTTAGCAGCAATATCTGACTTTAACAGCTGTCTGCGTTCAGCTGTAGTTATTGAGAGCTATTGAGAGTTATTGAGAGTTATTGAGAGTTATTGAGAGCTATTGAGAGCTATTGAGCTGTAGTTATTGAGCTGAAATTATTTGCCAAGGGTGAATACACAACCGGTTTGACTGACGTGACTGGTAGTGCAAGCTAAGCCGGTGCTTTTCGCCTATAATGCGCGCCCGTCGCGCGTCGACGGGCGTTTTATCCACTATCGAATAGCTACCTTCCATCGGATCGCTCCGGAGATTGCCATGACCACCGAGCCAACAACGTTACCGAAACTGATTTTGAAATCGCAGGCCGATCGCCGCCTCAAACGTGGCCACCTGTGGATTTTTTCCAATGAGGTGGATGTTCAGCAATCGCCGCTGAAGTCGTTTGCGGCGGGTGATCAGGTGCTGGTGTGCAATCATCAGGGCAAGGAATTGGCCATTGCCACCATGAACCCCGGCAGTCTGATCTGTGGTCGTATCGTCAATCGCGATGTGGCGCATCCCCTCAACAAGTCACTGCTGGTACACCGTATCAAGCAGGCTCTGGGCTTGCGCGAGGCCTGTTTCAACGAGCCCTACTATCGTCTGATCTACGGCGACAGTGATCTCTTGCCGGGGCTGGTGGTAGACCGCTTCGGTGATTATCTGGTGGTACAGATGGCCACCGCCGGGATGGAAAAACAAAAAGATGCCATTGTGGAAGCGCTGCAGAAGTGTCTCAAGCCGACAGCCATTTTGCTGCGCAACGATCACTCCGCCCGCAGTCTGGAAGGTCTGGACAACTACGTTGAAGCCATCGGTGAAGTCCCCGAAGCCGTAGAGCTGGTGGAGAACGGGGTGCGTTTCCTGGCACCTATCGCCGAAGGACAAAAGACCGGATGGTTTTACGATCACCGTGAGAACCGCGCCATGTTGCAGCGTCTGGCTCCGGGCAAGCGGGTGCTGGATGTGTTTTCCTATGTCGGTGGCTGGGGTGTTCAGGCCGCAGCGGCCGGTGCCAGTGAAGTCGTGTGTGTGGATGCCTCAGAGCAGGCGCTGGAGTGGGTGGGTGAAAACGCTCACCTCAATGGTCTGGATGATCGTATGAAAGGCCTTCACGGCAAGGCGATTCAGGTCTTGAAGGGCTTGATTGAGCAGGGCGAGCAATTTGATATTGTGGTGCTGGACCCGCCGGCGTTTATCAAGCGCAAGAAAGATCAAAAATCCGGCGAAGCTGCTTACCGGCATTTGAACGAGCTGGCCATTCGCCTGCTGGCTCGCGACGGTATTCTGGTGTCTGCGTCCTGCTCCATGCATCTGGAGAAGACCGCGCTGGTGGAAATTGTCCGCGGTGCGGCGCGCCATCTGGATCGCCACGCGCAGATTATTTACCAGGGTGGGCAGGGCGCCGACCACCCGGTACATCCCGCCATTCCGGAAACCGATTACCTGAAAGCCGTATTCGCGCGGGTGTATTTGCCCTAAGCGTCTTCTCCGCTGGAAAACCAGGCCTTCAGCTGCAAAACCTGAGCGTTAAGGGCCTGAATGTTTTCCGCCGTCATGGTGCTCCAGTCTTTATCGGCGTCGCGCAGTGCCGCTGAGGTTTGTTGCAGCCGTGTTGTCAGTGAATCGAGATCACCCTTTGTGTTCAGCCAGTATGCCAGTGGTTGGGCGTTATCATCGTGGTTCAGCAACACGGGTTTCAATCCATCGATCGTGGCGGCCAGCAGTTCTCCCTGACCACCGGCAAAGGCGTTGTGCTGACCGGGTTCTTCGCTTTCTTCAGGCCAATCGTTTTGGGTCGCAGGCAGCTGTTGTTGCACACGCGATAACAGATGTTGAACGCTCTCTCGCCACAGGTGCAGCTGAGTTTGTGGCGGCAATTTGGCGTAGGTGCTGTTGAGACCGCTGGCCGGTTGCGAGAGCTTGTAGCTCAGGGCTTTCATGTCCTCGATCAGCAATTGGGCCTGTAACGACAGCAGGGCTGCGCGCCGCTGATTGGGCAGGTCTCTGGCTTTGACGCCACTCTGTTGTTGCAGTGCGTTGGGGGTGGTCGGCATAAAATCGCTGGCCGGACGCCGGTGGTTTTCACCCCACAGCAGATAGGCAATGGCGTGCAGGCCGAGGCTGACGTCATAGCTGCTGGTGAATCCGTGTTGATCACGGATAGACGGCTCGTCGATGTTTATCACGATGTCGTTGACGAGCCCGCTGTGGGGATAGGCATCAAAGTAATCCAGATAGCCGGGCTCTATGGGCCAGGCGTCCAGCTGAAAATGCGCCTGTCTTAACTGGGCAAACAGTGAGGGGCTGGTATCACCCAGCGAAAACAGCAGTGCCAGTTGTTGCAGCTGGTTGTGTGCAAGCTGCCACTGTTCACGGGCCTGTTGCAGGGTGTCGTCACTGGGTGATTCCACCAGGGCGGTGACGGCCGTTTGCAGCGCCTGAAACTGTGGGGCTATCTGCTGCGGCCAGGTGGACACCAGAGTCCAGCTGTAGCGGGTGCTCAGATCCATGCCTTCAGCTGGAGCGAGAGTGCTGGCGGGCGTGTCTGTTGTGGACGATGAGTCCGGGGCGTCAGATTTTTCACAGCCTGTCAGCAGGATAGAGAGCAGGAGAAACGCAAACAGCGGGCGCAGTGTAACCATCAACCTTGATTCCTCGAGATGCCTGATCGTGTGGTTTGAACCTTGTGGGTTATCGATCAGTCGCGCAGACTGATGACGGGCCAGCCCTGTTGCTCGGCGTGCTGACGCAGAGCGTCATCGGGATCCACAGCCACAGGATTGTCCACTTCCTGCATCAAGGGCAGGTCATTGATGGAGTCGCTGTAGAAGTAGCAGTCGGTCAGGTCACCGTCGAAACCTTTGTCGGCGGCGGTTTTCAGCCACTGATGCAAGCGGGTGATTTTACCGTCCTGAAAACAGGGGGTACCGGTCATCTTGCCGGTGTAGCGGCCATCAATAATTTCGGCATCGGTGGCGAGGATATCGTCCACGCCCAGCGCGGCGGCAATGGGTTTGGTGATAAACCCGTTGGTCGAGGTAATGATCAACAGGTAGTCGCCGTCAGCGCGGTGTTTGGCCAGCAGCGCTTCGGCCTGAGGCAGGCGCATGGGTTCAACCACTTCCAGCATAAACTTTTGGTGCAGGGCTTCCAGCTCCGCGAGGCTGTAACGGGTCAGGGGCTCGAGAGAGAAATTCAGGTAGGCCTGCAGATCCATTTCGCCGCGCTCGTAGTCGGCGTAAAACTGGTCGTTTGCCTGCTTGTACACCACCGGGTCAACCATGCCCTGAGCCACCATAAATTCGCCCCAGCCGTGATCGCTGTCACCGGCGATTAAGGTGTTGTCCAGATCGAAAATAGCCAATCTCACGTGATGTCCTCTTGCGTGTCGTTACAGTCTTTGTTGTTGAATTCAGTATTGAGCCTGAGGTCAGACTCTTTCAAGGTCCGACAGTTGTCCTAAGTGGTTCGATGGTACCAGTTGGCGCGGCCGGAATTGGCGCTAAGGATACAGTAGCCTTCTTATAAGTGTTACTAATGGTGATGTTTTTGTGACAGGAGGAGTGTGTTTGGACGATTCGTGTTTCCCCCAAACATAAAATAAACGTCTAAGTCATTGGCTGCATTGATGAAACTTGTTTGTTTGTGGAACAATAGCCCTTCTATAAGCAGAATTAACAATGTGTGCCTGGGAGGCTTTGAGTGATAGACGCTGACGGTTTTAGGCCCAACGTAGGCATTATACTGACTAACCGTCAGGGTCAGGTTCTTTGGGCGCGTCGTGTGGGAGGCCAGGACGCCTGGCAGTTTCCGCAGGGCGGCATTCAGAAAGACGAAGACCCCGAGCAGGCACTCTACCGGGAATTGCACGAAGAGATCGGCCTGACCCGCAAAGATGTAAAAATTCTGGCTCGCACCCGGGGCTGGCTGCGCTATCGCTTGCCTCGTCGCTTGCTGCGTCATGGCTCCAATCCCCTGTGCATCGGTCAAAAGCAAAAGTGGTTTCTGTTGCAGCTGGAGTCAGACGATGCTGCCATCAGTCTGGTTAACGGCGGCCCTGCCGAGTTCGATCACTGGCGCTGGGTAAGCTACTGGTATCCGCTGGATCAGGTGGTTTCCTTTAAGCGCGACGTTTACCGCCGAGCCATGAAAGAGTTGGTGATGGCGCATTCCGAGCTGGAAGCCCGAATTGACCGCGAGCCGAAAACAGGCAGTGGTCGGGAGTCGCGGGACGCCAAAGGTAGCCGGGGAAACCGGAGTCATCCACGACGGGGCGCAGGTCATGCGATGGGAGGATAAAATGCCAACCATGCTGAACTCCCTGCGCAGTATTGTGCAGGAGGTCAATTCGGCACGAGACCTGGGCTCGGCACTCAATATCATTGTGCAGAGGGTCAAGGCCGTGATGGAGACCCACGTTTGCTCGGCCTACCTGCGCGACGGCAAGGGGCAGTATCTGTTGATGGCTACCGACGGCCTGAATCAGAACGCCGTCGGTCACGTCAGTCTGGGACTGGGCGAAGGTCTGGTAGGTTATGTCGCCCAGCGGGAAGAGCCGATCAATCTCGAGCTGGCCACCGCTCACCCCAAATACCAATATTTTGAAGCCACCGGAGAGGAGCGCTACAGCTCATTTCTGGGGGTGCCCATCATCCACCAGCGACAAGTGCTGGGTGTTTTGGTAATTCAGCAGGTGGACAGCCGCCGTTTCGATGAAGGCGAAGAGGCCTTTTTGGTGACCATGTCGGCGCAACTGGCCGGGGTTATTGCCCACGCAGAAGCCACCGGTGTTCTCAAGGCCATGGGACAAAATGCCCAGGAGGCGCGTTTTAAAGGGGTCGCCGGTTCTCCGGGGATTGCCATCGGCCATGTGGTGGTGATGTCGCCGGCGGCGGATTTGCGCGGCGTGCCCTTCCGCAGCTGTGACGATATCGATGCGGAGCTGGCGTTTTTCCAGCGTTGTCTGGGCTCTGCCCGGGACGATGTGAAAAACCTGGGCAAGCAGTTGGAGCAGCGGCTGAACACACAGGAGCGAGCTCTGTTTGATGCCTACCTGTCGATGCTGGATGACGCCTCATTAGGGGGAGAAGTCACCGAGCGTATTCGTCAGGGGGTCAACGCTGCCTACGCCTGGAGTGAAGTGATTCTCGAGCACGAACGCAATTTCAGCAGCATGAGCGATGCCTACCTGCGCGAACGTGCGGCAGACATTCGCGACCTCGGGCGGCGGGTACTGGCCTATCTGCAGGAGTCTTCCCAGCAGTCTCGGGTCTTTCCCCAGAACGCCATTTTGGTTGGCGAGGAGCTGACGGCGTCCATGCTGGGTGAGGTGCCCAAGGAACAGCTGGCCGGTCTGGTGTCGGTTCAGGGGTCCAGCAACTCCCACGTGGCCATTCTTGCTCGCGCCATGGGCGTGCCCACGGTGATGGGGGCTGTGGATCTGCCCTACACCCAGATTTCCGAGCGCCGGGTGATTGTCGACGGTTACCGCGGCATGCTCTACACCGATCCCAGTGCCAACCTGCTGAAGCATTACGAAGACATTTGCGCCGAAGAGCGCGAGCTGGTCAAGGGGCTGGAAGCCCTGCGCGATCTGCCTTGCGAGACTCTGGATCAGCACCGGGTACCGCTGTGGGTCAACACCGGACTGATGGCCGATGTGGTGCGCTCGCTGGAGCGCGGTGCCGAGGGGGTTGGGCTCTACCGCACTGAAATTCCGTTTTTGCTGCGCGAGCGCTTCCCCAGTGAGGAAGAGCAGCGCCTGATATATCGCGAGCAGCTGGAGGCGTTTGCGCCCCATACGGTCACCATGAGGACTTTGGACGTGGGGGGCGACAAGTCCCTCAGCTATTTCCCCATCGAAGAGGAAAACCCGTTTTTGGGTTGGCGCGGCATTCGCGTCACCCTCGATCACCCGGAGATTTTTCTGGCGCAGATTCGTGCCATGCTGAAGGCCAGCGAAGGCTTGAATAACATGCGTATCATGCTGCCTATGGTGACCAGTGTGGGTGAGCTGGAATCAGCCAAGACCTTGATTTATCGGGCTTTCCATGAGTTGGTGGAAGAGGGGTATCAGCTTGAGCTGCCGCCCATCGGGGTCATGATCGAAGTGCCGGCAGCGGTCTATCAGGCGCGTGAGCTGGCGGCCCGATCCGACTTCCTGTCGGTGGGCAGTAATGATCTGACTCAGTATCTGCTGGCGGTGGATCGCAACAATCCCCGGGTCGCCGATCTGTACGAGCCATTCCACCCCGCCGTGTTGCGAGCCCTGCATCAGGTGGTACGCGATGGGCACAGTCAGGGAGCCAGTGTCGGTATCTGTGGTGAGTTGGCCGGTGACCCCGCTGCTGCGGTGTTGTTAATGGCCATGGGCTACGATGTGCTGTCGATGAACGCCACCAACTTGCCGAAAGTGAAGAAGGTGATTCGCGGGATTACGTTGGAGAAAGCCGAACAGCTGCTGGACGAGGTGATGGCTCAGGAAGACGCTGAGTCGGTGAACCGCTGTCTGGAGCGCGGTTTGGGCAGTGGCCTTACCCGTTTGTTGGGAATGCCGGAATTGCCGGAAGTGATTCACTGAGACTGCCCTTCTGGGCAGCTGTCAAACCACGACCGACAGTGTTCATCATCTCAAGGGCGTCCTGCCCATTTCTTTTCTGTTAACCCCACTGACGGGTGCGGCCGGTATCCAGATGCAGGAAATTGCTTTTCGGGTAGTAGCCAACTCCGCCATTGTGCTGTGCCAGCGCGGCTTTGCGCACCTGGCTCAATTGCTTTTTGGGAAGTCTCAGGTCTATGGCACGGCCCTGCATGTGCAAACTCTTTTTGGCCACGCCACTGCTGGTTTTGTTCAGCATGGCGTTGGTTTTGGGGGAGCGGTAGCCAGAAATAATGTGAATCTCACCGCTGTATTCCATGTTGCGGGTCAGGCTGTGAACCTGATCCAGCAGCAAAGGGTCAATCTGGGCCACGTCACCAGTGCGGTGATCGCGCAGACACGCATTTACTTCCTGCAGGGCTTCAAACTGATATTCCCCTTCGATCCAGTAAGTGCAGCTGACTTTTTCATTGGTGTGGAGGTTGCGCAGGGTGAGAATTTTGCTGCCTTTGGGTTTGCTGTTGCTTGCGAGTGCCAAAGGGCTGTTCAGGGCAAGCCCGGCGAAACCGGCCATGCCTAAAAAGTTGCGTCGTGAGTACATTGTCATAACAGTGGTCTTTCAAGCCTATGGTCTGTTTAGTCTGTTTTTGGGTTTCGGGAAATCTTCGTTTCCGTCATTTCCGTCGTGCAACAGAATCTCTGTTCTGCTTTTCTTCACCTCTGAGGACATTGTTCCCCCGGCTCAGCGATGAATGAAGTTTCGCCGATTATGCCTTTGGGTAGGCACTTTGTATATATTCTGAACGGGTCTTGTGCCTTGGCTCTGTTATAACGGGCCTCGGATGAAGTGACTGAAAGTGCGAAGGTCTAGGGCGAAAGCGGCCATTGTGGGAAGAAATTACACAGAGGAAACAGGTGACTTAGGGATTCTGGTCGGGGGTAATTGGCAAACTGGCTAGCGTTATTCTTTTTGTAAAGAAGTGTAAATGATTGAGTGCTGAGTGGCGAAAAGCGGAAGAAGCTTCTACTGCCAGTCAGGAGTGGACAGGTGTGGAGCGTGTGCGGTTACAGGCTCACGGGTGAGCTGGGAAAATTCACCAGCCGGTCGAGTTTGTAGATGTCGTCCCTAAACTGAATTTGCTGATTGTCATCGACCCAGGTGGTGGCGTAGAACAAATAAATGGGGACATCCTCCATCAAGCGAACATGGCGGGTTTTGCCGCTGTTGAGGGTGTTCTGGATTTTGCCCGGGGTCCAGCGGGTGCCGCTCAGCAGAGCTTGTGCGAGTGCCTGCGGGTGCTCGATGCGGATGCAGCCAGAGCTGATGGTGCGCTTGTCTTTGTTGAACAGCTCCGGAGAGTTGGTGTCGTGCAGATAGATGGAATCGCTGTCAGGAATGCTGAACTTAATGCGTCCCAGTGAATTGTAAGCGCCCGGTTCCTGCCGCAGCCGATAGTGGAAATTGCGACGATTGGCGTTTTCCCAGTCTATGCTGCTGGCGGGAATCGGGGTGGTGCTGTTCCAGTCCTCAAAGATGCGAATGTGCTTCTTGTCCAGGTACTCCGGATCTTTGCGTTGCTCTGGCAGCATGTCATTGACCACCAGCCGGCGAGGCACGTTCCAGTAAGGGTTGAACACCAGCGTGCTGACGTGCTTTTGCATCACCGGTGTGGGGCGATAGCTCTTGCCGATGATGATCCGCATATCCAGTTCCACCTCATGGTTGGTGACCAGCTGCAGCTTGTATTCGGTCATGTTGACCCACAGATAGCGCTCACCGAGGTCTCGTGGCAGCTCTCGCCAACGCTTCATATTGAAGGCAATCTGGCGCACCCGGTAGTCGGGGGAGATATTCAGAACCCGGCGAGTCTCGGGGCCGGCACGGCCATCGACAGTGAGGCCGTGGCGCCGCTGGAATTGCCGCAGGGCGAGTTCCAGCCCCTCATCAAAGGTGTTGTAGATGACTTCCTGCTGCTGTTCCGTAGGCTGTTGCTTCAGCCAGCGGGTGAACAGCCCCGGTTGATCCGGTTGATAGTCTCCGTAGAGCGTCAACAGGTCGCGCAGCTGGCCGACGCGGCTCTCCAGCATCCCCAGTTCCAGCGTCGGGCCGCTCTCAAGTGGTCGCCAGTTACCTTCGTCCATCGCCTGAAAACGGTTCAACGCCTCTCTGAGCCGGAGATATTGGGGGTGGTTGGGAGCCATCTCCAGCAGCAATTGGTAGAGTTGTTCCGAGGTCTTCAGGCGGCTCAGGACATTGATAAGCTCTTCGTGATTGGGTGGGTTGCCGTCAGGCGATCGGGAAGACTTGACGTATCCGGTCTTTTGCAGGGATTTCAGGTGGCGCTGCATATTGGAGGGGTGCAGTTTCTCGCTGAAGAGGTCGTCGGTATACGAGACAAACGCATCCGTCATCAGCATGTCCAGGGCGTTCAGGGCTTCCGGATCGGGGTCGCTCGCCTGCCAGTGTTGCTGAATCAGCTTCAGGTGATAGGGGTAGCGATAGATGCGGTCGGCACTGGTTTCGTTGAGGATCTGCAGCAGCAGCTGACCGGCTTCAGATAATTGTTCGTCCTCCAGCCACAGTGGTTGGTAGTCGCTGTTGGCGTAAATCCTTGCCAGTGTGGGGGTGTGATTCAATGGGAATTCCGACAGCAGACGATCGCTGTCTTCAAAGAACCAGTGACGAAGGCCGCTGCCCTCTGTATTAACCAGACTGCTGACTTCAGAATCCGAACTCAACCGGGCGGTTTCGGGACTCCCCGAAGACGCGCAACCGGTCAAAAGGCTGGCGCACACCAGGGCTGTCAGGATCGGCTGGATAACCCCCTGCCTGCACCATCCGAGGTTGATAGCACGGGGGGTTGGAGGCATTGTCGGGGGCTGTGTTCTCATACCCCAAGTATGGAACAGCGTGTTGATTTTGCGGCGGGATTTACAATTCTTTCCGGAAATATAAAAAACTGTTCTAACAGCGTAAATGAAGGCTAAATATCGGTTTTTAAATCTGCTGTTTTGGGCATTAAACGGAATGATTTAAATAACAAATTCCCGAACTTCCAGGGCGGGTTTGTCTCTTGATCCCTCTGTGGGGGGCGGCGGTGTAAAGCTCTTTTCCAGAAAGTGGATCCGACCGCTGCGGTGGAACAGAACCAGCGTGGAAGCGCGGGTGCCGTAGTCGGGAATGGGAGCGTCCCCCGTCGCGGGGCAGGCAATAAAGCGTGAAGACAGGGCTCGTTCTTTATCCAAAGGAATGCCGGTGTCGGGCAACTGGTCCAGCGGTGCCAGGGTGTCATCGGCCAGCAGGTTGAGCAAATCCGCTTTGCGCTCATCGAGTTGCTGCCAGTTGCGCTCCAGCAATTCAGAGAGCATTGCCTTGCCTGAATCCACCTTGGGCCAGGGACTGTTCAGTCCGCCATTGCTCAGTCCGTAGACACCCGCCTGGAGCTCTTGAGTATGGGTCTGATGGCGGTTCGATGCATAAAACAGCTGTTGCGGGGTGCCGGCCAGTAAATTAAATCCATGGTACAGATCTTGGCGGTTGGCGATCTGTTGCAGGGCATCGGTGGTGCTGGCATGGCGCAGGCAGTCTGTGACCAGCTCCCCGCGAGAGCCCGGTCGTGCCTGAGTGTCGAGACCATTGCGGACATTGGTGACGGCGGCGAAGCGCGCCTCACGGTTGATTCCCAGCCAGGTGCCGCCGGCTTGAAGGTCTCTGCCGGCCAGCAAGTCCGGCTGATCTTCCCAAAACTCGGCAAACCGGGTTGGGCGGGCAAAAAACTCATCGCGGTTGGCGGCGACGATCAGTGGGTACTCGCGGTGGCAGCGCAGGGCAAAAAGAATCAGGCACATAGGGTTTCTGCAGAGGTGATGTGTGGTGCGGTCGTATTTTAAGCCGAAAGGTTCAGCAGGCTCATGGTGATGATTAAGGGATAGGATGCCATATCTGGCTGGCCATTGTCGCATCCTGCCCCGATAATGGCGCTGAATTTTCACAGGGGCATTGAGAGATAAATGCTGACAACGTTGATAGTGTTTGCCGCAGTGGGGATCGCGGCGGGTTTGATTGCGGGGCTGTTCGGTCTTGGCGGCGGGGTGGTGATGGTCCCGGCTATGATTTACACCTTTGGTGTGTTGGTGTTTCCTCAAGAGGTGACGGTTCATCTGGCGGTAGGTACCTCACTGGCGTGCATCGTGGTGACGGCGACCGTGGCCAGCTGGACGCACTGGCAAAAAAAGGCTGTTGATCCGGCGCTGTTGAAGCCCCTGGTGCCGGGCGTGATTGTCGGTGCCTGGCTTGGTGGCGTGCTGGCAGCCCAGCTTGAAGGGCATGCTTTGAAGTTGGCGTTTGCGGTGTTTCTGATTTTCGTAGCCATCACCATGCTCAGAACCGTGCCAGCCGAGGGAGCCAGTTTGACCGGACGATTGAAACTGGGTTTGTCTGCAGTGGTCATCGGTGGTTTTTCATCTCTGTTTGGGGTTGGGGGTGGTTCCATGACGGTGCCCTATTTGCGCTTTTATGGTGTCATGATGTCGCGAGCCGTGGCGACCTCTGCCGCGTTGGGGCTACCAATTGCCCTGTCCGGGGCGATTTCCTATATGGTGCAGGGCTGGGGGCGGTCGGAGCTGCCTCAGTGGTCGCTGGGTTATGTGTACTTGCCTGCATTTTTAGGGCTGGTAATCTGCAGCGCGCCGGCATCCCGTCTCGGCGCCAAACTGGCTCACCGCTTACCGGCCGAACGTCTGCAGAAAGCGTTTGCTGTCGTTCTGCTGCTGGTTGCTGCACAGCTGTTGGTCAGTGGTATGATGTCTGCCACTTAGGGGGGATTTCTGGATATTGCTCTCACTGTCCGTAACCGGTAATGGTTACAGGAAGGACATTGACAGCCGGTATATTATGGCTGTGTACGCGGCTACACTCACTCGTTAAATATTGACTCACAACAAGCAAGCAGGATTTATGCTGACTTACCCGGATTTTGACCCCATTGCAGTTGCCATCGGTCCCTTTGAGGCGTTTGGAAAGACCCTGGGCCCGCTGGAAGTACACTGGTACGGCATCATGTATCTGCTGGGGTTTGCCTGTGCCTGGTTTCTGGCCATGCGCCGCACCCGCAGACCGGATTCGCCCATCCAGTCCTCCCAGATCGAGGATCTGATTGTCTATGGCGCCATGGGCGTGGTACTCGGCGGACGCTGCGGCTACGTGCTTTTCTACCACTTTGACCGCTTCCTTGACGATCCGGTCTGGCTGTTCCGGGTGTGGGAGGGCGGTATGTCATTCCACGGAGGTTTGCTCGGTGTGCTGTTGGCCATGGCTCTCTATGCTCGCAAGATTCAGGTGCCCTATTTCAGCCTGACGGATTTTATTGCTCCTCTGGTGCCACTGGGTCTGGGTTTTGGGCGTCTGGGCAATTTTATTGGGCAGGAACTGTGGGGGCGCGCTACTGATGTCTCCTGGGCCATGGTCTTCCCCAAGGATCCGTTGCAGCTGGCTCGACACCCGTCACAGCTGTATCAGGCGGCGCTTGAGGGCCTGGTGTTGTTTGTGGTGTTGATGTGGTTTTCCGCCAAGCCCCGTCCGCGGATGGCGGTGAGTGGACTGTTTCTGCTGCTGTACGGCAGCTTCCGCTTCCTGGTGGAATTTTTCCGCGAGCCGGACAGCTTTATCGGCTTTGATGCCTTTGGCTGGATGACCCGCGGCCAGCTGCTCAGTTCGCCCATGATTGTGCTTGGCCTGTTGTTGCTGGTGCTGGCGTACCGCAGCCAGTCGACCCCTGCCAGCGAGGCGGGTGCTGCTAAAGCCAACGTTCGATAACACAGGATTACAGAGAGAAGGTTATGAAACAGTACCTGGATTTGTGCCGACGCATTATTCAAGAGGGCCACTGGGTTGAAAACGAGCGTACCGGCAAGCGCTGTCTCACCGTCATCAATGCGGATATGACCCATGATGTCGGCAGCAATCAATTCCCGCTGGTGACGACTCGCAAAAGTTACTGGAAAGCGGCTATCGCCGAATTGTTGGGCTATTTGCGCGGCTATGACAACGCGGCAGATTTTCGCCAGCTCGGTTGTAAAACCTGGGACGCCAACGCCAACGAAAATGAGGCCTGGCTGAACAATCCCCACCGTCGGGGTGAGGACGATATGGGACGCGTCTACGGTGTGCAGGGGCGGCGCTGGCAAAAGCCGGACGGCGGGCATGTGGACCAGCTGCGCAAGCTGATCGATGACCTGTCCCGCGGAATTGATGATCGCGGTGAGATTTTGTCCTTCTACAATCCCGGTGAATTCCATATGGGGTGTCTGCGTCCGTGCATGCACACTCACAACTTCTCCCTGCTGGGCGATACGCTGCATCTGACTTCATACCAGCGTTCCTGCGATGTACCACTGGGGCTCAACTTCAATCAGATTCAGGTATTTACCCTGCTCAAGCTGGTGGCCCAAATGACCGGTCACAAGCCCGGCATGGCCTATCACAAGATTGTGAATGCTCACATTTATGAGGATCAGCTTGAGTTGATGCGCGATGTTCAGTTGAAGCGTGAACCCTTTGCGCCACCTCAGTTGCATATCAACCCGGACATCAAATCCCTCGAGGATCTGGAAACCTGGGTGACCCTGGCGGATTTTGAAGTGACCGGTTACCAGTACCACGAGCCGATCGCCTATCCGTTTTCGGTGTAGCGGTTTTCAATTACTTCTTCTATATATCATTTCACTCCTGCGGGGTGCACATGTCTTGCTCCGCAGGCTTCTGGTTGCGGACTGTGTCTTTCACAGGCCGGTGACCTAAAAGAAGCAGCCTTAAAAAACAGGAAACTTCATGACGGATGCACAACCCCGACCCCGGCTCGCACTGATTGTGGCGCAGGCCGAAAATCGTGTGATAGGCCTCAATAACGAAATGCCCTGGCATTTGCCCGAAGATTTGCAATATTTCAAACGGGTGACGCTGGGCAAGCCCATCATCATGGGGCGCAAAACCTTCGAATCCATAGGTCGTCCATTGCCCGGTAGAACTAATATCGTGATTACGCGTCAAACAGATTGGCGTGCGGATGGGGCTCAAGTCGTCGACAGTCTGGACGCTGCGATTGAGCGCGCTGCTCAGGAGTCGCCTGAAGAAATCATGGTTATCGGCGGTGCTCAGATTTATGAGGCCAGCTTACCGCTGGTGGATCGGGTGTATCTCACTCAGATTCATCAAAGCTTTGAGGGCGATGCTTTTTTTCCGGAGTTAGGTGACGCTTGGTATGTCAAAAACTGTGAAGCTGGTCTGTCCGGGAACAGCGGACTTTCCTACTCTTTTTTGACGTTGGAGCGTGTTACCAATCGTTAACTTTATCAGTGCGATAAAAAATAGTTTGCTAATGTAAGTGTTTACTTCGGCTTCTGCCATTGTTTATGCACGCTATTGGGGAGTGATGTTACCCATTGCCCCTTGTTAAAAAAACGATGTGTTACTTTTTGTGATACTAATTTACTCATAGGGCACCTGACATGGATTAACCATTGAATGTTTATGGCCGCTGTTATTAAATGGCCAGCTTCAAATTATTGCCTGTGGCAGTAAATAATGAAAAAGAGCGGCCTAACCGGTCGCAAATGAGTTGATTGTACGCACCCACACTGGGGGATTTATGAAGAAGCAGCGATTAAAAGCCGTGGCGCTGTCCACCGTGCTTTCTGCTGGCGCGCTGATTGGCAGCGTCGCTCAAGCGGACCAAACGTTGAATTCCATTCTGCAAGTCGGTGAGCAGAAAGTTAAACTTGCTCAAACCTCTCAGCAAAAGATCGACAAGATCGCTGAGCAAACTTCCAGCCTGCTGAATGATTTCAAAGTCGTAAACAAACAAATCGAAGGTTTGCGCGTTTACAACGCCCAGCTGGAAAAGCAGATTGCCAACCAGTTGGAAGTTATTGCTCAGTTGGATGAGTCCATCGATAACGTTACCGTCATGGAGCGTCAGGTTCAGCCTCTGATTCTGAAAATGCTCGACGGTCTGGAGCAGTTTGTTGCTCTGGATGTTCCTTTCCACAAAGAAGAGCGCGAAGAGCGTTTGGAAATGCTGCGTAACAACCAGGAGCGCGCGGATATCTCGGTTTCCGAGAAGTTCCGTCAGGTTCTGGAAGCTTACAAAATTGAATCTGAGTACGGTCGCAAGATCGATACTTACGAAGATACTCTGCAGGTAGATGGTCAAGAGCGTGAAGTTAACATTCTGCGCGTAGGCCGTGTTGCCCTGATGTATCAAACCAAGGATACCGAATTGTCCGGTGCCTGGGATCAGCGTCAGAAAGCCTGGGTCGAGCTGGACTCTGGTGAGTACCGCAGTGCCATCCTGAAAGGGATTCGCATTGCTAAGAAGCAAGCTTCTATCGACGTTCTGAAACTGCCAGTGTTGGCTCCGGAGGCAGCGCAATGAAAATGAATTTTGCTAAAAGCTGCCTGGTAGCGGCAGTTGCCGGTTTGTTAGGTTCCGGCGTTGTAATGGCACAGGAAGAAAAGGCTCAGTCTCTGGACCAGCTGCTGAACATGGTTCAGAAAAGCAAGGTTTCCGAGTCTGCCGAGCATCGCAAGCGCGAAGCTGAGTTCCGTCGTCAGAAGGCCAACCAGCAAGAGCTGCTGAATCAGGCCAAGCAAACCAAGGCGAACGAAGAAAAACGTTCTGAAGTCCTGGAAGAGAAATACGCACAGCAAGAACTGGACGTTTCTGCCAAGCGTGCCCAGCTGCAAGATCGTTTGGGTTCTCTGAAAGAGCTGTTTGGTCACCTGACTTCAACCGCTGGTGATCTGCGTACTACTCTGAGTACTTCTATCGTTTCTGCTCAATACCCTGGTCGCGCAGCGTTCCTGGATACACTGATCGAAAAAATGAACAGTGCTACCCAGCTGCCAACCATCGAAGAGATCGAGCGTCTGTGGTACGAAATTCAGCGTGAGACAATCGAAGACGGTAAAGTTGTTAAGTTCAGCGGTACTGTAATCAAGCCTGACGGTGAGCAAGCGACTCAGGATGTTGTTCGTATTGGTAACTTCCAGTTGCTGTCTGACGGTCAATACCTCGAGTACTCTCCGAAGAGCGAAAGCATGGCTGAGCTGACTCGTCAGCCTTCTGGTCTGGCTGCCGGTGCCATGGCTCTGCAGAACTCTACCGACGGTTTCACCCGTGTGGGTATCGACCCAACTGGTCCTACCGGTGGTTCTTACCTTGCTGCTCTGATCAACAGCCCTTCACTGGTTGAGCGCTGGCATCAAGGTGGCCTCGTAGGCTACATCATCTCTGCAGTTGGTGTGTTCGCAATGTTGTTGGCTATCTGGCGCTTCATCGTGCTGGCCGGTATCAGCAGCAAAGTAAACGCCCAGTTGAAATCAACTTCTGCCAATACCAATAACCCACTGGGTCGCGTATTGAAAGTCGCTGAAGATAACAAAGGTCTGGACGGTGAGTCTCTGGAACTGAAACTGGAAGAGGCTACTCTGAAAGAGCGTCCAGCGATCGAATCCGGTCTGAACCTGCTGAAAATCATCTCTATGGTAGCCCCTCTGCTGGGTCTGCTGGGTACCGTAACCGGTATGATCATCACCTTCCAGGCGATTACGATCTTCGGTGCGGGTGATCCAAAAGCCATGGCGGGTGGTATCTCCGGTGCACTGGTAACCACAGTTCTGGGTCTGGTAGTTGCAATCCCGACTGTACTGATGCACACCTTAGTTAACGGCCGTGCCAAGCGTGTTCTCCATATTCTGGACGAGCAGAGCGCTGGTATCATCGCTGAAAACGCGGAACGTAAGTAGGAGATAGCGCATGTTGGCATTGATGGACGCACTAGCAGCCATTAAGGCCTTTGTGGCTCAGGGCGGTGATGTATTGTTGTTGATCGCCGCACTGACCTTCGTCATGTGGACTCTGATTTTTGAACGTGTGTGGTATTTCCACGGAGCCTTGAAGAAAGATGTTCAGGGCGCCCTGGACACCTGGGAAGCGCGCTCCGAGCGCAAATCCTGGAATGCCCACCAAGTTCGTTATGCACTGATTTCCCGCGTATCTGAAAAGGTAAACGTGAACATGGATATGGTTGCCACTCTGGTGGCACTGGCACCCCTTCTGGGGCTGCTGGGTACCGTAACCGGTATGATTGAAGTGTTTAACGTACTGGCTGTAACTGGTGGTGGTGATGCTAAATCCATGGCTGGTGGTGTATCCAAAGCAACAATCCCGACTATGGCGGGTATGGTTGCTGCACTATCAGGCGTATTTGGTAACACTTACATTACCCGTACTGCAGAGCGTGAAAATCAGCTGCTTGAAGACCACTTGACGATGGACCATTAAGGCTTGAAGTTAAAAGCATTAACCGGTTACTAAGAGAGTTATCATGGGCAGAAGAAATAAGGCAGCTGAAGAAGAAGCACAAGCCATCGACTTAACGCCGATGCTCGACGTGGTTTTTATCATGTTGATCTTCTTCATCGTTACCGCTTCTTTTATTAAGGAAGCCGGCATTGAAATTGATCGCCCTGAGGCGACAACCGCGATGCTGAAAAAGAATGCCAACATTCTTATCGCTGTCAGCTCTAGTAATGAAGTCTGGATCGACAAATCCCGTGTAGATATTCGTTCTGTCAAAGGCAGTATCGAGCGTCTGCACGCGGAGAACCCAAAAGGTGCTGTCGTAATCCAGGCGGACGATGATTCCAATATCGAGACCCTGACCAAAGTCGCGGAAGCGGCTCGTGAGGCAGGTGTATTGGATGTTTCTGTATCTACTGAGAAGAAATAGAGCGCTATGAATGTTGCAAGATTACTATTGGCAGGGTTGCTGGCGGCAGCCACAACCTTCGGCCTGCTGTTTTTGATGCATGCATTGATTGAAGCTAACAATAAGCCACCCGAAGCCGGGGAAGAGCGTAAAGTAGCGGATATTCTGATGCCTGAGCGTCAAATCGAAACGCAGTACGAGACCGAGAAACCGGAGAAACCGGAAGACCCGGAAGAGCCACCACCCGATATGCCAGAGCCCGATTTTGACCAACCTGAGGTCAGTCCCGATGCTTTGAATATGTCGGCTCCACGAGTTAAGCCAAACCTGAACGTTAAAGGTGTAGGCGGCTTTGGATCAGATGGTGAGTATCTACCAATTGTGAAGGTTCAGCCGAACTATCCACGCCGGGCTTTATCACGGGGTATCGAAGGTTATGTAATTGTTGAGTTCACTGTAACGGCAAACGGTTCTGTAAGAGATCCTGTCGTTGTGGAAGCTGATCCGCCAAATATCTTCGACAGTGCAGCTATGAAAGCGGCGTTGAAGTTTAAGTACAAGCCTCGTGTTATTGATGGCGAAGCGGTAGAAGTTCCAGGCGTACGCAACAAAATTACCTTTGCTATTGCCAAGTAAACAATGGGAAAGACTATGAAGATGACGGCTAAGGTTTTGAAGCTCGTCAGACAATCTCTGCTGGTGGCGCCGATGGCATTGGCGCCCGCAGCCTCGAGTGTTGTACTGCAATCCCTGGGGATGAACGCACTGCCGTCAGGTAGCGTGTTCGCTCAGGAAGGCGAGGAAAAGCCTCAATACAAGACGAAAAAATCATACTCATTGCGTCAGCCCGTATTTAAAGACTTCGCAAAGGTTCAGGAAAAGACCGATGCGAATGACTGGAAAGGGGCTCTTGTTGTCCTGAAGGATCTTGAGGCAAAGAGCGGTAAGTACACCAGTTTTGAAAAAGCTAACCTGTGGAACTACTACGGTTGGGTTTACTATTCTCTGGAAAATTACCCGCAGTCTATCCGTTATTACGAAAAAGTACTGGCGGAACCCGAGCTGAGTGATGCTCTGCAGTTGGGTACCTTATATACCTTGGCACAGCTGAAATTTGTGCAAGAGGATTATCGCGGTGCCGTTAATCTGTTGCAAAAATGGATGAAACTGCAGCCTATCGTCGGTGCGGATGCTTACGTATTGCTGGCGCAGGGTTATTATCAGCTTGACGATATGAAGTCAGCGCTGAAAAATATCAACACTGCTGTCAGTGATTATGAAGGCAAGGGTAAAGTGCCTAAAGAAAACTGGTACACCCTGCAGCGTGCGATTTACTACGATCAAGGTAACAACAAGAAAGTTATCGAGATCCTGCAAAAGCTCGTTCGCCATTATCCGAAGGCCACCTACTGGAAGCAGCTTTCCGGTATGTACGGTCAGGTTGAGCAAGAGAAAAATCAACTTTACGCACTGGATGTTGCCTACCTGATGGGTGCTCTGGACAAAGAAAAAGAGTTGATGAATCTGGCTTACCTGAACATGGGTCAGGATGTGCCGAACAAGGCGGCTCGCATCATTGAAAAAGGCATGAAAGAAGGCAAGATCGAGAAGACTTCCAAAAATCTGGAAGTGTTGGCGACCGCCTTGCGCCTTGGACAGGATGTGAAAGAGTCGATTCCAGTGATGGAGCAGGCTGCTCAAAAGTCTGACAAAGGTGATTTGTACGCTCGCCTGGCCGGTATTTACCTGGACAGCGATCAAAACAAAAAAGCTTTGGAAGCTGGCTCTAAAGCTTACAAGCGTGGCAGTATCAAACGCCCTGATCAGTTGCAAATCGTTATGGGAATGGCCAATGCCAACCTGAAACGTTACGACGCGGCAATCAAAGAGTTTGAAAAAGCGGCGAAAGATAAGCGCAGTAAGAAATTTGCGGTTCAGTGGATCGAGTTCTGTAAGAACGAGAAGAAGCGTGAAGAGTCGCTGAAAATCTAAAGATAAACACCCATTTATGTAATCCATAAATGGGTGTTTTGATGTGGCTCACAAGGCCACATCATTCTCCTTCCATTTTTCACCGTCCGGTGATGTTTTCCTCGATTTGATTATTCTGTTGGTGCTTTACCTGTCTCGTGTAGAGTGGCTGACTTCTCGTTTTAGCTGTCGGATGCTTCACTTAGTGCGTCCTGATCCAGCAGTATCACCTTGCGATAACCCACATCAATCAAGCCGGCGGCCTGCCAGCGCTTAAGGGCTTTGTTAACGTGCTGTCGGCTGACGCCCAGAGTTGCAGCGAGCTCATCTTGCGACACGTCGATCTCGCATTGGGCTGATTGTGTTCGGGATTGATTTTTGGCCATAAATAGCAATCGCTTCGCCAATTGTTGAGGCAGTTCCAGGCTGGTTGAATCCTGATGGATGTTCACCAATGACCTGAGTCGATGAGAGAGAAATTGCAGCATGCTGCTTATGATGGCGGGATGCTCGCGACACAAAACGTTGTATTGCTTGCGGTTGAGAACCGCCAGGGTGCAGTCGGTGCTGGCCGTGGCAATGTTTTGCCGGGGAAGTTCATCGACAAAGCTTAGCTCACCAAATGTGCAGCCTCGCGGCATGGTGCTGATGGCGATGTCTTTGCCTGACAGAGCCGAGTTGCTGAGACGAACATTGCCCTGTATTACCGTATAAATTTCATTGGTGGGCGAGTGGTGGGAATAGATGGTGTCATGGCGTCTAAAATTTTGAATTTCCATCGCACCAATAACTTCCGGTTGCAGTTCTTCGGGTAGGTAATAAACCCATTGTTCAGACGAGTGGATTGGGTAGTCGGAAATTTTGTCGGGCAAAGCTGAAAATCTGGTCATGGAGTCGAGTGATCACCTTGTGAAATCCCAGAATAATCTGACCGGGACTGTAAACCCAGTCTAGCTGTGTTATTTATTGTTATTTGTAAGTGGCGCAAGTCGTACCCGGCTGTGAAGGATCCGGGTACGGCTTACGGTGTCTGACAGCTATTCGAAAAATTAGTCCAGCTTGCTCAGGTCGCGAACTGCTCCCTTGTCAGCACTGGTTGCCAGTAATGCATAGGCTTTCAGTGCGGCACTGACTTTACGAGGTCTGTCTTTTGCTGGTTTCCAGCCGAGTTTGTCTTGCTCTTCGCGGCGGCGATCAAGCTCTTCAACACTGACCAGGACATCGATGGTGCGGTTAGGAATGTCGATCTTGATGCGATCACCGTTACGAACCAGACCAATGGCACCACCCGCAGCGGCTTCAGGAGAAACGTGGCCAATTGACAGGCCAGAAGTACCACCAGAGAAGCGGCCGTCGGTGAGCAGGGCACAGTCTTTGCCGAGACCTTTGGATTTGATGTAGGACGTTGGATAGAGCATTTCCTGCATGCCGGGACCGCCACGTGGGCCTTCGTAACGGACGATGACCACATCACCGGCTTTGACCTTGTCTGCCAGAATATCCGCTACGGCTTCATCCTGAGACTCGGTTACATAGGCGTTGCCCTCGAACACGAGGATTGAGTCATCGACGCCCGCGGTTTTGACCACACACCCATCAAGCGCAATGTTTCCGCGCAATACCGCGAGGCCACCTTCGCGACTGAACGCATGCTCCAGAGAGCGAATACAGCCGTTGGTGCGGTCTGCGTCCAGGGTTGGCCAGCGAGTTGCCTGACTAAAGGCCGTCTGTGTGGGGATGCCAGCAGGGCCAGCTTTATAGAACTCCATAACTTCCGGAGTTGGGCTGCGCATGATGTCCCACTCGTCCAGTGCGTCTTTCATGGTGGCGCTGTGAACCGTGGGCAGATGGGAGTGAAGCAGACCCGCACGATCCAGTTCACCGAGAATGGCCATGATGCCGCCCGCGCGGTGAACATCTTCAATGTGATACTTCGGAGTATTTGGTGCGACCTTACACAGTTGAGGAATTGTCTTCGACAGACGGTCAATATCGTACATGTCGAATTCCACCTCAGCTTCCTGGGCGATGGCCAGCAAATGCAGGATGGTGTTGGTGGAGCCGCCCATGGCAATGTCCAAAGCGATGCAGTTCTCAAAAGCTTCGAAGGTACCGATAGAGCGGGGCAATACCGTGTAATCGTCCTGCTCGTAGTGGCGCTTGGCCAGGTCGACGATGGTACGGCCTGCACGCAGGAACAGTTGTTCGCGGTCAGCGTGGGTGGCGACAACGGTACCGTTACCGGGCAGGGCAAGCCCCAGGGCTTCAGCCAGACAGTTCATGGAGTTGGCAGTGAACATGCCGGAGCAGGAACCGCAGGTAGGGCAGGCGCTGCGCTCAATCTCGGCGACATCTTCATCGGAAACACTGTCGTCTGCCGCCACTACCATGGCGTCAACCAGGTCCAGCTTGTGCTCGGACAATTTGGTTTTGCCAGCCTCCATAGGGCCACCAGAAACAAAGATCACAGGAATGTTCAGGCGCATGGCGGCCATCAGCATCCCCGGAGTGATTTTGTCACAGTTGGAAATACACACCAGTGCGTCGGCACAGTGAGCATTGACCATATATTCCACTGAATCGGCGATGATGTCTCGTGAAGGCAGGCTGTACAGCATGCCATCGTGACCCATGGCAATACCGTCATCAACCGCGATGGTATTGAACTCCTTGGCGACTCCTCCCGCTTTTTCAATTTCGCCGGCAACCAGTTGACCCATATCTTTCAGGTGAACGTGTCCTGGGACGAATTGTGTAAAGGAGTTGGCAATGGCGATGATGGGCTTATGAAAGTCTTCGTCTTTCATGCCGGTTGCGCGCCACAGTGCGCGGGCGCCGGCCATATTGCGGCCAGCAGTGGATGTCTTGGAGCGATAGACGGGCATGGGTGAAACCTCTTTGCCGTTAAAACGAATTAATTACGAAATCTTATGAATCAGGCCGACGATTTTAACAGATATTGGCTCGTTTGAATGCCCGTCTGTACAGTGGATTATGTGAGCCGTTATTACCGTCAAATCGTCTTTAGGCAAGGTAAACAGAGGGAGCACGCCTCCGTGAGCACTCTGTGCTCTGGAGGCTTGGGGTTTCAGGTGCGAAACGTTATCACCTGGTCTTTAATGAGCCTTAGAGCCGTAGTGGACTAGTTTAAGGGCTTGATAAAGACCTTGGAGTTGCGCTGAAAATTGTAGAGCGACTGCTTTTCTTCGGGCAGGCGATCCAGAGCTGCACCGACGAAGCCCTGTTCCAGAAACCAGTGGGCAGTTTGTGTCGTCAAAACAAACAATTCACGAATTCCCTGTTTCCGAGCTTTGCTTTCAATGGCGTCCAGCACCATCTTGGCCCTGCCGCCTTTGCGGTATTCGCTGTGGGTTGCGACACAGGAGAGTTCCGCAGTCGTCGGATTCTCACCAAAAGGGTAGAGGGCCGCACAGGCGATAATGGTGCCGTCCTTTTCGAGAATGGTGAAGCGGTCAATTTCGCTCTCGAGCAGCTCGCGGGAACGCCTTACCAGCGCACCCTGCTGCTCAAGGGGTTCAATCAGCTCCAGCAGGCCGCCCACATCGTCGATATTGGCCTGGCGGATAAACTCATAATTGTCGCGATGCACCAGCGTGCCCGAGCCGTCGCGGGTGAACAGCTCTTGCAACAGTGCACCATCTTCCTGATAGCTGATGATTTGTGCCCGGGGTACGCCCAGTTGGCAGGCATCGTAACAGGCCTGCAGCGATTGCGAGCGGTCGTGATCCTGCTCCAGTTGGGTCAGTTGCTGGGCACATTCCGATACGCTGAGCTGGCGACACAGGTTGCCATCGTGATCGTAAAAACCGGTTTCAGAGGTGAATGCAATCAGCTTGTCGGCTTTCAGTGCGCTGGCGACCTGGGTGGCGATTTCGGCAAAGCTGAGATTGAACAGCTCACCCGTGGGTGAATAACCCAGCGGTGATATGACCACGATGGTGCCGTTGTCCAGCGCCTGGTGCAGGGCAGCACTGTCGACCCTGCGGACCTTGCCGGTGTGTTGCAGGTCGACACCGTTGATGACACCAATCGGTTTGGCCGTAACAAAATTGCCGCCCACTACGCGTATGTGCGCACCGTGCATCGGGGAGTTGGGCAATCCGGTCGACAGGGCTGCCTCGATGGCAAAGCGCACTTCACCGACAGCCTGGCTGACGCCGGTCATCTGAGACGCGTCGGTTACCCGCCATTGTTCGTGGAAATCCGAATTGGCGTGTTCCAGTCCCAGACGCGCGTCGATCTGCGGGCGCGCACCGTGTACCAGAACCAGGCGAACCCCGAGGCTGTTCAGCAGGGCAATATCGTGAATGATGTTGTGAAAGTTTTCACTCTGCATGGCCGCGCCGGGCAGCATCAGCACAAAGGTTTTATTGCGGTGTGCGTTGATGTAAGGAGAGGACTGGCGGAACCACTTGACGTAGTTTTGGGCGTAGTTCTGGACATAGTTCTGATCTGGCTTTTGGACGTCGTTAGACATGCCTGAATGAGCACCGCTTTTGCCTGAGTCCTGACTGCTGTTTTTCACGGGTGTTCCTTGTGTACCTGAATGTGACGAAGATGATGAAAGAGTATTCCATAAACCGGCCTGGATAAACAAAAGCCTTCTATAAGCAGAATCGTCGGATCAGGCCTTTCAGGGTTTCAATCGCCGGTCTGACCTGATCAACCGGAATGTACTCATTGGGCTGATGAGCCTGATCAATATGGCCGGGGCCCATAACAATCGTTTCCATCCCCAGTCCTTGAATAAAAGGCGCTTCTGTGGCGAAAGCAACACTGTTCGCGGTGTTGCCGGTGAGTTGTTCTGCGGCCTGAACCAAAGCCGAATTGGCAGGCTCTTCGTAAGCGGGTACACCTCCGAACAGGGTTTCTCTGGTGATTTTTGTGCCACTTTCCGAGGCGATCGCCTGCAGCCGCGCGTCGATTTGTTGCCGGAGTTCGTCGTTGTCCATACCGGGAATGGCGCGTAAATCAAATTGCAGCTCACAGTGGCCGCAGATCCGATTCGGGTTGTCGCCACCGTGTATGCAGCCCAGGTTGAGGGTTGGACCCGGTATGGTGAAGCCGGGATTGTGGTATTGCTGCTGTAAATGCCGACGGTAATCCATCAGGTCAGACATCACTCGATGCATGGACTCCAGCGCATTGTTGCCGAGCGACGGGTTGGAGGAATGCCCGGCGAGGCCTTCAATACTCACCTTTTCCATCATGATGCCTTTGTGCATACGAATGGGCACCAGACCGGTGGGTTCACCGATGACCGCGTAGCGTGCCTTGGGGCGTCCCATTTCTGCCAGGGCACGGGCACCACTCATGGAGCTTTCTTCATCGGCGGTGGCGAGAATGATCAGTGGCTGTTTCAGAGGCGTGCCGGCAAAGGCCTTCGCCGCCTCAATGGCGATTGGGAAAAAGCCTTTCATATCCGTTGCACCGAGGCCAAACCAGCGGTTGTCTTTATCGGTCAACTTGAAAGGATCGCTCTGCCACTGAAAATCGTCGTAGGGCACGGTGTCGGTATGTCCGGCCAGTACCAGTCCTCCGGGTCCGGTTCCGAGGGTGGCAATCAGATTGCACTTGTGACCGTTACTTCCGGGTATTTCCAGAATTTCCGTTTCAAAGCCCAGATCGTCGAGCCAGGTGGCCAGCAGCTCGATCACGCCTCGGTTGGGCATGTCCCACTTCTCGCTGTAACTGCTGACGGAAGGGTTGGCGACTAACTGTTGCAATTGAGAGAACAGCTTGGGTAACGGCATATGGGGTAAACCTGAAAGCGGTTAAAAGTTAACGGGAGAGATGGTCAATGTAACAGATTATGGCTGCTATCCGCTATGAATTGCAGTACGGCTGCGCCGATGTGGCGGGGCCTGCGAGCCGGATTACTTGCTCCAGCTACGTCATTTGACGTAGTCCCTTGAGTCGATTGCCGCATGGTGGTGATTTCGGTGCTGTGTGTAAATAGAGATTCTGAAAAAACTATTACGAATCCAATCACGGGTCACAGGGGCACACTATGAAAAAGGAACTGACTGGGCTGCTCAATCGCAGCTTGAAGATGAGGGCGGGGCTTTCTGCCGGCCTCTTGAGTATGGCGTGTATTTCACCAGCTGCGCTGGCGGGTGGAAAAATCGAAATCGATGACACCAAATGGGTGAGTGTGGGAGCAGGCCTGCGTGCTCAGTATGAGTCTGTAGAAGATGGCGCTGACAATGGTGAAGATCGCAGTAACGATTTTGCCGTGACCAACATGCGTCTTTATATGGCGGGCCAGATCCACGAGTACATCAAATTTACGTTTAACACCGAAAAGCTGGATGGCGAAGATGTTGAAGTGCTGGATGCCATAGCGCAATTTGAGCTGAGCCCGGGGTTTAATGTCTGGGCCGGCCGTATGCTCACTCCGGCGGATCGTATTGAAATGAGCGGTCCGTTTTACGCGCTCAGCTGGAATCAATACCGCCAGCCGCTGTACGCCTCTGATCAGGGGGGTGAGGCTGGTCGTATCGGACGTGACGAGGGCGTCACCGTGTGGGGCAAGCTGGGCAAGTTTCAATACGCTGTGGGGGCATTTGACGGTCTCGAAGGTGGTGCGAATGACTCGGATAATCTGCTGTTTGCCGGCCGCTTTGCCTACAACTTTCTCAACATGGAAGACAATCCCGGTTACTACACCAGCTCAACTTATTATGGCGGTCTGGGCAATATCCTGACCGCAGCGGTTTCCTTCCAGACGCAAAGTGACGGTGTCGGCGTGGTGGGTGAAGCCGGTGACTTTACCGGTTATACCTTTGATGTGCTCTCTGAAACCGTTTTTGACGGCGGCAATGTGTTGACGATTGAAGGTGAGTACAAAGACTTCGATGCGGACTACACCCTGGCAACACCGCCCATTGCTGCTGGCGATTGTTTTTGCCTGTTCGATGGAACGTCTTACTTTGCCACTGCGGCATTTTTGTTTGGCGCGGAAGTGGGGCCCGGGAAATTCCAGCCTTATGTCCGCTATGTGGAAAATGATCCCAGTGATGCAGAGACCAGCGACTCAACAGAAGTGGGTCTGAACTATGTGATTTCCGGTCACAACGCTCGCCTCAACATTAATTATGTTGATGGAGACGCAAATGCCAGTGGTTACGCTGGGCCTGACGTAAACGCACTGACCTTTGGTGTGCAAATCCAGATTTAATCTTTTCAATTTTCTCTAAGGGACAAGAATTATGAAACTGAAAAAAATTGCAGCAGGGTTGGCATTGACGGTAGGTACGTCTGCTTTCTCTTTGATGGCACTGGCCGCTGATACCATCAAGGTGGGTGTGTTGCACTCGCTATCCGGTACCATGGCCATCAGTGAAACCACGCTGAAAGATACAGTTCTGATGATGGTTGAAGAGCAGAACAAAAAAGGCGGTGTCATGGGCAAAAAACTGGAGGCCGTTGTGGTCGATCCTGCTTCCAACTGGCCACTGTTTGCCGAGAAAGCCCGCGAGCTGATTTCCAAGGATGAAGTTGATGTGATCTTCGGTTGCTGGACTTCCGTGTCCCGCAAGTCCGTTTTGCCCGTGATCGAAGAGTTGAATGGTCTTATGTTCTACCCGGTTCAGTACGAAGGGGAAGAGTCGTCCAAAAATGTTTTCTATACCGGTGCTGCGCCCAATCAACAGGCGATTCCCGCAGTAGATTATCTGATGAACGATATCGGGGTTGAACGTTGGGTTCTGGCCGGTACGGATTATGTCTATCCCCGTACCACCAACAAAATTCTCGAAGCCTACTTGAAAGCGAAAGGTGTCGCAGCGGAAGACATTATGGTGAATTACACCCCGTTTGGTCATTCCGACTGGCAGAGTATTGTCTCCGACATCAAAAAGTTTGGTAGCTCCGGCAAGGCCACAGCCGTTGTTTCCACCATCAACGGTGATGCCAATGTGCCTTTCTATAAAGAACTGGCGAATCAGGGCATTTCTTCCGAGGATATTCCGGTCGTGGCCTTCTCCGTGGGTGAAGAAGAGTTGTCCGGTATCGACACCAAACCGTTGGTGGGGCATCTGGCGGCCTGGAACTATTTTCAAAGTGTGGATGCTCCGGAAAATGAAGCCTTTATTGAGCAGTGGCATGCGTTTACCAAGGATGACAAGCGAGTTACCAATGACCCAATGGAAGCGACCTACATCGGTTTCAATATGTGGGTGAAGGCCGTCGAGAAAGCAGGCTCTACCGATGTGGATAAAGTCGAGCAGGCCATGATCGGCATGACGACTCCGAATCTGACCGGTGGCATGGCGGTAATGAACAAAAACCACCATTTGTCCAAGCCTGTATTGATTGGTGAAATTCAGGATGATGGCCAGTTTGAAGTAGTGTGGAGCACTGAAGGCTTGGTTGTCGGTGATGCCTGGTCCGATTTTCTTCCGGGTTCCAAGGACTTGATCGCCGACTGGACTGCGCCTGTCAAGTGCGGCAACTACAACACCAAAACCAAAACCTGTTCAGGTCAAAATTACTGAGTGAATTCAATCGAATTCGAATTAAATTGAAGTAAACGGTGCTGCCCGAATTATGTTTTGTTCGGGCAGTGCTGCTTAAAGATGTTTGCCAATGTTTTGTCGTCATGGGGTATTTCAGTGAAGCAGACTAGACAGTTAATTGGGTGGGTGTTTTCACTCTCCCTGCTCTTGGGGAGCTCCTGGCTTTATGCGCAGCAGAGCATTGATAAAATTGAAAGTACGGATAACTATGCAGTAGCAATTTCAGCCGATGTGGATCAATTATTCAAAGATCTCGCGGCCGCAAATCTTAGAGAAAAATCCAATATCATCACGTCACTGGATCAACAGTCCGGGCGCGAAATGTTGCCGGTCTATCAGGCCATGCTCAATGGTGAGCTTTACTACGATAAAGAATCTCTCCAGCTCTATCAGGTAAAAGATAACGATCAGGGTAAGGAGTCAGTCTACTCAGTGTTCAGTGGCGAGCTGGTTGAAGGCCAGACCGCCAAAGGACTCAAAAAAGTCAGGGTCAATAACAAACTTCGCAAACAGCTGAGAGGCAGTATTGCCCGAATCCAGTTGTTGTTTGGTGAACGGGCCGAACGTCAGGCTGCAGCGCAAACCATGCTCGACAATATCTCGCCAGAGACTCTGGCGCTGTTTCAGGATGCAGCCGAGAATGAAAGTGATCAGGAGATTCGCGACCTGTTGGCTGTCGGTATGGCGATGAATACCGTGGCGACTGCCAGTGCAACGGAGGAGCGTGTCGCAGCGATTGGTGTCTTATCCACGCGGCTGGAAACCCCGGTTCGCAATCAATTGATGAATCTGGTGGATAAAGACTCCAGTGGAGAGTTTGTCGAGCAGGATGCAGCGGTCAGGGCCGCTGCTGAAAGTGCCTTGAAAGAAATTGATGGGAAAATCCGTTTTTACGGCTTTATGGAAAAACTGTTCTTCGGCTTGAGTCTGGGGTCGGTCTTTTTGCTGGCTGCCATCGGACTTGCCATCACCTTTGGTGTGATGGGTGTGATCAATATGGCGCACGGCGAAATGATCATGTTGGGTGCCTACACCACGTATGTGGTGCAGCTGTTAATGCCCAATCATCTGGAGTGGACGATTCTGGTGGCCATCCCGGCCGCGTTTTTGGTGTCAGGCAGTGTGGGTGTCATTATTGAACGCACGGTGATTCGCTTTCTTCATGGCCGGCCATTGGAAACCCTGCTGGCGACCTTTGGTATCAGCCTGATTTTGCAGCAACTGGTGCGCACCATCTTTTCACCGCTAAACCGTCAGGTATCAACGCCGGACTGGTTGAGTGGTTCTATTGAATTGAACCCGGTGTTTTCTCTTACTTACAACCGCCTGTCGATCCTGATCTTTTCGCTGGTGGTATTTGCCATCCTGATGCTGGTGATGAAAAAAACCTCCCTGGGACTGAACGTTCGCGCGGTGTCTCAAAACCGCAACATGGCCAAGGCCATGGGGATCAAAACCGAGCGGGTAGATTCCATGACGTTTGGTCTGGGTTCGGGCATTGCCGGTGTTGCCGGCGTGGCCTTGAGTCAGCTGACCAATGTGGGACCCAATCTGGGGCAGTCTTACATTATTGACTCCTTCATGGTGGTGGTGTTTGGCGGTGTGGGCAATTTGCTGGGCACTCTGGTGGGCAGCTTCTCGCTGGGCGTTGCCAATAAATTTCTCGAACCGGTCACCGGTGCAGTATTGGCCAATATTATTATTCTGGTGTTTATTATTTTGTTTATTCAGAAACGACCCAAAGGTCTCTTTCCGCAAAAAGGGAGGGCCGCCGAATGATTTCATTAAAAGGACTTTTTGGAGAAAAGAGTGCGCCGACGGCGGGCAGTTTAACCTCGGGCTTTACGTCCAGAACCACTGCAATTGTGGTGGTGGTATTGTTTGCCACCACCATTTTGGCGTCGGCGGCAAACCTGTGGTTATCTCCTGATTCACCGCTGTATGTCAGTACCTATACCATTACGCTGCTGGGCAAGTATCTGTGTTATGCATTGCTGGCTTTGGCCGTGGATATTGTCTGGGGCTATTGCGGTGTACTCAGTTTGGGGCACGCGGCCTTCTTTGCCCTCGGCGGTTATGGCATGGGGATGTACCTCATGCGCCAGATCGGTGATCGCGGAGTGTACGGCAATCCGGAACTGCCTGATTTTATGGTGTTTCTCAACTGGGAATCTCTGCCCTGGTACTGGCTGGGTATGGATCAGTTCTGGTTTGCCATGCTGATTGCTTTGGCGGTGCCGGGGTTACTGGCGTTTGTCTTTGGCTGGCTGGCGTTTCGTTCCAGGGTCACCGGTGTATATCTGTCAATCATGACACAAGCCCTGACCTACGCGTTGATGCTGGCCTTCTTTCGCAACGAAATGGGGTTTGGCGGTAACAATGGTCTGACTGACTTCAAAGACATTTTGGGATTCAGTTTACAGTCGGACAACGTGAGGGTTGCGCTGTTCGCCATTACTGCGTTGATGTTAATGCTGGCCTATGTGCTCAGTCATTTCATCATGTGTTCCCGTTTTGGTCGGGTGATTGTCTCCATTCGCGATGGTGAGGCCCGTGCCCGGTTTATGGGGTATCGAACCGAGCGTTTCAAAGTCTGGTTGTTTGTTTATTCGGCGCTGTTGGCAGCAGTGGCCGGTGCTCTCTATGTGCCCCAGGTGGGCATCATCAATCCCGGTGAGTTCTCACCCATCAATTCCATTGAAGTCGTGGTTTGGGTGGCGCTGGGCGGACGAGGCACTCTCTATGGTGCAATCATTGGCGCGATTCTGGTGAACTACGCCAAAACCCGATTCACGGCCATTATGCCCGATGGCTGGTTGTTTGCTCTGGGTGCTCTGTTTGTTCTGGTCACGGTGTTTTTACCCAAAGGCATCGCCGGTTTTATCGAGCAGCGAGTGGAGGCCATGCGCGGTGACAGTGGCAGTGGGGGAGACGGTGGCTCAAGCCATAAACAACAGAATGCAGAAGGAGCGTCAGCATGACGGTATTGGACGCAACCCGGGAAATGTTCCGGCGGGATCAGGTGTGGCCATTTCTGGTGGATGAGTCCTCGGCGGTGGATGTTTCCCATAACATGATTTTGTATGTCGAGGGATTGAGTGTCAGCTTTGATGGTTTTAAAGCGCTCAATGATTTGAATCTCTATGTAAAAGACGGTGAATTGCGTTGTCTGATTGGTGCCAACGGGGCCGGTAAAACCACCTTGATGGATGTGATTACCGGCAAGACTCAATGCGATCAGGGCAGTGTCTACTTCGGACAAACCATTAACCTGTTGCAGCGTTCGGAGCCGGAAATTGCCCAGTTGGGGATCGGGCGCAAGTTTCAAAAGCCCACGGTGTTTGAGGCCCATACGGTGTTCGACAATCTGGAATTGTCATTGAAAGCCGATAAAGGCATCTGGTACACCCTGAGAGCTTCACTGAGCTCGGAAGATATCGACCGGATCGACGATGTGCTGGAACTGATTGGCCTGAAAGAGCAGCGCTTTATGCAGGCTGGCGCTTTATCTCACGGTCAGAAACAGTGGCTGGAAATCGGCATGTTGTTGGCTTCGGATCCCAGACTATTATTGATTGACGAACCTGTAGCAGGAATGACCGCCCAGGAGACGGAGCGTACCGCCGAGTTGCTGACCTCTCTGGCCGGTGACCGTACCGTAATTGTGGTTGAGCACGACATGGAGTTTGTCCGCAGTATTGCCCGAACCGTGACGGTGTTGCATCAGGGAACGGTATTGGCAGAGGGAACCATGGACGAAGTGCAGAATAATCGCGATGTGATTGAAGTGTACCTGGGTGAAGAGGCGGGTGAAGAGGCGGGGGAAACTGCATGATCTCAATCAATAAAGTGAGTCAGCATTACGGCGGCACACAAATTCTGTGGGATCTGGATCTGGACATCGAAAAGGGTTCCTGTACCTGCATCATGGGACGCAATGGTGTGGGCAAAACCACATTACTGAATGCTCTGATGGGCTTGCTGCCTGTCACCAGTGGCAGTATTGAATTTGAAGGCAAACCCATTCACGGGCGTCCGGCCGATTCTCGCGCGCACATGGGCATTGGCTATGTGCCTCAGGGCCGACATATTTTTCCGTTGATGACGGTAGAGGAGAATCTGCGTACAGGCCTGCCGTGCCGAAAAGAAAAAACCAAAGACATTCCCGACAAGATTTATGAACTGTTTCCGGTTCTCAAGGATATGAAAAACCGGCTGGGAGGCGATTTGTCCGGTGGTCAGCAGCAGCAACTGGCTATTGGTCGTGCGCTGGTGATTGATCCCAAAGTCTTGATCCTGGATGAACCCAATGAAGGTATCCAACCCAATATTGTTAAACAGATTGGTGATGTTATTTTGAAATTGAATCAGGAAGACGGCTTGACTGTTATTCTGGTAGAACAGAAACTGGGCTTTGCCCGTCGTGTTGGAGAAGAGTTCCGGCTGATGGAAAAAGGACGCGTTGTCGCCAGTGACAAGATGGCAAATCTCAACGACGATTTGATTAAACAACATTTGGCCGTGTAAATGTGAATACCGCGTTAACCGCTGTTTTAAAGAACGAACTGAGCACCAACTCATCAGACCCGTCGGCGCCATCCCGTTGGCATGCGCGACTGAGCCTCGGGCTGAAATTGGGTGTGCGAGGTACTCGTCTTGTTCACAATGAGCACGACGGTCCCTTGTATGTGCAAAAGCCGTTTTATCCGGAAGGGGCAGAATTGCCCCATCTTTATATCCTGCATCCGCCCGGAGGTCTGGTCTCCGGTGATCGATTGCAACTGGATGTCGAGGTTGAAGAAAAGGCACAGGTTCTGTTGACCACTCCCGGTGCAGGGCGTGTCTATCGCGCTCGTGCCGACCGCACATTGCAGCATCAAATCAACTCCTTTCAGGTAAAAGAGGAAGCCACTTTGGAGTGGTTGCCGTTGGAAACCATTATTTTTCCCAATGCCCGCACCCGACTGGAAACCAAAGTGGAACTTGATGCGGGCGCTCGCTTTGTGGGTTGGGAAGTGACGTCACTGGGATTGCCCGCCTGCGATCTGGATGCGGCAGATGCAGAAGTTTCACAGCGCTTTACCGTCACCCTTCAGGGCAAACCGGTGTTTGTGGAACAGTTTCATTTGAATGCCAGGACCAGACGGTTGTATCAGGCAATGGTTGGAATGCAGTCGAAGCCGATCAATGGCGTTTTCGTGGCCGGCCCTTTCAAAAGTGATTCCCCTTTCTCGGCAAAAACAAAGGCCAGTCAGCAGAGGGCGCAGTGGATTGCCGATGAAAATCACCGGCAGTCGGAACATATTCTGAAACAGAATGGTCAGGTACTGGCAGCATTAAGTCAGGTAGGGGACTTTGTCGTCGGCCGGTATCTGGGCGATTGTTCTGAGCAGGCCAGACAGTTATTTGAACGATGGTGGGCAGCCTTACGACCCGAGCTGCTGGGACGTAAAGCGTGTCCGCCCCGTATTTGGTTAACCTAAAATCAACAGATCAAGATGGCCCGGTTGGGCGCAGGTTCAAGGTATTTATTATGGAATTATTGCCTAGAGAAAAAGACAAACTGCTGCTGTTTACGGCAGCACTGCTGGCAGAAAGACGATTAGCCAAGGGATTGAAGCTGAATTATCCTGAGGCGATGGCGTTAATCAGTATGGAAATCATGGAAGGTGCCCGTGAAGGTAAAACGGTAGCCCAGTTAATGAGCGACGGTAAAAAAATTCTGACCTGTGATCAGGTGATGGATGGTGTTGCAGAAATGATCAGCGAAGTGCAGGTTGAGGCTACCTTTCCCGATGGTACCAAACTGGTAACGGTTCATGATCCCATTAATTGATCGATACGAAAGAACTGATGGGTACCAAAGAACTGAGTGGTATCGAACGAGACAGGAGTTGATGTTATGAAGCCCGGAGAAATCAAAACAGCGGCCGGTGATATTGTCCTGAACCCGGGACGTGAGCTTCGCACCTTGCGCGTGGAAAATACAGGCGACCGTCCAGTACAGATCGGCTCTCATTATCATTTTGCGGAAGTCAATCCGGCATTGTCGTTCGATCGTCAAAGCGCCATGGGGTTTCATTTGAATATTGCTTCAGGCACGGCGGTTCGATTTGAGCCGGGTCAGGGGCGAGAAGTGGAGTTGGTGGCTTTTGCGGGTGAACGTAAAATTTACGGATTCCGCGGCGAAGTCATGGGTGATTTGCCGCAGAGTGGAGGAAGTCAATCATGACCACCATGGACAGACACAGCTATGCCCACATGTTCGGCCCCACGGTGGGTGATCGGGTGCGTTTGGGCGATACCGAGTTATGGATTGAAGTTGAAAAGGATTTCACCCACTACGGGGACGAAGTGAAATTTGGTGGCGGCAAAGTGATTCGCGACGGCATGGGCCAGTCCCAGCGCTCCTGCTCGGAGACTGTGGATCTGGTGATTACCAATGCGCTGATTCTGGATCACTGGGGCATTGTCAAAGCCGACGTCGGTATCAACGAAGGGCGCATCGTGGCGATTGGTAAAGCCGGTAACCCCGACGTGCAGGACGGTGTTGATATTATTATCGGTCCGGGTACCGAAGTGATTGCCGGTGAAGGATCGATTCTGACCGCTGGCGGTATCGACGCGCACATTCATTTTATTTGTCCGCAACAGATAGACGAAGCGTTGATGTCCGGTATAACCACCATGATTGGCGGCGGCACTGGCCCTGCCACGGGTACCAATGCCACGACCTGTACACCGGGGCCGTGGAATATCGGCAAGATGTTACAGGCAACGGATTCTCTGCCAATGAACTTTGGTTTTCTCGGCAAGGGCAACGCCAGTTTGCCCGAAGCCCTGGAAGAGCAGTTGTTGGCGGGAGCCTGTGGCCTGAAGCTTCACGAAGACTGGGGCACCACACCGGCATCCATCGATTGTTGTTTAACCATGGCTGACAAATACGATGTGCAGGTGGCGATTCATACTGATACCCTGAATGAATCCGGTTTTGTGGATGACACCATCGGTGCCTTTAAAGACCGGGTGATTCACACCTACCATACCGAGGGTGCAGGCGGCGGGCACGCACCGGATATTATCAAGGCTTGTGCCTATCCCAATGTGTTGCCTTCATCGACCAATCCGACTCGTCCCTACACGGTGAATACCATTGATGAGCACCTGGATATGCTGATGGTCTGCCATCACCTGGATGCCAGTATTCCTGAAGACGTCGCCTTTGCGGATTCCCGCATTCGTAAAGAAACCATTGCGGCAGAAGACATTCTCCACGATCTGGGCGCTTTCAGCATGATCTCGTCGGATTCGCAGGCGATGGGACGTGTTGGCGAAGTCATCACCCGGACCTGGCAAACCGCTCACAAAATGAAAGTGCAGCGCGGTCCGTTAAAAGAAGACCAAGCGGGTGAACCCAACAGTGTGGGCAACCCCAATACCGACGGTGCGGATAATTATCGCGCGCGTCGCTATGTGGCCAAGTACACCATCAATCCGGCAATCACGCATGGCATCGCCCACGAAGTGGGCTCGATTGAAGTGGGCAAGCTGGCGGATCTGGTGTTGTGGAAACCCGCTTTCTTCGGTATCAAGCCCTCGCTTATTTTAAAAGGCGGCATGATTGCTGCGGCTCCCATGGGGGATGCCAATGCCTCCATTCCCACACCGCAACCGGTTCACTACCGGCCAATGTTTGGATCCATGGGACTGGCTGTTGCCAGGACGTCATTTACCTTCGCGTCACAGGCTTCCATTGATGCCGGAGTGGCAGAGAGTCTCGGCTTGCAACGCGAGCTGTTGCCGTGTCGCAACACACGCACACTCACCAAAAGCGACATGATTCACAATGACTGGCTGCCCGATATAGTGGTCGATCCGCAAACCTATGAAGTGCGTGCCGATGGTGAGTTACTGACCTGTGAGCCGGCAAAAGAATTGCCGCTGGCACAGCGTTACACGTTATTTTAAAAACCGGCTGGATTATCGATTGTCCAGTTGATTGCAGGGAGTTATTTGTTTGGACGTATACCAACGCCTGGGGTTGGACTCGGGTTTGCAAAGTGATGAAGTGATTGTGCTGACACAAGAGCAGCGGGATAAGGGGCGTCTGAAAGCCATCTCGGACAGCGGTACAGAGGTTCGGGTCTTTCTGGAAAGAGGAAAGCCCTTGCAGGTCGGAGAGATCCTGAAAACCGAATGTGGAAAACATATCCAGGTTCAGGGTGCGGTTGAACCCGTGACCCGAGCCGAATGTGATGACTGGCATACCTTCAGTCGTGCCTGTTACCACCTGGGTAATCGCCATGTGAAACTGCAGGTGGGCGATCGCTGGTTACAGATGACGCCGGATCATGTGCTGGAAGATATGTTGAAAATGTTGGGGCTGACGGTATCCCATGTGGATGCGGTGTTTGTGCCAGAATCGGGAGCCTACAGTCATGGCCATCACCACCACTGATACCGGGCTGCTGCGTCTGCTGCAGCTCAGCAGTGTCAGCCTGCCGGTGGGTGGCTATGCCTTTTCCCAGGGACTGGAATACGCCATCGAGGCCGGCTGGGTTGACTCTATCAGCAGCGCTGAGGCCTGGCTGGAACTGCAAATGCACGACGCATTGGCACGTGTTGACTTGCCGATACTGTTGCGAAGTTATCAGGCGTGCAGTTCGCAGCAGGGCAACAGGTCAGAACAGGTTTACTACTGGAATCAAATGGCACTGGCCTGTCGCGAAACCCGTGAGTTACGACTCACTGATACGGCCATGGGCGAAGCGCTAATGCGCCTGTTGCCCAGTTTGGGGGTCAGCATCCCGCTGTCTGAACACTCTAAAGATACACCGGAAGATGTGAGCTTTGTCACCGCTTTTGCCTGCGTAGCCCATCAGTGGCAGGTAGAACAGGATGCTGCCCTGTTGGGTTATGCCTGGTCCTGGCTGGAAAATCAGGTGGCTGCGGCGACCAAGTTGATTCCACTGGGGCAAACTCAGGCGCAGCAATTGTTGGGGGCCTTGCAGCAATACGTTCCCGAGACGATCGAAACGGCAAAGGCGCTGGCCGATGATGAACTGGGGGCAAGTCTTCCCGCGCTGGCCATCTCCAGTATGTTGCACGAAACACAATACACGCGATTGTTCCGTTCCTGACGGGACCATCCATTAAAAACGAAACAATCCGTTAAAAAACAGCAAGAAACACGATGCAAAAGGATAGAACCGTATGACTCAGTTGCATGATGCATCCGCTTCACAGGGTGCGCAGTCCAGACCAAAACAAACGTTGCGTGTGGGTGTGGGTGGGCCGGTAGGTTCCGGTAAGACCGCGTTGCTGCGTACCCTGTGTTCGGCCATGCGCGATTATTACAATATCGCTGTCGTCACCAATGATATTTACACGCAGGAAGACTCACAGTTTCTGACCCGCCATGAAGTGCTCAGTGAAGATCGTATTATCGGTGTGGAAACCGGTGGTTGTCCGCATACCGCCATTCGCGAAGATGCCTCGATGAATCTGGCGGCCATTGATGAGCTGCTTCGACGTCACGGTGAGCTGGACGTGGTCTTTGTGGAAAGTGGTGGTGATAATCTCAGCGCGACCTTCAGTCCGGAATTGTCTGACCTGACGATTTATGTGATTGACGTATCCGCCGGCGATAAAATTCCCCGTAAAGGTGGGCCCGGTATCACCAAATCGGATTTGCTGATCATCAATAAAACCGATCTGGCTCCATTGGTGGGAGCGTCTCTGGACGTCATGGATGAGGACAGCAAAAGAATGCGTGGCAGCCGACCTTTTGTTTTTTCGAATCTGAAGGCGGGGCAGGGTATTGACGATATTATTCGCTTTATTGTCAGTGAAGGCATGCTGCCCGAGCGCGAGATCCCGCCAGCCAAGGCCGTCGTTTAGTTTTTAAAAATGTATAGCAAAAAAGTTTATAGCAACGTCAAGAATCAGGAGTGACACAATGACGACATCAGCCGTACTGAAATCTGCAGGCTTATTCATTTTGAGTTTTTTATCTCCCTGGGTACTGGCTCACCCAGGGCACGGAGGAGATGCAGGTGCTGTGCACGATATGGAACATACCCTTTGGGTGTTGCTGGGGGTTTCTGCCGTGGTGATTGCCGCGTTGCTAGTAGCCCACAAAAAGTGGGGCTTGTGGAAATAATCCGCCCGAACCCGCTGTCGATGAACCCTGTGGTATTTTCTCAAAGGGCAACAATACTGAAAAAGTACTACAGGGGCTCGTTGGCAATCTTGAGGGCAACACTGGCTGCAGCGGTTCTGTTCTCTACCCCGATCTTTTGAAAAACCTGTTCCAGATGTTTATTCACCGTCCTCGGGCTGATGGACAGTATCTCCCCGATTTCCCGATTGGTTTTACCGCTGGCGATCCAGTGTAAAACTTCCGCTTCGCGAACGGTTAACGACAGCTTTGTCTGAAATAATTCCTGGTCGGATACCACCACATCAGTCACCAGTTTGAGCAGGAATTCCTGTGGGGCTCTCTTTTCAATAAAGACAACGCTTAATGGCAGGTCGAGCTTTTCCAGTTTCAGTTTTTGTTGAGCCTGGGGGTTGTGCTGCAGCCAGTATTTTAATTCCTGACCCAGGCTTTGGTGGAGTTCCGGCGAAGAAAGATCCGATTGATTCATCAATTCCCGTACCTGTGGCGTCGCCCACAACAGTTGCCCGTTCTGGTTGACGGTCAGCAGGTATTGTCCGGTAGAGTCCAGCGCCGTTTGGGCACTGGCCGTCAGGCGTGCGTTGCTGAGATGCACTTTCATCCGCGCCAGCAGTTCGTTGGGTTTGATGGGTTTGGTCAGGTAGTCCACCCCGCCAGCTTCCAGTCCCTGTACGATATTTTCCGTTTCGCTCAAGCCGGTCATGAAAATTACCGGGATGTCGGCAAGAGCCGGATCGGCTTTCAATTGCCGGCAGGTTTCAAAGCCATCCATTTTGGGCATCACTGCATCGAGTAAGATCATGTCGGGGCGTAACCGCTGGGCAATCGTCAGCGCCTGCCGTCCTTCCAGGGCAACCAAAACACTGATGTTGGCCTCTTCCAGTACGTCACTGATCAAACTCAGGGAATCGGGTGAGTCGTCGACCACCAGTACGATGTCTTGTTGGTCTGAGTGCGTCATGCGGGGTTGATCTCCAAAAGGGTTTCTAATTGCTCGTACTGCATGGCATGAGCCAACTTCCGTAAGTGACTGACTTCGTCAGGGTCAAGAATACCGGATGCCTGAATTTCGTCCAGTGTCTCCAGTACTCCCTTGCGATGGGCGACCTGTACACGCGTTATCAGCTGTATCATCAACGGGTGATCGGCCAGTGCGGTAAAGTCTGGTCTGTCGGGGTTAACAGGGGATGAGGTGCCGGGCGACTCCAGCGGTGGCTGAAGGGCGGGGTCATCGTGGTAATGCCATTCCAGTTTCAGCAGATGTCCTAATTTTTCCAGCAGTAGCTGATTGCGGATCGGTTTCACCATATAGTCATCGTGGGGTGCCTGGTTGTCTGGAATCTGGGTGTGGATGGTGGAACCAGATGGCTCACGATGACGTTCATTGACTTCTGCAGACAACATCAGAATGGGGGTCTTGTATCCTTGTTGGCGCAGAGCCGTCGCCAGCTCAAAGCCGCTTTGTCCGGGCATGTTGACGTCGAGGATAAAACAATCGGGTTGAACATTCTCAAGTTGTTGCAGGCAGTCTTCAGCGCAACTCGCTTCGATAATATTGAAGCCCAGCGGAGTAAGGATGTCGGTCAACAGACCGCGGTTAACCGGGTCGTCATCCACTGCGATGATGGTTTTTTCTGCCCCGTGATAAGCGGTAATAAGCCGCTGTGGGGGCGCCGCATCCTCCGGTACATCCACCCAGGAGAGCATAATGGCGACGTTAAAACAGCTGCCTTCACCGGGGGTGCTTTTGATGTCGAGATTGCCCCCCATGATTTCAGTCAGCAATCTGACAATGGTCAGCCCCAGTCCTGTCCCCGGTGTGTGTGGCGTGTTGCTGTTGCGCACGCGCTCGAATGGGGTAAAGATGCGTTCGATATCGTTCTTGTGAATGCCGATGCCGGTATCAATGACGGCAAATTCCGCCACCTGATTTCGGTAATACACGTGAAAATCCACGCGCCCCTCATCGGTGTACTTGATGGCGTTGGAGAGCAGGTTAATCAGAATTTGGCGCAGGCGTTTTTCATCGGTGATGACAACCTTGGGAAGTCGATGGTGCAGGTGGAAGTGAAAGTCCAGCCCTTTGAGCTGTGCCTGTTGCGTAAACATTTGCACCAATTGATCGAGTAACTCTGGCAGCCGTACCTGATTGCGATAGATATCCAGACGCCCGGCTTCAATCTTGGAAATATCCAGCAGCCCTTCAATCAACCCGGCCAGGTGTTCACCACTGTTGCGAATAATCCCCAGCGGGTGTTGATGTTGTTGAGGTATATCGTCTTTTTGCGAGAGCAATTGCGCATAGCCGAGAATCGATTGTAAGGGGGTTCTCAATTCATGGCTGATGCCGGAAAGGTAGCGGCTTTTGGCATTGTTGGCTCTTTCGGCCAGTTCTTTCGCTTCCTGCAGGGCTTTATCGGTCTCCTGGTGAGCGTCAATTTCGTCTATCAGCAAGCGGGTTTGCCGGTTGGACTCCTGTTGTGCCACCAGGCGACTTTCGTGTGCCAGTAAAATCAGCCAGGAGATCACCCCCGAGATGATCATAAGAGCGTAAAAGATCATCCAGATGGTGGTTCTCAATAATTCAGCGGCTGCAGCCGAATCGGGTTTCAGGTGTGAATAGATCAGCGCTAAAAACGCACCGTTCAGCAGTGCCACGGAAATCAGAATAAAGGCAAAGCGGGCGATGCGGGAATTCAGCGCTCTCACGACTTTCTCCGGTGCAAAGCTGGACAGCCACTGGTTGAGCTGTACCTTCAGACGGGCATCGGGTTTACAGCTGTCGAGGCAGCGAGCGTCCAGTGAGCAACACAGTGAGCAGATTGCCCCCTGATAAGCCGGGCAATAACTCATGTCTTCGTGTTCAAAATCACTTTCACAGATGCAGCAGCGCATGGTGGCCGGTTCGCTGTCGAGCCTGGTGGCAACTTCACTCACACCCATGGAAGAGTCTTCCGCGGGAAGTTCATAAAATTGAATATCGCTTTGCGGGCGGGCCAGATAAAAACGGCCTTTGGTCACCCAGGCGATGGTCGGTACCAGCACAAAACAGGCAGCCAGACTGATAAAGTGAGCCAGGTAGCTGGCGTTATCCCCCAGATACCCCAGATAACAAATGATCCCCAGTGCGGAAGCCACAACCATGGAACCTACCCCGACCGGGTTGATGTCATAGAGGTGCGAGCGTTTGAATTCGATCAGGGGAGGGCTGAGCCCCAGCGGTTTGTTGATCAGCAGGTCTGCGGCGAGGGAGGCGAGCCAGCTGAGCGCCACAATCGCAAACACGCCGAGAATCGCTTCCAGTACCCGATAGACCCCCATTTCCATCAGAATCAACGCGATGGTCACATTAAAGACCAGCCAAACCACCCGGCCGGGGTGGCTGTGGGTCAAGCGGGAGAAAAAGTTTGACCAGGCAATCGAGCCGGCATAGGCGTTGGTTACGTTAATCTTCATCTGCGAGACAATCACCAGGATTCCGGCAAGCACCAGAGAGGCCGATGGCGACTGGGTAAAATAATTAAAGGCCAGTTGATAGAGGTAAACCGGATCAGTGGCTTTGCTGAAGGACATGGCCTGTGTAAATGCCAGGTAGGCGAGAAACGATCCCAGCAGCATTTTGATCATGCCGACGAAAATCCAGCCCGGCCCAGACAGAATTAACCAAAACCACCAGCGGTATCGGTTTTCCGCGGTCTTTGGGGGCATAAACCGCAGGTAATCCACCTGCTCCCCGATTTGAGCAACCATGGCAAAAAAGATGGATACGGAAGCACCGAACAGCATTAAATCGAATCCCTGCACCCCCGCATGTTGCCGTGGCACAAAGCTGACCCAGTTATCCAGCCGGTCCACTTCGTAATACACCACAGCGATAAGTGCACAACACTGCAGAATCAGCCAGAGTGGCTGACTGCCCACCTGGAAACGGCTGATGGCTCGTATCCCGTGGGTCACAATGGGGACCACCACCAGCGCGCTGATGATATACCCAATCCACAGTGGAATACTGAACAGCGCCCGCAGTGCCGAGGCGAAGATCGCGGCCTCGATGGCAAAAAAGATAAAGGTAAATGACGCATAAATCAGCGACGTAATGGTTGAGCCAAGATAACCAAAGCCGCCGCCGCGTGTGAGCAGGTCGATATCCAATCCGTGCTTGGCAGAATAGTAGGAGATAGGAAAGCCGATAATGAAAATGGCCACACTGATGGCCAGTATGGCCCAGAGCGTGTTAACAAATCCGTACTGTAGTGTGGCTGCTGCACTGAGTGCTTCGAGAGCCAAAAAAGCAGTGGCGCCCAATGCGGTCATGCCAATGTGGCTGATGCTCCAGCGGCGTGCTTTCTTGGCGGTAAAACGCAGGGCGTAATCTTCCAGTGTTTCATCGCCGACCCATTTATTGTACTGGCGTCTGACTCGAAATATTGATTGTGTAGCCCGCATGGGCGATTCCTTGTGGTTTTCATTTTTTTTGCCTGCACTGTTGTGGTGCAAGCGGGCGTGTGTGCGTGGTGCCAAGCCCGTTTTGGCTAAAACTCCAGCGCCGGAGACCAAAAAGACGCAAAAGATGCGCCATTTTAGCAGATTCCGGTCTGGCAGAAGTGGTTGGACGTCTGGAGCCAATCTGCGCGCTCTTCAATTCGCCATCAGACCAGATGAGCGCGATGACCTTACTGGTCTGATTAATATCGCTGGGCTGGATCTTTGGCGACTTCGGTGAGCTCATTACTATGGATTTCATCAAAATACTTAGGGTCGTAATAACGGTTCCGGGCACTAGCCTTCGTGAACCTGCGGTTACGATGAATCCGTTCTAACGATCAGTTTCAATATACGTTTTAGCCGAGGTGGACATGACAGACTTGAAAGCAGGCAGCCTGATTGCCGGTGAAATTGAACACAAGGAAATCGCCGCCAAGGCCGTGAAGCAAGATGCGAAACACGTTTGGCACCATTTGACTCCTCATACGGGGCAGGAGTCCATGGTGATTGTCAAAGGTGAGGGCATGAGAGTCTGGGATGCCCAGGGCAATGAGTTTCTGGATGCCGTGTCCGGAGCCGTATGGACGGTGAATGTCGGCTATGGTCGCAAAGAGATTGCCGATGCGGTCCACCAGCAGTTAATGACCATGAACTATTTTGCCCAAACCGCGGGCAATATTCCTGCGGCACAGTTTGCCGAGCGTTTGCTGGAAAAAATGCCGGGGATGAGCCGGGTTTACTATTCCAACTCAGGCTCTGAAGCCAATGAGAAAGCTTTCAAGATGGTGCGCCAGATTGCGGCGAAAAAATATGGCGGTAAAAAGCATAAAATTCTCTATCGTGAGCGCGATTATCATGGCACCACCATCGGTTGCCTGAGTGCCACAGGGCAATTTGAGAGGAAAAATCAATACGGTCCTTTCACGCCAGGTTTTGTTGAGGTTCCGCACTGCTGTGAATACCGCTCCCAGTGGGGAGATGTTGAAGATTACGGGGTGCGCGCGGCCAATGAAATCGAGCGGGTCATTTTGGAAGAAGGACCCGATACCGTTGGCGCAATCTGCCTTGAGCCCATCACCGCTGGCGGTGGTGTTATAGAGCCTCCGACAGGTTATTGGCCCCGTGTGCAGGAAATCTGTAAAAAGTATGATGTCCTGTTACACATTGACGAAGTGGTTTGTGGTCTTGGGCGGACCGGCACCTGGTTTGGGTACCAGCACTATGGTATCGAGCCTGACTTTGTGACCATGGCCAAAGGCGTTGCTTCCGGTTACGCCGCCATTTCCTGTACCGTGACCAATGACAAAGTCTTCAACCTTTTGCAGGATGATGATGGCGATAGTCGTATGGATTACTTCCGTGACATTTCCACTTTTGGCGGTTGTGCTGCAGGTCCGGCTGCCGCTCTGGCCAATTTGGAAATCATTGAGCGCGAAGACCTGCTGACCAATGTTCAGGTGCAGGGAGAGTATTTGCGTCAGCGACTGCTGGAACTCAAGGACAAGTATCCGATGGTTGGGGATGTCCGTGGGAAAGGTTTGTTTATGGGACTTGAGCTGGTTAAAGATCGTGCCACTAAGGAGCCAGTCGATGAATCCGTCGCCATTGCGGTTGCCGGTCACTGTATGAAGCAGGGGGTCATCATTGGGCGCACCAATCGCTCATTCAAGGAGTTTAATAACACACTCTGCTTGAGTCCGGCGTTAATTGCCACCAAAGAGGACATCGATACGATTGTTAATGCAATTGATCAGGCGTTGCTGAATGTTAAAGATTGAGTCTTAGTCATCAACGATTGAGTTGTACAGCTATTCATTAGATGTCGATGACAGAGAAACCGGCCACTTGGCATTATTGCGGAGTGGCCGGTTTTTTTGTGCCTCAGTTTTTCTGAGTGTCAGCCTGGTGAAAGTCCCCTTTCTGGACAGAGATGAGTTTGTCGTCAAAGTGACCTTTAGAGTATTTTTTACCCTTCCTAAATTATTGGCTCCTCTCGTCAACAGCGCATAACAAGAATCCAGGTTTTAGCATCAACCGCCTAACTTTCCGATTAATCGGAAATAAAATTCCATTTATTTTTTTTATGGTCTTTCTCTGGTCTTTCTCTGGGTTAGGAGCAGCGGTTTTTATGCGTCGAGGTTGTAAAGTTTTAATTACACTGTCCATATAATCTTCAACCTGCTGTTGGGTAAGGATTTTTCCCGTTTCTCTCATTGATTGTATTCAGATGTGTTATTCCTGCTTTACAGGTTTTGTGAGCTCAGGTTGGTTTGTGAGTGAAAACATTTTATGGCTTCTTGAAATTAATTCTTTATTTTTCTTTTAAAACAATCGGTTAAAGAAGTCATTATTTTCGTGGCACAGTTGCTGCAGTTGTCAGGCTCGTGGAGGGAATCGCGACGAAAATTATCATGCTGTTTCTTTTCCATATTAACGACACAGGTGCTCTTGAGGAATCTGTGTTTTCAATGCGGAACAGGTAATTGAGTTTTTATCAGGAGATCAAGATTATGAAATTCAAACGTAAAATTCTGACAGCGGCCGTGGCAATGAGCATGTTTGCCAGTTATCAGGTGTTTGCTGATCTAGACAACAATAATACCGCGTTGTTGGGTGCAGTGGCATTCGATGACGGAAGCAACTCACAAAACTGGACGGATAATACGGACAATTCTGACAGTTCCACAAATGATTCAAGTGCAAATGCCAATGACTCGTTCAAGTATTCGGATTCTTCGGATAATTCGGACAACTCTGATAATTCTGACAATTCGATGACCGATGACAGTGTGAATACCAATGATTCATTCAAGTATTCAGACGCTTCGGATAATTCGGACAACTCTGATAATTCGGACAACTCTGATAATTCTGACAATTCGATGACCGATGACAGTGTGAATACCAATGACTCATTCAAGTATTCAGACTCCTCGGATAATTCGGACAATTCCAACAACAGCGATCAGAACAATACCGATCTCGCGGTGTCGGATTCCTTCCAGGATAATGACGACAGTTCTGACAACTCCAATAACAGTGATCAAAACAACACTGATGTTGCGGTTGATGTTGCCGATTCCTTCCAGGACAACTCCGACAACTCCGACAGTTCAGACAACAGCAATGATGTGTCTGTTGCTGATTCGTTTCAGGATAATTCAGATAACTCCGACAGCTCGGATAATTCAGACAGTTCCGATAACAGCAATAACCTGGCAATCAATGATTCGTTCAAAGATCAGTCAGATAACAGCGACAATTCGGACAACAGCGATAACCGGGATCAGAGTGATAACTCCATGACCGATAACAGCGATAATCGGGATCAGAGTGACAACTCTATGACGGACAATTCCGATAATTCTGATAACAGCTGGACCAATGTCGGTAACACCACGCTCACCGTTGGTGATATTGATCTGTCGTCTGCGGTCAATACTTCAACCCTGAGCGGTAGTGTGACTGGCGGTACCTATGTCGGTTCAATTGCGAATAACGGCAGCACCATTGATAAGAGCAATGTTATCAACGGTGGTGTGAGCTCTGCCGGTATTACCGTGATTAATCAAAATACCGGTGCAGGCGGTCTGACTCAGTCCTCCGTGGCTGTTCAATCTAATCTGCAGCTCTAAGTCCACGTCCCAGCACTTCTTTGGCATGAGGCCGGAGAGGTGCTGGCTCTTTTGAGAGGAATGAGTTCTCGAAGTGTTTGGATTCTGATGCAGTCATAACTCTCACCGGATGCGACTGTTTGTTGTCCGGTTGAATGGAGGCGCATGTGAAAAGGAATGTGGTCAGGGGTTTAAAGCAGGGCGTTGTGCTGTTTGGCATGATGCTGGTCGTACCGATCAGTTATTCAGAAAGTAATAAAGAACTTGTTTTTTTAGAAGAAACTGCCATCAGCACAGAGGCGCTGTCAGCCCAAAGCGGAAAATCTGATCTAAACTTACAATTCCAGGTTAATGATTCTGAGCAAAATGCATTATTACAGAACAACACTCTGAATAATGCGGTCACGGGTAATAACTCAATATCGGAAAATGCCTTATCTGGTGCATCGGGTATTTCCACAGTTATTCAAAACACCGGCAATCAGGTCATTATTCAGGGCACCACAATGGTCAATGTCTTAATTAACCAGTGAGAGCCTTTGTGAGGGATTATGAAACACTTGCCGCTGTTGGGAGCAGGGTTCTTACTGCTAACCCTATCCATTCCACCACTCTTTGCCGGCAGCATGCTGCTTCCGGGTTTGGGCTCAACGTATAACGTCGAGGTTGACAGTTATAAAGAGCTCAAGTTTCAAAACGTCATTAAACAGCAGTATGACTTCAGTTGTGGTTCGGCGGCTGTCGCAACGCTATTGACCTACCACTATGACTACGAAGTCACTGAGCACAAGGTCTTTAATGAAATGTTCAAGAGGGCCGATCGCGAAAAGGTCAAACGGGAAGGTTTTTCCATGTTGGATATGAAAAACTATCTCGAGTCGATTGACTTTCTTGCCGATGGTTACCGTCTGCCTCTGGAGAAACTGGATCAGGTTGTCAGGGTTCCTGCAATCACCATCATCAACACCAATGGATACAACCATTTTGTCGTCATTAAAGGTGTTCGTGAGGGACGTGTTCTGGTGGCCGATCCGGCAGTGGGAACCCGGGTGTTTGAGCAGGAAGAGTTTGAGCAGATCTGGAATGGTCTGGTTTTCCTGATTCGAAGCCATGCGGAACAAGGGCGGCTGGCGTACGATACCGATAGTTCATGGGAAGCCTATTCCAAAGCAAATTATGCCAGCCTGTTAAACAACAAAAATTTGGCTCAGTTTACGTTGTCTTTACCCCGCGCTTCTGAGTATTAGTGACACGTTTCTGAAAGCAGATGTGTGTTCACCAGAAGCCCCGGGTTCGCGTGTCTGAGCAGCAGGTACAGTCATGGACAGAACCAAAGGGTTTGCAGGGAATGCGCTGACATTGGCACTGGCAGGGTTTTGCAGTTCGGCTTATTGCAGTCTGGATGCACTCACTGATCGTAATGTCATAGCGTTAAATGAATCGCCGTTATCACTGGAAACGCTGGATCGGCAACGCGGCGGTTTTATCGATGCCAATGGTCTGAAAATACAAATCGGACTTGAAAAAGTGGTGTTGGTGGATGGCGTGGTGGCCGCACGGTCACGCCTGGTTATTCCGGATATGAATCTTCGGTCGAAGATGGAATCGAGTATGGCTGCGGCCAAAGGAAACATGGCAGACTCGAAAGCTGCCATGCAAGAAACTTTTTCAGATAATCGAAAAACGCTTGATCAGCAGATGGCGCAATCGTTTGATGCTGTTAATCAAGTGATTGGTCAAGCGGCAGAAACAGACACCTTGGGTGATAAAAGTTTGACTGCAAACGATGCGGTTGCTGTTAATGCATTTTCTGAAAGTCTGAAAAGTGTACAAAAACAACTGCAAAAACTTCCTGGGGCACAGCGGTCTTCGAGTGGCGCTTCACTGGATGTCAAATCCAATGCCCAGGCGGGAGTGAACACCGAGACGGCAACGCTCAGTTTGGCGAATGCCAATCAGGTTTCCGTTCATCAACCAATGGTTGTCTCGACTCCCGCATCGTCTGAAACTCAGTTAACACAGCCAGCCGCTGAGTCGGTATCGCAGCTGCCGATACAATCGTCGTTGCAGCCGTCGATGTTGGTTGATCAGGCGCTCACCCGGGTGACAGAAGTCGGGAATACCACATTAATCCAGAATTCGGCAAACAACCGCTTGATTCAAACTGTTCAGGTGCTGAATATTGAGCTATCCAATCTCTCCCAGCTTCGCGGCCAGCGAATTCAGGCCCGAATGCTGCCTCAGATGATTCAATACAGTCGTTGACATTGTTGGGACTAAAACTGGATTGGTGCACGTATTGAGATTTGCACATCAGGGCTCTGTTCTGTGACGCCTACAGCGACGGAAACGTTCACGGCGTTGCCGCCGAACATTTGTTGGGATATGCCAAATAGCAAACTTCCTGAGTGATAGGTGTCAAACTCAGCATCTTCAAGGTCGGGGGCGAACTCGATTTCCGTTTTGTCTATGATGTTATGCTCGTAGCCAATGCTGAACGAGGTCTGCTCGTTGACGGAAAAGCCAATCCCAAAACTGAACCCAATGATATCGCCGGGATCAATTTCGCCACCGTACTCTATGCCCTTGTCGTCCTCCTGATTCCACATGTAACTGATGCTGCCGTAAAGCACTGCCGGGTCTGTTGGATAGAGAACGGTGAGTCCCGGCTGTACTCCCCAAAAGCCTGAACCGGTAGGTTGCTCGTCGAAAGCGACACCAATGATGGCGCCGTCAGGTGTGGTAATAGGGCGCTGATCCAAATCAAAAATACTGGTGCCGGTATCGCTTTTGATCCGCAAGTTGGCGATAAAAAACGGCATTCCGTTGAGACCGTCGTTGATTTGGTAGTTGATCGACATTTCAACATCGCCAAGTCCGTCGCCACTGGTATCGCTGATAATGTCGACAGGAGTACCATCAAACACCTGGCGTTCGCGAATGCTTTCGTCAATCTGTATGTATGGTACTTTCAGGCTGAGTTCCAGTCTTTGAGTGAGTCCGTACCGCGCTGTCAGTGAGTAGCCAAAAATATCCCGTTCGGCCTGGCTGATATTGATCAGGCCAACCAGCAGTGCCGGAAGCACCGTGACGCCTTCAATCGCGACAAGGGTTGAAGAACTGTGTGTATAGGTGAACGCTGGCTCCAGAATAAAACTGCCTTTTGACGTAAGTACCCCACGATTTTCGATGGTACTGCTGACCACTTCGCTGACTTGCTGATTTCGCTCCCGGTTTTCAGGTGTCGTAGCAGTTGCCTCTGACTGGCTCCAGCCAGCTGAGCTGAACAGGGAAAAAATCATGATCGATAATGTGCGCGCGGTGTATTTTTGAATCGTTGGATTTTCAAGAGCTGAATAACGTGCAGGTGTCATCATGTGTCTCCTTGACGATGATCAAAAGCGGGACCTCAGGCTTTCTGTTGAACTGTTTTTGGGAGAAAGGTTATGGCGGGCAATAAGCTTGTAAAGAGTGGGTCTTGAAACCTGAAGCAGGCGTGATGCTTCAGAAATATTATTCTGGGTGTAGTCCAGAGACGCTTTGATGATGTCGGCTTCCGCCAGCTCGCGGGCTTTGAACAGTGTCAACGTATGTTTATGGTTATCGTTGTTCTCAAGTCCAAGGTCTTCATCGCTCAGTTCACAGCCGGTGCTCATCATCACCGCTTTGAATATGCGATTTTTGAGCTCTCGTATATTTCCTGGCCAGTTGTGTCGGTGAATTGCCTTGAGTGCGCGAGGGGAGAAATGCAGGTTACGGTCTTGTCTGACCCGAAACTCGGCGAGAAAATGTTCGGCCAGTTCGACAGGATCCTGATCCCGCTCCCGCAGTGGAGGCATATGTACATTGAGAACGTTGATGCGGTAGTAGAGGTCTTCGCGAAAACCTTGCTGTTGGATAGCTTCAACCAGATCTACATTGGTCGCCGCGACGATGCGAATATCAACAAGAATGTTTTTGCGTCCGCCAACCCGCTGTATGACGCCGTCCTGCAGAAAGCGTAAAAAGTTAACTTGCTGATTGAGGGGCAGTTCACCAATTTCATCCAGAAACAGTGTGCCGGTATGAGCTGATTCGACTTTGCCCACTCGCATTTCGGTGGCGTTGGTAAACGCTCCCTTTTCGTGGCCAAACAGCTCTGACTGGATAAGGTTGTGAGGTATGGCTCCGCAGTTTACTGCCACAAAGGGGCCGCGCCGTCGACTGGATTGTTGGTGCAGCTCTCTGGCAACCAGTTCTTTTCCTGTACCACTCTCTCCGGTTATGAGCACAGGTGCATCAGCGCAGGCCGCACGCTTGATCATACTCTTTACCGACTGAATACTGTCACTGGATCCGATCATGGTTGTCGTAGAGTAGGCGCCGGTTGTGTGGGACTTGTCCCGTCTGAGCCGGGCCATGCCCTGGGCATGGCCAATGGAATATCTCAGGCGTGCCTTGTCTGCTGGCAGAGTGTGATAATCAAACGCCAGGTTGGCAATCAGTTGGCGGGAAGGGGGATCATTGAGGCACTCTTTATCGACCAGCGCTACCCAGGGAATGTGAACATTGTGTCGGATAAATTCAGCAATATCTTCTGTTGTAGCAGACGCTGTGTTAGCTGCCAGTCTTACAATCCCCACGGATGCCTGATTGTTGGATAGGGTGACAGGTTCGGTGATGGGAGGTTTAACAGGTTGAATATTCCAACTGGGTAACAGTTGCTTGAAATTTTCTGCGTCTTGATTTGAAAGAGTACCCAGATGCCAAATTTTTCTATTGTGCTTGTCCATAAAATATCCCTTTCTATTTTGGCGTACACAGGCATTGCAGCATCCGGCTGCAACAAACCCCATGTTTTAATTTTTATATCAGTGTATCTTCCGGTTTCCGTGTTGTTCTCTGAGCTGTGTTGAAGGATAGACGCGGGTTATGAAAAGGGTAAATATGTTTTATCTATTAAAAAAACTTTTGATAACTCACATAACAATGTTTCTACACTCAGTTTGAAACTGATAAAAGTCGAGTCTAATGCGTTGATCTTTTTTAAACGTGGGAATTGTGTAGAACCGACAATAAAAAAGGCCGCGAATGCGGCCTTTTTTGGTGACATGCCCAGCCAGAAAAAACACAAGGAGTTCTGGCTGCGGGTGTTTGGTATTAACCAAACATGCCTTTGAAGAAAAAGAAAAACAGAATCGCCAGACCTGCGCCTGCAGGCAGAGTAATGATCCAGCTGGTAAAAATGGTGCCAATGACGCGCATGTTAATTGCACCAATCCCGCGGGCGAGACCAACGCCCATGACAGCGCCTACCAGGGTGTGTGTGGTGGAAACCGGAAGTCCTGTGCCAGACGCGAGCACGACGGTGGCTGAAGCTCCCAGCTCGGCAGCAAACCCGCGGCTGGGTGTCAGTTCAGTGATCTTTTTGCCAATGGTTGCAATCACTTTCCAGCCGTAAGTAGCCAGACCCACCACAATACCGATCCCCCCAAGCAGCAGTATCCAGCTGGGCATCACGGTATTAGCAGCGACAGCACCACTGCTGACGACCCCGTAAACGGCTGCCAGTGGGCCAACCGCGTTGGCAACATCGTTGGAGCCGTGGGCGAAGGCCATGGAACAGGCGGTAAAAATCATCAGAATGGCAAAAACCCGTTCGACACTGGCAAAGCGGCTGTCTTCATTGCCTTCGTCTTTGATCTTGCGCAGCATCCACATGCCGATGGCCATAACCAGCAGACCCAACAGCGTTGCCGCTCCCAGACTCTGGGCAAAGGAAAACGATACGCCAGCATCTTTGAGTACATGTTTGAGACCCTTAAGCAGGGTGACCATGGCCATCAAAAAGCCCACGGCAAACATGTAAATGGGGATATAGCGCTTGGCGTTCTGGAAGGGGTTTTCGGTGTTGAGGATGAGGCGTTGCACACTGCGGAACAGGAAGAAGCTGATCGTGCCTGCCAGCAGTGGTGAAACGACCCAGCTGGCAACGATGTTGCTCACCTTGCCCCAGGCGACAGCATCGGGTGAGATACCCACTGCGGCAAACCCCACAATGGCGCCCACAATGGTGTGGGTGGTTGAAACCGGCCAGCCCAGGATGCTGGCCAGCAACAGCCAGGTACCGGCTGCCAGCAGGGCTGACATCATGCCGAACACCAGCAGTTCCGGGGTTTCTGCCATGCTGGCGGGATCAATAATCCCCTTGCGGATGGTGGAAGTCACTTCTCCGCCGGCCAGATAGGCCCCGAGAAACTCGAACACCATGGCAATCAGAATCGCCTGTTTGATGGTTAGTGCGCGGGAGCCTACGGATGTTCCCATGGCATTGGCCACATCGTTGGCACCTACGCCCCAAGCCATAAAAACGCCAAAGATACAGGCGAGGATCAGTAAAGTCTGACCGTGTTCAGCAAGAATGGACATGAAGAAAAGTCCTCTGTTATTTAATCGTTAGATAGTGGCCCGCAGCCAGATGGCGTCAGCGGGCTAAGAGAAGTTGCAGTCGGGAACCGACTTTTTGAGCTCGGTCGGCAACATCGCCAACCCATTCGATGACGCGATAAAGGAACATCACGTCAACAGGAGGAAGATCCTTCTCCACTTCAAACAAATTACTGCGCACGGAAATTTGCAGTTTATCCGTCAGGTGCTCCAGGCGATCCAGCTCTTCGATCAGCTTGGCAACCATGGAAATTTCGCGACCGCTGAAACCGGTTTCCAGCAGCTCGCTCAGCTCTTTAATGGCTTTCAGGGCCTGAGCTGAAGTGGCAACGGTGGTTTCGACAAATTCCTGCATGTCCGTTTCGATGGTTTTGGGAATGGACATCTCGCGTCCCAGCATAATGCCGGCGATGTCTTTGGCGCGGTTGGCCAGGCGATCCTGAACGGAGAGCAATTCCAGCAGATCGGTTCGGGGAACCGGCAGGAACAGGCTTTTCGGCAGGTGCAGACGGATTTCTTTTTTCAGCTCATCGGCGCGGTTTTCCAGCTCGCCAATGCGTTGCTGGATGTTGGCGGCCTCTTCCCAGTTATCGGCTTTAACAGCGTCAAAGAAAGGGGACAGCTGCTCTACGGCCTGATGGGCCACCGCCATATGCTCCTGAATGGGCTTGATGGGGGATTTTCCAAAAAGGTTTCCGAGTGGGTTTGCAATAGGCATCGTAAGTCTCCCTTGGCTTGCTGCGCGGAGTATAAAGAGTGAGGCGGCAGAACTCATTAAAAAAATGAACTTTTCGTGGCAGTTTTATGACGTTTCTGTGCCGATGCGCGCGGATCTCTGCGAGGCAGTTGCTGTCACTGGGCCGTGTTTCTGGCTACAATCCGTGTAAAACCAGCAGCTTACGTGGATCTTGGCCGACAGAAGTTAGTCATTACTTAGAGTGGACCGAGCCTGAGGGCCGCTCAGTTTGTGGTTCAGTCGCGATAACGTACGGTGTAAGTCATAACGTCTAATAACGTCTATAAGAAGGGTTTTACATGAATGTTCCGGTGACCGTAGAGCGCACTGTCGATTTAAGGAATTTGCTGGACGATCTGGTCGCCGATGGTCGTATCACTCAGCGCGATGCAAACTTCATCGCCGGACAGAGCCGCACCCGCGAGCAGGCCACCATGCACCCGCTCAGCTATATCGCCACCCAGCGGCTTGATGACGGACTGAAGCCCGGTCGGGCACTGGATGAACAGGTGTTGTCCCAGTGGCTGGCTGAAAAGGCCTCGCTGGAACTGGTGCACATTGATCCTTTGAAAATCAACGCCGGGGATGTCACTGAAGTGATGTCCTACGCCTTTGCCAAACGCCACGGCATTCTCTGTGTCGAGATGAACCAGGATGAAATCGTGGTGGCCTGTAAGCAGCCCTATCTGATGGAGTGGATTCCGCAGCTGGAGCATGTGGCCCGGCGTCAGGTGAAGCGTGTTTTTGCCATGCCCTCGGACATCGAGCGTTACATGGTGGAATTTTACACGCTGTCCAAGTCCATTTCCGGCGCTGCGGGCATGGCCGGTGCGTCCAGTGTCACCAACTTTGAGCAGCTGCTGGAGCTGGGGGCACTGAAGGACCCCGAAGCCAATGACCAGCATATCGTCAATATTGTCGACTGGTTGTTGCAGTACGCTTTCGATCAGCGAGCCAGTGATATTCATATTGAGCCCCGTAGGGAAGTGGGGCGCATTCGTTTTCGCATCGACGGGGTACTGCACCAGGTCTACGAGTTGCCGTCTGCCATCACCACCGCGGTGACCAGTCGGTTGAAGATTCTGGGGCGCATGAACGTTGCCGAAAAGCGTAAACCGCAGGACGGCCGTATTAAAACCAAGCGCCCCAACGGCAGTGAAGTGGAGCTGCGTCTGTCCACTCTGCCCACGGCCTTTGGTGAAAAGATGGTGTTGCGGATCTTCGATCCCGATGTGCTGTTGCGCAGCTTTAATGAGCTGGGGCTGACCGGCGACGACTACGCCCGTTGGAAATCGATGGTGAGCAAACCTCACGGTATCGTGCTGGTGACCGGTCCCACCGGTTCCGGTAAAACCACCACTTTGTATTCGTCCCTGAAGTCTCTGGCTTCCAGTGAAGTGAATGTCAGCACCATTGAAGACCCCATCGAGATGGTCGAGGAAAGCTTCAACCAGACTCAGGTACAGCACAATATCGATCTGGATTTCGCCGCCGGTGTCCGGACTTTAATGAGGCAGGATCCGGACATCATTATGGTGGGGGAGATTCGCGACCTTGAAACCGCCCAGATGGCCGTGCAGGCCGCTCTCACCGGTCACCTTGTGATTTCTACCCTGCATACCAATGATGCCGCTACCGGTGTCACCCGTCTGCTGGATCTGGGGGTGCCGTCGTATCTGATCCGCTCCACGGTGATTGGCATTATGGCCCAGCGTTTGGTGCGCACCCTGTGTCCTCACTGCAAAGAGGCCGTGGAAGTGGATAAAAGTGCCTGGCAAGAACTGGTAAATCCCTGGAAGGTGGCGGTGCCTAAGGTCATGTACCAGCCGGTCGGCTGTCTGGAGTGCCGCAACACCGGATACTATGGTCGTCAGGGTGTGTATGAAATCATGCCGCTGAGCGATTCTCTGCAGCCGTTTTTGGAAGATCACTGCGACCTGCTGGCACTGCGCAAGCAGGCCATGCGCGAAGGCATGCGCACCCTGCGTCTGTCCGGAGCACAAAAAGTGGCTCAGGGGCTGACCACCATTGAAGAGGTCATGCGTGTAGCACCACCCGCGGACGGTGGCCGTTAGGCCATTTTCCGCCGATCTCCTATCCTTTTATTTAACCTTTTTCTTTTTGTCTGTGTTTTAACGGAACATTTATGCTGTCTTTTGATTCAATTCCCGCACGTTTTCACCCGGTTTTGCAGCGCCAGCTGGAGCTTTGGCAGGACCGTACCAGCGAAGACCAGCAACAGCGGCTGAACGACTGGGCAGCCACTCACCCGGATGCTGCACAGCAACTGGCCCGGCTGTGGGTGACCAGCGATTACGCCGCCAAGATTGCACTGGATCAAACGGACCCGTTTCTGTTGTGGCTGGGGTCGGAACCCTATGCGCAAACACTGACCCAGGTCGAAATGGCGGGGCAGTTGGCGCTGCGATTGGCGGAGCATAATCTGGATATCACCAGCGACGGATTTGAAGCCGATGACAAGGCGTTTGATCGCCAGTTGCGCTGCTTCCGTCGGGATATGATGTTGCGCATTCTCTGGCGCGATTTTTGTCGTTTGGCTGACATGACCGAAACCACTCGGGATATGTCGCATCTGGCGGAAGTGACCATTCAGGCTGCGATGGCGTACCACCATCATCAGTTGCAGGGGCGTTTTGGTATCCCAATGGGAAAATACAGCAACACCCCCCAGCCCATGGTGGTGTTGGGGATGGGCAAGCTGGGAGGTTTTGAGCTGAATGTCTCATCGGACATCGATTTAATCTTCACCTACCCCGAATCCGGAGAGACTCAACCCGGAGATACCGGCGCCAAGCGGTCGATTTCCAATCAGGAATACTTCATCAAACTGGGGCAAAAGGTCATTAACAGTCTCGATTCCGTGACGGGGGATGGCTTTGTTTTCCGTGTCGACATGCGCCTGCGTCCCTACGGTCAGAGCGGTGCGCTGGTGCTTAACTTCGATGCCATGGAGGAGTATTACCAGACCCAGGGGCGGGAATGGGAGCGCTATGCGATGATCAAGGCGCGGGTTGTCTCCGGCGAGGTCATGCCGGGCGGAGAGCAGGCGGGCGAGCAACTGATGGACTTGCTGCGGCCGTTTACCTACCGCCGTTATCTGGATTTCAGTGCCATTGATTCCATGCGGGATATGAAAACCCTGATCAACCGCGAGGTGCAGCGCAAAGGCATCAGTACCGATGTCAAACTGGGGGCCGGTGGCATCCGGGAAATCGAGTTTATTGTGCAGGTGTTTCAGATGATTCGCGGCGGCAAGGATGTGCGGCTGCGCGAGCGGCAGGTGTTGCTTTTGCTGCCATTGCTGGAAGAGGAGGGCTTCTTGCCAGAGGGTGCTGCTGCCGAACTGAGTGATGCCTATATCTTTTTGCGAAACACCGAGCACGGCATTCAGGGGTATCAGGACAAGCAGACCCAATCCCTGCCGGTTGATGAGCCCGATCAGGAACGTCTGGCCTGGCTTATGGGGTATGACAGTTTTGAAATCTTCCATGAAGATCTGGCGGATTTTCGAGTGCGTGTAAATGCTCACTTTCAGGATGTCATTGCCGAGCCCGAAGACAGTAAGCAAAGCGATGATGACTTTGCCGAGTGGGAGCCTTTGTGGCCCAAGCAGTCGGGGCCGGAAGATGTGCTGCCCGACCTGGAGCATTACACCAGCCAATTGCAGGAAAAGGGCGTTGTCGAGCCACAGCAGGTGGCTGAGATTCTGCTCGAATTGCTGTCGAGCCGTGCCCTGCAGACCATGCAGGTTGATGGCCGTACACGTCTCGATGCCCTGATGCCGCGTCTGCTGGCATTGCTCAGCGAACTGCAGGAGCCTGCGGAAACCCTGCGCAGAATTCTGGTGTTGGTAGAGGCGGTGGTGCGCCGGACAGCCTATCTGTTGCTGCTGGTTGAAAACCCCGACGCTCTGCGGCAGTTGGTGCGGCTGTGCGGTAGCAGCAGCTGGATCGCTGACCAGCTGGCTCAGCATCCGGCGTTGCTGGATGAGCTGCTCGATCCCCGCAGTTTGTACAGCCCTCCGGACAAGAATGCCCTGCGTGATGAGCTGCGCCAACAGGTGTTGCGGGTCAGTTGGGATGATCTGGAAGGGCAGATGGAAACCCTGCGTTATTTCCGCATGGCCCACGGACTGCGGGTAGCGGCCAGTGAAGTGACCGACGTCCTGCCGCTGATGAAAGTCAGTGATTACCTGACCTGGCTGGCAGAGGTGATTCTGGAGCATGTGCTCAATCTGGCCTGGCAGCAGATGGTGGAGCGCCACGGTCGGCCGCAGCCGGTGGATGGCCAGCCGGAGCCGGATTTTGTGGTGGTGGGCTACGGCAAGCTGGGCGGCATTGAGCTGGGCCACGGTTCCGATCTGGATCTGGTGTTTATCCACGACGCCAGTGCCAAAGGCTACAGCGATGGCGAGCGCTCCATTGATAATCAGACCTTTTTCACGCGACTGGGTCAGAAGATGATCCACATCCTCAACACCCAGACCATCTCCGGCAAATTGTATGAAGTCGATATGCGTCTGCGGCCATCGGGGAACTCGGGGCTGCTGGTCAGTTCGCTGACGGCCTTTGAAAAATACCAGCGCAATGAAGCCTGGACCTGGGAGCATCAGGCGCTGACCCGCGCCCGGGTTGTGGCCGGTGGCGAGCGTCTGACGGCTGAGTTTGAGGCGTTGCGCAATGATCTGCTGCAGCAGGAGCGGGATGAAACGTCACTGAAGCAGGATGTGGTGGAGATGCGTGAGAAAATGCGCGCTCATTTGGGCACCAAGGGCTCAGAGGAGAAGAAAGCGGAGCAATTCCATCTCAAGCAGGACGCTGGCGGTATTGTCGATATTGAATTTTTGGTGCAGTACGCGGTGCTGGCCTGGTCGGTGAAGGCGCCTGAGCTGTGCCGCTGGAGTGACAATATCCGGATTTTGGAAACGCTGCAGCAGGTTGGATTGCTTGCTGACGAAGAGGCCAGCCAGCTGATTGAGGCGTATAAGGCCTATCGCTCTGCGGGGCATCGTCTGGCGTTGCAGCGTCTGCCGGGTGTCGTGGGTGGTGAAGAGTTTCAGGCAGAACGGGAGAGCGTCAAGCAGATCTGGAACCGCTATCTGGGAGGGTGAGGGTGTTCGACGTCTGACAGGGGCATACGGGCGCCGGAGCGCCTCGCAATGGCCTGTCGGAAAAGACTCGGGAAGAGGGGGGTTAGATGCTGGTCAGCCAGCCGTGTTTGTCTTCGGTCTGTCCCCACTGAATGCTGTTCAGGGTTTGGCGCAGTTTGGCGGTAGTGGCGCCTGCCTTGCCGTCGCCAACCTGATGCTCTTTGCCTTTGTGCAACAGCGTACCTACCGGAGTCAGTACCGCGGCGGTGCCTGACAGAGCAGCCTCACAGCCGGGTTTACGGCTGCGCTCGAGCAGTTCGTCAACGCTCAGGTCGCGCTCTTCCACGTTCATGCCCAGATCGCGGGCGATGGTCAGCAGCGAGTCGCGGGTGATGCCGTGAAGGAAGCTGGAGTCCAGAGCCTTGGTGATCAGTGTGTCGCCGTCGATGAGCAGGAAGTTGGCGGCGCCGGTTTCCTGTACATCGCCGTTGGGGCAGAACAGGATCTGATCCACTTTCAGGTCGCGCTTGGCGATCATGGTCGGCAGCAAGGCGCTGGCGTAGTTGCCGCCGCTCTTGATGCGTCCCATATGAGGGGCACAACGCATGCTTTCTTCTTCCAGCAGCAGGCGCAGGGTGGTGTCAGAACCACCGGCGAAGTAATCGCCCACGGGAGAAACCAGTACGTATTGCATGGACGTCAGTGATGGTCCGGCAGCCTTGCCGATAGCCGGCTCAGTGCCAATGTGCGTCGGGCGGATATAGAGCGAGCCCGGGGCTTCCGGTGCCTGATCGGCAAAGCGGGCAACCACATCCATGATCATGTCCCGGGTTTGCTCGGGATTGATGGCGGGCAGTGCCAGCAGCTCTGCACTCTGGGCAAAGCGGGCGATATTGCAGTCCATGCGGAAGATCTTGACGCTGCCGTCGGGGTGACGAAACGCTTTCAGGCCCTCAAAACAGGTGCTGGCGTAATGCAAAACGTGGGCACCGGGGTGCAAGCTGAGACTGTCACTGGGGACCAGTTTGTGCGCACCCCACTTTTCTCCGTCAAATTCAGTCAGAGCCATTTCTGGCATGAAAACACTACCGAAGGCCGTCATAGGGAACCTCAGAAACAGGGATCAATAGGAGTCGTTACAGTGATCAGGGTATTCAGCTTGCTAAAGTAAGCGCACGGGTGTTGCGCTGAGAGCGTTGTACGAGTCTGTGGGGAGCCGTCAAATCGGTATCCTATGGCTCATTCACAGCACATGCCTTTATTTCAAGGGGCGACATGGGTACAAGCGCGGTGCAAAGATGCCGGTAAGCATCGTGCAAAAAGCCTGAGACGGGGAATTGTAATGAGCCTGCTCAAAAATTGGAATACCGCAAGCTTCTTTAGCGGCACTTTTACTGACCTTTACAGGCGACTGGGGTATGATGCCGGGTTTTATTTCGCCATGGGATGACCGGGTAAAGAGCACATGGGTAACAAGCGGATTTTGATCATCGGACCCTCCTGGGTCGGCGATATGCTGATGAGCCAATCGCTCTATCGTCAGCTCAAGGCTCAGAACCCTGAGTGCGAGATTGATGTGCTGGCGCCGGACTGGTGCCGGGCGGTGATAGAGCGTATGCCGGAGGTCGCCAACTCCATCGCCATGCCGGTGGGGCATGGCAGTTTGCAGTTGGGGGTGCGCAAGCGGCTGGCGGCGGTGCTGGAAAAGCGTGGCTATGATCAGGCGATTGTACTGCCCAACTCGCTGAAGTCAGCGCTGGTGCCCTGGCTGGCCAATATTCCCTTGCGCACCGGCTGGTTGGGCGAGATGCGTTATGTGTTGCTGAACGACCCGCGCAAACTCGATAAAAACGCCTTCCCGCGAATGGTCGAGCGCTATGTGGCGCTGGCCGGCCCCGGCGTGCGTCGCGCGGAGGATTTGCCCGAGATTCTGCCGCCTCAGTTGCGGGTTTCTGCCGCGGATCAGCAGTCGGCCATGGCAGAGTTCGCCCTGCCTGAAGAGCGTTTGATCGGCATTTGTCCCGGTGCTGAGTTCGGACCGGCCAAGCGCTGGCCGGATTATCACTATGCCGCGCTGGCCAGCCGTCTGATTGAAGATGGCTGGCAGGTTGCTTGCTTTGGCTCTGCCAAGGATGCCGAGGTGGAAGCTGAGATCAAGTCGCAACTTCCCAGGGTGCAGCAAGATTCCTTCCATGGCCTGGCAGGGCGTACCAGCTTGCCTCAGGTGATTGATTTGCTGGCTGCCTGTGATGCCGTGGTGACCAATGACTCCGGTTTGATGCATGTGGCGGCGGCGGTCAATACACCGCTGGTGGCGCTTTATGGCCCTACCAGTCCGGATTTTACGCCGCCGTTGAGTGACAGGGCAGAAATCATCCGCCTGATCGACGGGTATTTGAAAATTCGCAAGGGTGATGCCGATCTGGGGTATCACCAAAGTCTGATTGATATTCAGCCAGACAATGTGCTGGCAGCTCTGGAGCGAGTCTTGAGCCGATGAGTGTGCCGGAATTGATAAATGTACTGGAATTTACGAGCGTGTTGGCCTGATGAGAGTACTCATTGTTAAAACCTCCTCCATGGGAGATGTCATCCATACCCTGCCTGCGTTGACTGACGCAAAGCGCGCTTGCCCCGGAATCGAATTCGACTGGGTGGTAGAGGACAGTTTTGCCGAAATTCCCGGTTGGCACCCCGCCGTCAATACGGTGATTCCGGTGTCCATTCGTCGCTGGCGCAAAGAGATTTTTAAAACCATCGGGTCGGTGGAATGGAAGCAGTTTCGCACCTTGCTGCGCAAGCATCATTACGATCTGGTGATTGATGCTCAGGGGCTGCTGAAAAGTGCCTGGGTTGCACGTCTGGTGAAAGCGCCGACAGCGGGATATGACAAGCACTCCGTGCGGGAAAAACTGGCGGCACTGGCGTATCAGCATCAGTACCATGTGCCCACTGAAATGCACGCCGTGGAGCGCATTCGGCATTTGTTTGCCCAAGCTCTCGACTACCAAAAACCCGAAGGCAAAGGCTCTTACGGAATCGATCGCAGCCGGTTTTGCAGCGTCACTCAGGAAGCCGCCAATGTGGTTTTCCTGCACGGCACCACCCGCCACGACAAACACTATCCGGAAGAATACTGGAAACAGCTGGCTGAGACTTTAACGGCGCAGAATATTCGCGTGCGCCTGCCCTGGGGTAACAAGGACGAAAAGCGGCGCGCCTATCGCATTGCCGGTGAGAACCCCAATATTCAGGTGTTGCCTAAACTGAATCTTAACGGTGTTGCCGGTGTACTGGCACAGGCGACGGCGGTGGTTGCCGTCGATACCGGGTTGGGGCATTTAAGTGCCGCACTGGATATCCCGACGGTATCTCTCTACGGTCCCACCAGCCCGTTGTTGATCGGTGCCTACGGGGAGAATCAAATTCACCTGTGCGCCAAAGACTGTGAACCGGTGGATTACGTTGCCGATCCCGATATTTTTTCGCCGCTGACCGTTGATGTGGTATTGGAGGCGTTGCAGCCTCTGCTGCCGCCGGCAGAATCCGTGGCTAGCTGAGTATTCCCATGAAACTGGCGTTTTGCCTGTACAAGTATTTTCCCTTCGGTGGCCTACAGCGCGATTTGTTGCGCATAGCCGAAGCCTGTCACCGGCGCGGCGCGCAGATCCGGGTGTATACCTTCAGTTGGCAGGGCGAGTGCCCGGACTGGATCGATCTGTGTGAGGTGCCCAAACACGGGTGGAGCAGCCAGGGGAAAAACCGGCATTTTACTCGCTGGGTGCAGGTGCACCGGGCAGAGCATCCGGTCGATTGCCTGATCGGCTTCAACAAGATGCCAGGCCTGGATGTCTATTATGCCGCCGATGGCTGCTATGAGGCCCGGGTAACGGAACTCTATGGCTCTTTGTACCGGTTAGGCGGACGCTACAAGCATTTCTCCGCTTACGAACAGGCGGTCTTCGGTACAGACAGTGATACCGAAATTCTGATGATCTCCCAGCTGCAGGTGCCGGTTTTTCAGCGTTTTTATGATACGCCTGATGCGCGAATGCACCTTCTGCCTCCCGGCATCGCCCGGGATCGGATTGCTCCGGACAATGCGCTGGAGCTCCGCCGTGCCTTTCGCCAGGAGTTTGGCCTGGCGGATGACGAGCTGCTGCTGTTAATGGTGGGTTCGGGCTTCAAGACCAAAGGAGTAGACCGCAGTGTCGAGGCGCTGGCGGCGTTGCCGGAACCCTTGCGCAGCAAAACCCGTCTGATGGTGATCGGTCAGGACAACCCGGGTTCGCTGCAGCGACTGGCTCGCAAGCTGGGGGTGGAGTCGCAGTTTCAGGTATTGAGTGGCCGCGATGATGTGCCGCGTTTTATGCAGGGGGCGGATCTTCTGATCCATCCGGCGCGCCACGAAAACACCGGTACCGTGTTGGTGGAAGCCATCGTTGCCGGCCTGCCGGTACTGGTGACCGACGTCTGTGGTTATGCACACTATGTCTCCGATGCGGATATGGGACGTGTTTTACCATCACCGTTTGATCTTCAGCAGCTGACCCGGGCGCTGACGGAACTGCTGGCCATTGCTCATGAGCAGCGACCGCTGTGGCGTCAGAGGGGCGCCGAGTTTGCCTCCAGTGTGGATGTCTACAGCATGCCGGAAGTGGCGGCTGATCGTATTCTGGAATTTGCAAAGGCTGGGGCATGACGGTTTATTTACGCGAAGAGTTTCAGCAACTGTGGCAGGGCAAAGACCCTTTCCAGATGGTGGAAAGCATTGAAGGCGAGGTCTATCGCGAACTGGACGGTCGTCGCACCTTGCGCTTTGAGCTCAACGGTAAAGGCTATTTTCTCAAGTTGCACCGCGGCGTGGGCTGGGGTGAAATCTTTAAAAACCTGATGCAGGCGCGATTGCCGATTCTTGGCGCTGCGCATGAAAGAGACGCAATCGCGGCATTGACGTCGGCGGGTGTTGGCACCATGACCATGGCGGCCTTCGGTCAGCGTGGGCATAATCCCGCGAAACAGTTGTCCTTCATTATTACCGACGCTATCGAGCCCTCAGTCTCATTGGAAGACCTTGCGATCGAGTGGCGAAAGGCTCCGCCGAGCCTGACTCAGAAGCGCGCCCTGTTTGATACGGTTTGCCGAATGACCCGGGACATGCACGCCGCCGGGGTCAATCATCGCGACTTCTACATCTGTCATTTTTTATTGCGTGATCGGGAATTTACTGACGCACCGGATTTGGCCATCATAGATCTGCACCGGGCTCTGATTCATAGCCAGCTGCCTTATCGCTGGCGGTTGAAGGATCTCGCGAGTCTGTATTATTCAGCGTTTGATGTTCCCCTGACGTTACGCGACAGGTTGCGCTTTATCCGCGACTACAGTGGTCGTCCCCTGCGCGAAGAATTAAAGGATCAGAAGACACTGTGGGATCAGGTGGAGCGCAAGGCTCAGTCTCTGTATGCCAAGGCGCTGCGTAAGGGGATTGTCGTGCAGGATGACGCTCCATGAGCTGGTTCAATGATGTAAATGCAAGTCTGCCTGAAGCGCATAAGGCTTTTTCTTCTCTTGACGCCGTTTGGCAATTGCAGGGGCGAGTGATTACCACCAGCTCACTGTGCGAAGTGTTGAGGGTTGAGCTCGATGGCAAGGGCTATTACGTAAAACGTTATTGCAAGGCAGGTGACAACCCGGTGGGCGCTCTGGTGAAATCCAAGGCCCGTCGAGAATGGGAAAACCTTCAGCGCTTTAAGGCCTGGGGGCTGCCAGTGGCCGAGGTGGTTGCCTGTGGCGAGGAGTCTCGCTGGTCGAGGCCGCGTCGTGGAGCTCTGGTGACCGCAGAAATAGAAAATTCTAAAGACCTGGCCTGGCTGGCCGATCATGATTCTCCCTTGTTACAACAGCCGCAATGGGTGAACAACGTCAGTCGGCAGGTCGCTGAAGCTTCGGCGGTGATGCACCAGCACAGTTTTGCCCACAACGATTGGAAATGGCGCAATATACTGGTATCGGGAAGCGAGCAGGATCCCCGGATTTGCATGATTGATTGTCCCGCCGGGACTTTTTGGTGGGGGGCGTTTTTCGAGTACCGCCGAATTAAAGATATTGCCTGCCTTGATAAAATTGCCCGGCGGACACTGACCATAAAGCAGCGCATACGTTTTTATCAGCAGTACCAGAGCGTCAAAAAGTTAACACCGAAACACCGGCGTGATATCGCAAAGATCCTGCGTTTCTTCAAAGGCAGGGAATAGGCGTCACGTAACTGTGACGGGGTTGTACAAGGGAAATTACAACCAATATTGACAAGGAGCATGAAAGCACATGAAGGACTATATCGCTGCAGAATACCAGGCGGCGTTGAAAGATAGAGGTTTGGATAACTTCGAAAGTTTATGGTCGCTGGAATTACCCACCGTCGATCAGCCCAATACAGAGCGAGGTGGCTGGAGCAGTGTTTGCCGCCTCGAGTTGGATGTTAACGGTGAGAGCCTCGGTTTTTACTTGAAACGACAGAGTAACCACTGCAGTTACAGTTGGCTAAGGCCCTTTGGCGAGCCTACATTTGCCCGGGAGTTTCGCAGTATCCGCCATTACCACAAGGTGGGCTTGCCCGCTCCGGAGGTGGCGTATTTTGCCGAGCGTAAAATCAGCGCTGGGAAACAGTCGATTTTGATGACCCGTGCGCTGGATGATTTTTGCCCACTGTCGGAGCTTTTACTGTCCTGGTCCGGACTGACGGAAACTGCACGAGAACAAGTTTTGGACTCCATTGGGGCCACAGTAGCCAAGATGCACGGGAAAAGGATTACCCATCACTGTTTGTACCCCAAACATATTTTTATAAATCTGAGTGAAACCTTGCCAAAGCCCGAGCTAACTTTGATTGATTTGGAAAAAGCCCGTTTTCAGCTGTTGCCGAAACGTGAACGAGTGGCTGATCTCGAAGCCCTGTTTCGTCGCGCGGACCTGTGGACTGAGAGTGACCGTGACCGGCTGCTTTCAGCCTACGTAGTAAACCTGCCTGCGGCTGGCAAGGTATCTGATTATCAGCGGTTGTTGCAGAAGCGTAATCGCAAAAAGCTCAAGGGGAAAAAGGTGTCCTGTGCGGCCTGATGTGACAGAACTGGCGAAGTATGGTCGCCAGCCACCGCTGCCTTATCGAGCCTCCTGGCTAGAGGTCGATGGCCTGCTGCAAGTAGAGCAGTGGTTGCGGATCTTGCCGGGCAAGCGCTATGTGGGACGTGCAATTTGGCAGGGACAGGAGGTTCTGGTCAAGTTGTTTGTCGGTGCCAGAGCGGCCCGCAAAGCGACCGCCGAAGTTGAGGGCTATGAGCGCCTGACGACTGCCGGGTTGAAGACTCCAGCTATGTTGGCTCATGGCGCGCTGTCGGATGGTCAGGGAGCCTGGGTGATTGTTCGTTTTATTCCGGAATCCCGGACGCTGGCGCAGGCCTCGGGTTTTGACATCATTCCTGAGTGTACCAGGCCTTTGGATGAGTCGCGTCGGCTGGTGGCTGAGGTGATTTCTTCCATTGCCGGATTGCACCAAAAGGGGTTGCGGCAGCAGGACATTCACCCCGGTAATTTCCTGTTGGCCGAGGGGCAGTGCTGGATTATCGACACTGCGGATGTGTTGCCGATCGACGATGATCAGCAGGCTGTCGCCAATCTGGCGGTATTCCTGGCGCAATTACCTGAAAAACTGTGGAAGGATGCCTGGTCTCTGTATCAGCAATTGACCTCTGCTGTCGCGGAATATGGTAGAGTAGCGGCCCTTGCCCACGAGTGGCAGGCCTGGCGAGCGCGGGATCTTGCGGATAAGAGTGTCCGCGATTGCAGCCTGTTTCAAGTGGAAACAGGCGCGACCTTTTTTCGCGCTGTCTGGCGTACAGAAAGCGACCTGATCAGTCCCCTGCTTGAGGATCTGGACGGTGCTTTAGCGACGGCGACCCTGTTGAAAGACGGCGGTAGCGCAACCGTTGGTCTGGTCGATTGGCAGGGCCGGCAACTGGTGATAAAACGCTACAACCTGAAGGGGTTGGGGCACCGCCTGAAACGCTGCTGGCGCCCGACACGCGCGTGGCACAGCTGGCAAGCGGGACACCGGCTGCGAGTGCTGGGGATCAATACTCCCCGACCACTGGCGATGGTTGAAGAGCGCTGCGGTCCGCTGCGCGGACGTGGTTTCCTGATCACGGAGGTCGCCGACGGAGAGGATCTGGGGGGCGCTGCCCAACAGGCTGACTCCGGGCAGTTGCAGTCTATGGGCGCGGCGGTGAAGGCAATGCTGAAGGTCATGGTGTGCCATCGAATTAGTCACGGTGATTTTAAGGCAACCAACCTGCTGTGGGGCGAAGCCCTGACAATGATTGATTTAGATGCCGTGCGTTGGCACAACAAGTTCAATGTGTGGCGCAAGGCTTTTAACAAAGATACAGCTCGCTTACTCCGTAATTGGGCAGACGGGTCACGGGAACATCAGTGTTTTAAAGACGCGATCGACAACGTCGAGTCCTGATGCGTGATTGCCATTTGACCGGTGAAGCAGCGAACAAAGATTAAGAACTTAGCAAGAGGTTAACAGAGTGTCCCTGACCGTATTAGGTTTATCCGGAGCATTGAATCACGATCCTTCAGCGGCATTGTATATTGATGGCAAGTTGGTTGCGGCAGCTGAAGAAGAACGCTTTGTCAGAGACAAGCACGCCAAAAACCGCATGCCTTACGAGGCAGCCAAGTTCTGTATCGAGCAGGCGGGCATCAAACCTGAAGATATTGATGTGGTGGCGATTCCTTTTGCGCCGATCAGCATTACCGAACCTCACCGTTGGCACTTCGCCAAGCGATACTGGTACGCGCCGGACCGTGCGCTGGATGCCATCATCAATGGCAATCGTCGCTATCGTCGTTACAAAAAGAAGGTCACCTGGTTGCTGGAACAGCTCGGCATTAATCCCAAGAAAGTGGAGCTGGAATCCGTAGAGCACCACCTGGCGCACGCTTCCAGTGCTTATCACTGCAGCGGTTTCAAAGAGAAAACCGCCATCATGGGTATTGATGGTAAGGGCGAATACGCCACCACCTTCTTTGGCTATGGTGAAAACGGCAAGATCCACAAGATTAAAGAGTTTATCGATCCGGATTCTCTCGGTGGGCTTTATGGCGCCATCACCGAGTTCCTGGGCTTCGAGATGCTTGATGGCGAATACAAGGTCATGGGGATGGCTCCCTATGGTGATCCTACCAAGTATGACTTTTCCCGCCTGGCCAAATTCGAAGACGGTGAGCTGATCATCAATACCGATTATGCCAATGTCATCGGTCTTCGCCGCCACAAGGATAAAGGCAAGGGCTATTACTTCAGCGATAAACTGATTGATTGGTTGGGCCCCAAGCGCGAAGGCGATATCGCTGACGAGCCCTACATCCATTACGCTGCCAGCATGCAGGATCTGTTCGAAAAGCTGGCCTTGCAAATGATGGACTACTATCTGGGTGACATCATCAAAGAAACCGGCAAGCTGGCGTTTGCCGGCGGTTGCGCATTGAATGTGAAATTCAATCAGAAGATTGTCGCGCGTGACGAAATCAAAGAATTGTTCGTGCAGCCGGCCTCCGGTGACTCAGGCACAGCGATTGGTGCCGCGGCTTATGTTTCTGAAGCGCGCGGTGTGCCGGTTGAAAAACTGGAACACGTCTATCTTGGGCCCAGCTACACCAGCGAAGAAGTTGTCGCCGCCTGTGCCAAACATGAAGGCAACCCAAACTGGCAACGCATCGACGATGTGCCACAAAGAATCGCTAAAATCTTGGCTGAAGGCCATCCGGTTGCCTGGTTTCAAGGGCGTATGGAATTTGGTCCTCGAGCGCTCGGCGGACGTTCAATTCTGGGTTGCCCCAGCGTCGAAGGTGTCGCAGACAAAATCAACGAACAGATCAAATTCCGCGAGCGCTGGAGACCGTTTTGCCCCAGTATGCTCAGCCGCGTAGCGCCGGAAATGTTCAAAGTGGATCATCCCGCTCCGTATATGACCTTCACATTTGAAGTCAACGAAGAGTGGAAAACCCGGGTGCCGGAAGTGGTTCATGAGGACGGCACGGCTCGGGCTCAAGCTCTGCAGCCAGGTGTAAATGATCCTTACTACCAGTTAATGGAAGAGATGGAGAAGTTGACGGGTAATGCTGTAGTGATGAACACGTCTCTGAACCGTCGCGGTGAGGCCATGGTGTGCTCGCCAACTGATGCACTGAATATGTTCTTTGGGTCGGATCTTGAGTATCTGATTATGGAGGATATTTTGGTGGTGAAAGATCCTGCAGGTAAGAGCTAAAGTGTCTTCAGAACGGTGGGTGCTTCAGCTTTGTCATGGTTATGATGCACCTTTCGATGATGTGGCAAGACAGTGGCGTGTGCTTTTCGACGAAACTGACTACCGCGTGATGACGGTATTTCTCACGGGTAAGGCGAATCCTGATGTTGAGTCTTTGGTTGGCTCGGATAAGACACTCTTTTGGGAGTACAGATCAAAAGACATCAAGGGACTCAAGCGAAAGCAAATTCGTGAGTTAAGAGCTTTACATGAAGAATACAAATTTGAATTCGCTATATGCCATCGCTATAAGCCGACGTTTATAGCCTGCCACCTCCCACAAGTGCAAGTTTATGGGGTGGCTCATGCGTATGGTGTATTTCAATCTTTTTGGAGAAAGGTGTTTACCTATCGCCATCAAAAGAAATTAACACTGTTTGGTGTGTCTAATGCAATCAGAGATAATATTAGGAGCGCACTGCCCTGGTTCCCTTCTGAAAAAGTCCTGACTCAGTACAATCATATCGATATTAATAAATATACCCGGGAGCAGCTTTCACGAGAGTCATCGAGGAAGTTTTTAGGGTTGCCAGAGGATAAATACATCATTGGCAATGTTGGTCGGTTACATCCGGATAAAGATCAGGCAACGTTACTTAAAGCGTTTTCTGAGCTCAAAATGCCAGACTCGCTTTTGGTGGTGGTAGGTCAGGGCCGACTGGAACGGAGTCTAAAGGCACTGGCATATGAGTTGGGTGTGTCGGAGCGAGTGCTTTTTTTGGGGCGTGTAGAAAATGCCTGGAAGTACTTTAAAGCGTTTGATGTGTTTGCTCTGAGTTCTGATAATGAACCTTTTGGTATGGTTTTATTGGAAGCAATAGCAGCAGGCATTCCTGTGCTGTCTACCAATGGTGGTGGTGCGGCAGAGATAGTGGATGAGAACAGACAGTTTGCGATTGGCGACTATAGATCTCTGGCTAAGTTGATCGTTGAAATGAGAAGTGCCGAGAGTGATCAGGCTAGTCAAAAAATCCAAAGTCGTTTTACAGATGATGGCGCGAAATGCCATTTTCGGCATGTTCTCGATCGTTGAATTGGGAGGGAAGTGTGAATTCCAATGATCGTTATTTGTCGAAACGTCTTAAGAAATTTATAAGAGTTAATGCAAAGAGCAGTAAAAGTAAGGGGTGGCTATCTGATTGGCTGAGTTATCAGTCCCAAATAGCCAAGCTATTAGTTAATGGTTTAAAAGGCGTTTCTATATACCGGGAAAATCGTCTCGTTATTGAGAACTCTGTGGATGTTCTCTTTATTCATGAAGTTGAGTTAATGAAAAAGCTTCATCGTAAACGGGGGATGTTTTCCAGATTAGATCGGCTTCAAATTACCCATGCCGAAATTGACCCGAAGACGTCAAAGCAAATCGCTAAATCAAGAGAGCTTTTTGGATGTTCCAATGAGTCATTGTTGTTTCGTAATTATGATCTCTACGCTCAATATTTGTTAGAAACATATTCTCCCAAGGTTATAGTCACTGACCGAAACGGTGATCTCTTTTCTCCGTTCTTAAAAAAAAGAGCTGCTGAAACCGGCTGTAAAGTAGTTCATCTTCCCCATTCGGTGTTAACCAAAGAATCATCCAAATACAGAATGATAGATTATGACTATTATCTCTTGTATGGAGCGAGTTCCCTTGAGCACTTAAATGCATTGACAACAAAGTTTGGGGAGTGTGACGTAATTCTGTCAGGTAGTTATCTTTTTGATAGTGATTTTACACTGCCTCCTGCAACCGAAAAGGGTTATGTTCTGTTGCTTGGCATGGGGCCTGCGATGGAGGAGAGACCCCGTTACGCACAGTATTACCATTCTGTTCTGGAGTGGGCCGAGCGGAACCCATCTATTCAGTTACACGTACGGTTACATCCGAGGAGTTCTGGAGCGTTTTGGATACAAGCCGCTGAATCTATTGATAATGTTGTTGTGCGGCCTCAAGGTGAGTCTTTTATTGATTCTTGCCGAGGGGCATTTATGTGTCTGACTTCGTACACCAATGCTGTTGTGGATGCGGCGCTTTTGGGTAGACCCTCATTGCTGGTGTGTGGCAATGATGTGGTTGATTATTTGCAGGTGGAAAGATTTTTTTCATCTAGAGTGGTGGATTCTGAGGCTATATCTTCTTCGATTAATCTGTATAAAACTCAGTTAAGTACGTTTCAGAAAAAAGCTGAACATTTTGCAGAGTACCATGTTTATTCAAAAAACCGGTCGGTTGAAGATATTACAAAAGTTATCGTTGAGCTGGTGGAGGGTAAACAGCCAACAATTGAATGTCATCTGAAAGGAGATTGTTAGTCCTTTACCGTAACTGTCACATAGACTCTGGTAGGAAAGTAATTGTTGGTCTATCAGTGTTTTGGTGCATTATTGTGGAATGGCAGCCTAAGGTGGCTGCCGTTGGGTAAGGATCGGTACTTAAGTCGGCTTCTCTGTCTGAAAAGTTTGTTTCGATATGGCATACCCTATCGGAATGAGTACTAATAGCCAGTAGGGTAATGGCGAATCAAAAAATGAAGGATCATCCAGCATAGTGGCGGTCAAGCCGGCTGCAAACAGCGCAAGAAATAAGGAGTGTCCCGGGGACTTTCTCATAAGCTCTCTTGCTGTAAACACCAGTAATATGATGTGTATAAACAGTCCGATGCCACCAGAGCTTAAAGCAGTACCGACAAACACATTGTGAGGGTCATAGTAAGGCGTTTTCCGGCTGTCCGTCATGACCGATTGTTGGTGGGAGGCGCCATGTCCGATAAGTGGTTTTTGCTCGATAACCTTGTAAAAGCCAGCCCAGATGTCTAGCCGGTCACCGAAAGTCGTGTCGAAGTCCAGGATTCTGGGAGGAGATATGGGTAGAGGAAAGCTACGCCCCTTTTTATCTTGCGCGATAAGTTCGAATTGGCTGTAGGGTTTGAAGGTTGGGGTGGCCAGAGTGATGGTAATGCTGCGAGTCTGTTGGTCTAGCTTGATCTTGTTGCCATCTGCTTTCATGAGGCCTGACTGTAACGATAATATTTCCTGGTTTTGTACGTTATTTGATACGATCGGATTGGCTTGAACAGAGGTGATATCAAGCTCTTTGGGGATGTGGTAGGTTACCTTTTGAGGTCCAGCAGTGGGAATAGCCAGCCAATTTTTATGCATTGCGTAGGTTGCTATAAGGCCGGCAGTAATAATTGAGCAGGTAGCGAAAATTTTAAGTTGTCGTGCTTTGGCGAATCGAAAGCATAATAATACGGCTGCACCGGCCAATAGGGCGGCAAGTGAGCCCCGCGATTGGCACAAAGTAAAAACATAGAAATGCAATAAAGCCGCGAGTGCATATACGAGAATATGCGCTTTGCGCTTTTCATTACTGGCCAGGTATACGTTGGTAATGATCAGAAAAACCAGTGAATTTGCCGCGGTAATCGGGTTGCTAAAGATTCCTGGCCCACCCTTCAGTCTGACGCTGTGGTCGCTAGTGAATAGGAGGTAAAGAATCGGCAAGCAGGTTATCAGGCTGGAGATAATCAGAGTGTGTGGGTGACGGTGGTCCCTGTTTTGCCATGCAATTGCAATAGCGATGACAAATAGCACAACATAGAGGACATCTTTTGCGTTATCGATATTTGGGGCATCTGACCATGTTATCGAGGCAATGTGCCATACCCCAAAAGCCAGTAATATTTTAAAGACTGTACTGCGGAACAGATTTTGTAACAGTTGCTTGTTTAATATGAGCAATGTTGGGAGCAAGGCAAATAGGTAAAATGCGTTGTGTAATTGCTTCGAGGTTTGTGCAAGAAAGTAGCAGCTCAGGGTTATGGCAATATAGGTCGTAATGTGGCGAAGATAATGAGTGCGAAATGATCGAAGCAGCATGGTAATAAGGGAATCCTGAGGAAAAGACCAAATCGTCGCTAGCTAACTAAGAAGTAGCCAGATAAGAAAAAGCAAAATTACAAATAAGAATAAATATTCCCAACTATACCAAATTGAATCTGGTTAAGGAATGGCAGTAGCTCTGGAGGGAGGACAATAGGGAAAGTGGTTTGTTGAATTAGAGTCGTGTCAGCCGATCGTACTTCGTGCGAACACGATCTTTGAGTTTGGTGCAACGCTTTCAATATATGACTGGGAGATATTCGAGTGGTGAACCAGATGGCAGGTCAGAGTAATGTATAGCATTTGTTTTGTAATTCCGTATTTTGGGCCTTTCCCTTTCTGGATGGAGTATTTTCTGGAAAGTTGCCGGGCAAACCCTGGCGTTGATTTTTTGCTTTATACCGACAATCCGAAGCCAGAGGGCTTGCCATCCAATATCCATTACAGGCCCATAAGCTTTAAGGCCTATAAACACAAGGTCTCTGAGGGCCTCAGCATTGGTTTTGATCCAGATAGTGCCTATAAATTGTGTGATATCAAACCGGCTTTAGGAGCTGTCCATAGGGAAGAGTTAAAAGGCTACGATTTCTGGGGCTTTTGTGACCTCGATTTGATTTTTGGTCGTGTGCGTCATTTTTTTAATGACGATCTGCTATCCCGTTATGATGTAGTGAGTACCCATGAAACCCGAGTGTCTGGGCATTGTTGTATTTTGCGAAATACGCCTCAATACGTCTTTGCTTTCTCCAAAGTCAAAGGGTGGCGGAAAGCTTTTGAAGATCCGTCCCACTGTGGGTTTGATGAGAAGTGCTTTTCCAAGCTGTTTGTGGGTTTGAAGAATTATCCTCGTATCTTGCGTGCTGCTCTACAGTACCTGTTTCGCCCTTATAGCCGAAAAGCATACTTTGTTGAGCAGTACTCGACACCGGGTTTACGTTATAATTGGCTGGATGGATCGAGAAATTTTCCTACACGCTGGTTTTGGTGTGATGGCGTCCTTACAAATAACGTTACAGACCGTGAATTTCTTTACTTTCATTTTCTTGAGTGGAAAAGGCATTGGGGGGGGCACCCTGAACATTTCACTCCTCCTGCTAAGAATTGGGTGATATCCAAAGAAGGTTTTGAGAGTTCTTCTTGATCATTCGATAGTAATTAATGAGTTTGGTTTGAAATATGTCAGAGATAGATCACCCCAAGGCAGCAGATTATGTGAATCATTCCTCTGGAATGACCATATATTTCAGATTGTTAAAGTATGTAAAGTCTCAATGGCATATTTTCACATTAAGTATCCTGGGCTTTTTGATCTTTGCCGCCAGTCAGCCTGCCCTTGCCCAGATTATGGAAATGCTGATCAACGCTATTGAAAGTGGTGAAAAAGATCAGCGGATCATGATCCCTTTGATGATGATGGCTGTATTTACCGTTCGGGGGGTGGGTTCTTTTATTGGTAACTATTTTATTGCCAAGGTGTCATTGAATATTGTTCACACCCTCAGGGTTCAGCTGTTTAATCAGCTGACCACCATGCCCAGTCATTACTTTGATGACAATAACTCAGGCAACCTGATTTCCCGGATAACCTATAACGTGCAGGGTGTAACCGGAGCCGCAACCGATGCCCTCAAGGTGCTTATCCGTGAGGGATTTACCGTGATTTGTCTGTTTGGTTACCTGTTGTGGAAAGACTGGAAGCTGACCATGGTGTTCGTGGTCATTGCCCCTTTTATTGGCATTCTGGTGGCAACAGTGGGCAAGCGGTTGAAAAAGCTCGCCAGCAAGATTCAGGTGGTGATGGGGAATATTACTCATATCTGTTCAGAGATGATTTCCGGTTATCGGGTGATGAGAACCTTCTCTGGTGAAGAGTACGAGCGCCGCCGATTTGAAGAAGTCAGTAAAGATAACCTCAAGCAAAACCTGAAACTGGTTAAAACCAGTGCATTGGCGACACCGGTGATGCAGGTAATTGTGGCTGCGGCCATGGGGACACTGGTGTATCTGGCCATGACGTTTATGGATACCTCCAGCCCGGGGCCCTTTGTCGCATATATTACAGCTGCGGGGTTGATTCCCAAGCCGGTAAGACAGTTGAGTGAAGTTTACGGCACCATTCAAAAGGGCATTGCTGCGGCTCAAAGTATTTTCGAACAGTTGGATGAAACCCCGGAAAATGACACCGGACAAGTGGTTGCCAAGCGAGTACAAGGTCGCCTCGAGTTTAAGCAGTTATCGTTTTCCTACCATCCCGATGAAGGGAATGTGCTCCACGACGTAGATCTCTCCATCTCACCGGGAGAGACTGTAGCCCTGGTGGGCAGTTCCGGCAGTGGCAAGTCGACGTTGGCGAGTCTGATTCCGCGTTTTTACGAATATAGCCAGGGTCAGATCCTGCTGGATGGTGTTCCCCTCACGGACTATACCCTGGCTTCCCTGCGTGAGCAGATTGCTCTGGTCAATCAGGATGTGGTGCTGTTTAACGATACCGTAGCCAGCAATATCGCCTATGGCGGTTTGGCGGGGGCGTCTGAAGAAGCCATTCGTGAAGCGGCCAAAGCTGCCCATGCGACCGAATTTATTGAAGACATGCCGCAGGGCTTTAATACCCTGATTGGTGAAGATGGTACCCGTCTGTCTGGCGGTCAACGACAGCGGTTGGCTATCGCCCGGGCGCTGTTGAAGGATGCCCCGATTCTGATTCTGGATGAGGCCACCTCGGCGCTGGATACCGAGTCCGAACGGGCCATTCAGGACGCTCTGGAAGAGCTGATGAAAGGCCGTACCACACTGGTTATTGCCCACCGTTTATCCACCATTGAAACCGCAGACAAGATTGTGGTGATGGACAAGGGCCGTCTTGTGGAGGCGGGCAGTCATGCCGAGCTTCTGGCTCAAGGCGGTGTCTACGCCAAACTGCATTCCATGCAGTTTCAGGCCTAGCGGGTTAAAATGACCGCAGTCTTAACGAATTACTGAGAAAATATCATGAAACTCTCCATGCCCCGTTTTGACCGATCCCAGGTTCTGGTGATCGGCGATGTCATGTTGGATCGCTATTGGGTCGGCGCAACTTCGCGTATTTCCCCTGAAGCTCCGGTCCCGGTGGTAAAGGTCAACGGCATTGAAGACCGTCCGGGCGGTGCGGGCAACGTGGCGCTGAATATTGCAGCACTGGGGTCCGGAGCCTCCCTGATCAGTGTGGTTGGGCAGGACGAAGCGGCCGATGCCTTGCGTTCACGTCTGGAAGCGGTGGGGATTCATACGGATTTCCAGACCTCGACTGACAAACCGACCATCACCAAGCTGCGTGTCATCAGTCGTCATCAGCAGCTGATTCGCATGGATTTCGAGGAGTCTTTTAGCGCTGAAGACAGCGACGGATTCCTGGAAAAAGCCAAAAAGCGCCTGCCGATGATGGGGGCGGTGATTCTGTCGGATTATGCCAAAGGCAGTCTGCAGGATACTCAGAGTCTGATTCAGGCTGCCCGTAAAGAAGGGGTGCCGGTGTTGGTGGATCCCAAGGGTACCGATTTTGAACGGTATCGCGGTGCCACCTTGCTGACCCCGAATCTGCATGAGTTTGAAGCGGTAGTTGGCAGCTGTCCTCACGAAAGTGATTTGGTGGCCAAGGGCACCGAGCTGATGTTGTCTCTGGATCTTGAGGCGCTGTTGGTTACTCGTGGCGAGCACGGTATGACATTGCTGCGCCCCAATCAGCCCGAGTTTCATTTGCCCGCTCGTGCCCGCGAAGTGTTTGATGTCACCGGTGCCGGCGACACTGTCATTTCGGTGTTGGCGTCAGCCCTGGCGGCTGGCAGTGAGCTGCCTCTGGCGGTGACTCTGGCGAATGTCGCGGCCGGTATTGTCGTTGGCAAATTGGGTACGGCAACGATCAGTGGTCCCGAGCTGCGCCGGGCCATTCAGGCTGAGCAGGGTGCCCAGCGTGGAGTGATGACTGAAGAGCAGTTATTGATTGCGCTGGAAGACGCCCGTGCCCAGGGTGAAAAAATTGTCTTCACCAACGGCTGTTTCGACATCATCCACGCCGGACATGTGGGTTACCTGGAAGACACCCGTAGTCTGGGGGATCGACTGGTGGTTGCCATCAACAGCGATGAATCGGTTTCCCGCCTGAAGGGCCCTGCACGGCCGATCAATCCTGTGGATCGCCGTATGGCCGTATTGGCCGGACTGGAAGCGGTGGATTGGGTGATTTCATTTTCTGATGATACCCCGGAGCGTTTGCTGGAGCTCATCAAGCCGGATGTCCTGGTTAAAGGCGGCGACTATACCGAAGATCAGGTTGTCGGTTGGGAAATTGTCAAAGCCTATGGCGGTGAAGTGAGAGTGCTGAGCTTTTTTGATAACTGTTCAACCACCGCGATCGTCGAAAAAATCAAAGAGCGCGATTAAAGAGCTGGTGCGAGTTCGCTACAAGGCCGTTGCTATTGAACGGCCGGAACTGCCTGCCGAATAATCTCTTCAAAATAGCGCAGTCTGGCTCCCTGACTGCCGCTCTCGCTCTGGTACCCTTTGATAAACTCATCCAGATCGATAATTTTCATATCGTCTTGGTAGCGAAACACATGCTGAAAGTTTCGCTTTCTCTGCCAGTTACTCAACTTGAAGACATTGATCCGCATATCGGCGATATCAATCAGGCCGAAGTGACCGTCGTCCAGCTGAATAATATTGCCAAAGTGCAGCGAGCGAAACATCACGCCGGCATCGTGCAGTTGAGCCACATAGCTGCCCAGCTGACGTGACAGCGTTAGATCTTGCGGCTGCTGTTTGAGACGGTTGCGCACGGTATCGCCCGGGATGCCGTGGTAGCAGACACAGTCGCGTCGCGGACTGTCAGTTTTGAAGGTGTCCAGAATACCGACCGTGGTGATCTGACGCTTTTTCAGTTTGGCGGCATTGCTGGCAAACTGTTTGGCGCGGGAGCGCAGTTTGGCCATCGAAACCCTGTTCTTGTGATAAAAGATTTTCAGGTAGCGGTGTTCTGCCAGCACAACCACCTTGGGGCCGTGATGGTCTTTTTCGATGACGGTGCCGGAGTCGATCAGCTTGTTGAGTTCTGAATTCTGTAGCGTTTTCATGGTTGTTTCTGTGTGTTGCGCAAGGCGTTCAGGGTGGTCAGTGCCTTGTTGCAGTTATCCTGCAAATGAGCCGGGTTAATGGTGCCGATAATGGCACTGCTAACCGCAGGGTGCCCGTACAAAAAATCCATGCTCGCCTGTACAGGGTCTTCATGATCGTCGAGAGTGATGTGACCGCTGGCAAGCGCTTTCTTGATAAACACGCCTTTGTTGTGAGCGGCACAAAAGTCGAGCACCGGTTCTTCTTCCCGATGGCTCAGGTTATAAGTCACCATCACACAGTCACTCTGTCTGCCCGCTTCAATACCGCCGTCGACGGTTTTGGTAGACATGCCATAGGCGCGAATCAGGCCTTCCTGTTTCAGGTCTGCCAGAGTGCCCAAAGCTTCGCCGTTATGGATGATGTCCATATCCTGTCCGTCAGAATGTACCAGCACAAGATCAATGAAGTCGGTCTTCAAGCGTTGCAGGCTGCGCTCTACACTGCGGCGAGTGTGTGCGGCAGAAAAGTCGAAGGACGATACACCTTGATGGAATTCTTCCCCCACCTTGCTGCAGATTACCCACTCGTGTCGCTGGCCGTGCAGCAGGGGGCCCAGGCGCTCTTCACTGATGCCATAAGCCGGTGCCGTATCAATCAGATTGATCCCGAGATCTTTTGCCTGTGCGATTAAATTGGCGGCTTCGGTGTCATTGGGTAATTCAAAACCGGTGGGGTATTTAACGCCCTGATTGCGTCCCAGTTTGACGGTGCCCAGACCAATCGGACTGACCTTGAGACCGGTGTTGCCGATTGCGTTGCGAAAATCTGCGAGTGTGGTCATGGAATGCTTACAGGCCAGTGGCTGGAAAAGGACGGAAGTCTGCCAGATCCCAGGGGGACTTGGCCACCGTCGCTTGAGGCAGTAAATCAAGCGGGCTCAGGTCAGTCTTGGCATCACTGGGCTGTATGCCTCGCTGTTGTAACTGTTCGAGAGCCTCGGTGGCAAGATTGGGAGCCAGCGTTAACTTGGTTGGCCAGGCGACAGACAGATTGGTGCAGTGTTCTGCCTGTCCGATAAAGGCTTTGTCGGGACGGATCATATTCTGCTGTTTCGGTTCGGCCCGATTCACAGGCAGGGTCGCCCACTGAGCATCCGACAAATCCAGCCAGGGCATCAGATTGCTCAGTTCCCGGTGTGCCTGCCGGATCAGCGTATCCGGGTCTTGATCAACACCTTTCTCGGCGAGGCTGCCGCCCAGATACCAGACCCAGCTGCCGTCACTGCACGGGTGGCTGGAGATGGTCAGGCGGGGGGTCTTGTCTGTACCCAGGCAGTGCCCATAAAAACCGTAGGGCTGGTTCAGTTTGACCATCACTTGTTGCAAAGGGCGGATCTGCATCTCGGGAGAGCTTTCGCCCAATTGTTGCAGCAGCTCAGCGTTGCCCTGTCCGGCGGTAAAGATAAATTGCCGGGCACGAATATTCACCTCGCCTTGATCGGTCTTCACGGTCAACTGACACGTATTCTGGTCGTCTTTCGTCCAGTGTGCCTGTTGCTTGGGAAGTTGATAGACGCGACCCTCGACGTTGCTGGCCAGAGTTTGCAGAACACTGGGAACGTCCAGCACGATATCCACCAGCTTGTAGAGCTGCCCTTTAAAATCACGGTGCTGAAAAATCGGTGGGCGATCCTGTGCTTTGACTTTGTCGACCCGACCCCGGGTCGCCTTGCTGGCAAAGAAGGTGGTGAGCTTGGAGGTGACGCTGGCGCTGGACCACATGTAAAAGTGATCGCTGAGGACATTGGCGCCGCGTAAATCGACATCGCCACACCCGGCCAGGCAGTCCTGCCAGTGTGCCGGCATATCGGCGATGGCCTCGGATGCCCCGGTGAGCGTGCCGCTGAGGGTATACTTGATGCCACCATGAATCATGCCCTGCGAGGCGACGGACTGATCACCACCGAGTGCATGGGCTTCAAACAGTGCGCACTGGTAGCCGGCATTCTGCAAGCGGTTGATGAGCCAGAGCCCTGCAATACCACCGCCGATAATGGCGATGTCGAGTTGAATGTGCTGCGACATGAGATCCACAAGTCAGGAATTTCCCCAATTATACGGGTTTTCAGTGTAAAAAACCTGATCTGGTCGGTTCGTTTGTATCCCATTGCTTGGCTTGTGAAGGTGGTCTGGGTATGCTGCCCATTCTTTTTTGCAGGACGCGATCTTGGCTATGATGCGCTGGTTATACAGTCTGTTTTTTTACCTTTGTTTGCCGCTGGTGATCGTGCGTTTGTTGTGGCGCGCACGCTCCGCACCGGCTTACGCCAAAAGATGGAGTGAACGATTTGGTTTTTTTGCCCCGCGCAGCAGTGAGCGTCCGGCCATCTGGGTGCACGCGGTCTCCGTGGGTGAAACCCTGGCAGCCTTGCCTCTGATCAAGGCTCTGCAGAACCGTTTCCCTGAGCACGATTTGATTGTGACCACCACAACGCCCACCGGCTCGGATCGGGTCCGCGCCTCCCTGGGGGATTCTGTATTTCATGTGTATGCGCCCTACGATCTGCCGGACTGCCTGGGGCGCTTCCTGAATCGTACCCACCCCAGCCTGGCGATCATTATGGAAACCGAGCTGTGGCCGAACACCATTGCTGCGTGCCATCGACGTGATATTCCTCTGGTGGTGGCCAATGCCCGGTTGTCCGAAAAATCGGCGCGGGGCTACGCGCGTTTTTCGGCGCTGGCCGAACCCATGCTCAAGCAGATTTCCACCGTGGCTGCACAGCATCGCGACGATGGCGAGCGTTTTGTCCGTCTGGGATTGCCGCGAGCGGCGCTGGCCATTACCGGCAACATCAAATTCGACCTGACCCTTGATGACACCGTCATTCGGCAGGCGCAGGTTATCCGCAAGCGCTGGCTGGGCAATGGACGACGCCCGGTATTGCTGGCGGCGAGTACTCATCAGGGGGAGGATACGCTGTTATTGCAGGCCTATGAAAAACTGCTGCCCGGTTATCCGGATTTGCTGTTAGTGCTGGTGCCCCGTCACCCGGAGCGATTTGATCGGGTTGTGAGTGAAGCCGAAGAGCAGTATCGCGTTCAGCGGCACAGTGAGGGCGGCAGCGTCATGGCCGACACACAAGTATTGGTGGGCGACACCATGGGTGAAATGCTGCCCATGCTGGGTGCTTCCGATGTCGTATTCATGGGGGGGACCTGGGTGCCCAATGGCGGCCACAATCTGATTGAGCCTGCGGCCTGGGCCAAACCGATTTTTTGTGGACCCTCGCTGTTCAACTTCGCGGAAGTTTCGCGCCTGCTGAAGGAGTCTTCGGGTTTGAAGGTGGTAGAGACGCCAACGGATCTGGCGGTGGCGGTGGATCAGCTGCTGGCGTCCGAGCTGCGTTCCGACACGATGGGGGAAGCCGCCAGACAGGTGGCGGAAGCCAATCGTGGCGCCTTGCAGCGATTGCTGGATGTGATCGATCAACAACTGAAAGCCTGAACAAAAAAGCCCGCCGTGATGTCTCATGGCGGGCTTTTTTGTGTCTGATCAGACTGTCCGGTATTTACTTCACCGTTTCTGTTTCGTACGTGCTGCGATCAACCTGATTCTCGGCATCCAGCCAGCGGTTGAGCTGCTGTACGTCTTCCGGAGTCAGGTTGCCTGCTACCTGTTTCAGTTGCAGCATGTTGATGATGTAGCCGTAACGGGCATCGTCGTAGTTGCGCTGAGCCGAGTAGACATTTTGCTGGGCAATCAGCACGTCTACCAGGTTGCGGGTACCCACTTCATAACCCGCCTGGGTGGCTTCAAGAGCACTTTTGCTGGAGGTGATCGCCTGTTTGCGGGCGTTTACCTGAGCCACATTGGCGACCACAGACAAGTGCAGTGAACGGGTGGCCTGAATCGTGTCGCGCTGGGTCTTGTTGTAGAGTTCCTTTGCCTGCATGGACTGACTGTAAGCCTGACGGCGTTCGCCGGAGACACGCATTCCGCTGAAAATAGGCACGTTCAATTGCACCGCAATGGTGGAGTGGTCGTCGATGCGGGAGTCGTTAGCGGTTGGACCCGACCCTGAACCAAAAAACAGATCCGTGTTGGTGTCATTACGATTGCTGTATGAATAGCTGGCTGTGACTGTCGGCAAGTGGCCCGAAGCGCGAGCGCGAGCGTTTTCTTCAGAGGCCTTGGCGTTGAGCTCAGCGACCTTGAGCGAGTAGTTGTTTTCCAGGGCGAAATCCACCCATTCGCTGCGCGTCAGGGGCTCAGGACGGATTACCGGAAAGTTCTCTACCAGTGGCGCAACGGTGTTTTCCGGGCGGCCGGTCAAGACTTCCAGAGCTTCAAACGCGATACCGAGATTACCCTGTGCCTCGAGCTTGGTCGCTGTGGCGTTGTCATAGGCGGCCTGGGCTTCGTGCACGTCGGTGATGGCCGTCAGACCCACATCAAAACGCTGTTTGGTCTGCTCGAGCTGATGGCTGAGGGCTTTTTCTTCGGCCTGTGCGGTGGTCATGTTGTCAATGGCACGCAGCACATTGAAATAGGCTTCGGAGGTTCTCACGATCAACGCTTGCTGGTCGGCACTGAATTGCGCTTCGGCCTGTTCGCTCAATGCAATGCCCTGTTGATAACCAAACCACGCCGCCATATTAAACAGCGGCTGTGTCAGTGACACGGAATAGCTTTCGCTCTCAGATTCGGCATCGTATTCGTTGGGAGCACCTTGAGAAAAAACACTGGAGCCAATGTTGGTTTGCTCCGATTCTGCGTAGGACGCTTCGGCATTAATCTGTGGCAGTAACGCGGCGCGTCCGATGGTCAGGGCTTCTTTGCCTGCTTCATAAGCGGCGGTATCGGCTTTCAGCTGATGATCGTTTTCGAGTGCACGTAGATAGATATCTTGCAAGGTATCGGCATGCAGGTTTAAGGCGCACAGACTCATAACGCCTGCCAGGCCAAGGGTTAAGCGACGCTTAAACATAGATATTCCCGTATCTGATGGTGAGAAGGCCGTTTCTGGCCTCATTGCGATGAACTGACCCGCGAGTTTAGCGCTTTGTGCCAGAAGCGTCGAGCTGTAGCCGGTTGCGCTGCCGTAAATTAGTGTTAAAGGCAAAATTGGCCAGCTTAATTATTGATGCATTAACACCGGGCGGGAAAATCATCTGCTAAGCTCATGTTGTTGTTCATATTTTTGGCTTTTGTATGCGCCATTCCGTCTCCCCATTGACTGACTGAGCTGTTTTTATGCACACACTTTTTACCCGAGGTTTGCCTTGTCCCCGCGTGTTTATGAGTCTGATGCTGTCGGTGTTGTTACCCGCATTGTTGCTTGCAGGCTGTTCCAATTCCCCCAACTCTTCGGCCAGGAAGGACCCTCTGAAACAGAAAGTCTCGGTAACCGTTTCAAGCCCCGACATGCCCGTCACCGCATCCACACCGCTGAGCTGGCACACAGAAGTGGCCGGCGTGATTGCCCCCAGTGGCAAGGGAGCCAACCCGGCGGGAATTTCTGTGCTGCCGGACAATGGCTCGGTACCGGCCTGGATCCAGCAGGAAATCCAGAAGCAGCTGGAGGCCAAAGGGTTTCTGTTTACACAGGGGCCTACCCGATATCAGCTCGTCGGAGCGATGGTGCTGGGAGAGGGGGAGGCCAGTGCCAGGGCTCAGGCCCTGTTCCGGTTGTTTCCCAGTCTTGAAGGGACATCGGATGCCAAACATCCCAAGGGCACCATGTTGCTGGGTATTTGGGATTCACAAGAGCGAAAAGGTGTCTGGCGCAGTGCCTTGCAAACCTTTGCCGAACCGCAAGCGCCTGATGCCCTCAAGCGAGAGCGTCTGAGTGGCCTGGTGGCCGAGATGTTGGCCAAACTCGAACCCGCCCGTTCCTGATTCGAGCTAGGATTGCAGGCTTTGGCGGCTCAGCTCGAGTAGCAACTCCCGCAGCCAGCGATGGGCCGGACTGTTATCCGTGCGCTGGTGTTGCAACAGCATAAAGGGCAGTTTGGGAAAGCGCAGGGGCTCCGGGAACGGCATCGAGATCAGTTTTTGCTGATAGCTGCCGGTGGTCGTCAGATGGCGAGGCCCCACCATCAGGCAGTCCGTGTTCAGCAGTGTCTCCAGCGCCGCGGTCAATTGGGTGGTGTCAAAAGCAATATGGCGACTCAGTTGCTGTTCTTTCAGTACCTGGTCAATGATCCCTGTATTGTCGTCGGTCATGCCGGGAAATGACACCCGAATGTGTGGGTAAGACAGATATTCTTCCAGACTGAGGCTCGATTGCTGGCTGAGCGGGTGCCCTATTCGCATCAGGCAGCTGGCATCGCCACTGCCCAGCGGGGTGCTGAGAAAATCTTCAGGAACCGGCTGTTCACGCTGAATCACAAAGTCCAGCTTGCCGGTGGCCAGTTGCTCCAGATAGTCCTGTGGCATGTCGCAGCTGGCCAGCTGGACATTGGGAGCCTGCTCGCAGATGGCCCGAACGATCAGCGGCAGATTCATTTCCGATACCCACTGGGGCAGACCGAGACTGAATCGCCCGCTCCAGGCTCCAGGGTCGAACTTTCCTCCGTCAACCAAATCCTGCAGTTCCCCCAGCAGTGACGGCAGGCGCAGCGCCAGCTCATTGGTTTTGGGGGTGGGGATCAGTCCGTAAGCCGTGCGGGTGAACAGCGGGTCGTTGAAGACGTCTTTCAGGCGCACCAGTGTTTTGCTCATGGCCGGTTGCGAGATACAGAGCCGATCTGCCGCGCGGGTCACATTGCACTCTTCAATCAGTACCTGAAAGGAATAGAGCAGTTTGAAATCTATACGACTCAGAGAAGAGGGAGGTTTCACCATAAGATAATCATCGGGATATATGCTTTTGGTTATTAACTTTATACTAAAAATGTCATTGGAGATATAACTTGTGGCTGGGGTAGCATGGCCCACTCGCACCTGCCTCAGGGAATCCCAGCTGTCCTTGTTGTGACAGACATTGACTGGAGTCGTTGTCACTGGATCTGGAGGCCTTGGGAGCAACTGCACTTCTTCAACAGAAGTGACCTTACCCCTAATAATCACAGAGGTTGATTCGATGACTCGATACTCTAGGGCGTTTCCGCCACTGAAATCATGCCTGTCAAAACTACTTTTATCCAAACTGGTGCGGCCGGTGCTGGCGGCGACCACATTACTGACGCTGGGTGCTGGCTCGACGGCTGCTCTGGCAGTGGAAAAGCCCAACATACTGGTCATCTTTGGCGATGATATCGGGCAAACCAACATCAGCGCCTACAGTCATGGACTGATGGGGTACAAAACCCCCAACATCGACAGCCTGGCCCGTGAGGGCATGATGTTCACCGACTATTACGGGGAGCAGAGCTGTACCGCCGGCCGTTCGGCCTTTATTACCGGCCAGATTCCGGTGAGAACCGGATTGACCAAGGTGGGCACCCCCGGTGCGGATACCGGCATTCAGAAAGAAGACCCGACGCTGGCCGAAATGCTCAAACCGTTGGGCTATGCCACCGGACAGTTCGGCAAGAACCACCTGGGTGACCGCAATGAGTTTCTGCCCACCAATCACGGTTTTGATGAGTTTCTGGGTAACCTTTACCACCTGAATGCCGAAGAAGCTCCTGAAAGTCCGGACTACCCTCAGGATCCGTGGTTCCAGAAAATGGCCAATCCGCGCGGTGTGATTCACAGCTACGCCGATGGCCGGATCGAGGATTCGGGCCCGCTGAACAAGAAGCGGATGGAAACCGTCGATGAAGAATTTGCCTCCAGTGCGAAAGATTTTATTGATCGCGCGCACAAGGCCAAGAAGCCGTTCTTCGTTTGGCTCAACACCACCGGCATGCACTTCTGGACCCATCCGGCGAAGAAACATCTGGGCAAATCCGGGCAGGGCTTTTACAACGACGTGATGGTGGCGCACGATCAGCTGGTGGGCGAGATGCTGCAGCAGCTGAAGGATCTGGGCATCGAGGACAACACCATTGTGCTCTACACCACCGACAACGGCCCGCATTACAACACCTGGCCGGATGCGGCCATCTCGCCATTCCGCAGTGAAAAGAACACCAACTGGGAAGGGGGCTTCCGGGTGCCTGCGCTGGTGCGCTGGCCGGGTAAAATTGCGCCGGGGCAGGTCTCCAACGAGATTATGTCGCACCTGGACTGGTTGCCGACGTTGATGGCCGCGGTAGGTGACGACAAGGTGGTGGAGGATCTTAAAAAGGGCCGCACGTTTGGCAGCAAGAAATTCAACGTGCATCTGGATGGCCACAACTTTCTGCCATACCTGACCGGCAAGGCAAAAGCCGGTCCGCGGGAAGACTTTTTCTACTTCAGTGATGACGGCCAATTTCTCGGCATCCGTACCGGCGACTGGAAAGTGGTTTACGCCGAGCAGCGTGCACACCGCTTTGACGTCTGGCGCGAACCGTTCGTTAAATTGCGTATCCCCAAAATCTTCAATCTGCGCCGCGATCCCTACGAGCGAGCCGATACTGACGCCAATAACTACAACACCTGGTGGGAAAGCAACGCAGGAAGAATCATGTATGGATCGGCCAGAGCCCTGCGTTTTGCCCAGACTTTCCGCAAATTCCCTGCTCGTCAGGCGCCCAACAGTTTCACCGTCGATGGTGTGATTGAGGACATGACAAGATTCAAAACCGGGCAATAGTTTCCTCAGAAACAGCATCTCACTTCTTCTGTCTTGTAGCGTCGTCCAGTAATGGACGGCGTTTTTTTATGGGCGTGTGGTGCGAAAGAGCCGTCAATTGGATGGGGCGATACTGGCGCTTGTACGCTTTTACAGGAATACTTACAGCCACATAAAAAACTGACTACACTCACAGTTCTGTTTCACACACCAACGCTGGCGCATGTCCAACACCGGCGATAACACCGCAGGAAGCCCGTGAATTATCTGTCCAATAGGTTGTTCCCCCGTTTTTTATTTTCCAACGCCCCTCTGACTTGCGCTGTATTCAGTTTCGTTTTGCTGATCGTCAATGGTCTGCCGGGGTCAGTGATGGCCGCCGAGGACGCCATGTCCGGTGCGGTTGCTGATCCACGCCTTCAGGCCAAATTTGTTGGCCGCCAAGTGTGCAGTGACTGTCATCAGCAAGAAGATCAGTTGTGGCAGGGCTCTCATCACGACTGGGCCATGAAGCCCGCCAACGACCAGTCGGTACTGGGTGACTTCAACAACGTGGTGTTCGATCACTACGGGGAGAAAACCCGTTTCTTTAAGAAAGACAACAAGTACTGGGTGACTACCGACAATGCCAGGGGCGAGCAGGAAACCTTCGAGGTACTGTATACCTTTGGCTTTTATCCACTGCAGCAGTACCTGTTGTCGATTGGCGACGGGCACCTGCAGGCTTTGGGGGTGTCCTGGGACAGCCGATCCCAAAAAGAGGGTGGCCAGCGCTGGTTTCATCTCTATCCGGATGAAGCGATTCCCTTTGACGATGTGCTTCACTGGACCGGCCCCTATCAGAACTGGAACAACCGCTGTGCCGATTGTCACTCCACCAATTTGCAGCGCAACTACAATCCCGAAACCGGGGCGTATGACACCCGCTGGTCCGAGATCAATGTCAGTTGTGAAGCCTGCCACGGGCCAGGCAGCAAACACGTGCAGCTGATGCAGGCCGGTGATAAGACCCAGGGCCAGGCTGTCACCGCGGAAAACCATCAGGCGGGCGGTACGCATCACGGCTTTGATCGCTCTCTCGACCCGGTGGGCCAGTGGTTGCACAGCAAAGATTCGTCCACCGCTCACAATGCGCTGGCGGCCAAAACAGACAGTGAGCAGTTGAGTGTCTGCGGCACCTGTCATTCCCGTCGCTCAATGCTGGATGATCAGAACCTGGCGGGGGCTTTTCATCAGAAAGACCGCTTGCAACTGGTGGAGCAGCCGCTGTATTACGGCGATGGTCAGATCCGTGACGAGGTCTACGTATTGGGATCATTTTTGCAGAGCAAGATGCATCAGCAGGGGGTGGTGTGCAGCAATTGCCACGAGCCGCACAGCCTGAAACTGCGAGCGGAGGGCAATGGCGTCTGTGCTCAATGCCACCGCCCGGATGTTTTTGATCAGCCGGAGCACCACCACCACCCGGTCAATTCCCCCGGTGCCCAATGCGTGAGCTGCCACATGCCGGAAACCACCTATATGGTGGTTGATCCCCGTCGCGATCACAGTCTGCGCATCCCCCGTCCTGATCTGAGTGCAAAGTACGGCACGCCCAATGCCTGTAACCAGTGCCACACAGACAAGGATCCAGCCTGGGCCAGTCTGGCTGTCGATGAGTGGATGAAAGCCTCGGGGAAAACCCGCAAATGGCATTTCAGTGATGATTTGCTGCCCGCCTTGAATGCCGCGCCCGATGCCGCCCAGCGGCTGATGAAACTGGCCATGGCGCGGAATATTCCGGACATGATTCAGGCCTCGGCGGTGCTGGCGCTGGAAGGTCATCTGTCACCCCAGTCGGTGCTGGTGGCGCAGACCCAGCTCAACAATGATGAGCCCATGGTGCGTTCGGCGGCCATACGGGTGCTGTCGTCATTGCCTCCGGAGCAGCGCTGGCAGGATCTAAAACCGCTGCTCAATGACAGCAGCAAGCAGGTGCGCCTGACCGTGGCAGAGCATACCGCCGATATCGACGACGCTACCCTGTCGCAGTCCGAGCGGGAAAGCCTGAAGGCCCTGCGTCAGGAATATGAGACTTTCTTGTTGCGCGATCAGGATACCGCCGACGGACAAATGGCCCTGGGGGTGTATCGTTTGCGTCGGGGAGACTTGCCGGCTGCCGAGGCCGCCTACCGGCAGGCACTGAGTCTTAACAGCAGTCAGATGGCGGCTTACCTGAATCTGGCCGATTTGTACCGCCAGACCGGTGAAGAGGCCCGCGTGAACACAACCCTGCGTCAGGGGCTGGAAAAGCTGCCACAGGCGGCGCCACTCTACCACTCGCTGGGCCTGTCTCTGGTGCGGCAAAAGGATTACCCATCAGCGCTGAAGGGACTGGCGGCGGCGGCACAGCTGGATCCCGGCAATGCCCGCTACGGTTATGTTTACGGCCTGATTCTGCAACAATTGGGGCAGGACGGTGCGGCGGTGGCCGAATGGCAGCGGGTACTGGGCATGTATCCCATGGATCGCGATGTTCTGATGGCCATGTTTACTGCCGGCCAGCGCAATGGTGACGGGGCAATGATGCTCAAGTACGCCAAACGCCTTGCGGACATGGCACCGGGTGACACCCGCTGGCAGCAGATCGTACAGCAGCTGCAACAGCACTTTGGCCAGTGATTTGCTTGCCTGTGACACGTTGGCCGGAGCATCCGGACTGCGACAGTCGGATAGTGTCAGGACTTGTTGAATTTGAGGTATAAGGGTCGAGGATGACGAAGGATTTCTTAAAGCCCCCCTTCGGGCTGAATGATGTGGAAATGCTGGAGCGGGAGTCGCTCTACAAAGGGTTTTTCAGGATGGAGCGCCTGCACTACCGCCACAAACGCTACCGCGGTGACTGGAGCGAGACCATCAGTCGGGAAGTGCTCTTTCGCGGCGACGCGGTAGGAGCCGTTCTCTATGATCCGACCCACGACCTGATTGGTCTGGTGGAGCAGATCCGCCCCGGCGCCTTCGCCGATCCCAATGGACCCTGGTGCCTCGAAGTGGTGGCGGGTATGGTCGAGCCGGGTGAAACCACTGAAGCCGTGGTCTGGCGTGAAATGCAGGAAGAGGCCGACATTACGCCGTCTCACGTTGAATACATCTGCCAGTACATGGCATCCCCCGGTGGTTGTGACGAGCGTCTGCACGTTTACTGTGCGCTGGCGAACCTGCAAGGTCTGGATGGCGGTATCAGCGGGCTGGACGAAGAGGGCGAGGATATCCGCCTGCTGATCATCCCGGCAGACGAAGTGTTTGCGAATCTCTACGGCGGCCGTTTTAACAATGCCGCGACCATGATTTCGTTGCAGTGGTTGCAAATGAATCGCCAGCGATTGCAGCAACAGCACAGGTAAGCCGGCAGCGAATGGGGTAGACTGTGGACTGATGACAGTGACCCGAAGGACGACGTTGTAACGGGCCTGTTATCAGAACATCCGGTTATGCAGGCAAACGAGGTATTCATGGTGAATAAAGGGCCCGGTCGCTACAAGGTGGATCTGGCCGGTCAAATGGCGTGCTGCGAGGCGAATTACGCACGTCTGTTGAAACTCATGCCCACGTTCGATCAGCACGATCAGTGGCACTACGATGTCCAGGCGGGGGAGACCTCCTGGAATATCTGCCTGCGCGTCACGGAAAGAGCCCGTTATACCACCATGCTGGAAGTCACACAGCGCAACGGCTTGCAGCATTGGGGCAGTTCCCCCCGACTGCAGGTGCGACTCTACCACGATGCCCGCATGGCCGAAGTGGTGGCCTGGCAGGAGCACCGCCGGGTACGTCCCAAATACGATTACCCCAATCAGAAAATGTACCAGCGCGACGAGAAAGCCCAATTCAACCGTTTTCTCGAAGACTGGCTCAGCCACAGTCTTGCCCACGGAAAAAGCTGTCAAGTTGTACCACTTTGAGGTGGTTTTGTGACAGGGTTCAGGCAAATCATCCCCTCAATGAGCATTCATCGCCAATCAGACTGATATAATTTGACCTACCTGTATTAAAAACAGTTAGTTAAACGTGGTTGTATGCCAGCCGGTGGACACTATGAGCAGGAGCTGCTCGCAGATACCGGCAGCAAAGGTGTTTACGGAAGCTGTCTGTTACAGCCGCCGCAGTAAGAGAGCGAGTACATGGAGTGCTTTTTGTGGCGCGTACTGGCACACTATTGACCTTGCAGTTCAAGGATGAATGAGACGAGAAAATGGACTTGAGAATTGTGTATAGTACTAAGACGTTGTCGCCCATGCGGTTAATTCAAATCACCGATTGTCACCTAGGCTCCCATCCGGGAGAGTCCCTGTTGGGGCTGGATACTGACGAAAGCTTCGCAGATGTCCTGCACCGCCTGTCCCGCGACGAAAAGCACGCTGATTTTGTCGTGGCCTCCGGCGATGTCGCCAGTGAGGGCAGTGTCGAGGCTTACGAGCGCTTTCTCGGTGCCCTCAAAGCCCAGTATGATCTCCCGGTGGCCTGGCTGTCGGGCAACCACGACCTCGACGAACTGATGCAACAGTTTCCCAAAGAGCAGGTGCAGCGGGAACACATCGAATTCGAGCACTGGCAGCTGATCCTGCTGAACTCCAGTATCCCCCACGAAGAGCGCGGCGAGCTGGCCGAAACCGAGCTCGAGCGTCTGCGTCACTGTCTGGAAACCTGCGACAAGCACGCCCTGGTTTTTGTGCATCACCAGCCGGTACCGGTCGGTTGCGACTGGCTCGATCAGTACGTGATCAGCAATTCTGCGCAATTGCTCGAGATCCTCAACGAATACCCTCAGGTGAAGGGGCTGGTTTGGGGGCATGTGCATCAGGAGTTTCAGGCCCGCCATCGGCATTTCAACCTGTACTCAACACCCTCGACCTGCATTCAGTTCAAGCCCAACAGCGACGATTTCGCGTTGGATGACACCATGCCCGGTTACCGCTGGTTCAATCTTCATCAGGACGGACGCCTCGAAACAGGTGTTGAACGTGTCGAAGAAAAAGCCTACGGTATCGATTTTGCCTCTGCGGGTTACTGATCGGCCAAATACTGATTGGTTTCAAGATGCGGTTTTGCTCCGGAGGCAGTGACTCACCTTCAACAAAGCTTATTCCATGTCGACGCTGGTTTATATTCACGGTTTTCTCAGTTCCCCTCAGTCGCTCAAGGCTCAGGTCACCCGGCAGTGGCTGCTTGATCACCGCCCTGAAATCGATTATCACTGCCCCTTTTTAAGTCCCTATCCTCTCGAAACCGAGCGCCAGCTCAGGGAGATGATGACGCAATTGGGGGATCAGACCGTGGGGTTCGTCGGCAGCTCGCTGGGGGGCTTCTGGTCCACCTGGCTGGTGGAACACTACGACGCCAAAGCGGTGCTGATTAACCCCTCGGTGCGCCCGTTTGAACTGGTGGATCGCGTGCGGGGCATGCCCCAGAAAAGTTACTACACCGACGATACCTACCTGATGCTGCCAGAGCATGGCGAGCAGTTCCGGCAGGCCTATTGCGAACAGCTGAAGGACCTCAGCCGCTACTACCTGCTGGCACAGACGGGTGACGAGACGCTGGATTACCGCCAGGCCGAAGCGCGCTATTGGGGCTGCCGCCAGCACATCGAAGAAGGTGGGGATCACGGCTTTCAGAATTACGAGGCGCACCTGCCCGACATCGTCGACTTCCTCTTCGGCTCCCCCTGATCAGCCCTCGAGATGTGATACCAGTTTAATATGTGGTACAACATGAGCCTGCATAGCCGCTGGCGACCGGGTTGGCTGAATCCCTGTCGAAGTGCACAAAAAAGCAACAGATCAGCGCGCTGACCGTCGATATTTGAATTAACCCCAGCTTTAAGGCCGCAACCGGTCTTGGAGCCATTGAGATTGCAAGACCACTGTATGGCGAACTATTCCTCAGAAGATATTGAAGTCCTCACGGGCCTCGACCCGGTTAAAAAGCGTCCGGGCATGTACACCGAGACCACGCGTCCCAACCACCTCGCGCAGGAGGTCATCGATAACAGTGTCGATGAGGCGCTGGCCGGACACGCCAAAAACATCGAAGTCATCCTCCACAAAGACCAGTCCATCACCTGTTCCGACGATGGCCGCGGCATGCCGGTGGATATTCACCCCGAGCAGGGCAAGCCCGGGGTCGAGGTAATTCTCTCGACGCTGCACGCCGGTGGCAAGTTCTCCAACGACAACTACCAGTTCTCCGGTGGTTTGCACGGTGTGGGTGTCTCGGTGGTGAACGCCCTGTCCCAGGCGCTGGAAATTACCATCAAGCGCGACGGGCAGGTACACCGCATGGCGTTTAAAGATGGTGACAAGGCCACCGAACTGGCGGTGATTGATACCTGTGGCAAGCGCAACACCGGTACCAGTGTGCGTTTTCTGCCGAACCCCAAATATTTTGATTCGCCGAAGTTTTCCGTGTCGCGCCTGCGTCATAACCTGCGAGCCAAGGCGGTACTCTGTCCCGGCTTGCGGGTCATTTTCAAAGATGAACAGAGCGGCGAGTCCGACGAGTGGTATTACGAAGACGGCCTGAAAGATTACCTGAGTGCGGCGACCAACGGCTGGGAAAACCTGCCCGCTGAACCGTTCATCGGCAGCTTTGCCGGTCAGACCGAAGCCGCCGACTGGGCGGTGCAGTGGTTGCCCGAAGGTGGTGAGTTGATTCAGGAAAGTTACGTCAACCTGATTCCCACCGCGCAGGGCGGTACCCATGTGAATGGCTTGCGCACCGGCTTGCTCGATGCCCTGCGGGAATACTGCGAATTCCGCAACCTGTTGCCCCGCGGGGTCAAGCTGGCACCGGACGACATCTGGGCCAACTGCTGCTATGTCCTGTCTTCCAAACTGGCAGATCCGCAATTCTCCGGTCAGACCAAAGAGCGTTTGTCCTCCCGCGAAGCCGCCGCGTTTGTGTCCGGGGTGGCCAAGGATGCTTTCAGCTTGTGGCTGAATCAGCACACTGAAGATGGCGACAAGCTGGCAGAGTTTTGTATCAGCAATGCGCAAAAACGTGTGCGCTCCAGCAAAAAAGTCGCCCGTAAAAAAATCACCCAGGGCCCTGCATTGCCCGGCAAGCTGGCGGACTGTTCTACCGGCGAACCCGAGCGCGGCGAACTCTTTCTGGTGGAAGGGGACTCGGCTGGCGGTTCAGCCAAACAGGCGCGCGACCGTGAATTTCAGGCGATCCTGCCGCTGCGGGGGAAAATCCTGAACAGCTGGGAAGTGGACAGCCAGGAAGTGCTGGCCTCTCAGGAGATTCACGACATCTCCGTCGCGCTGGGCATCGATCCCGGCTCCGATGACCTCAGCAACCTGCGCTACCACAAAATCTGTATCCTCGCCGATGCCGACTCCGATGGTCTGCACATTGCCACCCTGATCTGCGCGTTGTTCGTGCGTCACTTCAAGCCCATGGTGGCCGCCGGTCACGTCTACGTGGCCATGCCACCGCTGTATCGTATCGATATCGGCAAAGAGGTCTACTACGCTCTCGACGAAGCCGAGAAAGAAGGTGTTCTCGAACGCATCAAGGCGGAAAAGAAAAAAGGTCAGGTGAACGTGCAGCGCTTTAAAGGTCTGGGTGAAATGAACCCCTTGCAACTGCGCGAGACCACCATGGATCCCGATACCCGTCGTCTGGTGCAACTGCAGATTGAAGCGGGTGACGATACCAACCAAATGCTCGACATGCTGCTGGGTAAAAAGCGCGCCTCTGATCGCAAGAGCTGGCTGGAGTCCAAAGGCAACCTGGCGGATACCGGGTTGGAAGCCGGACTGGTCGAAGAGCCTGTTTTATAAGGCCGTTACTGTTTGTAAGAAACCAGTGCCTGTGAGGTACCGGTACTCATAAAATGACTTCTGAAAAGCTCGCTTTTCAGAGTAACAATAAGGACTGTCGAGGTCTGCTGTCGTGTGATGCGGCACAGGCTTCGGCGATCTCTCAGGAAGAGGGAATTGACTGTGTCTGTGGTTGTTTTCGGTGCTCCGTTGAGGGCACAGAGACGAAATTCATTCACTGTTCTGCAATCCATTGCCGTGATCAGCATCAGCCTGTTTCTCGGGGCTTGCAGTGTCACCAGCACCTATTCACTGGCAGAGTACAATCAGCCGCAAGAGGCACCCATGCCGCCTCTGTCTGTGTTCTCTCTCCAGCCGTCTGAAGACTTTCATCAAGCCTGTCAGAGCTTTCATCAAAAATCCCTGCTAGCCCACTGCCAACTGAATCAGAATGATTTGAGATTGGTAACCCAGAAACTCAGCAACAGCCAGCGGTTTCAATACGTCAACTTTGCCAATAAAGACAGCAGTGATGATCGACGGTTACTGTCAGCCGCAACCTACAATTTGCAAGACGCAGAAGAATTCGGCATGGCAGTGGTTACTGGAGCGACCTTGATGCTGGCACATAACACTAAAGTGCCGGATGAATCCTTATTCACGGCGAAAGTCAGAAACAACTGGCGAGACAAGGGACCATTGCAAAGTCAGGAATCACCTTAAGATAAAATATTGAATCAGGAGAGTTCAAATGGAAGTGACTCGCACCATCAAAGCCGGCGAAAAGGGAAGCCTGCGGTTTTTGAAACAATGGGGACATCAATTGGTCGCGGTACGATATCGCAAAGACCATCGTCAACAACGAGTCCTGACGACCATTGAAATTATTGTGGACGAACGACCGCTACACCAGTCACCCATTAATCAGACATCATTTTTAGCGCATCGGGACAAGCAAGCCGTTGCCGTACATATTGATTATGAAGAACTTGAGCTAAGACAGTTGGTAAAACAACAGGGCGCACGCTGGAGCAGAGCCGGTAAGCTGTGGGTGATGACTTACGGCAAAGCCGTAGAGCTTGGACTGGGTGCAAGAATTATTAAAGACGGTGTGGGTCGATGTACAGATTTAGACACCAGCATTGTGCTGGCAGGGATGTAGATATGGACACTGGTTTTATAAATAGACACTTTGTGGTTATATGTAGACATGTTTACATATATAACTACGACAGATAATACGCTGTTAGGTGCGTATGAGGTTAGTTCTAGCTTTTATTTCTGCAATAGCGCTGCCCACAATGATAATGACGTTGTGGTATTTATACGGCCAGTTTCAAACTTTTGAGGCCGATGATCCTTATATTTGGGTGCGTACGAAAGGGGCTCTCAATTTATTTGCTATTGTAAGTGGCGGCTTTGTCTTGCTGCTTGGTTTACCCACATATTTGTTAATGCGCCTTTTCAAAAAAATTAATTTTAGGTCTACCCTCACCGCGGGGTTCGTTCTAGGTGCAATCCCGATGGCAATAATTACTTGGCCATTACAGTATATCGGCACAAAATCTAGTTCTACGGTAAATGGCGTCCAAACAATGATTGACGGTGTTCCAACTTTAGCTGGTTGGTATGAATATTTTGAAGGCGTTGTCTTCTTTGGCCTATTTGGGTTTGGTGCAGCCTTGGTTTTTTGGTTAGTAGCAGCACCTAACAAGTACAGCCAGCAGGACGGCGCAAAAGACGCGCCGCCACTGCTGTAAGCGTTATGTGTAATTGAAGAGTATGGATAAGAAGAATAGGTGGGGAATCCCCAAAATCACTAATCTTGCGCATGAAAAATTCCATGAATTAGCTGGTGAGCATTTATGCCCAGAAGATATCGAGCTATGGAATTGTGAATCTGGTTCAAGGGGTTTTGTTGCGCACAACTCGCCTGACAATACGTGGAAAAAGATCGTTGAATTCGAACCTGATCCAACGTTCTATTCACAAGTAACTGTAGGGCTCGCCGTTGAGCCTGGAGAGTCGCCAGAAGTATTCGCAAAAATTCTTATTTGCCGTGAAAAAAATCATGAATTTGCAAAAATTGTTTGGCGCCCAAACACATAACAAACACGCGCAGGTTGCCGCAAAAAACGCGGCGGGACTGCCTACACTTCGTTTCGGCAGCCCCTGGCGTGGGCGTTATGAGAAAACCATGAATAGATTACTTGCCATATTTCTACTTCCGATAGCGCTGTGTTCACTCGCATCGCCGGGTATTACTGAGCAAGAAATCACGTATAAGAACGCAAGGGATCTAGGTTTCGCTGTAACAGTTGAAGTTACCTCAGAGGCAACATCTATCAAGTTGATTGGTCCCAAAAGCATTAACGGCAACTGTACTCCCGCGCGTAGTGGTAACGCACTGATGTCCGCAGCTGGCGAAGAGTTAATGGTCTATCAAGCCAACTTACAGCCTGGAGATTCGGTGCCAGTGGCATTTGGGTACTTTACTCAAAAAAATACAAATATGAGTGTTTGGCTAGATTACTTCTGTCCGCCTGGGCAAGAGCTTGAAAGCCGTAGGTTTGTCATTCCTTCGGTAGCAAAGTATCTCATAACAAGTCAATCAACTTCGCGCCTGTCGGCGCCGGACAGCCTACGCTACGCTTCGGCTGCCGGTTATTGAGGCGTTATGCATAAATAGCTATGAAGTTAATATCAGGGAATAGTATCAAAGGCAGTATTTCGGACGCTGAGTACTTACTTAGGAAGCGAGGCATATTGGCAACAAATGCTTCTGAATATGCAAATATTCCTCGCTATGGAACCGCGGCAAGAAGTATTAAAAAAGGTATTTGGGTGCATCTAAATCATCAGTATGATGATGCCGTCAAAGTGCTTAATAATCCAAATCATGTTGTTTCAACCGCACTTACAGACGAACAAATGGAAACCATTGAGGCCGAGGCCAAAAATGCACTTATTAATGCCTCTTCTAGTTTTTTCTCTAGAGTCGCAGTTATTGTTCTCGGAGCAGCATTAATACTGGTTGTCGGGTATGTGGTGTTTGGGGTGTTGAGTGCATAACAAAGCAAAGCAGCGGAGCACAAGCAAAAGACGCTTGTGCTGGACCTCACTATCGTTCGGCCGCTGTTTGCGGCGTTATGTGATTCTGAAAATATGAGAAAAATTCTAGCATTCATGTTTTTTGTGAGTACGGCAGCAAGTGCTACTGAAGATTTGTGCTACCAAAAAGGCGCTGATGCAGCGCATAAGTTCAACCAAGTTATGTCTACATCTTCATACTCGGTAGAACTAATAGATAATGGTTCTGAAGATCCATCGGAAGTCACAGTATCTGTTCCGACGGAATACAATAAACTTCCATTCTCAAGCCTCACCGTGAAAATCGGTGGATATAATGGCTTCGCAACTGATGTGGCGACGGTAGTAGAATCAAATGTGGTTTCAGGTGGTTTTTACATAGCTAAAGCAGATTTATCAAAGGTGTCCGTGTTAGCGAATTATCGTTCCACCGAACCATGTGAAAGTATACAAATTACAAAAGAATTCGTTAGTTACAATGTGCCAATATCACATAACAAGTAAAGGCAGCATCGCCCTTCGGGCTGGACGCGCTCACGCGCGCCGCTGCTTTAGGCGTTAGGTGTTCATACTATGAAGCTGTTGACGATATGGCTTATTACTTACGCTTTATCCTTTATGCTAATAATCGTCATGGATTTAGCTTCGCTTAGCGGTATCGTTGAATCCTTTTCAGGGAATGTTTACTGGCCTAATCATGCTTTTCACATTGCAGAAGCGGGCGTTATTTCATTGATTAGCTTTGGGTTATGCAGGCTAATACTTATAAATGGCCAAAATATCAAAGGGGCAGGTTTAGTTGTATTGTCATTATTGGTTTCATTGGTGTTTTTTGCTCCATTACTTTATTTTCAAGCTCTTATGTTCTCAGGTACATAGGGCACCTAACAAAGCCAAGCATCTGACGGCTTTTCCGTTGCTTGGCTTATGCGCGGACCGCTACGCTAGCGCAACACCAACCAACTACAAAGCCGCAGCTGTTGGCGGCGTTAGCGGTACAAAGTATGACGCACATTGCCGGTCTTATAGTTGTCCTGCTATTAAGCTTTGCCAGCGCATCACAAGGAATTGAAATGAGTGAATATCAACAAGAAATAATGAATCGGAGAGTTTCTGAAGCACGAGCGCTCTGGAATACGATGGAATCTGAAGGGTTTACTCCGAAAACAGTTGCGGCACTAGATTTTGTGTTCTTCTCAAAATCAGAGAATGAAGCTAAAGAACTCATAGAACAACTTTCTGAAAACTATTCATTAGAACTGGTCCCAGCATCTGAAAAGGATTACGTACTAATAAAGGGAACTACTCGACCATATGGCAACGAATTCACCTTTGAACAGTGGTTGAGCTGGGTAGAGTTTATGGTTTCTGTTGGGTTTAGTCACAACGCAGTATTTTCAACGTGGTCGGTATATGCTCCAAGTAGCAAAACCACTTGGTCCTCAGAATCTATTGATGTTCAGTAATGTGCCACTTCACCGCTAACAAGGCCATCAAAAATCGCTCCACTACGTTCCGCTGGACCTCCTTACGCTGCGCTCCAGTCGGCCCTTTATGGCGGCGTTATCTTTTAAGGCAACTTCTTCCATGATAACTAATAGGCCTTCACCAGAAGATTTTGAGAAGCAATCAATACAGTATCTCATTCAATCACTTGACCTAATCATTAAAAATTCTGAAGGTGAAGAGTTCGTGGATATGGTAGAAGTGGAAATCGATGACTATTGGAAATACCATCAAGGTATTCTTAATAACTCATTAACGCTGCTATTTTTGAGTTTAGAAAATTATTTAAAGAAAGAAATTTGTACGGTTTCTCCGATGTTACTGGTAGCCGGTGAACCTAAAAAATGGGCTAAGAAAAATTCGGATAGGAAATTTAGTGAACTATTTATTCACCCATTCGACGATCTACTTGTTCTGTATACGGAATTAGGCTTAGGAAACATAACGGAGCAAACCGCATCAAAACTCGAAGAGTTTCGGTTAAAAAGGAATCAGATAACACATGGCGTTCTTGAAGAACACATTACTCCTGAGTATATATTAGAGAGCTTCTATATCTTCATGGCCCATATTTGGGGGCATAGACAATGGTGGGATCAGCTCAAGAAACATATTTATAACGAACCTCTGTTTGGTATTTACGATACAGATCATGAGAAAGCGAGTGTAACGACATATATAGATTTCCTAGTATCTTACTTGGGTAAGTCGAAGACAGGGGAAATTCTAGGAGTTGACTTAAAGCAGCGTAACTATTTTTGCCCGTCTTGCCATTACTGGTTAAATCATGAATACGAAGTAACGGACTCAAAATATGCCGTACTAAAGCCCAATAGCTCTTCCTCTACAAATCTATACTGCGTGATTTGCGACTCGAATTACACAGTATTTAGAAAAAAATGCGAGGAGGAAGGCTGTAAAGGAAATGTTATCGGTGAAGGCTATTGTTTGACATGTTTCGCCGAACAAAGCTAAGAAGATAACAATACGCTGTAGCAATGCAGCCCTAAAAACTACCGCTTCGCGGCGGGCTGTGGACTCGCATTCGCTCGCCGCTAAGCTCTGCGTTAGTGCTACAGGTACACCTATGCATCGAACTATGACTACAATTTTATTGCTTTTAACTAGTAACTTCTGCTTAAGTGCGCCGAGCATGTTAGATATTAATATTGGTGAAAGCTTTCCAGTTAAAATAACCTCGCGAAGTAATGATGAAGGGAATCAAAGGCCGACGATTCAGTTTAAGGTACCAAATTCAGATATGTCGGCGGAGCTATTTTCAGAGTACGAGGTAGTTATAAATAGAAAGACTTCAGAGATTGCTGTTATTACCGGGCGTCGCGTTTACAAAACATTGCCTGAATGCGAGGAAGGTAAAAATATCGCGCTTAACTGGCTAAAAAAAGCTATCTCCAATGCACAATATTCTGAATCAGAGAATATATATAGCTCAAATGAAAATAACGTTTTCGGCAGTCTCTATTGCGCATTTCACGATGAAAGCCCATTTCCAACCCTAGAGTTCCAATTTAGGGGTAAAAAACAAGACAGGGAGCTAGAATCGGCATGGGAATCATATTTCAATTAAAAGCACTAACAAAGCAATCTAGCGGACCCAAGCAAGCAATGGCCTTGAAAAGCAGGCCATTAAACGCTTTCTGGGTCCGCTAATTGCGGCGTTATAGCTTATGACAAAGAATATCGTACTATTTCTGCTAATCCTGCTTGCCGTGTTGGTTCTTTCTACTTTCCATGCGGCAATATCTAATGCTCTGGGTTTTTCTGAAATCTACGATAGGTATCCGTATTATATTGGCCTTACAAAAGGTTTTTTGCTTTTCCATTTAGCACAAATGATCTTGTTTTTTCCGGTTTACGATTATCGAAAATTGCTAAAGTTAAACCTCATACTATTTATATTTCTGCAAATATCTATGGCATCCGTAAACAGTTACTTCAAATCAGATAGCTATGAAAATGGCGGTACGGTTGTGGGCTTAATGGTTATTATTGCAATTCTGTCGTATGGGTGCTTCTCCGTCGCATGCCACTTTATTTATCGCAATAAAACCAAACAACTTACGTAGGGCTAAGCAATGGGCTATAACAAAATGGTCAAGTGCACTCCGGCCGCAAAAGGCGCGGCCTGCGCGGGACAACCTACACTACGTTTCGGTTGCCCCTTACCACGGCGTTATGTTTCTTGAGATATGTACGAATTACCGAATGAATCACATTTAAAGGAGCTGATTGGCCAAGAAGTAAATCTTGTGTCGGTTGGCCCCTATGATGCTCAAATTGCCTTCGAAAAAGGAGTAGTGATTCAATCTCTACACAAACTAGAGGGTGAGGTAAATGGAATTAAATCGCTGTGGTTCGATGGTGAGTGGGTAAGCACTAAAGACGTTATCCACGTACCTAAGAAAGAGGTAACTGACATCAGAAATGAAAATCAACTGGTGCTAAAAATTACTTTAACAGGCGGTGTGGCTCTCTACATACACACAGAGGTCTCGCAATACGAGAGCATCAATATTACTCGTAGCGATGGCACACTTGAGGTTATATGAGCAAGCACCAAAACATAACAAGGCCAGGCACAATCGCCCCTTCGAGGCTGGACCTCCGCACTGCGTGCTCCGGCCTGTGCTGGCGGCGTTAAGTTTCTTTATCGAGATCGAGCATGGATGAAAAAGTTAAAGCATCATGGGAGCGAGCCCTTCATCCTGAGACGCTTAAGACAAATATAATTACCGCCTCTATATTTTCGATGGCCTTCGAAATGCTCAAGGGCAGTATTGTTGAAAAAATCGAAGGTTTTTTTACAAGTAGCTTTGATAAAAATGGGAGGGTTGTTAGCCCTGAATATAAAAAAAAGGTGCTTAGCCTAAACAGAAGCCCTCTCTATGCATCAATGAAATGGCTACAAGATATGGGCGCTATTGATAATGAAGATTTAGAGGCATTCGAACACATCAAAAGGTGTCGCAACACCTTGGCTCATGAAATGCTTACGTTTGCATCGTCAGGTGTAGATTTTGATGTCGCAGAAGCCTTTGAAGAAATGGTCGGTCTACTGAGAAAAATAGAAATTTGGTGGTTTGAAAACTTAGAAATGGCGATAGACCCCGAAGCTTACCCCGAAGATCTAGACTTAGAGCAGGTAACACCTGGCCCCGTCTGGAGTCTTCAAATGCTGATTGATGTTGCGCTAGGGTCAGAGGAAGAGGCACGAAAGTATTATGACCACTTTGCCGCAAATGCAGACAAAACTTAACAAGCGCATTTTGCCGGACTGGTTTTCCGCTGCGCTCCAAACCAGCCGCAAATGCGGGCGTTAAATTCCTCGATGACCATATTGCCAGTCGGGCATCAGTGATATATGATTCATATACATATCGTATATCAAAGGGTTGCTATGGGAATTGTTAAGATTGACGACGAACTACATGGGGAGATTCGCAAGGCGAGTTCAGTTATGGTTCGCTCTATCAATGCTCAGGCTGAGTATTGGATAAAGGTTGGCATGCTCGCCGAGGCGAACCCCAGTATGTCTTTTACTGACATCATGCGCGATCAAATGAAGCTGGCCGAAGTTGATATAAGGAAGGCTGTCGGTGGCTAGCGTAAAACTGAAAAGTGCTGAAGAATTGAGCGTAATGCGGGAGTCCGGTCGGCTTCTGGCGACTGTTTTTGAGCACCTTGACGGCTTTATTGATGTTGGGGTCTCAACGATGGAGATCAATGATTTGGCGGACAGGTATATCACCGATCAGCTGCGTGCTCGTCCAGCGAGTAAAGGTCAGTACGGGTATCAGTATGCTTTGAATAGCTCTGTAAATCGCGTTGTATGCCACGGTGTACCTTCAACCACTCAGAAGCTGAAATCCGGTGATATTATCAACGTTGATATCACGTTGGAGCAGGGCGGATTTATCGCTGACTCCAGCAAAATGTACATGATCGGTGACGTGACTCACACAGCCAAGCGGTTGGTCGATAAAACCTATGAGGCAATGTGGGAAGGGATACGGACTGTAAAGCCCGGCGCGACCCTTGGCGATATTGGTCACGCCGTTCAGAGCCACGCCCAGAAACACGGCTATTCTGTTGTTCGCGAATATTGTGGGCATGGAATTGGGCGAGAAATGCATGAGGAGCCACAGGTTCTGCATTATGGCCAGGCAGGTAAAGGTTTAGCTCTACAAGAAGGGATGGTGTTTACCATAGAGCCCATGATTAATGAGGGAAAGGCCAAAGTTAAGTTGAAGAAAGATGGGTGGACCGTTGTCACCAGCGATAAGAAATTATCTGCTCAGTGGGAGCATACAATCGCGGTTACCTCCGATGGTTACGAGGTTCTGACGCTCAGAGCCGAAGAGCGAATTTAACAATTGCAGGCACAGCGACGGCTTTCTCGTGCGGCTTCCCCTTCACTGCAAAGCCGCGCGTGCTGCGGGCGTTAGGCAAGCTCCAGTACTGATCAATTATGAATGTTTTAGGGTTTAACATATCAGAAAGTAATGAATCAAATGATCATCAGGTCAGGATTCTTATTGATCGTAAAGACTGGCTTGGTGGAAATTATTTGGGTATGGATCCACCAGCTTTATTTTCTCAAGCCGCTTTAATATCGGGAGGAAATGTTGTTGTTGGTAGGTGTAGTTGCGGTTGCGAAGGGTGTGATGATGTTGTCGTAGACATAGAGATAACTGAGCATTCGGTAATCTGGCGTTCAGATAATGGCCTAATGTTAGAGTTTGTTCTCAACCAGTATCTGCGTACTATTGAAAAACAGAAGAATGATTATAGCTGGGAAGATCTAAATAGAACTGCTGGGCGCTTGGTAAGTGAAGTCTTTGAAGGTAAAAGAAATAATAAGGACAGGCACCCTCAAAAAAACACATCAAAAAATCTCCGTACCTTTCATAACGCTCTCTAAATTGTCTTAACGACAAGTGTTCTTGACCAAAAAGAACAAAATAATAAGGACAGGCACCCTCAAAAAAAACACATCAAAAAATCTCCGTACCTTTCATGACGCTATCTAAATTGTCTTAACGACAAGTGATCTTGACCAAAAAGAAAATTTCACGTCAAACAAGCGATTTTCAAACAGCAAAATTCCGACGTTCTGGTTGCGAATAAGGTAGTGAGGTTGTCAAGCGGTTTTTCGAAATCGTCGGTGTACGATTTTTTCAAAACATTGACTGTTTACCAACCACTGATCTGGCGGGATGTTCAGTCGGTTAAGAATCGGAGGAAGGTTTGTGGGGATTGCACCGCGTTTGGTATCCCTGACGGCTCGTCCAGTCCAATCGACCAGTTGCAGGTAGTCGCTGAATGAGTAGGGCAGGCCGTGTTGGTCGGTGGACTTAATACAACCGTCAAACCGCAGCAGGGGTTTGAGGGGTACATCAAAGTCATTGGTCAGGCATTGATCTTTGATGGCATCAGCAAGGTTAAATGTTGGGTTTATACGTTCTTGAAGGCTGGTGTGATCAGATGTCTCCGGTGTTTTCGCCATGCCAGCCCGGATGGGATTCAAATCCACATAAGCCATGCAGGAGATTAGTGCTTCTTCTGTGAGTAAAGCCTGGGACTTAAAGCGCGACTCCCAAAAGTGTCCGGTACAGTTGTCTTCGGCGTTGGCCATACGAGCGATGGGTTCATTGAGACACTTCATGAACCAGCTCAAGTCTTGCAATCGCTGACGCCAGACATTGATGATGTCTGAGACAGTCTCTTTTTCTGCAAGGCTTAAGATTTCACCGTTGCGATAGCGGGAAATAATCAGTGGGCCCTTGTGCAGTGTTAACCAGCGTTCCAGAACTTGGTGTTCTGACCAATCTTTGGAGGAATCGAGCTTGACGACCAGATGATAGTGATTACTCATCACGGCATATCCACAAATATCAATTGCAAAGAGTGAGCTGAGCAAGCGAATACGATTTTCGAGCCATTGTCGCCGGTGTTCATAGCAGTGTCCGGTGACGGAGTCGGTGCCGCAAAGAAAGGCTCGCCTCACGCAACGTGAAACACAATGGTAATAGGGTGTGTCCGAAGGGGAAATTAGTTGGTTGCGGGGTTGTGTCATCGCAGAATTGAAAATTTATTAACGTTGACCGTGATGAAACTACAGGTGTTGGCTGGCTGCAATGGTCAGTGGGAAATTATCTGGGATGCTGTATGAAGTTTTGGCCAGGCTTCAGTCTAACGTAGGAAAACAATGGTAAATAAGGGCAGGAACTTTAAAAATTTAAAGTCCTGCCTTACTTATGTTTCTGTATCGCGTTCTATTGCATTGACATGATCGGCATGGCTCAGGTCGCAATGGATCAGCCTGTCTTTTACAAGCACGGGGTTTCATTCTCGATACAGTTTTTGTCTTTCTTTGAACAGGTGTTGATATCTAGGATGTACCAAAAATAGCATCTGGAAAAAACACCATTTAAAACGAGCATCAAGGATATTACCAGTACAAACCACTCTATCCCGTTTAGGTCGGGCTGGATCGCTGCCCAGGCAGCCAGAATGACACCGAACAAAACACGAAAAATTCTTTCAATGTTTCCAATATTTTTTTCAATCATAGCGTTCCTCCTTAATTTCCATTGTTTACGTATGGCTGGAGTCCTTGGATCTTCAATCACACAATATTTTAATGATTAAGGGGTTTTGGCTTGAGGGCTGTTTGATGTAAAACCGCAGTTTGCGCAGGCACAGCCCTAAGTTTTATTTTTAATTATCGTCGATTCTGGTTTGTTGACCGGGGTTAAAAAACTGATTCAGCGTTGCTGCAACCGGGAAAAGTTATTGGTCGCTTGTTGTAAATTATCAGAATCTATAAATGCCAGGGCCTCCGTATTGTTTTTTACATAGGCATCGAGGAATGCGGTGGTGGCACTGTTGAGCATTTTCAGTGCATCATATTGCGGCGGCTGTTCCCGCTCAGGACGACAGATCAGATTACCCAGGTAATGGTCGGCTCCCTGGGTTATTAATGCATAGTTCTGGCCGGGTTGGGCGGTATCAAAAGACAGTTTGTGTGCCCGCCAATCGGGCCAGAACTGGGCATTGGCATCCCAGGTGCCGGTAGTCAGCATCATTGGCCCTTGCAGGTTGATCCAGCTGCCTTCATTAATGACATCGAACATTGGGCCGGGCGGTGAAATCGCAACCATCGCTTTGATGCGTTTGTCGGTAAAGTAGACATACTCTTCGGTATCGGGATTGAAGGTGCCGGCGCCCCCGAACTGTTGTGCGGTGAAGGCGCCAAACGAATGTCCGGTGGCGGCGATACGGCTGGTATCCATTTTCCCCGCAAGACCATCGACGCTGTCTTCAATCTGGGGCAGGTGGTCTAACAGACTTGAAAAATCCCTTATCCGCTCTTCGATCAGACCAATCTGACCGTAACGTACACTGTTCCAGATCCCGTTTACCATGCCGCAACAATCCAGATGGTTGGGGGCCAGTACTACATACCCATGACTCACCCAGTGCTCAATAACCGGGTTGTATTTGTCTTTGGTGGACCAGTTGCCGTGGGAAAACAGCAAAATGGGAAAAGGGCCTTCGGCGTCCGGGTAAAAGATACTGAGGTCGAGTTCTCGGTCATCCAGCGATAAGTGTACGTTGGTTTGGGCTACAACGTTTAAGGATCCTGTCTCCGCTTTATACAGGCTGGCGAGTGCCTCTGGGCTGGCATTGAGGGGTGTGACTTCCGGTAAGGTGAGCTTATCACCGCTGCAGCCGCTGAGCCCAAAAATGACTGAGCACCACATAATCGCAGTTAACGTCGTAAGTCTGTGCATATACTTTTTTCCTTGTCAGAGAAACACACAAGCCTTTTAGTGTCACTCTCGGGGCTGTGAATTCCAATGCTTATCGTATGTTTGTTGTTGATCCAAAAAAGCCTGCAGCTGTGACTGGCGGAGCTAAACGACGAAATCATGACTGTCATGAGCGGCCTGACTGCTAGCAGATGATGCAGGCCTTGTTCGCCAGTTTTGGGGACGATAAGAAGCAGCTAACAGCGCATGCTCAATAATAAAGCAGGGATGACATTGCCGGTTTGACTATCCGCAAAATCAACTACAGGAACTGGCTTTCAACAGGCCAGTCAGATGTATCAGACCGGACCGTCACCCCATCTAGATAATCAGCCTGATAGTCAAAAACAATCATCAACTGTCATCTGAATCATCTGTGGTTGCGTACAACCGGGCAATATTAATCCTTTGGGGAATTTTCGATGAAGGGAACCTATGCTCTCGAGCTGGTATTTGCCTCCTATTGTGTCGCAGTAATCGCCGCTTTTACCGCTATCTACTTTGGTGCACGCGTGCGCTCTCTATCGGGCAGCACCAAAACAGTCTGGTTTACTATTGGTGCGTTCTGTCTGGGCGCAGGCATTTGGTCAATGCACTTTGTTGGTATGAGTGCCTACCAAATGCCAATGGAAATGGAGATGAGTTTTGACTTAAAGCTTACCGTGGCTTCATTGGTTATTGCTGTTTTAGCATCTGGCCTGGGACTTAAAGCGATTACCAGCGAAATGCTATCGGTGTCCCAGCTGATTATCTATGCGTTTATCATGGGCACTGGTGTCTTCACCATGCATTACACCGGCATGTTTGCAATGAAGATGGATCCTGCGATGCAGTATGACAACTTCCTTGTGTTTATATCTGGCGTTATCGCAGTGGTTGCCTGTGGTGCGGCGCTGTGGATCTGCAGAAATATTGACAAGGTCGATCAGGGATACAGTTTCTGGGTAAAACTGGTTGCCGCGTTAGTGATGGGGGTTGCGATTTGCGGTATGCACTATACCGGCATGGCTGCAGTAAGTTTCCCCATGGAATCCCAAATGGCTGCCAGCAATACATTGCGTGGTAACTGGATGGGAGCACCAACTGCTATAGCCTCTTCTATCTTTATTTTACTGCTGGTCTATATGGCGTTTCAGGACTTTCGTGAGCAGGAAAGAATCAAGAGAGAGAAGGAGGCCGCAGAACAAGCGGTTCTTCATGCCGCGTTTAATGACAAGATCACCAATCTGCCCAACAGAGCTGCATTTGAAGACCAGCTATTAAAAGTCATCGGTAAAAATACGAGTTTTACCCTGCTCTATCTGGAACTGAGCAGCTACAGGGATATGAACAAACTTTACGGCGAGGCACAGGCACAAGAACTTGCGAGTCGCTTCTCTGAAAAGCTCCGTGGAAATTTTGTGGAGGCGATCTATATCGCCCGTTATTCGACCACGGGTTTCTTTGTGTTGCTCAATAGCGCAAATAAAAATGAAATTGCCCAACAGGTTAAGCAGTTTGCCAGTAAAAACAATCAGCCACTGAACATACAGGGGGAGTCATTCTGGCCAACCGTCAGCGTAGGTTTTAGCCACTATCCAAACTCCGGTACCAATACCCGCCTGCTGATTCGCCAGGCACAGGTCGTCAAAACCAAATTTGCAGCCCAACCTGTTACACGTCTGATAAAAAATGAAGCCGCGGTGGCTTAGTTTTCATGGCAGGAATGGAAGCCGTTATTAAACCGGGGCAGCTCGAGCATATCGGTTGGGCTTTCATCTGCGGCAATTTCCGAATCTATTGAAATGACCCAGGAGCTTAACTCTGGCCATATCGCTTTTCGAGATACCGATAAGGTTGAGAGTCGTTGGGGAAGGATCAAGCTTGATACAGTGGTTGATGCTCTCACGGCAAGCTGAGCAGGCTGGTTTACCGGTTAGCGTCTATATTTCTTTATTACAGAGACTCTTTCTTGCTGAGGAGTGAGTGGTGAATAACGTAATAATTAACTCTGCGCTAGCGACACTATTACTGATTGTGGTTTCGGCAGCCGTTGCAGAAGAAGCAATATCCGTTTCGCCGACAGATACGGCCATTGAGTGGGGGCCGTGTCCTGCCTTTTTTCCGGAGGGATGTGAAATCGCCGTATTGCACGGTGATCCGGCAAAACCAAATGCAGATATTTTCTTTAAAATCCCAGGCGGCTATGAGTTTCCTGCGCACTGGCACACGTCGGCGGAAAGAATGACGCTGGTGTCAGGACAGCTGGATGTGACTTACATCGGGCAAGCAACAACCCACCTCAAGGAAGGCATGTATGCCTATGGTCCTGCCAAGGCTGTGCATGACGGTAAATGCATCAGTCAGGAAGCCTGTGTTCTGGTGATTGCTTTTGAAGAACCTGTGGACGCATTTGAGCATCAATAAAGCGCTGCCTGACCTCCCTCACACGGGAAAATGTCCGTGTGAGGTTATGTCTGGGAAAGTAATCCGTTAGAGACTAAAACCGGTTCTCGAACAACACTTCACTGACAGGCAATTGCCCACCCCGCCCATTGGGCGCCTGGGCTGCTTTGCCCACGACAATCATCATCCCGATTAAATAGCCTTCGGGAAGGTTGATCAATTCCGCGACCTGCTCTGTATCAAACCCTATCAATGGACCGCTGCCGTATCCCATGGCGGTGGCGGTTAACATAAGCGTTTGTGCGGCAATCCCACAGCTTCTGATGGCTTCGTCCCGTTGCAGTTGAGGTTTGCCCTGATAGAAATCGGTCAGCATGGGCACCAGAATTTCCCGGGCTTCTTTGGGGGCGTCGGCCCAGTAGCGTTCGGGGCGATCTTGCCAGGCGTTGATGTCGGCGCAGAGGACAATCAGTTCCGCTGCATCTTCCACCTGTTGCTGACTCCAGGCGGCCGCTTTCAGTTGCGTGCGCAGCGAGGGATCGGTGATGCGTAAAAAACGCCAGTGCTGAATATTGAAGGATGTGGGCGACAGCATGGTTGCACGGATGAGTCGCTCAAACTCTGCTTCCGGCATGGGCTCAGAGGCATCGTAGTGTTTAACAGATCGGCGGGATTCTACGGCGGTAAACAGGTCCATAGCTTCTTGTCTCCTTTAGGTAAAGCTACTCACGCACTTGGCCGCCTGAAGTGGGCCGCCAGTGATTTCAATGAGGGAAAGTGTATCTGGTTTCTTATGAGTCGATAATATGGTCAAAAAGGAAATTACTGTTGATAAAAGGTAAACAATGCTTGTTTGGCCAGTCGTTAATTATCCCAATAGGGTTGATCCCCACCGAAGTATTCAATGGCAAAGTCGATAAAGGCCCGAACCTTGGCAGGCAAGTACTGGCGCTCGGGGAATACCGCGTAAATGATTTTGGCGGGCATTTGGTATTCCTCAAACAGGGTGATCAGGCGGCCGGCTTTAATATCCGGTCCGGCAATAAAGGTGGGCAGGCGGCCTATGCCTGCACCTTGTAACAGGGCTTCGCGCAGGGCTTCACTGTTGTTGACCTGGTAGTTGCCTTTGATGTCGATGGCCTGGGTGGTGCCATTTTTCATAAACGCCCACTCTTTCACGTCGTTGGAATGGGTAAAAATCAGACAGTTGTGATCTTTCAGGTGTTCCAGTTGCTCAGGCTTGCCGTGGGTTTTTAAATAGTCTGGCGATGCACACAGCACACTGTTTAGTGGCGCCAGCTTGCGGGCAATCAGGCTTGAGTTGGGCAGTTCTCCGGAGCGAATCGCAATATCAAAGCCCTCGCCAATCAGGTCCAGCACCTTATCGTCCATCACCATATCGATGGTGATTTTGGGGTAGCGCTTGAGAAACACCGGTATCAGCGGCGCCAGGTGCAGGCGACCGAAGGACATGGGCGAGTTGATGCGCAAACGGCCCTGGGGTTCGCCCTGCAGCTGGGAAACGGCATCCTGCGCATTCTTGGCCGCTTCGTGAGCAATGCGTGCATGCTGGTAAAAGTGCTCGCCGGCTTCGGTCAGACTCAGTTGGCGGGTGGTGCGGTGTATCAATTTGACGCCCAGTTGCTCTTCCAGCTGGGTGACGCGCTTGCTGACTGCGGACTTTGATATCCCCAGCAGTCTCGCGGCGGGGGAAAAGCCTCCCGTCTCTATCACCGTTACAAACACCGGGATGGCCGCAAAATTCTCCATAAGTCACCGTTTACTTATTCTCAACAGTATTTGTCCAATCGTCTGGATTATCAGTTTATCAGAAACAGCCTATGCTTCACTTTCCCATTTGAGAGGCAAACACCATGAGCGCATTCGTCGAGACAACCCGCCGTCTAGCCGTCACTTCAGCCAGGGCAGGGGGCAGCGCCTTGTGGTGGGTTCACGGTTTGATGGTCATGACCATCCTGTTTACCTCCAGCTCATTTCCGGTGGCGGAGTTGATCACCAGCGCCATGCCTGCCGATGTGATGATGCTGATCCGGTTTGTCATGGCCGCCGGTCTGTTTGCACCGTTGGTGTTTTGCCGACACGGTTTCCATGTGCCACCCGTCAGGCGGTTACTGGGCTACGCCTTGTTAAGCATGCCATTGGCGACGTTTTTCTGGTGTATGTTCGAAGCCCTTAAAGACACAACGGCCATTAAAACCGGTGCGCTCTTTACCACCATACCGGCCATGACCGCACTACTGGCATTACTGATCAATGGTGAGCGAACCACTGTGCGCAAAAGCCTGGGCTTGATGTTGGGTACTCTGGGTGCCGTCTGGATCGTATTCAAGGGCGAGCTGGCAATGGCTTTAGGGCTTGAATTGAATACCGGTGACTGGATTTTCTTTGCCGGAGCTGTCGCCCTGAGTGTCTACAACACGTTTATTCGGCGGGTGTATTCCGGCGAGCCGATGGAAGTCATGACCTTTTGGGTGATTCTGTTTGGCGCTGTGTGGATGTTTATGGTTTCTCTGCCAAGCTTGGCGCAGGTCAATTGGCAGCAGCCTGTCAGTGTCTACGGCGGTTTGTTTTACCTCGCCTTATTCACCACCCTGTTAAGTTTCTTTCTGCTGCAATTCGGCACGGTCAGAATAGGCCCTACCAAGGTCGCGTCCTACAGTTTCCTGACGCCGCTTTTTGTTTGGATATTGTCCCTGCTGTGGGGGTTGGCGGAATTTAACTGGCGTCTGATGCCGGGGTTGGTACTGGTGGTTGTAGCCATGGTGTGTATACAAAAAGAGCAATAGGCTTTTTAAAACACAGGAAGAGGCGTGTCGGTTTTGTGTGCGCTATCTCTCTGGCAGGTTAAACCCTTTCGGTGATATAAATCAGATGTTGATGTAAAACGTGAATCCTAGTCCTTGGGATCTTTCAACGGGAAAAGTAACCATGCAACTAGCCCATTCATCCGCTCCGGTTATACAGCCTCGATAGAGACTGCCCGACGGCTATTTATAGTGACGCAGATTTTAATAATACAGCCAGGTGGTTGTTTTTATTTGACGTGGCGGTTTAAATAAATAGCTTAAAATACATTGCGTAGTCAGTAGTGAGAATCTCTGACGTCAGGCATTACAAGGGTAAAACTCTATGAAGGTCTTAATCGCAATATCGATTGCTGTTTTCGCACTGCTTTTTTTTACACGCTATGATTTATATGAATCTGAAAGCAGCTTTAGCGACTCCTATGTTGTTGTAGAAAAAGGGTTTTATCTTCGAGACAGCTGTATGGCCAAAGGTGAGCAGCTGGATAAACCGTACAAGTGTATTGGTCATAATGTCTGGGGCGAGTTTCGAAAAAAGAATCATGACTACAAGCAGGAGCGTGACATTCAATTCTAAACGTTGATTCCCTGCCATGCTGGCTTGCCCGGTTGATGCCTATTGGATTGTCATCTTTTCTACATAGTCCTCACACATTTCAATAAAAGCCTGCGCGGCGGGTGACCTCGACCGTGTCTGGTGTTCGATAACACTCAATTGGATCTTTAACTCCGGATAGTGTGCGTCCAGCTTACACCGCTTGCCTTCTTCCAGCGCTTCCGTGAAATAGGCTGCATTTGCTAGGTGCAGGTGCAGGTGCAGGTGCTATCACCCAAAGTGGTGATTTGAATCTAGAGGCAAATCCTATCTATACCGTCCTCAGTGGTCCGGTGGGTATTGGCGGGCTGGGATGGTTGTCCAAAGCTCGCGGTTTGGAAGCTGCGACACCGGCTGCATTGTCCGTCAAAGAGATTATGCATCCGGCCGAGCTGAACGGCTTTACAGTGCTGGATATCACACCTGGCAGCATCAAGGTGAATCTGGTGAGTTGTCCAAAAGGCTATGTGGCGCCGGAGTATCTGACGTTGACCAGCGCCAGTCAATTTGAGATCGGATAGAGAATATCGTATTGATTCCGTTTATCTCGCGCTGAAGACCGTTGCGAGCCCCGATTGCTCAAGAGAAGCGGATGATATCACTGCGAAAGTTGATTAGACTGTGCGGGTAGGAATATTGTCCAGTTTCTTGAGTAATCGTTGTCTGCTGCGTTGATAGTTGCATTCTTGCCGGCAGTTGCTGAATGACGGAGGAGTGCCGGTGAATGCTGTTGTCGTTGCCGTAGGTCTTATGCTCGGTTTAAGCCTGATGAGAATCAATGTGGTTCTGTCACTGGTTCTGGGTGGCCTTGTGGGTGGCGTAGTCGGGGGGCTAACCCTGACGGAAAGCATCGAGATCTTCAATGGCGGCCTGGGCGGTGGTGCTACCGTGGCATTGAGCTACGCCCTGCTGGGAGCTTTCGCCGTAGCCATTGAACGGTCCGGTTTGCCGGATATACTGGCGGCCAAAGTCCATGCCCTGTTAGGGCGGCAAGCCAGTGACAAAGAGCAGAAACGCATCAAGTATCTGCTGTTGTTTGTTATTTTGCTGGTGTCGGTGTGTTCACAAAATCTGGTGCCGGTGCACATCGCCTTTATCCCGATGTTGATTCCACCCCTGTTGCACTTGTTTCACGAGCTCAAACTCGATCGGCGTTTGATCGCCTGTATCCTGACCTTTGGTTTGACCATGCCCTACATGATTTTGCCCATTGGTTTCGGGGGTATCTTTATGAATGAGATTCTGCTGACCCAGTTGCAGACCAATGGTCTGGCTGATATCGACAGCGGCATGATACCGGTGGCTATGGCGATCCCGGTGGCAGGCATGTTGCTGGGTTTGCTGGTCGCGGTGTTCTACTCCTACCGCACGCCTCGCGAATACACCCTGGAGGCGCTGGACGATCCGGGACATCCCTTGGATGAAAGTGTCGTGACCGAGGCGCCAACCACCGTGACGGGCAAAACCTGGGTGCCGGTGTTGGCCATTGGATTGGCTTTTGGTGTACAGCTTGCCACCAAATCCATCGTCGCCGGCGCTCTGGTAGGCTATTTGGTTTTTTTGCTGGGCGGTGTATTCAGTTTGCGCGATTCCAACGATGTGGTGATCAATGGCATGAAGCTGATGGCCCAGATTGGTTTTGTGATGATTGCTGCTTCGGGCTTTTCCGAAGTCATCAAAGCCACCGGGGATATTACAACCCTTGTCGACACCTCATCCGACTGGATTGGCAGCAATCAGGCGCTGGCCGCCTTTGCCATGCTGGGTATCGGTCTGTTGATTACCATGGGAATTGGATCTTCGTTTTCCACGATACCGATTATTGCCGCAGTCTATGTGCCTTTGGCATTGCAGCTGGGATTCAGCCCGCTGGCGATTATTGCCCTGGTGGGAACCGCGGGTGCTTTGGGGGATGCAGGATCACCGGCTTCCGATTCCACGCTGGGGCCGACCATGGGGCTTAATGCCGATGGCCAGCACGATCACATTTGGGATTCTGTGGTGCCTACCTTTATGCACTACAACATTCCATTGGTTGCATTTGGTTGGCTGGCGGCGATGACCTTCTAGAGTTAGGCCGGCATTAGTCGGTGCGTTTAACCTCATGGGCGTTGATTTCAGGCTCTGGCCTGTCACCAAACAGAATCAACAAGATAAAAACACCTAGCAATATGACGACTTCATTTATCGGCGTTTACGATTCGGGCCTTGGCGGATTGTCTGTTCTTCGAGCCATTCATCAAGTCTTGCCCAGAGAGCGTCTGGTGTATTTTGCCGATTCAGCTCACGCCCCCTATGGTGATCGCTCGATAAGCTGGATCGAGCAAAGAGTCTCAGCAGTTGTCGCCAGTCTGGAAGCTCAGGGAGCCAAGGCGGTGGTCTTGGCTTGCAATACCGCCACGGCTGTTGCCGTCGAAAATCTGCGCCTTAAGTACAGCATTCCCATTGTCGCGATCGAGCCGGGTATCAAGGTGGCGATTGAGCGTACGCTCAGTGGAGTGGTCGGGGTTATCGGCACTACGGGCACCTTGCACAGCGACCGTTATCAAACATTACTCGCGCGTCTTAAGGGTAAGGTTGAAGTACTGAGTTGCGCCACTCCGGGATTGGTGGAATATATCGAAGCCAATCAATTGGAAGCAGAGGGATTGCGCGCGCTGCTGCAGCAATACATTCAACCGATGTTGCACAGGGGCATAGACCAGCTGGTACTGGGTTGTACTCATTATCCCTTTATCGAACAGCAGATTCGTCAGGTGGTTGGCGATCGGGTGAGCTTGGTTAATCCTGCCGGTGCGGTTGCAAATTACTTGAATCAGCTGCTACAGAGCCATGGATTGTTAACGGTGGAAATCACTTCTGCCTTGATTGAAAAAGAGGGGCGAGAGGCTCGGCCAGAGGGCTTGTCAAATATTCAGGTTGTGACCTCGGGTGAGGTTACGCTTGCTCAACAATTTTTAAAGCAATCGGTTGGTTGGCAATTGACACCTGTTTTTGCCGAACTGCCTGTGTTGAGTTAACTGACAATTTGAAAACAAACTGGCCCGTCAGTGGCTGGATGGTCTAGGATTCAGCGGCAAATCCGTTATTGTGTGAGTGGTTTATGAATAATTTTTTGCGGTACAGATTAAACGTAGAGCATCCGATAATTCAGGCTCCGATGGTGGGTGTATCCACTCCGAGTCTTGCCGCAGCGGTGTCAAACGCCGGGGCTCTTGGGTCGATTGGCGTTGGCGCGAGTACCGCTGAACAAGCCCGTTCCGCCATTCAGGCCACTCGTCAATTAACAGACAAACCCTTCAATGTGAATCTGTTCTGTCATCAGCCTGCAACAGCACGACCGGACATAGAGGCACAATGGCTGGAGTATCTTGCGTCTCGCTTCTTAGAGTTTGACGCAGTACCACCGAATCAATTGCGTGAGATATATCCGAGCTTTTTGCAATCGACCGACATGCTCGAAATGCTTGTTGACGAAAAGCCTGCCGTTGTCAGTTTTCATTTTGGTTTGCCGCAACGTGAGTGGGTAGCTGCACTGCAACGAGAAGGAATCACAATTCTGTCTTGCGTCACCTCGGTGTATGAATTGATGCAAGCGCAAGCCGTTGGCGTCGATGCCATTGTTGCTCAGGGCGTAGAGGCCGGCGGACATCGTGGTGTGTTTGAGCCTGAACGTGACGATGAGTTGGGCACGCTCGCTTTGCTCCCCCAAATTATCAGAAAAACCGACCTGCCAGTGATAGCTGCGGGAGGCATTATGGATGGTCGCGGAATACACGCCATGATGGCGTTGGGGGCAAGTGGTGTGCAAATGGGTACTGCGTTTATTCTGTGCCCGGAGTCTTCGGCGAATGATCAATATCGCACAAACCTGAAAAGTGAGAAGGCTTACAACACCCGTATTACGAGCAATATTTCAGGTCGTCCGGCCAGAGGACTGGCCAACCGTTTTTACCACGAGCTCGATGTGGGGGCGCCGCCACGCCCGGATTATCCCATTGCCTATGATGCCGGCAAAGCTTTAACCGCTGCTGCATCGGCGAAAGGCTGTTTTGATTTTGCCGTGCAATGGGCTGGACAAGGCGCTCCCATGGCACGTGAGTTACCTGCGGAAGAGCTTGTCGCGCTGCTGGTAAGCGAGTGGCAAGCCTGTTGTTAACATCTTGCCGGTTCTACAAGGAGCGGTTCAACTTAATAAATGCGCTCTTTTCTTTGTGTTTGTCTATGACGGTGTTCAGAAGGGCACATCATCGTCATAGGCGTCCAATGGTGGCCCCTGATCAAAACCGGGAGGTACGCTGTTCTGATTGGCCTGAGCCAAAGACTCAATGCGCCAGGCCTGCAGGCTGTTAAAGCACTTTTCAGGCTTGCCCGGAGGCGACCAGAGGCGGCCGTTCAAGTTGAAGTGGACCTTGATCTCATCGCCGATATTGTAGGCATCCATAATGCCGCAGTTATCCTTGACCAGCTCCATCGCCAGATAATTCGGGTAGGCCTCGTTGACGCCTTCACCAGTTACCCGGATTACAAATTCACGTTTGATAAAACCGTTATTACCGTACTCGGTGGTGTCGCCGATGGAGTGGATAACACCCTGTGTTTCAAAACTGTTAGACATGGTTAATTCCTGATGGCTGAGGCGGCATTCTAACACTTCTCAGACAAAAAACTCGCGTACAAGACCATCCGGTTGGATTGTGGTGTTATTGCGATATCTCCGATATATTTGTGTCTGCGAGTGCAAAACGTGGGCTGTAGGGCCGGCCTCGCTACTGCCCGGTTAAATCGTGAGGTCATAAGGAGATGCTATGAACTGGTACCTGGATGTTTTGAAGAAATACGCGGTGTTTAACGGACGTGCGAGGCGCAAGGAATATTGGTTTTTCGCCTTGTTTAATGTAATTGCGACCATCATTTTAGCGTTTGTGGACTCGGCACTGGGGACATTCAATATGGAGACGGGTATTGGCATATTGGGCATGATTTATGCCTTGGCTGTATTGTTGCCTGCCATTGGTGTCGCTATTCGCAGATTGCACGATACCGGTCGCAGTGGCTGGTGGTTATTGCTGGCTATCCTCCCGCTTATCGGGGCGATCGTGTTGATTATTTTCTTTGTCCAGGACAGTGCGCCCGGCGAGAACGAGTACGGTGCAAACCCCAAAGGGGCAGCGGTTTGATGATTATCTGACTCAATAGGTGAAGCGGCAGATTGCAGATGCGGCTTCGCCCGTGTCGGGTCTGCACTACGCCAAACTCTTTTTTATAACAACAACAAAAAGAGGCTGTGGGATGTTTAAGTGGATTCTTGGGATTGTGTTCAGCCTGTGCCTGATTCTGGCAGGACTCTATGGTTATTTTGTCCGTTCCTACACAACAGCCGAACCCCCCGAAAGCGGTCAACTGAAGTTAGATAGTCTGGTCGTCAATAAGCTTGAACGCACGTTCACTTACTATCTGCCCGAGCAGCTGGGTGAGCAGCCGGCGTTGGTGTTTGTGTTACACGGTTCGATGGGCAGTGGTGAGGACATTCGCTGGCAGACTGCCTACGGTTTTGAGCATTTGGCGCAGACTGAAAACTTGATTCCCGTATATCCCAACGGCTTTGAAAATCACTGGAACGATTGTCGGGCGAGTGCCAATTACAGCGCCAACACGCAAAACATCAACGATCCTGCATTCTTTAAAGCCATGGTGGCCTACTTCAGGCAGCATTACGATATTGACGATCAGCGAGTGTTTGCAACCGGACTCTCCAATGGTGGGCACATGTCCTACCGTCTGGCGCTGGAGGTGCCTGAGTTGGTGCGAGCCATCGCGCCGATGGCGGCCAGCTTGCCGGTAAAGAACAACAATGATTGTGGTGTCCGTGGCAAACCGGTTTCGGTGGCGCTCTTTAACGGTACCAACGACCCGATCAATCCCTATGGTGGCGGGTTGGTAGAACTGATGGGGGATAGCTCGCGGGGAAGTGTCCAGTCATCGGATCAGACGATGGACTACTGGCGTGTTCTGGCGGGAATACCTTCACAGCCTTCCCGCCAGTGGCAGGTGACAACCGAGAAAAAACCAGGCCCGGTTGCGCAAGTGACAGAGTGGTCTGCCAATGGGGAAGTGATGCGGCTCTACAAACTGCTGGATTCCGGCCATGTCGTACCCTCATCCCAGGTGCATTTTGGTCGCCTGTTTGGGGGGGACGCTCCGCAGATAGAGGCCGCCGATGAGATCTGGGGATTTTTCAACTCACTGGAGAAAAAACGGGAGCCATCCAGCGCTCCGGTGGTTCCTCCTGAAGAGGGCAGTGAGCAGTTGGCTGGGCGACACTAATCCAACAGATCCGCAGGAATGTTGCCACCATTGTCTGCCAATTTTTGCAGTACCGTTTTGTGCAGCCACATATTCATTTGTGCTGACTCCTCCATCTTGTCGGCAGGGCAATTAAGCTCTGTCGCCAATTCTTTTCGCGCCCCGTAACTGCTGTCCAGGTTCAGCAGCTTTAGCAAATCCACAATGGAAGTTTTCCAGTTGAGATTTTCAGGGTTGGCTTTCGCCATGGTTTCAAGTTTGGCGACCACATCCACCATTTTCATGGTTTCGGGGTTGGTCAGACCGGGCTCGAGTTGAGGTTGGTCTGCGGCTGAGTCGGTGTCGGACGTGGCGCTGACGGTTTCGTCTTTGGGAGCGTTCGCGTCGTCTTTGCCGAAGCCCAGTTTTTCCATAATGCTGCTGAACATGCCCATAGTGGTGTCCTGTTTGATGGTGTGATCTGGATAAAGATAAGTACAGCGATCAGGAGAGATCCGTTGCCTCTAAGGCAGCAGAACTCTAAAAAGGTAGCACACGAATCAAGACAGACAACGGAGAATTCCGCTTTAGAAAGGAAGAGGCGACAATTCGTTTGTCGCCTTTGGGGCATGCATGAAGATGCAGTGTTTTTCTCTTAACCAGCCTTAAACAAAAATGTGTTCTTTACTGGGGAAGACACCCGTTTTTACATCGTTGACGTATTTTCTCATGGCGCCGGGAATATCACCCGCTTCAATCAAAAAGTTTTTGGAAAACTTGGGCGGTTGTTCGGTCAAACCGAGGATGTCATTGATCACCAGTACCTGTGCGTCGGTGTCGGTACCGGCGCCAATGCCAATCGTCGGCATGCTGACCGACTCGGTGATGCGTTTGGCCAGTGCCGAAGGAACGCACTCCAGTACCAGCAGATCGGCACCGGCGTCGTCCAGCGCTTTGGCATCGGCCAGGATTTGTTCGGCCTGGGCATCGCTGCGCCCCTGAACCCGAAAGCCGCCCAGTTTGTTGACCGATTGTGGGGTCAAACCCAGATGTGCACACACCGGTACGCCGCGGTCACTGAGCATCTGTACGGTGGGTGCCAGCCATTCGCCGCCTTCAATTTTCACCATCTGCGCGCCGGCCTGCATGATACGGGTGGCATTGACCATGGCTTGTTCGGGCGTGGCGTAGGTCATAAAGGGCAGGTCGCCCATGATCAGGGATTTGTTGTTACCGCGTTTTACGGCTTCAACGTGGTAGATCATTTGTTCCATGGTGACGGGGATGGTGCTGTCGTAACCGAGCACGGTCATGCCCAGACTGTCGCCAATCAGTAGCACTTCGACTCCGCATTTTTGTGCCATCGCGGCCATGGGGGCGTCGTAAAGGGCGACAGTGGCGAATTTTACGCCCTCCTCTTTCATCTTGCGCAAGGTGAGGGTGGTAATGGGTTTGGTAAGGCCGGCATCGGCCTGAACTGTTCCGTATGGCATAGCAATCACACTTTCAGTAATGACAGAATCGTCAGGGTTACGGCGCTCTTGAAGAGCGATAGCGCCGGTAACGAGTTATAACGTTGGGGTCGGATTATAGTAATGACGGCCGCTTTTCACCGTCAGCATATATTCGACCAGCTGTTGATAGTGATCCGGGTTGTTGGCCAGATCCAGCTCGGCGGCATTAACGATCAACAGCGGCGCCCGATCATAATAGTGGAAAAAGTGCATGTAGGCATCGTTGAGCGTCGTCAGGTAGTCGCTTTCAATGTTGCGTTCGGCCTGTACGCCGCGAGTGCGGATACGCTCTTCGAGGACATCATTGGGCGCCTGGAGGTAGATCACCAGGTCCGGGGCTGGCGCATTAATATCCAGCTGGTCGTAGACCTGTTGATAGATGTTCAGCTCGTCGTCGTCCAGAGTGACCTGGGCAAACAGCTGATCTTTATCCATCAGAAAGTCCGCCACGCGGCTGCTCTGAAACATGTCCTGCTGCTGCAGATCCTGAATTTGCTGGGCTCGCTGGAACAGAAAAAACAGCTGTGTAGGCAGGGCGGCGGCCTTGGGGTTGGCGTAAAAACGTTCCAGAAACGGGTTGGCGTCTGCCTGTTCCAGCATCAACTCGTAGCCCAGTGTGCGGGCCAGATGACTGGCCAGCGTGGTCTTCCCGACTCCGATTGGGCCTTCGATGGCGACAAATCGCGGCAGGTCGAGACCTGTAGTATCCAGGGTGATGTTAAAACCGTCACTCACAGTCTGCTCCTGATCAATCCTTAAGTTGGTGTAGCCCGTCACTTGAGCAGTGTGCCATTAATGACTCAAGTGTGTCACCGCAGGGAAGTATTAATTGAGGGGCGATGTCCGTCAGGGGGTAGAGGACAAAATTGCGCTGCGTTAAATAGGGGTGGGGTACCTGCAGGCGCTCTGTATCAATGATTTCTGAGCCGTACAGCAGCAGATCCAGATCGAGGGTTCTTGGCCCCCAGCGAATTTCCCGGACCCGTTCGTGGGCGTGTTCAATTGCCTGCAGCTGATCGAGCAGGTCATGGGGTGCCAGTCCGGTGGTCAGTTGCGCCACGCCATTGATGTAGTCTTGCTGCTCTCCGGGGCCCACTGCCCGGCTCTGGTACCAGGGCGAAGCTGATACCAGTGAAGTCTCGGGGATCTGGGCCAGTTCCTGCAGGGCCTGTTCTACCTGCTGGCGTGGGTTGTCAAGATTGCTGCCCAGCCCGATGTAAGCCACTGTGGTCATGGCGATTAATCTTGTCCCTGAGGCTTGGGTTTTCTGCGGCGCGGACGACGACGCTTGCGCGGCTGTCCCGATTCCAGCTTGGCGACCATGTTTTCCCGTTCCGCCGGGTCGACCTCCTGATAGCGGGTCCACCATTGGCCAAGGCCTTGTAAATCTTCACCGGCTTGCTCGCGCATCAGCACGAAATCGTAGCCGGCGCGGAAGCGGGGGTGCTCAAACAGACGTTCAGCCCGTTTCCCCTGACGACGTGGCAGGCGGTGTTGCAGATCCCAGATCTCTTTCATGCCCTGAGTGAAACGCTTCGGGATAGAGGTGGTGCGCAACTGGGCGGAAACAACATTGTGGGCGGCCTGCTGGTGAGCCTGAACCGGCTTCATGCCTTCGGCTTCCAGTTTGCGCTGCTCGGCGCAGACCGAGGGCCACAGCATGGCGGCGTAGATATAGGCCGGAGTGACCCGCTGATTGTTCTTGATGCGTTTGTCGGTATTGGTCAGTGCCTGCTGGATCAGGGCTTCGGCGAAAGGTTCGTCTTCCTTCAGAGCCTGATCCGTCAATGGCAGGATGTATTGCAGCAAATCGTATTCTTGCAGCAGCGGCAGTACGGCGCGGCCATAGCCCCCCATAAACAGCTTGAGAACCTCCTCAAACAGGCGGGCTTCGGGAATGTTGCGCAACAGGGAGCCCAGCTTGTGAATCGGCTCGGCAGAGTTCTTCTCGATATCGAATCCCAGTTTGCCGGCGAAACGGACCGCCCGAAGCATGCGCACCGGGTCTTCCTGATAGCGGGTTTCCGGGTTGCCAATCACGCGAATCCGGCGGCGGTTAATGTCCTGCAGACCGCCGGTAAAATCGTGGATACTGAAATGATCCAGGGTGTAATAGAGGGCATTGACGGTGAAATCACGGCGGATGGCGTCAGAGCGGATATCCCCGTAAACATTGTCGCGCAGCAGCATGCCGTCTTCAGACTTGGCCGAATGCTGGGCGCTGGCGTTGTCTTTGTGATTGTCGCGGAAGGTGGTGACTTCAATAATCTCGCGGCCAAAGCGCACGTGCACGATTTTAAAACGGCGACCGATGATGCGGGAGTTGCGGAACAGGTGTTTTACCTGTTCCGGCGTGGCGTTGGTGGCCACATCAAAATCTTTCGGATGATCCCCCAGCAGCAGATCTCGCACACCGCCGCCCACCAGATAGGCCTCGTAGCCGCCATCACCCAGTCGCTGCATCACTTTCAGGGCCGAGCGGCTGATGTCCCGGCGGGAGATGCTGTGCTTCTCGCGGGGAATAATCTGATGATTGATGGACGGGGCTTTACTGAAGGTGCTGATGATCGGTCGAATTAGCCGCTTTAACATGGTCGGTTACTGGGTTGGCTGCCGGGCTGGCCCGGATAGGCTTATGGATCGTAGACGCTCAGATTGAGCGGGATATGGAGGCGCAGTGTACCACGCAGAGGCGAGAAAGCCAGCCAAAGCAGGGCTCAGGCTGGCTTTCCGGGGCGGGATTAAAGCCCGCACTCAGCTATTTCTGAACGGTGACAATGATTTGGGTATATCGGTCGTGGGTGGTGAGAGGGTGGAAAAATACACCCCACAAATGAAAACGGGAAAGCCTAAGCTTTCCCGTAGAATTTTTTATTTTCCAGTTTTCTTATTTTCCCGCAAAACATTTGGCTTCCTTGCGTTGCGGTGATTTGCTCTGTGGCAAACACTCTCCAAATTTCAGTCAGTTGTAACAGTCAGTTTATCGCTTTGTTTTTATTATTTGTTGTTGTTATTAGTCTTGTTATTTTCTTTTTTATTATTTGTTGTTGTTATTATTTTGTACGCTTTTTTTATTATTATTTCTTGTTGTTATTGTATTAATGTTTTTTTTTATTCTTTATTGTTTTTATTATGACAGCACTAAAGCATTGTGCGTGCCAACTTTTAAAAAACTATATTTTTCAATGGGTTACAAGAAAATTGAGTTGGGGCGGGGCGTGCCAAAAAGGGTGGCTCGTTACCGATGGTCTCGGTTTTTGTTACTCATGACATAAGTTGGTAACACTTGAAGATGTGCCACACTTGTGAACAACTGTTACCGCGGTATAGGGGTTATCCCGCGGTTCAGCCGGTTGCCAGCTTGTTGGAAAGCTGGCCTGTAGAAAAGATCCTTGTCGCGTCATTCTGCTTATCCAGGATGACAGTAATAAAAGTGCCACTGTGCGGGGATAAACATTGCGCACCATCATAGACAGCGCTGGCCGGTCAGAGTTCAGTAACCCGTTTGAGAAAACAATAATCGGGGCAAGGACACAAAAAAGGGCGCTAAAGAGCGCCCTTTTCTCGTTTGGTTCAGCAGGTATGCCAAGTCACCCGGGGGGTTACTTGGCACTGGATGCCGTTTTTTTGCGGGGAATGCCCAGCCGTTGACGTCTCTCCCACAAACATTTGCGGCTCACGCCCAGCTTGCGTGCCAGTTCGGTCTCGCTCATGGTGTCCTGATGTTCAAGTACGAAGCGCTGGAAGTAGTCTTCCAGAGACAGGTCTTCATTGGACTCGGGCACCGCCAGAGAGGTCGCAGCGTCACGGTCTGTGCGGGTACGTCTGACCTGACTGGCGATTTCGTTACGGCTTTCGACATCGATTTCCACTTCCACCAGATCCAGATCAATGGCCAGCAGGTCGTGGGTAATTTCACGCTCGTCTTCACAGAGGATGGCTGAACGCTGCATGGCGTTTTCCAGCTCACGCACGTTACCGGGCCAGGTATAGGTGGTGATGGCCTGGATGGATTCAGGACTCAGAATCAGCGTGGGCTTGCCCAGTTGTTCGCAATAGCGCTCCAGAAGGGTTTCGGCCAGGGTGATGATGTCTTTGCCGCGGTCGCGCAGTGGCGGCAGGGTGAGCTGCACGACGTTGATGCGGTAGTACAAGTCTTCCCGAAATTTGCCTTCGCGACTCAGTTTGCGCAGGTCGCGGTGGGTGGCCGCCACCAGACGGACATCCACCTTGTGGGATTCGGTTGAGCCAATGGGGCGCACTTCGCCTTCCTGCAGTACCCGCAGCAGACGGGCCTGGGCTTCCAGCGGCAATTCGCCAATTTCATCAAGAAACAGGGTGCCACCGTCGGCAGCGGCCACCAGGCCTTCGCTTTTGCTGGCGGCGCCGGTAAACGCGCCTTTTTCGTGGCCAAAGAGTTCGGATTCGATCAGGGTTTCCGGGATGGCGGCACAGTTCACCGAGATCATGGGCTTGCCGGCGCGCGGGCTCTCGCTGTGAATGGCGCGAGCCACCAGTTCTTTACCGGTACCGGTCTCGCCGTGCACCAGCACAGTAGCTGGGGTCGGTGCGACCTTGTGGATGCGGTTGTAGAGGTTTTTCATCACCTGACTGGAGCCGATCATGCCGGGTATCTGATGGCTTGAGGTCTTGCTGACTTTTTTCTGCCGGGCGGCGTCGGTGGCTTTGCCGATCACCCGTTTGACGGCGATCAGCATTTCGTCGTGATCAAAGGGTTTGGCGATATAGTCGACGGCACCCAGTCGCATGGAGTCTACGGCTGAGCGCAGGCTGGCGTAGCTGGTCATGATCAGTACCGGCACATCGCCGGCGACTTTGATCATGTCGGTGCCCGGAGCGCCCGGCAGGCGCAGGTCACTGATGATCAGGTCATATCGAGTCAGGTCGTGGCGGGTGGTGGCTTCCTTGACGGAGGCTGCCTCGCTCACGGTGTATTTGTTGCGCTCCAGGAGCTTCCGCAGGGCGGTACGGATAATGACTTCATCTTCAACAACCAGGATGTTACTCATAGGCGCATTGTTACCCAATTTGTTACTAGAATGACCACAGGCTGCCTAGTGTTACCTTACTCGCCTTGAGTTTCAAGTTGCCGTGGTAATTTTATGCGAATTTGTGTGCCATTCAGTTGCCCGGGCACCGGGCTGATCAATTCCAGCTGGCCCTCGTGTTCCTCGACGATGCTGTAGACCATGGCCAGTCCAAGTCCGGTACCCTCGCCGGGTTCCTTGCTGGTAAAGAATGGCTCCAGCACCCGTGCCTGGTGCTCCGGCGGGATGCCGCTGCCTTCATCGGTGACCGTAAAGATCACCACATCGCCCTGCAGCTCGCCTTCAATGCGGATTTCGCTGTCCTGAGGACTGGCGTCGCGGGCGTTTGACAGCAAGTTAATGAAAACCTGTATCAGGCGCTGTGAGTCCGCTCGCAAATTCAGGTCGTCAGGTAACAGATTGGTAAACTGCACCTGTGTCTTTTCTTTCTGCAGTGACAACAGCTGGATCGCTTCCTCGGCGCAATCGCGCAGGCTGACGTCCATAAACTCGGCTTTTTCCTGCTGGCCGGTATGGGAGAAGCTCACCAGCGACTGGACGATTCGGCTCACCCGATTGGTCTGGCTGAGAATCTGCTCGGCCGTTTCCAGTGCGGCCTCGGGGTCATCGGTTTCGTATTTCAGGTTCTGGGCCAGGCAGGCGATACCGGTAATCGGGTTGCCGATTTCATGGGCGACCCCGGCAGCCAGTCGACCCACGGATGCCAGTCGCTCACTGTGAACCAATTCCTGCTCCAGCAATTGGGTTTCGGTCATGTCTTCCAGCAGGATCACCTGACCGTCTGCAATATTGGCGACGGGGCCGGCAATGGTGGCCTTGTGCAGGCTGATCCAGTGGGGGCCATCATCCAGATTCAGTTGCTGCTTGTGCAGGTGCAGAATCGGACTGGCGGAAAAGCCCTTGAGCACTTCGCGCCAAGGGGTTTGCAGATCTTCCAGTTGCGAGCCTGCCACTGATTCTGCCGAGATGCCGGTGAGCTGTTGCATGGCGTGGTTCCACATCAGGATTTCCATATCCTGCCCCAGTGAGCAGGCCGCCATCGGCAATTCTTCCAGTGTATTGCGGTGGTAGAGGCGCAGGTTGTTCAGTTCTGCCGCCAGACCGGTGAGGTGGCTGCGGTACTGGGTCAGGCGGCTTTCAATCAGGTTGATGTCCGCAGTGCCTTTGGCCTCCGGCAGGTGGTAGTGAATGTTGCGGTTGAGAATGTCCGCGGCCATGGCGGTGCCCATCAGCCCGGAGAGGTTGGCCTCGAGCTTGTTGCGAAGGCGGCGCAGGGCATAGGGCCGGCGGTCGTGAACGCTGATGTTCAGCTCATCCATGGCTTTTTTCACTTCCTTGCGCGCGGTGGTTTTCCCCAGGCTGCTGGAGAGGCGCTCGGTGAATTCGCCGGCGGAGTGAACGTCGAGAATCATTCGCAGTGGATGGCTGAGTTCGTCCTCGGCGCAGAGCTCGGCACTGTAGTGTTCTTCAACGCTGGGTTTGATGATCAGCGAGAGAAACACAAAGGCACTGACGTTCAGACCCAGTGAAATCAGGGTGATGTTGCTCCAGTGTTCAATGCCCAGTGGCAGGATGTATTCCGTGCCCGGAATCGGCAGATGGTTGATGCCGGTCAGCGCGGGCACAAACAGCGCTACCAGCCACACCAGACTGCCCAGACTCAGGCCGGTGAGAAACCCGCGGCTGTTGGCCGTGGGCCAGTAGGCCACGGCAAAGATACCGGGCAGGAATTGCAGGGTTTCAATAAAGGCCATCAGCGCGAGGTGGGTCAGACTGAGGTGGTTATTGAGGATCTGGTAAAAGGCATAGCCCAGCGCAAACACGGTAAAAATGATGATCCGCCGCAGCCACAACAGTTGCCGGTAGAGATTCTCACCGCGCTCCAGGCGAGTGGCGGGCAGAATCCACTGGTTGAGTAGCATGGTGCTGAGCGCCAGACCCAGCGAGATCATCGCGCCGGTAGCGGCTGACAAGCCGCCGAGGAACGCCAGAATCGTCAAGGATGGGGACTCTGCGGCCATGGGAATGCCGAGGGTGAAGTACTGTGCGGGCAGCGGCACACCCAGTTCAAAACCGGCCCAAAGGATGGGGAAAATGGGCAGTGCCATCAGCAGCAAGAACAGCGGAAAGGCCCAGCTCAGGGTCGAGGTGGTCTGGTGCAAAGGACTTTCCACCACACTCATATGGAAAATATGTGGCATGGCAACGGCGGTCGCCAGAAACACCAGCAGCAGGGTGTGCGAGGAGGAATCCTTGATCGGGGAATGCAGCAGCTCGAGATTCTCCGGATAGTCGAACAGCCATTGATCCAGACCGTCCATACCACCAAACACACCGTAGACGGCAAACAGGCCAATGGCACAGAAGGCGATGACTTTCACCAGAGTCTCAAACGCCATGGCGACGATCAGGCCGGGGTGATTCTCGCGGTTGGAGCCAAACAGAATGGTAAAGATCACCAGCACAATGCAGTAGGCCAGTGCCATCACTTCGCGGAAGCTCCAGTTGCTCAGCAGGGCTGGCAGTGGTTCTGAGTTGCGAAAGGTCAGAATTTGCAGGGTGTCTGCAATGGCCTGAATCTGCAGCGCCAGAAGGGGCAGTGAGGCCAAAAGCATACAGGCGGTGGTCATCACCCCGACCGCCTGACTGTGGTAGCGAAACACCAGCAGGTCCGCCAGGCTGCTGATTTGGAAGCGCCGCGCCAGCTGCGCCAGCGGAGCGATAGCCACAGGGGCGAACAGGAACAGGGCGCCGGTGCCCAGATAATAGGCGAGCGCACCGTATCCAAACTGGAAGGCCAGATCGATCACCCCGTAGTAGGCCCAGGCACTGGCAAAGATACCCAGCGCCAAAATATAAATAATCGGATGGCGTACAATCTTTTGCGGAATAAGGCCTTTGTCTGCGCTGAACGCGATGCCAAACAGCACCACCAGATAGGCAATACTGATCAGGGCAATTTCAAAAATATCAAAGGTCATTGGTGTGCTTTCGTTTGTGGAAAATGTAGGCGGCCACAATCAGCATCACCCAGATAATGTAGGGACGGTACCAGGCGCCTTCGGGGTTGATCATCCAGGTGAACAAGGTCGGCGAAAAGATGTACGCAATCAGGAGAAACAGAACCAGCAATCGTTGATTGTGCATAAGCTAAAACGTTCACCCTAGTGATGGCTTGGGCCGCGATGGCGGAGCGGGTATTGGGTTGCAGGCCGGCGTCACGTGCGTATGTTATTTGTCTGTATGTTTTTGGCGAGAGCGCAGGCAGGGCAATTATGGCAAGGCTGCCGGGTACAGGCAATGAAAGATCATCCCTGGTGGCCTTACTGGGGGATAACCATCCCGCCGGGGACTCGGCTGGGGTCCCAGTGCTCGATGCCCCATTGCAGCAATTCTTCGCAATTGTTATCCCGCTTCTGGGGGGGATTCAGGCCCAGCCGTTGCAGCGCCAACAGCAGGTTGTCCGCGGCCCGTTCCGGTTTGAGCGGTTCGGCAAAGGTCTGTTTGCTCAGCTTCTGGCCCTTGCCGTTGACGATCACCGGCAGGTGCGCCATGTGCGGCGGTTGATGGCCGAGGCGCTCAAACAGATAGCGCTGACGGCCACTGGAGTCGAGCAGGTCACTGCCGCGCAGGATGTGGGTGATACCCTGGGCAATGTCGTCGACCACAACCGCCAGCTGGTAGGCAAACAGTCCGTCTTTGCGCAGGATCACAAAGTCCCCCACAGTTTTTGCCAGATCCTCCCGCTGTGGTCCCTGAAACCCGTCCACAAAACAGATTGGGTTTGCCGGAGACTCGGGGATTTGTACGCGGATGGCGTAGGGGGGGCGCTGGGGTGGATGCCGGCGGCAGTGACCATCGTAAGCGGGCGCCTGGGGCAGGGATTTGAGTCGCTGGCGGGTGCAGTTGCAGGGATAGGTCAGCCCTTGCTGGCCCAGTTGTTCCAGCGCTTCCTGATACGCTGCCTGACGCTGGCTCTGGTACATTACAGCGCCGTCCCAGTGCAGCTCGTGGGCTTGCAGGCAGCGGAGGATGCTGTCGGCAGCTCCGGCCTGTTCGCGGGGAGGGTCCAGATCCTCCATGCGCACCAGCCACTGCCCCTGATGTCTGCGGGCATCCAGATAGGAAGCCACGGCGGTCAGCAGTGAGCCCTCATGCAGTTCACCGGTGGGGGATGGAGCAAAGCGACCAACGTAACCGTTGTTTGGGGGGGAGGTATCTGGAGGCATATGAGAGGTACAATTCGCAGACATAAAAAAGGCGCCAAAAGCGCCTTTTTTTCATCTCGCGGGATTAGCCGCCGACTTGTTTTTCCTTGATCTCATCAAGGGTTTTGCAGTCGATACACTGGGTTGCAGTGGGGCGAGCTTCCAGGCGTCGGATGCCGATTTCTACGCCACAGGTATCGCAATAGCCATACTCGTCATCGTCGATCAGCTGCATGGTACTGTCGATTTTCTTGATCAGTTTGCGCTCGCGATCACGGGTTCTCAGCTCCAGGCTGAATTCCTCTTCCTGGCTGGCCCGATCGGCCGGGTCGGGAAAGTTCGCCGCTTCGTCTTTCATATGAGACACGGTGCGGTCGACTTCTTCCATTAACTCGGTTTTCCATGTTTGCAACAATCCCCGGAAGTGCGCCTTCTGGGCATCGTTCATGTACTCCTCACCTTTTTTCTCTTTGTAAGGGGTGAACCCTCTCAGAGTAATGCTTTCGGTGGTTTTAGAGCTCTTAGGCATCGTTTGTGCGCCTCGTGGTAACGTCCAATTATTTTTACTTGGGTTATGGAACCCAGATCCGATGGCCATTCCAGCCAGACCGAGCAAGCTAGCAGATATCCACAAAGCTCGCCAGCGGTTTTTTAGCGCTTGGGGACCTTTATAAGGCTCACTTGATCGGGCGCGGATACTGCTACTCCCGGGAGGTCCTGTCAACTTCATTTTCATGGCAAGGCGGCCTTCTTGTCATTTGAATCATCCGAATTGCAGTTTCCCGGTCAATCCATACACTGTGGGCCAGAAAATAGTGTCTCAAGTATCATTTCCGGGAGAATTCACCATGCAGTGTCAGCCCAAACTGGAGCAGGGAACCCTGCTGAAGCGCTATAAACGCTTTCTGGCGGATGTGCGTCTGGCGGATGGCAGCGAAATCACGATCCACTGCCCCAACACCGGTTCCATGAGGGCGTGTCTGGCGGAGGGCAGCCCCTGCTGGTTCTCCACATCCGATAACCCCAAGCGCAAGTACCCCAATACCTGGGAGATCGCCACTACGCCCGCGGGGCATCTGGCGGGTGTGAATACCGGGCGAGCCAATGCCCTGGTGGCAGAGGCCATCGAACAGGGCGTCATTGCGGAGTTGCAGGGCTACCCGCAGCTGAAAACTGAAGTGCGCTACGGCGAAGAGCGCAGCCGCATTGATATTTTTCTGTCGGGACGGGAGGGTGAGCCCGACTGCTACGTAGAGGTGAAGAACGTCACGCTATGGGAAGAGGGGGGACAGGGACTGTTTCCGGATTCAGTGAGTACCCGCGGCACCAAGCATTTGCGGGAACTGGCGTTGATGGTAGAGCAGGGGCAGCGCGCGGTGCTGCTGTTCTGTGTCCAGCACAGCGGTATTGAAACAGTGTCGCCAGCCGTGGAAATCGATCCGGAGTACGCCAATACCCTGCGAGAAGTGGCGGCCAAGGGTGTGGAAGTTTATGCCTATCAGGCGGATTTGAGCGCCGAGGAAATCGTTCTGCGTCGCCCTTTGCCGGTGGTGATCTGAGACCAGTTGGCCTCAGTCTAGACGTCGACCCACACCTGACCGTCCCGGATGTCTACCTTCAGTGCCTCCAGAGACTGGCCACTGCAGGGGCCGGAAACACAGAAGCCTTCCTGAATGGTAAACAGGGCTCCGTGGGTCGAGCATTGAATCAGTTCCCCTTCCAGATCGAGAAACCGATCCGCCTGCCACTCCAGCTGGATCCCCAAATGGGGGCAGCTGTTGCGGTAGGCGTAGACCTTGTCGTTCTGGCGAACCACAAAGATGGACTCTTCATCGAAGGAAAAGCCCTTGCTGTAGTAGTTGGTCAGCTCTTCCAGAGCGCACAGGAAAATCACCCTTATGCCGCTTGAAGAGCCGCGATGCGCTCAGGCAGAGGTGGGTGGCTGGAGAACAGCTTGGACATCTGCTGTTTAAAGCCGCCGCTGATGCCAAAGGCGTAGATGCTGTCCGGCATGGAACTGGGCACCTGGGCTTCGACTTCCATCTGCAGGCGACGCAGGGCATTGATCATGGCGTCGCGACCGGCCAGATTGGCTCCGGCTTCATCGGCGCGGAATTCACGGTAGCGGGAAAACTTCATGACGATGATGGACGCCAGAACCGCCAGAATCATTTCGGAGACAAAGGTCACAATATAGAAGGCGATGCCGTGGCCCTCTTCATTCTTGAATACCACCCGATCCACCGTATGGCCGATGATGCGGGCAAAGAACATCACAAACGTGTTGATCACCCCCTGAATCAGCGACAGGGTCACCATATCGCCGTTGGCGACGTGGCCAATCTCGTGAGCCAGCACCGCCCTCACTTCATCGCGATTGAATCGTTGCATCAGACCGGCACTCACAGCCACCAGAGCTTTATTGCGGCTCCAGCCGGTGGCAAAGGCGTTGGATTCCTGTGCCGGGAAAATACCCACTTCAGGCATTTTGATGCCGGCTTTCTCAGACAGTTCGGCCACGGTTTGCATCAACCAGGCTTCTTCCGGGGTTTGTGGGCGCTCAATGACCTGAGTCCGGGTACTCATTTTGGCCATAAACTTGGACAAAAACAGTGAGATCAGCGAACCGCTGAAACCAAACACCGCACAAAACACCAACAGGTTGGTGAGGTTGAGACCTCCGCCGGTGCTTTCCAGATAGGAGCCGACCCCCAGAAGATTCAGGGTGATACTGGCAACAAAGATAACCGCAAGGTTTGTCAGTAAAAATAAACCAATCCGCAACACAGATGATACTCCGGTAATAAAGGGAAATAACTGCCCTTTAAGATCTGTGCCAGGGCCGAAAAAATCAATGGAGTGATGCCTTCCGCAGAGGTAAAGAAGTGAAAATTCAGTCAAAAAAAAGGCCACCCAGTGGGTGGCCTAACAACCGTGATTAGCCTGTTTAGGAGAGAAGGTCATGAGACCTAAACCCAACCGCCTCCGAAGAAACGATGTGAGAATAATAATATCTCTCACTTGAGTTGTCAATGGTAATGATTATCATTTGTAAAATGATTGGCACATAAAGGCACAATGAAGGATCAAAGAGTGAGGTAGTGAGGTTGCACCCAGGTATTCTGGGCACGAATTGGCTTAAATGGTCAACGGATCAGGAGGGCTGTGAGTTCTTTTCTTCCTGCGCAGCCGCATCTTCAATCAGACGCTGTTTGACACTGGGTTCAAGGTCGTTCCAGTGAATGCCCAATAATGCACCTTGAAGTGCGTACAGCATCACTTTCGAAACGTGTATTCCCCGGTTTTTTATGCGAATGTAAGCCTCGACAGGCCCCATGTTGTTCAGGTCAGCATAAGAATTGACGCCAATGGCGTGCAGGATATTGACGGAGGCGGCTCCGAGATTCTTGAGCTGGAGCAAATCACTATGACGGTCGGTCACAACGGCGAGTCCCCAAATTGAGTATTTATTGTATTTATGCACTCTTCGACTCATAGGTCGTACCGTTATAATACATGCTTCCCGGTTGATGGCAAATCTGCTCTGTCGCTGTAAGTGAGTTGTGAGTTATTTATGAGAAATGAGTCCAGTCCCCTGAGCGGTGAACTCTTTGCCGAGTTGACCGGTCAGACCGAGTCCCATCTTGTGTCCTGCAATAGCCGAGAGAGCGAGCATGGTGCCCAGGTGTTGATTCATGCGGATGCTCTGAAACCATTCCTGCGCCTGCGGGACAAGGCTCGTCAGGCGGGCTTTGAGCTGGCCATTGCCAGCAGTTTTCGGGGCTTTGATCGGCAGCAGCATATCTGGCAGCAAAAGGCCGCTGGCAAACGCCCGGTATTCGGCGTCGACGGCAAACCGCTTGATCCCAGGGCGCTCAGTGACGAGCAGCTGCTCTGGGCGATCTTGCGCTGGTCGGCGTTGCCCGGTGCTTCCCGCCATCACTGGGGCTCGGATCTGGATGTTTACGACGCCGCCGCGGTCGATGACGATTACCGCCTGCAACTGGTGCCGGAAGAGTACGCCCCCTCGGGACCATTTGGCCTGTTTCGTCAGTGGCTCGATACGCTGATTGAAGAGGGTGAAGCCGAGGGTTTTTTCCACCCGTATGCGCGGGATTTGGGGGCGGTTGCACCGGAGCCCTGGCACATCAGCTATCGCCCAGTGGCGCAGCGATATCAGGCCCTGTTCGATGCGGAGGTTTTTCAGCAATTGCTGGCGAGTGGCGCCTGGCCGTTATCGGGCGAAATTCAGCGCCATGCGGACGATATCTACCGCCGATATGTGCAACTGGAGCCTGCCTGACATTCCCGGATGGGTGCTAACCGTTGCCAAGCTGGTTACAATTAACTCAATGAACACATGAATCGCGTGAGTATCGGGCTTGCAGTCTTCCAGGGGCGGCAGAGCTTGCGCTCGGACGCAGGAGGGTTAGGTGATGGCTCAGGATGTAACGGCGGCAAATCTGGCTGCCGGCGAAGCGGAAGACTTTATCTGGCAGGCAATACGTGCCGAGGCGGAAGCGTCCAGCCGCGATGAGCCCATGCTGGCGAGCTACTATCATGCGTCGATTCTCAAACATGAGAGTTTTGAGGCGGCGATCAGTTTCCACATGGCGAACAAGCTCGACAGTTCAACCGTGCAGGCTATGACCGTGCGGGAAGTCTTTGAAGAGGCGCTGGCGTCTGATCCGACGATCGGTGAGGCCATGCGTGCCGACATCAAGGCATACAAGGATCGCGATGCCGCCTGTGATAAATTCACCATGCCGTTTCTGTATTTCAAGGGGTATCACGCCTTGCAGGCGCAGCGAGTGAGCCACTGGCTGTGGTTGCGCGGTCGGAAATCGCTGGCTTTATACCTGCAAAATCAGATTTCTCAGGCTTTCGGTGTCGATATTCATCCCGGAGCCACCATCGGCAAGGGAATCATGATCGACCACGCTACTGGTGTGGTGGTGGGAGAGACTGCGGTCATTTGCGACGACGTGTCGATGCTGCATTCAGTCACGCTGGGCGGCTCGGGCTGTCAGGGTGGGGATCGTCATCCGAAAATTGGTCGCGGGGTATTGATCAGTGCGGGGGCGAAGATTTTGGGGGGGATCACCATTGGTGAAGGTGCCAAAATTGGTGCTGGCAGTGTGGTGCTTGAATCCGTGCCAGCGCACACTACCGTCGCGGGGGTACCTGCCAAAATTGTTGGTCGCCCACGGTGTCAGGAGCCTGCGCTGGATATGGATCATCAGCTGGGAGACTGATGATCTTCCCTTACAGCTGGTTGTTTCTGAGCTGCATCCAGTTCAATACTGATTGGCGGCTGTGCATCAGGCCACTAAGATGCCTCACCATATCCAGATCGGGCTGGGTATCCTGCTGCAGTTGCGCAATGCGCTTGTCCAGTGTCTGGATTTCGGTTCGAAGCTGATTGACCATATGCAGACTGGTGGCTTCCTGATCGGAGAGCCCCAGGCTCCGTTGATGTCTTCTACTCTTTTTCATTAGACTTCCTGTCCTTCTGTGGCTTCAGTACATGGGTCGCGCTGTTTGCGGCTAACAGGCCAGTTCCGGTTGGGGCTGGTAACTGGTGAGCCAGCCCAGCACCGAGAGACGACTGTCGAGCATGTCTTCGTAGGTTTTCAGAATGACGGTATTTGGAGTTGCTTGCGCAGTGAGCGTGGCAATGCGTTTTTCCAAATAGCTGATGTCGTTAGCAATCTTTTGTGAGATCGCTGTGATCTTGATCCGCTGGTCGCCAATGACCAGGGTCGTGCAGTTGCAGTGGGAGCTTGGCATAACTTGATTCATTCCGTGAGAGTTATGTTCGGTGGTGTTTATATCCTTAACCTTTATATTATGAGTGACTTATTTCCTTTGCGCCAGTAGTCAATCGCTGATTTCCGTGTAGGATTTTGCCTACAGGCGGTGCTATGATCGAGCTGCGTTTGTCGCAATGATATTTGCGACATGCGGCAAAAGTAGCAAACAAAACTAACTTTCTAAGCCGAAATTCCCAAAACCTATGACTCAGTCTGATCAGCCTTTGTTTGATGTGATTTTCCGTGGAGACATTGCTCCAGGTCACCAACTGCTGGACGTCAAGGCGAACATGGCCAAGCTGTTCAAAGCGGATATGGCCAGGATTGATGCCCTGTTTGTTGGGGGCGCGGTAGCGTTGAAGAAGAATCTGGATCAGACGACGGCGGAAAAGTACCAGGCGGTCTTAAAAAGTGCCGGTGCCGATGTGCAGCTGGCTGAAGCGGGCAAGATTGGTAAGAAAAAGCCTGCCCGGAAAAAAACAGTTCCGTCCGCGAAGGCAAAATCACCGGCAGAGCAACCGATGACCCTGCAGCAGCGTTTAGCGGCTCAGGAGGCCGAACGTGAGCAGCAGGAGGCACATGCCAGGAAAGAAACTGAGCGGGCTGCACCTCAGGTGAGTATTTCCACCGAGAGCGATGACACCGGATTTACCCTGGCCCCGGTTGGCGCAGAGCTGTTGGAGGGGGTAGAAAAAGAAGAGCTGCCCGAGGTGGTAGTGGACATCAGCCAGATGACATTGCGTCCTCAGGAGGGCGATCTGGTGGATGACAATGAGCGTTTTGTCGTTGAGCCGGTGAGTGTGCAGGTGGCAGATTATGGCCTCAGTGAGCTGGGTGACGATCTGTTGCACGAGGATGAAAAGCAGAGCTTGCCGCTGATTGAAGTCGCAGTGCCGGAGGTCGATATCGCGCCGGTAGGCAGTGATATGGGACAGCTCAGGGGAGATGAACCTCCGCCACCCCCGGACACCAGCGGGCTGTCAATCAAAGAAGATTGATTACCGGGCAGACAATAAAAAAGCCGCTCAATGAGCGGCTTTTTTGTTCACGACGTATGCGTCAGACAATTAACCTTTCTGATAGTTGGCCACAGCGTCGTTGATCTCTTTGCGAGCTTCTTCGGCGTTGCCCCAGCCCTCAATTTTTACCCACTTGCCAGGTTCCAGATCTTTGTAGTGCTGGAAGAAGTGAGAAATCTGGTTCAGGGTCAGCTCTGGCAGGTCAGAGATGTCCTGCACGTCTTTGTACAGCGGAGTGACTTTCTCGTGTGGTACGGCAACGATTTTGGCATCTTCACCGCCGTCGTCGGTCATTTTCAGCACGCCAACAGGACGACAGCGAATAACGGCACCAGGCACCACGGCCAGAGGCATAACGACCATGACATCAACCGGGTCGCCATCACCACACAGGGTGTGGGGGACGTAGCCGTAGTTGGCAGGGTAGTGCATGGCAGTGCCCAACATGCGGTCTACAAAGATTTCACCGGAATCCTTGTCCACTTCGTACTTGATGGGGTCGCCGTTGAGAGGGATTTCAATAATAACGTTGATGTCGTTTGGCAGGTCTTTACCGGCTGAGACTTGATCGTAGCTCATGATCTGGATTCCACTGGTGAGTAAATTTGGCCGAGATTCTACCACAATCCGGCAGCAGCTCAATTGGACGGCAGGCTAAGCTTGGTGCTTATCCTTGCCGTCTCGACGCTTCAGAGTGTGATCTGCCTAGCAATCGCAGTAATAGTACTGCTCGTCCTCCAGGCAGAACATGGTCATATGACCGCCCCAGACACAGCCGGAATCCAGCGCGTAGACGTTGTCCACCCCGGTGTAGCCTTCCAGTGCCGCCCAGTGGCCAAAAATGATTTTGTCCTTGCGGGTTTTGCGTTTGGGATGGGAAAACCAGGGCGCATAGCCTTTGGGGGCATTGTTAATCCCGCTTTTGGCCTGCAGTTCCAGTCGACCCTTGCTGTCGCAAAAACGCATGCGGGTAAAATAGTTGGTGATGATACGCAAGCGATCCGGCCCTTTCAGGTAGCGGCTCCAGATGGCGGGCTGATTGCCATACATCTTGGCAAGGAAGTGGTCGAACTGGTCGCTCTTTAATACCGTTTCCACTTCTTTAGCGCGTTTCAACGCTTTGCGCAGACTCCATTGCGGGGGAATGCCCGCGTGCACCATGGTAAACCCCAGCTTGCTGTCATGGTGGATCAGTGGACACTGGCGCAGCCAGTCGAACAGGGTTTCACTGTGCTTGGTGATGAGGATGTCATCCAGAGTGTCACTGTCCGATGGCAGTCGATGGCCATAGGCCACAGCCAGCAGATGCAGGTCGTGATTGCCCAGTACTGCGACGACGTTGTCGCGCATATCGTACAGGTATTGCAAGGTTTCCAATGATTGCGGACCGCGATTGATGAGGTCTCCCACCAGCCACAAGGTGTCCTTGTCCGGATTGAACTGAACCTTCTTCATCAGGCATTGCAGTGGTTCCAGACAGCCTTGCAGGTCTCCAACAGCGTAGGTGGCCATAGTAATTCCAGTCTATCGTTTTCTTAGTGCAGCCGGTGAGGGGGCACCAGGGCAAATGCGGGAATCGGCACGTCAAACAGGTCACCGCTGTCGGCGCGCATCTGGTAAGAGCCTTCCATGGTGCCGGTTTCTGTCTCCAGAACCGAGCCGCTGGTGTAGGTGTATTCTTCGCCCGGAGCCAGTACGGGTTGCTCTCCGACCACGCCGACACCGGCAACCTCCTGAATTTCGCCGTTGGCGTCAGTGATTTTCCAGTGGCGACTGATCAATTGTGCGGTTTCTTCACCCTCGTTGGCGATGGTGATGGTATAGGCAAACACAAACTTTTTTTGTTGTGGTTGGGATTGTTCCGGTAAGTACCGTGTTTTTATGTGAATTCGAATGCTGTCGCGTTCTTCCGTCATAGTGATGTTTCAATCAGAGTGTTACTTCAATCAGGTCCTGTCGCAAGACCGGAAACGAGTGCCGGAGATTCAGTGCCGGGCAAGGTGTCAGAGCAGGATACGATAGTCTGTTCGTTCCTGCGGGTTAAGTGCAGGTGTCTGAAAGCCGGGAATTATGTCGTATTTTTCAGCTCGCATCTAATGCGTCGGCCAGCTTGTCGCTCAGAGCAACATATTCTTCCAGGGTGATATTTTCAGGCCGCACACTGGTGTCGATGTTCAGTGATTCGATGGCGTCCACCGGCAGCAGTTGCTTGAGCGAGTTGCGCAGGGTCTTGCGGCGTTGCTGGAACGCGGTGTTTACCAGTCTCGACAGCAGTTTCACATCTTTTGCCGGGTGTGGCAGTTGTGTGTGAGGTGTCAGGCGAACAATGGCCGAGTCCACCTTGGGGCGTGGATTAAAACACTCTGGTGGTACATCGAACAGATTTTCCACCTTGCAGTAATACTGCACCATCACGCCGAGGCGACCATAGGCTTTTTCTCCCGGTTGGGCTGCCATGCGATCCACCACTTCTTTTTGCAGCATAAAGTGCATGTCTTTCACGTCTGCCTGATAGCTCAACAGGTGGAAGATCAGCGGTGTGGAAATGTTGTAAGGCAGGTTGCCGACAATGCGCAGGGGACCTTTGCTTTCGCCCTGGGCATCTTGCAGCAGGGTGGCGAAGTCGAATTTCAGGGCATCCGTCTGGTGGATGCGGAAGTCCGGGTAACTGGCAATAAACTGGGACAGCAAAATCGGAATCAGGTCGCGATCGAGTTCCACCACGTTGAGTGTGGGACACGAGGCGAGCAGTTGTTCGGTGATGGCGCCTTTGCCGGGACCAATTTCCACAAGATTATCCTCAGCTTTGGGGCTGATGGATTTGACGATACGACGGATGATGTTGTCGTCTTCGAGAAAGTTCTGGCCGAAGCGCTTGCGGGCGCGATGCTCCGTTCCGGGTTTTGATTTGCTCATCGGTATTGTGTGTGCTCAGTAAAGTGTGACATCAGTGTTGTGAGGCGATGGCCATGGCGCGGGCGTATTCCAACGCGGTGAGTAAACTGCCCAGGTCAGCCTTGCCCTGGCCAGCAATATCCAGAGCGGTACCGTGATCCACAGAGGTGCGGATGATGGGGAGCCCCAGAGTAATGTTGACAGCCTGGCCGAAGCCCTTGAATTTTAACACTGGCAAGCCCTGATCGTGGTACATGGCCAGCACCGCATCGGCGTTATCCAGAACTTTGGGGGTGAACAGGGTGTCGGCGGGCAGGGGGCCGATCAGTTCCATACCCTGTTGGCGCAGCTGTTCCAGAGTGGGCTCAATGACGTCTATTTCCTCGCGTCCCATATGGCCGCCTTCGCCGGCGTGAGGGTTGAGGCCGCAAACCAATATCTTGGGGTGCGGGATGCCAAAGTGCTGTTGCAGGTCGTGGTGCAGTATCCGCAGAACCTGGGTCAGGCTTTCTGGCGTGATGGCCGCCGGCACATCTTTCAACGGCAGGTGGGTGGTGGCCAGAGCGACTCTCAAGCCCTCTGTGGCCAGCATCATGACGACCTTGTCGGTGTGGGTGCGCTCGGCCAGAAACTCAGTGTGGCCACTGAACGCAATGCCGGCTTCATTGATGACGCCCTTGTGCACCGGAGCGGTGATGTAGGCATCGAAAGTGCCATCCAGACAGCCGTCAATGGCCTGGCGCAGGCTGTCGAGCACGTAGGGAGCGTTGGCGGGATTGAGTTGTCCTGCCTGACACGGGGCTGCCAGCGGCAGCTCTTTTACGCATAACTCGCCCTTGGCCAGAGGCTGGGGCGGCTGGCTGGCATCAAATGGCCGCAGAGTCAGTGGCAGGCCCAGTTGAGAGGCTCGCTCAAGCAGCAGTTGTGGATCGGCGATAACCACCACTTCGTCGGCGCAACCCTGTTGAGCCAGAGCGATGGTGAGATCGGGGCCGATGCCAGCGGGTTCTCCGGGCGTAAGAGCTAGGCGCAAGGTCATAATCGGGCCTGAAACAAGTGTGCCGGGGTTCCCCGGCGGATGGAAAAGGACAGCTTACGTGATTGATGCCGTGTGCGATAGGCGTTCGCACACGGCGGGCGTGGTCAGATTCCTTGATTCAGGGAATCAGTTACTTTCCGTATCGGATTCGGGCTGCCCTTTGATCTCAACATAGGCCTTGTCGCGAATTTCGCGCAGCCAGTTGATGCGTTCTTCTTCAAAGCGCTGATTGCGCAGCAGTTGCATGGCCTGATTCATGCGAACGGTTTCGCTCATGTCTTGCTGGCGGCGTTCCTCCACCTGAAGAATGTGCCAGCCAAACTGGCTGCGGAAGGGCTCGCTGATGTCGCCAATGGAGGTTTCATCGATGGTGCGCTCAAACTCGGGGACGAACTTCCCGGGCAGTGACCAGCCCAGGTCGCCACCGCTGAGCATGGAGCCCACATCTTCTGAGTGTTTGCGAGCCATTTCACCAAAGTCAGCCCCGTTCAGAATCTGCTGGCGAATGTCTGTCAGCTTCTGTCTGGCCTGCTCGTCGGTCAGGATGGCGGAAGGCTTGATCAGGATGTGGCGAACCTTGGACTGTTCAATTACCTGCTCCTTGGGGCCGCGCTTGTCATACAGCTTCAGAATGTGAAAGCCGGCGCCACTGCGCAAAGGTTGGGTGACATCACCAATTTGCAGGTCGACAATATTCTCGGCAAACAGGTCGGGCAGTTGTGCGGATTTTCTCCAGCCCAGATCGCCGCCTTTGAGAGCGTTTTGTCCCTGTGACTCGGCCACCGCCAGCTGGCGGAAATCGGCACCGTTTTTCAACTGCTGATAAATGGCGTTGGCTTTATCCTCTGAGGCCTTGAGGGCGTCGTTGTCCGCGGCGGTGGGAAGCCCGATCATGATGTGTCCCAGATTGTAATCGGGAGACGACCAGAAGCGGCCCTGTTTCGACTTGAGGAAGTTTTTCACTTCCTGCTCCGACACCTTGATGCGACGATTGACGCTGCCGCGCTGAACCTGCTCGATGATAATGTCGCGGCGAATCTGTTCGCGCAAATCGTTCAGGCTGATCCCGTCCTGGGCCAGTTTTTGCTCAAACTCTGCCTGACTGAGGTTGTTTGCCTGACGCATGCGGTTGATGGTTTCATCGACCTGGCGGTCGCTGACTTCAACGCCGGCGCGTCGCCCCATCTGCAGTTCGAGGGACTCGGTGATCAGCTGCTCAAGAATCTGCCCGCGGAGAATCTCCATCGGTGGCAGCTGGGTGTTGTTGGCGCGCAACTGGGAAACCACCATGCTCATGCGCTGGTTCAGCTCGCTGGCCATGACCACATCGTCGTCGACCACGGCAACCACTTCGTCCAATGGTACGGTTTGCGCCATGCTGAAGCTGCTGCAGGTCAGGGCGGCGCCCAAAGCCAGCAGCTTGAGGCCGGTTTTGACGTTGCGTAAGGTCCCGGTTTTCAAATTATTTAATGTCATAGTCACTTATCTGAAGTTTTGTTCGCGTTCTTCGTAGCCGTAAATGCCGTCATTGAGAATGCCACTGACTTTACTGCCAATGCTACCCAGGCCCTTAAGCTGGAATTCCAGGAAAATACCCTGATCCTCTTCCATATCGAGGCTTTGAATGTCGTCGAAGAGTTCGTTGTCGACCCAGCGGCGGGCAATCAGGCGCACGCGATAACAGCAATCGTTATATTCGACGCCAAAGAGCGACTCGAGTTCACGACTGTTGGTAAAATCGTAATTGTGGCGTCCTACCGCACTCCAGTTGCCAAACAGAGGCCACGAGAAAGAAACGTCGCCTTGCTCGATGGTGCGCTGGATTTCATCGGTGAGATCCCCGTCGCCATCCAGATCGTCAGGGTCGCTGGACAGGGGATCCTGGCGGGTGTAGCGATAGCTCAGATTCAACAGGCGGAAATCGTCGTCCTGGTAGCGCAGACTGGCGCTGCCGCGGTTGACCTTGTCGTTCTGTTTGGCGTCCCAGGTAATGTCCGAGCGGAAGCGCCAGTAATCGCCCAGCTGGGCGGTCATTTGGGCGGCGAACTCGGAATCAGAGCGCTGGTTGTCTTCGTCGTTCAGTGAGTCTTCCAGGGTATCGGTGATGGTGATGCCGCGATCTTCGAAATAGAAAATCTGACCCAGACTGGCGCTGAAACGCTCGATACCCCTTTCCGGATCAATAAAGCGCGAGGTCAGACCGACAGACAGGCGATTGTCATCGTCAATACGGTCGCCGCCGGAGAAGCGCGAGTCGCGGAACAGCTGGTTGTAGCTGAACGTCAGGTCGCCGGTATCGAAGTCCACATCCCGGTTGCCGGAGATATTGATCAGCTCGTCCTGATCTTCCTGCTCACTGTAGAAATAGAACAAACGTGGCTCAAAAGTCTGCAGGTAGCGATTGCCGACCAGGGAGCCCTCCCGTTCAAAGAACAGACCGGTATCCAGACTGAACTGAGGTACGGCGAAATTCGGGGCGTCGTCGGCATCGGCGTTCAGGTATTCGTCATCCAGCTGATAACCCAGGGCTTTAACGGCGGCGCCAGGTTTGAAAAAGCCCCAGATCCAGTTTTTGTCCCAGGTCAGGCTGTAGTCCAGGCGGGCCCGCTGGCCGGTGATCACGGCGCGGTCGTCTTTTTCCGGGTGATCGAAATCAACGTATTCGTTGTTCAGCTCAACCACCCAGTCACCCAGCCGGTAGTTGCCGTTAACGTTGATGCGCGGCAGCTGTTTGTACTGTTTTTGTGAGGTGGTGGAGAGGGTTTCAAATTCTTCCGCGCGAATCTGATAGAGCCAGTTGTCGCTGCGGTAGCCCAGCTCACCCAGCTTTCTCAGGTGGGTAGCGCTGTTGACCTGCAGGCTGGCGTTGTCCATATCGCGGAAATAGTCCACGTCGCTGACGGTGGTGTAGTCAATGCGTGAGAACCAGCGTGCGCGCATACCGCCCACCTGATCCACATTGAACAGCCAGCGGTCCTCGTCGCGATAGGGGAAGGCTTCCTCTTCAGTGAGGATGCCATCGTCCACCAGATCCTGACGATCCTGATCGTCACCACCCTCATCGTTGGCCAGATACGCGCCACTGACGGTGGTTTTGAAATTTTCCGACAGGTGGCGGAATTCCGCCTCCAGCATTTCACCGCGATCGCTGATGTAGCGTGGGGTGAGCGTCATGTCGTAATTGGGGGCCAGATTAAAATAATAGGGCACCGCCAGATCAACGCCGCCGCCATCCGAGGAACTGATCGACGGGAACAGGAAGCCGGACTGGCGATCGGGCCCAGCCGGGAAGCGAATGTAGGGGGTATAGAATACCGGCACACCCTTGATGTTCAGGCGCACATGCTTGCCGACGCCCTGCTGGGTGTTGGGATTGATGGTGATTTCGCTGCCTTTCAGGTACCAGGTATTGCTCTCCGGTTCGCAGCGGGTGAAGGTGCCGCTGTCCAGCGTGACCACTTTATCCCTGGCGATGGAAATCGACTGGGAATCACCGCGGGCTTGCGCCTCATGCACCAGATAGCTGGCGTTGGCAACGTTGGCTTCGTTGGTGTCGAGGTTCATTTCAGCGCGGGAGCCGGTTACCAGCAGTCCCGGTTCACGGATTCTGACGTTGCCTTCCAGTTCGGCGGTGTTGTCAGTCTGATTCAGCGTGGCCTTGTCGGATTGTACCTGGCGATAGCCCTGGGTCAGGTTGACGTCACCGGTGAGTACGGCGGTGGTTTCCTGCACCCATTCGGAACTGTCGGCAGTGGCTCGCAATGGAGCCTTGTCCGGGTCGAGTTGGGCATCGTCATCGGTACGCACAGGCTCGATGTAACTGCCGCAGCAGCCGGGGGCCATGGCCGCGCGTTGCTCTTCGGTCATCTGCTCTTGGTCAATCCAGTCCACCTGCGCGGCGGGCAGATGGCGGGGCTTGGCGGCGGCTGTTTTAGGGTCTGTTACTGTTGCGCCTGTCGCAGCCACCGTGGCGGCTCTTGATGCGTGAACGGGTCGCTTGTAGGCAGGGCCCGGTGCGGCCTGCTCCTGACACTCCCAACCCTGACCGCTGCTGTCGGCACGACAATGCCATTCAAAGTGGCTTTCCGCAGCGTGAATTGGAGTGATTGGCTGGCTGGCTAGAACGCCGAGGGCCAGTAACCAGGGAGACTGTGACGGTGTTAGGGCGCGCTGTATATGCTGCCGTAACAGCGATTTCCGTAAGGCCATTATTGGGACAATCCTGTGTGTCTTATGTGCTTTTAGTTTGCTTTTAGCTTTCTTTTGGGAAAATAAGAGGCCGATTCTACTTGGGATATGGTCATTAGGCTACTGCCCTGACGATTTCACCAAATAGGCGAAAAGCCTTACCAAAGGTAGTTGGGGTTCGGGTAGAATCGAAAAATCAATGGATTCTGTGTGGGGTTTGAGTGGTCAGTATGGCAGATGAAAAGCTGGAACAAGGTCTATTGGCCTGGAGTGTGGAGCAATTGGCGGGCAAATCGTGGTCGCTGCCGGCGACCCCGAATTTACAACCGTTGAACGGCGATGCGGGGTTTCGTCGCTATTATCGGCTCAACAGCGAGCCCTCTCTGCTGGCGGTATATGCCCCGGTTGAGCATGAAGACAGCAAGACGTTTGTCGCCATTGCCCGCTACCTGAGGAGTCAGGGGATTCAGGCACCGGAGGTGGTGGCTGAGGACTTCGATCGCGGTTATTTGCTGGTAGAAGATTTTGGCGACCAGTTGTTCAGTGATCAGCTGATGCTCGATGACGGCAGTGCCAATGGCCTTTACAGCCAGGCGATGACCACCCTGTTGCGCCTGCAGCTGTGTCCGGTGATGACCATCCCTGCAGCTGACGGCGAGTCCATGCTGACGTTGCCGAACTACGATCAGTCGCGCCTGCGGGAAGAGATGTCCCTGTTTCATGAGTGGTTTTTACCTCAGCTTTTGGGTTATTCACTCAGTGACGATGAACGGATGCTGCTCGATGCGGTCTATTTACAGCTGGAAGGTGCGGCCTTGCAGCAGCCCCAGGTCTGGGTGCATCGCGATTATCACAGCCGTAACCTGATTTATCGTGAGGGGCAGCCGCCGGGCGTGATCGATTTTCAGGATGCCGTGCGTGGTCCCATTACTTACGATCTTGTGTCGTTGTTGCGCGATTGCTATCTGCGCTGGCCGCCAGAGCAGGTGCGTCAGTGGGCGCTGGCTTATGGCGATATGGCGGTCGAAAGTGGTTTGATGGCGCCGGTGACCCAAAACGGGTTTATGCGCTGGTTCGACTGGATGGGGTTGCAGCGTCATCTCAAGGTGCTGGGCATTTTCTCTCGTCTGTACCTTCGCGATGGCAAGGCCGGGTATCTGCAGGATATTCCTCTGGTCATCCGTTACACGCTGGAGGTGGCCAGCAGCTACCCTGAGTTTGCGGACTTTACCTACTGGTTCCGGGAAAAGATTCTGCCGCTGTGCGAGCAGCAGGACTGGTATGAGGACTTTCAGATCGCCGGTGAGCGGCCGTTGGACGAATTGGCTGGCCAGTTGAGCTGAGGTCAGCCTGGGCCGGAATATTCTCAGGGCCAGCTCACTGACAGCAACAACTAATCCAATGGGTTTAAGGAACGTGGTGTTATGAAGGCAATGATTCTCGCGGCGGGTTTGGGTAAACGCATGCGACCGCTGACCGATACGCTTCCCAAGCCGTTGCTGCCGGTAGGGGGCAAACCCCTGATGATGTATCACATTGAGCGCCTGAAAGATCTGGGTGTGCGTGAATTCATCATCAATACCGCTTATCTGGGCGAAAAGATCGAAGAGCTGCTGGGAGACGGCTTTGACCTGGGTGTCTCGATTGAGTATTCACGGGAAGCTGAGCCGCTGGAAACCGGCGGTGCACTGTTGCAGGCTTTGCCTTTGCTGGGTGAGGATCCTTTCCTGCTGGTCAACGGTGATGTCTGGACCGATTACCCGTTTGAGCGCCTGCTGGATTTTCAGTTGCCGCCAGAGTGTCTGGGACATCTGGTGCTGGTGCCCAATCCCCGACATAACCGTCGGGGTGATTTCGCTCTCCACGAGGGTTTCTTGCTGCACAATACCGAGGTAGATCAAGGGTTTACCTTCAGTGGCATCAGCTTGCTGCGCCCGCAGTTGATCGGCTCTTATTCCGAGCGGCGTCAGATGTTTCCCTTGCGTGAGGCCTTTGCCGAGGGGATCGCGCTCAACCAGCTCAGCGGTGAGCTCTATGAGGGGGAGTGGTGGGATATCGGCACTCCGGAGCGGTTGCAGGCGCTGGATGAAAAACTGACGGCAGGGTAAGCGCGCCGCCAGCTCTTGGACATTCTTCTTTTCTTTCCAATTTTCTGGCTTTTGGGGTCGTCCTGGCCGGGCTTGTGTTTCTGCGGTTTCCAAATGTCAGTGGGCGTTGCGGGAAACTTTCAGTACAATGCGCGCCATCTCATTCGGTGGCTCTCGGTTGCGAATCGGTGGCTCTCGTTTGCGAATCGGTGACTTGGCGGTTTCCTTTTCCCGAAAGTCGTCGATACTTATTTACCGAGCGTTGTTGATGCCCGTCGACCTCTGGTGTCGGTATCAACTCCATCGCGATCAATTTATCCAAACATCAGTCACAGGTGCCCTCATGCAACAGGAATTTAAAATCGCTCCCTCCATTTTGGCGGCGGACTTTGCCAAACTCGGTGAAGAGGTTGAAGCGGTACTGGCCGCTGGGGCCGATATTGTTCACTTTGATGTGATGGATAATCACTATGTTCCCAATCTGACCATTGGTCCGATGGTGTGTAAGGCGCTGCGCAAGTACGGCATTACTGCTCCCATCGATGTGCATTTGATGGTCGAGCCGGTGGATGACATGATTGCGCAGTTTGCCGATGCCGGCGCCAGCATTATCACCTTCCACCCGGAGGCCTCCCGCCACGTGGATCGCTCGATCCAGCTGATCAAGCAGGCGGGTTGTGAAGCGGGTCTGGTACTGAATCCCGCGACCCCGCTGGAAACGGTCAAACACGTGCTGCCACAGCTGGATATGCTGCTGTTGATGTCCGTAAACCCGGGTTTTGGTGGTCAGAAGTTCATTCCTTACACCCTCGACAAACTGCGCGAAGCCCGTGCAGCCATTGATGCGCTGGATCTGCCGATTCGTCTGGAGATCGATGGTGGTGTGACTGCGGACAATATTCGTGAGATTGCCATGGCGGGTGCTGATACCTTCGTTGCCGGTTCCGCGATCTTTGGTAAAGACGACTATGCGGCTGCAGTCGCGGCAATGCGAGCCGAGTTGGCCCAAGCGCTGTAGTTCATATGGTTAAAAACAAAGTCACTATGACTGGACACAATTTCCCGGATTGCTTCGGTGGTCGACTTCCGGAACTGGTGATGTTTGATCTGGATGGTACGCTGGTGGACAGTGTGCCGGATCTGACCGCTGCTGTGGATGCCATGCTGGTGGAGCAGCACTGTCCGGCAGCTGGCGAAGAGAAAGTCCGTCTTTGGGTGGGCAATGGCGCTGCCATTCTGGTGCGCCGGGCTCTGGCGGATACCGATGGCATTGCCGAAGACGCAGTCGATGAGGGGCTTCATAAAGCGTCCCACAAACGTTTTCTACACCATTATGGTCGTCTCAGTGGGCACTATTCCAAGCTCTATCCCGGCGTCAAACAAGCCCTACAGTTGCTGGCGGATGCAGGTGTCCCCATGGCGCTGGTGACCAACAAGCCCGGCCAGTTTGTCCCGCACCTGCTCACGGATCTGGGGATCAACGAGTATTTTGATCAATGGCTCGGCGGAGATTCCCTTCCGCAGAAAAAGCCCGACCCAGCTCCTTTGCTGCATTTGCTGAAAAAACAGAAGGCCGATCCCGCTCGCTCGCTGATGGTGGGTGATTCCCGCAGTGATATGCTGGCGGGCAAAGCGGCTGGCGTTCCGACGCTGGGCGTCACCTACGGTTATAACCACGGTAAATCCATTGCGGAGGAGACGCCGGACTGGGTTGCTGATAATCTGGCGGATATCTTCGCAGAGTGGATGCGCCGTACCGATGGCTGACAGCTCATTAAGACGTATTACCACGACAGCGATTAAGTCATCCGATCTTGTTCTGTCACCGGGTCAGAGTTGTGGCCTGAGTTTCGAAATCAGATGGCAAATCTCTGCGGACGGCGAAGGAACACTGTACTTCGCCGTGGACAAACGCACCGGTGAAGAGCTGGAAATACTCATGCAGCAGCCGAGGCGTTAGTAGGTTCAGATCCGTCACAAAAAGGAGAGGGTAATGCAAGGATTGAAAGGGTTATGTCTGCTGCTGGCGCTGCCGATTTTTCTGTCGGAGGCATCTGAACAAGCTCCTTCAGACTCTTATGATTTCTCCGACTATCCCTCTCAAGTCTCCTCTATGACTCTGAGCCAAATTGATCTCAACAGTCACCCTTCCGCCAGCAATTTCAGAACCCGCTTCAAGGCGCTGCAGGGCCGCCCGGCCAATTTTGCCGGCCATTACATTTTGGTGTACTGGGGGTGTGGCAGTGGCTGCCAGATGTTCTCCATTGTGGATGTCGAGACGGGGCAGATCTTTATGGATGACGACTGGTCTTCGTCGATGGGCGTTTGTGTTCGCGCCGACAGCAGTTTGTTGATCGTCAATCCGGGTGTCTCAGAACCTGCGCGCATGCAAAGCACCTATTACCACTGGGACGGAGAGCAATTGGTTTTGCTGCGAGAGGGATCGCTACCCGAGGTGGAAGCCGGCTGTGATGGCTCCGTCTAGCTTGAATCTTTATTTGTTCAGACGAGCGGCATAGGCCTCTTTCAGGCTTTTCTCGGTTTCTTTGCTCAATGAGCGTTCCACGGTGATAGCCCGCTTCCAGAGAGCAGGGTATTCAGAGGGCGCAGCGTCCAGTAGCTGATCGTAAAGCCCCATCAAGTCCTGCTTTAATGCCCTTCTTTGTTCAGGGTCTGATCCGGTAAACGCAATATGGTCTGGTGGGTACATCACACCATAGCGGGCGAAGTTCTCCCGCGCATCGGATAAGGTATAAGCTCCATTCGCACCGCCAATGTATTGATGATCGTCTGGGTAATGTAAATCATCTTCCCCTTCGTCTTCCCAGTCGCACAATCGGCAGATCTCGTGTCGGGATCGCTCTTTCAGAGTGGGGTAGCCACAGCATGGACAGGTCACTCGAGTGATACTGATCTGGTGTTTCACCCGGACGCTCACATTTTGGCAGATGTTCTCAAAGAGCTGTCGTTTGTCGTTGAGTTCTGACATGAGTGATTCCGGTTAGAGCTCGAAGTAGGCTTCGGGTGGGGCAATTGGAGTTGCCGTCATCAGCTTGCCGTGTTCAAAGGTCAATACCAGATACTGCGCGGTCTGAGGCGGATCCTGGTTTACCACAGTTTCAAAAGACCATTCCGGCTCGTAAGAGGTCTGAGGGGGCTCATCTCCGTTTGCCACCGTGATTGTGCCGGTGTAGTCCAGCTTCAGGTCGACGTCGTGATAATCCCAGTAGCCCATGCTGCCTTTTTGAGCTTTTACACCGTTCAGCAGTGGTAACGGCGGAGAGCCGGCCACCAGCATAGACAGTGGATTGTCGGGATCTTCTTTGGGTGGCGGGCCACGTCTGGGGGTGTGAGCCACGGTCAGATAGTTCAGGTACAGATGGTCATTGCGGACTTCAAAGAGGCAGACATAGCCTGCCCAGTTGCTGGAGCAGATGTCTTCGGGCTCTATGCCGTGGTCCCAGGGCGAGAATATGCCGGGTTCGGCGCACATAATGGCATAGCCCTCGCCATCATAGTGGAGGCCGTTGGGGGTTTGGTCTGTCACATCGAATCCTTGGCTTGTCTGGCAGGTTGCCTTGTCTAAATGTGGCTAATGGCCTCGATTATGGCGAATTTTGCAGTTTTCGTACACTGATGATGCCGCAGGACGGTTTATGTCCATGATGGGGGAGTGCGTCAACCGCCAATACCGGTCGAGACTGGAGACAGAGTCTGTACAGGACGCGGGTCAGGGGCTAAACTAGCGCCTGTTTTTTACTCGACTTTCTAACAGGATCGTCTGTGAAGGGCCCTGAGCCTCACAGACAGCGCAGACTTAGGTGTTTTCGTGAACAAACCACCCTCAGTTACCACAACCCTCCACTGGGGACGATGGCGTCCGTAGTTCATCTGTGGGCTCGTGCGCGAGTTCCCGCCCCGGCTTGTGGCTGATGGCCAGTCACTGAACAGCCAACCGTTGAAAAACAGACCCGATTTGTGACCGATTACCCGTAAGGACTGACCATGTCTCCCGAGCAATTCCGTGAGTTGGCCAAGCAAGGCTATAACTTTATTCCGCTGGTGCGCGAAGTGCTGGCCGATCTTGAAACCCCGTTATCCACTTACCTGAAACTGGCTGATGGAGCCTATTCCTATCTGCTGGAATCGGTGCAGGGCGGCGAAAAGTGGGGGCGCTACTCAATCATTGGCTTGCCTGCCCGCACGGTATTGAGGGTCGATGGCCACACCGCCACCATTCTGGTCGATGGCGTCGAAACCGAGCGCCACGAGTGCGAAGACCCTCTGGCGTTCGTGGAGGAGTTTAAAGGCCGTTATCGGATTCCTGACATTCCCAATCTGCCGCGCTTTAATGGCGGGCTGGTGGGTTACTTCGGGTACGACTGTGTGCGCTATGTGGAGCCGCGACTGGCCAAGAGCGTTAACCCGGATATGCTGGGCACGCCTGACATTCTGCTGATGGTCTCCGAAGAGGTCGTGGTGTTTGATAACCTGGCCGGCAAGCTGCACGCCGTCGTCCTGGCCGACCCAGCACAGGGTGATGCCTTTGAAGTGGCCAATGCCCGTCTGGATCAATTGCTGGCCAACCTGCGTCAACCGCTCTCGCCGCGCAAACTGCTGGACCTGACCGCCCCGGTTGAAATGGATCTGGATTATCGCGCGAGCTTTACCCGCGAAGACTATGAAGCCGCCGTGGATTCGGTGAAAGAATACATTCTGGCTGGCGACTGCATGCAGGTGGTGCCCTCCCAGCGTATGAGTGTCGATTTCAAGGCTGAGCCCATCGATCTCTATCGGGCTCTGCGCAGTCAGAACCCCACGCCCTATATGTACATGTTCAATTTTGGTGATTTCCATGTGGTGGGCAGTTCGCCGGAAGTGCTGGTGAGGCTGGAAGACGGTGAGGTGACGGTTCGTCCTATTGCCGGCACCCGTCCCCGTGGCGCAACCGAGGAAGAGGATCTGGCGCTGGAGAAAGATCTGCTGTCCGACGCCAAAGAGATTGCCGAGCACCTGATGCTGATCGATCTGGGCCGCAACGATGTCGGTCGGGTGGCGGAAATTGGCAAGGTGCAGGTCACTGAAGAAATGGTCATCGAGCGCTATTCTAACGTGATGCACATTGTCTCCAACGTACAGGGACACCTGAAACCTGAACTCAATGCCATGGATGCCCTGCGTGCGATTTTGCCGGCGGGTACTTTATCCGGTGCGCCCAAGATTCGCGCCATGGAAATTATCGACGAACTGGAGCCGGTGAAGCGCGGCGTCTACGGCGGTGCTGTAGGTTACTGGGCGTGGAACGGCAATATGGACACAGCCATTGCGATCCGTACAGCTGTGATCAAGGACGGTGAACTGCACGTCCAGGCCGGTGGCGGCATTGTGGCCGACTCCGTACCCGCATTGGAGTGGGAAGAAACCATCAACAAACGCCGCGCCATGTTCAGAGCCATTGCTCTGGCTGAACAGTCTGCCCAGTAAAGGAAACGCCCACATGATTTTGATGATTGATAACTACGATTCCTTTACCTACAACGTGGTGCAGTATCTCGGTGAGCTGAATGCCGATGTGAAAGTCGTGCGCAACGACGAGCTGACCATTGCCGATATCGAGGCCATGGCTCCGGAGAAAATTGTGGTGTCTCCAGGCCCCTGTACGCCTAACGAAGCCGGTATTTCGGTCGCTGCTATTGAAACCTTTGCCGGACGCATCCCGTTGTTGGGTATTTGTCTGGGTCACCAGAGCATCGGCCAGGCCTTCGGTGGCAAGGTGGTGCGAGCCCGCGAAGTGATGCACGGCAAAACGTCTCCCATTTATCACGCCGATAAAGGCGTGTTCCGCGGTTTGACCAACCCTTACCGAGCCACCCGCTACCACTCGCTGGTGATCGAAAAAGAGAGTCTGCCGGACTGTCTGGAAATCACCGCCTGGACTCAAACCGAGGACGGCGAAATTGATGAGATCATGGGGGTGCGTCACAAGACACTGGATGTGGAAGGAGTGCAGTTTCACCCGGAATCCATCCTTACCGAACACGGCCACGATCTGCTGCGCAACTTTTTGGAGGGTTAAACAATATGGACATCAAGGAAGCTCTCGGAAAGCTGATTGAACGTCAGGATCTGACCCAGGAAGAAATGACTCAGGTCATGCGTCAGGTCATGACTGGCAATGCCACTGACGCACAGATCGGTGCGCTGCTGGTGGCGCTGCGGATGAAAAGCGAAAGCATTGATGAGATCACCGGTGCCGCGATTGTTATGCGTGAGTTGGCCACCAAGGTGGATCTTGGCTGTGATCACCTGATCGATCTGGTGGGCACCGGCGGCGATGGCGCCAATCTGTTTAACGTCTCCACGGCGGCCACCTTTGTCGCGGCGGCTGCCGGTGCGAAAGTGGCCAAGCATGGCAACCGCTCGGTTTCCAGCTCCACCGGCAGTGCCGACTTACTGGAAGCAGCGGGTGTGCAGCTGGATATCACTCCCGAGCAGGTTGCTGCCTGTGTCAATGCCTTGGGGGTGGGCTTTATGTTTGCGCCTTCCCACCACAGCGCCATGAAGCACGCCATTGGCCCGCGTAAGGAAATCGGTCAGCGCACGCTGTTTAACATTCTCGGCCCGTTGACCAATCCGGCAGGCGTCAAACGTCAGGTGATCGGTGTATTTAACGGCGCACTTTGCAAGCCACTGGCCGAGGTTATGGGGCGTTTGGGCAGTGAACATGTTCTGGTCGTGCATGCCGACGATGGTCTGGATGAGATCAGTCTGGCGACGGCGACCACGGTTGCCGAGCTGAAAGACGGCAAGGTCGAGGTGTATCGCATTCAGCCGGAAGATTTTGGCATCGAGTCCCAGTCACTGGTTGGCCTGACTGTGGAAAGTGCCGACGAGTCGCTGGCACTGATTCAGGATGCACTGGGTAAACGCAGTGACAAGCGGGCACAAAAAGCCGCTGACATTATTGCGTTGAATGCCGGTGCAGCGATCTATGTGAGCGGTATCGCTGAGAGCCTGAAAGAAGGCATCAGCATGGCGGAAGATGCCATCGGCAGTGGTCTTGCCAAAGAGAAAATGGCGGAGCTGGCGGCCTTTACCCGGTATCAAAAAGACAATGCCTAGTCCTTTCGGCAGTCGTTGTTCTTTATAAATTCGGTTTGAATTCTTTCAAACATCAAAAAGAAAAGAAGAGGCCGGCACATCTGTGTTCGGTAAATGTATGAGCAAGATCCCCACAGTTTTAGAAAAAATCATCGTACGTAAGCGCGAAGAGATCATTGAGCGGCAGCAGACGCGCTCCCTTGAGGAGCTTAAGCGGTTGGCGTCAGAGCAGGCGCCGGCGCGTGGTTTTGTTCGCTCTATCGAAAACAAGATCAATGCCGGTCAGGCGGCTGTGATTGCTGAGATCAAAAAGGCGTCGCCGAGCAAGGGCGTGATTCGCGAAGATTTCTATCCGGCGGAGATTGCCATCAGCTACGAAAAGGGCGGTGCGGCCTGCTTGTCTGTACTCACCGACGTGGATTTTTTTCAGGGGGCCGACTGCTATCTGCAAGAAGCGCGTAGCGCCTCTTCACTGCCGGTGATTCGCAAGGATTTTATTGTCGATGAATATCAGGTCTACGAAGCTCGCGCCATTGGTGCTGACTGCATTCTGCTGATTGTCGCGGTACTGGAATTTGAGCAGATGGAGCGCCTCAATACCCTGGCTCACGAATTGGGCATGGATGTGCTGGTGGAAGTGCATAACGCCGAGGAACTGGAGCTGGCACTCAAGCTGCCAAACAAGCTGATTGGGATTAACAACCGCAATCTGCATACGTTTGAAGTGTCCCTGGACCACACTTTTGCGTTGCTTGGCAGTATCGGCGAAGACCGTATCGTCGTGACTGAGTCGGGTATCCTGACCATCGATGATGTGATGGCCATGCGCGGTCACAACGTGAATGCGTTTCTGGTGGGAGAAACCTTTATGCGCTCCGACGATCCGGGCGTGAAGTTGCTGGAGATGTTTAATTGATTGGTTGAATTTTCGACCCATCAAGAACAACTCACAAAAAAGCCGGCAGAGAGCCGGCTTTTTTGTGTCTGGTGTTTTGTGCTCGGGTCAGCGGGTGCCGAACACCACCATGGTTTTACCTTTCACCGACACCAGTCCCTGATCCTCCAGGGTTTTCAGTACCCGGCCGACCATCTCGCGGGAACAGCCCACAATGCGTCCGATCTCCTGACGGGTAATTTTAATCTGCATGCCATCCGGATGGGTCATGGCATCCGGCTCTTTACACAGGTCCAGCAGTGTCCGGGCAACGCGACCGGTCACATCCAGAAAGGCCAGGTCGCCCACCTTGCGGGTGGTGTTGCGCAGACGGCGGGCCATCTGGGTGCCCAGCGCGAACAGGAATTCGGGATGCTTGGCACCCAGCTCCTGGAACTTGCCGTAGCTGATTTCGGCCACTTCACATTCGGTTTTGGCGCGTACCCAGGCACTGCGCGAATCCTGCTCGTCAAACAGACCCATTTCCCCGAAGAAGTCACCATCGTTGAGGTAGGCAACGATCATCTCGCGGCCTTCATCGTCTTCAATAATGACGGTGACGGAGCCCTTGATGATGTAATAGAGGGAGTCGCTCTTGTCCCCCGCGTAGATCAGCGTGCTTTTGGCTGGATAGCGACGGCGGTGGCAATGACTTAAAAATTCGTCCACATTATCGATGTGGGGAGTTAATGAAACAGCAACCAATTGAATGTCCTCATAGTCTTGCAAAAGGAGGGGGGTAGTAGGCAGGCCTGCCTGTCTAGCGTTGGCAGGTGCTTTAATTTGTCGTGCGAAACAACCCGGTGGCACGCAAAAAACCGGTATTTGACGCCCGATTCCCAGCCCCTTTTTTTAGTGTAAAGCTGATTATGGCTATAATCGTCAACTCTGGCCAGCGATGTCTACAGATCTTCACCGTCTTTGTGAACGAGTTATCTTATAACTCGTTGATAAGTGACGGGCGACAAACTGTAGATATGCGTGACTGAATTTGCGGGATCAGATCCCGGATCCCTGTCCAGATTTTGAGTCCTGGTTCGGACTTCATCGGACCCCAGATAGTTCCTTTGTCTTGCCAATTGTGTGAAGCCGCACCAGCGGGGAGTTTGTGGTACTCTTGCGTCCCCGTTTTCTGGCGCGAACAGCAGGGCTTGTCTGGCCAGTTATGACTCAAATTATTTTAGAAAGTTTGCTGAATGGTCCAAAAGGCCAAAATGAGAGGAAAAGTTCATGAAGGCAACGGTTAAATGGGTAGATGGCGCAATGTTCCTGGGTGAATCAGGCAGCGGCCACTCGGTTGTCATGGATGGTCCGGAGGACCACGGCGGTCGCAATATGGGCGTGCGACCCATGGAAATGCTGCTGTTGGGCATGGGGGGCTGTGCGACCTTTGATGTGATGAGTATCCTTAAGAAGACGCGTCAGAAGGTGCAGGATTGTCGTGTGGAGCTGGATGCAGAGCGTGCGGACGGTGTACCTTCTCCCTTTACCAGGATCAAAATGAACTTCATCGTCACCGGTACCGACCTCAAAGAGGCGCAGGTAAAGCGAGCGGTTGAGTTGTCTGCGACCAAATACTGCTCGGCTTCCATTATGATGGAGGCGGCCGGTGTTGAAGTCAGTCACGGCTACGAGATTGTAGAGGCCGAGGTTTAATTTTAAATTCCATTTCATCAGGAGCGGCACGATTACCTGAGTGCCGCTCTGCCAGTGATTGTTTCACACCAAACTTTATCTGCTTCATCATCAGGATTCGGCTTTTTCAGGTCCTGATAACCTTTGCCCGCGCTGAAACTTCCAGCGGTACAAATCTTTAGGTATATGCTTTTTGTTATATCTTTGCTGGCTTAAATTATTTTTAAGCTATGGCTGCCTCTCATAGAATCGGGGCATGTGCTTGGTTCGACCTGTGAGTGTCAGTCAGGCGGAAAGTCATAAGCGTTGAAAGCGATGATAGAGAGGATCGATATGACGAAAACGAAACGGGTAACAACAGCCCTGCCGGTGGCTGGCAAGTTGGCAGCAGCGGTTGGCCTTTCCATTCTGTTAGGGGCTTGCTCTGCGACCAATCAGCAGGAGTCACACGGCCAGGCTGATGATCATGGGCAGCAGGCAGTCAGTATCCAGGATAAATGGGTGGCCCGAGCGGACAGCTTAAGTCCTGATCTGACACCGCCAGATCCCAAACCGGGCAGCTATGGCCTGAACCAGGAAACCGGCGAGTTTACTCATCCGGTTGCTACCCGGGATTCTCATGACCCCAAGCCTTTTGATGGCATTCTGGATTATTGGGATACCAATCAGTACATCAAAAACATGAAGGTTGAAGCCTATTACCCGATCACGGTCGAACCTTTCCATACCTGGCAAAACATAGTTGATTTCGATGGTCGCCGTTACCTCTATCAATACGTTCGCCAGGATTTGAAAATTTTTGATATTACCAATCCCAAAGATGTGCAGTTGCTGTTGACCCGAGGCCATACATGGGGTGCTAACGGGCCTGATGAGGTTGCGCAAAACCCCATGGCCGATGATGAAATGTTCGGTGCCGCCTCGATTCAGTGGAATAAAGAGCTGGGCAAGTACATCATGGTGCAAGCCTACGAAGTACGTCGCTTTGGGTTGTTGAAAAACAAACGCACCCAGCCGGACAAGGTGGAAGCAATTCGCAAGGCCCCTCATCTTAAAGGCTTTAAGGTGTATGAAATGAACGGTCCGCTGCCGAAGGACTGGAAGTTACTGGCTGAGCGTACCACCGATTACAAACACCCGAATGCGCCAATAGGAGAGCAGCAAGGGTCGGGTGTCCGCGATATTCCAGCTTACTTTGGTGGGGATACCATGTTTGTCGCGGCCGCTCCGGATGCCAGTTATGCACTGACAGAGTACCCCAATGATCTCTATTCTGCAGGTTACCAATCCTGGGATATGTCGGATCCTTCAAACCCCAAATTTCTCGATCAGTTGACGGTGCCTGGACAGGTGGCTTTTGACCCGGAGAGTGAGGCTGCTTTCAAGGCCAATCCACGCGCGGGTAATCGCACTTCCTGGATGGGTGCGCGCATGTCCTTGTTTATCCCGACGCCGGTCGAGGAGGGTGGCCAGTACGGTTATGCAGCCATGGGTGGATTGGGGTTTTATGTGGTGGATATTTCCGATCCGGCCAACATGAAAGTTGTGAGTCACTTGAATTTCGAGCCCAGTGTGGCCGGTACAGAGGGTGATTTTATTGATGTGTCACAAGTTGAGAAGACCGGCATTGTCTATTTCAGTGGCTATCCACTGAATGAGGATTGCTGGGAACCCTACAAAGACGTTCACATGATTGATGTGAGCAACCCCGAGAAGCCCTTTAAAGTTGGTGTGCTGCCGCGCCCCAAACCTCCAGCCGATGCCGCTTTCAGCGATTTCTGCCAGCGTCGGGGCAGCTTTGGTCCCAAGCGCACCGGGTATTACACCCAGCCGGGAACCCCCCGTGACGGCATCCTGCCCTTCAACTTCTACAATGCCGGTCTGCAGGTATTTGATGTCAGTGATGTTAACAACCCGGAAATCGTCGCGTATTTTGTGCCGCCGTTTAACACCGAACGGGTAGCCAGTTATGCTCGTGGCAATCTGTCTCACAGCGTGTATGTCGAATACGATCGCAATATCTTCTGGTTGTTCACGAATCATGGTTTTTATGCGTTATCGAGTCCGGTTCTGGGAGAGCCTAGCTTTAATGCGCCGGAAAAACCCTGGCCTTCGCGAGACTGAGGGCAGTACCTCTCACATATGAGTTGTGCTGCATTCGAATGAGTCTCAATGCTCTAGCCCGCCTTCAGTAATGAAGGCGGGCTTTTTAATGGGGCATGTGATTGCGTGATGTTTTTTGTAGTCTTAATCTCTCTTGTTATATTTATTTTGTTATATCTTGTTCTGATAATATTATTTTCCTACCCCTCAGTGCTGCCTTAACATCCTCGTAAAGTCAGGCTGTAATGCCGTGAGTAACCGGCTCAATCAATGTGTGGAATATTTATGACTCAATTAACACGACAAGACTGTGAGCGCCTGGATCAGGATGACCCTCTGGCCGCGTTCCGCCAGGAGTTCGACCTGCCCGAGAACACCATTTACCTGAACGGAAATTCTCTGGGAGCCATGCCGAAAAAAGCCCTGGATCAGGCTCGTCAGACGGTAATCAATGAGTGGGGCAAGGACCTCATCAAAAGCTGGAACGTACACGACTGGTTCAGCATGCCGCAACGCCTGGGAGATCGTCTGGCGCCACTGATCGGAGCGGAGGCCGGTGAGGTGGTAGTGACAGACTCGACAGGCATTAATCTGTTCAAGGTGCTGTCAGCAGCATTGACGGTCCAGCAAAAGGCTTGTCCGGATCGAAAAAAAATCGTCATGGAAGGCAGCAATTTCCCCACGGATAATTACACCGCTCAGGGATTGATCAAGCTGCTGGGTGACCAGCACGAGATTGTGTTTGCCGAAGGTGAAGACATTTTGCAGTCCATTGACGACAGTGTAGCGGTAGTTTGCCTGACGCATGTGCATTACAAGAGTGGACGCATCCTCGATATGGAAGCCATCACGGAAAGAACGCAGGCTTGCGGTGCTCTGTCTATCTGGGATTTGTGCCACAGTGCTGGCGCCATGCCAGTTGACCTAAACGGTTGCAATGCGGATTTTGCCGTGGGTTGTACCTACAAATACCTTAATGGTGGCCCGGGAAGTCCGGCGTTTATTTTTACGGCCAAGCGTCATCAGGGTAAAGCCCTGCAGCCGTTGACCGGTTGGTGGGGGCATGCAGCGCCTTTTGCATTTGAGCGAGATTACACTCCGGCGGACAATATCAGCCAAATGCTCAGTGGTACCCAACCTATTGTGAGTCTGGCAATGACAGAGGTGGGGCTGGATATTTCTGCCCGTGCAGACTTGAACTTGGTGCGTCAAAAATCGCAGAGGTTAGGGGATCTCTTTATTCGTTTGTTGAATGAGCGTTGTGCGGAATATCAATTTCGTGTGGTGAGTCCTGCCGATAATGAGCTGCGTGGCAGTCAGGTGGCCATTGCTCACGAACAGGGTTACGCCATTATGCAGGCGATGATAGCCCGAGGTGTGATTGGTGATTTTCGTGCGCCGGATACACTGCGGGTTGGTTTTTCTGCGTTGTACGTCAGTTACGCCGATGTTTACGATGCAGTTGAAACCCTGCGTGACATTATGAAAAACAGTATCTGGCAACAACCAGAATACAATCGTCGCCATGCGGTTACCTGATCGGACTGCTTGATCGGACTGCTTAGTCGGGCTACGGCAGCCATATCTCAGTAATCTCACCTCTAATAAAAACGTAAAGAGTTTTCTATGCAACAAGCACACGAACAGTGGTCGTCCCGGCTGGGTTTTATTATGGCAGCAGTCGGGTCTGCAGTTGGATTGGCCAATATCTGGCGCTTTCCTTATGCGGCTGGCAGCAATGGTGGGGGTGCCTTTGTTTTCATTTACATTGCGGCCATTCTCTGTGTGGTTTTGCCTATCCTGATCTCCGAGTTTTTAGTGGGGCGTCGCGGCCAGTTAAGTCCACCCAATGCCATTGCGGCGGTTGCCCGCGAAGCCGGTGCGTCACCACGCTGGCGTTGGATGGGGCTGGTCGGTGTGGTCGCCGCAATCCTGATTTTTTCTTTTTATACGGTGGTGGGTGGCTGGACACTGGCTTATGTTTTCAAATCGGCAGCAGGTGATCTTTCCAGTGCCAGTGCCGATGACATTCAGGCAACGTTTGACGGACTTAATGCCAGTGCCAGTGAGCTGTTTTTGTGGGCCAGCAGTTTTTTAATGTTGACAGTGTTCGTCTCTGCTCGAGGGGTTAAATCAGGCATTGAAGCAGCTGTCAAAGTGCTTATGCCCCTACTGTTTATCATGTTGCTGGGGATGGTGGCGTACGCAGCTGTTGTGGGTGATTTCACCGCAGCCTGGACATTTTTGTTTACTCCGGACTTTTCTCAGGTCGACAGTGACGTTGTTGTAGAGGCGATAGGTCAGGCCTTCTTCTCTATTGGAGTTGGCATCACAAATCTGATGGCATATGGATCTTATCTGGATCGCCAAACTTCCATCCCCCGGTCTTCTCTAAGCATCATTGGAGCGGACACATTGGTGGCACTGTTGGCCGGGCTGGCCATCTTTCCCATCATCTTTGCCTATGGCATGAGTCCCAGCGGTGGCCCGGGGTTGGTATTTATGGCGTTGCCCTATGCGTTTGGGCAGATGCCTGGTGGCGGATTTTTTGGTGCGCTGTTTTTTCTGTTGCTGTTCTTTGCCGCTCTGACATCGGCCATTTCCATGATGGAGTGTTCGGTCGCCTGGCTAAAAGAAAAGCTGGCCATATCGCGACGAAACGCTGCGTTAATCTCTGGCGGGTTAAGCTGGGTGTTGGGCTTACTGTCAGTGTTGTCTTTTAATGTTCTGTCGGATGTCCATCCGCTCGGAATGATCTCTCTGTTCGAGGGTAAAACATTCTTCGATGTTTTTGATTACACGACGTCAACATTGGTGATGCCGCTGTGTAGCATTGTTGTGGCTCTTTTTGTTGGGTGGGTGTTGCCAAAGCGCATCACTGCTTCGGAATTGGGTGGGGATGGGCTTGGTTATCAGTTGTGGCGATTGTTGGTGCGTTTTGTCGCGCCGATTGGTTTGGCTGCAGTATTTTTATCTTTGATAACTGCATGATTGTGGTGCGTTTTTTCAAAATCCTCGTCTGTTTCTGTCGGGGATTTTTTCGTTTTGGTGCAGATTTTTTGTTATATGTTTTTCTCTATAGCAGAGGCTTAAAATTCTATTTTTCCTGTATGTCTGGCTGCCGTAAGGTGGACTTAACAGTAGTTTACTTCTGTTCACATGATCCAAGTAGTTTCTAAAAACCATGGTCCTGTTGCGATGTGATGTCGTGATACAGCCAGATAAAAATGCCCTGCAAAGTAGGGAGGAGACAATAATGAGCGTGAAATTTCAAAGGCAGCTTAAGCCTTTAACTTTGGGTGTTGCTCTTGCTATTAGTGGTGTACAGGTGCCGGCATGGGCTCAATCCAGTGGGTTTGCCATCGAAGAAGTTGTGGTAACGGCCCGTAAGCGGGAAGAGTCCCTGCAAGACATTCCCATGGCGGTATCGGCCATGGGTGCTGAAAGCATGCGCCAGAAAGGTATTCAAAGCATTGATGATATGGGAGGGCGCGTGCCGGGTTTCCAGATCAATATGTTCAGTGCATCGGAGCCCGATATTTTTATGCGAGGCATCGGTACGGATATTGAGAGTGCGGGGGCTGCAGGGGCCATTGGTGTGTTTGTTGACGAAGTCTATATGTCTCGCGGCGCAGGAGCAACTTCCGACCTGTTTGATCTGGAGCGAGTAGAAATCCTGCGCGGCCCGCAAGGCACACTCTATGGCAAAAATGTTGTCGGTGGTGCGATCAGTTATATCACGGCAAAGCCGACACAAGAATTTGACGCGATGGTTGAAGGGACGCTTGGAGATTACAGTCAGCGCGAAGTGCGGGGCTATGTGAATGGTGCGTTAACCGACACCTTGTCCGGGCGTGTGTCTGCCAGTAAGCGTGTGCGCGATGGGTATGCAAAGAACACTTATACCGGCAATGACATGGAAGATCTTGATAATGAATCTTTTCGTGCGCAGATTGCCTGGGATCCCAGCGACAGTTTGCGGGTGTTGTTCAGTGTTGATCAATTCAAGAGCGATTCAACCGCTCGCTGGCGTGACATGAGCATAGTCTCTGATTGGAATGCGCCGTTTAAAAATTCAGATCCGAGAAAAGGCCCCAACAATGTGGATGGTGTTGAGCAGGCTGAAGCTCAAGGCGCGACAATGCGCATCGAATGGGATGTCGATGATGTGACGTTTACTTCGTTAACAGCCTATCGTGAGAACGAATCCAACTTTCTGGAAAACTCGGCTGGCACTTACTACGATTTCAGTAAAAGTGAGTTCGAAAATCCCGATGACTTGTATATCCAGAACAAAACTGAAGAGAGTGAGCAGTTCTCCCAGGAGTTTCGTCTGTCATCAAGCGGGGAGAACCTGAGCTGGGTCTTGGGAGCTTATTACCTGCATGAGAATGTCAGTCGACAGGAAAATGCCGACTATGTTTTCTACTTCCCGGAATGGTACTACGTATTCGAAGGTCAGGATTTCAATTCAACGCACAGCTCGACAGACAGTACTGCAGTTTTTGGTCAGGCAACCTATGATTTCAATGAGCAGTGGAGTCTTACCGCTGGCTTACGCTGGAGTCGGGATGACAAAGAGTTTACGGCATCCCATTGGGGGATCCCCCTCAATGGTGAGCCCTTCCAGTCACCCTGGCAGAATCCAGGTACCGAAGATACCAACAAGGCCGGGGATGAAGATACCTTTGGTGCTGTCACCACAATGTTGACGGTGAACTATCGTCCTGCCGATGATGTACTGCTCTATGCCAGCTACTCCGAGGGTTATAAAAGCGGCGGCTGGAATGGTGAAGCGTCCTTGTCTCCTGCTGATGTGCAGCAAGGTTTTGACGAAGAGTTCGCAGAAAATTATGAGTTGGGCTTGAAGTCTGAATGGCTGGATCGTCGGTTGCAGTTGAACGTTGCGGCCTTTATGGTTTTCTACAGTGATCAGCAAATTCAGCAATTGGTTCGCTCTGGATCTGCGCCGCCGAGCTACAAAATTGCCAATGCCGATGTGGAAGCGTCAGGCGTTGAAATGGAAGTTGTCTATTTGCCGATGGAAGGGTTAACCCTGTCGGGCAGTTATGGATTCCTGAATTCAGAGTTTGTTTCGGATCTGGATATCGATGGTGAAAATCTGAATGGCAACAAAACTCAGCGCTCGCCGGAAAATACTTACAATATCTCAGCGGTCTATGAGTGGGATGTTGCGGATATGGGTGCTGCGAATATCCGTTTGGATTATCGCTGGCAGGACGATTTCTTCTTTGACAACGATAACAACCCGTTAACTGAGGTTGATGATCAATACACATTGGATGCAAGTGTAGGTTTTGTCAGTGCTGATGATCAATGGGAGCTAAAGGTTTGGGGTAAAAACATTACCGATGAACTGAATGTGGCTTCTGTGTCTGAGATTTTCGGAACCGTATTTGCCGGTTATCAGGCTCCAAGAACCTGGGGGGTTACAGGCACCTGGCGTTTCTAGAACAGGATAAGACTGTCGCTCTTGTGTAGTTAAAAATGCGCAGTTAATAAAAAAGCACCGTATTGCGGTGCTTTTTTTGTTCCAGGATTGTAATTCAGGTGATTGAAATGTTGTCTGCGACATCGTGCAGTTTTTCCAGCAGGTAGAATGCTGCCGGTGAAAGTTCCCTGCCTTCCCGCAGGCTGACTCCGATAGGACCGGGTTTTATTCCAAGTTCCACCGGTATCCGAATCAGATTGCCAGAGCGTTCGTAAGACAGGGCGACCTGGGCTGGCAAGGCGGCAATCATGTCGGTTTCTTCCAGTAAGGTCCGGTTGGCAAGAATGGATACTGACTCGACGGCCCGGGCCGGCGGCTCCAGTCCTGCCTCGGATAATGCGGTATTAATTTCCTGCCGCAAATTGGTGGTCTGCGGAGGCAAAATCCATTCATATTGCATAAGTTCTTTGAGTGGGAAGTTGCGCTTGCTGGCCAAAGGGTGACCTTTACGGGCCACCAGTACAACGGGCTCGTAGTAGAGAATCTCGCTGGCAATCCCTTCATCCTGAGGGGCTTTAGGCAGTCGGCCAACCACCAGGTCTATATCCCCGATGCGCAATCCGCCCAGCAGGGTGTCAATCGTACCCTCCACCAGATTAATGGAGACATTGGGACGTTCGTTTTTCAATTTGGCGATTGCGCTGGGCAGTAAACTGGCACTGGCTGCGAGCAGTGTCCCTACGGTGACGCGCCCCGAAAGGCCTCCCTTGAGTGAGGCCAGTTCTTCGCTGGCGTGCTTCACCTGCGACAAGATTAATTTCGCGTGCTTAATAACAATATCGCCGTAGAGGGTTGGGGTGACGCCGCGGGATGAGCGGTCAAATAACTCCACCTCCAGGTCATTTTCCAGATCGCGAATGGTTTTGGTCGCTGCGGGTTGCGCCATGTTCAGAAGTTGCGCGGCTTTGAAAATGTTGCGCTGCTCATTGACGGTCACCAGCAGTTTCAGATGCTTGAATTTAAGTCGGGCAATAAGTGTGCGTTCAAACTTGTCGGGGGTCATGGTCGCTTCCGCTATTCTGATTGGCATCTTTAACGCTTAATGAAAGTACCATAATGCCTGCCTTCACGTCATGGAAAAATGAATATTAGTCTTCCTGGCTATCACTAAGTTGTTATAGCTTGCGGGCGATTCATTATTTCAGCCGACGATAACCTTCCCCTAACCTCTGACTTTTTTAGTCGAAGGGGCAAGAGGCGAAAGGATGGTCATCAGAACAGTGAAGTCATTGATGGCGGGAACAATATTGTCTGTGCCTGTTGTGGTTCCGGCGTTGGTTGCTTCAGCGGAATCCGCAGGTGAGGTTTCCGGAAAACCAGTTATCACTCCTTTCAACCCTCCTTGGGATGCGCCGCGGCTTTTGAATGAAAATCTGAGTTGGGGCGGTGAATATGTGAATCAAATCATCAGGCGGGACAAGTCGGCACAGCTTCCGGCTGAGCACTTGATTGGTCAGGAGCTAAAGTTGGGGCTTGCCGCCAAACCGTTTCATCGAGTGAGTGGTCTGGTCACATTAAAGTGGCAGGAAGCCATTATTATTGATGAACCTGATCAGGCTTCCAGGCTAGGGTTCGAAAGCGCCTACGTTTCCTGGCTCAATGAGAGCGGTGATCCTCTATTGTCCCTGGGGCGTTATTACTACGAGGATTCCCGAGGCTTTTTGTTTCATCAAAGCGTTGATGGCATACACGCACAACACCACTGGAAAACTTCAGGTTGGGACTGGCAGTTTACGGCATTTGCAGGCCGTCAGGGTGTGTGGAAAGAGGACTTTCTGGCGAATCAGGGCATTGATGATACCAGTTACGGTTTCCTGGAATGGAAGGCCCACAATCAACAGCGGCAAGCCAGCGCTTATATGTTTTTTCGGGAAAGCCACAACAGGCAAAATGACAGCCCACAGATATTCGGTGTCCGCAGTTTGGGACAGATTACCAACTCACTCGATCACTGGCTGGAGTTGATGGTTGCTCGGGGGGAATCTGGCAATGAGTCTATTCGTGCCTATGCCATGGATGTGGGCGCCATATGGCAAATGAGTAGTTGGGCTAGTGCTGTCGTCGGTTATGCCTATGGCAGTGGAGACAAACAACTGGACGATGGAATCGATCAGCGTTTTCGCCAGAGCGGCTTGCAGCTGAATAATGGTTGGATAGGCCGCGGGGGCGCGAAACTGAAATACTACGGAGAGCTCACCAAGCCGGAGCTCAGCAATATCTCGCTATCTACGCTGGGATTGCGTTTCACACCCTTTGAGAAAGCCTCAATTGAATTGTTGTATCACGATTATCGTCAGGCTCAGGCAGATACGCAATTCTATGGCTTTGGATTGAAAGACAGTCCCAATGGCATCGATAAAGGGCTGGGGGAAGAATGGGATCTGGTGCTCAGCTACCGAAAAATCCCGGGATGGAAGCTGGAGTTAAATTTGGCCCAGTTCCGTCCAGGGAAGGCTTTTGGAGGACGTTCAAAAACATTGTCGCTGATTTATCTGGAGACACGCTGGCGGTTTTGATCAATTTTCAACAGGTATATTAAAAATAATATATCAGATCATAAAATTGTTATTTTTCCATTATGTTAGGCTGCCGTAAAGTGGCTCCAGAACAAACGCGATCTTGTCTGAATCACTGGCATTCAAACCGGTGACTGAAGAGAGTTCGCCAGCATTTACTGGGAGCAGGTATAAGCCGATGTACGAAAAAGTTCCTCACGCAGGTGGTGTCCTTAAAAATTATGTGGCGGGTGAGTTTATTGCCGGCGAAAACCTGTTTGCCAACATCAATCCCGTGGATGGCTCCGTAATCAATCGCGTTGCCGAAGCGGATGGGGTTACTGTGGATGTGGCCGTTAAGGCTGCGCGTCAGGCGCTGACCGGTGAGTGGGGACGTATGACTCAGTCGGAGCGCTGCAAATTATTGCACAAGGTGGCCGATGCCATTGAGGCGCGCTTCGATGAATTTGTCGCAGCGGAAATGGCCGATACCGGAAAATCTTTTTTTCAGGCGCGCAACATCGACATTCCTCGCGGCGCCGCCAACTTTCGAATTTTTGCCGACTTGGTGACCTCACAATCCAGTGAGTGTTTTCAGACACCTACCGATGATGGTCGCGGTGCCCTTAACTATGCGGTCAATAAGCCGCTGGGCGTGGTGGCGGTCATTGCGCCCTGGAATTTACCCCTGTTGTTATTGACCTGGAAGCTGGCACCAGCCCTGGCTGCCGGAAATACGGTGATTGCCAAACCCTCGGAAGAAACGCCTGCGACGGCAACATTACTGGCAGAAGTGATGCACGAGGTAGGAATGCCCACAGGGGTGTTTAATCTGGTGCACGGTTTTGGTCCAAACTCGGCGGGTGAATTTTTGACAACTCATCCGGGGGTCGATGCGGTGACCTTTACCGGTGAATCAAAAACCGGATCCGCCATAATGCGGGCAGCTGCCGATGGTGTAAAGGCGCTGTCTTTTGAATTGGGTGGTAAAAATGCCGGCATCATTTTTGACGATTGTGATTTTGAAGAAGCCGTGAACGGGAGCGTCCGTTCGGTATTCACCAACGGCGGTCAGGTGTGTTTGTGTACGGAGCGGCTCTATGTGCAACGCTCTATTTTCGATCGGTTTGTTGCGGCATTAAAAATCAGGGCAGAAGCCATCAATATCGGTTGGCCGCTGGACGAGAGTACCGATATGGGGCCGGTGATTTCTCACAAGCACCGAGACAAGGTCATATCGTATTTTGAATCCGCCAAAGCCGAAGGCGCAACAGTGGTGACAGGTGGTGGAATTCCTGAATTTGGAGATGACCGCGATAAGGGCGCATTTGTTCAGCCAACGATTTTCACCGGATTGCCCGAAGATGCCCGTATCGTTAAAGAAGAGGTGTTTGGCCCGGTTTGTCACATTGCGCCTTTCGATACTGAAGAAGAAGCGGTGGCTATGGCCAACAACAGCAATTACGGCTTGGCAGCCACGGTGTGGACGACCAACTTGCAGCGTGCTCACCGAGTCGCTCAACAGATGGAGGTTGGCGTTGCCTGGGTGAACACCTGGTATCTGCGTGATCTGCGAACACCATTCGGTGGCGTCAAACTCTCCGGTGTTGGTCGTGAAGGCGGGGTGCATTCCCTGAACTTTTATTCTGAACCAACCAATATTTGCATCAAGCTTTAGTCGTTATTTCTCAGGTTATTCATTATGACGAACGAAATTATATTAGAAGCAGCAGAGTCCATTCGTGCCGCTTATGCCAGTGGTTCAGCTTGCAAACCGGTACGCGATATTTTGCCCGCCATGAGTTTGGAAACGGCCTACGCGGTGCAACATGTCAATACTCAACACTGGATTGAACAGGGGCGTCGAGTGGTTGGCTGTAAAGCCGGTTTGACTTCAAAAACAGTACAGTCTCAATTAGGTGTGGATCAGCCGGATTTTGGTGTGCTGTTTGCGGACATGTTTGTCAGTGACGGCGCAGAAGTCAGTGTCAATCGTGTGATGCAGCCAAAAGTAGAAGCTGAAGTGGCGCTGGTTTTGGAACGTGATCTGGATATGACACTGCCCACCGTTGCCGATGTGATTCGAGCAACTGCCTATGTTTTGCCAGCGATCGAGGTTGTTGGCAGCCGCATTCAAAACTGGGATATCAATATCGTCGATACGATTGCAGATAATGCTTCCAGTGGTTTGTACGTGTTGGGGAACTCACCGAAAAGACTCGAAGACGTCGACTTGCAATTGTGTGGCATGGTGATGGAGCGCCGTGGGGAACAAATTTCTGTAGGTGCTGGACAGGCGTGTCTTGGCCATCCATTAAATGCGGCCGTCTGGTTGGCGCGTACCTTTGTTGATGTCGGTATGCCATTAAAGGCCGGGGACACAATTTTAACAGGGGCGCTCGGGCCGATGGTGTCCGTTGCACCGGGAGACCGGGTTGAAGCTCGTATCTCGGGATTGGGAAGCGTCCGTGTCGAATTTGCTGCGGAGGATCAATGATGTCCATTGATCAAAAATTACCAATGCCGGAACGAATCAAAGTAGCGATCATCGGCTCGGGAAATATTGGCACAGATTTAATGATTAAAATCCTGTGTACTTCAGAAGTGCTGTCACTGTCGGCCATGGTTGGAATTGATCCGGAGTCCGATGGATTGGCTCGGGCGCAACGGATGGGTGTGGCGACGACTCATCAAGGTCTTGATGGACTCTTGGCTATGGCGGAATTCGATGACATTAAAATTGTTTTTGATGCAACCTCCGCAGGCGCTCATAAATACCACAACGATATTTTGCAACAACATGGCAAGGTCGTTGTCGATCTTACGCCTGCGGCCATCGGACCCTATGCCGTGCCCGTGGTGAATGTGGAGGAACACCTGAATCAGGGCAATGTGAACATGGTGACTTGTGGTGGTCAGGCGACCATTCCGATGGTGGCTGCCGTAAGTCGGGTTGCCCCTGTTCATTATGCAGAAATTATCGCGTCTGTCGCCTCCCGATCAGCCGGTCCCGGTACCAGAGCCAACATTGATGAATTTACCCAAACAACCGCAAGGGCTATTGAACAGGTGGGCGGTGCCGCCAAAGGTAAGGCCATCATTATTTTAAATCCGGCGGAGCCTCCCATGATCATGCGTGATACGGTCCTGGTGCTGAGCGATTCTGCCAGTGAATCGGATATACAGGCTTCGGTCGATCGGATGGTCGCGGACGTTCAGAGCTACGTGCCGGGTTATCGATTAAAACAAAAGGTGCAGTTTGAACACTTTAGCAGTGAGGCGCCTTTGCATATTCCTGGATACGGAGAGTTTACGGGGTTGAAATCTTCAATTTTTCTTGAAGTCGAAGGCGCTGCGCATTACCTGCCTGCCTACGCGGGAAACCTGGATATTATGACGTCAGCAGCTTTGGGAACGGCGGAACGAATTGCGCTTAAAAAGTTTCAGGTGCAGGCGTGTGAGGGGTAAACCATGAAGGATAAAACTCAACAACTTTATATTCAGGATGTCACCCTGCGTGATGGAATGCACGCAGTGCGTCATCAATACAGTCTGGATCAGGTGCAGAATATTGCCCGAGCTCTCGAGGCTGCTGGTGTTGATGCATTAGAAGTTGCCCACGGTGATGGTCTGGGTGGATCCAGTTTTAATTACGGTTTTGGTGCACACACGGATAAAGAGTGGATCGAAGCAGTTGCGGATGTTCTGGAAAAAACCATTCTCACCACGCTTATTTTGCCGGGCATTGCAGTTAAAGAAGATTTGCGGTGGGCTTATGCAGCCGGTGTTCGATCTGTAAGAGTTGCAACTCACTGTACCGAGGGTGATATTTCCCGGCAGCACATTGAGTACGCGCGTGAGCTGGGCATGGACACCATTGGCTTTTTGATGATGTCGCATATGAACAGTCCCGAAGGTCTGGCGCATCAAGCTCAGCTGATGGAATCTTACGGTGCCCAGAGTGTGTATGTGGTGGATTCCGGTGGCGCCATGAACATGAACGATGTTGCTGCCCGTGTCTCTGCCCTGAGAAATCGGTTAAAGCCGGAAACGGAGATAGGTATACACGCTCATCACAATCTGTCTCTGGGCGTGGCCAACTCCATTGTGGCTGCAGAGCACGGGGCTCGACGTATTGATGCATCACTGGCAGGCATGGGAGCTGGTGCAGGTAATGCACCATTGGAAGTTTTCATTGCCGCGGCAGATCGAATGGGACTCAAACACGGCAGTGATTTGTACACACTGATGGATGCCGCTGACGATCTGGTCAGGCCTCTTCAGGATCGTCCGGTTCAGGTGGATCGGGAAACGTTATCGCTGGGATATGCGGGTGTTTATTCCAGCTTTTTACGGCATGCGGAAAAAGCGGCGGCAACCTACGGGCTGGATACTTGCGAGATCCTGGTAGAGCTGGGCGCCCGTGCCATGGTGGGTGGTCAGGAAGATATGATTGTGGATGTGGCCCTGGACTTGTTGAGTCAAAAAGAGCAGAGCACGTCGAACATTAATAACACCGCGGAGATAAAGCTGTGAACATGTCCAACCAAGAAATAACCGAGCTTGCCGCACAGGTTGATGGTGCTGCACTTAATGCGCAAGCCATTGAGCAGCTGTCTTCACTGGGAATTGATTTATCCATTGAACAAGCCTACCAGCTACAGAGTTTGTCTGTAGCCCGGCGTTATTCTCGAGGCGAGCATCAGCTCGGCGTCAAGATGGGATTCACCAGTCGCGCCAAGATGATTCAAATGGGTGTTGATGACATGATTTGGGGGCCGTTGACCAGTGGTATGTTTATTGAAGACGGTGGCGAAATGAATTTTTCTCATTTTATTCACCCAAGGGTAGAGCCCGAAATCGCTTTTTTATTGAAGCGCCCCTTGTCCGGAGTCATTAACCTGGCGGAAGCCATGAGCGCTGTCGAAGCTGTGGCGCCAGCTCTGGAGGTGATTGATTCACGCTACAACAATTTTCAGTTTTCTTTGCAGGATGTTATTGCCGATAACTGTTCGTCCTCTGGCTTTACCGTAGGAGCCTGGCAAAAAGCGGATGTTGATATATCCAATTTAGGTATGGTCCTGGAATTTGATGGCGCAGCCGTTCAGGTCGGTTCCAGTGCCGCCATTCTGGGAAATCCTTATCGTTCTCTGGTGGCTGCTGCTCGAATGGCTGGTGAGGCCGGAAGTGAATTAACTGCGGGCAGTATTGTATTGGCGGGCGCGGCAACGGCTGCGGAAGCTTTGAGACCCGGTGTTCATGTCAGAGTCAATACCGAAAAGTTGGGTGTAGCTGAATTTACGGTCAGCCAGCCCCTGAGTGAATGATGGTGAGAGAAATGTGTATGACCAGAGAATCAAAAGTTGTAGACAGTCAAGTCATTGCTGGCAGGGCAAAGCCACGGGGTACCTTTCCACACTACAAGCGTGCAGGTGATTTTATTTTTGTCTCCGGCACCAGTTCCCGCCGCCCTGATAACACGTTTGTGGGTGTTGAAGTCGATGAGATGGGTACAACGAATCTTGACATAGCCGACCAAACCCGTGCTGTGATTGAAAATATTGGTGGCATTCTGAAAGAGGCGGGAGCGAATCTTTCGGATGTTGTGGAGATTAGCAGTTACCTGGTCAATATGAATGACTTTGGTGGCTACAATCAGGTTTACAGCGAATACTTTGGAGAAGATGGGCCAACCCGAACAACCGTTGCGGTGCATCAATTGCCTCATCCTCATTTGTTGATTGAAATTAAAGCAGTCGCTTACAAACCACTGTAGTGATTAAAACCACTCATGCTCAGTGAAGGCGGAGAGAGAATATGGCAACACCCTTGATAAAAAACATCAGCAAGTTGGCTGGTTTCAATTTTCAGCAATGGATTGTTGATCATGAACATTTGTTGAAACCTCCCGTGAATAATAAGTTGATTTGGGAAGACGCGGACTTGATGGTCACTGTGGTGGGCGGTCCGAATCAGCGGTACGACTACCACGATGATCCCGTAGAGGAATTTTTTTATCAGATGAAAGGGAATGCCTTTCTTCGAATTATGACCGAATCAGGTCCGGAGGAGCTTCATCTTAAAGAAGGCGATATCTTTTTATTGCCACCTCACATTCGACATTCGCCCCAGCGCCCGGAAGAAGGAAGCATTTGTCTGGTGATAGAGCCGAAGCGTGCCGAGGGCCAACTGGACGCATTCGAGTGGTACTGCCAGTCCTGCAATCATCTGGTGCATCGTGTTGAAGTGCAGTTGAAAAACATCGCTACTGATTTGGCGCCTTTGTTTAAGGCCTTTAAAGAAGACCAAGCCCTGCGCGTTTGTGGTAATTGCGGAGAAATACACCCGGCCTGACGGCTGAATGTGTGATTTATTAGAGATACAAATTATGACAGTAGTGGATATGCATACCCATTTCGTGCCGGAAAACTGGCCCGATTTCGCCGAGCGTTTTGGTACGCCGGATTGGCCGTGGCTCAGACACACCGGGGCAGGGAAGGGCATGCTGATGGTAGGGGACAGGGATTTTCGTCCAGTCTACGAGGCCTTGTGGAATCCGGCCCTGAGGTTGGAAGAAATGGATCGTGATGGCGTCGATATACAGATTATGTGTGCAACACCGGTGCTCTTTGGTTACGACCGACCTGTAGACCATGCAGCTGAAGCCGCATCAATTTTTAATGACCTTGGCCTGGAAATATGCAGTCACAATGATCAAAGGTTAAAGGCGTTGTGCCAGGTGCCTTTGCAAGATATTGATGCATCCTGCAAAGAAGTGAGCCGTTCTCGAGCCAATGGTCATATCGGTGTTCAGATTGGCAATCATGTCGGTTTGAAAAACCTGGATGATGAGGGTCTGGTGACTTTCTTGCAGCATTGTGCCAGTGAGGGCATGCCGGTATTGGTTCACCCGTGGGACATGCTTGGGGGAGAGAGGATGCCCAAGTATATGCTGCAGTGGTTGGTGGCCATGCCGGCAGAAACCCAGTTGTCGATTTTGTCGCTGATTTTGTCCGGTGCGTTTGAACGTATCTCAAGGGATTTAAAACTGTGTTTTGCTCACGGTGGTGGCAGCTTTGCCTTTACCTTGGGACGAGTTGAAAATGCTTGGCGTCAGCGGGATATTGTTCGTCAAGACTGTCCTAATCCACCATCGTCCTATACCGATCGATTCTATGTGGATTCAGCGGTGTTCAGTGAAGACTCTTTGAGGCTGTTGGTTGAGGTGATGGGGGATGAGCGGGTGCTGCTTGGATCAGATTCGCCATTTCCCCTGGGAGAACAGAGAGTGGGAACGCTGGTGCGCGAGCACTCTGAGTTTTCAAGCGAACGCAAACAGAGAATACTTGGGTTAAATGCACTGGAGTTTTTCGGCTTATAGCAGATGGATTAGATCACACCTTTCTGCGTAGTCATGAATTAGGTAGGTTCTCTGTACATTGGTTTGACTGCAACACCGCTGGAGTTGTTCAGCGGTGTTTTTTCTTTTCCATGCCCTGTTGCCCGCTGTTGAGCAATCAGCCTGCAGACTTCTCGGGCCTTTGGCGAAATCAGATCTTGTAGCTGGTCTTGGTCATGGCTTTGGATACCAGCGACATCATGCCCTTGACGGGGGCGGGAAAGCGGTATCCCCCTGCCGCAAGCGCAGCATGGCCATGCTTGGCCTCGTCGTCGAGCATCACTTCTACCACGGCGCGGCTGCGTTCATCCTGAGCCGGCAGTTCATGCAGGTGGCTTTCAAGGTGTTTGCACACCTGATCTTCAGTGGCGGCGACGAACCCCAGACTGACCTTGTCGCTGACCAGACCGGCCGCTGCGCCAATCCCAAACGACATGCCGTACCACAGCGGATTGAGTACCGACGTGTGGCTGCCGAGGCTTTCAATGCGCTCCTGACACCAGGCCAGATGATCCACTTCTTCTTCGGCGGCGTGTTCCATTTCTTGTCTGACGGTGGGGAGCTTGGCGGTCAGAGCCTGTCCCTGATACAACGCCTGTGCGCAGACTTCACCGGCGTGGTTGACGCGCATCAGTCCGGCCGCGTGTTTGCGCTCGGCATCGGTCATCTCGGCCTCATTGATGGCGTTGGCCGGTGAGGGACGCTGATGGCTCACTTTGCCCGGTGCCAGGGTGCGCAGGGCTCTGTCCATCTGGCTGAGCAGTTGGTCCGTCATGGATAAATGTCGGGAGGACATAGGGGTTACCTCGATGATGCCTGTCAGAGTGGGTGACACGGTTTCATTGTAATCCATAGTGGGTGGGTAATGAATAGAACAGCAGGGCGGATATTTACGGGTTTGTCCGGTAACGGGGTAAGATAGTGACTTAATCGATGCCAATCTCATCAGTTTAAGCGCAGATAACCGTTACAAGGGAAGAATAATGCAAGTCACCGTCAGTGAAGACATCGCCTGTTTACTGCGTCAGCGAGTGCCGCTGATCGCCCTGGAAAGCAGCCAGGAAAACCACGCACTGGATCTTCTGAAGCGTCAGTGTAAGCAACAGGGGCAAACCCTGTATCGCTGGACCCTGACCGAAGGGCTGGATACCGTGGGTTTTGGGCCCAGACTGCAACAAAAAGCCGATTCCGAACAAACCCCGGTGCAAGCATTGCAGGCGATCAAAGCGCGAAACGACAGCGGTGTCTTTGTGTTGTGTGATTTTCACTGCCATTTGGAGGGTGAGCCCAAAATTGTCCGGCTGCTGAAGGATATAGCTCTGGATTTTGAGGTGCTCCCCAAGCGTATTGTTTTTCTCAGTCATCGTATCGAGCTGCCGCCAGAGCTACAGGCCTTTTCATCGCGGGCGAAGTTGTCCCTGCCTACCGACGATGAAATCCTCAATATCATTCGTCAGGAGGCCAAGCGCTACGCCAAACAATCGGGTCAGCAGCGGATTCGCACCGATGCGGGCGCCTTGAAACTGTTGGTTGCCAGTCTCCGGGGTATGACCCATCAGGATGTGACCCGTCTGGCCTATCACGCCATTGCCGATGACGGCGCCATCAGCGACAGCGATTTGCCGGAGGTAAACAGTGCCAAGTTTGCCATCCTCAATCGGCAGGGGGTGCTCAGTTACGAGTACGACACCGAGTCGTTTGCCGATGTGGGCGGGCTGGAGAACTTCAAGGGCTGGCTGCATCAGCGGCAAAAGGCCTTTGTGGGGGATTCGGGGCTGGAGCCGCCTCGGGGCGTGTTGTTACTCGGTGTGCAGGGCGGGGGTAAAAGCCTTGCGGCCAAAGCGGTAGCCGGCTTGTGGCAACTGCCGTTGTTGCGTCTGGATATGGGGTCCATCTACAACAAGTTTATCGGCGAGAGTGAGAAGAACCTGCGCGAAGCGTTGCAGCAGGCTGAGCTAATGGCGCCCTGTGTGTTGTGGCTCGATGAGCTGGAAAAGGCCATGGCTCAGGGGGGCGCCGACGATGGTCTGGGGCGACGATTATTGGGTTATTTTCTGACCTGGATGGCCGAGCGCAAGAAACCGGTGTTTTTGGTGGCCACCAGTAACGACATTCAAAAATTACCGGCAGAGCTGGTGCGCAAGGGACGCTTCGACGAAATCTTCTTTGTGGATTTGCCGTCGTCGGACGTACGTGAAGTGATCTTTGCCATTCACCTGAAAAAACGCGGAATCAATCCCGACAGTTTTGATCTCAATCGAGTGGCGGCTGTGGCCGAGGGCTTTTCCGGGGCTGAGATTGAGCAGGCGGTGGTCTCGGCTCTCTATTCGCTGGACGATGAGCAGACGCTCACCGAAGATCTGTTGATCAAAGCCATTGTCAGCACCACCCCCTTGTCGGTGGTGATGGCTGAGCAGATTGAAGCCTTGCGCCATTGGGCCGAGGGCCGTGCGGTATCCGCCTGATCGCGTGGGGGACTGTAGTTTATTTCACAGGACCCTGGTTTATTTCGCAGGACCCTGGTTTATTTCGCAGGACTATAGGATGCCGTGGTGTCGGGACTGTCTGGTGACGCCGGCTTGTTTCGGGCGGCCTGCAGGGTCAGTTCTTCCGCCAGGGTGATTTTCAGGCTCTGTGAACTGATGGGTTTGGTCAGCACCCGTCGGATCATCACGTCTCTGGCCTGTTCTTCGTAGGGGAACAGGTTGTCGCCGCTGAGCATAATCATGACCGGCACCGGTTTCAGTCTGGGGTTGCGGGTGATCTGTCTGGCCAGTTCCAGACCGGTGATGTCGGGCAGGTCATAGTCGAGAATGATGGCATCAAAACCGGCGCCTACCTGATTCATGGTGTTGATCATGGCAACCGCGTCTTTTCCGGCGGGTACGCAGGTGGTGGTCATTCCCCAGCTGTCAGCGCGTTTGGCCACCAGTTTGCGGCTGGAGCTGCTGTCGTCCACCACCAGCAGACGTTTCTTGTGCAGCAGCTGATCGTACTGATTTTCGTGATGCTGCAGCAGGGAATAGCGCGGCAGCAGTAACTCGCAGGTAAAACGCACGTGCCCGTCTTCCAGTTCGGCGCTGAGTGTCCCGTCGAGATGCTCCACCAGTGCTTTGGCTATTAACCAGTTACGCTGCACGCTGCTGTATTGTTCAGCATCCAGGTTCCGGTTTTTGGCCAGAGCAATTTCTATGTCCTCGTGTTGCAGTCCACTTTGGGTGTCGGTAATCACCAGCTGCCAGCGATTGCGCTCGGTCATTGGCTGGAGTTCGATGGAAATCTCACCCTGTTCACTATAATACAGCGCCATTTCCAGGGTTCCGGAAATGATCTGTTTGAGTCTTGCCGGATCGCCTTTGATGAGGGTGGGCATGTTGCTGTGTGGAGCGTAGGTCAGGCGAATCTTGCGATCTTCCGCCTTCACGCGACTGTCCTCAAACAGGGTTTGAAGCAGTTGAGAGAAATCAAACGGGATGGCATCGAAGTGCAGGCGCCCGATTTGCAGGGCGCGCCAGTCATTCAGGCGATTCAGCCATTTCAGCAGAGACTCACTGGCCCGGCGCATGGTGCTCACTTGATCCCGCTGGGTTTTGCTGAGGGATGTATCCAGTAACAGTTCGGCGATGCCTACAATGCCGCTCAGTGGTGTGCGCAGCTCGTGATCAACCAGCTTGAGGGTGGTGTTGTATTGCTGTTTCAACTTGAGTTGCAGGCTGCGTTCGTAGTGGCTGCGTATGCGCTGTTGCCAGTGTTCGACACTGTGCATGATCAGAGCGTAAGTCACCAGCATGCTTTCAATAATGATGGTTGCCTGTGCCATCCAATGAGCGATAGGCAAGTCGATGTTCACGAGTGTGACGAGCCAGGCACTGCCAAACGCCAGCAGTGAAAATGTTTTGGCCACCAGTAGAAACAGGGCATTGGGTTCGTGCTCACGGGTGATCAAGGCAAGATGGATGCTGCACAGCAGAGTGCTGCACAGGAAGGTCAGTTTTAATGTATTGCTGAGCAGGGTGCTTGGGGTGGTGATGGTCGTGGCGATGACCGCCATTAACACCAGCACGATACTGGCGCCAATAAAACTGCGTCTCCAGCGCCGGAAGGTGTCCGGCAGGGGCGCAAAACACCAGACCAGGCGGCACTGGGCAATCATGGCGATGATCAGCAGGACCTTGCCATAGAGGCGTACGCTGGACAGGTCAGGGGTGTGCCTCAGTGGGGAGTGCTCGTCCGGGTGCAGCAGGTACCAGAGGCAGAGCAGGGCTGCTGTCAGTGAAAGCACATAAATGGCCATCCACAGGTTGAGACTTTCACGGCGCACCCAGGCTTGACCAACATTGATCAGCACCAGTATCGCGGTGGCCCCCAGCAACAGGGCAGTGATAAAGGGCGTGGAAAACAGACTGACGGTGGCAGTTGGCTCCGGCATGAGAGGATTCGCTGTCGTTGTTTTTAATTATTGTTGTATTTTCTGACCGCAATAGGGGTCTTTAGCCGATGCTAACGCGGCAAAATGGGGTTGTGAAGTGACAGCCTTAGATAAAATTCGAATATGACCCGTCAGTCACACCTTTACGGGGCGTCGTTGGGTGTCTCGGGGTAAGCGTGAAGTGGGCCAGAAAGGCCAAAGAAAGGCGCCCGCCCAACCGACAGTGCCGGCTGGCAGGCGTCAAAGCTGGATCAGGACTGCTGTTCGCGAGCGATAGCGCGGTATGCGATATCGTTGCGGAAGTAGACGTCCTTCCAGTCAATCTTGCGGGTCAGTTCGTAGGCGCGCTGTTGCGCTTCGGTAACGGTATTGCCCAGAGCGGTGGCGCAAAGAACACGACCGCCGCTGGTGACTACGTCGCCGTCTTTCAGGGCCGTACCCGCGTGGAAGACTTTTTCGCCTTCGACTTCTTCAGTGGGCAGGCCGCTGATGACATCACCTTTGTTGTAGCTGGCGGGGTAGCCGCCGGCGGCCAGTACTACACCCACGGCGCAGCGCTCGTCCCACTCGGTGGTTTTACCGGCCAGTTCGCCGTCGATAGCGGCTTCGCACAGCTCAACCATGTCGGATTTCATGCGCAGCATGATGGGCTGGGTTTCCGGATCACCAAAGCGGCAGTTGTACTCGATCACTTTGGGGGTGCCATCGGCCATGATCATCAGGCCGGCGTACAGGAAACCGGTGTAGTCGTTACCTTCTTCGGCCATACCTTTGACGGTTGGGTAGATCACCTCATCCATGGCGCGCTGATGAATTTCAGGAGTAACTACCGGAGCCGGAGAATATGCGCCCATGCCGCCGGTGTTTGGACCGGTATCCTTGTCTCCAACGCGTTTGTGATCCTGACTGCTGGCCATGGGAACCACGTTTTTGCCGTCGACCATGACAATAAAGCTGGCTTCTTCGCCGTCGAGGAATTCTTCAATCACCACGCGGCAGCCGGCGTCGCCAAAGGCATTGCCAGACAGCATGTCTTTTACCGCTTCTTCGGCTTGTTCCAGAGACTCTGCGACGATCACGCCTTTACCGGCGGCCAGACCATCGGCTTTCACAACGATGGGTGCGCCTTTCTCTCTCAGGTAGGCCAGAGCCGGTTCGACTTCGGTGAAGTTTTGATACTCGGCAGTCGGGATCTTGTGGCGGGCCAGAAAATCCTTGGTAAACGCCTTGGAGCCTTCCAGTTGCGCCGCGCCCTTGCTGGGACCAAAAGCGCGCAGACCCTTCTCGGCGAAGAAGTCCACCACACCTTCAACCAGGGGGGCTTCGGGGCCGACAATGGTCAGGCCGCAGTTGTTGTCTTTGGCAAAGGCTGCCAGCTTGTCGAAATCCATCACATCGATGGCGACATTTTCCAGACCGGCTTCGGTGGCAGTTCCGGCATTGCCTGGTGCCACATAGACGGTTTCTACGTTGGGGTTTTGGGCCGCTTTCCAGGCTAGTGCGTGTTCGCGGCCGCCGCTGCCAATTACTAATACATTCATTATCTTGTTCCCATCATTCTTAATCTGGCTTTAGGGGCTGAGGAGGTAGGGGAGTTGCCGTCGTGGCAAGGCGCCCCGGAGCACAGGGCGGGAGTGTACTGAAGTACACGACCAACCGAGCACAGGAGCAACGCAGCCATGGCGGTAAATACCCTACCTAATCAGTGCCTAAAGTGGCGCATGCCGGTGAATACCATCGCCATGCCGTGTTCATCGGCCGCGGCAATCACTTCCTCATCACGCATGGAGCCACCGGGCTGAATCACCGCACTGATGCCCACTTTGGCCGCATTGTCGATGCCGTCGCGGAACGGGAAGAAGGCGTCAGAGGCCATCACCGCACCTTTCACTTCCAGGTTGGCGTGCTCGGCCTTGATGGCTGCGATACGGGCGGAGTTCACACGGCTCATCTGACCGGCGCCCACACCGATGGTGCGACCGTCTTTGGCGTAGATGATGGCGTTGGATTTCACCATTTTGGCCACTTTCCAGGCGAACAGCAGCTCGTCCATCTGCTCGTCGGATGGCTGAACCTTGGTCACCACCTTCAGTTCGTCCTTACTGACCATGCCGTTGTCTTTTTCCTGAATCAGCAGGCCGCCATTAACGCGCTTGTAGTCGAAGGCAACCGGACGCTCAGCGCCCCACTCGCCGCACTCCAGCAGACGTACGTTTTTCTTGGCGGAAACGGCCGCCGCCGCTTCGGCAGACACTTTGGGTGCAATGATCACTTCAGAGAACTGCTTGTCGACGATCAGCTGGGCGGTTTCGGCGTCCAGTTCGCGGTTGAAGGCGATGATGCCGCCGAACGCGGATTCCGGATCAGTAGCAAAGGCCAGCTCGTAAGCGGTTTTGATGTCGGTCGCTACAGCCACACCACAGGGGTTGGCGTGCTTGACGATGACACAGGCGGGCTCGTCAAACAGTTTGACGGTTTCCAGTGCGGCGTCGGTGTCGGCAACGTTGTTGAACGACAACTCTTTGCCCTGGATCTGGGTGGCGGTGGCAACAGAAGCTTCCTGAGCGTCGGCTTCGACATAGAAGGCCGCTTGCTGGTGAGGGTTCTCGCCGTAGCGCATGTCCTGGGCTTTCTCGTACTGCACGTTGTAGGTGTTGGGGAACGCGCGGGCTTCATTCTGGGTGTTGCGGGCGCCAAAGTGGTTGGCAATCATGCCGTCGTATTGAGCGGTGTGCTCAAACGCCTGCACCATCAAGTCGTAACGGGTTTCGTAGCCCAGAGCGCCGTCGTTGGCGTTCATTTCTTCGATCACAGTGTCGTAGCTGTGAGCGTTGACCACAATGGCCACATCTTTGTGGTTTTTGGCGGCAGAACGAACCATGGTCGGGCCGCCAATGTCGATGTTTTCGATAGCGGTGGGCAGATCGCAGTTGGGGTCTGCCACGGTGGCTTTAAACGGGTAGAGGTTCACGACCACCATATCAATTGGGGTAATGCCGTGTTCTGCCATGACCGCATCGTCGGTACCGCGACGCCCTAAAATGCCGCCGTGTACTTTGGGGTGCAGAGTTTTTACGCGCCCGTCCATCATTTCGGGAAAGCCGGTGTAGTCAGAGACTTCAATGGCAGGGACACCGTTTTCCTGCAGCAGACGGTAGGTGCCGCCCGTGGAGAGGATTTCCACGCCCTGAGCATTCAGGGATTGGGCGAATTCAACGATTCCGGTTTTGTCGGACACGCTGATTAAGGCGCGTTGAACTTTCACGAGTTGGGTCATGGGTGGTTCCGTTTTACATAGGTTGGAGAGTTGTTGTCAGCGGAGCGGGCCGACTTTCAACAAGGTCAAACAAAGAAGGGTGAGCAAGCTCACCCTTCCTGGAAAGTATAGCGACGAATCAGAGTAATCCGTATTGCTTCAGCTTTTTGCGCAGTGTGCCGCGGTTCAAGCCCAAAACCTGAGCGGCCTTGGTTTGGTTGTGACGGGTGTACTTCATCACGATTTCAAGCATGGGGGCTTCGACTTCAGCCATGACCAGGTCATAGACGTCACTCACTGACTGACCGTCCAGGTGCTTGAAGTAGTTGTCCATGGCCTGTTCCACGCAATCCCGCAGGGATTGGTTCTGAGTGGCTACAGGAGCCGGCTCGTTGACAGTGCTGGTCAGTTCGATTGGCGCGTCAGCCATCAGCGCTTCAGCTGTGTTCATGCTGCTTTATCCTCTTTCGTTATCAGTTGTTCGAAGTAGTCCCGAACACTGGTGTGTTGCTCTTGAGCGTTCTCTATCTGGTTAAAGGTCTTGCGAAACGCCTCACTGCCTGCGTGCGTTTTCAAATACCAGCCCACGTGTTTGCGGGCGATACGAAGACCCATAAAATCGCCATAAAAACGATGCAGCTCATCAAGGTGTCCGCACAGGATGTCCCGGATTTCCTGGGCCGGTGGCGATGGCAACTGCTCACCGGTGTTCAGGAAGTGATTAATTTCCTGAAAAATCCAGGGGCGCCCCTGTGCCGCGCGGCCAATCATGACGGCTGCTGCGCCGGTGTAATCCAGCACCTGCTTGGCCTTGATTGGCTCATCAATGTCACCATTGGCGAATACCGGGATGGAGATGGCATCAACAATGGCGGCGATTGTGTCGTATTCGGCATCGCCGCTGTAGCCACAGGCGCGGGTGCGTCCATGAACTGCCAGGGCGGCAATGCCGCAGTCTTCGGCCATTCTGGCAATGGTAATGCCATTGCGATGGTCGCTGCTCCAGCCGGTACGTATCTTCAATGTGACGGGCACATCGACGGCTGCGGTAACGGCTGTGAGAATGTCTTTGACCAGTGGCTCGTCCTTAAGCAGGGCGGAGCCAGCGGCTTTTTTGCAAACCTTTTTGGCAGGGCAGCCCATATTGATATCAATGATCTGTGCGCCCCGCTCCACATTCATGCGGGCTGCTGTCGCCATCATCTCTGGATCGCCACCGGCAATCTGGACGGAACGAGGTTCAGCTTCTCCGCTGTGGTTTAGACGTGTTTGAGATTTGCGACTGTTCCATAGACGCGAGTCTGAGGTGACCATTTCCGAGACAACCAGACCGGCACCAAGCCGACGGCAAAGCTGTCGGAACGGTTGGTCGGTTACACCGGCCATCGGCGCCAACACCACGGGCCTGTCGATGTGGTATGGACCAATTTGAAACAAGATTCACCCCAATTTGCACCTGCGGAAACTGTTGCAGTTTCACGCCTTACTGTCCTTTGTGACCGGCTGTGAAGGCGGTTTCCGTGCTCCGCCGGTCGTTTTCAAAAGGGGGAGTATCATACCTGCGAAGGGCGGGGTTTTGGAAGCACAAATTGCACAGATTGCCGAAAAAATAGGCGTTGACAGATGCCGTGAAATATCCTTATTGGCACCCGATTAATCCCGGGATCAATGGTTCGGTATGGTGGCCGTGTAGTTGACCGCATCGGGACCCGGATCGACCACTTCAAGGGAAATGTGAACCGGTTGTCCGCTCGGCATGCTGGTGGCGCCGGCAAGTTCTCCACCGAGATATTCGCGGGGCGTAAAGCGGCGATAGGCCACCTGTTTGCCCTGCAGATTGCTGAAAGTGAGGGCAAAATCCGGGAACGGTTGATCAAAGCTGGCGGTGTTCAGCAGGATGCTGTCGATAATCAAGGCGCCCTTGGTGTCGGGGTTGCTTCGAACGACCAGATTGTAGGCTTTGACCTGCCTTGGGTCAGACAATGAAGGCAACTCGCAGCCAAGTATGGGACAGAGGCTGGCGTATGCCTGTCGCCAGGGTTGGGTGCGGCTGTATTCTTCAAAATTGAAATAGGCCAGCTGGGCCACCAGCCCAAGGCCGGCGAGCAGGCTCAGGCTGCCCCAGAGCAGGCGCTTGGGCCAGGGAGAGGTTTCAACGTGCCAGTCCATTTCCACGGGCGCCGGAGCAATACCTTGCAACAGCAGGTCGTGATCGTCTCGCTGGGAATCGTCTCCAGCGTAGTCGTAGTGAACGTTGTCAGCTTGAGACTTGGAGCTGGCGGCGGCAGGGCTCTCGTCGAAGTCGTCCTGGTCGCCAGTGACCGTGAACAGCGGTTCGCGTCGAGTGGAAAAGGACTCGCCCAGCTCGCTGTCGATGGTGTCGTCGTCGAGGGTATCGAAGCTGCCGCTGGACAGCCGGTCGTACTCCCCGGTTTCGTCAGCCGGCAGGCTGGGTGTTTTGACGAAGAGCGGATCGGGTTGTTCCGGATCGAAGTCTTCTGTGTCGGGAGATTTTGCGCTGGGTTCGTTCAGGTATGTGCCGCCGAAGGTTTTCAAAATACCGGAGCCTTCCGGGTAGTACTCATCTTCAGCGGAGACTTTTTTCTCAGGGGAATCGGAATCGGTCAACTCGGATTCCATTTCCTGCAGCATTTCCTCAGCCCAGGATTCGTCCGAGGCTTCGGTCTCCAGGTTTTTGGTTTTCTTCTGTTTGCGATCGAACAGCGAGCTTTGTTGCTGCTTGTCGCTTGACGTGTCGAGGAAGTCATCGCTCAGCTGTCCCAGACTGAAGGTCTCGGAAGCGTTCTTCCGGTCCATGTCGTCAGAGATCAATACATCGTCTTCAAGCTCAAAATCGATGTCGGCTTCCGGCTCGTCATCCTCGTCGGTTTCGCCATCGGATTCCAGGCTGAACAGGGCGCGGTTGTATGTGGTGCTGTGGATGTCGAAGTCCTCTTCTTCGTCATCGCTGGTAAAGATGCTGTCCTGTTGTGTCAGTCTGTCGGCGTCTTCGTCTTCGTCTTCGTCATCGGACTCTGTTGAGTCGATGCTGTGGGTTGACGCGTCCTCAGGCTCAACAGCCGAGGGCTCTTCATGACTGGCCAAAGGCTCTTCGTGATTAGCTATAGGCTCTTCAGTATCGAGAGCGGACTGCTCTGCTTCAGCGGGAGGCTCCGGCTTTTCGGCAGGGGGTTGCGGTGTGCTCTCTGGCTGGGGTTCAGCAGATTCCTGAGGCGCAGGAGATGGCTGTTCTGCTGCGGCAGGTTGTGCTTGTTGCCCGGGTTGGGGCAGCAGGTGATCCAGGGCGCGAAAAATTTGCAGGCAGGAGCCACAGCGCACCGCACCCTTGGCTGTTTGCAGCTGGGCGTCGGAAATGCGGAAGGAGGTGCTGCAATGAGGGCAGCATGTCACCCTGTCTGCCATGGCGTCTGATATTCCCTGAAATGTTGGCGTAGCGGGAGAGTTTAGTCGTTCCCGCGGGGGCGGTAAATAAGTCGTTGGCGTTAGATGCCCGATGTTTGAAGGGGCGCAAGTTTCGCCTCAGCTCAAAAAGCCTGATTCATGAGGTGAAACTGGATCGGACGCCCCGCGATCTCAAGTGCGTTTCACGGCGGTCAGGCAGACCCATTCGTCCTGTTGTCGAATGGGGTCAAAATCAAACCAGGGGCGGTAGGCATCCATCACGGTTTCGGCCTGGGTGGCCAGAATCCCTGACAGGCAGAGTTTGCCGCCGGGACGGGTGAGGGCGTTCAGGCTGGGCGCCAGCTCGGCCAGAGGCCCCGCCAGAATGTTGGCCAGCATGACGTCTGCCTGCAGTTCCGGACAATCAGCCGGCAGGTACACCGGAAATTTGTCCCGCGGGATCTGGTTGCGGTCGGCATTGTCGTGCGTTGCCAGCAGGGCCTGTGGATCAATGTCGGTACCGGTAACCTGTGAGCCGCCCAGCAGCAGTGCGGCCATGCCCAGAATGCCGGAACCGCAGCCGTAATCGACAAAGGTCTCACCGCTGAAGGGGCCTTGCTCTGCGAGCCATTGCAGGCACATAAACGTGGTCGGATGGGTGCCGGTCCCAAAGGCGAGACCCGGGTCGAGCATCAGGTTGGTGGCCTTTGGATCCGGGGTGTCTATCCAGCTGGGACAGATCCAAAGGTCGTGGCCGCAGTGAATGGGCTGGTAGTTTTTCATCCACTCCCGTTCCCAGTCCTTGTCTTCCAGCAGCTCCCAGCGGTGGCTGGGTAGCTCTGCCCCAAAAGCCCGGGCTGCAATTTCGGTGGTGGCTTTGGTGTCGATTTCGGCATCGAACAGGCCAGTGATCAGGGTGTCGTCCCACAGCGGAGTTTCCCCCAGGGCGGGCTCAAGAATCGGTTGGTCGGCTCTGTCCTGCAGGGTTACTGAGACTGCGCCGGCAGCCAGCAGGGCGTCCTCGAGACTTTCGGCCTGGGTGCGATCGGTGTTCACGTGGAGTTGTAACCAGGGCATAAGCTATCCAGCGGCGGTTGAGAAGTGGGTTGGATGTCAGGCTGTCAGACCGGTCCTCAGGAGCCGGCAGAAGCCTGAGTCTTGGCTGGGGCAATTCGCTGTTGAATCCGATGGAGGATTTTATCAGCGCTGAGTCCGGCCTCGTCCAGCAGAATGTCGTGCTTGCCGTGGTCGATAAACGTGTCCGGCAGGCCCAGAGGCAGCAGGGGGGTGGTTATGCCCTGTTCGGCCAGCCACTCCATCACGGCGCTACCGGCGCCGCCTGAAACAGTGTTTTCTTCCAGAGTCACCAGCAGATCGTGCTCGTTGGCCATCTTTTCAATCAGAGCCGTATCCAGAGGTTTCACAAACCGCATGTCGCAGACACTGGCGTTGAGCTGATTGGCGGCCGTCATAGCCGCTGGCAGCAGGGTGCCGAAATTGAGGATGGCGACCTTTTTGCCTTCCCGTTTGACCACGCCCTTGCCTATGGGCAGTGCTGTCAGCGCCTTGTCGATCGGGTAGCCGGGGCCGGTGCCGCGCGGGTAGCGTACCGCTCCTGGGCCCGGGTGTTCGTAGGCGGTGGTCAGCAGTTGGCGGCACTCGTTTTCGTCGCTGGGCGCGGCAATCAGCATATTGGGGATGCAGCGCAAAAAGCTCAGATCAAAGCTGCCCGCATGAGTGGGGCCATCCTCGCCCACCAGACCGGCGCGGTCGATGGCAAAGGTAACGTCCAGATTCTGAATGGCCACATCGTGGATCAGCTGATCGTAGGCCCGTTGCAAAAAGGTGGAGTAGATGGCGACCACCGGTTTTTGCCCTTCACAGGCGAGGCCTGCGCCCAGGGTGACAGCGTGTTGCTCGGCAATGGCCACATCGTAAAAGCGCTCGGGGAAGCGTTTGGCGAAGTCCACCATGCCAGACCCTTCACACATGGCCGGGGTGATGCCGACCAGTTTGTCGTCCTGCTCGGCCATGTCGCAGAGCCAGTCGCCAAAAATATCCTGATACTTCTTTTTCTTCTGGGCTTGGGGGGTGGCTTCCTGAACCTTGGGTTTGGGTTCAATCTTGTTCAGAGCGTGGTATCCCACCGGATCCGCTTCGGCGGGTGCGAAGCCTTTGCCTTTTTGGGTGATGATATGCAGCAGTTTAGGGCCGGGCAGGTTGCGCAGGTTGGTGAGGTCGTGAGTCAGACGCTCGAGATCGTGACCGTCGATGGGACCGATATAGTAAAAGCCCAGTTCCTCAAACAGAGTGCCCGGGGACACCATGCCTTTCATATGTTCTTCGGTCTTGCGCGCCAGCTCCCAGGCCTGCGGGATCTTGGACAGTACTTTTTTGCTGCCTTCGCGGAAATTGGTGTACAGCTTGCTGGCCCAGACTTTGGAGAAGTAATTGGCCAGTCCGCCCACATTGCGGGAGATCGACATGTTGTTGTCGTTGAGCACTACCAGCATGTCTGTTTCGGTGTGAGCCGCGTGGGTCAGGGCTTCAAAGGCCATGCCGGCAGTCATGGCACCATCACCGATGATGGCAACACTTTTGCGGTCACTGCCAGCCATTTCGGCGCCTAACGCCATCCCCAGAGCGGCACTGATGGAGGTACTGGAGTGGCCCACACCAAAGGTGTCGAAGTCACTTTCGGTGCGCTTGGGAAAACCGGATAAACCGCCGGCCTGGCGCATGGAGTGCATTTGCTCGCGGCGTCCGGTCAGGATTTTGTGGGGGTAGGTTTGGTGACCAACATCCCACACCAGACGGTCTTCGGGGGTGTTGTAGCAGTAGTGCAGAGCAATGGTCAGTTCCACGACGCCCAGTCCGGCTCCGAAGTGTCCTCCGGTCTGGCCGACGCTGTAAAGCAGGTATTCCCGCAGTTCCCGCGCTAATTGTGGCAACTGTTTTTCTTCCAGTTGACGCAGGTCAGCGGGCGAATTCACCTGATCCAGCAGGGGAGTCAGGGGGCGGGTCAGTGGAATTTCATCAAACATGAGTGCTGGTATTGCTCTGAGCTAAAAGGGCGATTTTAGGGGGATAGGCCGGCCTTGCATAGGAGTTTTATCGCGACGGGTGCGGTGTGTGAGGCATGAGTGGTCAAAATGGACGGGTTTTGGCCGCTAATGCATCGCAGGCGTGGTCGCGTTGAGGCCCGTCGCTACTTTTCCCTTTCGACGATATAGGCCGACAAATCCCGCAGGTGATCGGCTTCTTCGCCGAAGTCGTTCAGTGCCGCCAGAGCCTGCTGGTGAAGCTCCAGGGCTTTGCGCTGTGCTCCTTCCAGCCCCAGCAGCGAGACGTAGGTGGGTTTGTTGAGGGCGATATCGGCGCCCTGCTGTTTGCCCAGGGTGGCGGTATCTGCGGTGACATCGAGAATGTCGTCCTGAACCTGGAAGGCCAGCCCGATTGCGTCGGCGTAGGTTTTCAGTGAGGCCAACTGAGCCGGATCGGCGCGTCCTGTGGCGGTTGCGCCCATCAGGATGCTGGCTGAAATCAAGGCGCCGGTCTTCAGGTTATGCATGTGTTGCAGTTGTTCCAGGGTCAGGGCGCTGTTTACCGCGGCCAGATCAATGGCCTGTCCACCGACCATCCCCTGAGCGCCAGCGGCCTGTGCCAGCTGTTGAACCAGTTGCAGGCGAGTATCGCTGTCCAGCAGAGGGGCTGATGCCAGGCTTTGGAAAGCCAGTGCCTGCAGGGCGTCTCCGGCCAGAATGGCGGTGGCTTCGTTAAATGCTATGTGGCATGTGGGTTTGCCGCGGCGCAGGTCGTCATCGTCCATGGCTGGCAGGTCATCGTGAATCAGGCTGTAGGCGTGAATGCATTCCAGAGCGCAGGCGACCTGATCCGTTGCCGGTGTGATGGTACCCTGCACTGCAATGGCACTGGCGTACACCAGCACCGGGCGAATGCGCTTGCCGCCGTTAAGCAGACTGTAGCGCATGGCGTTAATCAGGTCGGGCTCGCTGTTGGGGGTGAGTTGTGACAGTGCCGCGTCCAGAGCCCGGTCAATACGGGTCTGACTGTCCTGCAGAAACGCGGCTAGCGGGGAGTTCGGGCTGGATGTCATGACTCGGGCTCACAGCTCATCTGCATCGGAGAATGGCTGTGCCACCAGCTGTCCCTGCTCCTCGAGCAACAATTGGACCTTTTGCTCCGCCTCGGACAGTCGGGACTGACACTCACGGGTCAGCTTGATGCCCGCTTCAAAGGCCTTGAGGGACTCTTCCAGACTCAAATCCCCCTTTTCCATGTCGGTGACCAGTGCTTCCAGTTGTTGCAGGGAGGATTCGAAATCAACGGCTTTTTTCTTGGCTGCCACGGTGAGGTTCTCATGGGTGGTAAACAGAAGCGCAACCCTACCGAAGGGGGCGGAAGAGGTCAATCAAGACTGTGGCAATTGCGGTTGTTCATGCAGATCCTGAGCCCAGGTTTGGGGGGCGCGATGGCGAGATGACGACAGACCTGAAAGAAAGGGTGTGGATTTTTAGAATCCGGCCGATAAGGGGGATAGGTCTTTTCGACAGGGGCTGAAGGAGCATTCCGGCGGTCACTGTCCTTTGTCTGCACGTGTGTGCAGATCTGCTGATTGAATGTTGCGGGGGTATTTGTGGATTTAGCAACCATTGTGGGAATTCTGGGGGCTGTCGGGCTTATCTTCACCACCATGTTGATGAATGGTGATGCAAGTATGTTCGTCAATGTGCCCTCGTTGATTATTGTGATAGGTGGCAGTTTATTTGCTGTCATGGCCAAATTTGGCCTGGGTCAGTTTTTGGGAGCCGGAAAAGTCGCGGCAAAGAGTTTTTTTGCCAATGTCACGGATCCGGCTGATCTGATCGATGAGATCGTTGAGCTGTCTGACATTGCCCGCAAAGGGGGACTGCTGGCTCTGGAGGGTAAAGAGGTCGGCAATGAGTTCCTGCAGAAGGGCATTCAGTTGCTGGTGGACGGTCACGATCCGGAAGTGGTGAAAACCATGGTGTCGAAAGATCGCACTCTGGCAGAGGCGCGACACAGTACGGCGGCCAGTATTTTCTATGCGCTGGCGACGGTGGCTCCGGCTATGGGGATGATCGGAACCCTGATTGGTCTGGTGGCGATGCTGGCCAATATGGATGATCCCAAAGCGATTGGGCCGGCGATGGCGGTTGCACTGCTGACTACGCTCTATGGGGCGATGTTGGCCAATGCCGTGTTTGAACCGATGGCCGACAAACTGAAGTTGCGAGCCAATGAGGAAGCGACCATTAAAAAGCTGGTGCTCGATGCGCTGCTCGCGATTCAGGGGGGGCAGAATCCCCGTGTGATTGATTCGATGTTGCGCACCTATCTGCCGGAAGGCAAGCGTGAGTTTGCTGAGGCTGACTGATCGTGATGATTGAAGAAGAGGAAAAGTGTGATTGCCCAAAGGGGCTGCCTCCCTGGATGGCGACCTTTGCGGATCTGATGTCACTGTTGATGTGCTTCTTTGTGTTGCTGTTGTCGTTTTCCGAAATGGATGCGATGAAATTCAAGCGGCTGGCAGGCTCCATGGCTCAGGCGTTTGGTGTCCAGAATCAACTCAATGTGGTGGACGTACCCAAAGGCACCAGTGTGATCGCACAGGAATTCAGTCCCTCTATTCCTGAACCGACTCCGGTCAATGAAATCTGGCAGAAGACCAAAAACCTGACGGAAAATTCACTTGAGGTAGATTGCTCGCAGGAATTTGATATCGAGCAGGGAGAGGAACATCTGGAAGCCGGTGTGCGGGCACGGGTGAAGCAAAAACTGGAAGAGCTCATTGCCCAAACGCAACAGGATGCCTCGGATATTGCGGCGGCGCTTCACGACCAAATCGTAAGAGGCGAAGTGGAAGTGGAGACCCGTGGGCGAAAGATCATCATCCGAATTCGGGAAAAAGGATCTTTCGAAACGGCCTCGGCTGAGTTGCAGGAAGATTACTACGATGTGTTGGATGAAATTCGCGAAGTGTTGAAAGAAAGACCCGGAAAAATTCTGGTGGAAGGGCATACGGATAATTTACCCATCCGTACTCCGCGTTTTCGCTCCAACTGGGAACTATCATCAGCTCGCGCCGTCACAGTGGCTCAGGAGCTGATGAAAGGCGACATGAATCCACGCCGTTTTACGGTATCCGGACATGCTGACACCATGGCTTTGGTGGATAACAACACCTCTGAGAACCGGGCCCGAAATCGTCGCGTTGAAATTGTCATTCAACAGGGGCTGGATCAACAGCTGGAAGACAGTGATATCAAACTGCTACAAGAAGATGGGCAGGATATTATGCGTGATCTGGATCTGGACCCGGGTTATTTGTTTGAGCTCGAGCCCGATGAAATTTTTTAATCAACAAAAACACACAATACGCACTTTCATATTCAGAATTTGTAGGTGGTGTCGCTCAAATGAAGAAATTGCCACCGGCGTGTGAGATATATCCTACAAACATTGAGGTCAATCACCACTGTTGTAAAAGCCAGGATCTACTATCATTACTCATGCATTGGATGCATGCGTAAGGATGCGCGATAGGGAACTAGGAAAACAATCAGCATGGATTAGGGAATTTGCTGAAATTTGAAGGACTTAGGGTAAGAAAATCCTGTGAGAATGTGCCCCGATGGCAGGACGCCATCGGGGTTTTTTCGTTTTTGGTGAGTCAGTTTTTACAATCCGGTATTGATATTCTCACTGAGCCTTCTCAGCCTCTTGTTTGTTTTCCAGATTCACGCAATATTTCAGTCCGGTGTATGTTTTATTGCAGGGAATGCATTGGGCCATTTACCGGGGTTACAGACTTGACTCCCTGACCCCCTCGTCGGATACTTGAAGCACAAGGTTACTTATTAACCATGTGTTTGTTTCAGAGGAGGTTTAGCCTTCACCTGTTATTGTGTCTCTCTACTTTGTGTCGTCGTCACGTTGAGTCGATACCCCTACTGCAAGCTTCAGCGCCTTGTCAGCCCCTCTTTCTCTTTGTGTTTTAACCGCCCGGCGCTTTTTGTTCCTGACTCTGTACCAGAATCTTATTGGAGAGTGGTGTGATGGACGCACGAATTCTCAGGTTAAACGCTGCCGGTCAGCCGCTGGAATGGATTGATTGGCAAATGGCCGTTTGTCTTTACGCCCGCGATCTTGTTTCCTGGAGTCTGGGCGGGGTCGTGCGGAAAATCTACGGCGGCTGTTCGCGACTGACCGGTCGGCAGAGTTATATCGAAGTTCCCGCCATTCTGGCGTGCGGCGGAGGTCGGCTTGCGCCAATGCGGATGGTGCCGCCTTTGAGTAATCCGGCATTATTTGCACGAGATAATCATCAGTGTTTGTACTGTGGACGCTATTTTGGGGCGAAAGATTTATCTCGCGATCATGTGCAGCCTCGCAGTCGAGGCGGACGCGACCGCTGGATTAATGTTGTCGCTGCTTGCAAGCGTTGCAATCAACGCAAAGGGAATTGGTTGCTCGAAGAAATCGATATGGAGTTGGTTGCGTTACCCTACTGTCCTAATGCAGCGGAATATCTGGCATTGATTAACGGCAGTCGTATTCGCGAAGATCAGGCTGAGTATTTGCGACCGCAGTTTTCCCGACTGTCTCATCTCTAGGCGGGTTGTCACCGGGTTTTTCTGGAGTTGTTTTTGTCGACTGACCTGACAGTCAGATCACTAATGCTGCTGTATTTTCAAGAGTTCGACCGATCATTTCCACTTCTGTTCACCCCATGCCTCTGGTTGCGTTATGATGGCTTACATAAAAGCGTAACGCGGATAATAACAAGTTTCATGTACAGCAATTGCTCGCTTGGAAGGGACAGTCGTGCACACTAAATCAGAAGATAGAAGCAAGTCCGGGCAAAAGCGTCGCGGGGTTAAATCAGGTCGCTTTGACGATATCCTTCAGTATCAGGGACGCTCTGCTTTGCGCAGTGACAGTCGTATCCGCCGCAAAGCCATTTTAGAAGCAGCACTCAGAGTGATTGAGCGCGACGGTGTCCGTGGGGTCAAGCATCGGGCTGTCGCTGCTGAGGCGGATGTTCCCCTGGCGGCGACAACTTATTATTTCGATGATATTCACTCCCTTTTACACGATGCATTCGTGCACTACGTGGAAACACGTTTAAGCACCGATTCAGCCCGGCTGCAGGAGCAGGGGCTTGAATTGCTGACAACGATTCTCGGAGAAGATCAGCTGCAGAAAGAGAGTGGAGCGGGTATGTCTTTGCAGGATCGCAGGCGCCTGGGGAAAGGCATTGTGGCCGTGTTGCTGGCACATGTTAAGGCCCAGGTTGAAAGTGCCTCTGAACGACATGTGGAAGTGGCTTTTCGTCACGAGGCCCTGCGTAATGCAGAGTTGGCCAGGTTGGTTGCCATTCCCCATCGGCTGCAGTTGGAAGCCATTCAGGATTTTTTCTCGGTATTGGGCTCGCCGAGCCCGCTGGCCGATGCTCAGGTGACCATGGGGACCTTATTCTATCTGGAATATAACCTGCTATTGGTAGGGGAGAACGAAAGTCAGTGGTCATTGGCTGAAGCCACCCTGCGGCGCATGGTGGATGGTTTGTTGCGCTTGCCGGAAGAGTAGCGGCTGTGGGGGGATTGTTGCTGTACCGCAGCCGTTTCATAGTGTCTGTGATACGTTGCCTGGTGTTGTGGTTCGCGCTGGCAGCCGCCGCCTGGAGCTGCCAGTCCCAAACAGAACTGGAAGCCGTCTACTGTCAGCTGAAAGGCAAGGGCGTTGTCTTGCCTTCTCTCAGGGACTTTCGTCGCAATGATCCTGGCACTCAGAAATTGTTGCTTCAGCGACCCGCTGCCCGTGAGGGGATCTCGCTGCAAGACATCAGTGTTGACGTATCTCCAAAAAAGAAAACGCCAAACAAGGTTGGGCGATCAAAGACACCGGCAGTCTCCGCAGAAGTCAGATCGACTTATACCGCTGACAGACCTGTTCACAGAGACTCTCTGGATCCGAGTGCGTGCCAATTACTGGAAGGGGTCATTCGTTGCCAGGAAAAACGTTTTCAGTTTGTGCTTAATCGTCCCAATCGACAGCTGACCAGTCACAGCTTGTCCGCCGCCAATCGATTGCAGTTGCCGGAATACAATACCAGTTTACAGTCGCCTGAGGAGTACCTGTCGGTCAGTTATCGTCATTATATTGAAAAGATGCTTACTATCGGGCTGGGGGCGTCGACGATGAGTTACAGCAAGTTTTATTACATTTGGGAAGACACTCAGCGTCAACAGCAAAGCTTTGCCCAGCGCCTGGAAAGCGTGTTTGAATTTCTAAAACGCGATAAAAAGACTCTGGGGGTGAAACCCCGCTACGATGACGAGATGCCAAAGTCTCCTGTCCTGGTGTCAGAGTCTGAGCGACGAATTGTGGGTCTGCGATAACATGCACCGCAACTGGGTGTATCAAAATCGCCGCTGATGGGTTTAGTGTTCCTTCAGCCCATCAGTGCGGTCAACTGCGCTCTCTGTGTTTCATCAAAAGCCAGGCTGCATTTATTGTCGAAGTCGTAGTTGACCAGTGTGGTCGTCGATTCGACAACGTGGTTGCCATTCTGATAGATATTTTGTGATAGCGTCAGAGAACTGTTCCCTAGTCTGGACAGATAGGTGTGCACCTCTACATCGGTTCCGTGAAAGCTCTCGTTGCGGTAGTTGATTTCTATTTTGACCAACATGAATGGATTGCGGTCTTTGTCCAGGTTGGTCATGAAGTAGCGCATACGCCCCTGTTCCAGCCAGGCGGCATAACTGACATTGTTGATATGACCCAGAGCGTCTGTTTCGCAAAAGCGTGGGGTGATGGTTTCGATCTCGGTTACTGGGCGGTGTTTATGTTCTGTGGTCACGTGGAATCCTCGGCTTTATTGTATTTTTACAGATTTCGTTATCAGGTCATCTTACCATTCAATGGCCTGGCTGAGTTTGTGGACCTGAGCTTGTTCCTCGGGAGTTAGTGCTTTGTATCCACGCAGGTAAGGCCAGCCATAACCCCAGCGAAATTTTGTGGGCAGGTAAGGGCTGCCGCCAAGGCGAACTCCGGTCAACATTAATTGGGCTATGCGAGGCTCGCCTGCGGCGGCAACACATTGCCTGAGGGCCTCATCGCTGGCCAGCCTTTCGGCTTCGGTGCCACCTTTCCAGTAGTCGTAATCATGCTTTTGGCAACAGGATAGCCATAATTTCTGATCTTCCTGTGTGCCGTTGGGGAAGATGCTGCAACCGTCGCTGGTAAAGGGCTGTAGCGCCATGTTTTCAGGTTGCTGTTCCATCTGTCGGGAGCTTTCGGGTTGTTCGCTGGCCTGGGTCATCGGCAACAGGAGCGAGAACAGTAGCGAGAGCACCACCACGGCAGTCTGGCGGAGGGGATTCAGTAGTTGTTCAGGCATAGCGGGCCATAGTCGTTGCTGGTTTTGCCGAGAGACGTCGGCGTATGATCAATAGGTCGTATTGCCTCGGGATTCGTGCGTATAATTGAAAAGTATAAATTGATGACCGTTAGGAGAAAACTGATGATGTTACGTTTGTGTGTATCTGTTGCTCTGTTGTTGAGCGTTCCTTTTGCGGCTCATGCCGCAGGCGATGCTGCGGCAGGCAAGTCCAAGGCGGCGGTTTGCACTTCCTGTCATGGGGTGGATGGTAAAGCTGCGATTCCCACTTACCCGAATCTGGCAGGGCAAAATGCCCAGTATTTGAAATTATCGATGAAAGCCTACAAAAATGGCGATCGCAAAGGGGGGCAGGCGGCAATTATGGCGGGTATGGCGGCTCCTCTGAGTGATCAGGATATCGCCGATCTGGCGGCCTACTTCAGTTCACTCTAAGGCGGGTATTTTTGCCAATAGTCCTTTCTTAATATCAGGTGCACCTAAACCGGTGCACCTTGCCGGAGAGTTGGTGGTTGAGGAGATTACTGTTCTGCTGCCAAAAACTCTTCTACTTTCTCCACCATATTCTTTGATCCGACAAAAAACGGCGTGCGCTGGTGCAGTTCTTCCGGGGTGATGTCCATGATGGCTTCACCAGGGTTGCAGACTGCCTTGCCGCCCGCCTGTTCTGCCAGAAAGGCAATGGGGTTGCACTCATACAGCAAGCGCAATTTGCCGCTGGGGTAGTTGCGAGCGGTGGGGTAGAGGTAGATCCCGCCCTTGATCAGGTTGCGGTGAAAGTCGGAAACCAGTGAGCCGATGTAGCGCGATGTGTAGGGGCGCTGGGTCGTCTCGTCCTCTTCCTGGCAATACTTGATGTACTTTTTGACGCCTGTCGGGAAGTGTATGTAGTTCCCTTCGTTGACGGAGTAGATCTTGCCGTCTTCGGGCATCTTCATGTTCGGGTGGGACAGGCAGAACACGCCCAGGCTTGGATCCAGTGTGAAGCCATTGACTCCATTGCCTGTGGTATAGACCAGCATGGTGGAGGAGCCGTAGATCACGTAACCGGCGGCCACTTGTTTATGGCCCGGTTGAAGAAAATCGGCGGCCGTTACCGGCTCACCCACCGGGGAAACTCGACGGTAGATTGAGAAGATGGTGCCGACGGAGACGTTAACGTCGATATTGGACGAGCCATCCAGGGGATCCATCAGCACCACATACTCACCTTCCTGGCTGTTCCCCTCCTCAAAATTGACGTATTTATCCTCTTCCTCTGAGGCAATGCCACAAACGACCCCGCGGGCAGCGAGAGCGGTCTTGAACTTCTCGTTGGCGTAGACGTCCAGCTTCTGTTGCTCTTCACCCTGTACGTTTTCTGAGCCAACCGCGCCGGTGATATCGACCAGGCCTGCCTTGTTGATTTCGCGATGCAGCACCTTGGAAGCCAGGCGAATAGAAGAAAAAATGGCGGTGAGGGCGCCGGTAGCATGTGGATGCTCGGCCTGGCAGTCGATAATAAATTCACCGAGGGTCTTGGTCATTTCCATAGGGGGCTCATTCTGTTCAATAATAGAGTAACTACAAATGCCACTGGGGCTTCTCAATGGCTACTAGTGTCCCGTTTGAGTGCGGTTTGTCAACGCTTAATCCGGCAATCCGGAAATCTGTCCGCGTTTGTTCTCGCAGAGAAGGGGAATAGTCGCCCCTGTGACCGCCCCTTGCCTTTCAGCAGAAAGCCCATTGGCCAGTGGTCCGAGGGAGGGAGAGTCGCCGTTGAGTGATCAGGCGGGAAGGGCTCCAGAGCTGACGGGAGAGGTCGAAAAATTGTAATTGGGCGGGGCTGAGCCTGAGGTGTCATCGCGGAGCGCGCCAGCGGTCTTCCCGCTCCAGTTTTTGACCGCGCGCCTGAGGCTGGAGGCGCTGGAAAAGCCCATTAACTCGGCGACTTCATCGACGCTGAGTGACGATGAGCGCAAATGTAAAGCTGTGAGCTCCATTCGCACCTGGTGCATGATCTGTCTGAAGTTGCTGTTTTCGTTGGCCAGTTTACGGGTTAAAGCCCTCGGGCTGATCGCCAGCTGTTCTGCGATTTGCTCCAATGTGACCTGCTCGTTGTAGTGATAGCTGATATGCCAGCGGACTTTTGAGGTCATACTGGTTTCCAGGTGGGAGGCTTTGAGTTCGTCTTCACATTGATCAATGACCCGCTTAAAGATCGCTGCTCGCATTTCCCGCCAGGGTTCAATCAGGAACTGATAGTGGCAGGACACCGCGGTTTGTTTGGCACCAAAAACGACTTTATTGCAGGGCAAAGTCTCATAGAGGTAGAAGTACGCTGGTTTTGGGTATGCCAGTAAGGCGTTCACTTCATTGTTGGCTACCTGCTTGTTGCCACACTGGTCATAGAGCCTCAGGGTGATTGCCAGGCGGTATTCGGTTTCGAACAGATCCAGTTCGGGATCGTGGTGTTTCGGAGCCAGAATTCGCAGCGGATTAACCATAATCCCATCTTTGTCCACATAGATGCCGGGTTGGCCGGCCAGCATGTTGTAGTGGGGTTGGGCAATCGGCAAAAAGCGGCGCATGGCTGCGCCGGCGTTTTTCAGGCTGGGGCTGCAGGATACAATAGAGCCAACCGAACCGTGGTATCCCCAATCCATATTCATGCCAGCCAGCAGGCCGAGCCCTGGCGTATTGCAAAGTTTTATGCCGTTTTTAAGAAGCTGAGTTTGCTGGTTGTATGATATTTTATCGCCACGGCGGGTAAAAAAGTTGCGATTAATACCGGTCTCTTTCAGCAGCAGATCTGTGTCGGCACCCAGCCGGGTGAACACCTCAATAAACCCCATTGGATGCAGCTCAAAGGGAATGACTTTTGAGTGTACGTCCATTGTTCTACCGTATTATCTTAGTTGAGTGTGCTGGTCTGATTCGAAGAGTGGTTGACGGTTAGCGTGCTTTATCTCACTTGATGTCGAACTCTGACCATTAAAATGGCTAATCTTCAGGTTGGCATGTAGTAACAAATTATGTTGGTGGCAGCATATTTATTATTGTTGGTCGTAGGGCCTCTGTCGAACCGTTGCAAGATGGCATCAACAGTTCTGTGCTGCAATGGTGTTAATGATAGGCTTTGGCCTGTCTGACAGACAAGCGCATTTCATACAATATTATGAGCTATTGAGTGCTAGGCGTTGCGGTAAGCAGCACGTGTTTTTACATTGATGGCTTGAAGGTGTCAGGGTGGGGATGACTAGTAGGGTGGCTACCCGTATGTGCGATATCCCGCAAAGAGAAAGTTAACTGATTGGTGCTCCAGTGAAAAATAAAAAAACGATTGCTGTAGTTCTCGGGTGTGTAGCTGTAGTTGCGGCCGCTTTTGCCGGTGCTGTTTTATTGGCTGAAATGCAGACGGTGACTGTAGATGCATCTTCAGTAGTAGTCGCTGACCCTAAAGCTCGCGAAGTTCGTTATCAAATTGTTAACCAAAATACAGGAAAAAATATATCGACATCCTCGCAGTCTGGAGACGATGCAGATGCCGGAACACATGCCGGATCCGAAGTGCTTTCAGGTCAGTCTGCATCTGGTTTGGCGATGTTCGATGCAGAGGGAATCTTTGAAGCAACCCAGAAAGTTCGGGTCGATGACAGTGGCAATGTCATCCTGGATCATGAGGCAATGCTGGCTTTGAATGAGGCTCTGGGGCAGCAGGGGTTGGAGCTGGATACACTGTCGCTGGCGCAACTCAAAGACCTGATTCAGGTGGCCATGCCGGGTAAAGCGGGAAGTCAGGTGGCGCTGGTGGTTGGAAACTACTACGAATACCTGAAAGCCAAAGAAGAATTTGAAAATCTGCATCAGGATAATCATTTGAATCAAGATTATGAGCAGCGACAAGCCAGTATTCAGGCGCTGCGGGAATCCTACCTGGGCGCTGAAGTGTCTGAAAAGCTGTTTGCCCAATCCGATGCCGAGAGCGAGTTTATGCGGGCCAGCTTTGAATTGGCTTCCAATAAAGAATTGACTGCTGAAGAGCGTCAAACAAAGAAGGCCACTATTCAAAATAGATACGTTAATAGTGTCGTTGAGGCTAATGGCTGGCAAGACAGGTATAAACAGTTCGTCGCTGAAAAAAATAAGTTGCTGGAAGAGAGCGGCGGAGACAATCTTTCCGAAGATCAGAAAGAAAAAGTAATCACGTTATGGTCATCTTATTTTTCAGAAGGCGAACGTGAAAAAATGGAAGCGCTTCAGGTTCCGGTTCTGTAAAGAGTATGAAATATCTGGTCGCTCCAGCCATTATGGTTCTTCTGTTGCTGCTTGGTTCCTTGTGGGAGGGGTCTGACTTGCACTCATCGGTGAATCTTGCTCAGGCGGATGATAGTGAGTTTTACGTAAATCCCTATTATGACGGTGTTGTGGTTGATGATCTGGATCCTGCAGCAACCCAAACTCACTTTAACGGCATCAGCAAATCGCTCAGTGATCTTGATTTTCCTCAGAGGAATAAAGAAAAGATAAGCGCAGAAGTGGTTTCGCTTTCCTCGGAAGAATTGCTCAACTTGTTGAATGCCACGGTGAGGCCACTGGTGCAACAGAACGTTCCTCCGGAAAGCATTGAAAGAATCCGTTATCTGTTAGGAAAAAGCCTGCCCGATCAGAGAGGGGTTGAACTCGCCAATGCTCTTCCTGGTTATTTATGTTACAGCCGTGAAAAAGATGCTCTGGAAAAGCGTTTTGACAATCAGAAAAACAATCTGTTTTCTCAGCGACAAAATTACAAACAGCAGATCTCCGTGCGGGAGAAATGTATGGGGAAGGCCGTCAGCGATGACTTGTTTAAAGAATCTGACCGGCTTACCTGGTATCTGTTTGACCGCTGGGAAATCATGTCTGATGACACCTTGACCGAGGGGCAAAAGAAAGGAAAGCTCAATGAGCTGATGAATCAGTTCAGTCAAACCTCTAGGCAGGAGCCCGATAGTGACTACTAAAGTTGTCGAGACGCTGCGGGAGACAAATATTGTCCGCAAGTCATTGTCCACCGAGGGTTGGCTGACGACAATTGCGGGATCAGTGTTGACGGGACTTTTGTTGGCGCTGCCATATAATTATCCTTCTCTGTATCTGCTCACCTGGTTTGCCTTTGTACCATTGCTTTGGGTTGTAAGATCTGCCTCTCCCGCCAAAGCTTATGGGCTGGGGTTGTGTGCCGGTTTGGTGATGTACCTGACCGCAGCTTTCTGGATTATTGATTTTATAGCGTTGTATAAGGGGCTTGAAGGCGGCAGTCTGGCTTTGGGGGCGGTGATTTTTTGGTTGTATTGTGCGCAGCTTCCAGCCTGTTTAATGATGCTTTATCGATGGATATGTCAGAGTTCCGGTTTGTCGGAGTTTTGGGTTTTTCCTGTCCTTTGTGCGGTTGCTTACAGCTATTTCCCGATGCTCTTTACCGTTCAGCTTGGCGAGAGCCAAAGCCAGTTTTTGGTGGCAATACAGGCAATCGAGTTTTTTGGTGTTGCCAGCCTGGATTTTTTAATTGCGCTGGTGAACGTGACGTTTTTTTTAGCCATTCGAGAGGTTGCTGGCCATCATAAAGGCGCAACCCTATTCAGGGAGTGTCAGGTCGGTGTTTGTGTGTTGCTGACGGTTTGGTTGGGATATGGTTGTTACGCTCTCGATGCCTGGGGTCGGGAAGTGGCCAGTTGGCCGGTAAAAAGAATTGGGATTGTTCAGCCGAATGAGACTCCGTCCGAAACGCTACCACCACCAACTCCTGGGTACAGCAGGGCATACCCTCCTGAAATGGCATTAACGGAAAAACTGATACAAAAAAATGTGGATGTCATTGTCTGGCCAGAGACCCGATATAAAGGGTTTTTTACCTATCCACACGTGCGCAATGCACTGGAGAATCAGGTGGCCAGTTCGGGTGTTCCTCTGATCTTCCAGGATACAGAAGAAATTAAAGAGGGTTTGCAACGTGAAATGTACAATACCGCTGTCTTTTTGAATGACAAGGGAAGCTTGCAAGAACGTTACCGAAAAATAAAGCGAGTACCTTTTGGTGAATATATCCCGCTACTGAATTATCTGCCACAAGCAAAGCAGTGGTTTTATCAAAATGCATCAGGTTTCTTTGTGGATTTTTCCCCGGGTGAGGGGCCGGCTTATTTTCAAGTGGGGGAGGTAAACCTGATTCCGTTAATCTGCTACGAAGTGATGTTCTCTCAGTTCACTGCTCGTGCTGTTGCAGAGCGACCTGGTCAGGTGATTGTTGCCATGTCCAATAACGGCTGGTTTGGAAGCAGCCTGCAACCGTATCAGCATATGAACTCATCAGTACTGCGGAGCGTGGAAAATCGTTTGCCAATGGTGCATGTCACTAATAACGGTCCTTCGGGTTTTGTTCTTCCCAGTGGGGAGACGGTTGTGCAAACCGCTTATCATAAAAAAATGGCCGCAGTGTTAAATGTCCCTTACTCCCCGGGTGATTCAGGCAGTTTTTTTAGTCAGCATCCATACCTTTTTATTAATGTAATGTTTACGGCATTGTTCGGATTGATTTTGTTATCCCTGTGGCGTCGGTTGGGCTAAGTTTTTTGAAAGAATAAGCTATTGCTGATGGCGAAATACCGGTTCGTACAAGCCTGTCAAGATTTTTCCTTATTGTGATATGACTTCCCTCTATTTCTTTTATCAGGAATTTAGTGTCATACACCATCTGATGTTACCTCCTTACACTCCGTAGTCGGAAAGTGCTTCTGTTAAAGCGCAGGATAGGTTCTTTCTTTTCTCCGGTGATCTGTATCACTTGGATGATGTGACTAAAATTAAGAAGACATAAATGGAGTAAAAAATGCAGATCGAAATTTTTAAAAAGCTCGCGCTTCTGGCCGCAGCTACCTGTTTTTCCTTCAGTGTTTCGGCCGGTTCTCTGTCTGGCGGATCCGACACGGATAAAATGATTATTGGGGACTCTATCTTTGCACTGTCCGGAGATATTCATGCGTATCTGGAAGAGGATCTGAATGAAGATATTGATACCCATGCGCGCAGTGGTTGTCAGATGAATGGTGGGAATATCATTTGTAGCAGCCGTTATAATGTACCTAATCAGTACGATGATGCCAGCAAGCGTGGCATTAATACCGTCATTATGAATGGTGGTGGTAACGATTTTCTCCTAGGTGACGGTGGTGATTGCACAACTCAGGCGTGTATTCAGGAAGTTTTGTTCGCCATTGAAGAGACAATCTCCGGCCTGGTGGCCGATATGCGTAATGACGGCATTAATGAAATCATTTTCCTGGGTTACTACTATGTGGAAGATGAGACCAACAGTGCAATCAATAAACTGTCGATGGATTATAAAGCGGCCAACTATCCGGCGATGGGTGTTAAATTTGTTGATTCACGAGATGCCTTCCTTGGTAATGAGCGCGTTTACATTACCAGTGATGGTATTCATCCAACCGCAGCGGGATCCCGTGTTCTGGCTACCCTGATCAAAAATGCTCTGGACTGATATCCATTAGCTGTAGTTGTTATTTGGAAGCAGCATCGTCAGATGCTGCTTTTTTTATGAGTAAAAATTGAAAGCGAGAAGAGGTAGAAAGTCATGAGGTTGTGGCGCTGGGTCGTTCTTTGGTTAACAGCAGGTGTGGTTTTGTCTTCTTGTGTGGCAGAGCCGTCTTCCATGCCGGAAGTTTCGAACGCATCCAGTCATGGCGCGGAGACAAAAGAGCCCTTGGTGTCGGGGGCAAAAGTTGTTACAAATTCTTTGGGAATGACGTTTGTCAGGATAGCTCCAGGTTCTTTTGTGCAAGGAGCCTCGAGTGAGGATCCGGACTTCGACGTTGATGAAGCCCAACGACCGGTAACAATCAGCAAGGCGTTCTATCTACAGGCGACGGAAGTCACGCAAGGTCAGTGGATGGCATTGATGCAAGAAAATCCTTCAGCTTTCTCCCTGTGTGGAGAAAACTGCCCGGTAGAACGGGTGAGTTATGAAATGATCCAGGCCTATATCAACAAGTTAAATCAATTAGATGCTAACGCCCGTTATCGTTTGCCAACCGAAGCCGAGTGGGAGTATGCCGCCAGAGCGGGATCTCAAACACCATTCAGTACAGGAGAGTGTCTGACGGGCAAGCACGCGAATGTGAATGGTTTAGTGGTTCGTGATGGCTGTAGAAGCTTTTCTCGGAGCCAGGGGCCTGTACCTGTGGCCAGTTATCCTCCCAATGAGTGGGGACTATACGATATGCATGGCAATGTTTGGGAGCTCTGTGAAGATTGGTACGCGCCATATCGGCCTCATGCCGTGGTTGACCCCAAAGGAGCCTCAGAGGCGGAATACCGGGTTTTAAGGGGGGGGAGTTGGCGTTTTTATCCTTCTTTCGCCCGGTCGGCTAACCGCTTGAAAGCGTTTAAAAATATTGGTGGATTTCGCCTGGTTCGAGAGAGTTCTGCTGTTCAAGAGTATTGAAATTTTGTTTCCAATCAAATGCGCCGAATGATTGAAAGTGAGGTGGTTGGCTTTAGCCGCCTGCCCAGTGAATTGCTGGTCTGCCACTGGATGACTGATTCGTTATAAAACCCGTTCACTCTTGGTCAGGGGTTAAACATATAGACATTTGATGGCGTGACCCCTATTCTTTCGCTGGGGGATTTTTGTTGTTTTTCGTGCCAAACCCCTTTGCAAAAGGGCTGTCATATCAGGGTTTACCCTCGGTCCTGAGTAGTTGTGCCAGAAAGCTGGCTCGGCCTGTGCATTAAAACAAAATAATAATACTGACCGTCAAAATTCTGTTGCAGTGTTGTGTCTGAATATAGAGGCGTTACATGGTGCTTGTGCGGCGAAGGATAGTTGCCTTTCTGTTGGCCTGTTTAGTGGGAGTGGTTGCCTCTGTGGCAGGTGGTGCAGTGCCTGTTATTCAAGATGTGATCCTGACTGACGAGCTGAAGTCTGTTCAGGTGGTTCGGGAATTACGTTATCGGGTGGTTGATCAGGGGGCGTTACCTGACGCGTTGCGGGATCCTTCTACAGTCGGTGGTTGGGAGCCCTATACGGGAAAAGTAAGCAGTGCCGTCAAAAATGATAAGTCCTTGTGGTTTGGATTTCGTATCCTGCCAGCAGAAATGGATGATGAGCGTTGGCTTTTATCCGTTCAGTTGGCGACGTTGAATTACGTCAAAATTTATACCTACAACACGGTTACCGGTGAGTGGTGGGATAGCCGTCCTGTGGGTCTGTCATATCCAATCAACCAGCGTTACAAGCCCAGCCGTCATTTGGCATTCCCTCTGAATCTTGTCCAAGGACAGCCGTTACACGTGTTTATGGAAGTCCGATCACCGAATATGGTGGCGGTACCCATGCAGCTGATAAAGGAAAATCGCTTTGATATCGTAGGCGATGTAGATTTGTTGGCTATTGGTGTCGTTCTGGGCACCTTGGTTGTTATGTCGCTCTATAACTTGAGCCTGTTTATCTCTCTTCGAGATACGTCTTATCTCTATTATACCGCTTATATCTGCTTCGCGTCCTTGTACTTGGCAGCGATGACGGGGATTGGACCTTATTATTTGTGGCCAGGTTATCAGTGGCTTACAGATTATGGCCTGCTGACATTCGCCAGCCTGTCCTTTCTTATGGCAACGTTATTTGTACGCAAGTTCCTGGAGTTGCATCGTTATGGGGAGCTTATTCTTCACAGCAATACCCTGTTGCTGATGATCTGGTTGGTATTTGCCGTGACTTTCAGTCTTTCTCACAGCCGGCCGATGTTTCATGGACTGGGTGTTATGTCCATCGTGACTTGCTTTGTTGGTCTCGGTGTCTCGCTTTATCTCGCGCTAAAAAGAAGTATACCGGCCCTTATTTTCAGTGTGGCCTGGCTTGCACTGATTGTTGGAACGCTGGTTTTTTCCTTGATGTTGGAAGGGGTTCTGCCATTTAACTATTTTACGGCTTATTCACAAATCTTTGGCATGGTGATTGAGTTGATTTTGTTGTCGTTCGCGTTAGCTTATCGTGTCCAACAGGATCGCCATAAAAAAGAATTGGCGCAGGAGGAGGCCTTAAGCCTGGCTGTTCGTGTCAGTCAGGAGCGTAGTCAAAGGCTTGAGGCACAGAAAGAAACACTGGAATTACAAATGGGATTAACGGAAAAGCTTGAGACTCAAGTGATGCTTCGAACCCGTCAGTACGAAGAGGCTATGGAAAAGCTTGAGGAAGCCAACAGCAGTTTGTTGCGCTTGTCGATGACAGATTCATTGAGCAAGCTCAGTAATCGTCGCTGCTTTGATAATATGGTTGTGGAAGAGAGTCGTCGTGCCTGTCGAAACCAGCAGCCATTAGCCATTGTGTTGGTCGATATAGACTTTTTCAAAGCGGTCAATGATACCTATGGTCATGGAGTTGGTGATGGCTGTATACGTCATGTGGCCGAATTACTGGGAAGTGTGGTAAGCCGTGCAGGTGATTTGTTAGCTCGTTATGGCGGTGAAGAGTTTGTTTATCTGCTGCCGGCTACTTCTGCTGAGCAGGCAGCTATTGTTGCAGAGAAAAGCCGGAAATTGGTCGAAACAACACCTTTTTTGACTGAAAATGGAGAGTTGTCGCTGACCATCAGTTTGGGCGTGGCGTCCTGGATCCCTGAGTCTGAAAGTGATTATACCCTGATGATTGAGCAGGCTGATAAAGCACTGTACCAAGCCAAATCCCGTGGTCGCAATCAGGTTGTTGTAAATACGGAATTTTAGATTTAAGAATTGGACTTACCTCTGCTATCCCAAAAAAGTGATCAACAGATGTAAAAACGGCAGCCAGTGGCTGCCGTTTTTGTGTGTAATGCTCTACCAAAGCGATAAAGCAACTACATACAGTTTATTAGTAGTTGCAGTTCTCACGATAGTCGGAGATGTTGTAGTCAGCCTCATGATTCGGGCCGCACAGGAACTGATCGTACCGGTAGTCGAAATCGATGAAACGCTTCATCCAGGCAACACCGTATTTACCCAGAATGTCTTCATCAGGTTTGTCAGAGTTTGCGCAGAAATGGTCACCGTTGTTGATTTCCAGGAAAGCTTTTGGCGTGCTGTTAGGCACGTCGTTGTAGAAAGGTGATGCATGAAGACTAACTGCAGCTACGGCATCAAGCTCGCAAGCCAGGATCAGAGTGGGTGTACGAATGGTATCAAAGTCATTTGAACCGCTGTAATAAGGGGCTTGCGGAATGATGGCGTTCAGATTGCGATCGGTCGCCAGTTTCAAGGAACCGCCGCCTCCCATGGACCAACCGATTACGCCCAGACGAGAGCTGTCGACCATACCGCTGATCGGGCTGCTGCTTGAGTTGCTCTGATCAATAACATAATCCAGAGCGGCACTTAACTGATCTGCACGGCTGTCGGGCTGATCGTAGATGGTGTTGGTGTCGATGGTAATGACAACAAAACCATGTGAGGCCAAACGTGGTCCCCACCATTCGATGCTGCTCTCATAAGATACGTAACCGGGGATGACCGCAATGGCGCCCATTTGTCCTGATGCGTTGGTCGGGTAGTGGATGGTTCCGCCACCAAAGCCACTGACAAATGAAGATACGTTGCGGGTGTCAACGTTGTATGGGCCACGGTCTGCTTCCAAAGAACTGACAGTAGGGTTTGGTCCGCGGGTACAATTGGTGCAGGGGTCTGAAGGTCCTGGAGTGGTTGAGCCACCACCGGTAGATGAGAATGCACTGGCTGATAGCACAATAGCGCTTACGCCTGTAAGCAATGCTTGTAGAAGTGATTTTTTCATAGAGTTTTCATCCGAGTTTGAGCTGTGCAATACATCGTTCGATTAGCATTTCTGTTAATCGAGACTTGCACTGACTAAATTATTGTTATGTAAAGTGACTCGATAAACCTGCTTTACAGGTATTGGGTTTTTCGAGTGCTTCGCACATTTCATTTGAATGCGCAAGTGGAAGTTAGCAAGGGGTTTCTGGCCTGACAATATTTCGGAGTGACTGTTTCATACAATTTAATTTGGAGGGTTTATATCAGTGACAAAGTCTTTGAGAGGTGTGAACTGTTTTTGTTTTTAGCCAAATGTTTCTCTTTATGTTCTTAGGAGTTTTGGGGGAATTCAGAGTGGTGAGTTTTGTACCGGATGATTTTTACGTTCTTTGGGTGGGAAAGTGAATGAACAGGCCGATGAAGATATTCAGGGGGTTGTCTATTAAGGTTGTATTTTTTGACCCGTTTTTAGTGAAGTGTCGTGACACCATCTTCTAAATTGCCAGTAGAATGGATGGCCGGTGTCGCTTTTTTCATGGTTTCACCTTATATACCAAAACAATAATTAAGAAGTGGGGTATACACCTTGTCTACCGTTATTATTACTGATTCGGCGTGTGAGCTTCCTGCGTCGGTTGAAAACTCAAAGTCGGTTAAGTTGTTGCCTATTAACATGATTATGGGCGATGACACATTTGAAGATACGTTGGTTGCCAATGATGTTCTTGGAATGTTGGAACGGGGTGAAATTACAGAGAAAAAATACGGTACTTCAGAGGCGGCGACCAAAGAACAGATTATCGAATTTCTCAAGTCAGAAATCATTCCGCATTACGATTATGCGATCGTTCAAACAGTATCTTCACAATACAGTAATCAATGTGAGCTGTGGCAAGAGGTAAAGAGTAGTTTCGGGCCAAATATCAGAGACTATCGACAACCCGATCGACCAGCTTTTTCATTAACGATTATTGATTCCGGAACAGCGTATTGTGGACAAGGGTTGTTTGCCCTGGAAGCTATCCGTCTGGCACGCAAGGCGAAAACCAAGCGTGAGTTTATTGCTCAGATGAGAGAGTTTACCGGCTATGTACAATCCTACTCTGCGCCACCGGATGTTCAGTTTCTGCGACAGCGTGCGATTCAGCGTGGAGACAATACTGTGAATTTCATTAATGGTTTGATCGGGAAGTGGTTGAAGATTTCCCCGGTCATTTTCGGAATGAGAGGTGAGATGGGATTGAGTTCACAGGCTCGAGGTCACGATAATGCCATCAATATTATTCTCCAGCACGCCATTGACGCAATCAGAAAAGGATTGAAATCACCTTTTATTAATATCTCTTACGGTGGTCCTCTCAGTGATTTGGATAAGTTGGCACTGTTTGGCGAGTTAAAAGATGTTGCATTGCAATACGATGTTAAGGTGTTTACGTCGGTTGCGAGATTGCCATCATTGATCAACCTCGGGGCAAAGACTTTTTCCTTGTCGCTTGCCAGTAATGATCCGGAGTTTTTAATTAAAAGTAATTGATTGTTACGTTTTCCAGGAGCGATTATAAAAGCTGAAGTGAGAAGGTGGTCATGTCTGTCAGGAGCTGTTTTATATGAGTTCCCTTGTGCATGGATGCCGGTTTTGGGGTGCAGCTTGCTCTTCAATCAACAGACCACCGGTGCGCCCTGAATCCGGCGCACCTAAGGGAGAGCAAGGGGCTGGCAATGGCATCAGGCAAGCACGGCGTCAGAAACATCCTGCCGCCGGACTTGTTGGGCTTGAGCTTTTTTGGCCTTGATAGAATCCCAGACTTTTTCGTGGAAGAAGTAGCCCACGCTGTTTACCAAAGGTTCCACCAGGGCAATGGCTCCACCGATGACCAGGCTACCGGTTAACAGATAGGCCACGGTCAACGCGATGGCGAAGTGCATAAGGGTAAAGGTAATTGACTTGGTCATGTCCGTATCCTGTTTATGTCTCAAGTTGCAATTAATAATAATTCGTATTTGCGGCGTGAAATAATCGATACTTCCTATGGGCTCGATAGGCAGGGCTGTATAGCGAAGGAAAAGAAGATGACCGGGAGGAAGGGGAAGACTCCTGGGTGATTTAATCGGCGTCCAGTCAGCTGGCTGGGCTTCCGGTGGGCATCAGGAGACGGTTTCCCGCAGGCTGGACAGGGACGAGCGCAGATCACTGACCACTGCGCGCACGGCTTCCATGCGTGAATAGTTCGGTCGAATTACCAGGCTGATCTTTCGGGTCGGTGGGGGATCGGCAAAAGGGAGGTAATGCAAATTGTTGCCCGGTTGCTGGTTTAGCGTGGCCAGTTTGGGGAGCAGGGTAATGCCCAGACCGCTGGCTACCATATAGCGCAGGGTTTCCAGGCTGGTCGCTTGAAAGCGATTGTCCTCATGGGCGCCTGCAGTGAAACAATACCCCAGTGCCTGATCACGCAGGCAGTGGCCGTCCTCCAGTGTCAGGATCTGTTCTCCTTTGAGGTCTTCCAGGGTGACGGTGTTCCGCTCAGAAAATGGATGGTTGGCGGGTACAGCTAACATCAGTTCCTCATCAAACAGATCGTAACGATCAAAGCTGTCCATCTCTTCCAGATAGGGGAGTATCAGCAGGTCCAGTTTGCCGCCGTTAAGCTCCTGCAGCAGATTTTGGGTTTTATTTTCATGCAGGTAAAAATGAATGTTGGGGAGTGCGCGATTCAGGCCCGGCATGATGTGTGGCAGCAGGTAGGGCGCGAGTGTCGGAATCATTCCGACGTGAAGATCACCTGCCAGTGGATCCAGAAGAGATTTCGCGGTTGATTCGAATTCCTCCGCGGCCTGTAACACCTTGTGGGCCTTGCCGATCAGAGTCTCGCCGGCGGGAGTCAGCATCACACTGCGGCGATGGCGCTCAACTAACTGCAGGGACAGCTGGTCTTCCAGTTTCATTATCTGGCCGCTCAGTGTGGGTTGGCTGACAAAGCATGCTTCGGCGGCCTTGCCGAAGTGTTTGTGCTCATCAATGGCGACTAAGTATTCCAGATCACGTAGTTTTATCATGATTTCATATTGTCTATGGGTCAGGGGACTACTTTAGCGTTTAACTTGCCAAGCCCCTAATAAGATCTGCTTATGGTCGGAATAGGGACTTTAAATGGCAGTTTTAAAGTCGCATGTGAGGTCTTTTCAGTGAGAGCCAGGGTGGGATGGAATTAATTGGATGGTTCAGGGGGAATAAAGAGTATTTGCAGTCGCCGCGCTGTCTGTCTTGGATAAATATAGCAATCTGGCTTTTCTTTGAAGGCAATATTTTCCAAGTTAACTTGTATTTATTTGCCCTGATTTCATAAAGTATTTCTGCTTTTTTTTCACAAAGGAACTCACGTTTATTGAGCCCGTTTCCATCGGGTATCGTTTTGTACAAGTCTTCTTTTGGCTAATGGTAAATTGCCGAATTCATAATTTAAATCTGCCAAACTGCTGTCGCTGTTTAATTTATGCGATGGTGCCGGTTGCGTTTGTTCGTGCCTGGGCCTGTGTATGTATGACATACCAAGGATAAGGATTATGAAAGTTCCAAAAACAAATGTGTGCTCAATGATAAAGGTTTTGGCCGGTTCTCTGGTGTTGGCCGCAAGTGTCGGGAGTCTGCAGGCTAACGCTTTTTATCATGGATCTGATAATAAAAATACAATGACAGGTGTTGAAACCGATTACGGCACCAAGTATCTGGGGATTCCATACGCAGAGCCTCCGGTAGGCGAGTTGCGTTGGAAGGCTCCGCAACAGCTCGATTTTCCCGACAACTTTGAGGCGACCACGGCTGGCTCGAGTTGTCCCCAGACGCCTTCGGTGTTTGGCATACCCAGTGTTTCAGAAGATTGCCTTTATCTGAATGTTTATAAGCCTAAAAGTGCCGGAAGCTTTTGGGGCAAGATTAAAAAGCCGGTTATGGTTTGGATTCATGGTGGTGCCTTTACCTATGGTGAGGGGCATACCTATGATCCGGAAAAACTGGTAGAAGAAGGTGTGGTCGTTGTGACGGTGAATTACCGTCTTGGTGCTCTTGGTTTTATGGCTCATCCTGCACTGACAGCTGAAGGGCAAGGTTCTTCCGGTAACTATGGTTTGATGGATCAGCAGGCTGCGTTGCAATGGGTGCAGGATAATATTGAGCGTTTTGGCGGTGATCCGGATCGAGTAACGATTTTTGGTGAGTCGGCCGGCGGTTTGAGTGTTCACTCGCAAATTGCGTCACCCAAGGCCGCAGGCTTGTTTAATGGTGCCATTATTCAGAGCGGAGCCTATGCGTTGGCTCAGCCGACACTGCAGCAGTGGGAGTATCTGGGTGCGGGCCTGGCGGCAGCCATGGGGTGTCCCGATCAGTCGCTGTCATGCTTGCGCAGTTTGAGTGTTGAGCAAATTCTGGCAAATCAGGATCCAGGTCCTGTTGGCTGGTTACCTGTGGTCGACGGTGATGTGCTGCCACAAACTGTACAAGCCGCTCTGCAAAAGGGTGAGTTCAATAAAGTGCCGGTTATCGAAGGTACTACTCGTGATGAGTACAGCCTGTTCACGGCGTTGTCGTTCGATTTGGTTGGTAACCCGGTAACGGCAGACAACTATTACACTGCAATCGCGCAAGCAGGTATTCCTGTCGATGCGGTGCCTGCGGTCGCTTCCTTTTATCCGCTGTCTGCTTACGGCTCACCAGGAGAGGCTGTGACGGCTTTGGGCACGGATTTCCTGTTCGCCTGTAATTCCCTGTCGTCGATTAAATTGTTGTCCCAGCATGTCCCTACTTATGGGTATGAGTTTGACGATCCTAATGCGCCTCAGACTACGTTGCCGCCTGTCAGTTTTTCATACGGCGCTTATCACAGTTCGGAGATCCAATACCTGTTGGGTACGAACGGACAGCCACAGGGTATTTACCTGAATGATGAGCAGAAGCAGCTCTCGGATGCGATGGTTCGCTACTGGACCAGTTTTGCCAAGTATCGCACCCCGAACTTGTCAGGTGCACCTATCTGGATTCGTTATGGCAATAACTATGAGCTGATGAAATCTCTGAAGCCAACCGGCCCGGAAACAATCAACAACTTTGCCCAGACGCATCAGTGCGATTTGTGGTCTGCCGTGTTGGGCTATTGATTCCGGCTTGAGACAATCAGTCTGATTAATCACCCGTCCGGAAGTGTTCAGGTGCTTTGATGATCCGCTGTCAGGTACATTGCAGCGGGTCTGGTGAGCGCCAGCGCTTCTGGCCATTACAAAAATAATAAAATGAACGAATTATCTTCCGGGACCGAAGCTGAATTGCTGGGTTTTGTCGAGAAAGGTCTGCTTTGTTCCTCTGAAAAACTGTGTCTGTTGTTCGGTCAGTGCGAGCCCGCCAGTTGCGATTATATGTTGGGGCTTTGGCAGGTTGGACACTTTGACGATGTTTGTCAGGTTGGAGCCGGATGGTCCGGCAAGCGAATCACGTCTCCTGACGATGTGGATCCGGTGCTCTATCGCAAGATTGATGGCTCTTATTTCTCATGGGATATTTGGGGCAGTGCCCGTATGCGCGATATGCAGGTCGCAGGGAAGGTGCAGGCCTGTCTGTTGTACAGATATCAGCCCTGGATTGAAGCTTTCCGCCGGGTGAGTGACGATATTGCCATGGGGTTGTTGTGGCGAAATTCCATGAGTGTATCCAGCTTCTTCTGGATGAGGCGTGTATCGGATGAGGGTTCGGCTTGTGAATCGACAGCCGTCCCTGGCTGTCGCACCTCGGTCAAACTGTCGGTGGTCACATCGGGTTAGTGACCACCGTGGGTTGGTGGTTACTTCTTGTCTTGAAATGGGGCTAGCTTGTCGATTGAGGTGTCGTGGCGATCAAGTAGCCCTACATCCAAAACCGGAGATGCATCGATATGTTGTGCATCCATCATCTGAGCGACACGCTGCAGTGACGAAATAATCATGGTTTGCTCCCACTCCTGCAGGTCGCCAAACTGGCGTGCAAAATGGTCTTGCAGGGGAATAGGCGCTTCGCTCAAGGTGCTGTGGGCCTCGTCTGTGAGGTAAGCATGTACTTTTCGCTTGTCCTCTTTCGAGCGTTCACGGAACACCAGGCCGCGCTTCTCCAGCCGGTCAAGAATGGTGGTTACGGTCGCCTGGCTCAGGCTCATCTTGTTGGCAACTTCACCAATGGTGATCTCACCTTCATCGCGAATAGTCTGCAATAGCAGAATTTGCGGGGCGGTCAGTCCCGTGGTTTTTGCCAGGTGCTTTGAGTGCAGATCAGTTGCACGAATTACGCGCCGCAGGGCAATCAGAACCTCTTCAATGCTGTTCAAGAACTTTTCTCTACTCGAATAATGCTTATTAAGCGGCAAATTATACATCTGGGCATCAATGTCGCCGACCATTTTATTCATCGTTTGCTGCCCTCCTGATGTTAATCGGTGAATTCTTCAAAATAATTGTCTCCTGGTTGTGTCGAGCACTGCCTGGAGGCTCGTGTAGCAATGGGTTGTGTGTCATCCCCGTTGTCTGCAGTTTTATCCGTTACGCATGCTGTGATTCGCTGGCAGACAGCCAGTTTGGCCATATGTGACCCCCGGTATCAATTCTCACTTTTGTATGCATGCTGTACTGCAGAATTTTGCCCGGTTGGACATTTACAATATTTAGTGTACTATATTTAGGCCTCTAAGCAATATATTTCGCATAAATGCTTTATTTGGCATTTAAACCGGTATTTTCGGCAAATCGATTACCGGTTTTGTCATATAAAGACGGTAATATTCTTAGGGTTGAAAATATTTGACATGTAATTGATTCATTGAGGTGAATACGTGAGTAACAGTGGCTCGACAAAAAGCGGTAACCCCAGGGCGGACGATATCGTCTTGAGGGCACCTGTTCCTGAGGATGGCATGAAGGTTCATCAACTGGTCGCTGCCTGCCCTCCACTGGATCCCAATTCGGTCTATTGCAACCTGTTGCAGTGCAGTCATTTTTCCAGCACCTCGGTTGCGGCCACTCTCGATGGTGAGTTGGTGGGTTTTATCAGCGGGTACTGTCTGCCGGAACGCCCCGATACGGTTTTTGTCTGGCAGGTTGCTGTCGGTGAGGCCGCCCGAGGCTGTGGTCTTGCGACCAAAATGATCAGGTTCATTCTGTCGCAGCCAGCGTGTGAGACGGTGTCTTATTTGGAGACCACCATTACCGAAGACAATAACGCTTCTTGGGCTTTGTTTACCGGAGCGGCCAGGAAATTGGATGCGGACATCAATTCATCGGTGTTTTTTGACAAGAATACCCATTTTCAGGGTGAGCACGACTCTGAAATGCTGGTTCGGATTGGCCCCTTTTCAGTGTGATGCTGACGTAAGGGCGCTGGACGGACACAGCGAGTAACAGTTTAGAAAGACGAAATTGAACAGTTAATACATTACTTGAAATTAAAACTACTCGGAGAAACTGGTTATGAAAATTTTTGAAGAGATCGAGTCGGAAGTACAGTCTTATGCACGTTCGTTCCCACGTGTATTTAATCGTGCAAAAGGTGAGTTTTTGTACGATGACGATGGCAATGAATATCTGGATTTCCTGGCTGGCGCCGGTACCCTTAACTATGGGCACAACCATCCGGTGTTTAAGAAATTGCTGCAGGAATACATCGAGAACGATGGCATTACTCACGGTCTGGATATGCACACCAAGGCAAAGGGTGAATTTCTGGAAGCATTTAATGAAAAGATCCTGAAGCCACGTGGTCTTGATTATGTGATGCAGTTTACTGGTCCTACCGGTACTAATGCGGTTGAAGCAGCTTTCAAGCTGGCCCGTAACGTGACTGGTCGCGAAAACATCATTACGTTTACCAACGGATTCCACGGTGTAAGTCTTGGTGCTCTGGCGGCGACCGGTAACTCTCACCACCGCGGTGCAGCGGGTACCAGCCTGCACGGCACCAGCCGTCTACCGTTTGATGGTTACCTGGGGGATGATGTAGACACTACCTTCTATCTGGACAAGGTGCTGTCAGATTCCAGTAGTGGTATCGATAAGCCGGCAGCGGTTATTGTAGAAACAGTGCAGGGTGAAGGTGGTATTAACGTCGCAAGCTTTGAGTGGTTGCGCAACCTGGATTCTGTCTGTAAGAAACACAATGTTCTTTTGATTGTGGATGATATTCAGGCCGGTTGTGGTCGTACCGGAACTTACTTCAGTTTTGAAGAGGCGGGTATCAAGCCAGATATCGTGACCCTGTCCAAGTCTCTGGGTGGATATGGATTGCCGTTTGCGGTTGTGCTTTTCCGTCCGGAAATTGACCAGTGGAAGCCAGGTGAGCATAACGGTACTTTCCGTGGTAACAACTTTGCGTTTGTTACGGCCAAGGCAGCCATTGATCACTTCTGGTCTGATGACAGTTTCTCGAAAGAGATCAAGCGCAAGGGTGATTATGTTTCCGAGCGCCTTGACGCCATCGTAGATAAGTACGGTGAAGGAAACTTTACCACTCGTGGTCGTGGTATGTTCCGTGGCATTAACTGTATTGATGGTGATCTGGCTGCAAAAATCACCCGCAAATGCTTCCAGAATGGTTTGATTATCGAAACCAGTGGTGCAGACGATCAGGTTGTTAAGTTTTTGTGTCCTTTGATTATCAGCGATGAAAACCTGAAAAAAGGTATCGATATCGTTGAGCAGGCAATTCGTGAGGTTTGTGCGAAAGAAGATTCCATGCCAGAAGAAAACGATTACTTCGATGATGTGCGTCTCGCGGTATAAATTGTAATTGGCAGGACTTTATCTTGCACAACAGCTGGGCAGAACATGTTGAATAAAACGTCTGGCCAGCTGTCTGGCACACTGTATTAATATTCAATGGTTGGAGGCATTAACCAATGATCGTAAGAACTTTACAAGAAGCAGAAAAAACCAATCGTAAAATCGTCTCTCCTGACGGCAACTGGGATAGCACCCGTATGTTGCTGAAGGATGACAATATGGGCTTCTCTTTTCATATTACAACGATTTATGAAGGTGCAGACTTCCAGATGCATTATCAGAATCACCTGGAGTCTGTGTACTGCATGTCCGGTGAAGGTGAGGTCGAAACTCTGGCCGATGGCGTCAAGTACCCAATTAAACCGGGCACTTTGTATATTCTCGATAAGCACGACAAACATGTACTGCGCGCCACCAAAGAAATGAAAATGGCCTGTGTTTTCAATCCGCCATTGAATGGCAAGGAAGTACATAACGCTGAAGGCGCCTATGAGCTGGATGCGGAAACCATTTCCGAGTAAGTGAGGCTTTCAGGGATCATTGTTTCAGTTGTAAAAGCTAAAGCAATGATGTCAACGGGAAGTGCTTTGGGCGTGTTTTCACGCCCTACATGTATTTGAAACACTCTTTACTTCATGTCATCAGGTCTGTATCAGACTGTCGTGAAGTGTAAGAGAAGGATCTGTCGATTTATGGATGCTCTGGATTTTGGACAGCTGGAGTCGCGTATTAAAGACCGTATGCGGCAATTGGAAGGCGAGCTTGCAGAGAGCAAAAGTTTATCAAGTAAAAAGCTGGAACAGGATGATGATCCTGCAGCGGATTTGGATTTGACCATCAGCTCATCGGTTGATGAAAAGGTATTGGCTGAACATAAGGCCGAGCTGAAAAGACTGTCTCGCAACCTGTTGTGGTTGGAGAGTGAAGAGGCAGGATTATGTCGCTTTTGCGACTGTGAAATTCCAATGAAACGATTGTTGGCGGTTCCCGATACACAGGTATGTATCAACTGTGCAGACTGATTAGCGGTCTGATCACAGATTTTAATTTGTTAACTGCTGCTGATCTGTGTGATGCAGCGGCAGGAAAAACCATTTTAAGGAACAACACTATGCACACGATTGAGAAAATTGGCGGTACATCCATGAGCGACTATGAGTCGGTTAGGGATAACATCATTTTCAAAGGCGCCCACAATGGCGACCTGTATCAACGGGTGTTTGTCGTTTCGGCGTACGGTGGTATCACCGATAAGCTTCTGGAACATAAAAAGAACGGCCGCCCGGGTATTTATGGTTTGTTTGCCAACAGCATGGAAGACAAAACCTGGTTGCACGCGGTTGCCGAGTTGAAAAAAGAACTGCACGAAATCAATGAAGGTTTGTTTGGCGACACCGAGCTGCTGAAAGAAGCCAATAACTTTATTGACGAGCGTATTAATGATGCACAGACCTGTCTGGTTGATTTGCACAGTCTGTGTATGCACGGTCATTTCGCACTGGACGCCCACCTGGCAACAGTTCGTGAAATGCTGGCCAGTATTGGTGAGGCTCACAGTGCCTGGAATACAGCGACTTTACTGCAGCGTGATGGCGTCAACGCCCGTTTTTTGGATTTGACCGGTTGGAATACCGACAAGCACGTTTCGCTGGATGAGCGTATTCGTCTGGCATTTGAAGACCTTGATCTGTCGAAGGTGCTGCCTATTGTGACTGGCTATGCGCACAGCCAGGATGGTCTGATGTCCTCTTTTGATCGAGGTTACAGTGAAATGACCTTCAGTCGTCTGGCGGTGATTACTCAGGCGCGTGAGGCGATTATTCACAAAGAATTCCATTTGAGCAGTGCTGACCCCCGTTTGGTGGGCGAAGACAACGCTGTGCCGATTGGCCGCACCAACTATGATGTGGCGGATCAGCTGGCCAATCTGGGTATGGAGGCCATTCACCCGAAAGCCGCGAAAGGGCTTCGCCAGAACAATATTGCTCTGCGGGTGAAGAATACCTTTGAGCCGGAGCATGCCGGTACCTTGATTACTGGTGACTATGTAAGCGATACTCCCTGTGTTGAGATTATTGCGGGCTGTAAGGGCGTTTACGCGCTTGAAATCTTCGATCAGGACATGGCCGGTAACATTCATGATTACGATCATGAAGTGTTGGCAACCATTAAGCGTTTTAAGGCACATATTGTGTCAAAAGACATTAATGCCAACACCATTACCCACTTCCTGTCGACTAACCTCAAGACAGTAAAGCGTATTCGCGCTGCACTGGAAGAGCGTTACCCGGACGCCGAATTTAATCAGCAAAAGGTGGCTATCGTATCGGCTATTGGTAGCGATATGCAGATTCCGGGTATTTTGGCGAAGACCGTACAGGCCGTTGCCAGCCGCGATGTGAGTGTACTGGCAGTTCACCAGTCCATGCGTCAGGTGGATATGCAGTTTATCGTGAAGGAGTCCGACTACGATCAGGCCGTGAAGAGCTTACACGAGTCTCTGGTAGAGATTCACGACCACGGAAGAGCTATATGCCTCGCCTCCTGACAGGTGTCTTTATTATTGTGCTGGCACTGTCCAGCACCGCGTATTCGGAAACTTCAGGCGGCGAAGCTGCCAATCAAGATCAAATCACTGGGCCGGCGGATGCGGCCCAGTCTTCTGTAGAACAGACTCAAGCAGCTGTTGCGAAAGCGGTAGACGAACTTGAAGAACCGCTTTATAGCCCCTTTATCGAGCGGTATGTTCTGGATGAAATGAAGCAGCTGCGTATTGATATGGCGGCTCAGAAAAACGAATTGCTGCAGCAGATCGTCGATCGTGAGCACAAGTCCATCGACCGCGGTGTAACCTACGCCACGGATACCATTACCTACTTCTTTTACCTGATTGCTGCGGCGAGTTCCGTGTTGGTGATTGTCGGCTGGACGTCCATCCGCGACATCAAAGAGCGTGTACACTCGTTTGCCAATGAAGAAATCTCCAAGCTGGTGGAAGAGTACGAGAAGCGACTGGAACGCATTGAGAAACAGCTCAAGCAGAAGACTCGCCATATTGAAGAAAACCGCGAGGCGCTGGAGCGTACAGAAGAGGTGCAAACCCTGTGGCTTCGGGCCCAGCAGGATCAGACTCCTTCTCATCAGATTCCCATCTATGATCAGATTCTGAAATTGCGCCCGGATAACTGCGAGGCCATGACTTACAAGGCGGATGCAGTGCTTGAGCTGGGTGAACCCCAGTGGGCTGTAAACCTGTGTCATCAGGCGCTGGCGATAGATCCGGAAAACAGCCACGCGTTCTATCAGCTGGCGTGTGCTCATACCACCCTGCATCAGTACGATGAAGCGGTGCGCTTTTTATCCAAGGCGCTGGATCTGACCGAGACCTATCAGGACCAGCTGGAAACAGACCCGGCTTTACAGCCTCTGAAAGAGTTCGAACCGTTCAAAACCCTGGTGAACGGCATGGAACCGCCGACTGCCAGCTAAATGTCAAACTGGAGCCAGAGTATCCGCCGATTCTCTGGCTTCGTAGACGTTCATAAAGTGCTTCTGTATCTGTGTTTTATGGGTGCGAATGTAGTCCAGAAAAGCCTCGGCAGCCGGTGTCAGGTGCTTGCGGCTCGGATGGACTGTGCACCAGGAACGCCGCAACGGAAACCCCTCGATCTGTAGCTCCCGCAAAAAGCCCTGTTGCAACTCCAGCTGTACGCTGAAACGGGGCATTACCGCCACTCCCAAATCCGCCAGCACCCCGTGTTTTACTGCGGCGTTTGAACCCAGTTCCATAATCCAGTTAAGCGAAAACCGCTGTTCGGCGCAGAAGGCTTCCAGCGCGTGGCGTGTACCCGAGCCGTGTTCACGGAGCAGAAGCGGCTGCTGGAAAAAGTCTGCCATGGAGACATTGTCCTGCTCTGCCAAAGGGTGCCCAGCATTGACCACGGGGATCAATTCGTTATCAAGAAAGGGCATAAATGACAGGGAGCGGTCTTCCGGCACCATCCCCATGATCACGAGATCGTCGGTATTTTCTGCTAACCTCGAGATAGCCTGAGCGCGATTAACGACTTTCATGGCCACTTCAATCTTGGGGTATTGCTTGAGAAACCCTGCCAGTAAGTGAGGAACCACATACTGTGCAGTGCTGACTGCTGCAAGGTTCAGACTTCCGGAAACCACCCCTTCAAGCTCTGACAGCTGTCCCTGGAGCTGTTGCAGTTCGCCAAAAATCTGCTGGATGCTGCGCGCCAGTTCGTCACCCGCAGGAGTCGTGTGCAGGGTTTTGCCAACGTAGTTGAACAGAGGTTGGCTGAAAATTTGCTCCAACTGACGTATCTGGGCGCTGATTGCCGGCTGGGTCAGGCCCAGAGCTTCAGCTGCGCGGCTGTATCCTCGCAGTTCAAAGACCGCCATAAAGACCTGTAATTGGCGGAATGACAGGCGGTTGAGTAGCTGGTTAAGGGTGTACGACATAAGCCGGGTCTCTTGCTGAATACGATAGCTTATAAGCTTTCTTTTATAGTAAACCAAAAAAATATCAATTTTAACTACTGGTTGAGCTAGGGTAACTTAAGTGGTTATTACTGAGTCGAACTGAACGGAGCTTCTCATGTTCAAAAAGCTGTTGATTGCTAATCGGGGCGAAATTGCCGTACGCATTATTCGCGCTTGCGCGGAAATGGGGATTCGCTCGGTGGCCATCTATACCGAACCGGATCGCTACGCGCTGCATGTTAAGCGCGCGGATGAGGCGCACTTTATTGGCGATGACCCTCTGGCGGGTTATCTCGATCCGCGACGGATCGTCAACCTGGCAGCAGAAACCGGCTGTGATGCGATTCATCCCGGCTATGGCTTTCTGTCTGAAAACGATGATTTTGCCCGTATCTGTACCGAGCGCGGCCTGGCTTTTGTCGGCCCTGCGGCGGAAGTGATTGCCCGGATGGGTGACAAGACGGCTGCCCGTACGGCCATGACCGAGGCGGGAGTGCCGGTTACCCCCGGTACCGATGGCAACCTGGCCGATCTGGATGAGGCGCTCTCTGTCGCCGAAACCATCGGTTATCCCGTCATGTTGAAAGCCACTTCCGGTGGCGGCGGCCGCGGTATTCGTCGCTGTGACACGCCTGAGGAGTTGAAACAACAGTATCCACGGGTGATTTCGGAAGCGACCAAGGCCTTCGGTTCGGCGGATGTTTTCCTGGAAAAATGCATTCTGAATCCGCGTCACATTGAAGTACAGGTACTGGCAGACAGCCACGGCAATGCGATTCACCTGTTTGAGCGGGATTGTTCTATTCAGCGCCGCAACCAAAAACTGATCGAGATTGCCCCCAGCCCGCAATTGTCTGACGAGCACCGCAACCACATCGGTGAGTTGGCGGTGAAAGCGGCCAAGGCCGTGGGCTATGAAAACGCGGGTACGGTCGAGTTTCTGGTGACCGATGAAGGCACCTATTTTATGGAGATGAACACCCGGGTTCAGGTGGAGCACACCATCACCGAACAGATTACCGGTGTCGACATTGTGCGCGAGCAAATTGCCATTGCCGCCGGTGAAAAGCTCCGCTACGAACAGAAAGACATCCAGTACCGCGGTTTCGCCATGCAGTTCCGTATTAATGCGGAAGATCCGAAAAACGATTTTCTGCCCAGTTTTGGCAAGATCACCCGTTACTATGCGCCGGGCGGCCCGGGGGTTCGTGTGGATACTGCGATCTATACCGGTTACACCATTCCGCCGTATTTTGATTCCATGTGCCTGAAGCTGATTGTCTGGGCTTTGAACTGGGAAGATTGTCTGGACCGTGGTCAGCGGGCACTGGCGGATATGCGCTTGCAGGGTATTAAAACCACCGCGGCCTACTATCAGGAAATTCTCGGTAATGAGGAGTTCCGCAGCGGCCACTTCAATACCAGCTTTGTGCCGAATCACCCGGAGTTGCAGCATTATTCCGAGAAGCGCAGCCCCAGTGAATTGGCTCTGGTTATTGCTACAGCAATTGCGGCGCACGCCGGTCTTTGATGAATCGTCAGCGATTCATTCCGTGAGTTGGTCATTCCGCTATACGACGGTCTGGTCATTCGAGAAATTGGTTAGTTAAACATTGGCTAGTTGAATATTGGTTAGTTAAACAACGCCGGTTTATAGAAAAGAATTTGGAGATCATTGCCATGAGCAAGGTAAATGTAACGGACGTAATTTTGCGCGATGCCCACCAGTCGCTGATTGCTACACGCATGCGCACCGAAGACATGCTTCCCATTTGTGACAAGCTGGATCAGGTGGGTTACTGGTCGCTGGAAGTGTGGGGCGGCGCGACCTTCGACGCCTGTGTCCGTTTCCTGAAAGAAGATCCCTGGGAGCGTTTGCGCAAGCTGCGTGAAGCTTTGCCGAACACGCGTCTGCAGATGTTGTTGCGCGGTCAAAACCTGCTGGGTTACCGTCACTACGCCGACGATGTGGTCAGTGCCTTTGTTGAGAAAGCGGCTGCCAACGGTATTGATGTCTTCCGCGTGTTTGACGCCTTGAATGATCTGCGCAATATCGAAACGGCGATTAAAGCGGTGAAAAAAGCCGGCAAACATGCACAGGGCACGATTTGTTATACCACCAGTCCGGTGCACACTACCGAGCTGTATATCCAGCAGGCCAAGGATCTGCGGGACATGGGTGCCGACTCTATCGCCATCAAGGATATGGCTGGCCTGCTCACGCCTTACGCAACGTACGATCTGGTTAAGGCCTTGAAAGACGCCGTGGATCTTCCTTTGTTCCTGCATTCACACAGCACCGCAGGGCTGGCGCCATTGTGTCAGTTGAAGGCCATCGAAGCCGGTGTTGACCACATTGATACCGCTATCTCTGCTTTTGCGGGCGGCACCAGCCACCCATCCACAGAGTCTCAGGTTGCAGCTCTGCGTGGTACAGAGTGGGATACCGGTCTGGATCTCACTCTGCTGCAGGAAATTGCCGATTACTTCCGTGAAGTGCGGAAGAAATACCATCAGTTTGAAAGTGAATTTACGCACGAAGATGTCTCTGTGCAGATCAATCAGGTTCCGGGCGGCATGATGTCCAACCTGGCCAATCAGCTGAAAGAGCAAAATGCGTTGGATCGTATTCGCGATGTCTTTGCTGAAATCCCCCGCGTGCGTGAAGATCTGGGTTTCCCGCCGCTGGTAACGCCTTCGTCGCAAATTGTCGGTACACAGGCGGTATTGAATGTACTGACCGGCGAGCGTTACAAATCCATCACCAATGAGGTCAAACGCTATCTGGCCGGTGGTTACGGTCAGCCGCCGGCACCGGTGAATACCGAAGTGCAAAAGAAAGCCATTGGTAATGAACCGGTGATCGAAGGTCGTCCGGCCGATGAACTGAAACCGGAGCTGGACAGCCTGCGTGCGGAAGTGGGGTCGTTGGCGCAAAGCGATGAGGATGTTCTGACTTACGCGATGTTCCCGGACATTGCCCGCAAGTTCCTGGAAGAGCGCGCTGCCGGGACCTTGCAGCCAGAAGTGTTACTGCCAGCCGACAATGGTCAGCAGGTCGCTCAGGAAGGTGTTCCGACCGAGTTCAATATCGATGTGCATGGCGAGCAGCACGACGTTGTGGTTACGGGTGTGGGTACTACTACCTCCGGTCAGCGCAGAATTTATCTGACGCTCGACGGTGTGCCGGAAGAGATTGTGTTTGAGCCGCTGAACAGCTTCCAGCCTCAGGCCGGTCAGAGCAAGCGCGCCAAGGCCAATCAGCCGGGTCACATTACGACTGCGATGCCTGGGAATATCGTCGAGGTGTTGGTGACAGAAGGTCAGACCGTCGAAGCGGGCGCCTCGCTGTTGATTACCGAGGCAATGAAAATGGAGACCGAAATCCAGGCGACCATTGGAGGAACCGTGGTGGCCATTCATGTGGCGAAAGGTGATCGCGTCACTCCGGGCGATATTCTGATTGAGATTGAATAAAATTTTGATTGGCTAGACAGGCTCCATTGTGTTCCGCCAGCCACCGTCCTCAGGGCGGTGGCTTTTTTATGGGTACGATTTCTTCATGGCGCAGTTCAGCCAAGCAGAGTATGCACCAGCGGCAGGGTGGCAAGGCTGATCAAAATGCCGAGCCCGACAATACCACTGACCAACCGGGGAGCCAGACCTGCCATGCTGGCGATGGCGCCGGCGGAAATCATCGACGGCATGGCCGCCTGAAATATCGTAACGTCGGTGGCGTCACTGTGCAGTCCCAGTGCTGTGCAAACTATCCAGACAATCAGTGGCATTGCCAGCAGTTTAAGGCTGAGGCCGCTCAGCAGCGGGGAGATTTCGCTGCGGTGGAAACGAAATGTCAGTTGCAGTCCCACGGCGATCATTACCACCGGTACCAGCGTCGCGGCGAGGTTGGTGATCAGTCGATCCGCCAGCGATGGGAAAGTCACATCCATGCTGCCTAAAAACAGTCCCAGAATCAGGGCTATGAATGACGGAAAAGTGAGTATCTTGCGCAGCAGTGCGCCACTACCCGGTGTTTCCATCAATGGGCTGTAGATGGCGGCCACGACCGTCGCATACAACGTGAGTGCCAGAAAAGAACCCAGCTGGTCGTACACCAGTGCGTAGGGAATAAACTCATGGCCAAAGAATGCATCCACCATTGGGAGTCCCAGAAAGGAGGTGTTTCCCAGTGGTACGATCACCAGCAAGGCGCCGGTAACTTCTCTCGACCAGTTAAGCCAGCGACTCAACAACAGGATGGTGCCTGCCATCATGAGCAGCAGCAACCAGGGTGTTAGGGCGGGTATCAACAGCTCGGTTGACAGGGATATGCCCGGCACGGCTTTGAGGATCACCGCCGGGAATGCGACATAGAGTGCGTAAGCGTTGAGCGTATTGGCGGCATTTTCGGGCAAAAAAGACGTGTGTCTCAGAGCGGCGCCAATGGAGAGGTAAATCAGGATAAGATAAAAATTGTCCATCTTGGAAAACACGTATTGCGAAGTATGGGCCATCAGGGGTGGCCATGTTACCGCAACCGGGCTTGACCGTCGCTGTATTCATCGATCTACCCAACCTTTTGAGGTTGACAGTCATGCCTGGAAATTCGCTATAAACAATCACTGACTCGTGAGGATGTATGAATTATCTGTTTCTTCTGGCGGCAGTCATCGCCGGTGCTATGCTTCCGATACAGGGCGCGCTCAATTCTCGGCTGGGCGGTTCTCTCGATCATCCCATGCAGGCCACCATAGTCTCCTATCTCGGCGGTATTATGTTTTGCCTGGTGGCCTTGTTGATTTTTCATCGGGAGTGGCCTGATGCGCGCAAACTGGCAGGGATGGACTGGTATTTCTATTGTGGTGGTTTCCTTGGCGCGATATTCGTCAGTGGAATGTTGCTGCTGATGCCCAGGATTGGCGTCACCAATATGCTGGCGGCGGCCATTGTCGGACAGTTGCTGATGTCGGTTTTGCTGGACCATATTGGCGGATTTGGCAATCCTGTATTCAAGGTCACCTACACCCGTATGGCCGGCATTGCCTTGTTATTGGGAGGGTTGTACTTGATTCAGCGGGGTGATTGATCGCTGCTGTAGTGAGTGTTTTCGCGGGTTCTGGGAGAAAGCATGGAATTTAAAGATTATTACAAAATTTTAGGCGTTGACGAAAATGCGGATAACAAGACCATTAAGTCCGCGTATCGCAAACTGGCTCGTAAATACCACCCGGACATGAACTCGGAAGAAGGAGCGGAGGACAAGTTTAAGGAAGTTGCCGAAGCGTATGAAGTTCTGAAGGATGAGGCCAAAAGGGCAGAATTTGATGAGCTGCGCCGCTATGGTCATTTCGCCGGTAATGGGTTTGAGCCTCCGCCCGGATGGCAGCAGGCGCACGGTTCGCGGCGGCAGGGAGAGGCTCAGTTTGGCAGCGATTTTTCCGAATTCTTCAATTCCATGTTTGGTGGCGGCAGTCATGAATTCGATTTTCGCGGTCAGACGCGGCAGCAACAGAGCCGGGGTCGGGATGTGGAAATAGAAATGCCTGTGTTTCTCGAAGAGACTCTCAACGATAAGCAGAAAACCGTGGAGTATCAGTTGTCTGAATTTGACGGTCGCCAGGTCAAACCCGTCAAAAAACATCTTCGAGTAACCATCCCGCAAGGTGTCACCGAAGGAGAGCGCATCCGCGTCAAGGGGCAGGGAGAGCCAGCAATGGGCGGCGGCATTCCTGGCGATTTGTATTTACACATTCGTCTGGTTCCGCACCCTCTGTTTGATGTGCAGGGGCGTAATCTGGTGGTGACTTTGCCGGTCGCTCCCTGGGAGGCGGCTTTGGGTGCCAAGGTCACAGTGCCAACATTAGAGGGCGATATTAAATTAACGATTAAACCCAATAGCCAGGCGGGTAATAAGCTGCGTATTAAGGGAAAAGGCCTGAAACGCAAGGGGTCTGGCGAAGCTGGGGATCTGTTGGCGGTAATAAAAGTGGTTATGCCCCCGGGGGGCAATAAAGAGACTCAGGCGTTGTGGGAAAAACTGTCTGAATCCGCTGCGTTTGATCCCAGATCTGAGTGGAGTAATGCATCATGACACAGAGAGCCCTTACCGTTACCGTAACTGAGTTGTCTGTCAGTGACCTATGCCAATTAGAGCATATCGAAGAGCATGTGGTGGCAGAGGTTGTTGAGCACGGTATTGCCGAGCCGTTGGCCGGTGAAGCGATTGACGAATGGGTGTTTGATGGCACATCGGCCCACTGGATAAAAAAAGCCGTTCGCCTGCATCAGGATCTCGAAATTGACTGGATCGCCGTATCGTTGGTGATAGACTTGATGCAGCAAAAAGAACTGCTTGAGCAGGAGAATGAACGCTTCCGAATCCAGCTTGGCAGGTTTATGGACTGATCGCCGTATCTGTATTCTGGTTGTCAGTATGAAGTCTCGGCAAAGACCAGAAAATACCCTATGATGATTTATCTTGTGTTGCTGTTTCCCGTGGTTGGGTATGGATTGTATCGCCTGTTGCGTTACTTTCTGGATAAGCGAACACAACAGCGGCGCGAAAACCTGATAGCCGAGTCTTTTCCAGAGGCCTGGCGTCAATGGCTAATTGCCGATTTCCCTCTCTATCAAAAACTGCCTGTCGATTTACAGCTTAAGCTGGAAGGTCATATCAAAGTATTTGTTGATGAGAAGGTCTTCGTCGGCTGTGCCGGTTTTGAAATCACCGATGAAGTCAAGGTACTGATTGCCGCGCAGGCTTGTATTTTGATTTTGAATACCGGCGACGACTACTTTCCCGGATTTGAAACCATCCTGGTCTATCCCGAAACTTATGTGGCCAGCGAGACTCATCAGGAAGGTGTGTTACATACCAATACCGTCAGTGCCCGGGCAGGTGAGTCGTGGCATCGTGGGCCGGTCATCGTTGCCTGGGATCAGGTAGTGAGAGGTGCACAGGATGAGCGAGATGGCCACAATGTAGTGATGCATGAGTTTGCCCACAAGCTGGATGAGCAAAATCATCGTATGGATGGTTTGCCAGTACTTGCTGATCGCTCTCAATACAAGAGTTGGGCCGAAGTTCTCTCAAAGGAATATGAGCGATTGTGTCATCATCACGATGATGTAATTGATGCCTATGGTGCGACCTCCGCCGCTGAGTTTTTTGCGGTAGTGACGGAGACATTTTTCGAAAAGCCGGCTCAGCTCAAAAAGAAACACCCGGAACTTTATCAGCAGTTTCGTTTGTACTATCAGCTGGATCCGGTTTTGTGGCAGTAAGCTAATTGGTATGCGGCTGAGCTTCCTTGGCAGCAGCCTGACGGAATTTGGCCATTCTCTCTTCGGTATTCGGATGTGAACTGAGAAGATTCAAAAAACGACTGGTTTTGGTGTCGCCGTGACTGTCCGGTGCTCCGTGTGAACTGGTTTCTGTACTGGCGGTTTCTTCTTTTGTAGCAGACTCTTCGTGTTCATCCTGCGGGTTGGGCTCTGCTATAGGGTTGTAGGCTTGCATCCGTGTCATGATGTTAACGAAGTGCATGGGATCGAGCCCGTGTTCCAGCATTTTATTCAACGAGTAGTCGTCCGCCTCTGCTTCCATGTCCCGGGAATATTTTCGCTGCATAAAAAATGCCGGTACTGCGGCGGTCCAGTCGAAGAGCGAATCTATATTGCCGGTCAGCCACACAGAAACTCCCAGAATGCCGGCACTCTGAATGATTTGACGCAGTGAGTGTCGGTAGTGAACGTGACCGATTTCATGATAGAGAATGGACAGAATCTCCAGATCATCTTTGGCGAGATCAATAAGTTCATCCGTAATGATAATGCTGCCATTAGGAAGGGCGAAAGCATTGGGGCCTATTGCGTCACCTTTGCGAAAGTGAAGCTGGTAGTCATGGCGGGTTAAGTCAGTGTCTGGCAAGCTGGATAAAAACAGTTGGTTGATTTCTGTACGTCTCTCGGTGGGCAGCTCTGTACGGGAAAAATAAAATTCATCCAGTTGATCAAGGGAGGTGTCCGCCAGTTGAGCAGAGACTTCAGGCGAGAGTGAGTAAGCAATGTGTTTGCTGATTGACGGAATGCCATACTGTACCAATGCCACAACTGCGATACAGACAATGACGGCTGACAGGACGATATAGCGCAGTTTCGATTCCAGTCTGTGCAGAACACTGGACTTCTTGGTTGGTGAAAACTTCCGAATCAGTGCATCAATCGCGTCATTGTTTCGGGACTCAAAAAAACAGTTGTCCGGGAAATAGATGGTTCTTGATGCGTTGCCGATACGCGAGCTGAATGTCAGTTGATCAAACTGATATTCCGGGCAGCTGACTCCGTCAATGGTGACAACCCCGGAGTCATCAACAGAAATGACTCCGCTCTGGCGGCTGGAGCTGCTGCCGTCGTAGTAGGTTCCTTGAATGGTATTAATGGTAGGTTCCTTGGGTAATCTTAGAAAGCGACATCAATATCAAATACGTCAGCGATCTCTTCGCCAATTGCTGAACTCTCTTGTTGTTGGCTGGCCAGAAACTCATCAAAAGACGATTCCGTCTCAACGGCAGTATGCCCCAGAATCAGGCGTATGGTTCTGATGTCTGCCCAGGCCTTCAGCATGCCTAGCGACAAAATAACACAGACGGTATTGGTACTGAGAACAAAAAAAGCCCTCCCAAACGGGACGTCAGCCTTAAGCCTAAACTGGTCGTCTTTAAACGTAGTTCGACCAAAAATCAGATTGTAGCGCTTGCTTTTCATGAAGGCAGACGCAAATGGGAAAAAGATGACGGATGCGATTATCGCAATGCTGTTACTGATATCTGATCGTATTGCTCCGATCCACAACAGGCACAGCAGGGCAGTGGCGATCAGCAGGATGCCGTAGATCCGATAAAATTCTTTCAATTGCGCTTTGTAGCGACCAGCGGCGGAACCGAAGTGAGTATTTCTTACGAGAAAGCGCATGTTGATAAAGTCAAAGTAGGGAATCAACACGAAAAACATCAGGAATAATATGCCTGATGGCCAAAAGAAATGGGGGTTGATATAGGTGGATTCTTCATCACCGTTAAACGTATCCAGGTCATCGTTCGGAAGAGAAGGATCGTTACTGTAGTCATAAAACTGTTCTTCCTCCGCCGATGTACTCTCTGCTTCCTGTAACTTCTCAGCTTGGACTTCTTCGTAAAATTGCTCGTGAGCCGTCATTCCCAGGCTGTCTTCCACAACCTCACTGTTAAAGGGAATTGCCAGGCAAGCCAGTGACAACAGTATCAGGGACATTGGCGCCAGATAAACCCGATAGGCACCCTTGAAATCGTTGTTGAAACGAAAGTTGATGCCGCGCCAGCGGGAGTGCCGCAGTCGGAATGACATCATAAATACCGTGATGATCGGTGAGAAGATCAGAAAGGCTGCCATCATTACAAAGTAAGCAATCAGGGCTTCCGTGGTGGGAAAACTTTCCACCAATACATAGGTGACAAACAACGCCATGGCGATCAGGCGGCTGATCAGCATGCGTTTGGGGTCGGCAGTGAACTGGAAATCTCCGCCGGCAAGCTCGGTATTGCCGTACAGATACTGGAGTTCCCGAACCTTGGCCCAGGGCGAATAGATGCCTAGGGTTACCATGTTCAGAAGTCCGTTAACAAAGCGAATGCCAAAGAATTCACCGGCAGAACCGCTGAATTTAAAGTTTTCCGTGATAGTGGTGTGGTTATCGTCCATGAATCACCCGAGTAATAGCAGTAAGTAGGAAAGGGTGGTCTGCCCTCGCGAGGGCAGCACTGATCAGTAAGTTCAGCTTACCAAGTGGTTAAGGTGTTGCCTTCTTTGTCCTTGAAAGAGCCAACGACAATAATAATCAGGTCAATAAAGGCCCATATCCCCAGGCCGCCCAGTGTCAGAATCTGGAGTACACCCGTTCCGATTTTGCCCACATAGAAGCGGTGCACGCCCAGGATCCCCAGAAAAAAGCACAACAAAAATGCTGGCAAGATTTTTTTATCCGAAACGTTGGCTTCAGACATAACAAACTCCTTCCTTAAGTTTTATGTTGGTTATATGCAGCAATTCCCTTAGATCTTAATTGCTTAACAAAGATTAACAGAAAGAAATGAAAAGAGGTAGCCCCGATGGTTGGCCTCTTTTCGGTGGGAGAAGGCCGGATTACCACAGGAAGTACAGCGGAGGTTCCAACTGTTATGTCTGTGTCTGCTTTCACTTAAGCGGTATAAGCCTTCGGTGAAAATAAGAGGCTGTTTGAGGGGGGGGGGGAATGTAATTCGCTTGCAGTAAGTCTGTAACAGCGCAAGTGCTGTTACGAAAGGTGTGCACTCATCTCATTACCGATTTTCTCGCGCATCTGCATCAGGCGAATGGCAGAGTCGCGCATTATAATGTCTTTCTCATCGGTGGGTTTCCATTCCGGTACGGGTACGGGATTACCTTCATCGTCAACGGCGACCATAATGGCTACGCAATGCGTAGTCAGATGTTTTTGGTCACTGGTCGGATCGCCGGCCCGAACCTGAATGCCAAGATGCATGGATGTCCGGCCGGTGTAGATCACTTTGGCTTCCACTTCCACCATATTACCGACCAGGATGGGACGCACAAATCGCATGCCGCCGACATAAGCGGTGATGCAGTATTTACCGCTCCAGGCCGCCGCACAGCCGTAAGCCGCCAGATCGATCCATTTCATGGCAGCACCGCCATGCACTTTGCCGCCAAAGTTGACGTCGTTGGGTTCTGCTAAAAAGCGCAGTGTGAGTTGTCGCTCTGTGCCTGGCATGGAATATTCCTGATGCATAAGGTGTCAGGGCAATATAAACCGATTGCTGCGGAAGGCCAAGAGCGAATAACAGACGAGACTGGGATGTTCTACCAGTCTACGTCATCGTCATCGAGCGTCTCCACAGCCACTTCATGTCGAATGGGGGAGTGCAAGCCCAGCGGAGGAGGGTTGGTCGGGTCGTATTCGCCCGGCTGCCGAATTTGAATATGACTCAAAAAGTCCAGAATGGAGGCAAAGACCTGTCGTTTATGTTCCGGGTCGGGGAGTTTCTGGTTGCCCCAGAAGGTAGTGAGGTTTATGTAGATGGCCAGCGTTAGATCTTCATTCAAGCGTGTGTAAAGATCGTGATGAAGTGTCCCGCCCAAATAGCCTGTGACTGCTTCATGCCATGTCCGGTTTTTAATCGAGTGTACTTCAATATCACTCGCTGATTTTGGATAGCAGGCAATCGCTGTGTCTTCATCCTCAAAGCACAGTTTGCCCAGATTTAAAATCGCGAGCTGCAAGTCGTTTTCTGTATAAATTTTCCCCTGAGTCGAAAAACCAAATTCAAGAGAGTGAAATAATTTGAAAGTTGTCAGGACTGAGCCTTGGATCTCAATGCTTTCAGGGGTTTGGATTTCACAAGGCCAGGAAACATCGAATAAATTAATTGGGCCATGTATATCATCCTGGCTGACGGCAACAGCTTTATTGAAGCTTGGGGCATCAATGATAAAGTTGTTGATAGGGTCATCCGGGGCTGGCCCTTTTAAATTAACTCGTACACCGCCTAGGTCAAAACCGTAATCATGCTGTAAGGCAAAATTCATCCACTGCAATAGCATAGTCATCAGGCCGATACCTTAAACACATCAAAGAAGGTGGTGTTCGGTGCTTGCAGCAGTTCTTCCCGACGTTGCTGCACGCGCAGTGCCGCCTGGCTCGATGCTGTACTGCCTTGTATGGCGATAATATTGGCTGCGTCCATTTCCTGATGCATATGGGATGCGGTTTGAGGGATGATGGTAATCCACTGATCGGCCAGTTGCCCCTGACAGCGCTCGATCAGCTGCCGCAGTTGTGCCAGACTGACATGAGGAGAGCGTACGCTGAATGTGTGGTTAGGCAGTGTTTTGCCCTGACGGGCTACAATTTCAAGGGCTTGCAGTAAAGTTTTGGCGCCCTGGCCAAAGGCTTCTGTACGGTATTTTCCATGGTTGCCGCTCTGCCAGGCATCCTCAGAACGGATTAAAATGTCCGCCAGCTCATCGGCACTGGCACTATGGTGAATACGGCTTTCAGGTGATTCCCAAACCGCTGCTTGATCCAAAATAAACTCTGGGCAGTAATAAAGGTTATAGGGACTTTTATCGTTACCCAAAGATGATTGGATGTGTTTGATGGTTTTACCAAGAGAGTAGGTATGCTGTTGCTGCAGGGCGCCGATCATAAACCGGTTTTCATCCAGTACAGTGTCTGATTTGGATGTTGATTCCCATCCGCCACTCGCTTGTGAGTGTTTAACTTTATGTAATCCCGGCCGGTCGCCATCCCCTCTTCGATTAATAGGACTGATCTGTTCGATATAAACACCGGCCCCGCGGTGGTTCTGCTCACTGCCACTCTGAAATATCCGATAATAGACTCGCACACCGTGACCGTTAGGTTGACTGAAATCCTTGTAGTAGCGATCGGCTTCGCCGACGCAGGAGGCGGAGGTTAAATCGCCGGCGGTAGAACGTAGCTCGTCCCCGATCTTTTGTGCAATCAATTTACCCGATGCCTGGGAGGGATCGACATACTCCCGAAACGGCAGAAGTAATGCCGGATCAATATACACTGCACGGCCTGATGCACCGCGGGTATTGGGCGCAAAATAAATATACGAATGGTATGAGGGTGTATTGGTCATGGTAACAATCCTTGTATCGACAGCTTCCTGGTGCACACCTGCTGCTAGTGGCGTCACTGAATGAGGAGGGATATTACTGGCTTTAATGGCGTCTGACTATGCATCCTCGGGTTTCAAATCACAATTCGCAGTGATTTAAAATCAGATACCTACTTGCGTAGGATAGGATGCATTCTTTACTCTCATGCTTTTGAATGATTCAAGAAGAACTATGACGAAATTATCGATACTAGAACTGGGACGAGTGAAAGAGGGTTCAGATCGCCGTACGGCGCTGAACGAAGCCCGGGATCTGGCTGTACACGCCGAAAAGTTAGGCTATGAACGCTTCTGGGTGGCGGAACACCACAATATGGCGGCAGTGACCACTGCGGCGACGTCTCTGGTGATTCAGCATATTGCCGCAGCAACCAGTACGATTCGGGTTGGTGCGGGAGGGGTAATGCTCCCGAATCACGCGCCCTATGTTATTGCCGAACAGTTCGGCACTTTGGAAACGCTGTTTCCGGGGCGAATCGAATTAGGTTTGGGGCGGGCTCCGGGAACCGATCCGATGACCTTGCGTGCCCTGCGTCGCAACCCCGCCAGTGCCGACCATTTCCCTCAGGATGTGCTGGAGTTGCAGCATTATCTTGGGCCGTTGGAGCCGGGCCAGAAAATCGAAGCGGTGCCCGGGTCCAACACCAACGTACCCTTGTGGATTCTCGGTTCGAGCCTGTTCGGCGCACAGTTGGCTGCCGAGCTGGGTTTGCCCTACGGTTTTGCCTCCCACTTCGCGCCACAAGCATTGGATGAGGCTCTGCGTGTTTATCGTGAGCTGTTTAAGCCCTCAGCACAGTTATCAGAGCCCTATGTGTTGATCGGTGCAAATATCATTGCCGCAGATACTGACGAAGAGGCTCGCTGGCTGGCGACATCGCAACAAATGTCATTTGCCAATCTGGTCCGGGGGCAGCGCAATTTGATGTTGCCGCCCATCGACAACATCGATGATTACTGGAGCCCGATGGAAAGAGCCCAGGCGTCACAAATGCTCGAGTGCAGTGTGGTGGGCAGCCCTTCAACGGTGAAAGCTGGCATAGAACAATTGCTCGAACGGACTCAGGCGGATGAAATCATGGTGGTGTCGGACATGTTTTATGCCGATAAGCGACGCCATTCACTGGAACTGATTCACAGTGCGATGCCTTGATCGTGCTGGTACTGTGGCGGTTTGAAAACATACAGCTCTTTGAATAGTACACCCCGAAATAGTGCTTCCTGCGGTTAATTGTTGCTCACATTGGCTCGTTTCTGTTTAGCTTGGTCGGCGTATAGCAACTTTATAGACTAAGCTTAATTTCGACGATACGGAGATAACGATAAGAAAGGGGGCGATGTATGGTTTACAGACTGCCACTGATGTCAGCTCTGGGGCTGATGCTGGCTGCGAATGTTTCCAATGCGCTGGGGACGCTGGTTGCCAGTGACCTCACCCATGCCTGCCAGAGACTGCTGGAGGGCGGCGATGGCGTTCAGTGTGTTGCTTATATTCAGGGATACGTTGCTGGTGCCGAGCAGGCCGTTATTGGTGAACAACCCGAGCAACAGACATCGTCTGATTTTTTCCAGCGTGCCTTGCGCACCCGTTTGGGAAATGCAACGCAAGTTAATGCCAAAGGACATATTTACTGTATTCCTGCCGATGAACCTTTCAGTGCAATGGCTGAAAAGATTGTGGCCACCGGTGAGGAAGCGGGAACAGCAGCAGCGGTAATGGAATCTGTGCTCAGGCAGCACTATCCATGTGAGGGCTGATATGCAGGCCTCTACGATTCGCTCCGCGCGGCACTCATTGAGTGTCGTCGTTACCCTGTCTGCGCTCTGGTTATTAAACTCGGGTTTTTACACTCCGTTGATTCTGGGGCTGGGTTTCGTATCCGTATTACTGGTCACATGGCTGGTGCATCGCATGGATGTGGTTGATCACGAATCACAACCTACGCATTTTACCCTTGGTATATTTCCCTACTATGCCTGGCTGTTGTGGCAAATTGTGTTATCCAACCTGACGTTAATTAAATGTATCTGGGCTGGTAATAAAAGCATTAATCCCTGTGTGGCGTATCTGCCTTCTTCTCAAAAAACGGATATTGGCCGGGTAATCTACGCCAATTCCATCACACTGACACCCGGTACGGTCACGATTGATGTGCAAGGCGAACATCTGCTGATTCATGCGTTGCTGAGTGAAAGTGTCGATCAATTACGATCCGGTGAAATGGATCGACGGGTAACCCGGGTGGAATGATGGTTCTGACTGCTGCATCAATTGCCATTCTTGTGGTCATGGCTATGGCGCTGATACGGGCCCTGTGGGGGCCAACCGTGTATGACCGAATTCTGGCGGTCAACGTTTTTGGTACAAAAACCGTTTTGTTGCTTGCGGTTATTGGTTTTTTGTATGGCCGTCCCGAGTTTCTCGATATCGCCATTGTCTATGCACTGATCAACTTTATCAGTGTGATGGGGGTTTTACGCTTTTTTCATTCCGATAAAAAAACAATGGTGAAGGATTCATCCGAATAAATTAGGCGCATGGAGAGGAAATGGAATCTCTGTTGATTTGGACGAGTGATGTTTTGTTGGTTCTGGGGGGCTTTCTGCTGCTGACCGGCGGAATTGGCATATTGCGCTTTCCGGATTTGTACACGCGCATGCACGCTGCAGGTGTTACCGATACGCTGGCTGTGCTGTGTACGTTAGCCGGCTTGATGTTGTTGGCGGGTTGGTCCCTGGTGCTGGCGAAATTATTGTTTGTAATGATCTTTTTGATGTTTACCGGCCCGGTGTCCAGTCATGCGTTGGCGAAGGCCGCTTATAACAGTGGCCTATTGCCCAAGGATTGTGATGCGGTTGGGGGTGAGCCATCGACTGGATAATTGATATTACCCTGCTGGCCATGTTGATGGTGACGGCAGTGGCTATCGCCTGGACGCGACATTTATTTTCCGCGGTCATGCTGGCTAGTATTTACGGTTTGGTTTCGGCCAGTTTCTTTGTGGCCATGGATGCAGTTGATGTGGCGTTTACTGAGGCGGCCGTGGGAGCCGGGATCTCACCGCTGTTGATGTTGGTGACATTGAGAATGGTCGGCGCTAAGGAAGCAACATCCCATAATCATCCCTATGCGGCGTTAATCATCGTTGCCGTGGTCGGCGTGTTACTGCTGTTGGGCGAGCAGGATCTGCCGGCTTTTGGCTCTGCAGATGCTCCCGCTCACGGTCATGTTGCGCCTCATTATTTACAGGAGTCGGCGGCTGAAATTGGTATCCCCAACGTAGTCACTTCGGTTCTGGCCAGTTACCGGGCATTTGATACGTTGGGCGAAGTGGCGGTGATTTTTACCGCGGGCATCGGCGTCATGGCACTGTTGTTCAGTGATACGCCGGTACACCTGCGGAACCTGCCCAATACTTCTCGCTCAACCATGGAAGATCAGGTTATCCCCCGGGTAGTCGGAAAAATTTTGATTCCTCCCATCATGTTGTTTGCGCTTTATGTGCAGTTTCATGGGGAGTACGGTCCCGGAGGTGGCTTCCAGGCCGGGGTGATCTTCGCCTCTGCGGTCATCGTCTATGTCATGTTGTTTGGACTGGATGCAGCCATGCAGGTAGTCAGCGTATCGTGGTTGCGTTTTCTGGCTGCCTGTGGACTTTTACTGTATGGCGCAGTCGGGGTGGTTTGTCTATTGGCAGGTAAGAATTTTCTGGATTACAACGCGCTTTTGCCCGACCACATCGCCGCTCAGCATTTGGGCATTCTGGTTATTGAGTTGGGAGTGGGCGTCACCGTGGCCTGTGTGGTTATGCTGCTCTTTTTTGCCTTTGTGGGCCGCATTCCCCACTTGCCAGATCATGAAGCGAGGGATGGATAATGATTCTGGACCTGTTCAATTACTGGATTGTCGTGATACTGATGATGGTCGGGTTATTCATCATTGTGGCGAGGGGCAATCTGGTTAAAAAAATCATTGGCCTCAATATATTCCAGACATCGGTCTTTGTGTTTTATATCAGTGTCGGCAAGGTTCAGGGAGGCAGTGCCCCGATTTTGTCTGACTCGATTGAGGTGTATTCCAATCCATTGCCACATGTACTGATTTTGACCGCCATTGTAGTGGGGGTCGCCACAACCGCTTTGGGGCTGGCGCTGGTGATCCGTATCAAAGAGGCTTACGGATCGGTTGAAGAAGATGAACTTCAGGTTATCGACAATCAATAACCTCAACAACTTTAATAACTTCAATACTTCCGGGAAATAAAAACAGAGAGACGGACTTTGCTAATACACCTTCCCATTCTTCAGGTCATTATTCCTTTACTGGGGGCCCCTTTATGCCTGATGGTAAAGGGCAGTCGTTTTGTCTGGGGGTTTACTCTGCTGGTCAGTTTGCTGGCCAGTATGATCAGTGTGGCATTGTTGTGGCAGGTAGAGGCCAATGGCACCCTGAGTTATGCCCTCGGTGGCTGGCAGGCGCCCATCGGTATTGAATACCGAATTGATATCTTGAGCGCGTATTTGTTGTTGATCGTGAGTTGTATGAGCACGATAGTGTTGCTGGGTGGCTATCGCAGCATTGAGAAAGAAATACCGGTGAGTAATCAATCCTACTTCTATGTTGCCTACCTGCTTTGCCTTGCCGGATTGCTGGGTATTGTCGCAGCCGGAGATGCTTTCAACGTCTTTGTGTTTCTCGAGATTTCTTCGCTGGCGTCCTACATTCTGATTGGTCTGGGAAAAGATCGACGGGCATTGTGGGCGTCATTCCAGTATTTGATTGTCGGCACCATTGGTGCGACGTTTATCCTGATTGGTGTCGGCTACTTGTACATCATGACCGGCACCTTGAATATGGTCGATCTGGCGCAGCGTATCCCATCGGTTTCTGAATCGACCACCGTTCTGGTGGCCTTTGCGTTTTTGATTGTGGGGGTATGTCTCAAGCTGGCCATGTTCCCCCTGCATGTATGGCTGCCCAATGCCTACGCCTTTGCGCCTTCCATTGTCACAGCTTTTCTGGCAGCGTCGGCCACCAAGGTCGCGGTCTATTTGTTATTCCGTTTCAGTTTCGGTGTGTTCGGCATTGAACTGACCGAATCCATTCTGCCGTTGCATGAGGTCTTTATCGGTCTGGGGTTGGCCGGTGTTTTTGCCGCCTCTCTGGTGGCGGTTTTCCAGCAAAATATCAAGCGGCTGTTTGCCTATTCCAGTGTGGCGCAAATTGGTTACATGATTGTCGGCTACGGATTGGACAGCGTCGCAGGCAGCATGGCAAGCCTGTTACATCTGTTTAATCACGCATTAATGAAAGCGTCGTTGTTTATGGCTCTGGCAGCGGTGGTTTATCGTTTGGGCAGTGTACAGCTCAAAGATCTGGCAGGATTGGCCAGTGTCATGCCCTGGACTGCCGCTGCCATTGTCATTGGCGGCCTGAGTCTGGTGGGTGTGCCTCTGACGGTAGGGTTTGTCAGTAAGTGGTATCTGGTCCTTGCCGCACTGGAACAGGATTTGTGGTGGGTGGCGTTGCTGCTGGTGGTTGGTTCGTTGCTGGCCATTGTGTACGTGTGGCGCATTGTGGAACAAATGTACTTTGCACCTTCAACATCGGGCGATCAGTCTGATGGAACTCGAGAGGCACCTATAGGATTGCTGACCGCTTTGTGGATTCTGGTTATCGCCAATATCTATTTTGGAATAGACACACGGTTGCCCGTGGGCGTTGCTGAGCTGGCTGCGGAACATATATTTGGGGGGCGGCTGTAATGGAACTCTCGACTCTGCTCCATGCGACCATGTTCCTGCCGCTGGTGGCGGTGGTCGGTATTCTTTTGTGTCGCCATCAGCCCAACATTCGTGACGGTATTTCATTGTTGGCCGGTGTCTTGGTGTTTGCCTGTGTGCTGGCTATTCATCGTCAGTTTATGTCTGGCGGAGACGTTGACATAACCTGGGTGGAAATACTTCCGGGTTTGAGTTTGAGCTTTTCTCTCGAGTCATTGGGCTTATTGTTTGCATTGATTGCAGGTTTCCTGTGGCCGGTGACGACGCTCTATGCCATCGGTTATATGCGTGGGCATCACGAAAAGAATCAAACACGATTTTATGTCTTCTTTGCCATTGCCATCGCCACGGTGTTTGCCATCGCGTTTTCGGCAAATCTTTTCACCCTGTTTGTCTTTTACGAAGTACTGACCCTCTGTACTTATCCTCTGGTCACCCATGCCGGAACCGACAAGGCGAAGCAGGGCGGACGGGTCTATCTCGGAATCTTGCTCAGCACATCGATTCTGATGTTCCTGCTGGCCATGATCACCACCTGGGCCATTGCCGGGACGTTGACCTTCACTTCCGGCGGAATCTTCCCGGAAGGCACGCCGGCGTGGTTGCTGTCGATACTGTTGGCGCTGTATGTATTCGGTATCGGCAAGGCGGCCATTATGCCGTTTCATCGATGGTTGCCCGCGGCGATGGTGGCACCGACTCCGGTCAGTGCCTTGCTGCATGCGGTGGCAGTGGTCAAGGCCGGTGTATTTACCTTGTTGAAAGTGTGTGTCTTTGTGTTCGGGCTGGAAGTGTTGCCCAGCCTGCCCGCCACACAATGGCTGATCTATCTGGCGGGCTTGACCATCGTGTTGGCATCGCTGGTCGCCATGCGAAAAGATAATCTGAAAGCCCGTCTGGCCTATTCCACGATAGGTCAGTTGGCGTACATCACCCTTGGCGCTCTGGTGGCAACTGAGCTCGCTATTGTCGGCAGTGCAATGCATATCGCCATGCATGCCTTTGGCAAGATCACTCTGTTCTTCTGCGCAGGCGCGATTATGGTGGCTTGTCATAAAACCGAAGTCAGTCAAATGGCGGGGCTGGGAAAGGCTATGCCGGTAACGATGACGGCTTTTCTGGTTGCCAGTGTCAGCATTATTGGTTTGCCTCCTGGCGGTGGCACCTGGAGTAAATGGTATTTGATCTGGGGCAGCCTGGAAGCCGGTCAGCAACTGATGGTGGTTGCCTTGCTGGTGAGCTCTCTTTTGAATATTGCCTATTTGTTACCGATTCCTCTGCAAGCTTTTTGGGGCAGTAGTGACACTAATGTGGAGAGCAGTTCGCAATTAAAAGAGGCACCGATGCCATCGTTGATTGCGTTGGTGGTAACAGCCTTTATGACTCTGGTGCTGTTTGTGTACCCGAACGGTGTTTATGATCTGGCGAACAGGATTAACGGTTGATGATGAATTCAGATTCCCCCGGTTTTTTTGATAAGCCTGCCAACGTCAAGCGGGTGCTGCGCGTGTTTTATGCATGCTGTGCCCTCTTGCTCATTATGGATGTGGTCATACATCGACATGTTGTTCATCCCTGGGAAACACTGATTGGCTTTTACCCCCTGTACGGGTTTTTGGGCTGTGTGGTGTTGGTGCTTCTCGCCAAGGTTATGCGCAAGGTATTAATGCGTGATGAAGACTTTTACGATCACCAGCCACGGGTAGTGGATTTGGTAACAGATAAAAAAGACGGTGCAGAATCGGAGGCTTCTGATGTGGATCGCTGAGCTGCCCTCATTTATTTACTTTTATCTGGGAGCGTTATTGCTGCCACTGCTGCGTGGCTGGGGTCGCAATCTTGTATTGTTGGCAATTCCGTTGGTAAGTGGCTTCTTTTTATGGCAATTGCCCGAGGGTGAGCATTGGCAAGTGACTCTGCTGGGATTTGAGCTGACGCCTTTTTACACCGACAGACTCAGCGTCCTGTTCGGCTATGTTTTTCATATAGCCGCATTTATTGCCATCGTGTATGCATTGCATGTGCGTGATCTGCTTCAGCAGGTTGCCAGCCTCATGTACGCCGGTAGCGCGCTTGGGGCTGTGTTCAGTGGCGATCTCATCAGTTTGTTTGTGTTCTGGGAGATGCTGGCTGTTACCTCGGTGTTTCTGGTCTTTGCCCGTCGAACGGAGAGAGCCTACCGGTCCGGAATGCGTTATCTGATGATTCAGGTCATGTCCGGGCTGCTGTTGTTAGTGGGAGTCATTCTGTATGTACAGGCCAGTGGCAGCTTGCGTTTTGATTTTATCGGTCTGGAGCATGTCGGAACGGCGGGGCTTGCCAGCTGGTTGATTTTTATCGCTATTGGAATCAAGTGTGCCTTCCCTTTTCTGCACACCTGGCTCACGGACGCTTATCCCGAATCGACCCCAACCGGTACGATCTTTCTGAGCGCCTTTACCACCAAAGTGGCCGTTTATGCTTTGGCGAGAGGTTACCCCGGCACCGAGCTGCTGATCTATATTGGCGCGGTCATGACGTGCTTTCCGATCTTTTACGCCGTTATTGAAAATGACTTGCGCAGGGTGCTGGCATACAGCCTGATCAACCAGGTGGGCTTTATGGTGGTCGGGATCGGCATAGGTACGGCCCTGGCGGTTAACGGTGCGGTGGCACACGCCTTTAACGATGTGATTTTTAAAGGCCTGTTGTTTATGTCTATGGGTGCTGTGCTGCATATGACCGGCAAGATCAATGGATCGGAATTGGGAGGGCTTTACAAGTCCATGCCGAAAACCACGATCCTTTGTATTGTGGGGGCTGCATCCATTTCGGCGTTTCCTCTGTTCAGCGGGTTTGTCAGTAAATCCATGGTCATGACTGCTGCCCTGAACAATGGTTATAACGTCATCTGGTTGATGTTGTTATTTGCTTCTGCGGGTGTGTTCCATCACGCGGGTATCAAGATCCCGTATTTCGCCTTTTTTGCCCATGATTCGGGTATTCGTACAAGCGAGCCGCCAACCAATATGTTGATTGCCATGACTATCGCTGCCGTGCTCTGTGTGGCAATCGGTGTCTACCCCGAGATGGTTTACTCCTTGCTGCCTCATGATGTCGATTACACGCCCTATGACACTACTCACGTGCTGGCGCAGCTGCAATTGCTGTTCTTTTCAGCGTTGGCGTTTGTATGGCTTAATCAACGGGGTTTGTACCCTCCAGAATTGCCGTCGGTAAATCTGGATGTGGAGTGGTTTTATCGTCGCCTGCTGCCGCGCCTGTTCGAATTCATCATGGGCCTTTTCTGGTCGTTGAACGAAGTGTTGCGTCAAACGATCAAGAGGTTTCTGTCGGCACTGGGCAATCACATCCATACCCATTCCGGGCCACAGGGAATTCTGGCCAAGACCTGGCCTACTGGACGCGTGGTGTTTTGGGTGGCGATGATTCTCGCGGCGTTTTTGATCTTAAGTCTCTATTGAATTATTTCTAAATAGCAGATCGCAATATGGACGTGCTGTTAGCCATGTTCAGTCTTCCATAGTTTCATGGCATTCCGTCAATAAAAGTATTTAATGATGCGAGCCAGCATGTTTTGACCTATATAACTACAACAGTCGATTGCAAGAAAATCGACTTCTCCATACGTTTACCATCAATGCCTCACTGGATGGTGTGTTGCATAACAGTGCCAATAACCTCTATTCCAGGCTGGATCGATTTAGGGAGAAAAGAATAATGATCAGAAAAACTCTGCCATTGGTCGCTGCAATCGCTATTGCCATGGCGCCCGTGGCTCACTCAGAAAATATGTTCAGCGGTAAAGCCAAGCCCAACAGTTTTTGGTGGCCTAACCAATTGGATTTAGGACCACTGCGTGATAACGATGAACGCTCCAGCCCCTACAGCGACGACTTCGACTATGCAGCAGCCTTTGCGACAGTTGATCTGAAAGAGCTGAAAGCGGATATCGAGAAAGTACTGACCACGTCACAGGATTGGTGGCCCGCCGACTGGGGTCATTATGGCGGGTTGATGATTCGAATGGCGTGGCACAGTGCAGGTACCTACCGTATCCACGATGGTCGCGGTGGAGCCGAGGGGGCTCAGCAGCGATTTGAACCGTTGGGTAGTTGGCCTGACAATGTCAGTCTCGATAAGGCTCGTCGATTATTGTGGCCTGTGAAGCAGAAATACGGACGCAATGTGTCCTGGGCCGATCTGATTATTTTGGCCGGTAATGTCTCTCTGGAATCCATGGGGTTCGAGACGTTGGGGTTTGCCGGCGGACGTGTAGATGACTGGGAAGCCGATCTGGTGTACTGGGGCCCGGAAACCAAAATGATGGGCAATGACAAACGCTTTGACAAAGATGGCAACCTCGAAAAACCCATAGCCGCACTGCATATGGGGCTTATTTATGTGAATCCTGAAGGCCGCAACGGCAATCTGGATCCTGTAATGGCAGCCGAAGATATTCGTAAATCCTTTTCTCGCATGGCAATGAATGATGAAGAAACGGTTGCTTTAATTGCCGGTGGTCACACCCTCGGTAAGGTACACGGCGGCAGTAAACCGGATTGCGTCGGACCGGAACCGGCTGCAGCTCCTACAGAACAGCAGGGACTCGGCTGGAAAAACAAATGCGGCAAAGGTCACTCGGAAGATACCATGACCAGTGGTTTGGAAGGGGCATGGACACAGACGCCGACCGCCTGGTCCATTCTCTATCTCGATAATCTGTTTCGTTTCGACTGGAAAAAGCACGAATCACCTGGCGGTGGCACGGTGTGGATTCCTACCGATGAATCGATGATGCAAAGTGTTCCCGACGCTCATGTTAAAGGCAAGCGCAATCCGCCCATTATGCTGACAACGGATCTGTCTCTGAAAGAAGATCCGGGGTTTCGGAAAATCGCCGAGCGATTCTGGAAAAACCCCAAAGAGTTCGACAAGGCTTTTGCCAAAGCCTGGTTCAAACTGACCCATCGCGACCTGGGGCCGCGTGCCCGTTATGTGGGAAGCGAAGTGCCTGAAGAAGTGTTCATCTGGCAGGATCCGGTTCCGGAAGGTAAAACCATCAGTGACCGTGAGGCTGGGAAACTCAAGTCCAGCATTCTCAAGTCGGGTTTAACGGTTCCCGAACTGGTACGCACTGCCTGGGCATCGGCGTCGACCTATCGCTATTCTGACATGCGCGGTGGCGCAAACGGCGCCCGCATCCGTCTTGCGCCACAAAAAGACTGGCCGGCCAACAATCCACAGGAACTGGCCAAGGTGCTGAAAAAACTGGATGAGATACGCCAGGATTCAGGCAGCAAGATTTCGATGGCTGATATGATTGTCCTGGGTGGCGCTGCTGCCATTGAAAAAGCCGCCAAAGACGCCGGTCATAAAGTCACGGTACCGTTTGTATCAGGACGTGGCGATGCGACTGCGGAAATGACCGATGCCGAAGCCTTCGACGTACTGGAGCCGAAAGCCGATGCTTTCCGTAACTACTACGCTGAAGGTGCCTATTATCCGCCCAAGGAAATGATGGTCGAGAAGGCTGACCTGCTGGCGTTAACCGCACCGGAAATGACCGCGCTGGTTGGTGGAATGCGTGTTCTGGGAGCCAATGCCGACGGCAGTAATCATGGTGTACTAACCGACAACCCCGGACAGCTGAGCAATGACTTCTTTGTCAATTTGCTCGATATGTCTACCGAGTGGAAGCCAGGTGCTGCCAAAGGTTTGTACGAAGGCCATGATCGCTCTTCTGGCAAACTGAAATGGACTGCGACATCTGTAGATCTGGTGTTTGGTTCCAATTCCGAATTGCGAGCGCTGTCTGAAGCCTATGCGGCTGAGGGCGGAGAAAAGATATTTATAGACGACTTTGTCAAAGCCTGGACTCAGGTCATGACTCAGGATCGATTTGATCTCTGATTCTCTGATCACCAGCCAGGTTACAGCCCTGTGTGATGAGCACCGGGCTGTTTTTTTGTTCTTGATGACTCTGTATAGTGACCTTGGTGTGTTTGATCGCTGTTGGCTTAACTGGTTTATAGAGCAGATCAGGTCTACTGGCCTTGTATTGTTTCTCTTAAGCGTTTGGTGAGCGCGGTTAACTGATGGATCAGTGTTTCATTTACCAGCATGCCTCGGTCAACATCAAAGTTTTCATTAAAACTGGGGACTGAGAGTGTGCCAATGACCGTGCCTGAGAAATAGGGTATTGCGTTTTCTGCCATCGTTAAAACTCTACCGCCACCCCCCTGACCTGGCGAGGTGGACAGCAATAACATGGGTTTGTTTTGATAGATGTTGCGATCCAGACGAGAACACCAATCCAGTATGTTTTTATAGGCTACGGTATAGTTGCCGTTGTGTTCAGCGAAACTGATCAACAGGGCATCGGCCTGTGCAATGGCATGAACAAACTGCTTGGCCAAATCCGGAATGCCGGATTCATGCTCCCGATCAATGGAGTAAATGGGCATTTCATAATCGTTGAGATCCAAATGCTCAATGTCGAAATCGGAGAACAGGCTTTCGGTGTAATTCAGTAATTTTCGGTTAATGGAGTGACGGCTGTTGCTCGCCGCAAAGGATAAAATTTTCATTGAGTCAACCCCTGTTCAATATCCGGAATTAAGACGGTAGTATGTTTGAATACAGTAAGTGTAGTCGTATGCTTCTGAGTTTGTCACAGCAGTCTGTATGTATGCTCTGGTGTCGTTCTTAGGTTTCTTGGTGCACCCGAATTCAAATCGGAGCATTCCTGCTACAGATTGACGGAGTTCGTTTTATGAAAGCAATACTGATTTTAGTGTGGGCCTGTTGGTCGTTGCAAGGACTGGCGGCTGACGCTAATTCTAATAGTGGTCATCCACACTATCGATTTGAAACGGTTGTCGAAGACATCGGTGTCCCGTGGGGGATGGTGTGGCTGGACAATGGCGATATGCTGGTCAGCAGTCGCAACGGCAAAATGCATCGGATTGATTCCGAAGGTAAGAAAACACTCATCAAGGGCGTACCCAAAGTACATGTTAACGGGCAGGGCGGCCTGCTGGATCTTGAACGACATCCCCAATACGACCTGAATGGATGGCTGTATCTCTCTTATTCCAGCCGGGACGGTGAAGGGAAGGGCAGCCATACGGCGATTATGCGAGCCAGGCTGGACGGCGATCGTCTGACTGACCAGCAGGTGATCTATAAAGCCGGGCCCAATACCACCAGTGGCCGCCATTACGGCAGTCGTATTGAATTTGATCGCGAAGGTTATCTGTACTTCTCCATCGGTGATCGCGGAGACCGGGATAATCTTCCGCAGGATCTGAGTCGCGATGGCGGTAAAATTTATCGTCTGACCGATTTGGGGCGTGTACCCAGTGATAATCCTTTTGTCGGCCAGGACGGTGCAAACCCTGCCATATATTCATTGGGCCATCGCAACCCTCAGGGCATGGCCATGCATCCTCTCAGTGGCGATATCTGGATTCACGAACACGGTCCGCGGGGCGGGGACGAAGTGAATCTGATCAAGGCCGGCGCCAACTATGGCTGGCCCATACTCAGCTACGGTATCAACTACAGTGGCAGTGAATTCGCTGAAGCGGAAACCCGCGAGGGTTACGAGTCGCCGGTACACTACTGGGATCCCTCCATCGCTCCGTCGGGCATGACGTTTGTCACCAGCCCTCGCTATCCGGAATGGCGCGGTGATTTGCTGGTTGGTTCGTTGAAGTTTCGTTACCTAGTGTTCTGCGAAGTGGCTGGCGACAGCATCATGTCCACTCGTATCATGTTTGAAGACATAGGTCGTGTGCGTACTTTGCGAGAGGGTCCGGATGGTTATCTCTATGTGGCGACAGAAGATAACGGTATTATCAGAATCGTTCCAAAAGACTAAAAGGTTTTCTATGCGTGCTGAGCCAGCATCCGTTGATTTCCTAAGGGATGTTTAAGAGGAAGGCGAAGGCCGCCTTCCTCCGAAGGTTAAAAGTTGTATCGTGCCTGAATTTCAAATGAACGCGGCGGATCGATTTGCATGTGGTAGGTTTCGGCAAAGCCAAGGCTGCCAAACGGCACGTCATTGCCCCAGGCCAGGACCTTTTCGTCGGTCAGGTTCTTGCCCAGCAAAGCCAGCATCCAGTGGCCGTCACTGGAATGCAAGGCCACGCGCGCATCCATTTTCCAATAGCTGCCAACACGCAGATTTTCATCCAGATCATTGGCTACCTCGTAATCGTCCATGAAGTTAGCTGTGGCATTGACTTGCAAATCCCAGAATTCTGTCAGGCTGCGGGTGTATTCTGCACTGAAACTGGCAGACCACTCAGGAGCAAACTGCAACGGGGCTCCGGATAAATCCTGACGACATGGACCATTTTCTGACCAGCTGGCTTCTTGTTCAGCGTTGCAGGCTGCGTTGGGAAAGCTGGTGTACTCTGCATCCAGATACGAAAACGCGGCGTTTACTGTAATGCTATCCGTCCAGGCAAATTCCAGATCCCCTTCAGCACCCTGTACCCGTGATTCCGACGCGTTGCCAACAACAAAACTGCTGTTGCCGTCGAAGGTGCTGACCTGCATGTTGTCATACTCGCTGTAAAATGCGGCGAGGTTCAGACGCAGGCGACGGTCGAGCAGATCGGCTTTCAAGCCGATTTCGAGGGATTCCACGGTCTCATCATCGAACTCTTCATTCTCGACACTGGCCAGACGGTTGCTTTCATCATAGCCGCCTCCCTTGTAACCATTGGACAGGTTGAGATAAGCCATCATGGATGAGTCGAAATCATACTGGAGGGCGATACTGCCGCTGGTGTGCTGTTCGGTACGGCGGTTATCAAAGTTGGGCGTGTTTTCGTCAAAGGTGAAGCATTTGATAAAACCCAGTGCATCCGAATAGACCTGACAGAGGAATGCGTCCGGTTCGGTGGGGTTTTGAAATTCACCCATAAATGTGGTGTTGGTCATGACTTTTTCATCGTAGGATTGTCGAATACCCACAATGGTGCGGAACTGTTCGCTGACATTCCAGGTGAATTCCGCAAACGCTGACCAGCTTTCCCCTTCCTGGGTGAAGGTATGGTTACTGGAACCATCCAGAGGTGGGATTGGCAAGCCCGCCGCGCCCAGGTTGCTTAAAGATATATCCACTTCCTCGTGGTGTTCGAGGTCAGTGTCTTGAAAAAAGAGACCGAACTTGTACTCCAGTGTCTGACCGGTTGGTGATAACAGAACGAACTCCTGGCTCAACTGTTTGTGTTCTTCACGGCGTGTCTGAGCGGTAATCTCCAGAGGACTGTAGTCGGCGTCTTTAAACAGTTCAAAGGAATAGTCTGTGTAGGCGGTGACCGAACGCAGCGTGTGGTCATCCAGTTGATAATCGATCGTGAGCTGGTAAATGTTGGAATCCGTCTCGTCGTACTCCCCTTGCCGGCTGCCAGGGCCCTGCAGGTTTGCCATGCTCCGCTCAAAGTTGAAGTCGGGATCAAAGTCCGGGTAAGCGGTGCGGTACAAACTGATCGCTGTGTCAGATGCCTTGCCTATCATTTGAGGGCGTCCCACCACATCAAACTCGCCTTTTTCAACCTTTAGCGTTAGAGACAGATCCGGGGTGGCGTGCCAAAGGAGTGAGCCGCGTGCGGCCCAGGTATCCATTTGCGGTCCATCTTCACCAATGTATGTGTTTTCGACGTAACCGTTATCTTCATAAGATTTTGCCACCAGACGACCAAATACCGTTTCGGACAATGGCCCGGTGATCATGCCAGTCAACTCACGCCCTTCCAGTTCGGTGTTGTAGTTGGCCTGTACATAACTTTCAAAGTTTTCTTTGGGGGTTGCCGTCGTGATGTTGATCGCACCGGCAATGGTGTTTTTTCCGAATAATGTTGATTGGGGGCCTTTCAGTACCTCGACCCGTTCAACATCCAGAAAGGCAAAGCGTGCGTTACGGCCGCGGCCGTAGTATACGTTGTCGATGAATGTCCCTACGGACTGTTCAAAACCAAAGTTGACCCCAGAGCCAATGCCGCGAATGAACACCTGATCGCCATCGGTTGCTTCGGTAATGTGCACCGCCGGCATATGGCTGGACATGTCGTCCAGTCCGACGATACCGCTCTGGCTCAGTTGCTCGCTGTTCATTACCGACATGGCAATGGGGATATCCTGCAGCCCTTGTTCCCGTTTGGTAGCGGTTACGATGACCTCTTCCAGTGTCTGGGCCTGAAGCTGGGGGGATAGAATTGTGGCGGCAAGGCAAAGTGATAATACCAGTGGCGATTGGGCGAAGGGTAAGTTTGAGGGTAAGGCTTTTGGGATGGTGTGTTGCTTTATCATTATTATGACCTCAATGGATATATGGCTAATCGCTGGATATAATTCCGGCCGATGATTTAACCGGTATGCGTTCTGAAACTGTAAACTCCGTCCTGAGAGGCATTGGGAGGGGCCAGTCCCAGCAGCGTTAGGCTAGCTTTCATCCACGAAGGGAAAAACAACATTTGTTGCTTATTGAACATTCTGTCGGGGGGGTGAAGAACTTTATTGCTCAACCGTGCTCTGCTGGAGAGAGATTATGCATAACCTGGGTGTTTATAATGACTGGATTTCGATGTTGCCTGTCGATGTGCAAGAAGAGGTCCGACGTCGTGGTCGTCGTATTGTTTTCCCTGCAGGCAAGACCGTTTACCGGCTTGGAGAGCAAGCCGAATCCACGTATCAAATCATCAGCGGTGAAATCAATATCAATATTTACGGCAAGGGTGATACCGAAATTCTGATGACGGCCCTTTATCCAAACGATTGCTTTGGCCTGATGTCCATGCTCGACGGTCTCCAACGCAGCAATACCGCGGTTGCGGTGACAGACTGCGAGCTATTTTGTCTCAGCGCTCCGGATTTCAAGGAGTTGTTTGAGCAGTATGGCGAGATCGCTCGCAGGATGTGCGCGCTGCTGAGTCGACGAACACGCTTTCTTATGTCAATGGTGAATGAAGTCACCATGTTGTCCCTGCGACAGCGAATCGGACGCTTGTTGTACCGCCTTGTCCCCATGCGAGGTACACGGGTGGATGATTCGGTGGAACTGCATGATGTCACTCACGAGCTGATTGCCAGTGTATTGGGATCCAGTCGTCAAAGTATTGGTCGGGAGATTCGTGCGTTAGAAAAAAATGGCTGGATCACTCTCCATTACCGAAAAATTACCATTCATAATGTGCAGGAATTCAAAGAAACGTTTTACACGTTGTTGTCCGAGGATGGGCAAGACGCCGACCATTTATTGATCTAAATGAACCTCGCCCAGCTTAAAATCACGTAATGGAAATAATTGTTGCAGTCATTACCGTGACTTCTTTGTAGATTGGCCGTTCTGAGATGCGTAGTGACGCATTAAATTAACAGACGGCAGGATCTAATAATGAAAAAACTCCATCGTTTTCACTCCTCTTACAGGCTGCAAGGTCTACTTAAGTGGTCGGCACCTGTGGCAATGAGCCTGGTTATGGCCTCTGCAGCTGTGCAGGCCGCTTCCCCTAAAAATTATTTACTGGTCGAAAGTGCGGACTCCCACGATGTACAGGTGGTGGATACCCAACTGCGTAAGGTTGTTAAAAACCTTCCCATTCAGGGGAATACCGATGACGTGATGGGCTCTCCGGATGGCAGCAAGTTTTATGTTTCGGTGCAGGGGATGTCCAACAGCCCGTTCGGGCATCAAGCCAATGAGTCGGGGATGGTCGTTGCTTACGACACAGACTCAAAAGAACAGCTGTGGTCACTGTCTATTGATGGCTCGCCACATCATCTGGCGGGTTCGCCCGATGGCAAGCGGCTCTACGTGCCTATGTATAACCGTAACTGGATTCTGGAGCTGGACGCGGAAAATGGCACCATCCTTTCCTGGTGGCCGTCCATTCTGGGGAATCATACCCTGGAGACATCACGGGATGGCAAGCGTCTGTTTGCCGGTAATATCATGACCGGGGCGGTGTATGTTTACGATACCAGTAACGGCAGTTTGCTGATGGCAATCGACAGCAAAGGGCAAGAGGGTATCCGTCCAATTGTCATTGATGACGACCGCAATTTGTTCTACATGCAGCTGTCAAAATTACACGGTTTTGAAGTCCGTAAGATTGATTCTGGCGAGTATGTGAAAACCATTAAGCTGCCTCCGCTGAAGAGTAAGCCCGGCAGCGGTGGTGCGCGCAACCCAGATGATCTGCAGGTGAACAAACTGCCGACGTCATTTCCATACACCTACAATCACGGTTTGGCCATGACGGCCGATGGCAAAACTCTGTTGGCTGTTGCCACCGTAGCCAATTATGTTGCCGTCTATTCGTTGCCCGACTACAAGCTCAAGGGAACCATCCCCGTAGGTGAAAACCCTAACTGGGTGGTGTGTGACGAAGAGGGACGTTTTGCCTATGTGTCCAATCCTGGTGATAACACGGTCTCTGTGATTGATTTGCACAAGCTGGAAGAAGTTGAACAGATTCCAGTGGGCACCGTACCGCGACGCATTGCGTTCAGTACTGAGTGATTGGCGATGCGCAGACGCGATCTGATCTTGGCAATGGGCGCACTGCCGCTCATTGCCAGTGATACACACAGTCAAACATCACGGCAATTTCGTGTGTCGATTGAAGGGCTATCTCCTGGTGGTGTCAAACGGGTTGTCGCACCCGGCCGGAAAATAGTTCACATCGTGCGTCGACCTCATGAGACCCAGAATGCAGCTGTCTGGGATACCAATGCAGAGTGGCTGGTGGTTTTGGCTTCCTGTACTCATCAGGGATGTGAGCCTCGCCCCGGTGTTCTGGCCGACGGCGGTTGGCGTTGCCTTTGCCACGGTTCGGAGTTTGACCTCGCGGGCCATGTGATTAAAGGACCGGCGACAGAGGATTTGATGAGATTGCCTTATTCTCTAAAGGAACAATGGATGACCATTCATTTTCATGATTGAACGCTCTGCCTTATGAGGTGGCGCACTATCACGAGAGTGTGGAGTGGTTCCATTAAATAAAACAAACCTGATTGCGTCCGCTATCTTTGCTTTGATACAAGGCAATATCTACACGTTTTAACAGGGTGTGGCGCTCATCGCCGGCTTTAAATAGCGCAGCACCAATGCTGGCGGTAAGTTGACGTTCGGGAATGATCGTGGAAGTTTCTATCGTGCGTCTTATGTGTTCAGCGGCCTCTAACAGAGTGTTCTGATCTTCTATGTCAGGAAAAATTACCGCAAATTCTTCACCGCCTATACGATAGGCATTGTTGCGAATTTGTGTGTTTTTCTTCAGCAGTTCACCGATGGAAATCAGTGCGCGGTCGCCGACACTATGGCCAAACTGATCGTTGATTGCTTTGAAGAAGTCAATGTCCAAAAAAATCAGGCCGTGCTGAGATTCGCTGTTGGATTTTAACAAATGAGCGAGATTGCTTTCAAAGCTGCGGCGATTATGCAGGTTGGTTAAGGGGTCTGTTCGGGATAAGCGTTTCAGTTCTTTCTCGGCGGTGATGTCGATCACGATACCGGTAAAACCTTGAATGGCACCATCGTATTCAATGGGAGTGTAAACTGCACGATAATAATGTGGGTTGCCATCTCGTTTGGTAAAGAACGATTCGTATTCGATGGTTTCTCCCTCAAGTGCTTTCTTGTAGCGTGGAAGATTAGACAAAAACCCTTCTTGGCCAATAACCTGTTCAATCGTTTTTCCAAGAGCTTCCTGTAAGGAAACTCCATGAACCTTGGAGAAAAAAGGGTTTACGTAGGTGTAGCGAAGGTCGCAATCCACAGAGAAACAAAGAATTGGAGCGGAGTCGGTCAGCTGTTTATAGGTTTGAATTCGATTCTGCATGTATCACCATTGGTTCTTTGTCGGCGGTTTTTATTCTCCAGTGTGGAGTTTTCGCCTTTGTTATTCTTGAACGGTATCACAGTTCCGATTTTATTGGCAGTAGATGTTTCTAGTTACAATCTCGATTGGCCGAATGTTGAGGGGCGGTTAAATCAATGAAAGCGGGGTGAGATTGTTGGTTGTTATGGTGTCAAGTGCATTGACTGTTTTTTTGTGTTTTTCGTTTTGCACATATCTACTTGCTGTTCGGCTTGTCACAAAAGATTAAATGCGGTGTCGTCGATTTGCAATGCCTGAGCCAAAGAATTGATATAAACCGTTGTAGTTCATCACTAAGTTTAGAATGCATGCCGCGGTTGATCAAATGGGCTCGCTTAATTACGAGAGAGGTCTTCTTTCTGGCAAATCAGAGGCTGCAGGAAGATGTGAGAGGTTGTTGGGTCGGACTGAAAGTTTTGATGCGGGCAAGCTGTAACGGAGGGTGATGTAATGAAAATTCATATCACCGAGACGTATCTGTTAGCGAGAAAGGCCGGTTGGTGTAATTGCACCGGCCTTTCTCTCCATCCTCTAAAAACGCAGATTGACGGAGGCGGTGGCAGTCGTGGGCGCACCGTAATAACCTTGACCCCAATACAAACTGGTTAAGTACTTCTCATTGGTGATGTTTTTCACGTTCAGGCTTACGTTGACCTGCTCCGTCAAGTCGTAACTGGCAAACAAATCAATCAAGGCATAACTGTCCTGTTGCACTTCAAAGCCGCTGTCGACCCGGGATGTGTCATCCTGCCACTTGAGGCTGGCGCCCACTTTCAGATCTGGCAGGCTTTGCAGGCGGTAGCTGGATGACAGGCGCAGGGTTTGGCTTGGTGTAAACAGTAAAACATTTTTGTCTTGTTGGTCATTCGCATCCATATCCAAATTGGTATAGCCGAGGCTCATTTCCAGACCTTCTGTCACCTGACCGGCCAGCTCAATCTCAAAGCCTTCACTGGAAATTCCGTCCGAAGCGATGTAATAGCTGGTGCCGGTTACTGGGCTGTTATCGGGGCCGGAAATCGCCAGGTTGGTTTGCTCGATATCAAAAGCCGCCAGGGTGAATAACAGCTTTCCATCAGCCAGTTGGGCTTTAATGCCGGCTTCATGGCTGCGGCCTTCCAGAGGATCCAGGCGGCTACCGTTAATATCTTCAGCAGTTTGTTGAGTGAAGATGTCGGTATAGCTGGAATAGAAAGAGACCGTGTCGGTGATGGAGTAGACAATGCCAGCGTATGGGGTAGTTACGCCAGAATATTTGGATTCCTTGGAGACGGAGTACGAACTTCCGGTGGTTTTCCAATCGCTGACACGAGCGCCTAGCAGGATTTTCAAATCGTCAGTGAGGTTCAGACGAGTAGCCGCGTAGATGGATTCTTGCTCATCCTTATAATCCGCGCCGCCACGCACTGAGCGACGAAGGTTCAGATCAACACCGCCACCGTTCCAGGTTCTGAAATCTTCAGGCAACGGTGGGAATGAGTCGTCGTAGTACGAGAAATTATCGACAGTGCTTTCGGACCAGCTGTACCCCAGTACCAGCTCGTGTTCGCGACCTGCCAGTTGGAAGGTACCGCTGGCATACAGGTCGAACAGATCCATGCCATTATCTTCCGTATAATCACTTCCGTAGGCCCGTCCTCCCAGGCCTGTAATCTTGTCGGGTGTGCCGAAGTAATACAGCATCTCGCTGTCTTCTTCGTGGTCAATATAGGTATAGGTTCCTTTTACTTCCCAGCCACTGTCAAACGTGTGTGCTATTTCTGCAAAGGCCTGTACTTCCGTGGAGTTCCAAAATGCCCAGTCCGGAGCGGTGCTGGTCGAGCGTTTGAAATCTGTTTGTGTCCCGTCGGTGTACAGCAGTGGAGCCGCTCCCCATAAAGGACTGTCTGCTTTATTTTCCTGCCAGGTGTAGCCTGCAGTAAACAAAGTGGAATCAGTCAAAGCGATATCGATAACGCCGTAAGCGACTTTCTTGTCGTGACCATAACGATCCAGATAGGAACCGTTGTCTTCAGTGGCAACTACCAGACGTCCACGGACCCGATCGCTGAGACGGCCCGAAACATCACCTTCCAAACGGTATTCATCGTAGGAGCCGGCACTGGCGCCCACTTGGCCGATGAACTCATCGGTAGGACGTTTGCGCACCATATTGATGGTTGCAGAAGGGTTTCCGGCACCGGCCATGAGCCCGTTGGGGCCGCGAACGACTTCCACGCGGTCGTAGACGTAGGTATCGATATCGCCGCTGATGTTGCCATCGGGGACTTGCAAGCCCATGCCGTCGTACTGAAAGTTGGTAATGTCAAAACCGCGGGCGGTGTAATAGATGCGATCTGTTTCCACCTCTTCGGCGTTGATACCGGTGGTGTTCATCAGCACATCATTCAGGCTGTTCAGATTAAAATCCTGGATCTGAGCCGCAGTGACTACCGAGACAGACTGAGGGGTTTCAAACGCAGACAGCCCAAACTTTGTGGCTGTGCTCATGGATTCCACAATATAGCTGCCTTGCAGGTCATGGCCGGTGACTTCGACCACTTCCAATGAACCTTGTCTGGAGGTTGAAGCCGTTTCGGCAGCATGACCGCCGGTGCTGATCAGGGCAATTGCCGCAGCCAGCAAGTGGCGGCGGTTGAATGAATTTGGCGATATTTTCATCAGTGATACTCCCAGGCAAAATCGGCAGCCCTCAATGTGCTGCTCGTCATTGGGAGGGTATGATATAGGAATGGGAATTATTATCAATATCGTTCACGAATTTGTGCCTGGTGGATCTTTTTGATGTCACTTATTGGTGTCTCAATGTTTATGGCTGGCGTCTAAACCTACCTGTTTTGAGTTTTGTTTAACCATTCGAGAGTGGCTGTGCCATCTGGTGGCACAGGTTGCCAGAACTGATTTCACTTCGTTTTTAACCTGTTTAGGCTTTTTCCATCGAGTGAGTGATTACTCCGATAGAAAACAGCAGTGAGTTTTCCTGTGAGTGGGTGTCTGTGTTGCAGCGGGCGCCATCGACTCAAGTAACTCAATCTGCATCAGAACAATAATGACGAGAGAGATAATGATGAACCCCATGAAACTTTTTTCACGTTTGGCCTGTGTCGGCTTGTTCGGTATGGCGGCTGCCAGTGTACAGGCTGAGACTCAGGTCGTTATGCTCGGTACAGGAACGCCAGTACCGGATGCCGATCATTCCGGCCCCGCTACTGCGGTAGTCTATAACGGTCAGGCCTATGTTTTCGATATTGGCCCCGGGGCCGTCCGCAGCGCCATCATTGCCGCGCAAAAGAAAGGCGTGGAGGCGTTATACCCGACAAAGATCAAACATCTTTTTCTGACTCACTTGCACAGTGACCATATCCTGGATTACCCGGAGCTGGCCTCTACCTACTGGTGGCGTCGCAGCGACAAGATCAGTGTCTGGGGACCAACGGGCCTGAACGAGATGACTCAGGGTTATTACGCCATGGTGAAGCGCGATACTGACCTGCGGGTGAACAGTCGCAGTCCGATCAAGGATCCTACCGGCTATCAGTACCTGACCCACGAGTACGCTCAGGGTGGCTGGACCGTCAAGGACGGAGATGTGACCATCGAGGCGTTTGACATCGAGCACGGCAAGATTACCCCCGCCTTCGGCTATCGTATAACGACCCCGGATAAAACCATTGTGATCTCCGGTGATACCTCGTACAGCGAGAAACTGGTAGAGATGGCTAAGGGCGCCGACATCCTGGTGCATGAAGTAATTTGCGATGAAGGTCTGGCTGGCTTGTCAGAGGGCTGGCAGGCATATCACTCCGCGGCGCACACCAGATCCAGTGTGCTGGGACGTATTGCCAACGAAACCAAACCCGGTCTGCTGGTTCTGACTCACGTATTGCACTATGGCGCGCCTCGCGAAAAGACCCTCGAAGAAGTCAAGGCGGTGTTCAACGGCAACGTCGTTCTGGCCGAAGATCTGGATATCTATTGATTCCTGCCTCGCCGCCTGTAGTTGAGTAGTGCATAGGTAGTTGAGCAGTACGCAGGTGGTTGAGCAGAGAACAGACTTCCACGATAACAATAAAGATGTATAAAGGTTGCCCAGATGAAATACCGTCATGAGTTATGCCTGGCTGTTGCGCTGTTATCAGTCTTGAGCTGCAAGGCGCAGGCCGACTCTTTTCACGAGGCCCTGATTGGTGGCAAGATCAGTGGTGAAGTTCGCAACACCTACGTCGGTGGCTCGCAGTCAGATGCAAGAAACGGAGCTGCAGCCCTTAATAATTCCAATGTGCTGGGTTCGGCCTTGTCGTTAACCTACGAAACCGGTGCCTATCAAGGCTTGAAGGCTGTAGTAGGTCTGCAGAGTGGCCACGATTGGGGAATGCAGGATGACGAGCAGGCTACCATCGCCGGTGGTGAGGACGACAGTCGCGTCTCGATCAGTTCGACCGATCTTCTGGTTGCCTACCTGGAGTATGCGGTTGATAAATCTCTGACCGATACCCGCGTGCGCATTGGCCGACAGAAAATCGTGACGCCATTGCTGATGAGCAGCGGTGAGTTTCCTATGCAGGATTCTTTCGACGCGGTTGTTATTGAAAATCATGATCTTCCCGGCACCCAGCTGCGGATGATGGCAGTGAATCGCTGGAACAAGCGTTACGGCGAAGACTCCAATGACACATTCGTTGAGGATGACCTGCAGTACCATAATCCTGTCTACTCTCTCTACCTGACCAACAACAGTATTTCCGGCCTTACCGTCGAAGCTCAATGGTTGTCGAACAGGAATGATGATCCAGTCGGTGACCCACCCGCAGCGGTGCGAACTGCCGACAAGTACGATAGCGGCTTTCTCGGGTTGACTTACAAGATTCCCGATTCCAGCTGGATCCTTGGAGCCAAGGCGTTAACGGCAAATTACGATAAGTTACCGGATACCGGTTATTGGGGCGTTAAGGCTCAAACCACGGTCAAAGGGGTGTTATTGCACCTGGGATACACATCGATGGATGATGATGGCAATTTCCCTGGCTCAATAGGGCATGTCCCCATGTTTCGCAGTTACAAAACCGGTTTTATCGATGAAATCTTTGCCGGCTTGGAAACCACCTCGCTGCGTGTCGGTTACGGATTTGGCCTTCCGGGAGCAAACTTTAATCTCATCTATTCCGGTTGGCGGCAAAGTGACAAAGGCATTGCCGTCAGCGGTCGGAATCTGGATGGTGGGTACGAGGCCGGCGTTGATCTTCAGTACCAATTCCAGCGTATTAAAGGTCTGAAAGGTCGTCTGCGCACTTCATATATGGATTTTGACCGTCCAGACGTGGACAAGGATGATTTCCTCTACACCCGTGTACTCCTGAACTATTCGTTCTAAAATGAAGGCGAGAGCAGGGGCTGGTTTCTGCCCCTGTATCTGAAACTAACCTTCAGGCGGAGTGGCCCGGCTGTGTCCGAATCCCCAACCAATCGTTCATTAGTGCGTGGCATTCAGCTGCTCAAACTGATCGATCGCCTGAACGGAGCCACGCTCAGTCAATTGGCCCGTGAAGCCGCACTTCCCAAATCCACCGTGCGCCGCTTGTTGCTGACGTTGCAGGAGCAACGACTGATTCGCAAAAGTCTGGCGGACGGTCTCTTTCGCACCAATATCTTTCTGCCACTGGAAACCGATAATGAATTGTCACCACTCAGCTGGCGGCTGTGTGAGGCCGCCATGCCGGTGATGGTGGAGCTGGTGGAAAAAGTCCGCTGGCCCTCTGATCTGTTTGTGCGTGAAGGTTGCAGTATGCGCATCGTCGAAAGCAATCGCGCCAATACACCCATTTCGCTCTACCGTGGTTATATCAACGTTAATGTCAAAATGCTTTACTCTGCCGCCGGGCGTACCTATCTGGCTTACTGCCCCGAAGCCGAGCGGCAGCAATTAATCGAAGAGACAAGGCATGATCGACCGCGAAATATGACCGACGCAGGCCTTGAACGGCTGCTCGAGCGTATCCGTCAGGCCGGCTACAGTACCCGTCATCCCGGATACACTGGTGAGACTCGACCCGATGATGGCCTGAACGCAATAGCCGTTCCGGTGATGCATGAGCAGCGAGTGCTAGGCTGTATCAATTTGATGTGCGTACGCGATTACATGACGGAAGAACAATTTGCAGAAAAGCATCTCTCCAGCCTTCAGGCTGCAGCGAAACAGATTGCACAACGCTATTCTCAGCCTGCCCACCAGTCCTGATGGGCTGCCGTGCTAAACACTGCGGAACGCATAGGTTTGGGCCCTTAGGGTTTGAAGCCGGCACTGCCTGCGACATGGCATCTCATAGTGAATAGGCTATATTGAGGTCGCGCCCGTCATTTATTCGTACTATCGCCCCTCATGATGTGTGGGGCTTGTCAGCCGTCAGAAAGGAACGTGCATGCCGACACCTCCCAAGCCCAACGATGAACCCACACCCAAGAAGGACGTTCAACAATTGCATCGCGATCCCTGGTTTATCTGGCTGCTGCCCATTGTGTTTTTGTTCTATTACAGCCTCAGCCACTTGGATCGCAGTGAGGTTAAAGTCATCCCCTACAGTGAGTTTATTCAGGCTCTGGGACAGGATCAGATCAAGAGCGTGGATATTCGAGGCTTGACCTTGAAGGGGAGTTATCAAGGTGGCGGTCAATCATCCCGATTCAGTACCCAATTGCCAGATTTTATTGGTGACGACTTTCTTAAACACCTTGAGAAACGCGCTGTCGAAATTCGTGTTCAGCCCAACCAGAATCCAGTCTGGGTGCAGTTGTTGGCGGGCTTTATTCCCTGGCTGATCATTATTGCGCTGTTTGTGCTTTTTTCCCGTTCGTTGCAATCGCGTATGGGCGGGGGAGTCCTGAACTTTTCCAAATCAAAAGCCCGGCGTTTCGAAAAAACCGAAGGTGGTCCAACCTATGACGATGTGGCCGGGCTTGAAGGGGCCAAGCGTGACCTGAGTGATATTATCGATTACATGAAGGATCCCCAGCGGTTCCAGGCTTTGGGGGCGCAAATTCCAAAAGGTGTATTGATGATGGGGGCGCCCGGTACCGGTAAAACTCTGCTGGCAAAGGCCACCGCAGCAGAGGCCGGAGTCCCTTTTTTTTCCATCACCGGTTCAGAATTTATCGAACTGTATGTGGGGGTGGGGGCCTCTCGGGTTCGTGACATGTTTCAGACGGCTCGCAAAGACGCACCCGCGCTGATTTTTATTGATGAAATTGACTCAGTCGGACGGGCACGGGGTACGGGGCTGGGGGGTGGTAACGACGAAAGAGAGCAAACCCTCAATCAGATCCTGGCAGAGATGGACGGCTTTGAGCCTGAAGATGTGGTGGTCGTTCTGGCGGCCACCAACCGACCGGACGTGCTTGACCCGGCACTGCTAAGACCGGGGCGTTTCGATCGCAAAGTGGTGCTGGATCTGCCCGACAAAGCAGCAAGAGTCAGTATCTTTAAGGTTCATACCCGCAAGACCCCGCTGGCCGAAGAGGTCGATCTGCAGGAGCTGGCCGCCATGAGTGTCGGCTTTTCCGGTGCAGACATTCACAATCTGGTTAACGAGGCCAGTTTGCGGGCAGCAAGAGATCGGCGCGCCGAAGTCACCCGCGAAGACTTTCAGATCGCCAGGGATAAAGTCCTTATGGGCGAAGAGCGTCCAAACCTGCTAAATCCGAATGAGCGCAGTCGCATAGCCTGTCACGAAGCCGGGCATGGATTGGTGACCTACTATTCCGAATATACCGATCCCCTGCAAAAGATCAGTATTGTTCCCAGAGGACGTGCGTTGGGCGTAACCGAACAGCGACCCAGCGAAGACCGCCACAACCTCGACGAGAGCTACCTGCGTGATCGGTTGCGTATCTTTATGGGTGGCCGCTGTGCCGAAAAATTGCTTTACAACACCGCCAGCTCAGGAGCCGCCGATGATTTGAAACAGGCCACCAAACTGGCGCGCCAAATGGTTGTTAACTGGGGAATGAGTTCTGCTATTGGGCCTCTGGGGTTTAGTGAAGGCGAAAACCACCCGTTTTTAGGACGTGAACTCACCGAGCCCAAGCCTTACAGCGAGGCTCTTGCCGAAAAGGTGGATGCAGAAGTACAGCGGCTGCTGATTAAAGCCGAACAGGAAGCCAGCAGTCTGTTGCAGCAGCACCGTTCACAGCTGGATACACTGATTGCCGCATTGCTGGAGCACGAGTCTTTGGAAAAAGATGCCATAGAACACTGTTTGAAATCGAATCGCTGATCGCGGGCGACAAAACAGTCAGCATTGCCATTAACGGGTTTCAATCATTTTTTTGCACAGCGGGCAGGCAACTTTATTGATAATGCACAAGTACATTCTTTGCCAGCTTGCAAAGCCTAACAGCAATGCAATCAGACGGAAATGATTGCGGAGGAGTTTGTAAATCCACAGCGCGCGCTGTTTTTGTTGAGCGCTTGTAACTCAGGATATTGATTCATACTTCAAGCTATCATCTTGCCCTCCCGAAATTTCTTTCCAACAGTGTGTTTCAGTCGGCATATACAGTGCATTAAGCGTTATATGTTGTTTTGAAAATTAATTTCAGTTTTGTTAAATCGTATTTTTACGAGTCTTTAAAACAGAATTTTAATTACCACATGCAAGCGTATTCTGCTGATTTCTTCATGGTGATCCAAACACTCAAGTCGTACGTACACTGGAAAATGAGCGGTTTTTCGACCATAGTTGCGTATGAGCTCAGATATACGCCTTCATTCACAGTCTATCCGCTCAGGGAGAGTAGCCCATGATACTAACAACGAATGGATGGGTTCGCCGTCTATTACTGACTTGTCTGCTGTTTACTTCAATACCTGCTTATGCTGCCACTGAGGCAGAGCTCCAAAAGCGCATTCAACAACTGCAAGCTGAATTGCAGGCCGCCAACACCGAACTGAAAGCCGTTCAGGCGCAAAATAAAACACTCACGGAATCCAATGCAAAGCTCAGCAAGGCTGATGCTCCCATTCAGATAGGTAATCTGAAAATAGGGGGCGCCATACGTGCCAATTACACGGTGGGTGACTATCCCGCCTCCGGCGGCGGTGGCGCCAGCCGTGCCTGGGAGGAGGATGGCAACTTCAATCTGGATACCTTCCGTGTCAATCTGGATTACAGCAATGGGCCTTACTCCGCCAAGCTCGAGTACCGGTGGTACAACGGCTATAACTTCCTGCACACCGGGTGGGTGGGTTATACCTTTGAGGATGACAGCCAGCTGCAGGTGGGGGTGAACCGTGTACCGTTTGGTCCCGGTGCTTACGGTGTGTCTCAAAGCTGGTTGTTTGATCAGCACTACTATCTTGGCCTCTCAGACGATATGGATCTGGGGGTCAAATACACCATGACATCGGGTAACTGGACCTGGGATATGGCCTACTACTTCAGTGATGAAGGACAGTACACCGGTGCCACTCGTGACAGCGCCCGTTATTCCTACGACATAGTCAATGAGTCTGGTGACGGCTACGAAGAGCGCAACCAGTTTAACCTGCGTGGCATCTACTCGCTGGCGGCCTCTGAGGGTGGCATGTCCACCGATCTGGGGTTCTCAGTGCAGGTGGGTGAGCTGGAAAGCGAAGGACCCCAGTCCGACGGCGATCACTACGCGGCTTCCGTGCACATGATCAATCAATGGGGCAATCTGAAACTGGCTTCTCAGGTGACCCGCTATGAGTACGACGTCGATGATGACCAGCCGTTGGGAACCGACACACTGGTGCAGTACGGCGCTTATGACTTTCCCAGTACTGCTGCGGCCGAAGGCTGGGTCCCTGCGATATCTCTTAGCTATACCTACGCCACCGACAATATTGACTGGCTGGATTACGTCGTGCCTTACATGGAGTACAGCTCTATCGTGAAGGATGAGAGCGACTTCAATGACAGTGAAATGTTTATTATCGGTTTGGCACTGGCGCGCAACGGCTGGTACATCTACAACGATCTCGCCTTTTCCAACGGTAACGAATTTGTCGGCGGTGATTCCGCTTTCGGTGACCGTCTGGGGGCGAACGCCGATGACGAGTGGATCACTCGCTACAACATCAATTTCGGTTATTACTTCTGATTTTGAATTCTTCTGCTGCCGGGCTTTTCCGAGCCCGGTGGTGGCATGGATTTCTGCATCTGTTAGGCTGGAATACTCAGTTAAACAACAGTCTGCAATATGACCTGACAAGTCGTCTGAAAAGCATTAATGATATTTACTCAAGGAGAACGCCGTGGACAACAAGCCCGATAACTCCGCTGACACCGAATCACTAGGTGTTCCTGCACCCGATGGTGCAGCCAATTTAATCGATACCGATTATCAGATCGGACAGGATAACTATCGAGCCAAGCATATGGGCATCACCATTGACATTCATGGTGCGGTGTTTATCTTCTCATCCATTGTGGTGATGGCTTTTGTATTTCTGTCACTGGCTTTGCCGGAACAGTCGACCAACCTCTTTGAGGCGGGCAAGAACTGGATCAATACCCACATGACGTGGTTCTTTATGTTCTCTGCCAATATTTTTGTGCTCGTTTGTCTGGGCTTGATTCTTTCACCACTCGGTCGTATTCGCATTGGCGGTGCAGATGCCAAACCAGATTTCTCCAGACCCTCCTGGTTTGCCATGTTATTTGCTGCCGGGATGGGGATCGGTCTCGTGTTCTATGGTGTGTCTGAGCCGCTTTCCCACTATGGTTCTTCCCTGGGAGGAGTTTCGGTCGGAGATGACGGTTTAAGAACCGACTGGGCACCACTGGGTGGTGCAGAAGGTGATCAAAAAGCCGCTTTGGATCTCGGCATGGCCGCTACCATTTATCACTGGGGGCTTCACCCCTGGGCCATCTATGCCATTGTGGCTCTGTCGTTGTCGATATTTTCCTTTAACAAGGGATTGCCACTGACGATTCGTTCTATTTTCTACCCCATCCTGGGCGAGAGAGTCTGGGGCTGGCCTGGCCATGTTATTGATATTCTGGCGGTGTTTGCCACGCTCTTTGGGCTTGCTACCTCTCTGGGAATTGGCGCACAACAGGCTGCTTCCGGTCTGGATCATCTATTTGGTATTGGGGATGGTGATATCACGCTGGTTCTGTTGATCACCGGCATCAGTGCCATTGCGATTATCTCCATTGTCGCCGGTGTAGAAAAAGGCGTTAAACGCTTATCTGAAATCAATATGCTATTGGCCTTCGCCCTGTTGTTGTTTGTGGTGTTTGTTGGACCCACCATGTTGATCGCCACAGGGTTTTTCAACAATCTCGCCAGTTACGTCACCGAGCTGCCGGCACTCGCCAATCCCTTTAATCGCGATGACGCCAACTTCAGTCAGGGGTGGACTACTTTTTACTGGGCCTGGTGGATCAGCTGGTCACCTTTTGTCGGCATGTTTATCGCCCGCGTCAGCCGCGGTCGAAGTGTGCGTGAGTTTTTGGTCTCGGTCTTGCTGATTCCATCCGTGGTTTCTGTCTTTTGGATGACGGCTTTTGGTACTACCGCCATTCACCAGTTGCAGCAAGGTTTTGAAGGGGCGGCAAACGCCGATCTGCCGCTGAAGCTGTTTATGATGCTGGAGCATCTGCCGCTGTCCGAAATCACTTCGTTTATCGGTATTGTGTTGGTGATCGTGTTCTTCGTAACTTCCTCGGATTCCGGTTCTCTGGTGATCGATACCATTACCGCCGGTGGCAAACTTGACGCCCCCAAACCCCAGCGTATTTTCTGGGGCGCGACAGAAGGTGCCATTGCCATTGCGTTGTTGTTGGGTGGTGGTCTTGGCGCGTTGCAAGCTGCTGCCATCTCTGCCGGTTTGCCGTTTACCGCCGTGCTGCTGGTGGGGTGCTATGCCATCATCCGCGGTTTGATGAGTGAGCCACGCCCCGTCGCGAAGAGTTAGGCATTAACCAAGACTCAACGTAAAACCCTCAATCCCACAACTGCCCAATCGGCGTTGTGGGATCATAATGTCTGGCCACCTGCGCCGAGAACAATTCCGCCGTGGCCATGGCATCCACCTTGGCGTGGTGTGAAGAATACACGGGTAAGCCATACCGCTGGCGACTGTCATTCAAGCGAATCGAGGCCGGTTGACCTCCGAATAACTGTTTGAGTCTCTGCTTCCAGCCGCGGCGTTCCCAGCGCGCCTCAATAGCCATGGTGTCCACCAGCGGAAACAGACAGCGTTCCCGCCACAACTGACGACAGGCCAGATCCAGAAAGGGTCTCTCGATCTCCCGATAATGAACCACCACCATTCGGCCGCGAAGCTGGTCGACCAGTTCGTTCAGGACTTTTTCCAGAGGAGGGGCCTGGTCCACCTGTGAGTGGGTTATTCGGTGAAAGGCGATCGACTCTTCTGTCAATGTCCGTGTCGGCTTGACCACCTGATAATATCCCTCGGCCGGTAAGATACCCTGTAGCGTAAAAGGCACCATGCCGATGCTCACAATCTCGTTACGCCGTGGATCCAGACCGGTGGTCTCAAAATCCAGCGCTACAAACGATACCCGTGACAAAGGAGTATCTGCTGCGGGCAGGGGTGTTTGATAAAAACGCTGCAATACCGGGTGGTTGCAGACGCTCGCCTGCTTCTCGTGGTAGCGTTGCCATTCATCAATAACGCTTTGCTGTGGTCGTTGTACAAACATTTATTGTGCCGAACCTGTGTAGCGAAAGCGCAAAAAGTTCTGAGCATTGCTTAACACCTGAAACGCTTCCTTCAGATTGTGTCGCTCAGTGTTGTCAATATTTTCAGGCTCGATGGCGTTGTCCACCGGCTGATCATTCTGCAATTCGAAAGCCTGATGACGCATGCGAACCTGGGAAATAAACTCCAGCGCATAACGCAGTTTATCCACTTGGCCGGCGGGTAAAATGTTGGCTTTATCAATATCCTGCAGGCGTTCAATACTGTTTTGTGCGCTCGAGCCTGCCGCCAATGCGTGTACGCGGATAACATCTGTCATGGGAGCCACGCCCCGGCTTTTGATGTTGATGATCTTGTGCTGGCGGCCATCGGTTTCCATCACAAAGGTCCGGAAAAACCCCAGTGGCGGTGTGCGGCTCAGGCAGTTGCGGGCCATGGCCGCGAGAAATTGAGGATTCTTGGGGGCCTGTTTGACGATGAGATCCTGCAAAATTTCCACAAATCGTTCTTCACCGTGCACCGCATCCAGGTCGAAAAAAATACAACTGTGTAACAAGCGCTTGGGATCCGGATCGGCGATCCAGGCTTCAAAATATTCTTTCCATTTCGACAGCGGCTGACGCCATTCATCATTGGTGGCCATGATGCCGCCCTTGCAATAGGCGTAACCGCAGGCATCCAGACCATCGCTGACTTTTTGCGCGAGGGTTTTGAAGTACTCGTCGTGCTGCGCAGGATCAAAGCTGTCATGCAGGACGATGGCATTGTCCTGATCGGTAATGACAGACTGTGCCTGACGGGCCAAAGAGCCATGAACCATAAAACAATAGGGTATCGGCGGAGGACCCAACTCATCTTCTGCCAGTTCAATGAGTCGTCGCATCAGGCTGCGACCAATGCTGGACATGGCATCGCCGATCATCTGCGAGGTAGAGCCGGCTTCCACAAGCCGGATAAACGCCGCTCTGATTTCCGGCACCAGACGGGACAGATCCCGCACCGAACTGCGGCTGAAAATATTGCTGACCAGATAAAGGCTGCTGTTGGTTTCATAGCGCACAATATCCGACAGGTGTATAACGCCCACTGGGCGACGTCGGTACAAAACCGGCAGCCGCTGGATGTGATTGCGCAACATGATCAGCATGGCTTCGTTGACCGACTCATCAAACTGAATGGTGATCAACGGTTGATTGTCGAGATCGCCCACCGGCATATCCGGCTTGATGCCAGCGGCCACGACCTGAATGCGCAGATCTTCATCCGTCACCATCCCCGCCAGTCGCCACAAGCGGCCCTCGTCATCCCGAAAGACGCCGTCGCTGTCCTCGTCATCGGCCGGTTCGATCAGCAAGACCGACGATACGGCGTTGTCTGTCATCAGGGCGGCGACTTCCTGTACCGACAGCGTGGTTTCCACCATCACAGGCAAGCGGTTGATCAGCTTGCGGACTCTTGTGGTCATCAGGTCATTTTCTTTCAGACTCTGATCGACGGTGCTTTTCAAACGTGAGCCGGACAGCTCGACAAAATCGGCAAAGTTGTCATCGTCACACAGACGCTCAAAAAAAGTATCGGGGATACGATAGAGCAACGTGTCTTCAATGGCCTTGACCGGAAAGCGAACCCGGCGCTGACGCAGCAGACCAAACTGCCCAAAGATGTCACCTTCTTCGAGGCGATTGTAGAGGTCGCCGTTGGAGTGATAGACCTCCACCGCACCACTGCGGATATAGGGCAGGGCGTGTATCGGCTGCCCCTGTTCCAGAATCATGGTGCCGGCCTTGAAATACGCAATCTCGACAGCTGCTGCGACGTCGTCCAGCAGCTCTGATGGCAGGCTGTCAAACGGTGGGAATTGATTCAGATGATCACGAATTTCCCGAATTTCTGCTTCCATGAGTGCCCCTGACCCCGTAGCAATAAAAAGATGAAACCCATGGTGGAAAACCGCCACAGGTCAGATTACCTACAGCTTAGGGGGCAGCCTGTAACTTGGCAATCGTATCGGCGAATGACGAAACAAAAATGCTGGGGGGGAGCTCTCTTAGAGATACTGTGCATGTGAGAAAAGGTGAAACTTTTGAGTTCGTCTAACGATCAATGAAAACACGGAACAGGACGGGGCAGAGAATCTTAAGAAAAACCAGGACAGAAACTTCAGTCACTTTCAGGGTCAAAGATACTGAACCCGTTCTTGCCCGCGTTCTTGGTCCTGTAGAGCGCGTGATCGGCGCAGTGAATCAGTGTATCAATGTCGCTGCCGTGTTCCGGTGCAAAGGCAATGCCGATACTGATATACACAGGGACCTGAATGTCGCCAAGGTCTATGGGTTGCTGATTCACCTCGATGATTTTCTCGGCCAGGTGGATGACATCATCTGGCAGGGTAAGAGCGTCCTGAACCAGAATGGCAAATTCATCGCCGCCCAGCCGCGCCACCTTGTCGGTTTTTCGGGTGGCTTTTGTCAGCCGGCGGGCAACTTCCACCAGAACCTTGTCGCCATTCAGGTGACCCAGACTGTCATTGATCTGCTTGAAGTTGTCCAGATCGATCATCATCAGCACCAGCGACTTGCCTGAGCGTTCCACCAGATCCAGAGCCGTTTCCGCTGCGCGTAAAAAAGCAAAGCGGTTGTCAATCTGGGTCACGGTATCCGTGAGCGCCAGCTCCCGATAGCGGGCTTCAATCTTCTTGCGTTCTGTGATGTCCAGAATCACGCCAACCAGGCCGGAGATGGCGTCGTCGATGGCATCAAAAGTCGCTTTGTGAAACATCACATCGCGAATGGAGTCGTCGGCATACTTTACCTTGGCCTCATAGATTTGTTCGCCTTCAGCCTCAAACAGGGCGCAATCCGCTTCGTGATAGACCTGTGCCAGTTCGGGATCGAACAGCTCAAACACGGTTTTACCCACCAGCTCGTCTCGTGAAAGACCAATATACTCCTCAAAAGCCTTGTTGCAGCCCAGATAGCGCCCATCCGTACTTTTAAAGAAAATAGGCGCAGGTACGGCATTGATGACTGCCTGCAGGACGGTTTTCTCGCTGCGAACGGATGGAAGGGCTTTAAAGTCCTGATAATCTGACATGCGGTGATACCGAAACGAGGTAGTTTGTGGTTTTGTGTGACAGTTTGAATATTTTATACGGCAGTATAAGGCAAAAGTTGAGATATTGTGGATCGGGTCATCCCGCTTCCGGTCGGGCCTCAAGTTCAAGTCAGTAGACTGGGCGCCTGCGTCATTTGTGCACTATGGTAAATTAAGCCGGCACAGCCTCGGAGATTGATTATCTGATATCGGCATAATGGGGCAAGTTGCCGAATACTGGCGATGCGCGAGTACCAGGAGCAGTGATTATGACCATCAGCGTTACTCCCACGAAAGGTGCCTGTGGCGCCTTTATTGACGGTCTTGACCTTCGGCAGCCGTTATCCCCCGATACCGTCGATGCGATCCGTCAGGCCTGGTTGCAGCATCATGTGGTGGTGTTTCGCGATCAGCAAATCGATGACGACGACCTTGAGCGCTTCAGCCGTTATTTCGGTGACTTTGCCGGTGATCCCTATATCGCTCCGATGGCCGGGCGCGAAAACGTGATTGAACTGCGTCGCGCGGCCGATGAAACCACGCCCATCTTTGCGGATGCCTGGCACACCGACTGGAGCTTTGGTGCCACGCCACCCGCGGCCACCGTACTCCACGGCATCACCATCCCGCCCCACGGCGGCAACACCGACTTTATCAATCAGCACGAGGTGCTGGCACAGATGCCCGCTGAGCTTCGTCAGCGGTTGCAGGGCAAGATGGCCCGGCACTCTGCACGTCTGGCCTATGCTCCGGACGGTATGTACGGCCAACAGGATAAAGACCGGGGTCGCGGCTTTACCATCCTCACCGATGAGAGTGCCTACAACGAGCAGCTCCACCCGCTGATTCGGCAGCACCCCGAAACCGGAGAGGAAGCCATCTTCGGCTGCTTTGGTTATATCGTTGGCATCGCGGATGTCAGTGCCGAAGAAGAGCAGCAACTGCTCACCGACCTCTACCAGTGGCAAACCCGGGAAGAGTTCCAATACCATCACCAGTGGCAACCCGGCATGCTGGTGATGTGGGACAACCGCTCAGTGCTGCACAAGGCCAATGGTGGTTACGAAGGTTACGAGCGGGTGCTGCACCGAACAGTGATTGCCTAGTGTTTGTGCCGTTTCTCGTTGAGACAGATATAATCCTGCAAACATTCATTCTGACAATCGTGTAGATATGGTGTGCTCGCGATAGCGAGAGTTGTTGTCTCGGCCAGGTTATTTTGATGGGGAACCACAGAGGTCCTTCGGATAACGGTTGAGGAGTTGTAAGTTCATTGTTTAAGGAAGTTTATTAATATGTCGGCAAAGAATGTCAGCACGTTTCGAAAGTATCATCGTCTTCTGGGATTTTTCCTGGCCGGAGTGATGATGATTTATGCCAGCAGTGGAGTGTTGCTGATTTTCCGTACGACCGATTTCCTGAAGTACGAACAGACCACAGAACAACAACTGGCCCCGGGTTTGTCGAAGGAGCAGCTGGGCAAGCAATTGCGTCTCAAAAACTTCCGCGTAAAGGAAGAGAGCAGTGAGTTTATTTTGTTTGAGCAGGGGCGTTATGCCAAAAACGACGGCACTGCCATCGTCACCGCAAAAAAGTATCCGCCAGCGGTTCAAAAGCTGGTGGACTTGCACAAAGCGACTCCCAATAGCCCGTTGTTCTTTATGAACGTCTTTTTCGGATTGGGCTTGTTGTTTCTGGCGGTGTCTTCCTTCTTCATGTTTTTGCGCAAGGCGCCTACCTATAAAACCGGGTTGAAGTTTGCGTTGGCAGGCTTTGTGGTGGCTGTGGTGATGGTGTTGACGGCATAACGCTTTTAAGGGGTTCTAAGCCGCGAGGCAGACGACCGAAAAGGAAGGGGGCGAAAGTTATCCCCCTCCTTTTAAGACTGTGGATTGTGATTCTTGAGTTCGTTATTGAATCAAGAAAAGAATATCTGAAACAGCCCAACCAATATAAAGGCCAGAGCGGCAATCAAGTGAGCCATCTTCATCGGTATTTTCCTCATTATATAATCACCGGCAAACACCACTGGTACATTGGCGAGCAGCATGCCTAACGTGGTGCCGATCGTCACCAGAATCACCGCATCAAATTGAGCGCCCAGCAGTACTGTGGCGACCTGAGTTTTATCGCCAATTTCCGCCAGGAAAAACAGAACCGTAGAAGCAGCGAAAGCGCCATACTTCTGCAGTGAAGACTCCTCGCTGTCATCTTTGTCAGGAACCAGCAGCCACAAACCCAGCAGAATAAAACTGCCTCCCAATAGCCGTTGCCCAAGGTCACTCTGAAGATATTATGCGATCCATACGCCCAGCCACGTCGATGCTGCGTGATTGATGAGGGTGGGCACTGGAATGCCAAGCACGATAGCCCACTTGTTGCGGAACTTGGTGGCAAGAAAGAGGGGGAGAAACTGAGTTTTGTCACCGATTTCGGCCAGCGCCACAGCAACAAGAGAGATAGAGAGAAGCTCCATATTAATACTCCGGTGGGATAGCGAAAACAAAAGGCAAACGTCAGCCTCCCACCATAGGAACTGTCATTTGCCTTAAGTCTTGCCAATACCGCGAACGGCACGAACCGACCATGAGCCATGTGGGCTCAAGTATGTTGACCGGCTCTCACCTGGAGAAGGCTACTCCCTTAAAGGAAGTGCGACACTAACGAAGTGATTGCGTAATCTCAAGTACAGCCGATGAATCACAAAAAGGTTCAGAGTAAGCGTAAGAGGTTTCTGTAGATCGATGGAGGCTATTAAATGGTCGGCATCGTGTTTCTGGTCCAAGGACGAGGAATTGTCAGTGTCCAATCACCCATGCGGCGTCGGTTGATTTGTATCCGGTGTTGGAATCGCTTATAGGAAGTCTAACGTGGGGAAAAATATCAGGCTCTTATTTGTCTGATTAAAAACTGATCGTCTTGGTTTGTCTTCGCACTAACAGTAGAGGCAATAGGAATTGATGAATTTATTACGTGAAGTAGAGCCCTCTATCTTGCTTTAGAATCTGTTGGTGTTATTATTTGTGACTTTTTTCACATTAATAATATGGGTAAAGGTGTTAGGGATGAAGTTGCGCGTTGTTTCCTCTTCTGGACAGATTAGCTATACCGAAATCAATGGGTCTCTTTCTGTGGTCGCAGAGCCCGGAGCAACTTATGCGGTTGTAGATGAAAATCTGCAGGTTGTTGATGATGTTGTCCTGACTCGTGATGGGGATGCATTAGCCGTTACAGTTGATGGCGAGGTCGTGGCACAGGTTGACGAGTTTTATGCAGAAAACAGTACCGCAGCTTTTGATACGGGTACTGTTGGTACTTCTGGTGAAACTGTAGTGATTACCCCTTCTGCGATTGCCGAAGGTGTTGTCTGGGAGGCTGCTGGCAGTTCATCCCTAAACACGGCGCTGCTGGGGTGGTTGGAGCTGCGGCGATTGCTGATAACCAGTCGGGAGGTGGTGGCGGTGGCTCAGAAACTGAAAGCCCTGCGCAGACCGCTGCCCCGACTCTGACCATCACCGATGACGTTGCAGGTACAGCTACCGGTGATGTGACCTATACCTTTACCTTTGATAAAGCTGTGACCGGTTTTGATACGAGCGATATCGTTGTAACCGGTGGTACCAAGGGCACCTTTACCGCAGTCAGTGACACCGAATATACGCTAGTCGTTACCCCTGACAGCAACAGTACGACAGACATCACAGTCGATGTGGCTGCAGATGTTGCAGACGCGTCTTCAGGCAAGGGTAATCTGGCTGCGACCCAGTCAGTACAGGCAGTCGATACGGTACTTCCTGCTGTCACTATTACAGATGATACTGCGGGTACGGCCACCGGCGATGTCACCTACACCTTTACTTTCGATGAGGCCGTCACCGGCTTCGCGGCGAGTGACATTACCGTCACCGGCGGAACCAAGGGCACTTTCACAGCGGTCAGTGCCACCGAATATACCCTAGTCGTTACCCCTGACAGCAACAGCACCACTAATATCACGGTTGATGTCGCAGCTGATGTGGCGACTGATGCGGCGGGTAATGGTAATACTGCGGCAAGCCAGTCAGTACAGGCAGTCGATACGGTACTTCCGGCTGTCACCATTACCGATGATACTGCAGGCACGGCCACTGGAGATGTCACCTACACCTTTACCTTCGATGAAGCCGTTACCGGCTTCGCGGCGAGCGACATTACGGTCACCGGCGGTACCAAGGGTGCCTTCTCCGCCGTCAGTGCCACTGAATATACGTTGGTTGTGACACCCGACAGCAACAGCATCACCAATATCACGGTTGATGTGGCAGTGGATGTGGCGACCGATGCGGCGGGCAATGGTAATACTGCGGCAAGCCAGTCAGTGCAGGTCGTCGATACGGTACTTCCGGCTGTCACTATTACCGATGATACTGCGGGAACGGCCACTGGCGATGTCACCTACACCTTTACCTTCGATGAGGCCGTCACTGGCTTCGCTGCGAGCGACATTGCGGTCACCGGCGGTACCAAGGGTACCTTCACCGCAGTCAGTGCCACCGAATATACCCTAGTCGTTACCCCCGACAGCAACAGCACCACCAATGTCACCGTTGATGTGGCCGCGGATGTGGCGACCGATGCGGCGGGCAATGGTAATACTGCGGCAACCCAGTCAGTACAGGCAGTCGATACGGTACTTCCTGCTGTCACTATTACAGATGATACTGCGGGTACGGCCACCGGCGATGTCACCTACACCTTTACCTTCGATGAGGCCGTCACCGGCTTCGCGGCGAGTGACATTGCGGTCACCGGCGGTACCAAGGGCACTTTCACTGCGGTCAGTGCCACCGAATATACCTTAGTCGTTACCCCCGACAGCAACAGCACCACCAATATCACCGTCGATGTGGCAGCGGATGTGGCGACCGATGCGGCGGGCAATGGTAATACCGCGGCTGCTCAGTCTGTCCAAGAGGTTGACACTACTCCTTCGGATACTGTCCCACCTAGTCTTACGATCACTGATGACACGGCAGGCACAGCCGATCAAAGTGTGACATTTACCTTTACGTTTGATGAAGACGTAACCGGTTTTGATGCTTCGGATATTACGGTCACCGGAGGCACCAAGAGTACTTTCACTGCAGTCAGCGCCAGCGAATATACCCTCGTGGTAACTCCTTTCAGTGACAGTACTGCAAACATAACCGTCGATGTGGCGGCTGATGTGGCGACCGATGGGGCTGGGAATGGCAATAATGCAGCAACCCAGGCTGTGCAGGCTGTTGATACGCCAACCTATGTGGTGTTCGATTTTGTGGATGGGGTCAGCTCTGATTACACCGCTGACGCAACACAGAATGCCTTTGTCGCCGGAGAGGACTATAGAATTTTCTTGCATGTCGATAGCCACGGAGGTTATCTGAATACCTCACCTCAAGGAGGCGCAGCTGCAGGTGCTAGCTGGAATAACTGGAGCGGTTGGGAAAATCTTGACAGTGGTGATCAAATTATTGTGGTGGGTACAGATGCTGCGACGGGCGTGATAGGTAATAACGGCAACCCTGTGACTTCGGTTGGGCTTTACTATCCTGGCGCGGTGGTGTGGAGGACTGATACGAATGTCACTGGGCCTGGTGGTGGTGCAGATTACCTCTTCTATGGTGGTTCGGTAGCCTTTGGTAGGCAGTATTCAACCATGTCGTCTTTCTATACGTTTGTTTCCGGTGGAAGCTATGGCAATGTAGGGTCGTTGGTTTCTCATGGTTATTTGCCGGTTTTCTCCGGTGCGACATTGACCTCTCAAGGTTTGGTCTAAGCGTATTAATGGGGGTGAGCTTTTCGCCCCCTTCACATTTTCATCTCTCAGAGCAATAAATCTAATTGCAGATTGGTCAGGTTAAGGCGATGAAGTATTTACAGGAATGTCGCCAGCTGGCCGACCGACAGCAGTATGAGCTTTTGCGTCACAACGCTGAGCACTATTTTCATGAAACTGGTGATGGGGCTTTGCTGGCCTTGTTGGCCATGGCCTGTGCCCACTTGGGCGATCGGGATGGTGCTGAACGTGCACTGATAGAATTGCACGACAATCGTGTTGTGCTCGATCTCGCCGGTCATGTGGATCTGGCTGCTGCCCAGTTGCTCACTGGCCGGCTGCAGCTGGCCAGTGAGCGCTTGGAAATGGTGCTTAACGAGCAGCCGGATAATGCGCTGGCGCTGGCGAGACTGGCGTTTTGCCGGATGCATAATGGCGACTTGGAACAGGCTCGGATCCTCTATCAGCGGTCAGTCGAACTCCATCCCCACCGGTTGCCGGCCTGGGTGTCGCTGACCAAACTGTATCTCTTAGCACATCAGCCCGAGCATGCTGAACAGACTTTGCAGCAAGCCATGATGTGGCTGGAACAATTGCGCCCGCAGTTACCTGATTCCGTGGTGCAGATTCAGCAGGTGCAGCTGCAAAATTTGCAGTTGGAAGTCTGGGTTGCCTGCGATCAGCTGGCGACAGCCGAGGCCTGGCTGGAACGGCAGCAGGGAGTCGTTCAGGAAGAGGATTGGGTTGCGTGTGTCACAACTTTCAGTCAGATCTTGTCGGGGGTTGATCGTCACGATACCGCTGAAGAGGCGTTGCGTAATGCACTGAAAGTCTATCCGAAAAACCTGTCTCTGATCACAGCGGTGGTTGAGCTGCTGCAGCTGGCAGGAAGAACTCAGCAGGCCATCGTGTTGTTGCGTCGGGGTATTGCACTGATCCGACAGGGCGAGGCCGGTGGGCCGGAGATGGAGGTTGTGTTCTGGGCTCGGATGTCGACCATTTGTTTGCATCAGCGGCATAAGCAGGCTCGCAAGGCAGCAGAAAAAGCCTGTGAGCTTGCAACCGGTTTGGAACGTAGTGACAACCTGCCCGAACTGCGGGTCTGGCAGATACAGGCGCAGGCCAAAAATGCTCAGGCGCAAGTCGAAAGCCAGGCGCAGAACTACGATGTATCAGAACGTTTGTTTAAGGAACTGCTGGAGCAGAATCCATGGTTCCTGCCATCGCTGCAGGGGCTTGGCCAGCAGTATATGCAACTCGGCCGTATTGACGAAGCCGTTGAACTGTTTAACAGGATCAGAGAGATTGATCCGACGAAAGGCTTTTCCGCACTGATCAGCGCACGCCAGTTCCCGGAAGATGAACAGACACTTGAGCGGATAGAAAAGGCGGCGCGTCTGCCGAGTCTTGAGGGCTCGATGGCGTCGGGAGTGCTGTTCCAGTTGGCCAGTGCCAGGGAAAAGCGCAAGGATTACGATCGGGCATTTACATTGGCCGCTGATGCCAATAACGGCTCCAAAAAGTTTTTGCAATACGACCCCGAGGCTCACCGTCAGCGTTGTGCCCGTATTCGTCATGCTTTTTCGCGCGAGTTATTCGAGGCCCGACAGGGCTGCGGTTACCGGGGGGAGGATGAGTCCCTGCCGGTCTTTGTGTTGGGCATGCCTCGTTCCGGAACCACTCTGGTAGAGCAAATACTCGGCAGTCACAGTGAAATATTTGGTGCCGGTGAACTCGGTGTTATCCCCCAGCGTATTGCGGGTTTGGATCGCTGGGAGCGTCATGTGGGGTCGGGCCGACAGTACCCTGATTGCGTAGATGATCTAACTCCACCGGTAACGCAGGGAATTGCCCGCGGCATTCTCGAAGAGCTGAAAGGTCTGGCAAGTAATGATAAGTCGGGAGCCCGGTTTATTGTTGACAAGTTGCCGCACAATTTCGAAAACATTGGTCTGATCAAGTTTTTATTTCCTAAGGCGAAGATCATCTCCGTGCGCCGCGATCCGCGGGATATTGCGCTGTCCAACTATTTTACCGACTATCAGGCCAAACATGGCGGGATGGGCTTTGCGTATGACATGGAGTGGATAGGTCAACAGCTCGCAGATCACAACTTGTTGATGCATCACTGGATGAAAGTTTTTCCTGGTGAGCTGCTGGAAATACAGTACGAAGACCTTATCGAGAATACGGAATTCCAGACTCGACGAATGCTGAAGTACATCGGTGTTGAATGGGAGCCACAGGTGCTCAGCTTCAATGAGCTTGACCGGCCGGTCAAGACCGCGTCGGTGTGGCAAGTACGACAACCCATATACAAAACCTCCACGGCAAAGTGGGAGCGTTACAAGTCACATCTTGCTCAATTGATTAAAGGGACCAATGCCAAAATTGAGTGGGAGCCCATCGAGATGGAGCGCTTTCCGGTACCAGGAATGTTTACGGGAGGCGTCGCTCTGTATAAGGAGGAGCGACTCGATGAAGCCGAGTACGAGTTTAAAAAAGTCCTGCATCATTTCCCGGAGCACGGTGGCGCCCATTTTATGGTGGGGCTGATTTACGTGCGCAAGGGTCACTTAAAAGACGGCATTGCGATGATGGAAAAGGGGTTGGCCGTGTGTCCCTGGAATCGCAACTGGCGCAAGGACCTGATCCAGGCCTGTGAAATGGCGGGTGATACACAGCGGGTGAGTGAACTGACCCGAGTGCCATCCTCCACTGACACACCTGATCTGGAAGCGGCCAATGAAGGCGAAAGACAATACAGTACGTCGGTGAATGCAGCGACCGACGCCTGTCACGAACACTAAAGAGACATTATGAGAACACAGAATACGAATAAACTGCTTCAGCGCTTGGGTACTTCTGCTCTGGTTTGGTTTGCCTGCGGGTTGATCAGTCTGCCGACGCACGCGGGAGATGACTTTACTGCTGCCCTGCAATCGGCTTTGACCCTCAACCCGGCGATCAGGGGGAAGATTGCTGAGGTGGAAGCACAGGATTTCAATCTGCAGTCGGCCAAGTCAAAACGCCTGCCGTCTCTCAGTACAGAAATTAACGATGTGGATGATAACTACCAGAAGGGTATTTTCCGGGCCGATCAGCCGCTGTGGACCTTTGGTAAAATTACTTCCGGTATTGCCCTGGCGGAATCTGAAGCCCAGAGTGAGCGATATGCCCTGTTGCAGGTGCAGCGCACGCTGATAGAAAGAACGGCACTGGCTTATGTGGATGTGTTGGGGCTACGTAAGCAGCTTGAGATTTCACAAGAGAATATCCGTGAACACGAAGCACTCAAGGAGCATATTGAACGCCGGTTCGCCGGTAAGTTGGCATCTGAGGCGGATGTGATTTTAGGTGAGTCGCGCTTGATTCTGGCGCGCTCACAATACATGCAGATTGAGTCGGAACTGCGTAAAGCATTGGTGACCTTGCACGCACTCACGGTCAGGAATGTACCCGCAGTTGCCGATGTGCCGGAGCGGTGGTTCCAGGTGCCAGAGGGTGGGCGCGAACTGGAGCGGATGATTCAATCCAGTGCTGATGTGCAGTACAAGCTGTCCCGGATACAGGATGCCAAACTGCAGATTGACAAGGATAAGTCGGATCTGATGCCTGACATCAAGCTGCGTGCCGAATACGATTTTCTGGATGATCCATTAGACGGATCCGACAGCAACCGGATTGGTCTGGTGTTGACCAGCAGCGTTGAAGGCTTGGGTCAGGTGATAAGCGGTCAGGTTCGAGCCAGTCGTTCTCGTTATCAGGCTGCAGTTGAAGATATGTCGGTTACACGTATTGAAGTGCAGCGGCAGCTCGACTCCCTGGTCAGCGACGAGAAATTTCTGGTCAATGTTATCGCCTCCAAGCAGGAGGCCGTGGCGGCCGTGAAAAAGACGCTGGAGTCCTACTTCAGGCAGTATAAGTCCGGTTACAAATCCTGGATTGATGTATTGAATATCCAGCGAGAACTGACTGAGCAGCGACTTGACTTGCAGAGGGTCATGGTTAGTTACGAGCAGACCCGCTTGCAGCTATCAAACCTGAGTGGTGGTCTTGATAACGCAGCAGGTATCGTGCGATGAACACCGCCTTACCGCCTGAAGTCGACATCGACGAATCTGCCGAGTCTCTGCCCGGTGTTTTGTTGCAACAGATTTTTTCCGACCTGAATATTTCGGTGGAAACCGGTGCGTTAAAGAGTTCGCTTCACAAAACGGTAGCCGCGGGATTGCTCAATGACCCGCTCGCACAACTGAGGTTTGTGATAAAAGACCTACAGCTGAAAAATGTGGCGATGGCAAGGTTGCGCTGGGCGCGTTTTGATTTACGTCGTCTGCCGGCGCTGGTGGTATTCCGGCAGAAGTGGTATCTGGTGAAGCCCGGTAATGACCCGGACCATGTACTGGTTACCGACAGTGACCTGAATCAAACGATGCAGCATATAGACAGTTTTGTCGGTGGAGAGGTGATCTGGCTCCGACGGCGTGAGGCGGAGCCGGTGTCGGCCAGGCTTTTTACCAACAATCCCGCTGGCGATATGGTGCGCAAGGCGCTCTTCCGCGAAAAACGCTGGATTTTTGATGTGGTGTTGGCCACGCTGATCGTGAATCTGTTGGCAATTTGCACCTCGATTTTTGCAATGCAGACCTACGACCGCGTCGTGCCGACGCTGGCTTACGCGACTTTGACTACGCTGGTCGTTGGCATGTTCATTGTTGTGGCGTTGGACTGGCTGCTCAAAGTCATACGCGCGAAAATACTGGATCAAGTTTCCTGCGAGGTGGATAAGGCACTTTCCCAGCAGGTGTTTGACCACGTTATGCACTTGCAGCTCGACAAGCGTCCCCGAAGCCTCGGTACTCTCTCAGCACAAGTGACCGGGCTCGATTCCGTCAGGCAGTTTTTAAGTTCGGCGGTGATCTTCTCGCTGGTCGACTTCCCCTTTGCCCTGCTGTTTATTGTCTTTATCTATATCCTCGGTGGGCCAGTCGCACTAGTGTACATGACCCTTTTCCCGTTGGTTATTGTGATGGGTTGGCTGACCCAAAAAAAATTGAAACGACTGTCGCGCGAGCAGATGATTCGCAGCAATGAGCGGCAGGGGGTGTTGGTTGACTGCTTGCGGGGTACGGAAACCATCCGTTCTGCCAACGCCAACTGGCGCTTTTCCGAGATCTGGCAGAGCATCACAGAAACCCTGAACCGTTACAGTTTGCAGCAAAAAACCATCAACAGTTTGTCCATGACAACCACCGGGAGCCTGTCGACGGTTGCCTACGTCAGTGCCATTGTTGTGGGTGTCACACAAATTGAAGCCGGTAGTCTGACGATGGGCGGCCTGATTGCCTGCAGTATTCTCGGTGGCCGGGTGATCGGGCCTGTTGCTCGTGTTGCACAGCAATTGGCGCAATGGCAGCAGGTGGAACAGGCGTTGTACATGGTCAATCAGGTTTTGAACATCAAGACCGAGCGATCAGACGAGCAAAATCTGGTGTTTCCCAATAAGGCTCCTGATTCAATCAGTCTCGAAGAGGTCCGCTTCAGTTATGGTGAGTCACCGATTGTCCAGCTGAATATTCCGCAGCTCAACTTCAAGGCTGGCGAGCGGGTAGCCCTGTTTGGTCCCATTGGTTCTGGTAAATCAACACTGCTCAAGGTCATTGCCGGTTTGTACAGACCAACTGAAGGACGTGTGAAAATTGGCGGTGTTGACCTGTGGGAACTGGACCCGGCGAAATTATCCGAATCGGTATCTTACCTGCCTCAGAATGTCAGTCTGTTCAAAGGGACTCTTCGTAGTAACCTGGCCTTGTCGGGCGCTGTTTCGGATGATCATCTGGTTGAGGTGGCGGCAAAGCTGGGTGTTAATCGGATTGCCGAGAGCAGCCCGCAGCACATGAACATGGAAATCTTCGAAGGCGGTGATGGTCTTTCAGAGGGGCAGCGACAACTAGTGGGACTGGCGCGGGTGTTTCTGGCCCGCCCAAAGATCTGGCTGCTGGATGAGCCTACCGCATCACTGGATCAGATGACCGAAACTCAGGTGATTGAAGCAATAAGCGAGCACGTCGGTGAGAAGGATATTCTGCTGGTTTCTACTCACCGGCCGATGATTGCCAATAAGCTCGCTAACCGGATATTGCTTGTTCAGCAGGGTAAGGTCGTCGAAGACGGCAAGCCCAATGTGATTTTGCCCCGCCTGCTGGGTGGCAGGCAGCCTGTACGGCATATGAATCAAGGAGCTCCTTATAAAGGGCCAGGTAATATCGATGTCATTTAGCACACTGTTCAACCGGGTATTCACTGATCGTTTATCGAGCAGCTATGGTTATTCTTCGGTTATTCTTGTGATTGGTGGAGGCCTGATTGTTCTGAGCATCTGGGCAATGGTTTTTCGCATCGATCAGGTGGCCCGAGCTTCCGGGGAGGTTATCGCCAGTTCGCGGGTACAGGTGATTCAGTCTGTCGATGGAGGCGTTATTTCCGAACTGCTGGTGCGCGAGGGTGATCGGGTGCAGAAGGGGCAGGTCATTGCCCAACTGGATCAGGTGCGTATTGGTGCGGCGGTCAAAGAGATCGAAGCTCGACTGTCGGCACTGAAGGCCAAGGCGATACGTCTACGTGCCGAAGTCACCGAATCGGATCAGCTGATTTTTCCGGACGATGTCAAAGCCTACCCAGAGCAGGTTACAGTGGAAACGGCGTTATTTAACCAGCGCCGGGCCGGTTATATTGAAGAGCAGAAAATATTTGCTCAGGCGGTGAATATTGCCAAAGAAGAAGTGGGCTTGATTTCTCACCTGACCCGCGCTGGCGATGCCAACCGGACCGAAATGATTCGTGCCAAGCGCACCCTCAATGATGCCGAAGCCAAACTCGCCGATCACCGCAACCGCTATTTTGAGCAGGCGCGGATCGAGCTGACCAAGACCGAGGATGAGATTGCCCAGAACGAACAAATATTGACCCAGCGTCGCCAGCAGCTGGAGGACAGTGTTTTTGTTGCAAGTCGTGCAGGGATTGTGAAAAACATCAGCGTCACTACCGTCGGCGGTGTACTGCGAGCAGGGGATGAGCTGATGCAGATCGTCCCCTTGGACGACGACTTGATAATGGAGGCCAAAGTCAGTCCGGTTGATGTATCTATGGTGCGAGTGGGGCAGCAGGCCAATATCCGCTTCGATCCATTCGACTACACCATTTTTGGCAGTGTAGAAGGCAGGGTGACCTACGTCAGTGCAGATACCCTGAAAAATGATACTGCCAAAGGGGAAGAAATTTTCTATCGTGTCCATATCGCAGTGAGTACCAACCCGGTGACCACAACTTCTGGTAATCTGCTGGAGATTCTACCGGGCATGACAGCACAAGTGGACATCCGCTCCGGTGATCGCACACTGATGGATTACCTGCTTAAACCTCTCAGAAGGACTTTGTCCGAGTCATTTGGCGAACGCTAGACGCTTTTTCTATCAGCTTCTCTCCATTCAGTTCCCTTCTCAGCGAGCAGGGAGCTGCTGAACACATTCCATCAAGCCAGCCTGCCATTCTGCCCAAGCACAATAGTCACTCTTCAGAGCGCAGTGTTGTTCAAACGCTCGAGACTGGGTCTTGGATTGGGAATGTTGGAACTCTGGTGCAGGAACACCGAGCTAAAACACTCGGCATCGAGTGTCAGAGTGTCGATCACGGTATCCGGATATGCGGCATCGGCTGCTGGAGCGAGGACGTCGGGTCTTTTTGCGAGGATAACGGGTCTTTTTTTGAAGATGTCGGGGGTCTGTAAAGGAACATCGAGTTGTTTTTCTCCGTGATCGACCTTTGGATACCCGAGAACGGTGATCTGAGTGTCGACATCGGAGATTCGGACAGGCCGATTGGGTGTTTCAGGAGGGCGGTCGGGTGTTATATCTCCGACACCGGCCTTCGGGTATCCGGCATCGGGGATAAACAATAGGAGATCGATGATTAAAAACAGGCAAGCGGGGGTGAGGTATGGGCTAGCCTATTCAGCGTATAGGATGGGGGGTATCAACAATGGGGGAGGGGGATACGACGTATCCCCCTCGGGGTATCGGACTACCCCCTGCTTATGATGTTACAGACCTTCGACTACTTCGCTGGGGGTTGATGAGCGGGGGGCGCTGGGAAAGCGTTTTGCCAGGTCGTCGCGAATAGTTTTGGCATCCGGCAGACCAGAATCGGCGGCCATTTTGACACTGCGATAGAGGATCAATGCTGCCTGATAAGCCTCACTGCCCGCCAGCAGCAGAGTGTCGTCCAAATTTGCCAGCAGCGGCTGTAACTCCCGCTGCATGGCTTGCAGAATATCCACGTTTTTCAGATCTTCTTCAAACAATTCCATGCTCAAAAAGCCGGGTACGATGCTTGGGTACTTCACCCCGTACTCCCGCGCCTTGGTCACAAAGTCCACCGTGCGGGCGCCCATCTTCGGCAACCCGCGGCGTTCATCACTGGACAGGCTCTTCAGGTGGGGTTGCAACGTCGCCCGCAGAGCCGCAATCGCATCCTTAACGATTGTCAGCTCATCGTTGGAGAGAGTCAGTTGATATTGGTTGGCTTGGGCCATGATGGATATCCTTATCGTTTGTTTTTAATGAGAAGTAAACAGGTGGTGGGGATGGTACGTAGGGGGTACATTTGCTACAAATAAATTGGTATCTGCCCCAGATTATTCATTATGGTCTTACCCTATGGAACATAAAACCTCACTCAGTTATCACTTCAAACATTCACACATCTGGTTTGATATGGCGCTGCTGGGGGGGCGTGGTTGCAGCCTATGTACCACAGATTAAGACTGTGCCATTAATTACCTCGATCATGACAGCGAGGGCATTGAATCCCGACAACATAGATTTGGTGGCGATGCGTTGAAACTAAGTTCTTTTTCAGAAAGATTTTATAATTTTATATTATGGTTATGGCGCCTGCTCAGACGCCATATTGGATTTTTCGAACCATAAAAATGGTTAGTCGATAATTGGTTGACTAAGCTAGTCTTCGTACATTTCTATGATTTCTTTTTCATATTTTTCCAGTACCGACTGGCGTTTTAATTTCATGGTGTTAGTGAGGTATCCGCTCTCTAAAGTGAATTCATTGTATAGAATGTGATGTTTTTTTATTTGCTCAACGCGAGACAACTTCTCATTAACATTCTTTACATGGGAGGAGATTTTGCTTTCTATGTTTATTTTGTGTTGATCTGAATTTTCATCGTTAGACAATTCAGTCTTATCTATGTTTAGATCTAAAATCGCAGTGAGGTATTTTCTGCCGTCTCCAATAACTACAGCGTAATTTACAAGATCAGACTCACACAGGTAGTTCTCGATTTTGGTAGGGGTAATATTCTTTCCGCCAGAAGTAATAATAATGTCTTTCTTTCTGCCGGTTACCCAGAGATGTCCATCTTCGTCCAGGCGTCCTAAATCTCCTGAGCGCAGCCAACCATCTTTAAAGGTTTGTTTGGTTAATTCGGGTTCTTTGAAATAGCCAGGAGAAACATTGTTTCCATGCACAAGGATCTCTCCATCATCAGCTATCTTTATCTTTACAAGTGGAAAGGGTTTGCCGCAGGAACCAGCTTTAAATTCGCTGTTAGTGGCAAGGCTGGTGGTGCCGTAGCCCTCTGACTGCCCATATACCTGTAACAATCTAAGTCCGATAGAGGAGAAGAAATTTTCTATTTCTGGGCGGCTCGGAGCTCCGCCGGTGATGGATATAACAACCCGTTCGAGACCTAGTGAAGTTAATAACGGTGTAATTACTAGATGTTGAGCTAGCTTGTGTTTAAGCCGTAAAATTGACGATATGCCAGTTTTATCCTGGGCAGTTCGGTTGAATTGACTTCCTGTCTTTATGGCCCAGTTAAATATATTTTTCTTCAACCTCGGCCAATCGTTAACTTGATCTTTTACCCCTTCGAAAATTTTCTCCCATATTCTTGGAACGCCCATCCACATGGTAGGATGGACTTGTTTGACGGCATCCATGATTCGCGCCATGTCGGATACTATATAAACGCTTCTTCCTTCCAGAAGTGGGGTGAACATGCTGGTAACTCGTTCAGCTACATGAGACAGGGGTAAGTAACTGCAGGATATTTTTTCGTTGTTCTGCCACTCAGGCTTCAGGCGTAGATAAACATTTTTGCAAGCCGCGACGGTGTTTTGGTGGGTTAACATCACTGCTTTTGGTTGGCCTGTCGTTCCGGATGTATAAATGAATGCTGCCACAGTAGAGGGCTGGATGGATTGGCGTGCATTATCTAGGATAGCGGAGGGCAAGTTGTCGTTGTTGGCGATAAAATTAACTTGTGATTTTATCAGGTCGGATTCATCGACGGTTCCAGTTTGAATGACTATGGATTCTAAACTGGGAGTGTCCTCAATGATGGGAAGAATCCGATCAAGATACGAACTATTTTCTGAAAATAGAATTTTTGCAGAAGAATGCTTAATAATGTAGCGTATTTGATCACTGCTACTGGTTTCGTAGATCGGCACAGAGACAAGGCCTGCGGTCATAATGCCCATGTCAGAGATAAACCAGTCTAGGCTGTTTCGACCGATGATTGCTACTTTGTCTCCTTGATTGAGTCCTTTTCCAAGTAAAGCTTTTGCGACAGCATCAATTCTATTGCTGTACTCTTTCCAGGAAATATTTTTCCAATGGTCATTTACAGAGTAGTACAGGGCTGTATTGTCAGGCGTGGTATTCACTCTATCAGTGAGGAGGTCGTATATTGTTCTGGCCTCTGATGAGGTTGCCAATGGTGCATTCATGAAGGCAGATCTCTCCACATTTGGATGATTATTTAGGTTGCTATATAAGCGAAAGTCAAGGTGATTTCGAAGATAGGGTGTTAGATATCAGCTGAGATTAATGATAAAACACCCTTTTTTAAAGCGATTACTTCTGTTTACTTCGGTTTTCGGAACTTGGGGAGTGTGATTTCTTCTGTGACTTTGTCAAACACGACTTCGACTTCCATGTCACATTTAATCTCGTCGAAATCAGTCTCGATTATGTTGGTCATCATTTTGTACCCCTCGTCCATTTCTACGATCGCCAAAACATATGGTGTATCTTCGGAAAATTCTGAAGGAGCTGCTGCATGAGTGATCGTGAAAGTGAATAGTCTTCCTTTTCCCTTAGATTGTTTCCATTCTATGTTGTGGCTCAAACACCCTGGGCAAATGCTCTGAGGAAAGAAAATTACCTGACCACAGTCTAAGCATTGTTGATAAAGTAATTTCCCACTCCTACAACCATCGTAAAATACTTTGCTTGTGGGGGTTATCAGTGGAAGCGGTTTCTTGTAATTGCTCATCGTTACACCTCTGTTCCTAATACACCAACGTGCATATCCATACCAACACCGCCAGTTGCCGTTTCAACAGCGTATTTTATGTTCGGTACTTGTCGATCACCGGCTTTTCCCATGACCTGACGTGCTGCCTCTACGAGAATAGCGATCCCTCCGCCTGCGCCTGTATGCCCTTGCGCCATCATGGCACCATTGGTTGAGCAGGGCAGTTTTCCTCCGGGCGCAATATTGCCGTCTTCGACAAACTTACCCGCGGTTCCAGGCTTGCAAATTCCTAGTATCTCTAAGGATATCAGTATGAATACAGGGAAAGCGTCGTAAATTTGGGCCACATCAATATCTTTTGGGGTGATCCCGGCCATTGCGTAAGCTTCTTCTGCTGCAGGTCGCCACGCGCTAACCAGATCGCTAGGTTGCTGGGTAGTGGTGAAATTTGTGCACTTTGAGCCCATACCTAGAATATAGGCTGGCTGATCTGTAAGGTCGCGAGCACGCTCCGGTGAAGTGACAATGTATGCGGCAGCTCCATCTGCAAGAACATTCATCATCCTTTTTCTGACGGGTGTAGAAATCATGGGGGATTCGAGAATTTCGTCTACCGTTCGAGGCGTTCTCATCATTGCATTGGGGTTTAGAGCTGCCCACTTGCGCAATGACTCGACGACGGCGGCAATCTGACGTTCGGTAGCGCCAGTATCATGCATGTAGCGTTGTTGCATCATGCCTCCCAGACCAAGTTGACTCCAACCATAAGGCGTTTCATACTCGGGGCTTACAGATACTTTTGAAAAAGTGCTTATCGCAGTTTCCAGGTCGAGCTGTGTTCCCATCTGATCGCAGTGAACAACGAGTACAGCTTTCGACAAACCCGTAGCCACAAGTGCCGATGCAACTTTCAAAGAGCTGGCTGAACTGGAACCACCGGACATGACCTGGAAGTTACTTTTGGCATGACTGCCTAGGCCTAGTGCTTCGATCATCTGAGAACAAACAATATTGCCATTGTTGATTGAATTACTTACAACACCAATTGGAATGACGGTATCGATTTCGCTTTTATTTATATTGGCATCCTTAATGGCCATCTCCGCAACTGTCAAAGCTGCATCCGCGAAGGTTCTTTCGGGGTAGTGTCCGGTTGGGACCTCTCCGATACCTACAATAGCAGCTTTACCTCTCATATCCATCATGTGCATACTCTCTCTTGTTAAGGAAGTTCATGCGCCCGTAAAGTGATATACGAGCTTATCAAGTAGTCGTACAAGGGTTTAATTCGCTTATCGATCCGTTAGCATGCGGCCGATAATAGTCCGCTGCATCTGTGAAGTTCCTCCTCCAATGGTGCCCATTTTACTCATCCATAGATTGCGTCCAATTGAGTACTCCTTCATACAGCCGTTCCCACCAAATATTTGAACGGCTTTTTGTGAGCTCCGTTCTGCAGCTTCGGTAATGAAGGTTTTGGCAATCGCCGCATCCATTGATATGTCTTTTCCTTGATCTTTTTTCCAGGCCAGTTTGTAAGTGAGCAAAAGTGCAGCTTCAAGATCCATTTTCATTTCAGACAACATGGCTTGTACGAGCTGGAAATTACAAATTGGTTGGCCGAACTGTAATCGGTTCTTGGAATATTCGATGCTATCCTTGAGGTTGGAAGCCAACATTCCAACGTATGGAGCGAAGGCTAGTCGTTCCCATGAGAGTGCCTGCAACATGTATTGAAATCCTTTGCGTTCTTCGCCAAGTAAATTCTTTGCAGGAATTCTGCAGTTGTCGAAGAAGACCTCTCCGGTTGGCCAGCTATCGGCTTCCCGCTTTTTTAACGGTTTTCCTGTAACTAATCCTTGAAAATTCCTCTCAACGATAAACATGGTCAAGCCGTTAGCTCTGGCGCCTTTATCAACTGTGGCTACAACAACAAACACGTCTGCGATTGGGGCATTTGAAATGAAAGTCTTGCTACCATTTAGTATATAGTGGTCGCCGTCACGCACTGCGTGAGTAGAAAGGCTGGTTGCATCTGACCCGGCGCCAGGCTCTGTCAAGGCTAGCGCGCCGATGAGGTCGCCTGACGCCATGCGCGGTAGGTATTCATTTTTCTGTTCTGGGTTTCCGAGATCTGCAATTGGCATAGATGCAAGAAGCATATGAGTTGCCCATAGGCCAGTCAGAGAAAAATCTTTACCAGCTTCAGCAAGCGCAATTAGGGCGGTGACAGCATCAACTGCGGATGCACCACCACCTCCGTATTGTGTAGGAATAACTAATCCGGGGAGTCCGTATTCGCATAGTTTTTTCCACGCTTCAGGGCAGAACTCTCCCCGTTCTTCACGCTGATCTACACCAGGAGCAATTTCTTTTTGTGCAAATCGTTTTACAGCATCTTCGAAAGCGCGCTGCTCATCATTTAGTTGAAAATCCACTTTAATTCTCCTGCAAGGTGAGTTCTATATCGGCTTCGCCTGCGAGTACGCGTCTGCCGTCTTGAGTTATTACAGAAAGGTCAAAGCTCAGAAGTGATCGGCTGTTGTGGATTTCTTTACTTTTTAATGCCGCATGACAGCTAAGTTCATCGTTTGGCCAGACTGTGTCAATGAATCGAATTTTGTAGCGTTTGACGGAGGTAGGGCCTGCCCAGTCTGTGAGAACTTTGGTCAAGAATCCGCCGTGAAGTAATCCCATTGCAAATATTGATGGAAGTCCAACAGATTTTGCGAACTCTTCATCGTGATGTAGAGGATTAAAATCCCCTCCCGCTCCAGCGTATTTAACAATATCTGTTCTGCTTATGGTTGTCTTATAATTTGGAAGTTCATCGCCGATTTCCAAATCATTGGGGTTAGGTAAATTTTTCATCAGTTTTCTCTAGGATTTCTCAATGAACAGATTTGTAAATATCAAAACTTTCTCATTATCTTTATCAAAGTACTCGTAGATGATTTCTACGAGGGTCATGGTTTTTCCGGAATTCTGACTTTTCTCAAAAATTTTTCCTACTTTCATAACGGCTTTAAGAGATTCATTAGAAAAAACAGGTCTCTTGTATTCGAATGTTGCCTCACCGTGAACGCTGGTCTTTTCATTCATTCCCAAAAGTTTCATTGAATCCATGACGGCATCTTTCATTTTTATATGGAAGGGAAATGTAACGGGGAAGGTTATTGGCATTACGGTGCTTGGGTAACCGCAGGATATGGCATGAGCCTCATCCGTGTACAATGGGTCTGGATTTTTTAGCGCGAGCGAAAACTCTTTGACCTTGGTGGCTACGATTGGAAAATCAAACTCCGCGATGATTTTTCCAGACATGCTTTTGTCAATCATTGAAATCTCCGGATTACTTCCGTGCACAGTAGAACCGTTACTTAGTAACTGAAGGGCACTTTAATAACGGTGTCTGACGAATCGTTTTTGAAGCTGTAACTGTTATTTGTTGTTGATGTTTTTTGGTCCAGATAGAAAAAAACCTACAAACAACAATGCGATAAGAAGGAAATTTAACCACCAAGGAGAGGGGGCTCCTGTTGTGGATGCGAGATAAGCTGCTCCACCAAACATCGGTATGTAGCAGGTTAGACCTATAGTAAGGATGGCCCAGCGCGCCCAGTTTTCACCTTTTTTCAAGGGAACTAACGTGATAAATAGAATGCTAATCCCTGTGATTAGCACAGCATCGCCGGTGCCTTTCATAAGTATGAACAGAAGCAGCTTGGCTCCAGGAGCTATGGAGTCGATATCAACACCAATGACGGCTTTATGGTAGTCAGTTAATTCCGTTGCTGCCAAATACAATACACCTACTAAAAGGCTAACTGCTGCAACGATTAAATTAAGCGTCATTGAGATTTTTAGTTTTGTGTTCATGTAGAAGACACCTATATAGAATTAGCTGTTTGCACTGCTTGCAGGACAAACCGATAAGCTCATCGGGCTGCCCTGTCATTGATAAGCTTTGGATCTTATTTCATGCCTTTTCGTCGATCACGAAGCGATTCAATCCCTTCTTTTTCAACTATTTCGTCAATTTTCTCGTCAAGGTGTTTCTCTCCAGAACACATATAGGCGTACATTTCCTGTGAAAAGCCACCATCAAGGTCATCAACCAAGCGTTGTTTCCAGGGGCGCCTAACGATTTGAGTTGTCATACGACGAACAATTCGCGGCTTTTCCATAATGCTTTCGGCAATTTCCCAGGCTCTGTCCATCAGCTTGTCTTTGGGGAGTACTTCATTGACTAGACCGTATTCAAGGGCTTTCTGGGCATCAATCTGTTCGTTCATCATCATCGCGTATGCGGCGCGCTTCACACCAAGCAGCTCAATCATTGCGCTGTGTATGCCGTCGCCTGGAACCATTCCAAGGGAAAAGTGTGGGTCCATGATGACGGTGTTTTCCGAGCATATTGTCAGGTCGCACATCATTGCGAGCTCTGTGTGCGCGCCGGGGCCAGGCATAACGCCAATAGTTGGGAATTCTATGTCGTTAACCAGGCTAATCAGCATATGGCGGCCATCAAATACACCGTAGTCGTAGCTGTATTTTGCAGGCTCTGCTTCGATACGAGCGAAGCTTTCGTCGTCGAAACCTGCAATCCACGTGTCACCTTTGGTTGTGAATATCAGGACTTCGTTCTTGGGGTCAGAGCCGATAGTTCGGAAAACCTGCCAAATTGCACGGTGTAGCTCCATGCTCCATTGCACATCTCCTCCTAGAGTATGCATTTCAAGCATCAAGATTCCGTTTTTGCGCTCCATATTGAAATGCTCTTTGAACATTTCCTTGTAATCTTCAAATTCCGGAGTAGGGACTAAGCTGGTTAGCGCCATTGCCATTTCCTCATATTATCTTTTTAAATAAAGAACAGTGTTCTGTAAATATATTGTTAAATATACATTAAATATTAATTATTTAACCGAACAGTGTTCATGCTATATCTTGAGAAACTGTCTTGTCAATAACCGTAGTTCAGATTTTGCGGGCATGATTGAGGAGGTTCTATTGATTGGTGGAGATGGTTGTGCGCGAGCCGCTTGTGCTGAGCGGTCGAAGAGTTGTGATGGAGAGTGATTAAGGCCGTGCGTGGGATGGCTGCGGGGCAGGAATGAATAAATCTTAGGGGGGGTATGGATAGGTGGGTGTTTGGGCCGCTCTGTTCGGCGGCCGCAGTGTGTAATGGTGAGTGCTTAGGGATTTATCCGGCGTAGCCGCGTATTAGGGCGATAAATACCGAGCGATTGGATTCTGCAAAGTTAGCTTTAAAGTCCGCAAGGTGGACGGCGTGCAAGTGTGCCATTCCGTGTGCTGTAGACCATAAGCCGTAGACCACATTAATTTGTTCCTGTTCGGAGTTGGCACATATCAGTTTAGCTTCAGCTGCGGCTTTCACATTGCGGAGGAACACGGCCAGGCCCGAGCCTTCGGGAATGGAAGATTCATGGGAGCTGCGAGGAGAGGGTAATACGCTGAATATCAGTAAGAAATCCTCTCGATTTTTGGCGGCATAGTCTATGTAGGCTTCGCAGCCGACGACTAATCGCTCTATCGGGTCATCAACGTTTTGTGTTGCACGATTAAGGTGTTTGCCAAGGTTGTTCCAGGCATCGTCTGCTAGTGCGGTTCGGATAGCCTCTTTGTTCTTGAAGTGTTCGTACAGGCCTGAGGGGCTGAAGCCTGATGCTTTTGCTACGGCTCTTAAGGAGAAGGCGTCGTGGCCTTTTTCATGAAGAATTGCTCGGGCTGCGCCGAGTATTCGAGCTTTTTTAATGGCCGCCTTGGAGTCCGACTTGGTGCTGTCAATTCCATATAAGATGCGGTGTTTTAGAGAGTTGGAAGCTTCTGCCAAGGTGGGCCTCATCGTGGTGATTCCATAGAGTACGGCGTTTCACGTTCTATAATTGGATTGCTGAGATGCAACCCGTGCGCAGGCTGGTGTTGGCCGTTGTTCAGTTTTTGGGATTGTGCATGTGAGTTTACCGAACGCAGTACGATTCTAACAATTCTTATCTGCAAGTCAATCTTGGTCTTTTGGGGCTAAAAATCAATCTACCCCTTAGCTTTTTGTGGTTTTTGCTCGCTTTTCGATGCTTTCAGCATTTAAGAGTGCTCCTCTAAAGTGAACGGCGTTCGAATAGATCTGCTTGGTTTTGATGTTCTTTTGCATTTAAAACGTTCTATTGAGAGTAAGGCTTACTAACTATTTGGCTTAATTTAGGGGTGTTCTGCTTTTTTCAGTTTATATGTTTTGTTGTTTTGAGCTTGACTGGATCTGTAGTGTCTAGCTAGAATCCGAACAGTGTACGGTTTATGGGTTGTGGTTTTGATGGTTGAGGCCACAATTTTTGGCATTGCTCGTTTGGAGAAGCTTTTCCGGCACGGTCAGTGAGAGGTGTTGTTTTTGAGGCTTGGTCGGGGTGGAAGGACATTTCGAGTCGATGCGCCAAAAGACTAAATACCTAATAATAAATAACGGGAGAAAGCTCGATGAATTATAAGTTCGTCAATACACCTAAGGCGGTACTGTCCGCAGCTATTGTTGGTTTGGTTTCAAGTGGAGGTGTGTGTGCTGCACCCTCTGTGCTTGAAGAGATTATCGTTACTGCACAGAAGCGTGACCAATCACTTCAGGATGTTCCGTTAAGTGTGTCGGTTTTGTCCGAGGAGATGATAAGTACCTACAGCCTTCAAAGTGTTGAAGATCTGAAAACGATCGTTCCAGCGTTAAATATCTTTTCTGCTGCTAGTCCAGCGCAATCCTCAATCAGTATTCGAGGCGCGGGAACTGGTGCTTCGGATCCGACACTGGAACCTTCGGTTGGTATATTCGTCGATGACATTTTCATGCCGCGTAGTATCTTTGGTTTGTCTGATCTGCTTGATATTGAGCAGGTTGAGGTTCTGCTTGGTCCACAAGGAACACTGTACGGGAAAAACACCAATTCAGGAGTAGTATCTTTGCGTACGCGTAGACCCACTGATGAGTTCGAAGGCTGGCTGGAGATGTCTTTAGGTGATTACGGCCTCCAAGATACTAAGGCTTCCGTTTCAGGGCCGATTATTGAGGGCTTGAAGTATCGCATCTCTGCTAGGAATCATCGTCGCGATGGTGTCATGGAAAACGAGGCAACAGGTTCTGATTTAAATCAGATTGATAAGCAGGCATATCGCGGGCAGTTGCTTTGGGACGGGGCTGATAATTACAGCGTTCTGGCTACAGCGTATTACAGCTTGGCAGATAGCCGGGCAAACTCTGGAGACGGATTTACTGATCCGGATGGAGCCTACGGGCAGGTGCTGAGTGGAGCGATTTTTCCTAGTATTTCCTCGCCCCTAAACCTTAACAGCGATGACCGGCGTGTGTACCAGAATGACATGACGGACTCTCGGGTTGAGGTCTCTGGTGGATCGCTTGTTATTAGTTACGACTTGGCTGATGTCGAGTTGAAATCCGTAACTGGATACCAGCAGTGGGAGCAGGTGTCTGAACGTGATTCTGGCCAAAGTTTGTTGGATATTTTGAATCTGAGTAATGAAGTTGAAGAGAGCTCCTTCAGCCAGGAGTTGCGTTTGACCTCGACTGGCGGTGAGGCGTTAGACTGGGTAGCAGGTGTATTCTATTTTAATAATGACCTCACGCGTGGATCTTTGAGTGCTGATCGTCCTTACGCGACCATAGGTGACGGTTATGCCGGTACCTTGCTTGGTAGGCTCTTTATCCCTGGTAGTAAGGCTTTTTGGCAGTCAGACTTTTCTGGAGAATCTATCTCTGCGTTTGGTCAGGGCACCTACAGCCTTACTGAAAATCTTGATCTGACTGCAGGTCTGAGATATTCGGAAGAAAAAAAGGATTTTACCGTAGATACTCGTGTTGAGGGAGGCGGATTGTTGGGCGCTTTGTTCGGAGCAGATGCTCAGAGTAATAGTCTTGACGAAGAAAGTGTGACTGGCATGGTGAGCTTGTCTTATCGGCTGGACGATGGATTGATGACTTATGCCACCATTGCTACTGGTGAAAAATCAGGTGGCTTCAATGCAGCGTTTAACAATACTCCGCCTGAGAGTCGTGAGTATGCAAGTGAAAAAACTACAAATTATGAGGTTGGAATTAAAGCCAGTTCACTGCTGGATGGACGTGCACGCCTGAATTTGGCCTACTTCTATACGGAGTATAAGGACTTTCAGGCGACTACCTTCAATGATGAAACCAGTTCCTTCCTCACTGGTAATGCAGGAAGGCAGGTCACGCAAGGTGTTGATCTTGATGCGGCCTTGGCATTGTCCGACGGTTTGACGCTTACTGCGCGGCTTCAGTATCTTGATGCGCGCTACCGAGACTATAAAGACGCCAATTGTCACCCGGAGGCTAAAGCACCGCATGGACCCAGTGGGTGTGATGTTTCAGATAAGCGGATGACATTTGCGCCAAATTGGGCTGGATCTATTGCTTTGGATTACACCCAATATTGGGCCGGGGGCGAGTTTTATGGTCATGTCGATGTGAGTTTCAAAACCAAGTACGCAGCCGACGCAATTTTTGCACCCTATGCTGAAGATGAAAGCTACGAAATGCTGAATATGAAGCTCGGATGGCGTACGGATGAGTGGGATGTCAGCTTTTGGGGCAAAAACATCACCGATGAAACCTACGGTGTGACGTACAACCCGACCGTGGTTGATTCTCTAACGGCAACTGCCGCTAATGCGATCAACGGTGTGCTTGGCTCTCCAGTACTTCCCGCGAATGCAGGCAACTCCCATTTTCGGTGGTTAAATGATCCTGCAACTTATGGTGTCACCGTTCGATACACTTATTAAGGCCTTTTGAGCTAGCGGCAGCATCCATACGGGTATCAATTTTTAATGTGCTCGTATGCGATGCTTTCCGTATTTTATATGAATCCCTCTTGGTTGGGCTGTTTTTATATCGAGTTTCAGTTTTTTCATTTTTCGAAATATAGCAGGTTATGTGATAGGAATTGTAAATATGTTTCAAGGTAATGGTTTAAATCGCCGTGGCCTGCTCCGTGGTGCGTTAGCTACTGGTGTTACAGGGATTGCATTCTCGAAAGCAATCATGGCAGATGATGCGAATCTCTCGCATGTGCACTGCGTGGAACCAGGTTTGAATAAAGTCAGCAAGTTAAAGAAGATTCTACATGTTGGCGTATTTACCGATGATCTGGATAGAGCCTTGGTGAAATATTCTGCGCTGGGTATGTCCTGTTCTGTAATTGTCGAGAGTGAAAAGATGGGTGTCAAAATTGCTCTCTTGACCGCCGGAAGCAGTGCGTTGGAAGTGGTACAAATTACTAAGCCAACACAAGCCAATGACGCTTTGGCGAAGGTTGTCCTCGGACAAGAAGGAGTCATTAACCATGTTTGTTTTGAAGTTGATGATTTGGCTGAAAGTATCAGTGAGTTTGAAGGGAGTGGCGCCAAACTGGTCGAAGGTTGCCCGACAGCGGGTGTTCAGGGAAATATCGCCTTTTTTTACCCAGAAACAACAGAGGGTGTGTTAATAGAGTTGTGTCAGCTCTCAAACCTGCCAGAAGCTGCACCTTAGTGTCTTATTCTATCAGACTTTTTAGGTTGGTTAGCCAACCAAGCTGCTCGTACCTGATTGCTTGTCAGCACTGTTTAGATCTAGCTATCGTCGGCAGAATCATGGCGTTACGTAAAGATAAATTTTGACATGATTGTTACCTGCTAAAGGTTAAAGGTGTCTAGTATCCGTTGTTTGATTTTTTAGGCGGAGGAAAAGCCTGTAACCGTTTTTGATAGGCGGCTCTCCATCGTCTGCTTTCGGCCTGCATTGCAGGCCTTTTTTTTAGTATTTATAGCGTGCTATACCTCTACGTATAACATTGCCGCCCACCTAGCAGATCCCCTGTTTGTCGAATCATTCTTGGTTTCAACATCGTTGGAGTGATAGTTGCCAGACAGGATGTTAACGAAATAAATCCGACAGTCCCTCTCGGCAGTGTTTAAATACTATGCTGCAATCCCGGTTTAGGGTCAGATTATACGACCCCACGAAGCGTGCAGCTCCCAGGATAAAGTATGATGTGTCCTTTGGGGCCGGCTTTGAGTAGCACCTCTCTACAAGCTCAGAATTCAGGGCGAACGGCTGGTTGGCCGGCATGCTGAATGACCATTGGAGTTTGGCGATTTACTTCTGGAGGTACATAATCTGTCATTGTTAAAGTGTATTTTCCCCAATTATTCATCCACGTTTGAGCGCACAAATCTTGGCCTTACCCTATGGAACATAAAACCCCACTCAGTTATCACTTCAAACATTCACACATCTGGTTTGATATGGCGTTGCTGGCGGTGTTGTTCGTGGTGGCGGCCTATGTCCCGCTGCTGAAGATCGTACCTTTGATCGCCAGCCTGGAGCTGTTCAGCTTTTTTTGTTTTCACCTGATGGCCAAGCGCAGCCGGTTTCAGTTGCAGGGTTTTTTGGGCGGGTTTATTTCCAGCACGGCGGTGTTTATACAGACACTGAATGACAGCAAGTTTGCTGCTGCCAGTGATCGCGATCTGCTGCTGACGTTGTTGTTTGCCTTGTGCGCGATGCTGCTGGAATGCGTGTTCATTATCTTTTTTCTCTCTGATCAGTTGGCCTTTGTCTTTTATGTGCCTTTCCTCACACAGTTGCTGTGCATTGTAGCTGCCATTGTGTATCTGAATAAAAGTGACTTTATGGATGCTTCACCAGACAAAGCGTCTGAAGCGGAGATGGATATCGAGTTACTGAATGACCATCCGATCATTTGGAAAAACGTCGTCAAGTTTTCAGCAATCATTTTAGTGCTTATCTACGGTATGCAGGTCATTGGGAAAGTCTTTGATAATGGCTTCGGGCTTTCAATACTCATCAGCACCTTGCTGGTTTCACTGTTTGAAGCCCATGCCATTCTCGCTTCGATCATGACAGAGTGGTCGTTGAACCCAGACAAAATTGATCTGATGACGATCTTTTTTGTCATTCTTCTGGGTAACACCATCAGCAAATCGTTTCTTGTGTTTAAAGGTAAAAACCTTAGGCGGAAAGGGATTTTTGTGGCGGTGCTTTTTGGGAGTTTGGTAGTTAGTGTTGGGATGACGCTATTGTTCTTGTGGTTAATGACATAACAATCAATGGGGTCAAATAAACATTATCTCATTTCAATCACGACTTAGCCTACAAAAGGGATGGAAAGGGATTAACTTTCATTCAATCCTTTTTCCTGTCCAGAGAGATCAAAGCGCAAAAGTTTTTACAACCCCAAAAACAAAAAAAGCCACCGCAAGGGTGGCTTTTTATGGCTTTGTCTGGTGGTGGGACGGGACGCGGGTTCAGTTCCCTAACTCGCAACCGAACAAGTCCATTAAATACCTATGATTATCTATCGATATTTATGCCCCTAACCAGCCCTAATTAGCTTGATTTGATCCGTAGTTTTGAGCGTTCATGGTGGTTACCAAATAGTCCAACACAGGAGTTTTTATGACGGTAATACACATGAATCAGAGGCAGCTGGCGAATCGCTGGGGCGTGAGTGAAGCGACTTTAGAGCGGTGGCGTTCCGAGGGGATTGGCCCCAGGTATTTGAAACTACAGGGGCGAGTTATGTATCGGGAGAAAGATATTGAGGCCTATGAAGCCAACTGCTTGAGGCAGTCTACATCAGAGAGCTATCACGGGCCTTAATTGAGGTGACATGCTTTAATTCTGCCTAATAGCATGTTCGGCTAAACCTTCAATGATTCCGCATTGGTCAATTGTATTAGGCCTTTCGCAGCGATGCCGCAAAGCACTTAATTCAAGGTGGAGCTTTTTGAGCTCTTCGATACGCGATTCCACAAGGTTAAGTTGGGTATCAATCATGTTGTTCACTTCATCACAGTTGGATTCAGGTGAGCTTTGAAGCTGAATAAGCTGCTTAATTTCTTTCAGGGCTAAATCCAGAGAGCGGCAATGCTTGATAAACAGAAGTTTTTCAAGCGTGTGACTATCATAAAGACGAAAATTACCCTCTGAGCGTGAAGGGGCCGAAATGAGCCCTTCCCTTTCGTAATATCGAATTGTTTGGACAGAGCAACCACTTGATTTAGCTAATTCGCCAATTTTCACTATTACGCCCTTGACTCTATAGTTACTATAGAGTCTATACTGCACTCACTGAATGAGACAAGTGTTTTAAGCCCCTGTGAAATTACGTGCCATTACATATCTACTACTCTTGCTGATGACGTTTCAGTCAGCGGCAGGTATAGCTGATATTCACACGGCGCATCAATCAGGGTTGGAACACCTTACTTTTGAAGATCATCAGCACTCAGCAGATGAGCATCATACGGACTCCATGGAGCAATCCGACAACGGGGAGCGTGATTGCCACCATTGTTGTCATTGTCACGGCCATTCCACGCCAGCCATCATTATCACGATTGACCGCATATTCATGGCGAAAAGCTCCTCCCTAATTCCAGATTATTCTGACAAAACCATTCCCGACACTTTCGAAACTTTTCTGCGCCCTCCGATCGCTAAGTCCTAAGCACTGTTTTTTGCCCGCATAAGCGGAAAGCACGACTTAATTTAGGACCTATCCATGCGAATTACCCTAATTCTCAGGTGTAAATATACCTGTCTGTGGCTTGCGTTTTTACTTTGCAGCACGGCGACATCAGCAATAGCTGAAAGCGTTGAGTCCACACTCACATTAAAAAAAGCGCTTGCATCAACGCTTGCGCGGAACCCGCAGCTGTACCAATACCGTTTTACAATAGAAGCATTGAATGCCCAAGAGCAAACCAGCGCCTTGCGCCCCGCATTAGCCCTTGAGCTGGAGGTCGAAAACTTTGTTGGTTCAGGTGCTCATAAAGGTTTTGATGCGGCTGAAACCACCCTGGCACTGTCTTCTGTGATCGAGCTTGGCGGAAAACGTCAGGCTCGTATGAGCTATTCGAATGCTCGAATCAACCAGGCCGAGTGGGGACAAAAAGCTGCGACTCTCGATACGCTGGGCAAGCTCACCGAAGTGTTTATCGAAGGATTGGCAACGCAGGCCAACCTTCAGTTGGCAGAAGAATCCTTAGCCTTGTCACAATCGATTCTTCAAACCGTTAAAACACGATCGGAACGAGGTGCGGCACCGGAAGCAGAGGTAATGAGCGCGCAAGCAGCACTGATTCGTGCGGAAATTCGCGTTGCGTCTTTGCAGGCGAAGCTTGAACGGCAAAAAGTACTACTCGCTCGATTTTGGGGTGAAACAACACCGCGCTTTCATTCCTTAACGGGCAGCCTGTTTGATTTCGGCTCCAGCTCAAGCTTTGATCAACTTTACGCTCGCGCTCTAACTTCACCAGCTCTTCAAGTACTGGCAAGTGAAGCGCGTATTCGGGACGCCGAAATTACGATGGCCCGCGCCAGCGGTCGCAGCGATTTAAGCTGGCGGGCAGGCATCAAACGTTTTGAAGAAACAGGCGATTCCGCATTCACTGCAGGTATTTCAGTCCCGTTATTTTCTGGCAAACGTAATAAAGGAGACGTCAAAGCGGCCTTAGCCAACCGTAACGCCGTGGATTACGCCCAACAGGATTTGCGCCTCGCATTACACGCGCGACTTTTTGAAGCGTGGTCGCTCAGAAAGCAAAGTATCGCAGCGGCCACCCTTACTCAAAATACCGCAATACCTGCTTTGGAAAAAGCGCTCAAACTCACTCGTGAAGGCTTTGAGAGTGGGCGTTATCGCTACCTCGATTTGATAGCTGCCCAGGAAGAATTACTCGCGAGCAAACAGGCGCTCATTGACGCCGCCACAACAGCGTTAATCAGTCAGGCCTTGATTGAAAAACTGACCGCCGAGCCACTGGAATCAAAAAGCGCGCTTTCGATTGATACAACACTCGAATCGTCTCAGCGCTAAGCCCAATTCAGGATTATTTCTATGAACAATTTAAAAAATCAATATTTAAAAAAATGGATGCCTATGCTGATGATTTCCTTAGTGGGGCTTCCGTTAACCAGCTTCAGCGCTGGAGGCCACGACCACCACGATCATGGAGGGCATCAAGAGGCGTCTCACGAAGAAGAGAAAGGCCCAAATGGTGGGAAACTTCTTCACGATGGCGATATCGAGGTTGAACTTGCTATTTTTGAAAGCGGTATTCCGCCCGAATATCGCGCCTGGATTTCGCACGACGGCCACCCCGCTAAAGATCCAGAACTCACTGTCACGCTCACTCGCCTAGGTGGCCAAAAGGATACCTTTACTTTTCGCCAGCAAAATAATTACTGGCTCGGCGAAGGCGTCGTCACTGAGCCTCACTCATTCGATGTTACGGTGAATCTTCGTGTAGGTGGAAAAGATTACCAATGGCAATGGGAGTCGCACGAAGGCCGCGTTGAAATATCTGATGAGATGGCAGCCAACGTTGGTATTACAACCGAAGCTGCAGGTGCCGGACGCATAGAACGCCATGTACAAGTCTATGGTCGTCTGGTAACACCTCCAGAACAAACAGTAGAGCTTCGAGCCCGCTTTCCAGGTCTTGTTACACGTGTTGACGCTAACGTTGGCGACAAAGTCGAGAAGGGCGATGTATTGGCCGTCATTGAATCCAATGAAAGCTTGCGCACTTATGAACTGCGAGCACCTATGGCCGGTGTCGTCCAGGCGCGCTCAGTCAACACCGGAGAAATAACAACCAATGCGTCTTTATTTTCTTTAACCAACGATAAAACTTTGTGGGCAGAGTTTAAAGTTTTCCCTGGGCAACGTGCTCAAGTTAAGCCCGGTCAGAATGTGCATATTGAGCACAACAACCACATGCACGAAAGTCAGCTCACGCATATCACAAGCTCTCCAGGTGGTGCGCCCTTTGTGTTCGCTCGGGCGGCATTAAGCAACAAAGAAGGTGGTATGGCACCCGGTGATTTAGTGACTGGCAAGGTTGCTGTGGAAACAGTCGAGGCTCCATTAGTGGTCGACAATCGAGCCTTACAGGACTTTCGCGATTGGAAGGTGGTATTTATCAAGATTGGCGACACCTATGAAATTCGCCCTCTGGAACTAGGCCGCAGCGACGGTCGCTATACAGAAGTTTTGGAGGGGCTGAATGCTGGTGATCACTACGTTGTGGAGAACAGCTATTTAATCAAAGCCGATATTGAAAAATCCGGCGCATCACACGACCACTAAGGGGGAACACCATGATTAATGCAATCGTACGTACCTCCATCGAGAGGCGTTACCTCGTAATGAGCCTGATGCTGGCCCTGATTGGCGCCGGGATCTGGAGTTACCAACACCTACCCATCGACGCCGTGCCCGACATTACCAATGTGCAGGTGCAGATCAATACCGAAGCGCCAGGTTATTCACCCTTGGAGGCAGAGCAACGGATCACCTTCCCAGTAGAAACCGCGCTCTATGGCTTGCCTTCACTTGACTATACCCGCTCTTTATCACGCTACGGGCTCTCACAGGTAACCGTGGTGTTCAAAGAAGGCACCGACATCTACCACGCTCGTAACCTGATTGACGAACGATTGTCCACCATAAAAGGCACATTACCACCGGGGCTGGAACCGGAAATGGGGCCCATCGCCACAGGCTTAGGGGAAATCTTCGTCTATACCGTCGAAGCGATGCCCGGTGCGACGCAGGAAAATGGGGAACCGCTTGATGCCATGGCACTTCGGGAAGTTCAAGATTGGATTATCAAACCGCAGTTAGCCCAAGTGCCTGGTGTAGTGGAAATCAACACTATCGGCGGTTACGACAAGCAGTATCACGTACTTCCTGACCCTCAGCGCCTGCTGCAAATGGGTGTTACGCTGGATGACGTGGCCTCCGCACTGCGCCAGAATAATAACAATCGCGGTGCGGGGTATATCGAGCGCAATGGGCAACAGTTATTGGTGCGTTCACCCGGCCAATTAGCTTCAATCACGGACATTGAGAATGTTGTGGTCGGCCTAATGGGTTCTGCACCTATCACCATTAAAGATGTGGCAGACGTCGCCATCGGCAAAGAACTGCGTACTGGCGCGGCCACACGCGATGGACGCGAAACCGTTATGGGTACAGCCATGATGCTGGTTGGAGAAAACCCACGCATAGTGGCACAGGAACTGGCGCAAAAACTGGAAGAGATCAAAGCCTCTTTACCCGATGACATCAAGGTTGAGATTGTCTACGACAGAACCACCTTGGTGGATAAGACCATCGCCACCGTACAAAAAAATCTCGTTGAAGGCGCCTTGCTGGTGATCGTGGTGCTGTTTTTGTTACTCGGTAATATCCGCGCGGCATTGATTACTGCCGCTGTGATTCCACTGTCTATGTTGGCAACACTGACCGGAATGGTGCGTACTGGTGTCTCGGCTAATTTAATGAGCTTGGGGGCCCTGGATTTTGGCTTGATTGTAGATGGCGCTGTCATCATTGTCGAAAACTGCACTCGACGTCTATCAGAATCCCAACAACAAAACGGCAAACCGTTGGCGCTGCGCGAGCGGCTGCATTTGGTTTATAAAGCGACGGGTGAAGTCATCCGACCCAGTTTGTTCGGCGTGGCGATCATCACAGTGGTGTATATCCCGATATTTACGCTGACCGGCGTAGAAGGAAAAATGTTTCATCCCATGGCGGCCACCGTGGTGATGGCCCTGATTTCCGCCATGGTGTTATCGCTAACCTTTGTGCCTGCCGCTGTCGCCTTGTTCATGAGCGGCAAAATTAGAGAAAAAGAGAGCCGTGTCATTGTCGCCAGTAAATCCCTTTATCGCCCGGTACTTGAGGCGGCTTTTCGATTCCGCTGGCTGGTCGTGTCCGGCGCATCAGCATTGGTTGTTCTATGTATTGGGTTGCTAACAACACTGGGGTCAGAATTTATCCCCCAGCTGGATGAAGGCGATATCGCGCTCCACGCACTTCGTATTCCCGGTACCGGCTTAGAGCAGTCCGTACAGATGCAAGAGATTCTTGAGCAGCGCTTAAAAGAGTTTCCTGAGGTCGACAAAGTGTACGCAAAAATCGGTACGCCTGAAGTAGCAACCGATCCCATGCCACCAAGCGTCGCAGACAATTTTGTTATCCTAAAACCCCGTAGTGAATGGCCCGATACGAATCGCTCAAAAGCCGATTTGGTGGCCTCTATGGAAGCGGCGGTTAGGCAGTTGCCGGGCAATAATTATGAATTTACGCAGCCCATTCAAATGCGCTTTAACGAGTTAATTTCGGGCGTACGCACAGATCTCGGCATCAAGGTCTTTGGCGACGACCTAGATCAGCTTGTCGCCACGGCTAACGAGATACTGGAGGTTGTCGAAGGCATTGAAGGTGCAGCGGATGCCCGTGTTGAACAAGTCACCGGCTTACCCATGCTTTCCATTGTCCCTAAGCGCATAACTCTGGCCCGTTACGGCTTGAACTTGGATGACCTTCAAAATTTTGTGGCGGCTGGCATTGGTGGTGAAGATGCAGGATTGATTTATGAAGGCGACCGGCGCTTTAAGCTCGTTGTGCGGCTTCCCGAGACCTTACGCACCGACATCGACAGCCTGGCATTCCTTCCCATACCACTACCCAGTGGCGAATTTGTACCCTTGAGTGAGGTTGCAGACATGGAATTGAAACCGGCACCGGCTCAAATCAGTCGCGAAAATGGTAAGCGCCGAGTAGTGGTTACAGCCAACGTCCGCGATCGCGACCTTGGAAGTTTTGTTGACGAGGTCAAACAGAAAATGGGCAAACAGATAAATATGCCCAGCGGATACTGGCTAGATTATGGCGGGACGTTTGAACAAATGGAATCAGCCAGCGAGCGTTTAGCGATTGTTGTGCCAGTGACGCTTCTAATCATCATTGGATTACTTGTCATGGCCTTTGGCTCATTGAAGGATTCGTTGATCATTTTCACTGGTGTACCGCTAGCTTTGACGGGCGGCGTGTTGGCGCTTTGGTTAAGGGACATGCCACTGTCGATTTCGGCTGGCGTGGGTTTTATCGCCCTGTCGGGTGTGGCAGTTCTTAACGGCTTGGTTATGGTGGCATTTATTAGAGACTTGTGGCACGAAACCGGTGATTTGGCCAACTCGGTTATTGATGGAGCGCTCATTAGACTGCGCCCTGTGTTGATGACAGCACTTGTCGCTAGCCTCGGTTTTGTGCCCATGGCGTTGAACACAGGCACCGGAGCCGAAGTGCAGCGGCCACTCGCGACAGTTGTTATTGGGGGGGTCATTTCCTCAACAATTTTGACACTGCTAGTGCTACCCGTACTGTATCAATGGGTACATAAAAGAAACAAAGAACCTTAAGGAGAAGCCCCTCTTCATTTGGGAGGGGTAAAAATTATGAATCAGTTGATTATTTATTTTTTGCTTGTTTATTTTGTTTTGTTTTTTGGCGTTGCTGTTATCTGGAGGAATTATGCCGTCGCGAAAAGTACCGGGATTAATGCTTTTAAACTGAACAAAAAAACAGGGCCGGAATCAATCACGGGGTTGTATTTTAAGTTCCTACCACTGCTCTCGGTTTTAGTCTTTATTATTTATGCTTGGCTACCAAATTCATATGCGTTACTGGGCCCAATCAAATTACTCACCAACAACTTCGTTCAATATGCAGGGATGGGGGTAATGACGATTGCACTTGTTTGGGTGGTGGCGGCACAAGCTCAGATGGGGGTATCCTGGCGAATAGGTATCGACCACGATCAAAAAACGGAGTTTGTTCAAAGAGGGTTGTTTAAATATTCAAGGAATCCGATATTTGTTGGTGTAATTGTAATATCCCTCGGTTATTTTTTGCTCCTACCAAATCCGATTACATTTACAATTCTGGCTCTTGATGTCGCCTTGATTCAAATACAGGTGGCGCTGGAGGAAAACTTTTTAACAGAACAACATGGCAAGCAGTACATCGATTACTGTCAGCAAGTAAGGCGCTGGTTGTAATGATGTATTATTAATTCGGAATAGCATTAAACAGATTTACCAACTTGAGCTGATCAACCCGGCTCACCGGTGTTTTGCCGATATTAGGATTGCCGACGACTACTGCCAGTGATTGTGCTCTCGATATAGCTACATTAATGCGGTGCTTATCGAAGAGGAAATCCAGTCCTCGGGGTGATTTACTGGCGTCGCTGGCACACATGCTCAAGAACACAATTGGGGCCTCTTGGCCTTGGAACTTGTCGACACTGCCCACTTTGGCTTGCTCGCCTAGCGCAGCGCGAAGTTTACTGACTTGATGGTTGTACGGGGCGACAAACAAGATGTCGTTCCAGTTGATGGGTCTAGTGACGTGTATGGGTGCACTTATGTTGTGAGCGGATGGATCAGAGAGGATGATGTCCAGAGTTGATTGTCCAGCACGCTCTCTACCTGTGAAATACGTGCTTCTAATCAGACTAGCTTTTCCCCTGAGCTCATAGGCACCGCACCAATCAAGCCTACAAAAAAGTAGGCACTCGATAGGTTATTCAGGCTTAAGGAACCGCAGTCGATTAGCATTAGAAACCACCGTCACCGAAGAAAAAGCCATTGCAAGTCCCGCAACAACAGGATTTAAAAGCAACCCAAATATCGGATAAAATACTCCGGCCGCTACTGGGATACCCAGCGTATTGTAAATAAATGCGCCCAGCATATTTTGCTTTATATTTTTCAAAATAGCCTTGCTAACCGAAATTGCATCTACTAAGCCATGAAGAGAACCTCGCATCAATGTGATATCTGCACTCTCAATGGCAACATCCGTCCCCGTACCAATTGCAAATCCAACATCAGCTGAGGCTAACGCTGGCGCATCATTGATTCCGTCGCCCACCATGCCGACAATTTCACCTGATGCTTGCAAGTTTTTAACAGTATTGGCTTTTTCTTCTGGAAGTACTTCCGCAATAAAATCTTTAATACCCACCTTGCATGCAACCGCTTTGGCGGTCAACTGATTATCTCCCGTTAGCATCACCGGTTTGATACCCAGTTTTTTAAGCCTCTGTATCGCTGAAATGGAATCTTCTTTAATCGGATCAGATACCGCGATTATTCCTGCAAGCTTGTTGTCTACGGCAAGAAACATTGGCGTTTTGGCCTCTGAAGCAAGATTAGAGGCAAGCTCATGAAAATCTGGAGCACCTTCAATTTGAAGGGATATATTATTTTCCTTCATGAGTGCTAGGTTTCCTAGAAATACTTTTTTTCTGTCTACTGTTGCCTCTACGCCTTTACCAGATACAGCGTTAAAGTCATGAGCATCAATCGTTAAAATGCCACGATCTTTAGCGCATTCAATAATTGCTTGAGCTAGTGGATGCTCGGATCGAAGCTCGATACTCGCCGCAAAAACTAATAGTTCATCCTCCTGAAACTGATTGGAGGTAATAATTTCTGTTACTTTAGGTGCACCTACCGTAATAGTCCCGGTTTTGTCGAGCACCATCGTCGTAATTTTTGATGTGGTTTGAAGTGCTTCACCGTTACGGATTAGCACGCCATACTCTGCCGCTTTACCGACACCTACCATAATTGACATAGGCGTCGCTAACCCAAGCGCACATGGGCAAGCAATAATGAGTACAGTTGTTGCTGCCACAAGTGCATAGGCATACGAAGGCGACGGCCCCCAGGTTAGCCAGGCAACTGCGCTCAAAAAAGCAATGACAACGACTGAGGGAACAAAATAAGCAGATATCGTATCCGCTATTCGCCCAATAGGTGGCTTGGCGTTTTGTGCTTGCTTGACCAAGCTGATAATGTTGGAAAGTGCTGTATGCTCGCCAACGGCCGTCGCCTTTATAACGATCGACCCCGTTTTATTTATACTACCTGCCGAAACAGAATCACCCAACTTTTTTTCAACAGGGATGGGTTCACCCGTCAACATGGACTCATCAATTGAGGTCGAGCCTTCAATTACATCAGCGTCAACGGGAATTTTTTCACCGGGGCGAACACGAATGAAGTGGCCAAGTTCGACTGCAGAAATTGCAACATCAACTTCTTCACCTTCTAATATTCGCCTTGCGGTTTTGGGTTGTAGTCCAATGAGTCTTTTAAGTGCTTCACTGGTTCGCCCACGAGCTTTTACTTCGAGAGCTAGCCCCAAATTGATTAACCCAATAATCATGGAGCTTGCTTCAAAGTATATGTGGCGAGCGAGTTCGGGAATGAGTGAGGGTACAAGAACAACAACCATTGAATATATCCACGCTGCGCCTGTACCCAGCGCAATAAGCGTGTCCATAGTAGCAGCTTTATTGAGCAAAGAGCGCCAAGCACCAATGTAAAAACGACCGCCCGCTACGTACATGGTCGCAAAGGTTAACAAGCCGACGATTAACCATGATACTTGCTCCTGTGAGGAGCTGACTGTCATCGAACCGCCAGCCAAACCATAAAGCATAAGGGGGATTCCTAGCCCTAGGGCTAACCACATATCGCGCATCAACCGCTTATAGTAGGTTTGATCTGACTTTTCCCTGTCTTGTTGCGCTTGGTCGAGGTTATTCGCTCTGGTCACTTGAGCCGTATAGCCAATCTCTTCGATTGCACGAATGAGTTGCTCTGAAGTAGCACCACCTTCCACGGCAACTGTTCGCTCAGCAAAGTTCATTTGCGCTTTAGTAACACCTGAAACACTGCTTAGTGCAGATTCGATTTTACTAATACAACTCGCACAGCCTGCACCGCCAATCTGCAATTCAGTAGAATGCTTAGAAGACAGATGACTACTCATGAGAAACCCCTTTCAGCTGCCAAGCGAGCATGAAAATTTGATTAATCTTCGTTAATAAACGTTGGTATATCACCTCTCTATCAGGTGTACAGCAAGTCACATGCATGCTGCCGATAATACCGCCGGAGTTCTCGACAAATTCAATCAGACGATCAGCATACGAGTCGTCCTCAGAGGGCTGGCTTACCATTTGGTATGAGCTTAACAAAGCCTGCATGCTCTCGCTTTTGTTTTGCTGACAGCAAGTCGCACTTAGTCTTCCAATATCGCTCCCTGTTGACTCGAGCAGTAATAGCAACTTGTCCTGTACTGAACCTTCTTTATTAATTTCATGCGACATACGACCTCCGAGCCAAGTGAGTAATTAGGCATAGTTAAACATTGGAGTTGACTCTAGAGTCAAGATCTTATCGACTTAGTTCTCAGGCCCTAGTTTCTAGTGTTTTTTGGATTTCTCCTGCGCATTAAAGCTATCAATAATCGGACACTCGGACTCGCCGCTACGAACACACTGTTCAATCAGCTCTTTCATCTCGTCTCGCAAGGCTATTAAGCCTTCTATACGTTCTGAGAGCTCTGACACCTTAACTTCAGCAAGGCTTCGAACTTTAGGCTTTGCGTCTATGGGCGCCGCTCTAAACTTGAGTAATTGAGCGATCTCGTCAAGGCTAAAACCCGAGTGTTGGGCATTGCGTATGAAGCGCACCTGTTCAACATTATTCTGGTCGTAACTACGGTACCCGCTGCTACTTCGTTTTACACCGTTTAGTAAACCTATTTTTTCGTAGTATCGCAGTGTGTCGACTGTGACATCAGCTTTCTTGGCGAGATCTCCGATTTTCATGTAACGCCCTGACCGATCACAAATTTCGGTCGCTCATCTTAAAAACATGATTCATTCCAGCTTCAAAATGTCCTGGAATGTTACAGGCAGCCATTACAGTGTCGAGTTTCCCAAATACCCAAGTTAGAGTTTTTGTCTCTCCCGGCAGAACAGTAATTGTATTTCCATCAACGTGCTTCATATCGGGGTGTTTTCGCATCTTCTTTCGATGTTGTTTATGCTCATTTTCAGTACCAATAGAAAACTCATGGGGTATTTTTCCCAAATTACGCACAACGAAATGTACAGTTTCTCCCATTTTAATATTGGGTTCATTTTCGAACTTGAATTGCATAGAATCCAAGAGATCTACCTTTATCGTTTTATCAATTGCATTGATATCACCGGGTTTTCCTGCAGGGCTTTCATGGTGGTTAGCATGATGATTGTGATTATGTGTTCCTTCAGCGAAAACTGAGGCAGGGAAAACCATTAGCAAAAAATAAAATATCTTGTTCATATTAAATACCTTTAGAGTCAGTTGTTTGCCATTTTGTGCTTAAAAATCAGGAAATAAACTGCCGGTAAAACAAGGAGAGTTAAAACCAAAGCGCTGATCATTCCTCCGACCATTGGTGCTGCTAAGCGTTGCATGACCTCTGAACCTGTTCCATCACCATACATAATCGGGAGCAGTCCGACGATAGTTGCACCCGTTGTCATTAGCACTGGACGAACACGTAAAACGGCCCCATCTAAAACGGCTTGCTTAAAGACAGGCAATGAAAGAGGCGCCGAATTTTTTTGGCTAGATTTAGCTTGTTCTACGGCTTGATTGAGATATACCAGCATGATCACGCCAATTTCTACGGCGACACCCGCTAGTGCAATGAGACCAACGCCCACAGCGATCGAGAAATTAAATTTCAATAAATACATAAGCCAGACACTCCCAACTATAGCCAGGGGTAAGGTGCCCATGATGATGGCGACTTCTGTAAAACTTCTGAAATTCAGATAAAGAAGTACCACAATAATGGCAAGTGTTAGTGGAATAACATAAGTCAATTTTGCTTTTGCACGCTCCATATATTCGTATTGCCCAGACCAATTTATGGAGTATCCTGCAGGGAGCTCCAATTTGGCGTCGACAACGCTCCTTGCTCGCTCAACGTAGCTGCCGACATCCACGCCATCAATGTCAATAAACGTCCAGCCATTAATTCGAGCATTTTCACTCTTAATTCCCGGAGGACCATCGACGATATCAATCGTTGCCACATCGCCAAGTGCAATGCGTTCGCCGCGAGGAGTAACGATGGGTAAAAGAGCGAGTTGCTTTGGAGAGTTTCGGTACGCTTGAGGGTAGCGAATATTAACAGGATAGCGTTCAAGGCCCTCCACAGTTTGTGTCACGTTCATTCCACCAATGGCAGAAGCAATGACTTGCTGAACATCGGCGATATTGAGACCAAATCGCGCAGCCTTTTCACGCTGAATATCAATATCGAGATATCGGCCACCGGCAACGCGTTCCGAGTACACTGATGCAGTACCGTCAACGTCACTCAAAATAGTTTCTAGTTGCTGACCGATAGACTGGATAACGCTTAAGTCTGGGCCTGCGACTTTAATTCCTACCGGTGTTTTAATCCCTGTTGCAAGCATGTCGATTCGGGTTTTAATCGGCATCACCCAAGCATTGGTAACTCCGGGTAATTTTACTAGGTTATCGAACTCTTTCTTTAATGACTCCGTCGTGACACCTTCACGCCACTGATCCCGAGGTTTCAGCTGAATAAAGGTTTCAATCATTGTTAAGGGGGCCGGGTCAGTCGCCGTCTCCGCGCGACCGATTTTTCCGAATACGTTTTCTACTTCTGGAACCGTGGCAATAAGTTTGTCGGTTTGTTGTAATAGCTCTCTTGCTTTACCAATCGAAATACCAGGATAAGTAGTCGGCATATACATCAAGTCGCCCTCATCAAGCGGCGGGATAAATTCGCTACCAATTTTTTGCATGGGCCAAAGTGTGCTCAGTAAGATTAACACCGAACCCAATACGGTGGTCTTGGGGAATTTTAAGACTGCTCTTAAAATTGGCGTGTAGGCTTTGATTAAGCCACGATTAATGGGATTGCGATTTTCAGGTAAAACTTTCCCTCGAATAAAATACCCCATTAGCACAGGCACCAAGGTCACTGCTAACGCAGCAGATGCGGCCATCGCATAGGTCTTGGTAAACGCCAGTGGGCTGAACATTCTCCCTTCTTGCGCTTCAAGCGTGAATACAGGTACAAAGCTCACGGTGATAATCAGCAAGCTAAAGAATAGTGCTGGGCCAACTTCTGTTGCCGACTTACTAACTATTCGCCATCGATTCTCTGGAGTTAGCGGTGTGCGCTCCATGTGTTTGTGCATGTTTTCTATCATTACAATGGCACCATCGATCATTGCACCGATCGCAATGGCAATCCCACCTAAGGACATAATGTTCGCGTTAATGCCTTGAAAGTACATAACAACGAATGCCGTTAATATCCCAATAGGCAGACTAACAATCGCTACAAGCGACGAACGCACATGAAACAAGAAAATAATGCAGACCAGTGCGACGACGACAAACTCTTCAAAGAGCTTTTCCCAAAGGTTACTGATCGCATTTTGTATGAGACCTGAGCGATCATAGACGGTGACAATTTCAACACCTTCGGGCAGCCCTTTTTTCAGGGCTTCTAATTTTTCTTTTACGCCATCTATGGTCGTTTGAGCATTTTCACCGAAGCGCATCACGACGATGCCGCCAACGGTTTCGCCCTGGCCATTCAGTTCAGCAATGCCCCGTCGCATTTGCGGCCCCAATTGAATATCGGCGATATCTTTGAGGAGCAACGGAGTTCCGGTCGGGTTCACCTTGAGTGGAATATTGGCCAAGTCATTTTTATTTTGTAGGTAACCCGAGGCGCGCACCATATACTCGGCCTCAGCCATTTCTATGACTGACGCACCCACTTCCTGGTTCGCGCGTTTAATCGCCATCTGTACATGAGCAAGGGGAATATTAAATGCTCGTAGCTTTTCTGGATTCACCGTTACCTGATATTGCTTGACCATGCCGCCCACAGCGGCAACTTCAGATACGCCGGGAACAGTTTGCAATTCGTATTTTAAAAACCAATCTTGCAAGCTACGCAATTGGCTGATGTCGTGCTTGCCTGATTTGTCCGTAAGTGCATAAATATAAACCCACCCGACACCTGTAGCATCAGGCCCAAGTTGAGGTTTGGCCGATTCAGGCAATGTCGGTGCAACTTGGCTTAGGTATTCCAATACACGGCTACGTGCCCAGTACAAATCCGTTTTTTCATCAAAAATCACATAAACATACGAGTCGCCAAAAAACGAAAAACCTCGAACAGTAACTGCGCCGGGAACGGACAACATAGCCGTAGTGAGTGGATACGTAACTTGATCTTCAACAACTTGCGGTGCTTGCCCTGGGTAGGATGTTTTGATAATGACTTGAACATCACTAAGATCTGGGATGGCATCCACAGGTGTTCGTTGAACAGAGAATAAACCCAGTCCAACTAAAATAGCCGTAGAAAGTAAAACGAAAAAGCGATTACCTATGGACCAACGAATAATGGAGGCGATCATCAGTGGTGATCCTCCATATTGTGATGCTGATGGCCTTCCATGCTATGACCTTGGTGCCCCCCAGGACTATTTTGTGTATCGATGATTGGAAGATCATCAGGTTTAATAATTCGAGTGATAACAAAGTCATCGTCACGTATTTCGAACTCGAACGTAAACTCATGCCCCTTAGAAAATTCAATCGGAGTAAGCGAATCATCAAGCAAGAAATCCATCGTAGCGGCTGGGCGATTCCATTTTTCGATGGGCCCACGCGTGATATTGATAACACCTTGTTCACCATCAAAGTTATTGACGACACCGTCCACAATCGCCGATTGAGTTTCATCTTGAGACTCAGCCATCCCCATAATATGGATGCCAATAATTTCATAGAGACCATCATCGCCCATCTTGATTTGCATATGTAATTCGGTGTTAGCCTTTAAGCTATCAAAATCAACATCGTCATCAACACTGAAGTTCATTGTCATGGCCATCATGCCCCATTCGTCGATAGCTTCGTGGCTGACCCTAACTTGTCGTTTGTCGGTGATCTGTTCATCAATGACTGCAGACACCCATACAGATTCCGCCATATCGTCTTCTGCAGTCATGCGTTTAAAGTCTGATGTTTTACTCGATTCTGAATCGAGCAAAAATTGTGCGGAAGAAACAATACGTTCGCCTTCACTTAGCCCTTCAAGCACTTCGATTGAGTTTTGATTTTCTCGTCCTATTTTTACCTCTACAGACTTAAAACTACCTTCGCCTAGTGCGAGCACCACACGATCCTGATTGCCAGTTCGGATAAGGCTTTCGCGAGGGATGAGTAACAACGCTTCTTCGGATTCAGAGTGAATAACAACTTGGGCAAACATATTGGGCAGTAGCAGCTTTTCGGGGTTATCAAACTGCAGCCGCAACCGAATAGTTCGAGTAAGGCTATCCAAAGTTGGGTAAACGTAATCCACTTCACCTTCCCATGTTTTTCCCGGAAGGTAATCTAAGGTCATTAATACAGAAGCACCTTTTTTGACGAGTGCCGCTTGACGTTCGAATACTTCGGCTTCCACCCACACATTGTCGAGCGCACCAATGCTAAACAAGGTTGTACCTGGTTGAACGTAGAACCCCTCCCTGATATTTAGATTGTCCACCACACCATCTTGTGGAGAGAAAAACGTTATCGATTGTTCCACCGTCTTACTTTTCTTAATTTTTTGAACAAATGAAGAAGGAATTTTTAGCGCCTCTAAACGATCTTGCGCGGCCTTTATAAGACGTAAGTTATTTCTGTTTAGCGCTAGAATAAGCTCCTCTTGAGCATTAACCAGCTCAGGGGAGTAAAGGGAGTAGAGAGGTTGGTTTTTTTTGACTGGATCACCAGAGGCTTTGACATACAGCTTATCAACCCATCCAGACACTCGGGGATGAATGTGTATGAGATTATTTTCGTTATACTTAACGTAACCTACGGTGAGAATTTCCTCTTTTAACTTTTTACTTTCAACACTGACTGTTCGTACACCAAGATTATTGATTACAGTGGGGTCGATAGTGATTGTTCCGGGCCCTGCATCATTTGCAGATTTGTTTTCTGCATATACTGGGATCAATTCCATGCCCATTGGCGATAAGCCAGGTTCATCCCTACGGTAATTAGGGTCCATAGGGGCTACCCAATAGAGGGGCTCTTTTTTTGCACTGGCCACTGGGGCTGAACCTGATGTTTCACTGCCAATGAAATACATTAATACACCAGCTATGAGTGCGCTTGAAATAGCCGCAACAAGTGTTGCGGGCCTGAAAAGCTCTGATTTGTTCATGTTTTCTCCTGTCGTTACATTTTTAAAATGCAACGCTTTTGGATTCTTTGTTCGGTTGAGTGCCCGCGTGAAAATAATTGAGCTGAGCGATGTTTTTTTGCATGTCGATCTCAACATGCAAGGCCTCTATACGTGCGTTGAGCTCCGCAATGCGAGCGCGGACGACTTCAGCAAAATCACCGTCATCATTCGTGTAGGCTGATAGGGACGCTTCTGCCTGCTCTGCCATTTCGCGCAATAATCGTGTATCAAATAGGGACTTTCGCTCAACGAGGCGAAGATACGTGGCTTCTGCCGTGTCGTAGCCCGATTTCAACTGGCGCAACACTAAGACACGCTCTGTTTTCACTGCTTCTAACTCAGCATTCGCAGATTGAACCTTTTTATCCTGGCGCTTACCGGTAAATAGCGGAACATCAAAGCTGACGCCCACCGAAAAGAAATCCGAGCGATCATCGCCCATCGGGGTTTGATCTCGGTAACCGTAACTCGCATTCACACCCCATTGAGGCTTATAGCTTTGCTTGGCCAGCCGGACGCCCGAATCAAAGGCCTTAATCTTACTGTCGATTCGCTTCACTTTAGGGTGGCGATTGAGGCTTTCAGTAAGCAGACGAAGCTTTACGGCGAGATCAGGCGTTTCAATTAAATCTGGTGCACTGAGTGATATACGACCTTCCAGCGAGGAAATATTGGAAAGAGAAATACTGGGGTTCCCCAACCATTCACCTAGGCGTGCGAGCGACATATCCCTTTGCTGACGCAGACGAGCTAAACGATCGTCAAGGCGTGTCAACTCTAACTGTGCGCGCACCAGATCCTGCTGACGCGTTTTACCCGCTGCGGTGGTATAACTCGACTGTGCAACATCCACGAGGTGCTCAAAAAGCCCCCGATCACGTTCGATCAATTGGATCGTTTGCTCGCTTCTATACGCATCCAACCATAACTGCGCCACCGTGACGGCCACATTGGCATTGCGATCAGCCCTAGCATAGGGTTGCATTTCGCTGAGTTTTTGCAACTTTTCGCGCTTTAGCGATAGCGTCTTACCTCGCGGAAACATCTGGCTAACCCCCACTTTAAATTGGGTCATGCCCTCCTGAGAAAAATCAAAGGTATCCACAGGAAGGTTGGCTACGCCAAGGCTAACTGACGGGTCGGGAAGGGAACCACTCTCGATGCTTAAGGCCTCAAGGCTTTCTTGGCGCTTAACGCTTCCCAATAGCCAAGGATCTTGTTGCTGTGCCACTTTAACGGCCCGCTCCAAGGTATAACTTTCTGCATGGGCGAAGCTCGCTGAAAAAGCGATAACCGAGACGCATAAAAGTGGCCTCCAAAGTTCACGATCAAAACGCATTAATATTGCTCCTCTGAACTGGAGACGGCAGCAAAAGGCTCGGTGCTACCGTCTGCTCTGACCAATAGAATGTCGTAGGGAGAAAAACGACCTCCCATTTCCATACCTGGGCTACCTGCCGGCATACCTGGGACTGCAAGACCAATGGCACCTTTAGGTGGGTTAGCCAGGAATTGGGCGATGTATTTTGATGGAATATGGCCTTCAAAAAAGAAACCGTCAGGACTCACGCCCGTGTGGCAAGATTGCAGCTCAGGATGAATATTGAGCTTCTTTTTGATGGCGTTTAGTGAACGGTGATCGATGACTTTGGTGTCAAACCCATTTTCATCGAGGTGTTTGACCCAATCACCGCAGCACCCGCACGTTGGCGTTTTGTGGACCTCAAGAACAAGATTATCAGCCGTCTGTGAGGATGACGTCAATAATGAATCTGTTGGCGTCGATTTTGAGCAAGCTACAAGCGTCAAAACAGCGAAAGCCACGGCACTCAAATTGAGTATTTTAGGTAAAATAGTTTTCAAGAGGATATCCTCAAATTCTGTGCAAGCCCACTAGGCTGCAAAACAATTTATTGAGGATCAATGATCCTCGGCTAGTCTTTCGAAGCTGGGAATAACGCCAAAATTTAGGCGCAACTATCCCGTATTAGCCGAGAATTGGGGGACGATAGAGGGAGCTATTTCTGTTGAGAGGGGCTTGATTTACAGCAACTTGTGCTAAATGTGATGATCGCATCAGATTTGGTAAAGTTACAGTGTTGAGTAATGCGCTGGTTGCATGACAACCCATCATCGAGCAATCGCCATCACAGCAAGAGTCTGATACTTGTACAGATTGAGGAGAGGCAGCGTTTGAGTCCATATGATTGCTATCACCGTGGCAATCAGACACAACAACTCTCACATCGGGGTTAGATGCACCAAGCATCATCGAGGCATGAGCACTAACGACCATCGCCTGGCCAAGCATGGCTATGACTAGCAGGCAAACCCAGGCTCGAGATTGCTTTGATGTGCGATAGTTTCTCATCTATTTGGACAAATAATCATTTCAACGTACTTTAAGATACCACTTACTCGTGAAAGTTCAATTGGCTTTCATATTATATTCGCAGGCCCATCGTACTCAAGCGCGCTTGAAGGAGCATTCGCGCCCAACAAACCACTCGAAATACCACATTGAAAAACGCTGGTTAATTCCCCGCCACAGCCTCTAAATTTTCCCGTTGCTCACTCCACAGCTTTGGCGGATTGACAGCTAGATCAAATAAAGTCAAATTTGAGGGGAGGTTGTCGTCCAGAATGGCTTCTACGATATCCGGTGCAAGGGTCGTCAGGTTGACCATTCGGCTGACGTAGCTGTTGTCGATGCCTTCTTTCTCGGCAATTTCCCTAAGTGATTTAACTTGGCCAGTTTCCAGCATAGCAAGCCAGCAATGACCTCTGGCCAATGCGAGTTGCAGGGGCGTAGGATCTGTGTCCCATGGTCTGGGGTCATGGGTTTTGCCATCAGGTAAGGTAATCAGTTGTCGTCCACTTCTGCGTTTTAGGCTGATGGGGACTGATATGCTGAGTTTTCCATTACTGGCTTCGAATACACTTGGATCGCCAGATTGGCTCATTTCAATTTTAAATCCGCTCCCCTTGCTCATGCGACAACCTCCTGCTTAGCTGAGTCTGTAATCTCTAGCGCGAGGCGTTCAACACCATTTTCCCAAAGCCTGATATCAATATTGTCGGGCTTAACAATGATCTTCTCGACCAACAGTTTGATAATCCGAGATTGTTCGTCGGGGAATAGTTGCTCCCAGACATTATCGATCTTATTGAGTGCGACAGTGACCTGAGCTTCATCAATTTCGTGGTCCTGCTGATTGGCAATCGATGCTACCTGTTGAGTAATGGGCGGTGCTTTGAGGATCCCTCTGATTTGCTCGACTACGGCCGACTCCAATTCAGCGGCGGGTATTCTCGGTAAGCCTGAGGCGCCAGAATATTCTTTGGTATCGCGGGTGCTAATGTAATAGCGGTATCGCCTGCCACTTTTCTTTTTGGTTGAGCTCCATGTTGTAAGCGCTCGACCATCTTCTGCGAAGACCATCCCCTTGAGAAGAAATGGGATCTTTGCGCGGGTGTAGTTGCCGCGTTTGTGTCCATTGATTGATAGTATTGAGTGAACGTCATCCCAAAGCTTATGATCAATGATGGCGTCGTGCTTGCCTTCGTACCATTGGTCTTTGTGCCTAAGCTCACCGAGGTAGGTGCGGTTATGAAGTAGCTTATAGATAAGACCTCTATCAATTGGTTTTCCGGGCCGAAATCGACCGTCCTGAGTGGTCCAGGATTTACTGGTGGCACCTTCCAGTCTCAGCTCTTTATACAGTAGCGTTGTTGAGCCGATTTCAGTAAAGCGCTGGAAGACTTGTTGCACCAACTTGGCTTCTTTAGGATTAATCACAAGGCAGCGATCCTTTACATCGTAACCAAGAGGTGGGATTCCTCCCATCCATAAACCTTTCTTCTTACTGGCGGTGATCTTATCGCGGATCCTTTCGCCGGTGACTTCTCTTTCAAACTGGGCGAAAGACAGCAGAATATTCAGCATCAGCCTGCCCATTGAGTTGGTGGTGTTAAATTGCTGGGTGACCGAGACGAATGATGTGTTATGGCGTTCGAAGACCTCAATCATTTTGGAGAAGTCGGTAAGGCTTCGTGTAAGTCGGTCAATTTTGTAAACAACAACTACATCGATTTTGTCATCCTGAATGTCCTTAAGTAGACGTTTCATTGCCGGGCGATCCATATTGCCACCGGAGTATGCGGGATCGTCGTAGTCATCCTCGACCGGTATCCAGCCTTCAGCACGCTGGCTGGCAATGTAGGCATGACCCGCATCGCGTTGTGCATCGATGGAGTTGTAATCTTGGTCCAGTCCTTCATCTGTTGATTTGCGTGTATAGACTGCGCAGCGAAGTCGTTTCTTGATTTGCTCTGACATTACTTGTTACCTCGCTTCGTTTTCTTGTCGTACATTGCTTTCCTCAAACCAAAGAACAGTGGTCCTGACCACCTAGTGCCGGTAATTTCCCTAGCGATAACTGAAAGGCTTTTATAAATCCGGCCTTCAAACTCGAACTGACCATCATGGGTGACAGTGACCTTGTGCTCTTTATCTTGGTAAATCCGGCTTAATACTGTGCCGAGAATGGGCTGAGGGTAACGATCACGAAGTGGCTTTTTGCCAGTGTTGATGATGGCATTGATGCGGCGATCGTTTTTCTCTGCAAGGTTTTGATGCGTTCGCCTAAACTCGACTTCTTGTAGTCGGTATGCCAAACGCTTTTCTAAAAATGACCGAATATGAGTTGGTGGCTCTTTACGGTACAGCTGACGCCATAAGGATTTAATCTCGTCCATACTCATCTCCGATAGTTGCGCTATCTGTGCAACGGCCGAAGTGGATGGTTCGAATATGATATCTGAGCTCATTTTGCCTCCGAAGTGTTGGTGTTCTCTGGTTCACCATGAACGCTTCGGTAGCCAGACATAGCAAGTGAAATGTCGCTATCTGAGTCCAATAATTGCGCTTTATTTAGGGTTGGCTCTCTCAGCCGAATTAGGCCGTTAGCTATGATATGAGCGACTTCCTGTATGCGCTTTTCAGGAGCCATTCGCTTGGGAGATAAAGGGTTTGTTTGCTGCATTTGCTTACCACTCTGAATGTCCAAAACACTGTTGAACATTTTGTTTTTAGAGCGGCGAAATGGCCATCAGGTAAATTAGGGCTGCTGCGGGTTCACTTGGGTTGCAGATAAAGTTCTACAAAATTATCGGTGTAATTTCTTCGAGGATGGAAGCTCTTAGCTTGCTTACGTCCTTTCCATCAAGGTTTTTATCTTGCTCGATTTTATCAAGATATTGATGGATTGAATCGACAAGGCTTGGCGATGTGATCAGCGCATTATAATCATTAATCAACGGTTCAAAGTGTTTGAAACTTTTCTCTCGGAATAGCTTCTGATACTCATCAATCATTGAGCCCTTAGCTTCATGGCCGGTAAATGGATCCAGCATCTTTGGCATGTAAACGATATTCCAAGGAGCTGTAAAAGCGAATACGTTTTTAGTTCTGCCAAAAATATGCGAGATCTGATAGTTCTGAATTGGCTCGTGTTTGCTGCTTTTAGTCTTTGAGTATCCTGTCAGATCACGGATCAATTTTGTCGGCTGGGCGTTGTTCGTTGGGTCAACGGTAACCTGATTATTTTTGAGTACGTCAGCATAGAATGCTTGAAACAAATGAGTGCCATTCGAATTGCGACCAAAGCCGCGAATGAATACTTGCTGATTGCTATGAACTCTATTTTTCAATTCCTTCCAGGCGGATTCTGCTTTATCTAAAGGCGCGTAGATAGTTTCACTAAGGCCAAATTCGAAAAACTGATCTTTCGATATGTAGCCTTGTGAGAAAAAGCGTTCGTAGGAGTCTCGCATAATCGTTAGTAAGGGTTTTGCCCGTTGTTAATAAAGTTGGTATACGAATCAGTGAGCAACTCATCATCTTCATTGAAATCATCTGGGTCACTGTATCTACCCGCATCATCAAGTATCAATATGGTTAATGTCTTGCCGTATTCTTCTGAGTAGATGCTGTGTTCAATAACTCCTTCATTGGGAAACCAAATTCCCGGACCATGCTTAACACCATTTCTTGCTTCTGTTGAATACTGCTCTTGTGCTGCTAATGAGAACTCGGGTACTTCAACACAATCTTGCTTTGTCGCGAAGTAACGGCCAGAACGAAAAGCACTGTTACTTGATTTTGACCAATGCATAAAGCCTTCTTCTGATAGCAGGCCGATGGCGCGCTTCTTCGTGAAGTCGAGCCATTTCAAGACAGCCGCTGTGAGTGATACGCCATAGCGGTCGGCGCAATGCTGCATTAAATCGATACTGAACTTTTGACCGTCAGCCTGTGCTCGAAAATCATTGTTAGGCATTAATAGGTTGGCAGCAAAGGCATTAGCTTCTGCTTCGATGTCGATACCTTGCTGGTTTTCATCCAGCATGTCTTTTTCGCCGCACTGAAATTTGGTTTTGCTTAGAGATTGTCGGTGGACCATGTAGTGGCCCAACTCATGGGCCTTAGTGAAATTAGTGCGGCCAGGGTGAACCACATCCGTATTGTAAAAGATGGCCCACTCATCTTTGCTGTCATGCTTCACCAGCATGCCATCAACCGAATTGCCCATGCTGCAGCCATTAACGGCAGTGATTGGGTCTTGGCTGAAAGATGGCGTGAGCTCTTTCGCCACCATTTCAACGTCTACCGGGAAGCGAATATGCGTTGGAAGCGCAGTGTCGAGAATATGAGTAATGCGGTTAGCTTCCTTTTGCGGGAACTTCTTTTCAGACACTACTTCTTGCTCCAAGAATCAATCATCTCCATTATTTTTTCTTTGTCTCTAGACTCTAGCTGGCCGAACTTTCGAAAAAGAACCTCTTTCTCCAGGTCATCCGTCATTTCTGTCTGGGCATCATCAATTAGGTAATCGGTGGTTACATCCAGTTCTTTTGCAATGGCGGCTAATTTTTCAGCAGATGGACGTTTCACGCCTTTATTCTCGATCTCCCAGATGTAGCTTTTACCTGAGCCTATCTTCTCCGCAAGTTGTTCTAATGTAAGGCCTTTTTGTTTGCGGAGCTCTTTAATCTTGGCCCCTAATACGTTGGCCACGGCAGTGCCTCCTCAGTGAATGGTGTAAAAAGTTCATTATAGACTTACTTTTTTTACTTGAAAAGAAATATAAGCGCCCATATTATATAAGTTCGCTATCTTGAACTTTCTGTAATTGAGTACCGAGAGTTTGCCGTTTATCACTTATATTGAGGAATTGTGCCTATGCCAATCGTTCGCAACTTTGTTAACCATGCTTCATCTCAGGGGCTGAAATCATACTTTTCTGCCAATGACGGTTTTGACCAGGTGGACTGGTCAAAAGAGCAGCCTGAGGTAGCCAGCAAGGTTATCGAGCTGTTTGACCACCAGCCTGCTGATGTACAGATCAAAATCACGCTTGATCTTGAAAGAATCAAGCACATGACAGACGAGGTGGGACAAGCTGCATTATTAAGCACATTCCCTGACGCCAGTGAGCTTCTTAAGCATGAGACTGCGGCCGAGAGAAGCCTATGGGTGTTTCAGACTCATCGCGACAAGTTCCGGCAGGCGGAAGATATTCGATATGCGGACCAATATCGCCATGGCCAGAAGTGGACCGGTTATCAAGTAGAAGCATCGTTGCCGCTGCATAACGACCAAGTATCGATGGACACATTTAAGTCCAAGATTAAGGAGCTGTTCGGCCTGGGAGAAAAGGTGAAGATTGAAATATTTGACCGTGTTCAGCCTGATGAAGATGGTAACGACATCAACGTTGTACAGGTCATGATTTACCAAGAAGGGTTGCCTGACTCATACCTTGAGTTCAAAGGTGACGAAGATATTGTCTCTCGAATTCGCCGCCCGGTTTCTGAGCATGCCATCACTTACTCATCTGACACCGGTACTATCGAGGTTGTCGCAGCCAAGCAAGAGCGCCGGGATACCATTGCAAAAGCATTCACGGAAGATCTACTTAAGCAGCCAGTGACAGCAGACAAGGTTCCACTGCGTCGATTTGACCTGATGCCGCTTATGGAAAATAAGCCACTAGATTGGGATGTGGAGGATGGCATTGAGTCCGTTCAATTGGTACTGATGAAAATTAAAGATCTCGCTGGGGATGGCAGAGTGCAAATTGAAGTGCCAGCTAAAAGCAATATTGCTCTCCATGAATACGCACGAGAACATTTTGGTGAACAAAACCCCTTATCTACCGGTGGATTTGCACCGGTGCAGGCCAAGATCAATATCCGCTTCCACCCTGAAAATGGACATGGGCGCGGTAAGGTTCTGCCTGTGAAAATCTCAATGCCAAATGGTTGTGACTTGAGAAGCAGGACTGACAAGGAGCGATTGATTGGTGAAAAGTACCTCAAGCAATGGGGATTACTTGAAGAGGTTCAAGAATGAGTGTCACAGGGACTTTGAGCAGAGGCGCGCTTGCGCTTCTGCTTAGAATAACTGGTACGCCAAAACAAGAAGTTGATGCTGAAGATTTATCAATTAATGCCGATTTCAAAGAGCTGATAAACGCCAGAATGGTTCACCCTCTGCAAAACTCTGCGACGTCATTAAATGTTGATGATCAAGACTATGAATTATTACCCTGCCCACGTGGTTCTGGGTTTCGTTACTTCTCTTCGGGTGCTGGTTGGGTGAATGTACCCACGACCTCAATAGGTAGATACCAAGTAAGTAGCAACCGTTTTTTGCAGTTCGTTCAGCAGTGGCTCGATATATCGCCTCATCAACCAGTAACGGAATTGGCTGGTGATATTTTGTGGGATCTTGGGGATATATGGCTCGGAAAAAGCCGTGTCGCGGTATTGTTTTGCAGGAGGGCCTATTTGGCTCAAACTATATCAACAGTGAAGCTAGCATTCGGTTCATTTGCGCGTCGTCGCTCAGCTGTGATCTTAACTGATAGAGCTATATCTCAAAATGGGCCGCCAATCCCAGGTGAACCACTATGCATAGCCATTCATGATCTGCTGTTGCCTGACCAGCAATGTATTTCGACTATCGATACAGATTTGCTGGCAGAGCTCCTAGGCTATGGGCGCTCCCATCAAGCTAATCGCCCCCCAACATGGTGCTCTGAAGATGGAGGGGAGCTGGTCGTAAATGGTGAGCAATATATATTCACTGGTCTTACTCATAAACGAATTATTCGCCAGCTATTTGAAGCTTGGGAGTCTGGCCAAGAAAAGCTGCGCACAGCTGCTGTATTGGAAAACGCAGAATCTAAAGCAAGCGCGTTTTCTCAGGCTTTTAGCGGTTGTAAGACAGAGTGGAAGAATGTGGTCGGCTATGGAAATGGGAATTGTTGGCTGAAGACTGAATAGAAATGCCTGCCACGATTAATGTGAGTAATTTTTGAGAAGCCGCTGCCATTCTCATATCGCTACTTGCTCCTTATGAGCTGACCACGATGGGTGCTTGCGCGGGCCCACAAGCTTTATTGCTTGCCTCATATTTAGTGACCAAGGGGCGTATGCTTGGTCCGGGTATCATAATAGCTAAAGCCAATGATCGGCAAGTTCTTGGACGCTCGAAATAGCTTCGTCCCATTTTGCGGGAGATGGGTGATATACGAGAGGGCCAATAAATTGATTGTACCGCTCTTGGTGATGAGCTTCGTCAATTAATAATGAGAGCCCATATCGAAGCTCAGAGTTTGCATTGTTTACGAATTCTTTGTGTTGATTTCCAAACTGACTTTTGTCGATTTCAATAACTTGTTCAACCATTGGCTTTAAGGTGGAAGGTGATGTCATTGATTCGTATATGAGGTGTAGATCATAAACATGCCGAATTAATGTTTTATCGTCCGGTCTGGAGTTATCCCGAGCATGTGATGCGATCCTGCGAAGGAGTGAAACGAATTTTTCACTGGCAGTCGAGTGCACAGTGACACAAGCAATGCTTTGAACTTCTCCCGGCTCTTTAAGCGTACTTGCATAAAGCGAGCTCAAGGAAAGCTCTACTGGATCTTCAAGTAAGTCAGACTCTGTTAGGTCCAATTGCAAATGCGGTCTGAGTGCTTCCAGGGTGTCATGATCTCTGGGGTATTCAATCAAAAATTGTTGATACTTACCTTCATTCCGTTTTTTAGGATCTGCGGCAAGCTTGAAGATACCAGAGTCAGAAATGATATTCAGAATGAGCTGATGAATATCGCGTCGCAATTGTCGCTGCTGATTTTTGGATTGCGCCAGAGTATCTGCATTGGGGATCATTTTAATGTCGATATCTTCCGACATTCTGAAGGTGTTTTGATGTGCTTTGGCTAAACAAGTCCCGCCTGAAAAAACAAGTTGAAAGCCTTCTGGTGTGAGCTGTGATATTTCTTTTAATAGCTGCGTAGCCCAATAGTCTTTTTCAACAATGGCCGGGCTGCTTATGCCCAGCGCATCAGCAATATCCAGAAAAAGGGAAGAGTCGATTGTGCTCATTAAGCTCGAGCCATTTGAAGCTCGAACTTCTCTGTACCTATGCGGCGATTGAAGCGTTCAAAAATAATAACTTCAGCATTTGCAGGGATTTGAGTCGAGCCTGATTGGTAATCCAGAACCGACCTAGAGGGCTCCCATTTTACGCCTAGCCGAGAAAGCGCTTCTTCTGCTACTTGAGTGAAGCCACCCTTGGCAGACAGCATGGGTTTGCCAGTAATTCTGTTCGGTCGAGCCTTGGCATAAAGACCATAACCAACCTTAACAAGAACACCATCTGAGGTGAGTTGGCGTAATGCTCGACCAACTTGGTCATACCCTGCCAGCTTCTCAAAGTCTGAGCGCAGAAATACCTCGCGATTCGAGCGCGATATCTTTGTGGCGACCTTTGATTTAAGTGACAAGCGTTTCATGCCGGTTAACTCTCTATTGAGAACGATTCCTATAAAACTTAGCAGGGTTTGCCTGCAAAGTCAATCAAAAATACGACAGTTGCTGGTCTTTATTGGTTCTATAACACACTGATATATATAGCTTATATCTAATTTAGTGTCGTATTTTTGTATGCAATTATAGGGGGTGGTGAGCGAGTGATTAAATCTAAACTCCTACCTAACTTCCCCCTAAACGGCTCCTAACCTACCCAAGCACATCATTACCTCACGTTTTCGCAATAACCATCAGGAGTGCAACGTGAGTGTAAATCATATGAACCAACGGCAATTAGCCAACCGCTGGGGCGTCAGCGAAGCCACATTGGAGCGCTGGCGCTCTGAAGGCATCGGCCCCGTTTTTCTCAAACTACAAGGTCGCGTGATGTACCGCCTCGAAGATGTCGAGGCTTATGAACACGACTGTCTTCGCAAGAGTACCTCTGAACGTGTAGCTGGAGGTGACGCATGAGCCTTTCTTTAGAGCAAGCACAAGCAATGAGTATCGGCGATTTAGCAGGTGTAAGTGCTGCTGAATTGATGCGTGTTCAGGCTGAAGCCGCCAACTACCTGCGCAATGCCAAAGACCTTAAAGACTGGATCGATGGCGCTATCGCCATGAAGTACGAGCCAAAAGTCCGCGAGCTAAGAACTCAACTTGGCAAAGACACCGGGATTATCAATTTCGATGACGAAGGTGTGCGTGTCACTTCAGACCTGCCCAAGAAACCGGTCTGGGATCAAGCGCAGCTATCCGAAATCGCTCAGCGAATTGCTGCCAGCGGTGACAACCCAGCTGAGTTCTTGGACATCACCTACAAGGTTGCCGAGCGCAAATACACCGCTTGGCCAGAAAACCTTCGCACCGTTTTTGAACCTGCTCGGACATTAAAAACCGGCAAACCCACTTTTCGCCTCAGCCTTTTACAGGAGTAATAAGCATGACGATTTTAAACGAAGAAACCAACTTCTTAGAGGCCCTGCGCAAAAGCAGTTTTTCACTAGAGAGTCTGCCGGATGCTATTGCGATCCCCGCAGTATCAGATGACGACGAGGCCGAAAGCAAACCGCTAATTCTTGCCACTGTCGACGATATCGCATTTGCACAGCAAGGCTTGAACAAAGAGCTCAGTCGAATCGTTCAGGAAATGGAGTCGCTGCGTCGAGTTCACGATATGGCTCGTGGACTTGGCGCTAAAGGCGCTGATTATGCGCTTGAGTTTCTGCGCGAACATGGGGAGGTGAAGTAATGGCCTTTCCAATTATCACTGCCGATCAAAGGTTGGCGGAAAAGCGAGGTATTAAAGGCTGCATTCTTGGACCTTCAGGTATCGGTAAAACTAGCCTGTTGTGGACAGTCGAAGCTGACAAGACTCTGTTCTTCGATTTAGAAGCGGGTGACTTGGCTGTTGAGGGCTGGACGGGCGATGCGATTCGGCCCCGTACCTGGCAGGAGTGTCGAGATTTCGCGGTATTTATTGGCGGCCCTAATCCCGCGCTTCGTGATGAGCAACCTTATAGCCAAGCCCACTATGACGCCGTATGTGAAAAGTTTGGTGATCCCATCAGCTTAGATAAATACGACACCGTCTTTATCGACTCCATTACGGTTGCAGGTCGTTTGTGTCTGCAGTGGTGCAAAGGCCAGCCCCAAGCATTCAGTGAGCGAAGTGGAAAGCCAGATACGCGAGGCGCATATGGTCTGCATGGCCAAGAGATGATTGCGTGGCTGACTCATCTTCAGCATACCCGCAATAAGAACATTTGGTTTGTCGGCATTCTCGACGAGAAGATCGACGACTTCAATCGCAAGGTATTTGCTCCACAAATTGATGGCTCAAAAACAGCGCTTGAGTTGCCCGGCATTGTCGATCAAGTCATCACGCTTGCAGAGATCCAAAGCGATGATGGTCAGCGTTATCGCGCCTTCATTAACCACACTCTTAATCCCTATGGCTATCCCGCCAAAGACCGCAGTGGGCGTCTTGATGTTATTGAAGAACCCCACCTCGGTCGACTGATGACCAAAATTCATGGGCCAGTGACACCTGCCTCTGATCGCCTGAGCTTTGCTCGCCCAGCACTTATCGAAACCCAAACCAATACTGAAGAAGGAGTCCAATAATGACGACTTGGAATGATTTTAACTCGGCAGAAGACCAAAACAATTTTGACGTAATCCCAAAAGGCACGCTGGTAAAAGTGCGCATGACTATTCGCCCAGGGGGATATGACGATGCGTCACAGGGTTGGACGGGCGGATATGCAACGCAAAGCATGACGACAGGCTCTGTCTATCTGAACTGCGAGTTCGTTGTGCTTGATGGTCCGTACGCCAAACGCAAGATGTGGAGTCTTATCGGTTTACACAGCCCTAAAGGACCTGAGTGGGCAAACATGGGTAGAGCGTTTGTTAAAGGGATTTTGAATTCCTCACGTGGTCTTCATCCGCAAGATAACTCGCCACAAGCTCAACAGGCTCGACGTATTCAGGGCTTTGCTGATCTGGATGGTATCGAGTTTGTTGCAAAGGTCGAGATGGACAAAGACCAGAACGGTGATGATAAGAATGTAATTAGAACTGCTATCACGCCAGACCACAAAGACTACGCAGCAGTGTCAGGCAACACGGTTCAAGCTGCCGCTTCAACGCAGCCAGCTTCTTCATCACAAGCATCTGCTAGTGCTCCGACTGGTCGTCCCAGTTGGGCACAATAAGGAGGTCGACTCATGTTGTTACGACCTCGTCAAAAACTGTTTGTTGAGCGCAGTCTAACTGCGCTTGATAAACACCAAAACACTCTGGGGGTGGCGCCTACGGGCGCCGGTAAGACGATCATGTTGTCCGGCGTCACCGGCCAGTGGCTAGAAAATGAAGATGCCAAAGCTTGTGTGCTTGCTCACCGTGATGAGCTCACAACGCAAAATGCTGCCAAGTTTAGTCGTGTTAATCCGAGTATCTCGACTTCGATTTATGACGCAAAAGAAAAGTCGTGGAACGGTCAAACGACCTTCGCCATGGTACAAACCTTGGGGCGCGAATCGAACTTAAAGAAGATGCCCAAACTTGATCTCCTGGTTATCGATGAAGCGCATCATGCGGCGGCACCGACCTATCGTCGCATCATTGATAGCGTTCGTGATCGCAATCCTGATGTGGCAATTTTTGGTGTTACGGCTACTCCCAACCGGGGGGATAACAAAGCATTGCGCCCTGTATTCAGTAACGTGAGTGATCAAATCACCTTGGCTGAACTCATTCAATCAGGGCACTTGGTTCCACCCAGAACCTATGTAGTCGATGTGGGGACTCAAGGAGAGCTGTCACAAGTCAAACGTACTGCTGATGATTTCGACATGGCGGCTGTCGACGCGATTATGAACAAAGCGCCTATCACCGAAGCTGTGATTCGTCACTGGAAAGACAAGGCTCATGATCGTCCCACCGTAGTGTTTTGTTCGACCGTCCAGCACGCCAAGAATGTAGCGGAAGCCTTTTCAGCATCAGGTATCAGTGCGGAAGTTATTCATGGCGAATTATCAAGTGAGGCGAGAAAGGCAGCGCTTTCTCGCTTTGAATCCGGTGAGTCTCAGGTTGTTGTCAATGTTGCGGTGCTCACCGAAGGCTGGGATTTCCCTCCAACCAGTTGTGTTGTTCTACTACGGCCAAGTTCTTATAAGTCGACGCTAATTCAAATGATTGGGCGCGGTCTTCGAACCGTCGACCCCAACGAACATCCGGGCGTTGTGAAAAGTGATTGTGTGGTGCTCGACTTCGGCACAAGTACCATGCTTCACGGTTCATTAGAGCAGGATGTAAACCTGGATGGGCACGAGGGCCAAGGCGAAGCGCCACAAAAAGAATGTCCGGAATGCGGTGCGATGGTACCTGCAGCCGCGAAGGAGTGTTCTCTTTGCGGTCATGTTTGGGAACGAACAGTAAGCGATGGGAAAGTTGATCTCACGGACTTTGTGATGTCTGAAATTGATCTTCTTAAACGTTCATCCTTTCGTTGGTGCGATTTGTTTGGTGATGATGCCGCATTGATGGCGACTGGTTTCGAGGCGTGGGCAGGTGTGTTCTTTCTCGCAGGTCACTGGTTTGGAATGGGCGGTGGTAAAAAACTGCCTGCGAGATTACTCGCCATGGGTGAGCGAACGGTTTGCCTGGCCGCCGCTGATGACTGGCTAAACGAACATGAAACCGAAGATGCTGCCAGCAAATCCCGCAAGTGGTTAAACCAAGCTGCGACCGCTCAACAACTTCGATATCTACCTGCTGCGTATCGCCAGGACTTTGGTTTAACGCGCTATCAGGCTTCCTGCCTCTTGGCCTTTCAGTTTAACAAGCGTGATATCCAGTCTCGTATTTTCAACAAAGTCGAAGGCAAGGAGGCTGCTTAATGTGCATTACCGATGCTTTATTTGCCACAAACCGCCTCGAGGCTTTTGCTGGCTTGAACCAAACCGCAATCAATCCAGCGACAGTCGGCGCGCTAGCTTTAAACGTTTCTGCTCCAAGCAGTGCCAAGACATTCATTACCAGTTGCATCGGAAGGGAGTGGCCATGAACAGAACTGATTTAGAGCAAAAAGCCGCTGAGTCCGTCTTGGCCCCGCTTGCTGATTATGTAATGGCTGTAGGTATGGACAAAGGACTGGGCGATTACAGCAAAACAGAAATTGTTGGTTTGGTGGACACAGTGCTTGAGTCCTATCACCAGACTTTGCAAGAGCTGTACAAAGACGAGGTGCCTTTCTGATGTTGGATTTTAATCATCGACCAACCTTGTCGGAACAGATCAGTGAACGCATCGACGTAGCATTACAGCAAGAACAGCAGTCACAGGTACCGAGAAATTATCTTGGTGCTTCAAGACTTGGAGTGTCTTGCGATCGTGCTTTGCAGTTTGAGTTCACACATACACCTGTCGACGAAGGTAGAACATTTACTGGACGTACTCTTAGAATTTTTGCGGCGGGTCATGTCTTTGAAGAACTCGCTATCGATTGGTTGCGTAAAGCAGGCTTTGATTTGTATACGGAAACATCCACCGGTGGCCAGTTCGGTTTTTCTGCAGTGAATGGCCGTTTGCGTGGACACGTGGATGGCGTGCTTGCCGGAGGACCTGAATCAATTGGCGAAGGCTTTCCTGCTTTGTGGGAGTGTAAATCACTGAATGCAAAGTCATGGAAGGACACGGTCAAACGTGGTGTGACTCTTTCTAAACCGGTCTATGCGGCACAGATAGCGTTGTATCAGGCCTACATGGAAGAACAGATTCCTGGCATTGCTTCCAATCCCGCCTTGTTCACTGCCATCAATAAAGATACCGCCGAATTGTACTTCGAGTGGGTTCCTTTTAACGGTGAGTTGGCTCAGCGGGCATCCGATCGAGGTGTGCGTGTCATTCAGGCGACTGATGCAGGAGAACTTCTACCCAGAATCAGTAAAGACCCTGCCCATTACGAGTGTAAGTTTTGCTCTTGGCAGGATCGCTGTTGGCGAGGAGGTGCGCAATGAACAGCAGCACCGATAAAGTGATCTGGCTCGATTTTAACGACGCACCTGAGCAGGGTGAATCAACAAAACCCAAGCATGATGCCCGAGAGCTCAAACAACGATTAATCGATTCGTTAGATGCTGTCTTGACCTATCTGTTTCCTGCAGGAAAGCATCGAGGCAAGCAGTTCATTGTAGGCGATCTGGAAGGCAATCCCGGTAAAAGTTTAGTCGTTGAACTTGCAGGCTCTCGTGCAGGTATGTGGATGGATTTTGCTACCGGAGAAGGTGGTGACATCTTTGATGCCTGGGCACGTGTTAATGGTTTTGATACCGCCAGCCAATTTCCTGAGCTGGTGGATTCTGTCGCTCAATGGTTAGGCGTGTCTGTTGATCAATCAAGGCCATTGTCCGCGACTTATGAGAAAGCCAATAAGCCCACAATGCCTGCTCGACAGGTACCTACCGATGATCTAGGGCCAGCAACTGGAAAATGGGATTATCGTGATAGCCAAGGTCAGCTAATTGCCTGCGTATATCGATACGATACCGAGTCGGGCAAAGAGTTCAGACCGTGGGATGTGCGATCACGCTCAATGAAAGCACCGGATCCAAGACCGCTCTACAACCTGCCTCAAATCTTAAGCGCCAATCAAGTGGTACTGGTCGAAGGCGAAAAGGCTGCGGACGCACTCATTCGCTTAGGATTGGTGGCAACCACTGCCATGAATGGCGCTAATGCTCCAATAGCGAAAACGGATTGGTCGCCACTGAAAGATAAACACGTTTTAGTCTGGCCTGACAATGATGATGCGGGTTCTGAGTATGCCAGAAAAGCATCGGAAGCGATCGCATGCGGTGGTGCCGCTTCTGTGGCGGTTTTGCATATTCCGGGTGATAAATCCGTTAAGTGGGACGCCTATGATGCAGTCGATGAAGGCATGGATGTGTGGGCTTTCGTTCAGTCGGCACCGAGAACCATTGTTAAAGATGCCGAGCCGATACCGCTGCATTCATTGGGTGAGTTGTTAGCCGATACCTCGCCGATGCCAGACGATTTGATTGCACCGAGGGTCTTAACGCCCGGCGGCATGATTGTATTTGGTGGCGCGCCTAAGGTGGGGAAAAGTGATTTTCTGTTGTCTTGGTTAACACATATGGCGGCAGGCGAGCCCTTTCTTGAGCTCACGCCCTCAAGGCCATTGCGGGTGTTTTACCTGCAAGCCGAGGTTCAGTATCACTACTTGCGTGAGCGGATCCAGTCCATGGGTTTACCAGAAGCAGTAAGTCGCCAAGCTGCCAATAACCTTTTGGTCACACCTCAGCTTCGTTTAGTGCTCAATGATCAGGGTGTTGAGCAAGTGATTGAGGCACTGCAGCGGGCTGCGTCTCAAGGTGGTGTCGACATTCTGGTAATTGACCCTATTCGCAATGTGTTCGACGGTGGCCCTGAAGGCAATAGCGAAAACGACAACAACGCGATGTTGTTTTTCTTGCGTGAGCGAGTTGAGCAATTGCGTGATGCGGTCAATCCCGATGCGGGAATCATCCTTGCTCACCACACCAAGAAAATCAGTAAAAAACAGGTCGAGGAAGATCCATTTCTAGCCTTGTCAGGTGCAGGCAGTTTGCGTGGTTACTACACCACCGGCATGTTGCTGTATCGACCTGATGAAATGCTGACGGATCGCACTTTGGTGTTCGAGCTGCGCAATGGACCTGGTTTACCTGCCAAGCGGGTAGATAAAAGTCAGGGGCGTTGGATTGAATTGGATCCTCACAGTGATCGTTTGGTAAATCAAGACTATGGCGCCAAGCTCGATGCGGAGCGACAACGCAAGCGAGATGTCATTGTACAAATGATCTTTGATGAAGCGTCGCAAGGCCGAGTTTACACCTCGAATCAGTTTGCAGAATCGTTCGAAGGCCAAGCTGGACTCGGTGCGAACCGGACCATCAATGAGCGCATTGCTGTCCATGCCACAAAAGGCGATATCAAGTTCTTCCGTAATCCGGAGGACTACAACTTACCAGCGCTGACCCGAAGCAAGTACGGCTACCTCTGTGTTGAGGGTATGACGGTTCCCGCAGGGGAAACCATTGATACCGATACCGGTGAAGTCAAACAGTCTCACTTGTTGGTTAAACCCACCCATTACAAATGTGCTCAAACCGGTGCGGTGCTCCCCGTCGAGAATCCGGATGTTTGGGTGTACCAGGAGGAAATAAGCCATGAATCATGATCAAAATAAGGCCTCGAACATGACCGTTTGCAGTCTGCAATCTGAACCAGTTTGCTGCAATCTGCAAACTACCCGCAAACTGGACGTCAGCAATAACAAGGCATCCAGCCAGATTGCAGATTGCGGAGTCCAGATTGCGGATACCCCCTGCAAACTGAACGCAACCCCAGATAATTCAAGGGTTTCAGAGACAAATCCAGATTGCACGCAACCCCCCTCTCTCTACGAGAGAGGAGAGTCCCCTAAAGGGGAGGCTCTCCATCTCGGTGAGAAAGAGAGTATCAACCGAACATTACCTGTAGTGCTGTGCTTGGATTTGGGCACAATAACTGGATGGGCAATTCATTCCAAACAAGGCGTGATCACCAGCGGCACCATCAGTTTTAAAAATGATCGCTGGCAAGGTGGCGGTATGCGCTTTTTGAAGTTCAACCGTTTCTTGATTGAGCTAAACGAAAATGCTGGGCCTATCAGCATGGTGTTTTTTGAGGAGGTACGTCGCCATATGGGTGTTGATGCGGCTCACGCTTACGGTGGTTTTATGGCGCATCTGACTGCTTGGTGTGAGCAAAAAAATATTGCCTACGAGGGTGTTCCGGTTGGAACCATCAAGCGGCACGCAACTGGCAAAGGTAATGCAAATAAAACCATGATGATTGAGTCCGCAAAAGCGCGAGGCCACCTGCCAGCGGATGATAACGAAGCCGATGCATTGGCATTGGTTTATTGGGCTCTTGACCAACGAATAGGAGAGCAATCATGAATAACTTCACGCCAGAATACATTGCTCTCCGATTTGAGGAGTGTGTATCAACGCTGCGTAAATTGCCTGGTGAGCGAAGCTTGGGTTACGTGAGCTATTGGCCAGAGATCAGATACGATCGGAGAGAGCTCGCCAGACAAGAAGTTCAGCCGATTCGTTTACGTCCAACGCCAGACCAAATCACCCGCATGGAGGAAACGCTGTCATGGATAACGTATGTCAATCATGGTGAAAGAAATCTGATTTGGTTACGAGCCTATCGAACGCCATGGCGAGTGATCTCACGTGAGACTGGGTTTCCAAGAACGTCGGCACAGCGTTATTGGCAAGGGGCGTTAATAAAAATTGCGGAGCGGCTCGCGCAAGAGCAAAGACCTGCGTGCTAATGCCAAAACCCCCAGTGGGACAAAACCCGGTTTTTAGGCGAGAATACTTGCTAATCTCACGAGTGAACTGCACACAAGCCACGGCTACCACACCGTGGCTTTGCTATTTCTGGCCCCGGAAAAAAATGGGTCCTTCCTGGCCATCGAATCGATGCGGGTCGCAAGGCCGCCGCATTTCGCTAGCGACAGCCCGTTAAACCGGGTTCGCAGGTTCGCAGTTCGCACTGCAATTTCCAAGGTAATCTAATGCAACTTAACACTGTCGAATCGGTGGAGCACTGGTCGCTTCAACGACTCATTCCCTATGCCAAAAATGCGAGGACGCATGACGATACACAGGTATCGCAAATAGCGGGTTCGATAGCAGAGTTTGGCTTTGTGAATCCGATTTTGGTCGGTGATGACAACGTCATTATCGCAGGCCATGGTCGCTTGATGGCGGCCCAGCAACTTGGTTTAGACACCGTCCCAGTGATTGTTTTACATCACTTGACCGAAGCACAACGTCGCGCATTGGTGATCGCAGATAACAAGATTGCTGAAAACGCTGGATGGAATGATGAGCTTCTCAAGCTAGAACTTGAAGAACTCGGCGATCTGGGTTTTGACCTTGATCTCATTGGCTTCTCTGAAGAGGAGCTGGATGAGCTTTTGGGTAACGACGAACAGTCTGGTGAAAGCGATGAGGATGAAATTCCCGAGGTGGAAGATGAGCCTGTAAGCCGACATGGTGATGTGTGGGTTTTGGGTGACCATCGATTGTTATGTGGGGATTCGACTAGCAAACAGGATTTAGAAAAATTAATGAGCGGTGAGCTTGCCGATATGGCGTTCACCGATCCACCTTATAACGTTGATTACGGCAACAACGCTAAAGACAAAATGCGCGGTAAAGATCGGCGCATTATGAATGACAATCTGGGTGATGATTTTTATAAGTTTCTTAAAGATGCGCTCACGAATCTTTTGAGTGTGACTAAAGGAGCGTGCTACATCGCTATGTCGTCCAGTGAATTAGACACGCTTCAAAAAGCATTTCGGGATGCAGGCGGCAAGTGGTCGACATTTATCGTATGGGCTAAGAACACCTTTACGCTCGGTCGATCCGATTATCAGCGTCAGTATGAACCGATTTTGTATGGTTGGCGCGAAGGCAACGACCACTTTTGGTGTGGGGCTCGTGATCAGGGAGACGTTTGGTTTTTTAACAAACCCGTTAAAAATGATTTGCACCCAACAATGAAACCGGTGGAGTTAGTTGAGCGTGCGCTTCGCAATTCCAGTAAGAGCCGAGACATTGTGCTCGATCTTTTTGGTGGATCTGGAAGCACATTGATTGCTTGTGAAAAAACAGGTCGCGCAGCACGCTTGATCGAACTGGATCCCAAGTATGTGGATGTCATCGTCAGGCGCTGGCAGGACTACTCTGGCGAGCAGGCTATCCGTGAAAGTGATGAGCTTTCCTTTGATGAGGTTGCCCTATCAATGCAAACAGAATCGGTTGCGAATTAAAGCTTAATGGTGTGCCATTCGCTTTGTTTAAATAGGTACAGGTATTCGGCATCACATGCTTTGGCCAGTGCAAATAGCTCTGACTCGCTTCGAGTGGTTCTTGGCTGGGTTTGCTCCCAGGCATCGCCACGATCTCGGTGGTAAGCACAGACTGTTTCTCCCTGTACGTAGGAAATGTCGCCCAGCGCAATCAGGCTTTCGGCGTGGGACTCACTATTGTGATATTGCCGAAGCGTTGGCCCAACACCATTACCTGAATCATAGCCATCGTGATGGCAATAAATTGATTGGTAATTGATATCGTCTTTAGACATCGCAATAAAGCAGCGGGTGCTCATTGGTCACCTCCTTGCACGCGATATCGGCGTTGTTGGCCATCATCTTTGTATGAGGTGATCGTCATGCCCAATCGTTTTTTAACTGTGTTTGAAAAGACACCTCGAACGGTGTGCTTTTGCCAGCCAGTTTCAGTACAAATTTCTTCAATGCTGGCGCCTTCTGGGCGCTGCATTAGTGCAATCATACGTGACTGTTTAGTGCCTTCTCGCAGGGTGATGGTTTTGTTGGTTCCTGATTTTGAAGGTGCTTCTAAGCCTATGGCGTCAAAGCCATTTTCATTGATGGTGTAGCTATCGCCATTTTGGGTAATGAGCTCCCGAGTTAGAAGCCCTTGGATGACTCTGGGTTTAATGCCTGCATTGATATTGCTTGGTAGCGGCTCGAGGTTTCCATCTGGCCGCTTACTCGCGGCTTGTAAAATGGCGGCTTGGGTATCAGTTAATTTGCTCATAGTGCGCTCCTTATTCGGCATGTTCGCCTTCTTTAAAGGCTGAATCGGTAATTTGTTTGAGGAGTTCGGCGTAGTGCCCCAGATCGCCCACGTGCCCCCAGTTGATTTCGTCGGGGTGAGCGTTGAAGTGGTCATCGCTGAGTGCCTGAAGGCGCTCAAGCGCGTTATCAATTTCGGCTTTTCGGGCTAAAAAAGCGTCTAATGCGTTTTGTTTGTGGGCCATTTTGTTGTCTCCAAATGCTGTTCTGTTAAGCACATGAACGCTTCATTCAGCGGCCTTATCAACTCATTTCTGCTTATTAACTCGATTAAAAACAACAGGTTAAAACATGGGTGTATCACTGCGGGCTTATGCCAAACATCGAGGGGTATCTGATACTGCAGTGCGGAAAGCGATTAAGTCTGGCCGTATCCAAGCGGAATCTGATGGCACGATTGATATCGATAAAGTCGACAAGCAATGGGATCGCAACACGGATCGCGCCCAGCAACGCAAATCATCGGGTGCAACCAAAGCAGTCCCAAAAGCGGCACTGGACGCGGTCGCAGATACCCTAAGTGAAAGTGGCAATACCGGTGGTGGCACTACCTATATGCAAGCCAGAACTGCCAATGAAGTGCTGAAGGCACAAACTAATCGAATCAAATTACAGCAGCTTAAAAAAGAGTTGGTCGATCGTGCCAAGGCGATAGCGCATGTCTTTCGGATGGCTCGATCTGAGCGAGATGCTTGGCTAAGTTGGCCAGCAAGGGTTTCGGCTCAAATGGCTGCAGAGTTGGAGGTTGACCCGCACAAGATGCATGTCATGTTGGAGTCCTATGTCAGACAGCACCTATCCGAGCTTAGCGACATCCAGCCCAAGGTCGATTGATTCTGAGTTTTATGAAGGCGCTCTAGAGTTAGAAAAAGCTTGGAAAGAAGGCATCAAGCCTGATCCGATGCTGCTTGTTTCTCAATGGGCTGATGAGTATCGGGTACTTTCGCCAAAGTCTGCTGCGGAGCCTGGCCGATGGCGAACTCAGCGAACGCCATATCTACAAGAAATAATGGATTGCTTGTCCGTTTCGTCTCCGGTCCAGCGCGTTGTATTTATGAAAGGTGCTCAGGTTGGAGGCACCGAAGCCGGTAACAATTGGATTGGCTATGTTATTCATATGGCACCCGGTCCGATGATGGCTGTTTCTCCAACCGTTGAGATGGCCAAACGTAATTCACGCCAGCGTATTGATCCGCAACTTGAAGATGTGCCGGAGCTCCGGGCGCGTGTTGCCCCAGCGCGAAGCAGAGATTCAGGTAACACGGTGCTCTCAAAAGAGTTTCCGGGCGGCGTACTGGTTATGACAGGTGCGAATAGCGCGGTTGGTCTGCGCTCTATGCCTGCGCGTTATCTGTTTATGGATGAGGTAGATGGTTATCCGGGAGACGTTGAAGGTGAAGGCGATCCCATTTTGCTGGCAGAACGCCGAAGTGCGACGTTTGCGCGCCGACGAAAAATACTGCTTGTGAGCACGCCGACCATTAAAAGCACATCGCGTATCCAGCGAGAATTTGAAAGCTCAGATCAACGCTATTTCTATGTGCCTTGCCCTTCTTGCGGACATGCTCAACCTTTGAGGTTTTCGCAATTACGATGGGAAGAAGGTAAACCAGAAACAGCGCAGTATTGCTGTGAGTCCTGTGAAGCTCTGATTGCTGAGCATCAAAAGACAGAGATGTTGAACCAAGGATTTTGGCAAGCCACTGCCGAGGGCGATGGTTATACACAAGGCTATCACTTGTCTTCGCTATACAGCCCTGTAGGTTGGTTTTCTTGGGAAGATGCCGCACGTGTGTTTGAAAGTGCACAACAAAATCCGGATTTGATGAAAGGCTTTGTGAATACGGTTCTTGGCGAATCTTACGAAGAAGAGTTTGAGGCGCCTGAGTGGGAACGCTTATACGAGCGTCGAGAATCGTATAGCGTAGGAGTAGTGCCGGAGGGTGGCTTGTTCCTGACTGCGGGGGTCGATGTTCAGCGGGATAGATTGGAATGCGAGGTTGTTGCTTGGGGGCGCAATAAAGAATCTTGGTCAGTTGACTATTTGGTGTTGGACGGTGATACCGCACAACCTGAAGTCTGGAAAAAACTGGATAAGGTTCTTTCAAAAGACTGGCCGCACGCACTGGGTTCGACCTTACCAATACGAGTTATGTGCGTCGATTCAGGTTATGCCACACAAGATGTGTATGGCTGGGTGCGTCAGTATCCTCAGGCAGTATGGGGTGGCGCTGGTGCGAGAGCATCACAGCCGAGAACTGTCGTCGCCATTAAGGGGCGCGATACTGAAACCGCACTAATCCTCAATGTGTCAAAAGCCGATACCGGTGGCAAACGTCGGGGATTGAGAGTTTGGAATGTCAGTGGTCCGGTTGCCAAAGTAGAGCTTTATCGCTGGTTGAAGCTGCCGAGGCTTACTGATGAAGAGCTTGCTACAGGTGAAAGTTTCGCACCGGGTACCTGCCACTTTCCCCAGTATGGTGAGGAGTACTTTAAACAACTGACCGCTGAGCGCCGCATTATTCGAATGCACAAAGGGTTTCCAAAAGCGACTTGGGAAAAAGATCCGGCTCGAAATAACGAAGCATTGGACTGCCGAGTTTATGCGCGTGCTGCAGCGAGCATATATGGGTTGGACAGGTTTAAAGAGGTGCAGTGGAAGCGTTTTGATAATGCACTGGGCGAAACAAAGCAAAGCCCAGCAGTTGAGCATGAGACTGCCCAGCCAACGAAGCTAAAAGCCATTAACTCTTTTCGTCAACGAGCCTCTGTTGTGGCAGATGACCCTTATCTTTAACGAGGGTAGGAAAATAAAACCATGAGTGATTTATCCACATTGCGTCAGCGTTTAGTTGAGGCAGAAAGTGCGCTTCACCGGTTGATGATCGGTGAGCTAGAAGTGACCGTGTCAGTGGGTGGATACGGAGCAACGACATATGCGCAATCAGATATCAACAAACTCAATGCGTATATCGCGAAACTCAAAACAGAGATCGCTGCAAAGGAGCGACGCCCGAGGCGCGGACCTTTATTCATGCGATTTTAAAACTAGAAAAACCTGAGTTACCCAAATAACTCGAGCTAATTGAGGCGCTATGAGCAATCAAATGATCTTAGGGCCTGATGGCTTGCCGCTTGCCGCAGATACGGCCCATAGAGGCGCGTCACTTTCGGCACGAGAGTTATCCAGCTGGCGTCCCATGGCTGGATCGCCAGATGCAGACTTGCTTGATGAACTGTCCACACTGGTTTCACGCTCTCGCGATTTAGCGAGAAACCATGGTGTCGCCGCTGGGGCAATCCAAACGCTAGTGGACAATGTCGTAGGTACTGGCCTGCGCCTATCGGCATTACCTGACTACAAAGCGCTGGGCAAAGATAAAGACTGGGCCGACAGCTGGTCGAGAAAGACGGAGGCTTTGTGGCGCAGCTGGGCTGAAACGACAGATTGTGATGCGTCGAGAAATCTTACCTTTAACGGGTTGACCACGCAGATGTTTCGCTCTGGTCTTATCAATGGCGAAGCACTTGCCTTGCCTCTTTGGCTTCCACAACGAAACCAGACTTTCGCAACGACGATTCAATTAGTCGAGTCAGATCGTTTAGGGAATCCGAATGACCGGCTAAATGACAGAAAAATACGCGGAGGCATCGAGGTCGATGTTTATGGTGCTCCCTTAGCCTACTGGATAGCGAAAACTCATCCGGGCGATCAGTTGCTTGGTGTTGCTAGTCATAGTCAGGAGTTTGAACGAATTCCTGCAAGGACACGATTTGGTCGACAACGCGTTATCCATGTACACGACAAAGAGCGTACCGGGCAGAATCGAGGAAAACCGATTTTTACCAGCATCATGCCGCTTTTTAAGATGCTCGACCATTACGAGCGCTCCGAAATGCAGGCGGCAGTTGTGAATGCCATGATCGCTGCATTTATTGAAACCCCTTTAGATGGTGAGTCAATCAGCGAAATGTTTGGTGGTTCCGCAGAGGACTACATGGCTGCTCGTAATGAGTGGCAAGTTAAGCTTCAAGGTGGTGCTGTCATTCCAATATTTCCGGGAGATAAAGTGGCGCCATTCACACCGAGTCGTCCGAACTCGGCTTACAGCAGTTTTGTTGAAAATATCCTGAGGCATATTGGAACGGGTTTAAATTTGCCCTTCGAATTGCTGATGAAGGATTTCTCAAAAACGAATTATTCGTCAGCTCGTGCAGCACTCATGGAAGCTTGGCGGTATTTCATCGGCCGACGTCATTGGCTGGCAACTTATTGGGCGAAGCCCGTTTACGAGCTATGGCTTGAGGAAGCAATCAACAAAGGCTTGATCGAAGCACCAGGCTTTTACCAAAACAAAGCTTTGTGGTGTCGATGTAAATGGATTGGTCCTGGTCGGGGTTGGATCGACCCTGTTAAAGAAGCCAAAGCATCAAAAATTCGCTTGGAAACCGGCCTTTCGACGCTGGAAGATGAATGCGCTACCCAAGGTTTAGATTGGGAAGAAGTGCTCGAGCAACGAGCAAGGGAACAAGCCAAGATGCGAGAGCTGGGTTTAAACACGGAGACGTCTCAATACGTTTCTCCAACTGCAGAGGATAGTCAATGACAAAATTGCAGGATAGAAATTTTGCACAGCCGAAGGCTGCCCGTCAGGGTGCGGCACAGGGAGGTGCTGCATGAAGTTTTGGAATCATGCAGCCGGTGAACCCTGGGCCATTACCGAGACTGCTCTTAATAACATATTAACGATTGCTTCACGCCAAAACGAATCTATCGAGGCGGTTTCTGCGAAGCTTGGGCGGGAGTTAGATAATACTTATGTTACCGAGGTTCGAGACGGAGTCGCTGTTATTCCAGTTGTTGGCCCGCTGTTTCGATATGCAAACTTGTTCACCGCGATCAGTGGTGCTTCGAGCTATGAGGTTATGGCTAAGGATTTTAATTCAGCCCTAGAAAATCCCGATGTGCATAGCGTTGTTTTAGATATCGACTCGCCGGGAGGCGAAGTCAATGGCTGTGCTGAATTTGCCAACATGATCTATGAGTCGAGAGGTACGAAACCCATCATCGCTTATGCATCGGGTGATGCTGCGTCGGGTGCTTACTGGATAGCCTCAGCCTGCGATCAAATCATTGCTTCTGAAACTTCATTACTCGGCTCCATTGGCGTTGTCGCTGTGTATCGAGACAGTAACGACCAGAATGTACTTGAAATTGTGTCATCACAAAGCCCATACAAGCGCTTAGATCCGAACAGCGATGACGGTAAATCCCGGCTCCAATCTCGTATTGATGACTTGGCATCAGTCTTTATTGATTCGATAGCGAAACATCGTGGTGTGGATCCACCCACCGTTTTAAAAGAGTTTGGTGGTGGTGATGTCTTTGTCGGCAAAAACGCCATCCGTTCAGGGCTCGCCGACGATGTAGGAAGTCTTGAAAACATTATTCAACAGCAAATCAACAACCAGAACCCCGCCAAGTCGCGGGGTTCTTCTTTTCTAGCACTTGAGGACAGCATGATGACTGACAAAACCCGCAAGACTGAGGATGCTGAGAGCCATACCCTCAGTCTGGAAACATTAAAAGCAAACTACCCGCAATTGGTAGAAGCCATTCAAAGCGAAACCGTTGCTTCAACCCAACAACAGGCTGCACAGCAAGGCATTCAGCAGGAACGTGAGCGTATTGGCGCGATTGTCTCATCGGAGGCGGCTAAAGGCAGAGAGCAATTGGCTCAGCACTTAGCATTCTCTACGGACATGACGGTCGATATGGCCTTGGCCACGCTGAACGCGTCACCGGTCAAAACCGAGGCGCCTTCTACGGCGACGAATACGGGTTTTGAGCAAGTCATGGCAACGGTTAACAACCCTGCGATCGAACCTGATGCTCCTGAACAAGAAAGAGATGATGCAGAAGCAGTCGCCAAGCGCATCGCCCAATTTTCAAATGGAGGCGCCGTATGAATTTGCCCGGAATAGCTGAAGGATTTACGGACCAAGGAAGTCTGACTCACGATAGCCTCATCGCCGGTGAGTTTCCTCGTATCGCGCGTGTCGTCACTATCACCGGTGGAGCAACATTGCCTGCAGGATCAGTGCTCGGCCGAGTAGCGGCATCAGGTGCTTATGCCCTGAGTGACGCTGGTGAAAATGATGGATCAGAAGAGCCGGATGCAATTTTGGCTCACGATACTGATGCGTCATTGGGTGATGTTCAGGCTCACGTTTACCTTGCCGGTGAGTTTAATGCAGATGCATTGACGATCGGTCCCGGACATTCACCCGCATCGGTCTCGATTGCCTTTCGAGAGCGATCAATTTTTCTTCGCAACAATCAAGCTTAACTAGCAATAGGATTCTTTCATGGATATTTTTTCTACTCACGTGCTCAATCGTGTGGTTGAGCATTTGGATCGTCCAGCATCCTTTTTGCTGGATACCTTCTTCGCATCAATTCAAACAGAAGACAGTGAAGAAATTCATTTTGATATTGATAAATCAAAACCCCGTCTGGTGCCTTTTGTTTCGCCTTTGGTTGAAGGCAAAGTGGTTGCCACTGAAGGGTTTGAAACGCGTAGCTTTAAACCGGCCTATGTAAAAGATAAACGTCGCTTTGATCCTAATGCTCCGTTGAAGCGCCAAATTGGCGAAACCATTGGCGGTAATTTGAAGGCGATGGATCGTCGCGAAGCGGCGTTGAATCGCTCGCTGACTAATCAGGTTGAAAACCTCACTCGCCGAGAGGAGGTTATGGCAGCTGAGGCGTTAAGAACGGGCAAGATTACTGTAACAGGCGAAGACTACCCAACGCAGGTGATCGATTTTCAGCGTGACCCAGCTTTGACACAAGCACTAACAGGCGCGACTCGCTGGGGAGAAACCGGCGTTAAAGTACTCGATGATATTGAGGACTGGGCGGGTCTGGTACAGATTAAATCTGGTGCTGCAGCCCGAACGGTTGTCATGGACCCTTTAGCTTGGCGTGTCTTCAAGGCCGATCCGAAGGTGGAGCGACTATTAGAACTGCGCCGAGGCACATCAAACACTTTGGTCATCGATCCTATCTTACGAGGCCAGGCTAACGATAAAGCGCGATACGTTGGTTCGGTGGGTGACTTTGATTTCTGGGTCTACAACGACTCCTACGTTGACGATGCTGGTGTAGCTCGCAATATGCTGCCTGAGTACACGGTACTGTTGGCCAGTCAGGGATTGCTCGAAGGCACACGTTGTTACGGGGTGATTCAGGATGAAAAAGCTAACTATCGCGCCAGCCGATACTTTACTAAGTCGTGGCTGGAAGAAGACCCTGCGGTACGTTGGCTCTTGATGCAATCCGCACCGTTGATTGTGCCTTACCGTCCTAATGCTACCTTCTGTGCAACTGTTCGATAGGTGCCCCCATGAAGATAACAACAACTGTTACCTTGCGCACCGGTGAACCCGGTGCCTATGAATTTGTTTATCCAGGGGAGTCTATCAATCTAAGTCGTGAAGAAGCGGAGACACTCATTCAGCGAGGCTTCGCGGCCGATGATAAAGCCTGCTCCTCTAAGGATGAAACGGGCAAGGCGCATCACCTGGTTGATGCAATCTTAGATGCGATTGATGACCTCAAGCCTAATGATTTTGGTAAAGATGGTAAGCCAGCAGTAAAAGCGATCGAGGACATCATTGGTCAAAGCATCAGTGCTTCTGATCGCGATAAAGCTTGGGATGAATATCAAGCGCTGACCAATGATGGATAGTCAGTCTCGATTTCGACGAGCCATTGATAGTCAATTTAATCACCTAGGCAGAGATGCCACTTATACCCAATCAAACAGCCAGTCTCTGTCGGTAAGAGTTATTGCTCGCCGCCCCGAGCAGCTGTTTGAGTTGGGAGATGGTCATATGCATGCCGAACAACCACAACTGGAATTTCGTGTGTCTGAAGTAAGCTCACCCAGTCGAGGTGATGAAATTGAAATTGATGGACGGGTTTATCGAATAGAAGCCGAACCGCGCTTGGATCTTCATCAACTGGTTTGGGTGGCTCCAGCATTACCCATTTATGACTAAGTCAGGAGGCGTTCATGCTGGCAGTTAATATTGTAACAACGCCAGACTTGGCGTCATGGCAGCTAGCGCTAACGGCGACCGAGCAGCAGGTGAATACCGCAGCAGTGCGCGCTTTGAATAAAACCGCTCGCTGGGCAAGGTCACACCTTGCAAGTATCACGGCGAAAAAATCCAATGTAAAAGTTGGGTTGGTGAGAAACAGTTTATCTGTGGTTCGCGCCAGACCATCCAAACCCTCGATTGTTGTGGGGCTGAACCAAAAGGCTGGTGTGATTAAAGCGCACAAGTTGGGATCAGCGCGTCAGAATGCTTCTGGCGTCAGGGTTGCTAAGCGCCAATTTGATCATGCGTTTCTCGCGCAAATGCCAAATGGGCACCAAGGTGTATTTCGTCGGCGCTCGAAGTCTCGGTTACCCATTCAAGAGGTTCAAATTGTCATCACCGGACGATTGCGTGATGAGATGGAATCGCTATCCGAGCGGGGCTTGATGGATAACTTCGAGCGTATCTTTGAACGAGAGCTCAATTATTTATTACGGGTAGCATGATGGATAAGGTTAAAACGCTATTCGATGCACTACAGGAAGGCTTTGCTGACATAGCTGGCGTTGCTCACTGCAGTGCGTTTCCAAAAAGACGAGATGATATTCGACTTCCGGCTGTGTTGATTGATCTCGTAGAAATTGAGCCCGGCCGTGATCCTGGTACCGGTGAACTTGCGTTAACCACTCACTGGGAGGCGCGAATACTATTTTCAGATCAGGAGCCGCAATGGCATGGTTGGGCTTTAGTACAGCAAGCGATGTCTTGGCTTTATAACCATCATTGGTCGGAAATAAACATTGGCCGCGCCAATATAAAACAAGCGACGCCTGATCATTTTTCGCCTGAACTACAAGGACATTCGATCTGGCTTTTGGAGTGGACGCATGCGGTTCGTGTTGGTGACAACCTCTGGAATGGCGAGGATGCAATTCCGTCGATAATCAATGTCGGCTGGGGTGATGGTTCCTACAGTGATTTTGGAGCAGCAGATGAACCTAGCATTTGAGGTTACTGAGCTACATCGTCGACTTGCAAACATGGTGTTACTAGCAAAGGTTATCGAGGCTGACTATAGCGGCTCAATCCCCAAGGTGAAGGTTGTTGTGGGTGAGATTACTAGTGCATGGTTGCCCATGATGGTGAACCGAGCGGGAAATGATCGAAGCTGGTGGCCGCTGGAAATTGGTGAGCAAGTTGTTGTGTTATCGCCCAGCGGTGAACTAACGCAAGGCGTGGTTCTTGGATCGATCAATCAGCAAAGCATACCAGCTAACGGCAATTCAACAGACAACCATCGCATAACTTACAGTGATGGTGCAGTGATCGAATACGATCGTAAAGCACACCACTTAAAAGCGGTGTTACCCAGTGGCGCACGCACCCAATTAATTTCAGAGGGCGGTGTGGAAATTGTTGGTGATGTTTTGGTGAAGGGAAATATTACTGCCACTCAAGATATCAAAGACCATACTCGCTCAATGCAGGCAGACCGGGATATCTATAACGCACACACGCATAGCGGTATTAAATCTGGTCCCGGCTCAACAGCACCACCCAACCAATCACAGTAAATCTTATGAATGGCATGAATCGAAGCACTGGGCACTCACTGTCTGGTGTAGATCACTTACGCCAGTCGATTGTGGATATCTTAACGACGCCGATTGGTTCAAGAGTTATGCGTCGTGACTATGGCTCACGTTTGTATGACTTAGTTGACGCACCTGTTAATCGAGCGCTCCTTGTGGAGATTTACTCTGCGGTCGCTGAATCTTTGCTGCGGTGGGAGCCACGCTTTGAACTTACCCGTGTGCAGGTCGAATCGATATCGCCGGGCAAAATACAGCTGGCCGTTGAAGGAAACTACCTTCCTGAGAATCAGAAAATGCGCTTGGAGGGGCTGATGTTATGACGTATAGGACATACAAATTTCGCGGGAGCCATGGAGGGCAAGAGCGATGAGTGGATTCAGTGCGATTGATTTAGCAGAACTTGCATCGCCAGACATTATTGAGCCATTAAGCTTTGAGCAAATTCTGCAAGAGATGCTAGATGACTTAATCAGACGAGACGCTTCTTTTAACGCATTTTTAGAAAGTGATCCCGTTTACAAAATATTAGAAGTGGCTGCATACAGAGAGATGCTGATCAGAGCGAGAATTAACGACTCTGCTCATGGCGTCATGCTGGCCTATGCAATCGGCTCGGACCTCGACAACTTAGCGGCTTTTTTCGGCGTGACACGCCAATTGATCAGTCCAGGCGATCCAGATGCGATACCGCCGGTTAAGCCAACTTATGAGAGCGATGACCGACTTAGAAAACGTGTCCAACTCAGTTTAGAAGGACATAGTACGGCTGGTCCAATAGGCAGTTATGTTTACCATGCTCTTGCGGCAAGCCCCCAGGTAAAAGATGTGGATGTCGACAGTCCATCTCCCGGAAAGGTCGATGTCACAGTGCTGTCCACGCAAGGCAAAGGCGTGCCCTCAAATGCGCTGCTGGATGAGGTTTTTCAGACTTTAAACGCTGACGAAGTTCGGCCTTTGACAGACGAGCTAACAGTCAAAGCCTGCCGAATCATAAACTATGACGTGCATGCAAAACTGTATTTATACGAAGGCCCCGATGCAGAAGTCGTGAAAGAAGCCTCGGTGAGTGCAGTGAATGATTATGTTCGCAACCATCACCTGCTCGGTAACGACATCACTTTATCTGGGCTATACGCTGCATTGCATCAGCCAGGTGTACAGCGTGTTGAGCTCATCACGCCGACACAGACTATTCAGGTGGCCAATCAAGAAGCGGCGTGGTGTCGATCGATTGAGGTGGCACTGGGAGGCGTGGATGAATGAGACTCTATTGCCTTTCAACGCAACGCAAACTGAGCAAGATCTTTCGCTGGTAATACTGCGAAGCAGCAATTTGCCAGTCAATATCAACCATTTATGGGATCCGTTTCGCTGCCCTGAAAACTTACTGCCTTGGCTAGCATGGTCGCTGTCCGTCGACAATTGGAATAGCACATGGCCAACGCCGGTAAAGCGACAACAAATCGCCAATAGCATCGAAATTCATCGCCGCAAAGGCACTGTGTCAGCGGTGAAAAAAGCGATGGCCGTGTTCGGTGTTCAAGTTGAGTTAAGCGAATGGTTCGAGACAAAAAGCACACCGCATACTTTCTCGGTGATGGCTTGGGCTGGCGACAACTTCCGTGACGATCACGAACCGGTGTTGACCGAAGCCTATTACGATGCATTAAAGCGAGCGATTGATTACTCCAAGCCAGTCCGAAGTCATTACGATTTTAAAGTTGGTGTTTTGTTTGGTGGCGATTTTGGTATTGGCGTAGTTCAACAATCCCTCGCAATAAAACGGGTAGATGGCGAGTTCATTTACCTGGGAGCCGGACTAGATGGTGATCTCAATATTGGAGGCGTTAATCAAGGCCATTCGGTTACTAGAATTAGTATGGAGCTGTAATGAGTTCAGCATTTAAACCCGTTATTACACAAGCAGGCATCACAGCCGTGTTTAACGCGACAAACTCGGGGCTCGAAGCCAACATCGTATCGGTTGCTTTGGGTGATCTGGGTTGGGAACCGTCTGCGAGTGCGACAAAGTTAAAGCGGGAAAAGCGCCGTGTTCCTGTTGGCAATGGTGATCAGATATCACCTAACCAAATCCACATAACGGCGATTGAGGATGGTACTCAAGCTGGATATTGGGTGCGAGAAGTTGGCTTCTACCTGGAAGATGGAACGCTATTGGCGATTTGGAGTCATCCAACTCAACCGCTTGCGTATAAAGCGCCGGGTGTCGATTTACTATTAGCCTTTGATATTGTGCTAAGCGCGTTACCAGCCAACAGTATTAATGTGATCGGTAATGGAACGGTAAACCTTGCACCGGCCACCACGACCAAGCTAGGTGTGGTTCGATTTTCAACGGACAGTGAAGCAACCGCTGGTAGCATCAATAACGAAGTTGTCACGCCACGCGGTGTGCGGTTACATGGAGACGCTCGGTATGCTCGAAAATCTCACCAGCACCCTTGGAGTGAGATCGATGGAAAACCGTCAGCTTTTCCACCTTCATCGCACCGGCATACCTGGTCTCAGATTGATAGCAAGCCGAAGACGTATCCACCCTCGTCGCACAATCATGACGACCGCTATTTGCGTTTAGTTAATGCACCCAGAGCAGTCTATGTCGATGTGAGGTCTACGGGGAATACCTCAACCGCCAGTACGGCGCTTAATTGGGCATTGGCGATTCATCCCAGCAGCGGTTTTAGAGATAACGACCACATTCAGGTTCGCTATAAAAATCGCTATGTGCGAGGTACAGGAAATGGCAGTGCCTGGTGGACCGATGAATACACAACCACATTTGTTAGAGCAGGCGCATGGCGAGCGATTGCCACAAGCACCAATGGTTTTTGGGGGTAATACATGAACGTCATAGTCGTATTTAATAAATTCACTGACGAATATATCGGTATTACTTATGCCACTGATGACATGAAGTTGGATGAGGCTGCCTGCTGCGATGTTCACTTCAAGTACAAAACGGTCGACATGGATCCAGAAACTGAGGTGTGGCAAGGCAATTTTGCCGATGGTGCTGTAGTCCCTTTAGGGCAGCAAAAAACAGTCATTACTGAAACGGAATTAGACGCCGATTGTCAGGATAAAATCTTTCGAGAGTACCGTTACTATCATCAGCTGACCGTGGTTTATGGCGTGCTCGACAAACTTATCGAAGCTTCAACGATTGATGAGTCATTGCTGAGCGAGTATCGCTCGATGCGACAATATATTGATTCAATTGTGTCGAATAACGAGCGATACAAGCTGGCATATGCCGCTCAAGACGGATATGAGTATCGAGATAAAGCTAAGGAGCGTGAGGTATTGAACGCCCAGCTTGAGGGCGGCTTACATGAGGTTCTGGGCCGTGAAGCGCACCCAGGAACACCGCAATGATTTCTCGATGCCAGCACCTCGAGTCAAATGTGGCAGCCAACATCAGGGCTCAATTAAGCGCGCTTGATACCGCCTATTGGCGTGATCGCAGAAGCCATAAACCGAATGTTGGTCTTAGTGGAGAGGTTGGTCACTACTTCTCTTGTGGCCGTGAATCTGTCCCTCAGGAAATACGTCAGTTAATTGATGACACTGCGCCTAATTTTTTTGGCTATGACTTGGAAGACTGGGTTGTAAACAAAACACCTACGCAAGGCGGTATGCCTCCGCACATCGATAATGAAGGGTATTTGGCGGTTGCATTGTTGTGCTTACAGTCGGGCAGCGGTTGCTTTGAGTGGTATCACGGGAATGACTTAAGTAAGCCAGAACAAATTCCTGATGAAGCTGGGCAAGTTATTCGTTTTGATCAGGTCGACTTAATCCACGCAGTGCCTCCAGCGCATTCCGAACGATACGTCATCGTCTTTCTTTACAGGTAAACCCATGCATCAAACATTCACATCACTGCTCAGTCATGAGCAGTGCGGACAGCTATTGTCTGCAGCTCAGGAAAACATCGGTTTGTTTAAAGCAAGCCAAGGCGTATTGCGGCGAATGGGAGCCAGCGGCAATGACGTGCTTTCCGAATACCAGTTTCTCAAATACTGGCACATGCCGGATTCACTTAAATCTATGGTGGATGCTTCGCTTCCAGCCGAGCTTCGAAAAAATGCCAATGAAGCCTGGTTACTCCACTTTCCCAAAGGGGGGCAATTAGATCGCTATCTAGCAGCCAAACCATTATTTAACTGCCTATCCATACCGCTTAACGATGGCGGTGTATTTGAATTGTGGGATTCAGGCAAAGCCGAAGCGCTAACCAACAAGGCCGGAGATGCTTACTTCTTTTCTTTGGCCAACGAACATCAAGTACCTATCACTCAGCAGGATGACTGGTACCTATGTTTCCTATTTTTACATCATATTGAGGTGAAGCCAAATGCCTGAACAATTTCTCCATGGTGTGGAAGTCGTTGAAATCGACTCTGGCCCACGCCCAATAAAAACGGTTCGCTCATCCGTCATTGGTTTGATCGGCACAGCGCCCGATGCAGATGAAGAGCGATTCCCTTATCACACGCCTATTTTAATTGCGGGTAAACGCAGTGAAGCGGCTGGTTTGGGACGAGCTGGAACCTTGCCTGCAGCCATTGACGATATCTTCGATCAAACGGGAGCGATGATCGTTCTGATCCGTGTGCCGGACTGGTTTGGTGAAGATGAGGAATGGCCCTCGCTCATCGAAGAAGAGGGTCCTCGTTTGGCAATGGCAGGCCCTTGGTTTCCAAACATCGGCCAGGTCATCGGAGGCATTGATGATGAAACCGGTCAGTATCTTGGTATCCAGGCATTCCTCGCTGCCGAAAGCGAAGTGCATGTCACGCCCCGTATTTTGATCGCGCCTGAGTTTAGTCATCACCCAGCCGTAGCCAATGAACTTCTTTCTGTTGCTGAGCGGCTGCGGGCGGTTGTGATTGCTGATGGACCGAATTACAACGATGAAGAAGCCATCGAATACCGACAAATGTTTGGTAGCCCAAGACTGTATCTAATTGACCCTTGGGTTCGCGTTTGGGATGCCGCAGACAACGTCGAAGTCGTGCGCCCAGCCAGTGCACGAGTAGCAGGGTTGATTGCTAAATCAGATGCAGAGCGCGGCTTTTGGTGGTCACCGTCTAATCGTGAAATTCGCGGTTTGATGGGTACTGCTCGAAGTGTTGATTTTGCATTGGGTGATGTCAATGCACGCGCCAATTTCCTAAATGAAAATGAAGTGGCCACCATTATCCAGAAAGATGGATTTCGACTTTGGGGTAATCGCAGTTGTAGCGCTGATCCGAAGTGGGCTTTTTTAAGTGTTCGACGAACCGCCGACATGATCAATGAATCGTTACTGCGAGCGCATATGTGGGCGGTGGATCGAAATATCACTAAGACCTATATCGATGATGTGCTCGAAGGTGTGAACGCTTATTTGCGTTATTTGCAAACAGTGGGTGCGATTATTAACGGTCGTGCATGGGCTGATCCGGAGTTAAATACGCCTGATCAAATTTCCCAAGGCAAGGTGTATATCGACTTTGATTTTACGCCGCCTTATCCAGCCGAGCACATTAGCTTTCGAAGCCATTTGGTCAATGACTATCTGGTTGAAGTACTGCCTGATGCCGCCTAAAGGAGCAACGTATGCTTGATGATATTTTAAAAAACATGGCGCTCTTTGTGGATGGGCGTGGCTATGCTGGCAATGTTGAAGAACTGACATTACCGAAGCTCGCGCTTAAAACTGAAGAGTTTAGAAACGGTGGTATGGATGCACCCATTGAAGTCGAGATGGGGATGGAGAAGCTTGAGAGTGAATTTACGCTCACTCGCTTTGATAAAAACATACTCAAGTTATTCGGTCTAGCGCCCGGCCAACTGACACCATTGACTATTCGTGGCGCTGTGGTTTCCGATGACGGGACGCAATCGCCAGTAGTCGTAAACCTGCAAGGCATCGTCCGAGAAATGGATCCTGGTAATTGGAAGCCAGGAGACAAAGCCACGCTCAAAGTCAGTTTGTCTTTGCGTTACTACAAGCTGACACACGGTGGCGATGTTCTCCATGAAATCGATATTCCCAATATGGTTCGCACCATCGGTGGGGTTGATCAACTGGCTGCTACGCGCAGCGCACTAGGTTTATAAGAGGCCGCTATGACTGCAACGTACTATGTAATTAAACCCACTACGCATGCCCGAAAGAAAGTCACGCTAGGTGATCAGCTTTCTCTGACCGAGTCGCAAGCAAGGCCGCTTCGCAATGGTGGTTTTATCACTCCAGATAAAGCCGCTGCCGACCGGATTGCTGAACTGGTAAAAGAAAATACCGAGTTAAAGGCCAGCCAGCCGACAGAGACTACCGAAACAACCAAAGACAGCGAGGCTGAAAAAGCATGAGCAAGGTAAAAATTGAATTAACGCACTCGATAGAAATCGATGGTGCGAAGGTTGGAGTTATTCAACTGCGCAGGCCAAAGGTTCGAGACATGCTCAGTGTTGAAAAAAGCGTGGATAACGATGCTGAAAAAGAAATCCAGCTCTTTGCCAATCTAAGTGAGTTATCGCCCGATAATTTGTTGGAGTTGGACATGGCCGATTACGCGAAACTGCAAAAGGCCTATCAGGATTTTTTGTCTTAAGCCCTCGCGATGCTCGTAGAGCTGTGATCGCCTTGGCTAGCCATACCGGCTGGCAATTATCTGAACTGTTAGAGCTTGATGGCCATGAATTAATGGCCTGGCTTGACGTTTTGCCTAAACGGCCCTAATCCCAAGATTCTAATGGTGTTAGTGCCAGTTTGTCTTTAAGGAGTGTCTTAATGGCTAACTCGTCATTTAAGTTGGCACTTCAAATTGGTGCCTCCATTGGCCAGAGTTTTCGGACATCTGTTCGTGGTTCGCAAGTTCAGCTAAACCAGTTAGGCGCCTCTATTAATCGACTGAAGAATCAACAGAGTGCGATTCGTAAAGTCGAATTGGGCGAAGCTAATGTGGGTAAGGCGCGAGTTGCTTACGAAGCAGCTAGCCGAGAACTATCTCGTTTGCGTCGTGAGGTGGCCTCAACCGAGCAACCGTCAAAACAACTGACGCAATCTTTTGAAGCAGCTAAGCAAAAAACACAACGTTTGTCTGCAGAACTGGCCAAGCAGCGTGACCGACTTCAGCGTAGTCGACGAGAGCTTCAACAAGCTGGTGTGAATACGCGAGAGCTGTCGCGTGAAAACACTCGCCTTGGTGCATCACTCGATCGCTTAAGTCAGAAGTATCGCAGGTTGAATCAAGCCATGCAGGCTCAAGAAGCCAACAAGTCGCGTCGAGCGGATTTGCGTGGACAGCTATTCGATGTGGTTGCCTTAGGTGCCAGTGTTGCAGCACCGGTGAGTATTGCAGTGAACTTTGAGCAATCCATCGCAAGATTGGGAGCCATTACTCGATCTAGCGATGAGTCTCTAAAAAGCCTAGAGCAGACTGCACGAAGCTTGGGTGAGACAACCCAGTTCTCAGCTTCTGAGGCGGCGTCGGCCATGACATTCTTGGGGATGGCAGGCTTCAATACCAACCAGATTGTTGCAGCTACGCCTGGCATGTTGAACCTTGCTCAAGCCGCAGGCAGCGAATTGGCCGATACGGCGGATATTGCCTCCAATATTTTGAGCGGCTTTTCTCTTCAAGCCCAGGATATGAATCGTGTGGGTGATGTATTGGCGGCGACTTTTACTACGTCGAACACTACCTTGCAGATGCTGGGTGATACCCTGAAGTATGCAGCACCAGTTGCCAGTAGCGCAGGTGCCAGCATCGAAGAAGTTGCCGCGATGGCAGGTTTGCTTGGCAATGTGGGCATCCAAGGCAGTATGGCGGGTACTGCATTAAGGGCTGCGTTCCTTAGGTTATCGGCTCCACCTAAAAAGGCGGCTGATGCTTTGGCGAACCTGGGTGTTGAGGTCAAAGACCTTGATGGTAATTTGCGCTCGGTTCCCGAGTTGTTGCAGGAATTAGCGCATGCGACCGAGGGGTTGGGATCGGCAGAGCGAGCCGAAGCAATCAAACAAATATTCGGTGAAGAAGCTTCGGCCGGTATGACCGAGCTACTTAAGCAAGCCGGAACCGGCGCGCTGGATAGCTACATTCAACAACTACAAAAAGCCCAGGGTACGGCTGATGCCATGGCTCAGAAAATGAGTGCAACTACCTCTGGTAGCCTCAAACGACTGGGTAGTGCGCTAGAAAGCGTGGCCATTAGTGTCGGTAGTTTATTGCTGCCAACCATTGCTGCAGGCGCTGAACTGTTTGCGGGCATGGCCAGTTGGGTGTCTGGTGCCGCACAAGAATACCCCATGCTCACGAAAGCGATTGTGGGTGCAACCGTGGGCTTGGTGGCCATAAAGGTTTCTGCCATTGCAGGTGCTTACGCCTTTACCTTTCTCAAAGGCGGTGTGCTTTCGTTGATGACAGCCTACCGAACCTTAAGTGCTGGTTTAGCGCTGGCGCAGCTGGGTATGGCTCGAATGAATGTGTTGTCAGCATTAAGTGCTGTGCGCATGGGGGTCGTCACGGCGGCTCAGTGGGCGCTTAATATTGCTATGACTGCCAACCCCATTGGTCTAATTATCGCGGGTATTGCTGCACTGGCTGGTGCAGCTTATCTACTGTTTCAGCATTGGGAGCCTATTGGCGAGTTTTTCTCTGGCCTTTGGGATGGCGTAAAAGAAATCACGAGCGGCGCTGTGGATTGGCTTCTTGGTAAGTTGGACTTGCTCGCTAAACCCTTTCAGTTACTCGGTGCTGCCTGGGATGCTGTGGCTGGCTGGTTTGATGATGACGAGTCCCAGTCTCCAAGTTCTGGCAATGGTCAACGAAAACGTAATGTCGCGACTGCAGCGGTTGGTAGTGTTTTGGCCGCTCAGCCAGTGATGGCATTACCTGATGGCAGCAACGAAGTCACTCCCAGAATCGAAGCTGCTTCCCCTGCAAATTATCAGCAAAACAGTGTCGCTATTGATGCGCCCATCACAATTCATGCCGCACCTGGCATGGATGAACGGGCGATTGCTGGAGAAGTACAACGTGCCTTAGAGCAGCGTGAAGCGAGAGCTGCCACTGAGCGTCGAGGTGCGCTTTTTGACGGAGGGTGAATGATGAGTGAAACCATGATGGCATTGGGAGTTTTTCGTTTTTCTTTAGATACCGCCGCCTACCAAGACTTTAAACGAAGCCAAACGTATCGCTGGCAATCACAAGAGCGATTGCTACGCAGACCTGCTTTGCAATTTATTGGACTAGGGGAAGAAACCATCGAATTGAACGGACTCATTTATCCGCATTTTCGCGGCGGCTTAACTCAAGTGGAGGCCATGCGTATTGAGGCCAGCAAAGGCTTGCCACTTGTGTTGGTAGATGGGCTTGGTTTTGTCTGGGGGCAATGGGTCATCAAACAGATCAGCGAGGGCCAAACGGTTTTCCAGCCAAACGGGCAACCACTCAAGCAGACGTTTCAATTAAGTCTTTCTCGCTATGGGGATGATATCCGATGAATACGGCTGCGAAGTATCGGACTCGACAAGGCGACATGCTTGATCGCATTTGCATTGAATACTACGGGTATTCGAGCGAGGCCGTTGAAGCAGTGTTGAAGCACAACCCCGGCTTAGCTGCGCTTGGTTCTGTGTATGAGTCAGGAGTGATCATTGCCTTACCTGACTTAAAGAGGCCTGAACTAAAACTACAGGGGCAAGCCGATCGTGTGCGGCTTTGGGACTGACTGGAAAAATTAATGTGGAGTGAAATGTGCGGCCTGACTTTCGAATCATTGCTGATGCGCAGGATATTACAGAGGTGATTCGCGATCGTTTGTTATCCCTTCGACTCACCGATGAATCCGGTACCCAATCCGACGCTTTGGAGATCCAGCTGGATGATCGAGATTCAATCATTGAATGGCCTGCCCATGGTGCAGAATTGGTCGTGTCGCTGGGCGACACCAAAGATAATCTCGTCGCCATGGGTGTGTATACCGTTGATGAGATCGAACATGCCGGGCCACCTCAAACACTGACGATTCGAGCCAAAGCTGCCGATATGAGAGCGTCATTGAAAGCGCCTAAATCACGCAGTTGGGATAACCTCAGCTTGGGTGACTTAGTGCGAACGATTGCGGCAGAGCATGAGTTAGAACCAAAAATTGCTGAGGCCTTAGATGGGTTTGCATTTGAGCACTTAGATCAAACCGATGAATCTGATTTGCACCTATTAACACGGCTCGCTCGTGAACACGGTGCCGTTGCCAAACCCGTAGCAGGTAACTTGATTTTCGTACCAAGAGGCGAAGCCCGATCAGCGACAGGACAAGCAATTGAGACTTTAGAAGTGTTACCTACCCACGTACAACGCCATCGATTTACTCAGGCGGAGCGTGGCAAATATTCAGCGGTAAAAGCCTTCTGGCACGATGCCAATAATGCCGAAAAGCAGAGCTTCATCGTCGGTGATGGTGAGCCTGTTTTCGCCATACGTCATACCTACAGTGATGCTCAGCAGGCAACGGCAGCAGCTAGTGCCAAGCTCAAAAGCCTGATTCGAGGTACAGCTACCTTGTCACTAACGCTAGTTGGGAATCCATTGGTTCAAGCAGAAGGCAAGCTACGAGTCGGCGACATTCGTGACCCGGTTAACGGTGAGTGGCTTGTTACTCGGGTTGAGCATCAGCTCGATGCGAGCGGACTGCAAACACGGTGTGATGCTGAAGTCCCCAATAACTGATTGAATATTCTTGATTGTTGAAACCGCCCCTGAGGCGGTTTTGTTGTTTTAGGAGAGCATAAATGGCGCCTGCCAAAGAAAAAGAGAACGGCATGGTCGTCATGCCAAAAGACGAATTTGAGAGCCTTTTGAATAACGCTGCCGAGCGAGGAGCTGAACGAGTATTGGCACATCTGGGTTTAGAAAACGGTCATGCCGCACGTGATATTCGAGAGCTTAGGGACCTATTGGAAGCCTGGCGAGATGCTAGGCGAACCGCATGGCAAACGGTAATCAAAGTCGCCACCACTGGCATTCTAGCCACATTACTGCTAGGTGCCGCCATCAAATTGAAACTGTTCGGAGGACAATAATATGCTCACATTGTTAGGTAGTCTACTTGGCTTTATTTCAAGCGCTTTTCCTGACTTGCTGAAAATCTGGCAAGACAAACAAGACAGAAAACACGAGCTACAAATTCTCGATCGACAGATGGAGCAGATACGCCTCGGCCATAATCAGAGGCTTGAAGAAATTACCGTCAATGCGGATATCAACGAAAGCCTCGCTTTGCTCAAACACGACAGTCAGCCTTCCGGAGTAAGGTGGGTGGATGGGCTTCGAGCTTCTGTGCGCCCGGTAATCACTTACGCTTTCTTCCTGCTGTTTACCACTGTAAAAGTCAGTGCGCTTTATGTGCTGGTGGTTGATCAGGGTATGGAGTTTGTTGTGGCTTTGCCACAAATATGGGATCCAGAAACGCAAGCACTGTTTGCTGCTGTGATGAGTTTTTGGTTTGGTCAGCGTGCTTTGGCAAAATCTAGGGGGCAGTAATATGCGCCACATTACCCAAGATGGCATCGACTTGATCAAGCGATTCGAAGGTTTTAGCTCGTCAGTTTATATCTGCCCCGCCGGTTACCCAACCATCGGCTATGGACACTTGGTCCGTTCGGGCGAGTCTTTTACCGAAATCACTGAGACTGATGCCGAGGAACTATTGCGTAAAGACGTTGAGTCAGCAGAGCGGGCGGTTTTACGTTTGGTGAATGTCCCACTAACTGATGGCCAGTTTGATGCGTTGGTTTCATTTACCTTCAACCTTGGATCAGGGGCTTTTCAACGATCTACTCTTCGAAGAAAGGTCAATCGCCAAGCTCATTCCGAGGTACCGGAGCAGCTAATGCGCTGGGTGTGGGCTGGTGGGCGTAAGCTAAACGGCCTCCGCAAACGGAGGAGTGCTGAATCGATACTTTATCGGTTACAAGCGTAGGTTGTAGATAAAATTTTACAGACTATTACTGCTAACTAAATCGATTCAACAAAAACCGACTAAAAGAAGTATTATCTGCTCCAGGAATAAGTGGTAGAGCTCCAACCCCTGTTAAATCAAATTCACTTTCAACCTCTTCCACAACCTGTGATGGCTTTGAATTAACAAAGAACTTAAATTTGTTTCCTGGATATAAAACAATAGCACTGTCAGAATCATAAATAGCATCTAGGTATGCGTGCATTTTATTTACATCATCGTTCTTAAATGTTTTATATTCCAAATCATCACTACCAATATAGGAATTAATCCGATATTTAGCATCGAAATGAAAAAAGACTCCCGTAGCCTTATTCTGAACAGTAATGTCTGGGCGCAAAGTAGTTGAATAACTTCCACCACCAGAAATAGAAAATGACCTGTTATAACTAACGGCAAAATTATCATTTTCAAATGTCGTACTGTACTTTATTGTATCCTCCTTAATCTTGGAGGTTTTTTCTGAAACAAAAACTTGCTCGCCCAATATTTGATAGGAGACTTTATAAAAACACCACATCTCATAAAGAGTCGCAATATCAACAAGGTCTACTTTAAGCTCATTCTCAAATTCCTCGAAAATATGACGAACAGAAAACAATGAGTTCGTAAAATACTTCAATAGATTGTTATAGCCATCACGAGAAGAAAGAACAGTTGAATTCGTAGAAATCCTTGAAGGGCTATCAATATCTATAAAAAACGAATCTGACAATATCCGCCTGATGGTTAACAAAAGAGAATTAGCGCGTTCCACTACCGCATCAGGCAACTTTTTTATATTTAATACACTCAAACATATTTGTTGGCAGTATTCGTAGAAAAACTTCACAAACTGGTTTTCAAGAGTATTAGAAGAAAGAACACTCTCTTCGTAATGAACCCGATGCGATGCTGCTTCATTACCACCACTGAACCCAACTTTAGCCAACTGCCTTACTGTACTAGGTGATATTTTTCGAAGCTTCCAAATTGGGGTCTCTCTAACGGAAACCTCATATTTCAAAGAAGTGTTTCTCTTTATCTTTTCAAGCTGATAGCCCGCTTGTTCAAACTGTTCATACTCAAAAAATATCTGATATATGTAATTAAGCCGATGAACAAGATTATTCTCCACAGACTCCCAATCTTTCTCGGCGTGATTATATAAAGCAGAACTATAGGAAAATGACATCTTCCTACTTAATTCATCCAACTCATCCACAATCACTTTTATTTGTTCTGCCCCAGTCATTCCCGAGTCGAATTTTTCAGACCTAACATCGATCTCTCTATCAAAAAACCTAATCTTTCCTATAAAGTTTTTTATGCAAAGTTCTGCAATCTTATTTCCATGATGCCAGGACAAATGAGCCTTTAGCTCACTTCTACTAAAAAAATCAGAAACCTCTGCACTATCTGGGGAATCGAGCAAAATAAAATACGTCCGATTTTCCAGAATAAAATCGTCTTCAACGGCAACTTTGGGATTCAGGCTTGAGTATATGGTGAACATTGTTATTCAATGAAGCTAGCAAAACCTTGGGTAGATAATGTTTTATACATCTTTATAAGCTTCTCAAGACTCCTGCTGAAAGTGAGTGCGTCTAAGTCTAAGGCTTCGATTTGATTCATGTTGAAATTCTCAATCCCCCCATCTGAACCTGACAGAAAATAGATAATTTCTTTTAGTGGTTCATTTAACTTCGCAAAATTCCCATAGAGTTTAGGAAGCACTTTTTGAAGAATCTGAACATCTAAAGCTTGAAGCTCAATATCTTCGTTATCAGCGATATTTACCTTGGAATTTGAAATAAAGTGAGAAACTTCGCTAATAGTTCTATATCCAAAGTGCAAATTAGACTTTTTCAATACATCAAGAAGCCCAACAATGATACGCTTAGCTTCATCACCCAATCCATCAAACTGATCAACGCTAGCTTTTGTAAAAGTTGTAAAATCGGGAAAACTGGTTAACTTGAAGTTTCCGCCATTGGGCATGCCTCCCAAATATACTTCGTTAAACTCAATGACGTTTGCCCTATCCAAAACCTTTGGGCTAAACATATAAGTTGTATCATCTACATTTACAGTTCCAGTAACATAGAGATTAAGAGGCAATTCTAAACTTGATCGAATCTCATCATATTCATCATCATCAGTAGAAACAAAATGATTCCCAGAGTAGAGGTGAATCCCTTCTTGTTTAACACTGCCATCATCGTTAACCGTCCTACTCTCCATACAGCTTAGAAAGTCACTGAAATAATGCTCAACCTTCGACAAATTCATTTCATCCAAAATGACAAAAAAAGGAATCTCAGGGTTTTCTTCAGCAACAAGAATAAACTTTAGAAGTTTAGTCATTGTGTATTTTTCAGTGATTGGATTGTAGTAACCAAATAACTCAGATGAATCAGTCCAATTACTTTTTACCGAGATAAAACATTTGTTGTTTATCTCTGAAAGCCTAACCGCTTCATTTTCATCATTAGCAGCGACAACTTGCTCATCATTAATAGAGTCAACTCTAAACCGATGAACTCCAACCCTTCTTAGTTTCAAAATATCCCCAACCTCGAAGTTATTCTGAAAGAACTCACTTGAGTCAAACTCTTGAGCAGCACCACGCGCTGACTTGGCTCTTATTCTTACAAGAGGATTTCTAGCTCGCTGGAGGTAAACACCTATTTCTGCACTCTGCCCATCAGCCAGCTCAATCGTCATCACAACTGGCTGAGATATATTTTCATCACTCTCTGGGCGATTTTCACGAATTTCTTCAATTCTTGCGTTTAGATCCTCTATCTCTGCTTGCTCAAAGATATGATCTAATTGATTATATTGAAAATTTCCTCGATCACCTTTCATTAAACCATTTTGCACTTTTAGAATTATTTCACCGTCACCATGAACAGCTTGATTTTGTTGCTGTGGCACAATATTGGGTAATTGAGGTTCAAATAACTGTGCTATTTTTGTTTTACCTGTTCCAGAGATACCTGAAAGTATTACAAAGGGTTTTGTTGAAAGGGAGAGCGCATACCTGGTCAAAATTTCATCAGAAAATTTATATCCCTTTCTAGAATAGCTTTCAAAATACTCATCTATAGCCACAAAAATAACCTCTATTATATGTATATGGTCAAAATACTATACAAATCAATGCTGATCCATAATTTAAGCCAAGAGTTGCTTCTTATTAAAATAACGATGTTTAAGGTTGCATCGGGTTTTCGGTTCAGGTAATTTAGCATGTATAAGGTTTGACTCTATTTTCGGTTCTAAAAGTCTCTAAGGATATTCTTATATGGGAAATGCTCTTTCGATTGAAGTTGCCTCAAATATTTTGGGCGTATGCAAACAGACCCTAAGAAGATGGGACGAAACTGGAAAGCTAAAGGCAGCAAGAAGCGAAAGTGGATATAGACTGTACCATTTGAATGACCTTCAAAAGCATATCCCTGAAGACAAGGCAAAGCCTTTCTTGAAATGGGCTGGCGGTAAATCTCAGCTACTTCCAAACATACTTCCCCATGTACCAGATGATTACGAGGAATATCTTGAACCTTTTGTAGGTGGTGGTGCATTATTTTTTACGCTTCAGCCCAAAAAAGCAAAGCTAAACGACATTAACCCAGAGCTAATAAATACTTATAAACAGATCAGAGATAATGTCGATGAAGTCATTTCTATTTTAGACTCTCACCAGAAGAAACATTCCGAAGAATATTATTACAAGATTCGCTCAATGAATGTCAGCCGCATGAAGGAAGTTAGTCGAGCGGCTAGATTTATCTATTTAAACAAAACCTGCTTCAATGGATTGCATAGAGTTAATCAAAAGGGGCAATTTAATGTTCCAATGGGAAACTATAAAAACCCTAAAATCCTTGACGATTCGAACCTGCGAGCTTGTTCAAAAGCCCTAGAAAATACCGAACTGTTTTCAATGGATTATCGGGAGTTCCTTAAAGCACATAGCACACCTAATAGCTTCATTTATCTTGACCCTCCATATATTCCAGTATCTGAATATTCGGATTTTGATCGATATGCGGAGGGGAAATTTAGAATTGGTTCCCAGCTTGACCTTTCATATTTGTATTCAGAATTAGTCGAAAGCGGTGCAAACGCACTGCTTTCCAATTCTTCATCAGAACTATCTTACAGACTGTATTCAGAGTTTAAGGTTGAAACAGTCCAGGCAAGCAGGTTTATAAATAAAGACGGTAGTAAGCGAGGAAAAGTAGATGAAATTTTAGTTCATCCTAAAAGAGTGCAAGAACCATCCTTTCCTTCTACACGGTACATGGGAAGCAAAACATCTCTGCTTCCATATATTTCTGAGATTTTAAGCAAACAAAATGGCTCTACTGTTTTAGATGCCTTTAGCGGAAGTGGAGTTGTAAGCTACCACCTTAAAAAGCTTGGATTTGAAGTTATCTCTAACGACTTCCTTTCATACTCTTCTTCAGTAACCACTGCTCTGGTAGAAAACAATTCAGTCAAACTCGAAGCCAATGATATTGACTTCCTACTTTCCAAAAACAGGAAAGCAGGAAAGTTTGTTCAAACTACATTTAAAGATATATATTTCTACGATGAAGACAACAAATTTCTAGACAACACTCTGGCAAACATTGAGCTTTTAGACTGTAAATATAAGAAAGCTCTAGCCAGATCAGCGTTGTCTCGTGCTTGTTTAAAACGCAGACCTAGAGGTATATTTACGTATGTAGGCTTCAAATATGATGATGGCCGCAAAGACTTATCTTTCTCTTTAAGGGAACACTTTCTTTTTTCTGTTGATGATTTTAATAAAGCTGTATTCAACAACGATCGAAAAAACAAGGCATACAATATGTCGGCACTTGATCTAAATGTCGAGTCTCCAGACATTGTTTATTTAGACCCTCCCTACTTCTCCAAACACTCTGACAATGATTATGTTAGGCGGTATCATTTTATTGAAGGTTTGTGCCGTAACTGGGAGGGTATCGAACTTCAGGAGCACACAAAAACAAAGAAGTTTAAAACGTATTCTTCGCCATTTAATACAAAGCCTGGCACATATGAAGCTTTTGAGGTGCTATTTAATAAATATAAGAACTCTACATTCTTAATATCCTACTCTTCAAATAGCTTGCCAACAAAGGAAGAGCTAACTGCAATGCTTGAAAACGTTGGAAAAAAAGTGACACTGAAAGAAATTGACTATAAATACTCAGCAGGGACTCAAGGTCACAAAGTAAACAATAACAATAATGACGCACTAGAATATTTGTTTTTGGCTGAATAAGAGACCTTAAGCTGATTCAGTTAACACATATAAGCATATTCGTCATCGAGAAGTCACGGACTCTGATTTTCATATTATTTTTCACTCGCTGTTTTGGTAGGTTGTCCCCACTCCTACCAATACTGCAAACAAACCTTTCTCCAAGTCCGTCGATAACCTATTGATTTTAAAGGGCTGTGTTTTCTCTGGTCATGGACTTCGGCACTAAGTAAATGGGAGAGGCGCAGAGAGTATTCGGCAATTTAGAGAATATTCGCCTTGGATAGTCTGAGATTAAGAAGAGGGCGAAGTCCGTAAACCCTTGCCACGTAAGGCCTGTAGCGCGGGGCGCAGGCATAAAAAAAGGTGAACTGAGATCAGTTCACCTTCTTCAATTGGTGGAGCCGGGGGGAGTTGAACCCCCGTCCGCAAGCACTCTGCCTTAGGGTCTACATGCTTAGTTCCACTATTTGATTTAACTCATTACAGCCCAGTGGCCAAGACGTAACAAGCGATCCTGATAAAAGTTTAGCTGATCCACCCCAGGCAGGCTTCACTGCGATCCTGTTCTATATGACAGTCAGTAGCGCGGTACAGGCACCTTGCTAAAGACCGCTAGCGGCGAACCACTAGATGGTGTTACAAAAGGCTACTTACGCAGCCAGTGCAGCACCGTAGTTGTCATCGTTGGCAACTAATAATGTGCAGCTTTGGATTTACGTGATTCGCTACCCTCACGACATGCACCTAAGGTTTTGTTACCGACGTCGAATCCAAATCGGCCCCTTAGAAGTTCGGCATTATAGGCAAATTCCATCCAAGAAGACAGGTTTACCTTAACCTTAAGACCATTAATGGGGGCGATGGGTTCCGCTTTCAAGGGGCCGGTGGTCTTGTGTCGGCTGCGGGCAGGTGCTCGGGAAAGATGGGTACCATCAGGGTGTTGTCCGCAGCGCGGGCAGGCAGGCCGACCATTTCATCGTAGGCGCTTTGTTGACGCAGGAACATGGCTGCGGGCTTGAGTGGGTCCAGCTGATCGCGCATTTCAATCAAGCTGCGGGTTTTCAGCGGGGTGTCGTCGTCCAGCCAGATCAGGCGTTCTGTGTCGCCTTCACAGTGAAAGGCCTGATAGATGCCGCCTTCGTAGGAGTCGATGATGACGTGCAGCGGTTCCCCGCTGCGCAGATCGTGCAACATTACCTTGTTCATGATGCCACCTCAGGGTTGGGTTCACCCTGAATATACGCATCAATGTCAGAAGGCGATCACTTTTTGACCGTTGATGCTGCCACTAATGTTAGCCGCCGGTTTTAACCACCGATGCTCTGGATCAGGGTGGTCAGTACCAGCAGCGGGCAGACGAATTTGACGTAGTTGGGCCAGACTTTCCAGAAGAAGGTGCCTTCGATTTCCGGGTGGCCGGCCTTGATTTCCTGCAGCAGGTTGTCACGATGCCAGATCCAGCCGGCAAACACACACAGCATCAGGCCCAGCAGGGGCTGGCTGTAGACGGTGGTGAGGTTGATGACGAAGTCGAACAGGGTGCCAAAGTTAAACAGGATCACGGTGGAGCAGCCAAAGATCAGGGTGCCAATGACCAGCGTGGCCTGGCGGCGGCTGAAGGAGGTTTCTTCCACGGCGAGGGAAACGGGGACTTCCAGCATGGATATGGAGGAGGTCAGCGAGGCAATGGACATCAGGATAAAGAAGGCCAGAGCCACCCACATGCCGATGGCGCCCATGGATTCAAACAGGGTGGGCAGTACCTGAAAGATCAGGTCGGGCCCGGCGATCAGGTCGCCGGCTTCGGTAAAGATGTTGGCGCCGTATTGTTTGGCGACGTAAATCGCCGGGATGATCAGCAGGCCGGCGACAAAGGCGGTGCCCGAGTCCACCAGCGTCACCATCACACCCAGTCGCGGCAGGCTCTCTTTGTTACTTAAATAAGAACCGTACACCAGCATGGTGCCAACACCCAGCGACAGGGAGAAGAAGGCTTGTCCCATGGCGTCGACAAACAGGCTTGGCTTGAGCTGGCTGAAGTCCGGCAGCAGATAGACGCGCAGGCCTTCGCCGGCGCCGGGCTGGGTCATCACGTAGATGATCAGGCCCGCCAGAATCACCATCAACATGGGCATCAGGCGGGTGGACCACTTCTCAATCCCGCCGGAAATGCCGTTGGCGATGATGTACATGGTCAGCAGCATGAAGATGCCCATGCTGATGATGTTGCGTTCGTTGCCAAAGCTCACCAGCCACTGGCTGGCACTGTCCCAGCCCAGCAGGCTGGTGACGGATTCGGCCAGGTAGCAGAGCATCCAGCCGGCGACGATGCCATAAAAACTCAGAATCAGGCTGGCAATGATCACGCCGTAAATGCCGACGCCGGTGCCCAGAATACGGGAGGCCTGATTGGGTGCGATGCCGCGCAGGGCGGTGAGGATGTTGGATTTGGAGTGGCGGCCAATGATCAGTTCGGCCATCAGGGCGGGGTAGGCGAGGGCGAAGGCCATCATAAAGTACACCACCACAAAAGCGGCACCGCCGTTGCTGGCGGTCTGGGTGGGAAAGCCCCAGATGTTCCCCAGGCCAATGGCGGAGCCCGCCGCCGCCATAATAAAGCCGAATTTGGATGAAAACTGTTCTCTGGATGCCATACCGAAGCTCTGTTTGTTTCTGCCGAAGCTCTGAATTTGTTCTTGTTGGGAGCGATCCTGTCCGCTCGCTGAGCTGGGGTGGGAGCACTGGTAATCGGGTATTGTGCGTGCAGAGGGGATGTGGGTTCAAGTTTTATCCCAAATAGGCGGCTTTCTGGGGGCTGCGTCACGTCTGGCTTAGGTCTGGACTGGCCAGTCAGCTTAAGTTGTTGAAACAAGTGTTTGAAAGAGGTCTAATGCGCCGGTTTTATGCTGCCAAAATACCATGAACACTTTGCCTGTTATTGGTGCAGAGTGAAAAGTAGCCAATATGAGCTATATATACAGCGGTGGTTATAAAAAATATAAGCCCTGTCCGAACGGGGCATAAATACTTTTGAGGAGACATTAATGTCTGATCTGCAGAGAAAAGAAAAAACGTCGCCATTCGTGCGCGCTTTGCTGCCGGCCTGTATTGGAGCCATTGTGAGTGTAGGGGTACAAGCACAGTCAGAGATTGCACCGGCCAACCCTTCAGAAATGATTGAAGAGGTCATCACTCTGGGTACCCGTATGGCGGGACGTACGGCCACGGAAAGTCTGGTGCCGGTGGATGTGATCTCGGAAGAGGCCATTCAAAATTCCGGTGCAGTGGATACTGCTGACATGCTGCGCAAGCTGGCACCTTCTTTCAATATGAACAACACCACCACGTCGGATGGTCAGGATCTGATGCGTCCGGCAACCCTCAGAAGCATGGCGCCGGATCAGGTGCTGGTGCTGGTGAACGGCAAGCGCCGTCATCAACAGGCTCTGGTGGCGGTACAGGAAAACGTTGGCCGTGGTTCTGCCGGTACCGATCTGAGCTCTATCCCTCTGACAGCCATTGCCCGTGTTGAAGTGTTGCGTGACGGCGCTGCGGCTCAGTACGGTTCCGATGCAATTGCCGGTGTGATCAACATCGTTTTGAAAAGCTCTCCGGGTGGCAATGCCTGGACACAATACCGCACAACGTCTGAAAACGATGGCGATACCGTGAAAGCGGGTATTACCTACGGCTTTGAGTTCGATAATGGCGGTCATCTGAATCTGACCTACGAGTATCTGGATCAGGATCCAATGAACCGTGCTGCCGAGTCCAACTGGGGCGGTGCAAGCCCGATTACCGACCAGCTGGTGCTGGTGGGTGAAAGTGATGTCTCCAGCGATTCGTTGTGGTTGAACGCGGCTCTGCCCATCGGTTCCGGCGAGCTGTATGCGTTTGGTGGTTACACCAAGAAAGAAGGTGAATCGCTGGGTTTTTACCGCGGGCCTAACGATGGCCGTGTCTGGTCTTCACTGTATCCGAACGGTATTACGCCGGGTCTGGGTACCGAGACTGAAGACAAGTCCTTTGCGCTGGGTTACCGCATTACCTTAGGTGAGTGGGACGCCGATGCCAGTTTGGCCTGGGGCGAGAACCGTTTTGAGTTCCGCAACACCGAGTCCCTGAACGCCAGTTACGGTCCAAGCAGTCCTACCTCTGCCTATGATGGGGCGCTGGTTACTGACCAGTTGACCTTCAATGTCGATGGTCGTCGCAGTATCGATCTGCCGTTTGCTGTCGATTCTTCTCTGGCATTGGGTGCCGAGTGGCGTGAAGATGGCTTCAAACAGGAAGCCGGTGATGAAGTTTCCTATGCCCGTGGTTCTCAGTTGTGTGATGAAAACTTTGTGAACTCCACTGATCCGGCAAAAAATCCTGCCACTTGTGAGTATACCGGCAGCAGTGGTTTGGTAAACGGCACTACTGTACCCGGCATGCAGGGTTTTCAGGGGTATTCTCCTGCTCTGGAAATCGACACCGATCGCGACAGCTACGCCTTGTACGCTGATCTGGAAATGTCTCTGACTGATCGTCTGGATGTGGGTGGTGCAGTTCGTTATGAGGATTACTCTGACTTTGGCGATACCACCAACTTCAAGTTGTCCGGTCGTTATCAGCTGACAGAAACGCTGGCCGTGCGTGCCGCCTTCTCCACGGGCTTCCGTGCTCCGGGTGTACAGCAGCAGTATTTCTCGCAGCGCAGTATCTCCATCAGCAATGGTCAGCTGGCCGATCTGGTGACCATTCGTCCCGACAGTGAGCTGGCCAACGACTTTGGTTTCAGTGATCTGAAAGAAGAGACTTCCGAGAGCTACAGCTTCGGTTTGGTTTACACCGGCGATTTCTGGACCAGTACGCTGGATCTGTATCAAATCGATATTGAAGATCGCATTGTTTACTCAAGCAATATCTCTCCGACGGGTGATGCAACCAATCCGATTGATATCATCTTTGCGGCCAATGGCGGAGCAGGTCAGGCGCTGGATGGTGTGGCGAACGTATCCATCTTCACCAATGCGGCCGATACCAAAACTGTTGGTATGGACTGGGTGAACCAATGGGACTGGGCGCTCAATAGTGGTGACAACATGGTGTTTGAAGCCACGTTGCATATGAACAACACTACTATTGAAGAAGTGAATACCTCTTCTCCGATTGTCTCTAATGACACTGTCTTCAGTGAAAGTAATCAGTTGCTGGTTACTGATGGGCAGCCGGGTAAGAGAGCCACTTTGGGAGCCACCTACAATGCGGAATCCTGGAGTCTGACTTCTCGCGCGACCTATTATGGTGAGGTAACTACCGCCAGCTACGGCACAGAGAAGAATACCTGGAGTGCCAAAACGCTTGTGGATTTGACCGGTGTGTGGAACGTTACCGAGTCTATTCAGTTGTCAGCGGGTATTCTTAACCTCTTTGATACCTACCCTGACAAGTGGGGTTCAGAAGGTGGTGACTTCCCTGCGCTGGGCTTTGAGTACGGTTGGACCACCTTCCCGTTCTCAATCGCTGGTCGTGAGTACTATGTACGGGCGTCGCTGAATTTCTAAGTGCTGCTTGTCTCGTCTGAGTAAAAGGGCGCATTCGCGCCCTTTTTTGTATTTGCCCGTTGGGCTCCAGAATTAAAGAAGTAAGGTCGATTCATGACGTATATTGAATGGCTAACTTTAGCCGGTTTGTGTTTTCTCGGTGCGGCCAGTCCTGGCCCCAGTCTGGCGGTGATGATTGAGCAGACGTTAAAGGGCGGGCGTAATCAGGGCATGATTGCTGCTGTGGCGCACGGTGTCGGTGTCGGCGTCTATGCGCTGCTGGCGGCGCTGGGCTTGGCGGTCGTCGTGCAGCAGACGCCGTGGTTGTTTGATGGCCTGCGCTGGTTGGGGGCGCTTTTCCTGCTGTTTCTGGCTTATCAGTCTTTTCGTTCGCCGATGGCGTTTGGAGAGGCCGAAGCTGGGCACACTGTGTCGTCACGGCAGGGCGTGGTGACGGGTTTTCTGACGGCGTTTCTGAACCCCAAGCTGGCGATTTTCTTTCTTGCGGTTTACACCCAGTTTGTCACGCTGGAAACACCCATGATGCAGAAGCTGGGCATGGCCGGGGTGTCGGCTTCGGTGGATGCGCTCTGGTATCTGGCGGTGGTGATGATGGTGTCACATCCCAAAGTGATGGCGAAGCTAAAGCAAAACGCAGAAGCTTTGCAAAGGGTGTTTGGCGTGCTGCTGGTGTTGGTCGCGGTGCGGGTGATCTTGCAGTAACGTAAGAAGTGCCGGAGCTGAGCGCATTGGCATCTAAAAGCTCTGTGAGACAAAAAAGCCGGCGGATGCCGGCTTTTTTAGAGGTATTTAACTTAGGCGGGCTTTTGAAACAGGCGCTGTTTCTCGCGTGCCCAGTCCCGCTGTTTCTCGGTTTCGCGTTTGTCGTGCATTTTCTTGCCCTTCGCCAGGGCAATTTCACACTTCACCAGATGGCCTTTCCAGTAGAGTGCGGTGGCGACACAGGTGTAGTCTTTTTGTTCTACGGCCTGTTGCAGCTTGGCGATTTCCTTGCGGTTCAGCAGTAATTTACGCTGGCGGGTCGGCTCGACGACGAAGTGGGTCGATACGGTGTTCAGCGGGGAAATCTGGGCGTTAAGCAGCCAGGCCTCGCCGTTCTTGAAGAACACGTGACTGTCGACAATTTGTACTTTGCCTTCCCGCAAACTCTTCACTTCCCACCCCTGCAGGGCGATGCCCGCCTCGTACTTGTCCGATAAATGGAAGTCGAAGCGCGCTTTTTTGTTCAGTGCGATGGTATTGCCGGAGGGCTTTTTGGATTTCTTCTTGGCCATGGCGGCGGATTATATCGATTAGGTTGTCCGGGTAACAGCATTAATTCCTCCGCCCGGGGGAGCGGAGGAGAGAAGGACCGCCTTAGATCAGGCTCATTTCAAAGAACTTGTTTAAGACGGTGTTAATAAAGACGAACAGCAGGATCACGGGGACAAAGGTGCTGAGTGCGAAGTTGGAGTAGCGCTCCAGCAGCGAGCCTTTGAAGTCGGGGGCACCGTGTTCCAGTTCTTCGCTCATACCGGCTTTTTTCCAGCGATAGATCACCAGCAGGCAGATCATAAAGCCGTTGAGCGGCAGGATGGTCTCGTAGAACACATCATAGACGAGATCGAAGAAGGAGCGTTCGCCTCCGCCGTAGGACAGAAAGTGGGTTAAAAAGTCGACAATGCCAAACGACACGGCACAGGCCAGGGCAATCAGTACCATGGTGAGGCCCACGGCTGCCAGCGCCCGATTGCGGCTGTAGCCTTTCTGATCCATTACGCCCGAAACAGGGACTTCAATAATGGAGACCAGTGACGTCAGTGCGGCAAAGAACACCAGCAGGAAAAACACGGAAGCCACAAGACTCGCCCCCCAGTAGCCTACGGAGGCCTGCATGGCGAGGAAGATTTTGGGCAGGAAGGTGAAAATAAGAGAAACAGAGGAGTCTGACAGGTCGGCGGGATTGGTGTCCGGATTAAACGAAAAGATGGCCGGCAGCACCAGAAGACCGGCGGTAAAGGCGACACCGGTATCGGCCAGTGCGACCATCTTGGCCGAGCCGGGAATGCTGTTTTCCCGGTCCATATAAGAGCCGTAGGTGATCATGATGCCCATACCCAGCGACAGTGAGAAAAACGCCTGTGCCATTGCGCCGTTAATCACCTGCGCATTGATTTTGCTGATGTCTGGGATCAGGTAGTACTTGACCCCGAGCATGGCGTTGTCGCGGGTGAGAACAAAGATCACCAGCCCCAGCAGCATGATAAACAGCGCGGGCATCATGATCTTGGCGCCGCGCTCAATGCCTTCTTTCACACCGAAGTGCAAAATAATACCCACCAGTCCGGCAATCAGGGCCAGGTAGACAAAGACAAGGGGGCTATTGATGAAATTGCCAAAATAGTCGGGGTTGGTGAGGGCTTCCAGATCGCCGCCGATGATGGCAAACAGGTAGCCCAGCACCCACAGGGTAATCACGGAATAGAACACGGCAATCATATAGGGGGTGACCAGGGCGAGCCAGCCGCCAATGGACCACAAGGGATTGTTCTGCGAGAAGTGTTGGTAGGCGCCCAGGGGATTCTTGCGGCTGTTCCGGCCTGCACTCAGTTCCGCCATCATCACCGGTAGGCAGATCAGCACAATAAAAATCGCGTAAAGCAGTAAAAAGGCTGCGCCACCGTTTTTGGCGGCATTGACGGGAAAGCCCACCAGATTGCCAATACCAACAGCAGACCCTGCTGCTGCCAAAATAAACCCCAATCGTGAACCAAACTGTTCCCGTGTCGTTGCCATGCCGGTCTCTTTGTTGTCGTTTTGATTTTAGTTGTGGTTCTGTTTTGTCTTCACGGTTTCCTGCTCCAGTCGGGTCGATCTGACTTTGAGCATAAACTCTCACCCCTCAACAGTATGGCTGGATATTATCAACTTTAGCGGTGTTTATTCCAGTGCCGCAGGGGCGCCGTGGGAGGAATGACAGACTCGTCGGTGCGAGTAAGGACAAACTTGCAAAATGGCGGGCTTCTTGGCAAGTGCACGGCGAGTCTCTACAATCGGCCGGCTAATCAGGTTGGCCTAGCCGACACAGATGGCCGACACAGATGGCCGACACAGATAGCCGACGCAGACGGAGCCCCAGTGACCCAAATACATCGCAGTGCCCTTGTGGCCTATTCTGACCAGCAAATGTTCCAGCTGGTGAACGATATAGAAGCCTATCCTCAGTATATGGACGGCTGTATTGGTGCCGAGGTGCTGGAGCGCAGCGAATCCGAGATTACCGCGCGCCTCGATTTGAGCAAAATGGGGATGCGTTACAGTTTTACTACTCGCAATCACCTGGTTGAACCGGAAACCATGGATATGCGTTTGGTGGAGGGGCCGTTCCGTCAGTTGAAAGGCCTGTGGAGTTTTCGCGCGCTGGCGGAAAATGCCTGCAAGGTGTCGCTGGATCTGGAATTTGAGTTTAACAATGGCCTGGTGGCCAAGGCCGCAGGCAAGTGGTTTGAGTCGGTGGCCAATGAGCTGGTGGACGGTCTGTGTCGCCGTGCTCAGCAGATTTATGGCTAGTGCCGGAGAGTGATATGTCAGATATAGAAATGATTACGGTGGAAGTGGCCTACGCCCTGCCGAAAAAGCAGAAGATTGTGGAGTTGCTGGTGCAGCCGGGCACCACCGCGCTGCAGGCGGCCAAGCGGTCTGGGCTGGAGAAGGAGTTTCCGGAAATTGATTATGAAACTGCCAAAATGGGTATTTTTGGCCAGGCTCTGGGGACCAAGGGGCTGAAAAAGGCCAATGAGCATGAATTGCAGCCGGGCGACCGGGTGGAGATTTATCGGCCGTTAACGTCCGACCCGAAAGAGGTGCGACGCAAGAGAGCGGCTAAGGCAAAAGAGGTGGCGGAAGGCGACAAGTAATCAGGGTAGGTGACGCCGGGTTGGAGAAGGCGTCACCGAATCAGGTGGGTGTTACTCCGCTGCAGGCGCTTCGGGAGTCACCGCGGCGCTGGGGGTGTAATCGCCACTGAAGTAAGACAGGGAGTCGCCTTCAAAGTAGATACTGACGCGCTCTTTTACCAGCTCACCCTTGCCGGGGGCCATACTATAATAGTAATCCCAGCGGTTGGGGTTGAAGGTGTCCTCGATCAATGGGGTGCCCATAACATAGCGAACCTGACGTTTGGTCATGCCCGGCTTGAGTTGATCGATCATCTCCTGGGTCACGATGTTGCCTTGCTGAATATCAATTTTGTACACGCCCGGGAACTGAAAATACTGGCAGCCGGCCAGTAACAGCAGTGAAGTGGCGAGAAAGAGGCGTTGTACGTGTTTTTGCATAGCAGGGGTTCCACAAGGTAGAGTGAACGGGGATAATACCTGATCATTGGCGACGCTGAGAAGACTTCCGGCAGGATTTTCCGGAAACACTTGGCTCAGACCCTTCAGATTTTGGCATAGAACATTGAGAATTAGAGGCAAACATGGCGGATCAAAACCAGGAACTGCGTAAAGCAGGCTTAAAAGTAACTTTACCTCGTGTCAAAATCTTACAGATGCTTGAGGCTTCCGATCAGCGTCACCTCAGTGCTGAAGACGTTTACAAGCAACTGATGGAAGCGGATGAAGATGTGGGCCTGGCAACGGTTTATCGGGTACTGACTCAGTTCGAAACAGCGGGGCTGGTTGAGCGTCACAACTTTGATGGCGGTCACTCGGTATTTGAGCTGGATCGCGGCGATCACCATGACCATATGGTTTGTGTGGAAACTGGCAAGGTGATTGAGTTCCACAACGACGAAATTGAAAAGCTGCAAGTAGCCATCGCGGAAGAGCATGGTTACGAAATTACCGGTCACAGCCTGGTGCTTTACGTTAAGCCCAAGTCGTAAGCTCTTATTTGTGAGGTTGGGTCCTGCACAGCAAGTTCAGGGGCTTGGCTGGCAAACTCAAATATTTTAATAACAAATGTACTGCTGATAGCGCGGTATTAAAATCAAGACGTACGATTCGGCCCAGTGATTTCGTACAGATGTTTTTGTATTACAGAGGCACTTCTTCTTATGAGCGACGCTCAATCTCCCAAAAAGTTTAATCTCAACATGGTTCAGGTTCTGGATCTCGGCTGTGGCATCATGCATCAGGCGTTTATCAAGCAGCCTGCCGATAAAGCCAAGGCGCTGCTGAAAGACCTGAAAAACGGCAAGCGCATCCCGCTGGGAGCCCTGACACTGACCAACAAAAATGCCGAAGGGGAAGTGAAGGATCAGTTGGAAGTGCCCATGTCGCTGGAGCTGGATTACTCCGAGTTCAAAGGCGCCGGCTTTGGTTTTCCGGTATTCGAAGCTGCACTAAAAGCAATGCTGAGTCGGATCGGACAAACGCTGAAAGCCAAGAAAGATCTCAACATTCTCACCAATCAGGAAACCGGCGGTACGCTGGTGCACCAGCCGGGTGTCGTGAAAGTGGATGACCAGTTCAATGTGCTGGTGGTTTGCATCGAGCCGGGTAAAAAAGAAGACATCATTTTCAAGTTGATGTTTGTCGATCCGGATCAGTACGAGCAACTGCGCAGCGAGCCGGCAGACAAGTCGGCCGAGGCCTGATTGTTCAGAAGTGATTCAGGCCGGGGCTGGGTTGAGTAAACTCAGTCGGCCATCTCCAGCATTTCCCGCGCGTGGGCGATGGTTTGTTTTGTCATCTGCGCCCCGCCCATCATGCGCGCAATCTCCATAATCTTGTCATCGCCGTTGAGTTGAATCAGCGCTGTCTGGGCAGAAGTTTTGTCCGTTTCCTTGTGCACCTGTAAATGTTGATGTCCTTTGCTCGCCACCTGCGGCAAGTGAGTCACGCACAACACCTGACCCTGACTGCCCAGCTGCCGCAGCAGGTCGCCCACCACATCCGCAGTGGCGCCACCGATGCCCACATCCACTTCGTCAAACACCAGGGTGGGGGTGGTTGAGCTCCTTGCGGTGACCACCTGAATCGCAAGGCTGACACGGGACAGTTCACCGCCGGAGGCCACTTTGGCCAGCGCTTTGGGGCTTTGTCCCGGATTGGTGCTGATCAGAAACTCGATGTCGTCCAGTCCGTGGGGGCTGGCGTGTTCAGAGCCGCTGTGCAGTTGGATGGCCAGTTGTGCGTTTTGCATGGCCAGTGCGCGCAGTTGCTGATTAATGGCTTTCTGCAGTTGTTTGGCAGCCTTGTGCCGTTGCGCTGACAGCTTTTCGGCGCAGGCGATATAGGCAGACTGGCAGGCATTGGCTCTGGCTTCCAGCTCGTCCAGTTGTCCTTCGCTGCCATCCAGTTGTTCCAGCTCGCCGGCCAGCTCTTCATGCAGGGATTGCAGCTCGGTGGGCGAAATCCGGTGTTTGCGGGCAATGTCGTAGCAGCTGGACAGGCGCTCTTCGATAAAGGTCAGGCGCTCGGGGTCCATTTCAAAGCTGTCGATGTGGTGGTTGATCTCGCTGTGGGCTTCCTGAATCTGAATTTGCGCACTGAACAGCAGCTCTTCGGCGCTGGCGAGGGCTTTGGGCTTGTCGTTCAGATCCTGCAGCAAGTGCAGGGCTTTGCCCAGCGTGGTGAGCAGGCCGCCTTCTTCGTCGTCACAGATTTGTGCCGCCAGCTGGCTGTTTTGCAGCAGGGTGTCGGCGCTGGCAAGCTGGCGCTGTTCGGCCTCCATGGCTTCCAGCTCGTTGTCTTCCAGTGCCAGGGCATCCAGTTCCTGCACCTGATAGCGCAACAGTTGGGTGCGGGCGGTAATCTCTTCGGCGTTGTCTCGCCACTCCTCAAAATGCTTTTGTGCATCCTGCCAGTCCCGATACAGGGTTTTGCACTGACGCGCGAGCTCCTGATGGTTGGCGTAGTCGTCCAGCAGGCGGCGGTGGGTGTCTTTCTTTAATAGAGATTGGTGCGCGTGCTGGCTGTGGATGTCGATGAGCATTTCGCCCAGTTCTTTCAGCTGGCCGAGGGGCACGGGCTGGCCATTGATGTAGCCTCTGGAGCGTCCCTCACGGGTCACCACCCGGCGCAGCAGGCAGTCACTGTCGCTGTCGAGGTCGTGATTATCCAGCCATTGACGGGCTCGGGGGATGGCTGACACATCAAAGGTGGCGCAGATGTCGGCACGCTGACGGCCGTTTCTGACCCGGTCCGGGTCGGCGCGATCACCGAGGGCAAGCCCCAGTGCGTCCAGCAGAATGGACTTGCCGGCACCGGTTTCCCCGGTAATGGCGGTCATACCCCGGTTGAGTTCCAACTCGAGGGCATCCACAAGCGTAAAGTTCTGAACGCTGAGGTGGGTCAGCATGGTTGTGCTCCTGAAGCAGAGAGGCCTGGCGGGCTATGGCCCGGCCAACTGGCAGTGGGCTGTGATAATTCCGTTAATTTATAAAATAACCATGTGTATTTGTACAGTAGTTTTGTGGTTCAGGCAAATCCCCAGGTGTGTTCTGATAAATCCTGACAACAGAGCCCTTGAAAGATGTTTGGGCGGCCCCATATTGGCAGCAGGTCTTATGAATAACCCCATGAATTATCTTGGTATACGGAGTTCAGTGTGTCAGACGAACAGCAGACTACACCCGAAGTGGAAGAGGCAGCCGCAGCGGCTGCTGAGAAAAAAGCAGAAGAGCAGGTCGCCGAAGCGAGCGCTGAAGATGCGCCAACGGTCGATGCCGTTCAGGCTGAGATCGAGAGCCTGACCCAGCAGCTGGCCGACGCCAAAGAGCAGGAGCTGCGCGCTCAGGCGGAAGCTCAGAACGCTCGTCGCCGTGCCGAACAGGATGTGGAAAAAGCCCACAAGTTCGGACAGGAAAAGCTGGTCAACGATCTGTTGCCGGTGATTGATAATCTGGAGCGTGCGCTGGACGCCATGAATGTTGACGATGAGGCATTGAAGCCGGTGATTGAAGGTGTCGAGCTGACGCTGAAATCCTTCCAGGACACCCTGACCAAGCACAAGATTGAGGCTTTGAACCCGGTGGGTGAGCCGTTCGATCCGCAACTGCATCAGGCAATGACCATGGTAGAGAGCCCGGATGCCGAGCCCAATACCGTGATCAATGTGTTCCAGAAGGGTTACACCCTGCACGGTCGTCTGGTGCGTCCGGCGATGGTGGTGGTGGCCAAGTAAGGTCGCGGCTGCCCGCGATCCGCAGGCTGCGGCCTGTTTGAGGGGTTGTCTGGCGGAAGGAGTTTGAAAAAAACTCACCGTCAGGGTTGAAAAACAGCCAGCGGGGCCAATATAGAAGTCAACAGTTTGAGAAACATCCAGTTGCGACTGGTTGAGAACGTTTTAACAAGCCCTGCACCGTGATGCAGGCTCGAATTTTCGGAGATTATCGAAATGGGTAAAATCATTGGAATTGACTTGGGTACAACCAACTCTTGTGTGTCTGTACTCGAGGGCGGTAAAGCCAAAGTTATTGAGAACGCCGAAGGCGATCGCACCACACCATCCATCGTTGCGTTTACTGACGACAGCGAGATTCTGGTCGGTCAGAGCGCCAAGCGTCAATCCGTTACCAACCCGAACAACACTCTGTTCGCGGTTAAGCGTCTGATCGGTCGCAAGTACAAAGATGACGTGGTTCAGAAAGACATCTCCATGGTGCCTTACAAAATTGTTGAGGCTGACAACGGTGATGCCTGGGTAGAAATCAAAGGCGACAAAAAAGCTCCGCCACAGATCTCTGCCGAAGTACTGAAGAAAATGAAGAAAACCGCTGAAGACTATCTGGGCGAGAAGGTAACCGAAGCGGTTATCACCGTACCGGCTTACTTCAACGATTCTCAGCGTCAGGCGACCAAAGATGCCGGTAAGATTGCCGGTCTGGACGTGAAGCGTATCATCAACGAGCCAACCGCTGCGGCACTGGCTTACGGTATGGACAAGGCACAGGGCGATCGCACCATTGCGGTTTACGACCTGGGTGGTGGTACTTTCGATATCTCCATCATTGAAATTGCCGATGTTGATGGCGAGCACCAGTTTGAAGTACTGGCCACCAACGGTGACACCTTCCTGGGTGGTGAAGACTTCGACCTGCGTCTGATCGAGTATCTGGCGGCTGAGTTCAAGAAAGAAAACGGCATCGACCTGCACAACGATCCACTGGCTCTGCAACGTCTGAAAGAAGCCGCTGAGAAAGCCAAGATTGAACTGTCTTCTTCACAGCAGACTGAAGTGAACCTGCCGTACATCACTGCCGATGCGACAGGGCCCAAGCACTTGGTTGTTAAGCTGACCCGCTCCAAGCTGGAGTCTCTGGTCGAAGAGCTGGTTACCCGCTCTCTGGCGCCTCTGAAAGTGGCACTGGCTGATGCCGATCTGTCTGTCAGCGAGATTGACGATGTGATTCTGGTGGGTGGTCAAACCCGTATGCCAATGGTTCAGGCCAAAGTGGCTGAGTTCTTCGGTAAAGAAGCGCGTAAAGATGTGAACCCTGATGAAGCGGTTGCCATGGGTGCTGCGATTCAAGGTGCGGTTCTGGCCGGTGATGTGAAAGACGTACTGCTGCTGGACGTAAGCCCTCTGACTCTGGGTATCGAAACCATGGGTGGCGTGGCGACTCCTCTGATCGAGAAGAACACCACCATCCCAACCAAGAAGTCTCAGGTCTTCTCCACGGCTGAAGACAACCAGACTGCGGTTACCATTCACGTGGTACAGGGTGAGCGTAAGCAAGCTTCCCAGAACAAATCTCTGGGCCGTTTTGATCTGGCCGACATTCCGCCTGCACAGCGCGGTATGCCGCAGATCGAAGTGACTTTCGACATCGACGCCAACGGTATCCTGAACGTGAGCGCGAAAGACAAGGCCACTGGCAAAGAGCAGTCCATCGTGATCAAGGCCTCTTCGGGCTTAAGCGATGACGAAATCGAAAAAATGGTACAGGACGCCGAAGCCAACGCTGAAGCCGATAAGAAGTTCGAAGAGCTGGTGACTGCTCGCAACACTCTGGACGGCCTGATTGGTGCGACCAAGAAGACTCTGGAAGAAGCGGGTGACAAAGCCACCGACGAAGAGAAATCTGCAATCGAAGCGGCTCTGGCAGAAGCAGAAACTGCTGTGAAAGGCGACGACAAAGAAGCGATGGAAGCGGCAACCACCAAGTTGACCGAAGCTTCCAGCTCTCTGGCTCAGAAGCTTTACGCTGAGCAAGCTGCCCAGGCGGGTGCTGCTGGTGGTGCCGAAGCCGGTGCTGACAACGCAGCCGACGCTGATGACGGTGTTGTTGACGCCGAGTTTGAAGAAGTTAAAGACGATAAGTAAGTTCCGCGTTTCGCGAAAAACTTCTTAAAGTTATTGGCTTTTGACGAAGGCGCGGGCAAGTCCCGCGCTTTCGTTGTCTAGAACGTAAATTCAAAGTCTAGAACGTAAATTCAAAAGCGCGCTTTAGAAGCACCGTTTCAAGAAGCTGCTTAACGTTTAGCGAAACCGTTTTAGAAAAACCGTTTTTAGAGAAAGCAACAGCGCTTACAGGCTGAGAAATATGTCCAAACGAGATTACTACGAAGTCCTTGGGGTCGATCGCGATGTCACCAAGGCCGATCTGAAAAAAGCCTATCGCCGTGTGGCGATGAAATTTCACCCGGATCGCAACCCGGATGACAGCGAGGCAGAGGCAAAATTCAAAGAGGCCAGTGAAGCTTACGAGGTCTTGTCCAATGCCGAGAAACGCAGTGCCTATGACCAGTTCGGTCACGCCGGTGTTGATCAGCAGGGTGGCTTTGGAGGCGGCGGCTTCGGTGGAGGCGGCGGCAGCTTCAGTGACATCTTTGGTGATGTGTTTGGGGATATTTTTGGCGGTGGAGGCGGCGGCCGCGGTCGCGGCGGTCCAGCGCGCGGTTCCGATTTGCGCTACACCCTGGATCTGGATCTTGAGGATGCGGTTCGCGGTACTTCCGTTAAAATCCGCGTGCCGACACTGGTAAGCTGTAATACCTGTGACGGGTCCGGTGCGAAAGCCGGTACCAAGCCAGTGTCCTGTACGACCTGTGGTGGTGTGGGGCAGGTGCGCATGCAGCAGGGATTTTTCTCTGTTCAGCAGACCTGTCCGAACTGTCGCGGTAAAGGCACGATCATTTCTGACCCCTGTGGCGATTGTCACGGTCAGGGCCGCGTAGAAGAAACCAAGACCCTGTCTGTGAAGGTGCCACCCGGTGTGGATACCGGCGATCGCATTCGTCTCTCCGGTGAGGGTGAGGCGGGTACTGATGGCGGTCCGGCCGGTGACCTCTATGTGCAGGTGTCGGTAAAAGATCACGAGATTTTCCAGCGCGATGGCAAAAACCTGTACTGTGAAGTGCCCATCAGTTTTGTGGATGCGGCTCTGGGTGGCGAGCTGGATGTGCCGACCCTAGACGGACGCGTTAAGCTGAAGGTGCCTCAGGAAACCCAGACCGGCAAATTGTTCCGTCTGCGTGGCAAGGGCGTGACGCCGGTTCGCGGTGGCGCAGCCGGTGATCTGATGTGCCGGGTGATCGTCGAGACGCCGGTGAGCCTGAGCAACAAGCAAAAAGACTTGCTCAAAGAGTTCAAGGCGTCCATGAAAGGTGATAAAAACTCTCCCAAGCAAAACAGCTGGTTCGAGGGTATGAAAAACTTTTTTGGCGATATGAAAATCTAAAGGCTGAGTGATTCCAGAACAGTCTTTTAAGGAAACCGTTATGGTAAAAATTGCAGTGACCGGGGCAGCCGGTCGCATGGGTAAAACCCTGATCGAAGCGGTGGCGCTGGCCGAAGGTGTTGAGCTGACTGCGGCTCTGGAGCGTCCCGACAGCTCTCTGGTGGGTGCGGATGCTGGCGAGCTGGCCGGACTGGGCAAGAATGGCGTTACCATTGCCGGTGACATCAATGATGTGATCAATGACTTTGATGTGCTGATCGACTTTACCGCACCGGCGGCCACTCTGGTGAATGCCGCAGCCTGCGCGGCGGCGGGCAAGAAGATTGTGATCGGTACCACCGGTTTTACACCGGAAGAGGAACAGCAGCTGCTGGCCAATCAGGCGCAAACGGCTCTGTGTAAGGCGGCCAACTTCAGCACCGGCGTGAATGTCACTCTGAAGCTGTTGAAGCAGGCGGCCGAAATTCTCGGTGACGATTACGATATCGAAATTTACGAGGCGCACCACCGCCACAAGGTGGATGCCCCTTCCGGTACAGCTCTGGCTATGGGTGAAGCTGTGGCTGAAGGCGTCAATCGCAATCTGCGCGAAGTGGCGGTTTACGGTCGTGAGGGACAGACTGGCGCTCGCAAGCGTGAAACCATCGGTTTCGCCACAGTTCGTGGTGGTGACGTCGTTGGCGACCACACGGTGATGTTTATGGCGGATGGCGAGCGGGTGGAAATTACCCACAAGGCTTCCAGCCGTATGTCGTTTGCCCGTGGTGCCGTGCGTGCTGCGGGTTGGCTGAATGCTCAGCCGGCTGGTCTTTACTCCATGCAGGATGTACTGGGCCTCTAATGTCGGCTGTGGTAGCTTAGTCTGATTTCAGGCGGTTCCTGCTTCCAAAAGCCCCTGACGAAGTGATTCGTCAGGGGCTTTTTTTGTGCGGTTTCGTGACTTGATGTAAGTAGTTACTTAGCTTTTCGGTGATTTTTGTTGATGAAGTTTGAGTCAAACCGCTAAAGGTTTGAGGGGAATGCTCGATAACCTTCAATGAAATGGAAATAAAAACCGTGTGGGAAGCACTGTGAGCTGGTGCTTTAACTGCCACCGAACATAGAGTTGGAATGATTATGCGTAGTTTGTCCTTGAAGTGGAAAGTCCTGCTGGGCGTTACCGTCACCAGCATTATTGCCGTAGTTGTCTCGAGCGTGGTCTCCGTCAACAGTGAGGTGGGTCGTGTTGAAGAAGCCATCGAAAAAGACACTCTGACCCTGGCCCGGATTGTGGGCAGCAGTGCCGCAGGCGCCATGGCGTTTGGTGATACCGCCTCTGCGGGTAGCACCCTGCTGGCACTCTCTAACAGTGCTCGCGTTGAGTCAGCGGTCATCTTTAATGGCAGTGGATCACCGTTTGTCTGGTATGTAAAAGGTGAGAAAAAGACATCTGGCGACATGCCGGCGGGGTTGCCGGGGCGCGCCGGTGCTCAGAGCCTGACCATTGAAGAGGATTCTCTGGAGCTGTTTGAGCCCATTGTCGCCGACGGTGCTCAGGCGGGAACAATTTACATGAAGGTCCAGCTCGACGAGCTGGATGAAGCAGTGAGTGCGGCCATCTGGAGTTCGGTAGCGACAGTGTTGATGATCAGTGCTCTGGCGGCGGCGATTTCCTATGTGATCCAGGCCAGCATCGTTACACCGATCAACGCCGTGGTTGGGGCTCTGCGTGACATTGCCGAGGGCGAGGGGGATTTGACCCGTCGTCTGCCGGTCAACTCTCAGGATGAAGTCGGTCAGCTGGCGCAGTGGTTTAATACCTTTATCGCCCGGGTGCACAATATCATTTCCGATTTCTCGGCAACCGCCACCGAGCTGAACGGTAGCGCTACCCGCCTGTCGAATACCGCCAAAGAGACCGAGCGCGGGGTGGTCAGTCAGCAGTCTGAAATCCAGCAGGTTGTGGCGGCGGTACGTGAAATGGCCGCGGTGGTGGAAGATGTGGCCCATAACGTCACCCAGACTGCCGATAATGCCGAACAGGCGGACTCCGAGGCCCTGGAAGGTAATCGCGTTGTCACTGCCACCATGGCTCAGATCGAGAGCCTGTCGAAGGATATCAACGATGCGTCGGAAGTGATCGACAAGCTGCAGCAGGAAACGGACAACATCGGTTCGGTTCTGGATGTGATTCGCGGCATTGCCGAGCAGACCAACCTGTTGGCACTTAATGCGGCCATTGAAGCGGCACGTGCCGGTGAGCAAGGGCGTGGTTTTGCCGTGGTTGCCGACGAGGTCCGTACACTGGCTTCCCGCACCCAGAGCTCTACCCAGGAAATTCAGCAGATGATTGAACGTCTGCAGTCGGGTGCTCTGGAGGCGGTACAGATGATGGCCAAGGGTACCAGTCAGGCCAGCGAGTCTGTGGAGCACGCTGAGGCGGCCAGCCGCTCTCTGGATGCCATCACCGAGGGTGTCAGTGCCATTAAAGACAAAACCAACCAGATGGCCAGTGCCTCTGAAGAGCAGAGTGCGGCGACCCGTGAGATGGAGCGCAATATGAACAATATTGCCGATGCGGCGCGTTCAACCTCTGAAGGCTCTGTGGAAATTGCCTCCAGCACGGCTTCTCTGGCCGAGATGGCGGCCAAGATGGAAGGGATTGTTAAGCAATTCCGCATCTGATGGGTTGAGCGATCATGTCCATGCCGGATATTGCACCTCGGGAGGGCATCTGGCATTGGACACAAGCAGGACAAATCGCGTACAATCGCGCCTCAGATCGATCTTGGCCAAGGCCGCATAAGCGAACTAGACTGGTTGTTACATTTTCCACTGCAAAACGGGCTGATTTAAAGCCTGATAAAACAGCTGGGCGGGATGATAACAACACTGGTTGATGGTTATGAGATGCAAATAATTCAGAAGCGAGATGAAGCCAGGGGTTTCATCTCGCTTTTTTGCAACTGTCTTATTTGCAGCGGACCGGACAATTCCTACCCCAGACACTGTATGTGGCTTGAAGAGCTACCCAAATAACGTGCGACAGCAATCGCGCGGCAGCGTTGCTCGGGCTAGCGAAAAGCACGGCCGGGTGTGTCAGCCCAGCTGTTCACAGCGCCGGATTGATCGATAGAAATGAATGCACAGCGCGAGAGCGCAACCGCTGTGAGTGCTGGCCAGCCACGATGGCAAGCACGATACAGCCTGAAGATGAAGCCAAAACACATGAGGAGTCTAACTTGACAACTGGTGCCCTTACCCATCAGATGGACAGACCCGCCATCCTGGTACTTGAAGACGGTAGCGTATTCCGCGGCAGCGCCATCGGTGCTGATGGAATCTCCACCGGAGAGGTGGTGTTTAACACCGCGATGACCGGTTATCAGGAAATACTAACCGACCCCTCGTACGCGCAGCAGATTGTCACGCTGACCTATCCGCACATTGGCAATACCGGGACCAACAGCGAGGACGAAGAGTGCGATCGCATCTGGGCCGCTGGTCTGGTGATTCGCGATCTGCCGCTGCTGGCCAGCAACTTCCGCAGCGAACAGTCTCTGGACGAATACCTCAAACAGCGCAATATTCTCGGTATTGCTGATATCGACACCCGCCGCCTGACGCGTATTCTGCGTGACAAGGGCGCCCAGAACGGCTGCATCATGGCCGGTACGGTGGATGAAGATCAGGCTCTGGCCGCGGCCAAAGAGTTCGGTGGCCTCAAGGGGCTGGATCTGGCCAAGGAAGTGACCACTGCCGAGAGCTACTCCTGGCAGGAAGGCAGCTGGCAGCTGGGCAAGGGGTTTGTGTCTCCCTCCGAATTGAAATTCAAAGTGGTTGCCTACGATTACGGCGTCAAACGCAACATCCTGCGTATGCTGGTCGATCGTGGCTGTGACCTCACTGTTGTGCCTGCCAAGACCCCGGCCGCCGACGTTCTGGCAATGAATCCGGATGGTATTTTCCTGTCCAATGGCCCGGGTGACCCGGAGCCGTGTGATTACGCCATTGAGGCCATCAAGACCATTCTGGAAACCGATATCCCTGTGTTTGGCATCTGCCTGGGTCACCAGCTGCTGGCACTGGCTTCTGGCGCGCAAACCGTCAAGATGGGCCACGGTCACCACGGTGGAAACCACCCGGTACAGAACATCGAAGACGGCACAGTGATGATCACCAGCCAGAACCACGGTTTTGCGGCGGATGAAGCCAGCCTGCCTGCTAACCTGAAGGTTACTCACAAGTCGTTGTTTGATGGAACCCTGCAGGGGATTCACCGCACCGATAAGCCCGCGTTCAGCTTCCAGGGACACCCTGAAGCCAGCCCTGGCCCACACGATGCCGCGCCACTGTTTGATCACTTCATCGAATTGATGCAGGAACGTCGTTAAGACACGCAGTAGGACATTTGTTCGTGGTTCGATGTCAGATGCAGCGCTGATCCCGATGATCGCCTCATCCGACATCAGACATCCAACCCGAGAGATAGATAGAGCACAACATGCCAAAAAGAACTGACATACAAAGTATTCTGATCCTGGGTGCGGGGCCGATCGTCATCGGTCAGGCCTGTGAATTCGACTACTCTGGCGCCCAGGCTTGTAAGGCCCTGCGCGAAGAGGGTTACCGGGTAATCCTGGTCAACTCCAACCCTGCCACCATCATGACCGACCCGGCCATGGCGGATGCCACCTACATCGAACCGATTGAGTGGCGCACGGTTGAGAAAATCATTGAGAAAGAGCGCCCGGATGCGGTGCTGCCGACCATGGGTGGTCAGACGGCGCTGAACTGTGCGCTGGCACTGCACGACAACGGCGTGCTGGAGAAGTACAACGTCGAGCTGATCGGTGCCAACCAGAAAGCCATCCACATGGCGGAAGATCGTCATCTGTTCGATCAGGCCATGAAGCGTATCGGTCTGGAATGTGCCCGCGCTGACATCGTGCACTCCATGGAAGAAGCGTTGGAAGTGCCAAAGAAATTCGGTTTCCCGGTGATTATCCGTCCGTCCTTCACCATGGGCGGTTCCGGCGGCGGTATCGCCTACAACTGGGAAGAGTTTGAAGAAATCTGTACCCGCGGTCTGGATCTGTCGCCGACCAACGAGCTGTTGATTGACGAATCCCTGCTGGGCTGGAAAGAGTACGAGATGGAAGTTGTTCGTGACAAGAACGACAACTGCATCATCGTTTGTTCCATCGAGAACTTCGACCCCATGGGTGTTCACACCGGTGACTCCATTACGGTTGCCCCTGCCCAGACACTGACCGACAAAGAATTGCAAATCATGCGTAACGCCTCTCTGGCGGTACTGCGTGAAATCGGCGTTGAGACCGGTGGCTCCAACGTTCAGTTCGCCATGGACCCGAAAACCGGTCGTCTGGTGGTGATCGAGATGAACCCTCGTGTAAGCCGCTCTTCGGCTCTGGCGTCCAAGGCAACCGGTTTCCCGATCGCCAAGGTTGCGGCCAAGCTGGCCGTGGGTTACACCCTGGATGAATTGCAGAACGACATCACCGGTGGCGCGACCCCGGCTTCGTTTGAGCCCTCCATCGACTATGTTGTGACCAAGATTCCTCGCTTCACCTTTGAGAAGTTCGGTGATGCCGATGCCCGTCTGACCACCCAGATGAAGTCTGTGGGTGAGGTCATGGCCATTGGCCGCACTTTCCAGGAGTCTGTACAGAAAGCGCTGCGCGGTCTGGAAGTGGGTTCTGCCGGTTTTGAGCCAAAGGTGGATCTGAAATCCGACGATGCCCTGGCGCACATTCGTCGCGATCTGTCGACGCCGGGTGCTGAACGCATCTGGTATGTGGGCGATGCGTTCCGTGCTGGCATGTCCGTGGATGAGGTGTATGAAATCTCTGCCATCGATCCCTGGTTCCTGGTTCAGATTGAAGATCTGATCAAGTCCGAGCAGATGTTGTCAGCGATGCCTCTGACGGAAATCACCGCAGACCTGATGTTCCGCATGAAGCGCAAAGGCTTCTCGGACAAGCGTCTGGGTGAGTTGTTGAGCGTGAGTGAGAAGACCCTGCGCAGCCACCGCAACAAGCTGGGTATCCACCCGGTCTACAAGCGTGTGGATACCTGTGCGGCCGAGTTCTCTACTTCCACGGCCTACATGTACTCCACCTACGAGGAAGAGTGCGAAGCCCTGCCGTCGGATCGTGAAAAGATCATGGTATTGGGCGGTGGCCCGAACCGTATTGGTCAGGGTATCGAATTCGATTACTGCTGTGTACACGCCGCACTGGCCTGTCGTGATGACGGTTACGAGACCATTATGGTCAACTGTAACCCCGAGACGGTATCTACCGATTACGACACTTCCGACCGCCTCTACTTTGAGCCGGTAACGCTGGAAGACGTGCTGGAAATTGTGCGCAAAGAAAAGCCAAAAGGCGTGATTGTGCAGTTCGGTGGTCAGACGCCATTGAAACTGGCCCGCGCTCTGGAAGCGGAAGGTGTACCCATTATCGGTACCAGCCCTGAAGCGATTGACCGCGCCGAAGACCGTGAGCGTTTCCAGCAGATGCTGATGCGCCTGGATCTGAAACAGCCGGAAAACGCCATTGTTCGCTCTACCGAAGAAGCGGTTCGCATGGCTCAGCAAGTGGGCTACCCACTGGTTGTTCGCCCGTCCTATGTACTGGGTGGACGCGCCATGGAAATCGTTTATAAAGAGGAAGAGTTGCGTCAGTACATGCGCGAAGCGGTGCAGGTGTCGGATGACGCGCCAGTGTTGCTGGATCACTTCCTGAATGCCGCCATCGAGGTGGATATCGACGCAGTGTGCGACGGTACTGATGTAGTGATTGGCGCCATCATGCAGCACATTGAGCAGTGTGGTGTTCACTCCGGTGACTCGGCCTGTTCCCTGCCTCCGTATTCTCTGCCGGCCAGCGTGCAGGACGAAATGCGTGAACAGGTGCGCAAGATGGCCGTTGAACTTGGCGTTATCGGCCTGATGAACGTACAGTTGGCCTATCAGGGCGGCGAGATCTACGTGATCGAGGTGAACCCGCGTGGTTCCCGTACCGTGCCATTTGTGTCCAAGTGTATCGGTGTGTCTCTGGCGAAAGTGGCGGCTCGTGTGCAGGCAGGCAAGAGTCTGGCGGAGCAGGGTTTCACTACCGAGATCGTGCCGAACTACTACAGTGTCAAAGAGGCCGTGTTCCCGTTCAACAAGTTCCCAGCGGTTGACCCGATTCTGGGGCCTGAAATGAAGTCCACCGGTGAAGTGATGGGTGTGGGCGACACTTTTGCAGAGGCTTACGCCAAAGCCCAGCTGGGTGCCGGTGACGAGATTCCGACCGAAGGTCGCGTGTTCATCAGTGTGCGCGATTGCGACAAGGATGAATTGCTGCCGGTTGCAAAAGATCTGGTCGAACTGGGCTTCAGCCTGGTGGCTACCCGCGGTACCGCGAAGTTCCTGGCGGGCCACGGCATCAATGTGGATGTGGTCAACAAGGTGATTGAAGGCCGTCCTCACATTGTCGATATGATCAAAAACGACGAAATTTCCATGGTGTTTAACACCACCGAAGGCAAGCAAGCCATTAAGGACTCTGCTTCCATTCGTCGCAGTGCGGAAAACCACCGCGTCTACTACACCACCACCATTGCCGGTGCGGCAGCGGTCTGTATGGCTCTGCGTTTCGGACAGCAGCAGCAAGTTCGCAGCTTACAAGAGCTGCACGGGAGAATTGCAGGATGAATAAAGTTCCAATGACGGTTGAAGGCGCTAGCGCATTGCGTGAAGAGCTGGATCACCTGAAAAAAGTCGAACGTCCACGCATTGTGCAGGCTATTGCCGAAGCTCGTGAGCACGGTGACCTGAAGGAAAATGCCGAATACCATGCTGCCCGTGAGCAGCAGGGTTTCTGCGAAGGTCGTATTCAGGAAATCGAAGGCAAGTTGGCCAGTGCCCAGGTGATTGACGTGACCCAGTTGCCGAAAGGTGACAAGGTGATTTTTGGCACCACCGTGGTGATTGTGAATGTCGACACGGATGAGTCCGTGACCTACAAGATCGTTGGTGATGACGAGGCCAATGTAAAGGCCAACAAAATCTCCATCAACTCGCCCATTGCCCGTGGTCTGATTGGCAAGGAAGTGGGTGATATCGCCGTCATTCGCACTCCTGGCGGTGAAGTTGAGTACGAAATCGACGAAGTTCAGTTCGTTTAAGTTCGTGCGTCAGCATTAGATCCCTGAAAAAGGCGGCTCAGTGAGTCGCCTTTTTTGTCGCAATATTCCTTTAACTCCTGCTGCCATGCCTCTGAATACGACCGGCATGCTTTTAAATCCCACAGACAGACCTTTCCCAATCAGTCATCTACTAAAGTAGGGTGTAGCTATCCATAACCCTGGTTTATGATGGCTGGATAAAACCTTATACACGCTATCCGAGCATAATTTATAAAAGTAGTTGAGGGAGTTGTTATGTCAGAGGTACACGTTTATCCCGTGCCCGCCGAAGTGGCCGAAAACGCCTGGATTGATCGGGCCAAATACGATGCCATGTATCGTCAATCCGTCGAGGATCCGGATACTTTCTGGACTGAACAGGCCAATGAGTTTTTGACCTGGAGCAAACCCTTCAGCAAGGTTCAGGAGTTTGATTTCCACAAAGGCACCGCCAGCTGGTTTGGTGATGGTGAATTGAACGTCAGTGTGAACTGTATTGACCGTCACCTGGAGACCCGTGGTGATCAGGTCGCCATCATCTGGGAAGGCGATGATCCCAACGACGATAAAAAAGTGACCTACCGTCAGCTGCACACCGAAGTCTGTAAGTTGGCCAATGTCCTCAAGGCCCGTGGGGTTAAAAAGGGCGACCGTGTCTGCATCTATATGCCGATGATTCTGGAAGCGGCCTACGCCATGTTGGCCTGTACCCGTATCGGTGCCGTGCACTCTATCGTCTTTGGCGGTTTCTCCCCGGATGCTCTGCAGGGGCGTATTCTGGACTCTGATTGTCAGGTTGTGATTACCGCTGACGAAGGTGTTCGCGGTGGCAAATCCGTTCCTCTCAAAGTGAATGCCGACAAGGCACTGGAAGGCTGCCCGAATGTGCACACCTGTCTGGTGGTCAAACGCACCGGCGGTTCTGTGGCCTGGTCGGAAGGGCGCGATGTCTGGTACGACGAGGCTATGGAACAGGCGTCTGCCGAATGTGAGCCAGAGCCAATGGCGTCGGAAGATCCTCTGTTTATTCTGTACACGTCTGGCTCCACCGGTAAGCCCAAAGGAGTGTTACACACCACCGCAGGCTATCTGCTGCAATCGGCCATGACGCACAAATATACCTTCGATTACAAAGACGGTGAAATCTACTGGTGTACCGCTGATGTGGGCTGGGTGACCGGTCACAGTTACATTGTCTATGGTCCGCTGACCAACGGCGCCATTACCCTGATGTTTGAAGGGGTGCCAACCTATCCGTCGGCTTCGCGCTGCTGGGAAATCGTCGACAAACACGAAGTGAATATTTTCTATACCGCTCCCACGGCCATTCGCGCGTTGATGGGTGCCGGTGACGAGATGGTCACCAATTCTACTCGTGAATCCCTGCGTCTGTTGGGCACTGTCGGTGAGCCCATCAATCCGGAAGCCTGGGAGTGGTATCATCGCGTGGTGGGCGAGAGCCGCTGTCCCATTGTGGATACCTGGTGGCAGACCGAAACCGGCGCTCATATGTTGACCCCGCTGCCGGGGGCGACTGACCTGAAACCGGGTTCGGCGACCCTGCCATTCTTCGGTGTACAGCCGGTGATTCTGGATGCGGAAGGTAATGAGATCGAGGGCCCCTGTGAGGGCAGCCTGGCCATCAAGGCTTCCTGGCCAAGCCAGATCCGCTCGGTCTATGGCGATCATCAGCGCTGCGTGGATACCTACTTCAGTACCTATCCGGGATACTACTTTACCGGTGACGGGGCCCGTCGTGACGAAGATGGTTACTACTGGATTACCGGACGGGTTGACGATGTGCTGAACGTCTCCGGTCACCGCATGGGAACCGCAGAAATCGAAAGTGCGTTAACCTTGCATTCACAAATTGCGGAAGCGGCTGTGGTGGGTGCGCCTCACGATATCAAAGGGCAGGGTATCTACTGCTACGTCACGCCTATGGCAGGCGTGGAAGGCAGCGACGAGCTGAAGAAAGAGCTGGTGAATCTCTGTGTGCAGGAAATCGGGCCGATTGCCAAGCCGGATTGGATTCAGTGGGCGCCAGGCCTGCCGAAAACCCGTTCCGGTAAAATCATGCGTCGTATTCTGCGCAAGGTTGCCGCCAACGAGCTGGATACGCTGGGTGACACGTCGACCCTGGCCGATCCTTCGGTTGTTGATCAACTGATTGAAAACCGCCTGAATCGCTAATTTCCTCGATTAAGGGCAAGACAGCCAGCCTCACTGTGGCTGTCTTGCCTTTCCTTTCCCCTGCTTTTTTATGCCATACTTCGCGTTTTCACGGGTGAAGTCCTTCCATGCATTGGCTCCAGTCTGAATTACTCTATATTGCCGGTTTATTCGGGGTGATTGTGTTTGCCGTCTCCGGTGCTCTCGCTGCGGCGGAAAAAGGGCTCGATGTTTTGGGCTTTGTGCTGTTTGCCACGGTCACCGGTGTAGGCGGTGGTACGGTGCGGGACCTGATTCTCGGCGTGGATGTTTTCTGGGTGGTCGACGCCCTTTACTTACAAGTTTGTGTCGCAGGTGGTGTACTGACGTTCTTTTTGGCTCCACAATTTGCCGCCCGGCAGAGATTGCTGTTGTGGATGGATGCCATGGGGCTGGCACTGTTTTCAGTGCTGGGTACGGTCAAGGCGTACGATTTGGGGGTCGATCCTTTAGTGGCCTGTGCCATGGGGATGATCACGACCACCTTTGGTTCAGTCATTCGGGATATCCTGTCCGAGCGTCAGCCGGTGTTGCTGGGCCCGGAAATCTACGTCACCGCTGCATTGGCAGGAGCCCTGAGTTACCTGTTGCTGATTAATACTCTGGCTGACAAGACCGTAAGCACGGCCATCGCTGTGGCTATTGCGTTTTCGGTCAGAGCGGCCGCCATGATCTGGGATCTGCGACTGCCCAAGTTTTCCAGATACTGAGTGTTGTATCTGGTTAAGCTATTCATCGAGTTAATGACAAAGGCTGGCTTGTGTGACCATGAGTTGCCCCGCCGGCCATTTGGAGAAGTATTGGAGAGGTACATTTATGGAGAATCAACAAACCGCCAATGGGGGTGATTGGGACAAGGTTCAGTGGGATTACCCGAATCCCTTCCTGCTGGATGTGGCCGTCTCAGAGCAGGATATTGATGGCCTGCAGCACGTCAACAATGCGGTTTATGTCAGTTGGTGTCAGGATGCCGGGTGGGCTCACTCCAAAGCACTGGGTATTGGTCTGAAAGACTATCAGGAGCTGGATCGTGCGATGGCCATTCGTCGCAGTGAGTTTGATTATCTGCAGGCTGCTTATCTGGGGGACGATCTGAAGGTAGCCACCTGGCTCACCGGTAACGACAACAAACTCTCCATGGAGCGCCGCTTCCAGCTGGTGCGAGCCAGCGACGGAGCCACACTGTTGCGTGCCCGCTGGGATCTGGTGTGCATCGAAATCAGTAGCGGTCGTCCCAAACGTATGCCGCCGGTGTTCAAAGAGATCTATGGCGCAGTGGTCGTGGAGTAGCGGTACGGTGCCAAGCCAAGCTATTGAGGGCGTGACTAGCCGGTAATCAGCGGGCGAACCATGCGCGTGAGGCGCTCGCATTCTGCCGGAATGTCACTGACTTCCGGCTGGAAGAGCTTGCGAATGATGTACTGGGTAAAGGCGCCCAGCAATGTGTCGTGCAGGTCGAATGCCGGTACATCCTTGCGAACTCTTCCCTGTTTCTGCCCTTCGTACAAAATCTCTTCCAGCAGCTTCACCAGATAGCGATCACTGAAAGCCGGGTCTGTGATGCGCTGCCGGGCCGGGATGGTCAGAAAGACGATTTCCGCCAGTTCCCGGTGAGTGAGATAGAAGCTCACAAAGGTGTTGATAAAAGCATCCAGTTGCATAAGCGCATTATCGGGATGTTTTTCTACCTCGGTGCGAATGCTGTGTTCCAGCTCGGTCAGTTCGGGGGTAATGCAAGCAAAGATCAGAGAGTCTTTATTGCCGAAGTATTTGTAAATTGTCTGCGGGCCCACCCCCGCCTGTTTGGCAATGTCCCGTATACCCACCTTGTGGAACAAACCCTGTGAAAACAGCTCAATAACCGTTGTGCGGAGCAGTTCCAGAGTTTCGGGGCTGATGTTGCGGCGATCCTGTTTTTCGGAGTTAGACATCATCTTCTGACTTGCGGAATGAGTCTGAAATATAACTGAGGGGCAGTTGGCCAGCAATTGCATCAATTTTCAGAATATGACCTGGTTGGCGATTTTACGGAATTCGTTGATCGCAGGAGGAGCCACGTGTGGCGGGCAAGACTATCAAAATTGATGGGTGTGCTTATAATAACCCTCTGAAGATCGCCGCAAGGGCCTGGCGATCAGGTTTCTGTCAGTTGTGGAGGAGAGAGCATGTCAGATCGTGATACAGATGAGCTGCAGGCCTTTCAGAGCGCAATGGGTGATGTGAAGCCGATCAAGCAGGAAGCCCGTGTCACTCTCTCACAAACGTCATCCTCCCGTGATCGATTGAATATGCTCGCCCGTCGCGAAGCGGCTACAGCGCTGGCGGATGAGATACGCAATGACTTGTCCGGTGAGTACGTTGAGCCTGTGGATCCCAATGCCATTCTGAGTTTTCAGCGTCCCGGCGTTCAGCACGGGGTATTCCGTAATTTGCGCCTGGGTAAATACGCCATTGAGGCCCGTCTCGACCTGCATCGCCATAGTGTTGAAGAGGCGCGACAGGCGGTGTTCCGCTTTGTTCGAGATTGCTTGCAGCACGATATTCGTTGCGCCCTGATTACCCATGGCAAGGGCGAAGGGCGCAAGCAGCCCGCCGTGCTCAAGAGCTGCATGAGCCACTGGTTGCCCCAGCTGCCCGAGGTGCTGGCCTTTCACTCGGCGCAAAAGCAACACGGAGCCTCCGGAGCCACCTATATCCTGATCCGCAAGAGTGAGCGCAAGCGGCAGGACAACCTCGAGCGCCACCAAAAGCGCAGGCTGTAAGCCTTTTACAACAAAACCCCGCTAAATTGATCTCCCATGCAAATTTCTGCGCAGGTTTATGCGCAGATGTGCTATTTTTATTTCTACTTGTAACCCAAAAATCTAAATGCAGTGCCGGCGGTAAAGCCTTTTGAAGGAGTGAACATGGAATTTAATGTCGAAGAGATTATGGAAACCATCCCTGAATTGATCATGGTATATGGTCTGAAGGTGGTGATGGCGCTTGTCGTTTTCTTTGTGGGTAAGTGGATCGCAAAGATGCTGGCGTCGGCTTTTGAGCGGGGAATGGCGTCTAAAAACATCGATCCAACGGTGGCCCACTTTACTCGCAATATCATTTATTACGCGTTGTTTGCGGTAGTAGTGATTGCGGCACTGGGGCAGTTGGGCGTACAAACGGCTTCCTTCGTCGCCATTGTCGGTGCTGCCGGTCTGGCCATCGGCTTTGCCCTGCAGGGCTCGCTGGCAAACTTCGCCGCCGGTGTGTTGTTGATTTTGTTCCGACCCATCAAGGTTGGGGATTATGTCGAAGCCGGTGGCTCTGCCGGTGTGGTGAAAGAAATATCGATTTTTACCACGATTTTGACCACGCCCGATAACAAGGTGGTGATCATTGCCAACAATCAGGTGATGTCCAACAACATCGTCAACTACTCCACCATGCCCACTCGCCGTGTCGATCTTACTGTGGGTATCAGTTACGGATCCGATATCAAGCTGGCCAAGCAGATCATGCAGGAGATTGCCGATAATGACAGCCGTGTCCTGAAGGATCCTGCGGTACAGATTGCGGTTAAGGAACTGGCGGATTCTTCCGTGAACTTCGTGTTCCGCTCCTGGGTCAACAGCGCTGACTACTGGGGTGTGTTCTTTGATTTTACCGAGCAGGTGAAACTGAAGTTCGACGAACAGGGCATTGAAATTCCGTTCCCGCAAATGGATGTGCATTTCGATAAGTCGGAGGAGAAAGCCGCTTAAAACAGCTTTCCTTGTGAGTGCGAAAGCCCCTGAACGGCAACGTTCAGGGGCTTTTTTTTTTGGCACATTGTTTTTACTTTCCGAAATCTTTTGAGTGGTGTCAACTTTGTGTCGCGGGCGGTTCGGGTTCTGTTGCAATTGAATGATAATTTGGTTTTATGTGCCAATTATGATTAAGGTTAATAATGATTTAGGCGATAATATTAACAACGTTATTGCGATGAATCATAAGGAATATCGCTGCCATTACGCTGAGTGTTGACCGCAAGTTGATGCGCTTTGCAGGCAAGTAACGCACTGTCTGATTGGTAAATAGGAAAGAAGTAAAAATGGCATTTGATTATGGTTCGATAGATCTTGGTTTAAAAAATCCGTTTAAAAAAGAGGGCCTTGTTACAGCCCTGCGTGGCGGTGTGCAGGTTCTGCTTGGATTGTACTTGTTGGTGTCTGCGGTTCAGGTGGTCAAAGAGCAGCCGCTTATGGGATGGGTGCTGGTCGTGTTTGGACTGGGTATGCTGGGCATGGGCTTGCGTGCAGCAGGTTCCGGTATTTACGCCACCATGCGTTACTTTGTCGGGCGTAACCATCCGACGTCTCTGGCATACAATTTCAGCGCCTCCGAAGCCAGTACGGCTGATGAGGAAAGTGCTTATGTGGCTTACTCGGCCCAAGGGCTGGAGGAGATGCTGGTAGGGCGTAAAAACAGCACCTTTAAAGAACCTCGAGGATTTTTGGCCCGTCTGTTACACAGCATCTTTCCCAAGCTGCTCTTTATGCCGTACCCCATTCGTAATCAGGCGCAGCGTTTATTTTCCGCCTGGGTGAACTCGCTGGTCGCCTTGATGGGATATGCTTTAGTGGCATTTGTTTCTCTTGGTGGATTTGCCGGAGATGCCGGCGAGCTGATGTTCCCTCTGTATACTGTGTTTCTTCTGGGGTATTTGTTGTGGGTTTGGCGGGCGACAGGCCGTCCTATCAAGCGTAAAGCTGAGATACAGATTGAATCGTCCGGTGTTGGCGGTCTGGTGAAAGTCATTGGCGTGTCGTTGATTGTGCCGGTAGTGCTGGGGTTGCTGGTGTCCTGGTTTATGTCGGTATCGCGTATCGAAAAAACCGAGATTCAGGTCGTTGTTGATAGCCTGCCGAGCTTGTATGCCGGCTGGTATATGCTGGGGCTCTTTGTATTGGCTATCGGTGCTACTGCGCTGCTGGTGCTGATGCTCAAACGTCGTATGCAGGCGGTAAACCCGGTGGCAGAAGTGTCAGAACTGCGTGAAAACTGGCAGGAGTCCGTACACCCGGATGAGATCTTTATTAACCTCGACAATCTGGTGATGGCCAATCGCCGTTACAAGGAGGTGCCTAACCGTGTCTATCGCGAGCTGGATCCTCATCTGGAAGAGCAGGTGAATGAGAAGGGCGGTTTCCGCGGTGAAATGATTCAGGAAATCCAGCCGCGGGTGAAAGCGATGGATATGGGTGGCATGTTTGGCAAAATACGCATGGCCAGCCTGTTGGCGGGTAATGTGTTGTTTGTTGCTGCCATGATTGCCACGGTGGCGTTGGCCTATGATTTCGGGTCCGCCTTGCAGTTTTTCAGCGGTGCCTGGAAATACCTCGATGCTGAAATTTTGATCCAGTTGATGGCTCCGAATGAAGGAGGTGAACCTAATCTGATTCGTGAGGTGTTGTCGTCCTGTGTCCACTTACTGCTGTTGGGTATTCTGTTCAGAGCGTTTGCACGTATTCTCACCAACGCCGCACACCTGTTTTTTGCTGAAATCCAGTTTGAGTCTCTGCTGATCTATTTCAAGTGTGAGGGCACCTTTACCGAGTCCAAGATCTCAACCGGTACCGGTATTTATGACAGCACCCGTTCAGAGAATACGCTGGTGCGCAGCAGCATCACGCCCTGGGTTATTGTCTCGCGGATTGTCTCGACGACGTTTGCGGCAACGGGTATGCGCAATCTGGAGCATCCGCGCCACATTCTGGAAATGCACCGCGACGATCAGGAATTGCAGTCCATCAAGAGTGATGTGGTGAGCTTCCTGAAAGATCGTGAATCCATTGCTTCCATTACCAGCGAGCGTGATCTGGTGAATGCCTCGCAGATCCACCAGCTTAACGAGCAGACTCGGGCTCAACAGGGGCAGGGTGCTCTGGGGCGTGATGAAGAAGCGGCGGGTTATCTGCGGCGTGAATCCGGCTTGCTGGAAAAGGATGATGAAACGGTGTGACGCTGTCACACCTCAATTGTTGTTTATCTCAAATCGTCTGAACCTTTTCTGGAGCCCTAGATTCTATGGGGCTCCAGTTCCACATCATAAAGACGCTTGCCCATCAGCGTCATTTCTCCCCGGTAGCGATAATCGCCGGTGGCTGTAAATTCAAATTCGTACCGCCGGGCAATGGAAAAGTTGCCACGCTTGTCGCGTTTGGGACGCAGACTCAGCAAGGAGACGGTATCGTCCAGCAGCTGGACGTCCATGTGTTCACAGTGTTGTTTGGCCAGGCCGATGGCCCGGTCGCGAAAACCGGCGTTCTGCCAAATCAGCAGGCCAATCAGGCCCACGGCGAAGGCTATCATCAAATCGTAAATGGTCATGCAGTGCGGTATCTCCTGGGCTTTTCAGGGTTCCAATGGCCGTTACTATACCTCAGTTGGCCGCTATTGGTGTTATCGCTCAAACTCTGAGTGAGTGGTTACTTGCTTCGAAAGGCCTCCAATAGAACATCCATCATCGCTTGAGAGGCGGCGGAAAGCGGGTAGCGACGACGAGTCAGCATGCCGACTTCACGAACCAGCCCGGCACCGCGCAGAGGCCGGCAGCGGGCGCCCACTTCCTGCATTTGCTGTTCACAGAGCGCGGGCACAATGCTGACCCCCAGGCCACTGGCAACCATCCGCCCAACGGTAATCAGTTGATGGGCCTCGTAAGCCGGCGAGAAAGGGAGCTGATGATGTGACATCAGCTCACCAATCAGCAGGCGCACCTGAGACGGCGATTGTAGTGTGATCAAGTCCTGCCGTGCCAGATCGGCGATATCGACATCGGCGTGTTGTGCCAGTGAGTGTTCCGGAGGCAGGACGGCCACAAAGCGATCTGCAAACAGCGGGGTAAAGATCAGGTCGTCCTGGGCCTCGGGGTCGAAGCTGATGCCCAGTTCGGCACGCCCGGTTCGCACCATGCGTACCACTTCTTCGGCGATGACGTCGTGCAGAGCCACCCGAATCTGGGGGTGCTTCTGTTTGAAGGTAGCCAGCCCCCTGGGCAGCAGATTGGCGGCAAAGGAGGGCATGGCTGCAAGCGTAATTCGTCCTGTGCGCAGGGCGAAGCGGTTTTCCAGGTCTTCCAGTGCGTCGTCCCAGTCACCCAGTAATCGCTTGGCTGTCGGCAGGAAGTCCTCACCTTCGGGGGTCAGGGCAAAGGTGCGGGTGGTACGGGTCAGCAATTGTCCTCCAACCGCTTCTTCCAGGGTTTTGATGGCGGTGCTCAGCGCCGGTTGGGAGAGGTGAATCTGAGCCGCTGCTTCGGCAAAACTGTTAGAGCGGGCCACGGCGACAAAGGCGCGGATCTGTTTGAGGGTGGCATTGCTCACGACACTTGTCCTTTATTTCAAAAAATTTATCAATTCTTCGTATTTTTTCATTTGATAAATATAAGCCGATCTTCCAATCTAGGCAAGACGGTGCTTTTCCGTGACATGCGGCAACCACCAGCGAAAGTGGTCTGATGTTGCCATACTCACAGCACACGATAAGAGAGATTCAACGCATTCACCATTGGGTGGAGCGTGCCAATTGGAGGAGTTCAAACCATGTCGGGTTTTGACAAGGTGGTAAGCAGTTACGAAGAAGCAATGGAAGGTCTGCAAGATGATATGACCATCATTGCCGGAGGCTTTGGCCTCTGTGGTATTCCGGAAAATCTGATCAATGAAATCAAGCGTCGTGGTGTTCACGGCCTGACCATTGTGTCCAACAACTGTGGCGTGGACGGGTTTGGTCTCGGCGTGCTGCTGGAAGACAAGCAGGTCAAGAAAATGATTTCCTCCTACGTCGGCGAAAACAAATTGTTTGAGCAGCAGCTGCTGGCTGGCGAGCTGGAAGTAGAGCTGACGCCCCAGGGCACTCTGGCCGAGAAAATGCGGGCCGGTGGTGCAGGCATTCCTGCCTTTTACACGGCCACCGGTTACGGCACTCTCGTGGGGGAAGGCAAGGAAGTGAAAGAATTCAACGGCCGCAACTATATTCTCGAAGAGGCCGTGACCGGTGACTTCGCCATTGTGAAGGCCTGGAAAGCGGATCGCTACGGCAATCTGGTGTATCGCCATACGGCGCAAAACTTCAACCCCATGGCTGCAACGGCTGGCAAGATTACTGTGGTGGAAGTGGAAGAGATCGTTGAGCCGGGTGAACTGGATCCCACACAGATCCACACCCCGGGTATCTATGTGGATCGCCTGATCAAGGGCACCTTCGAAAAACGTATTGAACAGCGCACTGTTCGCGAAGCTTAAGGAGAGTCGATTATGTCATTAACTCGTGAACAACTGGCCATGCGAGTGGCCCGAGAGCTGGAAGACGGCTTTTATGTAAACCTGGGTATTGGTATTCCCACGCTGGTAGCAAACTATGTTCCGAAAGGTATGGACGTGATGCTGCAATCAGAGAACGGCTTGCTGGGTATGGGGCCTTTCCCCACCGAAGCCGAAGTGGACGCGGACCTGATTAACGCGGGTAAGCAAACGGTCACTACGATTCCCGGGTCTTCGATTTTTTCGTCGGCAGAATCCTTTGCCATGATCCGCGGTGGTCACGTCGATCTGACCGTGCTGGGCGCTTTTGAGGTGGATGTGATGGGCAATATCGCCTCTTACATGATTCCGGGCAAACTGATCAAAGGCATGGGCGGTGCTATGGATCTGGTGGCCGGTGCTGACAATATCATCGTCACCATGACTCATGCCTCCAAGAACGGTGACTCCAAGCTCTTACCTCAGTGTACCCTGCCGCTCACCGGTGCTGGCTGTATCAACAAAGTGGTGACGGATTTGGCCTATGTGGAAATCGCAGATGGCAAGTTCTGGTTAAAAGAGCGCGCACCCGGTGTCTCAGTGGATGAGATCGTCAAGTTGACGGCTGGTGAACTGGTGGTGCCTGAAGTGGTTCCGGAAATGGAGTTTTGATCGTTATAAAGTCTTAGTCCTATGAAAGTTTGGGTCAAGTTGGCGGAAACGTCATCCTTTCTGTGCGGGGAGCTTTAGCTCCCCTTTTTTTGTTCTATACTCGCCTATTGACCCAAGGTGAACAAAAATATCGCCTGCCATAACTTACCCCCGTATACTTCGCCCATGTGGAGGCCCTCCCTTGAGCGGTCAGCAAGGATAAGGAGGTAGACTGTTAATGAAGTTTATTGTTGTTGCGGCTTTATTCGCAGCGTATTTGATTTGCCTGAATGTTATGTCCCGGGCTATCGCCAAATTCGGCAACCGAAAATCCGTCAGCATCTATCGTATTGAATATATCCGTAAAACCCTGAAGATGGGCTTGACCACGTTATTCGTGATCGTGTTGTTTTTACTGCTGGGGATTGAATATTCCCAGCTTACCGTGTTTCTGTCATCAGTGTTTGCGGTTATAGGTGTGGCCTTGTTTGCCCAGTGGTCAATTCTGAGCAATATGACCGCCAGCCTGATTATCTTTTTCTTCTTCCCTTACCGGGTCGGTGATCAGGTGAGGGTGGTGGACAAGGATGATGACATATCCGGCTGTATTGAAGAAATTTCTCTGTTTCACGTGTTGATTCGTCGGGAAGGTGAATTGATCACCTATCCCAACAACCTGATTCTGCAGAAAGCCGTTATTAAAAACCCCAGACCCGTGGCAGACGCAGCGCCGGCATCCGGGGATTATGAAATTTAATCACAGGCCTGGCCTGAGACTGTTTATCTATCATCAGTTTGAGTTGGGAGAGCCTCTTGGCACAATCACAAGCAAAACGCATTATCGGAAGTGAAGAGTGGTGTTCGTTTCCTGAATTGGGTATTCCGGCCATCAAGGCGCGGGTGGACTCAGGTGCGAAAACCTCTTCAATCCATGCTTTTAATATTCAGACCTTCCGCCGCAGCGGCGTTCTCTGGGTCAGTTTTGAGGTTCACCCCATACAGAACAACCGGCATATTGTTATCCGCTGTGAACGGCCTGTTATTGATCGGCGTTCAGTAAAGAGCTCCAGTGGCGATGCCGAGACCCGCTATGTTGTGTCGGCACCGATGAAGATGGGAGACGAGATCTGGGACGTGGAGTTAACTCTGTCCAATCGCGATTCCATGGGATTTAGAATGTTGCTGGGTCGCGAGGCGATGATGGATCGGCTGATTGTCGATCCGGCCGAGGTGTGCACCCAGGGTGATGTTACTCAAGCTGAGATCAACACCTTCTACGGCACCCGCCAATCGAAAAAAAGCGGTTTAAAGATAGCGCTCCTGGCCAGCAACGAAATGCTCTACAGCAATCAGCGTTTGTTGGAAGCGGGTGAAGAGCGCGGCCATGACATGGAGTTTCTGAACGTTACCCAGTGTTTCATGAAACTGGATGCGGTAGATCCGGAGGCGCATTATCGCGGTGGTAAGTTGCTCAATGACCTGGATGCAGTGATCACCCGGATTAAACCGCGAGTGACGTTTTACGGCACGGCCCTGGCACGGCAATTCGAGAGCATGGGCATCTACACCACCAACAGTTCAGTAGCGATTTCCCAATCCCGCGACAAGCTGTTTGCCCTGCAGTTAATGCTGAAAAATGGCATCAGCATACCAACCACCGGCTTTGCCAACTCGCCCATGGATACCAACGAGTTGATTGATATGGTGGGCGGCGCTCCTCTGATTGTGAAGTTGCTGGAAGGCACCCAGGGGCGAGGCGTGGTGTTGGCCGAAACCCGCAAGGCGGCCGAGAGTGTGATTAATGCGTTTAAAACGCTGCAGGCGAACTTGCTGGTGCAGAAATTCATCAAGGAAGCGGACGGTAAAGACCTGCGCTGCTTTGTCATTGGTGGCAAGGTGGTGGCGTCGATTGAGCGTAAAGCCGCACCGGGTGAGTTTCGGGCAAACCTTCATCAGGGTGGCTCGGCAGCGGTGGTGAAAATCACCGCAGAAGAACGTGCTCTGGCGATCAAGGCGGCAAAGATTCTCGGGCTACAGGTGGCGGGTGTGGATATTATCCGCTCGTCGGCCGGGCCGTTGTTGCTGGAGGTGAACTCCTCACCGGGACTCGAAGGTATTGAGTCGGCAACAGGCAAAGATATCGCCGGAATGATCATTTCTTCTATTGAGAAGAAACTCAATTGGAAGCGGGAGTTGCCGGTAGAAGAGTAACTTTCCCGGTATTTGGTCTGGTTTGAAGATGGCTCTCACGTCAAAAGCGGAGAGCCATTTTTTTTCTGTCCGCTTTGTCCTTCAGTCTGGTGCTGGGCTCAAACCGGCTGTGAAAACCGGTGATTTGTGGCAGCCGGAGTAGGCTCCTATACTGCTATAAACGCCTGTATTTTTCACTCGCACGGATATCAGGTTGGTGTCAGTGAGTGTGACCATCAACGGGAGGTACTGTCGTTTATGGCATATCCTCAGTCATTGCGTTATTTGTCCGGCTTTGGCAACGAGCACGAGAGCGAGGCACTGGAAGGTGCGTTACCGGTGGGACGTTTCAGCCCACAACGGGTGGCTTATGGCTTGTACGCCGAGCAATTCAGCAGCACGGCGTTTACCGCGCCCCGGCACAGAAACCGCCGCACCTGGCTGTATCGTATCCGGCCTTCGGTGCTGCAAGGCCGGTATCGGCCTGTAGAGCGCGGGTTGATTCGCACTGCACAGGGCGAGCATCCGGCTGTTCCACCGGATGTCTTTCGCTGGGACGCGTTTCCCGTTCCGCAAACGCCGCAGGATTTTATCGACGGCTGGATCACCATGGCCACCAATGGTGACGTGCGAGTGCAGCAGGGCATGGCCGTTCATCTGTTCTGCGCCAACCGCAATATGGATGCCCGCTACTTTTGCGATGCAGATGGAGAATTGTTGATTGTGCCTCAGCAAGGGGCCCTGATGATCTATACCGAAATGGGTATCCTGCAGGTGGGTCCGGGTGAGATTGCGGTGATTCCCAGAGGCATCAAATTCAGGATTGATCTGCCGGAGGGACGTGCGCGAGGTTACCTGTGTGAGAACTACGGTGCGGTGCTGGAGTTGCCGGAGCGTGGGCCGGTCGGTGCCAATGGTTTTGCCAATGACCGTGATTTTCAATATCCGGTAGCCTGGTATGAAGAGCGTGATGAACCGGTCACGTTAACTACCAAGTTTGCCGGTCAGCTGTATTCGGCAGATCTGGATCATTCACCGCTGGATGTGGTGGCCTGGGTGGGAAACTCGGCCCCTTACAAATACGATCTGGCGCGTTTTAATGTGATTAACTCGGTCAGTTACGATCACCCTGACCCGTCTATCTTTACGGTACTAACGTCTTCGTCCGATACGCCGGGTATGGCAAATATCGATTTTGTGATTTTCCCTCCGCGCTGGATGGTGGCGGAAGAGACGTTTCGTCCTCCGTGGTTTCATCGCAACATCATGAGTGAATGTATGGGATTGATTCATGGGGTTTACGATGCAAAACCCACAGGGTTTGAGCCGGGCGGATTGAGTCTTCACAACAGTATGTCTGCTCATGGCCCAGAGGCGGAAGTGTTTGAAAAAGCTTCGACGGAAGATCTCGAGCCACGTCGTCAGGATAATACCCTGGCGTTTATGTTTGAATCCCGCTATGTCCTGGCGCCAACGGAGTTTGCTCTGTCCTGTTCACAGCGACAATCTGATTACGAGCAATGCTGGTCGGGACTGACAAAACAGTTTCGTTCTCCCGTCGCGCCACACGGATCATAAGCTGCGGATAAGCCATCAGTTACGGATAGTTGTAAGCACAGACCACGAGGGAGTACTGAATAATGTTGAATGAAACGCATGACCCGTCGTTAACCAGTTGGGTTACATCGGCGAATGAGGACGGGACGGACTTTCCTATTCAGAATCTGCCGTTTGCGGTTTTTCGCATGGCTGGCAGCGATGAATATTATCGCGGTGGCGTGGCAATTGGTGATCAGGTTTTGGATCTGGCCGCTGTGGCCAGTATTGGGTTGTTCAAAGGGCTTGCGCAGGATGCGCTGAATGCCTGTACCCATGAAGAGTTGAATGAATTCATGGCGATGGGCAAAGAGGCCTGGTCGGCACTGCGGCTGGCACTTTCACGTTCGCTTCGCAGTGGGGCCGTCGAAGAACCGGTTCTTGAATCCTGTCTGGTGTCTCAGTCCGACGTGGAGTTCAAGCTGCCTTGTCTGATCCACGATTACACGGATTTTTACGCGTCGGTTTATCATGCGCAGGCGGTGGGGGCTTTATTCCGTCCAGACAATCCTTTACTGCCCAACTACAAGTGGGTGCCTGTTGGATACCATGGGCGCGCGTCCAGTATCGGGGTGTCAGGACAAATGTTTCCCCGGCCACAGGGGCAGATTAAATCTCCCGATGACGACACCCCTGGCTTCGGCCCTTGTCGGCGTCTCGATTACGAAGTCGAGGTAGGCATTTATATCGGCCCGGGAAATCAGCTGGGACAGCCGATTTCCATCGATGAGTCGGAAGATCATATCTTCGGCTTGTCGCTGTTGAATGATTGGTCCGCACGGGATATTCAGGCGTGGGAATATCAGCCACTGGGGCCGTTTTTGGCCAAGAGTTTTGCCTCTACGGTTTCGCCCTGGATTGTCACTGCGGAGGCGCTGCTGCCCTTCCGTGAGCGTTTTACCCGCCCTGCAGGTGATCCGGAACCCTTGGCTTACCTCTCCTCGAAATACAATTCGGAAGCCGGCGCTTTTAATATGACGCTGGACTGTTTTGTCAGAACAAGCGGCAGTCATGAGGACAACAAGGTGTCGTCTTCCAATTTTAAATACGCGTACTGGACGGCTGCACAGATGATCACGCACCATACCGTCAATGGTTGTAATCTTCAGCCCGGAGATTTGCTAGGCAGTGGTACCCAGTCGGGACCGGAACCGGAAGAGGCTGGCTCTTTGCTGGAGCTGACCAAGGGCGGTAAGGAGCCGGTGAAGCTGTCTAATGGAGAAGAGCGGTGTTTTCTGGAAGATGGTGACAGTGTCATCATGCGCGGTTTTTGTCAGAAGGAGGGGGCCAGGCGCATTGGTTTTGGCGAAGTGGTGAGCACGGTACTGCCGACGGGTTCATTTAATCCGCACAATGGATCCATTCACTAGTCAGAAAAGCAAGGAGAAAAGAATGGAACTGTATGGTTACTTTCGTTCTTCGGCCGCCTTTCGGGTGCGGATTGCCTTGAATCTCAAGCAGCTTGATTATGAGCAGGTGGCCATTAATTTACTGCTTGATGAGCAGTCGTCCGAATCCTATCGGGCAATTAATCCGCAAGGGTTGGTGCCCAGTATCAAAATCGATGATGATACTTTTCTCACCCAGTCTCCAGCTATTCTTGAGTGGCTGGATGAAACCTATCCGCAAGTACCTCTGTTGCCAGCCAATAGTCTGGATAAAGCGAGGGTTCGCAGTTGGTGTTTTCAGGTGGCCTGTGATATTCACCCGATTTGTAATTTGCGGGTACTCAAATACGTAGCAGAAAATCTCGGAGCCGGTGAGCCTGGTAAAAAAGAGTGGCTACATCATTGGATGGGTGAGGGCTTTCGTGCGCTGGAATTACAGTTGCAGGCGCAGTCTGGTGGAACCTATTGTTTTGGCGAGCAGGTGACACTGGCGGATGTTTATTTGGTCCCGCAGGTCTTTAACGGTTTGCGCTTTGATGTGGATATGACGACTTATCCAAGAATTATGTCGATTTATCAGGCGTGTAATGAATTGGAGGCGTTTAAACAGGCTCAGCCTGAGCGAAACAAGCCCTGATTGTTTGTTTGGATAGTTTGTCTGTTCGGAGAGTTTGTTATGAGAGGCAGTCAATCCCTGATCATTACCAGAGATTGACTGTGCCTGTTCACCGTTCAATCAGCAGTTGCATTTGAACGGTGTCAGTCAGGCTTATTCCTCAATTTTTTCTTCGGCTGCTTCCATGGCATCTTCCATGGCGTCACCAGCTTCTTCAGTGGCATCTTCCACTTCATCAGCGGCGTCTTCAGCAGCATCTTCTGCATCGTCAGCCATTTCGTCCATCTTGTCGCCAGCATCTTCGGCCATATCTTCAGCAGCGTCCATTGCATCGTTCATGGCACTTTCCGCATCATCAGCCATGTCAGAAGCTTTCTCGGAAGCGGTGTCCATCATTTCATGGGCACTTTCCTTCGCGTCATCCATCATGGTGCTTGCATCGTCCGCAGGGGCTTTGTCGTCGCTGCACGCGGCCAGCAAGCCAGTCAGAACCATAACAGAGAGAGTGGTCTTCAACATGTTCATAGAGTTTTCCTTCTTCTTGAATGTTAAGCGAAATTTTTTGTAGTTATAGTGGCAATCAGTTTGTCGTCATCGCAAGCTGCGAAGACAGCGATTCTCCATGCCAGAGAATAGCCTGCACAATTACTGAGAGTCCGTCAATTTATAACGGTTAACCAGAGTCTACGCGTCTTTTATAAGGATAGGAAGTGTCGAACCTTTGACGGGCGTTGGAAACGGGGCATGGTTCTCATCCTTTTGTTCGAGCTTTGAGACGAATGCCAGGCTCGGCATTTATAACAATCAGTAATGGGTGTTATCCTTTTTTGAAACCTGATTTGGGATCTGTGGCCGTGTTCAAGCGTCTAAGTAAAACCAACAATAGTGGGATGAACAGATATGGTGTTAGTAAAAATTCTCGGCATTTTGTTTCTTGCTCTGATTGTGATTGTTCCGATGCTGGATCGTTTCGGCAAACGCCACTCTGACGAAGATGTCAGTAAAATCAGTCGATGGATTTTACCGCTGGTGATGTTGTTGGCGGTATTGCAGCTGGTACTGTACATGGTAGGTAAGTAATGACTTCCGCAGGAAAATCCCCCCGGGGTGCTCTTCTCCCTGCTGGCGTTGGGCGCGCGTGCTCTTCCTGCTACCCGATCTTTAGTGTTTTTACCTCTCTAAGGCAGTAATCACCCACTAACTGGCAATTGTTGCCATGGGGGCGGCCTCATGGATTGTGGTATTCTGCTGCCTGTGATTAAACCGCCTGATGGCAGTCGATAGACATAACAAGAGATATAGAACGAGGTAAATATGAAGTTTCAGGTGATCCCTGTGACCCCTTACCAGCAGAACTGCACGTTAATGTGGTGTGAGGAGACAAAAAAAGCCGCTGTTGTGGACCCCGGTGGTGACCTCGATCGCATCGAGCAGGCCGTCTCACAGCATGGTGTCGAGCTGGAAAAAATTCTGGTCACCCATGGGCATTTGGATCATGTGGGAGGCGTGGCGGCTCTGGCGAAAAAGCTGAATCTGCCCATCGAAGGGCCTCATAAAGACGATAAATTCTGGATTGATATGTTGCCGGAGCAGTCTCAGATGATGGGTTTCCCACCTGCCGAGGTGTTTGAGCCGAATCGCTGGCTGGAAGGCGGTGACGAAATTACGGTGGGTAATGAGACCATCGAAGTGCGCTTTTGCCCTGGTCATACTCCCGGCCATGTCATTCTGTTCCATCGCCCCAGCCAGTTGGCGATCGTGGGTGATGTACTGTTTCAGGGGTCAATTGGGCGTACCGACTTCCCTCGGGGTGATTACGATACGCTGATTGATTCCATTCGCACCCAGTTATGGCCTTTAGGGGATGAAGTTCAATTTATTCCCGGTCACGGTCCTATGTCGACCTTTGGTCATGAACGTAAAACCAACCCGTTTGTTGCTGACAAAAATCTTAAGCAGTAATTGAAGTGAACGTTTAGAGATAGTGATTTATGAGTGAAAGCATCTGGTTTGCCACACCTACTCTGGAAGAGTTGAACAGTCTGAACAATAAAACCATTCATGGGCCATTGGGTATCGAGTTTACTGAAATCGGTCCGGACTATCTTTGTGGCACTATGCCTGCAGGGCCTCAAACCTTTCAGCCCATGGGGCTGATTCACGGAGGAGCCAATGTGGTGCTGGCGGAGAGTTTGGGCAGTGTTGGAGCCAATATGGTTATTGATCGGAGTCAATATTATTGCGTTGGGCAGGAAGTGAATGCGAACCATATTCGCGGAGTCCGTGAGGGCATCGTTACCGGAACCGGTCGCTTGCTGCACGCTGGCCGAACCTCCCAGGTGTGGGAAATCAAGATTGTTAATGAAGCCGGTAAGCTGACGTGTGTGTCACGCCTGACCATGGCCGTTGTTCCTCATGATCGCTAGCCGTAGATAATCTGTTATCGCACGGGTTTAATCATTGCATTGAGATCTACGTAAACTTATTTAAGGAGTTTCCATGAGCTGGACAGTCTATTTATCAGGTGAAATCCATACTGACTGGCGTGAACAAATTGAACAGGGCGTAAAAGAAGCTGGACTGGATGTGGTCTTTTCCTCCGCAGTCACCAATCACGAGGCGAGCGATGCCGCCGGTGATCACCTGATGGACAATGACAACAGTTTTTGGCGGGATCATCAGTCGTCCAAGGTTAACCTGATCCGTACCAAAACCCTGATTGAAAAAGCAGACATCGTTGTGGTGCGCTTTGGTGACAAGTACAAACAGTGGAATGCCGCCTTTGATGCGGGCTACTGCGCTGCCCTGGGCAAACCCTATATTACGCTGCACGACGAGAGCATTATCCACCCGTTAAAAGAGGTCGATGCTCAGGCCATGGCGTGGGCCAAGACCCCGGCTCAGGTGGTCGAAACACTCAAATACGTTATTGCAGCCTGACTTCGGTGTTGTGTTCTGGTTTGTCGATAGATTGCAGGGATGAGGTGCGGCTGTACTCAGCCGCCATGACCAGCAGAATCAGCAGGCTCAGAACAGCGATCAGGCTGCGTACAAACATGCCCCGGCGGGAGCGACGCCTGCGGCCCGACAGAGAATAGGTGTAAGACTCCTTTAAGATACGATGCTTGGGGATGCGGGGTTGATCGAAGCACATACTGCTCTCCTGATGTTGTGTGTCGGATATCATTTAATCATCACAATATGGCGCGATTCTTCAGAATCCTGACGCAGCAGTGAGCAATCATGATCAATTGTGGCAAGCCGCTGCGAGCCGCTTCTTTTTCGGTACAATGACTCCACTGGAACACTAGGATTGGAAACCGACCTATGGCTCGCAAAATTGCCATCGTTGAAGATGAGCTGGCTATCGCTGAAAACTATCGTGATGCACTGACCCGGCAAGGCTACGAAGTGGCCTTGTACAGTGAACGCCTGCCGGCACTGGAAGCCTTTCGCCAGGGGCTGCCGGATTTGGCCATTATCGATGTCGGGCTGGGAGAAGAGATCGAGGGCGGCTTCGATTTGTGTCGCGAGCTGCGGGCGATGGCGCCTGAGCTGCCGATCATTTTTCTGACCGCCCGTGACAGCGAATTTGATGTGGTGTCGGGCTTGCGTCTGGGGGCCGATGATTACCTGACCAAAGACATCAGTCAGCCTCATATGCTGGCCCGGATTGTGGCGTTGTTCCGGCGGGTCGATGCCTTGCGACAACCGGTCGCTCAGGCCCAGGAAGATGTGCTGAAGCGGGGGGCTTTGTTGCTGAACATGGATCGTATGTCGGCCCATTGGCAAGGTCAGCGGATTGACCTGACGGTAACAGAGCTTTGGGTTGTGCACTGTCTGGCGCGCCACCCGGGACATGTTAAAAATCGTCAGCAACTGATGGACGCTGCCAATGTGGTGCTGGACGATAACACCATCACTTCCCATGTGAAGCGTATTCGTAAAAAGTTTATGCGCGTGGATGCCGGTTTCGCAGCCATCGAGACTGCCTATGGCATGGGCTATCGCTGGTTGATGTCGGAATAATCTATGGGCATCTTTTAACATGCGATTGCGTCGCCAGCTGGTATTGGTCAGTCTGCTGACCCTGAGTTTGCCGTGGGCAGGCTGCCAGTATATTCAGGAAATGGAAGGGGCATTGCGTCAGGGGCAAGTGGTGGCGCTGGGTGCGACGGCTCAGGCCGTTGCCAGCCGAATTGCCAGTGAGCCGGCACTGTTGGCGGATGTCAGTGGTGATCGCTGGCATGAAAACCCTGACGATCAGCTCTATGTTCATCGCGTTCAGGCGCCCATGCAGCTCGATGGCTATGATGATGACTGGCGCTCACTGAATATCACGCCGCGTTATTTTTCGGCTTCCCAGGCGTTTGATGATGGCTCTGAAGTCGTCAGTGACACGCCGCCAGTCAGCCTGTCTTTGAGGGTTGCCCGCAAAGGCAATGCCCTGCTGCTGTTTGCCCAGGTGCAGGATTCCCGGATTCAGTACCACAACCCCAGTACCGGTCAGCTGGCCAGCGGCGATCACTTGCGTCTGCGAACTCGTTTGCCCGGTGGCGAGTTGCGCGATTACGTGATTCGCAGTGGCGCTCCCGGTGATACCCTGACGTTCTACCGCGACAGCCGGCAGCGCGTGCGACAGGAGCATCGAATCCTGGGGCAATGGCAAGAGCACGCCCGGGGATTTCAGGTCGAAATCCAGCTTCCCGTCAGTCTGATTGGGCAGCAATTGGGGGTGGCTCTGGTGGATGTGCAGCAACCGCCTTTGCAGCCCGTGTGGCTCGGAAATATCGAATCGCAATCGACACCTCCCTACTGGAGCAGCCTCAATGAGGAGCTGAACCGTGCAGTCTCTGTGTTTGCACGCGATGACCTCCGTCTGCGGGTAGTCAGTGCCAATCAGTGGCTGCTCGCTGACGCCGGTTCGCTGCGGGATTCATCCCCATACCCCGATGCCGAGTTCAGCCCGCAACAAGGCCAGTCTGACAATCAACAGCATGGTTTGATTCGCTGGCTATATCGGGTGGCGCTGGGTGGCGAGTACCTGCCACCACTGGGGAGTTATCGTGGAACAGGTCACTTTGCTTCGCCCGAAATCGTCAAGGCACAGCAGGGCTTGCTGGCTCAGGGCTGGTACCAATGGGGCCAGCGTCGGGTTGGCCGGGCGGCCGTGCCGGTTGCCGGTGGTGATGATCGAGTCGCGGCGGTGGTGGTGGCCGAGCAGAGCAGTGACAAGATGCTGGCTTTGACCAATTCGGCATTTAATCGACTGTTCTACTACACCCTGTTGGCGACGGCCATTACGGGGCTGGGGCTGTTGTCCTATGCCAGCTGGCTGTCTTTCCGTATTCGCAGGTTGAGTCGTGCTGCCGAGCAAGCCATTGATGATAATGGTCGTATCCGTGATCGTTTTCCACAATCCCGGGCCTTGGATGAAGTGGGGGATCTCACCCGCAGTTATGGCAACCTGCTCAACCGGCTGAAAGAGTACACCGACTACCTGAGGACCTTATCCGCCAAGCTCTCTCATGAATTGCGCACGCCATTGGCCGTCGTCCGCTCCTCACTGGATAATCTCGAGCACGAAGACCTGTCAGAGCCTGCTCGCCGTTTTTCCCAGCGGGCGCAGGATGGCAGCGCGAGGCTGTCGACGATTTTGAATGCCATGAGTTCCGCCAGTCGGGTCGAAGAGAGTATTCGCCAGGCAGAATTTGAAACTTTTTCCCTGTCGTCACTGGTAAGTGGTCTGGGGGTTGCCTATAACGATATGACGCCGGATAAAGAGGTGAGTGTCAGTCTTGGTGACAAGGCCGAAAACGCCATCTTGTATGGCTCTCCGGATTTACTGGTGCAGATGATGGACAAGCTGGTGGATAACGCCATCGACTTTTGTCCGATTGGTGGGCAGATTCAGTTGAATCTGGCGATGGTCGAACACGATTGGGTGCTGACGGTGAGTAATGATGGCCCTCTGCTGCCCGAGCGAATGCAGGGACAATTGTTTGATTCCCTGGTTTCGATGAGACCGCCGGAACACAATCAGGACACGACGCATCTGGGATTGGGGTTGCATATTGTGCGGCTGATTGTGGAGTTTCACGATGGCCACGTCATTGCGCGCAACCGCAATGATCTGTCTGGTGTTGAATTCCAAGTGCACCTGCCCAGGCGGGAGGGAAGTGCACCGGGTTCTCAGCGATAAAATTCTTTAGCTAGCCGGAGGAAGTATGTCTCACTCGAGTGAAAACAGTCGTCAAAACAGTGCCTGGAGTGGCATTTTTTTGGGTGTGTTTGTGTGTATTGGTCTGTCGGTGTTGGGGTATTTACTGGCTCAGGCTGCGATAGAATACAAATTGTATGAGCGCACCGTGACGGTAAAAGGCCTGTCTGAACGTGAGTACGACTCTGACATTGTTATCTGGCCAATACAGTTTAATGTTGCCAGCAACGATTTGGGAGAACTCTACAGTACGATCGACGCTCAGGCCGGAGAGATTAAAGCCTTCCTGGAAACCAATGGCATCAAGCCCGACGAAATTTCCATGGATCTGCCGGCCATAACCGATAAGTCTGCCCAGCAATATAACAGCGGCAACCGCGCTGAGTTCCGTTATACCGCGACGCAAACCGTGACGGTCTATTCGCAACAGATTGATGAGGCTCGGGCGGTAATGTCCCGATTATCCTCATTAGGCAAGCAGGGTATCGTGTTCTCCGGAAATAATTATGGTGCGCAAACTGAATATTTGTTTACCCGCCTGAATGAAGTGAAGCCGGAGATGATTGAAGAGGCAACTCGTAAAGCTCGGGAAGTAGCGGAAAAGTTTGCTGCCGATTCGGATAGCTCGCTCGGTAAAATCAAAAGAGCATCACAGGGACAGTTCAGTATTAGTGCCAGGGATAAAAACAATCCTCATATTAAGCGTGTCCGGGTGGTGTCAACGGTTGAATATTATCTGTCCGATTAATTCTGATGACTGGAAGCCGGTACTATGAGTGATATAGCGATTGTTTTGCCCATGTTGGCCAATGCGTTGTTGGCCATTGTTTTGTATTTTCTGCTGGGTTTGCGTAAGAAGCAGGCTTCCCGAGAGGGCTCTGTCGATGAAACTCGCCGGGCAATCTACAGTGATGCCTGGCCGGAATCGGTGCAGCAAGTGAATAATTGTATCCGCAATCAATTTGAGCTGCCGGTTTTGTTTTATGTGCTGTGCTTTATGTTGTGGGGATTGAATGCGGTCAATGTCTGGGTGTTGATCGCAGCCTGGGGATTTGTGGTCTTGCGTTATTGGCACGCCTATGTGCATATAGGAACCAACTTTTTACCCCTGCGTCGGCGATTGTTTACCTTCGCGACTCTAATTGTGATTGGTCTTTGGATCATGGTGGTTGGACACTGGTTTATTACCTGGCGATCACTGCAGTAAAACCTCGCAGAAGAGCGAGTAGACCATTTGTAGAAATGAATACCTTGAGGTGTAGATATGTCTGAATCAGATTTGGTGTCCGTAACCATTGAAAATCATGTTGCCGATGTGCGACTGAATCGTGCGGATAAGATGAACGCTTTGAGTATCCCCATGTTTGAAGCCATCAACGAAACCGGCAAGCGTCTGGCAAAAGACAAAACTATTCGTGCCGTGGTGTTGTCCGGCGAGGGGCGGGCTTTTTGTGCGGGGCTGGATCTTGCGAACTTTTCCGATCCGGATGTGTTTGCTGACCCGTTTGGTCCCGGGCGCGGAGGCTTTTCGCCAAACTTTTACCAATTGCCGGGCTATGTCTGGAAGGCCATGCCCGTACCGGTCATCTGCGCTCTGCATGGCGTGGCTTACGGCGGTGGCTTGCAGATTGCGCTCGGCGCCGATATTCGCATTGCTCATCCTGAGACAAAATTGTCTGTGATGGAAATAAAGTGGGGCCTGATTCCGGATATGTCGGCATCACAAACCCTGAGAGATCTGGTGCGTCTGGACGTGGCGAAAGAGCTGACCTACACCGGCAGAGTGGTGCAGGGCGAAGAAGCGCAACAGTTAGGTTTGGTGACCTCCTTGAGTGAAACGCCTCGCGATGCTGCCCTCGAAATGGCGGCGAGTATTGCCCGGCGCAATCCCAACGCGGTGTCCTATGCGAAATATCTGTACGATTCTTCGTGGCATGGTGATGATCTCGACGGTTTGCGCACAGAAGAGCGTTTACAGGCCAAAGTCCTGAAAAGCCCCAATCAGATTGAAGCTGTGATGTCGGAAATGGAAGGGCGTGAGGGCAATTATCAGCCTCGGGAGTTCACCAGTTTTGATGAGCTTGTCCGGGAGCAGGATTAACACACCCGTTCCCTGAACATTCAATCGACGAGGCGCAAGCCGAGATATTCCAGAAGCCGCACTGCTTCGTAGCGGGAGAACTGTGCGTTTTTCAGGATATTATTGTTCAGGTTGATGTCGTAGTTTGAGGCGTTCTGAAAGTTGGCGTCGGTGAGGTTGGTATTGCCAAACAAACTGTGAGTCAGATCACTGTCACTGAAGTTGGCTCCGCTAAGATCGGCTTCCCGGAAGTCCACATCGTGTGCCCGGCAAGACTCAATAACCATATTGGTTTGCTGCAGTCCATAAAACGACGACGAGTTGATCAGGCACCGTTGAAACCACAGCGGTGCACCCAGATTCAGACCGCGCCAGTAGGCCTTGGTCCAGTCGATTCCCAGGGCCTTGCAATCCATGAACTTTACGTCGGTAAATTTGCTGTGCGCAACTTGCAGCAGATTGAGATTACAGTGAGTAAATGTACAGTCTGTGAATGAGCAGTGGTAAAAATGGGCTTCACTGAAGTCGCAGCCATCAAACAGACAGTTATCAAACTCCTGATCGGTAAATTCACGGGTTGCATAGTCAAACTGTGAAAACGTCTGGTCGAAATGAGGGGTGTTGCTGTTGTTAAAATCAGTCATGGGATCTTTGGGTGCCGGTGGCGGATATTCTGGTGTTGGCAGGAGCATAACACAGTACCAACGAGTTCCGGTGATGGCGGGGGCGTGTTTTTCGACCGGAGGTGGGACGTAACGTGAAAGATGTTAAACGTGGCAGTCTTGGTTAGACTCTGTGGTCCCGAGGTTTCTGTGCACTGACAAAGATAAGAGGTAGTGACGTGAAGTATGTGGTAAGTCTCTGGTTGGCGCTGGTGATGTTTTCCTCTGTGGTATCGGCGGACCAGTTTGATATCGAATACGACGTAACCGTTGATCCGGATTCCGGTTTGGCTCATGTGGTGATGACTCTGCGTGGAAAGGAACTGCCGTCACAGTTGAAGTTGCGACTGTCCGATGAACGCTATAAGAATCTCAGTAGCGAGCAGCCCGTTGAAATCAAGGGAAATCGCGCTGTCTGGACTCCTGCTGGGCCAACATCCTCTTTAAGTTACGACTTTGTGATCGACGAGAAAAAAAGTCAGGGACGTTACGATTCCAGAATCACTTCTGACTGGGCAATTCTGCGCAGCGATAAGTTGATCCCACCCATTGCCGCAACTCTGCCAAAAGGTCTGAGTTCCAATGCCTCTCTGATATTTACCCTTCCCAAAGGTTGGTCCTCTGCAGCACCTTATGAAACGCAAGATCGACATCACTATGTCATCACCGATCCGGGAAGACGTTTCGTGCGCCCCAAGGGCTGGCTGATTCTGGGGGAGATCAGCAGTCGCCAGGATGAATTTGTCGGCACCGATGTTCGGGTGGCGGCCCCGCGGGGACAGAATGTGCGCTTGCAGGACTCGCTGGCCTTTCTCGGCTGGACCTTGCCGGCAATTAAAGCGGTTTTCCCGCAATTTCCACCGCAGTTGTTGATCGTCAGTGCCGGCAATCCTATGTGGCGCGGCGGTTTGTCCGGTTCAAAGTCCTTGTTTATGCACGCTGATCGGCCTCTGATCAGCGGTAATCGCACCAGCAGTCTGATTCATGAGATGGTGCATGTGGGAACCGGTATTCGGGGGACCCGTTACAGCGACTGGATTGTCGAGGGTATCGCGGAATATTACGCCGTTGAAATTTTGCGTCGAACCGGAGCCATCAGTGAGCGTCGTTTTCAGGGGGCGATCAAGGATCTGGAAGAGTGGGGAAAAGAATCCGGTAGTCTGCTGACCGGAGACTCAAGCGGCGCAACCACAGCCAGAGCTGCCGTGCTGATGCATGAGTTGAATCAGGAAATCCTGGAGGCGACAGAGGGGGAGGCGAGTCTTGATGATGTCGCCCGCGCCCTGGCCGAACAGCGGGGCACGGTCACTGTTGAGGGTTTTGTGAATCTGTCGGAAGAATTGGCCGGCGGTAAACTCAAAACCCTGTCCATCGTCTCTGACACACATTGAACCCTTTGCGGTCAGACAGGGCCTAGCTTCGTAAGGACTGCAGTTCCTGCCAGACCGCATCGGCCTCCAGAACCGACATCTTTCCCCAGCAGCGCTGCATATACTGACGGCACATCTCCACCAGCGTATCCCGCTCGCTGTGGAGCCATTGCTGGAAACACCAGGGATCGGTGAGCGTCAGCTCTTCGTCAGTGGCCTGATTGTAGTGGGCGGTCAGGACCTGACCGTCGGACAGTTCCACATCCAGACTCGCCATGCCGTATTCATCGCCTTCGTAAAACGCCATGCGCGCCAGAGCTTCCGCGGTTGGATTGCGTAACACTTCGCCCAGAACCCTTGATCCGGCTTCGGGCACCAGTACCGGGAAGGTCTCTCCGGGATAGGTGAAGGTCTGATGGTCATAGGCCACGGCGGGCACGACCTGGCCGGGAATTATGGAGTCTTCAAAAACGTGGCTCCGGACTTCGGGGTCCATCAATGAGCCGTAAAAAAAGATTGCTTGCACGTGAATCACCCGAAGCTTGTCAATGGAGGAGGCGGGATTATAAGGAACTTCAGCGTGAAGGGAATGACAAATGAATGACAGGGTACAAAGAAGGCCGGTTTTGGGCCTGATTATCGAAATCTACGACCGCAGATTGATGATTTAAGCGACGGCTGGGCCTTCGGGGCTATAATGCACGGTAGACAGGAATAACTATGGCCGTGATCGAGGCCGATGTTGTGTCATTCAAGCTGATGCTTTAAGTTGCCGGTCTGATTGCCTGTAAGCACTCATTGTCGTGTACCCCAGGAAGGAATACATGCCCCGCCTCTTTCTTATTTTATGCCTTTTGCTCTTTGCGTCACTGGCAAAAGCCAAGCTGGAGGTGAATGTTGAGCCTTCTAACAAGGCGGTTAAAGAGAACATCATCATCTTCCTGAGCGATGTAGACACTGCTGATCTTCCCAAACTGAAGCAGCTCTACAAGCACGTCGATCAGCAGGCGACCCAGGCCGCTCAGGCATTAGGTTACTACCACACGCGCAATCATATTCGTCTTGATGACACGGAAAAAAAACCGGTATTGCATATCGATGTCGAACTGGGTTCTCCGGTCCTGCTCAATCAGGTCAACATAGAAATACTCGGTGAGGGGAAAGGCACCGAAGCCTTTCAGTTGCCGGTCGCGGAAGAGTTGGCTCCGGGCAAGCAATTAAATCACAGCGCCTATGAAGGGATGAAATCCCTGATCAATAACCGGGCGCAAAATTATGGTTATTTTTCTGGCAAATTTGTCCAGCGACAGCTACTCATCAACGTAGAGACCAATCGCGCGGATATCAATCTGCAGTATCAAACCGGCCCGCGGTTTCAGTTTGGCGATGTCACTTTTTCCAGCACTGTTTTTAATCAGGGTGTACTGGAGAGAATGGTTGCCTTTGACAAAGGGGCTGAGTATCAGGCGGATCAGGTTGCCGAATTTAATCGGGACTTACTCGCCAGTGGGTATTTCAGCCACGTTAAAGTCACCCCCCAGCCTGATCAGGCTGAGAATTTGCAGGTGCCCATTGAGGTGTCACTGACTCTGCGTGATCCTCATTCTCTGGGGCTGGGCGGCGGTTATTCCACCGACGTGGGGGCGAGAGCAAAGCTGGCGTGGGATCAGCACTGGTTGAATCCCGAGGGACACAGTCGCGGAGCCGCGATGGAAATCTCCCGGCTGCGACAAAACCTCAGTACGTATTATCAGGTTCCCCTGGACAATAAAATCGCAGATAACCTTCGCTACTTTGCCGGCTTGCAGCATGAGTACATTGATGATGTGGAAACCGAAAGTGTGGTGCTGGGTGCCGAGCTGCATAAAACGCTGAGTAATGACTGGGAGCGCACCATCGGTTTGCGTGCACAGCATGATGATTTCTCTCTGGGAGAAGCCAGCGGCGACAGCCAGTTGTTGATTCCCAGCCTGACTTTTCAGCGCCTGATGGTGTCCAGTCGGATTAATCCTGATTACGGTTACCGATTGTTGCTGGATGTCGAGGGCGCCGCGCGCGGCGTGATTTCGACCGTCGATTTTGCCCGGGTACTGACACAGGCAAAAGGGCTGTATACCTTTCTGGACAATCATCGTGTATTGGCGCGCTTGCGCTTGGGGGCAGTGGCCACCAACGAGTTTGATGATATTCCGCCTTCTTTGCGATTTTTTGCCGGTGGTGATCAGAGTGTGCGGGGGTATGGTTATCAGGAGCTCTCGCCAGAAGACAGTAACGGTGAAAATATTGGAGGCCGTTACCTGATGACCAGCAGCGTGGAATATCAGTACGAATTTATCGACAAGTGGCGTCTGGCGACGTTTGTGGATTATGGCAATGCCGTAAATAACATTAATGATCCGTTAAAAACCAGTGTAGGAGTGGGGTTGCGCTGGAGTTCGCCTATTGGTTCAGTGCGTATCGATGTGGCCAGGTCGCTGTCTGATCCGGATGAGGATTTTCGGATTCACTTTTCCATGGGGCCGGAGTTGTAATGGGCAAAGGCTATTGGGGATTTCCATTCAAAAAGCAGTCGTTTGCCGAGCGCCCTTGGTGGGTCAGGGTTCTGCTGGTTGTATTACTGATCGTGGTGTTATTGCCCGTATTGCTTGCAGGGCTGTTGTCTACAGAGGCGCTGAGTCGCTGGGCGTTTGAGCAGGCAGATGCGCGTCTGCAAGCACTGTCTCTGGACTTCGAAAGTGGACACTTTTGGCGCGGTTGGAACTTCGCACATGTGTCATGGCAAAGCCAGGCATTGAACGTTGATATTGAGCGTCTCGAACTGGAGTGGAAACCTTCTTGTCTCATATCGAGAGGGCTGTGTATCCAGCGTCTCTACAGTCATCGGGTGACGGTGATCCTCCCGGAAACCGAACAAGCTGATCAAGCACCTATTGAATTGCCCGATATCCGTCTGCCGCTGTCTTTGGAGTTGGGGCAAGTCACGCTGGATGAACTGTCTCTGGATGGCGAGTCCACCCTGCTGAGTGAGTTGTACCTGCAAACCCACACTCGCGGCAGTCGTATTATTGTGAGTGAATTTTCCGGACGTGGCCCTGAGCTGCATTGGAATCTGCAAGGTGACGTGCTGACACAGGGGAAATGGCCGTTGAATCTGACGGGGCATTTACAGTTGCCGCCAGTGGATCAACAGGAATGGTCTTTGGAGATCGTCGCCGGTGGCAGTCTTGAAAAGATCCTTTTGAGTGTCACGAGCAAGGGGTATCTCGACGGATCTCTTCAGGGGCAATTGGCACCGTTCGAACCGGGCATTCCCGCGTCTGCCAAATGGCAGGGCGACGCTTTTTTACCTTACAGAGACTTGCCGGAAACTTTGACACTTGACGACTGGACTCTGGATGCGAGCGGAGATTTTGATCGGGGATTCGCCGTACAGGGACACTCGTTGCTACCCTTGGCGACGGATCATTCGATGGATCAAACCGTTCCTGTAGAACTCTTTCTCTCGGGCAGACTCACGCTCTCGGAAGCTTCCGATGTGCAGGTCCAATTGAGCGTCGGCAATGCTGCCAAGACTCCGGGAAAATCAGAGCGTACTGCCTTACTGAGCGGTGACGTTAGTTGGAAAGACCAGCTCGATCTTGATGCCCGTCTTAACCTTCAGTCTTTCCCCTGGCAGCGTATATATGCGCTGGATACCGGTGGGGTTGAGTTGCAAACCCTGGATGCCGGTATTCGCTGGACCAACGGCCAGCTGAAAAGTGACCTGGCTGCCAAGCTGAAAGGCGTTAGCCGGCGGGTCACGGGTCAGGTATCAACGAGTCCGGTTGTGGCTCTGGATGCGCACGTTGCGGGGAATGCACAAGCCCTGCACATTCATCCGCTCAAACTATCCATAGAGTCTGGCACAGCAGAAGGTGAGCTCTTTCTGGGGTTTGATTCCGGTATTGAATGGGATGGCCAGTTGCGTTTGCAGGATCTGAACCCCGGAGTTTTAGTCAAAGAGCTGCCGGGCAGTGTCAGTGGTCTGCTCAGCAGTCAGGGACAATGGCAGGGAGATAACCTGACCCTGGATTCCGAGTGGGACATTGACGGCCATCTGCGTAATGATCCTCTCTTACTGCAAGGTCGCCTGAGCAAGTCGGCCGCAACCTGGAGGCTGAGAAATTTGAAGCTGCGCCAGGGCGAGAATCGACTGAGTGGCAGTGGACACTGGGGGCAGACGGTTGCCGGTAATTTTGACGTGCAATTGCATCGCTTGCAGAGCCTGTGGTTCTTCGGTGGGTCGGCGCCAAGAGGGACGTTGAGCGGTCCGGTACGTCTGAGTGGCAGTGCGAGATCACCGGTGCTGGATTTGCAGCTTCAGGGCTCAGGACTGGGCTACGACGATTGGCGTATTCGGGCTCTTGCCTTACAGGGGAGCGTCGGATTGGATAACCGGACACAGGGCAAGGTCAGCTTGACGGCGGATGACGTACGCCAGGGCGATGTGTTGCTGGGCGATGTGCAGCTGGCACTCAGCGGTGATCGATCGGGTCATCAACTGACACTGGACATCCATGAAGGCTTTGCGGATGTGAGCGCTCAACTCAGTGGCAGCCTGAACAGTGCCCAGGGCAGTGATCCAGATTGGCAGGGGGTTCTCAGTCGCAGTCAGGTCACTTTGGGGCAGCAAAACTGGCAACTACAGAATCGGGTCAATTTTAATTACCAGCTCGACAGTCAGACGCTGACCATGAGTGGTCACTGTTGGCGTTACGACAGCGCCAGTCTGTGTTTTAACGATCAGCAGTCCCTGATGCCGGATCGCAAGCTGGATTTGGCAATGCAACGGTTTGATTTGTCATCCCTGAATGCCTGGATGCCAGAGGATTTCAGCTGGGAGGGGCTTCTCGATGCCAGTTTGACGTTAACTCAGGCTCGGGGAGGCACGCCGGTAGCCGAGGTGATGGCGCGTACCTCCAGCGGGGTTATCCGGCTGACGGAAGCCGAGAAGATCGATGATGAAAGAAATGTGCATGACTTTCCCTACCAGCTGATAGATCTGACGGCCCGTCTGGAGGAAAACATCGCCACGACCCGCTTGAGGATTGCCAGTGAAGCACTGGGGCTGTTGGACATTAATGCCAAAGTGATGGATCCGGCTGGTCAGCAGCAGCTTGAGGGACGTTATCAGCTGAATGATTTCAAACTGGATTTTCTGCGGCCACTCATTCCTCAGGTGTCCCGTCTCGAAGGTGAATTGAACGGGCAGGGGAACATCGGCGGGGTTTTGAGGGAGCCGGACATCGGCGGTCAGTTACGGTTGAGTGGCGGCTTTCTCAGTGGAAACAACCTTCCGGTCAGTCTGGAAAACCTGACCGCAGATATTTTGGTTGAAGGACAGGCTGCCCGGATTCGGGGTCAGTGGGTCAGTGGTGAGCAAGGTAAAGGGCAGGTTAACGGTGAAATTCGCTGGGCGCCATTGGGAGGAGAACTGCGTCTGTCCGGGCAGAGGCTCCCGGCTACGATAGCGCCATACGCACAGCTTTATATCAGCCCCGATCTTGAACTCAGTCTGCGCAATAGCGCGGTGAATATCTCCGGCAAGGTGGCGATTCCGGCGGGAGAGGTCATCGTCAAGGAATTGGAAAAAGAGGCAGTGCAGCTCAGTCCGGATGCGGTCATTGTCGGTCGTGAAAAACCGCAGGACACAGTTCCTTTGAAGGTGACCGCCCGTGTTCGTCTGGATATTGGCGATCAGTTGCATTTGAACGCCTTTGGTTTGAAAGGGCGATTAAGCGGTCAGTTGGATGTGCGGGAGAACATGACAGCCACCGGCGACCTGAGATTGCTCAATGGCACTTTCAATCGTTTGGGGCAGGATCTGAAACTGCGTCGCGCACTGTTGTTGTTTTCCGGTCCCGTCAGCAAGCCCTATCTGAGCGTTGAAGCTGTCCGTGAGGTGGGGGATGTGGTGGCTGGACTTCGTCTTACCGGCCGAGCGAGAAATCCAGAATCGGAGGTGTTCTCAGAGCCGGCCTTGTCGCAACAGGAAGCGCTTTCCTATCTTATCCTGGGGCGTGGTATTCGTACTGATGAAGAGGCCGATGGTGAAGACAGCAATCTGATAGCGCAGGCGGCCTTGTCATTGGGGGTGGCAGGAACGGCTCCGTTTACTCAGAAAGTGGCGGCCTCGTTAGGCCTCAAGGATTTTGATCTGGAAACCGAAGGGGTGGGCAACGCGACGCAAGTGGTGGCCAGTGGCAGTATTACCGACAAGCTTTCCCTGCGCTACGGCGTGGGTGTCTTCGACTCCTCAACCGAGGTGGGGGTGCGCTACGATTTGAGCCGGCGGTTGTATATTGAGGCCATCAGCGGGTTTGCCAGTTCGCTCGATTTTTTCTACAGAATCGATTTTTAAGGGGGGGCGGAGCCGTGTTCGAGGTGTTTGCCTGCACGGAAAATGCCTGATTGCTTTGCACAACGGCCAATTTGTCCTGTCGCCGGCGGATTTACAGGCTCGGGTGGCCTTGCTATTATCCGCACCCCGACTCTCCAGTCGGGATCTCAGGGCGGGGTGGAAGTCCCCACCGGCGGTAATCTCCACAGTTATAGGTTTTGTAACTGTCGTGTAGCCCGCGGGCGCCTGTCGAACGTGTTCAGTGAGAACCTGCGAACGACAGGGACAGCAGATCCGGTGTGATTCCGGAGCCGACGGTTAAAGTCCGGTTATGAGAGAAAGGTCTATTGTCGATACACCGGTTCGCGACGGTCTCAAGTGTGACTGCGGATCCCGGCAGCGCAAACCGTTTGCGTCTCGGCACCTTATCGCCCCTTACATGATTTGAGCCTAGGGCGTATTTATGACTTCATTCGATAAACTCAAGAAAACCCAATCCAAGCCTTCCCGTATTGCTGTTGTTCAGGCCTGCTGGCACCGCGATATTGTGGACCGCTGTGTGCAATCTTTTATCACTGAAATCACCAGGCTGACTGACAACACCGTTGAGATTTTCGAAGTGCCGGGTGCTTACGAAATTCCCCTGCAAGCCAAATTGCTGGCCAACAGCGGACAGTACTCAGCTGTGGTTGGTGCCGGTTTGGTGGTGGATGGCGGTATCTACCGTCATGACTTTGTGGCGCAGGCTGTGGTATCGGGCATGATGCAGGTTCAGCTGGAAACTCTGGTGCCGGTTTTCTCTGTGGTTCTGACGCCACACAATTTCCAGGAAACGGACGAGCACCGTAACTTCTTCAGTGAGCACTTTGTGAAAAAAGGCGCTGAAGCTGCCCATTCCTGCGCTGCAACTCTGAGCTTGATGGAAACCACCGCTGTTGCCAGCGCCAGCTAGGTTTGCGGTTATCTCTCTGACTTTGGGCGTGTCATCACGCTAATAAATGCTCCTTTCGCCGGTTGTTTTGGTAGTCTTCTCAATCAGCCGGCGGGTTTACCCCTATATTTCTTTTCAGATTCCTGTAATTGCTGACCGGTTCAGAGGCATCCGAATGGTGTCCTGCAGAGTCATGGGTGATCAGGGGTAGGTCGGGTATCAAGAACAGCATAAACAGATTAAGGAGAGAGCAAATGTTCGAACAGCTATTTTCTATGGCGGGTAAAGTCTGTGTCATCACCGGGGGCTCCCGCGGACTGGGCTCGTATATGGCGCGCGGCTTCCTGGAAGCCGGAGCGAAGCGGGTTTACATCACGGCGCGCAAGGCCCAGCCCTGCATTGAGGCGGCTGAAGAGCTGAGCCAATACGGTGACTGCGTGGCTCTGCCGGGTGATGTGGCAACCACAGAAGGCATTACCGAACTGGTGAAGACCCTCAACGAGCGCGAATCGCACATTGATGTTCTGGTCAATAATGCCGGCGCTGGCTGGGGCGCCCCCTTTGGTCAGGTGCCGGAGAAAGGCTGGGACAAGGTCATGGATGTGAATGTTAAGAGCCCGTTTTTCCTGGTACAGGCTTTGGCGCCGATGCTGAAAAAGAACGCAACGCCAGAGCAAAATGCCTGTATCATCAATATTGGTTCAATTGCCGGCATGGTGGGCAGTGCACTGGATAATTTCAGTTACGCTGCGTCAAAATCGGCGATTCACCAGCTCACCCGAGTGCTGGCCACAGAGTTGGCTGCGGACAATGTGCGCGTCAATGCCATTGCTCCAGGCCGTTTTTACTCGAAAATGACGGAGTTCCTGAGCGAAGACAAAGAAGCGTTTGAGGCTGATCGTCAGGGAATTCCCATGCACCGTTGGGGTGAGCCAAAAGATATCGCGGGTGTGGCGATCATGCTGGCGAGTCAGGCCGGCGAGTTTATCACCGGACAGATCATTGCAGTGGACGGCGGAACCAGTCTGATTCACTAATCCTGCAACCGATCACGGCGCTGCCTGACCCTGAGCCATACGCAAAATATTGGGAGGATTGGGGAGCGCATGAAGTTAATGCAGCAGCACAAACTACCGTGGTCATTTCCTTTGGGCCGCTGGCTGAAGGACTATCGCAAAGAGACATTGGTTCGCGATTGTGTGGCGGGCATTGTGGTCAGTATTGTGATGGTTCCACAGAGTATGGGCTATGCCCTGTTGGCGGGTATGCCGGCAGAGTATGGCTTGTACTGCGCAATCCTTCCGGCTTTTCTTTATGCCTTTCTCGGTAGCAGTCGCAGTCTTTCCGTCGGGCCGGCAGCGTTAATCTCCATCATGCTGGCGGGCAGTGTCGCCACACTCAATCCTCAAACCGAAGTGGAATACATTCACTACGTGGTGAATATCTCCCTGCTGGTGGGCGTGTTCTTGATGGCCATGAGCCTGTTGCGTCTGGGGCGGTTAACCAACTACATCAGTGTGCCGGTGATCAGTGGATTCACCAGTGCGGCAGCCCTGACGATCATGGTCAGTCAGTTAAAACATATGATGGGGGTCGAGCTGGGCACCGGGCTGGATTTCGGTCATACGCTGTTGAGCCTTGTGCAGAGTATCGGGCAAATCAATATCGTCACCGTTGTGATCGGTGTCAGTGCCTGTGTTGCCCTGTGGTTCTTTAAAACGCCGTTTCCGAGACTGATTCAGCGCCTCAAGCTGCCTTCCTGGTTGGAGCAGGCGCTCAGCAAGTCGGGGCCAATGGTGGTGGTACTGGCGAGCGCGGTGATGGTTGCCGTCTTGCATCTGGAGACGTCCGCCCAGGTATCCGTCGTGGGCAATATTCCGCAAGGGCTGCCAGCGCTGTCTGGTATTTCCGTCGATATTGCCTTGTGGAAACAGCTGGCCATGCCGTCTTTTCTGATTGCGCTGATGTGTTTTATTACCAGTATTGCTGTCAGCAGCAGTCTCGCCAGCAAACGACGTGAGCGTGTGGATTCCAATCAGGAACTGCTGGCTTTGGGGGTGGCTAATCTGGGGGCGGCCTTCAGTGGTACGTTTGCCCTGGCTGGCAGTCTTAGCCGCTCTGCTGTCAATGATGCTACCGGTGCAGAGACCACCATTTCCAGTATGGTGTGCGCCCTCTGTATTGTGGTGACACTGCTGTTTTTGACTGCAGCGTTCTATTATTTGCCGTTGGCGGTATTGGGAGCCATCGTCATCATGTCGGTGTTTTCCATGATTGATGTTCAGCAGTTTTTGCGTTGCTGGCGTTTGAACAGAGCGGATGCCTACAGCCTGCTGGCCACGTTTTTGGCGGTGTTGATTTTTGATATTCAAACCGGCATCGGGGTGGGCATTGTGCTGTCGGTGGTGTTGCTGTTGCACAGAGCGAGTCACCCTCATATTGCGGTGGTCGGACGCGTGGGAGACAGTGCCCATTTCCGCAATATTGAGCGCCACGATGTAATTACATCACAATCCGTGGTGGCGATTCGGGTGGATGAGAGTATCTATTTTTCCAATGTGCAGTACATCGAAGATTTCATTCTCGAGCAGTGCGCCTCCCATCCACAGGCTAATCATATTGTGCTGATCTGCAGTTCCGTCAGCTTTGTCGATACCACCGCCGTCGACGAGCTGGAAAGACTGATCGATAAGCTGCGTGAAAACGAGATCACTCTGCACTTTGCCGAGGTCAAGGGGCCGGTGATGGATCAGCTGAAGAAAACCCGACTGCTGGACCGACTGCAGCCGGGGCGAGTGTTCTTTACGACTGACGAAGCCATGAGAACACTCACTGCTGTTCGCGACACTGAGCAAGCAGAAGACTAAAAGACCACTCCAAGGAAAACATAGAAACTGCTGTTACCCGTGTCAGCCCTTCCATAAGAAAGGTACGCGGGGCCCAGAGGACTGTCCCAGCCGATAAACAGGCTGTTGCTCTGGATCAGATCGCCATAGTCTACATCGTCCTTGCTGGCCCAGGCGTTTCCAGCTTCTGTCGAAAACCCCAGGTAAAGGGGAAGAGTAATGGCTCCGAAGTCATTGGCTGCCAATTCGTAGGTGTAAACCAGACTGGCAAAGCGGACATGTTGTCCATAGATGGAGTTTTTACCGATACCGGACAGGTTCAGAAAGCCGCCGAGGGAAAACCCACCCAGCAGGGAAAGAGGGTCGTTGTTAATGGTACTTTGGTAGCGCAGTTGCGTACGTAAACTGTGGCGCTGGTAGGAGAGGACGCCGTTGAATTCCGAATCGAATTGAGTGGTAAAGTCCTCGGTACCGTCGAGTGTGTCTTTGGTTCGTTCCAGATTGGCTTCCAGCTTCCATCCCTTGCGGGGAAATTCTGCATCGTCCAGGGTATCAAAATTCAATTCCGCCAGAATCCCCGCCTGATCAAACTTGATGGTATCCAATGGCAAAGTGCTGGTCAGAAGCTCCGGCAGGTCAAAACTGCCATCGGTGTAAGTGGTTGAGAGTGTGACGTCGAGGCTGTCCCTGATGTTCCAGCCAACACCGAGACGAGCGCTGTAGCTGGTTGAGACCAGCTGCCCGAAAGAGATATCCTCGATGGAAAAATCAAAGACATTTCGCTCCAGAGTAATCCCGGTATCCCAAAAAAAGCGCGAGTTTTTGATGGGCCAGTAAAGCTCGGAGTCAAGGTTCTTGTCGGTACCGAATTCGGCCGTGGTGTACCACTCCGCTCCGTAGGGTGACAGGTTGGTCAGGCGGTAGGCGCCCCCAATCTGATAGCGGCTGAAGGAATCAAAATCGTCTTCGAACGACAATTTCAGATCGAGATAGCCCGGCCCCCAATCCTTCTCGCCCACATAGACATTGAGAATATTCTCGCCATCCCGGGTTTGCACCGCGGTGTTGATGCGGGCGATGGTCCCCTGTCCGTAGAGCCGCTCGGTGCCCGTGCGAATGTTGTCCAGCGAATAGCTTTTGCGGGGTTCCAGCTGCATGCGGCTGAGAATGTAGTCATCAGCCAGTCTCGTCTGATTGTCCAGATTGATTTTGTCGATAAACAGTGTCTGGTAGATCGGGCTGTGTTCACTGGCGTAAGCCAGACCGGTATTGTCTGCCAATGCCTGCAGGGCCGTGTTTTGCTGAAACTGTTTCTGCATTTCGGCATAGCCCGCTTCGATTCCCTCGGGCGATTTTTCAAAGCTGAGCGTCGTAATGCCTTCAAGTTCTGGTTGAATATAAATGTCCTGGGGGGTGAGCAGGGATTTTTGATACGCCACGTTTTTTTCGGTCAGAAAACCGACCATTTGACGCAAGATCGCAAAACCGGACAGCAGTTCTTCCTTGGTCATCTGGGGGGAACCGATGTTAACGGCTATCACAACGTCGGCTCCCATTGAGCGGGCCACGCTGACGGGAAGATTGTTGGCGATCCCGCCGTCAACCATCAGCCGACCATCCAGTTCAATAGGTCGAACCACGCCGGGAATGGACATGGACACCTGCAAGGCGTTGGCGAGGTCACCCTGGCTAAGAATCACTTCATTCGAGGTTTCTGCATCGGCGGCGACAGCACGGAAAGGAATGGGTAAATCATCAAAGGATGAGAATTCGGGATAGTAACCGAGCATGGAATCGATCAGACTTTTCATTCCCTGACCCTGTAAAAGCCCCAGCGGTACCTTAACCTTGCCTTCGGTGATGCCCAGATCCAGGTGGATAGGGTATAGGTCCAATTGCCGTTTGCGACGGTTGGGTATCTGACTGCGATCCAGATCATCCCGATAGCCGGACATCCAGTCGGCGGATTCAAACAGCTCCTGGATCTGGCGAGGACTTTTGCCGCTGGCGTACAGACCGCCAACAAAGGCCCCCATACTGGTGCCCACCACCATGTCGATGGGCACATTGTGTTCTTCCAATGCCCGCAATACCCCGATGTGCGCACTCCCCCTTGCGCCACCACCCCCCAAAACCAGTCCAATACAGGGGCGTTTGAGGTTTTTAGGGCATACCGAGTTGGCTGCTTTTGCTGGCGTCTCTGCTTGAGTCGTGGTGCTCAGCAGCAGGCTTGAAAACAAAAGGAGCAAGATGGCAGGAATAGCCGTCTTGAGTCGGTATCCGGGCTGATGGTGTTGAGACGTGTTTTCCATGGCGGGTGTCAAATTGGATTCGTTGGGGGAGCAGTCCAATTAAATATAGCAGAACAGCATATCCCGACGTTCTTTATTAGTGTTTTGGTCTAAGTCGATAAAAACTGAAGAATTATTCGCAATTTACGTGTGATTGGTACGGATGTTCAGGTATTGTGATATTCTTCACGTTTTTTGATGTCCAGTTTTTTGAGGATCGGTAAACCTTTGCGGGTTATGCTCCCTTTATAACTTTCCAGATTGCCCTGTGTTTCAGTGATGGATAGCCAACAAAACAACCCCAGAATATCTGACATTCAAGCTGTCCTTGCTCGCCCGTACCGCAAGTCGGTATTGAAGGTCCTGTTAGTCATTACGATGGTGAGCGGTTTCCTGTTTGCCGGATTGAATATCCAGCGGGGCAATATCAGTGTGGCCGTCGTTGAGCTGGTTATGGCAGGCTATTCACTGGCCATTTTGTGTCTGATTCCACGGGTTAAGAATCTCGAGTCCTGGATACTGGCCTATGTGTTGCCGTTTTTCTCCGCGATGATGGTGGCATTGCTGTCCCCGTCTTCTACCGCCAGCGTATTTGTCTGGTCCTTGCTGATCCCTATGGTTGCTCACCTGCTTCTCGGGCGCCGTAAGGGATTGGCGGTGTCCGTCGTCTTTATCGCTGTTGCAGTTGTTATCTACTTTTTTAAATTCCGCAATAATATGGTGTTGATGCAACCGGTAGCGGTTGCCAATGTCGCTATTTTGACATTGGTGATTTTGGCGCTTTCACACGTTTATGAAATCACCCGTGAGCAAACTGAGGCTCGGTTGTTGAATCTGGCTCATTCTGATCCTTTGACCGGTTTGGCCAATCGGGCGCGTCTTAGAGACGTTTTTGCCCACGAAAAAGTACGCAGTCAAAGGTCCGGTACTCCGCTGAGCCTGGTGGTGTTCGACCTGGATCACTTTAAGCGGGTGAATGATTCCTTTGGCCATGAATCCGGTGACCTGGCGCTCAAGCACTTCTCTCAGCTGTTGAAACAGTCGCTGCGGAAAACTGATCTGGCAGTAAGGCTGGGTGGGGAGGAGTTCTGCATGTTGCTCATGGATACCTCACCCGCCCAGGCGATGATGGTCGCCGAAAAGATAAGGTTGAAATTGGAGCAAAGCTCACTTGAGGTCGCTGGAGGGACTGTCAAATTAACTCTCAGCGCAGGGGTGGCCGGTTACGGTGAAGACGGCGATGCGCTGGAAGACGTGTTGCGTGCCGCAGATCTTCGCCTCTATACCGCGAAAAAGGACGGTCGGAATCGGGTGTGTCTGAAAGAGCCCGATCAGGTTTGTGATCCGTTTGACCGCGTGGATCAGGAAACGGTCACCTGAGTCGGCTCGTCAACCTGAATGCAATTTCCGCCTTTGCGCCAGGCTTCGAAGAGTGCTTTACCTGCTCGCCCAATCTGATCTTCTGCCCTGTCCGCCTGCAGAGGTATGGCGAACCAGGCGCCAGTCAGGGCTGGCACCGGTTTGCAGTGAATCTATCGTTACTGGGTTCTGTGTGGCCGATATTACATCCCGTTGAGGGAAGAGGCTGTGGTTAATGGTCTGTCAATTGCCCGTCAATTCCCGCTAACAATTGCTGAGCTGCTGCCAACTACTGAATGATTGGAGAGGGGCTCAGAAGCCCCGGCTTTTGTTGATTTCATCCACCTGCTCGTTCAGGGTCCAATAGTCGTAGAGGATCCCCAGCAGGAAAAAGCCACCGGTACACAGCCAGATCAGGCCGGTGATCCACTTGCCCATATAGAAACGGTGGATGCCAAACAGTCCCAGAAAGGTCAGCAGTATCCAGCTGACATTGTAGTCTTTGGCTCCCTGCAGGTATTTGATGTCTGCAGATTCATCCATGCCCGGTATTAAAAACAGGTCAATGATCCAGCCGATAAAGAACAGCCCAAGCGTGAAAAAATACAGGGTGCCAGTCACGGGGCGTCCATAGTAAAAGCGGTGAGCGCCCATAAAGCCAAATATCCATAAGATGTAACCGATCAGCAGGTTGTGGGTGTTGCCTGTTTTGTTCATTGTCCCTCCGGGGTGTGGTAATTATTTTCCAGGGCTTAGCCTACACGGGTTTTAAATATTTTGCCTGTGTCGTAAATAAAACTTGTGTGCCAGGGGCTTTGGCGCTATATAGCAAACTCAAAATGTTATCTACATTGCGCAACCCGTTGGGGTGTCCAAAGCGTCAGACCTCTGATGTGCCAAGCATCGTACCAACGCCTGTTTTCTGGATGGGCCACACATGAATAAAGATCACGCTTCACCAGCGGCTGCCAGCGTCGAGCTGCCGGCATCGCTGACCAATCTGCTCGCACAGTTGATTCGCAACCCTTCCGTCGTGGGTGCAGAACACTCCTTTTTTCGGGTGCTGCAGCGGGAGTTGGAAGAGCGCGGTGCAAGTGTCACCTGGTATGAAGGTTTGCTGGTGGCGCAGGGGAATCGTCCGGACAGTTTGATGCTGTCTGCGCACATAGATCGCCATGGATTGATTTGTACCGGGCCCAATGAATTCCAGTATGCGGCGTTTGTCGCCGGCTCTCGTTCTGACTTGCTGGGTAACTCGGTGGGCGAGCAGCTGATGCTCAAAGTGGTCACCCGTTTTCCCAATGAGCGGGTTTATGCCTACGAACCCTGGTCGGGCGCTTACCGGGGGCAGGGTGCGATCAGCAACGCGTATGTCTGTCCCAATCGCAATAACCTGATTTTTGAGGTTGAGGGACTGGAACATCTGGTGGCAGGCACGCCGGTGGCATTTACCGACAACCTGAAAGTCACCGATGAAGCGTTGGTTGGACAGCTGGACAATGTGTTGTCGGCAGCAATTCTAGTGTATTTGTTTGAGCTGGGATTTCAGGGGACGGCATTTTTTACCGCTCAGGAAGAAGCGGGAAAAAGCTGGCGCTATCTGTTGGAATGGTTCCGTCGTTTCGGTGGCTCCACGAATCAGTTGGTGGTAGTCGATACCAGCCCGTTTCCGGATTTCAGTGCAGCTCAAGAGCAACATTTGGTGTTGCGTCATAAAGACGCCAACCATGCATTTAATGAAAAACTCACTGCAAAACTCATGGCGGTGTGTGATCAGCTGGATTACCGCTACGTATTTAAAGATCAGTACGTTGAAGCCATGAATCGGGAAAAAATTTCTCGTGGTGAAGAGCCAGCGTCTTTAGGGTCTACCGAAATGGGTCGCATCATTGCTGCATCAAAAGGTTTGGTGGACGGTACCACCTTGCAGATACCCAGTTCCAGTTATCACACTTTGTCTGAATCGGCTCCGCTGTCTTCCGTGCAGGCATTTATTGATGTTGTCTCCTCCCTGGCCGGGATCGACAAGTAACCTTTCATATTTTTTGTCATTGGTCTGTGCCGATTATCGGCCGCTTTAGAGAGTATTGCGATGCACAAGACGCTTATCGTTGTCGATGAGGATGTGGTCGAAGAGTTTTCAGAAATTTCAGATGTTGCGCACCTTCATGTCATTACATTTGATCGTTATCTCAAGGATTACCCCAAACTGAATGAGCCGAGAACCCGGATCATCAATGTGTGTGACACCGTCAACTACCTGAGCAAGGGTTATTACTGTTCTTTGTTGTCGGAAGCCCGTAATCACAAAGTGCTTCCCAGCGTGAAGACCATTAATGAGCTGCGGGTTGAAGGTGCCGAAGACCAGACGCAGTTGTCCTTCAGCCTGTCGCCGGAAATGGTGAGCAAGGGCGCTGTGCCGGATGAAATGTTTGTCTATTTCGGACTGGTTGATAACGTTGCCTTACAAAAACTGGCTCGCAAGTTGTATGAACGGTTTCCGGCACCCATATTGAAAGTGGTGTTTGATCAACAGGGTGAAACAGTAACCGCCTGTGTACGTCGCAGCTCTTACCGACAGTTGAATTCCGCTGATAAAGGCCGGTTTTTGGAGGCGCTCACAACGTTTACCGATTCGGTCTGGCGAAAACCCTCGCAGCGCAAGGCCGCCCGTTGGGATATGGCGATTCTGGTGAACCCGGAAGAGTCTCATCCGCCCAGCGATAAAGAAGCCATCTCGCGTTTTATTCGGGCAGCGAAAAAGCTCAATATCTATGCGGAACCCGTGACCTCGCAGCAGCTGTTGCTGCAACTGAATCAGTTTGATGCCTTGTTTATTCGTGAGACGACTGCGATCGATCATCCCACTTATCGCCTGGCGCGTAAGGCGGAGAGTGCAGGGCTGGTTGTTATCGATGATCCGGACTCTATTTTACGTTGTTGCAATAAAGTCTTTCTCCACGATGCTTTCAGTTATCACGGTGTGCCCAGTCTGAAAACTCAGGTAGTGATGAATTGTGAGGAGTCGACACTCGATGAGATTGAACAACAGTTTGATTATCCGCTGGTGTTAAAAATGCCAGAAGGCTCATTTTCCAATGGCGTTTACAAGGCGGCAGATCGCGATGCCCTGCGACAACGATTGGTCGAATTGTTCCAGCAGAGCGCTCTGGTGTTGGTGCAGGAGTATCTGTACACGGATTTTGACTGGCGAATTGGTGTGCTCAATGGCCGGGCAATTTATGCCTGCCGATATCACATGGCTCGCAACCACTGGCAGATCTATAACCACAGTGCCAAACGCTTCAGCTCAGGCGGTTTTGAAACCCTGCCGACGTTTGAGGTACCGAAACCGGTGCTGGATGCGGCGGTAAAGTCTGCCAATGTGGTGGGCAGGGGCTTGTACGGTGTGGATCTGAAGCAAAAAGACAATCAGGTGTATGTCATTGAGGTGAATGATAACCCCAGTGTTGATCACAAGGTGGAAGATGCCTATCTGGGTAATGAATTGTATATGTTGATCATGGCTGAGTTTCAGCGCAGGCTGGAATTGCGTGGCCGCTGATTCTCTGTCTGCGGAACGTGAGACTGCCCGCACTCATTATCGCCTGGCTGTCGACTCGGATCTGGATGCACTGGAGCAACTGGAACAGCAGAGCTTTGCCAGTGACCGGCTCAGTCGTCGAAGTTTTCGTCGATGGATCAAGGCGCACCACGGTCTTTTGCTTTTGGCAGAAGATCACCACGGGCTCTTAGGTTATGGATTGGTCTGGTTGCACAAGGGGACACGCTTGGCGCGCCTGTACTCCTTGGCCGTGTCTCCGCGTGCGAGAGGACAGGGGGTCGGTGCAGAGCTTCTGGCTCGCCTGGAAAAACAGGCGGCTGAACGTGGCCGAATTTTCATGCGACTGGAGGTGGCTAAATCCAACAGCCCGGCGATTAAACTGTATCAGTCGCAGGGGTATCGCGTTTTTGGTGAGTACAGTGATTACTATGAAGATCGCGGTGATGCCCTGCGGATGCAGAAACGCATCCGTGTTTTTCAGCAGGAGGTTTCTGGAACCTCTGGTATTCAGCCCATTCCCTGGTATCAACAAACCACGGAGTTTACCTGTGGCCCTGCATCGTTATTGATGGCCATGGTCGGCCAGCTGTTGTCTCAGGAAACCACAGATGAGTTGTCGGCAGCGAAAGTGTGGTTCACTCAGGAGCAGGAACTGGATATCTGGCGTGAGGCCACCACCATTTTCATGACGTCCGGGCACGGTGGGTGTCACCCTCTGGGACTGGCTCTGTCGGCTGCCCGGCGCGGCTTCGACACTGAAGTGTATATCAGCACGGAAAAACCGCTGTTCACCGACAGTGTCCGCAGTGAAGACAAGAAGCAGGTGATCTCTCTGGTGCATCAGCAGTTTCTGCATAAGGCTCGGGAGCAGGGTGTCAAAGTGGTGTATCAAGACGTCACTCAAGACATTCTGGAGGCGTGGCTGAGCTCAGGGTTTGCCGTGCTGGTGTTAATCAGTACCTATCGGCTGGATGGCAAGAAGGCACCGCACTGGGTTTGTCTGACGCATATGGATGAACACTGCCTCTATGTTCACGACCCGGACCTGAGTCCGGAACAACAGTTACCTCTGGACTGTCAGCACCTGCCGATAGCCCGTGATGATTTTGAAAAGATGTCAGCTTTCGGTGCGGATCGCCTGCGAACAGCGATTGCGATACGCCGAGTGCCGAAAGGAGAGAGTCCCTGACACGATGGGTTTTGTGTCAGGGACTGTGTCGGTGTTGATTCGGTACTTGAGTCTGAATCAGTCCTGAGAGGCTTTCAGTTCGCGCACCTGAATCGCATCCAGACCGCTGCCAGACACGCCCAGCGCATCAGAAATCACCACGACCTGATCGCCTTCGTGGAATCCTTCCTCCTCCAGCAAGATGTTGAATGCCTTGCTGAGTGTTTTTTCCGGATCATTACTGAATTGCAACTTGTGAGCGTAAACGTTGCGGTTCAGCCCCAGCTGGCGGCGAGTGCGACCGTCATTGGTAAAGGCGTGGATGCTGGGCAGAATCGGGTGGCAGTTGGTCACATAATTGGCCATGCGACCACGGCGGGTAATCACCACAATGGCTTTGGCTGGCAGAGATTCCGCCAGATGCACAGCACTTGCCGCCAGATTCTGTTTGGGGTTGTCGGTCAACAGGTCATCGGTAAAGCGCAGCCCCCGGTGACGTTCGATGCTGGTGGCAATTTTGGACATGTTTTCGACGCACTTGATGGGGTATTTGCCCACTGTGGTTTCCCCGGAAAGCATAATCCCATCGGCTTCCTCGTAAACTGCATTGGCGACGTCTGTGACTTCTGCGCGGGTCGGCATGGGGTTTTCGATCATGGACTCCAGTAAGTGGGTTGCCACAATGACACGTTTACCTTTCTGGGCGCATTTGCGCACGATACGACGCTGGATGTTGGGCAGTTCCCAGAAGTCTACTTCGCAGCCCAAGTCGCCACGGGCGACCATGATGCCATCGGCAATGTCGATGATGTCGTCAATGTTGCGGACACCTTCCTGGTCTTCGATCTTGGCGATGACTTTGACCTTGTCTTTCTTTTCATCCATCAATTGGTGTAATTGCGCGATGTCATCTGCTTCACGCACAAACGACAGGGCAATGAAGTCAACATCCATGGACAACCCGAAGAGAATGTCCGAGCGATCCTTGTCGGTGATGGCTGGCAGGTTAACCCGGATGCCCGGCAGATTGACATGGCGCTTACTCTTTAACACACCGCCATCGACCACCTTGCAGCGCATCACTCGCTGGTCTTTTTCCAGAATCTCCAGATTGATCAGGCCGTTATCTACCGTCAGTCGGTCACCGACCTGCATGTCGGTAATCAGGTTTTCGTAGTTAACCATCAGAGAGTTTTCTTCCACATCCTCGGATGAGCGGGCGACGACAGAAATAATATCGCCTTTTTTCAGATTGAGATTACTGTCGCGCTCACCGGTGCGAATCTCGGGGCCTTGGGTGTCGAGCAGGATAGCGACCGGATATTTCAGTTTGGTGTTCAGGGTCTGAATGCGCTTGATGACTTCTGCGTGTGACTCGTGGCTGCCATGGGACATGTTCAGGCGCGCAACACTCATACCCGCTTCAGCCAGTTTTTCCAGCATCTCGTAGCTTTCGGTAGCCGGTCCAATGGTGCAGATAATCTTGGTCTTGCGCATGATTGCCTCTTGTGTCGTAAAAAAACGGATGGATTGTGGGCTGTATTCTGCCATAGCCTCAATGGATTGGGCACTTTTGGTTTCTAAAACCTTACAGGACCGGGTAAAGGTACAGTGAAATCAGGGATGGCTACGCCGAGTACGGCGAGCCCAGCCAGTGAAAAACTGAAAAAAACAACCCCGTCGAAGCTTGCGCCCTGGCGTTGCCCATGAAGCACAATGTTCGGGGTGTTAGCAATCAGGGGCAGCATTCCGGAAATCAGTGGTGCCTAAGAGAGTGGAATCCGCAAGCCCGAGGCATTGAGTTGTGTCGCGGCGGTAATGTGAAGAATCTGACAGGCGGCTGAAAGCCTGAAAACTTGATTATTCCGGCGAGTCGTTATATCTCTTAGAGGGTATATCCTATTCACAAGACAGGGGGAGGCCATTATGTGTGATGAGTTAACCATGGGGGATGCGGATAGATATCTGCACTCCACAGGCATTAATCGACGTACGTTTAACAAAATGGGGGCAGGTCTGGCTATGGCTGCAATCATACCCAGCTACGCTCAGACAAAGGATGTGGTAGAGCAATCGGTCGTGATTAAAACGCCGGATGGTGAAGCCGATGCCTACTTTGTTTATCCAGCGAAGGGCAGCCATGCCGGGGTCATTTTATGGCCCGATATTTTTGGGATACGGGAGTCTTACCGACAGATGGGCAAGCGTTTGGCAACCTCTGGTTACTCGGTTCTGGTTGTGAATCCTTATTACCGAACCCGCCAAGAGCAGATAGTGCCGGAAGATGTGATGGTGGTGGATCCGGAATTGCGGGCTCAACTGTTTCCTGTTGCAAGAGAGCAGGCCGCTACCCTCTCGCCAGCCACCTGTGTTGCGGATGGGCGGGCTTTTGTGGCGTTTCTGGATCAGCAACCTTCAGTCGATACCAGCCGGCCGCTGGGTGTGATGGGGTATTGCATGACAGGATCCTACACGTTCAGAATGGCCGCGGACATGCCAGAGCGTGTCGGGGTGGGGGCATCTTTCCATGGCGGTGGTTTGGTGACGGATCAGACAGACAGCCCGCATTTATTGATTCCGAAAATAGACGCGGGCTTCCTGATAGCGATTGCGGAAAATGATGACGAACGTGAGCCAGAGGCGAAAACGGTGTTGAGGGAAGCGTTTGATGCTGCTGTGGCAGAAGCTGAAATTGAAGTCTACCAAGGTGCCATGCACGGTTGGTGTCCACCAGACTCAGCAGTCTATAACGAAGCCCAGGCTGAACGGGCATGGAGTCGGTTGTTGAAGCTCTTCGGTGAGCGGCTGGGATAAGCTTGCCGCTGTGGCGAGGGTACAGGAACTCGCCACAGTGCAGGAATGCCTGGTTGTTGTGTTTGTTTAAGCGGCGCCGACCATGTCAGTTTGCTTTCTCAGACGTATCACCGGGCGCTCATCAATAAATACGTGAATAACCGCGGTGACCAAAGCGATGGAACAGGCGGCCCACCAAACAACATTGTAAGACCCCGTTACATCGTACAAATAGCCGCCCAGCCAGACACCGCTGAAAGACCCCAGCTGATGACTCAAAAAGACGATGCCGTAAAGCAGTCCCATGTATTTAAAGCCAAACAGCTGTGCAACCAGACCTGAAGTTGGAGGAACGGTGGCCAGCCACAATAGACCCGTGACAATGGAAAAGGCATAAACGGATGCGGGCGTCACAGGCAACAGCATAAACCCCGCAATCGCCAGTGCCCGCAGGGCGTATATATAGGTCAGCAGCAGTTTTTTCGAGTAGCGACCGGACCAGGAGCCAGACAGCAGACAGCCAAAAATATTAAACAAACCAATCAATGCCAGACTGGCCACAGCAACGTCGGAGGGAAAGCCCTGATCGGATAAGAAGGCGGGCATATGTACGGTAATAAAAGCCAGCTGAAAACCGCAGACAAAGAAGCCGACAACAATAAGCCAATAGTGTGGATAGACAAAAGCTTCCTGCAATGCCTCCGTCATCGTTTGTGAGGATTCCGTTGTCGATGTGTTTTCTGCCGTTTGTTCATGGCGAAAAGGGCCGGCTAACAAAACCATTCCCAGTGCGCACAGAGCCATCAATAGCAGAGCATTACTCCAGCCGTATGCAGCGATAAATTCCTGTGCAACGGGTACCACCAGCAGTTGTCCGGCCGAACCGGCAGCACTGCCAAGTCCCAGCGCAAAAGCACTTTTCTCCGGAGAGACCATACGGGCCATGGCGGGTAGCACAACGCCAAAGCCGGTAGCGGAAATGCCCATGCCCATCAACAAACCTGCACCGAGATTCAGTCCCATGACCCCATCGGCAGTGGCTGTGACGTAAAGTCCCAGGGCATAGAGTGCGGCGCCTATGATCAGTGCTTTCAGAGTGCCATAGCGATCAGAAAATGCTCCGGCCAGGGGTTGGAATAACCCCCAAAAGAGGTTTTGTAATGCCAGTGCAAAGGCGAACACTTCCCGTCCATAGCCAAATTCATCCGAGATAGGTGCCATAAAGAAACCCATCGAAGAACGGAGGCCAAAGTTTAATGCTAACAGTACGCAGGCAAAGGCTATTGAAATGCTGAATAATTTGACGGGATAGGACATGGTTCTTCCTGTGGAATAAGCTGGAACTGCAGAACACAGTTCGGGCCGCCATCATAAGGAAGTCAGCTGGCAATTGAAACTAATGGCTGGACAACGCTGTTCCAAAAGGTGACTGATAGGGTGTGAATAGGGGGCACTCCGACCTTAACCGGGGTTTACCCGCTTTAAAAAAATTAAGCCAAACTTTTTTTTAAAGCGGGTGTTGTTGATTAATATTCCGGTTATTGCTTGGACTTGTTGACGAATTCTTCAACCACATTGGACATGTCGAAAGATTTTCCACCCTGGACGGGGGGGTACTCTTTCAGGGTCTGAAGGTGCTGTCCCATCAACTCTCCCATCGGTTGAATCAGCCAGGAAACTTTTTGCATCAAGTGACCATAGGCGTCGGCTGTGGAATAGCTTTCAAAAGGATCCATGCGAATATTAAAGACCAGTGGTACCGTGAGGGGAACCACATTGGCGTAGTAGTCTTCTTTGGTCGAAAAGTGAAACTTCCAGGGGCCCATACGAACGGCCGTCAGTTTGGATTCATAGTAATGGAAAATAACGTTACGAGCGGAGTGGTCTGACTCGCCTTTCCAATACGGCAGATTGTTAACGCCATCAATATACTGCTTTTTCTGTGACTTCATTTTTTCAGCGACATCGTTGATACCAGCGGCTGCGGCAAGCGTGGTAAACATGTCCTGGTGGCCCTGGATGCCATTAAGTATTTGACCGGGTTTGATGACCCCGGGCCAGCGCACCATTGATGGTACACGAATGCCGCCCTCGTAAGTCGTCATCTTTTCACCGCGGAAGGGCGTAGTGGCGCCGTGGGGCCAGGAAGTATGCTCTGGTCCATTGTCGGTGGAATACCAAACAATGGTGTTTTCTTCGAGACCATTGGCTTTGAGGAATTCCAGCACGAGGCCGATGTCGTGATCGTGTTGAAGCATTCCGGAACCATGGTAATCGGCTTCCGAGGTGTATTTTTCTGCTGCATAGCGCCACTTGTCATTGAGACGGGTATAAAGATGCATGCGGGACGTGTTTAGCCAGACAAAGAAGGGTTTTCCATCTTCCTTGGCTTTTTTCATGAAGTTTTCGGCCTTGGGAATCACTTCACCCTCGTCAAAGTTTTTCATCCGCTCTTGAGTCAGTGGGCCAGTATCTTTGATTTTTTGTTTCCCGACCTTGCCGAAACGAGGATCTACCGTATTATCCACTGAATTTGTTGCGTAAGAATGGATCACACCGCGTGTGCCGAATTTCTTTTCGTAGGTTTCCAGGTCTCCGGAATAAGCTTTGCCAAAGCGTTGATAATCTCTTTGTTCAGCTTCTTCCTGAGTATTCAAATGGTATAAGTTCCCGAAAAATTCATCGAAGCCATGCACCGTTGGCAGATGCTCATTGCGGTCACCCAGGTGATTTTTGCCAAAATGACCTGTGGCATACCCTGCATCTTTAAGGACTTCGGCAAGAGACGGTGATTCTTTTTGCAGGCCAAGTTTATCTCCTGGCTGCCCGACAGTGGTCATGCCTGAGCGGATGGGGTACTGCCCGGTTATGAAGGCTGCACGGCCGGCTGTACAAGATGGCTGGGCGTAATGATCGGTGAAACGAATGCCCTCCATGCCAATTTTGTCAATATTCGGTGTCGTGTAGCCCATAGTTCCCATGCCATAGGAACTGAGGTTTTGCCAGCCAATATCGTCACCCCAAATTACCAGGATGTTGGGTTTTTTGGATTGCGCAAAGGCATTGGCTGTAAACAGCAGAGTTATGATCCCGAGGCTAAAAATGGATTTAAATAGCAAGTGGTTAAATACTTTCATGATTCGTTTCCCGGTCCGTCTGGTATTTCAATTGCAACACCGCAGAGTGTATTGTTGCGTTTATGTGCCACTAGAACTCTGCTCTGGAAATCAAAGCATAGAAGGGAATGAAGAATTTTCCAGCAGGGCAGGATTAATGGGGTATGACGGTTTCACGAAAAACCTGTTGCTGGCCATGAGCCAGAAAGCCGGTTATCGGGGCTTTAACTGGTCAGATGTTCACACACTTTGTTTCGCCCTGTTTTCTTTGCCTCGAGCAAGGCTTCATCGGCGCGTTGTAGCAGGACATCCAGGCTCAATGACTCTGAACCCTGTGCGAATGATGGTGTGTGAGGCGGAAATTGTGCACAGGTCAAACCAAAGCTGGCGGTACAATAAAATTGGTCGTTTCCGGCCTTTATTGGCAGGTCAGCAATGTTTTCTTTCAGGCGCATGGCAAGTTTGTGTGCATCTTCGAAAGGTGTATTGGGCAAGAGAATCGCAAACTCTTCACCTCCCAGTCTGGCAAACAGGTCGGGAGTTCTTATGGCGCGTGCAACCGCTTTGGTCAACGTGACGAGTGCCTTATCCCCCGCTGCGTGACCCCATTGATCATTGACGGCTTTGAAATGATCAATGTCAAACATGATGGCCGCCAGCGGTTGGCCAGTGCGCCGGGCTTGTTGAATCAGCTTGTTGCCATAATTGAAAAAAGCCCGACGGTTATGGATGCCAGTCAACTCGTCGGTGTCGGCCAGCTCTTCGGCTTTCGCTTTGGCAAGTTTCAGTTCGTGCTCAATTGCTTTGCGTTCGGTAATGTCTGTGGCTATCTCCATCCGCACCAGGCGTCCATCTGTCCAGCGTATCGCCTGATCCCGACACTGATACCACCGGCCATTCTGGGTATTCTGGAATTCCCAGACGTAAACGCCGGTGGAGTTGCCTGCTGAATCGACCAATTTGGGATTGCTACAGAATTCACAGGGAGAGTTCTGGCCTTTCTGTAAGACCTCGTAGCATTTTTTATTGGCCGATGAGCCCCAGACCGACTTGCCATAATCATTAAAAAACAGCACTTCGTGGGTGTCCATGTCCGCAACATACACCAGCGCATCCAGGCTGTTCAGCACCGTTTTAAGGGCCTGATAGCTGTGGGATTCTTCTGGATTTTCTGAGGTGGGAGAGGTGTTGGGCATGCGCTGGCCTGAAGCTGTATTCTCTGAGTCGATCTCTGGACTCAAGAATAGCACACCTCGGACAAACAGCCCCAGACCAGGGATGCTAAGGTCTGGGGCTGTTGATAGGAGCTGTCTGTGAAGGCGTATCGGTTATTGCTTGGATAACCATGCCTTGGCAACCTTGGATCCATTGTCGCGATTGAGGTGCTGGCAAATATAATCACCGGCCTGAATCAGTTTCTCCAGATCAATACCGGTTTCAATACCCATGCCGTTCAGCATATACACAACATCTTCTGTTGCGACGTTGCCTGATGCTCCTTTGGCATAAGGGCAGCCGCCCAGGCCGGCTACAGAGCTGTCTACAACACTGATACCCATTTGCAACGCCATCAGGATGTTGGCCAGAGCCTGTCCGTAGGTATCGTGCATATGCACTGCGAGGTTTTCCAGAGGGATTAGCTTCAGGCATTCTTCCAGCACGCGTTGTGTCGAGGCCGGGGTGGCTACACCTGTCGTATCGCTGATGGAAACTTCGTAGCAGCCCATATCGTAGAGTTGCCTGGCAATCTCTGCGACTTTAACCGGGTCGACATAGCCTTCATAGGGACAACCCAGAGCGGTGGAGACATAGCAGCGAACTTTCATGTTGCGGGATTTCGCCTCCTCCATAATCGGCTCAAAGCGCTTGATGCTCTCGGCAATGGAACAGTTGATGTTCTTTTGGGTAAAGGACTCGGAAGCGGCCGTGAAAATGGCCACTTCGTCGGTGTTGGCAAGAACTGCGCGGCCAAATCCCTGAATGTTGGGGGTCAGTGCAGAGTAAACCACACCGTCCTTGCGCTGGACATCGGACAGGATTTCATCACTGCCCGCCATCTGTGGTACCCATTTGGGATTCACAAAGCTTCCGGATTCGATATGAACAATGCCTGAGTCCGCGAGGCGTTCTATCAGCGATATTTTGGTGGCAGCATCAATCGGTTGTTTCTCGTTTTGCAGTCCGTCACGAGGACCAACTTCGACGATGCGGACGTGTTTGGGTAGTGACATATCAAATTCCCTGTTAACAAGTGCTTCGCAGTTGTTACTTCAAATGTGGATTAGGCGTCTTCTGTGGCAAATTTTACCAGCTCGGCTCCACCGTCAACCAGCTCTCCGGCCTGGAAGAAAAATTCCTCCACTACGCCATCGGCAGGTGCGCGGATGGTGTGCTCCATCTTCATGGCTTCCATCACCAGCAGGGCGTCGCCTTTTTTGACGCTGCTGCCCGCCTCGACAAGCAGCGTGACCATGGTACCGTTCATGGGCGCGGTGAGACCGCCGGAACCGGTATCGCCGTCGAAGTCGCCCAGATCCGCAGTGACCACCGAAAAATTCAAAGCACTGTCCTGGGTGTACAGGCTGTAGCTGATGCCTTGAACGTCCTGATGTTCGGCTACGTTGGCTTTAAACTGATAGCCGTCGATATTGGCAGAGAGTGTATCGTTCTCAAGACGACCTTCGGCGGTTACGGTTTTATCGGCAGTACTGATGCTGTAACGAATGGTCGTCGCTGCATTACTGTGCAATGTGTGTTCTTCAATCACGACAGGGTATTCTGTGTCGTGAAAGCGCAAACGGAAGTTGTGCAAATGAGGCTCATTGACCCGCCAGCTATTGGTCGCGTTCCAGGGGGACGTGGCATCCACAGAGTGCAGTGCCAGTTGCTGCGCCGTCTGGGCCTGTTTCAGCACCAAGTAAAGTCCAGCCAGAGGTAATTCCTGCTCGATGTCCTGTGGTGCGTCATGGAAGATGACACTGTGATGTTTCTCAATAAAACCTGTGTCCAGTTGTGCCTCGCGGAACGGTGCGCTGCTCGCCAGGTTGTAGAGAAAATCGATGTTGGTGGTCATGCCGCTGATGCGGTATTCACTCAGGGCTTTGGTGAGGCGTTGCAGGGCCTTTTCGCGGTTCTCGTCCCAGACAATCAACTTGGCAATCATGGGGTCATAAAACACACTGACTTCATCACCCTGTAATACTCCGGTATCCACACGAACATGTTCGCTGGTTGCCGGTGGTTGCAAGTAAGACAGGGTGCCGGTGACTGGCAGAAAATCATTGTCCGGGTCTTCGGCGTAGATTCGGGCTTCAAATGCGTGCCCATTGATTTTGAGTTGTTCCTGAGTGAGGGGCAGCGGTTCACCGGCGGCTACCCGCAGTTGCCACTCCACCAGATCCTGACCGGAGATCATTTCGGTTACCGGGTGCTCTACCTGCAGGCGGGTGTTCATTTCCATAAAGTAGAAGGAACCGTCGACATCCAGCAAGAATTCCACCGTGCCGGCACCGACATAGTCAATGGCCTGAGCCGCTCGCAGAGCTGCGTCGCCCATGGCCGCACGCAGCTCTTCGGTCATGCCCGGAGCGGGTGCTTCTTCGATGACTTTCTGATGCCGGCGTTGTACCGAACAGTCGCGCTCGAACAGATAAACCCCATTGCCCTGTTGATCACAGAACACCTGGATTTCCACATGTCGTGGTTGCGTCAGGTATTTTTCAACCAGCATGTGGTCGTCGCCGAAGCCGTTCATGGCCTCGCGTTTGGCGGCTGCCAGCGCTTCATCAAATTCTGATTCTTTCCAGACCTGTCGCATGCCTTTGCCGCCACCACCGGCGGCCGCTTTGAGCAGCACGGGGTAGCCCATGTCGTCTGCGGATTGTTTGAGTATATCGCGACTCTGATCTTCGCCGTGGTAACCCGGGACTAAAGGTACCTGGGCTTTTTCCATGATTTGTTTGGCGGCAGATTTCGACCCCATGGCTTCAATCGCGCCCACGGGTGGGCCAATAAAGACAATGTTGTTTTCTTTACAGGCGTTACAAAATGCGGCGTTTTCCGAGAGGAAGCCATAGCCGGGGTGGATGGCTTCGGCGCCGGTTCTCTTTGCGGCGTCAATGACGCGCTCAAAAACCAGATAGGATTCCCGCGAGGGGGCGCTGCCGATATGTATGGCTTCGTCGGCCATGGCGACGTGCAGTGCATCACGGTCGGCATCACTGTATACGGCGACGGTGCGAATACCCATTTTGCGGGCAGTGCGGATGACGCGGCAGGCAATCTCTCCGCGGTTGGCAATCAGGATCTTGCTAAACTGTTTGATATTCATCGTTATATGTCTTCTCTGAATTCGTTTGGTTTATACATCTATGCCTGAATCCAGGCAGGCTGGCGTTTATCCAGAAACGCACCAAGTCCTTCCTGGCCTTCTTCTGAGACGCGAATGTCGGCAATGCGGGTACAGGTCTCTTCAATCAGTTGTGTATCGATAACCCGATCGGCCACATCAAACACCAGCTGCTTGGCGGCCTTAACAGCGGCTGGGCTGTTGGCCAGCAATTGGGAAATCAGTTGTTCGATGGTGTTATCCAGTGCTTCGGCTTCAACCACGTCACTGACAAGACCCAGCTGTTGGGCCGTGTCGGCACTGAAACGCTCTGCCGTGGTGAAGTAGCGACGGGAAGCTCGTTGACCAATAGCGGCAATGACATAGGGACTGATGGTTGCAGGAATCAATCCGATTTTGACTTCACTCAGGCAAAAACTGGCGCGAGGAGATGCCACCGCCATATCGCAACAACTGACCAGCCCGACGGCGCCACCGAACGCGGCCCCCTGAACTCGGGCAATGGTTGGCTTGGGCATGAAATTCAGAGTTCGCAGCATTTCCGCCAGTGCGTGTGAATCGCGCAGGTTTTCGGCGTGGGTGTAGCCGGCCATGCGTTTCATCCAGTTCAGATCCGCGCCGGCAGAGAAGCTCTTTCCTTCTGATGCCAGAACGACAACACGTACGGCCGTATCATTGGCCACCTGCTGGAATGCTGCAGTCAATTCAGCAATGATGATGTCATCAAATGCGTTATGTTTGTCCGGGTTATTCATGGTGATCGTGGCGATGCCGCGGTCATCAATGTGAGTCACTACTGTGTTCATGATTGCTCCCGCCCTGATTACATTCTGAAAACACCGAACCTGGTGTCTTCAATTTCTTTATTCAGGCTGGCAGAAATTGACAGTCCCAGCACCATACGGGTATCTGCCGGATCAATGACGCCATCGTCCCACAGTCGGGCGGAGGCAAAATATGGATGCCCCTGTGCTTCGTAGGTGTCGATAATCGGCTGTTTGAACTCGGCTTCGGCTTCGGCACTCCACTCTTCACCGGCTTTGGTTTTCTGATCCCGTTTGACCTGGGCCAAAACACCGGCCGCCTGTTCGCCACCCATGACCGAAATGCGGGCGTTGGGCCACATAAACATGAAGCGTGGATCGTAGGCGCGGCCACACATGCCGTAATTACCCGCACCAAAAGAGCCGCCGATCAGTACAGTGAACTTGGGTACCTGAACCGACGCAACAGCGGTTACCATTTTTGCGCCGTGTTTGGCGATGCCACCGTGTTCGTATTGCTTGCCCACCATAAAGCCGGTGATATTTTGCAGAAACACCAGAGGAATTTTTCGCTGGCCACAAAGCTCGACAAAGTGAGCACCTTTCTGTGCGGATTCGCCAAACAAAATACCGTTGTTGGCAACAATCCCTACGGGGTAGCCATAGATGCGGGCAAAGCCGCACACCAGAGTGGTGCCGTACTGGGCCTTGAATTCGTCAAACTCGGAACCGTCTACCACCCGGGCAATCACTTCGCGTACGTCGTAGGGCTGACGGCTGTCCTTGGGAATGATGCCGTAGATTTCCTTGCTGTCGTAGAGAGGCTCTTTCACCGGGGCAATATCACTTTGAATCGGTTTGACCCGATTCAGGCGACCAATGGATTGCCGTGCCAGTTGCAGAGCATGGTTGTCGTTCTGGGCCAGATGATCAGCGACACCGGAAATACGGGTATGCACATCGGCACCACCCAGTTCTTCGGCCGATACCACTTCTCCGGTTGCCGCCTTCACCAGTGGTGGGCCGGCAAGAAAAATGGTTCCCTGTTCTTTTACGATAATGGACTCGTCAGCCATGGCGGGCACATAGGCACCACCCGCGGTACAGGATCCCATGACCACCGCAATTTGTGGAATGTTGCGGGCTGACATATTGGCCTGATTAAAGAAGATGCGACCGAAGTGTTCGCGATCGGGAAAAACCTCATCCTGATTGGGCAGGTTGGCTCCGCCGGAATCCACCAGATAAATACAGGGCAGATTATTTTCCTGCGCAATCGTCTGTGCACGAATGTGTTTTTTCACCGTCAGAGGGTAGTAAGTACCCCCTTTGACGGTGGCGTCGTTGGCAACAATGACGCACTCCTGACCGTTCACCCGGCCAATGCCCGTGATGATGCCGGCCGAGGGTACATAGTCTGGATAGACTTCATAAGCAGCCAGCTGAGACAGCTCCAGAAAGGGAGAGCCGGGATCCAGAAGCGCCTGAACTCGATCACGGGGCAGAAGCTTGCCCCGTGACACATGACGTTCACGGGATTTTTCTCCGCCTCCGAGCTTAATGGTTTCAAGCTTGTCTCGCAGGTCGTTAACCTGGGCCTGCATATGCTCAGTATTGTCGCTAAATTCGGCGGAGCGAGTATTGATTTTGGTTTTGAGGGTGCCCATTGTTTCTCCCTTCGACGCTTGTATTCAGTCAGTTTTATTGTGATTCGTTAAGTCGTCTTATTTGGTTTCGTTAAAGAGCTCGCGGCCGATTAACATGCGACGCACTTCAGAAGTGCCGGCGCCAATTTCGTAAAGTTTTGCGTCCCGCAACAGACGTCCGGTGGCGAATTCGTTGATGTAACCGTTCCCGCCGAGGGTCTGGATTGCCTGCAGTGCCATTTGGGTGGCTTTTTCTGCGGTATACAGAATCACGGCAGCGGCGTCTTTACGGCTTTCTTCGCCACGATCACAGGCTTTGGCGACTGCATACAGGTAGGCGCGGGACGCGTTCAGTTCGGTGTACATATCGGCGACCTTGCCTTGCATCAGCTGGAATTCACCGATGGCCTGGCCAAACTGTTTACGGTCGTGAATGTAGGGCACTACGATATCCATACAGGCTTGCATAATGCCAACAGGGCCACCGGAGAGAACCGTACGTTCATAGTCCAGGCCGCTCATCAGAACTTTTACGCCTTCGCCTTCTTTGCCGAGAATGTTTTCGGCAGGAATTTCACAATCCTGGAATACCAGTTCACAGGTGTTGGAACCACGCATGCCCAGTTTGTCGAGCTTTTGGTGGCGGGAGAAACCGGGGAAGTCGCGCTCTACAATAAACGCCGTGATGCCGCGAGAGTTGGCTGCAAGATCGGTTTTGGCATAGATCACATACGTGTGGGCATCGGGACCATTAGTGATCCACATTTTGTTGCCGTTGAGAATGTATTTGTCCCCTTGCTTGTCGGCGCGCAGTTTCATACTCACGACATCACTGCCGGCGTTGGGCTCGCTCATGGCCAGTGCGCCGATGTGTTCGCCAGAGCAAAGTTTGGGCAGGTATTTCAGCTTTTGTTCGTGGGTGCCGTTTTTGTGAATCTGATTAACGCACAGATTCGAATGGGCGCCGTAAGATAAACCCACTGACGCAGAAGCTCGGGAGATTTCTTCCATCGCGACCACGTGTGCCAGATACCCCATGTTGGTGCCGCCATACTCTTCGGCGACGGTCATGCCCAGCAGTCCCATGTCGCCAAACTTGCGCCACATATCCATAGGGAATTCGTTGTCGCGGTCGATTTGTTCCGCGCGGGGTGCCAACTCCGCCTGACAAAATTGATAGACGCTGTCGCGCAGCATGTCGATGTCGGAACCTAGGTCAAAGTTTAAAGAAGGATAACTGATGCTCATGGTCTCTCTCGTATGTTCAGTTTGAGTGTTTAGCCTCAGAAGGCTGTCAGGTTTTTTATCGTTCAGGCATCCGTGCCTGGCGTATCTTCACGCAGGCTCTCATAGGCCTGCGGGTCTATTTTCCCCAGCGCTTCCAGACAGCTGCGTTCGGAGGATTGAAGATCCACCATCATGACTTCCAGATCGTGCATTTGTTGTTGCAGGTAATCGCGGCGTTCCCGGATTTTCAGGACCAGTTTTTCCAGCTGGTCAGCGTTGCTCTTGCCGGGGTTGTACATGTCGATAATGTCGCGGCTCTCATCCAGCGTCAGCCCCAGGCGCTTACCGCGCAGGATCAGCTTGAGCTTGGTCCGGTCAGCGGGCGTGTAGATACGGGTTTGCCCGCGGCGCTCGGGAGTCAGCATGCCCTTATCCTCATAGAAGCGGATGGCACGGGTAGTGACATCGAATTCCCGGGACAGGTCGGTAATGCTGTATGTTTTAGTTGTCATTTGTTTCTGTCGTTCCAGTGTTTTTGGCCGTCTGAAAAGGGGCCCGCAAAGGTTTATGGGATAAAGATAGCAATAGTTTACGTTAACGTAAAGGTAAGGTTTCTAATAAGAGGAGGTGTTTTTAGATTGAAAAGGTCGTAAAAAGTCAGAAAAACCGTGTTCAGGGGGAGTGCGGAGGGTCATATTTGTGTCATCGCTCCATCATCTATTCGTCACAAGATCGCAGTAATTTGGTCGTAATCCCAAAAATAGTCATTGTCAGTATGACGACCACGAGCGAGCCTCATGATCAATATCGAACAAACCCTTTGTGACAAATACCCCGGTTTTGGGCAGCAGCCGGAGATGATCAAGCGTTCCACGTTTTCCTTTTTGCGACGGCTGACCCACGAGCAGGAGATCAATCAGTTCCTTCAGGAGAATGCCGGGCTGGATCCAATCGCGTTTATCGAAAGCGTGTTTGATTACTTTAATTTCAGTTACACCGTCTCCAGTCGTGACAAAGCGAATATTCCCGATCAGGGGCGGGTGGTGATTATTGCCAATCATCCTATTGGTTCTTTGGATGGTTTGGCGTTGTTGCGTCTGGTGTGTGAGGTTCGTCCTGATGTCAAAATCATCGCCAATGACATGTTGATGAATTTTGAGGCACTGCACCCTCTGTTGATTCCACTGGATAACATGACCGGCAGTGGTGCCCTGAAAAGTTTTCGAATGGCCCTGGATGAGCTGGATAACGATCACGCGGTGATTATCTTTCCTGCCGGTGAGGTGTCCAGAGCGAGACCTAACGGCGTGCGGGATACTCGCTGGCGTCCGGGTTTTTTGAAGATGGCACGGCGCGCCAATGCGCCGATTTTGCCGATTCATATTCAGGCCAAAAATTCGTTGTTATTTTACAGTGCGTCCATGGTGTACAAGCCTTTGGGTACGGCGCTGCTGGCAAAGGAAATGTTCAATAAAAAGTCGGCCACCATCAATTTCTGTGTGGGGGAACCCATCCCCGCTTCCGCGCTGCACACGGATCAGTTGCCGGATAAGGCCTTGCTCAAGCGGCTGAAAAAACATCTGTACAAGGTGGGGCGTCGCAAACACAAGAGCCCGATGTTCGTTACGGAAAAGACGATTGCTCACCCTGAAGACCGTCTGCGGTTGTTGGAAGAATCCCGCAAGATGCAGGCGTTGGGCGAAACCCGCGATGGTAACCGTATTCTTCTGACCCGCTACGCCGACAGCCCGGTGACGATGCGTGAAGTCGGGCGTTTGCGCGAGTACACCTTTCGGAAAGTCGGAGAGGGTACCGGCGCCAAGCGGGATCTGGATCGTTTTGACCGCAGCTACCAGCACCTGATGTTGTGGGATCGTGATGCGATGTGTCTGGCCGGGGCTTACCGTCTGGGGGATATGGCCAGGTTGTTGAAAGAGTCCGGTGACAGTGCTTTATATACCCATACGCTGTTTGATTTTCAGCCCGGATTTCGTCCCTATCTGGAGCAGGGGCTGGAGCTGGGGCGCAGTTTCGTCAACCCTCAATACTGGGGCAAAAACAGTCTGGATTATCTCTGGCAGGGCATTGGTGCGTATCTGAACCACAACAGCGGGGTGCGCTATCTGATTGGGCCGGTCACCATCAGCGCCAGCTTTTCAAAATCTCTTGTCGATCATCTGGTGTTTTATTACCAGCGTTACTACGCCTGCCCCCAGGCTCTGGCCAGCGCCAAGCAACCGTATTTTATCGAGCCCGAGCGCCGCTGTGAGATGGAGGCGGGTTATCAGGGATTGGATCGCGAAGCGGGTTTTGCCCTGCTGCAGAAAATCTTCCAGGCCGAGGGCGAGAAGGTACCGGTGCTGTTTAAACAGTACGCGGCGCTGTTCGAAGAGGGCGGTTTTCAGTTGTTGGCGTTTAGTGTCGATCCGGATTTCAGTGATTGTATCGATGGCTTGTTTCTGGCGGATCTGACCCGACTGAAGCCCGCCAAGCGCAAGCGTTATCTGGGCGAGGGATAAAAGTCTCAGGCCGTTTGCAGGCTTAGTAACTGCTTGGCCTGTTTGTCGAGCAGCCCCTGATAGCTGGGGCGCAATCCTTCCACTGAAATCCACTGGCCGTTCACCAGGTTTTCGCCTGTTTGCAGTCTTTGCAGCAGTTGGGCGGTGGCGCAGTTCTGATTGTCCAGCAGCAAACCGTGATCCGGTTGAGCCAAGAGGGTGTTCATCAGCTGTTGTCTGTTTTTGGCCTGAGCCAGATAGAGGCTGAGTGAGCTGCCCTTGCGGGTGTGATAAACAGCGGCCGCATAGCGTAACCGAATGCCCGCGCTCCCGTTTTGCAGCAGGGTAAACAGCAGTTGGGCTGCGCAGATGGCCCGAAAGGTGGTGTTGCCGATCTCGTCGCCGTGAAATTCCAGCTCCAGAGTCTCGTGATCCGCCAGGGTAATGCGGCCGCTGTAGAGTGCGTTGATACCGCTTAGATGGCCTTGAAGATCGTCGAACAATTGTTGCCTCAGAGTGGCGCTGAGTTGTTGCTTCAGGGAAGGCCAGTTCAGGCAGCAGAATTTCAGGGTGACATAGTCTTCCTGCTCGTTGCCGCCTGATCGGGGGGCGGGTGCTGCCGGATCAGGTTGTTCAGCCAGCGCGGCCTTCTGGTGAGGCACTGACGTGTCGGCGTCGTCATCGGGAGCCTGTCGCTGGTTAATGATGCTGAGCACCAGCATGGCGCCGGCCAGGCCCAGCAAGGCCATCAGCCAGGTATCATCAAACTTTTCATAGAGTGTCTGGGTGTCAATGGTGACGGTGACGTAGCCGGCAATGCTGTCCTGCAGGGTGACCGGAGAGGTATAGGACTGGTGGTCCCGGTTGGCGTAGTCGCCGGCATTGGGGGAGTCACCCGCTTGCACCAGCAATCGGTTCTCCACATCGTGAACGGTGACGCTGAGAATGTCGGGGTTGCGCGCGATCTCGCTGACGGTGACTTGCAGGCTGACCAGATCGTGGTTCATGGTGGCTTCGGTTGCCTGGCTGGCAGCCAGAGAGGCCAGCGCATTACCATATTGGTCGGTGCGGATTTCCAGGCGCTGGTGGTGCTGTTGTTGCAGCAAGCTGGCGCTGATCAGTAGGCAGATCAGGGTGGTGGCACTGATCAAAAACAGAGGATTACGAAGCAGTTTGAGCACAGTCGGAGACGGCATGGTGGTGCGGGTCTAACCTCTTCTGGCGGAACGAGTGGTCAGGGGGGAGGCTGTAACCGATCCCTGGCTGACGTAAAGATGCAAAAATCAGAGATTATTTTAGTCTGAGGGCGGAGTAAAGTTATAATGCTGTCCTTTATTAATGCAGGCAGTTGAGTTTTCGCGTGAAAGAAATTCTTTTGATCAACATTTCCGGTGAAGACCGTCCCGGTGTGACCTCCGCCATTACCCGGATTTTGGGGCAATATAAGGCCAATGTGCTCGATATTGGTCAGGCGGTAATCCACGACAATCTCACCCTGGGGCTGCTGGTTGAAATTCCTGCCTCCTCTGAATCGTCGCCGGTGCTCAAGGATATTCTGTTCAAGGCTCATGAAATGAACATGCAGGTGCGCTTCCAGCCCATCAGCGAAGAAAGCTATGGTCAGTGGGTAAGTCATCAGGGCAAGGATCGTCATATCGTGACTTTGCTGGCGCGTCGGATTACTGCTGAGCAAATTGCCGAGGTCACCTCGGTTGCCTTGAGTCACGGTCTGAATATCGACAATATCAGCCGGCTTTCCGGGCGAGTTGATCTGGACAGCGACAGCGATCAGACCAAAGCCTGTGTTGAGTTTTCTGCCCGAGGCAAGTCCGCGGATCTGGCCGAACTGCGCTCGGCCTTTATGGAGCTGTCCAGTCGTCTGGATGCGGATATCGCCTTTCAGGAAGATAACGTGTTCCGCCGCAATCGCCGTCTGGTGTGCTTTGATATGGATTCCACCCTCATCGAGGCAGAAGTCATTGATGAATTGGCCAAAGCTGCCGGTGTGGGTGATCAGGTCATTGAAATCACCGAGGCCGCCATGCGCGGTGAGCTGGATTTCAAAGAGAGCTTTGCCCGCCGCATGGCTCTGCTGAAAGGCCTGGATGAATCCGTACTGGAGGACATCGCCGAGCAGCTGCCCATTACCGAAGGTGCGGAGCGACTTATTTCAACCCTGAAACAACTGGGTTATAAAACCGCTATCCTGTCGGGCGGGTTTAACTACTTCGGTAAGTTTCTGCAGCAAAAGCTGGGGATCGATTACGTTTATGCCAACGAGCTGGAAGTGGTTGACGGCAAGGTTACCGGCAATGTTTCCGGCGTGGTTGTCGATGGCGCCCGCAAGGCAGAATTGCTGCGCGAACTGGCGGCCAAAGAGAATCTTTCGCTGGAGCAGGTGATTGCGGTCGGCGACGGCGCTAACGACTTGCCGATGTTGAGCATCGCCGGTCTGGGCATTGCATTCCGCGCCAAGCCGCTGGTGAAAGCCTCCGCCAAGCAGGCGATTTCCAATCTGGGCCTGGACGGTATTTTGTACCTGATCGGTTTCCGCGACCGGGATGCGCTCTAAGGTAGCCCGATAACAGAAAGGCTGCCAGGCAGCCTTTCTCATAGAGCTTATGAAGCTCTTACCCTTCCATCGTAAAGTCGTAGCTCATGGAGTCGGTGGGCGCTTGCAGGTAGTGACCCTGATTGTAGTGCACGCCAGTTTGCCACAGAGTGGACAGGACGCTGGCGTGTTCGACAAAAGGCACGATGGTGATTTTGTTCGCTTCCAGCAATTGTTTGATGATGTTGCTCAGGGCTTCCGGTCCCTCGTTGTTCTTTTGAATGTCCACCGTGAAGGAACCGTGAATCTTGACGTAGTCCGACGGTGCATGTGACAGGGTCTTGAACGGATTCAGAGAGCAGCCGAAGTTGCAAATTGACGACTGACTGCCGATTTCGGACAGTCCCTGAAGCAGTGCCTTGGCGTCGTTCAGGTGGCTGGTCACGTCACCCTCATCCACCTGAAATACAATGGCATCAGCGGGCAGGCCGGCGGCTTTAAAGGCCACGCTGATCCAGGGCACCAGGCTCTCATCGCACAGGGATTCGCAGCTCAGATTGAGCAGTACACGAGTGTTGTGGCCATTGGCGCGATGTTCAGACAGGGTTTTGATGGTTTCAAGAATGACCCAGCGATCAATTTTGGTGGTTGCTCCGATCTGGGCGGCAACACCCAGGAACTCGTTGGGTGAGATCTGTTGTCCATCTTCATCAAGCAGACGCAAGAGCACTTCGTAATGTTCGTCCTCGGCGCCTCGCAAACTGATGATGGGTTGAAACAGCAGCTGGAAGCGGTTGTTGTCCAGTGCGTGGCTGATCATGTTGACCATGTCGGCTTCGGCTTTCTCTTCCGGGCTGACTTCCGGGTCGTAGAGTTTCACGCCATTGCCGCTCTGATCGTGTTCCATGCGGAAGTTTTCAGTGGCCTTGAGGGCCTGATCAATCACTTCTTCGGCGCTGGAGGAGGTCTCGTTCAGTATGGCGACACCAATGGTGGTCGTGGCCTGAATGGTCTTGCCGTCTACGTCGATAATGTGATGTTCGATTTCTTCGCGGATACGCTCAGCGCGATCCAGTGATTGCTGGGCGTTTTGGTTTGGCGCCAGTAACATGAAAGAATCATCACCAAAGCGAGCCAGAGTCTCACCGGGCAGGGCATGTTTGCTCAGGAGCGCAGCCAGATCACCCAGAGCCAAATCGGAGCCGGCAACTCCCATGGTGGGCTGAATGTGATCGGAGAAACTGTCGACCTCAATGTGCAGCACCGTGGTTGTGCAGCCTTCGTTGATGGCTCTGGAAACTTCTTTTTCCAGTTGTCCGACCAGGTACAGCCGGTTATAGAGGCCGGTGACCAGATCCTGATCTTTAATCTTCTGCAGCTCGGCCTGGAGCTGTTCGTTATTGGCCTGATTGGCGCGGATCACAAATTCAATACAGGCTTCTTCGTCGTAAACTGCCCGGGAGACATCGAGACTGACGTTGCAGGGCTTGCCATCGTGAGTGATACCACTAAAACTCAGCTGGCAGTTTTCCGCTTCATCCCCTTTGAGGGTGAAGTCTTTCAGAAATTGTTTGACGTGTTTCTGGTCTTCGTCATTGACCATATCGATGACGGGCATGCATTCAATATCGTCACGATCATCGTAGCCGAAACAGTCGGCGAATGACTGGTTGGCGTAGAGGTACATGCCGTCCTGAACGTAGGCAATGGCGTCGCGGGAGCTGTCCAGCAGCTGTTGGCTGCGGCGCTCGGCTTCCTTGAGTTTAAAGTCAGCACGACGACGCTGCTGGCGTTGTTCGCGGTTTTCCATTTCTCTCTGGATGACCAGCAGCAGATGCTGATCCTGATCCAGAGGCACCACATCACTGGCACCGATCTTGAGGCCGTCGACCACGGCCTGATTGGCCTCTATGCTCTGTTCAGCGGCTTTTTCGCTGATTAAAATCATGGGCACGTCTTTATTCAGACGTTTGATCTGCCTCAGGGCATTGGCGGGAGGGAGTTGGGAGCAGGCATCTTCTGCGATCAACAGATCCCAGCTTTGCTCCTGCAGCAGTTTGGTCAGAACTTCTTCGCTTTCGACGTGTTGCGCCCGGGTTGGGCGGCCAGCGTTATTGAGCATACTGATCAGGCGTTCCACTTCTTTGCGTGAATCGTTGACGATCAGAAGACGGATGGTCTCATTGGCGTTCATACTGCGGTTGTATTTCCCTGTTCAAGCTTGGGCGAGATCCGGTCTGCATGGTGGACAGATAGCATCACTTTATTTAATGGTTGGTACTTTCGATAGTGCTTTTTTGCACAATCGTTACTGCGTCAATATCCTGATGTTCGCAGCTGGTACGTACGTACCATGTGGCTTAGAGTCAATGATTCTAACGTTTGAGCACACATAAAGACAGACTACGCTAAATAAAAGCTGGCTCAAAGCCGTGCATGGGCTTGAGGAGGAATTATGTGACAAGTGTTGCAGAACATAATGTCCAAATGCCTTATAGAAGTCGTCATGTGCCAAGGGGGCGAATTTGATGCCACTGGCGTCACCAGCTTTCCGGGAAATCGTCCGCAGCAGGAGGTGCTTCATGGTTGTCCCTGTGGGCTGCCTCAACCGGCCGATAACGAAACAGGTTAATGCTTGAGCTGCTGTAAAGCAGGTGGCTCAGTTGCACGGTGGAGGTGTCACCCCGGTAGTTTATCCGGGCCTTGTTGCCCGCACGGAACGGGTAGCTGGCGGTGATCAAGGCTTTTTCATTAAAGTGCGTACCGGCTTTCTCTGAGCTTAAACCGCGCATATACACATTGTCGCGACCGGATTTTTGCAGTTGCTGTACGGCAATAGCCCGCGCCTGCTGGGCAATCAGCTGAATTCCCAGTTGCGACATCCCCTTGTGCTGTTTGACCCAGCGGATAACCCCCAGATTCCAGTGGGCAGCCTCGGGATCGCGCACGGCGACCAGTTCGCCGGTTTTGACCTGGGCGGGGATCTCCTGGTGCCAGTTCAAGCCGACCCCCCCCGTGCTGATGTCAGAAATCTGAATTTGGTAAAGCGGATATTTGGTTGAACGTGACGAGGTGGCGGGCTCGCTGGTCAGGTTCAGGGATTTGCCGGTATGGGTACGGGCTTCCGGATCGGCATCAAAGGCTTCATCCCAGGGGTCGTAATCTGCGGTCAGCCCCTGAACGCGAAACTGGCGGCTCATCGGATTTCGGGCGTTGCAGCGGTAGCGCAGGAAATGTTCGAAACTTTCCTGTCCACAAAGATGGTAGTGGACGCTGGTCAAGCCAACGGCTATTTCCAGAAGGTTTTTTGAGGCTTTGCGCGGTTGGTAGCGGCGGAATTCTTCTCCCCAGGCGCCAAGCACGTGAGCGAGGAGTCGCGGGTTCATGTTGCCGGGCACGGTTATGGGGCTGTGTTCACTGGGGCCCTGCTCCTCAATCCGTTTCAGGGCACTGAGCAGTGGCTGCAGGTTCAGTTCACGCAGGACTCGTGTCGCGGAAGTCTCACCGTGACAGAGCTGACTTTTATAGCGCGGTGACAGATTGTCATTGAGATCGGTGGCGTAGTGGTTTTCACTGTTTTCCTGGAACGGGGCCAGGTGAGCGAGGGCGCTCCAGCTTTCCAGTGCGTCAAAGACGATTTCAACTTCCTGTTGCCGCAGTTGGCTGTGATGGCAGCACGCCAGCAGTAAAACCCGCTGGAAAGCCTGATCGATGGTGGTTTTTTGCAGCTGTTTCAGTTGGGGGTCGCGACAGCCTCTATTGAGCAGGTTCAGCGATTCCGCCAGACGATAAAGGGAGTAAAGTTCCAGCCAGTACTGACTGGAGACCGGTGTGTAGATCTGCGAATTGCGCAGCAGCTGAAGCCCCATTCCACTGATTGCCCGGTGTATTGCGAGGACCAGTCGTTTGCGTTCGTCGTCTTTGAATTTGCCGTCGGGTTGTTTTTGCACCATGGCCCGGACAACGAGGCTGTAGCCGTTACTCATGTGTTTTTGCAGCGCCTGGGCAATGATGGCCGTTTTCATGGCGCTGTCGGGCATGATCAGAGGTTGGTCGAGAAACGATTTGGTCAGCCCCAGGATGCATTGCTGTACATAGGGACGTAGGTGTTCAAGGATCTCCAGACGGTTGGCCGGGGACGTGTCCAGTCGGCACACTTCCGGCAAGGCTTGATACAGCACAACACTGGTGTGATTGATGCGGGTTGCGGGCAGATGGCTAGCCCAGTCGGCGACTTTACCGGCGCGATTACTTTGGCAAAAGCTGAGAATCGGTTGGTTCTGGTCGGGAAGACGCAGTCGCTTTACCAGTTCCAGCATGGGAGTATCAGGCTTCATTCAGGCTTCGTTATCGTTTTGGGTATGGCTTGGTATCGGTTGTGTGACCTAAGTCTTTGACATTTAAGTGCCATGAGATTTCTTGGTACCTTTTTACCCATTATAGAGGTGATTTACTAGGTCTCTCCTATATAAGCGGCCAATAATCCTGATTTTTTAGAAAATTAAGGTTTTATTTAATGCGCCGGGCTCTTCTCTGGCCAGTTTGGGTACCAGAAAACCGGGTAGCCGAGCCTGCATTTGCTGATGCAGTGCGACAGCGTCTGCATCATTCACTGCAAAGTGGGCGGCACCTTGAACCTTGTCCAGCAGGTGCAGGTAGTAAGGCAGTACCCCCGCTGCGAAAAGGGCTTCGCTGAGGGCGACCTGTGTGTCCAGATCATCGTTCACGCCTTTCATTAGCACCGCCTGATTCAGTACGGTCACACCGGCGTGGCGCAGCCGCTGGATGCTTAGCGTGACTTCATCATCCAGTTCATTGGGGTGGTTGGTGTGCAGTACCAGTACGCTTTGCAAACGGGTTTCTGCCAGCCAGCTCAGGGTTTCGGCGGTGATGCGCTGGGGAATAACCACCGGCAGCCGTGTGTGTACCCGCAGGCGCTGGATGTGGGGAATCTGCACCAGCTGATCGACCATCCACTGCAATTGCCGGTCGGGGCTGGCGAGGGGGTCGCCACCACTGAAGATCACTTCGCGGATACTGTCGTCGGCGCGAATAGTCTCAAAGACCTGCAGCCACTGCTGGCGGCTGGGGTTGTTGTCCTGATAGGGAAACGCCCGGCGGAAACAGTAGCGGCAGTTGATGGCACAGTTGGGCGCGACAATCAGCAGGACCCGGCCGTGGTATTTGTGCACCAGCCCCTGAGTCGGATTGCTGTTGGCCTCCTCCAGAGGGTCGTTGCTGTAGCCGGGTGTGATTGTCAGTTCATCGTGAACGGGCAGAATCTGTTTCAGCAGTGGATCGTTGGGATCACCCTTGGTGATGCGATCCAGATAGGGTCTGGGCGCACGCAACTCAAACAGCTGGCTGGCGGATTCTGCCTGGGGCAACAGCTCCATGGGCAGTTGCAGGTATTCCAGCAGCTCACGGGGGCACCGAATGGATTGAATCAGTTCTTCCTGCCAGGTAATCAGTGGCCGGTGCGGGAGCAGTTGTGACATGGGGGAGGCTCGTAGAGGTCTGCGGGAAATACGGGCGCTATTGTACCGTCATTGTCGGGCAGGATGTAGATGGGGGGTTGGACAAGGCAGGAGGTCGATGGGGATGATGGCTCATTGCCAGGGTTGTGTGGTTATCTTCTGTCCATCCCTGCGCTATAATGGCGCCTCTTTAAAGCATACAATGCGTCGTTTGGCGCTTATTGCGTTGTTACGGCATGGTTGGCAACTCTTGGTCAGCTCTGCAATAGCTCTCCTTGGAGCGTGATGACGCAGCACAATTGAACTGGAAAAGATGAGATAAACCATGGGTACATACTCCACGAATGAATTCCGCAGTGGCATGAAGGTCATGCTGGATGGCGAACCTTGTGCCATTCTGGACAACGAATTTGTCAAGCCAGGCAAAGGCCAGGCTTTTAACCGCGTCAAGCTGCGCAACCTGAACTCCGGTCGGGTCTGGGAGCGTACCTTTAAATCAGGCGAGAGTCTGGAAGCGGCGGACGTGATGGATCACGACATGGAGTATCTCTACACCGATGGTGAGTTCTGGCACTTTATGGAGCCCAACACCTTTGAACAGCACCAGGCTGATTCCAAGGCTGTCGGCGACAACGCCAAGTGGCTGAAAGAGCAGGACAAGGTGGTTGTGACTTTGTACAACGGGGCGCCACTGGCCGTGACTCCACCCAATCACGTGGATCTGGAAATTGTCGATACCGATCCCGGTGTGAAAGGCGATACCGCCAACGGTGGCACCAAGCCTGCTACTCTGTCTACCGGTGCTGTGGTCAAAGTGCCTCTGTTCCTGTCCATCGGTGATGTTGTTCGCGTCGATACCCGCACCGGTGAATACCAAGGGCGCTCTAAAGAGTCCTGATTTCAGTGATGTGATTTCGAAAGGCCGGTGGGCGTAATGTCCACCGGCCTTTTTTATTGAACGGTGTTTGATCTATGCTTTGCCTGTGGCATTTATTTTTCCTTTTTACGCGGGTGTAATTCCTCATGACCTCATCGGATTGGCAGCCATCGGCGTCTCTGTCTGCTTTGCAGCAGCGGGCAGAGTTGTATCGCGGTATTCGTGACTTTTTTTATCATCGTCAGGTGAGCGAAGTGGATGTGCCGTCTCTTTCCCGCGCGGCGGTGTCTGACCCGCACATCGACAGCATCAGTGCGCAGGTCAGCGGTGAAACCCTCTTTCTGCAAACTTCCCCGGAATTTTTCATGAAGCGGCTGTTGGCCGCAGGCAGTGGTGATATTTACAGTCTCAACAAGGCGTTTCGCAACGGTGAGGCCGGTCGTCGACACAACCCTGAGTTCACCATGCTGGAGTGGTATCGGTTGGGATGGGATGATCAGCAGTTGATGGATGAAGTGGCAGAGCTGGTCGGAGCCTGTGTGGCCTTGCCTTCGGTGGAGCGATTGTCTTACCGGGACATCTTTCAGCGCGAGCTTTCGCTGGATCCTCATACCGCCACGGTTGCAGAGCTGAAACAGATTGCTCAGCAGCACAGCGACATCCATTGGGACGACGATGATCGTGATGTCTGGCTTGATGTCTTGATGACCCATGCCATTGAGCCGCGTATGGGAAATGGTCTGGTGTTGGTGTACGACTTTCCGGCCAGTCAGGCGGCTCTTGCGCGCACGGCGATCGATTCAACCGGGCAGGTTGTCGCCAGGCGGTTTGAAGCCTATGTGGGTGGCGTTGAGCTGGCCAACGGTTACTGGGAATTGTGCGATGGTGCAGAGCAGGCGCAGCGTCTGCAGGATGATCTGGTCAAGCGCCAGGCGATGAATCTTCCCTGTTATCCTACCGATCAGCATCTGGTCAGTGCGCTGCACGCCGGTATGCCCGACTGTGCGGGCGTCGCGGTGGGGGTGGATCGACTGCTGATGCTGGTCACCGGATGTTCCGATATTCGCGAATTGCTGGCCTTTCCATTTGAGCGTGTCTAGGCCAGCCATTGGAGAAAATCCAGGCCAGTTGGGCGGTGCACTCAGATATTTTGGTTCATATCCATGGCCGGTTGGCAGTCGAGTTTTCCCACTTCTTTTGCGGGAACCCCTGTAACCACGGTATGTGCGGCGACGGGTTTGAGTACCACGCTGCCGGCACAGACTTTTGAGCCTGCACCCACTTCAATATTGCCCAGAATTTTCGCTCCCGGGCCAATCATTACGCCGGCGCGAATTTTGGGGTGGCGATCACCGGACTCTTTACCGGTTCCGCCCAGGGTCACCGACTGCATGATGGAGACGTTGTCTTCCACGACAGCGGTTTCGCCCACCACAATGCCGGTGGCGTGATCGAGCATGATCCCGCGGCCGATACGGGCGGCGGGATGAATGTCTACGGCAAACACACTGGAGATGCGGTTCTGCAGAAACAGTGCCATTTCCTTGCGCTTATTGTTCCACAGCCAGTGCCCGACACGGTGTGCCTGCAAGGCATGATAGCCTTTGAAAAACAAAAACGGGGTGGAGAGATTGTCGCAGGCCGAATCGCGCACCTGAATTGCGGTCAGGTCTTCCCGGGCGGCAGCGCCAATGGAACTGTCGTTACTCAGCGCCATCTGCACCACCTCGCGAATTTGCATGGCTGAGGCCGCAGGGCTGTCGAGCTTGTTGGCCAGATGGAAGCTGAGCGCGTCTTCCAGCGTGTTGTGATTGAGAATGGTGGCGTGGTAGAAACTCGCCAAAATCGGTTCTTCGGCAGCCTGCTGTTTTGCTTCTTCACGAATGGTCGTCCAGATGGGATCGGACGATATTCCGGTGTTGAGCTTCTCCGACATAAAACAGGCTCCTTTTTTGTGGATGCGTCCGTCTGGACACGGGTGATTCCGGTCATTATCGCCATTCTAAAGTGGCTTGGCCAGAGGCTTGCCCGGACGCCTCTCTACCAGGGCATGGACAGCGGCGGTTCCTGCAGGGCGGCCAGTTGTTCCCGCAACGTCAGGATGTGATCTGACCAGTAGCGCTGGGTGTTGAACCAGGGAAAGCTGTGAGGGAAGGCGGGGTCTTCCCAGCGGCGCGCGAGCCAGGCGCTGTAATTCATGATGCGTAACGTGCGCAGGGATTCCACCAGGTTGAGCTCGCCACCGTTAAAGCGACAGAATTGCTGATAACCTGAAAGCACCTTGTTGAGCTGTCCCTGTTGCTGATCTCGTTCACTGCCAGACAGCAGCATCCACAGATCCTGAACCGCCGGGCCGCTGCGGGTATCGTCGAAATCAACAAAGTTCGGGATGTCGTCGCGCCACAGAACGTTGCCCGGGTGGCAGTCGCCGTGCAGGCGCAGGGTTTCAAAGTGTGTTTCGGAAAAACGCTGCTGGATGATTTTCACCAGATCATCGGTCAGTGTGCGGTAAGACGTTTCCAGTTCCATGGGGATAAACCGGTTTTCCATCAGAAACTCGATGCTGTCGAACGCGTAGGTGTCAATGCTGATGGCAGGCCGGTGTGTAAACGGTTTCAGGTGACCCACATTGTGCATGCGGCCGAGAAAGCGTCCCATGATTTCCAGATTGTGCAAGTTGTCCAGTTCAGGCGCGTGTCCGCCGCGGCGTTCAAACAGGGCGAACATAAAACCACCGTGGTCGCGGATGGTATTGCCGTCAGCGTCGGGCAGGGGAGGCACAACCGGCAGATCATTTTCCACCAGCTCGGCACAGAAATCGTGCTCCTCCTGTATCTGGGCACGGCTCCAGCGATTGGGACGGTAGAACTTGGCGATCAGGGGCTGTGCGTCTTCGATGCCGACCTGGTACACCCGGTTCTCGTAGCTGTTAAGCGCGAGGTTGCGGCCGTCGCAGAAATAGCCTTCGGCCTCGACTGCGTTTAACACCACATCCGGCGTCAGTGCTTCGTAGGGGTGAACTGTTGATGGGGCTGTGTCGTTCATAATAAGCACTTTATGGTCGCTGAAAAGGATCTGGCCTGACAATGGCATCGGGGCCACAGGAAGCAGAAAAAGGTAGAAAAAAGAAAGGCCCGCTTACCGGGCCTTTCTGACTGACTCAGGTTAGAGCGGATTATCGCTTCTTCAAGACCAGGCTGCCAATCGAGTAGCCGGCACCAAAGGAGCAAATCAGGCCCAGATCGCCGGACTGCAGATCTTCTTGGTACAGATTAAACGCAATCAGTGAACCGGCGGACGCAGTGTTGGCGTAGCGATCCAGTACGATCGGTGCCTCTTCGGCAGTGGCGTCACGGCCCAGCAGGCGTTTGCTGATCAGCAGGTTCATGTTGATGTTGGCCTGATGCAGCCACCAGCGTTTGACGTCCGAAATCTGGATGTCGAGGGCTTCCAGCTGGGTGCTGATGTGTTCGGCTGCCATAGGACAGACTTCCTTAAACACCTTGCGGCCCTGCTGGTTAAAAAATTTGTCCGGGGCGTAGGGGGCGCTGTCATCGGCGTAGGAGGTGTAGCCGAAATTGGAGCGAATGTTGTTGGAAAAGCTGGTGACTGCCTTGGTGCTGAGAATGTCGTAGCTGTGTTCGCTGGTGCAGGTTTCTGCGGTCTCAATGACGGTGGCGGTGGCAACATCACCAAAGATGAAGTGACTGTCGCGATCGCGCCAGTTGTTCTGCGGTGAAGTCAGTTCCGGATTGATCGCCAGAACGCATTTGGCGGTACCGGCTTTCACCATTTCATAGGCGCGCTGCAGGGCAAAGGTGGCGGCGGAGCAGGCCACCAGCATATCGAAACCGAAGCCTTTGATGCCCAGCTCATTTTGCACTTCGATGGCAATGGCCGGGTAGGAGCGCTGGGTGTAAGCACAGGACACGATCACTGCGTCGACGTCTTCCGGTTTCTTGTTGGCCGCGGCCAGCGCTTTGCGGGCGGCGTGAAGAGCAATTTCGGCCTGGTGCGAGAGCTCGTCATCGCCGCGCGCCTCAAATTGGGGGCGCATCCGGTCAATATCGAGGATGCCTTCTTTGCGGTAGACGAAACGACTTTTGATGCCCGAAGCCTTGGTGATGAATTCAGCGCTGGACAGCGGCTTGGCTGTCACGGTGCCGGCCTCGATCTCGGCGGCGTGCTCGGCATTATATTTTTCGGCATAACCGTTATAGGCTTCCACCAGCTCTTCGTTGGTGACGGTGTTGGCTGGGGTCCAAAGACCGGAACCACTGATTACTACGTTTGTTTCTGACATGATGATCCCGTTCACTGCGTGCAGAATGAGGGACGCTTTGTGGGCGTCCCCGGATGTTCTCATTATAGGTGCTAGTCATCGCCTGTGCGTGACTTGGCGGTCACTTTTTGTGGAGTGTACCGCAAACCCTGAAGGGTATTACCCGAAGGTAAGCAGGAGCTCGATTGTGCCGCAATTGACCTCGCAGGTCTAATCGGAAAGGTGGGTTTTGTCGGTTCTCGCGAGGCTCCAGATGTCTACGCGGGCAGCACCTTGGCGACGCAGTTCGCTGCTGATGGCTCTGGCCGTTGCGGTAGTGGTTATGACATCGTCAATCACTGCAACGTGTCGCTGCTGCAGCTGTTGCCGCATGGCGGGGTCATCAGCCAGCTTAAAAACGCCCCGAAGATTCCGCAGTCGATCCTGGCGGCTGAGGTGTCGCTGGTCACCACCCGGACGGGTGCGATGCAGGCATTGAAGTGCGGGGATGTGAAGCTCTTTCGACAGTTGTCGGGCTATCCAGCTGGACTGGTTGAAATTGCGCCACAGAGCTCTGCGCCAATGCAGGGGTACAGGGATCAGGTAGTGAGGCAGATCGTCGGTGCAGTAAAGGCTTTTGACCCGTTGTATCAGGCGTTGTGATAGCAGGTGTCCATCCCGCAAGTCTCTGGAATCCTTAAAGTTTTGTAGCCAGTGGCTGACAGGGGGTCGATAGCTGTCGGCACACACCGTCTGCTCAAAAGCGGGTGGGTTGGCAATGCATTCACCGCAGATTCCGGCCGGATCGTTTAATGGCAAGGCACAGCGAAAGCAGCGCAGTCGGGTATCTTGCAGGGCGTTCTGGCAGGGGGCACAGAGTCCGCCGGATATGGTGAAAGCGTGGCAATGGCGGCAGGTTTGATGGGGCTGGGCAAGGCGCAGCCAGTTGAGAGGGTTTCTGTTCATCGTGATCGTCCGTGATCGGTTTTGTGACTTTCGATGGAATTAGTTAACCTTGAGTCTGGGTTTTGGTTGACAGCTGCCATTGTGTCACTATCATGGAGCCTTTCAATAACCGGCTTTTGATCGGTAACGAAAGGCAGCTAGCCTTTGGGTATACGACAGCCAAACAAGGTATTTTGGGATTATGGCCACCACTGACACTATTCGCAACGACTGGACCCGCGACGAGATTGCGGCGCTGTTTGATCTGCCATTCAACGATCTGATGTTTCAGGCTCAGGTTGTGCATCGTCAGCATTTTGATCCCAACGAAGTCCAGATCAGTACCCTGTGCTCCATCAAAACCGGTGCCTGTCCCGAAGATTGTAAATACTGCCCCCAGAGCGCGCGCTACGATACCGGCCTTGAAAAAGAGCGTCTGATGAAGGTTGAAGCGGTGCTGGAAGAAGCCCGCGCGGCCAAGGCCAGCGGTGCCACCCGTTTCTGCATGGGGGCTGCCTGGCGTTCACCGAAGAAAAAAGACATGCCATATGTCACCCAGATGGTTAAAGACGTGAAGGCCCTGGGGCTGGAAACCTGCATGACGCTGGGCATGGTCAGCGAAGATCAGGCCACCGAGCTGGCGCAGGCGGGTCTGGATTACTACAACCACAATCTGGATACCTCACCGGAATTTTACGGTGACATCATCACCACCCGTACGTATCAGGATCGCCTCAACACCCTGGGCAATGTTCGTGCCGCAGGCATGAAAGTGTGCAGTGGCGGTATCGTGGGTATGGGTGAAGGCCAGTCCGACCGTGTGGGTCTGTTGCACCAGTTGGCGACCATGGAAAAACACCCCGAGTCTGTTCCTGTGAACATGCTGGTGCGCGTTGAAGGCACACCGCTGGCGGATCAGGATGATCTGGATCCGTTCGATTTTATTCGCACCATTGCGGTGGCCCGCATCATTATGCCGAAGTCACACGTGCGTTTGTCTGCCGGTCGTGAAGAAATGAACGAGCAGATGCAGTCCATGGCGTTTATGGCCGGCGCCAACTCCATTTTCTACGGCGAGAAACTGCTGACCACACCAAACCCTGAAGCCAGCAAGGATATGCAACTGCTGAAGCGTCTGGGCATCAACACTGAAAAGTACGAAGTGCACGAAGATGAAGCCGAGCAGGAAGCGAGTGTACTTCAGTCCATGGAAGCGGCGAAAAACGACAAGTTCTTCTACGACGCTGCCGCCAAGTAACGGCGGCTCGCGGCCTGTGTTTTTGACGAGCGATCAGCCCCTATGAGTGATCAACGACAGCCACAGGCCTCCTCTCTGGAACAGATTCTCGCTCCTGCCCTTCAGGAGCGTCAGCAAGCCCATCTCTATCGACGTCGCCGTACCTTGCACAGTGCTCAGGGCGTGCAGGTGCAGGTGGATGGCGTTTCGCTGACCAGTTTCTGCAGCAACGATTACCTCGGTTTGGCCAACCACCCCGCCATCGTCAGTGCGTTTAAGAAAGCCGCGGATGAATACGGTGTGGGCAGTGGTGCCTCGCATCTGGTCTGCGGTCACAGTGCCGAGCACCATGCGCTGGAAGAGGAGCTGGCGGCCTTTATGGGACGCGATCGGGCGCTGTTGTTCTCCACCGGTTATATGGCCAATCTCGGCACCATTGGCGCACTGGTGGGTAAAGGCGATGCCATTTTCGAAGACAAGCTGAATCACGCCTCTCTGCTGGATGGCGGACTCTTGTCCGGAGCCCGTTTTCAACGTTTTCTGCACAACGACCTCACGGATCTCGAGAAAAAACTGTCCCGCAGTGACTCTGACCGCAAACTGATCGTGGTGGACGGGGTGTTCAGCATGGACGGTGATCTGGCACCGATGCCCGAGCTGGCGGCACTGGCTCAGGCGCACAACGCCTGGCTGATGATGGATGATGCTCACGGTTTTGGTTGTCTGGGGAAAAGCGGTGCCGGTACGGCGGAGCACTTTGGTCTGGATCAGAGTCAGTTGCCCATAGTGATGGGGACTCTTGGCAAGGGGGCGGGTTCTTTCGGCGCCTTTGTGGCAGGCAGTGAGGTGTTGATCGAAACGCTCATTCAGCAGGCGCGTCCCTACATATACACCACGGCAATGCCGCCGGCAGTGGCCGCGGCAACCCGTGCCAGTCTCAAGGTCATTCAGCAGGAGGCCTGGCGGCGGGATCATTTGAACCAGCTTATCGGACAGTTCCGCGACGGTGCCCGGCAATTGGGACTGCAGCTGATGGAATCACCCACAGCAATTCAGCCCGTTGTGTTCGGCGATGCGGCGACGACGTTATCGGTGTCGGAGCAGTTGCAGGCGCGCGGTTTTTGGGTGGGCGCCATTCGGCCACCGACGGTACCGCGGGGGACCTCGCGTTTGAGAATCACTCTGTCGGCGGCTCACACGGCTGAGCAGGTTGCGGGTTTATTGAGCGCACTGGAAGACATTGTTAAAGCCCTGCCGGATGAACGCGGGTTGTCTGACTCATGACCGATTCCATCACTTTGAATCTGCTACCGGCACGCGCTGATCGACAGTACCGCGAGCCACTGGTGTTGCTGCACGGTTGGGGATCTGATGCCCGCAGCTGGGAACCGGTTGTTAAAGCCTTAAACCAGACGCTGGATCTGATTCTGGTGGATCTGCCCGGTTTTGGGGGTGGGGATGCTCCGGAAGAACCTTGCTCCGCGGACGCCTTTTGTGAACAGCTGATTAGCCTGCTGCCGGATCGCTTTCTGCTGGTGGGCTGGTCGCTGGGCGGAATGCTGGCCACTCATATGGCCTCGGTCTATCCGCAAAGAGTTATGGGGCTTCTGACGCTGGGCTCCAATGTGAAGTTTGTGGCCGATACCGGTTGGCCGACGGCCATGGACAGTGCTGACTTTGACGCTTTTCAAACAGGCTTTGAGCAGGCACCGGAACTGACCTTAAAACGCTTTGCCGGGCTGATGGCCAAGGGTGACTTCAGCCGTGAGCGCGAGCTGCTGAAAAACCTGCGTCAGTCTGCTCAGGCTTCATGGCAAGACGCCGCTGCAAAGGGCTCTGCGCCACGGTTATGGCAGCGGGGCCTTGAATGGCTGGAGTCTCTGGATAATCGAGCCGCCTATGCCGGCCTGACACTGCCGGGACTGCACTTGCTGGCCGGTGGCGATGCTCTGGTGCCGGTTCAGTTGGCCGAGTCTTTGCGACAGCTCAATCGGCAGCAGAGGGTGGCCGTTCTCGATGGCTGCGCGCACGCAGTGCACTGGTCTGATCCCCAGCGGGTCACTCAGGAAACGCTGACCTTTGTCGATGCGGTCCACTACGCCGTGGACAAGCGCAAGGTGGCGGATTCTTTTGGTCGGGCGGCGGAAAAGTACGATTCCGTGGCGGGCTTGCAGCGCCAGATCGGCCGACAGCTGATGGCTTCAGTGTCTTCGGATAACAAGGGGTGTTGGCTGGATTTGGGGTGCGGTACCGGCTACTTTACGCCGTATCTGGTCGAGCGCTGTGAGTCAGTGCTGGGGCTGGATTTGTCTGAGGGCATGCTGTCCTATTCACGCAAACAACATGGCAGTGACGGGATTCAGTGGTTGTGTGGTGACGCAGAAGCCATTCCTCTGGCGGATGAATCCTTAACCGGGGTGTTTTCTTCACTGGCGATTCAGTGGTGTGCCAATCTTCCGCAATTGTTTGCCGAACTCAAGCGCGTGCTCAAGCCTGGCGGTCGACTATTTCTGGCGACACTGGGGCCGGCCACGCTGCATGAATTGCGCACTGCCTGGAGCGAGGTCGATAACTATACCCACGTGAATCATTTCGCCTCTGAGGACAGCGTTCGTCAGGCCATTGCGGATAGCGGGCTGGCGCTGCAAAACTGGCAAACGGAATCCATCCAGTTGCGCTACGATCAGGTCCGTGAATTGACCTATGAGTTGAAAACACTGGGCGCGCATAACATGAATCACGGGCAGAGTTCCGGCCTCACCGGGCGTCAGCGCATTGTGAAATTCAAAGAGGCTTACGAACAGTTCCGACAGGTCGATGGCAAGTTGCCAGCGACCTATGAAGTTTTTTATCTGGAAATCACCAGGGGTGAAGAGCGATAACCATGGCCAAGCACAAATATTTTATTGCCGGTACTGATACCGATGTGGGAAAAACCCTGATTGCTTGCGGCATTCTCGAAAAAGCCCGCCAGCAGGGCCTGAAAACGGCGGCGGTCAAACCCGTGGCGGCCGGATGTGAACAAACCAGTGAGGGCTTGCGCAACGGCGATGCATTGGCATTGCAGGATGCCATGACCCTGGAGTTGTCCTATGCCCAGGTCAATCCGGTGGCTTTTGAACCACCCATTGCCCCGCATATTGCGGCCATGCAGGAAAACAAACAGTTGTCTGTTCCCCGGTTGGCGGGTTTTTGCAGCGGCGTGCTGATGCAGCCCTGTGATCTGGTTTTGGTCGAGGGCGCGGGCGGCTGGCGAGTGCCGTTAAATCCCCGTGAAACCCTGGCCAATCTGGCGGTGGAGTTGAACCTGCCGGTGATTCTGGTGGTGGGCATGAAGCTGGGTTGCATCAACCATGCACTGCTTTCCGTCGAAGCGATTGAGCGTGACGGGCTCAAGGTTGCGGGCTGGGTGGCGAATCGCATCGACCCGGACATGAGTTGCTACGAAGAAAACATGATGACCCTGCGAACGCTGATTAAGGCGCCTTGTCTGGGCGAGGTTCCGTTTCTGGAGCAGGCGGGTAAAGCACCGGTGGCGGATAACCTTGATCTGACCCCACTATTTACCTGACAGGTTTCATCACAGGCCGCTTTCACAGACCTTTCTAACGCCAGAGTCGATGCGGATTGCTCTTTCGTTCTCTGGCGCCACAGGCCTTTCTTCAGGGGCCTGCTCTCTCTTCTTTGCTTTCTATTGATCTTGCCAAGGGTTTCAGACGTACCTGATGTGAGGCCTTTTTGGGCGATCGGGTGTCTTTTCATCCCTCTGGCAGGCTTTTCTGCTAAACGTTATAGAGCGGGTTGAGGGCATGTGTCGCCTTCTATTGTCTTCGTGTCGAGTGGCACGCCAGTCGCAGACGCAACAGGTGTAACAGTGGGTTTTGGGTTCAAATAAACTTGCGTTTCAAACGGTTGTTTGTTTTAATTTTGGGCAGTTTCTATGCTGTTCCTGGTGATGTAACAGCCCAAGCCTGTATCACGGCGATTGTGGGCTCTATCTTGCAGAGATCAATGCTTGAAGAGTTTCGCGGTACCGAACGGCATAAGGCTGAGTCCCGCTCAGGTGATGGCTCAAATAACGACCCTAATACCCGATTTTCCGATAACTGATCGGACAAATGATTCTGGAGGTGACAGAAATGGCTGACTATAAGGCGCCTTTGCGCGACATGCGCTTCGTACTGAATGAAGTTTTCGAAGCAGACAAGTTGTGGGCTTCCCTGCCTGGTACTCAGGAAGTGGTTGATCCCGAGACGGCTGATGCCATTCTGGAAGAGGCTGCAAAACTCATCGAGCAGGAAATCGCTCCTTTGAATCGTGAGTCCGATGAGCAGGGTTGTCAGTGGAATGACGGTGTCGTAACCTCACCAGAAGGCTTTAAAGAGGCTTACCAGGCGTTTTGTGAAGGCGGTTGGAACGGTTTGGGCGGCAACCCGGTCTACGGCGGTATGGGCATGCCCAAAACCCTGACTGCTCAGGTCGAAGAGATGCTGCAATCGGGCAGTATGTCTTTTGGTTTGGCTCCCATGCTGACGGCCGGTGCCTGCTTGTCCATTAACGCGCACGCCACTGACGAGCTGAAAGAAAAATACCTGCCCAATATGTATTCAGGTGTTTGGTCCGGTGCGATGGATCTGACTGAGCCCCATGCCGGTACGGATCTGGGAATTATCCGCACCAAGGCGATCGAAAATGCCGATGGTTCTTACGACATCACGGGCACCAAAATCTTCATCACCTGGGGTGAGCACGACATGGCTGAGAACATCATCCATCTCGTTCTGGCCAAGTTGCCGGATGCGCCTGCCGGACCGAAAGGCATCTCCCTGTTCCTGGTGCCCAAGATCATGGTCAACGAAGACGGCTCTCTGGGTGAGCACAACTCACTGAGCTGTGGCTCCATCGAGAAAAAGATGGGCATCAAGGCTTCCGCGACCTGTGTCATGAACTTTGATAACGCCAAAGGCTGGCTGGTCGGCGAATTGAACCAGGGCCTGGCGTGCATGTTCACCATGATGAACTATGAGCGTCTGGTGGTCGGTATCCAGGCGTTGGGCGCGGCTGAACGCTCTTATCAGAGTGCCATTGAGTATGCTCGCGATCGTCTGCAGAGCCGCAGTCCAGAAGGTGTTCAGAACCCGGACAAAGCCGCTGACCCAATCATTGTGCACCCGGATGTTCGCCGTATGCTGCTAAGCATGCGCGCTCAGACTGAAGGCGCACGCGCGTTTTCCACCTACGTGGCCAAGTGGCTGGATATCGCCAAGTTCAGCGACGACGCGGATGCGAAAAAAGAAGCCGATGCGATGGTGGCTTTGCTGACCCCGGTGGCCAAAGCCTTTATTTCTGACAAGGCACTGGAAGTCACGGTAGCCGGTCAGCAAATTTTCGGCGGTCACGGATTCATTCGTGAGTGGGGCCAGGAGCAGCTGGTTCGCGATGTTCGTATTACCCAGATCTACGAAGGTGCCAACGGCATTCAGGCGATGGATTTGATGGGCCGTAAAGTCGTGGCCAATGGTGGTAAGTTCTTCGATGTTTTCGCCAATGAAGTGCAGGCATTTATTGATGCCAACGTTGACGATGCCGGACTGGCAGAATTTATCGAGCCACTGAAAAGTGAGTTGGATAACCTGAAGTCGGTTACCGCTGAAGTAATTGCTGAAGCGCAAAATGATCCAAATGCTGTGGGTGCTGCGGCCAATGACTATCTGCACCTGTTTGGCTTCACCGCTTACGCTTACATGTGGGCGAAAATGGCCAAAGTGGCACTGGCCAATGTCGACGGTGGCGAAGCGGATTTCTACGAGAGCAAACTGAAAATTGCCCGCTTCTTCTTCCAGCGTCAATTGCCTGCAACTCGTGCCCTGAGCGTGAGTATTTTGGCTGGAAGCGACACCTTGATGTCACTGGAAGCGGATCTCTTTTAAGACGGATCCACGCGCCAAAGTAAATTGGCGCATCGAAAAAGGCCGGCTGCCATCAGGGGAGTCGGCCTTTTTTATTGGTCATTCGACAAGTCCTCTGTGATTCTCTTCACGCTTTTATCACGGCGTTGTCCTGCTCGTGACTTATTCAGTCTTCGTTAATCCGTTCGGGGGCACACTGTTTCCAACAGTATGATTTCTCCATGTTTACGGCCAACAGCAAAGGACATAATTATGAGTAAGCAAATGATTACAGGCACAGTGTTTGGTGTGTTACTTGCGGGTGTTGGTGGCGCCGCCGGCTACAAATATGTCAGTGATGTGGAATACGCCGACGTCTTGAGTGTTAAAGAAGTCATGACGACGGTACAGACCCCGCGTCAGCAGTGCCGGGAAGAAACCGTCACTCATACTCGTCCTGTTAAAGACGAAAACCGCATAGCAGGAACGGCCATTGGTGCTGTTATCGGTGGCGTGCTGGGTAACCAGATCGGCGGCGGCAATGGCAAGAAACTGGCTACCGTAGCGGGCGCTGCCGCCGGTGGTTATGCCGGCAACAAAACCCAGGAAAAAATGCAGCAAGGGGACACCTATACCACGGTTGAGCAGCGTTGTGAGACGGTGATGGACAGCCATCAGGAAGTTTCCGGCTACGATGTCCATTATCGCTATAACGATAAAGAAGAGACGATTCGTATGGAGTTCGATCCTGGCAGCAAAATTCCGGTAGAAAACGGTCAGCTGGTTCTGGATAACCCTGAAGAGCAACCGAAGACCCAGGGTTAAGCATAGGGGCAGTCTTTCTGATCCTTTAATCCGTTAAAAAAGCAGACACGATTAACCCCGGCACCGATGGTGACGGGGTTTTCTTTTATGGGGTCTAGTCTTGCTTTAAGGAAGGGACGCGTTTTCATGAGAACACTGTGCTAGAGTTGAGACAAGCAGGGTTTAAGGGGGAAGTCCACCGTGTCGCAAGTGAACCGTTTGTCTCCGGAAGATCAGCAGCGGGTTGATCGTTATCTCTCATCCGGGGTGAATCAGACAGAGCGTAAACCCTTTCGCATCTGGCGCCTGTTTGCCTTTATTTGGGCGCTGCTGGGGGTAATGGGCGGTGTGAGCTACTGGTTGGCCTTAAGGCACGGTGTTATCTGAAGCCGTTTGACAGGCGGTATTGCTGGCCGTCAGAAGCTCTGCAAGTCAGTCATCAGATACCCAGCGCAAGGGCTCGCCGAAATCGTCGGTCAGCAGGGTTTTTCGACCTTCTTTGGATCTGTGTCGGGTGACGGTCCGTTTGGGTTTGTGGCGCCGGGCTTCTATGGCCTGAATTTCCGACAAAACCGGAGTGCGGGTTTGCTGGTTGCGCTCAATATGGGGCGATTTGGGCAGGGGGGTGTTCAGCTCACGGCCGCTTTCACCGGCCTGAAACTGATCTACTGCGCCGCCCTGAGCCAGAAATTGACGAACCTGATCATCAATTTCCTGACGAATTTGAGCTTTGGTCTTTGTCGGTTTCATAGCATCCCGGGTACAGTGGTTAACGTGCACTGCGAAAACGGCCCGCACAATGACAGCGGCCCAAATGGTATTTCAGACTTTGGCTGTCAGGGTATGCAAGAGGCGCGTTTGCGTACTGCAGTAAAAGGCTGCCGGAAGGTCTGTACAAAATATAACCTAAGGTGCCTTAATCCCTCATTTTAGAGGGCTTTTGCACAGAAATCATCGACCAATTAGCAATCGGGGCAAAGTAAGTTGATTGGGAGCGTTATTTGCTCAGGGAGAGCGGCCTCTTTAATATACTCGCCTTTGTGTTTTTAATGCTATCCGGTACCCGTGAGCAAGGAATTATGGTCGAGAAACTGTACATTGGCGCTGAAGAGTTACTGCAGGATTCCTTTCGCTTGGGAATGAAGATTTTGAAAGACGATTTTCGGCCGGATTATATAGTCGGTGTCTGGCGGGGGGGAACCCCGGTGGGTATTGCGGTACAGGAAGTTCTGCATGTGCATGATGTGCACTCAGACCACATCGCCATCCGTACCTCTTCCTATGAAGGCATGACTCGGCGGGAAAAAGAGGTTCGGGTTCACGGGCTCGATTATCTGGTCGAAAGGGTTAATCCTGAAGATAATTTGCTGATTGTCGACGATGTGTTTGATACCGGCCTGAGTATTGATGCGGTGCTTAAGACCCTGTCGTCCCGGGCGCGTCGCAATACCCCTGAAGATATTCGGATTGCCACGCCCTGGTACAAACCGGGTAATAACCGAACTTCTATCGAGCCAGATTACTACCTTCACGAGTCAGATCAGTGGCTGGTGTTTCCCCACGAGCTGGATGGTTTGACTCGTGACGAGATACGGAAACACAAACCGGAAGTCAGTCAGGTCTTTGAAGAATACGGTTTCTAAACCATATCCATAGTAGATGCCTCAGGTGACGATCACTGACAACCGAACTGATTCAAAACAACGCAAAAATAAAATCAATTCATGACATTGGGGTGTTTCATTGGACAGTCTTAACCATTTCTTTTTGTATCTGGACGGTTACCTGGGGTCAGCAGCCTATTTCCCTTATCTGTTGCTGGGTGTCGGGTTGTTTTTCACGCTCTATCTGAAATTCCCCCAAATTCGTTACTTCGGTCACGCCTGGAAAGTGGTGACAGGCAAGTACGATAAAGCCGGGGACAAGGGCGATACCACACACTTTCAGGCGCTGACGACAGCACTGTCGGGGACTGTAGGCACAGGCAATATTGGTGGTGTTGCCTTTGCCATTTTTCTGGGTGGCCCGGCGGCCTTGTTCTGGATGTGGATGACGGCCTTTCTGGGGATGACCACCAAGTTTGTCGAAGTGACCCTGTCGCACAAATATCGTGATCAAACCGAAGATGGCACCATGTCCGGTGGCCCCATGTATTACATGGAAAAGAAACTGAACATGAAGTGGTTGGGTATTATTTTTGCCATTGCCACGGTGATCAGCTCGTTCGGTACCGGAAACCTTCCCCAGATTAACAACATTGCACAGGGCATGAAGGCAACCTTTGGCCTGGCGCCTATTATCACGGGTGCGGTGCTGGCTTTTGTCCTTGCTCTGGTCATTATTGGCGGTATTCATCGCATTGCCGCGGTGACGTCCAAAATTGTTCCGTTTATGTCGGTGTTTTATATTCTCGGCGCTTTGGCGGTGATTTTTTACAATCTGGATAACGTGCTGCCGTCATTGGTTTCAGTGTTTGCCGATGCGTTCACAGGGTCTGCCGCCGCCGGTGGATTCCTGGGGGCGACCTTTGCCTACGCATTTAACCGTGGTGTGAACCGGGGCTTGTTCTCCAATGAAGCGGGGCAGGGCTCGGCGCCCATTGCCCACGCCTCCGCAAAAACCCAGGAGCCTGTGTCAGAAGGCATGGTGTCCATTCTGGAGCCCTTTATTGATACCATCATCATTTGTACGCTCACGGGCCTGGTCATACTGTCGTCAGGAGTGTGGACAGAAAAACACCAGACGCATTTTCAGCGGGCAGATACCGTATTTATCGCGGGCGATTACAGTGATCAAAACGAAGAAGACCGCGAGCAGCTGTTTCATTTCCTGAATCGCGGTGACAGTACGATCGAGCGCTACACCGGCAGCATCAATGTGGTGGGTGGTGTCGCTGATGATCTGGATTACACCGTGCTGAGTTCCCGCTCCGTGGCTGAAAATATTCGTTACAGCATCGATGGCGACGAACGGCCATACACCGGTGTGCTGGAAGTGGTGGACGGGCGTCTGGAAAACCCGAATATTGAAATGTCTGGAAAATCGCTGGTTCACTCTGCAGAACTGACCACTCTGGCGTTTACCAAAGGCTTCTTTGGGGAGTACGGTCAGTACATAGTGTCCATCGGATTGTTGCTGTTTGCGTTCTCTACGACGATTGCCTGGTCTTATTATGGTGATCGGGCGATGATTTATCTGGTCGGGCAAAAGGGGGTGATGCCTTATCGGATTTGTTATGTGGCGGGGTTTTTCTGGGCGTCTTTTTCAGACACCACCCTGATCTGGAACCTGACCGCAGTGACCATTGTCTTGATGACCCTGCCAAACCTGCTGGGCATTATGTTGCTGCGCAAGGATATGAAGCAGAGCGTGTCGGAGTACTGGGAGCATTTTGAAAGGGACAGGGCTCAGGCCGGGGAGAAGCGTTAATCGCTTAACTCTCCGCGCAGGTTTTGTGTCATCAGCTTTCGTACCTGATCGACCGACAGATCCTGACTCAACAGATAATGCAACTTGGTCAGGGTGGCTTCAATGGTCATGTCGCCGCCGCTGATCACTCCCGCCTGAGCCAGGGCGTTACCCGTGGCGTAGCCTCCCATATTCACCTTGCCTTGCAAACACTGGGTACAGTTGATGATCAATGTGCCCTTGTCTGTGGCCGCTTTGAGCGGTTGTAAAAATGCCTCACTTTGTGGAGCGTTGCCTACGCCAAAGCTCTGCAAAATCAGCGCCGCTAGTGGTTGCTGCAGCAGGTTGTCGATCAGCGTTTCGGATATGCCGGGGTAGAGCGTTAACACGCCAATGGTCTGCGGTTGAATTTTCTGCACTCGCAAGTGTGTGCTGACGTTGCTGGAGGGGCTTACTTGACTCACCAATGTTCCATTGATCAATTCAATATCAATACCCGCTTCCAGCAGAGGTCCATAGTTGGGTGATTCAAACGCATTGAATCCGTCTGCGTGTGTCTTAACACTGCGGTTGCCTCTGAATAATTGGTTGTTGAAAAACAGACCCACCTCGGCGATGGGGTAGTTGGCTGCGATGTAGAGAGCGTTCAGCAAATTGGCGTGACCGTCGGAACGCAGTTGTGCCAGAGGGATCTGGGAGCCCGTGACGATCACCGGCTTGGCCAGATTCTCGAGCATAAATGACAGGGCCGAGGCCGTGTACGCCATGGTGTCGGTTCCGTGCAGCACCACAAAGCCATCGTACTGATCGTAGTGTGCGGCAATGTCATCGGCGATCACCTGCCAGTCCATGGGACTCATATTGGCTGAATCAATCAGCGGGTGATATTCCTTCAGTGTGAACTCGGGCAGTTCTGGTCGTTGGAATTCCGGCATGGTTTGCAGGTGACTGTCGAGAAAATTCTCTGCGGGAATGTAGCCTTGAGCCGAGGGTTTCATACCAATTGTGCCACCGGTGTAGGCGACGTAAATGGATTTTTTGGTGGTAGTCATGGCAGGAAACTGTCCGGGCAGGCAATGCGTTGTGTGGGTTTGAGTAAAACAGACCGCATGGAGTCTGTTTTACTCAAGGCGTCTGGTCGCATTGTAGCCCGAGACAGTTGTATATGCCTATGGCAGCTCGTTTGAGGAGGATTCCGCAACACCGTAACGCTGAAGAACTTCGTCGGTATGTTCCCCAAGTCGTGGTGGCGGTTGCCGGTATTGCACGGGAGTCCGTGACAGCTTGATCGGATTGCCCGGCAGGGTTAGCTGATCGTTCTGCGGATGGGGGATATTGACCTTCATGCCGCGGTGCACAATCTGGGGATCATTAAACACATCGTCGATGGTGTTAATGGGGCCGGCAGGGATGCCCGCCTGGTCAAAGCGTGTTAACCACTCGTCCCGTGTGTGTTGCTTCAGTGGTTCTTGCAGTCTGGGGACCAGCAGCTCTCGATGAGCCACTCGCTGGGCATTGGTGGCAAACCGCTCGTCATCGGCACACTCCGGCAAACCCAGAACGTCACACAGGCGTTTGAACTGCTGATCATTGCCCACCGCAATGATGCAGTGACCATCGGCTGTGGCAAAACTCTGATAGGGCACGATGTTGGGATGTGCGTTACCGAGACGTTGGGGAACCAGATTTCCCACCAGATAGTTGGTGGCCTGGTTGGCCAGGGTGGCAGCAGTGACGTCCAGCAATGCCAGGTCGATGTGTTGGCCAAGACCGGAGGTTTCCCGCTCGTGTACGGCTGCCAGAATACCAATGGTGGAATAGAGTCCGGTCATGATATCGGTCAGGGCCACCCCGACTTTTTGTGGGCCGCCACCGGGCTGGTCGTCTTTTTCGCCGGTGATGCTCATCAGGCCGCCCATGCCCTGCACCAGAAAATCGTATCCTGGGCGGTGGCTGTAGGGGCCGGTTTGCCCAAAGCCGGTAATGGAGCAGTAAATCAGGCGCGGATTGAGTTCCGATAAAGTGGCGTAATCCAGCCCGTATTTTGCGGCACCGCCGACTTTAAAGTTTTCCAGCAGGATGTCGCATTGGCTGGCCAATCGCTGTAGGGTTTGTTGGCCTTCAGGCGACGCGATATCCACACAAATAGACTGTTTGCCGCGATTGGCCGCCATAAAATAGGCGGACTCCTCCGTGGGATTGCCCTCGGAGTCACTCATGTAAGGAGGTCCCCAGTGACGGGTGTCATCACCCTGTGATGGCCGCTCTACCTTAATCACTTCCGCGCCGAGATCTGCGAGAGTCTGACTGGCCCAGGGGCCAGCCAACACGCGGGACAGGTCGAGAACTTTTAATCCGGCCAGGGCGCCGGACATGTTTTCTGTCATTGTCACAGGTTCAGGCCTCTCCGTACTCAAAATGCCGCCAGATCGGTTTGGCTCCGTCCCAGGATCAAGCCGTGCACATCGTGAGTACCTTCGTAAGTATTCACCACTTCCAGATTTACCATGTGGCGCATTACCGGGTACTCGTCGGAGATGCCGTTGCCGCCGTGCATGTCGCGCGACATGCGGGCAATTTCAAGAGCTTTACCACAGGAATTGCGTTTGATCAGCGAAATCAATTCAGGAGAAATATTGCCACTGTCCAGCAATTGTCCGGCGCGCAAACAGCCCTGTAGCCCGAGGCTGATGTCGGTTTGCATATTGGCCAGTTTTAGCTGAATCAACTGGGTTGCCGCCAGCGGGCGACCAAACTGCTTGCGCTCCAGGGTGTAGTTGCGGGCGGAGTGCCAACAGGTTTCGGCGGCACCGAGAGCGCCCCAGGCGATGCCGTAACGTGCATTGTTCAGACAGCCAAACGGACCTTTCAGTCCCTGGACGTTGGGCAGCAGCTGATCTTCGGATACGAAAACATTGTCCATCACGATTTCACCCGTGATAGAGGCACGCAGTGCCAGCTTGCCTTCGATTTTCGGGGCGCTCAAACCCGGCATGCCCTTTTCCAGAATAAAGCCGCGAATGACGTTATCGTCGGTTTTCGCCCAGACCACGAACACGTCGGCGATAGGACTGTTGCTGATCCACATTTTGGCGCCGGTCAGCTGGTAGCCTCCGTCAACGCTCCTGGCGCGAGTCACCATGCTGCCGGGATCGGAGCCATGATCGGGCTCGGTGAGACCGAAGCAACCAATGTACTCACCGCTGGCCAGTTTCGGCAGGTATTTTTCCCGCTGGGCTTCCGTTCCGTAGGCGTAGATGGGGTACATCACCAGAGAAGACTGAACGCTCATCATGGAGCGGTAGCCGGAATCAACGGCCTCGACTTCGCGGGCAATCAAACCGTAGCTGATGTAGTCCACGCCAGGGCAGCCATAGCCTTCAATGGTCGGTCCCAGCAGCCCCAGTTCACCCATTTCCCGAAAGATAGCCGGATCGGTGTGCTCATCGCGGAAGGCCTGCTGTACACGGGGTAACAGTTTTTCCTGAGCGTATTGGCGAGCGGTATCGCGAACCAGGCGCTGTTCGTCAGTGAGCTGTTGTTCCAGCAGGAAGGGGTCCTGCCAATTGATTTTTTGCCATTGTTTGCCTGAGGCCATATGCCCTCCGATAGGTGCATGGGGTGGATGGGTGGATTCATGGAATCAACCATAGCAAACTATGGTTTCCTATAATAAATATATGTTTTGTATTGTTTGTATATATAAATTATATGGTAGGGTGTGTGCGTGAGTTAACGGTTTTTAATGCCGCTGTTCGAAAGTGGCTTGGCCAAAAGTGCTTGGGTTAATGGATTCTATGGATTTACGAAAGCTGGAAATTTTTGTTCAGGTTGCACGCTTAAAAAATTTTTCCAAAGCGGCGCAGGTGTTACATATGGCGCAGCCACCGGTCAGTATTGCGGTGCGAAAGCTGGAGGAAGAGCTGGGAACAGAATTGCTGATCCGTGACAAGCGAACCCTGGCCCTGACCCACGAGGGAGAGACCGTATTAGCACAGGCGGAGGTAATCCTTCGTCAGGTTGAAGATTTGAAGGAGACCGTTGGCGACTATCAGGGCTTGCTCAGAGGTGAGTTGAATCTGGCCTGTCCGGCCATGGCGGGTACCTATTTGCTGCCTCAGCTTCTGGGTGAGTTTCTCGATCTGCACTCGGGTCTTACGGCTGCTGTGACCCAGGCAGGTACGCACAAAATTGAGCAACTGCTGTTAAATGATGAGATTGAGCTGGGGGTGGTCACATCTCTGGAAGATCACAAAAATCTGGATGTTGTTCCTTTGGTGACAGAGACCATGATGCTGTGTGTCGGCAGTGAGAGTCCTTTTCGTGATCGCCGTTCTGTGGCCGTGAGTGAGTTGGCCGCTGTCCCCATGATCCTCTACGAACGGGATTACTTTATTCGTAAAAGCTTTGATGTGATGTGTGAGGATAGGGGCGTTGAGCCTGACATCCGTTTGCAAACCAATTATCTGCCGCTCATTTCGAAGTTGGTCAAACAGAACCACGGAGCCACGGTGGGGTTAAAGATGATGGCGCAACAGGAACCTGGAATTCACGCTGTCCCTCTGGAACCGGCAATCTCAGTCAATCTGGGGATTGCTCGCCGCAAAGGGCGGACAATCTCCAGGGCAAATCAGGCGTTTATCGACTGGTTGGTGAGTGTTAATGATCCCGTGGTTTAGGTGTTGATAATCCCACCCAGCGACAGCGCACCTTCTTTTACTTCCGTAAAAACGGCAGATGCCTGTTGCACTAGTTGCGCGCCATTTTGGGCGTGGTTACTGGCGGCGGTCATTTGTGTGGTCATTTGTTCAGTCAGAGAGCGATTGGTATCCACCAGGGTGCGAATTTCTATGGTCGAGGACTGGGCACGACTGGCCAGCTGACGAACTTCATCGGCGACCACGGCAAAGCCCCTGCCGTATTCTCCAGCTCTAGCCGCCTCAATGGCTGCGTTTAAGGCCAGCAGATTGGTTTGCTCTGCAATACCGCTGATGGTGGTGACAATGTCGTTAATGCTTTTGGATTGTTCAACCAGTTGATCTGCGCAGTGGGCTGATTCATTGACGGCGGCTGAAATCTGATGGGCGGAATCCACCGCGGAAGTCAGCACGTCGGCCCCGGAATTGGCTCGGGTAACGGTTGTTCCTGCGGCACTTTCAACCGCTTGGGTAATGGCTTTTAGGGATTCGGTCTGTCGGACCTGAGGCGTGATGTCGCTGGCAAACTTTATGACTTTGATCACTTCGCCGTGGTGGTTGATGATCGGATTGTAAATGGCTTCCAGCCAGATTTCCGAACCATCTTTCCGGCGTCGAGAGAACTGTCCGTTGCGATACTGGCCCGATTTCAATGTTGTCCAAAAGTCCGGGTTGTCCCGGTAGAATTGTTCATCACAAAACATACGATGAGCCTGGCCTTTGATTTCAGGCAAGGTGTAACCCATGGTTTTGAGAAAGTTTTCGTTGGCATCCAGGACATGTCCGTCCGGGGTGAACTCAATGACCGCTTGAGAGCGGTTGAGGGCTTCAATGATGGCAGTTTGTTCATTGCGCCGATCAGCCATGGCGGTGATGTCCGTGGCAAACTTGATAACGCGAATGGTTTGTCCTTGATGGATGACAGGGAAATAGTTGGCTTGCAGCCAAACCTTGTTGCCTCCATTGCCCAGACGGGCAAACTCTCCCGATTGTGGCGTGCCGCGATTCAGGTCTCTCCAAAAGTGGGCGTATTCGGGAGAGTCGCTATACGCTTTTTCACAAAACATGGAGTGGTGTTTTCCGACAAGGCTTTCCAGTGGGTAACCCACTACCTTGAGAAAGTGGTCATTGGCCGTTTCAATAATTCCTTCCGGAGTGAACTCAATAACTGCATTGCTGCGTTTGATGGCGTCAATAAAGTCAGCCTGTTTTTCTAGCTCATTTTTGAGCCTGACAGACTCTTTGCTGTCGAACAGTTTGTTAAGCATTCCAAGCACCCTTCAAATCCCTGATGTTTTTTTTATTTTAGAGCCGCTACCTGAAAATCTATCGACCCTATGACCTATATCTTTATACAAGGGTGTGTTGTTGACCAGAGCTAAATTGGGCTGTCGATTGTGGCGTGGTGCTTCTGAACGGAGCCGGACAAGATTTCATTGTCCGGCTCCGTTCAGAAGAGAGGTGTTAAAACGGTGCGGCGTTAAGCCTTTCTATTGCGGCTATAGATGAATTTCGCGCCATATTGGGGACGTGCGTTGTGACAGATTGGTGCATGTATCCTGGGCCAATGCGACATGTTTTTTATTCTCTGTTCGGCGTATTTTTTTCTCATAAAGAACAAAAAAATCTAAGTGGCAGAGGCGATCAGCTTCGCAATGGTGGAGCTTTAGCTTACCGGCTTGCCAGAGGCGGGCTAATTGGGCGGATCCACACGCTCAGTGGAGGTGCTGTTTACCCGAAACCAGCCGGCAATGGAGTAGCGATCACTGCGAGCGGGCAAAACTTCGTGAGGAAACTCTTCGCTTAAAAAAGTCACAATCGTTCCGAAAGACGGTTTGATTTTCTGCCCGGTAGTGTCCTCCCGGTCTTGGTAAAGTATCAATTCACCGCCATTTTCGTCCCGCCAGTCACGGTTCAAATAGATTACGACAGACAGTATCCGGTTGGTATCCCCCCGAAAGGCGTCGACATGTCTTTTGTAGAAATCTCCGGGAGCGTAGTGGGCAAAGTGACTTTCAAAAGAGAACAGTCCCAGAAACAGACGGCGGTTAAGGTAGGCTTGAAGTTCTGCCGTCCAGTCCAGCCATGCCTTGGTCGCAGGGGTATCCCCGGTGATCCAGCATATTTCATCCTTGCGGATGGTTTTGACCAGAGTGTGCTGCTCGTCTCTGCCGATGCCCGCTGGATCAAACTGTCCGCCTGGAAGACGCTGTACGTAATCATGCAGCATGTCTCCCAGAGATTCAGGCAGTGCACCGGGATGCACGCTGTACCCTTGAGTCAGCAGGTTTTGGGCAATAGCTTCAAACAGGTGAGACTCGACCTGTGGAGCACAGGGTTGGATATCAACCTCGGGCAAGGTAACGGAAACAGTTATTTCAGCGGTCATTCGGAGGGTGCCCGGCATGCTAGGGGGAGGTTAGGCAAAGGGCCGAAGTATCAGTATTTCCGTTGCACAGGTACAACGATAAATTCTAAGGATAACGATCAGAATTATTAATCGATCAAGGGCGCGTTCAGGGCTTAAAGCCGGGTCAATTTACGTCGGCGGGATACGGTGACAGGCGATCAGCCCATAAGGAACAACTGTCGTTATGGACTGATCGCAGACAGGTTTATTTTGCCTTTTGCTTCAGCAGGGCGTTATACACTTTAGTGGCAAACTTCCCGTAGGGAGGGCGCAGGTATTTCATGGCTGAAAAGTTCGCCTGATAGAACACCGGGCGCAACTTGGAAAAAGTCACAAAGCCTTCATAGCCGTGATAGTGACCCATGCCACTGGGGCCAACGCCCCCAAAAGGCAAGTCGTGCTGAGCCACGTGGAAAAGCGCATCATTGACACTCACCCCTCCAGACATAATACGATCGATGTACATGTCGGAGAGCTTCTTATCCTTTGTAAAAGGGTATAGAGCCAGTGGGCGATCTCGCTCGTTGACATAAGTAATCACGTCAGAGGGGGTTTGATAAGGCAATACCATCAGCAGCGGGCCAAAGGTTTCGCGCTGGCGAATGATCATGTCTTCGCTGGTGTCCAGGACCAGATGCAGCGGGAACTTTCTCTGTTCGCGGTTGGGCGCCTGGCCTTCGCTCAGATTAATGATGGTTGCACCCTTGTCTCTGGCATCTTGCAAGGTGTCTTCCAGTCGTTGAAACGAGCGATCATCAATGATCGAGGTATAATCTACCGAGTTGATGTCAGGACAATGCTTGGCCACATAACTTTTGGCCTGGCTGATAAACGCTTCCCGTTGAGACTCGTGTACGAATACATAATCCACATTCGTACAGATCTGGCCGGCGTTGAATTGTTTGACAAACATGATCCGTTCAACAGCTTTTTGCACATCATATTCTGGGTCAATCACGGCCGGGGCCTTCCCGCCCAGCTCCAGAACCACGGGTGTCAGGTTTTGAGCTGCCGAGGCCATGACCTTGCGTCCGGTCTGGCCTGATCCGGTAAACACAATGAGATCAAAAGGGATCTGGGAAAACTGGATGCCGACTTCGCCGGTTTCTTCGTAGAATTTCAGTTTATCTTCAGGGAAGTATTTGGGGCTTAGCTCAATCAGCAGCCGGCTGAGAGCAATGGAGTTTTCGGACATTTTAACCATGGCCCGATTCCCCGCAGCGAAAGCCGCCGTCAGTTGAGAAAAGGCCAGGTTGATGGGGAAGTTCCACGGAACAATCAGTCCACAGACCCCCAGAGGTTGTGGAATCACCCGGTTCTTGGCTCCGGGAAACATCGACACACTGACGTGACGTTTTTGAACTTTCATCCACTTTTTCAGCTGCTTGATGGTGTCGTTGATACCGTCACTGACAGAAATGATTTCTGCAAACAGACTTTCGTGGCGTGAGCGATTGCCATAATCCTGATTGATCGCCTCAACAATGTCGTCAACATTGTCATTCAACAGTTTTTTTAGAGTCAGCAAGTCCTTCTTGCGTTGCGCGTAAGTGGGCGTAGGGTCAAGAAGATAGCTGTTTCGCTGTGTGTTGAAGTCGGTGATCAGTTGTTCGCTGGGCGCAATAGGAGGCATGGCATTCATGGGGCAGTTCCTGTTCAGCTGTTGAGCAATGAGTAAAGTGAGTTTGTGGTTATTGTCGTTGTAATTGCTACCGTTACAGGTCTCTAACTTTAGCACTAATGCGTAATCTCAATTTGACAATCTGCGACATTCTCGTAAGGTTATCCAGGATTCTAAAGGTGCCCGGGTCTATATCTTATGCATTATGTTATTCGTTCGGCCAAGTTTATGGGATTTTCCGAACTGGTAGAGGAGTTGGGTGGTGACCCTGAGCGAATTTTGAGTCAGGTTGGTATCTCTCCGGCACAATTGCAGGATCCTGAAGCTCTGATTTCAGCAACCGCCTTTGTTGAATCCTTGCAGTTGGCGGCAGATCTGACCCAGCATTCAGATTTTGGCCTCAGGTTGGGTGTGCGGCAGGGGGTCGATGTGCTGGGTCCGCTGGGACTGCTGGCGCGGCAGTGTGCCGATGCCGGTGAGGCCTTTCAGATGATGTCCCGTTTTGTCGGACTGCACAATTCGGGTTCAGTGGTTGGGATGGAGCTGCAGGACAGCAAGGCGTACCTGACTTATGACGATGTCACCCCCGGGCTTCCCCGAAATGCTCAAATTTGTGATTTGGCGCTCGGAATAGCGATGGCACTGATGGAGCTGTTTCTGGGTAAGGAGTGGCGGCCCGACGGGGTTTACTTTGCACATCCCAGGCCGGAAGACATCAGCTTTTATCAGGCAGTATTCAGTGCGCCGCTGTTTTTTGATCAGGAAATCTATGCCCTCAAGTTTGATGTTGCTGCCCTGAGTGTCTCAGTGAATGAGACCGATCCTGAATTAAAGGAATACTTCGCCCGATATGTGTCTGAGTTGCAGTTGCGTCTCAAAAGCAATACGGCATCCACAGTGGATCACCTTATTCGCTCGCTGCTGAGTACTGGACACTGTTCTGAGGCGAGAGTGGCGAAGGTTCTGCAAATGCATCCCAGGACTTTACAGCGTAAATTATTGCAGGAAGGGCACTCTTTTCAGGGGCTGCTGACTCAGATCCGCTCCGAATTGGCACTGTCCTATCTTTCCGCCTCTGATATTCCGTTAACAGAAGTGGCAACGGTGTTGGGGTATTCTGAGCTGAGTGCTTTTTCGCGGTTTTTTAAAGGGCATTTTGGCGAGTCTCCTACGACATACAGACGAAAAATGCGGCCATTATCGACCGGTTCTACGCAATTAGCGCAAAAGCGTGCCTCTGGCTGAATGAAACCTGGCTGTGGATGGTCGTTTGGGGCTGGTCAAACAGGGAGAATCGCGACAGAATGTCTGTTAAACAAGATAAATGAGCGACGAAAAACCACGGGTTTAATGTGGTCTTACCATTGCGAACTTCCAGTGGAAGGAATGAGAAACCGAAAAATGTGGGATCAATGGAAGAATCGGCCGAGTATCTACCTGGCAGCAATCGCTGTATTGGGATCTCCTGTTGCGGTGCAGTCAGAGCCTTTGAAGGCGCATTCGGACCAGCTGGCGAATATGAATTTCGAAGAGCTGGTGGAAATGGAAGTTTTCACCGCCGCCAACCTGTTACCCACCCAGACCAGTAAAGCCCCCGGAACCGTCTACAGTTTCACGGAACGGGATTTTCGGCGTTTCGGAGTGCGTCGTGTGGAGGATCTACTGCAATATGTGCCGGGTCTGCAAATCAATCAGCATCGCAAACGTCATCAATCCATCTGGGCCAGAGGTATCGTTCAGCGCTATAACGATAAATTTGTTCTGTTGGTGGATGGCGTGCGGCAGCAGCAGCTGTATTACGGCCACTTCGCTCTGGGTGATCAGTACCCGCTGGAGCAGATCGAAAAAGTCGAGGTTATTCTGGGCCCCGCTTCCAGTCTTTATGGTGCCAATGCCTTCAGCGGTTTGATTTCCATCACTACCCGACAGTTCACCAACAAACCTGAAGTTTCCACCACCCTGGAGTTGGGTAACTACGATCGCCAGAAAGTGTCGGCCATGTACAACAGTTCGCGGCTACAGGGTTTTGCTTCCTATCTTGATCAGGAAGCGCCTTTTGACGAAAACCGTCGAAGTTTCATTGGTGGTGAGACTTTGCAGCCACTGGATGAAGATTATCAGAGCCTTTATCTTAAGGCGCGTCTGGCTCCGGGTTTGACAGGCAAATTCGACTACATGCGTAATGAAACCCCTTTCCTGTTTATCCCGAATACCCAAAATGCTTTTGTTGACAGTGAGTTCTGGTCGGCGGCGTTGAATTATGAAATCGGTGATCTGGAAAACGGTCGGCTTGAAGCCAGTGCCTATTACCAGCAGGAAGACATTCGTGAATACGAAGAGGTCCAGCCCACCAATGCCCTCGGCTACGATGAGCGACAGGATGCCACCTTGGCAGGTGTGTCACTGACAGGTCTGAAGCGCTGGGGTGACCATACTGCGGCTCTGGGGGTCAGCTGGCGCTATGAGCAGGCCGATGATACGACTTATACCCGTTGGTTTCGATTTGATCGGGGGGTGTTTGCGCAACCCGAGTCAGGTGACCTGCTGAGTGAGCCGGGTATGACCAACGAGGACTATGCTGTCTTTTTTCAGGATGTCTGGTCACTGAGCGAAGCTTTGAATGTGACGCTGGGCATTCGTTACGACGACTTCCAGCAGTTTGATAGCTATGTGAATTATCGGGTGGCTGCAAACTACTCTCCCAGTCCACTGCACAGCTGGAAGCTGATGTTTGGCACTGCCATTCGCACACCCACCTTGCGTGAATATCTGAAAGTACTTGAGGGAACCACCTTCGTGGCTCCCACTCCGGACGCCGAACATATAGAGTCCCTGGAGCTGGGGTATTACCTTAATGCCGGCCGGTATCGTGCGTCGGTGACTCTCTATCACAACACTCTGGATGATTTTATTCATGAGATGCCCACGCCAAACGGGGCGGATGAATACTTCAGCAATTCTGAAGAGGGCTACCGGATCTATGGCGCGGAAACACTGCTGGATGTCTGGTTGACCGATCGGTTGTCAACCCGCCTTACCCTTGCTTATGTAGATTCTGATAACGATCTGTCGGGTGATTTTCCCTATGTGGCAACCTGGTCGGGCAGTGCAGCTCTTAACTATCAGGTGACGCCCAGGCACGAGCTTGGATTATCACTGGTTTACAACAATAGCCGTGAAGACTTAAATCAATTTCATCAGGATAACAGCCATTCCTTTGTGATGACGAATATACATCTGACGGGGGAAATCAACTCGAAGATTCGCTACCGTCTCGGGATAGATAATCTGTTTGACGAGACGGTTTACGATCCCGCTGCAGACTTTGGGTTGCAATACAATAGTGAAAAAGCCCGTCGTCAATTGTGGCTTGAATTAACCTGGACACCGGTATTCTGATGTCTTTTGGGTTAGATAAACTACCTCACATAATATTGAGGTTGCCGGGGTTGGGTTGGTGGCTGATGTGTTTGGGCATGTTTGTGTCGGTCATGAATGTGCATGGCGAGACAGAGCCCCCCGAGCAGTTGCAGCAAAAAAAGGTGAAGGCGGTATTTGTATTGAACGTCGCCAAATTTGTTCGCTGGCCTGAGACGGCTGTGCAAGCACACAGGGATCAGTTGACGCTTTGTTACGATCAGGACGATGTGCTGGGCTCTGCCTACGAGATTATTCGCAATCACTCAGTGAATGGACGGCCACTGGTGCGTAAGTGGATAGACTCCAAGGAAGATCTGGGGGCTTGCGACATGCTGTTGCTCTCGGAAGCCGGTTTGAAGCGTTATCGCAACGCACCATTGGTATCACCGGACTCGCCCTTGCTGGTGGTTGCTGATCTGACCGCTCACAAGTCTACAGGTGAAGCGTATCCCGGAGTACATATCGCTCTGGTACGCAAGGGCAGCAAAATAGGATTTGATGTTAATTTGTCCGCAGTTCATAGATCGCATCTGAAACTCAGCTCGCGATTATTGAGGTTGGCTCGCATTGTCGGTGACGAAGACTGAGGTAGGGAGTGAAAACAATTAAAAGCGGCATAGGCTATAGCGGTAAGTCTATCGGAAACACCATTCAGAAAGTGCTGCTGGTGACGACTACCTGTGCGCTGTTGTTGGCGACCATTACTTTTTCCCTCAATGATTGGTTTTCTTCGCGAGATCAAGTGTTTGAGCAGTTGCAGGCCGCTGCCGAAATTGTTGGTCACAACAGTGTTGCTGCTTTGGTGTTTGATGATTCTGAAACCGCAGGTCAAACGTTAAAAAGCTTTTCCAGTCAGCCGAATATTGTTGGTGCCGTGCTGTATAAACCCAGCGGGAAGCCTTTTGCCAGTTACGAAACTATGCCTGGTGTCTTGCCTGACTCAGTTCCTGTGAAAAAACAGGGAACCCTTGGTGACTACTGGTTTACCCAGCTCGAGGTGGATTTTGATGGTCAGCAGGTAGGCAGAATTCTGGTTTTGTCCGATGACAGTTTCTGGCTTCGAGAGCAGCTGCTGCAACTGTTATTGGCCTGTGCGGTTTTTATCGTTTCAATGTTGCTGGCTTATATCATTGCTCACCATTTGCAGAAAAAAGTGACCATGCCTATTGTCCGCCTGGCGGGTACCACTCGAAATGTTACTGAAAGCCGGGATTACAGTTTGCGAGCCGAGCGAATTTCCAGTGATGAAGTTGGCACCCTGGTAGATCACTTCAACGATATGCTGGAGCAGATTCAAAGCCGTGATAATGATCTGCGTCTGATCCAGGGGCTTTTGGAAGAGCGTGTTGATGAACGTACTCGTGAGCTGGCTGAGCTTGCGAAAAAATTTGAGCATCAGGCCTACCATGATGCCCTGACCGGGCTGGCCAATCGCATCACCTTTGATAATCGTCTGCAGGACGCCATTACTCACGCTCGCCGTCACGACAGGCATGTATCGGTTCTGTTTTTGGATTTGGATCGATTTAAGGTGGTTAATGATACGTTAGGCCATGGGGTTGGTGATCTTTTGTTGGTTGAGGTTTCTCAGCGACTGAAGACGTGTTTGCGCGGTGACGATACGCTGGCCCGTTTGGGTGGCGACGAATTTGCCATCCTGCTGACGGATTTGACGCCGGGTGCGACCGGAGATGTAGCCAATAAAATCATTCAGGAAATCAGTGCGCCAATGGTGTTGAAGGGGCATAACCTGACATTGACTACCAGTATCGGCATCAGCGTCTTCCCGGGAGATGGCGACAGCGCTTCGGAAATTCTCAAGAACGCCGACACCGCCATGTATCGCTCGAAAGACAAAGGACGTAATCGATTAACCTTCTTTGCTCCGGACATGAATAAAAAAATGGAGCGGCGACTGATCCTGGAAAATAAACTGCGACAGGCCATTGAAGCCGAGGCGTTTTATCTGCTTTATCAGCCCAAAGTCGATGTTAAAACACAGATGATCGTTGGAGTGGAGGCTCTGATTCGTTGGGATGACGATGAGTTGGGGTCGGTATCGCCAGCAGAGTTTATTCCTTTGGCTGAAGAATGTGGTCTGATCGACAGGATCGATCAGTGGGTTATGATCAAGGCTTGCGAGCAGCTGCTGAAACTGTTCACGCAGGAGGGGCTCAAGGTTCAGCTGTCGGTAAACTTTTCCCCGCAACATTTCTTTCGCCGATCGGCACCCGAGGAAGTGGCTGTTGTGCTGAATAAGACTGGTTTCCCGGGAGAGTATTTGGAACTTGAAATAACGGAAAACCTGGTGGGTCCATCGATGGACAGTTTGCTGGAACAGCTTCAGGGGATTCGGGCGCTGGGAGTCGAAATCTCTATCGATGACTTTGGCACCGCTTACTCGTCGCTGAGCCGATTAAAACAATTTCCGCTTAATACTCTGAAGATTGACCGCAGCTTTGTGGATGATCTGGGGCGTGATGCTGATGATGAAACGCTCGTCAAAACCATTATCACAATGGCTCACAATCTGAATCTGAAAGTCGTGGCTGAAGGTATTGAGACAGATGCACAATACAATTTTGTGAAAGAGCACGGTTGCGATCTGGTTCAGGGTTTTCGCTTTGGTAAACCTATGTCAGTAGATGCTCTGGCTCAAGCACTGAGAAAACAGTAGCCCTTCTCCTCGTCACGTCAGAATTATTTGTTAGATCAGATAATACAAAATCGCTTAAATGTCCTGAGAGCCTCTATCCCGCAACGGGTTAATGGAGATAATCATTCAGATGTGATTTTTCTATACAAGAATCTTAAGGGCGGCTCCTTCCCGACACCTGTTCAGTCAAAAGTGACAAGGAATGAATGATGCAAAATATCCGTTTAGTCCAGATGTTGACTCTATTCAGTTTGTTGTTTTCCGGCGCAGTGTATTCTGCTGATCTGTCAGTAGATGCAGCTGATGGATCGAAACCGGCGAACTATGCAAACGAGGACAGTTGGTTATGTCTGCCGGGTAGGGTGGGTGATGCCTGTGATGTGGATTTGTCAGCAACGATCGTACAGGCGGACGGGAAAACCCGTCTAGAGCACTTTGTTGCTGCTAATGATCCCGCTTTTGATTGCTTCTATGTCTATCCTACGGTGTCGATGGATCAGTCTGAAAACAGCGATATGCTCGCCAATGATGAAGAGCGCCGAGTGATTGAAAGCCAGTTTGCCCGTTTTAAGTCGGTCTGCAAAACCTATGCACCCATGTATCGCCAGGTGACATTGAAGGCGTTAAGGTCACGTATTGAAAAAGGACTGACTTCGGCCGGAAATGGTCAATTGGCTTATCGGGATGTAGAGGCGGCGTTTGATTATTATCTGAAGCATTTTAATCAGGGGCGGCCTTTTGTTTTGGTTGGGCACAGTCAGGGATCTCGAATGTTGACGATTCTGCTTCAGCAGCGTTTTGATCGTAATCCTGAGCTTAAAAAGCAATTGATTTCGGCCTTGTTGATTGGGGCTCCGGTTCAGATGGATATTGATGGGGACAAAGGCAGCAGTTTTGCTTCTATCCCACCCTGCAGTGCAGCTGAGCAATCGGGATGTGTCGTTGCCTATGCCAGCTTTCGCAGCGATGCTCCGCCACCGGAGAACTCCCTTTTTGGCAAGCCAAACCAACAGGGCGTGCCCGCGTTGTGTGTCAATCCCGCTGCTCCTGGCAGCGACCGGAAGGTTGTTCTGGACGCGTATCTGGGGGCTGGTGGTGCAGGGCAGGCGTCCCTTCCTCCTGAGCCCTGGGCGAAGGGCGTTGAGATTGATACTCCCTTTGTAAACGTGCCTGGACTTCTGTCTGCTGCTTGTCAGAAAGATGAACATGGCAGTTATCTTGCGGTTCAGGTGAATGGCAATCCGAACGACTCCCGAGTTGATGACATTGTGGGTGATGTGGTTGTTGCTGGTCAGCGTCGTCAGGAGTGGGGATTACATTTGATAGATGTCAGTATTGCTCAGGGTGATCTGATTGGATTGGTGCAAAAACAGGCTGAAGCCTGGGCGCGCTGAACGGAACAAAGGCAGGTGTTAAAATGCCTGCCCCAGCTTGATGTAAAATGCTGAGTTGTCATCTTCACCCACGGCATACTCGGCTTTTATCACCAGCCCCGCTTTGGGCTTGAGTAGATAGGTGATTCCGGCTCCACCTGAGGGGTATAAGTGCTCGCCTGTATCGCACTCGCTGAATGAATCATAAAGACAGCCTAAGCCGGCAAACACGGTTGCTCCCCAGCGTTCATGAATCTTCCAGCGCGCTTCCATATCCAGATGTGTGTAATTTTCATCGAGGTAGTTTCCGCGGGTATAGCCTCGCAGTTGCAGAGAAGAATAGCCGGATTCGGGAGCATCGTAAGTCCATCGTCCTTTGGCCTGCAGTGCAAAAACATGCCCCTCACCAAAGGGGAAATAGTATCGATAATCCCCCTGAATGACATCAAAGGACTCGTCACCACCCAATGATTCCCGGTAGGCAATATTACTCAGAATAAAGTACTGTCCTTTTGTGGCATTGCGTACATCATCACGGTCATCAAACTCCAGTGCGAGGCCAATGCCGTTGGAGTCGAAACCGGTCAGTCCGATCTGCTCCATTAATCCATCCGCAATGCCTTCTGCGCCAATGGCGTAGTTCGATGAGACAGCCTGAAATCCGAGGTACCAATTGGGAGCAAAAAGTCGGGAATAGCGGGCAAATATCCCCTTCAGGTTGTCTTCGGTTTTTACTGGCAGTCCGGTTCCCAGGTAATCATCGTAATCGTTGTTAATCCTCCCTCCCGCAATACCGGCTTTGAGCTTATTGCGGTTGGCGTCCCAATATAGACTGGAGAATATTCCACCCGTATATGAGTCGGTGTTGCTGTAGTTGGCGAATGCGCCAATCATGGAGAAGTTGGATTGCGGATCCAATCTACTTAGGTGTCCAGTCATTAGCCCGCCTTTAAAGCCGAGCTTGGGGTCATTGCTGACAGTGGGAATAAGAACCCAGGGCGATTCCTGGGCAGTGATCATCGGGGACGTTAACAGAAAGCTCAATGTGGTAAGTGTTAAGGACACTTTATTCATGGTGTTCTCAAAATAATGAATGATTATTCCCAGTCTAGCTCATCTTGAAGAATTGTTAAGTCGGTGAAGACTCACCTGATAGCGCAGAGGGCCGCCGGCATTGAAACTGTCAAAAGGATAGCAGGTGATCAGCTGCAGGGCATTCCTGTCGGATTCCAGCCGGAGAGGGCCTTGCCGTATATCCTGAATCTGTATTTGATGAATTTCATAGGTGTGCCATTGGCCTCGCTGGTCTTGCAGTTGGAGTTGGTTGCCGATCTGAAGCTTTTCCAGAAACGCGAAATGGGTGTCGCGATGGCCTCCAATAACGCTATTGCCCGGCGTGCCAGGCAGTGGGGTGCCAGCCAGATGTCCGGGGCCGAAAGCCAGGCTGTTGCCAGCCGCACCTTCCAGGATATAAAGGTCTTCAGTGGTGTCATCGCTCTGATATTTCAGCCTGGCTACAGGCCAGGTATCAGCCCATGGCCAGGGACGAACAAGGTCTTGTTGCACAAGGGTTTGCTGCCAGGCGTCGGCGATCAACCATTGCGCCAGCACCGCTTTGCCGTAGAGGTAACCGGTATGACCATACAAGCTCCCCGCTGCCATCAGCAGCAGGGTGGCGATGACCTTAAAACAGACTTGTTTGTTCAGCGTCATAAGCAGGGCTCGAGGGTTGAAGACGGCTGCGGTTTGCGGGCGAGCATTAGTAACAACAGCGCCATCAACAAACACACAGAAGCCATCAATAAGATGCCGTTTAACCCCAGTGCCGTCTGAGGATAGCTGTGAGCGCTTGTGCGTTGAATGTGTGTGTTCAGGGTCTTGGTTTTAGCTTGTGCACTCAGGGAATGGCGGGAGGGTTTTTGGCCTTTTGCCAACAGGTTTGGAACCTCTTGCTGTTTCAGTGTTCCGTTTTCAGGGCGCGCGATGATCTGGTCTACTGCAACAAAACTGGTGTAAGGGCTCATCAGCTGATGGGCGAGTGCTACCTTTAAAACCTGTGGTTTGATATCGGCTTCCGAAATGCCTGCGTGTTTTTGATCCAGTAAATCGGATATTTTGTCCCGCGCCCACAGGCTGGCAATGCCTTTAGCAGAGCGTTTGTCGGTATGACTCTGTTTCGTGGGCAGGGTTATTGATTGTGACCATTGATGGCTGATCATCTTGCCAGAAAGTTTCACTTCACCTTGCAGGCCGTTTGGAGTGTCTGTGTCAGCTTTGGCTTTCAGTAATAAAGGCTGCCCGCGATACAGGTCGGGGTGCTTGCGTGGGTATGCTTCCACAGAAAGCCCTTCAGGCCACTCAATGTGAATGTCCCGTAAAACCGGTGATTCAAGTTGCTCGAACAGGGTAGACATCTTTTCAGACACTTCACGCAGGTCACCGATATGGGTAAAGGTTCCCCGGCCAAATTGAGCGCTTTTGCGCATAAAGTAACTGTTTGGCGCAGAGCCAATGCCCACCATAAACAGGCGGGCGTGATCCAATCGGGTTTCAATCAAGTGGAATAACGCACTTTCATTGCCGACGCTGCCGTCGGTAATGAAAACAATCTGCTTTAAATAAGTTTCGTCTGTAGTTTGTGACAGAACCGCGTTTAACGGTGCGTACATCTCAGTGCCACCGCCGGCCTCCAGGTTCTGGACGAAGGCTTGTGCTTTGCGAATATTGTCTGCTGTGGCAGGTTCAGAGGTTGGGCTGAAGTGTTGAAACGATGTATTGAATTCCACAATATTAAAGCGATCCTGGGACGACAGCGTCGATAGCGCCAGTTGCAAGCTGGCTTTGGCTTGCTCTATGGAGGTGCCCCCCATGGAGCCGGAGGTGTCGATAATAAACTGGACTTCTCTGGCGAGCTGCTCAGGGGCATGCAGAGGGCCGGACTTGCTGTGGTGCGGTGTCTGAGGCGGCAACAGCATTAATAACAGGTAGTCGCTGTTCCCACCTTCGTCTGATATGACCTGCTCAGTGAACAATGCTGCCTGAGGTGTTTTCTGCTGTACGGATTGCCAAGCAAGCACAAAGTCTCGATCCATAGGCGCCTGACCCGCGCTCAGCGAAATTTGATGTTCAGTACCATTTTTTTGAATAACGATGTCGTGGTAAGGGCTGTCAATACGAGCGAGCGGCAGTCCTGCATTCAGATCGATCTCAATGCTGACAGGATTGCGAATGGCGCCCTCGTCGGTGGTCTTCGATGTGGTCATGGGCGGGGTGATCTTGTCGGCATCCGGAACCTGATCTGTGGGTTTTGCCCAGCCCCATCCCTGAGTGTCGAGGCTCAAGGTCGTTTCTTCCGGTGCGCCGTCAGTGGGGGTGGACACAACACCGGGAATATACCGTGGGGTGATGGTCAGCGGTAAACGCAGTGAGAAGCGACCGTGATTGAAATCAACAGTTTGCCGGTAGCTTAAGGTGACTTCAATTTTTTCATGGGGGGCAATGTTGGCAACGGTTTGAGAAAATACATTCGGGCGCTGTTGTTCAACCAGGCTGGCGCGTTTACCCGACTGCTTTGCCTGTTGGTACATCCTTTTTGCGGCCTGCTTTTCTTTGATTTCACCCTTGATCAGCCGATCTCCTATACGCATCGTCATGCCATTTACCGCCGCGGTTTCTGGCAGTGGGAACACATAGCGACCTTCTACCCAGGTGTCGCTGGTGTTGTGGAAGGTTTGCACATAGGTGGTGGTGGCGATCATGCCTGTAATGGTCAGCTGGACTCGGGTACTGAGCAGAGGCGCGCCCAACACTTCTCCCCCGTCACCGCGGAACTCCATCTGCCCACTGTTGGTTTGTTCCGTAGTTGTGGATTCAATGGGTGTCAGGTTGGCGCTGGCCGGCTGAAAACCGGCCAGGCAGAACACACACCACAGTGCGCTTATCCAAATCGGTAAACGAGATCGTTGAAGGGGGTAAGAATCCTTCATCAATTGGGTATGGGGGCCAGCTCTGCCAGACATGGTGCAACTCCTGTTTTGTGTTTACCGTCTATTAAATCGTCGAAGAAGGGCAGGAAGCTGGAGGTTCCGGACATTGCGGCGATCAATTGTGACGAATTATGGCGCCGTCCATGTGAAGGGAACTGTTCAGTCTGGATAACTTCATTTTCGGGAGTTTAGTGGACGGGGAGGCACCCAAATCCAGCTGGCCAGAACCAGACCGGCAAACAGGGTGTAGCCGGCGATAAACACCCATTCGGGCAACTGATAGTAGAGGATCTGGCTCAGCCAATGGGAGATAAAGCTGCCGGAATACACGGCATCTCCGGCCTGTTCGCGCAGGGCCATCTCCCAGGTGGTGAGCGGGCAGATGGCCCCGAACCAGGCCTGAACAACCACAACTCCGATTGCAATCAAATGCGCCCAGCGAAACCAGGGGTTGCGCACCCAGGGCCATTTCCGGGGTTTACCAGCCAGAATCAAAATCAACCCAACAACCACGAACGCGACAAACAGGGTGTGAACGACAAGGAGGGCATCTGCCGCTATCAGGAGCAGTTTGGAAGCTTGGGATGAGGTGAGCATCGAGGTATCGGCCATGATGTAAATACTCGCTCTTGTGGCGGCATAAAGGCAAGGAATACAAAATGGGATGTCGGGCTCTGTAAGTAGCCTAAAAGCATAAAAATAGAGTTGAGTCGGATGCTCTAATGTTCAGGTACCCATAAGTTGGCCAGTGATTGGTACCATAGTTTGGCCGAAAGTCTGAAGATGACCCATGGCCGACGGTCAGAAATACCCTCTCTATCTGTGTAGGATGTTCTTTAATCAGAATGAGTAGCCATTGACTAACAGGTTTTAGCTAAGACTCTATTTTCTTAGAGCTATTTAATTGTTTTCAAATTAAAACACTGACAAGCAAAAGGAAAGTTACTTGGGCTTTGCCGAGTAAGTTTCTAGTAGTTGCGTCATCATAAAAATAATATCAGTCAGTGATTTTGCACCTCGACGAGGCCCTTGATTGAGGCTCAGGATCAGACCGTAGTGGCCTTGTGTCAGCAAAATTTCACTGAGTCGGTGGCGTTCGCTGTCTGAGTTACCGATAGAAAGTCGTTTTAGAATCAAGGCTTGCCGACGGATCATATATTCGTCGTGTTTTGCTTCTATCTCCCGCAATTTCGGGCTTTCTAGAATCGATTGCAGAAGCAGGCTCAGCTTGCTATGAGAGCGGTAGACGGCTGCAATGCGGGAAAGAAAGGCGGTCATAAACGCGCTGTTTGTCATTTCTTCAAGCGGCCAGCTTTCGATTTCTTTGAATACTGCCTTGCTTTCACCCAGCCATTCCTGTGCCAGACTCTCTAGCAAAGCTTGTTTGTTGGGGTAATAACGGTAGATGGATCCAATAGAGATATTGAGGTGTTTGCTGACCGCAGCAGTACTGAACTTGTCGATACCTTCGGCTTCCAGAACATGAATGCTGGCTTCACGAATTTTTTGCTTGAGCTCTCGTGCTCTGGCTTGCTGAGGGGTTGAACGCTCTTTTGTCATGAATTACCCGTGTCGGGAAGGTCATTGAGTGAGAGCGGAATTTAATCAATAACGTTGACGAGTGCAACCGCAAGTTTGGCGTGACTCTCAGGTTGTTAGAAACCTGAGAGTCTTGTGGATTTAAAGGAGATCTAAAGTCTTAGGGGTTTGGGATTGGCTGGATTTAGTGTTGATAGACCTGTTTTCCGTCAAACCAAGTTTCCAGAACCTGCGTCTCAGATATCTTATCTGCTTTGCCACTGTTTGCCAGCTCGATAATATTTTGATCCAGGATTATTAAATCCGCTTTTTTACCTACTTCCAGGGAGCCCGTGATACGGTCCTGATGCATGAGTCTGGCGCCGTTGATAGTGTAGGCCGCAATAGCTTCATCAATGCTCAGGTTTTCGTCCGGGTTGAATGATCCTTCGCCGGCATCACGGGTGATGGCGCGTTCCATATTAAGGAACGGTCGAGGGTCGTCGGTTTCCACCGGCGCGTCAGAACCTGCGACCACGGTGCCTCCGGCGTTAATCAGGGACTTAGCCGGATAAAACTGCTGATAATAATAGCTATTGGGGTTGTACATATCCGCTTCAGACTCCACTTTCTCAATAAATGGGATCACCGAGCGATCGTAGGCCTTGTTCTTAATCGCCCAGGCAAACGTAAAGACAACCGGAACATCCAGGTCGGCCAGTCGCGCAATGTCGTAGTCAGAAGCTTGCTGCACGTGTGCGAGACTGAACATGTTGTGATGATCGGTACGGTCAGTGTCTTTGACGGATGCAATGGCATCCAGTGCACTGCGCACAGCGCGATCACCAATAGCGTGGAAGTGTACGGAAAAATTGTCAGCATCTGCCAATTGAGTAAATTCTTGAGTGATTTTGTTTGGGTTAAACAGTTCACCCCGATTAAATTCACACTGGCTGGCGGAATAGTGATGCGTTTTCGAAAAGCTTTCCAGTTCGTTTGTGTTGTGGCTATCGAGTAACTTCCGGCCTTGTTTGCAATCTTCCGACAAGGGCTCTACATAACCTGTCAGAGTGACTTCCTGTTGAGCTGGATTGAGTGCGTATAAGGGATGATGAAAATGCCGAAGCTGCGCCGCGTTGGGTGGCGTGGGAGGATTTTCCAGTGGATTGCCTTCCAGAACACCGTCGACCATGAATTTCAATGTGTCTGACTTTACGTTATCGACTGAGGCGTATTTATCACGGGTAGTCCGGGCATCTTGCATCAAGGTATCCAGATCATAGCTGCCATCGCTTTTACGGTATTCCTTGGGCGCCAACAGTTGCGCAAGAGTAATGCGCAGTGATAGATCACCTTGCTGAATCAGGGAGTCGTAGAGCTTCTGATTGCCTGGCGTAATGGCGGCGTCCTGAATGGAGGTGATCCCCAGGCTGTTAAGGCGCTTGGGAATCTGTTCGCTGTGCTGGCTGATCAGATCAATGTCAGCGGTCAATATGGACGGGGCTTCCAGTACCTCGTAAACGTGTTCATTGATCGCTCCGTTGGGCTCGCCCTGTTTATCGACACCGACAAAGCTGGCTAAGTCGGAGAAATCTGACCGTAACGTCGCTGCGTTCAAGCCGATTGTCTTTCCGGCTGCGTTTTTGGCTCGGGACAATCCCAGGCTGTTGGTGGCATTATGGTGTCCGTCGTTACCCAACATGATGACGGGATTGTCAGGTGCGGCGGCATCCAGTGCCTGTCGAATCGACGTAAACTCCCCCTTGGGGTGATTGTTCTCTCCAAAGCTCCACTGGTGCACGACCAGCCAATTTCCTTTGGGAAGCTGGAAGCGTTGCTGGCAATCCTTGACGACCTCATAGAGTTGCTGGAGATCAACCGGGCGATTATTCAGGCTACAACTGTCATAGCTTACAATACCAACGGCATGAATGTGCGCGTCATGTAGACCAGGCAACATCAGCTTATTTTGTAAATCAACAACCTTCGTGTCTTTTCCTATCCATGATTTGGTCGCAGTGTTATTACCCAGTGAGACGATCTGGCTGTCTTTGACAGCCAGGGACTCGACAATATTTCTATCGGTGTCTGCGGTATAAATCTTGCCGTTGATAAAAACGGTGTCAGCCACGGATTGCGCCAGAACTGCACTGGCAGATAAGGACAGGGCAAGGGCCGATAGCGTAGATAAATAGTGTGTCAATTTCACGGTGTTACTCCCAGTTGTAATTGACTTCGACTTGCCAGCTTCGCGGAAGTCCTGGCATCTCGGAGAAGCTGCCGAGGTCATTGCCGGTGGCAATGGTCGGATATTTTTCGTTCAACAGGTTTTTCCCGGCCAGAGCAATTTCCCACTGATTGTCGAAAGAGAAAAGGGAAAGGCGTGCATTTAACAGCTCGTAACCGGATTGTCCGTAGGCTGCATAATGCAGGTCGGTGCCGAAGGATTCTCTGGGCGTGATGTCATCTCGCCAGCTGTAATTCAGTTGCACGGCTGCTGTCAGCGTGTTGGACAGATCTCTCTCATAGCGGGCTTGTAGGGTTGTACTCCACTCCGGTGCAAAGGAGCGCTGACGGCCTTCCAATTCACTGGCGACTCCGTTGGGATCAAGCGCCAAAGTATCGGAATCGGTCACCTCGGCGTTTAGCCAGGCCACGCCTGCTTGCAGGCTCAGGCCTTCAATAGCCTGCGGATACCAGATGATGTCCAGTTCAGCACCGGTGTGTTCTGCATCACCAAGATTGCCCAGTTTGGTGAGCGAGGTGTTGGTAATGGAGCTGTTGATCTGAGTGAAGCCCTGAATGTCTCGGTAGTCGTAATAGTACACTGCACCATTGACGCGCAATGAATTCTCCAGCCAGTCAGTTTTGAAGCCGATTTCGTAGGCCCAGATGGTTTCTTCCTTATAAGGCTCCAGTTCCTCCGGACTAAACGCAAAACCACCGTAAAAACCACCGGATTTAAAGCCTTTGGTGATTTTGGCATAGAGCATGGTGTTGTTGGTGGGCATCCAGTCCACGCCGATGTGGCCGGACCAGTTGGCTTTAAGGGTGTAGTCTTTGTTGACATTATTCAGGTAGTAGAACTGAACGAGATCATCGTAGTGAAAAGCGTCGTTCAACTGCTTGTCTTCGTCGGTATAACGCAGGGAACTGTGAAGTACCCACTGATTATTGATTTCATAATCCATCTGCGCGTAAGCAGACCAGGACTGGGTGATTTGCTCGAATCCGCGAATGGATTTACCGGGAAAGATCAAATAGTTGTCTGACAGGTCCGCTATTTTGTGTTCTTTATCGCTGTCTTCTGAGTAGATCAACCCGGCTAGCCACGACAGCTTGCCAGTATCGTTTGACGCAAGTCGGAATTCCTGAGACCAGGACTTGAGTTCTACGTCGGAGTCTTCGTGAAGGAAGGTTAGAGGCTCGCCATCGTAATCGTAGACTTGTTTGTTGTCGTATTTCAGATAAGTGCTGATGGAGGTGAAAGTGGTGGTTCCCAGATCCCAATCGACTTTCAGATTGGCCAATTGCCAGGCGTTATCCAGTTGATTGATCGGGTTGGTTAATACACCGGAGCCGTCCGAACTTTGCTGGCTGGCCAGCAACCCACTATCACCGGGAGTGAGTACCCAGTTGTTGGTCAGATTGGATAGGGTCACACATCGATTGGCGTCCACCTTGCCTGCCAGTGCCGGCCCGCAAAAATCACCGGTTTGCCCATCGTACATGGCTTTGGCGACTGCCAGAGGTGTTTCCGAACGATCCTTGCCTCCTTCCACTTTAAACAGCACATCGACAGATTCGGTGGGTGCCCACAGCAGCTGGCCGCGAACGGAGGTGAAATCGCGATCGCCATATTCGTCATCGCCCGGAGTGGTCAGGCTGTCTTGCCAGCCGCCGCCTTGATCGCTCATTGCCGCCAATCGAAACGCAGTGGTTTCCGTCAATGCGCCGCCAATGGCTCCTTCAGCAGTGGTGCGTCCCCAGCGGCCGTAGGATAGAGAGATGGTTCCCCCCAGATCACTGTCGAGTTCAGGTTTTTTGGAGATGACTTTCACGGCACCGCCGCTGGTGTTGCGGCCATAGAGACCGCCTTGAGGGCCTTTAAGAACTTCAATCCGTTCCATATCAAACATGCCTATACCACCCAGAATGTTGGAGGCGAGGTACTGCTCGTCATAGTAAATCGCGGCGGTTGGGGTGTTGTTGGCGTTGAAGTCAGAAAGGCCGACACCGCGAATGACCCAGGTAGGTTGTCCGGCACCGCGGTCATCAAACAGTTCGGCTCCGGCAATGTGCTCGGTCATGGATTGCAGGTTGGCTGCGTCCAGAGATTTCAGTTGATCCTCGTTGAAGGCCGACATGGCAATCGGTACATCTTGCATATTTTGGCCACGCTTTTGGGCGGTGACGACGATTTCCTCAATAGTAGGTGAAGCGGCATAAGCAGTGACTGTTCCGTAGAGCGTGCAACTTAATGCGACAGACAATAAGGATTTTGGCAGGCCAGTGGTGTACATAAAGTGATCCCCAAGATCAGGTTAATGGAATTATTCTCTCTCTGAAACCGTATATATATTCGGTTTAGGCTACTGCCATAATAGTTATTTAGTCAAATATATTATTTCAAAATATCTTAAGTCATTGATATATAATACATTTTAATATTTATTATGTGAGGTTTTTGTCACTTTTTGCTGTGTTTTTGAAAGGTTTTTTGATTAAAATAATTAGTCAGATAAGGGCGGGGGCTAAGGGGTTCCTATCCTCGCTCAGCCAGAAATTCAATAACCATGCGAGGGTAAGCAAAGAGCGTCATAGAATGACTGGTCAGAGCAGATGCGTTGTCAAAACTGCTGATGGGTATCAGAGAAGGGTTTGGTGTTATCGTTAATATGTTCCAGACCGCGCGCTCCCTGTTTGAGAGCGATGTAAGGATGCGTCAGTTCCGACGACCAGAAACCTGCGACTGGTCAGTGTGTGTCCCATTTACTGATGGCTGCTGACTATCATCAAAACTTTTGCTGTTCCGAAAGCTGCTTCAGTATATTTGTTTTGTATAAAACCTTTTCGATCAGGATCTCAGGTTCTGTTTGTACTATGTGTCTTCAGTAACAGAGTTGCTGAGCGTATCCTTGGCCAGGTCCGTCGTAACGGGAAAGCGAATGGCTGTATTGATCGGGCAATATGGATGCCGGTTTTTCCATACCCAGATCAATGAGGATCTGTACCGGGTAATGGGGATTTGCGAGATGAGCACGGCCAATTATCACCAGATGCCATTGACCTTCTGCTTTGCCTGTTGGTACATCCTTTTTGTGGCCTGCTTTTCTTTGATTTCACCCTTGATCAGCCGACCTCCTATACGCATGGTCATGCCATTTACTGCCGCGGTTTCTGGCAGTGGGAATACATAGCGACCTTCTACCCAGGTGTCGCTGGTGTTGTGGAAGGTTTGCACATAGGTGGTGGTGGCGATTATGCCTGTAATGGTCAGCTGGACTCGGGTACTGAGCAGAGGCGCGCTCAATACTTCTCCCCCGTCACCGCGGAACTCCATCTGCCGCTATCAGGAGCAGTTTGGTGAGCATCGAGGTATCGGCCATGATGTAAATACTCGCTCTTGTGGCGGCATAAAGGCAAGGAATACAAAATGGGGTGCCGGGCTCTGTAAGTAGCCTATAAGCATAAAGATAGAGTTGAGTCGGATACTCTAACCCGCAAAGGGGTTGGGAAATAGTGTACCCGAGGGCATAAAGGCCCTGACAGACTTGAACTGTCGACCTGCCCGGGGTTTATTAAGAGTAGAGTCGGATGCTCTAACGCTTTAGCTGGGGAAATGGTGGGCCCTGACAGACTTGAACTGTCGACCTGCCGATTATGAGTCCAGCGCAGTAGGCAAAGCCTGCCCGATAACTCCATGATAAATATGGGGTTTTAAGATCTGTGCACTGGAGACCGGCAAGCGCCGAACCATGGCCGAACCTTGGAGGTGGGCAACGACGAACTGAAGCCACATCAGTCTATAGAGACTATGCACATCCGCTCGCCGAGCCCCGAACTGCTTCCGAACCTCCGGGTAAAAATCCCTTCTTCCAGACTGCTTACCTGTAGTGAACGTGCAGCTTTGAGTGATAGTGCTGGGACAGTCGAGAGGCCTCAGAAGCGGAAAATAGAGTGCTCTTTAATTTAATCAGAGGACTTTATTGTCTCCTGCTTTTTTTAACGCTGAGGTAAGGGCATCAGATGCTATATTAAAATCGTCACAATCCTTGCCCGATATATAGAAAACTTCCTCACCTGTTTTATTGTCTGAGAAGATGATTTCATAGGCGATTTCAGAAAACTCGTTGAGGCAAACAAGCTGGACGCGATGGGCATTTATTTGTAGTTGATATCTTGCGTCAGTTGAGAGGAAAGGCACTACTTCCCAACCGTTTTGTTTTAAAGTTTTGCGGACTGCTCCAGTAATACCTTTATGACCAGCTGGTACATTGACTGTTTTTTCAGATGTATCAATTCTGGAGTAAATTTCTGTTTCTTGACTGGCGCAACCGGTAATTGTCATTAAGATCAGGGCAAAGCCAATAGAAATCAATTTCTGCATTTGGGCGTCCTATGCTGTCTACGAATGTGTGGCACGTAGAATAACCTTGAACTTGGTTTGGTGCAAAATACCAGAAAGCTTGAGTTGGAAAAAAAATAACCCCGTCCTCCGGACCACACCCTCGACGTGAGAGTGCGGCCCGGAGAGTTGGGGGTAGTGCGGTGAGGCGGTTGAGAGGGCGCCAGAGCGGCCCGCTAGGAGCAAATCACCCCTCAGCTACCCAGCTGTACTGGGCGGCCGCTTCCGCAGCCTCCTGGAGCACACTGGAGGAGAGGTGGGCGTACCGCTGAGTCACCGTCGGATCTGAGTGGCCCAGGATCTGCTGAACCTCATACAGGGAGCGTCCACTGTTGACCAGCATTGAAGCGAATTGATGGCGGAGGTCATGCAGTCGTAGTTCAGGGAGCCCTGCCATTGCCCGGATACGGTGCCAAGGTTTGTTGACGTTGGTGTATCGCTTCCCAGTACGTTTGTTGACGAACAAGTGGGTGTGGTCGGGATTTAGCTTCTTCAGCTCGTCCAAAACCTTCAGAGCCGTTTGGTTTAATGGCTTAGAAGTGACTTTTTTGGATTTTGCGTTGGTAGCCGGTATCCGCCACACTTTGTTACCGATGTCGATATCCTGCCAAGTTGCTTTGAGTGCCTCGTTTAGGCGGGCTCCAGTCCACAGCAGAAATTCGATCAACAGCGCCACTACTTGGTTTTCATCGCCCTTCAGAACATTCAGAAGCCTCTGTTGTTCTTCCGGAGTCATATAACGCTCCTTTTTATTGTCTACTCTCAGCAGCGGGATCTTATCTGCAGGGTTCTTCTCCAACATTTCCCACTTCACGGCAAGATTTAGTGCTGATCGCAAAAGCTTTAAATGATGGTCACAGCTGGCCGGTGACAGACCCTCACTTTGTAGTGAAGTATGGAACTCCTGCAGTTGTAAGCGCCTCAGCTGGTCCAGGCGGTACCTACCTAATGCAGGCAGGATCCGAAGGCGAAACATGCTTTCGTCATTACGCCATGACCGCTTCCGGCTCTTGATGTAGGGAAGATGATGCTCATGTGCAAATTCAGAAAGCGTGGGAATCTGCCTTCTGCTTTTACGCTCTTCGCTGGGGTCTGCACCAAGTCGGATTTTGGCTTTGAAATCCTTTGCTTGTTTCCGTGCATCACTTAGTGAAACTTCAGTGGTCTTGCCCAAGGATACATAACGGGTTCTGGCTGTGTTGTCTTTATACCGTAATCGGTAAGAGCCACGTCCAGGTGAGCTGCTACGGACTTCAACCATTAGGCCGGGAAGGGATTCGTCGCAAAACTCGATTTTGGTTTTCCCTTCCGGGCAATAGAGTGATTTTTTGATGAAACTAGAAGTGAGGTTTACTGTTGGCATAGGATGGTCCTCCTGTGTGGCCAGGTGATTGAAAAGTGGCGTTACCGCCGGATGTTTGGTGGTAGGGGTGGGGGCGCATCCCTGATTTTTTTCAGGGATGCAAGTTTTCAGTTGCTGCTAATTAAGCTGCAGTTACGGTATTTATATAGCTTGGCATTGGCGGAATTTTTGCCGCAGTAAATTATCGGAATTTTTCCTTGATGAACGTGTTTGCTGAAGAAGATTCCAAATCTCTTTCGAAGACCTGGAGGTAGATAGCCCCAGACGTCAGCTGGAGCAACATCTTTTATGGTGCATGGGGCTTTTGTTCTGCAGGCCTTAAAATTGAGTACGGTGATGTTCATTAAATCCCGCATAAACTCATCGGTATCCATATTAACTCCAGTGGTTGCTGTTATGATTGGCCTTAAAAGATGTTGTTAAAGCGCAGGAGCGACTATGGGGACTGCCCACTTCACTGTGCCGTTGATCTTTTTCGGTTCTCCGAGAAGGTCGCGCAGGATGCCTCCGCACTCTCGACACTGTGGGTTTGATGGTCGAAGATAGCCCATCATCTGAAGCACCTGTGTTGCAGAAAGCTTGCGCCGGTCTGACTCCGGGATGCTCAGGTCCAGTTGTTCCATTAATTGTTCCCGCAAAGAACTGACGCTCATGTGTCGACGGTTGTATTCCGTGAGTAATTTTTCTTCGTCTTTAGTCAGCCACCACTGATCTCCTGATTTGAGTTTTTCGTGGATCTGTGCGAATAACTGCTGCATATCAATGCCATGCTGATATGAAATGGCGGAGACATCAATGGTTCCAAAGCGCGAGTTTCCAGTATCATCGATCAGATAATTTGCATCATTAACCGATGCGGCAAAAATAGTCCGGCGGGGGTACTCTGCGTTGGATCGTGCGTATGGTAAACGCAACTTGTCAGTAGGATTGGTGATGAACGCTTTAAACAAGGCTGAACTAGCTTTGAGTGTACTGTCCAGCTCCCCAAGCTCAACTAACCAATGTTGAAGAGATGTGATGATTGTGTCCTTGTTACGCAGGTCTAAGTGATGGCCGAGGAGTATGGCAGAGCTGCCAACCTGATCAGCCGGTGCTAATGATTGTATCCAGGAGGTTTTTCCAATTGATTGAGGTCCACGTAGAACGAGTACCAGTCGTGAACTGAAACCATTGATTTCAAATGCTGCGGCGACTGCACTGGCAAGAAAGCGATAAACTATAATGTCGCGGAGTTCTACCGGGTAATCATCGCTTACGGTCAAGGTTTCGAACAGTTCAGGAAGACGGTTTTTCCCGTCCCATGGTTTTTTTTGTATCCACTCAGCGACAGGGTTGACCCTGTGTTGATCGGCAATTACAGCAACAAATTCAAGCAGCCCTTTGGTTGGCATGCCGCATAGTCCTGCTAAGCTGGTGAGGGTGGTTATCGCAATTTGGTGATAATTTTCTGGTGAAGCTTTTAATCCTGGAATAAGGATTTGAATTCTTTTCCCAATGACATCATAGAAAACTTCGATTTCATATCCTTTCAAAAGGTGAAGCACATTGGCAATGGTAGGTAAAAGAACAATGTCGCCTGACTTGAGTAGCTTCTGGTCCGGGAAGTTGTTAGGAGCCAGCGGGATACACAGGTTTGGCTTCGTTTCTTTGATGGAAGTTGGGTGGTGGGATGCATCTTCATCAGGAACTGTTTTTTCTGGTGTTTCGACGTTTTTAAGCTTCTGAATTGCTGAAGATGGTGTTGGGGGAGCAATCTTTTTCAGTGTTGAATTTTTCATACATGACTTGTCTCTCAAGCCATGGTTCGTGTTCTCATCTTTAAGCACAATTACCTCAAAATTTATGGTTTAGGTGAGTGGTGCGCGCACTACAAGAGTGAATTTAATGATGCGGGATTGCATTGTAAAGCAGAGGTAACATGCTGTTTTTAAAGGATATTTTTTTTCTCTTTCTGAGGGGTGTTTTCAAGTAAAGGAAATGATTTCGATAAGGTTTTTAATACCTTTGACCTGTTAGAATTTTTGTTTACTAATGAGCGGTGCTTTTAGTAAGTGAGTCCGAAAAGTTTCCTTGTGGAAGTGATCTTGAGCTTTAGAAATCGAATAAAATACACATGGTAAAGAAATGTAAAGAGGATGTGAGTGTAAGGTGACGTGACTAGAAACAGGGCACCCCTGATAGGTGCCCCGGGAGGTAATGCTTACAAATCCCTGATGCCCAACTCCAGCCGTTTTTGATGCAGAAATGCCAGCAGGTATTCCTCCAGTATCCCTTCATCAAAATCCTCAAACTCAGAGTCCAGTATCTGGATTGCGAATAACTCGTACTGCTCGTACTTTTCTGTCGGTGTTGCAGGGGGGGATTGCCCTTGAAGATCAATTACAGCTTTCTCCAGGCGAGCGCCTACCTCCGCCAAGTTGCGGTTTGTCATAATCATTTCCTTGCGATAAGTCTTACTTGAAATCGGTGCTTGTAGTAACAGAGGGAAAGCACACAGTTGAGTGGACTAAAGTGAAAAAGTCAGTTAACGCCTACGACGGTTTGATAAACGCTTTTGTACGTAATATTTGAGGTCTTTACCTTTGAGTTTAAGAAAGACCAGTAACGCAAAAAGCAATATGGCGGGGGTGGGATACAGGAAAATAATCCAAGCTCCTGCAAGGATCAGAAACGTGTATTCCACTCCAGTTAACAGGATGATTACGAAAATGCCGATAAGAATAAGGAAAGCCATTATTTATCCCCTTTATCCATTATCGAATTCCTGCTTCGTCTTAGCCGGCTGACTATCGGAAGTGAGAATTTTGCACCTCTGGCAGTACGTAATCCCCGTTCATTAAGTGCATCAGCTAAAGCCTGACATGTGGAAAGACCCTCCGAATGTTCCAGATGATCAATCACTTTTAGGATTTTTGATTGCCATGCTTGTTGCTTCAGTACTCTTTGTTCATTGGCAGCCTCTGTATCCCGGTTGCGTTGCACAGCCAGTAAGGGGTTGCCTAGGGTGGCGCCTCGCTCTTTTGCCATCCTGAGAGCCTGTGTGGTCCGAATAGAGATCATGCGGGCTTCGTGTTCGGCCATTGCGGCCAAGATGTGGATGGTGAGCTGATCAATCTCAGGAAGGTCACACAGCTTGAAGCGGATGCCCCGTTTCTGAAGGCTGGTGATGAAGTGAAGGTCCCGGGACAGACGATCCAGCTTGGCCACCAGCAGAGTGGCATTGGCCAGTTCGGCATAATCAGCAGCTTTGGTGAATTCTGGTCGGTCACTGCGTTTACCGCTTTCGACCTCAATGAACTCAGCCAGTATTTCCCCGCCAAAGGTGGCAAGGTATTCCTGAGCGGCTACTTTTTGTGCTTCCAGACCCAGGCCGGACTGTCCCTGCTTCTGGGTTGAGACGCGAAGGTAAGCGACGTAACGGCTTCCTCGGGTTTGATGGGAGTGGTTCATAAGGTTTTCTCCATGAGTATGGCCCGTTGAGCGGTTGCGGAATATGTTGCAGGTGCACCCCCTCCACCCCCTTGCCATTTCCCGATCCATAGCCGACAGCCCCCGAACGCCACACGGCATAGGGCCAGCAGCAAGCGGGAGCGACAGATGGGACTGAAAAGGGTTGGAGGTGGGGGAGGGGTAGCAACCGGCGAAACTTTGCATTTCGCTAAACGGACGTTTTGGGTAATGTGAAGTTAGAGATTGCTCGGTAAATGAACAGGGTGGATTGGGTGTTACTTCTTGCGGGGACTCTTAGCAGCAGCCGCTTTCACCTGAGCGATAAGAGCCTCACGTTTGGCTTCCACTTCTGCTGCATGCAGAGCCACTTCATCCTCTAAAGATGTGTTGTTCTGGATCAGCTTTCCGATGCCATCTGAGAAAGCCTTCATACCCCCGAATCGGTTGAGATAAGGTTTGGTATCCACGGCCACCAATATGCCTTCCTTACGCAGGGCCGCTGCCAGGAAGCCATGGTTATTGGCCCCACGGGATTGATAGAGGGGTTTCAGCACCAACGCAGGAAAAGGCTCTTTGCGGGGCTGTGCCTCAATCACGTCCGTGATGGCCTCTAGGGCTATCCATTCGTTGCTGAAGAAGCCACCACCAGAGTTGGCGATGATGCGTATGAAAGTTGTACCAGAAGAATCGCTGTAGCCGATGTTGTAGCTCAGTTTGGCATTGGTGGTGCGGGAGAGTTGGGGGCAGGTGCCCTTCTTTAGGATGCGAGGTGGTTTATCGATGGGTTGTTTCTTGTTCGCCATAATGGCCTCCGGGTATCTAATGAAAGTTTACGGAGACTGGGATCGTCTCCATATAAGATACTCGTTAGGGCGCAAGTTTTCTGATATTACTAGGGCAATAACCTCTAGCTTATGGTTCGGAGGTTGAAGATCCTGGTTTTACAAAGGTGCGGTGCCTCAAGGAATTCTTTCTGGTAGATTTATCTTTTGAGTTCTCAGGGGAAGAGTAAATATTCGTAAATATTATTGTGGGTATAATCATCGGTTTCATTGCCTTTATGGTGTATGAGGAACGGATTCAAATGCGTCCACAAAGTAGAAGCATAGTGCTTGTTTTTATGGCGCTAATCAGTATCTCGTTTCTTGGTGTTAATTTTCTTATCGGAGCCTTCTTTGGGGTAATAAATGCTGTATCGATAGTTATGGCTTATGTTATTTTCAAGATTTTAAAGGTAAAAGTAATCGCTCAGAAATGTCGTGAATAGGCTCCGTCTGAGAAACATTATGATGAATCGCTAAGGCTCGAGGGGGCTGTGTAGCAGGCTTTTTTGGTTGGCGATTTACTTCTAATATATAAATTTAGCAAGGATCAGCAATGAAAGTGCAAGCAGTAGACTCTAAGACAGGAAAGACAGTTGAGAAAGATTTGCCAAGTCTAAGTGCAAGCTTTATTGGGGCTATGACCGATCTTGAATTTTCCGATGAAAAGATCAAGCGGATTATTTCTCTGATGGATATATCTGCCGATGCCAAGTCTGTGCTTTATTCTGTTTCTGCGGTGACCATTAGGATTGGTCAGAATGTTGTTAAAATTGGCAGAAAGATTATAGATGGTATTGCGATGTTATTTGAAGAGTTCCCTAACGCAGCGTGGGGGGTGGTTTTGGGGGCAATCTTCGGCGCCTTAATTTCTTTGGTTCCGATGATAGGAGTGGCGCTTGGGGCGATAATAGCACCCATTTCTATGGCATACGGACTGGTTAAAGGGCTTGACGAGGACTTGGCAGATAAGAAGCTTACCAGAAAAATTAGAGAAATGAGCCAAGCATATGCACCCTTGGCGTCATAAGGATATTTAGATGGATAATTGTCAAGATTCTCGGTGGATGCAAGGGATTGAAGAGGTCGTGGCTGATCCGTTGCGATTTAAGCAAAAGCTCAAAATCGGCGAAGAAGTGTATCAATCCTTAAAACTCAAAAAATTTATGCTGGATTGCATGGATGGTGTAAATGGAGGGTTGACAGGGTTTGGGTTGGCGAGCACTCCTGTTGTGGCGGGTACTTTTTTTGCACCCAGTGGGATATTAGGAGCGATAGGGATTGGTGCTGCAGCCACCCCTGTTGGTTGGGCGATTGCTGCTGGTGTTGTCGGTGCAGGCCTTAGTACAGTGTTAGGTCGCACTGTATTTAGGTCTACGTCTTCACGTGTAGATGTTATTCCTCATTTTATTAACACTCCTTTGGATGCACTGGCTGTTGGCCTGTTTGATTTAAATTGTCTGCTGGCTGTCAAAGTAGGCATGATTGACGGTGATTTTGTTGAATCCGAAAAATCCTTAATCCATAACTATTTTGTAGATGAGTGGGGATATGACGAAGTTTTTGTTCGTCAAGCGATGGAGCAAATAGCTTTATGTGCTGAAGGGGAGACGATCAAAGATACAGCCGAAAAACTTGCATTTTTCAAAAAGGAAAACCCTGATTGCAATTACAAATTGATGACGTTGGAGATTATCAGGTTTCTCACTGAGCTAATGGAGACTGATGGGAAAATTGATGAGCGAGAGGAGATGGCCGTTGAGAGGGTACAACGGGTTTTCGAAGACGTGGGCTCAGTAACCTTCGCTAAGTTAGCCTCTCAGGGAGTTGATGCCGCAGCAGGTGCAGGTAAGAGAGGCGTCGGGATTCTTTCGAAGGGGGTTGATTCGGTAGGCTCATCAATTCGCTCGCTGGGGGCGACGTTGTCACAAAAAATCAAGGACGAACCACCAGAGAAAGGCTAGCACCGAAGAAGAATGAGTGGAGGAAAAAGGATTCCTCATGAACAAACTTTGCCAGGATCAGTCGCACAATGCAGGTGACAAAGATGGGGGGCGATTTCTATTGATGGTGGGCCCGATGGTTTTGAGCAAGCTGCTGTCGTTTGCGAGCTGAGAATCGCGGGTGGGGATCAGCATACAGCTGTCACTAGGGCAGGGGTGAGCGCGGCAGCGCTTTAAATCTTGCTAGAGCAGAACCAAAAAGTCTGTATCAGAGGTTCAGGCTGTATAGGTGGTTATGTTCTAGGGTTGGATGGGGGAGGAATGGATTATGTGTAAACTACTTAGTTTGGCTTTGCTGTTTTGAAACTGGGATATACATTGGTTCCCGCGGAAGAGGCAAGTGAACGCTTATAGCCAATCCCGCAAGCTTCAGTCTTGGCTATAATTTTTGGCTATTATGCCATGAGGAGTTCCTTCAAAGCCTTTTTGGCTCCGTCAGCAGTATTCGTACGGTCGATCTCTTTATTGGAGGGCCGAGTGTTAGTGCTGGTCATTTTGGGAAAGAACTCTTTTTCAAAGTTCATTACCTTGATTTTCGCTTTTGTCACTTGGGAGCCCTTTTTTGGTGCGGAATTGTTGTCCATAGCCGAATCTCACTTTGTACCATTGTAGTAATTCGCAAAGTAGTGTTGATTAAACTTTGGCTCGAAATAATGCTTTCGTTTGAACCATATGAAGCCATCACCCTTAGATAGTATAGCTACGTCTATGGGGCCACCAACAGATTCTAGAGAGTTAGACATCTTTCTCTTGAAGGCAGTTAAGTTTACAAGAGTTTCAGCCATTTCTGCTAGCTCATCTTTGGGCAAATATTCGAGCATCTCAAGAATCGGATCTAAAACTGTCGTTCGTTTTATGTTATCAAGACTAGTATTCAAGTCTTGCATGAAGTTATCGATATGCTCTTTGATTGCGCTTTTGATGGCATCTGTAGGTGCGTTGTCGCCGAAAATATCTTCGGGTAACCGTTCTGTGATTACGGAAGAAAGCCCGTTTTGGAGCATGTTAAATATGTTGTTAAATGAGGGGTCCATTCCAGTGAGGAAGGTTCTTACGACTTCATCTTGAGCAAAGGGGATGATGGATGGGGTAAACTCCTCGGCTTGAGTGGTGCTGGATCCTGGCAGGAACATGCTTCTTGGTTTCCCGTTGTACATGATCCCTACTTGATAAGCGGCTACTCGGGGGTATATTTCGTCACAGCCATATCCAGCGAAAACTATGCCACTTGATTGGTCAAAGTCTCTTTTGATGAGCGAAAGGGCGAGAACCTCATAAATCCTATCCTTGAGGTCTTCCCTGATTGACTGATGAAGATTTTCAAAGATGCCGAGGAGTTGTCCGTCAGCATGTTCTGAATACTCAACTATAAAATTTCTTTTATCTTCGTCGTTGAAGTTATCAAGATTCTCTAGGCTTTCCAGATGTGCTCTTTGAGCTTCCAGAATTTCTTCTAGGGTGGCAATAAATGTGCTTACGAAGTCTTCGTCGGTGATATTGTCTTCACAAGTCTCAAGCTTGTTGCGGACAGATTCAATGCATTCGTTCTGGATACTTAGTAACCGTGTTCTGATTTTTTCGAGGACATGTTTCTGTTCCTCTTGGACTGAGAATATGCCTCTATTATTTGTAGTGAAGCTCCAAAAATCTTCCGCATATTCAAGCAGCGTGCTGAAAGATCGGTCTTCCAGTTGTGCTCTATACTCTTTGATTAAGATTTCCCATGGAACACCTACAAAGCTTCCTCCACCATATACCATAAAGGCAACGGGGTGGTATTTTGATAGCATGAAAAGCTTATTGGCCGAATTGTATATTTTTCGGGTGTCTTGAGGTGAGCCGATGGAGACGGCACTGTCCGCCGCTAAAGCAATTCCGTTTTTATTCAGGATGGCGATCTCAGCCGTCATTATAAAAAGTCCATTTAAGTTTCACGTATATGTCCTCCTCCGAGTGAGGAGAGATCAGGAAAATGGTGGGCCCTGACAGACTTGAACTGTCGACCTGCCGATTATGAGTCGGATGCTCTAACCAACTGAGCTAAGGGCCCAAAACTGAAAAGTTTTGAATTTGGTACTGCTAAGTTGTTGTTTTAAATACAACAACGGGGCGCATTATAGTGCGCCCCGATGCGTCTGGCCAGTGGCAAATTACCGTCTTTATTGCTCGTCGATAAAACCGCGCAGGTGATCGGAGCGGGAAGGGTGACGCAGTTTGCGCAGAGCCTTGGCTTCGATCTGACGGATACGCTCACGGGTTACGTCGAACTGCTTGCCGACTTCTTCCAGAGTGTGATCAGTGTTCATGTTGATGCCGAAACGCATACGCAAGACTTTCGCTTCACGAGCGGTCAGGCCGGCCAGCACTTCTTTAGTGGCTTCTTCCAGACCCTGAGAGGTCGCGGACTCCACTGGAGAGGTGATGGTGTTGTCTTCAATAAAGTCACCCAGGTGCGAATCTTCATCATCACCGATGGGGGTCTCCATGGAGATAGGCTCTTTGGCGATTTTCAGTACCTTGCGAACCTTGTCTTCCGGCATTTCCATGCGCTCACCCAGTTCTTCCGGAGTTGGTTCGCGGCCCATTTCCTGAAGCATCTGGCGAGATACACGGTTCAGCTTGTTGATGGTTTCAATCATGTGCACCGGAATACGAATGGTGCGCGCCTGATCCGCAATAGAGCGGGTAATGGCCTGACGAATCCACCAGGTGGCGTAGGTCGAAAACTTGTAGCCGCGACGGTACTCAAACTTGTCTACAGCTTTCATCAGGCCGATGTTGCCTTCCTGAATGAGATCAAGGAACTGCAAACCGCGGTTGGTGTATTTTTTCGCAATGGAAATAACCAGACGAAGGTTGGCTTCAACCATTTCTTTCTTGGCGCGACGGGCGCGGGCTTCACCGATGGACATGCGGCGGTTGATCTCTTTGATCGCGGCCAGATCCAGTTGGGCTTCTTCTTCCAGCTGTTTCAGTTTGCGCTGTGAGCGCAGAATATCGTCACAAGCCAGTTTGATGGCATCCGAGTAATCGCGCTTTTTGGCGATCACGGTCGGGATCCAGTCTTCGTTGATCTCGTTGCCGGGGAATTCTTTGATAAAGGTCTTGCGCGGCATTTTTGCCTGACGAACACACAGCGTCATAATGCGGCGTTCTTCAGCGCGTACACGGTCGAGAACGCCACGGATGCGGCTGTACAGCGGGTCGAACTGACGCGGTGGCAATTTGAAAAACTTAAACACATCGCCTTGAGCGTCCAGAGCCTTGCCTGCCTGTTTGCTGTCGCGGCCATGTTTTTCAATGGCGCTGTTGGCGGCGGTCACGGCTTTGGTCAGCTCTTCGATACGAACCTTGGCTTCTTCAGGGTCGACGCCACCACTGTTCTCATCGTCTTCATCCGCAGCGTCATCGTCTTCAGCCGCTTCGGCTTTTTCTGCCGCGGCTTTACTTTGATCCAGAGCGGAAGGAACGTCTTCGGCGGGGTCGAGCCAACCGGCAATAACGTCCGGCATGCGGCGCTCTTCCTGCTCGATGAGGTTGTACTCATCGATGAAAGTTTGCACGGTGCCAGGCCAGTAGGACATGGCGTGCATCAGCTCGCGAGTGCCTTCTTCGATGCGCTTGGCAATGGCGATTTCGCCTTCGCGGGTAAGCAGTTCGACGGTGCCCATTTCGCGCATGTACATGCGCACCGGGTCAGTGGTACGACCGGCTTCAGTTTCCACGGCGGCCAGAGCGGCAGCGGCTTCGGCTGCAGCGATTTCATCGGCGGAGGAATCGCCATCGGCCATCAACAGGGTGTCCGCGTCGGGCGCGGTTTCAAACACCTGGATGCCCATGTCGTTGATCATCTGGATGATGTCTTCGACCTGATCCGGATCGGAAATGTCCTCGGGCAAATGGTCATTGACCTCGGAGTAAGTCAGGTAGCCTTGCTCCTTACCGCGTGCGATCAATTCTTTGATGCGAGACTGTTGCTGCTGAGCGTGTTCAGACATTCGAGACCCTGTAACTTGCTTGATGTTTAAAAGGCGGAAAACACGAAATTATAACGTATATATGGCGCCAGCATCCAGATATTCAAGCGTCTGGACCAGATTTTTACGCTTCAAGTACCGCTTGAGCTGTGAGCTCCGGCGATTTTCGGTCGTAAATCGTTAATCTTGGTGGCGATTCGGCGGTTGGCTGGCGTAGAACTGCCGGATCAGTTGCTTTTCTGACTCGCTTAACTCATTAAAGTTCTTGGAGCTGAGTTTTTCCATTTCCTGTTTTTGCTTTTGCTTGCCGAGCTGGCTTTCAATGCGGTTGAGGCAATCCAGGTATTCCTGCTGGGCGTTGTAGGGCCCGCGCTGGCGAGCATCGCTGAGAAGTTCAACCGTGGCCAGCTTGGCCAGCTCATCGCTGGCAGCAGCGCCTTTGCTGCCGCGCCAATGGCCCAGAATGCGCGGCAGGCTGTAGTTGGGTCGCTGCTTGAGAAAGGCGAGCAGTTCGGTGTACAGGGCCAGATCCGGGTCCGGGCTGTTGTGGATATTGGGAATGTCCGGCGTGAGCGGGATCAGTTCCGGGTGTTGCAGGACAATGGCACACAGCAATTTGCTCGGGGGAAGTTTGATCGGTCCCCGATAGCTGGTCTGAGGGCGTGTGCTGGTTACGCTCGCTGATGCTTGGGCAATGCGATCGTCCGCAGGGTAATCACGGCTGGCTGTCCAGTCGTCCTGTATGGGGGGCGGATTATGGTGTGCCTCGGCTTGTGTGTCCGGGTTGTAAGCCGGTGCCGCTCGGTGATGATCAGCCGTCTGGGGTTGGCTGACCTGAGCTTTTTCTTCGGGAGTGTTAACCAGCTCCATGAGTGTGTCCATGGGGAGGCCGGTGCGCTGGGCCAGGTTGGCGAACATCAGTTCCCGAAAAACGCCTGCTGGCAATTTGTGCAGCAGTGGTGCCGCGCGTTTGCTCAGTCGTGCCCGACCCTCCATGGACTGGATGTCGATACCGTCGGCGACGCTGTCAAACAGGAAGTCTTCCAGCGGTACTGCCAGTTCGACCATGTTGGAGAATTTCTCCGCGCCCACCTGACGTATCAGGGTGTCCGGGTCTTCGCCGTCGGGTAAAAACAGGAATTTAACCTGGCGGCCATCCTGCATGGCGCCCAGGCTGTTTTCCAGGGCGCGCTTGGCAGCGTTGCGGCCGGCCTCGTCGCCGTCGAAGCAGAACACCACTTCCTGAGTGTATTTAAAGGCAAGGGCGAGATGATCTTCGCCGCAGGCGGTACCCAGTGTGGCCACACCGTAGCGGATATCGAACTGTGCCAGCGCCACCACGTCCATATAGCCTTCCACGACCAGCAGTCGCGGCAGTTGGCGATAGGCCTGGCGTGCCTCGTACAGACCGTAGAGCTCCCTGCCTTTGTGGAATACCGGGGTTTCCGGCGAGTTCAGATATTTGGGTTTGTCGTCGCCCAGGACGCGTCCGCCAAAGCCGATCACGCGGCCGCGGGTGTCGCGGATCGGGAACATGATGCGATTGCGGAAGCGGTCGTAACGTCGACCGTCTTCCGGCCGTTCGATCAGCATGCCGCCTTCGGCCAGCAGGTGTTTGTCCTCTTCGGTCAGGCCGATGGCTTTTAGCAGGTTGTCCCAGCCCGGTGGGGCGTAGCCAATGCCAAAATCGCGGGCGATCTCGCCGCTCAGGCCTCGCTGCTGGAGGTAGTTGATGGCGTGTTGGCGGGCGGGGCTGTGTCGCAGTTGCTGGCGGAAAAACTGGTCGGTTTTTTCCAGCAGCTGGTAGAGGTTTTTGCGTTCCTGCTGGCGCGGTGAGTCGTTGCTTGCCTCGCGCGGCACTTCCAGGCCAACCATCTTGGCCAGCTCTTCCACGGCATCCGGGAAGCTCAGGCGGTCGTGCTCAAGCACAAACCCCAGTGCTGTGCCGCTGGCGCCACAGCCAAAGCAGTAATAAAACTGTTTGTCGGGGCTGACGGTAAAGGAGGGGGTTTTTTCTTCGTGGAAAGGGCAGCAGGCGCTGTAGTTTTTACCGGTCTTTTTCAGTTTGACACGGGCATCCACCACATCGACGATGTCGATGCGATCCAGAAGATCGTCGATAAATGTTTGGGGAATCAGGCCTGCCATGCACCGAGTTTACCGTGTCTGCGAGAGTTGGGGTAGCCGGGCTTGTCTGGGCACGTCGGGGAGTTCAGGTTGGCGGCGTCCGGTGTTTTGAGGGGCTGGCGCAGCCGGGCATTAACCCAGTTTGGATTTGACCAGCTTGCTCACGGCGCCCACGTCGGCACGACCTTGCACCTGAGGTTTTACCAGTCCCATCACTTTGCCCATGTCTCGCGGGCTTTCGGCGCCGCTGTCGGCAATGGCTTGAGTGATGATCTTGTCGAGCTCTTCATCGCTCAGGGCTTCCGGCAGGAATTCCTGAATAACGACCATTTCGGCGCGTTCGATATCGGCCAGCTCTTCGCGGCCTGCGTCGACATACTGGGTGATAGAGTCGCGGCGCTGCTTGCACATCTTGTCGAGAATCACCAGAAGACGTTCATCATCAACGTCCACTCGCTCGTCGACTTCAATGCGCTTGATTTCGGCTTGAATCATGCGAATGGTGCCCAGGCGCTCTTTTTCTTTCGCGCGCATGGCCGCCTTCATGGCATCTTTAAGCTGATCTTTCAGTGCAGTAGACACGTTTCGACTCTTAAGTTTTGGGTTATTCTGGCTGTAAAGCGGTTGGCAGCTTTGGCGCCAACGTTGCAGGAAGTACAGTGGCTTTCTAAAGCGTACTACACTACAGCGAACTACAGCTTTCAGTTCAACAATCTACAATCTTTTTCACACAGCTATGCCGCGAGCGGGCTCGCGGCATACGGTGAATTGCAAGCAGTTCGGGAAACCGGTTTGCCGGCGGTCCCGCTTACTGGCGGATCTTGCTCAGAAGATCCCGGGTCCAGTCGGTCTTAGTACAGACGCTGGAACTTGCGTGATTCGCGCTGAACCTTTTTAGCGTGACGCTTAACGGCAGCGGCAGCAGCACGTTTACGAACAGTAGTTGGCTTCTCGTAGAATTCGCGACGACGAACTTCAGCCAGAACACCGGCTTTTTCACATGAACGCTTGAAGCGACGCAGAGCAATATCGAATGGCTCGTTTTCTTTAAGTTTTACTGAAGGCATCTTTTTACCTGTTTAATAGTCAATTCACCGAGAGAATCATCATCTGACGGAAGTCCGGCCAGAGGGATGTTTCTCATAATCCAAGGGGCGCAAATTCTATACACTTCAATTTGAGACTGCAATACGAATATGTGGCTGAAATCGATGTTTTGGCTGGCTCTTGAGTCTCAGGCTGATTATTATGCCTGCTTTCCCGTGTCGGATTGGGCCACAAAACACCCAAAAACATCAAATTCCGACCGAAACGGCGGCGAAATCCGCTGTTTTAAGTTGGCGACATCCACCAGACAACCAAAAGTAGGCATCTGTACATGCGAGTATTGGGCATCGAGACCTCTTGCGACGAAACCGGCATTGCGCTGTATGACAGCGAAAAGGGACTGCTGGGGCACAGCCTCTTCAGCCAGATAGCGGTTCACAGCGAATACGGCGGTGTGGTTCCCGAGTTGGCCTCGCGGGATCATGTGCGCAAAACCCTGCCTTTGATCAATGAAGTGTTGGCCAGTAGCGGCCTGACCAAGCAGGATATCGATGCCGTCGCCTATACCTCGGGTCCCGGGCTGGTCGGGGCGCTGATGGTGGGTGCCTGCATTGGTCGTGCGCTGGCCTACGGCTGGAACGTGCCGGCGGTCGGGGTGCACCATATGGAAGGTCACCTGCTGGCGCCAATGCTGGAGGACACGCCGCCGGAATTTCCCTTTGTGGCTCTGCTGGTGTCCGGAGGCCATACCCAGTTGGTGCAGGTGGACGGCATCGGCCATTACTCCCTGTTGGGGGAGTCTCTGGATGATGCCGCTGGAGAAGCTTTCGATAAAGCCGCGAAAATGCTGGATCTGGATTATCCCGGTGGGCCGCAGGTGGCCAGACTGGCCGAGCAGGGTAATCCCGAGCGCTTTACGTTTCCGCGTCCGATGGTAGATCGTCCCGGGCTGGATTTCAGCTTCAGCGGGCTGAAAACCTTTACGCTGAACACTGTCGCGGAACACGCGCTGGAAGACGGCTTGCCGGACGATCAGACCTGTGCTGATATCGCCTGCGCGTTTCAGGAGGCGGTGGTGGACACTCTGGTGATCAAGTGTCGTCGCGCCTTGCAGCAAACCGGTTTTAAAACTCTGGTGATTGCCGGCGGGGTGTCTGCCAACACCCGCTTGCGTGAGCGTCTGGAAGCGGCGCTGGCCAAAATCGGCGCGAAGGTGTTTTATGCCCGCCATGAGTTCTGCACCGATAACGGCGCGATGATTGCCTACGCAGGCTGTCAGAGGCTGCTGGCGGGGCAGACAGAGGAGTTGGGGGTTTCGGTTACGCCTCGCTGGCCGCTGGATACATTGGAGCCGTTAGATGATCAGGCAGCGCCCGAATCGAACTCATGAGCGATCCTTCCTCTACCACCAAGACTGACCAGAGAGCCACATCCATGGACATCGTGTTTATCAACGACCTGCGTATCGACACCATCATCGGCATCTATGATTGGGAGCGTCAGGTGCGCCAGACGGTCAGTCTGGATCTGGAGATGTCCACAGACATCCGCAAGGCGGCAGAGACTGACGATATTCAATACGCCCTGAACTACAAGTCTGTCGCGATGCGATTGGTGGAGTTTATCGGCGGCAGTGAGTTCCAGCTGGTGGAAACCATGGCTGAGCAGGTGTGTGAGATTGTGCGGAAGGAGTTCGGTGTGGCCTGGGTGAAGTTGACCCTGAGAAAACCCGGTGCCTTGCGGGAATCCCGTGATGTGGGGTTGATCATTGAGCGTGGTGCCCGGGTACCGTCTGTGAGTGAGTCGCGCTGATGGCCCGGGTGTACCTCAGTCTGGGCAGTAACATCTCTCCGACGCAGTACATCTGTGCGGGGCTGGATGCGTTGGCCGATCAATTTGGCGAGTTGACGATATCACCGGTTTACGAAAGTGTGGCGGTGGGCTTTGACGGCGACAACTTTATCAATCTGGTGGTTGGAATCGATACGTCCCTGTCGGTGGGGGACTTGTCGGCCCGGTTAAAAGCGATTGAGGATGCCAACGGTCGCGTACGCAGCGGGCCTAAATACAGCGGCCGCACGCTGGATATCGATATCCTGACCTATGATGATCTCTGTGGCGTCGTGGATGGCGTTACTCTCCCGCGCGGTGAAGTGTTGCGCAATGCGTTCGTGTTGTTGCCTCTGTCTGAAGTGGCGCCGGATGACAAGCACGCCAGGAGCGGTGAAACCTTTGCGGCGCTCTGGCGCGATTATCAGCGTGATCAGAAGTTGTGGCGAGTGGACTTTTGCTGGCGGGAGCAGCAGATTTCGGTCGCGGAGTAACTCTGGTTTTTTCTCCAGTCGCTTCGTGTGAGTGACTCTCTTTTAGCCCCTGAGTTTAAAACAATCTGGACAGTCTCCAGATCACCGGCGTTCCCTCCAGTTTGTCCCGCACAACGTCCCTGAATGGTTTCCTGATTTGAAACAGGTCGAAGGTCAGATCGCAACAGAAGTTGATGTGTCTTCGGGGAATGTCGGTGGCCTCTCTTCGGGATACCGCGTGTATGGACTTTGGTGAGTTGATAAACAGCACTAACGTATTGGCTTGGTAGTGCCCCGTGTCGACATGGTTAATCTTGTCTGGTGAAATTTCCATCGGTGAGGCATCGACGCGAATGCTGTAGGCATCCGGATATTGCTGATCCGGGTTTTTCGCCTCTCCAATCAGCAGATCTCCTCCCCGTGAGTCGTCTTCAGGTTGACGGAAATAAAGCAGAGCAGCAAAGAGTTCCGAGGGCCTGTCGATATGGTAGCCCCGGATCTCTCGTTCATGCTGGGTGTAGTTGACATAAAACTGGCATTCCATCGATACGTCGGCACCTTTTGCCAATCGGTCAGCACGTCCACCGGGGCGCATACCAACGATGGCATCTTTCAGTGATTTGTTCAGTTTGCGTTCGATGTCTGGGTAGAGCGCATGAATTTGTTCGCCAAAAAGATCCAGTATTTCACCGAAAAAGTCAGTTGACGTGTGGTAGTGGAAGAAGTCGCGCCACAGAGCTGAAATGCTGTTGTCTTTAACGACTTTACAGGCGGGATAGTCATACCAGGTATCCTTCTTGGCCTTCCCATCCATGACCGTTTCTACCGGCGGTAAAGAAGACTGCAGTGTGTCAAACAGTTCCGGATCCAGAGCGTTTTCAATGATGATGTGCGGGTAGGGCGATGTTTTGATCTGGGCTTTTGCTGCGCGGGACAAAACGCTCAATGATTTGGGTGCCATGATCAATTCCTTGTGTTGGCTTTCCTGTCAATCCTAATGTTAGTGGCTATTCATACTGCTGGAAAGGTTGGTTAGCTTTTGCCTGATTGACTCGACGTTGTTGCGGGTGCTGGCGGTTGAGGGCTGGCAGAGGCGTCAGCGGTTGAATCCGGCGACTCTGCCAGCAGGCAGTTTGATGTTTGGGTTTTAGTGAATATCGATTTTGCGGCTGTTGTCCGGCTTGATTTCCGGCTTCGGGACAGTGAGAGTCAGGATGCCGTTTTTAAATTTGGCGTCGATATCTTCCTGTTTGACACCGTTACCCAAATTAAAAGTGCGAACAAATTTGCCGTAGCGCCTTTCCTGTCGAATTATGCGCCCGTCTTTTTCTTCCTTGTCTTCCTGGTGGCTTTCGGCCTGGATGCAGAGCACGCCGTTTTCCAGTGTGACTTCCACATCTTCCTTCTCGATGCCAGGCAATTCAGCACTGATGAGGTACTGATGTGCTTTTTCCCGGACCTCGACGCGGGGGGTAAAAGACGATTTTTGCTTGTCGCTTAAAAGATCCGGGGTTCGGAAACGGTCGAACAAATGATCAAAATCGAACATGGAGTTGCGTGGAATTAAACTCATATTGACCTCCCCTATTCTCTCTGTGGTGGATGAGCATAAAGAGTATAGAACAGCGTGTAATCCATGCATGCCAAGACAGGCTGGCCGGAGACAGTACGTTGAACCGTTGCTTCCGGCCGTTGTTCGTCAGTCAGTGCGTATTAGTAGCGCAGCGAATGCATAACTCGGTTTCAGGCAGGGCGCTGAGGCGTTGCTGGCCGATCAGTTTGCCGCAGTGACTGCAGACGCCGTACGAGTGATCCCCCAGCTTTTTCAGCACCTTGTGGATTTGCAGTAATTCCTGAGCGGTTTGACAGGCAATGCGTTCCAGAACTTCGTCGTTTTCTCTTTCCTGGGCCTGTTCTTCCCAGTCTGGATGGTGTTGCTGATGAAGGTCTGTTTCCAGGGCGGTGAGTCGTTGCGATAGTTCGGCCTGGCGGCGCAGCAAGTGCTTGCGGGCTTCAGCCTGCTGGTTTAAGAGAGGTTCCTGCCGATTCATAACAAATTCCTGCTTGCTCATGACATTCTTCTGATTTGAGGGTCAGTATGCACAGGGTTGTCGAGGGAGTTCTTGAGCTGGATCAAAAAAATCTCGAAACTCAAAAGGGTAGGGTTTAGAGAACAGAGGGGGCGGGGGGAGATAATCGGGGGAAGACAACCCCGGATAGAGGCCGGGGTTGTTTCGGAATCAGCTTTTCAGCTTTTTGTACTGCATGCGGTGCGGCTGTGCGTCTTCACCTTTGCGGGCTACCAGATCTTCGTGGTACTCCGTGTAGTTGCCTTCGAAGAACTCGATGTTGCCGTCGTCTTCATAGGCAAGGATGTGGGTGGCCACGCGATCGAGGAACCAGCGGTCGTGCGAGATCACCAGAGCGCAGCCGGGGAAGTTCAGCAGGGCTTCTTCCAGGGCGCGCAGAGTTTCCACGTCCAGATCGTTTGACGGTTCATCGAGCAGCAGTACATTGGCGCCCTGTTTCAGGGTGTGAGCCAGATGCAGGCGCCCGCGTTCACCGCCGGAGAGCTCGCCCACGCGTTTTTGCTGGTCACTGCCCTTGAAGTTGAAGCGACCGACATAAGAGCGGGAGCTGACTTCATAATTGCCGATGTGAATGATGTCCTGACCGTCAGAAATCTCTTCCCACACGGTTTTGTTGTCGTCCAGATTGTCACGGCTTTGTTCAACAAAAGCCACGTTGACGGTTTCCCCCAGCTCGACTTCACCGCTGTCCGGCTGTTCGATGCCGGCAATCATGCGGAACAGGGTGGATTTACCGGCACCGTTAGCACCCACGATTCCGACGATGGCACCTTTTGGAATACTGAAGCTCAAGTCTTCAATCAATACGCGGTCGCCAAAGGTCTTGGTGACGTTGTGGAAATTGATGACTTTGTCGCCCAAGCGCTCGCCGGGTGGAATGTAAATCTCGTTGGTCTCGTTGCGGGTCTGGAACTCTTGAGACTGCATCTCTTCAAAACGCGCCAGACGGGCTTTGTTCTTGGCCTGACGGCCTTTCGGGTTTTGGCGAACCCATTCCAGCTCGGCCTTGATGGCTTTCTGGTGAGAGGCTTCCGAGCGCTGTTCCTGCTCCAGACGGGCTTCTTTCTGCTCCAGCCAGCTGGAGTAGTTGCCTTCATAAGGAATGCCACGACCGCGATCCAGTTCCAGAATCCAGCCGGCGGCGTTGTCGAGGAAGTAGCGATCGTGGGTAATGGCCACCACGGTGCCCGGGAAGTCCACCAGGAAGCGTTCCAGCCAGTAGACACTCTCGGCGTCGAGGTGGTTGGTTGGCTCGTCCAGCAGCAGCATGTCAGGGCGTGACAGCAGCAGGCGGCAGAGGGCAACACGGCGGCGTTCACCACCGGACAGTTTGGTGACATCGGCGTCCCAGGGCGGCAGGCGCAGGGCGTCGGCGGCCGCTTCCAGTTTGTGATCCAGATTGTGGGCGTCCCAGGCCTGGATAATGTCTTCCAGTTGGCCCTGTTTCTTGGCCAGAGCGTCGAAATCGGCATCGGGCTCAGCGTAGTCTGCGTAAACCTGATCCAGTGCGGCCAGGGCATCCAGAGCTTCGCGGACACCGTCTTCTACATTGCCGCGCACGTCTTTTTCGGGATCGAGCTGAGGTTCCTGCGGCAGATAGCCGACTTTGATACCAGGCATGGCGCGAGCTTCACCGTTAATGTCGGTGTCGATGCCGGCCATGATGCGCAGCAGGGTGGACTTACCGGAGCCGTTCAGGCCCAGAACGCCAATTTTGGCGCCGGGAAAGAAGGACAGGGAGATGTCTTTAAGGATTTCGCGTTTGGGCGGGACGACCTTGCCCACTCGGTTCATGGAATAAACGTACTGTGCCATATGGCTGGAAACCTCAGTGCGAGTTAAAAAAATGGAACAGGTGTCTGGCGGTTACAACCGGGACACCGTCAAGTGGGCGCAAGTGTGAGAAAAAGCAGCGTCCTAGTCAATGGCAGATACGCAAGTGGGCCCCGTTGCCCGGATCAGTTAGATCGTATTGTTGTATGCCGAAAGCTGATCTAGATGAGTTTTCAATAATGAGTGGGATCCTGCCCCGGCGGGCCGTTCTCTTTCTATACTTGAGCCAGAATTATAGTGCTTGTCTCGGTTTTTGAGAGCAAAACAGGCCGTAAACCCATAATGAGTGCGAGCCGCCGCGAGCGGTCATAAGCACCTGACAATCAGAGGCGGGGGAGGACGGGTGATCCAGGAGCAGCCGCAGAGCAGCAACGTCATTGAGTCGAATCTGGGCAGTCGCTTGCTGGAACAGATGGCTGATCGTCTCAGCGATCTCGTTTTGGGGGTCAATCTCGACGGTTCTCTTTACTACGTCAGTCCTTCGGTGGAGCAGTTGCTGGGCTACAGCAACCTGGTGTTTCAGCGTCTCTATAATCAGGCGCTGGAGTATCAGGAATTGAGCTGTCATGACGATCAGCGTTTTTCGGTCTTGCAGCGGTATTTGCAGCGCCAGCTGGCCACCTTGTCCACGGTTCCTCCTGAGGATACTTCACAGCGATCAGCAGAAGGCCTCCATCGGGGCGAACACGAAGAAGCGACATCGGAGGTGTTACAGGTCTCGCACCGGGACGGGTTTCGGGTTTCGTTGAATCTGCAGGTAGTACCGCTTGTAGGGCGAGACGGGGTGCCAGAGGGGCTGATTTGTATCGGCTGTGATGTGGGGACGCGAAAGCACAGTTCCGAGGCCATGGCGCTGGCAATGAAGGTGTTTGAAAACAATCTCACTGCCATCTACATCACCAACGCACAAGGAGCCATCGTTCAGGCCAATCAGGCGTTTGTGCGCTTGACCGGATACAGCCTGGATGAGGTGATCGGTGAGTCACCCCGGTTGATGGATGTTAACCGCTACACCCAATCCTATTTCCAATCCATCCATGACAATCTGGAGCGCAAGGATTTCTGGGAGGGGGAGATTCAGCATCGTCGCAAGGACGGACGGGTGTTTCCCGCCTGGGTCGCCATATCGGTGTTGCGGGATCACAATCGCAAGGTGGTCAACACCATCAGTTATTTTTCCGACATTACCGAAAAGAAACACAGCGATACCCTGATTCACCGGCTGGCCTATTTTGATTCCCTGACCGGCTTGCCCAATCGCACATTGCTGAGGGATCGCCTGAAGCAGTCTACTGCTCGGGCCCGGCGCGCAGGGCAGCAGGTGGCCTTGCTGCTGCTGGATCTGGATCACCTCAAGCAGGTTAACGACCGTTTTGGTCATGCCCTGGGGGATTCCCTGCTGCAGCAGGTCGCGCAGCGGTTGCAGGATTGTGTTCGGGATGAAGATACGGTGGCTCGGGTGGGCGGTGATGAGTTTGCTGTGTTGGTCTCAGGCTTGGCGGATCGAGTTCAGGCGGTAACGGCCGTTGCGCGATTGTCAGAGACGATTTGTCATCGACTGACCCAGTCTTTCACAGTCGGTGCCGAACAGATTGATATTGGTGTTCGTGCCGGTATTGCCTTTTACCCGGCGGATGGCAGTGAGGCGGATACATTGCTGAGAAATACAGATACAGCGCTCTATCACGCGAAAACTGTGGAAGGACGGCACTACTGTTTCTACAACAAGGCCATGAATGCCAAAGTGGAAGCTCGCGCCCAGCTGGAACGGGAGTTCCGGCAAGCGATGAAATTGCAGTCGAAAGCACCTCAGTTTGAACTGGTCTATCAACCCATTTTGGGGGCGGATGATGGCAAGACCCATGCGGTAGAGGCGTTGGTGCGCTGGCAGCATCCAGAGCGCGGAATGCTGTTGCCAAAGGACTTTCTGTCTATTGCCGAAAGTACCGGTTTGATTCGCTCGCTGGGTGATTGGGTGTTGCGACAGGCCTGCAGGCAGTGGCTGTTATGGCGGGATCAGGGCGTACCCGTTGGTCGTGTCGCGGTGAATGTATCCAGAGGTCAGTTTGAAGGTGGTCATTTGCTCCGAGCCCTGCGGGATATCATGCAGGCCTATGCGATTCCCGCCGGTGTTTTGGAGCTTGAGCTGACAGAAGAGACGCTGGCTTGTCAGCGGTTGCGGATTGCAGAAACACTGGACGAGATCCGTCGTTTGGGGGTGAGTGTGTCTCTGGATGACTTTGGTACCGGTTACTCTTGTGTGCAGCAGATGAAACGACTGCCGGTGGATAATCTAAAAGTCTCTCGCAGTTTTATGGAGGCGCTGCCTGCCCACGAGGATCAGTGTGCCATCCGGGCAATCGTTGCACTGGCCCGGAATCTGGACATGAAAGTGATTGCCGAGGGTGTCGAAACCCCCATGCAGCTGGAGTTTGTTCAGCAGCTGGAGTGTGACGAGGTGCAGGGTTTTTTCCTGAGTCGGCCAGTGTCGGCACAGGAAATTCTCAGTGTGGGTGATGAGATGGGCCAGGCGATCTGACCGTTACGGACGTTAAACCGGGGGTTGTGCAATTTTGACGACCCTGGACTCAATAGACAAAGGGCTGGTTCAGTGCAGTCTGATTCCGCAATATTGTCCATTTGGTGAGCAATATAATCAATTGGCGCTTGGCCGCCAACCGCCTATCGTGGTCTGGATAAGAAAGAACTCACGTAGATTCATACATAAATCCAATAAGTTAGGAAAAATCATAAACAAGCTGTTGGATCCGGCTTCTGTCCGGGTATTCACGGCGTTTTATGAGCGATAGCTTACAGATTGAGAGGAATACTCATGGCCCTTGAAAAGCCAATTGCCAATACCGATGAAGCCCGCGAAATTGCGGCCATGGTTGCCAGAGCCCGTGCGGCTCAAGCTCAAATAGAGAATTACACCCAGGAGCAGATCGACGAACTGATCACTGCCATGGTATGGGTTAACTGCCGTCCAGGCGTGGCTGAGAAAATTGCCCAGCACACCGTGGATGAAAGCCAGTTGGGGGACTACAACGGCAAGTTTTTGAAGATTTCAGTCAAGACCCGCGCTGCGCTGATGGACATCATCAACGACAAGTCAGTGGGGATTATTGAAGAAGACAAAGAACGCAATATCATCAAAATCGCCAAGCCCGTGGGTGTGATTGGTGCGTTGTCACCGTCCACCAACCCGGAAGCTACTCCGGTGATCAAGGCGATCAACGCCGTCAAAGGTCGCAATGCCATCATCATCGCGCCACACCCGCGCGCCAAGATCACCAACAAAATGATCGTGGATAACATGCGTGCTGCGCTGGAGAAACTGGGTGCGCCGGCTGATCTGGTTCAGGCGATTGAGTTGCCTTCTCTGGAAGGAACCAATGAGCTGATGAAACAGTGCGATCTGATTTTGGCTACTGGTGGTCCGGCGATGGTTCATTCCGCATACTCTTCCGGAACTCCGGCATTGGGTGTGGGCGCCGGTAACGCTTGTATTACCGTTGATGAGACGGCCGACCTGGACGAAGCGGCAGAGAAAATCCGCATTTCCAAAACTCTGGACCTCGCTGCCAGCTGCTCTTCCGACAACACCGTGATCGCAGTTGAGTCTGTCTACGATGAGTTGCTGAACAAACTCATCGAGCAGGGCGGTTATCTTGCCCAGGCTGGTGACTACGAGAAAATCGCGGCCGTGCTGTGGGAAGATGGCCACCTGAACACTAAGGCGGTTGTTAAAGCGGCGCCGGTACTGTGTGAAATGGCGGGCATCGAGATTCCTTCTGATCGCACTTTTATCATCATGCCAGAAACCGGTTATGGCCCTGAGCATCCGTATTCCGGTGAGAAGCTGTCTGTGATCATGGCGTTCTACAAAGTGAAAAATATTGATGAGGCGGTCGAACTGACCAACAATATTCAGGCTTATCAGGGAATGGGTCACTCGTGCGGTATCTACTCCAACAGCGACGAGAACATTCTCAAACTGGCTTCCGGTACCAAAACGTCCCGAGTGATGGTGAACCAGCCACAGGCGGCTTCCAACTCAGGTAACCTGTGGAATGGCATGCGCCAGACTTTCTCTCTGGGTTGTGGTACCTGGGGTGGCAACAGCACCAACGAGAACATCTACTGGAAGCATCTGGTGAATGTGACCTGGGTGTCCAAGCCGCTGGATACACCAAAAGTGATTCCGTCGGACGAAGAACTGTTTGGCGCGGTAATGGACAAACTGAACTGATCGAACTTCGGGTCAGACTGTGACCCTCTGATGACTGCTTTTGAGAAAGCCCGTCTGCGAATCACCGGCGGGCTTTTTTTGTTGAATTCACACCCATTGAATCTGGCCTGTCGCAGAGGGGCGCTATAGAATGATCCGACTTGAAAGCGGTTAAGAGGTATTTGGCGGTGGCAATCACGGATTATTTTGAGGTGAGCGGTAGCGGTGAGCCGATTGTGTTTATTCACGGTTCTTTTGCAACCACATCCACCTGGAAAACCATGGTTAAAGCGCTTTCGGATCGCTTCCTTTGCATTACTGTCAAGCTGCCTGGACACGGCGGCGCTCCTGCCGCTGATGACTTCAGTGAGCCCACCATCAACACCGAAGTGGATATCCTGGCGCAGGTGGTTGAGCACTTGCAGTTGGGCGCCATTCATCTGGTTGCCCATTCTTACGGTGGTGTCGTTGCCTTGTCTGCGGCTTTGAGTGGTCGCATTCCCTTGCGGGCACTGACCCTCTATGAACCGGTCGCCACCTGGATTTTTGCTGTTGCAGGAAAGACTGAAGCAGAACAGGCTGTCGCTAAGTTCGTTGCGGGATATCGTCAGGCCGTACTGGACGAGGAGCCCTATGCTTGCCGCAGGGTTCTCGATTTCTGGGGGGGTGAAGGGCAGTTCGATTTGTTGCCGGACTTTATCAAAGACGGCATGGTTCCTCTGACAGAGGATAATCTCAGACACTGGAGCTTGTGTCAGACACTGCGTTACAGCACAGAGAGCCTGTCTAAGCTGCCCGTTCCGACAAGGATCGTTTGTGGAGACCAGTCCAATCCACTGGTGCGGCAAATCGCCCAGTGCCTGAAGGACCAGCTGCCGAATTCAGCCACCGGCGAGATTGCCGGTGCCAGTCATTTTCTGGTGACCAGTCACACGCAGGAATGTCTGGCATTTGTCGAGCAGCAGGAAGCCGCGCTGGGTCGTGGCTGAGCTTTAGACGCTATTACCAGCGCCGCATCCGAATCAGCTGGAACACCACAATGGCGGCAAAAATCAATCCACAGCCGGCCCATTGATTGGTCTGCATGGCTTCGTTCAGAACGACCACGCCCAGCAGCGTCGTCCATACAGGTTCCAGCACCAGAATCATGCCGGCATTGGTTGCCGACGTGAATTTCATGGCATAGATTTGCAGTGAAAAACGCACTAATGAGGTCAGTAGCGCGCAGGTCATAATCCAGCCCCAGGCCGTCAGTCCCCAGTCCAGTGTGAACGGTTCCTGATTGTATTCAGCGGCGATCAATGCGGCCCCGCAACCAATGATCCCTACCGTGGTCAATTGAATGGCTGTCAGTGGCATGGCGGCAATGTTAGCCACGTGACGAGAGGTCATCACAAATTGCAGAGCAAAAACGACGGCAGCAGCCAGCAGGTAAATATGGGACGTTTCCAGTTTTACCTCATCTCCCAGAGTTAGCAATGCCAGGCCCGTAACGGCCATCGCCAGCGGCAGCAGCACCTGCTTAGAGATTCGGTCGCCGTAAACGATACGGCCCACCACCGGAATCAATATGACCACCAGACTCGTAATAAATGAGGCTTCGCCCACTTGCTCACTGTGAAGTAAGCCTTGTACCCACAACAGCAACGCGACCGCAAACAGCAGGCCAGTTTTGATGGAGGTAATCCACTGAGCAGGTGTCAGCTTCATCAGGGGGCGGTAGACGATGAGTCCCAGTAAAACACCGGCAATCAATGAGCGCAGCCCGATAAACCAAAAAGAAGGCACGTAGTTCAGGGCGGCTTTAGAGAACAGCCAGCCGACGGCGGCAATGAGCGTGACCAGGATCAGTATTCCGTCACCTTTGAGTCTGTTGGGCATGGTGGTTGCGTCGGACATAAGCATCCTTAAGTTGACGTCGGATTTGAAGACGTCAGCGGTGTTTTTCGAGAGGGCGGCTATTATAGGACTTATGCCGGTAGAAACACGATACCTGATTGGCAGGAGAATATGGATCCTGTCCTGGGCAAGTGTAATCTGCATGACAGTCTTTTGGCGGTAAATTCGCTGTAATAGTGCTGAATTTAATAACAATAAGGTGGTTGAATGGAGCGTATAGAATCCGAGCATGTAGTTTTTGGTGCAGGTCTTGTGGGGGGCTTTCTGGGAGCGGCCTTGATGGCCTCGGATCAATCTGTGGGCTGGGTGGTGCGTGAGGCCACTCGAAAAAAGCTGCAGAGCGGGCTGAAAATTACCGACTACCACGACAATGAGGCCACCGTTACAGATTTACAGTTTGTGACGCCAAATCCCGAAGGGCTTTTTGATGTACCGGCCCCCCGTTATCTGTGGCTGACGGTCAAATGTACGGCGCTGGATGCAGTATTGCAGGAAATCAAATCGCTGGTCGGGCCTGAGACGATCATCATCTGTTTGCAAAACGGACTGGGTGCCGAAGATCAGGTACAGCAGGCTTTTCCGAATCACACCGTGATTCGCGGCGTGATGGCTGCCAATGTGGCTGAGCTCCAGCCGGGTCATCTCCATCGCGGTACTCAGGGCGGTATTATGCTGCCCAAACAGTCGGAAACCGAGGCTCTGGTGCCGGCGTTTCAGCAGCCTGCCTTGCCGTTACGGCTGCTGGACGACCTCACCGGGCTGTTGTGGGCCAAGCTGCAACTGAACCTCAATAACCCCATTAATGCTCTGGCGGATATCACGCTCAAACAGGAGCTGGATCAGCGGGATTATCGCCGTGTGTTGGCGGCGGCGATGGAAGAGCTTCTCTCTGTGGCCAAGGCCAAAGCAATTGAATTGCCGCAACTGGGGCCTCAACCACCCCATCGAACCCCCAAATTATTGAGGCTTCCCAACTGGATCTACCGTCGGGCCGGGCACAAGGTAGACGCCAAAGCCCGCTCTTCCATGTGGCAGGACCTGAAAGAGGGTCGGCAGACTGAAATCGATTTTCTCAATGGTGCGGTGGCCCGTTTGGGAGAAGAATTGGGAGTGGCCTGTCCGGTCAATCAGGCTTTGACACAACTGATCCACGACGTCGAAGCGGGTAAACGTGCGCGCGGCATTGGTGCCAGAGAACTGTGGGATCTGGTTTCCTGACTCGGGCGAATTAATATAAACGGGCTTTCGCGAAGCACTCATTGTCTGTTGTTGTCTTGTTCCAAACTCTATGATGTTAACGCCTCAATAATCAGCCTATGGAATGGCAGAGGCATAACTGAAAACCTGATCGGGCCGAGGGAGAAAAAGAGGGAAATACTATGGCAGATGACAATAAAGAAAACGCTCCGGCTAAAAGAGCACCGGACATAGCCGGACGAGTGGCTTCGTTTGATGGTGTTGAAATTTTTTATCAGTGGTGGGAGGGCAAGCAATCACTTCGGCCGGTAGTGTTGTGTCACGGTTTCGTCGCCGATGCCAATGGTAACTGGGTGATGCCAGGAATTGTCGCTGGTCTGGTGGCTCAGGGACACAGCGTGTTGGCGATGGATGCCCGGGGGCATGGCCAGTCGGATAAGCCCCACGAGCCGGAATGTTATGGCGAAAGTAAAATGGCCCAGGATTTAAAGGTGCTATTGGATGAGTTGCAGATCGCTGAAATTGATCTGGTGGGGTATTCCATGGGCGCTGTGGTCTCATTGATTTTTGCCAGCCAATATCCATGTGTGCGTCGGCTGGTAATCGGCGGTGTCGGCTACGCCGTGGTTGAGTTGGGTGGCGTGGATACCAGAGCCCTGTCTAATGGTTTGCTGGTTGAGGCTTTACTGGAGGATGATCCTTCAAAAATAACCGATAAGGATGCCGCTGGCTTTCGTGCATTTGCTGATGCCTTAAAAGCGGATCGCAAGGCGTTGGCAGCTCAGGCTCAGTCCATGAACAATCAGGCCATCGCTTTGGGTAACATTGATTGCCCGACGTTGTTGCTGGCAGGCGACAAGGATCACCTGGCTCAGCGTCCTGACGTTTTGCAGAAGGCTATTGCCCGATCGGAGTTGTCGGTCATTGATGGCGATCATTTATCGATTCTGGGGCACCCGGAGTTTCAGTCGGAATTGCTCAGTTTTCTCGAAAGTTGATCCGCTCACATCTCGACGACAAAATCACGTTGCCAGCTAAACGACAAAATACAAAGGCTCGCTACACTCGAGGATTGTTCTGAGTGCGGCGGGCCTTTTTATTTCAATTCAAGATAATCAGTTGCACCAGGCTGTTGGCGTAAGTATTTCTCAGAAGTGTAAGTGTTGCTCAGAGATGTAAGTATTACTCAGGGGCGTTGGTTTTCCCTCCATGTACTTTTTCCCGAAGGGTTTGCAGCAGTTTAAAGAAAATCGGCACCAGCAGTGTGCCGCCAATGACACCGGCGATGGTTCCGCCGAAGATTGACAGCCCCAGGGAAACCCGCGCTGCCGCGCCGGCACCGCTGGCGATCACCAGAGGGAAGACGCCTACCAGAAAAGACAGGGCGGTCATGGCCACGGGACGGAAGCGCAAGCGAGCGGCTTCAACGGTGGCCTCCTGCAGGCTTTTGTTGTCCACTTCCCTTTGATATTTGGCAAATTCCACAATCAGGATGGCGGTCTTTGCCGACATGCCAATCAGCAGTACCAGCCCGATCTGACCATAAAGACTGAGCGGTGTGTTGGTCACTAACAGACCGATCAAAGCGCCAATCATGGCAATGGGCACAGAAAGAATGATGGCCACAGGGATGGTCATGGATTCATAAAGCGCTGCCAGAAACAGGTAGGTAAACAGCAGCGACAACACCAGGGCAATGGGCGCCATATTGCCGGATTTACGTTCTTCATAGCTGGAGCCGGTCCAGTCAAAACGGTAGCCGGCAGGGAGGTGTTGTGCGGAGATGGCGTCGAGAGCATTCATGGCATCGCCTGAGCTGAATCCCTCCGCGGCGTTGGGGCTGCCGTTAATGATTGCAGAGTCATAGGTGTTGTAGCGGTAGAGAATATCTGCCCCCTGATCCGGCACGGTTTTAACAAAAGCACTCATCGAAACCATTTCGCCGTTGGCATTGGCAATAAACAGATTGGCCAGATCGTTTTCTGTCTGCCGGTATTGGGCATCGGCCTGCACCATCACCCGATAGGTCTGACCAAAGAGATTAAAATCGTTAACGTAATAGCCACCCAGCTGGGTTTGCAGTGTCTGAAAAATATCGCTGATGGAAATGCCCAGCGTTTTGGCTTGTTCGCGGTCAATTTCGAGTTCTATTTGAGGGTAGTCTGCTCTGAATGTCGAAAACGCTCCGCTAATTGCCGGTGAGCCGTTTATTTTCAGCACCATGTCGTTCAGTGTTTCAGACATCTGCTGTGCGCCCTGACTTTGAGTGTCAAGCAACACATAGGTGAAGCCGGATACGGCACCCATACCGGGCAGGGCGGGTGCACTGAATACCGTGACGCGGCCGCCGGGAACCTGGCTCAAGAGAGCCTTGTATTTCTGTTGCAGTGCGAACTGATGTTCTGACGGATGCTGACGCTCTTCCCAGGGCTTCAGTTTGACAATGATCATGCCGGCGTTGGGTTGCAGAGCAGTATTTAACACGCTGTAGCCGTTAACAGACAGAATGGTTTCGATGGCGGGGTCGCCTTCGAGTTTGCTGTAGAGTTTGTCCATGTATTCCGATGTGCGGTTGAGGGAGGCTGCAGGAGGCAGTTGCACCTCCACCATAAAAAAGCCCTTGTCTTCATCGGGGATAAAACTGGTAGGCACCAGTTTGAACAGCAGAATCAATACCGCAAACAGCCCAACAATCAGGGCAGAGCTGACTAACAGATGAGAAGCGAGCCAGGACACCAGTTTGACATAGCCCTGGGTGATTTTGCTGAACAGGGCATTAAATCCGCGGATTAATGGATTGGGTTTGTGTTCATGATCAACCGGTTTCAGCAGCAAAGAGCAAAGTGCCGGGCTCAGGGACAGTGCGTTGATCATGGAGATGATGACGGAGACAACCAGGGTGATGCCAAACTGCGCAAACATTTCTCCGGTGATGCCGGGTAACAGAATGGTGGGGCCGAACACCGCGAGCAGCACGGTGGAGGTGGCAAAGATCGGCGCCGCGACTTCACGCATGGCCTGTTCGGTGGCCGGTCGGGCTTCCATGCCTTCGTCGTGCATCAGCCGTTCAACGTTTTCCACCACAATGATCGCGTCATCCACCACCAGACCGATAGCCAGAATCAGGGCGAACAGTGTGACGGTGTTGATGGTCAGCCCGAGCAGTTGCAGGGCCGCCAGTGTGCCAATGATGGAAACCGGTACCGCGATGGTGGGAACCAGTGTGGCGCGGATACTGCCGAGAAACAGGTAGGTTACGAAAATCACCAGGGCAATGGTGAATAACAGTGTGAGTACTGTCTCCTCCATCGAAGCTTTGATAAACAGGGTGGTATCGTGCCCGATAATATAGTCAGCGCCTTCCGGGAAAAACTGTTTCAGTTCGGCCATTTTTTCCCGCACTGCGTTGGCGACTTCCAGGGAGTTGGCATCCGACAGTTTGTAAACTGCGATCAGCGTGCCGGGTTTGTTGTTGAATTCCCCGAAACCTTTGTACACCTCTGCGCCCAATTCCAGCCGCGCGACATCTTTCATGCGCAGGATGGCTCCCTGCGGGTCGCTGCGCAGAATAATGTTGCCGAATTCCTCTTCTGAAACCAGGCGGCCTTTGGTTTTCAGAACATACTGGAATTGCGTCTCGGGCGGGTTGGGCGCTGCGCCCAATTGTCCTACCGCAGCCTGAAGGTTTTGTTCCTGAATGGCGGCGATTACCTGTTTGACCGAAATTTTATTGTTGGCCAGCTTGACCGGGTCGAGCCAGACACGCATGCCATAATTCAACTCGCCAATGATGGACGCTTCGCCGACACCGGCGATACGTCCCAGTTCCGAGGTAATGTTGAGGCTGGCGTAGTTGGAGAGAAACACACCGTCGAAGCGATCGTCCGGTGAAAATACACTGACCACCATCAGAATATCGGATGACATTTTGCGGACCTTGATGCCACGCTTGATGACATCCTGGGGCAGTTGTGGTTCAGCCAGTGCCACGCGGTTCTGAACATCTACCTGTGCCATGGAGGCATCGGCACCGGTTTCAAACGTAACGGTCAGGGTATAGCTGCCGTCACTGGCCGATTTCGATTGCATGTAAACCATACCCTCGGCGCCGTTGACCTGTTCTTCAATCGGGCCGGCCACGGTCTCTTTCACTACAGCGGCGCTGGCTCCGGGATAATTGGCGACTACTTTGATCTTGGGCGCGGTGATGTCAGGGTATTGGTCGATGGGCATGACAATGGCTGCCAGAAGACCAAAAATGGTAATCAGAATGGAGATCACAAACGCAAAACGCGGACGCCGGATGAAAAACTGTGGTCCCATAGAAGGGCTCCAGAGGTCAAAGGTTCAGGGTTGTAAGGATTTAGCGATCAAGGGGCGAATGCTCGAAAATTACTCACTAATCAAAACGTCCAGACCAGGCTTTATGCCTTGCAAACCCGGTGAGATGACACGGTCGCCCTCGGTCAGGCCTTGTTTGATGGCCCAGTCCTTGCCATCGCGAATGCCCACTTCGATATTCTTGCGCTCAACCACCTGATTGCTGTTAACCATAAAGACAAAATGCCCCTGCTGATCCTGACGCACATGGGTCTGAGGGATCATGATGCGAGTGATGGCCTGCAGCGCCTTGCCCTTGACCGTGACGTTCTGACCCGGGAGGAGAAGGCCGTCCGGGTTTGGAAATTCCGCGCGGGCGGTGATCATGCCACTGGATTCGGTGGATTCATGGGACCAGTTCTGAAAATGGCCCTGTTCGGGATAATCGATATCGCCGGCCAGACTCAGTGTGACATCGAAATCGGGGATGTCCTGCCCCTCCTGTTCCAGCTTGGCTTTCAACAACACGATAGTGTTGTAACGACTCAGCTCGACGCTGGTAGCCACATAAATGGGGTCCAGCTGTACCAGTTCAAACAAGGGCTTGCCGTTAGGGCTGACATTATCTCCGATGGCATAGGTAGGCTTGCTGATTCTGCCAGAGAAAGGGGCGTAGATTTTGGTGTGGGTGATGTCCAGTTGGGCTTTTTCCAGCTGTGCCTGTGCCTTGCCGACACTGGCCTGTGCGACAGAGATATTGGCCTTGGCTTTGTCGAAATCGAGCTGGGAAATATAACCGTCGGTGATCAGGGTTTGAGCCCGCTTCCAATTGGACTCTGCTTGTAAGGCGTTGGCTTTGGCAGACGCCAGATCCGCTTTCGCAGCATTGAGTGTGCTGCGGTAGTTTTCATCATTCAGTTCTACCAGCAGATCACCTTCATTGACAATGTCGCCGGCGGAAAAGTGATTTTTCAGCAAGGTGGCTGATACCTCAGGCAGGATCTCGGCGGTTTGTATGGCTTCCACCACGGCGGGCAGGGCAAAGGCGGGCTGAAGTGTTCGGGCAGTGGCAATGGTAATCTCACTGCCGGGAATCGTGGTAGGGGCGACCGTGGCAGGCGGCGCCTCTTTTTCCGGGTTGTCGCAACCTGACAGTAACACCGCTATTAAACTTAGGCTGTAAAGAAATCCTGCTCTCATCCCTGTCTCCCGACGGCCATATCAACTCCGAGGTCTGTTTCAGCTATTGATGTCAGATTCAGTTATCAACGTTAGGTATAGCAGATGACGGAATTGACGCTAGCGCAGATGAGAGGAAGCCGGTCAAACACAGCGATAAAAAGGAATTAGGTGACAGGTATCGTGAGCTGGACTCATCGGTGCTTGCTTTTGCGGTATTGGTCCGGCGATAGCCCGATGACTTTTTTGAACAGCCGGGAAAAATAATAGGCATCATCATAGCCCAGTGCGGCAGCGACCTGCTTGACCGATTGTGTGCTGGCATCAAGCAGGTAGCAGGCGTGCTGCATCTTCAGATTGATAAAAAACTGTATGGGTGAGTGTCCGGTGAGGGCTTTGAAACGTTTTGAAAAGTGGTATTTGGACAGCTTGCTGTGCGCCGCCAGGGAATCGAGATCCATTTGCCCGTGCAGGTGCTCGTTCATGTAGGCGCGAGCAGAATCCAGATCAATCTGTTTGCCGCTCTTTGAGCGCTGTTGCCGCACCAGCAGCGCCAGATGACTCATGATTTGCTGCAGTTGATGGCAGCCATGGATAAACGAAGCGGTGTTGTAGCCGCAGTGGCGCAGGCTGAACAGTTCCTCGAAGTCTGAGATCAGGCGCGGTTGCATCCCCAGGGGCTGGATCGGACCAGCAATATCCAGATGCTGGCAAAAGTGTTCGCTAAGATGCCCCTCAAAATGAATCCAGTAAATGGACCAGGGATAGTTGCTGTGGGAGCTGTAGCTGTGTTTCACCCCCTTTGGCAGCAGGATAAGATCGCCGGGGCGAATTCGATAGGTGTGGTTATCCAGCATTAATGTGCCACGCCCGGCGGTGCAGTAAATCAGCAGGTTATTGCCATGTAGTTCACGTACCATCTGGTGTTGTTCGGCGCGGGGGTAGTACCCCATGGCCACCGGATACAGACTGGACGTGAGCGGGTTCAGTGCCAGCTGATCGATCAGGAATTGAGGGGTTAAAAACCGAATTCCTTTAGGGGGGAGGGGCCAGTTGGATGTGAGGCTCATTGTAACTCACTGATTTTAAAGTATTAATGTGAGTAAACCATCTTTCTGGATGGTTTGTTTTGATAGCAAGATCATCCATCATAATGCCAATATCGTCAATCCACAGGCGAGCCACAGGCATGTTCTACTTGCTAGCCAGGAGAGGCTAAGGTACTTCTGCGCAGTCGTTGATGACTGCAGCTGCACACTGCTTTTGCGTTGGGCAGCACAGAAGCCTGTACTGCGATAGACTCGGATATTTGTGAATAATGATAATGAGGTGAGACGCCAGTCTCCCCAGTAGATCTGTGAGACATCACTATGGATTTTAATCTGAATGAGGAACAACAGGCTTTCCAGGAAGCGGCTCGAGCCTTTGCGCAAGGTGAAATGGCCCCCATGGCGGCGGAGTGGGACGAGAAAAAAATCTTTCCCAAGGACGTGATTGCCAAGGCTGGGGAGATGGGCTTTTGCGGAATGTACTGCCCCGAAGACGCGGGCGGTATGGGGCTTTCCCGGCTGGATACCGCCATTATCCTGGAAGAATTGGCAGCTGGTTGTACATCAACCGCGGCGTTTATCTCCATTCACAACATGGCTTCCTGGATGCTATCGAGCTGGGCCAGCGATGAGGTGAAAGCCGAATGGTGCGCAGACCTCACTTCCGGTCAAAAACTGGCCTCTTATTGCTTGACCGAACCGGGTGCTGGCAGTGACGCGGGTTCTCTGCGAACCACGGCCAAAAAAGACGGTGATGATTACGTCATCAATGGCAGCAAGATGTTCATCAGCGGTGCCGGCAGTACAGATATCCTGGTGCTGATGGCACGTACCGGCCGTCAGGAGGAAGGGCCCAGGGGCATTACCTGCTTTGCCGTGCCGGCGAATCTGGATGGCATTCACTACGGCAAAAATGAGGACAAGATGGGGTGGAACTCCCAGCCTACCCGTGCCATTACGTTTGAGGATGTGCGGATTCCGGCCAATCATCGCATTGGTAGCGAAGGCGAAGGTTTCAAAATTGCCATGAAAGGTCTCGACGGAGGCCGGATCAATATCGCGACCTGTTCCGTGGGTGCGGCTCAGGCCTGTATCAACCACGCTCAGGCCTATATGCTCGAACGTAAGCAGTTTGGCAAACCTATTGCCAGCTTTCAGGCTTTGCAGTTCAAGTTGGCGGATATGGTGACTGAGCTGGTTGCGGCAAGGCAGATGATTCGTCTGGCGGCCAGTAAGCTGGACGCCAATCACTCAGACAAGACCACATATTGCGCTATGGCAAAACGTTTTGCCACCGATGTCGGTTTTGAGGTCTGTAACCAGGCCATTCAATTGCATGGTGGCTATGGGTATATCCGTGAATACCCGGTTGAACGCTTTATGCGCGATGCCCGGGTTCATCAAATTCTGGAAGGAACCAACGAAGTGATGAAGATGTTGACAGCGCGACGCATACTGGAAGAAGGCGCGACGGATGCAATACGCTAATCTCCCAGCGTTTTCTGTGAATGAATACGATGACAACAAAGCATTGAAGAGAGAATCATGAGCGAACTTCTAAAACTGGAAAAACGCGGCCACACAGCCATTATTACCTTTAACAATCCTCCTGCGCACACATGGACGGCAGAGAGCCTGGGTTATCTGCAACAGCTGGTGAATGAACTCAATGAAGACAAAGACAACTACGCTTTGATTCTTACCAGTGACAGTGAAAAGTTTTTCAGTGCCGGTGCAGACCTGAACCAGTTTAATCATGATGATAAAGGCAAGTCTTTTGAGTCTGCTGCGGCATTCGGTAATGCCTTTGAAGCCCTGACCAGTTATCAGGGCGTGTCGATTGCGGCAATCACCGGTTACGCCATGGGGGGCGGCCTGGAAGTCGCACTGTGCTGTGATATCCGTATTTGTGAAGAACAGGCTCAGATGGCTTTACCTGAAGCCGCTGTTGGCCTGTTGCCCTGTGGTTTGGGAACGCAGCACCTGTCCTGGCTGGTGGGTGAGCAATGGGCAAAACGCATGATCCTGTTGGGCGAACGGCTGAAAGCTTCCAAGGCAGAGCAAATTGGTCTGGTGTCCGAAGTAGTTCCTACCGGCACAGTACTGGATAAGGCGTTGGAGCTGGCAGCGAAAGTGGAAGGCCAGTCACCGACCTCGGTACGTTTGTGTAAAGAGCTGATTATGGAGGCCCGTGGTGGCGATATGAATGCCGCGCTGCCCAAAGAGCGTGAAATGTTTGTCAAACTGTGGGATACCCAGGATCAAAAAGAAGGCGTGAGCGCCTTTCTGGAAAAACGTAAACCCCAGTGGAAAAACCAATAAGTGGAAAGTCTCATGCCTGATGTAGTTATATCTGATGTAGTGTTATTTGAAGAGCGCCCGGCGGCCGGTGGTAAAAAGCTGGGGGTGGCCATGCTCAATTCTGAAAAATCTCTCAACTCGCTGTCCCATGCGATGGTGGAATTGTTGTTGCCTCAACTGCAAAAGTGGCAGGCAGATGACAGTATTTCCGCAGTCTTTTTGCACAGTGCGGGAGAAAAGTCTTTCTGCGCTGGCGGTGATGTGGTGGCCTTGCACTCAGGGTCAGCGGCCTATGGTGAAGAGTTGCCAAATGACAGCTGTACCGAATTTTTTGCTGAGGAATATCGCCTCGATTATTTAATTCATACTTTTGGCAAGCCCTTTATTGTTTGGGGTACCGGTTTTGTCATGGGCGGCGGCGTTGGGTTGTTGAGTGGCGCTTCTCATCGTGTTGTGACCGAAACCACGCGTATGGCCATGCCGGAAATTACCATTGGTTTGTATCCGGATGTGGGCGGCACCTGGTTTTTGAACCGCACACCGGGCAATACCGGTTTGTTTCTTGGTCTGACAGGCGCCCACATCAATGGCACCGATGTGGAATACATTGGGCTGGCGGATTACTTCATCACACAGGATCTGAAAGAAGAGGTGATGACAGCGCTGACCGAGGTGAAATGTGAAACCGGAATCGGTGGTGTCATGGATCACTTTAGCAAGCTGGTAGAACCACAGAAACCTGCGGGTAATGTGGAAGCTCATATCGACTGGATAAACAGTGTCTGTGATGCCCCGGATGTGGCAACAGTCGTCGACCAGATTGTCGCGTACGATGGCGAAGACAAGTGGTGCAGCAAGGCTGTGCAAACGTTGGCGCGCGGTTGTCCCGTGACCCCCTATCTGGTGTGGGAACAATTGCGACGCGGTAAAGAGCTCTCGCTGGAAGAGATATTCCGTCTGGAGTTAACCATGTCGGTTAACTGTGCAAAACGAGGGCATTTCAAAGAGGGAGTTCGCGCTTTATTGATCGATAAGGATCGCAATCCTCAATGGAAATATACCAGCGTGGCGGATGTGCCGGCGGAAGAAGTCGAGGCATTTTTTGTTCAGCCTTGGGAGACTCATCCCCTGGCGGACCTGTAAAGCCCGGTCAGCTGCTGACGAACTCAAACACAATGACACAATAACAGATTGATGCAGTTACACGTGGGTGTGGTTGCTAGGCAGGAGAGTTCACATGAACAAGACAGTTGCTTTTATCGGACTGGGTAATATGGGGGGCGGTATGGCCGCCAATCTGGTGAAAGCCGGGTTTAAGGTTAACGCCTTCGACTTGATGGAAACCAATCTGAAGGCGGCTGCTGATGCAGGATGCACACCCGTGGATTGTGCTAAAACGGCGGTGCAGGGCGTGGATTTTGTGGTTTCCATGCTGCCCAATGGCGCCATTGTTGAGAGCGTATACATCGATGGTGACGCTCTGCTGGATGTGATTCCTAAAGCGGCTTTGATTCTGGATTGTTCAACCGTGGCTCCGGCAAACTCTCGTCGGGTTGGTGCCGAGGCGGAAAAACGGGGCTTGAGTTTTGTGGATGCTCCGGTTTCCGGTGGTGTTGCTGCTGCAGCGGCCGGAACCCTCGCCTTTATGGTGGGCGGTACTGAAGCCAACTTTGAACGTGCCAAACCGGTATTGGATGCAATGGGGGCAAATGTCTTCCGCGCTGGTGATGTTGGCGCCGGACAGGTGGCTAAAATCTGCAACAACATGTTGTTGGCCATTCATATGACCGGTACAGCAGAAGCTTTGCAATTGGGAATGGATAACGGTCTTGATCCCAAAGTCCTGTCGGACATCATGCTGAAAAGTTCTGGCTGTAACTGGTCTCTGGAAAAATACAACCCGGTGCCGGGCGTGATGGACGGTGTGCCAGCCAGTAACGATTACCAGCCTGGCTTCATGGTCGACCTGATGCTGAAAGATCTGAGCCTGGCCATGGAGGCCAGTGTTGGCAGCAAGTCTTCGATTCCGATGGGAACCGCGGCTCGCAATTTGTTTAATCTGCATAAAAACAGTGGTGGTGAGGATAAGGGATTAAAAGATTTTTCCAGTATCCAGCAGCTCTATTCCAAACCGTAAAGTTACGGATCAATAAAAAAGCCGCTCACAGAGCGGCTTTTTTATTACAGGGGCAGGGTGATATTAGGTTTTAAAGTTACCCACCCGAGCCGCCAGTTCCTTCGCACCGGTAAACAGTGTGACTGCCACATCCTTGGTGGAGGCCACCAGTTGGCTGGTGGTGTCGGTGGCAATTTTCAGATCATTCAGGTTGCGGTTGACCTCTTCGGACACCTGAGACTGTTCTTCGGTAGCCGCAGCCGTTTGCAGAGCCATCATGTTGACCTGATCAACGGTTTGAATGATGGTGTTCAGAGCTTCTCGTGTGGTTTGGGTTGTGCCCAATGACGCTTCCACATTTTTCTGGCCGGCGGTGATGGCTTCCACTACCCGTCCCACACCCAGATGAAGCTTCTCAATCATGGTATTGATTTCGTCGGTGGACTGTTGAGTGCGGTTGGCCAGAGTACGGACCTCATCGGCGACAACCGCAAATCCACGGCCCTGTTCACCGGCGCGAGCGGCTTCAATGGCTGCGTTGAGTGCCAGTAAATTGGTTTGCTCGGCAATGCTGCGAATCACATCAATGACTGAGGCGATGCTCTCGGAGTCCACTTTCAGTACATTGGACAGCTCCGTTGCGTTGTTGATCACCTCGCTCATGGTTTCCATTTGTACCACCGACGCATTGACAGCGGTTTCACCGTCCTTGGTCAGCCGGCTGATGTCATCCACCTGAGCTGAAGTATGCTGGGCGGACTCGGCAATTTCTTTGGTGGCAGTGGCCATTTCGTGAACCGAAGTGACAATCATGTCCGCCAGTCGGGATTGTTGTTCTGCGGTGTTGTTGGCTTCCCGTGAAGAAGTATCCAGTGTGTTGGTGGCGCCGATAATCTGATCGGTCTCCTGCTTGAGGGCGGTAATAATCTCCCGCAAACTGGCGACAAAGCCGTTGAATGCCTGAGCCAGTTCGCCCAGTTCATCTTTTTGATTGACGGTAATGGTCTGGGTCAGATCGCCATCGCCAGCGGCGATTTCTTCGATGCGACGGCGAATGTCAGCAATACGATCCACAATCATTTTGGGGAAGAAATAAATAACGACTGCTGCCATCAACAACAACACGCCAATGACCGTTTTGGACACCGCTTCCATCTTGTTGATGTCCGAACGGGTTTCCTGATTCTGTTGTTTGATGGTTTGGTTGATCATGTCTCCGGCACGGTCGAAAAAGCTTCTCAGATTCTCGAATTTTTCGCTGCCAGTGCTGTTGATCATGGTCAGGGCCCTGGCAAAGTCACCTTGCTCAATCAGTCCTGAGGCCTCTCTGGAACTGGCTTGCCAGCCACTGAATGCACTGGCGAGAGCGCTTTGCTGCAGTTTCATCTGAGGGTAATCCTTACTCAGCGCCGTGTAGGTCATCATGCGATCCCTGGCTTGCTGCAGGTTTTCATCAAAATCGGCGAGGGCGGCTGTGCGCTCTGAGGCGGTGGTGGCGTTGACAAAGGCGTATTCAGCCAGGCGCGCCTGATACAAATCTCGATCGGCCTGTAAAACGGCATCCAGCGCAGGAATGAAGCGCTCTGATACGGTGGAAATGTCTGTCTCCAGTCGGCTGATGGAGCGGCTGTCGATAAAGCCCACCAGCAGCATGAAGCCGGCAAGCAGCACCAGCGGGGCAGAGATTTTGAGTTTGAGGCTTTGCATAGGTCGAAATTCCCGGATTTTGATAAGGGTAATTAGAGACTCTGTCACCGTCTGTTGAACTGGCAGGTTAGTGGGCGATAACATGGCTCGATGACAGGTGTATCGGCCCGGTTTAAGAGATACTTAATGCCTTTTTGCTATAGATTGCCGGTCGTGTTTTCAAGTTTGATGAAAATCGTGCCAAAGGTATGCGATTTGGTGGGTGAATGGTGTACAATTCGCGCCCTTAAATGACTGTCCCAATTCTTTGTCCATTATCGTTGTCTACGATCTACTACAGGGTTATCCCATGTTTGATAAATCACAAACTATTGAAAACTTTGATCCAGAGCTCTGGGCCTCTATCCAGGAAGAAGAGCGCCGTCAGGAAGAGCATATCGAACTGATTGCTTCTGAAAACTACACCAGCCCAATGGTGATGGTGGCTCAGGGGACCAAGTTGACCAATAAATACGCTGAAGGCTATCCCGGCAAGCGTTATTACGGTGGTTGTGAATACGTGGACAAGGCCGAAGGTTTGGCCATTGAGCGTGCAAAAGAGCTGTTTGGTGCTGATTACGCCAACGTTCAGCCGCACTCCGGTTCTCAGGCGAACGCGGCTGTTTACCAGGCGTTGTGCGCACCTGGTGACACCATTCTGGGCATGAGCCTGGCTCACGGTGGACACCTGACTCACGGTGCTTCTGTCAGCTTCTCGGGCAAGACTTACAATGCCGTTCAATACGGTCTGAACACCGAGACAGGTGAAGTAGATTACGACGAAGTAGAGCGTCTGGCCGTTGAGCACAAGCCGAAAATGATCATCGCCGGTTTTTCTGCCTACTCTCAAATTATGGATTGGGGCCGTTTCCGCGAAATCGCTGACAAAGTCGGTGCTTATCTGTTTGTTGATATGGCGCACGTTGCCGGCCTGGTTGCTGCTGGTGTTTACCCCAACCCGGTACCGATTGCTGACGTAGTCACTTCGACCACTCACAAAACCTTGCGTGGCCCACGTGGCGGCATCATTTTGGCCAAAGCCAACGAAGAAATTGAGAAAAAGCTGAATTCTGCGGTTTTCCCGGGTGGTCAGGGTGGTCCTCTGATGCACGTGATTGCGGCGAAAGCGGTTGCCTTCAAGGAAGCCATGTCCGATGAGTACAAGGCTTACCAGAAGCAGGTTGTTGTGAATGCCAAAGCGATGGCTGCGACCTTTATCGAGCGCGGTATTAAAATTGTTTCCGGTGGTACTGAGAATCACCTGATGCTGGTTGATCTGATCGGTAAAGAATACACCGGTAAAGATGCCGATGCGGCTCTGGGTGCAGCCAACATCACCGTTAACAAAAACTCAGTACCAAACGATCCGCGTTCTCCGTTTGTCACTTCCGGTCTGCGTGTTGGTACTCCTGCCATTACTACCCGTGGTTTCGGTACTGAAGAAACCGTACAGCTGACCAACTGGATGTGCGATGTGCTGGAAAGTCTGGAAAACGGAAACTCAGAAGCAGTGATTGCCGATGTGAAGGGCAAAGTTCTTGAGCTGTGCAAGCGCTTCCCGGTTTACGCTGACTGAAACCAGTCATGTTGATGTTAAAAAACGGAGCCAGTGGCTCCGTTTTTTTTTGTTATTGAATAAGTTGAAAGTGATCCTCTGTAATTTCCAGACCATAGGGCTTGATGTAATCGTTGATCTTGCCGGACTGATACACCTTTCGGATAAAGGGATCAATGATTCTGATGAGCTCGGCGGAGGATTCCGGATTCACTGGACTGTAGGCCACAACATTCTGGCCTTCACTGAGCAGCCCTGCATTTTTAATGGGCAATTGACCGTTAATTGCGTGAGTTTTTAGCAGATCGGACAGAGCGTAGAAAATGAATACGGAATCGTCCAGTATGGCGTCTATGCGACCGCTGATTAGCATCTGCAGCATACGCTGATAGGGCTTGGAGCCGGAAATTCGAATCACCTGGCCGGTTCGGGACTTGCTGACATCCGCCACGTATTGATCAAATTCCGGGTGATTAAACGTGTAGCCATCAATGATGGCGATACGAAGTTCGGTCCAGTTTTGTGTGCCGTTGTATCGCCACGGACTGTCTGCTCTGACAAAGAACGCGTTTTCTCCTCTGGCAATTACGCTTTCACCAAACAGCAAGTCAGGGGCATCGTTTGGGTAAATGGCGGGTAAGCCGTCAGCTTGTCCGGTGCGTACCAGTGTCAGAGCTCGTTGAAAGGGTTCGGTACGGAACACCAATTGATGTCCGGATTGCTCAAGTGCATCGCGAATAATATCCACCACAAAGCCATCCCTTCCTGTCTGCTGCCTGTTGCAGACAAGAGGACAAAAAGCGGCGTCTACAAATAATACCTCCCTTGCCTGGGTGTGAAATGGTACCAGGACAAGCAGGACTATGAGTGGGATCGTGCAGGAAAGAGCCATTATGGCTGCTCTGGAATGTGATGGCTGATCAGAGAAAGCTACCTCCTCTTTATCGGTTCATGCGGACTGCTTGATAGATCAAATACCTGTTACAGGAAAGTATAGTAAAACAAACTCGTATACGGGTGTCTGTTGCAGCTTGCTCAGGTGATGGGCAGAATGTTGTGCTGCAGATCGTATCTAATCCATAAACCGAGCTAAGCCATAAACCGAAAGGACAGAACACCAGAATGAAGATTGTTGTAGTGGACGGTTTCACGTTAAATCCCGGAGATATCAGTTGGCAGGGGTTGAAGGCTCTGGGCGATTGCCAGATTTACCAGCGTACGGCGGCGCAGGATCTGATTGAACGTTGTGCGGATGCAGAGGCCATATTAACGAACAAGGTGGTGTTCAGTGATGAGGTTATGGCGCAGTTACCGGCACTCAAATATTTGGGGGTGATGGCGACAGGTTATAACGTAGTGGACGTTGACGCAGCGGCCCGCCGGGGCATTGTCGTGACCAATACGCCCGCCTATGGAACGGCCTCGGTGGCACAGTTTGTCTTTGCCCAGTTGCTGCAGTGGGCGCAGCCGGTTGGTTATTACGACCAGACTGTCAAGGCGCGCCGCTGGTCACGATCCGATGACTTCTGTTATTACGACCACAATATGATGGAGTTGGCGGGTAAAACCCTGGGGCTGATTGGGTATGGCGCGATAGGGCGTCAAGTGGCCCGGATTGGGTTGGCCTTTGGTATGAAGGTGCTGGTCAATACCCGGACGACGCCTGCCGAATTACCCTCCGGTGTGGATTCAGTGTCTCTTGATGAGTTGGCCTCACGCAGCGATGTTATTAGCCTGCACTGCCCTCTGACGGCAGACAATGCCGGCTTTGTTAATGCGGAGTTTCTCTCTGCGATGAAGTCTTCTGCGTTTCTGATTAACACTGGCCGAGGTCCCTTGATTGACGAGTCGGCACTCTATGATGCTCTGGTGGAACAGCGTATTGCCGGTGCCGCCCTGGATGTGCTGGCGACAGAGCCTCCACCTTCAGACCACCCATTGTTTTCATTGAGCAATTGTACGATTACACCGCACATTGCCTGGGCGACCAGAGAGGCCAGACAGCGCCTGATGGATATTGCGGTTGATAACCTGCAGGCGTTTGTTGATGGGGCATCCCTCAATCGGGTCGATAACCTTTAACCATTGCCACGTCTGTTGACGTAGTCTGAGAGGCTGACTATGGATACTGTAACGATCGAAACGCTACCCACGGTTTTGGGATGGTGTGCAATTATGAATATTGCCATTGTCAGCTGCTGGTTTGTCATGATGACTTTCGCGGGCGATTGGGTCTATCGCCTGCACAGCCGATGGTTTGACATGCCTCGTGAGCGTTTTGCCGAGATCCACTACGTCGGCATGATGCGATACAAGCTGGCCTCGTTTATGTTCACAATTGTGCCTTATCTGGCTCTGCGCATCGTGTTGTGAAACAGGATAAGAAAACGATATGACAGACACTCAATGGCATGCTCTGCCGGATTCCCGCTTCCCCTGTCATGGTGTCGCAGTCAGGACTGAGTGCTATCACCGTTTACCGCAGTCGGCCTATAGTGACTTGCCTGCAGGTGTAGTGGAGCAGGCCCGTTTCCCTGCGGGAGTTCGTTTACGATTTACCACCAATTCGCCGCGTCTATTATTGCGCTGCCAGGCGTTTTCACCTTCGAAGGATCACGGTATCGATTGCCTTGTCGACGGTGTCTACTGGCGTACCCTGTTGTTGAAGGAAGGTGAAACGACTGAGTACTTGGTGTTTCAGGGGCTGCCCGAAATCAATCGCCAGATTGAGTTATATCTGCCTCATGAACAGGAGGTCGATCTACAGGCTATCGGATTAACATCACAGGCCGAGATATCAGAGGCTGAGCCCTATGTGGATGAGCTGCCGTTGGTATTTTACGGTTCATCCATTGTGCAGGGGGCAGGCGCACACCTGTCGAGCATGAGCTATCCCGCCATTATTTCGCGACATCTGAATCGGGATTTTATCAATCTTGGATTTTACGGCGCAGGTCGGGGCGAACCTGAAGTCGTGAAGTATGTGGCCAATTGTCCGGCCAGTGTCTTGATTCTGGATTTGGGTAAATCCTATGGCCGCCAGCCAGTCGAGGTGTACCTGCATATGTTGAAACAGTTGCGAAAAGCCCAGCCTGAAACACCGATTGTGGCAATCACTCCAATCTTTTCTTCTCGCGAGTGTTTTGAACCGCGCTTTTATGAGCGTTCCGAAATGATTCGGGATGTAATGCGACGGGCCGCCAAAGGCTTTGACAATCTTATGCTGGTCGAAGGTGAAGCGCTTTTGGGAGAGACTGATTGGCCGGGATTATCCGTAGATGGTTTGCATCCCAACGAAAAAGGTTATGACGACATCGCCCGGCGATTGCTGCAGGTGTTGAAGAAATGCCTTGCGACATAGGTCTGCAGGGATCGTCGATCAAGGCATCAGGTGAACCCAGGTTTTCGTGATGGAGTGCCTTCTCGGAGCGTCGAGAATCGGAGCATCGAGAAGGCACATACGTTACTCAAACTTCATTGATCATTCGCAAGCTCTCATCAGCAAAGCCGGTACCTGCCTCGGTGTAAAAGTTGAACACCTGATCAATGCCCGAATTCAGCAGCGCGATACGTTCATCTTCATAGCGGGCAATGGCAGCAATCTGTCCGCAGTAGAGAGCAGACTGCAGTTGCCGGCTGATATTGATACTGTCCTCAATCGCAGGCAGTGCCAGTAGAACCAGCTTGATCGACGAGGTGTCCAGTGTTTCCCAGAGGTCGGCATCCTCGCCGTCACCGAAAAATACATGCATGCCTTGCTCTTTCTGCTTGCGGATACGCTCTCTGTCGGAATCCATGCCCCAAACCCGATCTTTAACGACGTTGTACAAGGCTTCGTAGGCACCTGTGCCTACCCGGCCCATACCGATCACCAGAATTTCGGCACTGGTTGGCTGCACAAAGATGTCTTCGGGCAAGCGTATGGGGCGCTCAAAACGGCGAATCAATTCTTTATGCTTGCGGTAAATGGTGTGTGACGAGCGATAGATAATGCTGGTAAACACAAACGAAAGTGACACGGCAAGGGCGAGAATGACCAGCCATTGTTTGTCCAGCCAGCCACTGTCGACACTGATTGCCGCCACAATCAGTCCGAACTCACTGAAGTTGGCGAGGGCTAATGAAGCCAGGTAGGCCGTACGAGCACGTAATTTCAGGCCAGACAAGAGCGCAAAGAACAGGACAAACTTGATCGGCAATAACAGTGACAGGCCTGCGGCAATTGCCAGCATGGACCAGTCAGGCAGGGCGGAAAATCCAATAGAGAGAAAGAACCCGATCAGGAACAGATCCTTAAAACTCATCAGGGATTTCGACAGCTCCGCAGCTTTGGAGTGCTGGCTCAGTAAAATACCTGCGATCAGTGCACCGAGATCCCCTTTGATATTAACCAGGCTGAACAGCTCGTAACCGCCCAGGGCAAAAACAAAGCCGGTCAGTGGAAGCAGTTCGCCGTGTCCGGCGCTTTTCAGAATGTGCCCCAACAGAGGGCGAGCAGGAATCAGCGCGAAAAGCAGCAAGGCCCAGGGGCTGGGCATTTTACCGGTGGCAAAGACCAGAAACAGTACGGCAATAATGTCCTGCATCACCAGAACGCCAATCGCCAGGCGGCCGTGACGGGTTCGCATTTCACCATTGTCTTCCAGCAGTTTGACCACGCAAACGGTGCTGGAAAAACTGCCGGCGAAGGCAACCAGAGCCGCTGTGGTCATATCCAGGTCGGTGAAAATCGACACTGATATGGCGCCTGCTGCGAGAAGAATGCCGCCAAAAATGATGATCCAAACGCCCATCATCAAGGTTGTGCCAGCCCAGATTTCAGCCTTGATCAAATCGCGGATGTTCAGTTTCAGACCAATGGTGAACAGCATTAAGGTAATGCCGAGATCGGCCAACCCCTGAAGCGATTCAGTGGGCTGAATGCCCATAAAATTTAACGCAAAGCCCGCGATCAAATACCCCACCAGAGGCGGCAAAGAGAGCGCCTTGACCCCAAGGCCGCACATAAAGGCAAATAAGATCCAGAAGAAATCCATGGTGGTATGATCCAAATGTTAAGCGAGATATTTAACGAAAATACGGCAGGCATTCCTGCATTTAGAGGTGATCTTACCGTAAAAGGTCGTTGCAGTTGAGGTGTGTTTGCCTGCCGGAGTGAAAATATCGATGGTTCTGGCTAGCTGAGGAATACGTAGTCCAGTTCAATGCCCAGCGGCTGAAACTGTTCCTGTTCGGCTTCCAGATCACTGCTGAAGAGATCCTGCCGATCTTTCCATATAGTGTGGAAAACAATGGTGAGTTTATTGCGGTCGGATGAGACTTCAAAACTGTCCAGGGTGTCGCTCTGGCGGAATTGATTCAACCGTATGGCCAGGCGTAACAGTAAAATGATTTTCAGTGTCGTGGTTGCATCGTACACATCGAAGACCGGGGCTTGATCCATCTTGAGAGATTTTCGCTGGGACAGCAGCAGAAAAGAAAGAATCGACTGCTGTTCTGCATTAAAGCCAGCCATGGCGGAGTTGCGGACAATGTAGGCCGCGTGCTTGTGGCAGCTCAGGTGGTTGATTTGATGGCCGATCTCATGCAGCTGACAGGCCCAGTTCAGAAACTTGTGGTAATCCAGATTGTTTAATTGCCAGGACGAGGCGACTGAATCAAACATGGTTTGAGCGGTTTTGGCCACTTTCTGAGCCTGGTGAGGGTCGCAACCAAATCGCTTGGCCAGCTGAGATACACTCAGATGGCGGATGTCGTGATGTTGCAGGCGATCCTGCAGCTCGAAGAGAAGGCCTTCTCGCAAGGCGGAGTCACAGTAGCTCATGCTGGTGACTTCCAACAAGTCGAAGACCGCAATCAGGATCGCCAGGCCGCTGGAGATAACCGGAGTGCGGTCTTCACTGAGCCCGGGGATGTTGATGTTGTCCACATGGCCGGCGTTGATCAGCCGTTCTTTCAGTTCCTGCAGTATCGCTGGCGTCAGCGTGCCATCAGACAAGCCCAGTTCGCTGGCGCATTGGCTGAGTGACTTGATGGTGCCGGATGAGCCGATGGCCATTTCCCAGCCCTTCGCCAGATAACGCATGCGAACGCTTTCCAGTTGTTGGGCAGAATACAGACTGGCTTTACGAAACGCCTGTGCGGTGATGTCGCCGTTGGGGAAAAATTTTTCGTTGAAGCTGACGCAGCCCATGTTGCAGCTGTGGAGCAGTTTGGCTTCAGTGGTTTGGCCAATAATCAGTTCGGTACTGCCGCCACCGATATCCACCACCAGGGTATTGTCTGGCAGGTGCTGATCGTGGCTCACGCCTTGATAAATCAGTCGGGCTTCTTCGGTACCGGAAAGAATTTCAATGGGGTAGGGCAGGACCTGCAGGGCTTTCTGGGTGAGATTGTGGATGTTTACGGCTGTGCGGAAGGTAAAGGTTCCCACCGCGCGTACATCGTCTGGTTTGAATTCATCCAGTATTTGGCCAAAGACGCCCAGTGTTTCCAGTGCGCGGTTTTGGGCGGCTTCGTCCAGTTGATTGGCGTCATTGAGGCCGGCGGCCAGGCGTACTTTGCGCTTTTCCCTGTGGTAGGTTTTGATGCCAAGCGGCCCAAGCTCAGCCAGTGTCATATGGAAGCTGTTGGATCCCAGATCGATGGCTGCTATTCGGCGGGGGCGTTCCGGCACTGGGTGTCCTCGGTCGAGTGATGATGACCTGAGTGGCCATCATCAGTTATCGGTTAATCGTGTTTTGCTTTTAATCGTAGTCAGTTTCGCTTTGTTCTTTTTCAATTTTACTCAGATATTGATGGATCGCAATTTGTGAGCGTACCTTTTTTGACGTGGTGGGCTGAACGTAAGGGTTGCTCTGCTTTTTATCAATTATTCGGGCTTTGGTGTTATCGCTCATTTGCAGCTTGAAAATATCGAGGATCTGACGTTTCAAATGCTTGTCGTAGATAGGAACGCCCACTTCCACCCGATGGTCCAGGTTGCGCTTCATCAGGTCCGCGGAGGTGATGAAGACTCTGGGGTCACCCTGATTGCCAAACACAAAGACCCGGGCGTGTTCCAGGAAGCGGTCGACAATGCTGGTGACGTGAATGTTATCGCTGACCCCTTTGGTGTTGGTTTGCAGTGAGCACATGCCGCGTATCAGCATCTTGACTTCAACACCGCTTTGGCTGGCACGACACAGCAACTTGGCAATGTGGTTGTCGCACAAATTGTTCACCTTGATGTGAATGTAGGCAGGGTTGCCAGCTTCCGCCTGACGGATTTCTTCTTCGATCAGTGCGGCGATGGAGTTGCGGCTGTTCAGCGGAGACACAATCAGGTGTTTGAACGTAAAAGGTTTGTAACTGTATTTAATGAACTCAAAAACCTGTGCTACTTCGGCGGTAATTTCCGGGTGGGCGGTAAAGTAGCTGAAGTCGGTGTAGATCTTGGCATTGCCCTCATGGAAATTGCCGGTGCCGATGTGGGCGTAGAGTTTGAGTTCGTTACCCTCGCGACGCTCGATAAGACACAGTTTGGAGTGCACTTTCAGTGTGGGGATGCCGAAATCCACGTGAATGCCGGCGGCTTCAAGCTGTTTGGATAGCTCGATATTGTTGAACTCATCGAAGCGCGCCTGCAGTTCCACCACCACGGTGACCTTTTTGCCGTTGCGGGCGGCGTCGCAGAGGGCGTGCAGAACCCTGGAGTCCTTGGCAACACGATAGATGTTGATGGTGATTTTGCTGACGCGCGGGTCAAAGGCTGCCTGCCGCAGCAACTCGGTAAAATAGCCAAAGGAATGGTACGGGTAGTAGAGCAGGATATCTTCTTTGGCGATCGCGTCCAGGGCATTGTCATTGCTGTCGAAAGCATGGCTGGGAACCGCGGGCAATTTTCGGTGTTCGAGAGAGACCCCACCAACATTGGGAAAGCCGATAAAGTCGCGGAAATTGCGGTAAGGGCCACTGGGAATCATCGAGTCGTGAGAAGAAAACTTAAGACGCTTGGTCAGCATCTTGAGAATGGACTCGGGCATGTCCTGATCGTATACCAGGCGCACGGGCTCAGCTTGCAGACGACGTCGCAAGCCCTTCGACATTTTATCCAGTACGCTCTGTTCAATATCGTCCGTGAGATTGAGTTCCGCATCACGGGTCATTTTGAAGGAAAACGCCTGAATCTTGTCGTATTCGAACACTGAGCCGAAAATATCATTCAGGCAGTGCTTGATGGCATCGTCGAGTAAAATAAATTGTTGCTGGCGACTGTTGTTGGGTAACAGGATAAAACGTGAAATCTCTTTCGTGGGTACTTCAATTAATGCGTGTTCTGTATTGCCTTCGTATTCCAGCTCAGCGGCAAGATAGAAATCGTCATCGCTCAGACGCGATCCCAGATCCATGTCTTTGTGGACAATAATTGGGCAGATAAAAGGGCGGATAGACGTCCGAAAATAATGCTTTAACCACAGGGACTGGTCATCACTCATGTCGTGATGGCTGGGCAGGATATAAATATTGCTCTCCTGCAGCTCTTTGGATACCTGCTTGTACAGCTTGTCGAACTGCTTGTTGAGCTTGACGACCTTGTCCTGAATGTCGTGCATCAGGGTTTCGTCATCTACCTGATCTTCCGACGGTTCGTGAACCATTTGAGGCAACAAGATGTGGCGTCTTACTTCGGCAACCCGAACCCGGAAAAACTCATCCATGTTGTTGGAGAAAATACCCAGAAAACGCATACGCTCAATGATTGGCGTACTGGGGTCGCTGGCTTCCTGCATCACTCTTTCGTTAAAGGCCAGCCAGCTGAGTTCCCGGGGGACAATGGGGATATCGGCAGCGTTATCGATCACGCTCTCTGCGGTGTTCTTGTCCATGGCTCGGGGGTCTTGCAACATCGTTAGCGATCCTTCGGTAGAAATAATGAAGTTGGTGATGGCATGTTATGACAGTTGGATGACACTTATATTGCATTGTTGGCCAGGTTGGTCTCTCTGTCGACCCCAATGTGATGAGTTGCCAGCAGTAGCGGTGACCATCTTGCCAGTGAATAACTGGCACTGAAATAGTTTGTCTTGGAGAAATCGTATAATCTTCGGTGCGGTATTCAGGTGAAGTTATCGAACAATTAAGGAAGTTTTATGGCAAGTCCCCAATCCGGTATTTTAGCCCCTGTCCCAGGTCACGGTATTTATCTGTCTTTTGACCGGCTGTTGGGCGCTGATTCTGATGCAGTGCGTAAAGTATTGGCCCGCGTGGCAGAAACGGTTGATGGAGAGTCAGTGGTGTTGGGATTGGGTGCACCGCTGTTGCAGTCCCTGCAGGTTGAGGTCGCAGGTATCAAGCCGTTTCCGACAATGATGGCTGCGGGAGTGAATGTTCCCGCGACCCAGCATGACTTGTGGTTGTGGGTGAGAGAAGACGATGAAGGGGAGGCTTTTCACCGTGCCGCGGCCTTGATTCAGGTGCTCGAAGACGGATTTGAGCTGGCTTTCCGTGTGGATGGCTTTAAATATCGTGAAGGTCGGGATCTTACCGGTTATGTGGATGGAACCGAGAACCCGATGGGGGACGAGGCTCTGGAAGCGGCCATTGTCGGTTCTGGAGAGCCTCTGGCTGGCTCAAGTTTTGTGGCGGTTCAGCTGTGGCAGCATGACTTTGGTGCATTTCACGGAATGGAGCAGACGCAAAAAGATCACGTGATCGGCCGTCGACTCAGCGATAACGTCGAACTTGAGGATGCCCCCGAGTCTGCCCACGTCAAGCGAACTGCTCAGGAAGACTTTGATCCGCAAGCCTTTGTCCTGCGTCGCTCGACGTCCTGGCGGGAAGGAACCTCCGGTGGTCTGCACTTTGTGGCATTTGGCTGTTCCTTTTACGCGTTCGAGGCGCAGATGCAGCGCATGATAGGAGTGGAAGATGGCATTGTTGATGGTCTGTTTCAGATCTCACGGCCGTTGACCGGGGAATATTACTGGTGTCCTGCCGTTCTCAACGGTGTTCTGGACCTCTCTCCGCTCAGTATGTAGATGGGTGGCATCTGAAAAAGATGCGACAAATACGCCATAGTGTATAATCTGTCCCTGCTTTGGTGGGGATCGATGCATGAGTGAAGAATATCCAGTCATAAGAGTTGCCGTTTTGGCAACGGACAATGTGTACGGCGGCAATCTGATGACCTGTCGTGACATTCTCTATGGCATTAAATGGCGCGCCCAGCGTTTGCCTGGCCCCAAGCTTGAGTTTGAGCTGATCTCGATTGATGGCGCTGATGTGGCCACCTACAGTGGCGCTAAAATCAGTTGCGATGGGCCACTGGAAGATTGTGACTGGGACGTGATCATTCTCCCGCACGTGTGGGCCAGCGTGCAGCAGCTCGCCGAGCTCAACGAGACCATTGGGCCCTGGTTACAGCCGCATCTGGAGCAGCGCAAACTGATTCTGACTATGGGGTGCGGGGTCTACTGGGTTGCCGCCGCTGGTTACCTCAATGGTCAGGAGGCAGCCACCTACTGGCGTCAGCACGACGAATTCACCCAGTTGTTTCCCGAAGTCTCCTGGCAGAAAGAAAAGGTCATTACCGAGAGCGGTTCCATTTATTGTGCGGCCGGTGGTAATTCCATGGGCGATCTGATGCTGAATCTGGCGATTCGCCTGTTTGGTGAGAGTGTGGCCAGGGGGATCAGCCGCGATATCCTGTTTGATATTCGACGCAGTTACGACTTCGCGCCTCTGCGTATGGGCAGTCAGCGCAGTCATGGCGATCGCCTGATTGAGCAGGTGCAGGCGTGGCTGGAAAGCCGCTACTCCGAAGAGGTCCGGCTGGCGGATGTGGCCAAAAATCATGGCATGAGCCTGCGCAATTTTGCCCGGCGTTTTACCTCGGCAACCGGAGAAAAGCCGCTGGCTTACCTGCAGCGGATTCGGCTGGAAGCGGCCAGAGATCTGCTGGTACACAGTGATAAAAGCATTAAACATATTTCACTGGATGTGGGGTACAGCGATAGCAGTTACTTCTGCCGCCTGTTCCGCACCCAAATTGGCCAGACGCCGGCTGCGTACCGCAAGCAGTTCAGTAATTGAGGTCGGCTCGCCAGTATGCATAACTGCATGAACCACAACACCCAGCGGCAAGGCGCAGTGTCGGACGCTGTGGTACTATCCGCGCAAATTTAAACCGCGCAAAATTTACCCTTGGGGCCATAGCCATGCATTGTCCGTTTTGCAGTGCCGAAGATACCAAAGTCATCGATTCACGCCTGGTGGCTGAAGGTGATCAAGTGAGGCGTCGCAGAGAGTGTCTCTCATGCCATGAACGTTTCACCACATACGAAACCGCGGAGCTGTTGCTGCCCCGGGTGATTAAACAGGATGGTACCCGCGAGCCTTTCGATGAGGAAAAGCTGCGAGCTGGCATGTTGAGAGCGTTGGAAAAACGTCCGGTCAGCATGGAAGATATCGAATCATCCCTGAGTCAGATCAAACACGCCTTGCAGGCTACCGGTGAGCGGGAAATTCCCGCGCTGATGATCGGTGAAAAGGTGATGCAGCAATTGCGGGCGCTGGATGAAGTGGCCTATGTACGATTTGCGTCCGTCTATCGTCGATTTAAGGATCTCAACGAATTCCGTGAAGAGATTGATCGGCTGGAGAAGCAGCCGACGGAATCATAAGCCGGTCGGACTTTAACCTGTTTTAATGAAACCGCTACCGGTCTGAAAACAGACCGGTTTTTCTTTAATCAACCTTTGCTGATGGCCAGTACACTGTCTATGTCTGTAACTACCTCTTCACAACAACCCTCCGCCGTTACCGGGGAGGATCGCAGCTACATGGCTCGGGCCATTCACCTGGCGGAAAAAGGCGTCTACAGCACCATGCCCAATCCCCGGGTTGGCTGTGTGTTGGTGAACGGTGGAGAGGTTGTCGGCGAGGGCTGGCATGAGCGGGCAGGTGAAGGTCACGCTGAAGTTAATGCCCTGGCGCAGGCCGGAGAGCAGGCTCGGGGGGCTACGGCCTACGTTACCCTCGAACCCTGCAGTCATACGGGCAAAACCGGCCCCTGTTGCGAGGCGCTGGTTGAGGCGGGAGTGGCAAGAGTGGTTTACGCCATGGAAGACCCAAACCCCCAGGTGTCAGGCCGTGGTCTGGACCATCTGGAGGCGGCCGGTGTAACGGTATCGGGTCCGGTGCTGGAAACCGAGGCCTGGGCACTCAATCCGGGCTTTATCAAGCGTATGGAAAGTGGCCGGCCACTGGTGCGCTGCAAGATGGCGATGAGCCTCGACGGACGCACGGCCATGGCCAGCGGCGAAAGCAAGTGGGTGACAGGTCCTTCGGCACGCGCTGATGTGCAGCGATTGCGGGCCCGCAGCTGTGCCATTATCACCGGAATTGGCTCCATTTTGCATGACGACTCCTCCCTCACCGTGCGTGAGGATGAGCTAAAACTGCCAAATGCAGGACTGGCTGCGGCAATTCAGCCATTGCGCGTGGTTTTGGACTCCAAACAACAGCTGCGACCGAATGCGAAAGTGTTACAATTCCACGCCCGGACACTGGTGGTTTCAGCCCGGCCGGAGCCTGATCCAGTACTGGCGGAAGCCGGTGTCGAGCAGATGTCGATACCCGGAGAAGACGGCCGTGTGGATTTGTTGAAATTGTTATTCGAACTCGGTCGACGCCAGTGTAATGAAGTTCTGGTCGAAGCCGGTTCCGCTCTGGCGGGAGCGTTTTTACGGCGCGGACTGCTGGATGAGGTCGTGATTTACATGGCACCCAAGTTGATGGGCAGTGAGGCCAGGCCGCTGTTTGAATTGCCCTTACAGAGCATGTCGGCGCAGTTGCCGTTAACCATCACCGACATGCGGGCGGTGGGTAACGACTGGCGGATTACGGCCAGACCGGATCCGGACGCTTAACCCCGTCCACAAGCTGACATCCACTATCCATACATCATTGAAGAGCAGAAAATACCCTATGTTTACAGGCATTGTTGAAGCAGTTGGAGAAATTACCGCGTTACAGCCCAGCGGTGGCGATCTGCGTTTGCGGGTTAAAACCAACGATCTGGATTTGGGCGATGTCGCTCTCGGTGATTCTATTGCCACCAACGGTGTCTGCCTGACCGTCGTGGAGTTGCCCGGTGATGGCTACTGGGCCGATGTGTCCGTAGAAACTCTGGACAACACCACCCTGCGTAGCTGGAAAGTGGGTGTTCCGGTGAATTTGGAAAAAGCCCTGACGCCACAGACCCGCCTGGGCGGGCATATGGTCAGCGGCCACGTGGACGGCGTGGGTGAAGTGGTCAGTCGTGAGACGGATGCCCGTTCTGAACGCTTTCGCATCAAGGCTCCAGCCGAGCTGGCCCGCTACATCGCTCACAAGGGGTCGATTACGGTGGATGGCACCAGTCTGACCGTTAATGCCGTCGATGGCGATGAGTTTGAGCTCAATATCGTTCCTCACACCATTGAAAAAACGGTGATCGGACACTATCAGCCAGGCACCAAGGTTAACCTGGAGGTGGATGTCATCGCGCGTTACCTGGAACGTCTATTATTAGGCGATAAAGCTGCAGATCCGGCCTCGGGCTCGGGTATTGATCTGGCGTTTCTGGCCGAGCACGGCTTTTACCGGGGGTAATGCCCATATAGCGGGCAGGCGGACACTAGATGCGTGTAGCTGCAGTCTGGTCCACAAACCACACGGGTTAGCGACGATTTTTTGTGCCATTAGCCGGCACTCAGAGAGTAAGGTTGACTATGAAACTGAACACGATAGAAGAACTGATTGACGACATTCGCCAGGGTAAGATGGTTATTCTGATGGATGATGAAGATCGTGAGAACGAAGGCGATATCGTGATGGCGGCCGAGCAGGTGCGTCCGGAGGATATCAACTTTATGGCGACTCATGCCCGCGGTTTAATTTGCCTCACCCTGTCGCCAGCGCGCTGCAAGCAGCTGGAACTGCCGCTGATGGTTTCCGATAACCACGCGCAACACTCGACCAACTTCACCGTTTCTATCGAGGCTGCCGAAGGCGTGACGACCGGCATCTCTGCAGCTGATCGTGCGCGTACCATTCGAGCGGCTGTCGCCCGCGATGCAAAAGCCACGGATATCGTTCAGCCTGGGCACATTTTTCCTCTGATGGCACAGCCCGGCGGTGTGCTGAGTCGCGCGGGCCATACTGAAGCCGGTTGTGACTTGTCCCGTCTGGCGGGTTTTGAGCCTGCGGCAGCCATTGTGGAGATCATGAATGAAGATGGCACCATGGCGCGTCGGGCTGATCTTGAGCTTTTTGCCCAACAGCATAATCTCAAAATCGGCACGATTGCCGATTTGATTCAGTACCGCTCCATCAACGAAAAGACCGTTGAAAGTGTCAACGAGCGCAAGATTCAAACCCAGTATGGTGAGTTCATCTTGCACACCTATCTGGATAAAGCGCGTCAGGAAAAACACTTCGCCCTGACCATGGGTAATCTGCGCGATGGTGAACCGGCACTGGTGCGTGTTCACGTAGGCAGTACGGCGCGGGACGTTTTTAAAGTGTGCCGCAGCAGTGACAAGGAATTCTTGCCCTGGACCTTCGATCGCGCCATTGAAATGGTCGCCAAAGAAGGGCGTGGAGCGGTAGTCATGATCTGCCATAACGAAAGCGCAAACGATATTGAAGACAGTATCGACTGGATGTTGTCTGGCAAGCAGGAGCGTCCCAGTCAGGATCTGGTCTATAAGCAGGTGGGCACCGGTTCGCAAATTCTCTGCGATCTGGGCGTGAAGAAAATGCGTTTGATGAGTGCGCCTTTCCGTTTTAATGCGATTTCCGGTTTTGATCTGGAAGTCTCGGAATACATTGATAACCGGGCTGATAACACCGCCAAATAAAGCGTGGCGCAGCCCTGTTAAGAATCAACCATCGAAGAGAGAAAACGAATGAGCCAGATAAATGTGATTGAAGGGGATTTCACCAACTGCAAAGGCAAGTACGCGCTGATCGTCAGCCGCTGGAACAGCTTTGTGGTAGAAAGTCTGAAGGATGGCGCTCTCGATACCTTGCGTCGTCACGGAATCGCAGACGATCAAATCAGTATTTATTACGCCCCCGGCGCGTTTGAATTTCCCCTGTTGGCCCAGCGTTTGGCCAACAAGGGAGAGTTTGATGCGATCATCGCGCTGGGTGCCGTGATTCGTGGCGGCACGCCGCATTTCGAATATGTTGCTGGAGAGTGCACTAAAGGCCTGGCTCAGGTATCTCTGGGTTCCGACACCGTGGTGACCTTTGGCGTATTGACCGTGGATTCCATTGAGCAGGCGATCGAGCGTTCCGGCACCAAGGCCGGTAACAAAGGCCACGAAGCGGCAGTGACCGCACTTGAAATGGTTTCTCTGTTGGGCAAGGTTTAAGGCTCAGCGGGAGCATTGACATGGTCACAGCCTGAATGGCTGTGACTCTTATTTTTGAAAGACAATACGAGCAAACACCGGAATGACAGTTTCTCCAGCGGCTCGCCGCAAAGCACGACACTACGCCATGCAGGCGCTTTATCAGTGGAGCATGACCTCAGCTGCAATCAATGTGATTGAAGCCGAATTTCACACTGATAACGACATGAGCAAAGTGGACATCGCCTACTTCCGTGAAATCCTTCACGGAGTTCCCCAGCGTCTGACCGAGTTGGATGAGGCTTACAAGGTGTATCTCAAAGAGCGTGAGCAGAGTGAGTTGGATCCTATCACTCAGGCACTGTTGCGAATGTCCACCTATGAATTGGTAGCTCGTATTGATGTGCCCTACAAAGTGGTCATTAACGAAGCTGTCTCGCTGGCAAAAAAATTCGGCGCTACTGACAGTCACAAATTTATCAACGGTGTACTGGATAAGGTGGCAGCCAAGTACAGAGCGGTTGAAGTGAAGGCGTCGCGTTAAGCGACGCGGGTGGGCTTGATCCAACCGTCTGTTCCCGCTAATTACACAACACAAAAGCCAGACAAGGGAAGGCCATGTCTCTGGGAGAGTTTGAACTGATCGACGCCTACTTCCGGCAGGAGTCCGGAGGGGTGGGCGTTGCCATGGGTATTGGTGATGACTGCGCTCTGTTGGAAGTTCCAGCGGGACAGCAGTTGGCCGTTTCCATGGATACTCTGGTTGGCGATGTGCACTTCCCCAAGAATGCTGACCCGGAATTGATTGCCGAGCGTGCGCTGCGGGTCAATTTAAGTGATCTGGCCGCCATGGGCGCAGAACCCTTGTGGTTTACCTTGGGATTGACCTTGCCCAAAGCCGATGCCCAGTGGGTGAAAGCCTTTTCTCAGGGGTTGTTTCGGGTGGCGAGAGAATTTGATGTGGCTTTGGTGGGTGGTGATACCACTCGCGGTAACCTGAGCATGACGATCCAGGTACATGGCGCCGTCACTCCGGGCATGTCTCTGTTGCGCGGCAATGCTTCAGTCGGAGATCAGGTGTATGTCACGGGTGCGCTCGGTGATGGGGCGGCAGCCCTGGCTGTGATCAAGCAAGAGCTGGGTGTGGACACCTCTGCTTTCAACTATTTGATGGGGCGATATTACCGCCCCCAACCTCAGGTGAAAGCGGGCAGGGCTCTGGTGGGTGTTGCGAATGCCGCCATTGATATTTCCGATGGTCTGATTGCCGACCTCGGACATATCTGTGAGAAGAGTGTGGTTGGTGCCAATATCCATCTGGAAAAAATTCCGCTGTCGGAGTCGGTGGCAAAACTGGTGTCCTTCGAGCAAGGGTTGGAGTGGGCTCTTAGTGGCGGTGATGATTATCAGCTGTGTTTTACCGTGTCGCCTGAAAAGGTCGATCAGTTGGAAGGGTTTATCGAAAGCGGCAGGCTTGAGGCCTATGCCATTGGCGAGATCACCGGAGATAAAGGTGTTGCCTGCTGGTACAAGGGAGAGCGGGTAGTGCCAAGTGGCAATGGTTTTCAGCACTTCAATCCGGATGAACAGAGCGTAGGAGCTTAATGTGGAAGCCCAAGTAAGCAGTCGTCCGACTTTCTCTGGCTTGATCGCGAAACCGGTCCACTGGCTGGCGTTTGGCTTTGGCTCTGGACTGTCTCCCAAGGCACCCGGAACAGCGGGTACTGTCGCGGCCATACCTTTGTATCTGTTGCTGGCCATGCTGCCTTTGGGCTGGTATCTGCTGGCGATGGTGGTGACATTTATCGTTGGGGTATATCTGTGTGACAAAACCTCGAAAGATATGGGGGTGCACGATCATCCGGGTATTGTTTGGGACGAATTTGTCGGTTACTGGATAACCATGATCGCTGCTCCCGCCGGCTGGTTGTGGATGTTGTTGGGGTTTGTGTTTTTCCGGATTTTTGATGTTCTGAAGCCCTGGCCCATCCGCTGGCTCGATACTCATGTCCATGGTGGCTTTGGCATTATGATTGATGATGTGCTGGCCGGTGTAATGGCATTGGCCTGCATGAATCTCTGCTACTGGTGGTGGCTGTAATGTCTCTGCGGTGGCTGCTGTGTGTCTGCGTGATGCTGGTGTGTTCCGCTACAACGGCCGCGAATGTGGAAGTTAAAGGGCTGTTTGCCGGCAGTGCGCTACTGGTGATCAATGGCGAAAACAAGCTGTTAAAAGCGGGCAGAACCTATCAGGGCGTCACCCTGATCTCGGCAGACAGTAGAAAGGCCGTTGTAAGTGTTGATGGCAAGCAATACTCACTGGGTATGTCAAAGCATATTGCTTCCAGTTTTCAACCGGCTCAGACCCGTGAGGTTCGCCTGCAGCCGGGGCGAGGTGGTCATTACATGACGCCGGCCCGGATCAATAACCTGCCGGTATCTGTGATGGTCGATACCGGAGCCACTTCGGTGGCAATGAGTTTGCCTCAGGCGAAGGCTTTGGGGATCGATTATCGCAATGGCGAACTGATTTCGATCAGTACCGCCAATGGCTATGCCAACGCTTACAAAGTGATGTTGTCCCGTGTGACCGTAGGCACAGTGTCGGTAGAAAATGTTGAGGCGATTGTCAGTATGAGTAACTTCCCGGAGCAGATCCTGCTGGGAAACAGTTATCTCAATCGCGTCAAAATGTTTACAGAAAATGGTGTACTGGTTTTTCAGAGTCAGTATTAAACGCGCAGCAGTTGGTCGAGGTTGTTTGTCTTGATTTGTCGATAAGACGATCCTGCCCAGGCGCGACAGTAAGAGGTTGTAGTTGTGGCCGTCCGTTACATAGAGTCTTCCAAATTGCCCACGTCCATGGGTATTTTTGATATGCACGGTTTTGAAGATACCGAAACCGGTAAAGAGCACGTAGTGTTAAGTATGGGTCAAATTGATGATTCGGAGCCGGTGCTGGCCCGAATCCATTCAGAGTGTTTGACCGGTGATGCCCTGTTCAGTTTGCGTTGCGACTGCGGTGCACAATTGCAGGCAGCGATGCATCGCATTGCCATGGAAGGTCGAGGTGTTATTTTTTACCTGCGCCAGGAAGGGCGTGGCATTGGTTTGATGAACAAGATCAAGGCGTACCACCTGCAGGATAAAGGTGCAGATACTGTCGAGGCCAATGAGCAGTTGGGCTTCGGTGCCGATATGCGCGATTATTCCATCCTCAAACCCATGCTTGAGCATATGAATATCGCGGAAATTCGCCTGATGACCAATAACCCCCGCAAGGTGAAAGCCTTGCAGGAGCTGGGCATCAATGTGGTTGAGCGAGTCGCGCACGAAAGCGGCCGCAACCCTCACAACATCAAATACCTTGAGACCAAAAAGGGCAAACTGGGCCACTTGCTGGAAGATCGTGACGGTAGCGAAGAGTAACCGTTTCCATAACGATTCAGTCGCACTTGTCGGCTGAATTGGAGCAGTTTCAGGTTGCCAGCTTTAAGCCAATGACGCCGGCAAGAATAAAGCCTACGCTGACGATTCGTAAGGCATCTGCGGGTTCGTTAAACAGCCAGATGCCCAGTATCACTGTGCCTGCCGCACCAATACCTACCCACACGCTGTAAGCTGTGCCCACCGGTAAGGTTTTCATCGCCAGACCAAGCAGTAAGAAGCTGGCTGTCAGAGCGCCAATGGTCCAAATAGACGGCCATAGGCGCGTAAAGCCTTCGGTGTATTTCAGGCCAATAGCCCAGGCAATTTCGAGTAATCCGGCAAGTAACAAGATAATCCAGGCCATGATGACGTCTCCTATCTGTGAAATCAGATGATGGGGTCGTCCCCGGATGAGTATCCAGCCATCGGTGGATGGTGTGGCGAGGTCGTCCTCGCGCAGGATGGGTGTTGAGCCAGGATCTTAGCAAGTTGCCACAAAATCACAATGCTATTGAAGTGGTAGTTTTTTGTGATAAAAAAACCGCGGAGCTATCAGGCATCCGCGGTTTTTGGCAGGGAGGAAAGCTTGGGTTACAGCCCCAGCTTTTTCTCCAGGTAGTGAATGTTGACACCACCCTTGGCAAAGCCCGCGTCCCGAACCAGATCCTTTTGCAGCGGAATATTGGTGCGGATACCATCGACCACCAGTTCGTCCAGCGCGTGGCGCATACGAGCCAGAGCTTCGTCGCGACTGTCACCGTAGGTGATGACTTTGGCGATCATGGAGTCGTAGGTTGGTGGAACGGTATAGCCGCTGTACAGGTGGGAATCGACCCGCACGCCCAGTCCGCCGGGAGTGTGAAATTGATTCACAGTTCCGGGACACGGCATAAAGGTTTTTGGGTCTTCCGCATTGATGCGACACTCGAAGGCGTGGCCTTTGATGGTAATGTCGTCCTGTGTAACCGACAGCTTTTCGCCGGAACAGACGCGGATTTGTTCTTTGATCAGATCAAAACCGGTAACCATTTCTGTAACCGGGTGCTCTACCTGAATACGGGTGTTCATCTCAATGAAGTAGAAGTTGCCGTCTTCGTAGAGAAACTCAAACGTACCGGCGCCACGATAGCCAATTTTGATACAGGCATTGACGCAGGATTCGTACACCTTGGCCCGGGCTGCGGGGTCGATGCCGGGTGCCGGGGCTTCTTCCAGAACCTTTTGGTGGCGGCGTTGCAGGGAACAGTCGCGATCACCAAAGTGAACGGCATTGCCCTGTCCGTCGGACAGTACCTGAACTTCGACGTGGCGAGGGTTCTGCAGGTATTTTTCCATATAAACGGTGTCATCACCAAAGCCTGCCAGAGCCTCTGCTTTGGTGACACGAATGGAGTTCAGCAAAGCAGATTCAGTGTGCACCACGCGCATGCCGCGACCACCACCGCCAGCGGCAGCTTTGATGATGACGGGGTAGCCAATCTCGCGGCCGTGCTTCAGGCAGACTTCGGCGTCGTCCGGCAGTGGCCCGTTGGAGCCTGGAACCGTTGGTACACCGGCTTCTTTCATGGCTTTAATGGCGGAAACCTTATCGCCCATCAAGCGGATGACATCCGGGTCGGGACCGATAAAGGTGAAGCCGCTTTTCTGTACCTGTTCGGCAAAATCAGCGTTTTCTGCCAGAAAACCGTAACCTGGATGCACGGCAACCGAGTCGGTAATTTCCATGGCGCTGATGATGCGCGGAATGTTCAGGTAGCTTTCGGTTGACGAATTCGGGCCAATGCACACGGATTCGTCGGCCAGACGCACATGCTTCAGGTCGCGATCGATCTGCGAGTGCACGGCGACGGTTTTGATGCCCATTTCTTTACAGGCGCGCAAAATGCGTAGCGCAATTTCGCCACGGTTTGCGATCAGTATTCTTTCAAACATGCCCAGTTCCTCTGTGTATGCATCCTTAGAAGGGGTGTATGCATTAAAACTTAAACAATAGTTACCAGAGGCTGGTCAAATTCTACGGCATCGCCGTCTTCTACCAGAATGGCTTCGATAACGCCGGCTTTGTCGGCTTCGATTTGGTTCATCATCTTCATGGCTTCAACAATGCAGATGACGTCGCCTTGTTTTACGTGCTGGCCAACTTGGATAAAGGCTGGAGAGCCCGGGCTTGGCGCTGCGTAATAGGTGCCCACCATTGGCGATTTCACAACGTGACCGCTGAAAGTATCTTTCTTCTCTTCTGCCGGTGCAGCTGCGGGAGCCGCGGCTGGAGCCGGAGCTGCCGGTGCGGGAGCTGCCATCATTTGAGGGGCGGCGTAGGTGGTGGGGCCGTTGCGACTGATGCGCACAGACTCTTCACCCTCTTTGATTTCCAGCTCGCCGATATCGGACTCTTCCAGCAGTTCGATCAGTTTTTTGATTTTACGAATGTCCATAAGTGATTTCCTGTCGTTTAGCTGATGTCGCATTGCGACTTCAGGGCAGTGGTTAAGTCAGTGAATTGTATTGTGGGTTGTTCTGTATGTTTCTTGGTCACAGCCATCGAGCTATGACAGTTTTTCCAATGCGGCACTCAAAGCCAGTTCGTAGCTTTGGGCGCCAAAGCCGCAGATTACGCCCAGGGCAATATCAGACAAATACGAGTGATGTCTGAAACTTTCGCGACTGTGCACATTGGACAGGTGTAATTCGATAAACGGGATTGCAACTCCGGCCAGAGCGTCGCGCAAGGCAATGCTGGTGTGTGTAAACGCTGCTGGATTGATCAAAATGAAGTCGACGCCTTCTGCTTTGGCGGCGTGTACCCGCTCGATCAGAACGTGTTCGGCGTTACTCTGCAGTGTCAGCAGCTGGTGGCCGTTGGCCTGGCAACGGGTGGTCAGGCTCTGGTTGATATCATCCAGAGTGGTTGCGCCGTAAATTTCAGGTTCCCGAGTGCCAAGTAAATTCAAATTCGGGCCGTGCAGAACCAAAATGGTCGCCATAAAGCGTGGATTCCCGTCAAAAATGCGTGATTTGGTGCTGATCTTATAATTAACAGACCGTTTTACCTGTTACATGGGCAAAGTGTGCCGCAAATTTTACAGAGAGTCTAGCCGATAACTGGAAAATGTGAAATTAACAGATTTTAGCATCAAGATTGACGAAATTTCTGCATTAATACGCTTGTTTTAGAGTGTGGGAGGTGGCCGGTTCAGCGATTTTCAGAGCTTATCGCCACCTTTTCTCGTATCGATCTGGGAACTTTCGTGAATATGACGCTATTTTTAAGGAAATAGCGTCAGTTGGCGGCTAATTTGAGATTTTAAGCGACTTGATGGCGTTTGTGATAGTCCGTTCGCGCAAAATTTGCGGCAAAATGACCGGTGGGTCATTCTCTCTGCCTGAGTACAAAAGGTAGAGGGGGACGCCATTGCGGCCAAATTGAGACAGTAGATGGGTGATCTCGGGGTTGTAGTGGGTCCAGTCCCCTTTCAGTTTCACGATGCCCGCCTGTTCGAAGGCGTTGATCGATGTTTCCGTGTCCAGGGCCACCTTTTCGTTAGCCAGACAGGTGATGCACCAGTCTGCCGTCAAATTGACGAACGTGGGAGTTCCATTGGCCAGCAGTTGGTCCAGTCGTTTCTGGGAGTAGGGTTGCCACTGATTGGCTAAGGCTGCCTCTGAAGAGCCGTTGGCCGGAGAATCCTGAGGGTTGAGGTTGTTGAGTGGCAGTAACGAGGCGAGCAGGACGACCACCGCCAGCATTTTCTGGCTGATACGGGAGGGCTGATGCTGCCATAGCCATGCTGCAAAGCTCAGTCCCAGAGCGCCCGCCGAAAGGGCCACAACAGCGTCGCTGCCGGTCTGACGTCCAACTACCCACAACAGCCAGAGCGCAGTCAGGAATAGAGGGAAGGCCAGCAGTTGTTTCAGGGTTTCCATCCACTGGCCGGGTTTGGGCAGTCGTCTGGACAGGGAAGGGAAGTAGGTCAGTAATAAGAAAGGCAGCGCCATGCCAAAGCCCAGTGCGGCAAACACGGTCAGTGCCAGTGGAGCCGGTTGAGTAACCGCAAAACCCAGGGCGCCGCCCATGAACGGTGCTGTGCAGGGGCTTGCGACAACAGATGCCAGTGCCCCGGTAAAGAATGAGGCGCGATAGCTGTGGCCTTCAGTGAGGGATTGCCCGCTGCCACTGAGTTTGCCTCCCAGTTGGATAAAGCCCGACAGCCCCAGTCCCATAATAAAAAACAGGTAGGCCAACAGCGCTACGACCAGCGGTGATTGCAGCTGAAAGCCCCAGCCTATGGCCTGTCCTGCCTGACGAAGCAGCAGCATGATGGTGGCAATGGCCACAAAGGTCGCTATGACGCCCAGAGTATAAGCCCAGCCGTGCAGATGCTGCTGGTGGGGATTCTCCTGGCTCCGCGCCAGACTGAGAGCTTTCAGGGACAGCACCGGGAAGACGCAGGGCATCAGGTTCAGCAATATGCCGCCGGCCAGTGCGCCGAACAGGGCGAGCCAGAATCCTGTCGATGCCGCACTGCTCGACCCTGTTGATATGCCTGTCAGTGAGTTGTTGGGGCCAGGTGCTGTCAGGACTTTCGCGATATTGTTCTGGATTTGTACTTGTTGCTGCAGAGGGGGATAACACAGTCCTGCGTCGGCACACCCTTGAGAGTGAACCGTTAGCTGTCGGATTGGGTCGGCGTTCTCTGGCAGCGGGATTAAAAGATCGAGTGAGCTGTAGTAAACCGTCAGCTCTTTTTCAAAGTAATCGTCGTATTTTTCGATGCCTTCCGGTAGCTCCAGCGGCAGGCTATCACCGTCAATAACGACTTTGAGTTGGTGCTGATACAAATAATATCTCGGCGCAATGTCCCAGTGCAGCGATAGCATCTTGTCGGCCGGTGCATTGGCAAGCAGGGAGCCATCGACAATGGAGGCGCTCAGCTGGTAAGCCTCAGTGACTGGCAGAAAGCTGACCTTGCCGGGGTCGCTGGTGAGCAGGTTGTTATCAGGGGTTGTGACTGATGGGCTTGAATTTTCCAGTAGGTCAACCTTACCCGAGAGTGTGCTGTTGCCAGTGAGATCCGCGTTGGCTGTTTTAAAGGGATCGTTAGCCTGGCCGGGTACTGAGAACACCGTCAGTGTACTCAGCAGTAGCAGGCAGGAAAGCAGAGGGAGTCGGCTCGAAAGCATAGAGAAGAACGTCCAGCAGTGATCAAGTGGTTTCGTTTGTCATCAACGGGCCTTAGTATGCCATGATTACAGCCCGATGGCTGGTGGCATTTGGCGGGTCGTGACCTGCAGCGTTGCTTTGACTCTGTTTATCAGGCAGAGTTTCCGCAGTGTTGAGTGGTTGCAGATTGAGAAGGCTTAAGTTGTATGAAATGCACGTCCGGCTTGGGGAGCAGGTCTTTGGTGGTTGGCCTGCTGATGGTATGTGGGGCAATATTGAGTGGCTGTATGAGTCAGCAACCGGAACCCGCCTCCGAAGTTAAGGTGCCGCAATCACCGGTGCCGGCCAAACCAAAGCCGCCGACACTGGAGCAGCAGGTCAGTTTGATGTTGAGGCAAGCGGAGCGGGCCATGTATGGCGATCGGCTGATGTTTCCCGAGGACGACAACGCCTATGACCGCTATCAGGCCGTGCTCAAACTTCAGCCGGGCAATGCACAGGCAATCTCGGGGCTGCAGCAAATTCTGGTGCGCTATGTACAAATGGGCCGTGAGGCCCTGAGACACAGCCGTCTCGGAAATGCAAAAGCCTATGCCCGGCGTGCCGGTTTGATCGATGCAGACAATCCGTTGCTGCGGGAGTTTGAGCAACAATTGTCGGAAGCTGAACGCCTGAACCCGGTTGCACCGGCTAAAGTGTCTTCCGGGAGGCCCGTTTCCAGTAAGTTGGGAACCCCGGAGTCGGGCCCGGAAAGTCAGTATGAGCTCAACCTGTCAGATCTGAATCTGCGTGGCGATGCCATACGGGCGGTACTGAAAGAGATTGCGGAGCGCGTCAAAAGCAGTGATGAAGTACTGCTGATTGTGGCTCGCAACGACGCAGAAGGACGCTGGCTCTATAAAGAAATGAAGAAAGCGGCCGAGGGCTATCGTATCCGTGGCGATATCAAGGTGGGCTCACCGCCGAGAATTATTGTTTACCCGCCTATTTAATGGCCTTGATACTGCTACTCCTAATCTTCCAATAACACGGACAAGCGCACTGTGACTTTATACAGACAACTTATATTGGTTATCACTTGCCTCATTGCCAGTATCATGGCTGGCAACTTTGTTGTCAGTGTTATAAATGCCCGCGACTATGTGTCCCAGCAAATGGAGATACACGCGCAGGATACAGCGACCTCCCTGGGGCTTACCATTTCCCACGCAGCCAAAGCCAAAGACGAAGCCGAGATTCGTTCTTTCGTGGATGTGGTGTTTGACCGCGGTTATTACCGTCAGGTGACTTATCGCAGCGTCTCGGGAGACATGCTGGTTGAGAGCAAAATGCCTATCGTGATTGAAGGGGTGCCAAACTGGTTTATCCAGCTGATCGATCTGTCCGAACCCGTGGGGCATGCGGAAGTCATTTCCGGTTGGTTCCGTCTGGGCGCGGTGGATGTCGTGTCCCATCCCGGGTTGGCGTATCTGGATCTGTGGCGTGTTTTCAAAGATCAGTTGTGGCTGTTCCTGTTTACCTCAGTGTTCTGTTACCTGCTGGCGGGGTTGGGGCTCGCGGTTCTGCTGCGGCCGCTGCGACAGGTGGAGGTTCAGGCCGAAGCGATTTGTCGTCGCGAATTTCCGGTGCAGAGTAATCTGCCTCGCACCCGTGAATTGCGCCGCATGGTGCTGGCCATGAATCGCATGGTGCAGAAAATTCAGTCCATGTTTCAGGAGCAGGTCGAACTTTCCAGCGAGCTGAGACGCCAGGCCAATTTTGATCCGGTCACTGAGCTGCTGAATCGCTCCGGATTTGATGCGCATCTTGAATCCCGTCTGAGTTCCGAGCGCGGTGGCAGTGCAGGTGAAATGGTGTTGATTCAGCTCAGTGGTCTGTCCGAGTTTAACCTGCGCGTGGGGCGCGCAACCGGTGATCAGTGTTTGAAAGGGTTGGCTGAGGCGCTGACCGAATCGCTGGTTCAATATCCGGATGCGATACTCGGGCGTCGTACCGGCACGGACCTGTGCGCTTTTATTCCCTTGGTGGATCTGGAGGAAGGCGAGGCCATCGCCGGAGAGCTGTTTTCGCGTCTGAATGGATTGAGCTGGTTTCGTGAAGCCGAAGAATTGCAGTTGCATATGGGGGTGGCTTTTGCCTCCCGTGTGACTGAGCAGGGCAGCCTGCTGGTGGAGGCTGATCTGGCATTGCGGTCGGCGCAGAGTCAGGGGGAGGCAAATTATCAATGGCATCAAGTGGACTCTGCTGAGAACTCCCGTTCTGCCAGCGAGTGGCAGGAGTTGCTGGGCGAGGCTCTGGAGCACAAACGTTTTACGTTTCATGTTCAGCCGGTGTTTGAGCGAGATGGCAAAACCCTCAGTCAATGGGAGGTATTCTGTCGCCTGCCGGTGGATGGCGATCTGTTGGCGGCCGGGGTATTTCTGCCAATGGCTGAGCGCTTCGGAATGTCTGAGAGCATTGATTGTCTGATGATCAAGATGTTGGCTGAACAGTATACTGAGGCACGGGGACCTAAGGTGTGCGTCAACCTGTCGCCATCATCGCTGGTCAGTGAAACCTTTTTGCCCTGGCTGGATGTGTTCTTGCGCAATAACCGCGCGTTTGCCCAGCGGCTGGTGCTGGAATTGCCCGGCTATTCCCTGGCCACTCACGAGCGGGAAGTGCGTTCATTGGCGTTGAAGGTTAACGAGCTCGGTAGTCAATTGTTGCTCGATCATTTTGGTACCGGTGTTGCCGCTTTCGCCTTTTTGCAAAGCCTGCCTCTGTTTGCCTTAAAGGTAGATCGCTGTTTTGTTAACGAGATAGACCTAAATGCTGACAACCGCTTTTTTGTGCAGTCACTGGTTCAGATTGCCCACAGTTGTGATGTGAAGCTGTTGGTCGAAGGGGTCGAGACTGAAGCGGAGTGGTCGGTGTTGCAATCTCTGGGCATTGATGGTGGTCAGGGCTACTATCTGGGAAAACCAATGGCCTTGGAGTACGCTGATCAGGAGTTTTGCGGAGTTACTGATTAACCGGGCGGTTCAACTAAGATTCCAGTTGCAGCAATCATGGAACAGGGAGTACGAAGATGGCTATAACAACGTCGCTGAAATTCACAAAGCTTCTATACTTGGGGGGGCTGTTGGCTGGTATCCGGCGATGGCTGATGCGAGTCACAGCTTTGTTGCCCGTGCCCTTTTTGTTGATCTATGCGTCGCTGGCAAGTGTTGCCGTCCTCGCTGGAGACGGCACAGGCAAGATGGTTGATGATCACTCTGAATTGTCACAGGCCTCTGTCAGTATTGGAGATGCCCGTATTCGGCTGCCTTTGCCGGGTCAGACAACCGCCGTGGTGTATCTGACGTTGCACAACAGCTCTTCGCAGGCCTTGACGGTCACGGAGGTCAAGGTGCCGGGCAGTGAGCGTGCAGAGTTGCACCAGCATCTGCACGAAAATGGCATGATGAAAATGAGAGCGGTAGAGAGCATACCGGTTGCAGCTGGCGAGACTTTGGAGTTTACGCCAGGTGGTTATCATATTATGGCCTTTGAGATGGTTGCGGAAACACGGCAGCTCTATCCGGTCACGCTGGTGTTTGCAGACGGCAGACAGGTCAGTGCCGGCGCCCGGGTTGTTCGTTAGAAGAGCCCGAGATTGAAAGGGCCGTTTTTTTGCAAATAGGCCTGCAGTTAAAAATCAAGCGTACTGGCTGTTACAGGTCGTATGCGATTGTATGCACGGAAACAGTAAGGTTTTACCATGGGAAAGTTGGGTGATTTTGGACAGGGTATTCGAGATTGGTGGCAGGACTGGCGCGAGGACGGTGTGGGAGGCTGGTTTACCAAAACACTGCTGACTGTGCTGGTGCTCTATTTGTTGATAGCCGCCGTTATGGGGTTTTTCTGGAGTTCTGAACCCGATCATTTTACGGTTCGTGAATCCGTTGCCATGAACGCGCAGGGACGCCCCATGTTCATTGGGGTGGCGACCACCAGTGCGCTGATTCGAGTTTCAGAAACGCTGCTGGATAAGCCCGGCGGATTTATGAGCAATGACGTGATGCCGCCAGGACTGTGGCTCGACAACATGCCCAACTGGGAATATGGCGTACTCATCCAGGTGCGCGATATGAGCAAGGCCATGCGTGAAGCCTTCAGTCGTTCGCAATCTCAATCCACGGAAGACAATTCTCTGGCGCGGGCCGAATCCCGTTTCAATTTTGATAACAGGAGTTGGGCGTTGCCAGCCTCAGAGTCAGAGTATCGGGCGGGTATTGAGTCTCTGCACAGCTACCTGCTGCGGTTATCGGATGACGATCAGCACAACGCCCAGTTTTTTGCCCGCGCTGATAATCTGCGTTATTGGTTAAGCACGGTGGAAACCCGGTTGGGCAGCTTGTCGCAGCGCTTGAGTGCCAGCGTGGGGCAGCGTCGTCTGAATACTGACCTTGCGGGCGAAGTCGCAGCCCGTCAGTCAACGTCCACTCCGCGTGAAATGGAAGTGAAAACCCCATGGACCGAAATTGACGATGTCTTCTATGAAGCGCGCGGCAGTACCTGGGCGCTCCTCCACTTTCTGCGAGCTGTTGAGGTCGATTTTGCCGACATTCTTGAGCGCAAGCATGCACTGGTCAGTTTGCAGCAGATCATCCGCGAGCTGGAGGGAGCCCAGGCTCCCATCTACAGTCCGATGATTCTGAATGGCGGTGGTTTTGGGATGCTAGCTAACCACTCTCTGGTTATGGCGTCTTACATCTCTCGGGCCAATGCTGCGATCATCGACCTGCGTGAGCTGTTGGCACAGGGATAAAGCCTCGTTTTCGTTTTTTCTATTCCGGTGCCCGGCCATTCTGCCGGGCATCCATTATTCCCCTGCAGTGCCCCCATTTTCCTCCACGAGTTGGGCGGCGGTCGTCGGCCACTGTTTTTTTAACGTGGAAGTTAAGATTTTGTGACAATTTCGCTCTCGGCGGTTGACGTATTATTCTCCTTTTGGTGTGATGTGTGTCACATTTCTGCTCGGCTTCACCCTTGCTCAAAATATAGGACACGATAAGCTCTTAACTTCCGGGCGTAAGTCATTCTTTGGTGTGAGAAACACTGTATATAGAGTGACCAGTTCTTGTGTTCCGCTCTGTGGCAGTGCTACCACAATCCTGCCCCCGCGAGGATTGTGTTGGCACGTTTGGTGGAGCAGTGTGATTGCGTTACATCCATGATTCTTATATTCAACTGTATCAACGGAAGTTTGAATGACCGCTGAGGCGCTCCCATCTACACGCACCCTGTTCAGTGACGAAGCCGCTGAAGGGTTGCTTCGACGCATGAGCGACGCCTATTTTCTGATTGGTGCAGACCGTATTATTCTGCGCGCGAATCCTGCGGCTCATCTGTTGTTCGATACCCCCGAGCTGGTAGGCGCGCGACTGGATTATTTCTTCTCTCAGGACGTCAACTGGGCATCAGTTTCTTCCGGGGACCGCTTTAATCTGCGTGCACGGCGTCATGAAGGCAAGCAGATCAAACTCAATTATTACGTCTCAGCAGAGAGTGGCGGTCATCATTGCTTGATGTCACTGGTGAATCCCGAGCAGTCCTACCAGGAACAACTGCTGCGCCAGACATCGCTGGTTCGAACTGCACTGAGCTCCATCGCCGACGCGGTGATTGCAGTGGATGCCAAGGGCGTGATTGAAACCATCAACCCTATGGCCAGAGAATTATTGAACCTGACCGATCAGAGTGCTCGTGGGCTGCCAATTGGGCAGGTGCTGGTTGTTGCCGATTCTGCTACCCATAGAGTGTTGCCGTCGCCGATTGTGGATGTGCTCAAGCATGGTTCCAATAGCAATTATCCCGAGGTGTTGCTGTATGCGATTGAGCGTAAGCCGGTCCTGATCAGTTTGCAGGTCATGCCTTTGCGTAATGCCGCGACGGAAGTGGATGGCTGTGTGTTGATCTTTCGCAATAGTTCTCAGGCTGAACGTGACCGATTGCGCGTCAAATGGCAGGCGCGGCACGATACGTTAACCTCTCAGCTCAATCGACAGGCGTTTGAGGTATCGATTTCACAGGCGGTCGAGCGAGCCCGTAACGAGCCGGTGAGCTTTGGGCTGCTGTATATCGACATTTATCAGTTTAAGGTCATCAATGATACCTGTGGCCACGCGGGTGGCGATGAACTGCTGCGTCAGGTGGCTGAGCTGATCGCGGGCAAGCTACGCAGTCAGGATATGCTGGCTCGCCTGGGGAGTGATGAATTTGGCGCCCTGATCTATAACACCACGCTGGCCGGTGCGCAGCGGGTGGCCAGTTCGGTATTGTCGGGAATACAGGATTATCAATTTCATTGGGGCGGCCGGGTTTTTAAGGTCGCCGTCAGTATCGGTGTTGTGGTGATTGATGAGGCCTCGGAGTCCGAGGCTCAGGTTCTGGCAACTGCCAACGCAGCCAGCTGTGCAGCAAAAGAACTGGGGCGCAACCGTATCCACTGGTACAACAAGGATCAGGAGGTCGAACAGCGTCGCAGTGAAATCAATTGGGTTGTGAATATCAGTCACGCGTTGGCACAGAATCGGTTTTGCCTGTTTCAGCAAAAGATTCAGCCGGTTGACGGCTCCGATGATCACTACGAAGTGCTGTTGAGGTTGCGACAGGAAAACGGTGAACTGATCAGTCCGGAAGTCTTTATTCCGGCTGCGGAACGCTATGGCTTGATGGATGATGTCGATCGCTGGGTAGTGGATGAGGTCGTTACGCACCTCAAAGAGCGGGAAGAGAACTTTCTGTCACCGCGTATATACACCGTCAATCTGTCCGGGATGACCGTCAGTGATCCGGCGTTTGTGCCCTACGTATTATCGGCGATCGAACGCAGTGGTATTGATGCCTCACTCCTGCATTTCGAGATCACCGAGACGGCGGCCATCAGGCACCTGGATACGGCCATTGAGTTTATGGAGCGGTTGCGGGAAAAAGGCAGCCGTTTTTATCTGGATGATTTTGGCAGTGGACTGTCTTCTTTTGCCTACCTGAAAGATCTGCCGGTCGATTATCTGAAAATTGATGGCAGTTTTGTCAGTACCATGCTGCAAGACTCATCCAGTTTTGCCATGGTCAGTACCATCAATCACCTCGCCCATTCCATGGGGCTGAAAACAGTAGCTGAATACGTCGAAACAGAAGAGTTGCTGGATGCGCTGATTGATGTGGGTGTCGATTTTGTTCAGGGCTTTGGCATTGCCAGGCCCGAGCTGATGTCTTTGGATTAATGTGAGTCAAGTTAACACATGCCGCCAATTCTGCAGCGGCATGTCTTTGGGATTGGCGTTGTACTTCTGGCTAACCCAGTACTTCCTGTAAAATTTCCTGATGCTGCTCCGGACGCAGGCGGGGGCCAAACTGGCTGACCACCTGAGCTGAGGCGCGACTTGCCAGTTTGCCGGCCTGTTCAGGGCTGTACCCTTGGGTAATGGCAAAGATAAATGCACCAGCAAACATGTCGCCCGCTCCATTGGTGTCGATGGCTGTCACCTTGTGTGGCTCAATGTTCCAACGGTTTTCACCGTCCACTATCAGAGCGCCTTCAGAGCCAAGTGTGATGGCAAAGCTGCGAGCGATTTTCTTCAGCTCGGTTACGGCGTCTTCCAGGGTCTGGGTACGGGTAAAGCCCAGTGCTTCGGCCTGATTGCAAAACAGCAGATCCACTCCATCGCCCAGCATCTCTTTGAGGCCGTCGTGGAAGAACTCAACCATTGCCGGGTCGGAAAGACTGAGCGCGGTTTTGACGCCATTGGCTTCTGCCTGCTGGCGAAGTTCGATGGCAGCCGCGCGCCCGGTTTCTGAAGAGACCAGATAGCCTTCGATGTAGGCGTACTGAGAAGTGGCTACGGCCGTGGGGCTGAGTTCGCTTGAGGACACAGTTTCGCTGATGCCCAGAAACGTATTCATTGTGCGTTCAGCGTCGGGGGTTATCATCACAAGGCACTTGCCGGTCACACCGGTCTGACGTTCTGTGTTGGGCAGACTGTCGACCCCCGCGTCGCGCAGATCCTGCAGGTAAAAGTCACCGTTGTCATCGCTGGCGACTTTGCAGCTGTAAAAGGCTTTGGCGCCAAAGTAACTGGCGGCAATGATGGTGTTGGCGGCGGAACCACCACTGGCACGCTTTGAGGCCACCAGGTGATCGGACAAGTGCTCAATTAATTCTTGCTGGCGGGCTTCGTCCACCAGGGTCATCACGCCTTTATCAATATTGAGGGTAGTCAAATCCTGATCTGTGACTTCAATTTCGGTATCGACCAGGGCAGCGCCAATGCCATAGACGTGATATTCCTGATGTTGGTTGTCCGACATAATGTCCGGTTCCTTACTGTTGGTGGTGTCAGTGATTGTTCGCAGTCAATGCTGAATGTGAGATGCCGTTTTGATCCTGAGATATTTTCAGCAAAATCCCGGCCGACAAGTCCGCAAGAGGCTATTATGCCTTGTCTACCCGTTCAGAGTCAGTACACTTCACGCCTATGAGTCGACAACGCAAATCAAAACGCTCAAAAAAGAGCGCCCCTCCCTCCACCTTGAGGCGCATTTGGCGTTTGGTTCGGTGGCCTATCCTCATTTTGACGCTGCTGTTTGCGGCGTGGGTCCTGTATCTGAATTTTGAAGTGCAGCGAAAATTTGATGGCCGTAAATGGGCCATGCCGGCGCGTGTTTATGCACAGCCACTGGAGCTGTATCAGGGCAAACAGTTGACCCGAACCGATTTGGTGAACGAGCTAAAAGCACTGGAGTATCGTCCGGTTAACCGCTTGTCTGCACCAGGGCAGTGGCGTACGGATGGCAGTGTTATCGATATCGCAACCCGGCCCTATGTTGCGGGTGGTAAAGATGAGCCTGAGCGCTATCTACGCATCCGATTTCAGTCCGATCGCATTGTCAGTTTCGAGATTCTCAAAGGTGATTCGGCGTCTTTGATTACCCTGGAACCGGTGTTGATCGGTGGCATCTATCCACAACGGCAGGAAGATCGGGAGTTGATTCAGCTGTCGGACGTCCCGCCTTTGCTGGGTGAGGCGTTGATTGCGGTGGAGGACCGCAATTTCGTCAACCACCATGGTGTGTCACTCAAATCCATTGCGCGTGCAGCCTGGGTAAACCTGCAGACCGGAAGAGTGGTGCAGGGCGGCAGTACTCTGACGCAGCAGCTGGTTAAGAATTTCTTCCTCGATGACAGTCGCAAACTGTCCCGCAAGATTACCGAAGCCATGATGTCGGTACTGCTGGAATGGCATTACAGCAAGGGCGAGATTCTTGAAACCTACATGAATGAGGTTTATCTGGGGCAAAGCGGTCCCAGACAGATTCACGGTTTCGGCCTGGCCTCCAAACACTACTTTGGTCGTCCACTGTCTTCCCTTGATGAATCGCAATTGGCGTTGTTGGTCGGGCTGGTGAAAGGGGCGTCTTTCTACAATCCCTGGCGTCATCCCCAGCGTGCAAAAGAGCGTCGTGATCTGGTGCTCGATATTCTCTATGAGCAGGGATTGATCGATGAATCTCTTCTGAAACGCTCGCAACGGCAGCAGTTGGGTGTGGTACCTGTTTCTCAGCGTCGCCTGCATGATTATCCGGCATTTATCGATCTGGTGAAGCGACAACTGCGTGAAGACTATGACGATGAAGCATTGAGTTCAGACGGTCTGAAGATATACACGACTCTGTCCCTGCCGGCGCAACGGCAGGCCGAGCGGGCGCTGTCAGAGCGACTCGATGAGCTTGAAAGCCGCTACGGCGTGAAAAAAGATACGCTGCAGGGCGCTGCCATCATTACTTCGGTGGGCAGCGGAGAGGTGGAAGCCGTTGTCGGAGATCGCAATCCCAAGTTTGCAGGGTTTAACCGTGCCCTGGACGCGACGCGTCCCATTGGGTCGCTGGCCAAGCCTGCGGTTTACCTGACCGCCCTCAAAAAGGGACAACCCTACAATCTGGCCTCTACCATCAGTGACGGTCCCGTCTCTGTTGCGGGACCCAATGGTGATGTGTGGCAGCCGAAAAACTTTGAGCGTGAATCTCACGGCGATGTGATGTTGATTGATGCCCTGACTCGCTCCTACAATCAGGCGACGGCTCGCCTGGGGATGATGGTGGGACTGGATAAGGTGGCCGAAACCTTTGCGCAACTGGGGGTGAAGAAGCAAATCACCCAGGTGCCGTCTATGCTGTTGGGTACCATGGAGCTGTCTCCGGCGGAGGTTGCCGAAATGTACCATACGCTGGCCAACGATGGTGTTGTCATGCCCCTGAGGGCCATTCGTTCTGTTGAGGATGCGCAAGGCAATCGCCTCAATCGTTATCCGCTGCAGCTGGGCGATCCGGTGGAATCTGCGGCGGTCCAGTTGGTGCAGTTTGCCATGCAGTCCGTGATGGAAGAGGGAACCGGGCGCACCGCTTATCTGAGATTGCCCCGCACCCTGGCTCTGGCCGGCAAAACGGGCACCACCAATGACCAAAAAGACAGCTGGTTTGCCGGATTCAGTGGCCGCGATCTGGCGGTGGTCTGGATTGGCAGAGATGATAATGGCGACACGCCGCTGACGGGCGGGACAGGCGCGTTACAGGTCTGGACGGACATATTTTCTCGTCTGCCCACGGAAAGTCTGGATATTTTTGCCTCACCGGACATTGAATACCTGTGGGTTGACGGTGAAAATGGCCGCTTGAGCGGTGAAAACTGTCGCGGATCCAGGTTGATACCTTTTACTCGCGAGCAGCGCCCAGAGGAATACGCCGCCTGTGACTGGGTGGAAAACCCCGTACTGCATTGGATGAAAAAATGGTTTTAGAAGGCACAATCCGAAAAAGACGTTCGGCAGCTGGCCAAGAGTTGTCAGGCGGTTTTGATCTGTCAGGGCTTAACTGGTCTGGCTATGTCAAACTGTGTTTTGTGTTTTGTGTTGGTGTCTGTAGTCCTGTTGTCGGCCTGTCAGTCCAGTGCTCCCGTTACTCAGGTACCCGTAGAAGAGCGTGGTGGAATAACGCAGCCTCCGGGGCCGTATCCCGAATCATCCACCCCTGAAACGGGCGGCCAGTACCCGGGCCCCTATGACCGGCCGGTGCCGGAACCTGTACGTCCGGAAGAGCCTCCTGCTCCCAGTATGGACCCGGCTATCGAGGCGATAGCGGCGGACGCCGAGGCTTATATGGCACAGCAGCAGTGGAAAAAGTCGATTGAGACCGCCGAGCATGGACTGCGTCTCGATCGTCGGAATGCCCGGTTTTATCAGATCCTGGGCGAAAGCTATCGCCAGCTGGGAGATATCCCTCAGGCTCAGAGGTTTGCCCGCCAGGCCCAGCGCTACTGTCGCACGGACTGTCGCGGCACTCAAAGGCTGGTCGAGTCTCTGAATATGCAGTGACGGCAGCTTGACTTCCGGTCGTCTGCGAATTGACCGGGCAGTCGAAAAGGTGAAAATAGAACTTGTGTTTTTTGCTCGCTATGTCACATTGAACATCAGTGACCTCTGGTATCAGGCGCGTAAAGGGCGACTGCGGACAGGGAGTGGGCAAGGGGCGAAAGCTCTTTCTGCCACACAATCCAGGCAAGACACTGAGTCTTGCAAGACATGTTATATAGCCCCGGAGAAGCCAAAATCTCAATTAGCTGGGCACTGAAGTAAAATCACACAAAACGAAAGACAGGATGTCATTGGGCAAGACTTTCACTGATGGCGTGACTTCTGAAGATAACCACGGATGTGATGGAAAAACTCTGAATTTATGAGCAAATTGCACCCCCCCGAAACCACGGCCGGCGGTTTGACCGACAGCGTGATTATTGACTACCTCAAGGCTTGCCAGACCATTCTGGTTGAGCACGCGGGTGATTGTTTTGCGCAATTCATGAAAGCGCTGGATAACCACTTTTTGGAGCATTCTGGCCGCGCCAAGACCAACAAGGAAAAATCAGAATTTCTTGAGCAGCAGGACCTGCTGCATAAGGCGTTGCCACAGATCGAACGGTATTTTCTGGGCTATCTCGGTGAAGGTTTCATCAAGTTCAAGCGTCATGAGCTGGCGACCAGTACCGGTGAAGAAAAGTACCAGAAAGACATGTTGTCACTGGTGGATAACGAAGACCTTGAAGAAACCATTGCCATTACCTCGATTACCCACCGTGCTGAAAATCATTACGCGGAATCACTCTGGGCATTGAATCAGCGTCTGGCGGTGTTGAATAAGGGTGAAAAAGTCGACGACCGCAGCAATCCGGCGGGCCCGGTCCAGTATTGTGAATCTCTGAGAAAAAGTTTGCAGCGCACGGCGCTCAGTACCAAAAGCAAGATCATTATCTATAAGTTGTTTGATCGTGAGGTAATGGTGCAGCTGGCCGAGCCCCTGCAGGAAATCAATCAGTATCTGGTTGGTAAAGGCATATTGCCGAATTTGCGCCACCGTCCCGTGACGTCTGACTCGGGCAAAGCCGCTCCCCCGGCCGACGCGGTGTACGACAGCTGGGATAATCTGCAGGCCGGTGGTGAGGTTGAGTTGCCGGGTTCCCAGTCTGCGGCTTCGGGCTTTATGGAAAGTCCTGATGCGAGCCTTCCGTCGGATCAATATCAGGACAGTCTGGTGGATGCCATCCGCACGCTGCAGAACCATATTGGTGGTTTTGCTCCTCAGGCGGGCGGTGCTCAGAGTGGAGGTGGTGGGGCGCCCACGTCCATACAGAGTCTGGTGGCACAGCCATCCTCTGGTGTCAGTCAGGGGGGCGCTGCCGCACCAGGCGGTCGTCCCGGCATGGTTTACTCGAATCAACAGCTGGTTGGAGCTTTGCAGGCTTTGCAAACTCAGGCGTTGACGGTTACCGGCCAGCAACTAATGGAGGCCCAGCCGGGCACCCTTCAGCCCCTGCCAGTGGCCAATGTCAGTCAACAGCTGGCACAACAACTGATTGAGGAAGAGGGGGACGAAGATTCCGTAGATCCCGGCGATATGCATACCATCGATCTGGTGGGCATGTTGTTTGAGTACATGTTGTCTGATGACAACTTGCCGGATTCAGTTAAGGCGCTGCTCAGTTACTTGCACACGCCGTTCCTCAAGATTGCCTTTATCGATAAAAGCTTCTTTGAACAGACAGAACACCCCGCCCGCTTGTTGTTGAACAATATGGCTGAAGCTGGTGTGAAATGGGTCAGTAATGACGGTTCCAGTCAGTTCGACATATACGACAAGATCAAGTCCATAGTGTCGCGGGTGCTGGAAGAGTTTAAAAACGATGTCCGTCTGTTTGCGGAACTGCTGCTGGAGTTCAGTGGTTACACCAAGAAAATTTCTCGCCGTCAGGAACTGATGGAACGCCGCGCCATGGAGAAAGTCCAGGGCGAAGAGAAGTTGAGAGAAGTTAAAATACGCGTCAATGAAGAAGTGCGTTCACGCACCGATGGACGCGAATTGCCCTCTGCAGTGCTGTTGATGCTGCTGCAGCCCTGGTCGGATTATCTGGCTTTTATCCTGCTGCGCTACGGTGAAACATCAGACAGCTGGTTGCGTGCGACTCAGGTCATTGATGACGTGTTGTGGAGTATTGAGCCAAAAGAAAATGCCGAAGACAAGAGTCGGCAAAAGGAAATGCACACCTCTTTACTGAACAATCTGGAGGTGGGCTTTGAGACCATTGGCTACGATCAGGCAAAAGGCAAAAAGTTACTGGAGGCTCTCTATTCTCTGCAGAAGATGGCGTTGCAGAGTAAGCAGATTGACCCTGCCCCTGAACCTATGCGCAGCAAGCTGGAAGCCATGGCTGCCAAGAAAGCAGGCCAGAGCGATGCCGCAGAAGATCAGCCGAACGCTGAAGAGCTGCGGATGGTGGAAAATCTGAAAATGATCGAGTTCGGCACCTGGTTTGAATTCGATGGTGGCAAGCGCCTGAAGGTAGCCTGGTACAACTCAAAGACACTGCATTACATGCTGGTCGATCAGATGGGCAAGAAGGTGGCAATGAAGTCAGGGCTTGAATTAGCGCGTGATATGTTGGCCCATAAGGCCAAAGTCATTGCCGGCAGCTCTAAACCGTTCTTCGAGCGGGCACTGGAGAACATCTTCCAGAGTCTGAACGCCAAGGCCGAGGGGCTCAAACCAAAAGGTAAGTCCTGATATGGAGGAAGCGAAACACATGGATCAGCGCAATCTGGATCGCTTCGGCGTGGTGGGGTCTGTTGAGGTGTACGACGCCAATCGGGACTTGTATCTTGGGCGACTGGCCAACATTCACGAACAGGGGCTGATGTTGCTGGGTGAGATGCCCATGCAGGCGGATCATGTGTATCAGCTCAACCTGATTCTTCCCACCCCGGTGTGCGGTGATACCTCGATTCGTCTAGGTGTGGATTGCCTGTGGGTGCGTTCTCTGGATGATGACCCGGTCTGTTGGGCGGGTTGTCATATCATCGATATGTCTGAGCAGGCTCGTGAGCAGGTTCAGGCGTTAGTGGCTCTGCTGGCAGAACAATAAGGCCCGGATTCAATTAGCGACACAATCACAAACGAAGATTACCGTTTGTGATTGTGTTGACTTGCGTTGTGTTCAGCTGCCTCAATGGTCCCTTAAAAAGTGGCCATTACCTTATCTGCGGCAGCCAGAGTAAATTCAATATCCTCATCGGTGTGAGCCGCAGACATAAAGCCGGCTTCGTAAGAAGCAGGTGCGAAGTAAACCCCTTCCTGCAGCATGCCGTGGAAGAACTGATTAAAACGTTCGATGTTGCAGTTCATCACTTGCTGGTAATTGGTGATCTTTTCTTCCTCTGTGAAAAAGAAGCCAAACATGGAACCTACGTGGTTGCTGGTAAATGGAATGCCATGCTTGTCGGCAATGGCTTTCAGACCCTCTACCAGCTGATCCGTCTTCTGAAAGACTGGCTCGTAAAAGCCCGGTTGTGAAATCAGCTCCAGAGTCTTCAGGCCTGCCGCCATGGCCACCGGGTTACCGGATAGAGTGCCTGCCTGATACACCGGCCCCAGTGGTGCGATGTGAGACATGATTTCTTTTTTGCCGCCAAAGGCACCAACGGGCATGCCGCCACCCATGACCTTGCCCAGCGTGGTCAGATCTGCTTCTACACCGTAATGCCCCTGGGCGCCTGTGGGGCTCACCCGGAAACCGGTCATGACTTCGTCGATAATCAGCACGGCGCCATGCTGGTCGCACTGGGCGCGCAGACACTCCAGAAACCCGGGAACCGGTGGTACGCAGTTCATGTTGCCGGCTACCGGTTCAACAATAATACAGGCCACCTGATCACCGATTTCAGCAAACGCGGCTTCGACGCCGGCGATATCGTTGTAGGTCAGGGTGACGGTGTGATCGGCCAGCGCAGAGGGAACACCGGGTGAGCTGGGGACGCCCAGCGTCAACGCACCAGAGCCGGCTTTCACCAGCAGGGAGTCGGAGTGGCCGTGGTAACAGCCTTCAAATTTGATGATCTTGTCCCGGCCGGTATAGCCGCGAGCCAGGCGAATGGCGCTCATGGTGGCTTCGGTACCGGAGTTTACAAAGCGCACCATGTCCATGCCCGGCATGATGTCGCAGACGCGATCGGCCAGCGTGGTTTCGATCTCGGTGGGAGCGCCAAAACTCAGGCCCTGTCGGGCTTTCTCAATAACCACATCAATGACGTCTTTGTGGGCATGGCCCAGAATCATTGGCCCCCAGGACAACACATAGTCCACATAGCGTTTCGCATCAGCATCGAACAGATAGGCGCCTTCGGCACGCTCAAAAAAGACCGGGGTGCCGCCCACGGCTTTAAAGGCGCGAACAGGCGAGTTAACGCCACCGGGGATGTGTTGCTGGGCCTGCTCAAATAATTCGCTGGAACGACTCATGGGGTTTCCTTTGCTGGATGCGGTACCCGTTGTGGCACCGCGTGGATGACAATAGGTGGGCATTATCGCTAACGGCGGAGTGAAATGTAACCCTGAAGGGGATGCGCTAGCGCTAAAGGGTTAGCTGTTGCTGGCGTCATTGGGCCGGGTATTTTTGTCGGCCCAGAAAAAGCGGTTGGGGGTGCGCTTGCCCATGCCCAGTCGGCGACTGTTGGCCAGGCTGTGCCAGGCGAAGTTTTGCCCCTGGGTGATGGCTTCTTCGGTTCTCAGCCCGTGACCCAGATAGCAGGCAATGCTGGCAGCCAGTGTCGCGCCACAACCGCTGGCGGGTACTTTAATACGACGATGGTTGAACGTCTGAATCAGACCCTGCTTGCCGAACAAATGATTTTCAAAGGTTTCCTGAGAGCGACCGGCACCACTGATGAGCACATATTCACAGCCGCTTTCCAGGATTTCCTGTGCACAGGCGTGAATGGTATCAGCCTGCTGGGCCAGCTCATGGGCTTCTGCAAGGTCGGGAGTGGTGACTGTGGTGAGCGGTAAAATCAGTGCTTCAATGGCTCTGAGAACGCCGGGAGCGTCGGCCAGTTTGGTGCCGCAAACATGGGTGCCGGGGTCGAGCACCACAGGAATGGTCGGGTAGTCTCTCAGGATGGAGTGAATGGCTTCGACATTTTCAACGCTGCCGGTGTAGCCGATTTTAAACGCCTTGACCTGCATGTCTTCCAGAATGGCTCTCGCCTGTTCAATCAGCAGGGGGGAGCCGACCGGAAGTATTTCCTTGGTGTCGCGGGTATCTTTGGCACAGAGGGCCGTCACTATGGGGGTGCAATGGCAGCCGAGACTGGCGGCACATTCGATGTCTGCCTGTATGCCGGTACTTCCGGACGGGTCGAGGCTGGAGAAGCTGAGGATAACTGGCGCGCTGCTTTCAAATTCCGTCATTTGGGGAAAATTCCGTCATTTCATGCGTGTGAGGCCTTATCCTTTGAGTCTAACACACGCCCGGATTTTGTCCTGTTCAGGCAGCGCTGTGATCGTCAGCCGGGTTTCACAACCACCAGAATGACGGTGCCAAAGAGCGCGAATACGGGGAGCTCATTGAATACCCGGTAAAAAACGTGGCTGCGGTTGTCCTGACCGCTCTGGAACCGCTTGATACAGCGGCCGCAGTAGACGTGATAAATGACCAGTGCGGCAACCAGAGCCAGTTTGGCGTGAAACCAGGGTTGTTGCAGGTAGAACGACCAGGAGTAGCTGGCCAGCCACAGGCCAAAAATAATGGTCAGCAGCATAAATGGAGTGATAAAACGATAGAGCTTGGCTTCCATCAGCCCGAGGCGTTCCCGGGTGGCAGGATCTGTGACCGAGGCGTGATTCACGAACAGTCTGGGCAGATAGAAAATACCGGAAAACCAGCAGACCATAAAAATTATGTGAAAGGCTTTCACCCAGAGCATTTGTTGAATATTCCTTCTTGTCCGTGAGCGGGCATCATACCCGATAGTAATTGTCGATGTGCTCTTTCGTGACGACGCCAATGACCGGAGACAGCCAGGTAACCCCTTCCCGTTCCACGTAGAGCGCGTCGGCCTTAAATTGATTGAGCTGTTGCTGGGCCTCAAAGAGGCTCGCCTGCTGGTGGATTGGCTTCAGCAGCCACTGTCGCCCGGGGATGTCCAGTAGCTTGATCTCTTCCTGCTCGTCCGGTGGTGTGTGCTCCTCGGTATTGCCGTCTTTATCTGACAGGTTTTCCAGATAAGTGGAGACGTCTGCGGCTGCCAGCAGGTATTTTTCGTGATCGGGTTCGTCGACCACCAGCCAGGCAGGATGCTGTTGCAGTCGCTGGCGCAATTGGGCAATGGTGTTGCGGTTTTTGCAGCGCAGGAAACGGGTTTCCATCACGCTGCGAACGCCCACACGATTCAAAGCCTGGCGGATTGGGCCGTGACTGAGGCTATAGCCGTTGGCTTCCAGCTGGGCAATAAAAATGCCTTCGCAGCGAAACAGCTGCCGGGTGGTGATCACGGCGACCACCACGATCAACATCGTGGGGAAAATGGTGTGCGGGTTATGAGTCAGTTCAAAGACTGTAATCAGTGCCGCCAGCGGGGCGTTCATCACGGCCGCCATCATGGCGCTCATCCCAAGCAACACATAGAAGCTCGGGTTGGCGCCACTTTCTGGCAGCACCATGTTGGTGACGGTGCCGATGGCCGCTCCCAGTATGGCGCCGATAAACAGCATGGGGCCAATTAAGCCACCCGGAACGCCCAGCCCTCCGCTCACACTGGTGGCAATGAGTTTGGCGACAACAATGCTCAGCAACAGGGGCAGGGCCAGATCACCGTGCATAACGGCGTCGATGGTGTCGTATCCCACGCCCAGAATTTGTGGGGTCCAAAGTGCCAGTGCTCCGGTGATAATGCCAGCAGTCAACATCCGTAAAATGATTGGATGGCGCTGTTGTTTATTGATGAGCAATTGAAGGCGGATAAACAGGGCAGCAAAAACCGCAACCACCAGTCCGGCCAGGGCCACAACGGGCAAATTGGTGAGGCTTTCCATTTGCAGGGGCACAACAGTAAAGGCCGGTTCCGGGCCAAACACCAGCCGGCCTACAATTGCCCCGGTGACAGAGGCCATGATCACCGGGATAAAGCCGGCGATGGTGTATTCCATCAGAATGACTTCCATGGAGAAGATGACTCCTGCCATGGGGGTGTTGAACGAGGCAGCGATAGCTGACGCTACACCGCAGCCCACCAGCGTGCGCAGGCAGTTGTTGGGCAGGCGCAGCCATTGTCCCAATTGGCTGGCGATGCCGGCGCCAAGGTGAACTGCAGGACCTTCACGCCCCATCGACTGGCCACTGAGCAGTGCCAGAATGCCGCCGAAAAACTGCACCACCCAGTTGGTGGCGGGTAATTTTCCCTGGTGATTGTGCAGCCGCTCCAGCACGTGACCGATACTGACCTGGCGGTTCTCTTTCGGAACAAAGTGAAGCAGGATGCCAATAATCAGGGCGCCGATGACCGGCAGGAAGAAGTGCCAGTAGCCGGGGAGCGACTCGAAATCCTCACTGTTGCCGAGCGACAAATGCAGCGGTATATCGATGGACAGACGAAAAGCGGTGATGACTCCGGCCGCGGCCAGCCCGCAGAGAAAGCCCAGAATGGTCAATTGTGGCAAGGCGTCCAGATGCGCCAGTCGGTGTTGGAGTCTGTCCAGCAGTTCCTGCCAGCGATTTCGCATTCGCGAGGGGTTGCTGAGAGTGCCCTGACTACTGGCGTCACTGGTGCTGGTATTGTCGGCAGAGGGTTCTGGCATGTCAGGGGAAGTCTTTTTAGTCGTCAGAAAGATCGTTATAACCGGAATCAAGTAACCGCAGGCTCAATAAATCGAAGCCTACATTGCTTATGCAAGTAGTTGTTATACACTAGGCGGTCGGTGCGACGGTGGTGCTTTGATTCGCAGGGGCGCACCAGTACGTGATACAGGTTCCGTTGTAGCGACCGTCATTGTGGCGGCAATTGCTGTCTTCGGCAAATTCAGCGTTTTTATTATTGCGATCAATTTTTCAGGCAGGTCGCATTTTAGCGGCAAAAGTGAGGTCAATGTGATTCAGGTAGGTATTGTGGGGGGCACGGGTTATACCGGTGTTGAGCTGTTGCGGCTGTTGGCCAATCATTCTCAGGCAGAGGTTAAAATCATCACCTCGCGCGCCGAGGCTGGTCTGCGAGTCGACGAGCTCTATCCCAACCTGCGTGGTTTTTTCGATATTGAGTTCACAGCACCGGATGTCGATGAGCTGGCGGCTTGTGATGTGGTCTTTTTTGCCACGCCACACGGCGTTGCCCAGGCGATGATGCCGGAATTGCTGGCTCGTGGCGTGCGGGTGGTGGACTTGTCCGCTGACTTCCGGATTCGCGATGCTGAACTCTGGTCCAGCTGGTATGACCAGCAGCACAGTTGTCCTGAGTTGTTGCCTCAGGCCGTATATGGCCTGCCAGAGCTGAACCGCGAAGCGATCGCAAGTGCCCAATTGGTGGCGTGTCCCGGTTGTTATCCCACGGCCATTGAGCTGGGTTTCCTGCCCCTGCTGGAGCAGGGCATCGTGGATCCCGGTGATCTGATTGCCAGTGCCGCCTCCGGTTCCAGTGGTGCCGGACGTCAGGCCAAGATACCCATGTTGTTGGCCGAGACCGGTGAGAGCTTCAAGGCGTATGGGGCTGCAGGTCATCGTCATCTGCCGGAGATTGAGCAGACCCTGAATGATGTTTTGCCCGCCGGCAGTGAGTCTGCCAGAGTGACTTTTGTTCCGCATCTGGTGCCTATGGTGCGCGGTATCCACGCTACGCTTTACGCCAATCTGAAGGGCAATGCGGTTGATCTGCAGGCGTTGTTTGAAGAGCGATTTGCCAATGAGCCTTTTGTGGATGTGATGCCCGCCGGCAGCCTTCCGGAAACCCGCACGGTCAAAGGCTCCAACGTTTGTCGTTTGGCGGTTCTGGAGCCGCAGCAGCGCGGCAAGGTGGTGGTGTTGTCGGTGATCGACAATCTAACCCGTGGATCCTCAGGTCAGGCGATCCAGAATATGAACATCATGTTCGGCTTCGACGAAACCGAGGGGCTGAACCTGCCGGGGCTGTTGCCGTAATGGGAACGGTCAAGGGTAGTAAACAGCAACGCATGGTTGTTGTGCCTTACCGGCCCTGGCGCAAGGCAATGTTGACGTTGTTGTTGCTGGCTGTCAGTGCTGCCGCTGTCTATGGCAGTTACTGGTTTGGGCAGAATCAAAGCCACAATCTGCAGGAAGAAGCCGTTGCAGAGCGCGATCGACTCCGGGTTGAGTTGGCCGATGCCACCTCAGAGGCAGATCGCCTGCGACAGGAAGTGGTGAACCTTAAGCTGGGAGCGGAAGTGGATCGCAAGGCCAGTGAGGGGGTTCGCAATGAGGTGCTGGAACTCAAGTCGGAAATCGCCGGATTGCAGGAAGATATCAGCTTCTACCGGGGGTTGATGTCGCCCAGTGATAATGCCCAGGGACTGACTATCGGCTCCCTGAATGTCATATCCACAGGGGTGCCACGGCAGTACGAATACAAGCTGGTGGTCCAGCAATTGGCGACCAAGCACAATTTGCTGAAAGGATCGCTAAAATTTACCATTGTTGGACGTCAGGGTGAGCAGCTGGTCACACTTCCGTTGAAGGATGTGTCAGACAATGTCACCAGCGAAAGCATTACGTTGAGATTTAAGTACTTTCAGACCATTGAAGGCCGGATCAGTCTGCCGGCAAGTTTTGAACCTGAAAGAATCGAATTGGTCGCCAAGTCATCAGGACGTGAACCCGTTGTGGTCGAAAAGAAGTTTGGTTGGCTGGTGCAGGAGAGTTGAGTATGTGGGGTAAGAAGGACAAGTCTATGGGTGTGACATCTGGCGGTACGACGTTAATTTCCAAGTCAACCGAGTTGCTTGGGGATGTGAAGTTCAGCGGCAGTCTGGAAATTGAAGGCCGTGTAAAAGGCAATATCTACGCTGAAGATGGTGCGGATGCCCGTGTACGAATCATGGAAAAGGGCTGTGTGGAAGGCGACATCTGTGTGCCCACGGTCATTATCAACGGCGAAGTTCAGGGGGACGTGCACTCGGCCAAGCACATTGAACTGGCGGCTAAAGCCGTCGTAACCGGCAATGTTCATTACAACATGATCGAAATGGTGAAAGGGGCGCAGGTTAATGGCAGCTTGTTGTTCACTCAGCCGTCCTCGGTCAAAGACGATGCAAAGAATGCCAAAAAATCCACGGCCAAAGACTCTGCAGTAAAAGAGCAGGCTGGTCTCGAGGCTGTGGCTAATACTTGACTGTTTTACTGGGGTAAAGGGATAATGCGCCTCTGAAGCGGTGTTGTCTCGAATGATGCCGCTGCATTGTCGATTCGGAGTACATCATGAGCACCCCTGAAACCTTTATCCCGCAAACCATCCAGGTAACAAACAGTGCAGTTGCCAAAGTTAAGTCGCTGGTGGAAGAAGAAGCCAATGACGACCTGAAATTGCGAGTGTTTGTCACCGGTGGTGGCTGTTCCGGTTTCCAGTACGGTTTTACCTTTGATGAGCTGGTTGCCGAGGACGATGCCGTGATTGAGAAAGATGGCATTACCGTTGTGGTTGATGCCATGAGCTACCCGTATCTTGCCGGCTCTGAAGTCAATTACGAAGAAGGGCTGCAGGGTTCCAAGTTTGTGGTTCAAAACCCCAATGCCAGCTCAACCTGTGGCTGTGGTTCGTCCTTCTCGATCTAGCGGTTGTCTGATTCGCTGTTTTCGGATTTACCCGGCCGGGTAAATCCCTCCCAAAATCACTTCTTTACTGGCCCCGGTGGCCGCGGGCTTGTTACCGGTTAAACGGTGTAGTGTCTGTTTCGCCAGCCAGGCGAATGCGGCCCCTTCAACGTGTTGAGGGTCAACCCCCAGAGTGGCGGTGGTGGAGACCGGTCTGCGGCTCAATTCACCAAGACGTTGCATCAGCGCAGTGTTGCGCGCTCCGCCGCCACAGACATAGATATGGTCGTGTTCAGGAATATGCCGACTGATCGCCTCAATAATACTGGTTGCCGTCAGCTCCATCAGTGTGGCCTGAACATCTTCTGAGGCGAGTTGCTCATCCGGGTGTGTTTTGCTGAATACGGCCAGCTGGGCATCAAGCCAGTGAAGGTTGAAGTCTTCCCGTCCTGTGCTTTTGGGTGGGGGGGCGGCAAAGTAAGGGTGTGCCAGCAATTGCTGCAGCAATTGGGGGTGAGCCCGACCGCTTTGGGCCCATTGGCCGTCGGCGTCGTAGGTTTGTCCGTTATGGCGTTGCACCCAGCCGTCCAGCAGGGTGTTGCCGGGGCCGGTATCAAAACCTGGCGCCCGTTGGGATCCCAGGTCGGTGGCGTTGGCGATACCACCGATGTTCACGATTACTCTGCGTTCAATGTCAGAGCTGAAAACCGCCTGGTGAAAAGCGGGTGCCAAGGGCGCTCCGCCGCCACCCGCGGCCATATCCCGGCGGCGAAAGTCCGCCACTGTGGTGATGCCAGTTTGCTCGGCAATGATATTGGGGTCGCCAATTTGCAGGGTGAACGGGTGTTCAATGGTACCTTGCGGGTGGTGGCGTACGGTTTGCCCGTGGCTGCCAATACCGTCTACGTCCGCTGGGGACAGGTTGCTCTTTCGCAGCAGTTGGTTAACGGCTTCTGCGAAGGCTTGCCCCAGACGTTGATCCAGTTGTCCCAGGCGCTCGACTTCATTGTCTCCCGGTTGGCACAGTTCGATCACGCTTTGGCGGATATCGTTTGGGTAGGGAATTTCAACGTGGCCGCAGACCGTAAGCTGATCGTGCTGCTCGCATTCAATCAGGATGGCGTCAATGCCGTCGGCACTGGTGCCGGACATAAGACCTATGTATCTCTCCGTCATAGCGTGTTTGGCCTTGTTGCTGCGAAGATGTCTGCTCGTACTCTATTCGTGCCCGGCTTTGGCAACCAGTATTTGTTGATGGTGGTTCTCCAGGGTCGTCAAAAGGGGCTGCGTGTTTTGCAGGAAACGAGGCATCTCTGAGGAGGCGATGGATCTCGCTTTGGGTAGCTTGTCGAGTACCGTGCGAGGGTTGCGATGTACGCCGTCCAGCAGGAATTCATAGTGCAAGTGAGGGGCTGTGGAGTAGCCGGTTGAGCCGACGGTGCCAATAACCTGTCGCTGTTTTACGCGGTCACCGGTTTTCACTTTGCGTTTGTGCAGGTGGAGGTATTTGGTTTGGACGTTGTTGCCGTGCTGAATGACAACATAATTACCGTTCGGCTTTGTATACCCTGAGCGGATCACCCGGCCATCTCCCGCCGACCAGACTGGAGTGCCTCGGGATGCCGCGTAATCTGTGCCGCGGTGGGGGCGTACGGTTTTGGTGATGGGGTGGAGGCGTCTGGGGTTGAAGTTGGAGCTGATCCGGCGGAAGTCCAGAGGGGCTCTGAGGAATGCTTTGCGCATGCTTTTGCCATCTGGAGTGTAGTAGTGCGCATCACCTTTGCTGTCCTCGTAGCGAACGGCTTTGAAGGTTTCTTTCTGGTTGGTGAACTCTGCTGCCAGAATGTTGCCGTTTCCGATTTTTTCACCGTTCAGGAAGCGCTCTTCATAGAGCACTTTAAAGTGATCCCCTTTGCGAATGTCGAGTCCGAAATCGATGTCCCAGCCAAAAATGTTGGCGAGTTCCATAATGAGGTTCGCGTCCATTTTGACTTTCTGGCCGGCGATAAACAGGGAGGACTTGATCTCGGCTTCCCGGTAGGCGGTGTGAATATCGGGCTGCAGTGTCTCGGTCTCGTGCTCGAATTTGCTGCCCTCGCGAGTAAACAGTTCACTCTTCAGTCTGTTGGAGCGATAGCGCAAACCCAGCAACCGATCGTCCTCGATGTGAAATTCCAGCTCGTGCCCCGGATGAATTCGCTTCAGAATTTTGGTGTCAGGATGGCCACCCATGAATTCAAACAGGTCCCGGTCAGAAAGGCCGGCTCTTTGGAATATCAGAGAAAGATTGTCACCTGATCTCACCTTTTCAACATGCCAATCTACAGAGGGAACCAGGTCTGGTGTCATTGGGACGGTGGCGTCTGGCAGCAATTCCTGAATTTCGGGATTGCTCAAAGTCAGCTTGATGGATTGGCTGTGGCGTTTGGTCTCTGAGTCTTTTGAGGGGTTAAGGGCAAGAGTGACGATCAGAACTGAGCACAGGGCGCCAACCGTAATCAGATGTTTGCGCGGGAATGTTGTCAGTCGGGCAATGACACGACTGATTAATGAGTTGGGTGCAGGTGCCTTCATACAACGAGCAATAGCCTTTCTGGTCTTTAAATTCTGAAACTAAAGCGGGCGGGCGCCCGTTTGTCGCCAAATGGGGCATGCCTGAAACTTTTTATGGTGAATCACGCACTTATATCAGAAATCCGCCTGTAAAAACACATTCTCAGGGTGGGAAGCAAGTCAAACCGGGAGTTCCCGAAGATTGTTTGATCGCCCCCACAGATCGCAAAACTTGTTTTTACATGGGAATTCGGTATTGTGCGCTTTCTCTGGAGCGCCCGCCTCAGCGGCCTTTGGCTCCATTTGTTCATCAGTTCTTTTAAGTGTTTAAGGTAAAAACCATGTCTACTGTGGATGGCAACTTGATTCAGGAGCTGCGCGAACGCGGCCTGATTGCTCAAATGACCGGTGAAGATGAGCTGGAAGCTTATCTTGCAGAGGGTCCACGGACACTGTATTGCGGCTTTGACCCCACGGCAGACAGTCTGCACCTTGGACACCTCGTTCCTCTTTTGGTTCTCACCCGTTTCCAAAATGCCGGCCACAACCCCATTGCTCTGGTGGGTGGTGCGACGGGTTTGATTGGCGATCCCAGCTTTAAGGCAGCTGAGCGCCAGCTCAACACGCCGGACATAGTGGCAGGCTGGGCGGACAGAATTCGCAATCAGGTGAGCCAGTTTATCAAGTTTGAGGGGGTGGATAACCCGGCTCGCGTGGTCAATAACCTCGAGTGGGCGGGCGAAATGAATGTGCTCGATTTCTTGCGGGATGTGGGCAAGCATTTTTCCATCAATAACATGATCAATAAGGAGTCTGTTCAGCAGCGCCTGCAACGTGAAGGTTCTGGTATCTCATTTACCGAGTTTTCCTATGCTTTGCTGCAAGGGATGGATTTTGCCGAGTTGAATCGTCGTTACGACTGTACTTTGCAGGTTGGGGGTAGCGACCAGTGGGGCAATATCGTTGGCGGTATTGATCTTGCCCGTCGCCAGAACAAGGCCCAGACATTCGGTCTGACTGTGCCCCTCATTACCAAAGCGGACGGTACTAAATTCGGCAAAACTGAATCGGGCGCCGTCTGGCTGGATCCACAAAAAACGTCTCCTTACAGCTTCTACCAGTTCTGGCTGGGAACGGCTGATGCTGATGTGTACAAATTCCTTCATTACTTCACTTTCTTGAGTGTTGAGGAAATTGCCAAAATTCAGGCTGAAGATGCAGAGGCTGAGGGGCGTCCCCAGGCCCAGGGTGTCTTGGCGCGTGAGGCTACTCGATTGGTGCATGGTGAGGAGGGCTTGGCAGCGGCTCAGCGTATTACTGAAGCTATGTTCAGCGGTTCTCTGGCTGAGCTTGGGGAATCGGATCTGGAGCAGTTGGCTCAAGATGGTTTGCCAAGCAGTGAGTTGATGACTGAATCTCTGATCGACAAGCCTTTGACAGGGCTGCTTTCTGAGTGCGGAATGGCCAAAGCTTCTCGCGAAGTAAAAGATGCACTTGGGCGTAATGCGGTACTGATTAACGGTGACGCTGTGAGCATGGATGACAATATGCGCACTGCAGAATGTTTTGCTCCAGAGAGGGCGTTGTTTGGCCGCTTTTTCCTGGTGAAGCTGGGCAAGAAAAAGAATCACTTGTTTGAGCTTAAGAGTTAAGAGGCCCTTTCTGCAGGCACATAAAAAGCCCGCTTAATGCGGGCTTTTTATGTGTGGGTCATGTTTTTAGTGGATTTAGTAAAAAAGCAGTTGCTACTGACAGTCTGATCCGTATAATGCGCCGCTCTCAACGACGAGCAGCAAGTTGGTCGGAGAGGTTGAGCGAAGTGATAAAGCTCTGAATCAGGGTTCACTTCAGCAGGTTTTTGAGTGAAAGGTTTTTGATGGCTAAGCTGTTAAAATCCAACAAAAAAAGAACTTGCCAAGCTTAACGGATTGCGTATAATGCGCCTCCTGCTTCGGGAGACTGAAGCAAAGACAGCAGAAGCCGAGCGCTCTGTGAGTTGTTTAAAAAATTAATCAAGCAA